>NZ_JBYMEN010000002.1:4800000-7130421 GCF_057766525.1 Micromonospora sp. MGP-C2
GGGCGCTGATCGCGCTGACCGTTGCGCTGTTCAACCCGCTGGTCAGCCTCATCGCCGTCCTGGTCTGGGGTGTGCTGGCGTTCGCGTACACCGGGGCGCTGCGGACGTTGCGGGCCCGCTGGATGTGGGTGCCGGTGCTGGACACGGTCGACGCCACCCTGCACCGCGACGACGGCCCGTTGGCCCGCTGGCTGCCGGTGGTCCGCCCGATGGGGCCGTTGACCCTGGCGGTGGTCGCCGCGCTCGGCCCGGCGGTGCTGCTGGTCGCGGCGCTGTGGGGCGACTCGCCGGACGGGCTGCGCTGGGCGGTGCCGGTGGCGCTGCTGGTGCTGCTGGTCGGCGGCCTGGGCGCGGGGGCCGCGCACAACGGTCCGCTGGACTGGCTGGTGCCTGCGGCGTTGCGCGCCGCCGAGTACCTGTTCGCCATCGCGGTCGGGGTGGTCGGTGAGGCACCGGGTTGGCTGATCTTCGGGTACGTCTTCGTGCTCACCGTGCACCACTACGACCTGACGGCCCGGCTGGAGAAGCGGCAGGCGGCACCGCCGCTGCACGCGTTCACGCTGGGCTGGGAGGTGCGCTCGGCGCTGCTGGCCCTCGCGGCGATTGCCGGCATGGTGGGTATCGGGCTGGCTACACTCGGTGCGTACCTTCTCGTGGTTTTCGTGGTGAGCGTCGTCCTGGCCTGGTTCGTGCGACCGGCCCGTAGCGCGCGGGCGTCGGTGGCGCCGGTGGGCGCTGGAGGTGCCGCGCCGCACTGACGGAGGGACGGCCGGATGACCCTGATCAGCTTCGTGGTGCCGGCCTTCCGTGTGCAGGGATACCTGCGTGAATGTCTGGACTCCGTCCTCGGTCAGCCGGAGACCGATATCGAGGTGATCGCCGTCGACGACTGCTCGCCTGACGCCAGCGGCGAGATCATCGACGAGTACGCGGCCCGCGACCAGCGGGTCCGCTCGGTTCGGCTGTCGGAGAACGTCGGCCTCGGTCCAGCCCGCAACATCGGGTTGGACCGGGCCGTCGGCGAGTACGTGTGGTTCCTCGACGGCGACGACTGGCTGGCGCCGGAGTGCCTGACCGAGGTCGCCGAGCGGTTGCGGGCGACCCGCCCCGACGTGCTGCTGGTCGACCACGTCCGCACCCACTGGAACGACACAGCGACCCGCAGCGCGATGGCCGAGGTGTTCCCGGAGTCGCCCGGCGCGGACACCTTCCGGTTGCGGGACCGGCCGGAGGCGATGCACCTGCTGCACACCGCGTGGAACCGGCTGGTCCGGCGGGAGTTCCTGGCCGACCTGGGGCTGCGCTTCGCGCCGGGCTGGTACGAGGACGTCTCGTTCAGCTATCCGGTGCTGATGGCGGCGCAGCGGATCGGCGTACTCGATCGGGTGTGCGTCAACTACCGGCAACGCCGCGCCGGCGCGATCACCCGGACCCGGGGTGACCGGCACTTCGAGGTCTTCCCACAGTGGCACCGGGTCTTCCACCTGATGGACGCGTGGGGCTCGGCGACGGACGCCCTGCGGCCGGCGGTCTTCGAGCGGATGATCTGGCACTACCTGACGGTGCTGGGCAACGGCCAGCGGATCGCCCCGGAGCTGCGACCGGCGTTCTTCGCGCAGATCACCGCCGACTACGAGCGCTGGCTGCCGGCCGGCGGTTATCCGGTGCCGGACGGGGTGGAGGGGATCAAACACCGGCTCGTCGCGTCCGGACGCTGGCGCACCTTCAGCGCGTTGCGGGCCGCCAGCCGGGCCCGCGACGCCGCCCGTCGGCAGACCCGCACCGCCCGGCGTCGGGTCGGCCCGGTTGCGCGCCGCGGTGCCCGGCTGACCCGCGACGGGTTGCTGCGCGAGTACTACCGGGCCGAGTTGCGTCGGCCTGTCGACCCGACGCTCGCGGTGTACGCCGCCTACTGGTTCCGGGGTTACTCCTGCAACCCGGCGGCGATCTACGAGGCTGCCCGGACGTTGGCGCCGGGGGTGCGCGGCGTGTGGATCGTGCGCCGGGACCGGGTGGACAGCGTGCCGGCCGGGGTGGAGTACGTGGTCGCCGGCACGCCGGCGTACTACCGGGTCCTCGCCCGCGCTCGGTGGCTGGTCAACAACGTCAACTTTCCGGACTTCGTCCGCAAGCGGCCGGAGCAGGTGCACCTGCAGACCCACCACGGCACTCCGGTCAAGGTGATGGGGCTGGACCAGCAGCGCTACCCGATCGGCGCGGGTCGGATGGACTTCGCCGGGCTGCTGCGCCGGGTGGACCGTTGGGACTACAGCGTCAGCGCGAACAGCTTCTCCACCCAGATGTGGGACCGGGCGTACCCGGCCACGTACACGACTCTGGAGGTGGGTTACCCGCGCAACGACCGCCTGGTGACGGCCGGTCCGGACGAGGTGCGTCGGCTGCGCGCGGAGTTCGGCGTCGGCCCCGACGAGCAGGTCGTGCTGTACGCCCCGACACACCGGGAGCACCTTCCCGGCTACCGGCCGCCGTTCGACCCGGACCGGTTCGTGCGGACGCTGGGTGACTCGGGCCGGCTGCTGATGCGCAGCCATTATTTCCACGACCGTGACCGTCGCCCCGGTCGGCCGGTGGACTGGGAACGGGTTCGCGATGTGAGCGGCCACCAACGGGTGGAGGATCTCTACCTGATAGCCGACGTGTTGATCACCGACTATTCGTCGGCGATGTTCGACTATGCGGTGCTGGACCGGCCGATCGTGCTCTATACCCCGGACTGGGAGGCGTACCGGCTGGCCCGAGGGGTCTACTTCGACGTGACGGCCGAACCGCCGGGCGCGGTGGCCACCACCTTCGCCGACCTGGTCGACCTGTTCCGCACCGACGCGGTGCGCTCCGACGCGGCGACCAAGGCCCGTGAGCATTTCCGGGGCCGGTTCTGCACATTGGACGACGGGCACGCGGCGGAACGGGTGGTGCGCGAGGTTTTCCTGGGGGAGCCCAGCGGGCGATCTTCGCGCTGCTGACCGCGCTGTCCGTCTCCTTTGTCGTGTAATTGCGGCGTCATCCGTCGAACATGAGACGTTTACCCGATGTGCGGATCCAATGATCCTGGTCACAGTCTTGTGGGGTTCGGCAGACGAGCTGGGGGGGACGACGGTGAGCACCGTCACGCTCAAGGACGTGAGCAAGGTCTTCAGGGACGGCACGCTGGCAGTCGACAGCATCAATCTTGATGTGAACGACGGCGAGTTCATGGTGCTTCTGGGGCCGTCCGGCTGCGGCAAGTCGACGGTGCTGCGGATGATCGCCGGGTTGGAGGATCCGACCCAGGGCGCGGTGCTGCTCGACGGGGAGTTGGCGAACGACCTGCCTCCGCGCGACCGGAAGATCGCAATGGTCTTCCAGGACTTCGCGCTCTACCCGCACATGAGCGTCGGCGACAACATCGCCTTTCCACTGCGCCTCGCGGGAATCGAGCAGGAGCCGCGGGACGAGCGGGTCAGCGACGTGGCCAGCGCGCTGGGCATCGGCGACGTGCTGGCCCGTAAGCCGGGCCAGCTCTCCGGCGGCCAGCGGCAGCGGGTGGCGATGGGTCGGGCGATCGTCCGGCGGCCCGGCCTGTTCCTGATGGACGAGCCGCTCTCGAATCTGGACAGCGGCCTGCGCGCCGAGCTGCGCGCGGAGATCTCCGGCCTGACCCGGGAGCTGGGGGTCACCACCGTCTACGTCACCCACGACCAGGCCGAGGCGCTCACCATGGCCGACCGGGTCGCCATCATGCGCCGCGGCGTGCTCCAGGACGTCGGCACACCCACCCAGGTGTACGGCCGGCCGGCGACGCTCTATGTGGCCGCCTTCCTGGGCAGCCCACGGATGAACCTGCTGGAGGCGTCGGTCTACGTCCACCTCGACCGGTACGTCACGCTGAACCTCGGTGACCAGTCGCTCTACCTGCCCTGGAACGACATTCGCAGTCGGGCGGTGGCGCACTACCACGGTGAGCGGATCGTGGTCGGTATGCGGGCCGAGGCACTCACCCCGGTCGCCCCGGACAGCCCCGGCGACGTGCTGCGGGGGCGGATCCGCTACCTGGAGCACCACGGGCACGAGTCGCTGGCGTTCCTCGACATCGGTGCGACAGCGGTCGTGGTCGACGAGATGGGTGCGCCGGTCGAATCGCCGCCGGTCGGTCAGCGCGGCCTGCGTCGGTTCGGCTCGGTGATGCAGCGCCTCACCGGCAAGCCGGTGGAGCCGCAGGAGGCCTCGAATGGCGGCGGCACCCAGACCAGCGTGCTTCCCGACCCGGGCCGGCACCACCGCCGCCCGGCGGAGCTGGCGGTGCGGCTGGCGCCGTACCCGGCGGTCAGCGCCGGTCATCCGCTCGCCGTCTCGGTCCGGATGGACGCGCTGCACTTCTTCGACGAGCGTGGCGCCCGGATCGACGTGGGTTGGCGCTGACGACTCGCCGGAGCGGGGTGGCGGGCCCACCGTCCGGTGTCCTACCGTCTGCGCACCCAGTCCACAGTGATAGACCTCCGAGAGGGGTGCACCCGTGTCGGGTGACCGTCCCAGCCCGCTCGTCATCGAGCGCATCCTGCGCGATCGCGGGAGCATCTGGCAGCAGATCGTGGCCGAGCGTGACCTCAACGCGCTGACCGTTCGCATGCTCAGCAGTTCCGCCATCGCGTTGGCCTGTTACGGAGCGGTGCTGGGCGCCTTCCACAGCCCGCTGATGGCGCTGACCTCCGCGCTGAAGCTGCCGCTGCTGTTCCTGGTCACGCTGGCCATCTGCCTGCCCACGCTCTACCTGTTCAACCTGGTCTTCGGCGCCCGGCTGTCGGTGCGTCAGTCGTTGGCGCTGGTGATGGTGGCCATCACGGTCACCTCGATGCTCGCCGTGGCGTTCGCGCCGATCAGCCTCTTCTTTCTGATCACCGCGCCCGACTACGGGTTCTTCAAGCTGCTCAACGTGGCGATCCTGACCCTGTCGGCAGTGGTCGGGTTGCGCTTCCTGACCGGCGGGATGCAGGTGCTCAACGACCACGGCCTGCTCGCGCCGGAGGCCGCCAACGCCCAGGCGAACGCGCCGGTCGCGGTCCAGGCCGCCCCGGCCCCGGTCCAGGCTGTGCCGGCCGCCGTGCCCGCCGGAGCGACCCCGGCCGCCGGTCAGGGTGCCGAGCCGGTGGCCGTGCCGGTCGGGGCCGCGGCTGCCGAGTCGACGCCGAACGGCGCCGCGACCGCCGCGCCGGTTCCGGCGCACGTGCCGGCTCAGTGGGCCGGCCAGCCGGCGGGCGCCTCGTTCCCTCCGGGCGCCCCGGTGGCGCAACGCCCGTGGGGCAGCCCACCCGTTCGGCGCGGCGACCCGTCGCAGCGGCCGGCCAGCATGACCCTGCTCTACATCTGGATCCTGCTCTTCGGTTTCGTCGGCACCCAGTTGGCGTGGACGCTGCGCCCGTTCTTCGGTGACCCGGGCCAGGATTTCGCCTTCTTCCGCAGCATCGACGGCAACTTCTACGCGGAGATCCTGCGGACGATCGCCAACCTCTGAGCACCGGTCGAGCGGGGAAAGACCCTGGTTGCCGGCCTGGTTACCGGCGAGTAACGTCAGGACATGACCATCGACTCCCGCCAGGTGGCGGCCGGCATCCTGGAAGCGGTGCCCTTCGCTCGTACGCTCGGCATCGAATTCGTCGAGGTGGCACCCGAGGCAAAGGGCGGGGTGCGGGCGGTCGTCCGGCTGCCCGACTCGCCGGCCACCCACAACCACATCGGCGGCCCGCACGCCGGTGCCATGTTCACCCTCGGCGAGACGGCCTCCGGCGCGGTCGTGCTGGCCGCCTTCGGGCAGCTGTTCGACCGGGCCGTGCCGCTCGCCGTCCGGGCCGACATCGCCTACCGCAAGCTCGCCATGGGCCCGGTGCTGGCCACCGCGCGGCTCGGGCGGCCGGCGCTCGAGGTGATCGAGGAGCTGGAGTCCGGTCAGCGGCCGGAGTTCCCGGTCGAGGTGGAGATCGCGACCGAGGAGGGCAAGCCGACCTCGGCGATGACCGTGATCTGGACGCTGCGGCCGAACTGAGGCGCGCCGGGGCGGCGGAAACGGGTTTGCGGGCCCAGTGGGGTGGATAGATTCGTACCGTGCTGGGCCTACCTGCTCACGTGACCGCCTGTCTCTTCGATCTGGACGGTGTGCTGACGCAGACCGCCCGCGTGCACAACGCCGCCTGGAAGCAGACCTTCGACGAGTTTCTCCGGCAGCGAGCCACCGTCTCCGGCGAGCCCTTCCAACCGTTCGACCCGGGCCCGGACTACAACCGCTACGTCGACGGGCGACCCCGCGCCGACGGCGTCCGCTCGTTCCTCGCCTCCCGCGGCATAGTCCTCCCCGAGGGCAGCCCGGACGACCCGCCGGACGCCGACACCGTCAACGGCGTGGGCAACCGCAAGAACGTCCTGCTGCTGGAACGCCTCCGCACCGCCGGCGTCGAGGTCTACCCGGGCTCGGTGCACTACCTGGAGGCGGCGAGGGCCGCCGGGCTGCGCCGGGCCGTGGTGACGGCCAGCGCCAACGGTGGCGAGGTGGTCGCCGCCGCCGGGCTGGAACCGCTGCTGGAGGCCCGGGTCGACGGCCTGGTCGCCCGCGCCCAGGGGCTGCGTGGCAAACCGCACCCCGACACCTTCCTCGCCGGGGCCACACTGCTCGGCGTCGACCCGACACGGGCCGCCGTCTTCGAGGACGCGCTCTCCGGGGTGGCCGCCGGCCGTGCCGGTGGCTTCGGCTACGTGGTCGGCGTCGACCGGGTCGGGCAGGCCGACGAGTTGCTCGCGCACGGCGCCGACATCGTGGTGCAGGACCTCGCCGAGCTGCTCGCCGTCGCCGACACGTCGGCGCCGGGCCGTGCCGCCACCGCCCACCCCGCCGATGAACGAGGCTCCGCGTGATCCGGGAGCGGGCCTATCCGGTCGAGCCGTGGCACGTCCGGGAGACCCGGCTCGACATGGACGTGCTGGCCCAGTCGGAGTCGGTCTTCGCGCTCTCCAACGGGCACGTCGGCCTGCGCGGCAACCTCGACGAGGGTGAGCCGCACGGCCTGCCCGGCACCTACCTCAACTCGTTCTACGAGCTGCGACCACTGCCGTACGCGGAGGCGGGCTACGGCTTCCCCGAGTCCGGGCAGACCATCGTCAACGTCACCAACGGCAAACTGATCCGACTGCTCGTCGACGACGAGCCGCTCGACGTGCGCTACGGGGAACTGCTGGCCCACGAGCGGATCCTCGACCTGCGAGCCGGCACCCTGCACCGGGAGCTGCACTGGCGCTCGCCGGCCGGCCGGGAGGTCAAGGTCCGCAGCACCCGGCTGGTCTCCTTCACCCAGCGGTCGGTCGCCGCCATCAGCTACGAGGTGGAGGCCGTCGACGGTCCGCTGCGGCTGATCGTGCAGTCCGAGTTGGTGGCCAACGAGTCGCTGCCCGCGCAGAGCAAGGACCCCCGGGTGGCGGCGGTGCTGGAGTCACCCCTGCAGGCCGAGGAGGAGCTGACCACCCCGGACGGTGGGCAGCTGATCCACCGCACCAAGGTCTCCGGGCTGCGGGTCGCCGCTGCCATGGAGCACGAGGTCCACGGCCCGGACCACACCACCATCGAGTCCGAGGGCTACCAGGACTGGGTCCGCACCACCATCGCCTGCGTGCTCAAGCCCGGCGAGAAGCTGCGGGTGGTCAAGTACCTGACGTACAGCTGGTCGAGCCGGCGGTCGCTGCCCGCACTGCGCGACCAGGTCGGCGCGGCGCTGGCCGGGGCCAGACTGGACGGCTGGGATGGCCTGCATCGCGAGCAGCGCAACTACCTCGACGCGTTCTGGGACGCGTCCGACGTGCTGGTCGAGGGCGACCCGGAGGTGCAGCAGGCGGTCCGGTTCGGTCTCTTCCACGTGCTCCAGGCCGGCGCCCGCGCCGAGCAGCGGCCGATCTCGGCGAAGGGGCTGACCGGCCCCGGTTACGACGGGCACGCGTTCTGGGACACCGAGATGTTCGTCCTGCCGGTGCTCACGTACACCCAGCCCAGCGCGGTACGCAGCGCTCTCCAGTGGCGGCACAGCACGTTGGATTCGGCGAGGGAGCGTGCCGAGACGCTCAACCTCAAGGGTGCCGCCTTCCCCTGGCGGACCATCGAGGGGCCGGAATCGTCGGGGTACTGGCCGGCCGGCACGGCGGCCTTCCACATCGCCGCCGACATCGCCGATGCCATGCGCCGCTACGTGATGGTCACCGGGGACACCCAGATGGAACGGGAGATCGGGCTGGAACTCCTGGTCGAGACCGCCCGGCTGTGGCGTTCGATCGGCCACCACGACCGGCACGGGCAGTTCCACATCGACGGCGTCACCGGCCCGGACGAATACACGGCAGTGAAGAACGACAACGTCTACACCAACCTGATGGCTCAGCGGAACCTGCTCGCCGCCGCCGAGGTGGTGATGCGCTACCGGGATGACGCGTTCCACCTCGGAGTCACCGACGAGGAGGCCGCGAGCTGGCGGGACGCGGCCACCTCGATGCACGTCCCGTACGACGAGGAGCTTGGGGTCCACCAGCAGGTGGAGGGCTTCACCCGGCTCCAGGAATGGGACTTCACCCACACGCCGGCGGAGAAATATCCGCTGCTGTTGCACTACCCGTACTTCGAGCTGTACCGAAAGCAGGTGGTCAAGCAGGCCGACCTGGTCCTCGCGATGCACTGGCGGGGGGACGCGTTCACCCCCGAGCAGAAGGTGCGCAACTTCCTCTACTACGAGCGCCGCACCGTACGCGACTCGTCGTTGTCGGCCTGCACCCAGGCGGTGCTCGCCGCCGAGGTGGGCCACCCGGAGCTGGCGCACACCTACCTGCGCGAAGCCGCGCTGATGGACCTGCACGACCTCAACGAGAACACCCGCGACGGCGTACACATGGCGTCGTTGGCCGGCGCGTGGCTCGCCCTGGTCAGCGGGTTCGGCGGCCTGCGCGACCACCACGGCGAGCTGTCCTTCGCCCCTCGGCTCTCCAGCCGACTCAGCCGGTTGGAGTTCTCCCTGCAGTGGCGAGGGCTGTCGCTGCGGGTGGATGTCCGACCACACCAGACGACCTACTCGCTCCGCCACGGCGGCCCGGACGACGTTGTGGAACTGCGCCACCACGACCAGGTGCTCCGGGTCACCTGCGACGAGCCGGTGACGGTGCCGGTGCCCCCGGCGGAGCCGTCCGGCCCCGCGCCCGAGCAGCCACCGGGCCGGTCACCGCTGCTGCGGCTGCCCGAGCGCGAGCAGTGACGGTCGGGGCGGGAGTCGCTCCCGCCCCGACCGCCTCGCACCAGTTGTCAGACCGGCTCGCCGGTTGACGGGCGTCCGATCGCGTCCCGAGGCGCAGCCGCCTTGGGATCGTCGGGCAGCCGGGCCGAAGCGGCCTGGTCCCCGAAGTCCTGGTTGCGCTCGGCGTCCTGTTCGCGCTGGGCCCGCTCGGTCATCTGCTGCTGCTCGGAAATCTGCTGCTTGGCCATGGCGATCCTCGCGATCCGTCGGGGCGCGGCTGCGCCGACACGGTCTGCGGTCACTCGTCGCGTACCCGGCGCCCCTTTGGGCAAACGCGGCCCGCCGGCGCGGCCGTCGGCGTGCGTGCGGCGCGGCCGGCGGGGTAATCCGGCCCGTAGGCGAACTCACGGAGGTGGGGCATGGACGAGCAACGCAGCACGGTGGCCATTCCGGTCGGCGACGCCCAACTTCCCGCTGACCTGGTGCTGCCCGCTCAACCCGTCGGTGTCGTGCTGTTCGCACACGGCAGCGGCAGTTCCCGGCACAGCCCGCGCAACGTGGCGGTGGCCGGTGCGCTGAACGATCGGGGGCTCGGCACGGTGCTGGTGGACCTGCTCACGCCGACCGAGGACGAGGTGGACGCGCGCACCGCGGAACTCCGGTTCGACATCGGGCTGCTGGCCAGTCGACTGGCCGGGATCGTCGACTGGTTGGCGGTGCAACGCCCCGCCGGTGACGTGCCCATCGGGCTGTTCGGCGCAAGCACCGGGGCCGCCGCCGCACTCGTCGCGGCGTCGTCCCGGGCGGATCGGGTGGGTGCCGTGGTCAGCCGGGGCGGCCGACCGGACCTGGCCGAGGAAGCACTGGCGCAGGTGCGTACGCCCACGTTGCTCCTGGTCGGCGGCCTGGACGAGGAAGTGATCACGCTCAACGAGCGGGCGCTGGCCGAGATGGGGGAGATCGGCGAGCTGCGGGTGATCCCCGGCGCCACCCACCTCTTCGAGGAGCCCGGCACCCTGGAACAGGTCGCCGACCAGGCTGGCACCTGGTTCACCACACATCTCAGCCGGTGATCACTCCGCCGGCACGAGAGCCGAGGTCGCGCGGCGCTGTTGGACGGTGTCGATGACGCGCCAGAGGACGGCGGTGATCGGGACACTGACGAAGGCGCCCGCGATCCCGGCGATCAGCGTGCCGGCCGTGACCGCCACCAGGATCACCGCCGGGTGCAGCCGTACCTGCCGTTTCATCACCAGCGGCTCCAGCAGGTTGCCCTCGATCTGCTGCACCGCGATCACCGCGGCGAGGGTGAGCAGAGCGGTGGTGGGGCCGTTCGCGGCCAGCGCCACCAGCACCGCCACCGCACCGGCCACCGTCGCACCGATGATCGGCACGAACCCGCCGAGGAAGGTGATCAGCGCCAGCGGCAGGGCCAACGGCACCCGCAGCACCACCAGAGCCAGCCCGATGCCGAGCGCGTCGATCGCGGCGATCAACATGGTGCCCCGGCTGTACGCACCAAGGGTCTGCCACCCGGCCCGGCCGGCCTCGGCCATCACGGGCTGGGTCGCGCCGGACATCCGGGACACCAGCCAGTGCCACATCGACCGGCCATCCTTGAGCAGGAAGAAGAGCAGCACCAGGGCGAGCAGTGCGGAACCGAACACCTCGGTGGCCGTCCGGGCGCCCGCCACCGGGTCCGGCGAGCTGCCGCTGAGCCCCTGCCGCGCCTGGTCCACCAGCCGGTCCAGCTGCGCCTCGGTCACCGGCAGCGTCGACGTCACGAAGTCCCGACTGCGCTCGACGCCCTGCGTCAACTCCTGACTGAGCTGGTCGAACTGACTGGCGGTCAGGTTCCACACCAACGCGCCGACGCCGACCAGGATGCCGAGCAGCAGAAGTACGGTGCACAGCGCGGCCAGTGCCGACGGCAGACGCAGCCGACGCAGCAGGAGCAGCACCGGGTCGAGCAACGCGGTGAGGAAGATGGTGGCGGCCAGCGCGATGGCCAGCGGCGCCAGCAGGACGGCGATCTTGCCCAGCAGGTAGAGCCCGGCGACGATCACCACCAGGCAGGCGCTCCACAACACCGCGGTTCGGACCAGCCAGGGCAGCGCCGCCCACGACTGGCGCGGCCCGGCGCCGCTCGTTGTCGCTCCGGGATCCGTTGTCGCTCCGGGATCCTCTGCCGCCATGTCGGCCTCCTCGATCTCGGCGAGTCGGTACCCAGCCGGTCCTGCGCCGACACCCGTATCGCTCCAACTGCGCGCTGGCCGCTGCCCGCGCGGATCGTACGCCGCTCGGTGTGCCCCGGGTGGATGTTCGCCAACCGCGTCCGGGACGACGGCGTTTGCGCTGTCCGCCCAAGGGAACGCAATCAGGAGCAACCGGACCGGAGGAGGAGCACCGTGGGTGATTTCATGGACAAGGCCAAGGACTTCGCGGACAAGCACGACAAGCAGGTCGACCAGGGTGCGGAGAAGGCCGGCGACATGGCCGACAAGCGCACCGGCGGTAAGTACGACGACAAGATCGACAAGGGTGTCGACCAGGCCCAGGCGCGCACCGGTGAGGGCGACCAGGTCCGTTGATTCGCCAGACGCCTCCCGGGTCGCCGCGCCGTCGGCGACCCGGGAGCGTTCTGTGTGGATGCACCGGTCAGCGCTGCTGCTCCTCGCGCAACTCGTCCGTCGAGGTGGGCCGGCCGCTCAACGCGTCGCGCAGCCGGTCCACCAGACCGATGCCCGGTGCGAGCAGCTTGTTCGCCGGCGGGTGGTGCGGTTTTCCCGGGTGCGGGCGGGTCGGGCCGATCTCCTTGACCGCGGTCACCTTGTCGGCGACCTCGATCAGCTCCTCCCGGGCGGTCGCCGCGCGCAGCCGGGGAAAGAGTTCGTTCTCCTCCTCGCGTACGTGGTCGCGGATCGTGCTCATCAGGTGGGCGAGCAACTCGTCGAAGCGCGGGTCGGACGGGTCGACGGACTCCAGTTCCTTCATGGTCCGTTCGGCGTCGGTGTGCTCCGCTGTCTCGCGGTCGGCGATCTCATTGCCGTCGGGCAGCGCCTTACGGGCGATCGGATAGACGTACGCCTCCTCGGCGACCGAGTGGCGGACGAGCTCGGCGATCACGACGTCGACGAGTTGGCGGCGGTGTTCGAGGCTGCCCTGTCCGGTCTCCAACTCGACGAAGAGGGCCTCGACCTCACGATGGTCGGCGACCAGGATGTCGACGACGTCGTGGTCGTCGTCGTTCTGCGGGTTGCTCATGTCACGGCCCCTTACCGGTTGCGGATCGGTGGGAGGTGTGAGGCCCAGGTACCCCCACGGGGCTGCACAAACCCATGGCCGACGATGCGTTGCATGGTCCAGGTGGTGCCAGCGGTGGCGGTGATGCCGGATCGGCACGACTGCCCCGCCGTGACCGGGGTAAGCGCCGCCATGGCCGACGACCGCGCACCCGCCGACCGCGAGCGGTCGCGGTTCGACGAGGCTGCCGAGCGGAGCGGTCAGGCCGTCCAGCGGGCACGACACCGGGGCGGGCAGGCCGGCCGAATCCGGGCTCGCCAGTGGGAGGTCACCCTGGTGATCTCCATCCAGGCGGGGCTGGCCGCAGCGATCGCTGCCCTGCTCGCCCAGAAGCTGCTCGGGCAGGGATCGCACGTCTTCGCACCCGCAGCCGCCGTCGGTACGATCGCCACCGCCATCGGGCAGCGGGCCCGACGCACGTTCGAGCTGCTGGGTGGCGTGGCCCTGGGCATCATCATCGGCGACACCCTGCGTTTCCTGCTCGGCAACGGTCCGTGGCAGACCGGTGTGGTGGTCGCCCTGGCCATCGCCGTCGCCTTGCTGGTGGCCGGGAGGGGCGGTCCGCTGGTGGGTCAGGCCGGCGGTACCGCCGTGCTGATCGCCACGCTGGCCCCGATGGAACGTGGCCTGGAGCTACCCCGGATCTTCGACGCGCTCGTCGGCGGGGCGGTCGGTCTGGTGGTGGTCGCGCTGTTGTTGCCGGTGAACCCGATGCGGGTCCTGGACCGCGCCGCAGCGCCGATCTTCGCGGTTCTCTGCGAGCAGCTCGCCGAGCTGGCGCAGGGGTTGCGGGACCGCGACGGGGACCGGACGCTCCGCGTCCTCGATCGGCTGCGGGGCACCGAGGACGACGTCAGCAGGCTGCACGACGCGTTGAGCGGGGCGGAGGAGGTGGTGACGCTCGCCCCGGTCCGCTGGCACCGCCGCGAGCAGTACCACCGGTACGCCCGCAGCGCGGATCACCTCGAACGGCTGCTGCTGGACACCCGCGCCCTGGCCCGCTGGTCGTCGACCGCCCTCCAGTACGACGAGCCGATCCCGCCGCAGCTGCCGGACGCGATGAACCGGTTGGGTCAGGCGGTGGCGGAGATGCGTACGGAGTGCCGGGTCGGCGACGACCCACGACGTACTCTCCGGTTGATCGAGGAGTGTGCCGAGTTGGCCGGGCACGCTGCTGCGAGTGGGGTCAAATCGTTCGGCGAGTCCCTGGTCACCGGGCTGCGTACCGCGGCCAGCGACCTGCTCCGGGCGTGCGGTTGTGCACCCGACGACGCCAACCGGATCGTGCGGAGGGCCGCCGGCGCCGGTGAAGCGGCAGTGCACCCGCTGGTCCGGCGACAACTGCACCGAGTCCGGCCGACGCGGGCCCTGCGAGCTCGTCGGCGCGCGCACCTGGCCGCCCGGATTCGGATGGCGAACGGGCCGGCCTCCCCGCTGGGGAGACCGGCCCGGTGACACCGTCAGATCAGGAGGAGTAACCGCGCTCGGCGATCCAGTTGGCGACCTTCGGCAGGCTCATCCAGTACTCGCCCAGCGTCGGGTCGGCCGGGTCGGCGACCCGGATGCTGTCCCCACCGTCGCGGTAGCCGACGAGCGTCAGGTAGTGGCCACCCTCGTACGAGTGCGGGTTGCCGTCGGTGTCGACGGTCGTGCCCTTGATGTTGGCCACCACCGGCCGGCCGGCGTCCACCGCGGCCAGTACGTCCCGACGCAACTGCTCGACCTGGTCGGGCCGGGCCACGGAGTCACGAATCTCGGTGGTCCGGTACTTGCCACCGGTCAGTTCGTTCAGCACCCGGGTGGTGTCCAGGGCCGAGGCGGTGCCGGCCTCGGTGGTGCCGAGCAGCTTGGCCACCTCGTCCTGGGAGAGCGCCTTGCCCTGGGCGGACAAGGCGATCCGGGTCGCGGCCGGGCCGCAGTAGTAGAAGTTGGGCTGGGCCTGGTAGTCGATGCCGAGGACCCGCTCGGCGGAGCGCTGCGTCTGGCTCGACGAGGTCGACGCCGTAGGCGCCGGGGCGGCCTGGGCGGCCACCGCGGGGCCGAGGGCGCAACCGCCGGCGACGAGCAGGCCGACGACGGACAGACCGCTCTTCTGGACGATCGGGTTCATGGTCGAGTCTCCGTTCGGGGGTTGACGCCTCCGACAGGCGGAGGGCGCAGCACCGGGAATGGCGCTCGGCTCATCACGGGGGCGACGACCAGCGGCGGTCTGGGCCACTGGCGTACCGGGGACGTAACAGCCCTGCTCCGGCCGGCATTCCGCCGCCCGCGGGCGCGGGCGTCGCGATCAGGTGCAACGGCTGCCGGCCGGGAGGGATTCCGGCGAGTCGGGCTGCGCTGACCGTGACCCGTCCGGACGACCCGTTACACGGTCGGGGTCAGAGGCTCCCCAGGAGTCGGGTCACGGTGATCTCGATGACGACCCGCTCGGGATTCGGACGGGGGGTCCGATACCGCTCCGCATAGCGACGCTCGGCCTCCGCCACGGAGGCGGGATCCGACCGCAGGACCGCGCGGCCCTCGATCGTCAGCCAGCGGCGGCCATCCACGTGGCACACGGCCACCGCCGCGCCCGCCGGGCCCGCAGCGGCCACCTGACGGGCCTTGCGGGACGCGCCGGAGGTGATCACCCGGGCCAGCCCGGCCGCCGGGTCGAGGGTGACCCCTACCGGTACGACGTGCGGGGTGCCGTCGGCGCGCAGGGTGGTCAGCGTCGCGAGGTGCCGCTCCGCGCAGAAGGCGACAACGCGCTCATCGCGCACATCCAGTCGATGATCGCCCGCCATGCCCGTCCCCTGTCCGCCGAACCGACCCCGATCATGGCACGCGACGGTGGGCGTGGTCCCGATCCGGCAGGGCGTCCGGCTGACCGGGCAGCTGTCGACCGGCCGCCCGGCGTTGGTGCACCAGCCGGGTGAGGTAGATCAGCGCGGCGGCCAGGACACCCATGTCATCCAGGTAGATCGGGTCCGGGAGCACGTCGACCGGGAAGATTGTGTAGATCAGCGCCCCGTAGAAGGCGAACTTGCCGCCCGCGCCGAGCCCGGTCAACATTCGTCGCGTACGCACCAGCCGCACCGCGAGCACCACGGCACCGACCAGTGTGGCGATCGCCAGGATGCCGGCGACCACCACGAGCACCCACGCCTGTCGGGACATGCCGTCACGCTAACCCACCCGACGCCGTACGGCTCAGAACGCGGCCACCGTTGCCCGACCGCGAGCGATCACCTTGTTCTCCCGGGTCTGGTCGACTGCCGGCCGGGCAACCTCGCTGAGCGGCAACACCGACGCCGACTCCGCGACCCGCCGTCCGGTGGCAGCGTGGGCCTCCTCGCGCAGACTGCGGGCCGCCGCCACTGCCAACTCCGCCGCCCGCCAGGCAACCTGCTCCTGCTCACGGGCGGCGGCGTGCCGGGCCGCCAGGTTGTCGCGGATCGCCCGTTGCAGCACCAGCTCCTGCTCGACCGGGTGCAACCGCGGGTCCCAGCCGTCCCGGTGCGCGAAGACCTCACTGAGCTGCTCCACCGACAACTCCCGCCGCCAGTACGCATCGAGGGCGGCACGGTGCAGGTAGCGCTCACGATCCACGTACTCCGCTGGGGTCCGGGCGGTGTGCGGCAGCGGCATCGCGGCCGCGGCGGCGAGCCGTCGTACGGCCGCTTCGGCCACCTCGTACGTCTGCCAGGCTGCCTCCACCGCCTCCTGCGCTGCCACCCACTCCGCCCGACGGCGCTGCGCGGTGGTGGTGGCCCGCTCCGCGGCCACCGCGACCTCCTGCGCGTAGCGGCTCTGCTCCCGTTCCTCCTGCGCGTGTTCGAGTTGGCTCGGCATGGCCGCGCGACGGATCCGGGCGACCGGGTCGAGGCGAAGTCGACCGGGCCGCAGCAGGAGAGCGGCGACAGCGACAGCGACCACCCCGAGCAGGCTCAGCCAGATGACGGCGGCTCGGGACAGGTCGGGCAGGACGGCGGAGAGGACGGTTTGCATGATCAGCACCTCGCGCTCGAAGGCGGGTATCGACGGGTGTCAGGAGGAGCCCGACGGCGCCGGTCGGCCGGGAGGTGGGATCGTGCCGTAGGCGGCGACTCAGGTGCCGCGACGGATCACCCGCAACCGGGCCCCGGGGATAGCCGGGCCTGGATCAGCGGGTGGGCGGGCCGCGCCGCGCCGGGGTGCCACGGCCGGGATCGATGGCCGGCGCGTGCCCCGGGACCGCAGTGACCGGACCGGGTGCGGCGATGGTGTCGACCGCGCCGGTAGGCGGGGCGGCGGGCTGGCCCGCGCGCTCGGCGGCCGGCACGGCATCGGGGCGGACGGTGGCCACCCGGCTGCTCACGGCGCTCGGTCGCGCAGACGACGGGGCGGGCGGTGAGGTCGCGGCGAGAGCGCCACCGAGGCCGACCGCGAGCACCAGCGCGGTGATCGCCAGTCGGGTCATCTCGCGCAGTGACCGCAGCACAGCCCACCGGGCTGGGCGGACACAGGCTGCGGACGACACCCGACCAACCTATCGCCCGACCCGGCGCATCGCAGCACGGCGACCGCCGGTTCTGCCGTGACCGCCACCACCATGCGCACTGTGGACGTCGCATATCGAGGCCCGGGAAAAGCGGCGCCCCCGGCCGGAGCTGGTCCGGTCGGGGGAACCCCGTGTCGTTCGTCCGGCAGCACCGGGGGCGACTGCCCGCCAGTGGCGGATCGCGGTCAGTCGCTGGCGCCGAGCACAGGCGGGGCGGCGTTGTCGCCGTCGCGCCACACCATCTCGTCCTCGGTCAACCAGGTCAGCCGCTCATCGGAGTCGTCCTCCTGAGGCCGACCCCGCCCTCCGAGCACGCCGGAACCGCTGCCGCCTGCCCCGCGGCCGCTGCCGGTCGCGCCTGCACGACCGCCACGCTGGCCGTCGATGCTGCGCCCGATCCCGCTGGCGGAGCGACTGTCTGCCGGGGTGGCCGCACCCGTCGGGCGAGCCGACGTGGTGGGCGTGCTGCCCGAACTGGCGAGCGCGGCGGTGCGGAGGACCCCACCGGCCGGTGCCCCACCCTGCGCGCCGTAGAGCAGACCGGGGCCGGTGCCGGCGCCAGCGGTCACGGTGGTCGGCCCGGACAGACCAGCCAGCCCGGCGGCACCACCAGCGACCAACGCGCCGCCGACCAGCGGGTCTGCCCCGGCGAGTGAGGTGCCGCGGACATCGACATCGCTGCCGACGCCGATCGTGCCGCTGCCGACGGTCGGCGCCCCACCGGTGCCGGGGACGCCCTGCTCGGGGTACGAGCCGCCGCCGGTGACCGGCGGCGCGGCGGCGCGGTCGGGCCGCACGATGGTCGCGCTGCCGGTGTGCGCGGTGACGCCGGTGCTGCTGGGACCGGCGGTCGCCGCGGCGATGCTCGGAACGCTGCGAGGGGACGTCGGGTCCTTGCTGACCGTGTCGGGAGTGTCTGGGTCCGGCAGGGGAGGGTCGACCACGCGGTCGTAGGCGGAGATCTCGTAACCGTCGGCCAGTTTGGCCACCAGGTTCACCATCCGCTGGTGGGCCTTCTCCTGCTCTTCCTTGTCCTGCTGGTGACCCGCGAGGCCCATGACCACGGCGCCCGGCAGACCGAAGGTGATGGCACCCTTGGCCGCACCGGACAACGCCTTGTCGTTGTCGTCGGTCTCCTCCGGGCTCTCGGCCTGCTTGCGGGCCGTGCGCAGATGGTCGGCCATCATGGTCAGCCCCTGCTTGACGCCGGACATCCCGTCGCTCAGCGCGTCGGAGTGGGCGACGATCAGGCTGAGTCGCCGGTGGAACTCACGACCGGCCGAGCCCGTCCAGGTGTTGCCGAGCTTCTCCAGGTCGCCGCTCAGCTCCCGGCTGAGACCGTCCAGGATCCCCTTGAGCTCGGCCCACTGGGCGGCCACACCCTCGATCTGCTCCGGCTGGCCGGCCATCACACCGTCATAGAGCTGCTGGTGGCTGCTGCCCTGGTAGCGGTGGGTGTAGTCAGACACGCCCGTCCTCCTTCGGCTGCAACGCCCGGTCGACCCCGGTCAGCGCGGCGGTGACATCGGTGGCGTTGGCCGCGTTTCGCGCCTCGGCGGTGCGGTAGTTGCTCAGGATCGTGCTGGTCGCCTGCTGTGCCGCCAGCACCGCCTGCCGCACGCGCTCAGCCTGGTCGACATAGGACTGGTGGACCTCGCTGTAGCGGCGTGCCTTGTCGGTGGCGTCGAAGAACGAACCCAACGCTGGTGGGCGGCACTGCATCTCGGTGTTGAGCTTGCGCAGCACCGACTCCACCTGGCTCAACCGCGATGCCAGATGCAGGTGGAAGTCCTCAAGGGACAGCAGGTCGACTTCCGTACGCCCGGTCATGGCAAACATCCCCGTCGTTCTGGTTGACAACCGTCAGCGACACTCAGGTTAGTCCACCACTGCGACACGGGGCGACCCGTCACGGCTGCTCAGCCGTCGGCCCCCGTCGATCCCGACGCCGTCGGCGTCCCGCCGCCCGCCCCACCGGTCGGCGGCGCCGCGCCGTTCGTCGGAGGAGACGGCGCCGGTCCGGCCGGAGATGCGTCCGCCGCCGACCCGTCGGGCGAGAAGACCGAGAGCGCGTCCTCACGCTTCAGGGTGGGCCCGGTCGGGATCAGTGCGAGCAGCGAACCGGGCACCGCGAGCGGAGTGACCCCGCCGTAACCGAGCACCCCCAGCGTCGCCTCCGAGCCGAGCGGGTATCGGATGCCCTGTGGGCTGATCAGGTAGATCGTCGAACCGGCGGCACCGGAACCGCTGGTCCCGGCACCCGGCGAGGCCTGCGCGATGACGCCCTTGCCGCCGGGCAGCAGCACCGCCTCGGCGGTGCGTACGGCGTCCCGCCTGGTCTGTGGCACCGGCACCGCGCCCGGATCGGTCGCGGTCAGCTCGTTCGGCACCCGGTCGAAGACCTCCAGGGTCGTGGTGGGAGGGCCGCCGGAACTGCTCGCCCGGTAGGTCGCGCAGAGGGCGGTCCGACCCGACGTGGCCGGGTGGAAGGCGGGCATCGTCTTCGGCAGCCCCTCCTCCTCGACCCGCTGCTCGACATACAGCTCGCCCGCCTGGTTGGGTGTGATGTCGGTGATCTGACCGCCGCCGCCGACCATCAGCAGGGCGGTGATCTCACTGATCGACGCGAGGCCCTCCCGGGTGAGCACGTAGTGCCGCCCGGCCGCGCTGAACACCTGACCGATGGTGGCCGGTCGGCCGGCCACCATCCGGGTGCTGGACTCGCCCTCGCCGGCCAGCGACGGCTTGCGCAGCGGTGGCCCGGCCGGTACGGCGTTGAGCAGTTGCTGCCCGACCCGCAACTGTGCGGCGCCGGGCAACTTCAACGCCGTGATCGTCTGGTCACCGCCGAGCACCTGGAGTCGGATGTTGTTGGTGACCAGGTACTTCTGATCGTCCACCACGACCAGCACCGCCCGGTCGCCCAGCGGCACACCGCCGGGCAGCGCCCGGTCGATCACCACCCGGGTGCGGGAGCGCTGCGGGTCGACCGGATCGGGCACGTCGCAGACCGACCAGGGCAGGCCGGTCAGCGACTTGCGGTCCGGCAGAGCGTCCGGCGCCCCGACGATGCCGAGGGTCAACCCGCGTGGACGGTCCCGCAGTGCCGCCTGGGACATCGTCCGCACCTCGGCGTCGGGCTTGTCGAGGATCAGGCGGGCCGACGCGTAGTTGAGCGTCGGATGCAGCTGCCCGCTCATGAAGACGTACGTCGCGCCGGTCTCCCGTTCGATGACCAGGGTCTGGTCGTTCAGCGGCGCGGTGTTCCCGGTCAGCTGGCCGTAGGCGCCGACGCCACCGAGCACGACGGCCGCGGTGATGACACTGCCGAAGACGGCCATGCCGAGCCGCCGCATCGGCAGGTTGGTGGTCTCCGGATCGCCCGACAGCAACGCGGAGACGATCCGGCGGGTGACGAAGCGGTACGCCTGCACCTGATCGCGGCGGGTCCGCATGACTTACCTCCGGCGGGGTGGATCCGCGACGATCAGGTCGGGGTGCCGTCGCGGGCTTCCCTACGATAAGGGGCCGACCGGGGTTCCTCGGGACCACCGTTCGTGGCCGGCACCGGACCGACCCGGCGCAGAGTCGTACGTGCAGGAGGGACAGTCAGCGATGACGCAGGTTCAGGCACGACCCGCTCGAGCGGCCACGGACCCGTCCACCGTTGCGACGCGGTCGACGCCGCCGACCGATCGGCCCGGCCGTGGACGGGTCGGCCCGGTGCTGGTCGGGCAGCTCGTGTTGTTGGAGTTGTGCGCGGTCGGCGTCTGGGCCGCGTCGGCCGGGCCCGGTTGGGTGCTCGCCGTGGCGGGCGGCGCGGCAGTGCTGGTCGTCCTGGCGGCCTTCGCCCGCAGGGGTGGCCGCTGGTGGTTCGAGGACCTGCTGCTGCGCCGGCGGATGCGACGTCGTGGTGAGCGCGCGTCGGCGGCGCTGGCCGGCGGCACGGCCACCGACCCGCGGTTGGTCGCACTCGCCCCCGAGTTGAGCTTCATCGAGTTGACCGACCGGGGCACCCGGCTCGGCATCGGGCAGGACGCTCAGGGGTGGTTCGCCGCTGTCGCGTTGCAGTCCGCCAGCGGTACGACGGTCGGCTCGGCACACGCTTCAACCGTGGATCGGGTTTTGGGAGTGCTCACGGACTTCAGCGCCCCCGTGTCCCGGGCCCAGGTCGTCGCACACACCCTGGTCTGGTACCCGGCGCCCGGTGCGCCGCCAGCGGCTCACCGGACCGTCTGGGTGGCGCTGCGGCTCACCGTCAGCGACGCGCGGGTCGAGGCGGTGAGCCGGGGTGGCGGGCTGCCCGGCGTACACCGGACCGTGGCCGCCGGGATCGGTCGGCTCGGCAAGGCGCTGACCAGCGCGGGTCTGGCGCATCGGCCGCTGGGTCGCGAGGAGCTGCGCGCGGCCGTCGTCTCGGCCGCCGGTCTGGATCTGGGCCCGGAGGCGCCGACGGAGACCTGGCGAGGGCTGCGCGGCGGCGGTTGGACCCACCGGTGCATGACCCTGCGGGGTCGTTCGGACGCGCCACTCGGTCCGCTCGTCGACGCGATCACCGCGACCTCGGCGCCGTCGCACACGGTTGCCGCGACCGTGTCGGTGGACGGCCGGGTGGCGGCGCCGCTGCTGCGGGTCGCCGCGATGGACAACCACGTCGAGGCGCTGGTCAAGGTGGTACGTGACGTCGCCCATCGGACGGGCATGTCCGCCCGACCCCTGGACGGTCAGCATGGTCCGGGCGTCTACGCCACCGCGCCGGTCGCATCCGCGCTGGGGGTCTCCACCCGCCCGCAACCGTAGGGACCGGCGCGGGCGGTCAGGGCCGGAGGTTGACGATCCAGCCGTAGAGGCCGCACACCCAGAAGGCGAGCGGGACCAGCGCGATGATCAGCAGGATCTCGGCGATGTCGAGGAGGCGGCCCCAGACCGGCGAGATGCGCTTGCCGGCGACGCTCAGACCGTAGATCAGGCTGACCACGGCGGCCAGCACCAGCCCGCCGAGGATCAGACCGAGCCGGACCGACAGCGACCCGTCGGCGAAGGTGGCCGCAGCGGCCAGACCCAGCCCGACGGTGCCCGCCAGCAGCACCGGGGTGCGCTGCGCGCGGCCCAGGAGCGGTCGGGCCCGCAGAAGCGACAGCAGGGCCAGCACCAGGCACAGCAGCACCGCCGGCAGGCGTCCGTCGAGGGCCAGCACGAACTGCGCGCCCAGCACCAGCAGCGACACCGTCCACAGCAGACCGGTCATGAACTGGTCGGCGCGTTCGCTGCGCTGGAGCACCTGCCGGCCGTCCACCGACTCGGTGTCGGTCTTCAGATCCTCCGGGCCGGTCGGGATCGACGGCACCGGCAGTCTCGCCAGCCGGTAGGCCATCATCGGCAGCGCCGGCACGACGCCGAACGCCACAGCGGCCACCACCGCCGCGGCCGCCGGCGCGTCCAGGCCGAAGACCAGGCAGAGCAGTGCGCCCAGGCCGGTCGCGGCCCCCACCCCGATCGCGGCGAAGAAGAGGGGGTACCGGTCACCGACCGCCATCACGGCCACCGCCCCGGCGACCACCGCGGCGGTCGCCGCCAGCAGCACGTGCGGGCTGGCCAGCTCGGTGAGCGGCCGATCACCGGCGAGCAGCAGCAGACCGCCGGTGGCGGCGTGCACCAGGCCGACGATGGCCAGCACCGCGCCGGTCTGACTGTCGCCGGCGGCCCTGGACAGCACCGCCGCACCCACCAGCAACGCCACCGCGACCAGTAGGGCGGCGACCGCACCGGGCAGGTGCGGCGGGCCAGCGAAGAGCGCGGCCAGCGCACCGGCGCCGAGCGCCGCCGCCGCGAAGACCACCGCGAAGGATCGGGTCGCACCGACCTGCCAGGCACCGGGGCGCTGGTTGGTCGCGGTGGCGACCGCATCCACCACGTCGTCGAAGACGATCTCCGGAGCGGCCGCGGACCGGGGATTGAAGTAGAGCACCTCACCGTCACGGACACTGAGCTGCGCAGCCGTACGCCCACCGTCCAGCGGCGCGCCGCCCAGTCTGGACAGTGCCCAGCCACCGTGCCGCGCGCCCTCGTCGGCCATGTCCTCACCCGCGTAGCGCAGCAGGGTGGGAAGCAGGTCCGCCATCGGGACGTCTGACGGCAGGGCCAGGTCCATCCGGGTACGCGGAGCCACGATGGTGATCCGGCTCAGACCACCGGTCGCCGTGTTCGTCGCCACAGTGGCCTCCAGGTGTGCGTCTGTGATCGGCTGGCCGCGATGCTGCGTCCGGGTCCACCGCGCCCACGGCAGATTACCTACGATGGCGGGCACGTACGATGCCCACCCGCGGGCTCCGGTCCGCGGCGGCACGTCATCAGGGCCGCTTCTGGGGAGGAGACAGCCGTGAGCACTGTCGTGTTCCGCCGGCTCCCGCGTCAACCGGGGCCCGCCTTACCGCGCGGCGAGGTGCTGCTGGAGTCGCCTCCCGAGCTGCCGGAGCCGACGCCCCGCGGCATGGGACAGCTGCTCATGATCCTGCCGATGTTCTGCGGGGTCGGTGCGATGGCCTTCCTCTACGCCGGCAAGGGCGGCGGCATGATGACGTACGTCGCCGGTGGTCTCTTCGGCGTCTCGATGCTCGGCATGGCGATCGGTTCACTCGCCAACAGCGGTGGCAAGGACAAGGCCGAGCTGAACGCCGACCGCCGCGACTACATGCGCTACCTGGCCCAGATGCGCAAGCGCACCCGGCGGGCCGCCGAGCAGCAGCGGGCCGCGATGGCCTGGCGGCACCCGGAGCCCGACGCGCTCTGGTCGATCGCGGCGTCCCGCCGCCTCTGGGAGCGGCGGATCACCGAGGACGACTTCGGCGAGACCCGCATCGCCCTCGGCCCGCAGCGGCTGGCCGTGGAAATCGTCCCGCCGGAGACGAAGCCGGTGGAGGACCTGGAGCCGATGAGCGCCATCGCGCTCCGCCGGTTCGTGCGCGCGCACTCCACAGTGCCCGAGCTGCCGACCGCTCTGTCGGTGCGCGCGTTCAGTCGGGTGGCGCTGCGTGGCGACCGCGAGCCCGTGCTCAACCTGACCCGGGCGGCGCTCGGGCAGCTGGCCACCTTCCACGCACCGGACGACCTGGTGGTCGCGGTGGTCGCCGCTCCGGACCGACAGTCGTCCTGGGGCTGGGTCAAGTGGCTGCCACACGCCCACCACAGCGCCCGTACGGACGCCGCCGGCGCGCGCCGGTTGGTCTTCGCCAGCCTGGCCGAGGCCGAGGCCGCGCTCGCCGGTGAGCTGGCGGGGCGACCCCGGTTCGCCCCCGAGGCCAAGCCGCTGACCACCGCCGCGCACCTGGTCGTGGTCATCGACGGTGGGGAGGTCTCACCGACCTGCCAACTGGTGGGGCCAGGGTTGCTCGGCACCACAGTGATCGACCTTTCCGGGACGGTGCCGCGCGACGCGGGCCGCTGGCTGCTCTGCCTCGACGTGGCTGACGGAAGCTCGCTCGACCTGGTCCGGGGCAGCTCGTCGTCGCCGCTGGGTCGACCTGACCAGCTCAGCGCCGAGGCCGCCGAGGGGCTGGCCCGGCAGATCGCCCCGTACCGGCTCTCCCAGCAGCAGACCAGCAGCGACGAGCCGCTGGCCCGCAGCATGGAGCTGCCGGACCTGCTCGGTGTGGGTGACGCCGCGACGGTCGACATCCAGAACACCTGGCGACCGCGGGGCCACCGGGACCGGCTGCGCATCCCGCTCGGTGTCGGCCCGGACGGCAACGTGGTCGAGCTGGACTTCAAGGAGTCGGCGCACGAGGGCATGGGCCCGCACGGTCTGGTGATCGGTGCGACCGGGTCGGGCAAGAGCGAGCTGCTCCGGACGGTGGTGGCCGCGTTGGCGGTGACCCACTCGTCGGAGGAGCTGAACTTCGTCCTGGTGGACTTCAAGGGCGGTGCGACGTTCGCCTCGTTGGAGGCGCTGCCGCACACCAGCGCGGTCATCACCAACCTGGCCGACGAGCTGCCGCTGGTCGACCGGATGCGCGACGCGCTCGCCGGGGAGATGGTGCGCCGGCAGGAGTTGCTGCGGGCGGCCGGCAACTACGTCTCCCGCTTCGAGTACGAGAAGGCCCGCGCGGCCGGCGAGCCGCTCGCCCCGATGCCCAGCCTGTTGATCATCTGTGACGAGTTCAGCGAGCTGCTCGCCGCCAAGCCCGACTTCATCGACCTGTTCGTGATGATCGGCCGACTGGGCCGGTCCCTCGGCGTGCATCTGCTGCTGGCCAGCCAGCGACTCGAAGAGGGCAAGCTCCGCGGTCTGGACACGCACCTGTCGTACCGGATCGGTCTGCGTACCTTCTCCGCTGTGGAGAGCCGGATCGTGCTCGGTGTCCCGGACGCGTACGAGCTGCCGAACGCGCCCGGTCACGGTTACCTGAAGACCGACACGAGCACGATGCTGCGCTTCCGGGCCGCGTACGTGTCGGGGGCGTACCGGGCGCCGGGGCAGCAGGCCTCCGCGTCGCAGGCGTTGGTGCAGCGGCGGATCGTGCCGTACGGCCTCGACTTCGTTCCGGCCCAGGTCCCGCAGGTGCCGGTGGCCACCACGCCCGAGCCGGAGCAACCGGCCGACGGCAAGGCCGTGGCGATGCTCGACGTGCTGATCGACCAGCTCAAGGGTCGAGGGCGTCCCGCCCACCAGGTGTGGCTGCCGCCGCTGGCCGATCCGCCGGGCCTCGGCGAGTTGCTCGGCGCGCTGGCGGTCGACCCGACCTACGGGCTGTGCACGGCGTCCTGGCCCGGGCGGGGGCGGCTGACCGTACCGGTCGGGGTGGTGGACCGCCCGTACGAGCAGCGCCGTGACCCGATGATGGTCGAGCTGGCCGGCGCCGGCGGCAACGTGGTCATCGTCGGCCGCTCACTGAGTGGCAAGAGCACCATGCTGCGTACGCTGCTCGCCTCGCTGGCACTCACCCACACGCCGCGTGAGGTGCAGTTCTTCTGCCTGGACTTCGGTGGTGGCGCACTGCGCAGTCTCGACCGGTTGCCGCACATGGCGGGGGTCGCCGGTCGTCGGGACGTCGAGGCGGTCCGCCGGACGGTGGCCGAGGTGGTCGCCGTCCTGGACGACCGGGAGACGCGTTTCGCCCAGCACGGCATCGACTCGGTGGCCAGCTACCGTCGTCGCCGGGCCGCCGGTGAGTTCGCGGACGACCCGTTCGGCGACGTGTTCCTGGTGGTGGACGGCTGGAACACGCTGCGCCAGGAGTACGAGGAGCTGGAGCAGACGATCACCACACTGGCCAACCGGGGTCTCGGTTTCGGCGTGCACGTGGTGCTCACGGCGGTGCGCTGGGCCGAGATCCGGATCAACATGCGGGATCTGCTCGGCACCAAGTTGGAGCTGCGCCTCGGTGACGCGTCGGAGTCCGAGATCGATCGTCGGGCGGCGACGAACGTGCCGGAGAAGTCGCCCGGTCGCGGTCTGACGCGCGACAAGCTGCACTTCCTCACGGCCATCTCGCGCATCGACGGTCGTCGGGACATCGACGACCTGAGTGAGGCGTCGCTGTCCCTGGCGGGGCACGTGGCGGCCAACTGGCCGGGGCGTCCGGCGCCGAAGGTGCGGCTGCTGCCGCGCAGGCTTCCGGTGGCCGAGCTGGCCCGGCTCATCGACCGGTCGGCGCCCGGCCTGCCGATCGGTGTCAACGAGTCGGCACTCGCGCCGGTCTACCTGGACCTGGTCAACGAGCCGCACCTGACGGTCTTCGGCGACGCGGAGTGCGGCAAGACCAACCTGCTGCGGTTGATCGCCCGGGGCATCACCGAGCGGTACACGCCGGCGCAGGCCCGCCTGGTGATCGCCGACTACCGGCGTGGTCTCCTGGGTGCGGTCGAGGGTGATCACCTGCTGGACTACGCCCCGTCGAACCAGGCGTTCGCGCAGGGTCTCGGCTCGATCCGCAGCGCGTTGTCCAACCGGCTGCCCGGCCCGGACGTGACCACCGCCCAGCTGCGCGACCGCAGTTGGTGGAAGGGCCCCGACCTCTACATCCTGGTGGACGACTACGACCTGGTCGCCTCCGGTGGCAGCAATCCGCTCAGCGCCCTGCAGGAGCTGCTGCCGCAGGCACGCGACATCGGTCTGCACCTGGTCATCACGCGTCGGGTCGGCGGGGTGTCCCGGGCGCTCTACGAGCCGGTGCTGCAACGGTTGCGCGAACTGGACTCACCGGGCCTGCTGATGTCCGGCAACCGGGAGGAGGGCGCGGTCTTCGGGACGTTGCGGC
The DNA here is from genome assembly GCF_057766525.1 of Micromonospora sp. MGP-C2. Lineage (NCBI taxonomy): Bacteria > Bacillati > Actinomycetota > Actinomycetes > Micromonosporales > Micromonosporaceae > Micromonospora > Micromonospora sp. MGP-C2. The sequence continues at coordinate 4,827,330 of NZ_JBYMEN010000002.1, forward strand.
CGAGCCCGCAGCCGCCTGGTCGCGGCACCCTCGTCCGACGGCGTGATGGTCAGCAACTGATCCAGACCGCCTGGGCGGAGCCGTCCTGACCGCTGTCCGCCGTCCGGTGCGAGGTGATCGGCCGCTCAGGTCCGATTCACCACCATCCATCGGACGTCGCCGGTCAGGGCTGCGAGGGCTGGCCCGCTTCCGCTACGGTCTTCACTGGAGTGTCCGTCGGTGGGGTGTTGCTGCCTTGCCGCGGGGGAGGGGTGCGGCGAATCCGCCACCACAACATGACGGAAGGGTGTGAGGCATGGCGTTCGAGGTCGAAGCAGCGACTCTGCATACCGCCGCGAGTGACGTGCGGTCCACGCGCAGCGAGGTTGACGGCGAGCTGAAGAAGCTCTGGAACGTGGTCGACGACCTGGCGATGGCATGGAAGGGCCAGGCGTCCACGGGCTTCCAGTCGCTGATGACGCGCTGGAGCGAAGACACGAGCAAGCTGCTGACGGCGATGGACAACATCGCCGATCTGCTCGACAAGTCGGGTACGACGCACCAGGTCAACGACGAAGAGCAGCAGCAGATGCTGGACAAGTTCCACTCTGCTCTCAACCCGTGATCCGCAGCCAGCAGAGGAGGAAATCGTGACGATCAAAGTTGACTATGCGGTCCTCGAGAGCAGCAACCAGCAGATGCAGGCCATCTCGAAGACCCTCGAGGAGAAGCTCGACACGCTGCGGTCGATGCTGACCAAGCTCCACTGGGACGGCGAGGACCGGGTTGCCTACGAGCAGCACCAGGCCAAGTGGGACGCGGCGGTCCAGGACATCAACCGCATCCTGAACGAGATCGGCGGCGCCGTCGGCATCGCCCGGGAAAACTACCTCACCACCGAGATGAGCAACTCGAAGGTGTGGGGCTGAGGCATTCGGCGGGGCGGCTCCGGTCCGGTTGATCCGGGCCGGAGCCGCACTGTGTCTGGCCTCGGTGCGGCGGCGCCCGGTCAGCCGGCAGCCGCTGAGTCGGTGCGCCGGCCCGGGCGCCAGCCCCGTCGGCGACCACGGGTGACGATCGGTCGCGCGATCAGCAGCAGCACGGTGAGCAGGCCTCCGACCGCCGCCGCCCAGATCGCGGCGGGGCGTTGCCAACCCAGCGGGTCGTCCTGCGCCGGGGGCATCGGGAGGGCACCGGCGGGCGGGTTCGTCCGGGTGCCCAGCAGGCTCGACACCGCCCGGTATGGATTCACCATGCCGTAGCCGATATCGGCGTTGTGGCCTTCCGGTGGGTTGTCGGCCGTGCGTTCCAGCCGCTCGGCGATCTGTTGTGGACTGAGGTCCGGGTATGCGGCCCGGACCAGCGCGGCCGCCCCCGAGACGTACGCGGCGGCGTAGCTGGTGCCGCCGTTCGGCTCGCCGCGGTAGCCGGCTCCCTGTGGTGCCGGCCCGATGATGTTCAACCCCGGTGCGGCGATGTCGACGTAGTCGCCGCTGATCGAGCTGCCCACGTGACCGCCCTGCTCGTCGACCCCACCGACGGCGATCACCCCGGGGTACGCGGCCGGGTAACCCGGTCTGTCCTGCTGGCCCTCCTGCCGGTTGCCGGCGGCGGCGACCAGCACCACCCGCTTGGCCAGGGCACGCTCGACGGCGGCTGTCAGCTCGGGTCCGGGAACGGTGGTCAGGGACAGGTTGATGACGTCGGCGCCCTGCTCGACCGCCCAGTCGATGGCCGCGGCGATCTGCCCGGGGAGGTCGGGGTCGTTGGTGTCCTTGAGGTCCGGCAGGACCCGGACGGGGAGGATGCGGGCACCTGGGGCGATGCCGCTGAACGGGACGCCCGTGCCCTCCCGGCCGGCGATGATGCCGGCGATCATCGTGCCGTGCCCGACCAGGTCGCACTGGCCCTGGTTGGCCGGCAGATCGTTGAAGTCGCGGCCTTCGAGCACCTGACCGTTGAGCAGCGGATGGGCCGCGGAGACCCCGGAGTCGATCACCGCCACCGTGACGCCGGCACCCCGGGACAGTGGCCACGCCGAGGACGGCTCAAGTCGGCGCAACGCCCATGGCGTCTCCGTCAGGCTCTCCTCGCTGGCGGGGCCGCAGGAGGGCGCTGCCGCGGCTGCCGGGGTGGGTGCCACCAGGCCGGCGCCGAGCAGAGCCGCCAGCGCTCCACTGAGGACCGCTGTGACGGGACGACGGGACAGGGTGGTCGCGCTCAACGGCGGGCATTCGCGCACCCGCAGAGATTACCGCTGTGCCCGGTCGGGCAGCGGCCCGGCGACCGAGGGTCAGGCCTGGGGGCCGACCTCCGCGGTGGACGGATCGGCGAACAGCGCGAGCAGGGCACCGACCTGGCGGTCGGCCTCGGCGGGATGACGGAACCGGCCGGACGGGTTGAGGGTGTACTCGTTGCGCCGCCCGACGCGGGTGCGGTGCAGGTATCCGCCCGCCTCCAGGTCGGCGACGATCGCCTGCGCGGCACGTTCGGTCACGCCGACCTCGGCGGCGACATCCCGCAACCGGGCGGTGGGGTCGCGGGCGATGGCCAGCAGAACGTGCCCGTGGTTGGTGAGGAATGTCCAGTTCCGCCCACCACCGGTGTCGCCCGCCGCCGTCTTCGTCATCGTGTGACCGCCTCTCCGGATGCCGACCCTGCCCTCGGGGAGTCTGGTCGGCCCTGCCCGGGGTGCGTTACCCAGGGGCGGGCTGAAGTCAACGTATGAAATCCATATCACGTATACCTTGACGCATCTTACGGTGCGTGTGACCGTAAAAGCCGAGCCAGCGCCCGCCGCCGGCCCGGCTCAAGAGCCGGTTGACCAGGTCAAATGCGTCGAGACGAGGTGCGGGGATGAGTCATTCCGGAACGCCCGGCGGACAGCCGGGCCCGCAGCGGACCACCGACCGCGCCCCGGCGCTGAGCGAGCCGGCCCGCGCGTACGCCGAGTTGATCGCCGGCAACCGGCGCTTCGTCGGCGGCGCCCCCGCCACCCCAACCAGGACGCCGGGCACCGGGCCGCGGTGGCCGACGGGCAGCACCCGTTCGCGGTGATCGTCGGCTGCTCCGACTCCCGCCTGGCCGCTGAGATCATCTTCGACCGCGGGCTGGGCGACCTGTTCGTGGTCCGCACCGCCGGCCACACCGCCGGCCCCGAGGTGCTCGGCAGCGTGGAGTACGCGGTGACCGTGCTGGGCACCCCGCTGGTGGTGGTGCTCGGGCACGACTCGTGCGGTGCGGTGCAGGCGGCCCGGGAGGTCGCCACGACCGGCACCCAACCTCAGGGGCACCTGCGGGCGGTGGTCGACGCGGTGCTGCCCAGCCTGCGCCGGGCCGAGACCGAGGGTGTGCAGGACATCGACGGCATCGTCGACATCCACATCGCACAGACGGTCGAGACGCTGCTCGGGCAGTCGCCGGTGCTGGCCGACGAGGTGGCGCAGGGGCGGTGCGCGGTGGTGGGTGTGTCGTACCGGCTCGCCGCCGGAGCGGTCAGCCCGGTGGCCGCCGTGCCGGCCTGCTTCGCGACGCTCGGCGAGGAGGCCGGGCCCCTCGACCCGGCCGCGCCCGCCGCCGCCTGACGCGACGAGGGCCGCCCCGCGCGACGCGGAACGGCCCTCGGCGAGGGTTCAGCGGGTCAGAGCAGCGACATGTGGACGTGGTCGGTGTGGTTCGACGGCCCGCTGTACGAACTCCAGCCGGTCGCCGGGAACCAGATCTGCCGGTTCCAGATCACGTAGTAGATGCCCAGCCGGTCGGCGTTACGGATGAGGAAGGCGGCGACGTTGTTGCCGTACCTCCGGGTGTCATCGTTGTGCCACGGGGCGAAGCCGCTCTTCTGCAGCGACCAGTCGCAGGCGCGGCCCTTCGGATGCTCCCACGGCCCACCGGATCGGTAGCAGCCGACAAACCGGTTGTAGCCGGCCGCCTTGACCTCTTTGTACGCGTGCAGGGTGCGGGGCGTGACGCAACCGGACGTGGTCGGGTCATTCTCGCTGCACGACTGCGGCTTCCAGTCACCGTCGGCGGTGCGACCCGGGCCGATCTTGGCCACCTTCGAGGTGGCGTCCACCAGGCCGCCGGTGAAGCCCTTGCCGCCGACGAGGGAGAGCGCCTTGTCCGCCTCGCTCTTCCGCTTCGCCATCAGGGCGGTCTGCTTCTGCTGCTCGCGGACCTCCGCGTCGAGGGCCAGCTTGGCCTGCTCGGCGCGGGCCTTCGCCGTGTTGACCTCGGCGAGCTTCTTCTCGTTGACCATGTTCATCTCGTCGAGCACCGCGGCACGCTGGACGAAGGCGTCGGGAGCCTTGCTCTCCAGCAGCATCGCGAGCGCGCCGATCCGACCGGTCCGGTACGACTGGGCGGCGATCAGCCCGACCTGTGGGGTCAGCGCGTCCAGGTCGGCCTTGGCCCGGTCGACCTCCAGCGCAAGTTCCAACTGCCGCTTCTTGGATTTGTCCAGTTGGGACTTGGCGGCGGAGTAGTCGCGGTTGGCCTGCTCGATGACGTCGGTGAGCAGTTGCGGCTCGCCGTCCTCCTCGTGCCCGGACGGCGTGGGGGTCGTCGGGGCGGCGTGGGCCGGGAGGGGCCCGGCGAGCACGGTCAATGCGGCGATCACGGCCACCACGGGTGTCAACCAGCGGCGTAGGGGTGCCGTCACAATGTTCCCTTCCGTCGACCGCCGACCGGGTTAGCTGACGGGTTCGGGGCGGAAGTGGCCCCTACCGCTGACGCGGATTCACCCCACGTACCTGGGTCCCCGATTCGCCGGTTGGCGATTGGGCGGTGGCACCGCAGGCGCCGCTTCGCGCCTTCATCGGTAACCGGCAGCGAGGTTACCCGAGAGTCGGCCGGGTGAGCTACGCCTGGATGCCGACCAAAAGCGTCAATTCGCCATAGCGTTGAGTGACCAGTGACGTGGTTCTCAGGGTGGAGGCCCGATCTGGTCACGCTGAGGAGTGTCACCATGCCGTATCCGTGCTCCTGTTCGACTCCGGCCACCCGGCGGTGGCGGTGGATGGGGGTGGGGTCCGCGTCGGTTCCGGCTCGTCGGGGCGACCCGCTCGCGGTGAGATGAGTGCGGCCAGTGCCTCCGCCCGGTCCGGCTGAGGTCGCGGGGCGGAAGCATCGGTGGACGGTGTGGCGTCCGCACGCCCGGCCGCGGTCACCACTGCGGCCAGCCCGGTGGTCAGTGGCACGGCGGCGATCAGGCCGAGGGTGGCGACCGCGCTGCGGACGATCTCCTGCGCGAGGAACTCGCTGGTGAGGATCTGCCCGATCGGCCGCGCGTCGGCGGTGAGCAGGAGCAGCAGGGGCAGCGACGCGCCCGCGTACGCCAGCACGATGGTGTTGACAGTGGAGGCGATGTGCGCGCGGCCGACCCGGGTCGCGGCCCGATAGAGCTGCAACCGGGTCAGGCCGGGGTTGGCGTGCGCCAACTCGGTGACGGTGGCCGCCTGGGTGACCGTCACGTCGTCGAGCACCCCGAGCGAGCCGATGATGATCCCGGCGAGCAGCAGACCGTGCAGGTCCACGTCGCCCTGGAACATCGACAGCGTGGTGGCGTCCTCGCTGCCGAAGCCGGTGAGGTGGGTCGCCGCCGTCGCGATGGTGGCGAGCACGCCGGTCAGCACCAGGCTCCCCAGGGTGCCGAGCACCGCGACCGAGGTCTGTGCGGTGACCCCGTGCGTCAGGTAGAGCACCACGAACATGATCAGGGCGGCACCCACCACCGCCACCAGCAGGGGTGACTTGCCGGCGCCGATGCCCGGCAGCACGAAGGTGAGCAGGATGGCGAAGCTGGCCGCCAACCCGGCGAGCGCGGCCAGACCCCGCCACCGACCGAACGCGACGATCGCCGCGGCGAAGACCACCGCCAACCACAGCATCGGGGTGCCGCGCTGGTGCTCGGCGATGTTCCAGTTGCTGGTGCTGGGATCGGTGGGATCGGTCAGCTCGACCAGGATGACCTCGTCGCCGACCGCGACCCGGGGTGCGCCCGGCCCGTCGGGCACGGGTGTCTGCACCTGCTGGCCGGCGGACGGCCCGTCGTCCACCCGGACGTCGACAGTGCCGCACGGCCCGCCGCCGACGCGTGGTGTGCCCTCCGGGCTCGACGGCGTCGGCGGGCATGGTTCGGTCACCACCCGGGTCACCGTGCCGGGGAAGCGCGGCACGTCCGCCCCGCCGTCGGTCTCCGGTGACCCACCGCGCGGCCAGAGCAGCAGTGCTGCGAGCACGGTGGCGACGAAGAGGGGCACCACCGTCATGATGAGGATCCGCCGGACCCGGGGCGGGGCGGACGGAGCGGGGCGGGTGTGGTCGGAACCCAAGGCGAGACTCCCAACGATCCGGTGCGGGGTACGTGTCAGTGGGCCGGTCGGTTCATCCGCACTGCGGAATCGCGGCGGGAGACGCGGCGGATCGCTGACCGGCGACCACCCGATCACGGATGGTCAGTGCCCGGCCCGGGCGGCCAGGAGCGACGCCACCGGGTGGCGGCGCCGGTGCCCGTTCGTGCAGCGGCATGCGGGGGGTCATCGTGGGGAATGCTAACCAGCCCGGCCCGGGGACGCAGGTCGTGACGGAGTGTCGCCGCCGAACCGCTCGCGTGCCGATCCCCGGCCAGGCATGTTGGAGACATGCCCGCTCAATCACCGCCCGATCCCGGCCATGAGCGGCACGCCACCCCGGCCACGCCGCCGGAGAGAGCGGGGCACGACAAGCACGCCGGGCACGATCCGGCGATGTTCCGTCGTCGCTTCTGGGTCTGCCTGGCGCTCACCATCCCGGTGGTCCTGGCCAGCCACCTGGTCTGGGACCAGCTGGGTCTGAGCTGGGACGTTCCCGGCCGCTCCTGGGTGGGTCCGGTGCTCGGCTCGGCGGTGTTCTGGTGGGGCGGCTGGCCGTTCCTGGTCGGTGCGGTCCGGGAGGTGCGGGACCGGGCGCCCGGGATGATGCTGCTGGTCGCGATGGCGATCACCGTGGCGTACACCGCGTCCCTGGCGACCAGCGTGGGCGTCTTCGACCTGGACTTCTGGTGGGAGTTGGCCGCGTTGGTCACCATCATGCTGCTCGGGCACTGGCAGGAGATGAAGGCCATCGGGCAGGCCCGGGGGGCGCTCGTGGCGCTGGCCGCGCTGCTACCGGACGAGGCCGAGCGGGTGGCGGCGGATGGCCGGGTCGAGGCGGTGCCGGTGACCGGTCTGCGGGTCGGTGACGTGGTGCTGGTCCGCCCGGGCGGGCGGGTGCCGGCCGACGGGCGGATCATCGATGGCGGCGCCGAGCTGGATGAATCGATGATCACCGGGGAGTCGCGGCCGGTCGCCCGGTCGACGGGTGATCGGGTGGTGGCCGGCACCGTCGCCACCGACTCGGCGATCCGGGTCGGTGTGGAGGCGCTGGGTGAGCAGACCGCACTCGCCGGCATCCAGCGCATGGTCGCGCAGGCCCAGGCTTCCGGTGGGCGGACCCAACTGCTGGCCGACCGGTTCGCCGCGGCGCTGTTCTACGTGGCCACCGGCACCGCCGTGCTGACCGTGCTGGTCTGGACCGCGCTCGGTCGGCCCGACGAGGCGGTGGTCCGTGCGGTCACCGTCCTGGTGATCGCCTGCCCGCACGCGCTGGGTCTGGCCATCCCCCTGGTCGTCGCGCTCTCCACCGCGTTGGCCGCGCGGTCCGGAATCCTGGTCAAGGACCGGTTGGCGTTGGAGCGGATGCGGACGGTCGGCGCGGTTCTCTTCGACAAGACCGGCACGCTGACCCGGGGCGAGCACGTGGTCACCGACGTGGTGACGGTGCCGGGCATCGGGCGGGACGAGGTGCTGCGGATCGCGGCGGGTGTCGAGTCGGACAGTGAACATCCGTTGGCCCGGGCGATCGTGGCGGCGGCCGGACACGCAGGCCCGGCCCCGGCCGCCGGGTTCCGGTCGCTGCCGGGCCGCGGTGTGCAGGCGACGATCGACGGTACGGAGTACGCGGTGGGCGGGCCGGCGCTGCTGCGGGAACTGGGCCAGTCGCTCCCGACGGAACTGGTGACGCCGAACGAGCGGTGGTCGGCGCGGGGTGCGGCGGTGCTGCATCTGGTGCGGCTGCCGGACGCCGTGCTCGGCGCGTTCGCGTTGACCGACGGGGTGCGTCCGGAGGCCCGGCGGGCCGTCGACGAGCTGCGTGCCGAGGGCGTCCGCACCATCGCCATGATCACGGGTGACGCCCGCCCGGTCGCCGAGGCGGTCGCGGCCGAGGTCGGTTTCCGGCCCGGTGTCGACGAGGTCTTCGCCGAGGTCCTGCCGGGGGAGAAGGACGACCGGGTGGCGGAGCTCCAGCGGCGAGGGTTGGTCGTGGCGATGGTCGGTGACGGGGTGAACGACGCTCCGGCGTTGGCCCGAGCGGACGTCGGTATCGCGATCGGCGCGGGCACCGATGTGGCGATCGAGTCCGCCGGGGTGGTGCTGGCGTCCTCGGACCCGCGCGGGGTGGGTGCCGTGGTCCGGTTGTCCCGGGGCTCGTACCGGAAGATGCGACAGAACCTGGCCTGGGCGGCGGGCTACAACGTGGTGGCGCTGCCGCTGGCGGCGGGTGTGCTGGCCTGGGCCGGCGTGGCGTTGAGCCCGGCGGTGGCAGCGGTGCTGATGTCCGCGTCCACCATCGTGGTGGCGCTCAACGCGCAGTTGCTGCGCCGCGTCCGTCTCGACCCGGCGCCGGACTGAGGGGCATCAGCCGCGCTTCATCAGCCGGCCGACTGCCGCCATCATCTCGGTGGCCATCTCGTCGGCCCGGCCCTCGGCCGCCCCCTCGTGCATGCAGTGCCGGGCATGCCCGTCGAGCAGCCCCAGCGCCACCTTGTCGAGTGCGGCCTGGATGGCGGAGATCTGGGTGAGCACGTCGATGCAGTAGCGGTCGTCGTCGACCATCTTCTCGATGCCGCGGACCTGCCCCTCGACGCGGCGGAGCCGCGTGAGCAGCTGGTCCTTGCTGGCGGTGTACCCGCGGATCGGGGTGGGTGCGGTCATGCGAACCAGGATAGCGTACCCCTGGGGGGTATGGTACGGTCGTCTTCGGGTGGGATACCCCCACCGGGTACGGGTAATCCGTTCAGGGAGGCGTTCCAATGGTCAACACGACGTACCAGGTGCAGGGCATGACCTGTGGGCACTGCGTCAGCGCGGTGAGCGCCGAGGTCGGCGCGATCCCGGGCGTGCAGGACGTCCAGGTCGACCTCGCGGCCGGCCGGGTCACCGTCAGCAGCGACCAGCCCCTCGACCCGGCAGTTGTCCGGGCTGCCGTCGACGAGGCCGGCTACGACCTCGTCGACGCGTGATCGGAGGGCGGGCATGCGCACCGTGACGAGACTGGCCGGGTTCGCCGTGGGCCTCGCGGCGGTCTTCGGCACGACGTACGGGATCGGCCGGGTCGTCGACCGCGCCCCGGTGGTCGAGGGCCGGCACGGCGGCGACGGCGCCCATGCGACGGGCGAGCACGACGAGGCGACCGACCGGCTCCCCGGCGGCCTGCTCGTCTCCGACCGGGGCTACACCCTCGAACCGGTCGACGCCCCGGCGGACGAGTTCGCCTTCCGGATCGCCGGGCCGGACGGTCAACCGGTGACCCGGTACGACGTGGCGCACGACAAGCAGATGCACCTGATCGTCGCCCGGCGGGACCTCTCCGGCTTCCGTCACGTGCACCCCGAGCTGGCAGCGGACGGCACCTGGCGGGTCGACACCCCGCTGGCCGGTCCCGGGCTGTGGCGGGCGTTCGCCGACTTCACCCCGACCGGAGGCGAGGCGCTGACCCTCGGGGTGGACGTGACCGTCCCCGGTGAGCTGACCGAACGGCCGCTGCCCGCCCCCTCGACCAGCACCACCGTCGACGGCTACACCGTCACCCTGACCGGCTCGCCGCAGCCTGGCCGCACCTCACCGCTGACCCTGACGGTGAGTCGGGGCGGGCAGCCGGTCACCGACCTGGAGCCCTACCTGGGCGCGTACGGGCACCTGGTGGCCCTGCGCCGGGGCGACATGGCGTACCTGCACGTGCACCCGGACGGGACTCCCGGCGACGGGCGGACCCGGCCCGGCCCCGCGGTCACCTTCCTCGCCGAGGTGCCGTCGGCTGGCAGCTACCGGCTCTACCTCGACTTCCGGCACGGCGGGGCGGTGCACACCGCCGAGTTCACCGTCGTCGCCGGCACCCCAGCGGCCGGCACTCCAGCGGCCGGCACTCCAGCGGCCGACGCCCCACCCACCGGGGGCGACCCGAGCGGACCCGCACCGACCGGGGGCGCCGACCACGGCACCCCCGGGCACGGGCACAACTGACGGGACCAGACGATGACCACCACCAGCAGCAGACCACTGCCCGAGGCGCCGAACCGGATCGAGTTGGCGATCGGCGGGATGACGTGCGCAGCCTGCGCCGCCCGGATCGAGAAGAAGCTCAACCGGATGGACGGCGTGGGTGCCACAGTCAACTACGCCACCGAGAAGGCGACCGTCCGGTACGCCGACGCCGTCACGCCGGACGACCTGATCGAGACCGTGCAGAAGACCGGCTACACGGCCGCACTGCCCAGCGCGCCGACCGAAGAGCAGTCGGTGGACCCGCTGAAGGGCCCGCGTACCCGCCTCTGGGTGTCGGTGGCACTGAGCGTGCCGGTGGTCCTGCTGGCGATGGTCCCGGCCTGGCAGTTCGACTACTGGCAGTGGCTGTCGTTGACCCTGGCCGCCCCGGTGGTGGTCTGGGGTGGGCTGCCGTTCCACCGGGCCGCCTGGACCAATCTGCGGCACGGCGCGGCGACCATGGACACGCTGGTGTCGCTCGGCACCCTGGCGGCGTTCGGCTGGTCGCTCTGGGCGCTCTTCCTCGGCGACGCCGGGATGCCGGGGATGACGCACCCGTTCCGCTTCGACATCACCCGCACCGACGGTGCCGGCAACATCTACCTGGAGGCGGCCGCCGGGGTGACGGTGTTCATCCTGGCCGGTCGCTATTTCGAGGCCCGTTCCAAGCGGACCGCCGGTGCCGCCCTGCGCGCCCTGCTCGAACTCGGGGCCAGGGAGGTGGCGGTGCTGCGGGACGGGGTGGAGACCCTGATTCCGGTGGACCGGCTCGTCGTCGGTGACCGGTTCGTGGTCCGTCCCGGGGAGAAGATCGCCACCGACGGGGTGGTCGACGAGGGCACCTCCGCCGTGGACGCCAGCATGCTCACCGGTGAGTCGGTGCCGGTCGAGGTCGGCCCCGGCGACGGTGTGGTCGGCGCCACCATCAACGCGGGCGGCCGACTGGTGGTCACCGCGACCCGGGTCGGCGCGGACACCCAGCTCGCCCGGATGGCCGATCTGGTCGAGCAGGCGCAGAGCGGCAAGGCGGCCGTGCAGCGGCTGGCGGACCGGATCTCCGGCGTCTTCGTGCCGATCGTCATCACGCTGACCGTCGGCACCCTCGGCTGGTGGCTCGGCACCGGAGCCGGCCCGACCGCAGCGTTCACCGCCGCCGTGGCCGTCCTGATCATCGCCTGCCCGTGCGCGCTGGGCCTGGCCACGCCGACCGCGCTGCTGGTCGGCACCGGCCGGGGCGCGCAGCTCGGTGTGCTCATCAAGGGGCCGGAGGTCCTGGAGTCGACCCGCCGGGTGGACACCGTGGTGCTGGACAAGACGGGCACCGTCACGACCGGCCGGATGACGCTGGTGGACGTGGTGCCGGCGAGCGGGGAGGACCGGGCCGAGCTGCTCCGGCTCGCCGGCGCGGTGGAGGCCGCCTCCGAGCACCCGATCGCCCGTGCCGTCGCCGCCGGTGCCGCCGAGGCCGGCGCACTGCCCCCGGTGACCGGCTTCCGCAACCTCGAAGGGCTGGGCGTGACCGGCACCGTCGACGGAACTGTCGTGCTGGTCGGTCGGGCCCGCCTGCTGCGGGAACGCGACATCGACGTACCGCCGGAGGTCGAGTGGGCCGTGCGCGACGCGGAGGCCGCCGGTCGTACGGCGATCGTCGCCGGCTGGGACGGGCGGGCCCGGGGCGTGCTCGCGGTCGCCGACGTGGTGCGGCCGACCAGTCGGGCGGCGGTGGCCCGGTTGCGCGCGCTGGGGCTCACTCCGGTCCTGCTGACCGGGGACAACACCACAGTGGCCCGGGCGGTCGCCGCCGAGGTGGGCATCGACGAGGTGATCGCCGAGGTGCTGCCGGCCGGGAAGGTCGACGTGGTCAAGCGGCTCCAGGCCGAGGGGCGGTCGGTGGCGATGGTCGGCGACGGGGTCAACGACGCCCCGGCGCTGGCCCAGGCCGACCTCGGGCTGGCCATGGGCACCGGCACCGACGTGGCGATCGAGGCGTCCGACCTCACTCTCGTCCGGGGTGACCTGGACGCCGCTGTGGACGCCATCCGGTTGTCCCGACGCACGCTCGGGATCATCCGGGGCAACCTGTTCTGGGCCTTCGGCTACAACGTGGCGGCCCTGCCGTTGGCCGCCGCCGGGCTGCTCAACCCGATGATCGCCGGTGCCACGATGGCGCTGTCCTCGGTCTTCGTAGTGGCCAACAGTCTGCGGCTGCGACGGTTCCGTTCGGCCACCGCCGATCGCGGACTGTGACGAGGGGAATGGTTGGACCGGTGATGGCCGGGGTATTGCTGGTGTTGTAGCGACGCTTGCAATGGAGGTTGGCAATGGGTATCGACGATAAGATCAACAACGCCACCGAGGACGCGACCGGCAAGCTGAAGGAAGGCGCCGGTCGGGCCACCGACGACGAGCAGCTCGAGGCCGAGGGTCGCACTGACCAGTCCAAGGCCAAGCTCAAGCAGGCCGGCGAGAAGATCAAGGACGCCTTCAAGAGCTGACGTACGACGCACATTGCACGCCGGGCCGGTGATCATCACCGGCCCGGCGTTCTGTCTGTCCGGCGCTTTTCCGTGACCCTGAGATCCCCCTGATTCCGCTTCCGGCACCCACAGCCGCACGCCTCTACCTGCTAACTTCCATTGGCACGTGCGAGGGAAGGTTATGAGCAGCTGGCGGCGGCCGGTTTGGTCACCGCCAACCTGGAGTTGTCGAGGGACGGGAAGGCCATGAACTACTACGAGGTGAAGCCGTTCGCGCTCACACTCACCCCCGAGGTCATCGCGGCGGCGGTCGAGTCGCTGACCGTGCCCCGCTCGGCCGAGCAGCCGGGAGTGGGCCGATGAGCGAGCACGACTGGACCGAGGTGGTCGGCGCGATCGGCATCTTCGCCCTGATCATCAGCGTGTTCACGGTGACCGTCGTCCAGTTGGCCAAGACCCGCCGGGCCCGGCTCGAACTGGCCCGCGCGGACGACTACCGCCGGCTGGCCGAGACGGCAGCCCAGGCCCAGGCCGAGAACGCCCGACTGCTCGCGGCGATGGACGGGCGGCTGGGCGGGATGGAAACCCGGATGACCACGCTCGAGCGCGTCCTGCTCGAAGTCGAGTGACCCGCTGAGAGCAGGAGGCCCCGGGCCGTCGAGCGGCTACTCGACGGCCCGGGTGGAAGCAGCATCACCTCGCCCAGTGGGCGAGCTTCACCGGTAACGCTCCTTCGAGGAGAGGACAGCACCTCATGCTGCGCGTACGCAAATCCGCAGTGGGCTGGGCGGTGGCCCTGGCCCTCACGGCCACCGGCCTGACCCCGGCGAGCCCCGCCGCCGCCCGACCACAGCCCGGCCCGACGATCGACTGGCGGCCCTGCGCCGCAGACTCGGATGCCGATTGCGGCACCCTGTCGCTGCCGGTGGACTGGAACCAGCCCCGAGGTGAGCGCTTCGACCTGGCGTTGGCTCGCCGGGCCGCCGACAAGGCCACCCGCAAGGGTGCGCTGGTCTTCGGGCCCGGAGGGCCGGGCGACAGCGGGGTCGACCGGGTGGTGAACGGCAGCTCCCGGTTCAGTGCCGACCTGCGCCGCCGGTTCGACATCGTCAGCTTCGACCCGCGCGGCACCGGCGGCAGCCACCCGGTGATCTGCGCACGGGACCTGCTCGCCCGGCAGCCGCAGCTGATCGCCGACCAGGCCCAGTTCGACGCGACAGTTGCCAACAACGCGCTGCTGCGCGCCGACTGCCGGGCCCGCACCGGGGCGCTCTACGACCACGTCGACACGACCAGCGCCGCCCGGGACCTGGACGCGGTCCGCGCCGCGCTCGGCGAGCGACAGCTGACCTTCCATGGCAGCTCGTACGGCACGCTGCTCGGGCAGCGGTACGCGGAGCTGTACCCGAAGCGGGTCCGGGCCGTCGTCCTGGAGGCCGCGATGGACCACAGCCTTCGTACCCGCGCCTTCCTCGACAGCCAGGCGGTCACCGCGGAGAACGCGTTCGACGAGTTCGTCGGCTGGTGTGACCGGTCCACCGCCTGCGGGCTCAACGGACGGGACGTCCGGGCGATCTGGGCGGGGCTGCGCGCCCGGGCCGAGAGCGGCACGCTGACCGACCCGGACCGGGCCGGCGTGGTGCTGACCCCGTTCGAGTTGGCCCGGCTCACCCACAAGAAGTTCTACGACACGTGGCGGTGGCCGGGGCTGGCCGACTGGCTCGGCAGGATGGACGCGGCCGCCTCGCCGACCGCCGCGCCCCCGGCCGACGCCACGACGATGGTCGACGCCGTCGCGCCGTACCCCTTCGCGGTCTTCTGCCAGGACTGGAGCCTGCCCGTCCGCGACTACCGGGAGTACGCCGCACACGTGCGCCGGGCGGCCCTGCTCGCACCGGACCTGCGGTATCCGCCGGCCCTGTTCGCGCTCGTCACCTGCCTGGGCACTCCGTCGCCGGTCGCCAACCCGCAACACCGACTGCGGGTCCGCACCGACGTGCCACTGCTGATCGCCGCCACGGTGCACGACCCGGCGAGCGGGTACGACTGGGCCCGCACGGTGGCGCGGCAGTTGGGCAGGCATGGCGCTTTGCTCACCTACCAGGGGTGGGGGCACGGCAGTTACAGCAGCAGCCCCTGCGTGCAACGAGCCGTCGACGCCTACCTGATCGATCAGGTGGTGCCCACCCGTGGTGCCAGCTGCCCGGCCGTCGACCCCGACGTGTGAGCGTGCCGCCGGCCGTCGGGTGGTCAGGTTCACCCGACGGCTGGCAGCGGCGGCTCAGCGGCGTCGGGTGGCGCGGACGACCACGTCGTGCAGCGGGACTTCCCGGCCGGGCACAGAGCGGCGGTGCTCCTCGGCGGTGACCAACTCCCAGGTGGCGCTGTCCAGGCCGGCGGTGATGTCCGCGAGGGTGACCGATGCCTCCTCGGGTGGGTGGTGGCCGTGCCCGGTGGCTTCCGAGGTGTGCAGGTGCCCGACGATCAGCAGGCTGCCACCCGGCGCCACCCACCCGGCGATGCGGTCGTAGAAGGCCAGGTGCGGCATCGCCGGGTGTGCGTAGTGCGTCGTCACCAGATCGAACTGCGTCCCCGGCTCCCAGGTCGTCAGGTCCGCCTCCACCCACCGCACGCGCTCGGGCACCCCGGCGTCCGCCGCGCGTCCGGCTGCGAGAGCGAGGGCGGCGGATGCGATGTCGACAGCGGTGACCTGCCAGCCGTGCGAAGCGAGCCAGATCGCCTCCGTGCCGGCGCCGCAGCCGGCGTCCAACACCGTGCCGGGCGTCAGGCCGGCGGTCTCACGGGCCAGGTACGGGTGCGGGGGAGCCGCGCCGACGGCACCCGGATGATCATGGTGCACCTGGTGCCAGTGCCGATCCCAGTAGCCCTTGTCGAACTCGTGCTGCTCGGTCATCTACCTGCTCCTTCGCATCTCGGTAGCGACTGTGACCGGCTCACCCACCGATCCGCAAAACTTCTTGCCGAATGGCAATATTGGCGACATGGACGAGCCGGACCGCACCCTGAACGCCGTCGGAGCAAGACTGAAGCACCTTCGGCTCCGCCGCGACATCACGCTCACCGACCTCGCCGCGGAGACCGGCATCTCCGCCAGCACCCTGTCCAGGCTCGAAGCCGGCCTGCGTCGCCCCACGCTGGAGCAACTCCTCCCGCTCGCCCGCGTCCACGGCGTGACGCTCGACGAGCTCGTCGGCGCGCCGCCGACCGGCGATCCCCGCATCAACCTGCGCCCCATCGCGTGCAGCGACGGATCGGTCATCCTGCCGCTGACCCGGCGACCCGGGGGCATCCAGGCCTACAAGTACGTGCTCCCGGCCAGCGCCGACGACCGCGAACCCGACCTGCGCACCCACGAGGGACACGACTGGGTCTACGTCCTCAACGGCACGCTGCGACTGGTCCTCGGCGAGCACAATCTCGTCCTCACGCCCGGGGAGGCCGCCGAGTTCGACACCCGCACCCCGCACTGGTTCGGGGCCACCAGCTCCGGCCCCGTCGAGTTTCTCAGCCTGATCGGGAAACAGGGCGAACGCGCGCACGTACGCGCCGCCCCGAAGGCCGATTGACCCAGGTCATCGCTGCCCAGTCAGTCGGCTGGCCTTCAGTTCCAGATACCGCTGCTCGGGCAGGCTCGTGGTGCCGCGTGCCGCGGCCAGGTACGCCTCCCGCGCCGCATCGGCGTCCCCGGCCATCTCCAACAGGTGCGCCCGGACGGCGGCGAGCCGGTGGTGCCCGGCCGTTCGCTCGTCGGCGATCAGCGGTGTGAGGAGCGCGAGCCCGGCCCCTGGCCCGTCCACCATCGCCACCGCCACAGCCTGGTTGAGGGTGATCATCGGGTTCGGCGCGATCCGGGCCAGCAGTCGGTAGAGCGCCACGATCTGCCGCCAGTCCGTCTCCGCAGCTGTCGACGCCTCGGCGTGCACGGCGGCGATCGCCGCCTGGAGCTGGTACGGGCCCGGCGGCGACCAGGTCAACGCCTCGGTGATCAGCGCGATGCCCTCCGCGATGGCGGCCGAGTCCCACCGGGTGCGGTCCTGCTCGGCGAGGGGCACCAGTTCCCCGTCCGGGCCGAGCCTGGCCGCCCGGTGCGCGTCGGTGAGCAGCATGAGCGCCAGCAGCCCGGCCACCTCGCCGTCGTCGGGCAGCAGCCCGCGCAGGATGCGGGCCAGCCGGATCGCCTCGCCGGTCAGCTCGGCCCGGTGCAGGTCCGGGCCACTCGACGCGGTGTACCCCTCGTTGAAGATCAGATAGAGCACCCGGAGCACCGACCGCAGCCGCTCGTCCCGCTCGGCCGGCTCGGGCATGGTGAACCGGGCCCCGGCGGCCTCGATCCGCTGCTTGGCCCGGCGGATCCGTTGACTCATCGTCGCCTCCGGCACCAGGTGCGCCCGGGCGATCTGGGCGGTGCTGAGACCGCCGACCGCGCGCAGGGTGAGCGTCACCTGCGCCGATCCGGTCAGCGCCGGGTGGCAGCAGAGGAACAGCAGCGTCAGGGTGTCGTCCGCGGCCGGGGCCGCCGGCTCCGCGTCGGCCGCCGGCGCCACCTGGGCGTACGCCGGCTCGCGCAGCGCCACCGCCACCTCGCGGTCCCGGCGAGCGCTCTCGCTGCGCCACTCGTCGGTGAGCCGGCGGGTGGCCACGGTGAGCAGCCAGGCGCGGGGACTGTCCGGTACGCCCTGCCGGGGCCACTGTGTCGCGGCGGCCAGCAGCGCCTCCTGGACCGCGTCCTCGCACCGGTCGAACTGGCCGTGCCGGCGGACCAGCAGGCCGAGGACCTGCGGCGCGAGGGTGCGCAGCAGATCCTCGACCGTCCGGTCCTCGGTCACATCTCCGTCCCGGCCTGCTCCATCACCGGGCGGACCTCCATCGCGCCGCCGTAACGGACGTCCGGCCAGCGGGCCGCGATCTCGGCGGCCCGCTGCGGGCTGTCGCACTCGACGGTCAGGTAGCCGGCGAACTGCTCCTTGCTCTCCATGAACGGCCCGTCGACGATCTCGGTGCTGCCGTCGATCTGCCGGACCGTCAACGTCTGCGACGGGTTGGCGAGCGCCTGGCCGTCGACCAGCTCGCCGGTCTCGGTCAGCTCCTTCATGATCTCGTCGACCTCGCCGAAGAGAGTGGTGCGGTCCTGCTCGGTCAGCTCCTCGGTGAAGCCGGGCCGGTTCCAGATCAGCAGCATGTACTTCACGGCGGTGCTCCTCAGGTCTGGTCGCACCCCCGGTCGGGGCGCGGCTCACCGGAGGGTCGGAGCCGACAACCCGTTCCCTACGGCGTACCGAAGAAAATCGCAGATAACTTCCCCGGTGGTGGTCCCACGCCGGTCGGGTCAGCGGCGATCGGGCCGGCCGGGCACCTGTCGGGGCTGCTTGCGCCCGCCACCCACGTCCAGGGAGGCGCGGTCGGCGGCCGACGTGCCGGAGGACCAGCCCTCGGCGTCCCGGACGCTGAGCCGGTGCCGGGTCACGCCGGGGAAGAGGGTGTCCAGTCGTTCCCGGACGGCCTCGCCCCGGGCGGCGAGCACCGGCAACAGTCGCTCCGCCCCGGCCGTCTCGGCCGACGCCTGGTCCGCCGCTTCGGTCGCCGCCTCGGTGGCCGTACGCAGCCGCTCGCCGATCCGCAGCGCGAACGCGTTGAGGAAGGACTCGTCCCACACCTTCGTGCGCCGCCCCGACCCCGACCGGCGCGCAGCGCGCCCGCGCAGCATCGCGGCCGTGGCCTGGACCAGCAGCGACGTGTAGAGCAGCTCCACCGCCACCAGGTCGGCCGGCCAGCCCAGCACGGTGGCGAAGCCGAGATCGTCGGACCAGACCGCCTCGCACCTGTTCGCCGCCGCCACCTCCTGCACCAGCAGCGCCTTCGCGCCCGCGTACGGAGTGTCGGTGCTCAGGCGCACCCCGCCGGGCACGTCGCCGCGCTCCGACCCGGCCGCCAGCAGCGCCTCGTCGATGCTGTGCCGGGCGATCAGCTCCTGCGCCTTACCGGTCAACGCCTCCGCCTCGGCCGGGAAGGTGGTCGACTCGGCCTTCGCCAGCAGCGCCCGGACCCGGTCCAGCATCGGCGACCCGCTGCGCGTCGTGCCCGCCGACCGGGCGGTGAGCGCGCCGGTCGTGCCCGGCGGTGGGCGCAGCACCGCGATCGGCGGCAGGCTCTCCACCAGCGCGAGAGTGTCCACGGCCGCGCGGAGCGCGTCCGCCCGGTCCAGCCCCTCCGCGGCGGTCCAGGCAGCCAGCACGTCATGGCCGTCGTCCCGGACGTCGGCGGTCAACTCGCGTAGCTGGTCGTCCCACCAGGCCGGGATCGGTTCGGCCTGCTCACGCCGTTGGGCGGCCATCGCCTCGCGGACCAGCCGCGCCGAACGGGGGTCGAGCCGCCGGCTGGTGAGCCGGTCCACGTCGACCGGCTGCCAGCCACGCGGCCAGAGCCGGCCCAGCGCGCGGACCAGGCGACGCAGCAGGGCCGCGTCCACCGCCGTGGTGCCGTCCGCCGCGCCGGTGCCGACCATCAGTTGGTCCAGCTGCCGTTCGGCCTGCCGTACGTCGGTGCCGCGCACCGCCGCGAGTGCGTTGGCGACGAGTTCGTCCGCGTCCGGCACGGGCACCTCTTCTCGGGCTCTGGTTGCTCGGCTCGGTGTTCGCTGCCCCTTCAGGCTGCATGATCATGCCGCTAGTGGTGTGCGAGTCGTGAAACGGGGATGGCCCGCGGCGGCGCTGGCTGGGCATGTTTCGACATGTTCGGGGTAGTTTCCGACCTGACCCCCGAGGTGGATGCGAGGTGTGTGGTGGCCGATTCGAGCCTGCCGAGTGCACGCACCGCCGACGTACGTTCCTCAACGCTCGTCGGCGTCCTGATCGGCATCGCCATCATGGCTGCGGTGGACGAGATCGTCTTCCACCAGTTGCTGGCGTGGCACCACTTCTACGACCGGTCCACCCCGTCGGTGGCGCTGCTCTCCGACGGGCTGCTGCACGCCGCCGAGGTGATCATCCTGGTCGGTGGGTTCTTCTGGTTCGCCGACCTGCGTCGACGACGTGCCCTGTCGACCCGGCTGGCCTGGGGCGGATTCCTGCTCGGCGCCGGAGGGTTCCAGGTCTTCGACGGGGTGGTCGACCACAAGGTGCTCCGGCTGCACCAGATCCGCTACGGCGTGCACCTGCTGCCGTACGACGTGGTGTGGATCGCGTCCGGCGCTGTGCTGCTGCTGGCCGGTGCCGCCGTGGTGTGGTGGGCCCGGTCCCGGCGGCCGGGCGACGGCCGTCGGGGACGGTGACCGTGCCGCCCGCGTTCGCCCACGGCGGGCACGTGGCGGAGGGCCCGAGCTGGTTCCCGCTGCTCCCGGTCGTGCTGCTGGCCGTCGGCTACCTGCTGGCGGCCGTACGCGACCCGCGGGGTTGGGACCACCGGCGTACCGCCGCCTGGCTGGTCGGCTGCGCCCTGCTGGCGGTCGCCGTCGGGCCGCTTGCCCCGCTCCCCGACGATCCGCGCGGGCACATGGCGCAGCACCTGTTGCTCGGCATGCTGGCCCCGCTCGGGCTGGTGCTCGGCGCCCCGGTGACGTTGCTGCTGCGGGTCGCCCCGCCGCCCGTACGCCGGGTGGTGGGCCGGCTGCTGCGCGCCCGCCCGCTGCACCTGATCGCGCACCCGGTCACCGCCGCGCTGCTCAGCACGGGTGGGCTGGCGCTGGTGCTGCTCACCCCGCTGTACGCGGCGGCCGAACGTCACTCTGCGCTGCACCACGCCCTGCACCTGCACTATGTCGCCGCCGGCTATCTCTTCGCCTGGTCCCTGGCCGGCCCGGACCCGGCGCCGCGTCGACCCGGCCTGGCGGTACGGGTGGGCGCGCTGCTGGGGGCGGCGGCCGGTCACGCCGTGCTGGCCAAATACCTGTACGCGAACGCCGACACCCTGCCACCCGGCCTCACCGACCGGGACCCGGCGGCGTTCCAGTCGGCCGCCCAACTCATGTACTACGGCGGCGACCTGGCGGAACTGCTCCTGGCGGTGGCCCTCTTCGCCACCTGGTACAACCGCCCCGACCGTCTGCGCCCACCCCGCCCAACCCGGTTGATCAAGAAGTTTGCGTCACCAAAGGACGGTTCTCTGACGCAAACCTCTTGATCAACATGGAGATGGGGTGGTCAGGGCTGCCGAGAGCTGGCTGAGGAAAGTGCGAATGCTCTCCTCGCTGTGGTGGGTTTCGATCTGGTCGTTCAGCGGGCCTGGATGGCGCAGCGCATGGGCGAGCGCCTCCAGCATCTCGGCTCGGTCACCTGGGTAGAGGCCGCCGGTCACCCCGTTGGCGACCCGGGTCACCACTGTGTCGTCGAGCGCCCGGTCGAACTGGATACCGTAGAGGATCCCGTTGACGTGGCCCTTCCAACTGTTCGTACCCATACTCATTCACTCCCGTGGAAGATCCGATCGCGGCACCGGCCCAGCAAGGGCGGCGGTCAGGAGCCTCGCCAGTTTCGCGGATCGGGTGGGGTGGGCGTGGCTCAGCCAGGCGACGCGGCCGATCAGGTGCTCTGCGAACGCCGGATGACCGGCGTGGTTCTGCGCGGCCAGGCCAGTGCGGGCTGCGTTGTGCAGGATCGCGCGCAGTAGGTCGTACTCGGTGCGCGGCACCGCGGGCCGTTCGTTGACCACCAGCCCGGCGAGGAGCTGCCGGTCGGCCCGGCCACGCACCCGGGTCTTGCCCGAGTGCACTCGGAACCCCTCGTCCCGGGTTACCTCCGTCACCGCGGCGAGCAGGTCGGCGACCCGCCGGGGTGGCAGTTCGCCGGAGAAGGCGAGATCGTCGGCGTAGCGCTGATAGGCGAGGTCGAACGCTACGGCCAGCCCGGTCAGCCGACGGTCGAGCCGGAACGCACACAGGTTCGCCAGCGCGGGCGACGTCGGCGCGCCCTGCGGCAGGTGCCCACCGCGCAGCACGGCCAGCCGCCAAGCCCGATCAGGCAGGTCGGCCGGCGCGGTACGCAGCACGGGGGCCGGGGTCCGGGTGGTGCAGATCGCGGTGAGCGCGTGCGCGACGGGCTCCGGGTATCCGGCGGTGCGCAACAGCCCGTACACCCGGCGGGCCGGAACGCTGCCGAAAAACGCGGCCAGGTCGACGCGTACCACCACGGCCTGCCCGGCATGCGCTGCGGCGAACGTGTATGCCGAACGGCCCGGCACGAACCCGTGCGCTGCCGGATGCACCGGTAGCGGACCCAGCACCTCGGCGAGCAACCGCCGGTGCAGCACGCGCAGCCGCGGCTTCGGGGCCTCGATCAACCGGCCACCGGCCGCCCAGCGGTACCGGTAGTGGTGCAACCGATGATCGTCGGTGCGGCGGTTCATTCCTCGCCGGTCGGCGTACCAGTCGAGCTGTTCCGGGGTCAGGTCGAGCAGCCGGGCCAGGTCACCCAGGTCGTCCAGCACCGGAGTCGACCAGGGCCGACGGAGCGTCCGGGTCGGAGTGACCAGGCGGGCGCGGACCACGATCGGTTGGCCGCGCTGCCGCGCCCCGTCGACCACTTCGGTCAGCAGGGCAAGGTCCGCGAGGAAGGCGGCCAGCTCCCGGGGCCGGTCGCGCGGGGCACGGGGGTAACCGGCGAGCACCGCGTCCGCGAGCGGCCACAGCCACCGTCGGCGTACGCCCAGCACCCGCCCACCTGATTCGACCAGGCCGCCGCGCTGCCACCGCTCGGCGGTGAGAAACGCGTCGCCGAGCGCGACGGCCAGGGAGGCGACCGTCGTCACGGCCGCACCGGGAAGGGTGGCAGCGTGCCCCGACGATGCCCGGTCGTACGGGTGCACAGGCTCGCGAAGCGTGCCGACGCACCTGTGGTGTGCTGCCCAGGTGGATGTGACGCCCCCGGGGTTACCCCGGAGGAACCTCGACCGCGCCCCCAAAGGGCTCGCGGCCAGGTCAGCTCGGGGCACGCTGCCATCCGGGCAGCGTAGCCCTGGTCGGCGGTACGGGGTGTGCCCCCGCCAGTCACTGCCACCCGGTGAGGATCTCCTCGACCGGCAGGACGTCCCGTTCCGGGTCCGGCGCGGGGGCCGGTCGGTCAGCCGGCGTCCGGTCGAAGCGTGGCGCTGGCGCCGGCTGGATCTCGCCGCCAACCTCGACGAACGTGCCCCGGGCGGCGTTGTGCGGATGCTGGTGCGCCTCACCGGGGGCGAGCACGGGCGCGACGCAGGCATCCAGGTCGGCGAAGACCGCCGTCCACTCGTCCCGGGTCCGCTCGGCGAACCGCTCGGTGAACCGACGCCGCAGCTCGTCCCAGCCGCTCGGGTCGTACTGCGCGGGCAGGTCCGGGTCGTCGGCGAGGTCGAGGCCCGCGAGCAGTACGGCGTAGAAGGCCGGTTCCATCGCGCCGACGGCCATGAAGCCGCCGTCCGAGGTGGCGTACGTGTCGTAGAACGGCGCACCGCCGTCGAACATGTTGCGCCCGCGCGGCGCCGCCCACAGTCCGGTGCCGAGCAGCCCGTGCAGGAACGACGTGAGCAGAGCCGAACCGTCCACCATCGCCGCGTCGACCACCTGACCGACACCGGAACGTTCCCGTTCCAGCAGCGCGGCCAGCACGCCGACGGCGAGCAGCATGCCACCGCCGCCGAAGTCGCCGAGCAGGTTCATCGGCGCGTACGGGCGCTCGCCGGCACGGCCCAGCGGCTCCAACGCCCCGGCGACAGCGATGTAGTCGATGTCGTGCCCGGCGCGGGCCGCCAGCGGGCCGTCCTGACCCCAGCCGGTCATCCGCGCGTACACCAGTCTGGGGTTGTGGGCCTGGCACACCTCCGGGCCGAAGCCGAGCCGCTCGGCGACCCCCGGCCGGTACGCCTCGACCAGCACGTCCGCCCGCTCGGTCAGGCGCAGCAGGTCCGCCACGCCGGCCGGGGACTTCAGGTCCAGCGTGGTGACCCGCCGGCCACGCTGCAACGGGCCGCCGGTCGGCGCGGCCAGGCGCCCCGCACCCGGAGCGCCCGGCCGGTCCACCCGCACCACGTCCGCGCCGAGGTCCGCGAGCACCATGCACCCGAACGGCGCCGGGGCGAGGCTCGCGAGTTCGACCACCCGCACCCCGGCGAGCGGCCCACCCCGCGCCGCCGTCACGCGACGCCGGCCGTTTCGGCGGGACGGGCGGTCAGCCGGTCGACCAGGTCGGCGGGGGGTGTGAACCGGTCGCCGTAGCGGTCGGCCAGTTCGGTGGCGCGGGCTGCGAAGCCGGCCGGGCCGCCCGCGTACTGCCGGACGTAGCGGATCACCCCGCCGGTCCAGGCAGGGAAGCCGATGCCGAAGATCGAGCCGATGTTGGCGTCGGTCTCGGTACGCAGCACGCCCTCGTCGAGGCAGCGCAGCGCGTCCAGCGCCTCGGCGAAGAGCATCCGCTCCTGGAGGTCGGTGAACGGCACCGCCCGACCAGCGTCGGTGGCCAGGTCGGCAAGGCCGGGCCAGAGCCGGCCGCGGGTGCCCTCGTCGTAGGAGTAGAAGCCGCGCCCGGCGGCACGCCCCGGCCGGTCGTACGCGTCCACCAGCTCGTCGACGAGCCGGTGCGCCGGCAGCGGCAGGAACTCCTCGCTGGCCGCCTCGAACTGGCGGCGGATCCGCTGGATCAGGGTGAGGCTGACCTCGTCGGCCAGCGCGAGCGGCCCGGTCGGATAGCCGGCCTGAAGGGCGGCCTGCTCCACCGAGGCGGCGGGAACACCCTCGGCGACCATGCCGACCGCCTCGTCGATGAACCGGCCGATCACCCGGCTGGTGAAGAAACCCCGGCCGTCGTTGACCACGATCGGGGTCTTGCCGATCCGCCGACCCAGGTCGAACGCCCGCGCCAGCGCGGCGTCACCGGTCCGTTCGCCGACCACGATCTCCAGCAGGGGCATCCGGTCCACCGGGGAGAAGAAGTGCATGCCGATGAAGTCGGCCGGGCGGTCCACCCCGGCGGCGAGCCCGGTGATCGGCAGGGTGGAGGTGTTGGAGGCGATCAGCGCGTCGGGCGCCAGCACCGGCAGCACCTCGGCGAACACGGCCTGCTTCAGCGCCGGGTCCTCGAAGACCGCCTCGATGACCGCGTCGCATCCAGCGAGGGCGTCCACCTGGTCGGTGGTGGTGATCCGGTCCAGCACCGCGCGGGCCTCCGCCTCCGTGGCGCGGCCCTTACGGACCTTGCGGGCCAGCAGCCGTTCGGCGTGCTCCCGGGCCCGCCCGGCGGCCTCGGGCGAGACGTCCCTGACCACGACGTCCAGGCCGGCGCTGGCGCAGACGTACGCGATGCCCGCGCCCATCATGCCGGCGCCGAGCACCGCCACCCGCCGCACCGGCGGAACGTCGACGGACGGTCGGGCGGCACCACCGTTGACGGCCTTCAGATCGAAGAAGAAGGCCCCGATCATGTTCTTGGCGACCTGCCCGGTGAGCAGGCCGATCAGGTGCCGGGTCTCCACGGTCAGGGCGGTCTCCAGGTCGACCTGTGCGCCTTCGACGGCGGTGGCCAGGATCGCCTCGGGTGCGGGCAGCCGGGCACCCTTGAGCTGCTTGCGCAGGGTGGCCGGGAAGGCGGGCAGCTGGGCGGCCAGAGAACGGCTGGCCGGGGTGCCACCGGGCATCCGGTAGTCCGGTCGGTCCCACGGCTGTTTGGGATGCGGGTTCGCGGCGATCCAGGCCCGCGCGCGATCCAGCAGCTCCGCCTCGGTGGCGACCACCTCGTCCACGATGCCGGCGGCCAGGGCATCGGTCGGGCGCATCCGCCGGCCGGTGAGCAGCACAGTGGTCAGCGCACCCGCCAGGCCGAGCATCCGTACCGTCCGGGTGACACCGCCGGCCCCGGGCAGCAGGCCCAGGGTCACCTCGGGCAGCCCGAGCCGGCTGTCCGGCGTGTCCAGCGCGATCCGGTGGTGACAGGCGAGCGCGATCTCCAGCCCGCCGCCGAGCGCGGAGCCGTTGACGGCCGCGACCACCGGCCGGCCCAGTGTCTCCAGGCGGCGCAGGTCCCGTTTGATGGTGCCGAGCAGCTCCGCCAGCGCGGGCGCGTCCTCGCGGGTGGCCCGGATCATCTCGGGCAGGTCACCGCCGGCGAAGAACGTCGACTTCGCGCTGGTCACGATGACTCCGGCCACATCGTCGCGTTCGGCCTCCAGCCGGTCGAGGATCGCGCTCATCGAGGCGGCGTACGCGCGGTTCATGGTGTTGGCGGACTGCTCGGGGTCGTCCAGGGTGAGCGTGACGATGCCGTCGGCGCCGCGGTCGTACCGGATGGTGGTGGTCATTTGTCTTTTCCCCCGGTCAGCAGCGCTCGAGAACGGTGGCGACGCCCATGCCGCCACCGATGCAGAGGGTCACCACGGCGCGGCGCAGGTCGCGGCGCTCCAACTCGTCCAACGCGGTGCCGAGCAGCATCGCTCCGGTCGCGCCGAGCGGATGGCCGAGAGCGATCGCGCCGCCGTTGACGTTCACCCGGTCCGGGTCGAGGCCCAGGTCGCGGACGTACTTGAGCACCACAGCGGCGAACGCCTCGTTGATCTCGAACAGGTCGATGTCGTCGAGGGTGAGCCCGGCGACGGCGAGCGCCTTGTGGGTGGCTGGGATCGGGCCGGTCAACATCAGCGTCGGGTCCGCGCCGGTGACCGCCGCGCCGGCGATCCGGGCGCGCGGGGTGAGGCCGAGATCCCGACCGAGCTGCTCCGAACCGATCAGCACCAGCGCCGCGCCGTCCACGATGCCGGACGAGTTGCCGGCGTGGTGGACGTGCTCGATGGCCTCCAGCCAGTGGAACTTCTGCAACGCGACCGCGTCGAAGCCCGCCGCCTCACCCATCGTGGCGAAGGACGGGGTGAGCCGGGCCAGCGCCTCCCGGGTGGTCTCCGGGCGCGGGTGCTCGTCGACGGTGAGGATGTCCAGCCCGTTGCCGTCACGGACCGGCACCACCGAGCGGGCGAAGTACCCGCCGGCCATCGCCTTGGCGGCCCGCTCCTGCGACCGCAGCGCGTAGCCGTCCACGTCGTCGCGGGTGAAGCCCTCCAGCGTGGCGATCAGGTCGGCGCTGACCCCCTGCGGCACGAACGACGTGGCCAGGGCGGTCTGCGGGTCGGTGGCCCAGGCCGCGCCGTCGGAGCCCATCGGCACCCGGGACATCGACTCCACCCCGCCGGCGAGCAGCAGGTGCTCCCAGCCGGAGCGGATCCGCGCGGCGGCGGAGTTGACCGCCTCCAGCCCGGAGGCGCAGAACCGGTTGAGCTGCACCCCACCCACCTCGTCGGGCAGCCCGGCCAGCAGCGCGGCGGCCCGTGCCAGGTCGCCGCCCTGCTCGCCGACCGGAGTCACGATGCCCAGCAGCAGATCCTCCAGCCGGCCGACGTCCAGGCCGGGATTGCGCTCACGCAGCGCGTCGATCAGGCCGACCACCAGGGAGATCGGCTTGACCCCGTGCAGCGCGCCGGTGTCCCGGCCGCGTCCGCGCGGGGTGCGGACCGCGTCATAGACGTACGCCTCAGAGGGCACGGGCGATCAGCTCCTTCATGATCTCGTTGGTGCCGCCGTAGATCTTCTGGACGCGGGCGTCGGCGTACATCCGGGCGATCGGGTATTCCGTCGTGTAGCCGTAGCCGCCGAACAGTTGCAGGCACCGGTCGATGACCTCGCACTGCCCGTCGGTGAGCCACGACTTCGCCATCGCCGCGGTCGCCACGTCCAGGTCGCCACGGCTGTGCCGGACGATGCAGTCATCCAGGAAGACCCGGCTGACCCGGGTACGCGTCGCGCACTCGGCGAGCACCATCCGGGTGTTCTGGTGGCCCATCAGGGTCTTGCCGAAGGCGGTGCGCTCCTTGGCGTACGCGACGGTCAGCGCGACGGCCCGTTCCATGGCCGCGACCGCGCCGACGCCGATCACCAGCCGTTCCTGCGGGAGTTGCTGCATGAGCTGGATGAAGCCCAGCCCTTCGGCGCCGCCGAGCAGGTTGGCCGCCGGTACCCGGAACTCGTCGAAGAACAGCTCTGCGGTGTCGTTGGCGTGCAGCCCGATCTTGGACAACAGTCGGCCGCGGCGGAAGCCCTCCGGGTCGCCGCCCACCTCGCAGATCAGCAGCGAGACGCCGGCTGCCCGCTGCTCGGGGTCGGTCTTCACGGCCACGATGATCAGATCGGCCAGACCGCCGTTGGTGATGAACGTCTTCGCGCCGGTGACCAGGTAGTCGTCGCCGTCACGGACCGCCCTGGTCCGCATCGCCTGAAGATCGGAACCGCCGTCCGGCTCGGTCATCGCGATCGCGCCGACCAGCTCGCCGGTGCACAGGCCGGGCAGCCAGCGTCGCTTCTGCTCCTCGCTGCCGTACGCGACCAGGTAACCGGTGACGATGCCACTGTGGACGGCCAGCCCGAGGCTGCTCTCCCCGGTGTACGCCTGCTCGTGCAGCATCACGGCCTCGTGGGTGAACCCACCGCCCCCGCCGCCGTACTCCTCCGGGACGGACAGGCCGAGCAACCCCAGCTCGCCGGCGCGCCGGTAGTGCTCACGGTCCGGGTGGCCCTGCTCCTGAAGGCGGTCGGCGTGCGGCAGGACCTCCTTGGTGAAGAACGTGCGGGCCAGGTCGGCCAGGTCGTCGTGCTCCGGCTCGCGCCAGGGCGAGAGGGGACCGTCGAGTGGGGGCGTCGGCATGTGCACCACCCTCGCGCGCTGTTGGCGGCATGTCAATAAGTAGAGATCCACGGGCGGGGGCCGGTTCTGGGTCGTCCGCGAAGGGCAGATGTCCGCAGCCCGTCAGCGCCACGTGCCGGGCGTACGCCTCGCGACTGCCCGCTACGACGGCGACTCACGTCGTCCGGATGTCGCCAACCGCTCAGCGAGTGCGACGACACGGTCGCGGAGTTCGTCCGGGCGTTCGATGACGAACGGCAGGTCGAGCGCGGCGAGCACACCGGGTAACCAGTCGAGACTCTCCGCTCGGATCTCCACGTCCTGCCAGCCTTCGTCCGCACCCTCTCGCACCTCGGCGACGCTGGCCGGTAGCTGCCTGCGGATCTGCTCCTGTGTTCCTTGTATCCGTAGCGACACCGCATGCTGGTACGGCGCCTGTGCCATCGAGGCGAGGAGATGCCCTGCCGGATCGTTCCCGGCGGGCGGCTCGAACGAGCCGGGCAGCGTTCTCGCGTCCGCGATGCGGTCGAGCCGAAGGGTCCGATCCTCACCGATATCCGGATCGGCCCCGATGACATACCACCGGCCCGCATGGTTGACCAGCCCGAACGGATGCAGGGCGCGGACGCTACGCCTGCCGTTGCGCGAGGTGTACTGGAGTGAAATCGGCCGGTGCTGGCGGACCGCCTCGGCGACGGTGAGTAGCACATCTGCCTGCGGCGCAGGGAAGTCGTCGGGTTCGGTGGTGAAGGCTAGGGACTGGAGTACGGCGTCCAGCCGGTCCGCGATCCGCGACGGCAGGACGCGCCGGAT
Organism: Micromonospora sp. MGP-C2; assembly: GCF_057766525.1. Taxonomy (NCBI): domain Bacteria; kingdom Bacillati; phylum Actinomycetota; class Actinomycetes; order Micromonosporales; family Micromonosporaceae; genus Micromonospora; species Micromonospora sp. MGP-C2. Next base: position 4,856,577 of record NZ_JBYMEN010000002.1, read on the forward strand.
TTTCGCGGCGGCAGTCTCACCCGCCGTACCTGTAGCCGTCGCCAGCCCGGCACGGCGGCCGGCAACCAGGCCGAGCAGGACGGCCAAGGCTTCGTCGTCGCTGAACATCAGCGGCGGCAGACGATAGCCGGCGGCGAGCCGATACCCGCCGTAGCGACCGCGTACCGACTCCACTGGCACGTCGAGGTCGACCAGGTGAGTCACGTAGCGCCGCACCGTGCGCGGTTCGACACCGAGGCGCTCGGCAAGCTCGGCCATTGTCCGGACGCCGCCGGACTGCAAGAGCCCCAGCAGTGCGAGCACCTGGGCTGTCGGTCGTGCCATGGTCTGAACCTAATCCGAATACTGGACCAGATCTGTCCGGTATTCAGGTTAGCGTCCTGACGACAGACCGGTCCCGACCGTACTGAGCAGGGAGAAGACAGTGGATTTTGTCTCGATCCGCATCATCACTGGCGACATCAACCGCCTGGTCGGCTTCTACGAGAAGATCACCGGCGTGCAGGCGGCCTGGGGCAACGAGGACTTCGCCGAGTTGCGCACTGCCCACGGCACGCTGGCGATTGGCAGTACCCGCACGGTCCCGCTATTCGCGCCAGGGTCGGCCCGCCCGGCCGACAACCACACTGTGATCATCGAGTTCCTCGTGGCAGACGTGGACGCGCTTTACAAGAAGCTGAAGAACGTGGTGGAGGACTTCGTGAACGAGCCCACGACCATGCCCTGGGGTAACCGAGCCCTGCTCTTCCGCGACCCCGACGGCAACCTGGTCAACTTCTTCACCCCGGTCGTCGACCGGGTGCAGCGAGCGCGAACGGCGGCCGATCGGTGAGCTGCCGATAGGGTCGGGCAGATGAGTGTCGAGACGGCTCCGCGTCGCCGCCGTTTGGAGCCGGACGCCCGGCGGGGGCAGATCCTGGCGTGTGCGGTCCGGCTGTTCGGCGAACGCCCGTACGCGGACGTGTCGACCACCGACATCGCCCGGGAGGCCGGTGTCGCTCGCGGCCTGGTCAACCACTACTTCGGTGCCAAGAAGGGCCTCTACCTGGAGGTCGTCCGGGTCATGGTGACCATCCCGGAGGTCGCCGTGGAGCGCCTGCCCAAGGGGGACCTGCGGACCCGGGTCGACGCCAGCGTCACCTGGTTCCTCGACGTGGTGTCCCGGCACAGCACCTCCTGGCTCGCCGCCGTCACCGCCCGGGGGATGGGCGGCGACGCCGACGTCGAGCGGGTGCTCGCCGAGGCCGAGGAGGTCGCCGCGGACCGGATGCTCGTCGCCGTCGGTCTGGCTGGTCAGGCCGCGCACCACGAGGAGCTTCGCGGCATGGTGCGGGCGTACTGCGGGTTGGCGACGTCGACCGCCCGGGAGTGGCTGCAGCGTGGCGCGTTGACCCGCGCACAGGTGCACCTGCTGCTCACCACCACCCTGTTGACCATCGTCGAACAGGTCATCCCGCAGGTCATCGCCGATGACGGTCCGACCCGGTCGGCGGTGCCTTCCGCCTAGTACCTGACCAGGGTGGGTGACGCAGGCCAGGGAAGCGATGGCGCGGGTGAAATAGGCATACGAGCTATGGTTATTTCACTGACCCAGGGGTACGCCAGTGCTTGCGGCACCTGGTTCGTCACATCACCGAGGGGGACGCATGAATCCATCCGCCCTGTCCTACGAGGTTTTCGTCTCGGATGGTCCGGTTCGAGCGGGTGACCAGCGCATGCCGGACGGCTCGCGGATCCACTGGAACCCGATCTCGTCCACGCTGATCTTCGGGACCGAGGAGGCGCTCCTCGTGGATCCCCCGTTCACTCACGAGCAGATCGCGACGGTGGGTGACTGGATCGCACAGTCGGGCAGACGGCTGACCCACATCTACGCCACACACGGGCACGGCGACCACTGGTTCGGCGCCGGTGAGCTGGTCAAGCGCTTCCCCGGGGCCGTCACCTACGCGACGCCCGGCACCATCGACGTCATGCGCCAGCAGGCCACCGTCGGGCGGAGCCAGCTGTTCGACCAGGTCTTCCCCGGCCTGATTCCGGAAACACCGGTCGACGCCGTGCCCGTGCCTGCCGAAGGATTCCTGCTCGAGGGCAACCTCATCCAGCCGGTCGAGACCGGGCACACCGACACCGACCAGACGACAGTCCTGCACGTCCCGTCGATCGGCCTCGTGGTTGCCGGTGACGTCGTCTACAACGGTGTTCACCAGTACATCGTGGAAACAGTCGACGGTGGCCTGCGGGAATGGCTCAAGGCTCTGGACCGCGTCGAGGCGCTCGCGCCCCGCGCAGTCGTCGCCGGCCACAAGAACCGGGACCGCCCGGACGGCCCGGCCAGCATCGATCAGACCCGGAACTACCTGCTGAACGTGGAGCGGCTGCTGGCCGAGAAGCCGACCGCCCGAGAGTTCTTCGACGAGATGGTGCGGCTCTACCCAGACTGGGTGAATCCGGGACCGGCGTGGTACGGGGCGCTCGCCCTGCTCGGTGAGTGAGCTGATGGTGCCCTCGGTTCCCGAACGCGCGGCAGGTGTGGTGGTCGCGCCGTGGATCGCCACCGCCAGATACGACCTGGACCAGGCCCCAGGCGGCCTCGGGCTCGTCCAGGATCTGCTCAACACGATCTCGGCCGGCATGCCACGGCAGGCCGATCTCCTTGACGACCTGACCAGTGCTACCGAGTGGGCACAGCAGGCCGTCGCCCAGTGGTCGACGGCCACCGGGCGGCCGGCACCCGACGTCACGCTTGACGCTGCGGGCCTCCGGACGCTGCGGATCTTCCGCGAGGAACTGCGGGACGAGATCGACGCCAGACTCCACTTCCCGGCGGAACCTGGGCAACCCGGCGCCGGGGCGCCGGACCGTGCACCGACCGGGTCTCGGACCAGCGGCGCCATCCTTCGGCTCGATCGGAACGGATCCGTCCACCTCGACCCCGCCGGGGTCGGAGCCGATCTGCTGATCTCGCTCGTTCTCACCGCGCTGTTCGAGGCGCAACTCGCCGACGCCGGGCGACGAGTCAAGACCTGCCGCAACCCCCGCTGCCGGGTGGCGTTCTACGACCGCTCGCGCAACAACAGCGGGGTGTGGCACTCCGTGCGTGTCTGCGGGCACCCGACCAACCTGCGCGCCCACCGCGCACGCCAGCGGCAAGCGGATTGACCTGGCCGGTCAGGCGGCGCGGCGTTCGTCGGCCTGGCCGCTGCGCGCGGGTCGGCCGGTACGCGCTGCCGGGGCGGCGTAACGGTCGGCGGCCTGCGCCGGGTACGACTCGGCGCGGACCACCCGCAGCGGCCGGTCCACCTCGTCGGCGCCGAACCGCCAGCGCGACGGCGTCGGTTGCCGCTGCGGCGCGGGCCCACCGGGGCGCAGACCGGGCCGGGACAGCAGCACGGTGATCAGGTAGCCGACCACCAGGAAGCCGTGGCTGACCAACCGTTCACCGCCCACCGAGCCGGTGGCCAGGTCGTTGACCGAGAGCAGCAGCAAGGTGCCGACGAACGCGCTGAGCATCGGCAGCAGCCCGGCCGGCGGGCTTCGACGCACCGCCACGAAGAGGAAGCCGGCGCCCACCGCGACGTTCCAGGCGGCTGACTCGTGCCACAGGTGCTGACCGGTGGGGTGCAGGTGATCGGCGGCGGCGCCCCGGCCCACCTGGGCCAGCCCGAGCACCAACTGCACCGCGCCGAGCAGCCCGAGCGCCGCGCGCAGCCCGGCGACCAGTTTGCCGCGCCCGAGCGCCGCGCGCAGCCCGCCGGCCGGCCGACCGCCCGCGACCAACCCGCCTCGCCGCCACCACGGCCGGCGGGCCGGTGCCGCCGCGACGGCGGCCAGAATCGCCTCGGTCCGGTCGGGCACGTCGGTGACCAGACGGGTACGAACCCGACGGGTCACCGCAGCCGCCGCCGTGAACCAGGCCCGACAATCGGCACACCCGTCGAGGTGCCCCTGCACCGCCGTCAGTTCGGCGGCGGTCTCCTCCCCGTCCAACTGCGCGGACAGGACCTCCCGCCACTGCTCACACCCCATGTACCGGTAGTCGCTCCGGGGGCCGCTCCGGTTCCCGGTGACCGGGGCCTGTTGTGGAATACTCGCCCGATCATGACGCGTTACGGCCTGCTGATCCTGCCCGCCACCAACCGGGTGTACGCCCGCTCCGCCATCGACCTCACCCGGGCCGAGCTGGAGATCTTCGGTCTCTCGGCCCTCGACGGCCAGATCGGCGAGTTGGACACCGAGGTGGTCGGTGGGGCCTCCTACGTCACCTTCACCGGTGACGGGTTGACCGAGCGGGACCTGACCGTCCTGGGCAATCTCTCCGCCGGGTACGCGCTGTTCGAGATCGTCGGTGAGCTGCTGCGCCCGATCGAGTGGAGCCGGCTCGACCGCTACGACGACGACCTGCTCACCATCCAGAAGTACCCGGGCAAGACCAACGAGCAGTTCACCAAGCTGCTGCTCAACGTCACCCTGCTCGCCTCGGACTGGGCCACCGAGATGACCAGCCGGCGGTTCCGGGTGCTCGACCCGCTCTGCGGCCGGGGCACCACACTCAACCAGGCGCTGATGTATGGCTTCGACGCCGCCGGAATCGAGCGCGACCAGAAGGACGTCGAGGCGTACCGGGCGTTCATCACCACCTGGCTGAAGCAGAAGCGGGTCAAGCACCGGGTGCTGGAGTCCGGTCCGGTGCGGCGGGAGCGCAAGGTGGTCGGCCGGCGGGTGCGGATCGAGCTGGCTCCGACCCGTGAGGAGCACAAGGCCGGTCAGACCCAACTGTTGGACGTGGTCAACGCCGACACCGCCCGCTCGGCGGAGTTCTTCCGCCCGGAGACCGTCGACCTGGTCGTCGCCGACGCGCCATACGGCGTGCAGCACGGCAGCCGTACGGCCGAGAAGGGCCTGACCCGTGATCCGCTGGCGTTGCTCGCGGACGCCGCGCCGGTCTGGGCGCGGTTGCTGCGTCCCGGCGGTGCGCTCGGAATCTCCTGGAACACCCACGTGGCCAGCCGTGAGGACGCGGCGGCGGCGTTGGCCGACGCCGGCCTGACCGTGGTCGACGCCGAGCCCTACCGCGCGCTGCGGCACCGGGTCGACCAGTCGATCATGCGCGACGTGCTGGTGGCCCGCCGCCCGGCCTGACCCGGCCCACTGCCCGCGCCACCCATCCGGGTCGCGCGTGGTCTCTCTCGTCCGTCCTTTGCTCTGCACCCGCGGAGGCGACACCCACGCTCTGTTGCTGGTGCCTCCGCGGGTGCAGAGCAAAGGGGGCGGACAGCAGGTCTTGGCCTCGCCGATCGTCCACGGCCTGTGCCGCATTTCACCTGTTCAGTGCGCAGGTGTGAAAACCACGTCAAGAAAAGGTTCGGCTCCGTCATGGTCGCGTTATGACCCCTGCCGACCGGTGGGTGGTGGGGCTTTGATTGCCCGGCGCGACCGGAAGGCGGTCGCGACGAACCTTTCCGGTATGAGGAGTCAGCGTGTCTGACGTGGTGTTCGTGGTCCTGACGGTGGTGCTGTTCGCAGTGCTCGCCCTGGTGGTCCGGGCGGTGGAGAAGCTGTGAACGCGGTCAACGCCGTCGGTCTGGTGCTCGCGATCGTCCTGGGCGCGTTCCTGGTGTTCGCCCTGCTGTTTCCGGAGCGCTTCTGATGACCATGACAACAGCGGGCGTCATCTTCATCGTGACGCTGGTGGCGGCCCTCGTCGCCGTCTACAAGCCGTTCGGTGACTACATGTTCCGGGCGGTCGCCGGGACGAAGCAGTCGCGGGTCGAGCGGGGCATCTTCCGGCTGGTCGGGGTCAACCCCGCCGCCGAGCAGACCTGGGGGGTGTACGCCCGCAGCGTGCTGGCGTTCTCCGCGGTCTCGATCCTGTTCCTGTACCTGTTCCAGCGGGTGCAGAACCACCTGTGGCTGTCCCTGGGTTTCGACCCGGTGGTGCCGCACGGCGCGTGGAACACGGCCGTGTCGTTCGTGACCAACACGAACTGGCAGTCGTACTCGGGTGAGTCGACCATGGGTCACCTGGTGCAGATGGCCGGCCTGGCCGTCCAGAACTTCACCTCCGCGGCGGTCGGCGTCGCGGTGGCGGTCGCCCTGGTACGCGGCTTCGCCCGTAGCCGGACCGGGCAGCTCGGCAACTTCTGGGTCGACCTGACCCGGATCGTGCTGCGGATCCTGCTGCCGATCGCCGTGCTCGGCGCCATCGCGCTGATGATCGGCGGCGTGGTGCAGAACCTCTCCGGCGGCACCGACGTGAGCACGCTGACCGGCGGCACCCAGACGATCACCGGTGGTCCGGTCGCCAGCCAGGAAGTGATCAAGGAGCTGGGCACCAATGGTGGCGGCTTCTACAACGTCAACAGCGCCCACCCGTTCGAGAACCCCACCAGCTGGACGAACTGGCTGGAGATCTTCCTGATCTTCCTGATCCCGTTCAGCCTGCCCCGGGTCTTCGGCCGGATGGTCGGGCAGAACCGGCAGGGCTACGCCATCGCCGCGGTGATGGGCATCCTGGCGGTTGCCAGCGTCGCCATCACCAACATCTTCGAGCTGACCGGCCACGGCACGGTGCCGCAGGCGGTCGGCGCGGCCCTGGAGGGCAAGGAGGTGCGGTTCGACGTCTCGAACTCGGCCACCTTCGCCGCCGCCACGACGCTGACCTCGACCGGTGCGGTGAACTCGTTCCACGACTCGTTCACCTCGCTCGGCGGCATGATGACGATGGTCAACATGATGCTCGGCGAGGTCGCGCCGGGCGGCACCGGCTCCGGGCTGTACGGCCTGCTCATCCTCGCGGTGATCACGGTCTTCGTGGCGGGCCTGATGGTGGGCCGGACCCCGGAGTACCTGGGCAAGAAGATCAGCTCGCGGGAGATCAAGTTCGCCTCGCTCTACTTCCTGATCACGCCGATCCTGGTGTTGACCGGTACGGCGGCCGCGTTCGCCACCGGAAACAACTCCACGGCGCTCAACGTCGGCCCGCACGGCCTGTCCGAGGTGTTGTACGCGTTCACCTCGGCCAGCAACAACAACGGCTCAGCCTTCGGCGGCATCACTGTCAACACCACCTGGTGGGACACCGCGCTCGGGTTGTGCATGCTGCTGGGCCGGTTCCTGCCGATCATCTTCGTGCTCGCGTTGGCCGGCTCGCTGGCCCGCCAGGCACCCACCCCCGCGTCCGAGGGCACCCTGCCGACCCACCGACCGCTGTTCATCGGCATGGTCGTCGGCGTCACCGTGGTCCTCGTCGCGCTGACCTTCCTGCCCGCGCTGGCGCTCGGCCCGCTGGCAGAGGGGCTCTGACCATCATGAGGAACGAGGACATGTCCATCACGTCCGCCCCGACAGAGCAACTCCCCGGCACGCCCGCCACCCAGGGCAACCGGATCGGCGGGGGCCTGCTCGACCCCAAGCAGCTCATCCGGTCCCTCCCGGACGCCGTACGCAAGCTCAACCCGACCACGCTGTGGCGCAACCCGGTGATGCTGATCGTCGAGGTCGGCGCGGCCTTCACCACGGTCCTGGCGGTGATCGACCCGTCGGTGTTCGCCTGGGCGATCACCATCTGGCTGTGGCTGACCGTGGTCTTCGCCAACCTCGCCGAGGCGGTCGCCGAGGGCCGGGGCAAGGCCCAGGCCGCCGCGCTGCGGCAGGCCAAGCAGGACACCATCGCCACGAGGTTGATCGACTGGAAGCCCGGCGCACGGGCCAACACCTACCGCGACGAGGCGGTGCCCGCGCCCGCGCTGCGTCTGGGCGACATCGTGCTCATCGAGGCGGGCGGCATCATCCCTGGTGACGGCGACATCGTCGAGGGCATCGCCAGCGTCGACGAGTCGGCAATCACCGGCGAGTCGGCCCCGGTCATCCGGGAGTCCGGTGGTGACCGCAGCGCGGTCACCGGTGGCACCAAGGTGCTCTCCGACCAGATCATCGTGAAGATCACCCAGAAGCCGGGGGAGAGCTTCATCGACCGGATGATCGCCCTGGTCGAGGGCGCCAACCGGCAGAAGACGCCGAACGAGATCGCGCTGAACATCCTGCTCGCCGCGCTCACGGTCATCTTCCTGCTGGCCGTTGTCACCCTCCAGCCGCTGGCGATCTTCTCCAAGGCGTACCAGGCCGCCGCGCCGGACAGCGGGGCGATCACCGGTTCCGGTGTCACCGGGGTCGTGCTGGTCTCGCTGCTGGTCTGCCTGATCCCGACCACCATCGGCGCGCTGCTCTCCGCCATCGGCATCGCCGGCATGGACCGGCTGGTGCAGCGCAACGTCCTCGCCATGAGTGGCCGGGCCGTCGAGGCGGCCGGTGACGTCAACACACTGCTGCTGGACAAGACCGGCACCATCACGCTGGGCAACCGGCAGGCCGCCGAGTTCGTACCCGTCGAGGGCGTCACGGCCGCGACCGTGGCCGACGCCGCGCAGTTGTCCAGCCTGGCCGACGAGACCCCGGAAGGGCGCTCCGTCGTCGTACTGGCAAAGAACGAGTTCGGGCTGCGCGAGCGGGAGCCCGGCGTGATGCCGCACGCCACGTTCGTACCGTTCACGGCGCAGACGCGGATGAGCGGCGTCGACCTGACCCCGGACGCCAGCGTGGACGCAGGCGCGGTGGGCACGGCCCGCCGGGTCCGCAAGGGTGCCGCCGCCGCGGTGATGAAGTGGGTACGGGAGAACGGCGGTCACCCGACCGAACAGGTCGGCGAGATCGTGGACGCGATCAGCGGCACCGGCGGCACCCCGCTGGTGGTCGCCGAGCACATCGACGGTGAACCCGCCCGAGCCCTGGGTGTCATCCACCTCAAGGACGTCGTCAAGTCCGGCATGCGCGAGCGGTTCGACGAGATGCGCCGGATGGGCATCCGGACCGTGATGATCACCGGTGACAACCCGCGCACCGCGAAGGCCATCGCCGACGAGGCCGGGGTGGACGACTTCCTGGCCGAGGCCACGCCGGAGGACAAGCTCGCGCTGATCAAGCGGGAGCAGGAGGGCGGCCGGCTGGTCGCGATGACCGGTGACGGCACCAACGACGCGCCGGCGCTCGCCCAGGCCGACGTCGGGGTGGCGATGAACACCGGTACGTCGGCCGCAAAGGAGGCCGGCAACATGGTCGACCTCGACTCCGACCCGACCAAACTGATCGAGATCGTGGAGATCGGCAAGCAGTTGCTGATCACCCGTGGCGCGCTGACCACGTTCAGCATCGCCAACGACATCGCGAAGTACTTCGCGATCATCCCGGCCATGTTCGCCGGCCTCTACCCGAGCCTGGACGCGCTGAACATCATGCGGCTGTCCAGCCCGGAGTCGGCGATCCTGTCCGCGGTCATCTTCAACGCCCTGGTGATCATCGCGCTGATCCCACTCGCCCTGCGGGGCGTGCGGTACCGGCCGGCGGCCGCGTCGAAGCTGCTCAGCCGCAACCTGCTGGTCTACGGGCTGGGCGGCATCATCGTGCCGTTCATCGGGATCAAACTCATCGACCTGCTCATCCAGTTCATCCCGGGGATTTCGTGATGCGCCTACCGACCTGGATCGCCCAACACCTCGCCGCGCTGCGCGCCGTACTCGTCTTCACGGTGCTGCTCGGCCTGGTCTACCCGCTGGCCCTGGTGGCGCTCGGTCAGCTGCCCGGCCTCAACCACAAGGCCGACGGCTCGCTGATCACCGTGGGCGGGGACACCGTCGGCAGCGCGCTGATCGGCCAGTCCTTCACCGACGCGGACGGCAACCCCGTCGCCCGCTACTTCCAGTCCCGCCCGTCCGCCGCTGGTGACGGCTACGACCCGACGTCCACCTCGGCCAGCAACCTGGGGCCGGAGAGCGTGGTCGACACCATCGCCACCGACCCGGAGGAGTCCAGCGAGAGCCTGCTCACCCAGGTGTGCGGGCGCAGCAAGTCCGTCGGTGAACTCAACGGCGTCGACGGCCGGCGCCCCTACTGCACCGACGACGGGGTGGGCGCCGTGCTCGCGGTCTTCCGCGCCGACGGTCTGACCGGCCCGGTCACCCGGGTGGTCAGCGTCAACCAGGCGGCCCCGGCCACTCCGTTCGTCACCGATTACGAGGGTGTCGCTGTGGAGCCGGCCCAGCCCGGCGAGGACTACGTGGCCGCCGGCGGGGTGGTCACCCCGATCCGCGGCGACGCGCCCGCCGATCCGGCAGTGCCCGCCGACGCGGTCACCGCCAGCGGCAGCGGTCTCGACCCGCAGATCAGCCCGGCGTACGCCGAGTTGCAGGTGAACCGGGTCGCGCGCGAGCGTGGCGCGGACCCGGCGGCGGTCCGCAAGCTGGTCAAGGAGCAAACCGGCGGGCGCGGGCTCGGCTTCATGGGCGAGCCCGGGGTCAACGTGTTGGAGCTCAACATCGCCCTCGACAAGCAGTTCGCCGCACGCTGAGCACACTCTGGGCGGGGCCGTGCCAACCGGGCACGGCCCCGCCCGCCGATCTGACCAGGGAGGATGGTCCCCGTGCCACGCGGAGAACTGCGCATCTATCTCGGGGCCGCCCCCGGCGTCGGTAAGACGTACGCCATGTTGGAGGAGGCCCAGCGGCGGGCCGCACGCGGCACCGACGTGGTGATCGGCTTCGTGGAGACCCACGGTCGCCAGCACACCGCCGCGATGCTCGCCGACCTGGAGCAGGTGCCCCGCCGCACGATGGAGTACCGGGGCGTCGAGTTCACCGAGATGGACCTCGACGCGGTGCTGGCCCGCCGGCCGGAGATCGCTGTGGTCGACGAGTTGGCGCACACCAACGTGCCCGGTTCCCGGCACGACAAGCGCTGGCAGGACATCCAGGAGCTGCTCGACGCGGGGATCGACGTGCTGTCCACGGTCAACGTGCAGCACCTGGAGTCGGTCAACGACGTCGTCGCCCAGATCACCGGCACCACCCAGCGGGAGACCGTGCCGGACGAGATCGTCCGCGCCGCCGAACAGGTCGAGCTGGTCGACATGACCCCCGAGGCGCTGCGCCGGCGGATGGCGCACGGCAACATCTACCGACCCGACAAGATCGACGCCGCGCTGGGCAACTACTTCCGGGTCGGCAACCTCACCGCGCTGCGCGAACTGGCGCTGATCTGGCTGGCCGACAAGGTCGACGAGCAGCTCGACCGCTACCGCAGCCAGCAGGGCATTGCCGCCACCTGGGAGGCCCGGGAACGGGTCGTGGTGGCACTGACCGGTGGCCCGGAGGGCGAGACGCTGATCCGGCGCGCGGCCCGGGTCGCGGCCCGCAGCAAGGGCGCCGACCTGCTCGCCGTGCACGTGGCCCGCAGTGACGGCCTGGCCGGCGCCGACCCGGCCCAACTGGCCCGTCAGCGGGTGCTCGTGGAGAGTCTGGGCGGCACGTACCACCAGGTGCTCGGCACCGACGTGCCGGCCGCGCTGCTGGACTTCGCCCAGGGCGTGAACGCCACCCAGCTGGTGCTCGGCGCCAGCCGCCGGGGTCGCCTCGCGCAGATCTTCGCCCGGGGCGTCGGGGTGACCACCACAGCGCTGTCCGGGTCGATCGACGTGCACCTGGTCACCCACAAGCAGGCCGGCAAGGGCCGTCGAGCCATGGCCGTGCCGGCGGCGCTGTCCCGGCGTCGCCGGCTGCTGGGCTTCGGTCTGGCCGCGCTGGGGATGCCGCTGCTCACCCTGCTGCTGAGGACACTGCCCGACCTGACGCTGACCAACGACATCCTGCTGTTCCTCGCCGGAGTCGTCGGTGTCGCGCTGGTCGGTGGGGTGTGGCCGGCCCTGGTCGCCGCGCTCGGCGGCTCGCTGCTGCTCAACTGGTTCTTCACACCGCCCTACCGCACGTTGACCATCGCCGAGGCCGACAACCTGCTCGCCCTGGCCGTCTTCGTCGCCGTGGCGCTGGCGGTGAGCTGGGTCGTCGACGTGGCCGCCCGACGCACCCGGGAGGCCGCCCGCGCCGCCGCCGACGCGCAGACCCTCGCCGCCCTCGCCGGTGGCGTGCTGCGCGGCGAACGCCCACTTCCCGCCCTGCTGGAACAGCTCCGGGAGACCTTCGGGCTGCGCGCCGTGAGCGTCCTGGAGCTGGCCGAGGACGCCAGTGGGCGCCCCGAACGGGCCCGCGAGGAGCACGCCTGGTGTGTCGTGGCCAGCGTCGGCGAGAGCCCGCCCTGCACACCCGAAGGCGGTGAGACGACGGTACCGGTCGACGACCGGATCACCGTCGTGCTCTGTGGCCGACGGTTGGAGGCCGCCGACCGGCGCATCGTCGAGGCGTTCGCCGCCCAGGCCGCCGTCGCGCTGCGGCAGGAGCGGCTCGCCGAGGAGGCCGCCACCGCCCGGCCGCTGGCCGCCGCGGACCGGATGCGCACCGCGCTGCTCGCCGCGGTCAGCCACGACCTGCGTACGCCGCTGGCGTCGGCGAAGGCGGCGGTGACCAGCCTGCGCAGCCACGACATCGAGTTCGACGAGTCCGACCGTGAGGAGTTGCTGGAGACCGCCGAGGAGTCGCTGGACCGGCTCGCCCGGCTGGTCGGCAACCTGCTGGACATGAGCCGGCTCCAGGCCGGTGTCCTCGGCATCACGGCCACGGCGATCGGCCTGGAGGACGCCGTACCCCTGGCGTTGGACGAACTTGGCCCGGCGGCCGCGACTGTCGGCACGGACATCCCGGCCGACCTGCCGGCCGCCACCGCCGACCCGGGCCTGCTGGAACGCGTGCTCGTCAATATCGTCGCCAACGCGCTGCGCTACAGCCCGCCGGACCAGCCGCCCACGATCACCGCCAGCGCGCACGCCGGGCAGGTGGAGCTGCGGGTGATCGACCGGGGCCCGGGCATCCCGGAGGACCAGTGGGAGCACGTCTTCCTGCCGTTCCAACGCCTCGGCGACCGGGACAACCAGACCGGTGTCGGTCTCGGGCTTGCCCTGTCCCGGGGGTTGGCCGAGGCGATGGGTGGCAGCATCACCCCGGAGACCACGCCCGGCGGTGGGCTCACCATGGTGCTGCGGTTGCCCGCCGCGCCGACCAGCTCGGAGGGGTTGCAGGAATGACGCGCATCCTGGTCGTCGACGACGAACCGCAGATCCTGCGCGCCCTGCGGATCAACCTGCGGGCCCGCCGGTACGACGTGGACGTCGCCGCGACCGGCGCCGCCGCGTTGAAGGCCGCCGCCAGCCACCCGCCCGACCTGGTGGTGCTGGATCTCGGTCTGCCCGACATCGACGGGGTGGAGGTGATCCGCGGCCTGCGCGGATGGACCGCTGTGCCGATCATCGTGCTCTCCGGCCGGGCCGGCAGCGAGGACAAGGTGGCAGCGCTCGACGCGGGCGCCGACGACTACGTCACGAAGCCGTTCGGGGTGGAGGAGTTGCTGGCCCGTATCCGTGCCGTCACCCGTCGCCTCGGCGGGCCCAGCGAGGCGGTGCCGGCGTTGCGGATCGGCCAGCACACCGTCGACCTGGCCGACCACAGCGTGCGGCGCGACGACGGCACCGAGGTCAAGTTGACCCCGATCCAGTGGAGCGTGCTGGAGAAGCTGCTGCGTCACCCCGGCAAGCTGGTCAGTCAGCGTCAGCTCCTCCAGGACGTGTGGGGGCCGGAATACCAGAACGAGACCAACTACCTGCGGCAGTACCTGGCCCAGCTGCGGCGCAAGCTGGAGGACGACCCGGCCCGCCCCCGCCACCTCATCACCGAGCCGGGAATGGGCTACCGCTACCGCCCCTGACTCCTTGACACCCGCCTGTGGACATCGCGTACGCCGGCGGGGTGACCACCCGGACACCGATCGGACGGGCGACGGTCTTCGGATCCAGCGGCGGCGCCACCAGCAGCGGGTCGACCTGGATCACCTCGATGCCGAGCGGGCGCAGCATGCCGCGCAGCGCGGACTCGCACAGCTCCTCCCACTGCTGGTCGACGCCCATCGCGGTAGCCAGCAGCTCGGGTCGGGTGAAGGCGATGCCCACCCGTTGCCCCTGTGGCGAACGGCCGGTCCGCACCGTCCGCACCAGCCGCCCCGGCAGATCGCGCACCGGAACGGCGTAAATTATCGGGGCCTCGTCCATGGTCGGGTTGGTCCTTTCCGAAGGGAAGCGGTCGTCGGCGGGGCGGCTCATGCGGCGGACACCGACCACGCCGGGGCGTCCTTCCCGGTACGCGGGTCGGCGGGCGTGGTCAGGTCGAGCGCGCGGAGGATGTAGTTGGCCACGGCGACCTCCACCCCGGCGCGGCGGCGCAGGTCGGCCACGGCGCGGTGCAGCACCGTCATGCTGTCGGCGGAGAGCCGCACCACGGCGTCGACGTCGGCGGCGATCCACCACGCGTCGACGGCGCAGGGCTCGTGCCGCAGGTACTCCACCAGGTGACTGCCGGGCGCGGACGGGCCGAGCCGGACGCTGACCAGCGCCTCGTGCCGCCGTACCGGCTCTTCCGTGCTGGTCGTCATGGACCCATCGTCACCACCGGACGGCGGTGGAGCGCCCGTCGATACGCGCTTTCGACGGGTCACCGCCAATTCTTGACGCCGCGTTCACGCGGCTGCCAGGCCGCCTCACAGACACGGGGAGTAGCGTTCCGGACGGACCAAGATCGGCGTACGAGGAGGCTCCTGTGCAGACGACGGTGGACATCCCGACCAGTGACGGAGTGGCGGACGCGTCCCTCATCCGGCCCGACGGGGACGGCCCGTTCCCGGCGGTACTGCTCTTCATGGATGCCTTCGGGCCGCGTCCGCGCCTGGTGGAGATGGCGGAGCGGATCGCCGAGCGCGGCTACCTGGTGCTGACGCCCCACCTGTTCTACCGGGGCGGCCGGGCACCGATGTTCGACCTTTCCGGCTCGGTGAGGCCGACCAGCGCGGTGCGCTCTTCGCGAAGATCGCGCCGCTGGCCCAGGCGCTGACCCCCGAGGCGATCAGCCGGGACACCGCCGCGTACCTCGACTTCCTGGCCGCCCGCGACGACGTCCGGCCGGGCCCGGTCGCGATCACCGGCTACTGCCTGGGCGGCACCAACGCGCTGCGGGCCGTCGAGGCGCACCCCGACCGCATCGCGGCCGTCGCCAGCTTCCACGGCGGGCACCTCGTCACCGACGCGCCGGACAGCCCGCACCGGGGCGTCGGCTCGATCACCGGCGAGGTGTACTTCGGGCACGCCGACGCCGACCAGTCGATGACGCCCGAGCAGATCGCCACGCTGGAGCAGGCGCTCGACGCCGCCGGCGTGCGCTACCGCTCCGAGGTGTACGAGGGCGCCCACCACGGCTTCACCATGGCCGACACCCCGATGTACGACGAGAAGGCCACCGAGCGTCACTGGGCCGCCCTGTTCGACCTCCTGGACCGCACCCTGCCTGCGAGCTGACGAGCCCGCCGGCCCGGATCAGCGGCGCAGCAGCACCGGGCCGGCGTCGATGCGGGTGCGAAACAGCGCGTACGGCTTGCGCCGGAGGTCCTGGCCCCGCTGGTACTGCGGCTGGCGGTGCAGTTGGTTGGCGGTGACGTAGAGGTACCCGTCGGTGGCCACCGACATGGTGTCCGGCCAGAGCAGCCGCGGATCGTGGACCAGCGTCTCGTACTCGCCGTCGGGCAGTCGACGCAGCACCGCGTTGTGCTCGTACGAGGTCAGGTAGAGCCGCCCCGCGTCGTCGCTCTCCAACCCGTCCGAGGCGGTGCCCCGGTCGCCCTCGTCGACGACTGTCTCCGCGACCGCCTCCTGGGTGACGCCCGGGTCGGCCAGCGCCTCGGTGGACACGCTGTGCAGGCGCCGGGATGCCAACGGGCAGTAGTAGAGCCGGGTGCCGTCGGCGGAGATGGCGATGCCGTCGGAGCCCATGCTCACCGGCTTCGGTGGGCCGTCCGCCGGGCGTTCGAGGAACGGTCGGCCCTCGACCACCGGGCGAAACGACGTCAGCGGCTCCGCCTTGGTGGACGGGTGGTCGTGCAGCCGCCGCCAGGACGCACCGCTGGCCAGGTCCACCACGATGATCCCGTTCGGGCCGGAGTCCGCCGAGTCGGTGATGTACGCGATCCCAGCCTCGCCCCGCCGCAGGTCGAAGCGGACGTCGTTGAGGTACGTCGTCGGCAGCGCCACGTCCGCCGGAAAGGTGATCACCTGGGCCACCGTGTCGGTGTCCAGGTCGACGCGGACCAGCTTCGGGCCGCCCGGTTTCGTGGGCTGGAACATCGGGCTGCCGGTGTCCAGCACCCAGAGCCGGTCGGCCGGGTCGACCACGATGCTCTGCACCGACACGAACGCGCCCGCGTCGTCGTCGCCGGACGGGTCGTTCCGCTGCTGGTCGGGGTAGGGCATCTCCTGGCCGTCGCGCAGCTCGACGACGGTGGCCGGCACCTCGTCGCCCCACTTGGGGAAGTTGACGAAGATCCGGCCCTGGTGCGAGACGCTCACGCCGGTCGGCATGGGGCCGGTGAAGGTGTGCACCAGCTCCAACTCGCCGACCGGCTCGTCGCCGACCGGCCCGTTCATGACTCCCGCCCCATGGTGCTCATCGTCCCGCCCTCTGCCAGTCGGCCCGTTGTCCCGCTTCGGCGGGACTATTCCCGCCCCGGCGTCCGATATGCCTGCGGCCAGCTGTGCCTGCGGTCAGCTCGGGGGCGCGGTGGCGCCCGCGGCGGGCAGGCCGGGGACCTCGACGTCCACCGCGAGCAGCGCGCCGTCCGCCGGGCCGGCGGTGTCCAGCCCCACACGGGCGGTGCCGACGAAGAGTCGGCGCAGGTCGGGGCCGCCCAGGCAGATGCCGGCCGGCTGCTTCGCTGGTAGCCGGATCTCCCGGTCGAGGGTGCCGTCGGGACGGTAGCGGCGTACCGCGGAACCGCCCCACAGCGCGATCCAGAGATGGCCGGCCGCGTCCACCGTCATGCCGTCCGGGCCACCGTCGGCGGAGGAGATCCGCAGGAACGGCTCCCGCCCGTGCAGGGCCCCGGACTCCGGGTCGACAGTGAACCGGTCGATGGCGCCAAGCGGCGTGTCGGCCAGGTACATGGTGGTGCCGGCGGCGTCGAAGGCCGGCCCGTTCGGGATGGTCAGTCCGGTCACCGCGGGCACCGGCTCGGCGCCCGGGGTGAGGCGGAACAGCGTGCCTCCACCGGGCACCGCGGCGTACGTCATGCTGCCGGCCCAGAAGCGGCCGTGCGGGTCGGCGACCGCGTCGTTCATCCGGGTCGGCTCGGGTGCGTCACCGACCAGGTCGGCGACCGGTCGGGGGTCGCCGGCGGTGGTGAGCACTGTGATGCCGGTCCCGGCGGCGGCCAGCCAGTCGCCGGATCGGCCGGTCACCGGGGCGACCGCGCCGAGCGGGACATCCAGGCGGCGCAGCTCCCGCAGCGGGGTCGGGCCGTCGCCGTCGGTCTCCAGCAGTCGCCCGGCCAGCAGGTCGACCAGGACCAGCCGGTCGTCGACCCAGCGCAGCCCCTCGCCAAGCTCCAACCGGTCGGTGCTCCAGATGGTCGGCTCGGTCAGCTCCATGGTGCTCCTCCAAAGGATCGTCAGCGGACGGTACCGCCGGGGCCATGGTCGAGCAGCGCCAGCTCGGCCCGGTCGGGCAGGCCCTCCCAGTCGCCCCGGGTGGCCACTGCAAACGCCCCGGTGGTGACGGCCCGGTCCAGCCGGCCCGGGACGTCGGCTCCATCGAGCCAGCCGGAGAGCAAGCCGGCCACGAAGGCGTCGCCCGCGCCGACGGTATCCACCACCGGCACCGTCCGGGCTGGACGGTGCACCACGTCGGTCGCGCTGTGGCTGGTCGCTCCGCCGGCGCCGTGCTTGACCACGACCTCGGTGACGCCGGCCGAGAGCAGCGCCGGGACCGGGTCGGAGGCGCCGGTCAGCACGGCCAGCTCGTCGTCGGAGGCGACCACCAGATCGATCGAGGGCAGCAGCGGGCGCAGCGCGGCGGCGGCCTCCGCGACCGACCAGAGCCGGTTGCGGTGGTTGACGTCCAGGCAGATCGTGCTGCCGGCGACGCGGGCGCGCCGGACGGCCTCCACCACGGCCTGGTACGGCTCGACGCCGAGCGCGCAGGTGATGCCGGTGACGTGCAGCAGCCGGGGTGGAGGCCCGGGCGCGTCGAAGGCGCGGGTCACGTCGACCGGGCCCAGCCGAGAGCCGGCGGAGCCAGCGCGGTGGTAGGTGACCCGGTTGATGTCGGCGACCCGGTTCTCGAAGAGGATCAGGCCGGTCGGAGCGGTCGGGTCGACCCGGGACCAGCGCAGGTCGACACCCTCGGCGCGCAGCGTACGGCGGACCAGTTCGCCGGGCTCGTCGGCGCCGGTGACCCCGATCCAGGCGGCCTGGTGGCCGAGCCGTGCCAACCCGATCGCCACCGTCGACTCGGAACCGGCGACGGAGATCCCGGCGGTGCCGCCCAGGCGCAGCGGCCCGGTGGTGCGGAAGGCCGCCATCGTCTCGCCGAGCGTGAGCAGGTCGGTCATCGCCGGACCGCCGCGAGGAAGGTCGCGGCGCGCTCGTGCAGCGCCGCCGGGTCGCCACCGCGAACGGCGTCACCGAGCAGCGGGGAGCCGACGCCGACCGCGACCGCGCCCCGGTCCAGGTACTGTCGCGCGCCGTCCGCGTCGACCCCACCGACCGGTACGAACGCGGTGCCGGGGAACGGGTCACGCAGCGCGCCGAGGTAGTCGGGCCCACCCAGGGAGGCCGGGAAGAGCTTGATCGCGGCGGCCCCACCGCTGCTGGCCTGCACCACCTCGGTGGGGGTGAGCGCGCCGGCGAGCACCGGCAACCCGAGCCGGCCACCTTCGGCGAGGCTGGTGGAGATCGCCGGGGTGACCAGGAAGGCGGCGCCCGCGTCGGCCGCCGCGCGGGCGTCCTCGGCGCTGAGCACGGTGCCCGCGCCCAGGGCGTAGTCAGGCCCGAGGGCGGCCCGGGCGCGTCGGATGACGTCGAGCGCGTCGGCGCTGGTGAGCGAGACCTCGACCAGGGCGACGCCGGTCTCGGCCAGCGTGAGCACGGCGGTCAGCGCCGCCGCCGGGTCGGGGCCGCGCACGATCGCCAGCAGCCGGTGGGTACGCAACTCGTCGAGCAGGTTCATCGCAGTGTCCTCAGGGGGTGCGGTGGGCGGAGATGGTGAGTCGCCAGGCGACCTCACCGGCGGCGGGAACCACCGCCGCGTCGGACGGACCGGCGTCGGCCAGGTCGAAGGCGGCGCCGAGCATCGGTTCGACCCCGACGCTGCGGTAGGGGCCGTTGGCCGGCCAGCCGCCCAGGTTGCGCCAGAGCGCGGTGCTGCGGGGCTGGTCAGCGCACTGCAGCTCCAGGGTCAGCCGGTCGGGGCCGTCGATCACCTGGACCCGGGGGCAGTCGAGCAGCACCGCGCCGAGCGCTGTCCCGTCATCCGGGCCGAAGGTGTCCAGCGTCAGCCCAGCGGGGGCCGGCCACGCCCCGGTGAGCCACGGGGCGTTCGTGGGCCAGGTGCCCGACGGCAGGAACGCGGCGGCCTCCGGATGCAGCCGGGTCGGCGTGCCGGCGGGTGCGTCGAGGCGGGCCGCGGGGGACAGGTCGAGCAGGGCGTGCGCCGCCCAGACGAACCGGTGACCGGGGTCGGCGGACAGTCGGTAGTCGGCCACCACCACGCCGCCTTCGTCGGTGATCCGGCGGCTCACCGTGAACGTCGGCCGCTGGATCACCAGCGTGTCGGGGCCGGCGCTGCGCCACGGCCGCGACCACACCTCGCCGTGGTCGGGTCGACCGCGCACTGTGGGCAGGCACTCCTCCAGGCCGCCGGCGTCGACGAACGCGTCGTCGGGGCGTACCTCGTGGCGGCCGGGCTCCGGGCCGCGCCACAGCCACTCCCGACCGCCGCCGTGCAGGCTGGTCCACCTGCCGCCGTGCGCCGCGTCGTACGCCACCCGCAGCGGTACCGGCGTCGCGCCGGTCACCATTCCGCGAACGACCCGTCGGCGTGCTGCCAGACCGGGTTACGCCAGGTGTGCGGGGTCTGCGCGGCCTTGCGGACCGCCGCCTCGTCCACAGTGATGCCCAGGCCGGGCCGGTCGAAGCGGGCGATGTGCCCGTCCACGAACCGGAACGGCTCCGGGTCGATCAGGTAGTCCAGCAACTCCGAGCCGGCGTTGTAGTGGATGCCGATGCTCTGCTCCTGGATCAGGAAGTTCGGCGTCGCGAAGGCCACCTGGAGGCTCGCCGCCAGGGAGATCGGGCCGAGCGGGCAGTGTGGGGCGAGTAGCGCGCCGTACGTCTCGGCCAGCGCGGCGATCCGGCGGACCTCGGAGATCCCACCCGCGTGCGACAGGTCCGGCTGGACCACGGCGACTCCGGCCTGCAACGGGCCGAGGAACTCGGACCGGCCGTAGAGCCGCTCACCGGTGGCCACCGGGATCGGTGTGCTGGTGACGATGTCGCGCAGGTGGTGGGCCTGGTCGGGCAGGACCGGCTCCTCCACGAAGAACGGGCGCAGGGAGACCAGCTCGGGCAGGATCCGGCGTACGGCGGCCATCCCGGCCCGGCCGTGGAAGTCCAGCGCGATGTCCCGGTCGGGGCCGAGCACCTCGCGGGCTGCGGCGACCCGACCGACGATCGCGTCCACCTCGGCGGAGGTGGGGATGGGGGAGAGTCGCCCGCAGGCGTTCATCTTGACGCCGGTGAGACCGGCGGCGACCTGCGCGGCGGCGGCGTCGGCCACCTCGTCCGGCTCGTCCCCGCCGATCCACGAGTAGATCCGCACCCGGTCGCGCACGGGCCCGCCGAGCAGCGCGTGCACCGGCGCGCCGTACGCCTGCCCGGCGATGTCCCAGAGTGCCTGGTCGAGGCCGGCGACGGCGCTGGAGAGGATCGGGCCGCCCCGGTAGAAGCCGCCCTTGGTGAGCACCTGCCAGTGCTGTTCGATGCGCAGTGGATCGGCGCCGATCAGGTGTTCGGCGAGCACCTCGACGGCGCTGCGCACCACTTCGGCGCGCCCCTCCACCACCGGTTCGCCCCACCCGACCAACCCGTCGTCGGTCTCCACCCGGCAGAACAGCCACCGTGGCGCGACCAGGAAGGTCTCGATCCGCTCGATCTTCACTGACTGCCCCTTCGTCCCCGTGCCTTCTCGACGTCGCGGACGGCCTTGTCCAGCAACTCACGCATGGCGGTCTCGGCCGCCGTCTCGTCCCGCTCGCGCAGCCCGTCGACGACCGCACGGTGGCTGGGCACCGGGTCGTCGTGCGCGTCACCGCCGTGCACCAGCCGGTCCCGTTCGGCGAGCCCGGTCTCCATCACCACCTCCATCCGCTCCAACAGCTCGTTGTGGGTGGCGGCGAGCAGTGCGCGGTGGAAGGCGAGGTCGGCGGCGATGGCGGCGGCGGGATCACCGATGGCGTCGGTCATCTCGGCGAGTGCCTGGTCGAGGGCGGCCAGGTCGTCCTCGGTCGCACGGGTGGCGGCCAGTCGCGCGGCGGCGGGCTCGATGATGGCGCGTACCTCGTGCAGCTTTTCGAGCAGGCGCTCGTCGGGGCCCTCGGCGAACTGCCAGCGGATCACGTCACCGTCGAGCAGGTTCCAGTCCGCGCGGGGCCGCACGAAGGTGCCGCGCTTCTGCCGGGCGTCGACGATGCCCTTCGCGGAGAGGACCTTGAGCGCCTCGCGTAGCGCGGTCAGGCTGACGCCGAACTCCTCCTGCAACGCGACGATGTTCAGGGTCGCGCCGACGGCGATCTCGCCGGTGAGGATGCGACGGGCGATCGCTTCGACGGTCTGCCCGTGGACGCCGCGGCGTGCGTACTGTGCCAATGCTCCTGGCCTTTTCGCTGGTCGGTATCGATCTCTCAGGCCGAGGCTTTCACCGCTGTCCAGCCACCGTCCACCACGAGGCTCGCGCCGGTGACGTAGGCGGCGTCCGGTGAGGCGAGGAAGGCGACTGTCGAGGCCACCTCGTCGGGCGTGCCGAAGCGCTTCGCCACGGTTTCGGCGACGCTACGCTGCCGGTCCTCTTCGGACACGTCGGCCCAGGCGCCGGTGAGGATGGGCCCGGGCAGCACGGTGTTGACCCGCACCTGTGGGCCGTACTCCACGGCGAGTTGGCGGCCGAGCGCGACCAAGCCGCCCTTGGCCGCGGCGTACGCGGGTCGGCCGGGCAGCCCGACCAACGCGTGCACCGAGGAGATAAGCACCACCGCGCCCGAGCGGGCCCGCAGGTCGTCCAGGCAGGCGCGGACGCCGAGGAACGAGCCGGTGAGGCTGACGCCGAGCTGGTCGTCCCAGGACTGCCGGCTGGTCTCGTGCGCCGGAGCGACCTGCACGGTGTACGCGGTGCTGACGAGGATGTCGATCGGGCCGAGGCTCGCTCGTGCCGCCGACACCGCAGCCGTCCAGTCGCTCTCCTCGCTGACACTGCCCATTACGGACAGTGCTCGGTGACCGGCGGCGGTCAGCTCGTCGGCCAGCGGGGTCGGATCCTGGACGTCGAGCAGCGCGAGGGCCGCACCTTCGGCGGCGAGCCGCCGGGCGATGGCCGCACCGATCCCGCCCATAGCGCCAGTGACCAGCGCGTTCTTGCCTTCGAGCCGACGCATAGGCTGATCCACCTGACCCTCACCTTGATCTCATCTAATCATTAATTACGAAGATATCTTGACAGCCGGCGACGGCCGATGCAACCTTCTCGTCACAGCATTCACATGGACGACACACTGCGCAGTGACGCTGCGTGTCGTAGAGGAAGGGATACCTCCGTGAGCGACTTCGACCCCGGTCGCCGGCGATTCCTTGGTCACCTTGGGCTCGCCGGCATGGGCGCGCTCGGCGCCAGCTCGTTCCTCAGCGCGTGCGCCAGCTCCGCCAGCGGGCCGACGACGAGCAACGGCTCGGGCGCGGTCACCATCCAGTCCAACCTCTCCTCGCCGCAGGCCAAGGCCGCGATGGAGAAGCTGATCGAGAATTTCAACGCGCAGGGCAAGGGCACGGCGAGCCTCAACACGATCGCCTCGGAGACCTTCCGGACCCAGCTGCCGACGTATCTGACCTCGGCGAACCCGCCGGACCTCTACACCTGGTACGCGGGCTCGGTCGCCAACGACTACGCCAGCAAGAACCTGCTGCTGGACGTCTCCGACGTCTGGAAGTCGCTGGGCGACTACCCCCAGTCGCTGCGCACCCTCTCCACCGATGCCAGCGGCAAGCAGATCTTCGTGCCGATGAACAACTACTGGTGGGGCTTCTTCTACCGCAAGTCCAACTTCGCCAAGTGGGGCGTGCAGGAGCCGAAGACCTGGACCGACTTCCTGGCGCTGTGCGAGACGCTGAAGAGCAAGGGCATCCCGCCGATCGGCATCGGCCTCGGCGACACCCCGTGGGTGGCCTCGGCCTGGTTCGACTACCTCAACATCCGGATCAACGGCGCGCCGTTCCACCGCGAGTTGCTCGCCGGCAAGCAGCGCTTCGACGACCCCAAGGTCAAGGCGGTCTTCACCCGCTGGCGCGAGGCCCTGCCCTACTTCGACCCCAAGGGCAAGGCGTACCCGTTCCAGGAGGCGACCACCGCGCTGCTGGCCGGCAAGACCGGCATGTTCCTGATCGGCACGTTCTTCGCCGACGCGGCACCGAAGGACGCCCTCGGTGACCTGGACTTCTTCCGGTTCCCGATCATCGACCCGGCGGTGCCGCTGGCCGAGGAGGCCCCGACGGACGGCTTCTTCGCCAGCGCGAAGACCGCCAACCCGACCGGCACCAGAGCCCTGCTCAGCTACCTCTCCGGGGTCGAGGCCCAGGAGGCGTACGTCAAGGCCAGCTCCGGCATCGTCCTGCCGGCCAACCCCAGGGCCAAGGCGTCCGACTCGCCGCTGGTGGTCAAGGGCAAGGCGATGCTCGACGAGGCCAAGGAGCTGACCCAGTTCTTCAACCGCGACTCCAGTGACGCACTACAGCCGACTGCGGACACCGCGCTGACCAAGTTCATCGACAAGCCGGACCAGATCGACGCGATCCTGCGGGATTGGCAGGCCGGCGCCGAGAAGGTCTTCAAGGGCTGACGTGACAGCAACGATCTCCACGACCTCGGTCACCCCCACCCGGCGGCGACGACGGTCGGCTCGACTGTCGCCGCTGCTGGTGGCGTTCGTCCTCGTGCCGTTCGCGGTCGAGAGCATCTGGGTCTTCTGGCCGGCGCTGCAGGGCTTCTGGTTCTCCCTCACCCGCTGGGACGGTATGTCGTCGCCGACCTTCGTCGGCACGGACAACTACGTCGAGCTGGCCGGTGACGCCACCTTCCGAGGCGCGCTGGTCAACACGGTGATCTGGCTGGTGCTCTTCGGCGGTCTCTCCGTGCTGGGTGGCTTCGGCATGGCGCTGGTCCTGCAGAAGGAGCGGCGCTGGGTCGGCTTCTACCGGGCCGCGCTGTTCACCCCTGTGGTGTTCTCACTGGTGGTGACCGCGCTGGTCTGGCGGGTCTTCTACCAGCCCGACGGCATCGCCGACACGTTGCTGCGGGCCGTCGGCCTGGAGCACCTGATCCGGCCCTGGCTCGCCGACCCGCAGACCGCCCTGTACGCGGTGATCCTGCCCGCCCTGTGGCGGCAGATCGGCTACGTGATGGTGCTGTTTCTGGCCGGGCTGAAGGCGATCGACCCGGCGCTGCACGAGGCCGCCCGGATGGACGGCGCCAACGCCTGGCAGCGGCTGCGGCACGTCACGATCCCCCAGCTCAAGGGGGTCAACGCCGTCGTGCTGTCGGTCATCGTGATCGACTCGCTGCGCTCGTTCGACATCGTCTGGTCGCTGACCAAGGGTGGGCCGTACCACTCGTCGGAGCTGCTCAGCACCTACATGTACTCGACCGCGTTCCAGAGCCTGCGGCTGGGTTACGCCTCCGCGATCGCCGTCGTGATCTTCGTGCTCGCGCTGGCCGTCATCCTCGGCTACCTGGTCCGCGCGTTCCGGGAGGAAGCGTGATGAACAAGCTCCGTACCGGGGCCTTCCACACCGGCATGATCCTGCTCTCGCTGCTCTGGCTGGGCCCGGTGCTCTGGGTCGTGGTGATGTCCACCCGGTCGTTCGACGACATCGCCGCACACGGCGTGGGCAGCCTGCCCCGGTCGTTCACGCTGGACACCTACCGACAGGCGTGGACCGACGGCGGCGAGCTGCGCGCCCTGATCAACAG
Organism: Micromonospora sp. MGP-C2; assembly: GCF_057766525.1. Taxonomy (NCBI): domain Bacteria; kingdom Bacillati; phylum Actinomycetota; class Actinomycetes; order Micromonosporales; family Micromonosporaceae; genus Micromonospora; species Micromonospora sp. MGP-C2. The sequence goes on from NZ_JBYMEN010000002.1 coordinate 4,881,677, forward strand.
CATGCTGGTCGCCGTCCCGTCGGTGGCGTTGAGTCTCGCCCTCGCGGCGATGGCCGCGTTCGCGCTGAGCCGCTTCCGGATCCCCGGCCGACGCACCATCCTGCTGCTGATGCTCGCCGGCAACCTGCTGCCACCGCAGATCCTGCTCATCCCGGTGGCGAAGTTCAGCGAGCTGACCGGCCTGTACGACACGCTCTGGGCGCTGATCGCGGTGCAGGTCGGCTTCGGGCTCGGCTTCTACACCTTCGTCCTGCACGGCTTCATGCGGGATCTGCCGGGCGAGATCCAGGAGGCGGCCACCATCGACGGCGCCGGCACGGCGCAGATCTTCACCAGGGTGATGCTGCCACTGACCCGGCCGGCGCTCGCCGCTCTCGGGGCGCTGTCCTTCACCTGGATCTTCAACGACCTGCTCTGGGCGATCACCGTGCTGCGTACCGACGACAACATGCCGGTCACCCCGGCGCTGCTGGCCCTCCAGGGGCAGTTCGTCTCGTCCTGGAACGTGATCGCCGCCGGCACCGTCATCGCGGCCGTCCCCACCGTCGCGGTCTTCCTGCGCTTCCAGCGGCACTTCGTCTCCGGCCTGGCGCTCGGAGCGGTCAAGTGACCGCCGCGCCCGGGCAGCGTTGGACGCTGCGCGGCACGCACACCGAGTACACAGTGACCGTGCCGGCGCACGGCCGCTGGGTGGAACTGGTCGCGTGGGGGCCGCACGGCGTCTCCGACGGGCCGTCGCCGGTCGCCTACGACGGCCCGGTGCCGTTCCTCACCGCCGGGGACGCCGCCCCCATCGAGTACGCCACCGACGCCGACCGGCCGTTCACCGGCGCGGACCTGGTGGTGGAGACCGTGACCGGGCAGCGCCGGGTGGGCTTCACGCACACCGGTGCCCGGGTCGGCGCCGACCAGCGGGAGCTGGACGTCGACTTCGCCGACGCGGTGACCGGGCTGCGCGCAACGATGCACTACCGGGTGCCCGCCGGCACCGATGTGGTGCAGCGATGGGTCGAGCTGACCAACGACGGCTCCGCCCCGCTGCGGGTGGTCCGGGCCGGGTCGGGCGGTTTCTGCGTACCGACGCCGCACGGCGCGCTGCTCAGCCACCAGTGGGGGCAGTGGGCGCAGGAGTTCCAGCTCTCCCACGTCGAGCTGGGCCACGGCACCTTCAGCATCGGCAGCTCCCAGGGCGTACCCGGGCATCTGCACGTGCCCTGGCTGGCCGTGCGGGACACCGCCGAGCCGGCCGGTCCGGCGTGGGGGATGGCATTGGCCTGGACCGGTTCGTGGGAGATCAGCGCCGAGCGGGACACCGGCGGGCTGACCCGGGTCCGGGCCGGCCGACAGCTGGTCGACGGCCCGCTGGCGCTGGCCCCCGGCGAGGTGCTGGCCCTGCCGGTGGTCACCGGGGCGTACAGCCCGGACGGCCTGGACGGGCTGGCCCGGGTCTGGCACACCCACCAGCGGTTGCTCGCCGCCGACCGGCTCACCCCACGTCCGGTGCTCTACAACTCGTGGGAGGCCACCTACTTCGCCGTCGAGGCGGAGAGCCAGCTCGCGCTCGCCCGGATCGCCGCCGACCTGGGCGTCGAGACGTTCGTGGTGGACGACGGCTGGTTCGTCGGCCGCGACGACGACACCGCCGGACTGGGTGACTGGACGCCCGACCCGGCGAAGTTCCCCGCCGGGTTCGACGCGTTCATCGCCGACGTCCGCGCGCTCGGGCTGAACTTCGGGCTCTGGGTCGAGCCGGAGTGCGTCAACCCGAGGTCGACCCTCTACGCCGAGCACCCGGAATGGGTCTACTCCGTCGACGGTCGGCCGCTCACCCCCGTACGCAACCAGTACCTGCTCGACCTGGGCCGGCCGGAGGTCGCCGAGTTCGTCCACTCCACTGCGGACGATCTGCTGCGCCGGTACGACATCGACTACCTGAAGTGGGACTTCAACCGGCCGCGTACCGAGCCGGGCCGGCCGGGCGGTGTCGGTCCGCTCGACCTGGACGGCGCGCACGTCGCCAACCTGCACCGGATCTACGAGCGGCTGCGCCGGGACCACCCCGGTGTGCTGATCGAGGCCTGTGCCGGCGGCGGGGCGCGGACCGACCTGGCGATGGCCGCCCGCGCCGACGTGTTCTGGCCCAGCGACAACACCGGCCCACTCGACCGGCTGGCCATCCAGTACGGCTTCCTGCACGCCAGCGCCCCGCACCTGCTCAGCTCCTGGGTCACCGACGCGCCCGGCCTGTTCGACACCCGACCGCGAACGCTTGCGTTCCGGTTCGTCCTGGCGATGGCCGGTGTGCTCGGCATCGGCGCGGACATCCGGGCCTGGACTCCCGAGGAACGGGCCGAGGCGGCCGGCTGGATCGCCCGGTACAAGCAGATCCGGGACGTCGTCACGCACGGCGAGGTGCACCTGATCGGCGGGCCCGACCAGGCCCGCTGCGCGGTGCAGTACACGGCACCCGACGAGCGCCGGGTGGTCGTCCTGGCCTGGCACACCGGCCGGCTCGACGGCGCCGGCCTGCTGCCGTCGCGCCCGGTACGGCTGCCGCTGCGCGGCCTCGACCCGGCGGCCCGCTACCGACACGGTGACCGCCACTACTCCGGCAGTCACCTCGCCGCGGTCGGCCTGCCCGTGCAGTGGAGCCCGACCCACGACGCCGACCTCATCGTGCTGACCCGCGACTGAGATCGGAGCACCACCACCCCCACCCCCGAGGGACAGGAGTACCTCCATGCGCCTGAACCGACAGCTGACCGCTGCCCTGGCCGTGCTCGGCCTGGGCCTGGTCAGCCCGACGCCGGCACTGGCCGGCCCACCGCACACCGACCCACCCCAGGTCGGTCACGGGCCCGGTCGGCCCGGCCACGCCCCGGCCGCCACCGGCGCGGAGGACCAGGGGGCCCCGACGTTCTTCAACAGCGGCCTCGCCCCGACGCCCTACCAGGGCTGGAACACCTACTTCGGCCTCGGTGGCGATCCCACCGAGGCCGAGGTCAGGTCCGTCACCGACCACATGGTCCACAGTGGCCTGCGCGACGCCGGCTACACCTACGTCTGGATCGACGGCAACTGGGCCGCGCCCACCCCGCGCAACGAGGCCGGTCAGCTCGTCGCTGACCCCGCCCGCTTCCCCGGCGGAATGGCAGCGCTGGCCGCGTACATCCACAGCAAGGGGATGAAGGCCGGCATCTACACCGACGCCGGCCCGTACCTGCCGGGGCAGTGCGGGCTCGGCAGCAACGGCCACTACCAGGCCGACGTAGCCCAGTTCGCCGGCTGGGGCTTCGACGCGCTCAAGGCCGACTGGCTCTGCGGCCGGGCCGCCGGCCTCGACCCGGAGGCCACCTTCCGTGAGCTGGCCGAGGCGGTACGCCAGTCGCCGCGGCCGATGCTGCTCAACATCTGCAACCCGGTCAGCTCCGACTGGGGTGGCGGCCCGTACACCCCGGAACAGCTCTCCACCTGGAGCTACACGTACGCGCCCACCATCGCCGACTCCTGGCGGACGTACACCGACGTGGGCCTGACCGACCCGAGCCCGCAGTGGGCGTACCCGTGGGTGCTGCGCAACATGGACGTCAACGCGTACCACCCTGCGGCCACCGGGCCGGGGCACTACAACGACCCGGACTACCTGCTGCCGATGCGCCCGCTGCCCGACGGCGGGTACGAGTTGAGCCTGGACGAGTCCAAGACGCAGCTCGGCATGTGGGCCATCATGGCCGCACCGCTGGTGATCGGCTCCGACCCGCGTGGCCTGCCGGCGGAGATGATCTCGGCGTTGACCAACCCGGAGATCATCGCGGTGGACCAGGACCCGCTGGTCCGACAGGGCGTCAAGGTCGCCGACACCGGCACCGACGCGCAGGTCTGGAGCAAGGTGCTCACCGGTTCCGGCAAGCGGGCCGTCGCGCTGCTCAACCGGCATGACACCGCCCAGCAGATCACTGTGAATTTCGCCGACGTCGCGCTCGGCGGGCCGGTGCGCGTCCGTGACCTGTGGTCCCGCGCTGACGTGGACGCCCAGCCCGGCTCCGCCGGAGTCCAGCCGTTCACCGGCTCGTACACCGTCGAGGTGCCGGCGCACGGCGTGGCCATGCTCGGTCTGACCGGCACCGACCAGGTCGCCGGCGCCAACCTCGGCGGCACCGCCAGCGCCAGCCCGGCGCTGGTCCGGGTGGACGACACGCACGCCGCCGCCTTCGTCCGCGACACCTCCGGTGCGCTGGCCGTCAACACCCGCACCGGTACGACGTGGGGCACGCGCTGGACTTCGCTCGGCGGCCCGGTCGGCGGCCGGATCCTCGGCCAGCCAGCCGCGTACGGCTCCGCCGACGGGCGGATCGACGTCTTCGTCCGGGGCACCGACAACGCGGCCTGGCAGCGCAGTTACGTGGCCGGCAGCTGGGGCCCGTGGCGCAGCCTCGGCGGCACGTTGACCGACGCGCCCACTGTGGCGTGGACCAGCCCGACCCAGTGGACGCTGGTCGCCCGCGGTGCCGACGGCAAGCTCTGGTCGCGTACGCCGAACGCCGGCTGGACCGGTGTCGGGGCTCCGGAGAACCGGCCGTTCCACGGTCGGCCGAGCGCTGTCGTCGACGACGCTGGTGTGCTGCACGTGGCGGTCCGCAGCCGTACCGACGAGGTGTGGTGGAGCAGCCGGACCGGCACCACCTGGTCCGCCTGGACCAACCTGGGCGGCACCACCAGTGGCAGCCCGACGTTGCTCGCCACGTCCGGGCGGGTCTACCTGTTCTCGTTGGCCGCCGACAACCGGCTCTGGCAGCGCAACCTGGCCGGCGGCGCCTGGGGTGGCTGGTTCCGGCGCGGTGAGTTCGCGACCGACGCGTTCCGGGGCGCGCCCGGTGCCACAGCCGGTGCCAACGGCAGCGCCTGGCTGGCCGTACGTGGCGTGGACAACCGGGTGCACCAGGTCGTCCTCTGATCCACGGTGGCGGGCCGTCGTTGGGCGGCCCGCCACCCTGCACCATCCCGGTCGGCTCAGGCGGCAAGACGGCCATCACGGCCGAGGGCAGAGCTTCCCTCGACCGGGCCTGCGCGGTGCACGCCGCAGTCCACCACCCGGCGATCGTCCGTCCAGTGCGGACAGTTCACGGACCGGCCGGGCCAACGCTCGTCTACCCCTGGTACGACGGCGACCTGTTGAACCACGCGACAGTGCACGGCGCCGACCGCAGCGGGCTCACCCGGTTCCAGCAACTGCCGCCGCCGCAGGTCGAGGAGGCCCTCGACGCGATCCTCGACGCCCATCTCGCCGTCAGCGCCGCCGGCCTGGTCGCGGTCGACCTCTACGACGGCTGCTTCCTGTACGACTTCTCCGCCGGGCGGATGCGGCTGATCGACCTGGACGAGTACCGACCCGGGCCCTTCCTGCTCGATGCCCTTGTCGTCGGTCCGCGACACCCTGACCCTCACGCTGGTGGCCTGGTGGCCTGGTGGCCTGGTGGCCTGGTGGCCTGGTGGCCTGGTGGCCTGGTGGCCTGGTGGCCTGGTGGCCTGGTGGCCGAGTTCTCCGTGTGCGGGAATGTGGACCGCAGCGGGTCGGGCTCACGCCCTGCGCCGGCCTGCGCCGTCGCGCTGCTGTCGACAGCGCGGGGTCAACCAGGGTCCCGGCCGTGGTGGGCGGGAGCATTCGCTTGGGACTGCCTGGATCCGGCTGCACGGCGACAGTGCGCTCAGCGCCGGCCGGTCGTGTCTATGTCCGCCGGTGGTAGTGGTTGCGGCGGGGGAGTTGGTCGGGGTCGAGCCAGGCCGGCGGTATGAACTCCGGTTGGCCGTCGTCGCCGAGTCGGACTGTCCAGTCGTTGTGGTGGAGGTGTCGGTGGTGGTGGCCGCAGAGTAGGACGGCGTTGTTGAGGTTGGTGGGGCCGCCGTCGGCCCAGTGGTGGATGTGGTGGGCGTCGCACCAGCGGGGTGGTCGGTCGCAGCCGGGGAAGGCGCAGCCGCGGTCGCGGAGCACGAGGGCGCGGCGTAGTGGGCCGGTGATGAGGCGGCGTTGTCGGCCGAGGTCGAGTGGTTGGCCGGTGCTGTTGAGGACGGCCGGGAGGATCGCGGCGTCGCAGGCGAGTCGGCGCACTGTTTCCGGGGTGAGGTGCAGGCCGGTGTCGAGGGTGCCGGCGCCGAGTTGCCCCGCGAGGGCGTCGTAGCTGGTGGTGACGACGATCTGGGCGGGGTCGCCGCCGTGTTCGGGTAGCTCCCTTGTGCGCAGGCTGAGCCGGCAGAGGTCAGCGAGGGCGTCATGGCGGCGTTGCCCGGCGCAGCGCTGGTCGTCGGGGCCGGACGGGGCGGTCAGTGGATCGATCGCGGCGCGCAGCAGGCCGGCGGTTTCGCTGTCGAGGATGCCGGTGAGTCGGAGTCGGCCGTCGGTCAGCGTCGACATCGTGACGTGGCGATCGCGGCTCGTTCGGCGGGCGTCGGCGTCGAGTGCGGCGCGGGCGGCGGCGTCGGCGATGTCGGGGGCGACGTGGTCGAGGATGCGGGTGCTGAGCTTGCGCAGCAGGGTGGGGTCGAACTGCCCGGCCCAGTCGACCAGCACAGCGACGGCCTTGTCGGCCACCTCTGGCCCAGCGGCCGACTGCACAGTGCTCACGGTGTCGGCGATGACCCGCACCTGCTCCATGCTGACCGCGCCGGCCGCCAGCGCGCCCCGCACGGCCGTCGGGGCCGCGTCGACGCACGCCGCGAGATCGACCAACCGACGGGCCGCGGGAACGGTCAACCGCAGTCGCTCGCGCAACCAGACCGCGGTGCTGGACGCGCCCTGCGCGACCGCAGTGCCCCGACCGTCCACCTCGCGCACCAACGCCAGCTTCACGGCGGCGAGACGCTGCTCCAGGCGGTGTGCGGCATCGAGCGCCGCGACCAGCTCGTCGTCGGTGAGGGCCCAGGCGGCGTCGTCAACGCAGGCAGCGACCGCGTCGTCTGCCTGCGCCAACTCCTCGACCATGACCAGAGACTAGAACAGGTGTACGACAACCTTCAGTGACCAAGATCGATTGGGTGGTGGCACGCCGCTGGCCCGGCAGGGCCTCGGTCGTCGGCGCCCCAGCCGTCAGCTGCGCCGGATCAGGCCCGGGCCTGATCCGGCGTCGGTCGTCAGCTGCGCCGGATCAGGCCCGGGCCGGCGGCGATGTCGATGTCGCCGTCCTCCACCTCGTGGCCCGCTGCGCAGCGGAGCACCGCGCGGACCGGCTCGCCGCAGTCGTGGTGGGTGGCGACGACGGACGGGCCGGCGTCGTCGGCGGCCCAGGTGTCGCCCCAGTTGCGCAGCGCGGTGATCACTGGCAGCAGTTCGTGGCCCTTGCGGGTGAGCTGGTATTCGTGGCGGGTGCGCTGACCCGGCTCGCGGTAGGGGATGCGTTCGAGCAGGTTGGCGGCGACCATTTCCTTGAGTCGGGCGGCCATGGCGGGCTCGCCGACGCCGACCCGGCGGACGAAGTCGTCGAAGCGGCGCGTGCCGAGCAGCGCCTCACGCATGATCAGGACCGTCGACCTGCTGCCGACGATGTCCATCGCCCGGGCAACCGAGCAGTTCTCGCTCGACCAGGAGTCGCGATCTTCTCGGAGGTCCTCCATGCCGTCCAGCGTACCTGACTTGCGTAAAAGCTAGCCAGGTGGTTCACTTGGCCGTCGCTGGCTTATGCGAACGCAAGTCAGCCCGACGAGCATCGAGGACGCCAGTGACCACCAACACCACGGCCCCGACCGCAGCCGCACCCGGACCGGCCACCGCCAGGTCCGTTCGCGGTTCCCGCCCGGTGACCCTGATCGCCATGTGCCTGGGCGCGATGATCACGTTCCTCCAGATCACCGCGACGGTCTCCGCCCTGACGACCATCCAGCGCGATCTTCGGGTCGACCCGACCACCGTGATCTGGATTCCCAGCGCCTACACCCTGGTCGTGGCCAGCGCGGTGCTGTCCGCCGCCACCCTCGGCAACCGGTACGGACGCAGGCGCATGTTCGGTGCCGGCATCCTCGCCATGATCGTTGGCGGTGCCGTGGTGGCCGGTGCCCCCACCGTGGCCTGGGTGATCGTCGGGCAGTTGGTCGCCGGCCTCGGCGGGGCCCTGATCCTGCCCAACAGCCTGGCGATCCTCGGCGCGACCTTCACCGACCCGCACCGCCGCACCGAGGTAATCACCGCGTGGGCGGCCGCCTCCGGCATCGGGCTCGCGATCGGCCCGCTCATCGCCGGCACCCTGCTGAAGCACTACGCGTGGCACAGCGTCTACCTGTCGACGATCGTGCTGGGCGTGGTAACCCTCGTCGTCGCCGCCATCGGAGTGGCCGAGTCCCGGCCGAGCGCAGGCCGACTCGACGTACCCGGCCTGCTGCTCGGCACCGTTGCCATCGCCGCGGCCGTCTACGCCCTGATCCAGGGCGGCAAGGACGGCTACACCAGCCCGGTGGTGACGGTGGCCTGGATCGCCGCGGCTGTCGCGCTTGTCGCGTTCGTCCTGGTCGAGCTGCGTTCCGATGCGCCGATGCTCGACATACGGCTGTTCCGGTCCGCGTCGTTCAGCGCCGTCATGGTCGTCGCCGCGGTGTCGCTGTTCGGCTTCACCGGCGTGGCGATCCTGCTGGTCCTCTTCCACGAACGTGTCCAGGCACTCAGCCCGCTGGACACCGGCTGGCGGATGCTGGTGCTCTTCGGCGCCTACGTGGTCGTCGCCTTCGGCGCCGGGCGGGCGATCCGTCGTACCGGCTTCAAAGCGCCGCTCACCCTCGGCCTGGTCCTCGGTGCGGTGGCGAGCTTCGGCCTGGCGGCCCAGGGTCCCACCGCGTCGTTCGGTCACCGGTGGGCGCTGTTCGCCTTGTTCGGTGCCGCAGGCGGCCTGGTGGTGGCTCCGGCGACCGCCGCCGCGTTGGCCAGCGTCGCGCCCGCGCAGGCCGGGATGGCCTCCGGCGCGGTCAACGCCGCCCGACAGGTCGGCTCCGTGCTCGGCACGTCCCTGTTGGGCACGCTGCTCACCACCACGACGCTGGCCGACCTGCCGGACCGGTTGGCCGCGCACCAGGTCGCCGAACCCACCCGTGGCGCCGTGCAGGCGGCGGTGGCCGCCGGTGTCACCGGCGACCAGCCGCTGCCCGACCCGGTCCGGGCGGCGATCGCCGAAGCCATGACCTCCGGTGTCCAGGCGGGGTTGCGGATCAACGGCATCGTCTTCCTCGTCACCGCCGTGCTCACCCTCGCCCTCGTCCGCAACCGGCCGCACCAGCACTCAGACCGGCCGCACCAGCGCTGAGGCCAGTGCGCCGACCGCGCCGATCGCCACGAAGATCAGCCGATGCCGGTCAACCCGTGGTCACGGCCGCGGTGACCTCGACCTCCAGCACCGCGCCGTCGAGAAAGAGCCGGCTCACCTCGACGGTGGTGCTGGCGGGCCTGGTCTGCCCGAAGTAGCGGTTGCGGACGTCCGCATAGCCGGCCAGGTCGCCGAGGTCGGTCAGGAACGTCCGGACGTGCAGCACGTCGGCGAAGGTGGCGCCGTGCGCCGCGAGCAGCGCGCCGATCAACGCGAAGATCCGTTCGGACTGCGTCCGCACGTCGCCGGGTGCGACCACCGCGCCGGCGTCGTCCACACCGACCTGACCGGAGAGCATCAGCAGCGCGCCCCCTGGCAGGTCGAGGCGGGCGACGTGCGCGAACCGGTCGCCGAACGGCGCGGCGACGGTCGTCGGGTTGTCCAGGGTCAGGTTCACTGATTCTCCTCGGAAGCGGCGGCGTCGGTGAGACGGGCGATGTCGTCCTGCGGATGGCGCGCGGCCGCCAGCGCCGACGCGGCGGCGCGCAGCAGGGGCACCGGCGCGTCGCCGAGCACGTCGAGGGCGAGTCGGGCGTCCTTGGCGGCCAGGGCGGCGGCGAACGCGGCGTCCGTGGCGGTCGCCCGGGCGACCGCGCCGCCGAGCGGTCCGGTGCCAAGTGCATCGATCGCGGTACGTCGGTCGACGCCGACGGCGTCCGCGACGGTGAGCGTGTCCGCGACCGCGGTGACAGCGGTGATCAGCGCGGTGTTGAGCACCAGCTTCAACGCGGCGCCCCGGCCGGAGCCGCCGCAGCGACGGACGGTGCCCAACGTCCCCAGCAGCGGGGCGATCCGCTCGACGACCGCCTCTTCCCCGCCGGCCAGGACCACGAGTTGGCCCGTCTCGGCAGCCCTGGCACTGCCGGCGACCGGAGCGTCGACCAGCGGTACTCCCGCCGGCAGCAGGGTGGCCAGTTCGGCCACGGCCCGGGGACCGATGGTGGACATCTCGATCACGGGGGTGCCCGACCGCAGCGCCAGTGCCGCACCGGAGTCGACCAACGTGTGCCGGACGGCGACCGCATCGGTGAGCATGGTGATCACCACGTCGGCGTCGCGGACTGCCTCGGCTGGGCTGCCGGCGGCTCGCGCCCCGGCGTCGATGAGCGGCGCCGTGCGGGCGGACGTGCGATTCCAGACGGTGAGCCGGTGGCCGGTGGCCAGCAGCCGACGGCCGATCGCGGTGCCCATCGTGCCCGTACCCAAGAGGGCGATCTCGAACATGTCGCCAACGCTAGGGGGCGGGAAGTCATGCCACCAGCGACTGTTACGCATCGCTGCCATGCTGCGGGAGCATGGCACGATGCAGCTGAACGCGCTCCAGGTCTTCCGTGCCGTCGCCGAGCACGGCTCCATCACGGCTGCGGCCCGCAGCCTGCGCTACACCCAGTCGGCGGTGTCCCGACAGATCGCCGCGCTGGAAGCCGAGACCGGGTCGCCGTTGCTGGACCGGTTGCCGCGCGGTGTCGTCCTGACCGAGCAGGGCCGTTGCCTGCTCGGCCACGCCGAGGCGGTGCTCGATCGGCTGGACACCGCCCGGCGGGACCTGGCGGCGCTGCGCGACCTGTCCGCCGGCCGGTTGCGGGTCGGCGCGTTCCCCACGGCGGTCGCCGCGCTTGTGCCACGTGCTCTGGCCAGCTTCAGGTCCGAGCATCCCGAGGTGGCCCTGTCGCTGGTCGAAGGGCTCACGCCGGGGCTGTTGGAGCGCCTGGTCGACGGCGACGCCGACGTCGCCGTGGTGAGCGCCGCGTCGGACAAGCCGCTCGACGGCGACCAGTTCGACCTGCACCACCTCGTCGACGAGACGCTTCTGGTGGCCGTTCCCCGGACGCATCGGCTCGCCCACCGGCGGACCATCCGCCTGCGCGACCTGGCCGACGAGTCGTTCATCGCCGGCTCGGCGACCGCCGAGGAGACCCTGCTGCGGGCGACCCTACCGGCGGGTTTTCGCCCGCGGATCGACATCGTCGCGGCCGAGTGGACCGGCAAGCTGGGCTGTGTCGCGGCCGGTCTGGGCGTCGCGCTGGTGCCGGCCCTGGCCGTACGCGCCGCTCCATCCGACCTGACCCTGCTCCGCCTGCACCCCGACGACGTCTCCGTCCGGCGGATCTTCGCCGCGACCGTCGCCGGGCGGAGCCGACCACCGGCGGTGCGGCGGTTCCTCACCCATCTGGACCGTTCGGCGGGCCTGAGTGAAGCGGGCGGGTGACGCGGACCGCCGCACGGCGGTCCGCGTCCCGGCGTCAACCGCCGATGGTGTCGAGCTCTTCGATCGCGTCGGCCGGCAGCTTCAGGTGGGCAGCGGCGATGTTCTCCCGCAGGTGCGCCAGCGTCGAGGTGCCCGGGATCAGCACCGTGGTGGGGGAGCGCTGGAGCAGCCACGCCAGGGCGACCTGCTGCGGCGACGACCCCACCCGGGCGGCCACGTCGTTGAGCGTGTCGGACTGCAACGGCGTGAAACCGCCGAGCGGGAAGAACGCGGCGAACGCGATGTTCTCCGCCGCGCACCGGTCCACCAGGGCGTCGTCCTGCCGGTTGGCGAGGTTGTAAAGGTTCTGGACAGTGACCACCGGGGCGATGGCCTGGGCCTCGGTGAGCTGGTCGAGCGTGACGTTGCTGAGCCCGAGGTGCCGGATCAGCCCCTCCTGCCGCAGTTCGGCGAGGGCGCCGAACTGCTCGGAGAGGGGATCGTCGCCGGTGCCCTCCGCCACACCGACCCGCAGGTTGACCACGTCGAGGACGTCCAGGCCGAGATGCTGGAGGTTGTCCCGGACCTGGGCCTTCAGTTCGTCCGGCTCCAGCGCCGGGATCCAGGAGCGGTCGGCGCCGCGGCGCGCGCCGACCTTGGTGACCAGGTGCAGATCCTCGGGGTACGGGTGCAGCGCCTCGCGGATCAGCTCGTTTACCACCACCGGGCCGTAGAAGTCGCTGGTGTCGATGTGCCGGACACCGAGGTCGACGGCCTCGCGGAGCACGGCGATCGCCTGCTCGCGGTCGCGGGGCGGGCCGAAGACACCCGGGCCGGCCAACTGCATAGCTCCGTAGCCCATCCGGCTGAGGGTGAGGCCGTCAGCCAGGGTCAGGGACCCGCCGGGAAGGTTCTCGCTCATGTCGTCCTCTATCCGTGATCGGGGTGGATATGCGTCGACTGTGCGTCGGGGGTCAGCCGGCCGGCAGGGCGAGCTGTTCCTGGTAGTGACACAGCCAGTCACCGGGCGGCCCGGCGATCTACCGTCGGTCTCATGGACGCAACGAACCCGCTCGGCGACTTTCTGCGTGCCCGCCGGGAGCAGACCCGGCCCGAGGACGTCGGGCTCGGCCCGGGAGTGGGCCTGCGCCGGGTGCCGGGGCTGCGGCGCGAGGAGGTGGCGATGCTGGCCGGGATCAGCGCCGACTACTACCTGCGGTTGGAGCAGGGCCGCGAACGGCATCCGTCGGTGCAGGTCCTCGATGCCCTGGCCGGGGTGCTGGGGTTGGACCCGGAGGCGACCGCCTACATGATCGGGCTGAGCCGTGCGCGGTCGCGCCGGGCCGCCCGGCCGGCCGTCGACCGGGTGCCGGCCAGCATCCTGCACCTGCTGCGGCAGCTCGACATGCCGGCCTTCGTGCAGAACCGCTACCTCGACATCCTGGCCTCGAACCCGATGGCGAGGGCACTGTCGCCGAATCTCGCCCCGGGCGCCAACCGACTACGCGCGGTGTTTCTGGACCCGGCGGAGCGGGAGCTGTTCCGCGACTGGCGGCAGGCGATGCAGAGCGTGGTGGGGCAGATGCGCGCCGACTCGGGCGGGGCCACCGACGACCCCCGGTTGACGGCGTTGGTGGGGGAGCTGTCACTCAAGAGCGACTGCTTCCGCCGGTTGTGGGCGCGTCACGAGGTGCGTCGGCGGGAGGGCGTGGTCAGCCGGCTGCGTCATCCCGAGGTGGGTGACCTCGACCTGTACTGCGACAAGCTCGCGGTCGCGGGCGCCGACGGGCAACTGCTGGTGATCTACCACGCCGAGCCGGGTACGGAGTCCGCACGCTCGTTGGCGCTGCTCGGCTCGATCGCCGCCAGCACCCGGGACGACACCCCGGACAGTCTCCGACCCGGTGACCCGGCCCGGCTCTACCCGTCGGAGTGAACTCCCGCCGGCACGATCGTGACCGCGACGATCACCGGCGACTTTCCCGGCAGTCCCTTCGCCGGGCTCCGTTACCGCTTGGGTGACTACGACGAGAACGCGCTCCGGGCGCTGCGCATCGCGCCCTGACCATCACACACGTGTCCGGCAGGCCTCGCCACCGGTGCGTATGCAGTCGAGGGCTCCGAGGGCGTACGGTGGACACGTCGCCCGGGATCCCGGTGGCCGCCAGACGCCGTCGCCACCAGCCCATCAGGGGCGTTACCGATCGTCATCCCCGTCGCCGCGACTCTTTGGCCGTGTCGGCCGATCGCCGAGTACGTGCCGGCTGTCGGGTTCCGCCGTCATCGCGGTCGGAACAGTTGGTGGTCCGGATCCGACGCACGCATGCACACCACTGTCCGTGCGAATGATCGTTTTGAACACCCAACCAGGGGGAGCACCAGATGAGGATCGCCAGGGACAGGATCGTCACCGCACTTCGCGACCGGGGCCAGCAGGCCCGGGCCGACTGGGTCGAGCGCGAGCTGCCGGAGCGCGTGGACCCGGCGAAGCACTCCGGGCTGCTCGCCACCCTGCACCTCAACCCAGCTGATCTCGTCGACGCGTCCTCCCCTTGAGGGTTGCGCTGCTCGGACCGGTCGCCTGGCGTACGCCCCCGCACCACTACGGGCCGTGGGAGCAGGTGACCGGCCTGCTCGCCGAGGGGCTGGTCAGCCGCGGCGTGGACGTGACGCTCTTCGCGACACTGGACTCCGTCACCTCCGCCCAGCTCGACGGAGTCTGCCCACGGGGGTACGCGGACGACCCCGACCTGGACGGTCGGGTGTGGGAGGCGATGCACGTCTCCCACGCGCTGGCCCGCTCGGCGCAGTTCGACGTGGTGCACAGCCACCTGGACTGGCTGCCGCTGGCCTTCGCGGAACACTGCCGGGCACCGCTGCTGACCACGGTGCACGGCTTCTCCGGCGCGGGGATCCTGCCCGCCTACGGCCGAGCCCGCTCGTCGTACGTGTCGATCTCCGACGCCGACCGGGCACCGGAGCTCGACTACGTTGCCACGGTGTACCACGGCGTCGACGTCGGCGGTCTGCCGTTCACCGACAAGGCCGGCCCCGGGCTGGCCGCCTTCGGCCGGATCCACCCGGACAAGGGCACCCACACCGCTATCGAGATCGCCCGCCGCGCCGGCCGGCCGCTGACCATCTGCGGGATCGTGCAGGACGAGCGGTACTTCGCCGAAGAGGTAGCCCCGCACATCGACGGTGACCAGGTGGTCTTCCTCGGCTCGGTGGGCCCGCAACGGCGTGCCGAGGTGCTGGGCGAGAGCACCGCGCTGCTGCACCCGATCGCCTTCGACGAGCCGTTCGGGCTGTCGGTCGTGGAATCGATGGTCTGCGGCACCCCGGTCGTCGCCTATCGACGGGGGTCCATGCCCGAGGTGGTCGACGAAGGGGTGTCGGGCCTCCTCGTCCACACCGTCGACCAGGCCGTCGAGGCGATCACCCGGGCCGCCGACCTCGATCGGGCGGAATGTCGGGCGCAGGCTTTGAAGCGCTTCAGCGCCGACCGGATGGTCACCGACTATCTCGCGGTCTACGACCAGCTCGTTCGTAACTGACTGAGCCGCACACCTCTTCGTTTCGCCGGTCACACACGCTGACCGGCGTGCGCCATTCCCGCGTGAGGCTCACCGCGTACTCCTGTGGTGGGCCGACAACCGGAAGGCACGACGTTCATGCCCAGCTACGGCTTCCTCAGCACCCACCCACCGACCCGGTGCGGCCTGGCCACGTTCAACGCCGCCCTCGCCGCCCAGCTCACCGCCGACGGCACCCACGGCGGCATCGTCCGGGTCACCGATCACGGCGACGACCAACGGCCCACCCCAGGGGTCGTGCACACCTGGTCGGCGCGGGACCCGGCCGGCTGGCGGGACGCGGCGGCCGCCCTCAACGCGTACGACGTGGCGATCGTCCAGCACGAGTACGGCATCTACCCCGGCACCGACGGCGAGGAGGTCCTGCCGTTGCTGCGGCGCCTCAGCGTGCCGAGCATCGTGGTCCTGCACACCGTGCTCAGCCAGCCCTCCGCCCGGCAGAAATCCCTGCTGGAGCAGATCGTGGCCACCGCCGGGGCGGTCGTCACGATGACCGACACCGCCCGGGACCGGCTGCTCGTCGGGTACGCAGTGCCAGCGGGCAAGGTGACGGTCATCCCGCACGGCGCCGCCGAGCTTGCCGGTGTGCCCGTCGACCGGCGTGCCCGCCCGCACCTGCTGACCTGGGGACTGATCGGCCCGGGCAAGGGCATCGAGTGGTCGTTGCGGGCCCTCGCGCGGTTGCAGGATCTGGAACCGACTCCGACCTACACGGTCGCCGGACGGACCCACCCGAAGGTGATCGAGCACCACGGTGAGGCGTACCGGGCCGGGCTGCACCAGCTCGGTGCCCAGTTGGGTGTCGCGCACGCCGTCGACTATCAGGACATCTACCACGACCAGGAGGCACTGGGTCGGCTGATCCGCTCCGCCGACGTGGTCGTCCTGCCCTACGACTCCCGCGAACAGGTCACCTCCGGCGTCCTCATCGAAGCGGTGGCCGCCGGGGTGCCCGTCGTGGCGACGGCGTTCCCGCACGCCGTCGAGCTGCTGACCGGTGGGCCCGGTCTGGTCGTACCCCATCAGAACCCGGCGGCGCTGGCCAAGGCGATCCGGCGGGTCCTGACCGAGCCGGGCCTGGCCGCCCGGTTGGCCGGGCGGGTCCGCCCGCTGGCCGCGGACCTGCGCTGGCCGGCGGTGGCGGCCCGCTACGGCACCCTCGCCGAAGAGCTCCTGGCCGCCCGCTCGCCCACCGCCAGCCCCGTGCCGGCGTGACGGCGACCACCGGACACCCCCGGACCGCGACGGGTGAGCGCTGGGTGACGGCGCCCCGCCGAGCTTCGCGCACCTGGCACGGCTGAGTGACGACACCGGTCTGTTCGAGCATGCCCGGCACGCCATCGTCCGCCGCGAGCACGGCTACTGCACCGACGACGTGGCTCGCGGCCTGGTGGTCGTCAGCCGCGAGCCGGAGCCGAGCGACGAGCTGCTCCGGCTCGCGGAGCGCTACCTGGCGTTCCTGACCCACGCGCAGGACACCGACGGCGCGTTCCACAACCGACTCGGGCACGACCGGCGCTGGGCCGACGAACCAGGGCTCGGCGACTGGTGGGGTCGGGCGCTGTGGGGCCTGGGCACTGCCGTCGCCCGCAGCTCCGCACCCTGGGTACGGGAGGAGGCGCTGGTGGCGTTCAGCCGGGGTGCCACCCGGCGCGCCAAGGCACCGCACGCGATGGCGTTCGCCGGTCTGGGCGCGGCCGAGGTGCTGCGCCGTCACCCAGGTCACGTCGCCGCGGCATCCCTGCTCGCGGACGCGGCCAGCACTGTCGGCCCGGCCGGGTCCGACCCGCGGTGGCCGTGGCCACGGCAGGAGCTGACCTACGCGAACGCGGCCCTCGCCGAGGTGGTCATCGCCGCCAGCCAGCTTCGCGAGGGTGGTCCACCTCTCTACGACGGCCTGCGGATGCTGACCTGGCTGCACCAGGCCCAGCTCCGCGACGGGCGGTTGTCGGTCGTACCCGCAGGGGGGTGGCGGCGCGGCGCCGTACGACTGCACCACGACCAGCAGCCGATCGAGGTCGCCGCCTTCGCGGACGCCTGCGCCACCGCTGCCACTGTCACCGGGGACCCCGGGTGGGACGCCGGCGTGCGGCAGTCGGTCGGGTGGTTCCTCGGTGACAACGACCTCGGCACCCCGATGTGGGATCCGGCGACCGGCGGTGGCTACGACGGGCTGACCGCGCACGGGCCCAACCTCAACCAGGGCGCCGAGTCCACCCTCGCGCTCATCTCCACCCTGCAGCACGCCCGGCGGTGGTCGTGACCCGGAGCCTGGCCGTCCGTCAGGACGTCACCCTCACCCCGGACCCACGCCGGGTCATCATCAAGCTCTTCGTCCCGGGTGAGGACGCCGCGGTGGTACGCACCCGCGCGCGGGCACTCATCGACCGGGTCGCGCGCCTCGGCGACGAGGAGACCGGCCAGCTGCTGCGGGACACCTTCGACCGCTTCGGCGCCCGGCACCGCGACCTGGCCGGCACGTTCCACCACCACTACGACCTGGTCCGGCACCGGGCCGCGCGGGCCCGGGACCTCTCGCCGACCAGCCGGCTGCTGGTCGGCGCCTACTTCAGCCACGAGTACGCCGTCGAGGCCGCCGCCCTCTGCAACCCGTCGATGGTGGCCCACCCGGACCAGACCGAACTCGGCAGCGGGCAACTTCGCGTCGCCGTCAGCCTGCGCCAGGTCGGGGAGGGGCACGTGTCCTCCATCGGGTTCGCCACCGCGGTCATCGGACCAGGGCGGCAGCTCACGGTCGCCGACCGGTCCGGCCCGTTGGCCGTCGGGCAGCGGGTGGGCGTACGGCACCGTCGGGACCTGCTCGTCGCCGGCCTAGCCGAGGAGGACTGCGACAACGAGGTCGCCGCCACGGTGCTCGACGCCCTGCCCGAGTGGTACGACGAGGCCACCTTCGAGCGGGTGCTCGCCAACCTGCCACCCGATCTGCTCTCTCGCAGCACCGGGTTGGGCACCCTCGAACAACTGCGTCGCACCAACGCCGGCAGCTACGCCACGGCCTTTCCCACCGACACGGCCCTGCACCAACGGGTGCTCTGGCCGGCCACCCCGGCAGAGAGCAACGGCATGGAGGATGCGCGGTTCGTCCGGTTCGTCGACGAGTCCGGGCCGGTGTACCGGGCCACCTACACCGCCTACGACGGCCGGAGCATCGCCACCCGTGCGCTGGTCAGCAGTGACCTGCGTCGCTTCGAGATGACCCCGATGCGTGGGCCGGGTGCCCGGAACAAGGGGATCGCGCTGTTTCCGCGTACCGTCGGCGGCCGGCACCTGGCGTTGTGCCGTGCCGACGGCGAGACCATCGGTCTGACCACTCTGGACAGCGACAACCGCTGGCAGGCTCCGGCTCCGTTGCACGCCCCCGCCGAGAGTTGGGAGCTGATCCAGGTCGGCAACTGCGGGTCTCCCATCGAGACCGACGCGGGTTGGCTCGTCCTCACCCACGGGGTCGGGCCGATGCGCCGGTACGCGATCGGCGCGCTCCTGCTCGACCTGCACAGGCCGGAGCGGGTCGTCGCGCACCTGCCCGGCGTGCTCCTGGCACCCGACGAGAACGACCGGGACGGGTACGTTCCCAACGTCGTCTACTCCTGTGGGGCACTCGTGCACGACGGTGAGCTGTGGGTGCCGTACGGGGCGAGTGACGCCCGGGTTGGTTTCGCCACCGTGTCGGTGCCCGCGCTGCTCAGCGCCATGGTGCAGGCCCCACCGCCGGTGACCGCGACTGATGAACTGGGTGGGGCAGGGTAGCCTCACGCTGGCACTACGTGCTCCCGCGGTGGGGGGAGGACTCGGGGGAGGTGGAGCGTGGGCGACGTCGGCGAGATGGTGCGCTGGCTTCAGCTCAACGCGCCCCGTGGTGGGCCGGACGAGCTGTCTCAGCTGATCGCCGAGGCGGCTCCCGCCCTCGACGCCAGCGAGATGGTGCTCTATCTGGCCGACTACACGCAGTCCCTGCTCGTGCCCCTGCTCGGCGCGGGCCTCGACCGGGACGAACTGCCGATCGAGACGACCCTCGCCGGCCGGGCCTTCACCAACCTCACCATCCAGCGCGCGCCCGACAATCCGGACCGGGTCTGGGTGCCGCTGCTGCTCGGGTGCGAGCGGATGGGCGTGCTGGAGATCGTGGCGCCGACGGCCGCCGACGAGGCGATGGACGGGCCAGCCTGGGAGGTGGCGGTCACCATCGCCCAGATCCTGGTCAACCGCAGGCTCTACGGCGACGTGGTCGAGCGGATGCGTCGCCGGCTCCCGATGCAGGTCGCGGCCGAGATCGTGTGGGGTCTGCTGCCACCGTTGACCTTCGCCACCGACGATCTGGTGATCACCGCCATCCTCGAACCGTGCTACGACGTCGGCGGCGACATCTTCGACTACGCGCTCAACGACGACGTGCTCAGCGTCGGGCTCTTCGACACCTGCGGGCACGGCATCAAGGCGAGCACCCTGGCCTCGCTGGTCGTCAGCGCGTACCGCAACGCCCGCCGGTGTGGCCTCGACCTGGTCGACACGGCGATCAGCATCGACCGGTGGGTGCGATCCGAGCACCCGAACTTCTTCGCGACCGGCCTGCTCCTCGAACTCGATCGCCGGACCGGCCGGCTGAGCGCGATCAACGCGGGTCATCCCGGTGCGATGTTGCTGCGCGACGGCAAGGCCATCCGTGAGCTGCCAGGGCCGACCGCGTTGCCGCTCGGCCTGGGTCATCTGACGCCACGCCGCCCGGAGGTGCACGTCGAGGATCTGCACCCGGGCGACCGGATCCTCGCCTACACCGACGGCATCACCGATGCGCGCAGCGCCGACGGTGAGCACTTCGGGCTGGACCGGCTGGTCGACTTCGTCAACCGGGCCCTCAACGACGGGTTGCCCAGCCCGGAGACGATGCGTCGCCTGGTACGCGCCGTCGTCGGCTACCAGGACGACCAGCTTCAGGACGACGCGACGGCGCTCTTCGTGGAGTGGCGGCCGCCGCACCTGCCGCTCGCGCACCTCCGTGACCTCGCGGCGAACCGCCACTGACCGCAGCAGTGGGATTTTGCACTCGCAGTGCACTTGTCTCCGGTTGTGGCGCTGTCTAGCGTCACCTCATGGCTGACTCATGGACCTTCGCCGTGGCACGTGACGACCTCGGGCGGAGCACGCTCGTCGATGGCGCCACGCCCGAGGTGGCCGATGGTGAGGCGCTGCTGCGGGTGGACCGCGTCGGCCTCACCGCCAACAACGTGACCTACGCGGTGCTCGGCGACGCGATGCGCTACTGGGAGTTCTTTCCGCCGGCGGCCCGTGGGCTCGGGCCGCAGTGGGGCCTCCCGCCGCTCTGGGGTTTCGCCGAGGTGGTCGCCTCGACGGTTGCCGGTGTCGAGGTGGGGCAACGGGTCTACGGTTACCTGCCTCCCGCGGGGCACCTCGTGGTGCGGCCGGACCGGGTGGACGCGTCCGGGTTCCGCGACGCTAGCCCGCACCGGGCCGAGTTGCCGTCGCCGTACAACGCGTACCGGTCGACCACCGGCGACCCGGCGTACCAGGCCGACCAGGAGGACCTGCTGATCCTGTTCCGGCCCCTGTTCTTCACCTCGTTCATGCTGGCCGACCAGGTCGTCGACAACGGCTTCTACGGTGCCGAGGCGTTGCTGGTGTCATCGGCGTCGAGCAAGACCGCGTACGCCGCAGCGTTCGAGCTGCGCGGTCGCGGGCCGCGCCTGGTCGGGCTCACCTCACCCGGCAACCTGGCCTTCACCCGGTCACTCGGCTGCTATGACGAGGTCGTCCCGTACGACGACATCAGCGCCCTCGACGCGGTCCCGACCGTCTACCTCGACCTGTCCGGCGCGCCCTCGACCCGTGCCGCCCTGCGCCAGCACCTCGGCGACCGGCTCGTCCGGGACATCGCGGTCGGGCTCACCAACCAGACACCGAACGCCGCCGCCGCGGAGGAGGTGTTCTTCGCGCCGGTCCAGATGCGCAAGCGCGGCCAGGACTGGGGCCGCGAAGGGCTCGACCAACGGTTCACCGAGGCCTGGCAGCGCTTCACCGCAGTGGTCAGCGGATGGCTCGACGTCCAGGTGGGTGTCGGGCCGGAGGCCCTGCAACGGGCCTGGGCCGACGTCCTCGCGGGTCGTACGCCGCCACGGGTGGGTCACGTCGTCCAACTCTGAGCGGTCGACGACGCCGACGGTCAGAACGAGTTGTCGCCGGAGAGGTGGCGACGCAGCGTGGCCAACGAACGGTTGATCAGCCGGGAGACGTGCATCTGCGAGACACCGACCCGGTCGGCGATCTGGGACTGGGTCAGGTTGCCGTGGAAGCGCAGGCTCAGGATTTCGCGCTCGCGCTCCGGCAGCGTGGCGAGGGCCGGACCGAGGGCGACCCTGATCTCCACGACGTCGAACTCGTGGTCGTCGCCGCCGAGGGTGTCGCCGAGCTCCCGGCTGCCCTCGCCACCGATCGGCGTGGACAGCGACGTGGCCCGGTAGGCGCGTGCGCCCTCCAGCCCTTCCAGCACCGTCTCCTCGGTCACGGCCAGGTAGGACGCGATGTCGGCCACGGTCGGCGACCGACCGAGGGTCTGGGTCAGGACGCTGTTGGCCGCGCTGATCGACAGGCGTAGCTCCTGGAGGCGGCGGGGCACCCGGATCGCCCAGGTGCGGTCCCGGAAGTAGCGCTTGATCTCACCGATGATGGTGGGGATGGCGTACCCGGCGAAGTCGACGCCTCGACTGTGGTCGAAGTTGTCCACGGCCTTGATCAGACCGACCGAGGCGATCTGGACCAGGTCGTCGTCCGGCGCGCCGCGACCGCCGTAGCGGCGGGCCAGGTGCCGGGCGAGCGGCAGCCACGCCTCGATGGTGCGGTCGCGCAGGGCTGGGCGGCGAGGGGCGTCGGCCGGCGTCGCCGCCAGGGCGGCCAGGAGGTCTTCCGGGCTCTGCTCAGTGAGCCGCTGGTCGATGCTGGTGCTGGTCGCGGTGTCGACGATGATGGCCATGGGAGTGGTCCTTCCCGCACTGCCCGTCGATCGAGTCGACCGGAAGGGGTCTCCGAACCGGCTGACGCCGGGGCGCACGTACGGGCGAAGGTGCGCTGTCGCAAGGCCACGAGCACGGGCCTCGCCGCCGCGTCATGTCGTTCACTTGATGACCCGGACACTACCCGAAATACTGAATGTTTACTAGCCGAAAGTACGAGCCGGCGCAGGTGGATGGTGCTCGAAACGGGTGAGAACGGCCCCGATCAGCCCTGCGGGTCCGGCTCGTCGCCGGCGATCGGGGCCTGCTGGGCCGGCTTCACCGCGAACGGATGGCGCAGCCGCAGCATGGCCTCCTCGCTGCCGTCGAAGGTCGCCATCGACCCGTCGAGCACGTCGGAGTTCGACGTGGCGAGGAACAGGGCCGGTCGAGGGTTGTCGTTCGATGTCATGCAGGATTCCTGTCTTCCACGAAGGAGTGTGTCCGGGCCTCGGCTCTCGCCGTGCGACCTCGTGACATGCGGCGCTCACACTGGCGCCCGATCAGGTGCCTCGTGCACGGGCGGACGCCCGGCGACACCGACACCCCGCACCATACCCGCCCTCGGCACCCCTCATGCGCCGCCGAGGCCCCGGGATCGCATCCGCCCCGCCAGCAGCCGAGAATTCTGTAATCCGACCCGGTGCTGCCAGTCTCCGATCCTGAGGGCGGTCAACGCGCAGCGCGGGTGCCGCGCGGACGAGCACACAAGGAGTGACACCCATGTCGTCAGCCGGTCGAGCACTACCCTATGCCGGGTTGGTCGTCGCGGCCCGACAGGGCGACCAGCGCGCCCTCGATGACGTCGTCGCGGCCTCGCTCCCGCTGGTCTACAACATCGTCGGGCGTGCGCTGCGCGGTCACGCCGACGTCGACGACGTGGTCCAGGAGACGTTGGTACGGGTGATCCGGTACCTGCCCGCGCTCAACGACCCGGCGGCGTACCGATCGTGGCTGGTGGCGATCGCCATCCGTCAGGTGCGTGACTGGGAACAGCGCCGACGGCTCGCGCTCAACCGCGACGCGGGGCTCGACGCGATCCACAACGTGCCGGACCCGGCCTCCGACTTCGCGGGGATGACCATCCTCCGGCTCGGCCTCACCGACCAGCGACGCGAGGTTGCCGAGGCGACCCGCTGGCTCGACCCGGACGACCAGGAGCTGCTGTCGCTGTGGTGGCTTGAGGAGACCGGCGAGATCACCCGCGCCGAGGTCGCCGACGCGCTGGGGCTGTCACCCGGGCACGTCGCCGTGCGGATCCACCGGATGAAGGAGCAGATCCAGAGCGCTCGGGGCGTCGTACGCGCGCTCGGCGCCCGCCCCGGTTGCCCGGACCTGCGCGCCGTGAGCGGCGAGTGGGACGGCACTCCCAGCCCGCTGTGGCGCAAGAGGCTGGCCCGACACGTCCGCGACTGCGCGTTCTGTGGGCGACTGGGCTCCACGCTCCTACCGATCGACCGGCTGCTCGCCGGTCTGCCGATGCTGCCGTTGCCGGCGGGTCTGAGCGCCCAATTTCCGAGCGCGGCCGCACCCCCGGCTGCCGCGCAGGCCGTCGGGCACCACCCCCCGGGCCCGACGGCCGGGCACACCGCCGGGACGACCCCGCCCGGCGGTGTGCCCTCCGACGGCGGCGGTGGCCCGAGCATCGTCGACCTCGCGGTGAACCGTCCCCGTGGCCTGGTCCCGTCCCTCGCCGTCGGGGTCGCAGCGGCAGTTCTCGCCATCACCATGGCGGTGGTGATCCTGCCGGAGGACCCACCAGCGCCCTCGTGGGCTGCACCGCCGCCCGCCGCGCCCACCGCCGTGGCCAGCCCGAGCGTCGCACCGTCACCGAGCGCACGCCCCTCGTTGAAGGCTCCGGTCGTCCCGGCGGTCAGCTCCGCCCGCAAGGGCGTCGGAGTGTGGAACTTCGCCGGAGCCAGTCAGGCGTTGGCGAACTCGAAGGCCGGCTGGTATTACACCTGGGGCACCCAGCACCCGGGAATCAGCACGCCGCGCGGTGTGACGTTCGTGCCCATGATCCGCAGTGCGGAGAACGTCACCGCCACGGAGCTGGCCCGGGCCAGGGCGGCGGGGCCCGATCTGCTCACCTTCAACGAGCCGGACATGCCCGAGCAGGCGAACATGACCGTCGAGCAGGCGCTGGACCTGTGGCCGCAACTGATGGCGACGGGCAGCAGACTGGGCAGCCCGGCGGTCGCCTGGGGCGGGCCGGATCCGCAGGGTTGGCTGGACAGGTTCATGACCGGCGCCCAGGCCCGCGGCCACCGCGTCGACTTCATCACCCTGCACTGGTTCGGCGCCGACTTCACGACCAGCACCGCGGTCGACCAGCTCCGGCGGTATCTCCAGGCCGTCCACCAGCGGTACCGCAAACCGATCTGGCTGACCGAGTTCGCACTGATCCGCTTCGACAGCGGCGGCGCACAGTTCCCGGGTCAGGAGCAGCAGGCGGCGTTCCTCACCGCGGCCACCACCATGCTCGGCCAACTGTCCTATGTGCAGCGGTACGCGTGGTTCGGCCTGCCCGCCACGGACAAGGACCGGTCCGGGTTGTTCAGCAACGGCACCGAGGCGACAGTGGTCGGTCGCGCGTTCCAGGCCGCCCGTTGAGCGGCGACGCGCCGGTGGACCAGCAGCCGACCACGACCAGACGCCCGGCGTTCGGTGGCCGCGCCGGGCGGATCGTCGGCGTCGTCGCGACACTGGTCGTGACGACGGTGGCGGTCGGGCTCAGCCAGAGTTGGGGCCGCGCCGACCAGACCGCATCCCCGTCGGCCGCAGCCCCGTCGGCCGGTCCCGCGCCGACCGCGTCGGTGGTGCTCAACAGCACCGATGACGCGTTCATCCAACTGCTCATCCCGATGAACGAGGGTGCGCTCGCGCTGATCGACCACGTCGACAGCCGGTCGACAGGGGCGGACCCGTCGCTGCGGGCACTGCTCAACGACCTCCGGGCTGCTCACCAGGCCGAGTTGCGGGACCTGCGCGGGCTGCTGGCCGCGGGCAACGTCCCGGAGCAGAACATCCACGAGGGGCACCAGATGCCCGGCATGGTCACCGACGGCAGCCTCGCCGAGCTGCGCGCCGCAACCGACACCGAGGTGCCGTCCCGGGCCGCCGCGTTGGTGCGGGCGCACCTCGCGCAGACCGTGGTTCTGTGCCGGGGCGAGCAGACCGCCGGGGGCAGCCCGGAGCTGAGGGCGCTCGCCGGCCGGATCCAGCAGGCCCGGGCCGCCGAGTTGAGCGCACTGGACGGTCGGCCCGGCGCGACCGGAACCCCGCACGCCGACTGAGCATGCCGCGCAGAAGACCTACCGACGTCGCGGCGCCGCTGCTCAGGCCGGCGTCGGGTGGTCTGCGTCGAACCGGTCGCGCGTCAGGAACGCCAGCTGGGCCCGCTTGTCCGGCATGTCGATCTCCGAATCGAAGGTGAACCCCTCGATCTCCAGTCGGCGCAGCGCGAGGTGGTTGCGGATGTCCGGCTCGACCACGATCCGCTGGGCGGCCGGGTCGCGGAACAGGAAGCGGGCGAGGGCCGGGCCGACGACGTTGGTGAGGCCGCGGGCGAGGCGCCGGTCGGGGCTGAGCAGCAGGTGCATCCCGATGTCACCGGGCTGCACGCGGTAGCGCTCGCCGACCGGGTCCGCCTCGGGCTGGTAGGTCTGGAAGAGGCCGACCGGCTCCGCGTCGACCATGATCAGGTACGCGTGGTGCGTCGGCAGACTGTCCACGAAGGCGTAGATCTCGCGTACCTGTTCCAGGGTGTGCGAACCCATGCCCCAGAACGAGTTTCGGGGTTGGGTGACCCAGCCGTGCAGGAGGGCGGCGTGCCGGTCGGGGTCGACGGTCACCAATGACAACTCACCGAGACCGGCGATCTTCTCCAGGTACGTCATCGGGCGCTGTCCTCTGTTCCATCCGGGGCGCGACTCAGGTTAACCTCCCCTAACCAAGGATGACCTTACCTGGAGGGGTGCGTGAAACGGAACTGGGAGGCCCTGGTCCTCAAGGCCATGGGAGGCCGGGACTTTCGGTTGACAGTGCTGGGCACCGAGTCGATCGACGGCCACTATCAGCGGCTCCTCCTGGACGGCGGCGGCCTGCTGGAGGCGTGCGGGGTGCACCCCACGATGTGGATCCGGCTGTGGTTCGACAACGACGGCCGGGCACACCAGCGCGCGTACACCCTGGTGGACCCCGACCCTTCCACCGGCCGGTTCACCCTCGAATTCGCCGTCCACGACGGCTGCGCCGCCCGCTGGGCCACAACCGCCCAGGTCGGCGACACCATCAGCGCGACCGTCCAGGGCAGCGCCTTCGACCTGCCCGACCCGGCGCCCGAGCACCTCTACCTCGTCGGCGACGCGGCCTCGCTGCCCGCGGTGAACAGCCTGCTCGACGCCAGCGCCGACATCCCGGCGACGGTGTGGCTGGAGTACGCCCACGAGGGCGAGAAGGCTCTCGCGTTGCGTGCCCGGGCACACCACGACGTCACCTGGGTGCCTCGGCGCGACGACGGTCAACACCTCGTCGACACGGTCTGCGCGGCCCTGCCGACCAGCGGCGCGGGGCACTACTGGGTGGCCTGCGAGGCGGCCACCACCCGTGGCATCACCCGACACATCCGACGAACGCTGGGCGTCGACAAGGACCGGGTGACCTCCCTCGGCTACTGGAAAGCCGCATGAAGGGTCGGCTCGGCACCCTGACCGCGCTGTACGTCACGCAGTACCTCGGCGTCGGCTTCATCACCGTCGGGCTGACCGCCATCCTGCGCGACGGCGGCACCTCGCTGGACACGCTGGCCCTGTTGCAGATCGTCGGCCTGATCTGGCCCATCAAGTTCCTCTGGGCGCCGATCCTCGACCGGTACGGCTCGCGGCATCGCGGCCACTACCGATCCTGGTTGCTCGTGCTCCAGACCGCCCTGGTGCTCGCTCTGCTGGCGCTGCTGCCGTTCACCGACCCGGCCGACGCGCTCGGCCCGATCGTCGCGATCTGCGCCGCGTACGTCTTCTTCTCCGCCACGCAGGACATCGCCGTGGACGCCGTGGCGGTCCGGATGCTGGCCGAGTCGAGCCGGGGGACCGGTAACGGGATCCAGGTCGCCGCGAGTTACCTCGGCAACCTGCTCGGCGGCGGGGCGTGCGTCCTGGTCTACGACCAGTTCGGCTGGGCGGCGGCGATCGGTCTGCTGGCCGCGATGACGGCGGTCGGGCTGGTGGTCGTGTGGCGGTTCCGGGAACCTCCGCGTACCGACCGGGTGGCCAAGGTCGGCACGGCCTACCGGGCGCTGCTGTCGGTGTTCGGCCAGCCGGGCTGCCGGTGGTGGACGTTCGGCGTGGTGCCGCTGGTCTACGTCGGGGCGGGGATGGCGTACGCCCTGGTGACGCCGGCCCTGGTCGACGCGGGGTGGTCGTTGGGCCGCATCGGCGTCGTCACCGGAGTGGTGACCAGCGTCCCGGCCATCGTGGCGGGCCTGGTCGCCGGGCTCGGCATCGGCCGGTTCGGGCGCGGCGGCGTGCTCGTGGTCGGCGGCGTGGCACTCACGGTGTCGACGTTGCTGCTGCTGCCGTTGATGAACGGTCGCGCCCCACTGGGCGGGACGGTCGCCGCGCTCTGCTGCTTCATGGTGGCCTACACCATCGCCAACGTGGTGCTCTACACCGTCAACATGGACTATTCGCGCCCCGACACCGGTGGCACCGACTTCACCGTCCTGTCGTCGTTCGGCCTGGTCTGCTCGTTCGTGGCCTCGTCCATCGGTCTCGCGGCCGCCGACGGGGTCGGCTACCCGCCGGTCGCGATCGCGGCCATCGTGCTGGTGGCCGCGGGTGTCGTCCTCGGCCTCGCCCACCAGCGGCGATTCCCCCGCAGGCCCGGTCCCGTCAGCTCGACGGCGGAGCACCCGACGGTGGATGGCGTGAAGGCCGTGGCGTGACCACGGTTCAGCCGGCCAGCGACACCACTCAGCCGGCCGGCGGTGCCACGGCCTCGGCGCGACTGCCGCAGCGGTGGCTGATCCTGGCCGTGCTCTGCGTCGCGCAGCTCGTGGTGGTGCTGGACAACACAGTGCTGACCGTGGCGGTGCCGGTGCTCACCACCGAGCTGGGCGCCAGCACCGCCGACGTGCAATGGATGATCAACGCGTACGCGTTGGTGCTGTCCGGGTTGCTGCTGACCGCCGGCAGCGCCGCCGACCGGTACGGGCGTCGTCGGATGCTGCTCACCGGGCTCGTCCTGTTCGGTCTCGGCTCGCTGGCCGCCGGGCTGTCCAGCAGCAGCGGGCAGCTGATCGCGGCCCGGGCCGGCATGGGTGTCGGTGGCGCGTTGCTGATCACCTCGACGCTCGCGGTCGCGATGCAGGTCTTCGACGCCACCGAGCGGTCCCGAGCGATCGGCATCTGGGCGGCGACCAGCGCGCTGGGCTTCGCCGTCGGGCCACCGATCGGCGGCACGATCCTCGCGCATCTGCCGTGGGGCGCGATCTTCCTGGTGAACGTGCCCATCGTGCTGGTCTGCCTGTTCGTCGCTCGCGCGCTGATACCCGAGTCCCGTGACCCGGCCGGTGGCCGCCTGGACGTGGTGGGCGCGGCGCTCTCCACCGCCGGCCTGACCGCTGTCGTCTGGGCGATCATCTCCGGGCCGGAGCACGGGTGGACCTCGGCTGAGGTGCTCGGGGCGGCGACTGTCGGCGTACTCCTGCTCGGGTTCTTCGTCCGCTGGGAGCGGCGGATCCCGCACCCCATGCTGGACATGCACTTCTTCCAGGACCGGCGGTTCGTGGGCGCGATCTCCGGGGTCGTGCTGATCACGTTCGGTGCCACCGGCGCGTTGTTCCTGCTCACCCAGCATCTGCAGTTCGTCCGCGGCTATCCCGCCTGGGAAGCCGGTCTGCGGATGGCGCCCTTCGCGCTGTCCATTGTGCTGCTCAACGTCAGCGGCGCGGTCGCGGTCGTGATCCGTCGGCTCGGCCTGGCCGCCGCCATCGCCATCGGTATGACGCTGCTCGCGGGCGGTCTCGCGCTGATCACCCTCTTCCCGTCCGACGGGTACGGGGTGCTGCTGGCCGGGCTGCTCGTGATGGGTGTCGGGTGCGCGTTGGCCAACCCGGCCATCGTCGAGGCCGTGATGAGCGCCATCCCGGCGCAGAAGGCCGGCGCGGGCGCGGGTGTCGACGGCACCATGACCGAGGTCGGCAGCAGTCTCGGCATCGCGGTGCTGGGTGCGGTGCTGAACGCCCGGTTCGCCGCCCTGCTGCCGGCGGCCCTGGCCGGCGCCGGATCGTTTCCCGCCGCCCTGACCGTCGCCCGCGACGGAGCCGAGCGGGAGGCCGTCACTGTCGCCTTCGCCTCGGCGCTGGAGACGGGACAGTTGGCGGGCGCTGCCGCGGTGCTGATCGGTGGGCTGGTCGCCGCCGGGCTGCTCTACCGGGCAGACCGCCCCAAAACCGCCCAATAAGGGTAGGCTACCCTAATCACGACATCGTCGTAGTCGACGGAGGCGGTATGCGGCTGTACCTGACCGCGCTCAACCCCACCGACGCCGTGCTGGAGGGGTTCCTTCCCGCGGCGACGTCGCTCGGGCTGTCGGTCACCGTGTTGACCGACCGGCCGGCGGAGTGGCCGGCGGGCGTGCCGGTGGCGCGCTGCGCGGTCCGGGACGCGGCCGCTGTGGTCGCGGCGACGGCACCGACCCGACCGGTGGCGCTACTGTCCAACAGCGACCACCTTCAGGAGGCCACCGCGATCGCCGCACGGAAGCTCGGTCTGCCCGGCAAGGATCCCGACGCCGCCCGTCTCTGCAAGGACAAGGCCGCGGCCCGCCGGGTGATCGCGGCTGCGGGCCTCGATCTGGTACGCACCGCCACCGTCGATCCCGGTGCCGCACCGCAGGTGCCGGACGGGATGTTCCCAGCCGTGGTCAAACCCCGCGAGGGGGTGGCCAGCGAGGACGCGTACCTGGTGACCGACCATGCCGAGCTGGTCGCCCGGATCGCCGAGATCCGTGGCCGTCGGCCGGACGTGGCCCTGGTGGTGGAGGAGTACCTCCCCGGCGAGCTGCGGACCTTCGAGACCCTCGGCGACGGCACGGCGTTGGCCTCCCTCGGCGGCTGGCGCACCGGCCTCGGGCCGCCACCGACCTTCACCGAGGAGAGCCTCGCCTGGTCGCCTCCGGCGGAGCCGGAGACCACCCAGCTTCGGGCGCGGCTCGACGCGCTCGGGGTCGGCTTCGGCGCCTGCCACACCGAGTACGTCATCGCCGACGGCAGGGTCCGACTGATCGAGGTGAACTACCGGCTCATCGGCGACCGGATGGACCTGATCCTCTCCGACCTGCTCGGTGTGCCGCTGTTCGAGCACGTCATCCGACTGCACCTCGGCGAGCCCCTGGCCGCCCTCGACCTGCCCGCCACGGTCGACCGATACGCCCAGGTCGAGTACGTCTGCGCGGATCGTTCCGGCCGCCTGGTCGCCGCGCCGGGCCGAGTGGACACCGTCCACGATGATGTCCGGCTGGGCTGCCATCCGCTGCGCGAGGTGGGGCGCACCGCCGAGCACACCGGCACGAACCGCGACTACCTCGCCGTGCTGCACGGGATCGGCCCCGACGAGGGCGCGGTCCGCCAGTCGCTGGCCGCCTTCCGCGGCGACCTCCAGTGGACCATCGTCGAGTGAGCGACGACTGCGAGCGGGAGGTGTTCACCCGGGTCCTCGACGCCCTGCTGCGCGAGGATCACCTCGGTCTGCTCAGCACCGGCCGACCGGACGGGACCGACTGGTGGCAGGCACCGCACCCCGCCGGCCTGCTGCGGATCCCGGTCCGGGCGGACGGGTTCCAGCAGGCCCTGCGCAGCGCCGCACCGATGGTGCTGCTGCTCGACAGCAGCGGCGACACCGACTGCACGGACACGGTGGAAGGCCTGCTCAGTTTGCTCACGCCTCAGGGCAACGCCGAGGCCGAGGCCGGCTGGCGGGACTTCGGCGTCGAGTGCCGCGCCGACCTGCGCGCCCGGCGGCTCGCGGCCCGACACCGCTCGCGGGTGCTCGCCGAGGTCGCCGCCGAACGCGCCAGCACCCCCACGGGACTGCCGACGGCGCTCCTGGACGACGTACTCGCCGCCCACCACGGCCACCCGGTCTACCCCACCGACCGGTGCCGGCACGGTCTCGGAGACGACGACCTCCTCCGGTACGCCCCGGAGCACGCCCCGCGTTTCGCGCTGCGCTGGTACACCGTCCCTGCCGGGGACGTCCAGCTCACCGGCGAACTCCCGTCCTGGTGGCCACGCGCACGACGACCGGGCCAACTGTTGCTGCCGGCGCACCCGATCACCGCCAACCGCGACGGGTTACCGGTGACGGACCTGCCGGCGATCACCGTACGGCCCACCCTCTCCATGCGGACGGTGGCGCTCGACGATCACCCGTACCTGCACCTCAAGCTGCCGCTGCCGACCGCGAGCCTCGGCGCCCGCAACCGGCGCACGCTGCACCCCGGCTCGCTCGCCGACGGCGCGGCCGTGGCCGCGCTGCTCGACCGGATCGCCAACGCCGAACCAACCTTCGCCGGGCGGATCCGGCACGTCGACGAGAGCACCTGGGCGCACGTCGGCGGCGACGAGCGGCGCAGCTTCCTGCTGCGCCGATTCCCGGGTGATCTGGCCGGCGTCCACGTGGTGCCGGTCGCGGCCCTGGCCGCACCGGACCCGGTCGCGGCAACGGTCCTCGAACGGATCAGCCCCGAGCGGCCCGGGGCGCTGCTGGAGTCCTATCTGGACCTGCTGCTCGACTGGCACGTCTTCCTCTGGCTCCGCCACGGGATCGCGCTGGAGGCGCACCCGCAGAACATCCACCTGCTGGTGCACCCCGACGGCACTGTCGGCCTGCTCTACAAGGACAACGACGGGGCCCGCCTCGACCCGCGGCACGGCGGCCCGGGTGGGCTCACCCTCGACGACGACCGGATGTGGGCGCGCGACCCGCAGGAGCTGGCCGACGTGTTCATCACCATCACCCTGCACCTGGCCGCCGCCGCACCCCTGGTCGCGCTGGCCGCCCGAGGGCTGCCCGTGCCGTCACCCGCCGAGGCGCTGGCACCCCGGCTCGCCGCCGCCCGCGACCGGTGGGGTGACGGGCCAGCAGCACGGACCTTCACCGACCGGGTTCTGCGGGCCGGCCACCTGCCCATCAAGGCGATGCTCACCGCCGGCACCCTGCTGCCCAAACAGCGGCTGGGCTGCACCGACATCAACAAGTACTACCTGCGTACCGGCCCGAACTACCTCCGGGAGACACGATGACGAGCGCCCAGTTGCGCTCCCGCCCGGCCACCGAGACCGGTCAGCTCGCCGACCTGGCCACCGCCCACGCCGTCTTCGGTTGCCTGGTCCGCGAACTCACCCCTCCGGACAGCGGCCCGAGCGTGGTCGACGGTGCCGCGCATCTGCTGCTGCGGCACCTCGGCGTCACGGTGCGCTGCGGGGTCGCGCGACACTCGCCGCTCGGGGCGCACCGCTACACCGGCCCGGTGCAGCGGCGTACCGACAACGGACGGTGGGTCGACCTGGACGCGGACGGGCTCGCCAGCCTGGTCGCGGCCGAACTCACCACCCGCACCGGCCTGGCCAACGACGAGTTCGTCGAGCAGGTCCAGGCCAGCCGGGACACCGTGGCCCGGCTGCTGGCCGACCGGCCGACCGAGGACCCGGAGCCCACCGGCGAACCGGCCATCGACGCGTACGTCGACTCCGAACAGTCACTGGTCTTCGGCCACCCGCACCACCCCACCCCGAAGTGGCGCAGCGGTGACCCGGAGAGCTGGCGGGCGTACGCCCCGGAGCTGCGCACGTCGTTCCGGATGCACTGGCTCGCCGTACCCGATGACCTGGTCGCCGGCGCCGGGCCGTTCGACGCGCTCGTGGCCGCCCTCGACCCGCCCCGGCCCCCGCACGGGCACCGCGTCCTGCCGGTGCATCCCTGGCAGCTGTCACTGATCCCGCCGACGCACCCCCGGTTGCGGGACCTGGGGGAGGCCGGCGTGCCGGTGCGGCCCACGGCGAGCGTCCGCACCCTCTACGCCCCGGCGGCCGACCTGTTCGTCAAGACCAGCCTGCACGTACGGATCACCAACTGCCTGCGCAAGAACGCCCGCTACGAGCTCACCGGCGCGGTGGCCCTGACCGACCTGCTGGCGCGGGTGCCGA
This sequence comes from Micromonospora sp. MGP-C2, assembly GCF_057766525.1. NCBI lineage: Bacteria > Bacillati > Actinomycetota > Actinomycetes > Micromonosporales > Micromonosporaceae > Micromonospora > Micromonospora sp. MGP-C2. The sequence goes on from NZ_JBYMEN010000002.1 coordinate 4,915,030, forward strand.
TGCCGGACGGGGTCGGGCTGCTCACCGAACCCGCCTACCGCACTGTCGACGCCGCCGGCCCGGACGAGGCGTACGGGACGATCCTGCGCAGCGGCCTGCGCCCGCACCTGCGCCCGGGCGACACCCCGATGCTCGCGGCGGCGCTGGCCGCCACGCCACTGGTGACACCCGACCCGGTGGCCTGGTGGCGGGCGTACGTCGGGCTGCTGGTGCCGGCGGTGCTGCGCTGCTGGCTCAGCCACGGCGTCGTGCACGAGGCGCACCTGCAGAACGTTGTCGTCGTGCTCGACCGCGACCGTCGCCCGGTACGCATGCTGCTGCGCGACCTGGAGGGGGTGAAACTCGACGCCGAGCGTTGGGCGACCTGGCCGGAGGGGGTCCCCGCGCAGGTCCGCTACGGCCCCCTGGACGCCCGGCGCCGGATCGTCTACTGCCTGTTCGTCAATCACCTCGGCGGCATCTGCGGGGCGCTCGCCGACGCGCGACCGGGAATCGAACGGCGGCTGTGGCAGGAGCTGCGGGCCGTCGTCGAGGCGGTCGCCGCCGACCTGGACGACCCACCCGAACTGCGCGCGCTGCTGAACGGTGAGCCGCTGCTGGCCAAGGCGAACCTGCTGGTCCGGTGGCGGCGCGACGCGGACCGGGCCGCACCGTTCGTGCCGGTGCCCAACCCGCTGGGCGGGTCACTGTGACGCGACCCGTCTACGTCCACGACCTCGACGCGCTGGCCACGCAGGCCCGGGCCATCCGGGCGGCGCTGCCCCAGCCGGTGGAGCTGCTCTACGCGGTCAAGGCCAACCCGGACCCTGGTGTGCTGCGCACCCTTGCCCCGGCCGTCGACGGGTTCGAGGCCGCGAGCCGTGGTGAGCTGCGCAGACTGGCCGAGGTGCTGCCGGGGCGGCCCCCCGCCGCGTACGCCGGGCCGGGCAAGACCGACGCGGACCTCGCCGCCGCCCTCGCCGCCGGGGTGCACCGCATCCACGTCGAATCGCCCGCCGAGCTTCGGCGACTCGGCGCGCTGGCCACCGCCTCGGGCACCTCGGCCCAGGTGCTGCTGCGGGTGAACCTGCCGGTCGAGGCGCCCGGCGCGAGCCTGGTCATGGGCGGCGGGCCCAGCCCGTTCGGCATGGACCCGGCGGACGCGGTCGAGTGCGCCCGCAGACCACCCGCCGGCATCCACGTACGCGGAATCCACGCCCACCTGGCCAGCGGGCTGGACGCCCCTCTCGCCGGTGCGGTCGCCGCTGCCGTGGTCGAGTGGGCGGTCACCGAGGTCGGTGCCGCCGAGGTCGACGTCGGCGGAGGCATGGCCGTCGACTACACCGACCCTGCGGCGCGATTCGACTGGGTCGACTACGGCCGGGCACTCGCGGACGTCCTCGACGCGTACCCGGGGGTGCGGCTGCGCATCGAGCCGGGCCGGTCGGTCACCGCCTACTGCGGGGCGTACCTCACCGAGGTCATCGACGTGAAGCGCTCCTATGGCGAGTGGTTCGTGGTGGTGGCCGGGGGCACCCACCACCTGCGTACACCGGCGGCGAAGGGGCACGCGCAGCCGTTCCGTGTACACCGGCGGCGCGGCGTCGAGGGCGTGCGTACCGACGGGGGACCGGTCACCGTGGTCGGGCAGCTCTGCACCCCCAAGGACGTGCTGTCCCGGTCGGCCACCGCCGGGCCGATCGGCGTGGGTGACGTGCTGGCCTTCGCCATGGCCGGGGCGTACGCCTGGAACATCAGCCACCGCGACTTCCTGCTGCACGAGCCCCCGCTGTTCATGAACGGTGACCCGCAGGAGGTGGCCGCCGAATGGGCGGCCCGACCATCCAGGACGTGATCCAGGCCCAGGCGAACGAGCGATCGGCAGGGTTTTCTGGCACGGTGGGTCCAGTGCGGCGCAGTGTCGCCGAGCCACCAGCTGCACCAATCGAGAGGGCGTTACGTGGACTTCACGCTGTCGACGCGGCAGGGGCGGATCGGCACAGTGGTCGAGGTCGCCGGTGACGTGGACATGAGCACCGCACCGGAGTTGCGTGACCGGTTGAGTCAGGCGGTGGAGGACGACGCCCGGGTGGTGGTGGACCTGACCGACGTCGGGTTCATGGACTCCAGTGGCCTGGGGGTGCTGGTGGTCGCCCACAAGGACCTGCGTGCGCGGAACGGCTGGCTCGCCCTGGCGGGGGTCGGCCGCTCGGTGCGTACGGTGTTGTCGATCACCTCGGTGGACCGGGTCATCGGAATCTTCGACACAGTGCAGGATGCCGAGGAGGCGTCACCGGCGGCGTCATGACCGCCTCACTGCGGGTGAGGGCTGGCACGGGCGGTGTCAGCGCCAGCGGTGCTTGATCGCAGCCCGTGGCCGCCGTACCAGTCGATGATGAGCAGTGTGGCGTCGTCAGCCAGAACCGGCCCGGCGGCCGCCAGCACAGCGTCGGACAGCGCCCGGACCGCCTCGCGCGGATGCAGATGCGCGATGCCGAGCAGAGCGGTGGGCAGATCCAACGTGGCGGCGTTGCGTTCGCGCACTCCGTCGGTGACGACGACCAGCCGGTCACCGGGCAGCAGGGTGATCGTCTCGCTGCGGTAGCCCTCGTCGGCGAACATGCCCAGTGGGAAGTTGGCGGGCAGTTCGAGCGTCTCAGCCCGGCCCTCGCGGACCAGTGTCGGTGGGACGTGCCCGGCGTTGAGCAGCTCACAGCGCCCGGTCGCCAGGTCGATGCGGCCGAGCACGGCGGTCACGTAGGCGCCGCGTACGTTGGCGTGCTCCGCGAGGGCCCGGTTGGCTTCCTCGGCCTGGGCGACGAGGTTGTCGCCGCGCCGGCGAGTGTTGCGCAGGCTGCCCACCCCGAGCGTGGCGGTCAGCGCGCTGGCCACGCCGTGGCCCATCGCGTCGGTGACGCCGACGTGCAGCACGTCGCGGGCCACGCTGTAGTCGAAGGTGTCCCCGCCGACGCTCGCAGCGGGTTCCAGCCAGCCGGAGAGGGCGAACGCTCCGGCCTCGCAGGTGAACGAGGCCGGCAGCAGGCGGCGTTGGATCTCGGCGGAGAGGGTGAACGGGGTGCTGCGCTGGCCCCATTCGAACAGGTCGGTGTGCCGGCGATTGGCGATGACCACGAATCCCAGCGCGTGCGCAGTGCGGGCGATCCGCGCGAGCACGGCCACGTCCGGCTCGTCCAGCAGGTCGATCTCCAGCAGGCCGATGGTCTCGCCGCGTTCGGTGACGGGTGCGAGCACCCTGCACCTTCCGTCGCCGTGGAGCAGCTGGACGGTCTGCTGGCGCAGCGCCTGCTCGTAGGGCCCGCCGTCGAAGGGGAGGACCTCGGCGGCCTCCTCGCCCTGATGACGGCCGGGGTGGCCGGTGGCTGTCTGGTGGGTCAGCCGGACCAGCGCCCGGCCGCTGAGATCGGCGATGAGCAGCGAGACGCTGAGCGCGTTCAACGCCCTGGCGATGGTGCCGGTAACCGCTTCGACCGCCTCGACCGGTGCTGCTTCCTCGGCCGCCTGCAACATCCCGGTCAGCACGCCCTCCTCGTTGTCCTCCACGGGTTGAGCATAGGCACCTACCGTCCCGGTGTTTCGGCGTGGACGGCTGGGCCTTCCCCCGGTGAGCAGGTAGTCGTAGCGCTGCGGAGCGGGCGGCCCGACCGCCTGGGTCGTGCCCCGGAGAGGCGGGAACGCTTCAGGATGTTATCGATAACATGCTATCTTTCACCCGGGAGTGAAGGGCACGCTCCCGGTCACCGCAGCCAGTCGCGAAGACGCGCCGCCGCACGCCCTCGCCCGCTGGCCCCAGGTCGGTGACCCGTCCGGGCACCCCAGTCGATGCCAGGCGACCGCATTCCGTCGCCGGCCGACACGGCCCTACGGCAAGGAGCCCACGCAATGCTGAAACGTAGGTATCTCCTCCCATCCATCATGGCCGCGGCACTTCTCCTCGCGGCCACCGCCGGCGGCGCACTGAGCGGCGGCTTCGGTGCGACAGCGGTCGCCGCCACCAACGGCACCCTCGCGGCCACCGCCGGCTGCGGCAAGGCCCCCACGCTGACCAACGGAACGCGCACGATCCAGAGCAGCGGACAGAGCCGCACCTACAACCTGCGGATCCCGGACGGGTACGACCGGAACCACCCCTACCGACTGATCTTCGGGTTCCACTGGTTGAACGGCTCGGCCAACAACGTCACCTCGGCCGGTTACTACGGGCTTCAGCCGCTGTCGAACAACAGCACGATCTTCGTCGCGCCGCAGGGCCTCGACGCCGGCTGGGCCAACACCAACGGTCGGGACCTGACCCTCTTCGACGACATCTCCCGACAGATCGAGAACGACCTCTGCGTCGACACGACCCAGCGCTTCGCGCTGGGCTGGAGCTACGGCGGGGCCATGAGCTACGCGGTGGCCTGCGCCCGGCCCACCGTCATCCGCGCGGTCACCGTCCTGTCCGGCGCCAACCTCAGCGGATGCAACGGCGGCACCCAACCCGTCGCCTACTTCGGCATCCACGGCACCTTCGACAGCGTGCTGAACATCTCGCAGGGTCGGCAACTGCGCGACACGTTCGTCCGCAACAACGGCTGCACCGCGCAGAGCCCGCGCGAGCCGAGCCGAGGCAGCCTCACCCACATCACCACCGCGTACGCCGGATGTCGAGCGGGCTACCCGGTGCAGTGGGCGGCGTTCGACGGTGACCACACCCCCAGCCCCGTCGACGGGTCCGGCAGCCCGAACGACTCCCGGACGTGGACCTCGGGTGAGATCTGGCGGTTCTTCAGTCAGTTCGAGTCGACCACGCCACCCACGACTCCGCCACCCACCACTCCGCCGACGACCCCGCCCCCGACCACTCCGCCGCCGACCGGCGAGCCGGGCACCTGCGCCGCCACCTACCGGGCGGTCAACAGTTGGCCCGGTGGCTTCCAGGGCGAGGTGACGGTGGCCAACCCCACGGCCACGACACTCAACGGCTGGACCGTGGGCCTGACCCTGGCCGGCGGCCAGGCCATCAGCAGCCTGTGGAGCGGCACCAACACGGGCACCACCGGTAGCGTCACCGTGCGGAACGCCGCCTACAACGGCACGTTGGGCGCGAACGCCTCGACCACGTTCGGGTTCACCGCCACCGGCGACGGCGCCACCCCACCGGGCAACGTCACCTGCACCAGTCCCTGAGCACGCAGAAGAGGGCCCGGAGCCAGCTGGCTCCGGGCCCTCGTGACGTCGGTCGTCAGCCGTTGTCGATCAGACTGGCGATCTCGTTGTAGATCAGGTGCGCCTTCGCGCCCTGGTTCGACGGGCAACCGCCGAGGTGGTGCAGGGCGATCACCCGGTGGCTGGCGTTCAGCACCGGCGACCCCGAGTTGCCGCCGGAGGTGTCACAGCTGTAGCTGATGTTGTAGGTGTTGTAGTTCGCGTTCTTCACCGTGCACGTCGCGCCGTTCTGGGTGTCCTCGTAGATGGACAGTCGCTTCGGGTTGCCGTCGCCGTGGCCCGGGACGTACATCCGGGTGCCGGTGGTGGTGGCGGTCGTCGCCAGGTACAGGGTGCCGAACGACTGGATGTTGGCGAAGTTGTTCACCGAGTACAGGCTGTAGTCCAGCTGGCTGGAACCGCCGCTGCTCACCTTGTAGAGGGTGGCGCCGCTGACCTTGGTGCCGGCGCCCGGGTTCGAGCCGCCACAGGTGGCGCACTGGTAGTTGAACTGCATCTCGCTGCCGCTGACGGCGGACTGCGTCGAGAAGCAGTGCTTGTTCGTCAGCATGCGGTTGGTGTTGCCGACCCGCCAGGTGGTGCACATCCCGCCACCGCTGATCAGCAGCCGCGCCACCGCCCTGCCCTTGGCGTACTCGTTGGGGTGGCTGGTCTGGTAGCAGACCACGTCGCGGCGGGCGTCGGTGCTGCAGACGGACTGCGTGGTGAAGTTGTGCTGCTTGATCTCGGTGGCGTCGTAGCCGCGCCAGAACCGGTCGATGGTCGCGGCGCTGGTGCGGGAGGAGCGGCTGCTGTGCACCGTCACCACAGCGGTGTCGCCGTCCACCGACATCGCCCAGAAGCCCGGTTGTCCGTCTGTGGTGTAGTCCGCGCCGGTGGCCCGGTTCAGGTGGCGGTCGTACCGGTAGCTCTCCCGACCGTCGGGGCTCGACACGGTCACGTACTCGCCGTCGGCCAGGCGCAGTGAGCTGAAGTGCACCTTGACGTACGACGCGCCGGGGTGCCGGATGATCTGCTTCCCGCCCTCCTGTGCGTGTGACAGCGAGCCGTCGATGGTCCGGAGTTCGCCGACCGTGGTGACGCCCTCAGCCGAGAACTGGTCTGCTTCGGGTGCCCGCTGGGATTGCGGCGCGAGTGGTTGAACCGAGTACGCCTCGGCGGCTGGTACTGACAGCAAGCTCAGCCCGAGTGTGCCGGCGCCGAGCGCGACGGCCACCGTTCGTAGGCGGCGCAGGGCATGTTTCATCGTCGCTCCTCCCGAAGAACCAGCACCCAGACGTGCTTGCAGCCTTCATACCGGAAGCTAAAGACACATGCAAATCTATCTATCTCTTGTGGGTCTGTTGTCACCCGACCCCACGGCCTTGTTCCGGTCGACGTGGCTGCGGCGCAGGACCCGGGCCCCGATCAGCCGCTGGTCAGGGGATCTCCCCGCAGGGGTGTCGCCAGCTCCGCGGTCGCCGATCGCGGGCGGGGACGGTGCCCGTCGCCCCGGTTCAGCCGGAACTCCCCCAGGGCACCGGACGTGGCGAGGAGGTAGGTGACGCACGGCGCGGGGTCGCGCAGGATGAACGCGGCTCCGGCGGTCACCGCGATGTGCTGAGCCTGCAGCAGCGCGCTCACTCCGTGCGCGCTGAAGAACCGCACCGCGGAGAGGTCCACCGCGACCACCGGCGCCGACGAGTCGCAGGCGCACGCCACCAACTCGGTGAGCAGGTGTGCGTTGCTCATGTCGATCTCACCGGAGACGGTGATCAGCTTCGTCGAGCCCGCACAGGTCAGGGCCAGCGACATGATCGGGTCACCGAGCCGGTCCGGTCGACGGTCCGCGCGCTCACCAGATGTGCCGGTCTCCCACATGACGCCTCCGCTCCGCAACGGCCACGCCACCCGCAGCGGCACGAGACGCCACCCGGGAGGCTGGAGGGCGCATGTCTTGACCCGTGCGTGTTCCTACCCCGAGGAAGCCCGCTCAAGCCTGCCGGCAGTGTGAGGAGAACGGCTCCGGTCGAGCCGGGTGCGGGTCAGTCGGCGACGACGAGCGCCTGGGGCGCCGCGGCCTTCATCCGGGTACGCAGCCACTTGAGCTGGATGGCGGTCTGCCCCTCGCAGCGCCGCACCACCGCGAGCAGATCCTGGTCGCGAACCCCGTACGCCGCCTGGCCGACGACGGTCCAGGCGATGTCGCACTCGGCGGCCATCAGGTACAGGTCCTGTAGGTCACGCAGCAGGCCGATGCCGCCGGTGCGGGTGCCCGAGAAGAGTTGCGAGTGCAGTCGGTCGGGTTCGTCGGGCGCGTCCTCGGCGTAGCGGGCGGCGAACGGTTGGAGCTGTTCGGCGTACTCGTCGCAGCGCTTCGCCTGCCGCTGACACAGGTGGCGGATGTCGGGTTCCTCCGCGTGCGCGTCGCCGACCTGCCGGAAAGCGTCTGCCAGATTGACCTGCGCGCGGTGCAGCAGGCCGAGGTAGTGGGCGAGGTGCACGGCTCACTCCTTTCCGCTGGTGGCCTCGGCGGCCGGCCCGCCGACGGTCGACGGCACGTGGGCGTCCGGGGGCGGCGCGCTGCCGCCGACCGTGGGCGCCGGCGAGGGTACGCCCCGGCCATCGGCGAGCTTCGCCACCGCCACGGCAGCGACCTTGAACAGAGGCTGCTTGGAGACCGGGTCCCACGCGGTGATGGTCAGCTCGTTCGCCGCGCGCGGTGTGCGGTCGTCCGGATCCTGGTCGAAGTAGCCGTAGTGGAACGGCACGAAGACGACACCCGGACGGATGCCGCAGAGCCGGGCGCGGGCCTGGATGGCGCCGCGCGGGGATGAGATGCCGACCAGGTCGCCCTCGGCGATGTCGAGTCGGGCGGCGTCGTCCGCGTTGAGTTCCACCCACACGTCCGGGGCTGCCTGGTTGAGCTGCGGGGCGCGGCCGGTCTTCGTCCGGGTGTGGAACTGGTAGACGGTACGACCAGTGGTGAGCAGCATCGGGTGGTCGTCGTCGGGCACCTCGGGTGAGGGCTGGTAGTCGACGGTGAGCAGGAACGCCCGGCCACGCGGCTCCTTGGCGCGGTACTCCGGCTCGGTGAACTCGGCGCCGGTGGCCAGGTCGTTGCCGTACGTCTCGCAGTAGTCGGGGTCGGTGTTGAAGGTCCCGTCGGTGTAGAGGCGCTCGGTGCCGTCGGGATGCTCCTCGGTGCAGGGCCACTGGATGCCGGAGCCGCCGCGAAGCTTCTCGTACGTGATGCCGGTGTAGTCGCAGGGCCGTCCGCGGCTGCACTCCTTCCACGCCTCGAACGCCTCCTCCGGCCCGGTCCACGGGATCAGCGGCTGGCCGTCACGGTCGCGGAAGTCCATCCGGCGGGCGTAGTCGAGGAAGATGTCGAGGTCCGTGCGCGCCTCGCCGGGCGGGTCGACCGCCTTGTCAGAGATGTGCACCGTCCGGTCGACGCTGGTGAACGTGCCGGTCTTCTCCGCCCAGGTGGCGGCGGGCAGCACCACGTCCGCCAGTTCGGCGGTCTCGGTCAGGAAGAGATCCTGCACCACCACGAACAGGTCGGGCTTGGCCAGCATCCGCCGGATCCGGGCCAGGTCCGGCAACGAGACGGCCGGGTTGGTGGCGGTGATCCAGAGCAGCTTGATCGAGCCCTGCTCGGCGTACCGGAAGATCTGCATGGCGTGCGTCGGCGGCGCCCAGTGCGGGATCATGTCGACGTCGACGTTCCACAGCCGGGCCAGTTCCTCGATGTGCGCGGTGTTGTCCCAGTTGCGCAGGCCGGGCAGGTCGCCGTCGGCGCCGGTCTCCCGGGTGTTCTGCGCGGTGGGCTGACCGTTCATCTGGTAGATGCCCGTCCCCGGCCGGCCGATCATGCAGCGGATCAGGTGCAGGTTGTTGACCGCGCAGGCGGCGGCGGTGGCCTGGTTCGACTGGTAGAAGCCCTGCAACACCGTCGACAGCAGCCGCTGCGACGAGCCGAGCAGCTCGGCGGCGCGCTCCACGTCGGCCGCGGGCACGTCGCAGATGTCGGCGACCCGGCGCGGGGGGTAACCGTCGATGATTCGGCACAGCTCGTCGAAGCCCACTGTGTGCGCGTCGACGTAGTCACGGTCGTACCAGCCCCGCCGAACGATCTCCCGTAGCAGGCCGTTCATCAGGGCCATGTTGGTGCCGTTGCGGACCGCGAGGTGCAGGTCGGCCTCCCGGGCGACCGGGGTGGCGCGCGGGTCCACCGCCAGCATCGCCGGTGGATTCGGCCCACGTCGACGGTCCAGCATCCGCATCCACAGCACCGTCTGCGTCTCCGCCACGTTGTGCCCCCACAGCGCGATCGCGTCGCAGTGGTCCACATCCGTGTACGAACCGGGCTGGCCGTCGGTGCCGAAGCTCGCCTTCATCGCCGCCGCGGCGGTGGCCGTGCAGAGCCGGGTGTTGCCGTCCATGTGCGGCGTGCCGAGGCCGGCCTTGCCGATCACGCCGAGGGTGTAGTACTCCTCAAGGAAGAGTTGGCCGCTGGTGTAGAAGCCGAAGTGCCCCCATCCCCCCGGCCCGTCGAGGAGTTCCTTCGACCGGGCCACGATCCGGCCCATCGCGGTGTCCCAGTCCGCCTCGACCAGGCTGTCACCGTCACGGACCAGCGGCCGGGTCAACCGGTCCGGGCTGTGGTTGGCCTGCCAGCCGTAGAGGTCCTTGGGGTCGAGCCGGCCCCGGTTGATCCGGTCCACGGCGCGGCCACGCACGCCCACGATCCGCCCGTCGGTGACCCCGATGTCCATGGCGTCGCCGTTGGAGTGCAGCACCGACGCGGACTGCACCCACCGGTCCACGTCGGCATCGCCCCGACCGTCGGCCAGATACCGGTCCACCCGTACCGGCCACTCCTGCCCCGGCCCGTACGGGGTTCGCTCACCCCACGGCTCGGCGATCCGGTCAACCACGACGCACTCCTCTCGGCTACCGCTCCGATGCCGCCCACGGCGGCGGGCCGGGTCAGCCCAGATTCACGATCAGTCTCGTCGCACCCACCGGGGAATGCGACGGGTTCAGCAGCACCTATACCGATCTCCCAGAGTCGGGTCCTTACACCTGCCGTCGCCAACCCGGCGGCCGTGCCTCAATCGGTGGCCGTCAGCGTGGCGCGCGTCGCGGGTGCCGCCGCTCCAGGAAGTTCGTCGGGCCGTCGGCTGTGACCCTCCCGTGGAGAGGCCCGTCCTGGTCTGGGACGGTACGTCCGCACCCTCGGGTCGCCGGCGCCCTCCGCCAGCGAGCCAGTGTTCTGCCCCACGGGCTGGTGCGCCTTGACCAGGAACTCAGGAAAATCTTCATTTCACCGGTTTCGTCGGGCCAGGCTGGAAGGGTGACAAGGAGGTCCTGTCCGTAGCCGGGGCTGGTCTCCGGCCGAAGAATCAGGAAATTCGTCATGAAGGCTGTCGTGTACCGCGGTCCGCATGAGGTCGCCGTCGAGGACCGGCCCGACCCCACCATCCAGGCCCCGACCGATGCGGTCGTGCGCATCACCACCACGAACATCTGCGGCTCAGACCTGCACATGTACGAGGGACGCACCTCCGTCGAGGAGGGCAAGATTCTCGGCCACGAGAACATGGGGATCGTCGAGGCCGTCGGTGACACAGTCAACCGGATCAAGGTCGGTGACCGGGTCTCGGTGCCGTTCAACATCGCCTGTGGCAGCTGCCGAAACTGCCTACATGGCTGGACCAGTTTCTGCCTGCGCACCAACCCGATGGAGGGGATGGACGGCGCCGCGTACGGGTACGCCAACATGGGCCCGTACGACGGTGGTCAGGCTGAGTACCTGCGGGTGCCCTACGCCGACTTCAACCTGCTGCGGCTGCCACCGGGCAGCGAGCACGAGAACGACTTCACCATGCTGTCGGACATCTTCCCCACCGGCTGGCACGGCACCGAACTCGCCCGCCAGGGTCCGGGGGACACCGTCGCCGTGTACGGTGCCGGCCCGGTCGGCCTGATGGCCACCCACAGCGCGTTGATCAGGGGTGCCGCCCGTGTCTTTGTGGTCGACAACAAAGCCGACCGCCTCGCCATGGCCGAAAAGATCGGCGGCATCCCGGTGAACTTCGCCCAAGGCGACCCGGTGCAGCAGATCATGGACGCCACCCACGGCGTCGGCGCCGACTGCGGCGTGGAGGCCGTCGGGTTCCAGGCCCACGACCCGGCCGGCAACGAGCATCCCGAGCTGGTGCTGGACAACCTTGTCAGCGTCGTCCGCTCCACCGGCGGGATCGGCGTGGTGGGCGTCTACGTGCCGCAGGACCCCAACGCCCCCGACCAGCAGGCACAGCAGGGCCGGATCGGCTGGCAGTACGGCACGTTCTTCAGCAAGGGCCAGCACATGGGTACGGGACAGTGCCCCGTCATGCGCTACAACCGCCAGTTGCGCGACCTCATCATCGCCGGCAGGGCGCGACCGTCGTTCCTCGTCTCCCATGAACTGCCCCTGACACAGGCACCCGAGGCGTACGAGCACTTCGACCGACGCGATCACGGCTGGACCAAGGTTCTGCTGCACCCCGGGCAAGAATCCTGACCGCGGCCCCTGAAGCCCCATCGGGCATCACATCGGTCTCGCTGGTCTGCCAGCCCGCTCACCGCCGTCGTCCTGCATTCCGCCGATGACGGCGACGGCACCTCGGTCGGGCCGTGCACCCCGACCGGCCGTCCGTGCAGATCCTGACGGGGTCGGTTCGACGTTGCTGAACCGACCCCGCGCGGAAATTGACAGATCAGAAGAGCCGGATGGAGTCCGAGATCCACTTGGCGGTGGCTGGCACGGTCAGGCTGGTGGTGAATGGGCCGAATCCGCCGTCAGTGTTGGCCAGTGAGGTGCTCATGCTGAACCGGCCGTCGCCGTGGGCGTACATCACTGCCGCGTCTGAGCGTCCGTCACCGTTGTAGTCGCCGGTGATCGTGCGGATCGAGTCCCAGCCCCAGGAGTTCGCCGGCACGGTGTAGCTACCGAGGAACGGGCCGAATCCGCCGGTGGCGTCGCTCAACGATGTGTAGAACTGGATTGAGGTGTCCTTGTGTCGGTACACCATCAGCGCGTCATCGCGGCCATCACCGTTGAAGTCACCGCTGGTGAGCCGGATGGAGTCCGAGATCCACTTGGCGGTGGCTGGCACGGTCAGGCTGGTGGTGAATGGGCCGAATCCGCCGTCAGTGTTGGCCAGTGAGGTGCTCATGCTGAACCGGCCGTCGCCGTGGGCGTACATCACTGCCGCGTCTGAGCGTCCGTCACCGTTGTAGTCGCCGGTGATCGTGCGGAACGAGTCCCAGCCCCAGGAGTTCGCCGGCACGGTGTAGCTACCCAGGAACGGGCCGAATCCGCCGGTGGCGTCGCTCAACGACGTGAAGAACTGGATTGAGGTGTCCTTGTGTCGGTACACCATCAGCGCGTCATCGCGGCCATCACCGTTGAAGTCACCGCTGGTGAGCCGGATGGAGTCCGAGATCCACTTGGCGGTGGCTGGCACGGTCAGGCTGGTGGTGAATGGGCCGAACCCGCCGTCAGCGTTGGCCAGTGAGGTGCTCATGCTGAACCGGCCGTCGCCGTGGGCGTACATCACTGCCGCGTCTGAGCGTCCGTCACCGTTGTAGTCGCCGGTGATCGTGCGGAACGAGTCCCAGCCCCAGGAGTTCGCCGGCACGGTGTAGCTACCCAGGAACGGGCCGAATCCGCCGGTGGCGTCGCTCAACGACGTGAAGAACTGGATTGAGGTGTCCTTGTGTCGGTACACCATCAGCGCGTCATCGCGGCCATCACCGTTGAAGTCGGTGTTCCGGTCGGTCGCCCCGGCGGGCGAATTGGCGGTGATCCAGGAAGCCAGGTCGTCGACCCGGGTCTCCACCGCGTCGCGGCGGGCCTCCGTCTCGCCGAGGCAACCGCCCTGCCAGGACGTGCGGTGCAGGGCCACCAGCTGAGGCTGCCCACCGACCAACCGAACAGTGGGACCACCCAGGTCGCCGCGGCAGATGACGGACTGCCCCGCGCCGACCATGCCCACGCTGTTCGCGCTCACGTCCTGCACGGTGAAGGGACCGGCATGCAACTGATCCGGAACCCACTCCGTGGCGGTGCGCCCGAAGCCGGCGACGGTCAACTGTTCGCCGACGGCGGGCGCGCTCGATGCCAGGGCGATCGGGGTCACCGCCACTCGGCGGGAGAGCCGGACCAGAACCACGTCACGATCGGCATGCGGGACCAACCGGAGGGCCGACACGACCGCTCCGGTCGACGTGGTCAGATCGGGGCGTCCCACCGTTACCGTGGTCGGCTTCGCTGGTGCCCCGGCCGCGACCGGTCGGCCATCAACGCTGAAGCAACTCTTGGCGGTCAGCACCCAGTACGGGTTGACCAAGGCACCACTGCAACCCCTCAGGCCCGGCCCCACGTCAATCTTGGCTGCGAACGCGAACGAGCCGTCCGTGACGGGCGTGCCCGCCCCGACGGCCTGGGAGGAGCCCGCGTTGAGCAGGCTCGCGGCGATGGCGGTGACGAGCAGAACGGCGCTTCGGGTTAGTCGATGGTGTGTGGATGACACCGGCGGTCCTTTCCGGATGAACGGCAGGCTCGGAATTGAGAGCGTTGGGCAGAATGCATCCCGCGGCGTGCCCATCCGAGAAGGGACGGGTTGATCCGCTTTTGGTGAGCAATGGGGTGTGCCAGCGGCACGGTCAATCGCCGAGCGGCTCGGCGAATGCTCAGCCGGGATGCCGCAGCCTTGCGCTGACAACAGGTGTGAGGCCGGCAGAAAGCCGGCGAAGCCAGGGCGGACTCAGACCCCTGGCCTGGAATTGAGCAAGGCGAACCGAGCCTGCGGTCAAGGCAACCCCCGTGGAAGCAGAGACGAGACAGGTGAACGTTATAGACGCACATCAGAGCGCACAAGGGTCCGAGCGTTCACCCCGCATCCTCCGACACCGACGCGGAAGACCCGGCAGGCACAGCTGCTGAGCCGCAAGAACTACACCACCGGTGAGCTGGCCATCTACCGCCGCTGAGATCCGCAACCAGGCGGTCTCGCCGCAAGCCTGCGTCGCCGGCGCTGCGGGCGCGATCGTGACTTCGTTGGGGTCCAGGAGCCGGGGGCGACGTCAGTCGACGGGGCGCAGCGCGTTGGACATCGCCGCCAGCATCACCTGGTCGGCAGGTCCTTCAACGATGTGCTCTTAAGCGGATGCCACCCGGGGTGAACCGATGCCAATGCGGGCCACTGCGGCCGACCGCCGGTCGCAAACCGGGGTTCGTGTGCTCGGGCTGTGGTCCTGGGCTGGGACAACGGCGGTCCGGGGAACGTGGGTGAACGCGGGCCACTCCCTGCCACCCCAGGTGAACCCCCAGGTCGCTAGACTGGGCCCTCGCGCCCCCGTAGCTCAGGGGATAGAGCATCGGTTTCCTAAACCGTGTGTCGCAGGTTCGAATCCTGCCGGGGGCACCTCAATACGCAGCCGAAACGCCATCTGAGCTGCCCATATGCGGGACCTGGGTGACACGTCCGGCTAGATCGCCGCCCGAAGGATGGCAACGAGGTCGTCGATGCTCCGTTGCGCGTCGAGCCTGTCCGCTTCGGTGGTCCACCCCTGGTGCCATGGCCCTTCAAGGCCGGCGACAAAGAGCAACGCCTCCAGTGCGGGGGCGGCGAGGTCCAGCGCGGACGTGGGAAGCAGGGCTAAGTCTGTCCCGTCCGACAGTTCCGTCAGGCGGTGTTGTAGGTGCAACCCGCCGGGAAGCGCGGCGGCCACGAGTGCTGCCGCAGCGACGACCTGGTCAGGGAAGAACCCCCGCCACAGGAGGCCGCGGTTGGCCAGGACGTAGGTGAACATGTGCCGGAGCGCGTCGACGTGCTGCTCTGGCGGCCGTTCGGCGAGTTCTTCGAGGAAGTCGAGGGCGCCGTCGCTGCTGAACGGCCCGGTTCCGAACGTGCCCACGTCACCCTCTCGTCAGGGGACAGCCACCGGCGAAGTCGATGAGCGCACTACGCAAGATCCTGCGCAGCGTAGAGCCCTGTCACGCACGTCCTGATACCGATGTGTCACGCAGGTCCCGAGACCGGACACCGGGCTGCCGGCGATGTTGTGCAAAGCTTCTGTGCGTCTTCAAGACGGCCCTGAACGGGCCGCGCGCCGCCGCTTGGGCGCGCGTCCGTCGCTCCGCCCGCTCCCCATGAGGGCGGGTCGGCGGCATACGGGATGGCTGATGATGTCGTGGGGCGGGGGCATACTCGCGCTGTGGATCAAGGACGTCAGATCGCAGAGCGTATGTACGAAGCCTTTAACCGTCGAGACGCAGTGGCCGCCAAGGACATTTTCGCCAGCAACTTCTACAGCCATCCATTGAAGGCCAGCGGCTGGGAGTGCGTGCAGCGCGCCTGGCAGCGTATGTGGGACCAGCATCCCGCCCTGAAGGTAAGCCTCAAGGATCTAGTCGGGGACGACCAACGCGTGGCAACTCGGACCGAGATGGCCGGGTTCGCCGATGGCTCGACGGCGACGATGCTGGAGATGTTCACCTACGAAGATGATCGCATCGTTGAGCTGTGGGGCCTTTCGGCCAAGGCGCAGGCGAAGCCTTAGTTCCGCTCCCCGCGCCTGCCGGTAGGCCGTGTCCTGGAAGTCGGAGACCGCACCCCGGGCGTCCCGCTCCGCCTGTGCCCGCTCCTCCACGGACATCGGCTTGCGTGACTTGCGCAGGCCCTTGTTACTCCGCGCAACCATGCAGCCGACCTGCTCGCCAGGGCTTGCCGTCACAGTGTGTGGATCACCAGTGGTGGGCCAGATTCAGGACCAGCGCCGCCACCGAGGTGAAGAAGAACACCGCCCATCCCACGAGCTGGCGGGAACGTACCCGCAGGTGCGCGATGAGCGCGCCGACGAAGTACAACACCAGGCCGGCGGCGGCGAGTGTCCCCAGTAGTGGCACGGCGAACCCGGCCAGGAGCCCCAACGCACCGGCTGCCAACGCCGTGCCCAACCTCGGCATCCAGGCCCGTGGCAGGCGCTTCATGTCCATCTGGGCCTTCGGGTAGTCGTGGCCGATCAGGTAGGTGACGGCGGCGACTCCGGTGAAGACCGAGGCGAGGATGGTGACCGTGACATAAGCGGCGTACATGTGCCCTCCCTTGTGGTTTGTGCTGCCTCAAGGACGGGCTGGTCCAACGGATTGTTACCGATGGCGTTGTGAGCTGACGCACAGACAATGGCGGGTGGGCTACGGGAAACCGCAGCCCACCAGCCGACCGGTCAGAGGAACTTGTACATCTCCTCGGACGCCGCCTCGGTGTCGCTGGCGGGCGGCGCGTCCACCGTGACGGGCTTGCCGAAGTCGCTCATGCGCATCTCGGTGACGAGGTCACCCAGCTTCTTGGTGGCGATCGTGTAGGAGAGCGCGGTGAGGCGCCCGTCGGCGTCGAGAGTCGCCTCGAACGGGACCGCCTTCGGGTCCTTCGCCAGCTTGGCGGTCGACTCGAGGCCCTCCCGCATCCCGGCTTCGCTGCTGGCCGCCTCGGCGGCCTTCTCCAGGTCGGCGACGCCGGTGTACCGACCGCTGCCCACCTCCTGGGCGGACACGACGCCGCCGATGAGGCCGGTTTGCGACTTCAGGTCGAAGGACTGGCGCAAGGAGCTGTTCGGCCTGAGCTTGGTGAGGTCGATCTTCATCCACGGCTTCTCGCCGTCGAGCGAGTCCGACTTGAGGTAGGCAGCATCGCCGATCAGCCGCGCCTCGATCGGTTCCGGGGCCTTGCCGGTCAAGTGCAGCGTGCGGGCGGCAGGGTCCATCTTTCCGCTCATGGTGATCGACTGGTTGCCGGCCTTGACCGAGGCATCCATGGTGAGCGGGCCGGCGAGGCTGCGGTCCATGCCCTGCTTGACGGCGGCGGTCGGCTCGACCTTGGACGCTGCGGGCGCGGCGGAGGACGATGACGCCGCCGGGTCGCCGGAATTGGTGCCGCAGCCGCTGACGAGGGTCACGGCGAGGGCAATCGAGAGGGCTGGGATCAGTCGACGCATAGACGTGACCCTAACGGGCGAGCGCTACCGATATTGCCCGAGTGCCGCCGCCGAGACCAGGCCAGCGGGTGGCTCAGGCCGCCGGTAGCTGCTCGGCTCGGGTGATCACCTGGTCGATGAGGCCGTACTCCCGGGCCTGCTCGGCGGTGAACCAGCGGTCCCGGTCCCAGTCGCGCTGGATCTCGTCCAGCGTCCGTCCGCTGTGCTGGGCGGTCAGCTCCTGCATCGTCCGCTTCACGTGCAGCATGTTCTCCGCCTGGATGGTGATGTCCGAGGCGGTCCCGCCCATTCCACCGGAGGGCTGGTGCATCATGATCCGCGAGTGCGGCAGCGCGTACCGCTTGCCGGCCGCCCCCGCGCACAGCAGGAACTGCCCCATCGAGCCGGCGAAGCCGAGCGCCAGGGTGGCCACGTCGTTGCGGACGTAGCGCATCGTGTCGTAGACCGCCATTCCCGCGCTGACCGACCCGCCCGGCGAGTTGATGTAGAGGTAGATGTCCGATTTGGCATCCTCGGCGGCGAGCAGCAGGATCTGCGCGCAGATCTGGTTGGCCGACTCCTCCGTCACCTCGGTGCCGAGGAAGACGATGCGTTCGCGCAGCAGCCGCTCGAACACCTGGTCACCGAAGGACGCCTGCGGGCCGTCCAGCATCCGTACGCCGTACTCGATCATGTGCCGCCGCCTCACGGTGCCGGCGGGCGATGGGACCGCCCGGGGGACCGGCGCCTTCAGCGTGCGCGCGGCGGCGGTGGCCAGCCCAGTGATTCTGCCGCCGGCAGATCCGCCGTCGGCAGAACCCACGCGGCCTACGCGGCGGTCAGCCGCCGCAGGCCCAGCCGGGTCGGTGCGCTGTCAGCCAGGGCGGCGGTACGCGGACCGGGGCGCGAGCCACCAGCGGAGGCTTTTCCGGCGACGGTGAGGGCCGGCTCGCTCGCCACCGGCCCCTGGTGCAGGACGAACCCGCCGATACGTGGACCCACCAGCAGGGTGGCGTTGCCGATCTCGCGCCGGGTCGCATCGACCCGCTCCAGGTGGGTGAGCGCGGCGCGCGGCGCGGCCGGGAGGCGGGGCTCGACCCGACGCATATCGTCGCGGGCCTCGCCGAGCAGGTCGGTGAGGCTGATGCCGAGCGCTCGGCAGATCGCCGCCAGCACCTCCGACGAGGCCTCCTTCCGGCCCCGCTCGACCTCCGAGAGGTAGGGCACCGAGACGTCGGCCGATGCAGCCACCTCGCGCAGCGTGCGGCCCTGACGCTGCCGGTGTCGGCGTAGCACTCCGCCGATGACTCGTCGCAGCAACGACATGCCGGCCTCACTTTCGCGGTCGTCGTCGGGAACACCCTCATCATGCCCGTCCCGGGCCGTCCAGGTTGTCCGCGAGCGACCCGGACGTGCGAAGCGGGACGTAACCGCTATGTTGTGGGCGTGCAGGCGACGGTGGCGGGGCAGGTTCGACGGTGATCCATTTCCCCGCGCAGCGCCGGGGCCCGCTGAGCGCGCTGAGCCTACGGCTCGCCGCCGCACTGGGCCTGGTCTTCGCCGTGGTCGCCGCCGTCTATATCGGCCGGGACGGCTACCGCGACGTCAACGAGGACGGCCTCACCCTGCTCGACTGCTTCTACTACGCGGTCGTGTCGCTCTCCACCACCGGCTACGGCGACATCACACCGGCCGCGCCGTCGGCCCGGCTGGTCAACGTCCTCTTCATCACTCCCGCCCGGGTGATCTTCCTTATCATCCTGGTCGGCACCACCCTGGAAGTTCTGACCGAGCAGTACCGGACCGGCCGTCGCCTGTCGCGGTGGAGGAGAAGCGTGAAGGACCACGTCATCATCTGCGGCTACGGCACCAAGGGGCGCAGCGCGGTCTCCGCCCTGATGGAGAACGGTCTGGACCGGTCGCGGATCGTGGTGGTGGAGCGCAGCGCCGCCGCCCTGCGGCAGGCCACCTCCGCCGGGCTGGTGGCGATCGAGGGCTCGGCGACCCGGTCGTCGGTGCTGAACGAGGCGCACGTCAAGAACGCGAAGGCCGTGATCATCGCGACCGACAGCGACGACGCCTCGGTGCTGGTCGCGCTGACGGTGCGGCAGCTCACCGCCGGGCAGGTCCGGATCATCGCGGCGGCGCGGGAGGCGGAGAACGCCCCGCTGCTCAAGCAGAGCGGTGCGCACCACGTGATCGTCTCCTCGGCCACCGCGGGCCGGCTTCTCGGTTTGTCCACCTCGGCCCCGCCGTTGATCGACGTGGTGGAGGATCTGCTCACTCCCGGTCAGGGCATGGCGTTGGCGATGCGCTCGGCCGAGCGGAGCGAGGTGGGTCGCTCGCCGCGCGAGCTGGAGTCACTGGTGATCGCCCTGGTGCGGCGGGGCAAGGTGGTCAGCCTGGCCGACCGGGCCGGTGCCGTGATCGAGACCGGCGACATGCTGGTGCACGTACGCGACGACCGCCCGCAGTCGGCGACGACCGCCTGACCCTGCGGCCGCCGCCGTCAGCAGTTGTCGACGTCGGCGCGGAGCGCCTCGGTGCAGATCACCGGTGTCGCGGAGACGGCCCGCCGGAGCAGTTCGTAGAGCGTCTCCCGTTCGGCGGGTCCCAGTGCGGTCAGCACCTCGTCCTCGGCGCCAGCCAGGGCGCATTCGGCCTCTTTGAGGTGTTTCGCACCGTCTTCGGTCAACTCGACGACGTGCCGTCGGCGGTCCTCCGGTGAGCGTCGACGCTCGACCAGGTGCTTCGCTTCCAGGTCGTTGAGCAGCCCGACGATGTTCGTGCTGTCCATTTCCAGGGTGCTGGCGAGCGCCTGCTGACTGCTGCCGCCGCCGTCCCGCAACACGGTGAGCGCGACCAGGTGCCGTGGCCGCAGGCCCAGTGGCGCCAGCACCGACTCCGACCGCAGTCGCATCCGCCGGGCCAGGTGGTCCAGGAGCGCGCCCGAACGGTGCTCCGAGGGATCTGGGGCCAGGGCCGACATGTGACCCAGTCTACCGAGTGATTGGAACATCTGCCTGCTATAAATAGTTGGCGCTACACAGACGATCCCTGGAGGGGGAACCATGCATCTTCTGCATATTGACTCGAGCATCCGCGGTGAGTGGTCGATCAGCCGGCGGCTCACCGCCCGCGCGGTCGCCGCATGGCGTGCGGCCCACCCGGACGGCACGGTGGACTACCGGGACCTCGGCGCCGAGCCGCTGCCGCACCTGGACGCGGACGGCGGGCTGGCTCGGATGACGCCGCCGGACCAGCACACCCCGGCCCAGCGCGAGTCCTGGGAGCTCAGCGAGCGGCTGGTCGACGAGGTGAAGCGGGCCGACGTGGTGCTGCTCGGCCTGCCGCTCTACAACTACGGCGCGCCCAGCAGCGTCAAGTCCTGGGTCGATCACCTGATCGTCGCCGGCCTCACCTACGACCCGACGACGCAGGAGGGCCTGCTCGGTGGACGCGAGTTCGTGGTGCTGGCCAGCCGGGGTGGCGGCTACGGCGAGGGCACCCCGCGCCACGGCTGGGACCACGCGGAGCAGTGGCTCCCGCACGGCCTGTCGATGACCGGCCTGGAGCCGCGCTTCATTCATGCCGAGCTGACCCTGGCGCCCTCGGTGCCGGCGATGGCCGAGCTGATCCCGCTGCACGAGGCCAGCCTCGCGGCGGCCGAGAAGGAGATCGACAACCTCTGGGTGCCGGCCTCCGCCCAGCGCTGAACAACCTGCGCCGAGCATGACGAACGGCCGCCCCCGAAACGGGGACGGCCGTTCGTCATGCCGTACGGGTCAGAGGATGGTCCATGTGTCGCCACTGCCCAGCAGGCCGGCGAGCTGCTGCTCGGGGGTCTCGGTGACAGTCGCCTTGGCGGCCGCGAGCTGACTCTGCACCACGCTGTCGTAGGACGGCCGGTCCACCGAGCGGAACACACCGATCGGGGTGTTGCGTAGGTCGAGACCGGGCAGCCGGGACAGCGCGAACGCGTACGCCGGGTCGGTCACCGTCGCGTCGTGCACGACGATCTCCTCCGGGCGGACCGAGCTGGTCTCCCGGACCTCCAGGCCGAAGCCACCCGGAGGGTGCACCACGCAGAACTGCCCGTCGGCGCCGAAGGTGATCGGCTGCCCGTGCTCCAGGCGGATCAGGTAGTCGTCCCGCGTGGACGGGTCCTTGAGCTGCTCGAACGCCCCATCGTTGAAGATGTTGCAGTTCTGGTAGATCTCCACGAACGCCGAACCCTCGTGCTCGGCGGCGGCCCGCAGCACCGACTGGAGGTGCTTTCGGTCCGAGTCGATGGTCCGGCCGACGAAGCTGGCCTCCGCGCCGAGCGCGAGCGAGAGCGGGTTGAACGGGGCGTCCGCCGAGCCTGCCGGGGTCGACTTGGTGACCTTGCCGACCTCGGAGGTGGGCGAATACTGGCCCTTGGTCAGACCGTAGATCCGGTTGTTGAACAGCAGGATCTTGAGGTTGACGTTGCGCCGCAACGCGTGGATCAGGTGGTTGCCGCCGATGGAGAGCGCGTCGCCGTCGCCGGTGACCACCCAGACCGACAGGTCCGGCCGGGACACCGACAGGCCGGTCGCGATCGCCGGGGCGCGGCCGTGGATCGAGTGCATCCCGTACGTGTTCATGTAGTACGGGAAGCGCGACGAGCAGCCGATCCCGGAGACGAAGACCGTGCGCTCCCGGGGGATGTTCAGCTCCGGCATGAACTGCTGGATGGCCGCCAGGATCGCGTAGTCACCGCAGCCGGGGCACCAGCGCACCTCCTGGTCGGACTTGAAGTCCTTCGCGGTGAGCTTGAGGGCGACGGGCTCAGACATTCTTCAGGACCTCTTCCAGCGTCGTCTCCAGCTCGGCGGCCGTGAACGGCAGGCCGCGGACCTGGTTGTAGCTGATCGCGTCGACCAGGTAGCGCGCCCGGATGACGTGGGCGAGCTGACCCAGGTTCATCTCCGGGATGACCACCTTGTCGTACGAGCGCAGCACCTCACCGAGGTTGGCCGGCATCGGGGCGAGGTGCCGCAGGTGTGCCTGGGCGATGGACAGCCCACGCTGGCGCACCCCGCGGCAGGCCGCGCCGATCGGCCCGTACGTCGAGCCCCAGCCGAGGACCAGCACCCGGGCGTCGCCGTCCGGGTCCTCCACCTCGATGTCGGGCACCGGAATCGTCTCGATCCGGGCCGCCCGGGTCCGCACCATGAAGTCGTGGTTGGCCGGGTCGTACGAGATGTCGCCGGTCTTGTCGGCCTTCTCCAGGCCGCCGATCCGGTGCTCCAGCCCGGCGGTGCCGGGGATCGCCCACGGGCGGGCCAGGGTCTCCGGGTCGCGCAGGTAGGGCAGGAAGGTGGTGCCGTCGTCGCCGTTGGGCTTGGTGGCGAACTCGACCCGCAGGTCTGGCAGCGACTCCACGTCGGGCAGCAGCCACGGCTCCGAACCGTTGGCGACGTAGTTGTCGGACAGCAGGATCACCGGAGTGCGGTAGGTCAGCGCGATCCGGGCCGCCTCCAGCGCCGCGAAGAAGCAGTCCGACGGTGACCGGGGCGCGATCACCGCGACGGGCGCCTCGCCGTGCCGGCCGTAGAGCGCCATGTTGAGGTCGGCCTGCTCGGTCTTGGTCGGCATGCCGGTCGACGGGCCGGCGCGCTGCACGTCCACGATCACCAGCGGCAGCTCCAGCGCCACCGCGAGCGAGATCGTCTCGCTCTTGAGCGCCACACCGGGGCCGCTGGTGGTGGTCACGCCGAGCGAGCCGCCGTACGACGCACCCAGCGCGGCGCCGACAGCGGCGATCTCGTCCTCGGCCTGCACTGTGAGAACGCCGAAGCGCTTGTGCTTGCTCAGCTCGTGCAGGATGTCGGAGGCGGGCGTGATCGGGTATGCGCCGAGGAAGACCGGCAGCCCGGACCGGACCCCGGCGGCGACCAGCCCCAGCGAGAGCGCCGCGTTGCCGGTGATGTTGCGGTAGGTGCCCGGCTTCATCTTCGCCGGCTTGACCTCGTAGCGGACCGCGAAGTCCTCGGTCGTCTCGCCGAAGTTCCAGCCGGCCTTGAAGGCGGCGACGTTCGCCGCGACCAGCTCCGGACGGGCCGCGAACTTGCGCTCCAGGAAGCGCAGCGTCGACTTGAAGGGCCGGGAGTACATCCAGGAGAGCAGGCCGAGGGCGAACATGTTCTTCGACCGCTCGGCGTCCTTCTTGGACACCTGGTACGCGGCGAGCGCACCGACCGTCATCGAGGTCAGCGCCACCGGGTGCACGACGTAGCCGGCCAGCGAGTCGTCGTCCAGAGGGCTGGCCTGGTAGCCGACCTTGGCGAGGTTGCGCTTGGTGAACTCGTCGGTGTTGACGATGATGTCCGCGCCGCGCGGCAGATCGGCCAGGTTGGCCTTGAGGGCCGCCGGGTTCATCGCCACCAGCACGTTCGGCGCGTCGCCCGGTGTGAGGATGTCGTAGTCGGCGAAGTGCACCTGGAAGCTCGACACACCGGGCAGGGTGCCGGCGGGAGCCCGGATCTCGGCGGGGAAGTTTGGCAGCGTGGAGATGTCGTTGCCGAGCTGCGCCGTCTCCGAGGTGAACCGGTCGCCGGTCAGCTGCATGCCGTCGCCGGAGTCACCGGCGAATCGGATGACCACCCGGTCGAGCTGACGGATCTGCTTGGTCACTGTGCCACCTTCGTTCGCGACTGCGGGGCTCGCAGAAACTCGCCATGCCCGGCCACGGAACCTCCTTGACGCAACGTGTCACCGCACCGCCCCAGGCTGGTCCGGCCGCTGTCGTACCTCACCTGAGAGCCTACGTCTAAGGGAGCCCTAACCATCCCCGGAGGTCCGCCGACTGGGACCCCTAACCGCTGCGGATTGCCCCGGTTTGCGGTGTTACGCCCCGCCCGCCGTAATTCAGATCACCACTGGATCACCACGGCGACCCCGACGGGGTGCGGCGGGGTCGCCGTGGTGATCACTCGACCGGGTTGGGCGCGGGCCCGGGCGCCGGGCCGTTGAGGCGGCGGCGCAGCGAGACAGTGGCCAGGGTGAGGGCGAGCACCACCAGCAGCGTGGAGACCACGATCAGGATGATCGCGGTGCGCTGCACCGAGGTCATCCCGCCGTCGCCGTTGGCAGCACCCCCGGGGAGTACGCCCTGGGAACCGGTCGGTGCGGGCGGTGAGACCACCGGTGTGGCCAGCGCGGCCGCAGCGGTGATCCGGAAGCTCATCTGGAGTTGCCGGGTCGCGCCGCTGCGTGGGTCGAGTTGACCGATCAGGGCACCGGACAGCGGTGCACCCCGCTGGGCCTCCGGCGTCGCCTCCACCGGCAGCCGCAACTCGGCGGTCTTACCCGCCGCCACCAGGCCCGCGTCGCAGCGGGTCCGGGTCGGGTCGACTGTCACGCAGCCGGGCGGCGGAGTCGGAACGGTCACCCCGGGTGGCAGCACGACCTCGACCCGGCCGGTGGCGTCCACCGCGCCGGTGTTGCCCAGTCGGAGCGCGAGGGTGCTGGCGGTGCCGCTGATGTCGAAGGCCACCTCGTCGGCGGCGAGAGCGATCCCGGCCGCCGGCGGGCCGGGCGGGAAGAGCACCGCGAAGCCCTGGTCGTCCTTTGCTTCCCCGGGCACTCCCGGCGCGTCCGCGACGACCTGGACGGAGCCGGCGAGCGGCATCTGCTTCCACGCGCTGCCGTCGACCCGCAGGCGGAGCAGGGCGCTGAAGCGTACGCCCGCCTCGGCTGTCCAGGCCCCACAGCGGTACGTGCCGTCACCGGCGGCGGTGCAGCCCTTCGTGCCGACGTCGGTCAGCCCGGCCGGCAGCGTGTACGAGAGCCGGATCCGCTGCGCGGTCGTGCCCGTGTTGTTGACGGTGACCTGCAACGTGGTGGCCGTGCTGGCGGCGTTCCAGTAGGCCTCGGTGAGGGTGACGTCCTGGGTGGTGACCTGGACGCCCAACGGGCTCGGCGGCGGCGCCGCCGAGCCTGGGGGAGGCGGGCGGACCGGCGGGACCGGGGGTGGCGGCGCGATCGGGGGCACCGCCGTCGGTGGTCCGCCGGGCGCGGGCGCGGTGGTGGTCGGTGCCGGAGGCACCTCCGGGGCGGTGGTCACCGGTGGCGGTGGCGTCGTCTCCGGCGCGGGTGCGGTGGTCTCCGGTGCCGGGTCGGTGGGCACCGGATCCGTCGGCTCCTCGGTCGGGGTCGGATCCTGCGACGCGGTGGTCTCCGGTTCGCTGACCGGGTCGGTCACCATCACGACCGGCTCGGGCTCCGGCGTCGCCGCGTTGGCTCCGGTCGGTCCCACGGCGAGCGCCGTGAGCAGGCCGAGCGCGAGCGCGGCCGCCAGCGAGGGCGCGGTACGTCGCACCTCCGCCCGGAGACCGGGCAATGCCTTCACGCGGGCCATCTGTCCTCCGTGCCGTGGGTGGGGGTCCAGTATTCGGTAACAGTTGCCCTGGTGCACTAGTCCCGTCCGGAAACAAATTCGTAACGTGTTTGGGACGACGCCTCCGGCCGGACGGTAGGCTCCCGAACTGTGACCGGATACCTGGGCTCGTACGCGACGCTCGGGCTCTTACTGCTCGCCAGCGTCCTGTTCTTCGTTACGGCGTTCTCGGCCAACCGGGTGTTACGTCCCGCGCGTCCGGCCGACCCGCCCGGCAAGCGGACCAGCTACGAGTGCGGTCTCGACCCGGTCGGCGCGGACTGGGCGCAGATGCAGATCCGCTACTACGTGTACGCGTACCTGTACGTGCTGTTCGCGGTCGAGGCGGTGTTCCTCTTCCCCTGGGCGGTGGTCTTCGACCGGCCGGGCTTCGGCCTGGTGACGGTGGTGGAGATGGCGGTGTTCGTGGCGGTGCTCGCGCTCGGCATCCTCTATGCCTGGCGCAGGAACATCCTCGGCTGGACCTGAGCGTCACGACCTCCGGCGATCGTGTCGGCCCGCCCGGCCGTTAGCGGTCGGTTACGGCGACGACCGGTCAGGCCAGCCCTCGGCGGGTCGCTGCCGGCGGGCGGTCACCCCGGATCGAGGCCACCATGTCCAGCACCCGGCGGGTGGGGCCGACCTGGTGGGCCCGGAAGACCCGGGCGCCCAGCCAGGCCGACACCGCCGTCGCGGCCAGCGTCCCCTCCAGCCGTTCGGCCACCGGCAGGTCCAGCGTCTCGCCGACGAAGTCCTTGTTGGAGAGCGCCACCAGCACCGGCCAGCCGGTCGAGGTCAGCTCGTCCAGTCGGCGGGTGATCTCCAGGGAATGCCGGGTGTTCTTGCCGAAGTCGTGTGCCGGGTCGATGAGGATGCCGTCGGGGCGTACCCCTGCCGCCACCGCGCGCTCGGCGAGACCGGTCACCGTCGCCACCACGTCGGCGACCACGTCGTCGAAGGCGGCCCGGTGTGGCCTGGTCCGGGGGACCAGGCCGCCGGCGTGCGAACAGACCAGGCCCGCGCCGGTCTGCGCGGCCACCCGGGCCAGCGCCGGGTCGGCACCCGACCAGGTGTCGTTGAGCAGGTCGGCGCCGGCCGCCACGGCCTCCGTGGCCACCTCGGCGCGCCAGGTGTCGATGGAGATGACCACCTCCGGGAACGCGGCCCGGACGGCGGCGATGGTGTCCACCGTGCGCCGGATCTCCTCGGCGGCGCCCACGTCCGCGCCGGGGCCGGCCTTGACCCCGCCGATGTCGATGATGGCCGCGCCCTCGGCCACCGCCCGCTCCACCGCGCGCAGGGCGCCGTCGGCGGCGAAGGTGGCCCCCCGGTCGAAGAACGAGTCCGGCGTGCGGTTGATGATCGCCATCACCACCAGCTCGCCGGGGGCGAACGTGCGCCCACCCAGCCGAAGCGCCCCCGCCATGCCGCCTCCTGAGAGTCCGCGCCGTCGCCGCCGCGTCGGCCGGTCCCGACGCTAGTCGGTCGACGGAGGAGAACCGTGGGCGGGAGTCCGCACCGATCATGATCGGAACGGGTGGCGGGGTCGCTCCTGGCCGGCTGCCATGCCACGATCAGTACATGGGTCAGCTTCTGCTCCTTCTGGTCGTGGCATTGACCGTCGCGGCGGTGATATTCGGCGTTACGGTGCTGGTCAGCGGCCGCGATCCCGGCCTGGTGCCCACCGAACCGGACTCCCAGGCCGTGGCGTTGCCGGGCACCCGTCCGCTGCGCGAATCCGACGTGGGGGCGGTCCGTTTCGACACCGGGTTGCGCGGGTACCGGATGGCCCAGGTCGATCAGGCGATGCGCCGCGCCGCCTACGACATCGGCTACAAGTCCGAGCTGATCGGCGTTCTGGAGGCGGAGGTCACCGCGTTGCGTGAAGGCCGCACCGACGACGCGGAGGCGCTGCGCCAGGCCCGTGAGCAGTCCGCCAGCAAGGCGACGAACGCGGACGTGGCCAACCCGGACGACAACACGTCATCGACCGATGTCGTGGGTTCCGACGCCGACCCGCTGCCCGCCGCCACGTCGTCTCCGGCGGATTCCGACGGTGTGGCCCCGCTCGACGGCGAGCCGCCGGTCGACAGCGAGCCGGCCGATCGTGAGCAGACCGACGGCGCGTCCGCCGACGGCACCGGGCAGCGCGACGTGGTGGTCCGGTCGGAGTCGGCGTGACCGACCCGGGAGGCGCTGACGACCTTCGGGAGGCAGCCCAACCCGGCGCCGGCGAGGTGACCGCCACGGTGATCGTCGACGCCCCGGCGGAGCAGGTCTTCGCCGCGCTGCTCGCCTGGGAGCGCCAGTCCGACTGGATCCCGTTCACCCGTGTCCGGGTGGTCGAGGGTGACGGGCGCGAGGGCAGCCGGATCGAGGCGGTGACCGCGGTCGGCCGGGCCACACTGCGCGACGAGATGCGGGTGGTGCGGGTCGACGAACCGTACGAGATCGGCGTCGTGCACCACGGTCAGTTGCTGCGCGGCCCGGGCGTGCTGCGCTGCACCCAGCTGGGCCGGGCCCGCACCCAGGTCGTCTGGCACGAGTGGTTCCACCTGCCGGGCGGCCGGGCCGGTCGACTGGCCTGGCCGCTGCTCTGGCCCGGCTCCAAGCTCGGCCTCACCCAGGCGCTGAAGAGGTTCGCCCGTCTGGTCGAGCAGGGCCAACTGCCCTGACCGCGCCCGGTGCCGGCTGCCAGCCCGGCGCTCGGAAGAGGTGCCCGACCCGATGCCGCCAGGTCGCTGCGGCGCGGAGGTCCCGGGCGATCGACGCGTACTCGTGGAAGGCCACCCGGACAGGGTTGTAGCTGCCGACGTTCTTGGTGAGGCCGTACACGCAGCGCTCCCGCTCGGCGGCGAACGAGCCGAAGAGCCGGTCCCAGACGATCAGGATGCCGCCGAAGTTGCGGTCCAGGTAGCCGCCCTGGGAGGCGTGGTGCACCCGGTGGTGCGACGGGGTGTTGAACACCGCCTCGTACCAGCGTGGCATGCGGTCGATGCGTTCGGTGTGGATCCAGAACTGGTAGAGCAGGTTGACCGAGCCGCAGAACGCGACCACCGCCGGGTGTACGCCGATGAGGATCAGCGGGATGTAGAAGACCCAACTGGTCAGCCCGGTCCACGGTTGGCGCAGCGCCGTGGAGAGGTTGAACCGCTGCGATGAGTGGTGCACCACGTGCGAGGCCCAGAGGATCCGGATCACGTGGTGGCCGCGATGGGACCAGTAGTAGAAGAAGTCCTGCGCGAGCAGGATCAGTGGCCAGGTCCACCAGACCTCGGCCACCCGCAGCGGGGTGAGCGCGTAGAGCAGCGCGTACGCGGCGGCGATCGGCACCTTCCAGAGCAGGTCGGTGAAGATGCTGCCCAGGCCCATCGCCAGGCTGGTCGCGGTGTCGGCGCCGCCGTAGCCGACCTCGTCGTCGTCTCGGTGCAGCAGGTAGGAGACCCGCTCCAGCACGATGAGCAGCACGAAGGCCGGGATCGACCAGGCGATGACGTCCGGGAATTCTTTCATCGCGCGGCCTCCGCTCGCCGTCGCCGGTCGGGGCGCACCGCTGGGTGACCCCGAGCTACCGGTCGGTAACCAGCACCTTAGGCAGCCCAACGCCCGGTGGCAATGGGGTGTCGGTGCGATGCCCTAGCGTGTACGAGGTGACAGACCTGGTGATCGGCGCCGACGGCCTGGCGCGCTGCGCGTGGGGGTCGAGCACCCCCGACTACGCCGTCTACCACGACACCGAGTGGGGGCGGCCGGTGCGCGGCGACGACGCGCTCTACGAGCGGATGACGCTGGAGGCGTTCCAGTCAGGCCTGTCCTGGTTGACCATCCTGCGCAAGCGCCCGGCGTTCCGGCTGGCCTTCGACGAGTTCCACCTCCCGACCGTCGCCGCATACGGCGATGCCGACGTGACCCGGCTGCTGGCCGACGCGGGCATCGTCCGTAACCGGGCCAAGATCGAGGCGGCGATCGCCAACGCCCGCGCCGCACTGGAGCTGCCGGAGGGGCTGTCCGCGCTGCTCTGGTCCTTCGCTCCGGAGCGCCGGCCGGCCCGTCCCGCCTCGTTCGCCGAGCTGGCGCCGATCACTGGAGAGTCGACGGCGATGGCCAAGGCGCTCAAGAAGCGCGGCTTCCGGTTCGTGGGCCCGACCACCGCGTACGCGCTGATGCAGGCCACCGGCATGGTCGACGATCACATCGTCGGCTGTCACGTCACCCTCCCATCGGCGACATGATGAGATGACAGGCATGACGACCGAGACCGCGTACCGGGCCGGTGGCCCCGGCCGTGCCGACGGGGTGGGCACCTGGGCCGTGCTGCTGCCAGCCGAACGGTACGAAGCCGAGCGGCTCGTGCACCACGACACGCTGGAGCTGACCGGTCTGACCGGCGTCGTCCGACCGGGCCCGGGAGACCAGGTGGCGGTGCTGGTCGACGCGCCGCCACGGCTGGTGGCGCTCGGCCGGGTCGCCGCGACGGGTCAGCGCCACCGGGAAGACCCGGATGACCCGCAGTCCGACGTCGAGCCGGGGACGCTCGTCGTGGCGTACACCCGTAGGGCCTTCGACGAGCCGGCGCCGGCCGACCTGCTGACGCTCGACGGGCCGGTCACCGCGCTGGAGCCGGCGGCCTTCCGGGCGCTGGCCGACCAGCTCGGCCCGCCCCCGGCGCGGCGCACCTGGCTGGTCAGCCTCGACCTGCCCATCGAGGCGGCCACGCCGGCCGAGGCGGTCCGGCTGTTCTGGTCCTACGTGCAGGAGCTGGGCCCCCGCGAGCTGCCCGCCTTCGTGTCGCCGGCCGGTGACGAGCTGGCCATGCAGGCGTTCGTGCTGGGCGCAGAGGCCAATCAGGACCCGGAAGAGGACGACTAGGGCGTGTTTCGGGAGTGTCGGCCGGCCAGCACTTCCGAAACACGCCCTAAAACAGTTTGTCCACTCGGCCCCGCCAGTCGGCGAGGATCGGGCCCGGGTCGGTGTCCAGCACCCGTTCCAGCAGGGTGGCGTAGACGTCCCGGAAGTCGGTGGTGAACTTCAGGTCGCCGTCGTCGAGGTCGGTGAGGCTCGGCGCCGCTCCGTGCCAACCGCCGCGTACGCCCGCGCCGAGCAGCAGCACGTCCGAGGCTGTGCCGTGGTCGGTGCCGTCCGAGGCGTTCGCCCGTACGCGCCGGCCGAACTCGGAGTAGACCGCCACCACCACCTTCCGACCCGCCTCGGTGCGGCTCATCCGGTCGGCGAACCCGGTCAACGCGCGGTCCAGTTGGCCCAGCAGGACGGCCTGCAACTGCTTCTCGTCCGCGTGCGTGTCGAAGCCACCGAGCGACACCGAGAACGCCCGCGTGGACACTCCCGCCTCGACGCACTGCGCGACCAGGTCCAGCTGCGCATCCAGCGGGGTCCGTGCCCCGCCCGTCGCCGTGGCGGGTGCCTGCTCGCCGTCCGGGTCCGCCGTGTCCGGGTCGGCGGCGTCGCGTACCTGGCGGATCATCTCGTCCACCGACCGCAGGTCGGCGAAGCAGGCGGCGGCCCGGCTCCGGGCCGCCGACTCACCGGCCTGGGCGGCGGCGAGGGCGGCCAGCGTCTCCGCGGACAGGCCCTTGGCGGTCTTCCGTTCGGTCACCGGCACGGCGGCGCCGGCACTCTGCGCCCCGGCCAGCAGCGGCGGCAGCGCCGGCTCGAAGGAGACCGCCAGCCGGGGGTCGCCGCCGGCGGAGTCCAGCCAACGGCCCAGCCACCCGGTGTTGCCCGGCCGGTCCGGCTGCGCGGTGTGCCAGATGTCCATCGACCGGAAGTGGCTGCGATCCGGCTTCGGGTAGCCGACCCCGCGCACGATCGCCAGCCCGCCGCCGGACCAGCGCCGGTGCAGGCCGGCCAGCGCCGGGTTGAGACCGAAGTCGTCGTCCAGCCGCAGCACCTCCCCGTCCGGGTACGCCAGCTCGGGGCGGGCCGCCCGGTAGGCCGGGTCGCCGTACGGGATGACCGTGTTGAGCCCGTCGTTGCCGCCGTAGAGGGTCACCAGCACCAGCGTGCGGGTCTGCGGATCGCGGTCCCCGCTGGTGTCCAACAGGTCCCGCAGGCTGTACGCGCCGGCTCCGGCGGCCAGCGCGCCCGCGCCGACCACCCCGCTGGTCAGCAGGAACCTGCGTCGGGTCAGGGTGTCCATGTCGACTCCTCCGCTCAGCTGACTGTGTATTCGGGGCTGACCAGGCCGGCGGCCAGCAACTTGCGGGGCTCGTCGGCCAGCGGCGTGAGGGCGGCACGGGTGCGCGCGCTCCAGCCGTCGACCACCAGCAGTCGGGCCAGTGCGTCCGGTCGGCCGGCGGTGGGTGCGGAGGTGAGCCGGGCCAGCACCGCTGGTGCCGTTGCGGCGGCGAGCATCCCGGCAGTGCGCAGACGGGCCTGCAACGACGACGTGGTCAGCCAGGCCGCCCCGGCGGGCCAGCCGCCCACGCTGGGCGGTCGCAGCGGCACCTGGTCCAGGGCGTTCAGACCGGCCAGCAGTTGTTTGCGTTGCTGCTCGGGCAGGGCGGAGGGCCGGATGCCGAGCTGGCGTAGCGCACCGACCAGCCACTCCACCGGCTGCTTGACCAGCGTGCCCCGGGACTGGGCGAAGGCCGGCGTGGAGAAGAGCGCGCGCAGGGTCGCGGCGGTGTCCGCGCCGGCCAGGCTGTCCGGTGCCGGCACCTCGGTGCCCGCGTAGCGGAACCAGAGCCGCCCGGCCACGAAGGTCGCCGCCGCGGGTTGGGCGGCCAGCAGCCCGGCGTACGCCTCGGCGTCGAACCGGCCGCTCTGCCCGAGGATGGTCTTCTCGCCGGGGTCGTGCCGCCTGGCCTCGAACCGGGCGACACCGGTACGCCGGTCGACCACCCAGCCCGTCAGGGCGCGCGCGCCGGCCTTCACGTCCGCCTCGGTGTAGTTGCCGATGCCGAGGGTGAACAGCTCCATCAGCTCGCGGGCCAGGTTCTCGTTCGGTGCCTTGCGGGTGTTCTTCTGCCCGTCCAGCCAGATGATCAGGGCGGGGTCGCGCACCATCGCCGCGACCAGCGGGCCCAGCGGACCCCGTCCGTGGCGGCGCAGCGTCTCCAACTGACCCAGCATCGTCCGCGCGGACTTGACCTTCTGAGCGCTGGTCGCCCAGTGCCCGTGCCAGAAGAAGAGCAGCTTCTCGGTCAGCCCGTCCTCGGCGGCCACCATCCGGTCCAGCCACCACCCGGTGACCTGCTGGAGCTGCTCACGGCGCTCCGTGTTGGCCTGCTGCCGCTGCTCCCGGGTGGATTCGCCGGTCAGCCGGGCGTACGGGTCCCCGGCCAGCGCCGGCGGTGGGGTGGCCGCCGCACCACGGTCGGCCCGACCGGGGGCGAGCAGCCTGTCCAGCGTCGCCGCCGGGCCGGCCCGCTCGGCCGCGTCCACCTCGTCCGCGGTCGGCCCGAAGGTGGCCCGGCGCAGCAGGTGCGCCACCGCTTCACGATCGCTCATACCGGCCGACGCTAGGTGGCCCGTGTTCGAGGACGGTAAGGGCGGCGTCCGAATCGCGTTCAGCGTCCCTCGAAGACCGGTTTCTGCTTGGCGACGAAGGCGAGCGTGGCCTCCCTGTGGTCGGCGGTGGCACCGCAGATCGACTGGGCCTGCGCCTCGGCCGCGAGGGCGTCGGCGAGGGTGCCGGCGTCGGCGATGGAGAGTTGCCGCTTGATCGCCCCGTACGCGACGGTGGGGCCGGCGGCGAGGCGGGCGGCCAACTCCTGTGCTGCCGGCAGCACCTGCTCGTCGTCGTCGGTCAGCCGGTTGAGCAGCCCCAGCCGGCAGGCCTCCTCGGCGCGGACCGGCTCGGCCAGCATCAGCAGCTCCACCGCCTTGGCGTGGCCGACCAGTCGGGGCAGCGTCCAGGAGGCGCCGGTGTCGGCGGCGAGGCCGACCTTGGCGAAGGCCATCAGGAAACTGGTCGTCGGCCCGCCGATGCGGATGTCGGCGAGAAACGCCAACGACGCGCCTGCCCCGGCGGCCATCCCACGGACCGCGGCGACCACCGGCTTGGGCAGGTTGGCCAGTCGGGCGGCGATCGGGTTGTAGTGCGCCCGCACGGTGCCCAGCGGGTCACTGGCGGAGTTCTCCAGCGTCGACACGTGCTCGCGCAGGTCCTGGCCGGCGCTGAACGATCCGCCCGCCCCGGCCAGCACGACCGCGCGGCAGGACCGGTCGGTCTCCAACTCCGCCAGGGCGTCCCGCAGCGCCTCCTTGAGCGCCACGTCGAGCGCGTTCATCGCGTTCGGCCGGTTCAGCGTGAGGGTGACGACGGCGTCGGTCCGGTCGACCAGCAGCGGCTCGGTCACGTGTCTAACGACCCTTCTGTCGGACGAGGCGGTTGCCGGCGTCGAGGCACTGTTCGACGTACCGGTCGGCGGCCGGACGCAGACGTGCCGCGTGCCGGTCGAAGAAACTGGCCGCGGCGGTGCCGGGCCAGCGCTCGGGCAGCAGCGCCGGGGGCAGCTGCGGGTCCTGGAAGAGGAACGTACGCCACGCGTGCACGAGCCGGAACCGGGTCGCGTACGCCTCCTCGTCGCTGCTGCGCACGGTGACCGCCGCGAGCAGCGGGCGCTGGTCCGCGACGAACCGCTCGTAGGCGTGGCCGATCTCGGTGAGGTTCCACGCCCGCCGGACCACACCCATCGCGCCGGGGGTGCCGGCGAAGTGCGAGGCGGTGAACCGCTCGAACCGGATGCCGGCCTCGGCGAGGAGGAGGTCCACGTCCTCGGCGGGGCGGGTGGCGACCCAGGTCTGCTCGTCGAGGGTGCCGTAGCCGAGGAAGCTCAGGTTGGAGGCGAGCCGCTGCCGGTCCCGTCGGGAGCCGGGGGCCTCCAGCACCAGCAGATCGAACCGGCCGTCCCAGGTGACCCGGCCGGTCCGGTAGATCCGGGCCGCTGCCTCGTCGAGTCGTCGGGCTGCTTTCGGTGTGATCGAATATCCCGGTCCGGAGACCAGTCGGAGTGGCTCCAGCCAGCCCTGGCGCACCATCCGAGACACTGCGGTGCGAACGGCTGGCGGTGCGATTCCCAGCGGCGCCAGCAGCTTGACCAGGGCAGCAACGGGTGCACGGCCACCCCTCGGACGGAGGTGGTCGCCGTACAGGTCGAAGAGTGCCGACCGTGCCTGCATGACCGCACATTGTGACAGGCCTTCTCAAGATAAGCTAGATGCTGTTACATCAATGCTGCTCCGGTTTGGGTCCGGCGGTGTTCATCAGGGAAAATCGTTGGGCGACACCCCCGTGACCGTTGCGGGTGGTCGAGACGAAGTGGCTGTGGGGCAACCCACCGACCCTGGTGTAGGTCTGAGGGGAGACAACATGGCGGCGATGAAGCCGCGGACGGGCGACGGTCCGCTGGAAGTCACCAAGGAGGGGCGGGGCATCGTCATGCGGGTCCCGCTGGAGGGCGGTGGCCGGCTCGTCGTCGAGATGACTCCCGACGAGGCCAACGCGCTCGGTGACGCGTTGAAGGCGGCGGCCGGCTGAGTAAGGAGTGGTCCGGGCGGCTCACGCCGCCCGGAGCGTTCTTGCGACCCTGAGCCACCGGTAACGCCGGTGGCTCAGGGTCTTCATCGGCGCGGGCAGGCGGGCTCGGTTCCGCTCCGCGACACTTTCCTGGAGGTACGGTCCCGCGTGCTCGCCATCCGTCTGATCGCCGAGCCCGACCGGCTCGACGTGCTCGTCCTGCCTGTTCGCACCGCCGATGCGGCAGCGGGAGGTGACACCTCGGCCGAGCCCGTCTCGACCGCCGTGGCACCCCCGGACGGCACGGCCGACGAGGCCGCCGCGCTGGTGCCGGCGGCCCGACTGAGCGGCCGGGCTGGTGAGATCCACACCCAGCTCCGCCCCGGGCGTACTCCCGGCCGGCTGCTGCTGCTCGGCATCGGTGACGGCGACGAGGCGGCCTGGCGGACGGCTGGCGCGGCCCTGGCCCGCTCCGCCGCAGATGAGATCCATATCACCATCGCGTTGCCGGAGGGCGTGACTCCGGCCGCCGTCCGCGGGTTCACCGAGGGGCTGCTGCTCGCCCCGTACCGGTTCCGCATGACCGAGGCCGGCCCCACACCGGCGCTCAGCAGCGTCGATCTGCTGCTGGCCGACCCGGGCGCGTTCGAGGCCATCGTCACCACGGCCCAGACCACCGCGGCGATGACCCACCTCGCCCGCGACCTGACCAACACCCCCAGCTCGCTGAAGAACCCGCAGTGGTTCGCCGAGCAGGTGGCCTCCGCCGCAGCCGACCTGCCGGACCTGCGGCTGCGGGTCCGTGGCCCGGACGAGCTGGCCGCCGAGGGCTTCGGCGGCATCCTCGCCGTGGGCGGCGGCTCGGCCAGCGGCCCCCGACTCGTCGAACTGGACTGGCACCCCGCCGACGCGCGTACGCACGTGGTGCTGATCGGCAAGGGCATCACCTTCGACACCGGCGGCATCTCGATCAAGCCGGTGCCGGCGATGAAGCTGATGCGCAAGGACATGGCCGGCGCCGCCGCCGTCGTGGCCGCCACAGTGGGCGCCGCCATGCTGCGGCTGCCGGTCCGGATCACCACGCTGGCCCCGCTCGCCGAGAACATGGTCAGCGGCTCCGCGTTCCGCCCCGGCGACGTCGTCCGGCACTACGGCGGCACGACCAGCGAGACGACCAACTCCGACGCCGAGGGCCGGCTGGTCCTCGCCGACGCCCTCGCGTACGCGGTGCAGCAGCTCAAGCCGGACCTGCTGCTCGACCTGGCCACCCTCACCGGCGCCAACGCCGTAGCCCTGGGCAAGCGCACCGCCGCCCTGTACAGCGAGAACGACCAGCTGGCCGCCGACGTGCGGGCCGCGGCCGAGGCAGCCGGCGAGTCGGTGTGGCGGATGCCGCTGCACGGCGACTACGTCGAATACCTGGGCAGCGAGATCGCCGACCTCTACAGCGCGCCGGCACAGGGTGCCGGCTCGGTGCTGGCCGCCCTCTATCTGCGTGAGTTCACCGGCGACCTACGCGACCGCTGGCTGCACCTGGACATGTCGGCCCCGTCCTGGGCGGACGGCGACCACGCCGAGGTCAGCAAAGGTGCCACCGGCTGGGGCGTCCGGTGGTTGCTGCGCTGGCTGGCCAGCGTCGACTGACCAGGTCAGCACTTCACCGCGGCGAGCACCCCGTGGCCGACCGGAAGCAGAGCGGGGATCCAGTGCTCCGACTCCCGGACCGCCTTGATCGTCTCGCGGACGGTCACCGTCTCCGCGTCCCGAGCGGCAGGGTCACCGATCCGGCCGCCGGCCAGCACACCGTTGAGCGCGAGCACGCCCCCCGGGCGCAACAACCGCAGCGCCGCCTCCACGCAGGCGTGGAAACCGGTCGCCTCCGCGTCCACGAAGACCAGGTCGTACGCGCCGTCGGCGAGCCGGGGCAGCACGTCCAACGCGCGACCGGTGATGATCCGCGTACGGCCGGCGGCGAAGCCCGCCTCGGCGAAGATCCGTCGCGCGATCCGCTGGTGCTCCACCTCCACGTCGATGGTGGTGAGCACGCCGTCGGCGCGCATGCCGCGGAGCAGCCAGACGCCGCTCACCCCGGTGCCGGTGCCGATCTCCACCACGGCGCGGGCGTTGCCGGCAGCGGCCAGCAGCCGCAGCGCCGCTCCCGCGCCGGGGGTGACCGCGTCGAGGCCCACCTCCCGGGCCAGGCTGCGGGCGGTGCGCAGAACGAGGTCCTCGGTGACGTACGACTCGGCGAACTGTTGAGCCTGTGCCGTCGAACTGCCGGAACCGGCGACCGTGGCGATGGGGCACCTCCGGGGGCGGTGCGTGGTGCGGGGGCGGGTTGGCACTGTGAGCGTAGAGGCGACCGTCATGAGGCGCAGCCGCGCCTCCGCCTGTTGCGATCACCGGGGCAAGCGGTGACTCCATCGGGGGCATCCGTGCAATCCTGGAGGCGGTATCCCGTCAGCCGCGACCGAACCGGCCCGTGGCCGGGCGACGCGGCGCGGGATCCGGGGACGGACTGGGAGGCACCGACGTGACCGACGGCTGGGACTGGCGCCGGGGCGGTGAGACCCCGGCGGGACCGCCCGGGGCAGGGACCCCTCCGGCGGGATCGCCGACCACGCCGGGGGCTGGCAACGTGCCCATCGTGCCGTCAGCCGGCGGCCCGGCACCAGGGCACCCGCCGACGACGCCCGGGGCCGCTGCGCCGCCCGTGGGGCCCTCGTCGAGCTGGCCCGCACCCGGCACGTACGGCCCGGCTGGGGCGCCGCCCTGGCCCGCAGCTGGCGCGTACGGCTCAGCCGGGGCGTCGCCCTGGCCGGCACCTGGCACCTACGGCCCGGCCGGGGCTTCGCCGAGCTGGCCGGCACCCGGCACGTCCGGCACGGCCGGGGCGTCGCCCTGGTGGTCGGACGCGCTTGCCGATCCGTGGCGGGACCCGGCTGCGCCGACCGCGGTGGTGGTGCCCAGCGTGGTGGCGACCGGCACCGAGCCCGAGGCGGTCACCGACCCGGACGCGCCGGGCCGACCGACGCTGCGTCACCTGCTGCTCATCCCCGTACTCACCGCACTGCTGGCCGGCACCCTCGGCGGCGCGCTCGGCTACGCGTTCGCGGTCCGCGGCGGGGCCGGTGAGGTGGTGCTCGGCGGTGCGCCGGCGGAGGCCCCGGCGCTGGCCCAGCGCAAGCCGGAGTCACTGGCCGGTGTCGCCGAGCGGGTCCTGCCCAGCGTGGTCACCGTGCGGGTGAGCAGTCTCGGCGGCACCAGTGAGGGCTCCGGCTTCATCGCCACCGCCGACGGTCATGTGATCACCAACGACCATGTGGTGGCCGGCGGCACCGGCAAGGCCTCGGTGGTCTTCAACGACGGCAGCACCGCGCCGGCGACCATCGTCGGTCAGGACCCGGAATCGGACATCGCCGTGATCAAGGTGAGCCGGCCCGGCCTGCGGGCGGTGGAGTTCGGGGACTCCGACGCGCTGGCCGTCGGCGACCCGGTGCTCGCCATGGGCTCACCGCTCTCGCTGGCCAACACGGTCACCGCCGGCATCGTAAGTGCCCTGGACCGGACGATGCAGGCCGGTGAGCCGGGCGGGCCGGTGCGCTACTACGCGGCGATCCAGACCGACGCCGCGGTCAACCACGGCAACTCCGGCGGGCCGTTGGTCGACGGCGCCGGGCGGGTGGTCGGGGTCAACTCCACCATCAAGTCACTGGTCGCCGAGGGGCAGGAGGCCGGCAACATCGGCCTCGCCTTCGCCATCCCGATCAACCAGGCCAAGCGGGTGACCCAGGACATCATCGGCACCGGCAAGGCCCGGCGTACGGTGATCGGCGCCGGCGTGGACGGCCCGACCGGAGCACTCGGGGGTGGCCTGCGGCTGGGGAAGGTGGAGCCGTCCGGCCCGGCGGACAGCGCCGGGTTGAAGGTCGGCGACGTGATCCTCAAGATCAACGGCCGGCCGATGACCGAGCCGACGGACCTGACCGCGCTGGTACGCAAGTACGCGCCCGGATCGGTGGTGACCGTCGAGTTCCGGCGGGGCTCCGACCGGCAGAACACCTCGGTAACTCTCGCCGCGGACGCGAAGTGAACAGCGGCTCACCCCTTGCCCGAACGCCTCCCGGCGTGCGTAGTCTTGCTGCTGACGCCGAGAGGAGGCCAGCGGGATGCTCGACAACCTGAACTGGTGGGAAATCGGAGCGCTGCTGCTCCTGGCGCTGCTGATCTTCGGTGACCGGCTGCCCGCAGTCATCACCGACGGCCTGCGGCTGGTGCGCAACCTGCGCAACATGGCCCGCAACGCCACCGGTGACCTGAGTCGCGAGCTGGGCACCGACATCCAGCTGGAGGACCTGCACCCGAAGGCGTTCATTCGCAAGCACCTCCTCAGCGAGGAGGACGAGGCGGCGATCCGTAAGCCGTTGCAGGGCGTCTACGACAACCTGCGCGCCGACGTCAGCAGCGTGCACGACGACCTCAAGGACGTGGCCAGCGCCGCCGACCTGAGGTCGGACGGCGCCCGGCCCGGCACGGCCACCACCAGCCCCTCGGCGCCGGCCCCCCGCGTCAGCTACGACGACGCCACCTGACCGACCCGTGCCCGGCTCGGCCCGGCCTCCGCGGTCTTCCCTCATGCTCGCGCGGCCAGCGCCCGCCTTGATCAGCTCGGGTTTCTGAAAGTCGGCCTTAAATCGGCGCGGAATGCCCCGACTTCAGCGTCACCGCCGGACCCAGCGGGATGCGTTCGATGGCCTGATAGAAGAGCGAGTTCTTTCAGAAACCCGAGTTGACCATGCGCCGCGGGGCTGGACTGCCCACCCGCAGACACGACTCAGCCCGCCGGCCAACAGTGGCCGACGGGCTGGCGGTGTTCGTGGTGGTCAGCGACCGGCGGGCTTGAGGCCGAGCGGCTTGCCGAGCAGCGACTCACGGCGCAGCGCGAGCCGGTCGGCAACGGCGTTGAGTGCCTGCGCGGCCGGGGACTCCGGCTCGGCCAGCACGATCGGGTTGCCCGCGTCGCCGGCCTCGCGGACCCGCGTGTCCAGCGGGATCTGCCCGAGTAGCGGCACCTGCGCGCCGATGGTCCGGCTCAGCGACTCGGCGACGGCCGTGCCACCCCCGGCACCGAAGATCTCCATCCGTGAGCCGTCCGGAAGCTCCAGCCAGGACATGTTCTCGATGACGCCAACCACCCGCTGGTGGGTCTGCAGGGCGATCGCACCGGCCCGCTCGGCCACCTCGGCGGCGGCGGTCTGTGGGGTGGTGACGATCAGGATCTCCGAGTTGGGGAGCAGTTGGGCCAGCGAGATGGCCACGTCACCGGTGCCCGGGGGCAGGTCGAGCAGGAGCACGTCCAGGTCGCCCCAGTAGACGTCGGCCAGGAACTGCTGCAACGCCCGGTGCAGCATCGGGCCGCGCCACACCACTGCGGCGTTGCCGGAGGTGAACATGCCGATGGAGATCACCTTCACGCCGTGCGACTGCGGCGGCATGATCATGTCTTCGACGCGGGTGGGCCGGGCCTCCGTGCCGAGCATCCGGGGCACCGAGTGGCCGTAGATGTCCGCGTCGACCACGCCGACGGCGAGCCCGCGGGCGGCGAGGGCCGCTGCCAGGTTGACAGTCACGCTGGACTTGCCGACGCCACCCTTGCCGCTGGCAACCGCGTACACACGGGTGCGCGAGCCGGGCTGGGCGAACGGGATGACGGGCTCCTCGGTGGCGCCGCCGCCGCGCAGCTGCGACTGCAACCCCTGCCGCTGCTCGGGGGTCATCACACCGAAGTCGATCTCCACGCCGGTGACGCCGGGCACCGCTGCAACGGCGGCGGTGATGTCGTTACGCAGCTTGTCCTTGAGCGGGCAGCCGGCGACGGTGAGTAGGAGCTCGACGCGTACGACACCGCTGGCAGCGATCGTGGCGGAGCGGACCATGCCCAGCTCGGTGATGGGCCGGCGGATCTCCGGGTCGTTGACGGTGGCCAGGGCGGCCTGGATCGCGTCCTCGACGGTGCTCACGGGTGCTGACATGCCCGCAATGCTACGTCGCGGGGCATCCGCTGCCGCCGCTGGCCGGGGTGGTGTGAGCCAATCGATGACCTGTTGATCAGCCGTCCGCTGGGCGGGGCTCGGTGCCGTCCGGCCGGGCGTCCCGGGCGAAGTCGCCGTCCAGGTCGTCGCGTGGTTCGTCCAGGCCGACACCGTCGGTCGGTCGCCTGCCGCGCTTCTCCTGCCGGATGTCCTTGTCCTGCTGGCGGCGTTCCAGCCGTTGCCGGCGCTGCCCCGCCTCGTCCAGTTCCTCGGCCAGCCGGGCCAGCTCGGAGCGGAGGAAGTCGCGAGTGGCCACCTCACCCATCGCGATCCGCAGTGCGGCGATCTCCCTCGCCAGGTACTCGGTGTCCGCCTTCTGCGCGGTGGCTCGCCGCCGGTCCTCCTCCAGGGCCACGCGGTCCCGGTCGGCCTGCCGGTTCTGCGCCAGCAGGATCAGCGGCGCCGCGTAGCTGGCCTGCAACGACAGCACCAGGGTCAGGAACGTGAAGGTGTACGGGTCGAAGCGCAGGTCCGTCGGGGCCAGCGTGTTCCAGACGAACCAGATCGCGATCACCACCGTCATGACGACGATGAAGTTCGCGGTGCCCATGCCCCGGGCGATGCCCTCGGACCACCGGCCGAAGGCCTCCGCGTCGAATCGGGGCAGCTTGATGCCCCGGGGCTCGCGTGGCTGGTCTAGCCGCTCGCTCCGCCGCTGCTCAGCCATCCGCGCCATCCAGCCCCGCGTCGGTGGTGCCCGGGCCGGTCAGGGCGTCGCGGTCCCGCCAGTCCCGGGGCAGCGAGTGGTCCAGCACGTCGTCCACTGTCACGGCGCCGACCAGCCGGTTGCTCCGGTCGATCACCGGCATGGCGACCAGGTCGTAGGTGGCCATCCGCCGGGTGATCTCCGGTAACGGGGTGGTGGGGCGCAGCGGGTCGATGTCGTTGACCACCACCTTGCCCAGCAGGTCGGCCGGCGGCTCACGCAGCAGCGCCTGGAAGTGCACCATGCCCAGGTAGCGGCCGGTCGGGGTGATCTGCGGCGCCCGGGTCACGAAGACCTGCGCGGCGACGGCGGGGGAGAGCTGTGGCTCCCGGATCCGGGCCAGCGCCTCGGCGACGGTGGCGTCCGGCGGCAGGATGACCGGCTCCGAGGTCATCACACTGCCCGCCGTGCCGGGCGTGTATTTCAGAAGCTGACGCACCGGGTCGGCCTCGTCCGGCTCCATGAGGTCCAGCAGCACGTCCTGCTCCGGTGGGGGCAGCTCGTTGAGCAGGTCCGCGGCGTCGTCCGGGTCCATCTCCTCCAGTACGTCGGCGGCCCGCTCCCGGTCGAGGGCGGCAAGGATCTCCACCTGATCGTGCTCGGGCAGCTCACTGAGCACGTCGGCCAGCCGCTCGTCGTCCAGCGCGGCAGCGACCTCGTTGCGTCGGGCGTCGGGCAGGTCCTGCAGCGCGTTGGCCAGGTCGGCCGGGCGCATGTCCTCCAGGACGGCGAGCAGGTTGGCCGTACCCCGGTTGTCGGCGATGCCGCTGAGCCCGCGCACCCGATCCCACTCGACCTGGTGCAGGTGGCCGCGGCGGCTGAGCCGACCGGTCTGCTCCCGTACGGCGACGCGGGTCAGCGACCACTC
Organism: Micromonospora sp. MGP-C2; assembly: GCF_057766525.1. NCBI lineage: Bacteria > Bacillati > Actinomycetota > Actinomycetes > Micromonosporales > Micromonosporaceae > Micromonospora > Micromonospora sp. MGP-C2. The sequence goes on from NZ_JBYMEN010000002.1 coordinate 4,957,798, forward strand.
GCCGCCCCGGCTGCACTCCATCGCGACGTCCACGACGGCACCGGGTTGGCCGCCCGGGTCGAGCTGTACCCGTCGGTCCAGCAGTTCCTGGAGCACCAGCAGCTCGTTCGGGCGCTTCTCGAACCGGCGCAGGTTGAGGGTGCCGGAGCCCAGCACGACGGCGTCCACGTCGATGGACGTGATCCGGTTGATGGACAGGAAGATCCGGCGGCGCATCGGCATCTCGGCGACGAGGCCCACCACCTCCGGGGGCCGTTTGGTCGCCCGCAGCCGTGCCACGGCGTCACGAACCCGCCCCACCTGGTCACCGTTCGGGTCGAAGACGGCGACTCCGGCGAGACGGGCGATGTAGACCCGGGTCGGCGTGCTCACGGGCACCAGCCTAAGCGCCTAGTGTTTATCAACATGTCGACCTTGGCCTACGAGATCGTGGACGTCTTCACCGACCGCCCTTTCGCCGGCAACCCGCTGGCCGTGGTGTTCGGCGCGGAAGTGCTGGCCACCGAGCAGATGCAGGCGCTCGCGCTGGAGTTCAACCTGTCCGAGACGGTGTTCGTGCTGCCACCGACCCAGGTCGGCGCCACCTACCGGGCACGGATCTTCACCCCGGTGGAGGAGTTGCCGTTCGCCGGGCACCCGAGCGTCGGCGCCGCGGTCACCGCCAGCCGGCGGGGCATGTTCGGTGTGGGGCAGGTCACCCAGGAGTGCAAGGCCGGGGTGCTGCCGATCGAGGTGACCGCGTCGGGGGCGACGCTGACCGGGGGCACGCCGACTCTCGGGCCGGAGTTGGACCCGGAGCCGTTGCTGGAGATCGCCGGGCTGCTCGCGGACGACCACATCGGGCCCGCTCCCCGCGTCGCCGGCTGCGGTTTGGAGTTCCCGTACCTCCCGGTGCGTCCGGAGTCGGTGGCCCGCGCGCGGGTGAACGCGACGGCGGCGCAGCGTTATGGGGTGTCGCACGTCAGCGTCTTCTCCTGGGACGCCGCCACGCAAACCGCGCACGCCCGGGTCTTCGTGCCGGGGATGGGTGTCCCGGAGGACCCGGCGACCGGCTCGGCGGCCCTCGGCCTCGGTGTCTGGTTGGTGGCGAGCGGTCTGCTGCCGGCCGAGGGGCTGTCCCGTTACGCGGTCCGTCAGGGTGTGGAGATCAACCGCCCGTCCTCGCTGGTCTGCACGGTCACCGCGGCGAACGGTGTGGCGGTCGGCGCGACCGTCGCCGGTCAGGTGATGCCGGTGGCGCGCGGTGAGATCGCGGTGCCGCCGTTCGTGGGCTGATCGCACCAAAGCGCCGGCGGCCTACGCGTCAGCGGCCGAGGTGCGGCAGGATGCGAGGGTGACTGACGACGCGCGTGGGTCGACGCCGCTGGTCGACGAGGCGATGAAGAAGGCCGCAGTGGCCTGGGTCAGCGTTTCCGGTGGGCCGGCGCTCGCGCTCTGGTGCGCCCCACTGGAGGGCGCTCTCCTGGTGGTCAGCGGGCCGGGCGAGCAGGCAGCGCCGGGTCTGGCCGACGCCACCGAGGCGCAGGTCTCCCTGCGCGGCGACCACGGTGGTCGGATCGTCACCTGGTCGGCGCAGGTGAGCCGGGTGCAGCCGGGCACGGAGGCCTGGGACACCACCGCGCCGCTGGTGGCGGCGAAGCGTCTCAACGCACCCGGTCCGACCGCTGACCTGGTGGCCCGCTGGGCCGCCGACGGATGCGCGGTCAACCGGCTCACCCCGGCCGGAACGCCGCTGGCCGGCGCGGACCTGCCGGCCGACGCGCAGGCCGAGCCCCCTCGGCCCACCCCGGCCGTCCGGGCCACCCGCAAGCCGTTCCGCCTGCACCGGGTTCGTCGCCGCTGAACGGTGCGTCAACCCGTCCGGCCGCCGGCGCCCACCACCTCGGCGTTGACGTCGACCAGGGCGAGCACCTCGCGCAGGGTGCCGATTGTGGGGCCGCGCCAGTCCAGGTCGGCGTTGAACACCATGTGTGTGGCCAGGTCCGCCGCGGCGAGCCGGACCGCGGTCATCCCGGCCCGCTCGGCGCCGGTCAACTCCTGGCTGCCGCCGTCCCCGACGTACAGGCAGTTGCCCGGGGCGAGCCCGAGCCGCTGGCAGGCGGTCAGGTAGAGCGCCGGGTCCGGCTTGCACCGTCCAACCTGTACCGAGAAGACCCGCACGTCGAGCAGCCGGGCGACCGCGAGCTGTGGCAGGAAGGCCGGCAGTTCGTGCGTACAGTCGCTGATCACCCCGGTACGCAGGCCGCGCTGGCGTAGGGCCGCCAGCACCGGCACGGCGTCGGCCCGCAGCCAGGTGTCCGCGCGGACCGCCCGGTGCCGGGATGCCACGGCCGCCCGCACCGCGGTGTCGCTCGGGTGTACGCCAGCCTGGGCGCACACCCACCGAAGGGTCGCCTCCGCGTTGCCGAGTCGACCGGTGGCCCGCTCGTAGTACGTGCGGTCCAGCACCTCGGTCAACGTGTCGGTGTCACATCCGAGCAGCTCGGCGGTGTCGGTGTGCGCGACACCGCGCTGCACCGAACGCGTGAGGGTGCCGAAGAAATCGAACAGCACCGCCTGGTAGGTGGGCATGGGGGAGCGCCTCCGGGCGGTCGGGGGTTGGCGGCGCGGACCCGCGTGATCGTAACGGAGTGATGACCCTGCGTGTTGTCCGTCATACGTGTGAGGATTACGTCCCGTGTCCCCACCTTCACCCCGGCCGTCCCTGGATCCGCTGACCACCGGCGCGGTCGGTCTGGCCGTGGTCGCCGTGTCGTCGTCCGCGCCACTGATCGCGTACGCCGCCGCACCCGCGCTCGCCATCGCGTTCTGGCGCAACCTGCTCGCGGTGGCAGTGCTGAGCCCTTTCGCGCTGGCCCGGCGTCGCGCCGAGTTCCGCAGGCTGACCACCGGCGTGGGCCGGCGGGAGGGACTGTTCTGCATCCTGTCCGGGGTCGCGCTGGCCGGTCACTTCGCGACCTGGGTGCCGAGCGCCCAGCTCACCTCGGTCGCCACGTCCACCGCCCTGGTCGCCACCCAGCCGGTCTGGCAGGGGCTGATCGCGCGCGCCCAGGGGCGCGGGCTGCCCCGGATCGTGTGGATCGGCATCGCGGTGGCGGTCGGCGGAGCCGCGATCGCCACCGGGGTGGACGTGGGGGTCTCCGGCAGGGCAGTCCTCGGCGACGTGCTGGCGTTGACCGGCGGCATGTTCGCCGCCGTCTACACCGCATTCGGTGAGCGGGCGCGGACCAGCATCAGCACCACCACCTACACCACCATCTGCTACGGGATCTGCGCACTGCTCCTGCTGGTCATGTGCCTGATCGGTGGCGTACGGCTGACCGGGTTCGACGGGCGGACCTGGCTGGCCATCCTCGCCCTCGTGGTCGGTGCCCAACTGCTCGGGCACTCGATGTTCAACTATGCGCTGAAGAAGATCCCGGCGACCACGGTGAGCGTGCTGATCCTGCTGGAGGCGCCCGGCGCGGCCCTGCTCGGTTGGGCCTGGCTGGGTCAGGTTCCCCGCCCGTACGCGCTGCTCGGGATGGCGCTGCTGCTGGCCGGGGTGGCGGTGGTGGTGCTCGGCGGCGCCCGGGCCGCTCGCCGGCCGGCACCCACCGCGCTGCCGGCCGACCCGACCCCGCTGGACGACTGACGGCCTTCACAGGTACGCGGCGAAGTGGTCCGCGACCAGGTCGGTCAGCTGATCACCGTCGAGGCTGCCATCCACCTGGACCACCCGGACGCCCAGCCGCGCGGCCTGCGCCACTGCGTCCGCCGCCACCAGTTCGTCCCTTGCCCACCTGTTGCGGAGGGCCCGCTCGGGGTCACTGACCCCCGCTGCGGCGATGCTGGCACGCGGCAGCCGGGCGATCTGCTGGGCGCGGAACTCGGCAGTGGGCACCAGCACCACCAGCTGCCGTACCGATCCGACGACCGGTGCCACCAACTCCGGTCGCAGCCCCCAGCCTTCGGCCACCAACCGGCGGCCGGGCACCAGTGCGCTGAGGTCGTCGAGCACCCACGCGAAGCGACGGGGAAAACCTGCCAGTGTCTCGGCAGCCATTCGGGCTGGCTCGGTGCGGACCCAGGTCGTCTCCGGATCGGGGCCGGCTGGCGGTTCGCCGTGCCGGACCCGGTCTGCGATGCGCCGGTCGTCGTGCCCTCGGGCGTCGTGCCGGTCGTAGAGGTATGCCGTCAGACCGAACCGCATGGCCAGGTTGACGGCGACTGTCGACTTGCCGGCCCATTGCCCGCCGCCGATCCAGAGGGCCCGGCGCGCGGTGGCGGTCGCATCGAAATCCATGCCTCGATGTTGGTTGCCGACCACTCCAAGATCAAGTCTTGTTCTCGCCCGCCACCCTGTGATGAAGTGGGGGAAGACGCAGGTCCGCCCGGTCAGACCTCGTGCACCTCGATGACCCGGGTCGTCGGTGCGGCTTCGCCGAGCGCGGCGCGCAGCGCGGCCCGTTCCGGATCGACGAGGAACGACTCGTAGCCGGCGCGGGCGTCGAACCGGATCACGTGCACCTCGGTCTGCCCGTCGGTGCCACGTAGCCGCCGTTCCAGCTGGCCGCCGTGCCGCCCGAGAAAGGCCAGCACGGCGTCCTCGTAGCGTCCCCCGGCGGCCTCGGCCCCGGATGCGTACTCGACCAGCGCGACGAGAGTGAGCATGGCGGCCACGCTACCCAGCGATGCCGACTGCCTTCGCGCTCGCCTCCCAGAGTCGGGCGGCGAGCCGCGGGTCGCTGGCCTTGCGGTACGGCCGACGCGGGCGACGGTCGGCGTAGAAGCCGCCGTTGGTCAGCCGGGATCCGTCCTGGTTGGCCAGCCACACCAGGGTCTCGGCGCCCTTCTCCGGGCTGCGGAACGGCATGAACCGCATGCCGAACGCGACCAGTCTGCTGTCGTTGCCGAACCGGGTGCGCACCACCCCCGGGTGGAAGCAGTAGGCGGACATCTCCGGCCAGCGTCGGGCCGCCTCGGCGGTGAACAGGATGTTCGCCTGCTTGCTGGTGCCGTACGCGCCGATCGGCCGATAGCCGCGCAGCGGCGCGTTCAGGTCGTCCGGGTCGAGCGCGCCGAAGCGGTGCGCACCGGAGGCGGTCACCACGATCCGTCCCACCCGGTCGGCGAGCAGATTGGTCAGCAGGAACGGGGCCAGGTGGTTGGCCTGGATCGACATCTCGAAGCCGTCGACGGTGGTGAGTGGTTGCAGCGCGATGGCACCGGCGTTGTTGGCGAGCACGTCGATCCGGTCGTACGCGGCCCGTAGCTGCTCGGCGAGCCGGCGCACGTCGTCCAGGACCGCGAAGTCGGCTCGGAACAACTCCGGACGCTCGCCCGAGTTCTCCCGTACCCGCTCCGCTGCGGCCTGGAGGCGCGCCGGGTCCCGCCCGACCAGCACAACCTGGTCACCGCGGCAGGCCAGCTGCACGGCGGCGGCCAACCCGATGCCGGAGCTTGCCCCGGTCACCACCACCAGCCGACGCCCAGTGAGATCTTCCACAGGTCCATTCACCCCGGTCATGGCGCGAGGTTACCGTGGCGTCACAACGCCCTTTGGGATCGTTAAGTTCTCAACTCTGTCGTCAGGTGGCGTCGGCATGCCCGCCGGACGCTGGAAGGAGCGCATCCATGGCCGCAGTCGGTCGCCCCCGCAGGTCCTGCCTCGCCGTACCGGGTTCCAGCGTCAAGATGCTCGGCAAGGCGCAGGGCCTTCCGGCCGACCAGGTCTTCCTCGACCTGGAGGACGCCGTCGCCCCGCTGGCCAAGCCGGACGCGCGCAAGAACATCGTGGCCGCGCTCAACGAGGGGGACTGGGCCGGGAAGACCCGCGTGGTCCGCGTCAACGACCTGACCACCCCGTGGACCTACCGGGACGTCATCGACGTCGTCGAGGGCGCCGGCGCGAACCTGGACTGCATCATGCTGCCGAAGGTGCAGACGGCCGCCCAGGTGCAGTGGCTGGACCTGACGCTCACCCAGATCGAGAAGACGCTCGGCCTGGAGGTCGGCCGGATCGGCATCGAGGCGCAGATCGAGAACGCCGCCGGGCTGGTCAACGTGGACGCGATCGCCGCCGCCTCGCCGCGCGTGGAGACCATCATCTTCGGCCCGGCCGACTTCATGGCGTCGATCAACATGAAGTCCCTGGTGGTCGGCGCGCTGATCCCGGACTACCCGGGCGACCCGTACCACTACATCCTCATGCGGATCCTGATGGCCGCCCGGATGCACGACAAGCAGGCCATCGACGGCCCCTTCCTGCAGATCCGGGACGTCGACGGGTTCCGCGAGGTGGCCAAGCGCTCGGCAGCGCTGGGCTTCGACGGCAAGTGGGTGCTGCACCCGGGTCAGATCGACGCCGCCAACGAGGTCTACCAGCCGGCGCAGGCCGACTACGACCACGCCGAGCTGATCCTCGACGCGTACGAGCACTACACCTCGGAGGCCGGCGGCAAGCTGGGCGCCGTGATGCTCGGCGACGAGATGATCGATGAGGCGTCCCGCAAGATGGCGCTCGTGGTCGCCGCGAAGGGCCGGGCCGCCGGAATGAGCCGTACCTCGTCGTTCACCCCACCGGCCGAGTGAACCGCCGAGCCGCCCCCGGGTCGCACCCGGGGGCGGCTCGCCGAACTCAGTAGTTGCCGCTCTCGTAGCTGGACGTGTCCTGGTTCGCGGCCCAGACGATGAAGATCACGATGACGATGGTGGCCAGCACCGCCAGCGCGGTGGCGACCCAGCCGACGATGATGCCGGCGGTGGCGAAGCCCTCGCCGCCCTCGCCGCGCTCCCTGATCTGCTTACGGGACACGTGGCCGAGGATCGCGCCGATCGCGCCGATGTAGCCACCGAGGCCGTACGCGCAGAGGCCGAGGGCGCCGATGATCGAGACGACCATCGCGGCGATGGCCAGGCCGTTCTGCTTCGGTGCGGGCGGGTACCCGTAACCCGGGTAGCCAGGCGGCGGGTAACCGGGCGTGGCCGCGTACGGGCCGGGCTGGGTCGGTATCTGCGGCGCGCCGCCCGCGTACGGACTGGTCGGCGCGTACGGGTCGGTCGGCGCGTATGGGTTGACTTCGATCGGCTGGGTGGGTGCCGGTTGACTGCTCACCGGGAGGGTGGGGTCACCGGACTGCTGTCCCGACCACGCCGGGTCGGGCCAGCCGCCAGAGGGCGGGGGGTTGGTCATGCGATCTCTCCGTCAGGTCGGGTGCGCCGTCAGGGTAGCCAGGGGTGACCAAAACCGTTGACCCCGCTCCCGGGTGCCGCGTTGCTTCGGGCCGGTCGTAACGGGCAGGATCTCGACATGGCATTCGACGCGCGCGCCGCGGACCGCTCCGGCAGCCGACCCAGACGGGACGTCAGCCGCCCGGGCGGGGCCCGACGTGCCCGCGCGGCCGCGCCGGCAGGCGGCCCCGGCCCCGACGAGCCGGTCGCGCTGGCCGACCCGGTGACCATGCGGCTCGACGGGCGGGTCGCCCTGGTGACCGGCGCGGGCAGCCCGGACGGCATCGGGTACGCGACCGCGCGCCGACTCGCCGACCTGGGCGCCCGGGTGGCCATCGTCTCCACCACCCGGCGCATCCACGAACGCGCTGGTGAGCTGGGGGTGACCGGCTTCGTCGCGGACCTGACCGACGAGTCGGAGGTCGGCGCGCTGGCCGACGCGGTCGCCGAGCAGTTGGGCGACGTCGAGGTGCTGGTCAACAACGCCGGCCTGGCCAGCCGGGCCAGCCAGGGAGTGCTGCGGCCGGTCGCGCAGCTGACCTACGACGAGTGGCGCGGCGAGATCGACCGCAACCTGTCCACGGCGTTCCTGTGCAGTCGGGCGTTCATCGGGGGGATGGCCGAGCGGGGCTGGGGTCGGATCGTCAACCTGTCGGCTACCGCCGGCCCCGTCAACGCGCTGCCCACCGAGGCCGCGTACGCCGCGGCGAAGGCCGGCGTCGTCGGGCTGACCCGGGCGTTGGCGATGGAGATGATCGCCGACGGCGTGACAGTGAACGCGGTGGCACCGGGCACCATCTACACCGCAGCGTCCACGATGGCCGAGATCAAGCAGGGGCTTGGCACGCCGGTAGGTCGACCGGGCACTCCGGACGAGGTTGCGGCGGCGATCAGCTTCCTCTGCTCGCCGGCCGCCTCGTACATCACCGGCCAGATGCTGGTGGTGGACGGCGGCAACAGCGTCCGCGAGGCCCGGTTCCGCTGACCGCGGCCTGAGTGTGGCGGCGGTCAGTAGCCGCCGTTGTCGCCGGTGTTGCCCAGGGCCACGAGGGCCAGCCAGCCGCAGCACGCCAGCAGGGTGAGCCCGGTGAAGACGTAGCCGAGGATCAGCCCCCAGGTGGCGAGCTGGTCACCCTCCTCGCCGCTGGTGCGGATCTGCCGCTTGGCCACGTGGCCGAGGACGGCACCGGCCGGCGGAAAGGCGAAGGCGAACACCAGCGACAGGATCGCGAGCACGTTGGTGCCCCGACCCGGCCCGGAGGGCGGCGGGCCGTACTGACCGTAGGGGCCCTGCGGGGGGTACGGCGGCTGCTGACTCCAGTGCCCCGACTGGTGCGGCCCCTGCTGCCCGTACGGCGACGGATCGTCCGCAGGTGGCCCGTACGGTGAGCGTTCCGCCGGCAGCTCGAACGCCGGCTGGTCCGGTTGTGGCGCGTACGGCGGCTGGCCGGCCGGCGGCGGCGCGTACGGCGACTGGTCCCGGGGCGGCTCGTAGGGTGACGGTGGCTGCTCGTCTGACGGTGGTCCCGACGGCGGTGGGTAGCTCACAGCTGTCCTCCTCCTGCCGGTGCCGGAAAAGTCCCTCTTGCCGGACGCTACCCGCAGCGGTGAACCTTTTCACAGCGGTTGTGTGGACTGGTCACCTTGGCCTCGTCGGCTCCGGAGACCGATACTGACCCAGCGTTCAGTTACCCATGAGTAGTGCGCGGATCCCCGGAGGCTGTGATGGCTCGACTCGCCCAGACGCCCGGCCTGACCGATGTGCAACAGTCGATCCTGGAGACCGTTCGGGACTTCGCCGACAAGGAGATCATTCCGCACGCCCAGCGGCTGGAGCACGCCGACGAGTACCCCACCGACATCCTCGACGGCATGCGTGAGATGGGCCTGTTCGGCCTCACCATCGACGAGGAGTTCGGCGGCCTGGGCGAGTCGCTGCTGACCTACGCGCTGGTGGTGGAGCAGCTGTCCCGGGGATGGATGTCGATCTCCGGCATCGTCAACACCCACTTCATCGTGGCGTACCTGATCTCCCAGCACGGCTCGGCCGAGCAGAAGGCCCGCCTCCTGCCGAAGATGGCCACCGGCGAGGTGCGCGGAGCGTTCTCCATGTCCGAGCCGGAGACCGGCTCCGACGTCTCGGCGATCAAGTCCCGGGCTGTCCGAGACGGCGACAACTACGTGCTCAACGGCCAGAAGATGTGGCTGACCAACGGGGCGTACTCCTCGGTGGTGGCCACCCTGGTCAAGACCGACACCGGCGCCGAGTCGGTCTACGGCAACATGAGCACCTTCCTGCTGGAGAAGGAGCCGGGCTTCGGCGAGACCGCCCCCGGCCTCACCATCCCCGGCAAGATCGAAAAGATGGGCTACAAGGGCGTCGAGACCACCGAGATGGTCCTCGACGGGGTGACAGTGCCCGACTCCGCGATCCTCGGTGGCGCCGACAAGGTGGGCCGAGGCTTCTACCAGATGATGGACGGCATTGAGGTGGGCCGGGTCAACGTGGCCGCCCGCGCCTGCGGCATCTCCATCCGCGCCTTCGAGCTGGCGGTCAGCTACGCCCAGCAGCGCAAGACGTTCGGCCAGCCGCTCGCCAAGCACCAGGCCATCGCATTCAAGCTCGCCGAGATGGGTACGAAGATCGAGGCCGCGCACGCCCTCATGGTCAACGCCGCACGGCTCAAGGACGCCGGTCAGCGCAACGACGTCGAGGCCGGAATGGCCAAGCTGCTCGCCTCCGAATACTGCGCCGAGGTCGTCCAGGAGGCGTTCCGCATCCACGGCGGCTACGGCTACTCCAAGGAGTACGAGATCGAGCGGCTGATGCGGGAGGCCCCGTTCCTGCTCATCGGCGAGGGCACCTCGGAGATCCAGAAGACCATCATCTCCCGCGGCCTGCTCAAGGAGTACAAGCTCTGATCCGCGCCTGCTGATCGGTTGCCCGTCGCTCGGTCGGTCTGTCCGTGCCTTCGGTCACGAGCGTGATGACTGTGAGGCATCAATATGACTCAGAGGCATCACGCTCTCCGCCGAGGCCGTCCGCGCCGACGGACGCCTCGCCCTGCTGCTCGCCAGCTCTCTGGCCAGGCCCTGCGGACCGCCAGGACCAACCCACGAAGCTGGCACCACAACTCCATGATCGCGGGAGCGGGGTGGGTCAGGTGAGGCGGGTGAGGCCGGCGGCGGCACGTTCGACGATGAGACAGCGGTCTTCCACGTAGTCCATGCCGGCCTCCTCGGCGATCCGCCGCGCCTCGGCCGAGACGATGCCCAGTTGCAGCCAGACCGCGGGGGCACCAATGGCCGCCGCGTCCCGGACCACCTGCACGGCGTCGGCCGCCGGCCGGAACACGTCCACCAGGTCGACCGGGTGCGGGATGTCGGCCAGCGACTTGTACGCCCGTTCCCCGAACAGTTCGTCGACGGTCGGGTTGACCGGGATGATGCGCCAGCCGTGCTGCTGCATCTGCAACGGCACGCCGTGCGCGGCCTTCAACGGGTCGCGGGACGCACCCACGACGGCGATCACGGCGGAGTCGGCGAGGATCTGCGAAGCGGTACGCACCCGCCGACTGTAGCTCTGAGCCGACTAGAGCAGAGTCAACTGCTCCGCAGCCGGCGGTGGCGGCGGCTCGGGCAGGCTGCGGTTGTCGCCCCGCTCGCCGCGGTGCAGCCCGTGCCGGCGTGCCGCGATCCGCACCCGGGCGGTCAACTCCCGCTGGTACGCCTGAGGGGCGTACGCACCGGCACGGTAGAGCTCGCGATAGCGGGGCACGAGGTGCGGGTGCTCTCGGGCGAGCCAGTGCGCGTACCACTCCCGGGCGCCGGAACGCAGGTGCAGGGGCAGGGCGGTCAGGCTGGTAGCGCCGGCTGCGGCGATCGCCGACACGGTGGCGTCGATCGACTCGTCGCTGTCGCTGAGGCCAGGCAGGATCGGGGCCATCAGCACCCCGACGGAGAAGCCGGCGTCGGCGAGCGCCCGGACCGCGTCCAGCCGGCGGCGAGGATGCGGCGTGCCCGGCTCGACGGAACGCCAGAGCTGCTCGTCGACGAACCCCACCGAGAAGGAGATGCCCACTGTGGTGACCTCGGCGGCCTGACGCAGCAGGGGCAGGTCGCGAAGGATCAGCGTGCCCTTGGTGAGGATCGAGAACGGGTTGGCGAAGTCCCGCAGGGCCGTGATGATCTGCGGCATCAGCCGGTAGCGGCCCTCGGCCCGCTGGTAGCAGTCGACGTTGGTGCCCATCGCCACGTGCGCGCCCCGCCATTTCGGCGCGGCCAACTCGCGCCGGACCAGCTCACCGGCGTTGACCTTGACGATCACCTTCCGGTCGAAGTCCGCACCGGCATCGAGGTCGAGATAAGTGTGAGTATTTCTCGCGAAACAGTAAGTGCAAGCATGGGAACAGCCACGGTACGGGTTGATGGTCCACTCGAATGGGACGCGGGACTGCCCGGGCACGCGGTTGAGGATGGACTTGGCCTGCACCTCGTAGAAGGTCATCCCGGCGAACTCGGGGGTGTCGAAGGTGCGGGCAATGGCGCCGGGCAGCGCCAGCGGCAGGGGTGGCGTCGCTGGCGCTGCCCGCTCGGGGTCTCCCTCGACCGGGGGAGCGGTGAGGTTGTCCCAGCGCATGGCCACTATTCGAACACGCGTACGAGTGGAGTGCAAGTGACCCGCCGTACACCGGTGGTCGTTCGGGTGGTCGGAGAGGGGAGGATGGACAGCATGGAGACGTCGACCTTCGTCTACGACGGGGACTGCGCGTTCTGCACGCAGTGCGCCGAGTTCATTGCGCGCCGGATCCCCACTGGTGCGCGGGTGGTGCCCTGGCAGTTCACGGACCTGGACGCGCTCGGCCTGACCGTGGTCGAGTGCGAGGAGGCCGTGCAGTGGGTCGGGGCGGACGGCGCACGTGCCGCCGGTCCGGATGCCATCGCGAAGCTGCTCGCCGACAGTGGCCCGGTCTGGCGGATCGCCGGGGCGGGCCTGCGGTTCCCGCCGGTGCGCGCCGGGGCCTGGCCGGTGTACCGCTGGGTGGCGCGCAACCGGCACCGCCTGCCGGGCGGCACGGCGGCCTGCGCACTGCCGCAGGAAGCCCGTGAACGGCTCTACGGCCCGGCAGGACGCCCGACGACCGGGGCCTGATCGCCGAGCGGCGCTGTGTTCGCGCTGGCGCCGACGGGATCCTGGTCCGGCAGTGTGTCGACGTCCGTCGAGGTCGATGCGGGGCTGCCACGGCCGATGAGCCGGCGGGCCCAGACCAGCGGGCGGACCCGCTCCAGCGGCAGGAAGCTGGTCATCGCGGCCAGGTGCGGCGCGAACGAGATCGTGATGGTCGCGATGGTGACCACGTGGAACGAGTAGAAGAAGCCGACCATGGCGTGTCGCCAGCGGGGTGGCAGGAAGAAGACCACCGGGCTGAGCAGCTCGAACGCCACGATGCCGAACTGGGCGACGATCAGCAGGTACGGCACTTGGGCGATCAGGTCCGCCAGGTCCGTGCCGCGCCGGATGATCGCGCGGGCGAGGACCGAGCCGGTCAGCCAGTCCAGGCCGCCGAAGCGCAGCTTGGCGAAGGCGGCCAGGAAGTACGTGCAGATCACCGCGATCTGGGTGACGCGTAGGGCCCAGCCGCCAGCCTCGGTGCGGGTGGTGTCGCCGTGCCGGGCCCGGCCGGCGGTGGGCAGCACGGCCAGCGCGATGAGCAGCCCGAACCGGTCGTGGTCGACCTTCCCGTAGCTCATCGCAATGATCATCCACTCCAGGTACAGCGCGCAGACCGCCCAGCCGAGCAGGCGGGGTGCCCGGCCGGTCGCGGCGAGGAGTGCGAGCGCCAGCAACGACCAGAAGATCACCGTCACCAACGTCTCGGTTGGCGTCGGCAGGGGGAGCAGGCGGCCGATCAGGAGCGGCCGGTACAGGTCGCCGGGCACGCTGACGCGGGTGCGAACCCAGGGGGTGAAGATCACCAGGTCGGCGGCGACGAAGAGGTAGATCACGGTCCGGAAGGCGGCCACCCGGCCCCGGGGCACGGCCTCGGTCAACCAGCGGGTCATCGGGTTGCCTGCCAGCGGACGACGGTCTGGTCGGTGTGCTGCCCGGTCGGTCGACCGGCGCGGATGCCGTGCCAGCGGATGACGATGCGGACCTCGACCAGCGCGGGGGCGTCGGGGTGGCGTTCGGCGTACGCGTCGGCGACCTCGGTGAGCAGCGTCGGGTCGGCGGCGTAACGGGCCTGTTGGCCCTCGATCTCGGCGCGACGGATGCCGGTCGCGTCCTGGTTGAGGTCGATCACGGCTCCGGAGCTGTTCACCCCCTCGACGCGGGTGTCCGGTGCGGGTGCGTTCGGCGGATTCGAGGTGGAGTACATCCGGAACGGGCCGAACGGGAAGTCGTCGTCGCTGCCCCAGAAGGTGCCGACGATCAGCAGGGCGAGGCCGAGTGCGGTCGCGCCGAGCCGGGTCACGCGCCCGCGGGTGGTCAGGGTCTCCATCGGGTCGTGACGATACGGGATGTACCGGCTGCCTTGCGTCCCGCCGACGGTCACTCCGGCCTGCCCAGGAAGGTGATCATGCGCGCGCCTCCGGGTACGACGGAGGCCGGGCCCGAACCGGGCCCGGCCTCGCGTGTCGCCGTGGGCGACTCAGTGGTTGTGCTCGGCCAGCTGCTTACGGACGTCGTCCATGTCCAGCGCCTCGACCTGCTCGATCAGGTTCTCGAGTGCGGACTCGGGAAGGGCGCCCGGCTGGGCGAAGACGATGACGCCGTCGCGGATCGCCATGATCGTCGGGATCGACCGGATGTCGAACTTGGCGCCCAGCTCCTGCTGGGCCTCCGTGTCGACCTTGCCGAACACGATGTTCTGGTGCTTTTCCGAGGAGCGCTCGTAGACCGGGGCGAACCGCTTGCACGGACCACACCAGTCGGCCCAGAAGTCGACCAGGACGATGCCGTCGTTGCCGGTCACCTCGTCGAAGTTCGCCGAGGTCAGCTCAACGGTTGCCATTGCACTCTCCGATCACCGCGGTTTGTCTACGTCCCGTAGAACCAGGGCTGACCGTATCGAATTCCCGGGCGGTCGGGCACGAAACGTCCTCCGTGCTGGCAGGGGGCCCGAGGGTCATCGACCCACGTCTGTCTTTCCCGGCCTGCGGAACGCAAATGCATGACGCACTTGCGTGACCAGCGGTGATGGGAGCGTTTCCAGGGAGATCCACCCGATTGAGCAGTACGAATCGGTAACTTGAGCCTTGACAAGCAGGTATCCGGCCTGCGGAGATCGCTGATCAACCTCCGAACCGTCACCGAGAGTAGTGTTACAAAAAGATAAATGTGACGCCGATCTCTGTCGAACCTACGCTGTCGTAGGGCACACTTCTCGGCATCAGAGCGTGGGCGGCGGGTGCCGGGGAGGGCCCCGCCGCTCATTGCGTCTCCCCCCGTTTTGAGTGACCGGTGTGACTTTTCCGCCGCCGTCGCGCCCCGCCGGTCGCCTTAACCTTCGGTAAGGCATGCTGTGCCGAACTCCATCGCCACCCGTCGAAGGGGACCAGCATGCAGTTCGGCCGCTACTACGAGGAGTTCGAGGTCGGCGCGGTCTACCGGCACTGGCCGGGCAAGACCGTCACCGAGTACGACGATCACCTCTTCTGCCTGCTCACCATGAACCACCATCCGCTGCACATGGACGCGCACTACGCCGAGACGGCCAGCCAGTTCAAGCGCAACGTGGTGGTCGGCAACTACATCTACTCCCTGCTGCTCGGCATGTCGGTGCCCGACGTCAGTGGGAAGGCGATCGCCAACCTGGAGGTCGAGTCGCTGCGGCACGTCGCGCCGACCTTCCACGGCGACACGATCTACGGCGAGACCACCGTGCTGGACAAGCGTGAGTCGGGTTCCAAGCCCGACCGGGGCGTGGTGTCGGTGGAGACCCGCGGCTACAACCAGGACGGCACGATGGTCTGCGTCTTCCGGCGCAAGGTCATGGTCCCCAAACGGGAGTACGCGGCCAGCGCCGTGCCCGAGGGAGTGGATCCGGAGCGGCCCAGCTTCCCCGAGCCGCGCTGAGCGTCGCCGCGAGTCGGTCGCAGCCAGCCCCCGGGCTCCTTCCCCGCAGCGGGTTCTGCCGGGGAAGGGGCCCTGTTCCCATTACGGGGCATATGCTGGCGATGGAGGTTTCGATGAGCCACTCCGTCGCCGGAGAGCCGCCCTCTGCCGGCCGCCGAGCCGCACCCTTGACCACCGCTGTCTATTCCGCCGCCGAGTGGGACCTGCTCACCGGTCTGCCCGGCCGGGTTCTCGTGGCCGCGGTGGCCCCGGGGCCGGGCCGCACGGAACGCGGTGTCCTGGCAGGACTGGCCGGCCTGGATGCCGTTGCCGCGGGCCGAGCCTCCGACAGCGATCTGGTCCGCGCGGTGGTCGCCGCGATCTACGCCCGTCACGACGGCGCCCCGCAGCCCGTCGAGCGGCTCACCGATCTGGTGGACCTGCTGGCGGCCTGCCGGGCGGCGAGCCGGGTGCTGGGGCGGCGCGCCGACCCCGCCGACTCGGCCGCGTACCGCCAGTGGGTGCAGTCGGTCGCGGCCCGCGTCTGCGGCGCGGTGCCCAGCCCCGGCGAACGCCGGGCGGAGCACCCGATCAGCCCTGCGGACCGGCGCTTCCTGGACCGGCTCGGCGCCGCGCTCGGACTGGGTTGACCGGCAGGTCGTCGCGCCGAGCGCAGACGTGGCCCGTACCCTCTGATGACCGTGACCGACGACCAGCTTGAGGTGGGTGTGGGCCCCTGGCCGGGAACCCCACCGGACGACCCCCGTTATGACCCGCAGTTGCTGGCGGAGGGGGACCGGCGCAACGTCGTCGACCGCTACCGCTACTGGCGCCACGAGGCGATCGTCGCCGACCTGGACGGGCACCGGCACGGCTTCCACGTCGCGATCGAGAACTGGCAGCACGACTTCAACATCGGCACGGTGGTCCGCAACGCCAACGCGTTCAACGCCGCCGAGGTGCACATCGTCGGGCGGCGACGGTGGAACCGGCGCGGTGCGATGGTGACCGATCGCTACCAGCACGTGCGCCATCACGAGACGATCGAGGAGTTCGTGGCCTGGGCGGGCGAGCGCCGGCTGCCGGTGTTCGGCATCGACAACCTGCCGGGGTCGCGCCCGTTGGAGACCGGCACCCTGCCCCGGGACTGCGTGCTGCTGTTCGGCCAGGAGGGCCCGGGGCTCTCCGCGCCGGCCCGCGCCGCGTGCGACCAGCTCTACTCCATCGCCCAGTACGGCTCGACCAGGTCGATCAACGCGGGCGTGGCCAGCGGTATCGCGATGCACGCCTGGATTCGTGCCCACGCCGGCCCGCCGCCGGACTGACCCGCGCCCGGGTGCCGAATCGGACGTTCCCGCTTGACGGACCGGCGGCACCGGAGAACGGTGGGGATGTGAGTGTCGCGGTGAGTTGTCCGAGATGCGGGGGCCCGGTAAGGGCGCCGGATCTGATGCACACCGACTCGAGGTGTCTGCGCTGCGGCCCGGTGCCGCCCCTGCACGTGCCCGAGCACATCGGAGCGGAGATCGTGGCGAGCGTGGTGGAACGCATCACCGCGACCGCGGCTCCGCCGGGCACGCCGCTGTGGTGCCCGTGGCCGCTGCCACCCGGCTGGACCCTCACCGGGGTGGCGTACGCCGGGGACGACCGGACGGGAGTGCGGGCGACAGCGGTGGCCTGCGCGGGCCCGGCGCCCCTCGGCGGTGGTCCGGCCGACCTGGTCTTCGTGGCCGAGGAGCCGGGTGTCGGCCTGGGCACACGACTCGCCGGACTGGCCGGGCCGGACCCGGGACCGGAACTGGTGGACGCGTTGACCGACCCGGGGCCGGGTCACCCCGACCACGTTGGGCAGGCCAGGATCAGGGTCGCCGGGCATCCGACTCCACTGTGGTTGGTGAATTCTCCAACGGATCGAAGCGCGTACGCCGGCGAAGCTCGGGGAATGTGGCTCCATGCGATAGCCTGGCCGGCGAGTGCGGGTCACCTGCTCGCGGAAGACGTCGTCCTACACGACCTGACCGAGTGGACTCCCCCCGAGCTCGTGTACGGCGCACCGTCCCCGCACTTACCTGGGAGAGCCTGACAAGTCTCCCGGTTTGACGGAGAACGGACGCAGATATTCACTGTACGACGCCACACTGATACTCTGGGTGCCGCTGCGGTAATGGGACCCGGCGCCGCGCGAGAGGATGGCCCGCCATGGTCAAGAAGGTCCTCACCTGGGCCGGAATCGCATTCTTGATCTTCTTCGTCGCCTACCGGCCAAACTCTGCGGCGGATGTGTTCAAGTCACTCGGCGGCGGCGTCATGGACATCGCCCAGGGGTTCGGCGACTTCTTCACCAGTCTCGTCGCCTAGCCGCCGATGGGCAGCCCCTCCGGTCCACCCTTCGACCCGGACGACCCCGACCGGGAACGCCGCGAGCGTGACACCGAGCCGATCCCGAGGATCGGGCCCGATGACGGCCCGGGCTACGGGGCCGGTCCCGGCCTGTCCGACGGTCCGTCCCTTTCGGACGACGTCGGCTATGGCGACGGGCCCGGCTATGCCGGCCAGGGCCGCTCCGGTCGAGGGTGGATCCGTGATCCGGAGGCGAGCTACCAGCCGCCGCAGATCTCCGAGGACGAGCTGGCCGGGTTGCGCGCCGACGCGACCGGTTCGACTCCCCGGCGGGTGCTGCCACTGGAAGACGAGCCCAGTTCGCTGGTGGCCCGCTACCTCTTCCCCACCGAGCGCTACCGGGGTGAGTGGAAGCGGCACTGGATCCACCTCACCAACCCGCTGTTGATCGGCGTCGCGGCGACCTTCGTGCTCGGCTACCTCTCCGGCTTCCTCGCCGGGCAGGACGTCGGTGCGCTGACCACCATCGCCGTGCTGCTCTGGTTCGCGGTGATGGGCTGGGTGGCGTGGAAGGTCGCCGACTGGTGGTATGACCGTTTCATCCTGACCAACAAGCGGGTCATGGTGGTCAACGGCATCGTCACCCGCAAGGTGGCCATGATGCCGCTGGTCCGGGTCACCGACATGAAGTACGAGCAGACCCCCACCGGCCGAGCGCTCAACTACGGCACCTTCGTGCTGGAGTCCGCCGGCCAGGAGCAGGCGCTCCGCGAGATCAAGAATCTGCCCAACCCGAACGAGCTCTACCTACGCGTCGTCGAGGAGATGTACGAGCCGCAGGCAGTCGAGGCGCGGCTCGGCAAGGAAGCCGACGAGGCCAAGGCCGACGACGGGGCGTGAAGGTTTTCGACCGAACATCGGAGTAAGTGCGCACCTTTCGTCATGGACCGGAACGCCTCTGACGTGGCACTCTGCCAGGACGACTGGGGTGTGGAGGTGGGCGGTGGCGAGCAAGGACTCGTTGGAGGAGCAGTTCCGCGAGTTCGTCGCGGCCCGCTCCGCCGCGCTCCTGCGCACCGCTTATCTGCTCACCGGAGACTGGGCCACTGCTGAGGACCTGCTCCAGACGGCACTGACCAAGACCTACCTCGCGTGGAAGCGGCTCGGTGGGATCGAGGCGGTCGAGCCGTACGCCCGCCGTGTGATGGTCAATACGTCGACGAGCTGGTGGCGGCGCCGCTGGCACGGCGAACGCCCGACCGAGGTGCTGCCCGAACGCGCCGGTGTCGACGAGATCGAGCAGCAGCTCGACCGTGACCTGCTGTGGCGGCACCTCAGGGAGTTGCCCAACCGGCAGCGGGCGGTGTTGGTGCTGCGCTACTACGAGGACATGTCGGAGGCGCAGACCGCCGCGATGCTGGACATCTCACCGGGCACGGTGAAGAGCCAGGCGTCGCGAGCCCTGGCCACGCTGCGCCGACGGTTGGGAGCCGACGCAGCGGAGCTTGCCGCCGCTGCCGGCATCGCCGGCCGGCAAGCACCACCGGCTGCCGACGGTCGTCCGGCCGCTGCCGGCGCCCCGACGTGGCGCCCCGGCCGGGCAGCACCCGACCACCGGTGCCGCCGCGACGCGCCGACCCGGGCAGGCGGAAGGCCGAGCCGTTCCCCGCCCTGCCGCGCCCCGCCCTGCCGCGCCCCGACCTGTCGCTCCGCGTCCGATCGGCCCGCCGGTCGTGCTGCCCACCGCCCCGGCGGCCGTGCCCGTCGGCACGGGCTCCGGGGAGCAGCAGTGAGCGGATTCCCGGGCCGGTCCGACAACCTGACGGACGGCCCTCGGCGTTCTAACCACGTGCGGCCTGACGAGCTGGAAGGTGCGGTGCGGGAGACCCTCTCGCACCAGGTCGCCCTTGCCCGCCCCCTGGCAGCCGACCCGGCGGGTCAGGCGATCCGCCGCGCGAACCGGATCCGTCGTCGGCGCACCGCAACCGGCCTCGCCCTCGCGGCGGCCGTCACCGTGCTGCTGAGCGCCGGGATGGCCCAGCTCGGTGCCGAGACCAGGCGGGACGGCGCGCCCATCGTGGTGATCGGTGACCCGGACCCGTCCAGCCGGCCGATCCCGACGGCCAGCGCCCCGGGCCCCGGCCCCTCGCCGGGAACCTCCGCGTCCCTGCTGGTGAGCGAGACGCTGGTCAGCGCCGACGGGAAGCGGCTGGTGCTACCCGACGTCGGGCCGGCCGAACACGCCCAGCTCCTGCCCGGCGGTACCGGCTGGTTGGTGGTCGGCACGGCGAGCACCGCCGGCCGATCCCTCTGGGTGGTGCAGAACGACGGCCTGGTGCAGGTCCTGCTGGCCGGGGCAGGCCCCATCGTCCTGGCACCGGACAGCCGCCAGGTCGCCTGGCGTGACGGCAGCGACCTGCTGGTGGCGGGGGTGGTCGGCACCCAGCTCATCGGCGCGGTACGCACGCCCGCGCCCGCGGACGCCCAGCCCGTCCGGTTCGTCGGTGACAACGTGCTGGTCCGACTCGACCCCGCCAGCGCCGGCCACACCCTCTGGCGGCCCGGCGCCGGGCCGCTGCCCGCGGCCGTCGACCGACAGACCCTCCACGTCTACGGAGCGCTGCCCGACGGGCGGCTGGTCGGCCAGATCGCCGCAACCCACCCGGGCGGGACCTGCCTGGCCGTGCTCGACCCGACGCGCCACCTGACCCCGGTGGACTCCGGCTGCGGGCCGGACCTCAGCCAGGACGGCGTCGGCGAAATCTCCGCCGACGGACGGTGGCTGCTGGTGAACGGACGGGTGGGCAAGGCCGACCGTGCCCTCCTGGTCGACCTGCGGCAACTCGGGCCGGTCACGACCGCCGTTCCGGCCGGACCGCCGATGACCGGAACGATCGTCTGGAACAACGACTCCCACGCCTCATACCTCGACGAGGCCGGTGCACTGGTCCGGGTCGACCCCGCCCGGGTACGGGCAGGAGAGCCCGCCAACCCCGAGCCGGTCCCCGGCCTGCCCGCCGGGGAGCGGCCGGTCCTGGTGAGCAGCTTCTGACGCCGTCGGGATGACCTTCGCGAGGCGGGCTCGGTTATCCCTGGGTAGCGTCGTGCGGTGACCTCGCGTACCGGCGCCGCCCCGCGGATCGACCTGCACACCCACTCGACGGCCAGCGACGGCACGCTGACCCCGGCGGAGCTGGTCCGCGCGGCCGCCCAGGCCGGGCTGGACGTGCTGGCGATCACCGACCACGACACCACCGCCGGCTGGGCGCCGGCCGTCGGCGCGCTGCCGCCGGGACTACGCCTGGTCCGGGGGGCGGAGTTGTCCTGCCGCTGGTCCGGCACCGAGCCGGCGGTGCCGCTGCACCTGCTGGCGTACCTGTTCGACCCGGACCACCCGGAACTGGTCGCCGAGCTGGCCCGGGTGCGGGCCGCCCGGGAAGATCGCGGAGAACGGATCGTCGCGCTGTTGCGCGCCGACGGCATCGACGTGAGCTGGCCGGACATCCTGGCCGGAGCGGGCGGCGGCACTGTGGGCCGGCCGCACATCGCCCAGGCACTGATCCGGGTCGGCCTGGTCGGCAGCACCCGGGAGGCGTTCGGCCCGGACTGGCTGGGCGAGCGGTACCGGTTGCCCAAGGACGACATCGACGTGTTCCGGGCGATCCGGCTGGTGCGGTCGGCCGGCGGTGTGCCGGTCTTCGCCCATCCCCGGGCCACCCGACGCGGCCGGGTGGTGCCCGACGAGTTGATCGCCGAGCTGGCCGCCGCCGGGTTGGCCGGGCTCGAGGCCGACCACGAGGACCACAGCCCGGCCGAGCGTGCGCACGTGCGGGCGCTCGCCGCCGACCTGGGCCTCTTCGTCACCGGCTCCTCGGATTTCCACGGCACGCACAAGACCGTCCAGCTCGGCGAGTTCAGCACCAGCGTCGAGGCGTACGAGCGGATCGTCGCCGAAGGCGTGACCGAGGTCGCTTCCGGCTGATCCCCATTTTGGGGAATCTCGGCGCGGCTAGGTTGATCACGTGGATCTGAAGCTGTTTGGCGAGGTTTTCGTGACCCTGCTGGTGATCACCGACCCGCCGGGCATGATGCCGATCTTCCTGGCGTTGACCGGCCCGCTGCCCGCCCGCGACCGTAACCGGGCGGCCTGGCAGGCCGTCACGCTGGCGTTGGGCGTGATCGTGGTCTTCGCGGTGGCGGGGCAGACCCTGCTGGACTACCTGCACGTGGACCTGCCGGCGTTGCAGGCGGCCGGTGGGCTGCTGCTCGTGCTCGTCGCCCTGGAGTTGCTGACCGGCAAGACCGACGGCCCGAGCTCGGAAGCCACCTCCAACATCGCCCTGGTGCCGCTGGGCACTCCGCTGCTGGCCGGCCCCGGTGCCATCGTGGCCACCATGCTCTTCGTCCAGCAGGCCGACGGGCTGGCCGACTTCACCGCGATCGCCGTGGCGATCCTCGCCGTGATGCTCGCGGTCTGGATCGTCCTCCGCTTCTCCGGGGGCATCGTGAAGATCCTGCGTCCAGGCGGGATCGAGGTGCTGACCAGGATCGCCGGTCTGCTGCTGGCCGCGATCGCCGTGCAGCTCATCGCCGACGCGGTGTTCGCCTTCGTCACGCAGTACGTCAACATGACCTGACCGGCACACCAGCGGTGTCGGGGGTGGGTGGCAGGATCGCAGGCGTGCGACGATCCTCCTCAGCGGGACGGCCGGCGGCCGGTGGCCGGGCTCCCCAACAACGCGCCGGCGGTGCCGAGCAGCTCGGCTTCGAGGGCATGCCGGAGCGCCTCTTCGTCTGCACACCGAGCAAACTCGGCGCTTTCGCGGACTGTCCACGCCGCTACCGCTACTCCTACGTCGACCGGCCGACGCCACCCAAGGGCGCGCCGTGGGCGCACAACTCGCTGGGCGCCAGCGTGCACACCGCCCTGAAGAACTGGTATGCGTTGCCCGCCGATCGGCGTCGCCCCGAGGCGTTGGCCACCCTGCTCAAGGGCACCTGGGTCCGCGAGGGCTACCGCGACGACGAGCAGGAGCGGGCCGCCTACCGGCGGGCGTTGGGCTGGTTGGAGGCGTACGTCGAGACGCTGGAGGCCGACTCCGACCCGCTCGGCGTGGAGCGGGTGGTGGCGGTCAAGACCGCCGTGCTGGCGTTCAACGGTCGCGCCGACCGGATCGACTCCCGGCCCGGGCCAGAGGGGCCGGAGCTGGTCATCGTCGACTACAAGACCGGTCGCAGCGGGCTGGACACCGACGACGCGCGCGGTTCGCAGGCGTTGGCGCTCTACGCGTACGCGGCCGAGCGGGTGTTCCGGCGGCCGTGCCGTCGGGTGGAGCTGCACCACCTGCCGACCGGCACGGTCGCCGGCCACGACCACACCGTCGAGTCGCTGGCCCGGCAGTTGACCCGCGCGGAGGAGACGGCCCGCGACATCATGACCGCCGAACGGGCGGTCGCGGACGGCGCCGACGCGGACGAGGCGTTCCCGGTGGCACCCGGCCCGCGCTGCGGCTGGTGTGACTTCCGGCGGCACTGCCCGACCGGCGCGCAGGTGCCCGGCAAGGAACCATGGGCGGCCGTGGACCGGCACACCGACAGCTGAATCCCGGCGGCGGACGCCGGGTCAGCCGGCCAACGTGGTGGCAGCGTGACGCGCGGCCCGCTCCTTGGCGGCCAGAATCAACGGCCCCTCCAGATAGCGACGGGGCACGGCAGCGAACGCGAGCCGCAGGGCGCGCACGGACAGGTCCGCCGACAGGGCGGTGGTGGGCAGGCCCAGCCCGCCGTACATCCGACGCGCCCACCCCGGCAGCAGTCCGAACGCGGTGCCGGCGATCCCCAGATACGCCCACCGCGGCGGGCCGAGGTTGAGCCCCAACCGGGCTGGCAGGCTGAGCTTCCACGGAAACGGCGGGGCGGTCAGGAAGATCGCCGTCTCGGCGGCCTCCCGGGTCATCCGCAGCTCCGGCCGTACGGCGCTGTAGTACTCCGCGACCTCGGCTGCGGTGCCCGGGACGGTGGCCGGGTCCAGGCCGACCAGAGCGGCGGACCGGCGCTGCTCGGTGTAATAGCCGTCCACCTCCTCGTCGGTGAGCGGCAGCCCGGCCCGCCGGGCCGTGCTGAGGAACGACTCGACCTCGGTGACGTGCACCCAGCGCAGCAGGTCCGGCTCGTCGATCCGGAACTCCTCGCCGGTGAGCGGATCGGTGGCCCGCAGCCGGTCGTGCAGCCGGCGCAGCCGGGCCCCGGCCGTCTCCGCCTCGGCGGTGGTCCCGTAGACGGTGGTCTCGACGTAGGTGGCGGTGCGGGCCAGGCGACCCCAGGCGTCGGCGCGGTAGTTGCTGTTCTGCGCCACCCCGGCCATCGCCCGGGGATGCAACGCCTGGAGGTAGAGCGAGCGCAGGCCCGCGACGATCAGGATCGGCTCCTCGTGCACCTTCCACGTGACCGAACCCGGACCGAAGAGGCCGAGGTCATCGGAGTCCACCGTCCAAGAGTGCCACGGTCACCCCGACCTCGTCGGGCACGTCCCGTCGGTGCCGGCGGATCAGACGTCGGCGGGTCGGACGTCGGCGGGTCGGACGTCGGGTGGTCGGACGTCGGGTGGTCGGACATCGGCGGAGCGACGAGCCCGGCAGCCCGGGCAGAGACCCCAGAAGGTCACCTCCGCCTCGTCCACCACGAACCCGTGCGACACGCTCGGCTCCAGACACGGCGCGCTGCCCACCGCGCAGTCGATGTCGGCGATCTCGCCGCAGCCCCGGCAGACCACGTGGTGGTGGTTGTCGCCGACGCGCGCCTCGTAACGCGCGGGACTGCCGGCCGGCTCGATCCGGCGGGACAACCCGGCCCGGGACAGGGCACCCAGCACGTCGTAGACCGCCTGGGTGGACACCGAGTCGAGGCGTTCACGGACCCGCCGGGTGATCTCGTCGACCTCCAGGTGACCGCCGCCGTCGAGCACGTCGAGCACCGCGAGGCGTGGACGCGTGACACGCAGGCCCTTCGATCGCAGCAGCTCCTCGGCACCGGACATTGGCCAATGACAGCACGCGCGACCAGCATCGACAACCGTCGCCGGGCCCGGGTGGCCACCGACACAGCACGGCAAGATCGTGCTCACGACCCGGGACGGTGAACCCGATGGTCGCGTCGCACGTGTCTCCGGTCGAGAGCCTCGGGACGATCGGCGGACCGTACGCTGACCAACCCCTGACCGTGATCCACCTGGAGGATTCGATGTTCGAGGAGATCCTGGGTCTACCGGCACACGTCCTGGTGGTCCACGCGGTCGTCGTGTTCGTGCCGCTGCTGGCGGTGCTGGCCATCGCGTACGTCGGTCTGCCACGGTGGCGGCACCGGCTGGACTGGGCCCTGGGTCTCCTTGCCGTGGTCGCACCGGTGACCGCCTTCGTGGCCGTCAAGTCGGGAGAGGTGTTCACCGACGCGCTGGTCGCCCGGGGTTTCCAGGGGCAGATCCTCGACCAGATCTTCGAGCACTCCCGCTACGGCGACATCCTGTTCCGCATCGTCGTGCCGTTGGGAATCGGGGCCATCCTGCTGCTGGTCGTCACCAGCGGGCACCCCCGGGTGCCGCAGCTGCCGGCGCTGGTCACTCCGGTGCTGGCGGTGGCGGTCGTGGCGCTGTCCATCGCCGCCGTGGTCTACGTCTACCTGACCGGGCACAGCGGCGCCGAGGCCGTCTGGGGCACCACCCTGTGACCTGCTCTGCCCGCCGCTCTAGAAGATGACCCGCGAGCAGAGCAGGCAGAACAGGACCACCAGCACCACAGCGGCCGCCGCGCCGAAACCGTAGGTGACCCGCTGCGAGCGCTGCTCGGCCGCGTCCAGGTCGGCCATGTCCTGCGGTGGCAGCCGCCGCGGCGGTGCCGGCTGAAGGTGTACGGGTGGACGCCAACCACTCGGCGGCGGCACGCTCGGCGGCGGGCCGGCGTACCCGCTCGGGGGTGGGCCGGTGGGCACGCTCGGGGCTGGATCGGCGTGTCCGCTCTGCGGTGGGTTGGTGGGGCCGCTCGGCGGTGTGGCGGGGGGATGGTTCGGCACCGCGTCGGCACCGGTGCCGGGCCGTCGCCAGTAGTCGTCCGGGGTGCTGCCACCGCTGGGGGTCGTCACGCCGTCCGACGCTACCAACGTGGGGAGCGGGCGGGTCGTTTCTCACCGGCGTGCCACCGGCGGCGACTCTGCCCAGGAGCAGAGGGTCAACGACGTGGGGGAGACACCCGGTTGCGCTAGTCTTGCCGCTCGTGAGCACCGAGGACCCCGGCAAGCAGGGCGTACGCGACGACGACGACCGCACCGTCGACCTGAGCGAAGACTTCGTGGTGCTGCCCGAGCAGACCTCCGACGACACCGACCGTGGCTGGGGCGAGCGGTCGGGTGGCAACGACGACTGGCTGCTCGCCGAACGCCCTCCGCACTGGGAGTGACCCCGCTGGTGCGGTGAGCGCTCAACCGCGTACGACGATGGCGAATCGAGTGCCCTCGGGGAGCCCGACGGCGCGTTTCGCCTGGTCGGGGCGTAGCGCCAGGTAGAGCGCCGAGGACCCGTCGGTCGCGTCGGCGCCCAGCACGTCCAGCACCAGCACCGCGGACGCGAGCAACGTCGCCTCGGTGCCCGCCCCACCCGGTGCCGCGGCGAGCAGGTCGACCCGGGTCCCCGGGCGGGCCACCGCCAGCGCGGCCGGCTCGGCCAATCGGACCGGCACTCCGACAGCGCCACTGGGCAGCGGCAGCGGGCTGGTCCTCCCGCTCCCGGTGGTCGTGCCGTCCCGGCCAGTGCTGCCGTCTCCGGCGGTGCCGCCTCCGGTGGTCGAGCTGTCTCCGGCGGCTGCTCCGGTTGGCGGTGGCCCGGCCGTGTCGCTGTCGCCGGTGGACCCTGCCCCACCGGGGGCGGTCGGCCCGCCCTCGTCGGACCGCCCGGCCGTGCCGTCGGCCCCCGTCGGCGCACGGGATGGCTCGGCCGTCGGCGGGCAACTGGTCGGGGTGTGCAGAATGGCAGCGGCCAGGCCGAGCAGTACGGCGACCAGACCGGCCCGGAGCAGGGTGCGCCCGCCGGGCAGGGTGAGCCGGCGCAGCGGACGCAATGCCCGTGCGGAATCTGGATCGCCCATCGTTGCTGCCGCCTCCCGTCCGAGGACGTCGCAGCGACACCCTCGGCGGCAGGTTAGGCCGTTCCAACCGCGGTTGGTCGGCCCTCGGCCGGCGCCTGTGGATAACCGGCCGGCCTGTGGGCAACGCCCACCGGCCGGCCCGATTTGCTATGGCAGCGGCCTTGATCGACTCGACTTCAAGGAAGTCGGGGTGTCAGGGCAGCCGGGACAGGCCGGTTTCCGTAAACCCGAGTGGATCAGGTCGGGCCGCCGGCTCAGGGCGACGAGGTCAGGCCGGCGGGGTCAGGCCGGCGGGGTCAGGCCGGCGGGGTCAGGCCGCCGGACTCAGGCCGCCAGGGTCAGGACGCGGAGCTGGCCGCCGGGGACTTGCCGCCGCTCGACCCACCCGACGACGAGCCGCCAGAGGACCCACCGGACGACGAACCCGAACCCGAAGACGACCCGGAACCCGAGGACGACCCCGAACCGGAAGACGACCCCGACGAGGAGGAACCGGACGACCCCGAGCCCTCGCCGGAGGACGACTCGGACTTGCCGGGCTTGGTGGCCGTGCCGCCGGCCGTCGTCTCGGAGCCGGACGCCCGCGAGTCGGTGCGGTAGAAGCCCGAGCCCTTGAAGACGATGCCGACCGAGTTGAAGACCTTGCGCAGCCGCCCCTGACACGCCGGGCACTCGGTCAGCGGCTCGTCAGAGAAGGACTGCACCGCCTCGAGCTGCTCACCGCACGTGGTGCAGGCGTACTGGTACGTGGGCACGTTCTCCTCCGGATCTGGGCTCAGCCAGTTGGCACTCGACCTATTCGAGTGCCAATGGTGCGTCATCCGGCCCGGGTTCGTCCAGCGGACGTGTGGGGCGCGACACCATGCGCCGCACCCGGGCCGCCGTCAAGCGTACGCACTCCGTCGGCGGGTGTGACGACCGCGCGGACGAGCCGGTCGTGTGCCTCCGCCGGCAGCGCCTCGACCAGTTCCCCGTCGTGCAGGGGCACCACGGTCAGCGTCGACCCGGGCACCCGGGCGAGCGCGCGGTCGTACGAGCCGCCGCCGCGTCCGAGTCGCCGGCCCTGGTGGTCGACGGCGAGAGCCGGTACGACCACCAGCTCCGCGTCCGCCACGGCGGTCACCCCGAGGCGGGGGCCGGTCGGCTCCCGCATACCCCGACCGGCGGCGACCAGGTCCTCGGGCCCGGTATATGCCGCCCAGTCCAGATCGAGGTCGTCGAGGAGCACGGGCAGCAGCAGTTGGGCGTCGGTGGGCAACGCCGCCCGCAGTGCGTCCGGCAGGCCTGCGCCGCCCGGTTCGGAGCCGACCGGCACGTACGCCGTCATCCTGCGCGGGCGCAGTCTGCGTACCAGGGCGACCAGCTCGGCCTGCACGCGCCCGGCGGCGGCGGCCCGGGCGGGGCCGGCCAGCGAGCGGCGGCGGGCGAGCAGGTTGGCGCGGGCTTCCCGCTTCGCGGTACGGGTCACTTCCGCTTCATAAGAAAATTCCGGCACGCAACACTCCTGACGCAACGCCTCTCCCACGGTTGCACTGTGTCAGCATCGCAAGCAACGGAGGCGGAACTTCCGGGGGGACCGAGTGACGCTACGCGGGCGGTTGACAGCAGCCTTCCTCGTGGTGGTGCTCGGGCCGGTCCTGCTCGGCGCGCTGTTCGTCGCCTCCACGCTCGCGGCCGTGGACCGCAGCCGCTCCACCGAGCGCCTGGCGGTGGCGGCGTCCACAGTGCGTACCTCGGTCGACGCGCTCTGCCAGCAGCTGCGCGCCACCGCCGACGCGGTGGCGCTCACCGCCGAGCCCGCCGTCGGCGCCGCCCAACTGGTCGGCCGGGGTCTGGCCGCCGCGGTGCTGATCACCGACCTGACCGGCGAGGTCAGCTACGTCTCGCCGGGCGCGCCGCCGACCCCGTGGCGGGACTGCTCCGGCTCGACCACCGGTTCGGCCAGCCCCGTCCGGGCGCTGGCCGCCCACGTCGACCTGCGCGACCGCGCCGGCACGCTGCGGGGCACTGTGACCGCCGCGCAACTGGTCGACCCGGCCTTCGTGGCCCGGCTGGCGGCGGTGACCGGGGTGGCGGTCACTCTGCTCGACAGCGGAGCGAGCGCCGCGCGGGTCACCCACACCACAGAGTCCCGGGAGGTACGCGACGCGGTGCTGGCCGCCGCCAGCACCGTCGAGGGCGAGCGGGTCACCGAAACCACCGAGGGCCGGTACGTGCGGAGGATCGGGCCGTCCGACGCGCAGCCGCTGCCACTGGTGCTCTCCGTGCCCAGTGAACGGCCGCCGGGGCTGCACGCCACGCTGGTGGGGGTGGTCGTGCTGGCCGGGCTGCTCGCCGTGCTGACCGCCTGGCGGCTGGCCCGGGTGACCACCCGGCCGCTGGTGGAGCTGGCCGGTGCGGTGGATCGGGTGGCCCAGGGCGACCTGACCGCCCGCGTGCCGGTCCGCAGCCGCGACGAGCTGGGTCGGCTGGCCGCCGCGTTCAACCGGATGACCCGGGAGACCGGCTCCTACGTCGCGGCGTTGACCAGCAACCGCGACCAGCTTCGTGGGCACCTCGCCGTGCTCGGCGACACCCTGGCCAGCACGCACGACCTGCAACGCATCCTGCGGGTGATCCTGCACAGCGCCATCGGTGCGACCGGGGCGCGCGCCGGCGCGGTGCTGCTGGTGGAGGCGGGCGGGGTGCTTGTCGCCCAGTGCACCGAGGGGCTGGACGGGCGGTGGCCGGAGGGCGACACGGACGGGTCGTCGACGCTTCGGGTGCCGGTGGGGGTCGGTGTGGTCGGCGCGGTCGCCGCCACCGGGGAACCACAGCGGGGCAGGGTGGAGCCGAGCGAGGTTCCGTCGGGTGAGCCGCGCTGCCGCACGTACGTCGCGGTGCCGTTCGCGGCGCCGGGCGGAGGCGCCGCGCCCACCCTCAGCGGGTCCGGCGACGAGGCCGGAGCGGCGGCGGCACTCGGCGTGCTGGCCCTGTACGACCGGTTGGGCGCCGACGAGTTCGACGACGACGACCTGGTCACCCTGCGCACCTTCGCCGGTCACGCGGCCGTGGCGGTGGACAACGTGCGGGTGCACGAGGAAGCGCAGCGGCTCTCGCTCACCGACCCGCTCACCGGGCTGTGGAACTACCGCTACCTGCGCGAGTCGATCCGGCGGGAGGTGGAACGGGCCAGCCGGTTCGGGCGGATGCTCAGCATCCTCGCGATGGACCTCGACCGCTTCAAGGACGTCAACGACACGTACGGGCACGCTGCGGGGGACACCGTGCTGGCCGAGTTCGCCCGGCGGGTGCGCGGCGAGATCCGCGAGGTCGACCTGGCCTTCCGGCAGGGCGGTGAGGAGTTCGTGCTGCTGCTGCCGGAGACCGACGCGCGGGGCGCGGCGATCGTGGCCGAGCGACTCGGCGCGGCGGTTCGCGAGACGCCGATCGCCGTCGAGGCGTACGCCGGGCCGGTCCTGGTGACCGTGTCGGTGGGCATCGCCGTCTACCCGGACAACGGCAGCACCGGGCGGGAGGTGCTGGAGGCCGCCGACGACGCGCTCTACGCGGCCAAGGCGGCCGGCCGCGACACGTACCGGGTCGCCGAGGTGCACCCGGACGTGCCGACGCGGGAGATACCGGTGCTCGCCTGCGCGGTCAGTCCACCCGACGGGCTGCCGCGCGCCGGTCAACCCGCGCAGGTCATCCGGGAGCCGGGCGGGCCCGCCCGGTCGGAGCCGGCTGTGGGCGTACCGGAATCATCTGCGGCGCACGCGCGGCCGGAACCGGCCGGCGACGGCCCGGACAGCGCGACCGGCGGGGCGCGGGCCGGCCCGGACGCCGCGCGGCCGGGGCCGGGTGGCGGCGCGTCTTCTGGGCCACACCCGCCGCGACAGAGCCGTGGCCGATAGTCTCGCGGCATGTCGGAGCACTCAGCGAACCCCTCATCGACGGTCGCCGCAACTGGCCGTCCCCTGGCGGTCAAGGCCGTCATCCCGGCCGCCGGACTGGCCACCCGGTTCCTGCCAGCCACCAAGGCGGTGCCCAAGGAGCTGCTTCCGGTGGTGGATCGGCCGGTTCTGCAGTACATCGTCGAGGAGGCCACCCAGGCCGGCATCGGTGACGTGTTGCTGATCACCGGCCGGGGTAAGACGTCGATGGTGGACCACTTCGACCGTCGCCCAGACCTGGAGACCAGGCTGGAGGAGAAGGGTGACACCGAGCGGCTGGCCGCGGTGCGTCGCCCCAGTGAGCTGGCCGAGATCTACACCGTCCGGCAGCCCGAGCAGCTCGGGCTCGGCCACGCCGTCGGGTACGCCGAGTCGCACGTCGGCGACCAGCCCTTCGCGGTGCTGCTCGGCGACGAGTTCGTCAAGCCGTCGGAGCCGCTGCTGCCGGCGATGCTGGAGCTTCAGGCCCGCACCGGCGGTGTGGTGCTCGCCTTCTTCGAGGTCGACCCGGCCGAGACCAAGCGGTACGGCATCGCCTCCGTCGAACCCGCCGAGTCGGAGCTGACCGACATCGGTGAGGTCGTCAAGGTGACCGGGATGGTGGAGAAGCCGCAGCCGGAGGACGCGCCCAGCAACCTCGCGGTGCTCGGCCGCTACGTGTTGCCGGGCAAGATCTTCGACGCGATCCGGCGGACCAAGCCGGGCAGCGGCGGCGAAATCCAGCTGACCGACGCGATGGAGTTGCTGCGCACCGAGGGCACCCCCGTGCACGCGATCGTCTACCGGGGCACCCGCTACGACACCGGCATGCCGCTGGGCTACCTGCAGACGGTGGTGCAGATCGCCGCCGAACGCGAGGACCTGGGCAGCGAGTTCCGCTCCTGGCTGGCCGACTTCGTCAAGGCCGACGCGGCGGGCGGATCTGGTACATGACCGCGACGGCCGACGCCGAGGCGGCCGCGAACGAGTTGACGCCGCTCGCCGACTACCTGGGCAGCGTGCTGCGCAGGTTACGCGCGCTGCCGCCACTCGACCTCGAACTCACCCAGGCGCACGGCAACGTCCTCGCCGAGGACGTCGTCGCGCCGCACGCCTTCCCGGCCTTCGACCAGGCTGCCGTGGACGGCTACGCGGCCCGCTGGGAGGACATTTCCGGAGGGGGTCGGGGCCCGAGCTATGTCCCGGCCCCCTCCGGCACGCCCGGCGGCCGGACCATCCGGCTCAACGTGGTGGGCGATCTGGGTGCCGCGAGCTGGCGGCCGGTCCGGCTCACCCCGGGTTCGTGCTTCTCGGTGGCCGCCGGAGCGCCGCTGCCGGTCGCCGCGGACGTGGTGGTTCCGGTGGAGTGGACCGACCAGGGCATGGCCGCTGTGGAGATCTTCCGCACCCCCAAACGGGGGTACGGGGTACGCCGAGCCGGTGAGGAACTGCCCGTCGGCACTCTGCTCGCCCGCGCCGGCACGTACGTCTCGCCGGCCCTGGTCGCGGTCTTCGCCGCCACCGGCATCGGGCACGTGGTGGTCCGGCCCAGCCCACGGGTGGTCATCGTGGCCACCGGCGACGAACTGGTCGACGTGGGTCGGGGCAGTCAGCCCGGGCAGGTGGTGGACGCGAACTCGCACGCGTTGACCGCCGCCGCGGCCGAGGTGGGCGCACTGGCGTACCGGGTGGGGATCTGCGACGACGACCCGGAGGGGCTGCGCGGGCTGCTGGAGGACCAGACCCTGCGCGCCGACCTGATCATCACCACCGGGGGCACCGGCACCGGCCCCGGAGACATGGTGCGCCGGATCCTGTCCCGCCGCGAGGGCGGCCGGGCCGGGCCGGTCACGTTCACCGACGTGGCGCTCTATCCCGGCACCGCGCTCGGGTTCGGCACCGTCGGCGCCGAGGAGGTCCCGGTGGTCTGCCTGCCCGGCGACCCGGGCGCCGCGCTGATCGGTTTCGAGGTGCTGGCCCGCCCCGCCATCCAACTGCTCGCCGGCGCCGAGCCGGTGTTCCGACCCAGCGTGCGGGCGCACCTGCTGGAGACCGTGTCGTCGCCGACGGGGCTGCGCGAGTTCCGGCCGGCGCACGTCGCCGAGCGACGCGGCGGTGGATACACGGTCCAGCCTCTCAGCGGTGGGCCGTTCACGCTCTCCGGGCTGGCCGAGGCGAACGGCCTGCTGGTGCTCGGCGAGCGGGTCACCACGGCCGCCGCCGGTTCCACGGTGGACGTCCTGCTGTTGGACCGCCGCCGGTGACGGTGACCCGGTCGATCCGCCGGCTGGCCACTCGGGCGCCGCGCGGTCATCGGGTCCACGCGGTGGGTCCACTTGCGCGCGACACGGTCCCGCGCGGGAGACTGTGCGGGTGAGTCTCTTCGGACCCCCGCGGGCACCGGGCTGGCCGGTGGAGTTGGCGGACGGCCCGGTGCTGCTGCGGCCCTACCGGCGCTCCGACGCGGCGGCATGGTCGGAGATACGGCGGGCCAACCGGGCCTGGTTGGCACCCTGGGAATCATCGCTGCCCGGCGCCTGGGACGACCTCAACTCGCCGGCCGCGTTCCGCTGGGTGCACCGTGACCAGCGTCGTTCCGCCCGTGAGGGTGAGGGAATGCCGTTCGCGGTCTGTCTGCGCGAGGCCGACCGGGACCGTCTGGTCGGGCACATCAACGTGGGCAGCATCGTGCGGCGGGCGCTCTGCTCCGGCTACGTCGGTTACTGGGTGGACGCCCGGGTCGCTGGCCGAGGTGTGATCCCGACGGCGCTCGCGCTCGCCGTGGACCACGCGTTCGGCCCGGGAGGGCTGCACCGGGTGGAGGTCAACATTCGTCCGGAGAACCGGCCGTCCCGGCGGGTGGTGGAAAAACTGGGTTTCCGCGAGGAGTCGTACCACGTGCGCTACATGCACATCGACGGCGCTTGGCGTGACCACATCGGATACGCGATGACGAGCGAGGAGATCGCCGCCGAGGGCGGCCTGTTGGCCCGCTGGCACCGGGTACGCGCCGACGCCCGGTGAGTCGTCCCACGGGCGGGATCGGCGCGGCGCGGTGGCATCCCGGTCGGCGCGCCGTAACCTCAAGTAACTGCAAGCTGCGGCAAGCGCTCCCCGGCCGGATGATCCACGCACCAAGGCGCGATCGGTGGAAGATCCTGCGGTCCGGTGGCGGTTGCGACGAATTCGGTGACGGGAGGGGTGAGGGTGCCGACCTCGGTGCTCCTCGCCGTCCTCGCCGCCGCCGGCCTGCTCGCCCTGGCCCCGGCGCTGGTCCGCCGGTACGACGCCACCGAGCGGCTGGTGGCGGAGCGGGCGCAGTCGACGGCGCGGGTGCTCCAGCGCCGCCGACGGCGCCGCACTGTGCCCGGACGGCAACCCGTCCACCCACCGCGCTCGCTGGTCGTCACCCTCAGCGAGAACGCGACTACGGGGGTGTTGGGTGCACCGGTCTCCGCGCCCCCGGCCGCCCGCCGCTCCGGTCGGCTGCGCGCCGTGCCACCCGCACCCAAGCGGTCCCGCCGCCGCCCGCCGCCGCGCCGACAGCACACCCCCGCCGTGTACCGGCGCAGGCGGGTGCTCGCCGCGCTGCTGCTCCTCAACGTCGTCGAGCTCGTCGGCGTGCTGTTCGTCAGCCCCGGCTTCTGGATCGGCTTCTCGGTCACCTTCCTGCTCCTGGCCACGTACGTCGTCCACCTGCGCGGTCAGGCCCTCGCTGGGCGTCGTCGCCGCCGCGCCCGGGCCCGCGAGGCGGCCTGGCTGGCCGCCCGGCAGGCCGAGGTGCGCCGGGAACAGGCCCGCCGGGCGGCGGCCCGCCGGGAGGCGCAACGCCGCCTGGCCGCCCAGCGCGAGGGGGTACGCCGAGCCGCGATGGGCCTGGACCGCCCGGGAGACCTGCCGGCGGCAGTCAACGGCGGGTCGGTCTCGTACCGGCGCTCGGGTGGCCTACGCGGACGCCCCTACGAGGCCGGCCGCGGAGCCTGACGCGGCGACGGCCGGGCGTGGCGTCGTCGGGCGTGGTGTGGTCGGGCCTGGCGTGGTCGTGCGCGGCGTGGCCTGGCCTGCTGTGGTCGGGCGCGGCCTGGCGTGGGCGGGCCTGGCGTGGCCTGGTCGGGCGTGGCGTGGCGTGGTCGGGCGCGGCCTGGCCCGACTCGGCCTGGTTCGGTCGTGCTCCCGGCTTGATCGACTTGGGTTTCTGGAAGTCGAGGTGTCGTGGCGTCCCGGATGCCCCGATTTTCGGGAAGGCGAGTGGATCAAGCCGGGGGGTCGGAGCGCCGTGCCGGGGGCGGATTCGCGGTGGGGACCGACGACCTGTTAGCCTTGCTGCCGGCCCGCCCGGTGTAAGCCGGGTGGGACCGAAGCCGGCTCGCCGGTGGGGGGCTGTGGCGCAGACTGGTAGCGCACCTCGTTCGCATCGAGGGGGTCAGGGGTTCAAATCCCCTCAGCTCCACCACGAAACAGCAGGTCAAACGGTGGGTTCTCGTTCAACGGGAACCCGCCGTTGATCGTTTGACCGTCGTTTGACCGCCGGACGGAGCCCCGGACCGTGGCACGGGGCAGTGTCGAACGACGCCGCGACTGGGCCAGGCCCAACTCGACGGTCAGGTCCACCTCCCGCGCCTCCCCGGCGGCGAGCCGCTGCACGATCCGCAGCCGGGTCTCATCCGCCAACGACCGGAACAGGGCCACGGCCGGGGTCATCCCGGCCACGACAATCGCGGTCACGCACTCTCCGTCATTCATCGCCCTGTTGGTCAAGCATCTGGATCCGTCTGCGGAGGCTGTCGGGACGGTCAGGCCATCGCCTGGGCGGCGGCCTGACCGTCATCGTGAGCGGTCTGAGTGGTCAGGGTCGGCGCAGTGGTGCGAGCGCGTCGGCCCAGGCGGTCACCTCGGTGAAGAGTTGGTGGAGCATGGTGTTGTG
This sequence comes from Micromonospora sp. MGP-C2, assembly GCF_057766525.1. NCBI lineage: Bacteria > Bacillati > Actinomycetota > Actinomycetes > Micromonosporales > Micromonosporaceae > Micromonospora > Micromonospora sp. MGP-C2. The sequence goes on from NZ_JBYMEN010000002.1 coordinate 4,993,372, forward strand.
GCGGCCGTCGGGGGTGAACGTGGTGAAGCCGGCGAAGTCGGTGGCGAGTGACAGGCTGACCTGGGTGCGTACGCCAGCGAGTTGAAGACCTGCCGTGATGAGGCGCAGGTGTTCGACCGCGCGGGCGCCGCCGACGTTGCTGCCGTAGGAGACGAAGCCCACCGCCTTGTTGTTCCACTCGCCGTAGAGGTAGTCGATGGCGTTCTTCAGCGCCGCGGGGATCGATCGGTTGTACTCCGGGGTGACGAAGACGTATCCGTCGAACTCGGCGATCTTGTTGCTCCACTTCCTTGTGTGTGCGTGGGAGTAGGAGCCGAGTAGCGGTGACTGGGGCTCGTCGAAGATCGGCAGACCGTAGTCCTCGATGTCCACCAACTCGACATCGATGCCGTCGTGCTGGCCGCCCTGCTCAGCTACCCACTCGGCCACTTGGTGACCGACCCGGCCGGGCCGGGTACTGCCGAGGATGATCCCGATGTTCGTCATGCGTCGTCCGTTCCTGCTGATCCGATGATTACTGACGGTCGAGAACTTGTGTTGCGCGAATCAGTACCTCCATCCGACACGCGCTTCACTGCCGTTGCGGAGGCCGACGTCCGGATCGCAGCGCGGCGTCGAGGCCGTTCAGCCGCAGCACACTTGCGCCGCGCAGGTGCGCCAGGTCCACACTGCCGTCGCCCTCGTATCTGAGAAACGTCACCTGTTCGGTCCATTCCAGGCGGGTTCCGTCCGTTTCGGCGTCGAGCCGAACGGTGACCAGCGAGGTCCATCGCAGTTCGCCGTCGACGACGGCCTCGTAGCCGTAGACGATCCGGTGGGTGCCCTCGATGTCGATGTATCGCGACCGGTACTCCAGCCGTTCGGGCGCTGTGTCCAGCCCGGTGTAGGTGCTGCGCGCCGTCTCGCCTCCGCCCACCCGGAAGTCGTGTTCGTAGGAAGCTTCGCTGCCGGGAAGCCGAAACCACCGCCGCCTGATCGCGGTGTCGGCAAACGCGGTGAAGACCTCGCCCGGTGGAACGTCGAGGTGCCGCGAGATCGTGAAGGTGTCGTGCCGGACCATGCTGTCCTCCCGCTGTCACGACCACGAAGGGGTGGCCGCACGTCAGTTACGATCAGTAAGAAACGTGCGCCCACGGGTTTTAGTCCGGCTCTCCGATACGCACTTAAAAGTCAGGTACCGACGCATGAGGAACAAAGCCATGACGCGCTTGCGTGGTGCCGAACTCGCGCAGCGCGGGGTCGCGCCGGACTGCGTCCAGACGATCGAGCTCGTCCGCGACGTGCTGGCGCGGGTGGGCGACAAGTGGACGCTGCTGACCATTACGGTCCTGGCGTCCGGCCCGCTGCGCTTTACCGCGCTGCACGAGCAGGTCGCCGGCATCTCCCAGCGGATGCTCAGCCAGACACTGCGCGCCCTCACCCGCGACGGGTTGGTGACCAGGACCGCGTACCCGGAAGTACCTCCGAGGGTTGAATATGCCCTGACACCGCTCGGCGGCTCACTGAGCGAGGCCGTGGACGGACTCGTGCACTGGGTTCGTAGCCACCAGGGCGACATCGTCCGCAACCGCGACGATTTCGACCAGACGCCGGCCGCGAAGACAACCGCCTCGCCCCACGTATAGCCGCGACCTGACATTCGCGACCGCCGCATCGCGAATCCAGTCGACCGTTCGCATCGAGGGGTCAGGGGTTCAGATCCCCTCAGCTCCACCCCAGTTCAAAGGCCGTTTCCGCTAGTCGGAGACGGCCTTTGCCGATCTTGCGTGGCAACGGGTCGGCGGGTCGGGGCCATCCAGCTCGCCAGGTCAGGTCCACCTCAGCCTGGCGAGTTCTGCCCGGAACTCCTTCAGGCTGAAAGTCCCGCCCTCGGTGGGCGTCAGCCTCAGCGAGTACGTCACGTCCCCGACCTCCCACCGCACCTGCCAGGAGCGTTCCGGGCTGCCGGTGATGGTGCCCTCGCGTGAGCCGATGGAGACGGTGCCGACGGCTGCCGAGGATTCCCCTCCGACCGTTCGGCCCGCACCCGCGAACAGCGTCGAGCCGTTCGGGCCGTTGTAGCCCTGACACAAGCCCTCGTCGCATTGACTCGAATGTGGACTCCATCTCTTGTCGGAGGCCAGGTCCGGCAGCTCGCGTTCGGAGAAGGTCGGTGGTGGCAGCGCACTGGCGGCGTCGCGGAGGAGCCGACCGCCGAGGGGCTTCTGAAGCGACACGACGAGGGGCATCCTGGTGCCGCTGATCGAGCAGTCGGTGGCGTCGATGATGCGGCCGTTCACCGCGACGACGACCTGGGTGTCCGTCTGCTCGGTGACAGTGGCCTGTGGTTGCACGAGATCCTTGCAGCGTGTGTCGCCGAGGCTGGCGTACACGGTGATGGTGGTGTCGTCGCGGGCGACCAGCGCCGCATTCCAGCCGATGGCCGACGTCACGGGCGGCGCTGCGGCCGGCACCGTGTTCGCGCCCGGGGGTTGGGTCGTGGCCTGGTCGGGCACGCGGCGGCTGAGGAGGATGCCGCCAACGAGCGCGAGGGCGACGGTGACGCCCACCGCGGTGCCAACGACCCTCCGGTGACGGCCGACGTGATGCTCGCTGCCATTGCTCTTGGCGGGCCGTTCGTCGGTCTGCACAGCTTCCGTACCCCCCTGCCGGAACACGCGGAAACGGATCGTACGTGAGCATCCGCTGCTCCCGGGTCCCCTCGGATCGGCAGGTGGTCGACCACCCCTACTGTCGGCTCGGTGACCTGCGGAAGCTGTTGCTCGTGGCGGCCTGGATGGTCCCGGTGGTGGCCGTCCTGGGCGTCGTCACCGATATCAGGCCCTGCGCTCCATTGACACGTCGCGCGGCCACCCGCCGAGATGCGCGAACTGGCGAAGGTAGCGCTCGCACCTCTGGGCAAAGTCCCCCGACTCCGGTGGTAGTCGAGTCGCCGTGACCATATGGCGCGGGTGGGTGTGGCCTGGCCGCAGCAGCTGGATCTGGTCGTCGGTGAACTCGCCGCCGGTGAGGTCGGCGACGGCAAGTGCCATGGCCAGCGCTACCACGACACTCACACACGTGCGGTAGGGGCTGAAGACGGCCTCCGGGACACCGCCGGTCTCGGTCTCGTGGTCGATGACCAGGAGCCAGGCACCGTCCGCGAAGCCCGAGACACCGATCTCAAGGTGGATCGAGGCCGGCAGTCCGGTGGTCGGTGCCACGCGCTAGGAGAAGCGTTCGGTCGTCACGGGTATCAAGCCGTGCTGCCGTAGGACGTTGGTCAGGTCGCTCAGAGTCACGCCCACCGCCTCGGCCGCATCGGTGGTCAGCAGGACGGTCACGTCGAGACACCAGGCGAGGTGATGGCCGACCCGCCGCAGTTCCCAGGTGATCTGGTCCGCACCCTTGTCGAGACGACCGCTCGCGGCGGACGCGCTCGTGCCGCCCGCCGGTGTCCGCCAGGCTGTCCGCAGGCTCCTCAGCTGCTCGGCGTGGAGATCCTTGGCGAAGAGGACGCGGTACACCCGCCGCTCGTGGAAGCCGGCCGGCGGGTGTGCGGGGCCGAGCCCGCAGCGGTGGGGCGCTGGCTATCGGGTGATGGTCGAGAAAGTGCGTACGGAGCACCGACTCGTCCGGCAGTCGCGCACCACCGAGCGAGTGGTAGGCCTCCTCGGCCTCCCAGCGGGAGGTGGGGACCACCCGCGACAGCAGCTCGGGGTCGGTGCGCATGGCGCGGCTCAGCGCGGCGGATCTCCACCAGCCGGCCTCCGGCGTCCAGCCTGCGCTGTCCAGCCCCGTCGTGCTGAAGTCGTGGTGGCGGGTGAACTCCTCGACGAGGACGCCCTCCACAGCGGCCGTCGGTACGCGGCCGTCGGGTCGAGGTAGGACGAGGTAGTAATCCAGGGGCGGTCCCGCATCGGGCACCAGCACGGGTGCGGCGCGCAACGGGTCGATGGTCATCAGCACAACCGTAGCGAAGAAGGTGGCCCCGGAACGGTTAGCATCCGGACCTCTACGTGAGGAGCCCAGATGACTTCGGTGGCCCAGACCCGGTTCGGCGTCGTCGGCAGTGGCTGGCGCGGTGAGTTCTTCCTGCGACTGGCTCGACTGCTGCCCGATCGGATGCGGGTGACCGGGGTGGTGACGCGTACCGAATCGCGTGGTGCCGAGGTGGCGGCCGAGTGGGGCGTGCCGACCTTCCGCACGACGGCCGACCTGCTGGCCCACGAGCGACCGGACTTCGTCATCGTGTCGGTGCCCTGGCCGGTGACGCCCGACGTGACCCGCGAGCTGGTCGTGGCCGGCGTGCCGGTGCTCGCCGAGACGCCGCCCGCCCCCGACCTGGCCGGGCTGCGCTCACTCTGGGCGGACGTCGGCGGCAGCGGTCTGGTGCAGGTCGCCGAGCAGTACCTGCTGATGCCGGGGCACGCGGCCCGCCTGGCGGTGCTCCGTGCCGGGGTGCTCGGCGAGCCGACATCGGTGCAGATCTCCTCCACCCACCTGTACCACGCGGTGTCGCTGATCCGTGGCCTGCTCGGGGTTGGTCACGAGAGCGCCGAGGTCAGCGCGCGCGCCTTCGTCGCGCCGCTGGCCAACCCGCTGTCGCCGGCCGGCTGGAGTGGTGACGACACCCCGCAGCAGCTCTCCACGACCCTCGCGACAATCGACTTCGGCGGGCGGATGGGTTTGTACGACTTCACCGACAACCAGTGGTGGAACCCGCTGCGGACCCGCCGGTTGGTGGTGCGGGGTTCGCGCGGTGAGCTGGTGGACGACCGGGTCGTCCGCCTGGTCGACCCCACCACGCCGGTGGAGTCGTCGCTGAGCCGACGCCAGACCGGTCTCGACCTCAACCTGGAAGGGCTCGACCTGAAGCACATCAGCTTCGACGGCGACGTGGTCTATCGCAACCCGTTCGTCGGCAGTGGGATGTCCGACGACGACATCGCGGTGGCCGACATCGTGGCCCGCACCGGTGCGTGGACACGGGAGGAGGGCCCGGCCCCGTATCCCCTCGCCGAAGCCTGCCAGGACCACCTGATCAGCCTCGCCATCGAAGAATCCGTACGCACCGGCCGGCCGGTCGTCACCGACGCCGAGGCGTGGGGGCGGTAGCTCCACGATTGTGGAAGAACGGGGGAAGCGACATGGGATTCGAGACCTGGGTAAGCGAGTTCACCGAGAACGCCGAGCGTCGCCGAGAGGAGCCGGATCCACCGTGGGACGAGGGGAGTCCACTGTCGCGAGCACTCATTCGCAGCCTGCAGAGATTCCAGGCCGGAGAGGACGGCGACGGCGCGAACCTCATCCGGAAGAGCGCCCGTGCTGGTGATCCGAGCTACCTGGCGGCGGTGCGACTGTTCGTCGCCGAGGAGCAGAACCACGCCCGTCTCCTCAAGCAACTGCTGCTCAGCACGGGCGGGGATGTCATTGACGGTCACTGGACCGACCGGGTCTTCGTGGCGATTCGGCGCGCCCTGGGGTTGCGGCTGGAACTGATGACGCTGATGGTCGCCGAGGTGGTCGCGTTGCGCTACTACCGATCCGTTCGTCACGGTACGGCCGATCCGCTGCTCACGGACGTGGGCGCCCGCATCCTGACCGACGAGCAGAGGCACGTGCCGTTCCACACCGAGCGGTTACGCGAGGCATGGGACGGGCGCAGCCGACCGGTACGGGCGGCGTTGGCCGCAGGGTGGTGGGCGTTGCTGCTCGGCGCCGTCGTCGTGGTCGCTTACGGGCACGGCGCCGCGCTGCGTCTGCTCGGTGTCGGCCGGCTCCGGTTCATCGCCGATACCGCGACGCTGTTCCGGCCGGTCGTACGGGAGGTGCTGTTCGTTCCTCGCCGAGAGGTTCGCCTGACCACCCCCACGACCGAGGCCGAGCAGCCCGAGATGGCTTCGACGGTTCGGAGAACCAGGACGCGGCTCTGGCGTTGGGGCACGATCCTGCTGGTGATCGCCGGATTGGCGGTGGCGCTCTACCCGCCCGCGCACTTCTGGGGTCCGGGGCCCTATCGGCACCCGGACGGGCTGTTCGGTGTGACCCGGGGCGACTTCGAGGACGACATACTGCCGCACTACGAGGTCAGCCTGCCGTGTGACGTGGACGGCCTCCGGTACAGCAACGCCGAGGACATGACCGGACCGATGGGCCAGCTGTACCTGCACTTCACCACGTCCCAGGGATGCCTGGACCGGATCCTTGACGGCTGGGCCGCCGTACCGGCAGAGCCATCGACGATGGCGCCGACCGATCCGGGTTTCCCGCTTCCCGCCGCGGCAATTCCGGGCACGATCGGGTGGCGCTTCGACGCGCCGTCTTACCAGGTCTACCGACGCAAGGGGGACGTCGTGACCGGAGACGTGGTGGTGGTGCGCGACGGCAGGCAGCTCAGCGTGTACCTTCTCGCCCGCTACGCCTACTGAGGACGCCGGCGGCAGGTCCGGCGGCTCCACTTTGTCGCTTCGGCGACAGTGCGCAACCGTGAAGCCCATCCGGCTGTGCAACCCGTATCAGTCAACGCCCGGAAGCACTCGGGCCCATCACGGGGAGCAAGGATGAATCGAAGCACTCGACGCAGGATGCTCGCAGCCACCGCCACCGGTCTGCTGGCCGCCTCTCTCGGTGTAGCGGTCTCGGGGACGGCGACCGCCGCGCCCGGCGGGACGGCTTTCCGCGCCTGCAAGATCAGTACGCTGCCGTACCCGGCCGACACCTATCGCGCCGATGCGCACGCGGTCGACCCGACGGGTCGCTACGTCGCGGGCACCGCCCTTCGACGTGGCGAGATCGACAACCAGTACCTGCTGCTGTTCTGGGACAGGCAGCGGGTCACCGAAGTCGAGGTGCCGGCCATGGCTGAGCCGGTCGACATCAACGCCGACGGCGTTGTGATCGGCAACGGTTCGGCGCCGGGCACCGGCATCGGCCAGCCGTGGATCTATCGCGACGGCAAGCTCGAGCAGTTGCCGGTGCTGCCGTCCACCGGCATCGTCGTCTCCGCCATTAACGCTGCCGGTGACATCGTCGGCTACGGCTCGGACATCGTCGACGGGCAGTATGTCGGGTTGCGCTGGCCGGCTGCCCGTCCGGGCACGGTCGAGGTGCTCGACGCCCCGGTCGACGCCCAGCCCAGTGGGATCACGGACAACGGGACCATCGTCGGTAGCGCCGGGCCGTTCGGAGACTGGAACGGCTGGGTCCGCCGGCCGAACGGCCGGATCGACGCGCTCACGATCCCGGGTGCCGACTGGAGCTTGGCCAGCGCGGCGGCGGGCCGTTGGGCGATCGGCCAGGCGTGGCTGGACGACACCGGCTCGGCGAGGGTGCGGTGGGACCTCCGGAACGGCTCGTACACGTTGCTCGACCCGGAGATGTCGGCACTGACCGACGTCAACGCCAAGGGCGTCGTGGTGGGCGATGACCGCGTTGCCAGGGGTACCACCTCCCGGGTCCTGCCGGGCGGCGGCGAGGGGGTGGGCGTCGGTGCCCGATCCATCTCCGACAGTGGCACGATCGTCGGGTTCCGCAACGTCCTCGCCGACCGGGTGACCCCGGTGCGCTGGACCGGCTGCTGACCCACCGACTCGCGACAGCGTGAGGCCGGCCCGTCGGGGCCGGCCTCACGTCGTGTCAGCGCGTCACGGCTTCCAGGAGCCGGCGGTCTCGAACCTGTGCTGGTACTCCAGCACCCCCGAGGTGTCGGGTACGTCGAACACCACGCTGCCGGTGCGCCTGGTGCCGGCGGTCAGGTCGTCGGCGGGGGGCATCGGTTTGCCGCACCCGGAGAAAGCCCCGGCGATCGCGTTGGCCGCGGTGCCGTCGGCGGCCACCCACTCGAAGAAGAGCGGGTTCGCCGAAGCGGTGCCCTTGGTGACGGTCAGTGTCACGTCGGCGATCACGTACATGCCCTCGTCGGGCTTGAGGCCGTAGGGAGCGCACGGCTTGGTGGCGGTGCTGAACTTCGTCACGGTGATCTCGATGGTGCCGCCGTCACCATCGATGACCAGGGTGTCTCCGGGTGCCATGTTGCGAGTGTCGCCGCTGGCCGTCGACGAGGGAGCTTTGGCCGACGGCTGTGCGGTGCCCCGTGTCACCGCGGGGGTGGGACGTGCCTCGGTCACCTTGTCCGCGGCCCGGTTGGCGCCGATGACGACCGCCACGATGCCGCCGGCGCAGCTGAGGAGGGTGAAGACGGCTGCGGTGATGGCGACGGCCACGACTGTCCTCTTGGAGCCCTGCGTCGGCGCCGCCGGCGGTGCGAGGAGTGGATGACCCGGCCCGCCGGTTGCCGGGTGACCTCCGCCAGCGCCGACGTACCCACCGCCGGCCGTCGGGTACGCGGTGCCCGAGAACGGCGGCTGCGACGCGCTCCCCGCCGCGGACCACGGGCTGGGCGGCAGTGGTGTCTGCGAAACCGTCGACTCGACAGTGGACTGCGGCTGTGTCGCGGGGGACGGCTGCGTCGGTGGCTCCGGGTTCGGGTGCTGGGGGTCCTGCGGCCCGGTGGGGGGCTGGGGGTGGGTCACCGTACTCCTTGACGCCTCGGTACGTGCGGTTCGGGAACCCGCCGACGCTACCGTGCGTGGCCGATCGCCCGGTCGCCGCGCCGGATTCCGTCCCACCGTCGGCGGCGGCCCTCGCTTCGGTCCGGTCAGCCTGGACGGTGTCCGGGAATCAGCCCAGCGGGAGCACTGCGGCGGTGCGGACCAGCCCGCCGGCGACCACGAACCGGCCGACGATGGTCGTCGGCGGAGCCTCGACCGCCGCAGCGTCCACCCGGGCCGGTGCGATGCGGGCCGTGAACGTGCCGGCGTCCGGGTCGACGTCGAGCTGGGCGTCACGGAAGCCGAGCCACGTCCCGACCACCGGGTGCCACACCTTGTAGACGGTCTCCTTGGCGCTGAACAGGACGACCGGCCAGGAGATGCCGCCGGGCAGCCGTGCGCAGAGGGCCTCCTCCTCGGGCAGCAGCACCATTCTGCGTACTCCCGGATCGACCTCGTGGTGCTGCTCGGCGTCCATTCCGACGGATCGGACATCGGTGGTGAGCGCCGCCGCGGCGGCGCAGTAGCCGGTGGTGTGGGTGATGGTGCCGACCACCCCGGCCGGCCAGACGGGCGCGCGGTCGGGGGCGGCCGGCACGGCGGTCGGTGGCAGGCCGAGACCGGTCATGGCCCGACGGGCGCAGGCCCTCCCAGCGGCGAAGTCCCGCCGACGGGTCTGCACGGCCCGCTCGCTGAGGCACGCCTGCTCGGCGGGGAGCAGTTCGCCGACCCAGTCGTCCGGCCCGGCCACGGCCACGGCGACTGTCGACGGCAGCAGGTCACGCATCGCGGCAGCCTATTGGTCGGTGGGAGCAGCGGCTCCTGTCAACCGTCAGATTTCCGACTCCCACGACGGGAGAAGGTACCGCAAAGATGTAACACCGGAGGGACGTGCAGCGCGCCCTCCCTGATGGCTCCGGGGGGACCACCATCAAGAACTGGTCGGGCAGGGCAGCCGCCAGTCCCGTGGACATCTGGAAGGACGTGCGATGACCGATGGTGCGGAACGGTCGGGGGTGCGGGTGGACGATCACGCCCCGAAGACCCCCTGCTGGAGCTGCGGCTCCTGCGGCGACGAGTGGCCGTGCGCGACGAAGCGCAGCCGGCTGCTGGCGGAGTACGGGAGTGACCGCGCGATGCTCAGCGTCTATCTGGGTTCCTGTCTCGCCGCCGCCACGGAGGATCTGCGCGCCGCGCCGGTGATGTCGCTCCAGAATCGGTTCATCGGCTGGTTGCCACGCGGCTCCCGCCGGGGTTGACCCGCTGGTGGCCCCACCTTCGGTCGGGGCCACCAGCGGGGCGGTTCAGCGACGCCGGGGCCGCCTGGTCACCGCGAAGCCGACGACGCCGGCCACCGCGGCGAGCACGCCGCCGATGGCGGTCCAGACCCACCGCGAGCCGAGGTCCGGCAACCAGTCCGCCGGCGAGTCACCGTCGTCGCCAGCTTCCGGGTCCGCCACGGGTACGGCGTTGAGCACCGTGCCCGCCTTGGTGTTCGGCACCAGCGGCGCTGCCAGCTCACCGTCGTCGGCCGAGGCGCCCCGGTCGGCGACCGTGCCGACCAGCAGGTCCACGTCGATCGGTGCGCCCAGATCCGGCTCGGGCAGATCGATCACGGAGAGCCTGATGACGTACGTGCCGGGCAGTGGATCGGCCGACCAGGGCTCCGCCCACGGTCGTACCTCGCGCAACGTGCAGCCCAGCGCCACGCTCGACGCCTTCGCGTCCACGGTCGGGGTCTGTGCCCCGGCGGTGCACGCCTGCCGCCGGCGCAGCCCGTCGAACACGTCGACCGTCCAGGTGGAGGCGCCGCTGCGCCCCTTCGGGAAGGTGACGGTGGCGGTGATCTCGTGCACCTGGCCGGCTTTCGCCGGGAACGCCCAGTAGAGGTGGTCGCCGATCGACGCGTCCACCCGTACCGGTTGCCCCGCGGCGATCGGGGTGGCGCTGAGGAACGACGTGCCGGCCCGGTTCACCGGCGTGGCGCCCGGGGAAGGGCTCGGGGCGGCGACGGCCGAGGCGGGGAGCAGCGCGGCCCCGCCGGCGGCGAGCAGCGCCGCCAGCGATCGGTTCAGGGCGGTACGCATCAGTTCTCCCTCCAGGTGGCGACCCACCAGCGGGTGAGCAGTCCGGCGATCAGGCCGGTGAGCAGACCGGCGACGGTGAGCAGGGCGAGCAGCACCCAGCCTCGACCGAGGTCCGGGCCGTCCGGTGCGGGTGCGGCGGCGACCACGTCGATGGTCAACTCCACAGGCATGCCCGGGGTGGCCGCGGTGCCGGGGCGCGGGGCGAACGAGTTGCTCACCACCAGGCAGACGGTGGTGGGTTCGACGACCGGCGCGGAACTCTCCTCGGCCTTCGCGGCATCCTCGTCGTCGGCGCTGGCCGACCATCGCAGCCCGGCGGAGAGCACATCGGCCCGCCCGCTGCCGGCGTCAGCGCCGCGAACCAGTTCCCGGCCGTCCGCTGCGGTGGCCCTCAGCAGGACCCCGTAGTCCCGGTTCACTCCTCGGTCCAGCGCCATGCTCACCGACGCGCGCAGCTCCTGCCCGGGGCGTACCGGCACCCGGTAGTAGCGGTGCTCGGAGAAGGCCTCCCGGTCGGCGTAGACGCCGGGGGCGAGCAGCGGCGCCGAGTCGCAGACGCTCGTGCCGCCGACCACCGTCGGGGCGCGGGTGTTCGTGTCGCCGGCCCGCTCGACGAGCTGTTTGATCCGTCCGGTCAGCTCCTCGGCGCTCTGCGCGGCGGTGTAGGTGCCGCCGGTCGCGCTGGCGATGCAGAGCAGCTGCTTTCGGACCTTCTCGTCGGGGGCCAGACCGAGGGTGTCGACGACCAGGCTGGTGCCCTGGGCGGCCAGCTCCCGGGCCACCTCGCACGGGTCCGGCGGGGCGCAGGTGTCCTCACCGTCGGTGATCAGCACGATCCGTCGGGTGGTGGCCCCTTGGCCCAGGTCCTCCGCGGCGGAGCGCAATGCGAGGCCGACCGGTGTGAATCCGGTCGGCCGCAGCGTCGCCACCGCAGCCTTGGCCGCGGACCGGTCCACCGGGCCGACCGGCACGATCTGCTGAGTGTCCTGGCAGCCCACCTTCTTGTCCTTGCCGCGGTAGGTTGCGCCGAGCACCCGGATGCCGAGCTGGGTCTCCGCCGGCAGCGCGTCGACGACCTCGTTGAAGGCCTGCTGGGCAACGGAGATCCGGCTGCGCCCGTCGATGTCGGCGGCACGCATCGAGCCACTGACGTCGAGCACCAGCTCGACCCGGGGCGGCTCGGGCACCGGCTCCTCGTCGGCCTGCGCCGGGGCGGGCCCGGCCAGTGCGGTGGTCGCCAGCAGCCCGAGAAGGGCCGCCGTCGATCGTCTGAAGTTGATCACGGCCCGCAGTGTAGTGAGATCCACTTTGGATGATCGTCTGGGTGGGCGTGGATCGGACCCCGGCGCCTCCGGCCAGGTCGGTGACCGCCTCCGACCTTGCGTTTCCGCGCTCTGGGTCCACGCCAGGTCACCCTCGGTCAACTGCAGGCGGGTACTAGTCGGCCCGGCCACCATCCGTCGGAAATCTGACCCAAGTTGACCCGTTGTGCCGGTGGTGCGCGGTGGTTAAGCTCTTCATGCGCGCCCCAATCGCCCGCTTCCCCCGTGGCAGGCGATCGGGGCGCGCGTCTTTGTCGAAAGGCCCCGCACGGTCACAGTGCCCGCAGGGTCACAGAAGGGCCCGCACGCTTCGGCGTGCGGGCCCTTCTCCGTCGCGCTGTGCGGCGCGTCGCCTGTCGGTGCTTATATCCACCGACCGTCGAGCCACATCCGGGACAGCCAGTCCGAGTACGGAATCACCTTGCCGACGAAGATCGGATAGAAGTACGCGAAGCAGAGCCCCACCAGCAGCACGTACGCCCCGGCCGCGATGCTGCCCACCAGTCGACGTTCGTAGCTCGGGTCGCCGGGCACCAGCGGTGCCACCTCACCCACGTCACCCCCGGCGGGCGCGATCAGCGCGCCGAGCACGTACACCACGGCAAGCACCAGGAACGGCAGCGCCGGCGCGGCGTAGAACGAGAACATCGTGCGGCCGTCGAGGGCGAACCAGAACCAGGGCAGCAGCCCGGCCGCCACGGTCAGCAGGATCGCGCCGGCCCTCCAGTCGCGGCGGGCCAGACCCAGCCAGGCCAGCGCCGCCAGGGCGGGCAGGAACGACCACCAGAGCAGTGGGGTGCCGAGCAGCAGGATCTCGGAGGCGCAGGTCGGTGCGCCGCAGGCGCCGTCACCGGACCAGTGGAACGCCACCGGCCGGCCGAGCAGCAGCCACTGCCACGGCCACGACTGGTATTTGTGCGCGTCGTCGAGCTGGGCGTGGAAGCCGTACGCCGCGCGGTGGTATTCGAAGAGGTTGATCAGCGGCCCGATCACCGGGCGGTCGCTGAGCGGGGCGCTCGGGTAGGCCGACGCGAGCCGGTAGTAGCCGTCGTCGGTGAGCAGCCAGCCCGACCAGGTGGCGACATAGGTGGCCAGCATGAGCACACCGGCTAGGACCAGCCAGGGCAGCTCGTCGAGCACTGTGTCCCGCCAGGGCCGGCGGACCCCCGCCGAGCGGCGGACGCCGACCTCCCAGAGGATCACCAGCAGCGCGAAGACCGGCACGAAGTAAAGAGCGCTCCACTTGACCGCGCAGGCGCAGCCGATCAACACCCCGGCTGCCAGCCGCCACCACGGCCAGGTGCGCCAACCGGTCGGCGGCCGGCCGGCACGGCCCGGTTGGCTCGGGTCGAGCCCGTCGTCCAGGGCCCGCGCCCAGCGCCTGCGGCGGGCGTCCCGATCGAGCACCAACGCGCCGAACGCGGCCAGCACGAAGAAGAGCAGGAAGATGTCGAGCAGCGCCGCGCGGGACAGCACCAGGTGGAAGCCGTCCAGGGCGAGCAGCAGGCCGGCTGCGCAGCCGAGCACCGTCGAGCGGAACATCCGCCGACCGATGCGGACCAGCAGCAACACCGACAGGGTGCCGATCACGGCCGCCGAGAACCGCCAGCCGAACTCCGGCGCGGTGGTCATCAGGTGCCCGGGAACGGAGACCTTCGAATCCGCGTCCTGGTAGCCGAAGGCCCACTCGCCGAGGCCGATGAGCCACTTGCCCAGCGGCGGGTGCACCACGTACGACGGGACGTTGTCCTTGTAGTTCCACTCGACGCCGCGGGAGATCAGCCCGTAGCCGTCCTTGGCGTAGTAGGTCTCGTCGAAGATCTTGCCCTTCGGGCTGGACAGCCCGACGAAGCGCAGGATCGCCGCGATGGCCACCACCACCGCCGTGGCAAGCCAGGAGAACCGGTCCACCTGGCTGTCGACGGTGGCGAACCTTCGCCGGAGCGCGGCGGACGCGCCACCGCCACCGGCACTCGGTGCCGCCGGCTCCTGGTTGGGGCTGGGCTCGCCCGTCACCTCGACCATCTTGGCAGGCTCGGCGCTCGGGCTCTGCGCTGTCGACGCACTCGTCACCCGGCGATCGTAGGCTGCCAAGGTGTCCTGTGGCGCCCGTCGTCCCTGATACCGGTATTCGCTGTCGATGAAGGAGACGAATTCGTGGGTGAAAAGTCCGAAGCTGGGCGCCTGATCCTGCTCGGTGCCCCGCTCGGCAACCCCGCCGACGCCTCGGCCCGGCTCCGGGAGGTGCTGAGCACCGCCGACGTGGTCGCGGCCGAGGACACTCGCCGGCTGACCCGGCTGGCCCGCGACCTCGACATCACGGTCGGCGGCCGGATCGTCTCCTACTTCGAGGGCAACGAGGAGCGGCGAACCCCCGAGCTGGTCGAGGTCATCCTGAGCGGGTACGTGGTGGCGCTGGTCACCGACGGGGGGATGCCGAGCGTCTCCGACCCCGGCTACCGGCTGGTCCGGGCCGCACTGGACGTCGGGGCGCCGGTCACCGTCGCCCCCGGGCCCAGCGCGGTCACCACCGCGCTGGCGGTCTCCGGGTTGCCCTGTGACCGGTTCTGCTTCGAGGGCTTCCTGCCCCGCACCCCCGGCGCCCGGCGAACCCGCCTGCGCGCGCTCGCCGCCGAGGAACGCACGCTGGTCTTCTTCGAGGCCCCGCACCGGATCGGTGCGGCTCTCACCGACCTCGCCGACACGTTCGGCGCGGACCGGCCAGCCGCACTCTGCCGGGAGCTCACCAAGACCTACGAGGAGGTGCTCCGCCGTCCCCTCGGCGAGCTGGTTCGGTGGGCCGCCGAGGGAGACCCGCGCGGCGAGATCACTCTGGTGGTGGCCGGTGCGCCGGTGATCGCCCCGGAACGCCCCGACGACGACACCCTGCGCGCGGCCGTCGCCGAGCGGGAGGCCGCCGGCCGGTCCCGCCGGGACGCCATCACCGACGTCGCCACCGAGTACGCGCTGCGCCGGCGCGACGTCTACACCATCGTGCACAGCTGACCCGGGCGCCCGGCCGTGCCGGGGTTCACCGGGCGACGCGCTCACCAGGCGAAGGCCAGGAAGCCGACGGTGATCAGCACGGGGCCGGCGATGGCCGCTGTCACGGCCCAGCGACGGTGCCGACGGCCGGGCAGCCGGGCCGACCCGGTCCACCGGACGATGCCGGCCGTGCAGGCCAGCACCACCAGCAGACCGGGCAGCCAGAGCAGGTGCCGGCCCACGCCGGTGTCCGCGTACGCGGTGCCGGCGTCCGGGCCCGTCATCCGTGCCGGCACCGGCGTACCGCTCGCGTTCTCCCCGGCGGGTACGCCGCTGACCCGTACGCCGTGCGCGATGAACCGCCCGTCGTCGGCCGTGAACGTCCCCCGACACCGTTGGGTGAGCCCGTCACCGGTGCAGCCGTCGAGCACCACGGTGCCCACCCGGGCGTGCCCGACGGCGAGCCAGAACGGGCCGACGCTGACCCAGGCGAAGAAGGCCGCCACCAGGCTCAGCGTCACCAGCGCGGCCAGCCCGGGCAGCGGATCGGGCGGTGGGGCCGTACGGCTCGGTGCCCGGCGGCCCACCGGGCGGAAGCCGCGGTCCCCCGACGGCGCCGGGTCCTCCCGCACCGGGGTGCCGTCCCAGTGCACCTCCTCGATCGGCGCCCAGAAGGCAGCGACGTCGTCCGGCGTGTCACCGTCGGACCGGCCCTCCCGTTGCAGGCGGCTCTGCTGGCGGACGGGCACTCGACGCGGCACCGCGTCCACCGGCGCGCCGGTGGTGGGTTCCATCTCGACGGCCTCCGTGGCGGCGGGTGCCGAGCCGACCGGGGGGCCTGGTGAGCCGGGTCGGGCCGGGCTCGGTGCGGGTGCCGCCGGGGTCGGCCGGGCCGGCGTGGGTACCGGTGCGCCCGGCGTGGGCCGGGCCGGGGTGGCGGTGCGCTCCGCAGCCTCCTCCCGCCCCGATGTGACCGCCTGCCCCGACGGCCTGGCCTGCTGCTCCTCGGGCCGGTCGGCCCCGGGCCGCGGGGCGGGGCTCGGTCGCGGGCTGGGACTGGGGCGCGACGCGGAACCCGCGTCGGCTCCGGGCACCAACCGGGGCTGGGGTGCTACCCCGGCACTCCGAGTCGAGGCGGAGTCGGGGCCAGGGTCGTCGCCGACCGTCGGGCCGGTGCGAGGGTCCTCGTGGTCCCGTGCCGCTCGTCTGCCAGTCACGACGTTCATTGCACACCGGTCCGGGAGGCGGAACGGGCAGCTCGACCGCGTGTCGGCGACAAATCGGACCAATGGTGGAGGTGGTCCGGCCGGTCCGCCGGCCCGGCACCCCCCATTGGTTCGCGGTCGCCCCTGGCGGGTCACTAGGCTTGCTGCTCATGAGTCACGTTCTCGCGGCAGTGGCCTGGCCGTACGCCAACGGCCCCCGCCACATCGGCCACGTCTCCGGTTTCGGCGTTCCCTCCGACGTCTTCGCCCGGTACATGCGGATGGCCGGCCACGACGTGCTCATGGTCTCCGGCACCGACGAGCACGGCACCCCGATCCAGGTGCAGGCCGACGCCGACGGGGTGACCCCGCGCGAGCTGGCCGACCGGTACAACAGGGTGATCGTCGAGGACCTGCACGGCCTGGGTCTCTCCTACGACCTGTTCACCCGCACCACCACCCGCAACCACTACGCGGTGGTGCAGGAGTTGTTCGAGGGGATGTACCGCAACGGCTACATCGTGCCGAAGACCACCATGGGCGCGATCTCCCCGTCCACCGGCCGCACCCTGCCCGACCGTTACATCGAGGGCACCTGCCCGATCTGCGGGTACGACAGCGCCCGGGGCGACCAGTGCGACAACTGCGGCAACCAGCTCGACCCGATCGACCTGATCGACCCGAAGTCACGGATCAACGGGGAGACCCCGAAGTTCGTCGAGACCGAACACTTCTTCCTGGACCTGCCCGCGCTGGCCGAGGTGCTGCGGCAGTGGCTGGACACCCGGGAGGGGTGGCGGCCCAACGTGCTGCGGTTCTCCCGCAACCTGCTCGACGACCTCCAGCCCCGGGCGATCACCCGTGACCTGGAGTGGGGCGTTCCGATCCCGCTGGACGGCTGGCGGGACCGGCCGGACAAGCGGATCTACGTCTGGTTCGACGCGGTGATCGGCTACCTGTCCGCCTCGATCGAGTGGGCCCGCCGCTCCGGCGACCCGGAGGCGTGGCGGCAGTACTGGTCCGCCGACGGTGCCGGTAAGGACTCCCAGTCCTACTACTTCATGGGCAAGGACAACATCGTCTTCCACTCGGTCATCTGGCCGGCGCTGCTCTCCGGATACTCCGGCGAGGGCTCCCGCGACGGTGCTCCGGGCGAGCTGGGTCGGCTCAACCTGCCCACCGAGGTGGTGTCGAGCGAATACCTGACCATGGAGGGGCGCAAGTTCTCCTCGTCGCGCAAGGTGGTCATCTACGTTCGTGACTTCCTGGAGCGTTACGACGCCGACGCGCTGCGATACTTCATCGCCGCCGCCGGCCCGGAGAGCAACGACACCGACTTCACCTGGGCCGAGTTCCTGCGCCGCAACAACGACGAGCTGGTCGCCGGCTGGGGCAACCTGGTCAACCGGTGCGTCTCGATGGCGGCGAAGAACTTCGGCGAGATCCCGCCGGTCGACCCGGCCGGGCTCACCGAGGCCGACGAGGCGCTGCTCGCGACCTCTCGGGCCGGCTTCGCCACCGTGGGCGACCTGATCGGCCGGCACCGGCAGAAGCAGGCCATCGGTGAGGCCATGAGGGTGGTCGCCGAGGCCAACAGATACCTCTCCGAGCAGGCCCCGTGGAAGCTCAAGGGCGAGGCGGACAAGCCCCGGATGGGCACCATCCTGCACGTCGCCCTCCAGGTGATCAGCGACGCGAACACGCTGCTCACCCCGTTCCTGCCGCACTCGGCTCAGCAGGTGCACGAGTTGCTCGGCGGCACCGGTGTGCACGCGCCGATGCCCGTCATCGAGCAGGTCGACGACCTGGACGGCGGGCCGTCGTACCCGGTGCTCACCGGGGACTACACCGTCGGCGCGCGCTGGGAGTCGGTGTCGATCGAGGCGGGCCGGCCGCTGGCGGCGCCGAAGCCGGTGTTCCGCAAGCTCGACCCGTCGATCGTCGACGAGGAGCTGGCCCGACTGGCCGACTGAACGCACGACGCCCCCGGCGGCAGGGCATCCGGCCGCCGGGGGACGTCACGTCACGTACCGGGTGTCCATCACCTGGTCGTCGCTCACCTCGGCGCCCGGTGCCCAGGTCTCGTAGATGCCGCGGTCGTGACACTGCGCGCCGGTGGCGACCACGGTGTCCGGGTCCGGGAAGCGCAGCCGCAGCCGCAGCCAGCCGGCCTCCTCGCGCAGCACCAGGCACGGCACGCCCCGCCACTGGGCGAACCGGAGCCGGCGGGCCACCGCGTCCACCGGGTAGCGGGCCGCCCGGGTCATCGCCAACACCCGGAACCCGCCGGGCAGGTCGGCCACCGCCTCGTACTCGGTGTCGCCGTAGAGGCCCACCAACTGGGTGGAGCGCAGAGCGTCGCCGGTCGGCACGTACTCCTGGTCGGGGGAGAGGCCCGGCACCGCGGCGAGCAGGTGCCGCCACTGCGGACCCACCATCCGCAGCCAACCGCGCTGCTCCGCCTGGTACGTGTAGAGCACGACCTCCACCCCCTCGGCGGGGTAGGCGAGCAGGGTGGCGTTCGCCGGCATCGGCAGGTCGGCGAAGTCCCGGGTGATGAACTCGGGGATGAGCTGACCATTGCTCGGCACGAAGCCGGTGCCCAGCACCGGTGGGCCCAGCCGGTCCCGGGCAGCCAGCGCGGTCAGACCGCGGTGCGTCTCGCCCACCGGCACGTCGTAGTCGCCCGGGTCCGCGGCCCGCCAACGCAGCGCGTACGCGACGTCCGAGCCTTCCCGCCCAACGTCACCGTCGGTGCGCAGCACCGTGGTCGCGGTCGGCGTACGCAGGTGCGCCACGTCGTGTTCCCGGAAGCAGAAGCCGTGCGGCAGCCAGCCCCGCACGTACCCGGCGAGCTGCCGAGCGGAGAGCACCTTCACCATCCGGGTGCCCCTCCGCACCACCGCCGAGGCACGCACCGCGGTCAGGACGGGGTCGCCCGCCGCGGACGGCTGCTGGCTGAGCTGGTGTACGTGCGTCCAACCGCGTTCCCGGTGCGCCGGCATCATCAGCGGCGTCTCCGGCTCCTCGGCCGGCTCGGTCGCCCCGTGCACCGCGCTCGCCTCGGTGACGTGCACGAACCGGCGCCACGGCAGGGCGCTGCCCGGTCGGGGCGCCCGCTCGAAGCCGGCCACCTCCTCGGCGCTGAACAGCTCGTACGCGGCGCCCCGGGCGATCTCCTCGGCCGGGTACACGCCGCCGTCGAACGCCACGCGCAGCCCGGTACCTTCGCCGGCCGCGCCGCTCGCGTGAGGTGTGACGCTCACGCCACGGCCTCGCTGCGCTCGGCAGCGGCGTGAGACGCCTCGCTGCTGTGCCTCAGGGTTCGCTCGCTGCGCTCGCTCACGCCACCGCCTCGCTCCGCTCGGCAGCGGCATGAGACGCCACGCTGCTGTGCCTCAGGGTTCGCTCGCTGCGCTCGCTCACCCGGCGACGGTAGAGTCGCGCGGCGTAGTCGAGGTGAACGTCGGGTGGCGGGCAGATGGCCAGGCCCGGTGTGTGATGCTGTCGCTGATGAGCGAGCCCACTGAATCCCGCCGAGAGCGTGCCGCCCGGCGGGCCGGAGAGTTTCCGCCTGCCCCCGAGCCGCTGCCCCGGCCGGTGCTGGACAGCCACACCCACCTGGACATCACCGTCAGCGAGGCCGGCGTGCCCGGCGGCGGGCCATCCGACGACCCGGTGGGCACGGCGATCGCGCTGGCCACCAAGGTCGGCGTGGACCGGCTGGTCCAGGTGGGCGTGGATGTCGCCTCCTCACGGTGGGGCGCGGACGCCGCCGACCGGTACCCTGCGGTGCTGGCCACCGTCGCGCTGCACCCCAACGAGGCGCCCCGCCTCACCGACCTCGACGAGGCGCTGCGGCAGATCGAGTCGTTGGCCGCCCGCGACCGGGTCCGGGGGATCGGCGAGACCGGGATGGACTTCTTCCGGACCGGCGACGACGGGCGTGCCGCGCAGGAGCACAGCTTCCGGGCGCACATCGCCATCGCCAAGCGGTACGGCAAGGCGCTGGTCATCCACGACCGGGACGCGCACGCGGACGTGCTGCGGATCCTCGACGACGAGGGCGCTCCCGACCGGGTGGTGCTGCACTGCTTCTCCGGTGACGCCGACTTCGCCCGCGAGTGCGTCCGCCGGGGCTACCTGCTCAGCTTCGCCGGCACCGTCACCTTCGGCAGCGCCACCGCGCTGCGCGAGGCCGCAGCACTCACCCCGGTCGACCAGATCCTGGTGGAGACCGACGCCCCGTACCTCACCCCGACGCCGCACCGCGGCCGGCCGAACGCCTCGTACCTGATCCCGCTGACCGTCCGCGCGCTCGCCGCGACCACCGGCAGTGACCTGGACGAGCTGTGCGCGGCCATCTCCGCCACCGGCGACCGTGCCTTCGGGTCGTGGTGAGACCGGGCCGGCGGTCGGCGCCGACGTCGCCGCTACGCTGCCAGGCATGACCGGTCTCCTCGGCCCGGCGGAGATCCGGGAACTCGCCGCCCGGCTGGGCGTCGCGCCCACCAAGAAGCTGGGCCAGAACTTCGTGCACGACCCGAACACCGTGCGCCGGATCGTCACGGCCGCCGGGCTGACCCCCGACGACGTGGCCCTGGAGGTGGGCCCCGGCCTCGGTTCGCTGACCCTGGGGCTGCTGCCGGTCGCCGGGCACGTGCACGCCGTGGAGATCGACCCGGTGCTCGCCGGGGCGCTGCCGGAGACCGCCGCGCGACACGCCGGGGCGGACGCCGACCGGCTCACCGTGCACCGCGCGGACGCCCTGCGTATCCACGCCGCCGAGCTGGCCGATCCACCGCCGACCGCGCTGGTCGCGAACCTGCCCTACAACGTGGCAGTGCCCGTGGTGCTGCACCTGCTCGCCGTGCTGCCCACCCTGCGGCACGGCCTGGTCATGGTGCAGAAGGAGGTCGCCGACCGGCTGGTCGCCGGTCCCGGCTCCAAGGTGTACGGCATCCCGTCGGTCAAGCTTGCCTGGTACGCCCACGCCCGGGGCGCCGGCAAGGTGCCTCCGAACGTGTTCTGGCCGGTGCCCAACGTCGACTCCGGTCTGGTCGCCTTCACCTGCCACGAACCGCCCCGAACCGACGTACCCCGGGAACGGGTCTTCGCCGTGGTCGACGCGGCGTTCGCGCAGCGGCGCAAGACGCTGCGCGCCGCGCTCGCCGGTTGGGCCGGCAGCGCGGACCGTGCCGCCGCCGCGCTCACCGCGGCCGGCGTCGACCCCGGCGCCCGGGGGGAGTCACTGACCGTCGAGCAGTTCGCCGCCATCGCCGCGTCGGCTCCGGTCGGTACGCCGGCCGCGAAGTAGGCTGACGCCCGTGCCCGCCGAGGACGCCGAGGAGCAGATTGTGGCCAACCCCTTCGACATCCGCCTGCGCGTACGGGACCTCACCCCGTGACCGAGGCCTGGCGACCGGACGGCGAGGACGAGCGACGCGGGTCCATCGGGCCGGTGAAGGTCCGGGTGCCCGCGAAGGTCAATCTGCACCTCGGGGTGGGCCCGTTGCGCCGCGACGGCTACCACGAGCTGAACACGATCTACCACGCCATCTCGATCTACGACGAGCTGACGGCCCGTCGGGGTGACACCCTCGCCCTGACCATGGAGGGTGAGGGCACCGGCGAGCTGGCCCTGGACGACACCAACCTGGTGATCCGCGCGGCGCACGCCCTCGCCGGGTACGCGGGCGTCCTGCCACACGCTCGGCTGCACCTGCGCAAGCAGATCCCGCTCGCCGGTGGGTTGGCCGGCGGCAGCGCCGACGCCGCCGCCGCTCTGGTGGCCTGCGACGCGCTCTGGGGCACCGGGCTGTCCCGCGACGAGCTGGCCGGGATCGCCGCCGACCTCGGCTCCGACGTGCCGTTCCTGATCTACGGTGGCACCGCGTTGGGCACCGGCCGGGGCGAGGCGATCAGCCCCGTGCTGGCCCGCCCGACCTCCTGGCACTGGGTGGTGGCGATCGCCGACGGGGGCCTCTCCACTCCGGCCGCGTACCGCGAGTTGGACCGGCTGCGCGACTCCGGCGCCGCCGGCACCCCGCTGGGCTCCACCGACGCGTTGCTGGGCGCGCTGCGTCAGCGCGACCCCCGGGTGCTCGCCCGGACGCTCGGCAACGATCTTCAGGACGCCGCGCTGGCCATGCGCCCGGCGCTGGCCGACACCCTCAAGGCCGGCGAGGCGGCCGGCGCGCTCACCGGGATCGTCTCCGGTTCCGGCCCGACCTGTGTGTTCCTCACCGCCGACGCGGCCGACGCGGAGCGGATCGCCGCCGAGCTGAACGCCGCTGGTGTGTGCCGGGAGGCGCGGGTCGCGCACGGCCCGGTCGTCGGCGCCCGCGTCGGCTGACGGGTCGTCCCACCCGGCCTGCGGGCGCGCGGCGCGGGTGTCCGGGGCGTCCGCGTACCCTTGAGGCAGGCGTCCAGGTGCCCGCCGGCACCGGGACGCCTTGATCATGAAGGGTGGAACGTGGCGAACATCGTCAATCTGGACCGGGTCTCCAAGGGGTACGGCGCCGCCGGGCGGCTGCTCACGGACGTCTCGCTCGGTCTGGACGACGCCGACCGGATCGGCGTGGTCGGCCTCAACGGCGCCGGCAAGTCCACCCTGCTGCGGCTGCTCACCAAGCAGGAGGACCCCGACGACGGCCGGGTGACCCACCGCCGCGACCTGCGCGCGCTCTGGCTGCCGCAGCAGCTCACGCTCGCCCCCGACGCCACCGTCCGGGACGTCGTGCTCGGCACCGCCTGGCTCAACGAGGGCATGGGCGCCGAGCACGAGTGGGCCGGCGACGCCGGCGTCCGCGGCATCCTCGACGGCCTCGGCATGCCGCACCTCGGCCTCGACCAGCCGGTCGGCCCGATGTCCGGTGGCGAACGCCGCCGGGTGGCGCTCGCCGCGCTGCTCGTCCGCGACTCCGACCTGCTCATCCTCGACGAGCCCACCAACCACCTCGACGTCGGCGGTGTCGACTGGCTGGCCCGGCACCTGGTCGGCCGCAAGGGCGCCCTGGTCGTGGTCACCCACGACCGGTGGTTCCTGGACGCGGTCTGCACCAGCACCTGGGAGGTCGCCGACCAGACCGTTCGCGCCTACGAGGGTGGATTCGCCGCCTGGACCCTCGCCCGCGCCGAGCGCGAGCGCGTCGCCGCCGCCACCGAGGCCCGCCGGCAGAACCTGCTCCGCAAGGAGATCGCCTGGCTGCGCCGTGGCCCGCCGGCCCGGACGTCCAAGCCCCAGTTCCGCATCGACGCCGCGAACGCGTTGATCGCCGACGTGCCGCCGGCGCGGGACACCATGTCCCTGCAGCGTATGGCCACCTCGCGGCTCGGCAAGCAGGTGTACGACCTGGAGAACGTCGAGCTGCACGCCGGCCCCAAGGAGATCCTGCGCGACGTCACCTGGCTGGTCGGCCCCGGTGACCGGATCGCCATCCTCGGTGCCAACGGCGCCGGCAAGACCACGCTGTTGCGGATGCTCGCCGGCATCACCCGTCCCGACGGTGGCCGCCTCGGGACCGGCTCCACCGTGCGGCCCGCGTTCCTCTCCCAGGAGCTCACCGAGCTGCCCGGGCACCTGCGGGTGCTGGAAGCCGTCGAGGAGGTCGCCCGCCGGGTCCAGCTCGGTGACCGGGAGGTCTCCGCCGCGCAGCTCGCCGAGGTGTTCGGCTTCGACGACCGCCGACTCTGGACCCCGGTCAGTGACCTCTCCGGTGGGGAGCGCCGCCGGTTGCAGATGCTGCGGCTGCTCGCCGGCGAGCCCAACGTGCTGCTCTTCGACGAGCCCACCAACGACCTCGACACCGACACCCTCGCCTCGCTGGAGGACCTGCTCGACTCGTGGCCCGGCACGATCATCGTGGCGAGCCACGACCGCTACCTGATCGAGCGGGTCACCGACACGGCGTACGGGATGTTCGGCGACGGTCGCCTGGTGCACCTGCCGGGCGGGGTGGACGAGTACCTTGCCCGGACGGCCGAGCGGGCCGGCTCCGCCCCCCGGGTCGGCGTGAACCCGACCGCCGCGCCCACCGGCCCGAGCGCGGGTGGCATGTCCGCTGCCGAGGTCCGTCAGGCCCGCAAGGAGCTGAGCCGGCTGGAACGGCAGCTCGGCAAACTCGACCAGCGCGAGACGACGCTGCTCGGTCAGCTCGCGGCGGACGCCACCGACTATGCCCGGGTGGCCGAGTTGGACACACAGCTCAAGGATCTGCGCGCCGAGCGGGAGCGGATCGAGGAGAGCTGGATGACCCTCGCCGAGGACCTGCCGGAGAGCTGACCGGGCCGGGCACGCCGGGCGAGGACCGTGTGCGGCGTCACACCGCCACATGCGAGACAATCGTCGGTGACACCTACCCCACGGCGTTGGAGACACAGACATGGCACACACCCCCGTCAACCACCCCGCGCGGCCGATCTACCGGGCGATCGGCGGGCTGACCGGTCTGTACCTGGTGGTCTTCGGTGTGCTCGGCATCATCGCGAGCATGGGCGACGAGATCCTCGCGCAGGACGACACCCGGGTCCTCGGTCAGGGCACCAACCTCGGCTTCTCGCTGCTCAGCGTGCTGCTCGGGATCATCGTGCTGGTCGGCACGGCCCTCGGCCGCAACATCGACGTGGCGATCAACCAGTGGCTGGCGTACGCCCTGATGGTGATCGGCCTGGCTGGTCTCGCGTTCATCCGGACCGACGCCAACATCTTCAACTTCAGCATCACCACCGTGGTCGTGGTGCTGGCGGCGTCCCTGGTGCTGCTGATGGTCGGCATGTACGGCAAGGTCGGGTCCGAGGATGAGGCGGAGGCGTTCCAGAAGGCTCGTCTCGTTCTCTGAGCTTTCCCTGGTTGCGGTGGTGGTTTTCGCCGGAGCCCGAGCTGCTCCGGGCGGTCAGGCTTGATCCCTGCGCAGCTCGGTCTCCGGCGAAAACCTGACCTGGTCCAGCCTTTGGCGGACCCTTTCCGGCTTTGTGGTTCTTCGGACAGTCACCTCTGCCTTGGGTGACAATCCTCCTGAAACGGTCTAACTCGGGTGGACGGGGTCAGGAGCATGCCGCACTTTCCGGTGAACCATCCGGCACGGCCGCTCTACCGGGTCCTGTCCGGTCTGATCGGCGTCTACATCCTGGTCTTCGGCGTCTGGGGCGTCGCGGAGACGATCGGTGACCCGCTCTTCGCCCGGACCAGCACCTGGGCCCTCGGACTCCGGACCAACCTGGCCTTCTCGCTCGCCTCGGTGATCTTCGGTGTCGTCCTGATCATCGGGGCGTCGCGGCGCAGCAACCTCGGCCACTACATGAACCTCATCGCCGGTGTCGTGTTCCTGGTGACCAGCATCCTGATGATGTCCGTGCTCCAGACCGAGGCGAACTTCCTCAACTTCTCGATGTCGACAGTGGTGGTGTCGATGCTGTTCGGCCTGATCCTGCTCGGCACCGGCCTGTACGACAAGATCGGCCCACCGGAGCACGCGGAGGCGGAGCTGGAGCGCCGCAGAACACCCGGTGGCCGACGCGCACCGCCGCTGATCGGGCTCAACGGCGCCGGCCGTTCATCGGGCTCAGCGGCGCCGGCTGGTGATCAGCGTCGGCTTCGCCTCCAGGTGCGACAACCCGTTCCAGGCCAGGTTGACCAGGTGCGCTGCCACCGTCTCCTTGCGCGGCTTGCGGACCTCCAGCCACCAGCGCCCGGTCAGTGCCACCATGCCGACCAGCGCCTGCGAGTACAGCTCGGCGAGCTTCGGGTCGTACCCCCGGCTCTTGAACTCGGCGCCCAGGATGTGCTCGACCTGGTGGGCCACGTCGTTCATCACGCTGCTGAAGTTGGCAGTGCCGGCCATCAGCGGCGACTCGCGGACCAGCACCCGGAAGCCGCTGGCGTCCTCCTCGATGTAGCCCAGCAGGGCCAACGCCGCCTGCTCCAGGAGCTCTCGGGGGTGCCCGGCGGTCAACGCCGTGGTGATCCGGTCCAGCAGGGCGCGGACCTCGCGGTCCACCACCACCGCGTACAGGCCTTCCTTGCCGCCGAAGTGCTCGTATACCACCGGCTTGGAGACCTTGGCGCGGGCCGCCACCTCCTCGATCGAGGTGGCGTCGAACCCGCGCTCGGCGAAGAGCTGCCGGCCGGTCGCGATCAACTGCTCCCGCCGCTGGGCCGCCGACATGCGGACCCGGGAGGCGGGTTTGGCCTTGGGTGCCGCGGCCGGGGCCGGCGGCGTCACCCGTCGGCCGCCGGCACCGGCAGCATCGCCGTCACTGACCTCGGGCATGTCGCCGCCTCGCTGGCGCTCGGTGACGCCCTGCCGTGGAATGGTGCCTCCGCTGTGCCCGTTCACGTCGTCGCCTCACTGTCGGGCGGTGCGACCGCCCTGCCGCGCCGTCCGACCGTACCCGGATCGGGCCCGGCTCCCCGTCTGCCGAGCCGTCCGGTCCCCCCGCGTGGCTCGGTCACCCGGCCATCCTGCCAGGCGGCATGTCGGAGCACCGCCCGGTTTTAGTGGGGTGCGACCGGCTTCACCAGCTTCGCGGCGAGGCGCTCCGGCTTTGGCCAGCGCACCTGCGTCGCGGCGCCGACCTTCTCGAACAGCCAGATCACCCGGGCGGAGATGTCCACCTGACCCCGCAGGACACCGTGCCGGGCGCTGGTCGGGTCGGCGTGGTGCAGGTTGTGCCAGCTCTCGCCGAACGACAGGATCGCCAGCGGCCAGAAGTTGGATGCGCGGTCGCCCTGGCGCATCGCGAACGGGCGCTCGCCGTAGACGTGGCAGACCGAGTTGATCGCCCACGTGACGTGGTGCAGCAGACCGATCCGGACCAGCCCGGCCCAGAAGAACGCGGTCAGCGCGCCCTGCCACGACCAGGTCACCAGGCCGCCGATCAGCGCGGGGCCGAGCAGCGAGACGGCCACCAGCGCAGGGAAGAGCTTGTCGACCCGGCTGATGTCGCGGTCGGCGATGAGGTCCGGAGCGAAGCGCGCACGGTTGGACAGCTCCCGGCGGAACAGCCAGCCCACGTGTGCGTGGAACAGGCCTCGGGTCAACGCCCAGAAGCTGGTGCCGAAGCGCCACGGCGAGTGCGGGTCGCCCTCCATGTCGGAGAACGCGTGGTGTCGGCGGTGGTCGGCGACCCACTGGATGATCTCGCCCTGCACCGCCAGGGAACCGGCGACCGCCAGCGACACCCGCAGCCACCGCTTGGCCTTGAACGAGCCGTGGGTGAAGTAGCGGTGGAACCCGACGGTGATGCCGAGCCCGGAGACGACATACCAGACCAGGCCGATGACCACGTCGGTCCAGCCCAGCCAGCCACCCCAGGCCACCGGCACGGCGACCAGCAGGGCGACGAAGGGGATCACCACGAAAGCCCAGAGGGCGGCCAGGATGCCGGTGGACTGGCTGCCGTCGGTGAGTGGCTTGGGGCCGGATCCGGCGGTGTTGGGATCGAGCAGAGCAGTGGACATGGGACCTCGCAGGGGGATGGTTACGATCACAAAGCTACGCCTACGTCACCGTAACTTACGGCACCGTAGATCGCACGAGGAAGTTCGAAAGCTCCTCACGTGGCCGTCGAAAGCCGCAGGTCAGGTGCCGTCGGGCCGAGTGGGGCGGCGTCGTCCACCGACGCGACTCGCGTGCGCTGTCCCGGCACCCGCGAATCCCCGACATCCGGGGAACCGGGTTGATCAGCGCGCCCCCGTCGCAGGCTCTCACCCCGCGCTCCCGCGTCGCTCCCGCTCTGCGGCGGGATGAGCGATGGCGTCCGACGGCAGGGACGCTAAGGTGTAGCGGCGGGATGTTCATCCCCCTGATGCGACGTGCTCGCGTCGCTGATCGGCCGTGGTGTAATTGGCAACACCCGGGTCTTTGGTACCCGTATTTCAGGTTCGAACCCTGGCGGCCGAGCTGCCCATCTACGTCCTGTTTAAGGGCTGGTGGGGGTAAGAGGAAGACAGGCCGGGCCTCGCGGTTAGCATGACCGCGAGAGTGTCCGCCGTCCCGACGGGAGCCACGTCGTGCCCCAGCCCCACCTTCGTACCGTCGTCGTTCTCGCCGCCGGTGAGGGCAAGCGGATGAAGTCGACACTGCCCAAGGTGCTGCACCCGCTGCTCGGTCGGACGCTGCTCGGTCACGTGCTGAGCGCCGCCGCGCCGCTGGCCGCGGACCGCACAGTCGTCGTGGTGGGGCACGGCGCCGACCAGGTCCGGGCCCACCTGGGCGAGGTCGCCCCGGACGCCACGCCGGTGCTCCAGGCCGAGCAACTCGGCACCGGGCACGCCGTGCGGATCGCCCTGGACGCCGTCCCGGACGGCGCCGGCACCGTCGTGGTGATCAACGGGGACGTGCCACTGCTGCGACCCGAGACGGTGGGCGCGCTGGTGACCGCGCACGAGCAGGCCGCCGCGGCAGCCACAGTGCTGGCCGCCGAGGTGCCCGACCCGACCGGGCTCGGTCGGATCGTCCGAGACGCCGACGGCCGCCTGGAGCAGATCGTCGAGGAGCGCGACGCCGACGCGACGCAGCGTGCGATCCGGGAGATCAACGCCGGCATCTACGCGTTCGACGCGGTACGGCTGCGCGAGGCGCTGAGCAAGCTCTCCACCGACAACGACCAGGGCGAGGAATACCTGACCGACGTCTTCGGCCTGCTCCGGTCGGTCGGTGAGCCGGTCGCGGTGCACATGGCCGACGACCACGTCGAGACGTTGGGCTGCAACGACCGGGTGGAGCTGGCGACGCTGCGCCGGCTGCTGCGCGACCGGGTCAACGAGGCGTGGATGCGTACCGGGGTGAGCCTGCTCGACCCCGCGACCACCTGGATCGACGTGACGGTGGCTCTGGACCGCGACGCGGTGGTCGACCAGAACACCCAGCTGCGCGGCGGCACCGTGGTCGGCGAGGGCGCATTGATCGGGCCGGACGTCACGCTGGTCGACACGATCGTGGGCCCCGACGCATCGGTGGTCCGCAGCCACGCCGTCGGCGCCGAGATCGGCGCGGGCGCGAGCGTCGGGCCGTACGCGTACCTGCGGCCGGCGGCCCGGCTGGCCGAGAAGGCGAAGGTCGGCACGTTCGTCGAGGTGAAGAACTCGCAGATCGGCGCCGGCTCGAAGGTGCCGCACCTGACCTACGTGGGCGACGCGACGATCGGCGAGCAGACCAACATCGGCGCCGCGTCGGTCTTCGTGAACTACGACGGCGTCAACAAGTACCGGACCGTGATCGGCAGCCACGCGCGCACCGGTGCGGACAACATGTTCGTGGCGCCGGTCGAGGTCGGTGACGGGGCGTACACCGCCGCCGGCTCGGTGATCGTCGACGACGTCCCGGCAGGCGCGATGGGTGTGGCGCGCGCACGTCAGCGCAACATCGAGGGCTGGGTCGTGAAGCGTCGCGCCGGCACGGCTGCGGCCGAGGCGGCGCAGCGGGCCCAGGACGCGAAGGGCGCGCAGCCGAACGGCGACGCGAAGGGTGCGTCGGCTGCACCCGGCACCGCAAGCGACAGTGAGGCAATCCACGGGGTGACCGAGACGGTGGGCGGCGCATCCGGCACGGGAGATACTGCAACCGAATAGTCCCCGACCCACCACCACCGGGTCGGGTACCGCCGACAAAACGGGAGCAGACGGGCCCATGGGCAGCATCGTCGCCGAAAACCGCAAAAGCCTGATGCTCTTTTCCGGACGTGGCTTTCCGGAGTTGGCCAAGGAGATCGGCGAGGTGCTCGGCGTCGCGCCGACCCCGGCCGACGCGTACGAGTTCGCCAACGGCGAGATCTTCGTACGGTTCAAGGACTCGGTGCGTGGTTCGGACGCCTTCGTGGTGCAGTCCGTCACGCACGGGGTGAACACCTGGGTCATGGAAACCCTGATCATGGTGGACGCGCTGAAGCGGGGGTCGGCCAAGCGGATCACCGTGGTGCTGCCGTTCTACCCGTACGCGCGGCAGGACAAGAAGCACCGGGGTCGGGAGCCGATCTCGGCCCGGCTGGTGGCGGACCTGCTGAAGACCGCGGGCGCGAACCGCATCCTCACCGTCGACCTGCACACCGCACAGATCCAGGGCTTCTTCGACGGCCCGGTGGACCACCTCTTCGCCATGGACATCCTGGCCGAGTACGTGGAGCACAAGTACGCCGGCCGGCCGATGACCGTGGTGGCCCCAGACTCGGGCCGGGTGCGGGTGGCCGAGCGCTGGACCGACCGGCTGGGCGGCTGCCCGCTGGCGTTCATCCACAAGACCCGTGACCCGATGAAGCCGAACCAGGTCGTTGCGAACCGGGTGGTCGGCGAGGTCGAGGGCCGGGTCTGCCTGATCGTCGACGACATGATCGACACCGGTGGCACGATCGCCAAGGCCGCCGACATCCTGAAGGAGTCGGGGGCGGCGGAGATCGTGGTCGCGTCCACCCACGCGCTGCTGTCCGACCCGGCCACGGAGCGGCTGAAGAACAGCTCGATCAGCGAGATCGTGGTGACCAACACCCTGCCGCTTCCGCCGGAGAAGCAGTTGGACAAGCTGACCGTGCTGTCGATCGCGCCCCTGCTGGCGCGGGCGATCCGGGAGGTCTTCGACGACGGCTCGGTGACGACCCTCTTCGGCGGCCTGAGCTGAGCATCGCGCGTCGGTGAGCCCCGCTTCCGCCACTCGCCGCGCCGGTGGGAGCGGGGCTGTCAAACTGGTGGAAACGGGGCCGGCGCGCTGGTGGGAGCACCACCGGCGCGCCGGTCTGGAGCCGTGAACGGGGACTGCCGGAAACCCTGGAAACAGCTCGGGTAGACTGGTGCGGTTGCCACGGCGAGGGTGCCCGGCGGGCCGCTGAAAAGCGCCGCACGGAGGCACCGTCATCGACGCGGTGCTCCGGGCAGTCGTTCATGACGCATGAGCCCCAGCGAGCCCCTCGCCCCAGCACCGCAAGACGACAAGCCGCCGCAGCGAAAAGCATCAGGAGTTTCCCCGTGTCCGAGGTAAAGATCAGCGCCGAGCCCCGCACCGAGTTCGGCAAGGGTGGTGCCCGCCGTACCCGCCGGGCCGGCAAGGTGCCCGCAGTGCTGTACGGCCACGGCGAGAAGCCACAGCACATCTCGCTGCCGTCCCGGGAGTTCGCCGCCGCGATCCGCAAGGGCGGTGCCAACCAGCTCTTCGCTATCGACATCACCGACGGCACCCAGGTGCTCGCGCTGCCGAAGGCGATCCAGCGGGACCCGATCCGAGACACCTTCGAGCACGTCGACCTGATCCTGGTTCGTCGGGGCGAGCAGGTCACCGTCGACGTTCCGGTTCAGCTGACCGGCGAGGCCGCACGGGACACCCTGATCGTGCACGACCACGACACCCTCTCGGTGACCGCCGACGCCACCAAGGTTCCGGACCACCTCGAGGCCTCGATCGACGGCTTGGAGGCGGGCACCCTGGTGACCGCCGGTGACGTCAAGCTGCCGGCCGGCGTCGAGCTGGCCGTCGACTCGGACCTGACCGTCGCGTCGATCACCGCCGCCCCCACCGCCGAGCAGCTCGAGGCGACGCTGCCCGAGGTCGAGGTTGCCACCGACGAGGCCGAGGCCGAGGTCGGCGAGACCACCGAGGGCTCCGAGGGCGCGGACACCGCTGCCGAGACCACCGAGGCGCGCACCGAGGCCTGATCGGTTCGTACTGTGCGACAGGCGTCCCCGGATGTTCGGGGGCGCCTGTCGGCGTATCGGGAGTCGGTGGGATGGACGTCGGGAGGGGCAGGGTCGTGACGGACGAGGCGTGGCCGTGGTTGGTGGTCGGCCTGGGCAACCCCGGTCGGGAGTACGCCGGGAACCGGCACAACGTCGGGTTCATGGTGGCTGACCTGCTGGCCGGGCGGGTCGGCGCGCGGTTCGGGCGGCACAAGCGGGCGGTGGCCGAGGTGGCCGAGGCGCGGCTGGGGTTCGGTGGAGCGAAGCTGGTGCTGGTCAAGCCACTGACGTACATGAACCTGTCGGGTGGGCCGGTGGCGGCTCTGGCCCAGTTCTACAAGGTGCCGACGACGCAGGTGATCGCGGTGCACGACGAGCTGGACATCGAGTTCGGTCAGGTGCGGATCAAATTCGGCGGCGGTGAGGGCGGGCACAACGGCCTGCGTTCGATGTCGAAGTCGTTGGGCACGAAGGACTACGTCCGGGTGCGGTTCGGCGTCGGCCGACCGCCGGGGCGGCAGGATCCGGCGGACTACGTACTGTCGGATTTTGGCCCGGCAGAGCGCAAGGAAGTGGATTTCCTGGTGGACCGGGCCGCCGACGTGGTGGAGTCGGTGATCGTCAAGGGCGTGGAGCCGACGCAGAACCTCTACCACGGCAGCTGAGCCGGGCGGGGCGTACCGGATCGGAAACGGCGGGCCGGTAGTCTGCGCCTTTCGGCGTGCAGCGACCGGCGACGCGGGTCGCGGCGAATCGGTCCGTGCGGGCACGGGTCGCGGCGAGGCGACGGGAGCGGACAGATGACGAGTCCTCCGATGATCGATGGCGCGTTCGCCCGATGGTTGGCGTCGCGGGCCGGGCAGGCGTTGCTCGACCTGCGGACGGAGATGGGTTTCGCCGACGCCGGCGCGCTGAAGTCGGCCGGGGACAAGGTGTCGCACGACCTGATCCGCACGGAGCTGGCGAAGTGGCGGCCGGGTGACGCGGTGCTCTCCGAGGAGGACGAGGGCTCGCGGTTGGCCTGGGCGGCGGAGGTGAACACCGGAGCGGTGTCGCGGTTGACCGCGGACCGGGTGTGGATCATCGACCCGTTGGACGGCACCCGGGAGTTCTCCGAGGAGGGCCGCTCGGACTGGGCGGTGCACGTGGCGCTCTGGGCGCGCCGCGCGCCGAGCCCGCACGGGCTGGTCGCCGGGGCCGTGGGGCTGCCGGCGCAGCACCGGGTGCTGGGCACTGACTACCCGCCGGCGTACCCGCCGATGACGGTGGAGGCGGCGACGGCCGGCGAGCGGAAGATTCGGCTCGCGGCGAGCCGGAGCCGGCCGCCGGTCTTCCTCACCGATCTGGCCGAGGACGTCGGGGCGCACCTGGTGCCGATGGGCTCGGCCGGAGCGAAGATCGCCGCCGTCGTCACCGGTGAGGTGGACGCGTACATCCACGCCGGTGGGCAGTACGAGTGGGACTCGGCTGCCCCGGTGGCTGTGGCGACGGCCACCGGACTGCACGCTTCCCGGATCGACGGATCTGCGCTGAGATACAACGAGGCGGATCCGCGCCTGCCGGACCTCCTGGTCTGCCGCAAGGATCTCGCCACCCGGTTGCTTGCAGCGCTGCAGAGACATTCCGGGTAGCCTGAGCGCACTTTCTTGACATGCCCGACCGGAAAGGTCTGGAAATCGGATGAGCGAGCGAATCGAGCCGGCGGCATGACCACCCCCGCGGCGTACCGGGTCTCCCACCTGGACGCCCTGGAGGCGGAGAGCATCTTCGTGATGCGCGAGGTCGTGGCCGAGATGGAACGCCCGGTGCTGCTCTTCTCCGGCGGCAAGGACTCGATCGTCATGCTGCGCTTGGCGCAGAAGGCGTTCGCCCCGGCCAACATCCCCTTCCCCGTCATGCACGTCGACACCGGGCACAACTTCCCCGAGGTCCTCGAATACCGCGACCAGCGGGTCGCCGAGCTGGGGTTGCAGCTCGTAATCGCGAGCGTGCCGGAGGCCCTGGCGAACGGCATGGTCCGCGAGTCCGGCGACGGCATGCGCAACCGGATCCAGACACCGGTGCTGCTCGACGCGGTGGAGAAGCACCGCTTCGACGCCCTGTTCGGTGGCGCCCGCCGCGACGAGGAGAAGGCCCGGGCGAAGGAGCGGGTCTTCAGCTTCCGCGACGAGTTCGGCCAGTGGGACCCGAAGAACCAGCGACCGGAGCTGTGGTCGCTGTACAACGGCCGCCACCACCCCGGCGAGTCGATCCGGATCTTCCCGCTGTCCAACTGGACCGAGCTGGACGTCTGGCACTACATCGCCCGGGAACGCATCCCACTGCCCTCGATCTACTACGCGCACGAGCGTGAGGTGATCGAGCGGGACGGCATGTTCTACGCGGTCAATGAGTTCTTCCGACCCCGGGCGGGCGAGGAGCGGTTCAAGGCGCAGGTGCGCTATCGCACTGTGGGCGACGCCTCCTGCACCGCCGCTGTCCGATCCGACGCGGACACCGTGGAGAAGGTCATCGAGGAGGTGGCGGCCACCCGGATCACCGAGCGCGGCGCGACCCGTGGTGACGACCGGGTCAGCGAGGCCGCCATGGAGGACCGCAAGCGGGAGGGCTACTTCTGATGAGCACCGAGATCGTGGCGTCCGCGAATGCGGAGGCCCGGGCTGTTACCGGGGCCGGTCCGGAGGCCCGGGCTATGGACCTGCTGCGGTTCGCCACCGCGGGCAGCGTGGACGACGGGAAGTCGACCCTGATCGGCCGGCTCCTCTACGACACCAAGTCGCTCTTCACCGACCAGCTGGCGGCGGTCGAGGCGGTCAGCGCGGCCCGTGGCGACGAATACACCAACCTGGCCCTGCTCACCGACGGTCTGCGCGCCGAGCGGGAGCAGGGCATCACGATCGACGTGGCATACCGGTACTTCGCCACCCCGCGCCGCAAGTTCATCATTGCCGACACTCCGGGGCACATCCAGTACACCCGCAACATGGTCACCGGGGCGTCCACCGCCGACCTGGCGTTGATCCTGGTGGACGCGCGCAAGGGCCTGGTCGAGCAGTCCCGCCGGCACGCGTTCCTGTGCTCGCTGCTGCGGGTGCCGCACCTGGTCCTCTGTGTCAACAAGATGGACCTGGTGGACTGGTCGCAGGAGGTCTACGAGCGGATCGCCGACGAGTTCACCGCGTTCGCCGCGAAGCTCGACGTGCCGGACCTGACAGTGGTGCCGATTTCCGCGTTGCGCGGCGACAACATCGTCGCCCGCTCGGAGAACATGCCCTGGTACGAAGGCCCGTCGCTGCTGCACCACCTGGAGCGGGTGCACATCGCGAGCGACCGCAACCTGGTCGACGTCCGGTTCCCCGTGCAGTACGTGATCCGCCCGCAGTCGACAACTGTCACCGACTACCGCGGTTACGCCGGTCAGGTCGCCTCCGGCGTGCTCAAGCCGGGTGACGAGGTGATGGTGCTGCCGTCCGGCTTCACCAGCCGGATCGCCGCGGTGGAGACCGCGGACGGGCCGGTCGCGGAGGCCTTCCCGCCGATGTCGGTGACGGTACGACTGGCCGACGAGATCGACATCTCGCGGGGTGACCTGATCTGCCGCCCGAACAACGCGCCGGCGGTGGCCCAGGACATCGAGGCGATGGTCTGCTGGATGGACGAGACGACACCGCTGCGGGTCGGCGCCCGGTACGCGATCAAGCACACCACCCGGTCGGCGCGGGCCATCGTGCGCGGGCTGCACTACCGGTTGGACATCAACTCGCTGCACCGTGACGAGTCGGCCGACGAGTTGCGGCTCAACGAGATCGGCCGGGTGCGGCTGCGGACGACGGTGCCGCTGCTGGCCGACGAATACCGGCGTAACCGCACCACCGGGGGCTTCGTCATCATCGACGAGACCACCAACCGCACGGTGGGCGCCGCCATGATCGTCGAAGCCAGCTAACCGAACCCCACCCCACCCCACCCCATCCCCTGTCCATCCCGTCCGGTGATCAAGAGGTTTGCGTCAGAATCCGGGCCCGGACTGACGCAAACCTCTTGATCAACCCCGGCGGGGTGGGTGGGAGGGGGTGGGGAGGGGGTGGGGGTGGGGGTTAGGGGAGGCGGGTTGCGCCGGGGGCGGGGACGACCGTCAGGGTGCCGGGGGCGGTGAAACCGCGCTCGGCGTACGCGGCCGTGACGGCTGCGGCGACCTCGTCGGCTCGGTCGGCCTCGACCAGGGCGAGAACGCAGCCGCCGAAGCCGCCGCCGGTCATCCGGGCACCCAACGCGCCGGCCGCCAACGCCGCCTCGACCGCGGTGTCGATCTCCGGCACGGTGATCTCGAAGTCGTCGCGCATCGAGACGTGCGAGGCCGTGAGCAGTGGGCCGATGTCGCGGACCCGGGCGGCGCGGAGCAGCGCCACCGTGTCCAGTACGCGTTGGTCCTCGGTGACCACGTGCCGGACCCGCCGTCGGGTCTCCTCGTCGTCGAGTTGGGCCAGCGCGGTGTCGAGCTGGTCGACGCCCACGTCCCGCAGCGCGGTGACCCCGAGTGCGCTGGCCCCCGCCTCGCAGGAGCGGCGGCGGGCAGCGTACTCACCGTCGGCGTGCCGGTGCGGCGCTCGACTGTCGATGACCAGCACCGCCAGCCCGGCCGCGTCCAGGTCGAAGGGAATCTGCTCGACCGACTCGTCGCGGCAGTCCAGGAAGAGGGCGTGCCCGGCGCGGCAGCGGATCACCGCAGACTGGTCCATGATGCCGGTCGGCGCGCCCACGTAGACGTTCTCCGCCCGCTGCGCCAGCCGGGGTTGCAGCTCGGGGGAGAGCTCCAGCCCGCCGAGGTCGAGCAGCGCGGCCAGCACGGCCGACTCCAGCGCGGCCGAGGAGGAGAGACCGGAGCCCAGCGGCACGTCCGAGGCGATCGCCAGCCGGGCACCGGGCACCGGGTGGCCGGCCTCGCGGAGCGCCCAGACCACCCCGGCGACGTACGCGCCCCAGCCGGTCACCCGACCCGGCTCGGCGATGTCGTCCGCGCCGAAGGTGATCGTCTCGTCGGAAAGCTCGGACCAGACCGTCCACTGGTCGCCGTCCTGTCGGTCGGCGGCGACCACGGTCCGCAGCGGCAGCGCGAAGGGCAGCACGAACCCTTCGTTGTAGTCGGTGTGCTCGCCGATCAGGTTGACCCGGCCGGGAGCCGCCCAGCGGCCGGTTGCCTTGCCGCCGTACTGCTTGGTGAAACCCTCGGCGGCCCGCTCGGCGACGTCGCCGGTGGGGTTGGTCATGACTGCTCCAGGACGTGCGCGCGGTAGAACGCCCAGGCGTCGCCGACCATGTCGTGCAGGGTCGGCTTCTCGGGCACCCAGCCCAGCTCGTCGCGGGCCAGCGCGGAGGAGGCGACCAGCTCGGCGGGGTCGCCCTCGCGGCGCGGCGCGACCTCGACCGGCACGGGTTGCCCGGTGACCTCGCGGACCACGTCGACCACCTGGCGGTTGCTGAAGCCGTTGCCGTTGCCGAGGTTGTAGATGCGGTGCTGGCTCGCGGTGGCGGCGCCCAACGCCAGCAGGTGTGCCCGGGCGAGGTCGGCGACGTGGATGTAGTCGCGGACGCAGGTGCCGTCGACGGTGGGGTAGTCGTCGCCGAAGAGCTGGAGCTTCTCCCGCCGGCCGGCGGCGACCTCCAACGCGATCGGAATGAGGTGTGTCTCCGGGTCGTGCCGCTCGCCGAGCGAGACGTCACCGTCGAGGTGGGCGCCGGCCACGTTGAAGTAGCGCAGCGAGACGGCGGCCAGCCCGTGTGCGACGGCCTCCGAGGTGAGCGCCATGTCGGCGGCGAGCTTGGTGGCGCCGTACGTGTTGGTGGGTGCCTTGACCGCGGTCTCGCCGATGGGCAGCTCGGTGGGGTTGCCGTAGACGGCGGCGGTGGAGGAGAAGACCATCCGGGGCACCCCGGCGGCCCGGACCGCGTCGATCAGGGCGAGCGTGCCGACGGTGTTGTTCTGCCAGTACAGCTCCGGCTTGACCATCGACTCCCCGGCGGCGATCAGGGCGGCGAAGTGCAGCACCCCGTCGAAGCCGGCGTCCGGGGTGACGATGCGGGCGGCGTCGTGGATGGACGCCTGCACGTGGGTGGCGTCCGGCGCGAGCGCCTCGCGGTAACCGGTGCGCAGGTCGTCCAGGACGACGACCTGGTGGCCCGCGTCGAGCAGCATCCGGGTCACCACGCTGCCGATGAAGCCGGCGCCCCGGTGACGAGCAGTTTCACGTCGTTGCCTCCTGCCTGGCCCGCGCGGGACGTGGCCCTTCGTGATCACCCTAAGACGACGGCCGGCACCGTCGCCGACGCCGTCGTCATCCCCATCCCATCATAATCTCTCACAATTAAACAGAGCCGAACATCTGTGGTCCGCGCCGCGTGATCCCCCGGTGCGACGGGCCAACGGTGTCTACCATCTCTGTCATGCGGGAAGCGGCCCGTACCGGGCTCCGGCGACGCGTGCGGGTGCCGCCCCGCCGCGACCCCGGTCCGCTCGCCCGGGCCGTCGCCCGGGTGCTGGTCCGCGCCGCCGATGGTGCCACCCGACTCGTCACCGATCTGCTCGGGGCGGGGCCGGCAGCCGGCCGGGAGCGCATCTCCGAAGCCGAACTACGGGACCTGGTCGCTGCGAACACGGTGCTCGACCCGGACGAGCGGCACATCATCGACGAGGTCCTGGTCGCCGGTGCCAGCCTGATCCGCGAGGTGATGATGCCGCGCACCGAGGTGGTCTTCCTCCCGGCGCGGCTGACCATCGCCGAGGCCGCCCGGTTGGTCCGCGCCGAGACGCACACCCGTTACCCGGTCACCGACGGCACCCACGACGACGTGGTCGGCTTCGTGCACCTCCGTGACGTGCTGCTGCGCCCGGACGCCGACCCGTGCGTCACCGTCGGTCAGCTGGCCCGCGAGGTGAAGCGGCTCCCCGGCAGCAAGCGGGTGCTGCCCGCACTGACCGAGATGCGTCGAGAGGGCCAGCACCTGGCCGTGGTGGTCGACGAGTACGGCGGCACCGCCGGAATCGTCACCCTGGAGGACCTCATCGAGGAGCTGATCGGCGAGATCCACGACGAGTACGACGCCACGCCGGACCCGGTGCGCGCCGGCCTGCCCGCCGTGGTGGACGGCCGTCTCAACCTCGCCGACTTCGCCGAACGGACCGGGGTGGCACTGCCCGCCGGCCCGTACGAGACGGTTGGTGGGTTCGTGATGGCCGCGTTGGGCCGGCTTCCGGTGGACGGCGACGAGGTCCCGGTGCCCGGTGAACCCGACGAGGTCGACGTGCCCGACCCGGTTGGCACGACGGGCGGCTGCCTGCTGCGGGTGCTCGCGTTGGACGGCCGCAGGGTGGCCCGGCTCGCGGTCTCCGCCGTCCACCCAGCCGAGCAACGCCAAGAGCCCGACAGCGGGCAACGCCACCAGACGGACGCCGGGCAGCGCCACGAGCCGGACAGCGTGGCGGCTCGGGAGTGCGGCTCCGGGCCGGCGCGGGAGGCCGTGGGCGGACAGCAGCGCCGGGTCGCGGTCGGTCCGACGCGCCGGGTCGGCGCGGGCGAACCACGCGAGGTCAGCAGCCCGACATCGGCGGGCCGCGGCCGACCCGCCGGCCCGTCATGACGGACCCGGTTGGTTGCTGACAGAATTATCGCCATGTCCGACGTTCCCGCCCGCCCCCGCGTCTTCTCCGGTATCCAGCCGACGGCCGACTCGTTCCACCTCGGCAACTACCTGGGCGCGGTACGGCACTGGGTGGCTCTCCAGGAGACCCACGACGCGTTCTACTGCGTGGTGGACCTGCACGCCATCACCGCGGGGCACGACCCGGCGCTGCTGCGCCAACGGACCCGGGTGGCCGCCGCCCAGCTCTTCGCGGTCGGGCTCGACCCGGATCGCAGCACCCTGTTCGTGCAGTCGCAGGTGCCCGAGCACCCGCAGCTGGCCTGGGTGCTCGGCTGCATCACCGGCTTCGGTGAGGCCAGCCGGATGACCCAGTTCAAGGACAAGTCGCAGAAGCACGGCAACGACAGGTCCAGCGTCGGGCTGTTCACCTACCCGATCCTGCAGGCCGCCGACATCCTGCTCTACCAGGCCAACGCGGTGCCGGTCGGCGAGGACCAGCGGCAGCACCTGGAGCTTTCCCGGGACCTTGCCCAGCGGTTCAACTCGTTGTTCGGCCAGACGTTCACGATCCCGGCGCCGCACATCGTGAAGGACACCGCCAAGATCACCGACCTTCAGGACCCGACGGCGAAGATGTCCAAGTCGTCGTCCTCGCCGGCCGGCATCATCGACCTCCTGGAAGATCCGGC
Source organism: Micromonospora sp. MGP-C2 (assembly GCF_057766525.1). Classification (NCBI taxonomy): domain Bacteria; kingdom Bacillati; phylum Actinomycetota; class Actinomycetes; order Micromonosporales; family Micromonosporaceae; genus Micromonospora; species Micromonospora sp. MGP-C2. Next base: position 5,033,490 of record NZ_JBYMEN010000002.1, read on the forward strand.
CCGATCCGCCAAGAAGATCAAGTCGGCGGTCACCGACACCGGTCGCGAGATCGTCTTCGACACCGAGACCAAGCCGGGTGTGTCCAACCTGCTGACCATCCACTCGGCGCTGAGCGGTCGGAGCATCGACGAGCTGGTGGCCGCCTTCGCGGGCCGCGGCTACGGCGACCTGAAGAAGGAGTTGGCCGAGGTCGTCACGGACTTCGTCCGCCCCATCCAGGAGCGCACCCGCGGCTACCTCGACGACCCGGCCCAGCTGGACAAGCTGCTCGCCAGCGGCGCGGAGAAGGCCCGCGCGGTGGCCGCGACGACCCTGCGGTCCGCGTACGAGCGGGTGGGGTTCTTCCCGCCCGTCCGTGGCGAGTAGCTCGCGGGACAGGTGGACGGGTCGGTGGCCGGAGGGGCGGCGCGAAGCGTGGATCGCAGTGGCGGGGTTTCGCCGACCGGCGACACCATCCAGATCGGCATCGCGGTGGACATTCCCGAGCCGTGGGGTGCCCAGCTCACCCGGCGGCGCGTCGAGGCCGGCGACCCGCTCGCGGTGCCCGCGCACGTGACGTTGCTCGGGCCCACCGAGATCCAGACGGCCAACCTGCCCGCTGTCGAGCGGCACCTGGCCGCCGTCGCCGCCGGGCACCTGCCGTTCGCGCTGCACCTGCGGGGCACCGGCACGTTCCGTCCGGTCACCCAGGTGGTGTTCGTCGCGGTCGCCGCCGGGATCAGCGAGTGCGAACTGCTGGCCGCCGCGATCGCCGCGGCACCAGGTCTACAACGGCAGGCGCGCTTCCCGTACCATCCGCACGTCACCGTGGCGCAGGACGTGCCGCCGGAGGCCCTGGACAAGGTGTACGAGGACCTGGCCGACTTCTCCGCGATGTTCGAGGTCGACGCGTTCACCCTCTTCTCGCACAGCGGGGAGGCCCGGTGGCAGCCGCGTCGGGACTTCCGCCTCGGCGACTGAACCGTCGGCGACGCGCCGATCGGTGAGCTTCGGGAGCCGGTTGCCACGACGGCGGTGGGAGATCGGCGAGGATGATCGCGTGAACGTGATCGGCCGCATCGAGGCGGGCATCGACCGCTGGGTGAGCGCCGCGCGCCGCCGGTCGGGCCTCTTCGACCACGTCTGGCGGGCCGGCGCCCTGTACGCCGAGGTGCTGGCCGGGCGGTTGGCCGCAGCTATCGCCTACTACGGCTTCTTCGCGGTGTTCGCTCTCGCCCTGGTCGCGTACTCCATCTTCGGCGCGATCCTCGAGGACAACGACGATGTCAGCGCGGCGGCGGCCGACTTCCTCAAGGAGAATCTGCCGTTCCTGGACGCCCAGCAGATCGCCAACTCCAGTGGCACGGTCGGGGTGGTCGGCCTGGTCATCCTGGTCTTCACCGGGATCGGCTGGGTGGAGGCGATCCGGTCCTCGCAGCGGTTGATGTACTCACTCAACCAGCAGCCGGGCAACCTGGTGATCCGGCGGCTGGTCGACCTGGGCGTGATGATCGGCATCTTCGTGCTGCTCGGCGTCTCGGTCGCGGCGGTGGACGCGTTGGAGTCGGTGCTGCGGTTCCTGTTGCGCAGCACCGGGTCGGTCGGTCTGACCACGATCAGCGCGGTGCTCAGCGTGCTGGTCAACGCGGTGCTCGCCACCGCGTTGCTCCTCGCGGTGCCCCGGCTGCGGATGAGCCGGTCCCGGCTTCGTCCGGTGGTGCTGGTGGTGGCGATCGGCATCACGCTGTTGAACACGGTCGGGCGCTACTACGTGGTGCGTACCGAGCGGAATCCTGCGTACACCGTTGTGGCTGGCGCCGTTGGTCTGCTGCTCTACCTCTACCTGCTCAATCAGCTGGTGTTGTTCGGCGCGGCGCTGCTCGCGACCAGCTCGAACGGGCGGGTGGTGGACCTGGCGGAGGCCGCAGCCCCGCCCAAACCGGCCGACGAGGACACCGACCCCGGTACGCCGGGCGGTGGGGGCTGATGACGGAAGGTGCCCACGTGCTGATCTCGGTCGACCCGGACTCGTCGGTCCCCCCGTACGAGCAGGTACGCGGGCAGCTCGCCGAGATGATCGGCGACGGTCGGTTGCCGGTCGGCAGCCGCCTGCCCACCGTCCGGCAGCTCGCCGCCGACCTGAGGCTGGCCGCGAACACGGTGGCCCGGGCGTACCGGGAGTTGGAGGTGGCCGGGCTGCTGGAGACCCGGGGGCGCAACGGCACCTTCGTCGCCCCTGGCCGGGACGACGCCGTCGACCGGTTGCAGCGGGCGGCGGCCGGGTACGCGGCCGAGGCGGCCCGGCTCGGCGTGGCGCCGGCCACCGCGCTCGCTCTGGTCCGTGCCGCCCTGGATGCCGCCCGCCCCGGCTGACCGGCCGCTGATCGACCGCCGGACGGGCGGTAACTGAGCCGAAAGGCGTCGTGGCTCGCGTTTGCGGACCATGATGAGCCGGTGGGCGCACTCATGACACTGGACCTGCCGGCGGACTCACCGCTTCTCGGCCTGCCGTGGATCATCACCTTCGGTCCGCTCGGTGACCTCGACGAGTGGGAGCCGGTGGTCTGCGGGCCGTACGAGCGGCCGCACGCGTTGGCGCTGGCCGAGGCGGTGGTGGCCGAGGAGCAGCTGATGGCCGTGGTGGAGCCGCTGCTGCCGGCGCTGTCGGCCGACGAGATCCGCAGTGAGATCGCCGCTGCGCAGGTCGCTGCCGAGGACGAGGCCCGTCAGGTGGAGGGGGCCGACCTCTACGGTGACTTCGAGGACGTGATCGACGAGGAGTTGGACGCCGCCGCCGACGAGGCGGGGCACGGCGAACCCGTGGAGCCGCCGGACGAGGCCGAGGTGCGCGCCGGCTTCACCCGGATCGCGGCGCTGCTCACCGCGAAGTGACCCCGGGAACGGTCAGCGGGTCGCGGCGACTCCCGGGAGACGGTCAGAGGGTCGGTGCCGAGTCCAGCACGCAGAACTCGTTGCCCTCGGGGTCGGCGAGCACCGTGAACTGTTCGGATCCGGTCTGACCGATGTCGACATGGCGTGCGCCGAGGTCGATCAGCCGCCGTACCTCGGTCTGCGGGTCGGTGTCGGCGACCAGGTCGAGGTGCAGACGGTTCTTGCCCCGCTTGCCGGTGCCGGACCCCTGCAACCAGAGGGTGGGCGCCGTGGCGGACGGGCCGCCCGGGGGCCACAGCTTGGCGCTGCCGTCGTCGCCCTGCTCGATGTCGTAGCCGAGGGCCGCCGACCAGAACGACACCATCAGGTCAATGTCCTCGACGTCTAGTGTGCACTGCGCAATCCGTACGCCCATGGGTTTCCGGTACCCACGGCGGCGGCGGTGAACACGCCGGGCCCGGACGGACACCGGCGCCACGCGGAGCGGACTCCGCGTGGCGCCAGCGCCACCTCACCCCCCACCACAAGGGGTTGGTAGCCCAGTCGCCCGTTGGCGCGGGGCACGACGGACGACCAGGTCGAAAACGAGTTACCCGCTCAGCGCCGTTCCAACCAGGCTGCCGCGTCGACCGGCAGCAGGTGACCGGGGCCCTGCTCGGTGAGCGTGTCGCTGGCGACGAGCGGCTGACCGTACCCGTCGATCAGGACCGGCGCGCCGCTGAGGTTGACCACGCAGGTCAGCACGGTTTCGCCGGCGGTGCGGGAGAAGGCGAGCACGTCCGGCCCGCTCTCCAGCCAGGTGACCCCGCCGGCGTCGACAGCCAGCGCCGGGTGGTCGCGGCGGATTCGCAGCGCGGCCCGGTACAGCTCCAGCGTCGAGCCGGGTACGCCGCTCTGCGCGTCGACGGAGAGGGCCCGCCAGGTGGCGGGGGTGGGCAGCCAGCTCGCCTCGCTGCCGGCCGGTCCGAAGCCGTACGGGGCCAGGTCGCCGCTCCACGGGAGTGGCACCCGGCAGCCGTCGCGGCTCTCGCCGGTGCGCAGGAACGCGGGGTCCTGGCGCAGCTCGTCGGGAAGGTCGAGGACCTCGGGCAGGCCCAGTTCCTCACCCTGGTAGAGGTAGGCGCTGCCGGGCAGGGCGAGCATCAGCAGGCTGGCGGCGCGGGCTCGGCGCAACCCCTCGACGCCGTCGCCGTAGCGGGTGACGTGTCGCTGCTTGTCGTGGTTGGAGAGCACCCAGGTGGTCGGTGCGCCGACCACCGTCGACTCGGTCAACGCGGTGTCGATCACCTTGCGGAACGAGTCGGCCGTCCAGGTGGCGTCGAGGAAGTCGAAGCTGAACGCCTGGTGCAGCTCGTCCGGGCCGACGTAGCGGGCGAGCCGTTGCGGGATCTCGGCCCACGCCTCGGCGACCGCCATCCGACCGCCGGGGTAGCTGTCCAGGATGGGCCGCCAGGCACGGTAGATCTCGTGCACCTCGTCCTGGTCGAAGTAGGGCAGCCGGCCCTTTCCGAGCAGTTCGACCTGGCGCTGGCCGGTGGTCATCGTGCTGAAGCCGACGTCCGGCAGCCCGTCCGCCTTGATCATGCCGTGTGCCACGTCGACGCGGAACCCGTCCACGCCCCGGTCCAGCCAGAACCGCAGCACGTCCTCGAACTCGGCGCGGACCTCCGGGTGGCGCCAGTTCAGGTCCGGTTGGGCCGGGTCGAACAGGTGCAGGTACCACTGACCGTCGGCGGTCCGGGTCCAGGCCGCGCCGCCGAAGATGCTTTCCCAGTCGTTCGGGGGCAGCTCGCCGTGCGGGCCCTGGCCGTCGGCGAAGAGGTAGCGGGCCCGCTCCGGCGAGCCGGGGCCGGCGGCGAGGGCGGCGGTGAACCAGCGGTGCGCGCTGGAGGTGTGGTTGGGCACCAGGTCGACGATGATCCGCAGGTCGAGGGCGTGCGCGTCGGCGATCATCGCGTCGAAGTCGGCGAGGGTGCCGAACATCGGGTCGACGTCGCGGTAGTCGGCGACGTCGTACCCGCCATCGATCATCGGGGAGGTGTAGAACGGGGTCAGCCAGAGCGCGTCCACCCCGAGGTCGCGCAGGTACGGCAGGCGTTGCCGGATGCCCTGGAGGTCACCGACGCCGTCGCCGTCACTGTCGGCGAAGCTGCGGACGTACACCTGGTAGACGACCGCGGAGCGCCACCAGTCGTCCTCGGTGGTGTGCGGCGGGGTGGTGGTGCTGATCATCCGAGCAATATGCCGGCCCGTCCTTGCAAGAGTCAAGCAGATCTTGCGTAAGACAGTCGTGCGGAAGTCGAAACGACTGCGGTGGAGCCGCGCACCACCAGCTCCGGCCGGAACAGGTACTCCGAGTGCGGGGCGCCGTGCCCGTTGATCTCGTCGACCAGGGCCCGGACGGCGGCGACCGCCATCGCGATGACCGGCTGCCGCATGGTGGTCAGCGGCGGGTCGGTGAAGGCCATCAGCGGTGAGTCGTCGTAGCCGACCACGGAGAGATCGCCGGGCACGCTGAGGCCACGTTGGCGGGCCGCCCGGACCGCTCCGAGAGCCATCAGGTCGGAGCCGCAGACGACGCCGGTGACACCGCGGTCGAGCAGTCGACCGGCCGCCGCCTCGCCACCCTCCACACCGAACAGCGACAGCTCGGCCAGGGGGCCCAGATCCGATTCGGCGACACCGGCCAGGCGCGTCATCGCCGAGCGCCAACCGGCCACCTTGCGCTGCACGGGAACGAACCGGTCCGGGCCGGTGATCAGGCCGATCCGCCGGTGCCCGAGCGCGACCAGGTGGGCGACGGCCAGCTCGGCCGCCTCCCGGTCGTCGCAGGAGACGAAGGGTGCGCCGATGCCCGGCACGTACCCGTTGATCATCACGACCGGCAAGGGTCGGGCGAGCAGTGCCCGGTAGCGGTCGTGGTTGGCGGCGGTGTCGGCGTGCAGCCCGGAGACGAAGGCGATCCCGGAGACCTGCCGGTCCAGCAGCATCTCCACGTACTCGTCCTCGGTCACCCCGCCGGCGCTCTGGGTGCAGAGCACCGGAGTGAAACCGCTCTGTGCCAGGGTCGACTCGATGACCTGGGCGAAGGCGGGGAAGATCGGGTTGTCCAGCTCCGGCACCACCAGGCCGACCAGCCCGGCGCTGCGTTTGCGCAGTCGGGCCGGGCGCTCGTAGCCGAGCACGTCGAGGGCGGTCAGGACGGCCTGCCGGGTCTCCGGGGCCACGCCGGGGCGGTCGTTGAGCACCCGCGACACCGTGGCCTCGCTCACTTCGGCCTGCTGGGCGATGTCGGACAGTCGAGCGCGCATGGCGGCACTTTAGCCCACCGGCAAGTTCTTGCGGGGTCCTTTGCAAGCGCTTCCATTACTTGCAACCTCTTGCTAACGTGCCCGCAACATGCGAGAGCAGCGGCGCAGCACCCCTGCGCCGGATGGCAAGAACTTCCAGAGGTTCCCACTGGCGGGCCGCCCTTCCCCCGGCGGACCCGCCATGACGACAGGAGTACCGATGCGCATCCGTACCGCGGGTGTGGTCGCCCTCTTCGCCCTGGCGCTCGCCGCCTCCGGCTGTGGCGGCGACAGCGACGAGCCGGCCGCGAAGGAAACCCCCAAGGCCGCCGGCGGCAAACTGGTGATCTGGGCGGACGACAAGCGCACCGCCGCCCTCAAGCCGTTCGCCGAGAAGTTCGGTCAGGAGAACGGCGTCACCGTCGAGGTCCAGGCAGTCAGCAAGGACCTCCAGACCAACTTCGTCACCGCCTCCCAGCAGGGCAGTGGCCCGGACGTGGTGGTCGGCGCGCACGACTGGATCGGCAACCTCGTGCAGAACGGCGCCATCGATCCCGTGCAGCTCGCCGCCGAGCAGAAGAGCGCGTTCAACGAGACCGCCGTCAAGGCCGTCACCTTCAACGGGCAGCTCTACGGCGTGCCGTACGCGCAGGAGAACCTGGCGCTGATCCGCAACACCGAGCTGGCCCCCGAGGCGCCGAAGACCATCGAGGACCTGGTCGCCTCCGGCAAGAAGCTCAAGGCGGCGAAGAAGGCCACCGAGACGCTCTGCCTCCAGGTCGGCCAGAACGGCGACGCGTACCACATCTACCCGCTCTACAGCTCGGCCGGCGGTTACCTCTTCGGCACGGCGGCCAACGGGGACTACGACCCGAAGGACCTGGGCGTGGGCAAGCCCGAGTCGGTCGAGGCCTTCAAGAAGATCGGCGCGCTGGGCGAGAAGGGCGAGGGTGTGCTCAAGCGCTCCATCTCGGACACCAACTCGATCTCCACGTTCACCGGCAAGAAGTGCGCGTACCTGGTCTCCGGCCCGTGGGCGGTGGCCGACGTCAAGAAGGCCAACATCTCCTACGACATCTCGGCCATCCCCGGCTTCGCCGGCGGCAAGGAGGCCCAGCCGTTCGTGGGTGTGCAGGCGTTCTACGTCGCCGCCAAGGGCAAGAACAAGGCGCTGGCCCAGGAGTTCGTGGCCAACTACACCACCACGCCCGAGCTGGCCGTCGCGCTCTACAACGCCGAGCCCCGGCCGCCGGCGCTGACCGCAGCCCTCGACCAGGTCAAGGGCAACGACCCGGATCTGGCCAAGTTCCAGGAGGCCGGCAAGAACGGTCAGGTCCTCCCGGCCATCCCGGCGATGGCCGCGATCTGGGACCCGTTCGGCAAGGCCGAGGCCGCCGTCATCGGCGGGGCCGACCCGACCAGCACCATCACCACCGCCGGCAAGACCATTTCCGGCCAGATCAAGTAATGAGTACGCCGCTGTCCGGCCCGGAGTCCGCCACGCGGACTCCGGGCCGGGAGCCCGCCGGCTCCCCACCCCCGCGCCCACGTGCCTCGCGCTCGCGCGACGACGCCCCGATCACAGTGGCCGGGCTCGCCGGCAAGGTGCTCCTTCTCGGTCTGACCGCCGGCATCGCGGTCTGGGCGGCCTTCCCGCTCATCGCCGCCGAGATGTGGACCGGCCTCGCCCTGCTGGCGGCGTCCACTGTCGGGCTGTTCTACCTGTACCTCACCCGCCGGCACGTCCCGGCCAAGTACCTGGTCCCGGGCACCCTGTTCCTGATCGCCTTCCAGGTCTTCCCGGTGCTCTACACCGCCAGCACCGCCTTCACGAACTTCGGGGACGGGCACCGGGGCAGCAAGGACGACGCGGTCGTCGCGATCCAGACCTCGTCGGTCACCCAGGTGCCGGGGTCCGCCGAATACGCCCTGTCGATCGCCACCAAGGGCGACCCGGCCACCGGTCCGCTGGTCTTCCTGGTCACCGACCCCGACACCGGCGCGGTCTCCGTCGGCGACACCGGAGGGCTCCGCCAACTCGACGCCGCCGACGTCACGGTCGCCACGGGCGGCAAGGTCACCGCCGCCGACGGCTACACAGTGCTGACCTTCGGCCAGGCCAGCGCCCGCAGCAAGGAGATCACCGACCTGGTGGTCCCGACCGCCGGTGGCGCGGTGCGCTCCAGCGGCCTGTCCCGGGCGTACGAGGGCAAGGCGGTGCGGGCGTACGAGGCTGGCTGCGACTGCGTACGGGACACCGAGACCGGGCGCACCTGGACCGCCGACGAGGAGGCGGGCGCCTTCGTCGCCGCCGACGGCGAGCGGCTGGCCCAGGGCTGGAAGGTCAACGTCGGGCTGAACAACTTCACCCGGGTGCTCACCGACGAGAACATCTCCGGGCCGTTCCTCGGCACCCTGGTCTGGAACTTCGCCTTCGCCATCGGCTCCACCGGTGGGACGTTCCTGCTCGGCACGCTGATCGCGCTCGTCCTGCACTCGCCCCGGATGCGCGGCACCAACTTCTACCGGGTGCTGCTGGTCCTGCCGTACGCCATGCCGTCGTTCGCGATGCTGCTCGCCTGGCGGGACATGTTCAACGCCGACTTCGGCCTGATCAACAGTCTGTTCGGCCTGGATGTTGACTGGTTCGGTCAGGAGTGGACGGCCCGCTTCGCCGTCATCCTCGTGCAGCTCTGGCTCGGCTACCCGTACATGTTCCTGGTCGCCACCGGTGCCTTGCAGGCCATCCCGCGTGAGCTCACCGAGGCCACCTCGGTCGACGGGGCGTCGCCCTGGCAGTCCTTCCGCGCGGTCACCCTGCCGCTGCTCCTGGTCGCCCTGTCGCCGTTGCTGATCTCGTCGTTCGCGTTCAACTTCAACAACTTCAACGCGATCTACCTGACCACCGAGGGTGCGCCCTTCCCGGCCGACAACCCTGCCAACGGCGCGACCGACCTGCTGATCACGTACACCTACCGGCTCGCCTTCGGCGGGCAGGGCGCGCAGTTCGGCTTCGCCGCCGCGATCTCGCTGTTCATCTTCGCCATCGTCGCGGTGGTCTCCGCGATCAGCTTCCGCCGGACCCGCAAGCAGGAGGAGGTGTACGCGTGAGCGCGAGGAGTGAGCTTGCGAGCCCCGCAGTCGCGAACAGGAGGAGGATCGCGTGACAACGGTCAACCACATCCGGACCGGTCGGCGGCGTGGCCGCTGGTTGGCCGAGGTCGGCTGGCGGCACGTCGTCGCCGTGCTCGCCGTGCTGTTCAGCCTGTTCCCGATCCTGTTCGTGCTGTCCGCCGCGCTCAACCCGCTCGGCACGCTGTCCACCACCGAGCTGGTGCCCACCGGCGGGGTGTCGCTGGACAACTTCGGCGAGCTGTTCGATCGCACCGCCTTCGGACGGTGGTTCCTCAACTCGTTGCTGATCGCCGGGGTGGCGTCGTTCGCGTCGGTGTTCCTGTCCGCGCTGGCCGCGTACGCCTTCTCGCGGATGCGGTTCCGCGGCCGCCGGGTCGGGCTGCTCTCACTGCTGCTGATCCAGATGTTCCCGCAGTTCCTGGCGATCGTGGCGATCTACCTGATCTTCGGCACGATCACCGACCTGTGGCCGTCGATCGGCTTCAACACCCCGTGGGGCCTGCTGCTGCTCTACCTGGGTGGGGCGCTCGGGGTGAACACCTGGCTGATGAAGGGCTTCTTCGACACGCTGCCGCGCGAGCTGGACGAGTCGGCGACCATGGACGGCGCGTCGCACGCCCAGGTCTTCTTCCGGATCATGCTGCCTCTGGTGGCGCCGATCCTGGCGGTGGCCGGGCTGTTGGCCTTCATCGGCACGATCAACGAGTTCCTGATGGCCAACGTGTTCCTCACCAGCAGCGACTCCAAGACCCTCGCAGTCGGGATGTACGGCCTGGTGCAGGGCAACCAGAGCAACAACAACTTCGGGATCTTCGCGGCCGGCACCCTGCTCACCGCCATCCCCACCGTGCTGGTCTTCCAGCTTCTCCAGCGCTACATCGTCTCCGGCCTGACCGCTGGCGCGGTCAAGGGCTGACCGTGCCGCGGCCGGAGTCGACGCGCCGACCGCCAGACCCCCTACTACAAACCGTCGTTGATGGGAGAGGATGGGCGGCGTGGAAGCGCTGCGACTAATCCTCCTCTACGTCCATCTGATCGGCTTCGCCCTGCTGCTCGGCGGATCGATCGCCCAATACATCAGCGGTCGGCTACGGATCAACCCGGCCATGCTCTGGGGGGCGGTGATCCAGTTGTTGACCGGGCTCGGCCTGTCCGCCCCGCTGCGCGACGGGGACGAGCCGGCGCCCGCGAAGCTTGTGACAAAGTTGGTGATCGCGCTGCTGATCTTTGTCATGGTCTTCTTCTCCCGGAAGCGGGACGCGGTGAACCGTGGTCATTTCCTGACGATCGTCGGCCTGACCCTGGTCAACGCGGCGGTCGCGGTCTTTTGGCGGTAACGTCCGGGGAGAGGGCCGACCCCGGGAAAACGGACGTTTCGGACGGCACGTCGCTTGCTTACCAGCACGAAGAGTGACGTGCCCCACGCAAGGGTTACACCCGGGTAACAGGCGCTCAACAGTCGTGCACGATTGTCGGCCGGTGGGTGGGCGCGGGCGTACGCTCCCGTCCGTAACGTGGGACAGCCGGCGGCACACCGCAGGTCGGCTGATGGGCTGCCACCGCACTAGGCGCGGTGTGCAATGGGAAGGAGACGTCTTGCGCTCGGTGCGTGGGATGCGGATCGCCTCGATCGTCGCGGCAGGTGGGCTTGTGCTCACCGCCGCCGCTTGTGGCGAGGCCCCCGATGATGACAACAACGCCGGCAGTGGCGGCAAGAAGTTCAGCGCCTGCATGGTGACCGACGTCGGTGGCATCGACGACAAGTCGTTCAACACCTCGGCCTGGAAGGGTCTCGAGGAGGCCAAGGCCGCCAACAGCAACATCGAGACCAAGTTCGTGGCGTCGAAGGCCGAGGCCGACTACGAGCCGAACCTGACGCAGTACGTCAACCAGAAGTGCGACTTCATCCTGGCGGTCGGTGGTCTGATGGCCAACGCCACCTCGAAGATCGCCAAGGCCAACCCGAACCAGGCGTTCGGCATCGTCGACGCCAACCCGGGTGACGCCAACGTCTACCCGATGCAGTTCGACACCGCGCAGGCCGCGTTCCAGGCCGGTTACCTGGCCGCCGGGATGAGCAAGTCCGGCAAGGTGGGCGCGTACGGCGGCCTGCCGATCCCGCCGGTGACCATCTTCATGGATGGCTTCGTCGACGGCGTGGCGTACTACAACAAGACCAAGGGCAAGAACGTCCAGGCGCTGGGTTGGAACAAGGAGACCCAGAAGGGCTCCTTCACCAACGACTTCGCCAAGCAGGACGAGGGCAAGAAGGTCTCCGACGCGCTGGTCGCCCAGGGTGCGGACATCATCATGCCGGTCGCCGGTGGCGCAGGCCTCGGCACCACCGCCGCGGCCAAGGCCTCGGGTGGCAAGTACAGCACCATCTGGGTGGACGTCGACGGCTGCGAGAGCACCCCGGACTGCTCGGCCATCATCACCACGGTGGTCAAGAACATCCCGGAGGCCGTCAAGGAGGCCGTGCTCAAGGCCGCCGGTGGCGAGAAGCTGCAGGCCAACCCGGGCTTCGTGGGCACCCTGGCCAACACCGGCGTCTCGATCGCCCCGTACCACGACTTCGACAGCAAGGTTCCGGCCGAGCTGAAGGCCGAGGTCGACAAGATCAAGGCGGACATCGCCGCCGGCACCATCACCGTCACCTCGAAGGCCCAGCCGACCAAGTGACAACCGCCCGGCTCCTCCGGTGAGATCATCGGGGAGGTCGGCGGGGGACAGGTACGACCGATCGGCCGCTTCGGCCCTGCGGGTGACCGTGGGGTCGGAGCGGCCGATCGCGCACCACGTCAACCGGGCCGCTCCGGCCAGGTTGACGGCAGCTAGGCTGCACCATCGCTCGCACTCCAGGAGGTTGCGCTGAGACTCGAACTGCGCGGCATCACCAAGCGGTTCGGTGATCTGGTCGCCAACGACCACATCGACCTGACGGTGGAGCCTGGAGAGATTCATGCCCTGCTCGGCGAGAACGGCGCGGGCAAGTCGACCCTGATGAACGTGCTCTACGGGCTCTACCAGCCCGACGAGGGCGAGATCCTGGTCGACGGCAAGCCGTTGAAGCTGAAGGGCCCGTCCGACGCGATCGGTGCCGGGATCGGCATGGTGCACCAGCACTTCATGCTGGTGCCGGTCTTCACCGTCGCCGAAAACATCATGCTCGGCGCCGAACAGGTCCGGGGCGGCATCGCCGGTTTCCTGGACCGCCGACGTGCCCGGCGCGAGGTCACCGAGGTGTCCGAGCGCTACAACCTGCGGGTCGACCCGGACGCGGTGGTCGAGGACCTGCCGGTCGGCATCCAGCAGCGAGTCGAGATCGTCAAGGCGCTCACGCGCGACGTCGACCTGCTCATCCTGGACGAGCCGACCGCCGTGCTCACCCCGCAGGAGACCGAGGAACTGCTGACAGTCATGCGGTCGCTCAAGGCGGCCGGCAAGTCGATCGTCTTCATCACCCACAAACTGGGCGAGGTCAAGGCCATCGCCGACCGGATCACGGTGATCCGACGGGGCAAGACCGTGGGCACCGCCTCGCCGGACGCCAGTCGGGACGAACTGGCCGCGATGATGGTCGGGCGCAACGTCCGACTCACCGTGGACAAGGGCCCGGCCACTCCCGGTGAGCCGGTGCTGGAGGTGACCGGGCTGGTCGTCGACGACGACCGGCAGATCCGCGCGGTGGACGGGGTTGACCTGACCGTGCGCGCGGGCGAGGTGCTCGGCGTGGCGGGCGTACAGGGCAACGGTCAGACCGAGCTGATCGAGGCGATCATGGGCCTGCGGCCGGTGCTCGCCGGCACGGTCAGCCTGGTCGGCGACCGGATCGACGGCTGGAAGCCCAAGAAGGTGCTCCGCGCGGGCGTCGGCTACGTGCCCGAGGACCGCAGCGTGGACGGCCTGGTCAAGGAGTTCAGCGTCGCGGAGAACCTGGTGCTGGACATCTACGATCGGCCGCCGTTCGCTGCCGGGCTCGCGCTCAAGCCGGACGCGATAGCGGCGTCGGCGAAGGAGCGGATCGAGCAGTTCGACGTCCGCACGTCATCGGCCGACGCGTCGGTGGGCACCCTCTCCGGCGGCAACCAGCAGAAGGTCATCGTCGCCCGGGAGCTGTCCCGGCCACTGAAGCTCTTCATCGCGGCCCAGCCGACCCGTGGCGTCGACGTCGGGTCGATCGAGTTCATCCACAGCCAGATCATCCGCGAGCGGGACATCGGCACCGCCGTCATGGTGGTCTCCAGCGAGCTCGACGAGGTGATCGGGCTGGCCGACCGGATCGCGGTCATGTACCGCGGTCGCATCATCGGCATCGTCGGCCCGGACACCCCGCGTGAGGAGATCGGCCTGCTGATGGCCGGCATCAGCCCGGACGCGGCACACGAGCGCAACACGGACGCCGTGCCCAGCGACGGGCCGGCCACCGACGGGAGCCCGGCGAGCGGCCCGGGTTCCGCGAGCGAGGACGAGGCATGACCAACCCCCCAACCCCGCAGTCCGGCTCGCCGGACAAGGAGCCGGCGAGCGAGGCGCAGGCCGCGCAGAACGCGCTCGGCAACACCGAACGGGCCGAGGTGGCGACCGAGCCGGGCGGCCCGGCGTCCAAGCCGGAGCCGGAGCAGAAGCCGAGTCTGGGCCGGTTGTTCATGGACAACCTCTGGGCGGCCAACACCTTCACTGTGACCCTGCTGTCGCTGGTGCTGGCGATCGTGGTCGGCGCGGTGCTGATGATCGTTTCTGATCCGGCGGTGCTGTCCACGTACTCGTACATCACCTCCCGCCCGTCCGACGCGATCAACTCCAGTTGGACGCTGGTCAGCGAGGCGTACGCGAACCTGTTCAAGGGCTCGGTCTTCGACCCCGAGGCGTTCTCCGGCTGGGTGAACGGCACCGGTAGCTGGCAGGCCGTTCTCGCGCCGATCTCCGAGACGCTCACCTACGCCGCGCCGCTGGTCTTCACCGGTCTGTCGGTGGCGCTGGCCTTCCGCGGCGGCCTGTTCAACATCGGCGCCCAGGGTCAGGCCACCATCGGCGTGATCATGGCGGCCCTGGCCGGCTTCCTGCTGCCCCTGCCGCCCGGCCTGCACCTGCTGGTGGCGGTGCTCGCCGGCGCGCTGGGCGGAGCGATCTGGGGTTTCATCCCCGGCATCCTCAAGGCCCGGGCCGGCGCGCACGAGGTGATCAACACGATCATGCTCAACTACGTCGCCACGTACTTCCTCACCTGGTTGATCGTGCAGAACGGTGTGCAGGACCCGAACCGCACCGACGCGATCAGCAAGGCGGTGGACACCTCCGCCCAACTGCCCCGACTGCTCGGCGACAACCTGCGGGTGCACGCCGGCATCCTGCTCGCCGTGCTGGCCACCTGGGCGGTCGCCTGGCTGCTCAACCGTTCGACGCTCGGCTTCGAGCTGCGGGCGGTCGGCGCCAACCCGGACGCCGCCCGTACCGCCGGCATCAGCGTCACGCGGACGTACATCCTGATCATGGTTTTCGCCGGCATCCTGGCGGGCCTCGGCGGCTCGAACATGGTGCTGGGCTCGACCGCCAGCGCGTTGACCCCGCTGGTGGTCGCGCAGATCGGCTTCGACGGCATCCTGGTCGCGCTGCTCGGGCGGGTGAAGCCCTGGGGAGTGCTACTGGCCGCCTTGCTGTTCGGAGCGTTGCAGGCCGGCGGCAACCGGATGCAGTCGTACTCCGGGATCTCGCTGGAGCTGGTGACCGTGCTCCAGGCGCTGATCGTCATCTTCATCGCCGCGCCGGCCCTGGTGAAGGCGATCTTCCAGCTCCGGGCCGCGCGCGCCGCCCGGTTGCAGACGAGCCTGGCGAAGGGCTGGTAACTCATGTCCACCATGGCTGTCCCCGACATCGCGGTCGCCCCGGTCGACGAGGGCTTCTGGACCCGTAGCCGCAAGGTCGGCCTCACGCTGCTGGGGCTCGGCCTGCTGGCCGCGGTGCTCTTCGGCGCGCTCGCCACCAACCAGCAGGCCCGGTTCACGCTCAGCGACGACGCGGCCGGTGCCGCACTGAAGATCAACGGCACGATCGGGGCGATCCTGTTCGGGATCATCGCGATCGCCGCCGGCGCGGCGTTGCTCGCCGGGGTGCCGAAGCGGTGGTTCATCACCGTGCTCGGCATCGGGCTGGTCGGCTTCGTGCTCTCGTTCCTCTGCTGGCAGGTCTCCGCCGCGCCCGCCGGGCAGAACTTCATGCCCCTGGTCAACATCATCCGGGGCACGTTCATCCTGGCCCTGCCGCTGATCTTCGGTGCGCTCGCCGGGGTGCTCTGCGAACGCTCCGGTGTCGTCAACGTGGCCATCGAGGGCCAGCTGCTGATGGGCGCCTTCAGCGGCGCGCTCTTCGGCAGCATCTCCGGCAGCGTCTGGGTGGGTCTGGTCGCCGCAGCCCTCGGCGGCGCGTTCATCTCGCTGCTGCTGGCCGTCTTCGCCATCCGCTACCTGGTCGACCAGGTCGTCATGGGCATCGTGCTGAACCTGCTGGCGGTCGGCGTCACCGGCTTCCTCTACGAGCGGCTGATGCAGACCGACGCGGCGAAATACAACAGCGCGCCCCGCTTCAGCAACTGGGAGATCCCGCTGCTCAAGGACATCCCGGTGCTCGGGCCGGCGCTGTTCCGCGGCAACATCTTCCTCTACCTCGGGCTGCTGCTGGTGCTCGTGATCCACATCGGGCTCTTCCGCACCCGGTGGGGTCTGCGTACCCGCTCGGTCGGTGAGCACCCCATCGCCGCCGACACGCTCGGCGTCAAGGTGCTGCGGGTCCGCTACCGCAACGTGCTGCTGGCCGGCGTCGTCGCCGGCATCGGCGGCGCGTCCTACACGCTGGCGCTCTACTCGTTCACCAAGAACATGATCGGCGGCAAGGGCTTCATCGCACTGGCCGCGCTGATCTTCGGCCGGTGGAACCCGACCGGTGCGCTGCTCGCCGCGCTCTTCTTCGGTTTCGCCGACCAGCTCGCCACCTACCTGGGCGCGATCAGCAGCTCGATCCCCAGTCAGTTCCTGGCCATGCTGCCCTACCTGGCCACCATCCTGGCGGTCGCCGGGCTGGTCGGCAGGGTCCGCGCACCAGCCGCCGACGGCAAGCCGTACATCAAGGGCTGACACCCGAGCTGTGCCCGGCGGGACTCCCGTCGGGCACAGCGAGGTCCGCGCCAGTCATCTCACGGGTGCCTTCTCGACACGGAACGCGGGGTACCGTGCCGCGATTGCCGCGAACTCGGACAGGGGCGCATGCCGGTCGACGGGGAGGTGCGGCCGGGCTCCGGGGACCGTCGCCAGATACCGCTTGAGAATCGGCGCACGCTCGTCGACCGGCACCTCGACCAGGCGGCAGACCCGGGCGCGCCCGTGCCGAAGGATCACCAGGCCGTCAGCCGCACGCACGTTCCGAACCCAGTTGCAGTTCTCGCCCAGCATCGGCACCAGATACCAGTCGCCCTGCCAGTCGGCCATTCCCAGCGGGAACCGGGTGATCTGGCCGGTGCGGCGTCCCACGACCTCCAGTGTCACCCACCGCCTCGGGTGCAGGCCGGCGGCGTACACGGCCGCCCACAGCCGGGCGAACCGGCGGGCCGCCGCATTACCGCGGCCCCCCGCGTACATCCGACGAAGAGTCTCCGCGGACAACGGCCAGCTCCCCAACTTCGCCATCACAGGTCCTCTCGGTCGCACGTGTCCATCTTCGGCTTCAGGGTTGGCTGTCCCGAGCGGGAGATGCAGGGCCGAACGTCCCTTTCACCCCGAGCCGTCATCCTCGGCAACGCCTCCGACTCTGGTGACGGTTGACCACTGCTGGGGGCGCGGCCGATGAGTCGGACTCATGCCCGGCACGGCTGCACCTGCCCGTGGACCCGGCCCTGCCCGCTTCTGACCTGGGCCGCTTGGGCAGAATGGCGGCATGACCGACATTGACTGGGCACGGTTGCGCGCTGCCGCCATCGAGGCGATGCGGCACGCGTACGCGCCGTACTCGACGTTCCCGGTCGGCGCGGCCGCGCTGGTCGACGACGGCCGCATCGTGGTCGGTTGCAACGTGGAGAACGCCGCGTACGGGGTGACGCTCTGCGCCGAGTGCGGGGTGGTCTCCAGCCTGCACGCCACCGGCGGGGGGCGACTCGTCGCGCTCTCCTGCGTCGACGCCACGGGTGAGCCGCTGATGCCGTGCGGCCGCTGTCGGCAACTGCTCTGGGAGCACGGCGGGCCGGAGTGCCTGATCGAGAGCAGGGCCCGCCCGCTGCGGATGGCCGAGCTGCTGCCACACGCCTTCGGTGTGGAGGACCTGGAGGCCGTCACCGGGGAGACGCCGGTGCCGGTGGTCCCGGAGCGACTGGCCGCCTGGCGCGGGCGCGGCACCGTCTTCGTGCACCCGGACATGTCCGCCGGCCAGCAGGTCTGGACGGCGTACTGGGAGCGGTCGGCCGGCGACGACGCGGGCGCCGAGACCGGGGTGCTGGAGGAGGCGCCGAGCTGGGACGACTCGGCCGAGGCGATCACCTGGGGTCTGGCCCGCACGCCCCGGGTGGTCGTGGTGGACGCCACCGGGACGATCTTCTGGGCCGGTGAGGGTGAGCCGCCGATGGAGATCCCGGTTCGCTGGAGTTGAGCTTTGGGGATTGGGCCGACCGTGCCCGGCTCCGGGCGGTCAGGCTTGATCCCTCCGCCGGGCACGGTCGGCCCGATCCCTCGGTGCGTGCGGTCCGCGGGTCGGTTTCACCATTCGACTAGGAAAGATTTTTCTTGATGAGTGCTTTTGCTGCTGTTGACGTCATTCGGGTCAAGCGGGATGGCGGGGTGCTGTCGGACGCGCAGATCGACTGGGTGGTCGACGCGTACACCCGGGGGGTTGTCGCCGACGAGCAGATGTCCGCGCTGGCCATGGCGATCCTGCTCAACGGCATGACCGG
Organism: Micromonospora sp. MGP-C2; assembly: GCF_057766525.1. NCBI lineage: Bacteria > Bacillati > Actinomycetota > Actinomycetes > Micromonosporales > Micromonosporaceae > Micromonospora > Micromonospora sp. MGP-C2. Next base: position 5,051,719 of record NZ_JBYMEN010000002.1, read on the forward strand.
GCCGGAGATCGCCCGGTGGACCGCCGCGATGATCGCCAGCGGTGAGCGGCTGGACCTTTCGGCGGTACGCCGACCGACCGTCGACAAGCACTCCACCGGCGGCGTCGGCGACAAGATCACTCTGCCGCTCACCCCGCTGGTGGCGGCGTGCGGCGCTGCCGTACCGCAGTTGAGCGGCCGAGGTCTCGGGCACACCGGCGGCACGCTGGACAAGCTGGAGTCCATCCCGGGCTGGCGGGCCACTGTGAGCAACGACGAGTTCATCACCCAGCTGGACGAGGTCGGCGCGGTCATCTGCGCGGCCGGCACCGGGCTCGCTCCCGCCGACCGCAAGCTGTACGCGCTGCGCGACGTGACCGGCACCGTGGAGGCCATCCCGCTGATCGCCAGCTCGATCATGAGCAAGAAGATCGCCGAGGGCACCGGCGCGCTGGTCCTCGACGTCAAGGTCGGCTCGGGCGCCTTCATGAAGTCCGTCGACCATGCCCGCGAGCTGGCGCGCACCATGGTCGAGTTGGGCGGTGCGCACGGCGTCCGGACGGTCGCCCTGCTCACCGACATGTCCACACCGCTCGGGCTGGCGATCGGCAACGCCGTCGAGGTGACCGAGTCGGTCGAGGTGCTGGCCGGTGGCGGCCCGGCCGACGTGGTGGAGCTGACCCTCGCCCTGGCCCGGGAGATGCTCGACGCCGCGGGCCTGCCGGACGCCGACCCGGCGGCGGCGTTGCGCGACGGCCGGGCGATGGACTCCTGGCGGGCGATGATCCGGGCGCAGGGCGGCGACCCGGACGCACCGATGCCCGAGGCCCCCGAGGTCGAGGTCGTCCGCGCCGAGCGGGACGGACACGTCGCGGCCGTCGACGCGTACGCCATGGGGGTTGCGGCGTGGCGGCTCGGCGCGGGCCGGGCCCGCAAGGAGGACCCGGTCAGCGTGCCGGCCGGTGTGGTCCTGCACAAGCGGCCGGGTGACGCGGTGCGGGCCGGTGACGCCCTCTACGAGTTGCGCGCCGAGGACGCGACGCGGATCCCGGCGGCGTTGGCCGAGGCCGCCGACGCGGTACGGATCGCGCCGACCGCCCCCGCGACGACGCCGCTGGTCATCGAGCGCATCGGCTGATCGAACGCGGGTCGGGGCGGCGTGGTGCCGGTCACCTGGGAGCGCTATTGTCGCTGGCCAAGGGGGGAAAACCGGCCTTGCGCCGGCGCGAGCAGACAGGAAGATCCGCCGTGACCGTTGCTGCCCCGGACCCACGTGAGGTGCGCGAGGCGAGTCTGGACGAGTTGTCCCGGCTCGGCCTGCCGTTGCCGCCGGCCCAGTTTCCCCTCGTCTGGGAGCCGGGCGACCGGATCGAGCTGCGCCCCACGGCGGAGATCGAGGCGCGGATCGCGGTGCTGCACCTGATCCTGGCCCGCTGCTTCGGGATGCCCCCGCAGGCGGCGATGAGCTGGCTGCTCGGCTCACACCTGGTCGAGATGGTCACCCCGCCGGAATGGCAGTTCGTGATGGGCGGCAAGGGTGACCACCGTTCGTTCGTGCTGCACCACGACGCGCTGTTCGCGCTGGCCTGGGTGCTCGGGCTGAGCAAGCAGCTCGACCCCACCCTGGCCGTGGACGAGCGGCTGGTCGAGCGGCTGCCGCACATCGCCGAGGGGGAGAGCTTCCCGCACTGGCGCTCCCGGATCCTCACGGCGCCGCAGCACCCGGCGGACGCGGCCGCGCTGCTCGACCTGCACTACTGCCTGGACTGGGCGTACCTGGAGACCGAGCGGGACGGTCGGAGGGCACCGGGCCTGGTCGACGCGAACGCGATCGGGCAGCGGCGCTGGGCCCTGGAGTGGGCGGTGATCCTGCGCGGGCCGTACCACGACGAGCCCCCCGGCTGGGAAGAGGTCGACCTCTCCACCTGAGGTCAGCGGGGTCGGTACGCGTCCACCCGGACCGCGACGGTCACCCGGACCGGCTCGGGCAGGGCGGCCAGCCGGTCGGCGAGAGCGCCCGGGTCGGTGTGCCAGGCGCTCGGGCCCATCCCGACCAGGCTGGCGGCCTCCCGGCGGGTCAGGGCCAGCTCCGCCCGGTGCACCGCCGAACTGACCGGGGTGAAGTGCCCGCCCAGGCTGCCGGTCACCCGGTCCGCCTTGTCCGGGTCCACCCGCAGCAGGTCGAGGGCATCCACCAACTCGGCGAGATGGTCGGTGTCGGGCGTGACCACCAGCAGCGTCCCGGCCGGGTGGAGCACCCGGTGGAACTCCGCGCCGTTGCGCGGGGCGAAGACGTTCAGCAGCACGGCCGTTGAGGCGTCCGCCACGGGCAGCCGCTGCCAGGTGTCGGCGAGAGCCGCGGCGGCCCGGGGATGCGCGCGGGCCGCGCGGCGCAGCGCCGGCTTGGACACGTCCAGGGCCAGACCCACGGCGTCCGGCAACGCCGCCAGCACCGCGCCGAGGTACCGACCGGTGCCGGCGCCGGCATCCACCACCAGGGGGTACGCCCCGACGTCGGGCGCCGGCGGTTCGAGCCGGGCCACGGCCTCCGTCGCGGCGGCAGCGAGAGCGGCCGAGATGACGTCGTAGTGCCCGGCGGCCTGGAAGTCCGCGCGGGCCGCGACCATTTCGGGGGTGTCACCGACGTGCGGTGCACGACCGGTGAGCAGGTTGACGTAGCCCTGGCGCGCGATGTCGAAGCTGTGCCGGCGTGGGCAGCGCAGCGCGCTCGCGTCGGTGGCCTGCCCCAGGGGTTCGCCGCAGACCGGGCAGCGCAGCCGGTCGAGGATGCGGGGGTCCACGTCAGGCGCACTCCATCCGCTCAGTTTAGACGTGCACCGGATCGGAGGCCGTGACACCAGCGGCCCTGTCCCGGTCCGCCCGGGGCGCTGACTAGGGTCTGAGCATGGTCGCAACTATCCGGTACGAGGACATTGTCAAGGTTCCGAAGGCCCTGCTGCACGACCACCTCGACGGCGGGCTGCGGCCGGCGACGATCGTCGACCTGGCCGCGGAGGTGGGCCACGAGTTGCCCGCCACCGATCCCGACGCGCTCGGACGCTGGTTCGCGGCCGCGGCCGACTCCGGCTCCCTGGAGCGCTACCTCGAAACGTTCGCGCACACCGTCGCGGTCATGCAGACCGCGCCGGCGCTGCGGCGGGTCGCCCGCGAGTGTGCGCTGGACCTGGCTGCCGACGGGGTGGTCTACGCCGAGGTGCGCTTCGCCCCCGAGCAGCACCTGGAGCAGGATCTCAGCCTGGACGAGGTGGTCGAGGCGGTGCTGGCCGGGTTCGCCGAGGGCACCGCCCAGGCCGTCGAGGCGGGCCTGAGCATCCGGGTGGGCACCCTGCTCACGGCGATGCGGCACGCCGCCCGCTCCCAGGAGATCGCCGAGCTGGCCGTGCGCCACCGGGACGCCGGGGTGGTCGGCTTCGACATCGCCGGCGCCGAGGCGGGCTTCCCGCCCACCCGTCACCTGGATGCCTTCGAGTACCTGCAACGGGAAAACTTCCACTTCACCATCCACGCCGGTGAGGCGTTCGGTCTGCCGTCGATCTGGCAGGCGATCCAGTGGTGCGGAGCGGACCGGCTCGGCCACGGGGTGCGGATCGTCGACGACATCGGCCCGGACGGCACCCTGGGCCGGCTGGCCGCGTACGTCCGGGACAAGCGGATCCCCCTGGAGCTGTGCCCCTCGTCGAACGTGCAGACCGGCGCGGTGGCCTCCATCGCGGACCACCCGATCGGCCTGCTGCGTGACCTGCGCTTCCGCGCCACAGTCAACACCGACAACCGGCTGATGAGCGGCACCTCCATGTCACGGGAGATGTCGCTGCTGGTGGAGACGTTCGGCTACGGCTGGAAAGAGTTGCAGTGGTTCACCATCAACGCGATGAAGAGCGCCTTCATCCCGTTCGACGAGCGACTGCGGATCATCGACGAGGTGATCAAGCCGGCGTACGCCAAGCTGATGGCCTGACGGTCAGCCGTGCTGACCTGACCATCAGCCGTGCGGGTGGCCGGCGAGCAGGCCGGCCACCCGGCGCAGCACCTCCCTGGCGCGGGCCGCCTCCGCACCCAACCCGGTCTGCCGACGCAGGATCGCGGGCTCGGCCCGGAGCAGCGCCACGCCGCGCCGGACCAGCACCCGGGGGGCCTTGCGCTGCTCGGACAGGTCCCGGGCGAGCCGGCGCAGGAAGGTCGCCCCGCGCGGACGGCGCAGCGCGTACGCCCCAGCGAGCAGCCCACGACGACGGCATTCCTCGACGATCTCGGCGGCGAAGATCCCTTCGGCCACGAAAAGTGGCGATCCGGCGACATCAAATGTCCGGGTGGCCACCCGTCGGTCTGCGCCGATCGCATAAACCGGCACATCGGCGCGGCCTTCCCGAGCAAGTCGGGCAATGATTTCCACAGCGGTGGGGGCATCCCAGGACTGCGGCGATTCCCAATCCACCTGGCCGTTTCGTCGCGGCAACGTAGGGTCATCGCCGTCTTTGTAGAAGTCGTCCAGACAGAGCACCGGTAAACCGGTTTGCTGCGCTATGTACGACTTTCCGGAGCCGGAAGGACCGGCGAGCAGGACAACGCGGTGCGGATGTTCCATTACCTTCAGTTACTCCGGCCAGACGGACTGCTATCAAATCGCATCAACATCTCATCACACCTCCGGCCGGTGACAACCTGGGCTTTCTTCTTGTCGACCGGCGTGATGGAATCTCGGGGGTCCGACCCGCCGGGTCGGTCGCTGGGCGTTGCCCGGGGCAACGCGTTGAAGCTGTAATCGCGAGGGCGGTGTTGTGAGCAAACGGCCAAAGACGGCGGGCTCCTTCCTGTCGCGGCTGCGCCGGCCGGCCAGCCGGCTCCGGGACATGCCGATCTGGTCCAAGCTCGGTCTCATCATGATCGTGCCGACCATCGCCACGGTCGTGGTGGGCACCAGTGGTCTTGTCGACCACGTGGAGACGCTCAACAATGCCAACCGAGCCGGCGACCTGGCCAACCTGTCGAGCTATTCCGGCAGCCTGGTCGACAGTCTGCAGGACGAGCGGACCGCCGCCGTGCTGCTGCTGGGGGCGGACGGGACGCAGCCGACGGCGCAGTACCAGGAGGCCTACAACCGGGTGACCTCCCGGGTGGACCGTGAGACGTCCCCCTACCGGCAGCAGCGTGCCGAGATCGAGGACCTGCCGGGCAGCCTGGAAGGTCTGCTCGACGGCATCGACCAGAACCTGCAGGACCTGTCGGGCATCCGCAGCCAGGTCTTCAGCGGCAAGCTCGCGCTCACCGAGACCGTGCAGGTGTACGAGGGTCTGATCAGCGACCTGCTCGCCATCCGCGACTCGGCCACGCAGCTCGCCGGCAACAACGAACTGAGCGACCGGATGCGCGCCGCCGCGGCGGTCGCCCGCGAGAAGGAGTTCCTCGCCGCACGCCGGGTCGTGGTGCACCGCGCGCTGGGTGTGAAGGGCGGCAAGAAACTCACTCCGGCGCTGCGCACCGACTACATCGCCAGTGGCACCGGCCAGCAGCAGGCGCTGCAGAGCTTCAAGGCCGTCGCCACCCCGGACGACGCGAAGTTCCACGACCAGACGGTCGCGGGCGGCGACCGCCGGGAGGCACAGAACTACACCGGCTGGATCGACGGCAACACCAACGGCGACATGCGCAACGCGCCGTTCGGGCCGGACCAGTGGGAAGCCGCCATGACGGCCAACGCCAAGCTGATCCGCAACGTCGAGACCAAGCTCGACGGTGAAGTGGTCGACGAGGCCAACAGCCTCCGCTCGGACGTGCAGCGCCAGGTCTTCCTGGAGACCGGCCTGCTGCTCAGCATGCTGTTGCTGGCCATCCTGTTCGCGTACCTGGTCGCCCGCTCCATGGCCCGTTCACTTCGTGAGCTGCGGCAGGGTGCGCTCTCCGTCGCCCAGTACGGCCTACCCCAGGCGGTTGCCCGACTGCGTGACCCGCAGGTCGTCGGGCAGCTCTCCCCGATGCAGCTGGCCAACCAGATCGCCGAGCCACTACCGGTCCGCAGCCGGGACGAGTTCGGCCAGGTGACCGAGGCGTTCAACGCCGTCCACCTGGAAGCCGTCCGTACGGCCGCCGAGCAGGCGGCACTGCGCGCCTCCGTCGCGACCATGTTCGTCAACCTGGCCCGCCGTTCACAGATCCTGGTCGACCGCCTCATCGGGCACCTCGACCGGCTGGAGCGCGGCGAGGAGGACCCGGACCGGCTGGCCGAGCTGTTCCAGCTCGACCACCTGGCCACCCGGATGCGCCGCAACGACGAGAACCTGCTGGTGCTCGCCGGTGCCGACTCCACCCGTGTGCAACGTGAGCCGGCCGCGCTCATCGACGTGCTGCGGGCCGCGCAGTCCGAGGTCGAGCACTACACCCGGATCGAGTTCGGCGTCATCGACCGCGACATCGAGGTCGCCGCGCACGCGGTCAACGACCTGGTGCACCTCGTCGCCGAGCTGTTCGACAACGCCACCGCGTTCTCTCCGCCCGACTCGCAGGTGATGGTCGAGGCCCGTCGGGTCGGCGACCGCTCCTCGCTCTACGTCGAGGACCGCGGCATCGGCATCAGCGCCGAGCAGTTGCACGACCTCAACGAGCGGCTCGCGACGCCGCCGCAGGTGGACGTCGCCGTCTCCCGGATGATGGGCCTGGTCGTGGTCGCCCGACTGGCGTCCCGGCACGGCGTCCGGGTGGAGCTGCGCCCCGGCTCCGACCGTGGCACCGTCGCGGACGTGACCCTGCCCACCTCGGTGCTGGTGCCCCGGGCGCTCTCCGGTCGGGTGCAGCAGCCGCCGGCCCTGCCCGCCGCCGGTGGTCCCCAGCAGAACGGGCCCGCACCGGCCTTCGGCGCGCTGCCGGCGCTGGGCAACGGCCCTCGTCCGAGCGAATCCGGCAACCAGGTCACCCTCGGCGGTCGGCCGTTCGAGCCCGCCTCGCGCAACGGTGCCGGCACCCCCGCCAACGCCGGTGGCTACCGCTCGATGCCGGCCTGGTCCGACCTGACCGGCGCTGCCGGGACGAACGGCGTCAACGGTGGTGACGGGTTCACCCCGCGGACCGCCAACGGCCAGCCGATCGACCCGCTGCCGCAGCGTCGCGGCGGGGACGACAGCCCGACCTCCGGCCAGCAGCCGTCGATTCCACGGCAGCTGCCGAGCAGCCCCGAGGCAAACCCCTACTCGGCGCCGCCGGTCTCCGCGCAGCCCTACTCCGGCGCGCCGGTCTCCGCCTCGCCGGCCTCCGGCCAGCCGTACTCCGGGCAGCCCTACTCGGGTGCCCCGTACGGCGGCCCGCCGGTCTCCGCGGCCCCGGCCTCCGGGCAGCCGTACGCCGGTCCGCCGGTGTCCGCGTCGCCCGTGTCGGCCTCACCGGCGTCCGGCCAGCCGTATTCGGATCAGCCCTACTCGGTGCCGCCCGCCTCCAGCCAGTCGTTCGCCGGGTTCGCACCCCGGTCGGCCCCGCCCGCGCAGGCGCCCAGCACCCCCGCGCCGCCGGCCTGGCCGCCGGTGCCGGGTGCCGACCGCGACGCTTCGGCGCCGCCGGTGCCCGAGCGGCTCGCCGCTGCCCTGGACATGACGACGGAGCTGCCGCGGGTGCCGCGACCCGGCGAACAGCCGGCCGCAGCAGCCCAGCCTCCGAGTCGGCCCTCGGCTCCTGCTCCGGCTCCGCAGAATCGGCCGGCACCGCAGAATCGGCCGGCACCGCAGCAACCGCAGGCGCAGAACCGCCAGCGCTACGCGGACGAGACGATGGAGCTGCCGATCTTCCGGGAGCTCGAGTCGGCTTGGTTCCGTACCCGCCGTCCGGGTTCGGAGGAAGCGGGACCCGGCGCGCAGCCGGCGACGAACGGCGACTCCGCGACCCAGCAGTTCGCTACGGTCGAGGCCACCGGTCGGGCAGTCCACAAGACACCACCCGGGACGACAGGTAACACACCGATGGCAGACACTCCGACGGCCGGAGGAGCGCCGCGGGACAACGGCTCCACAGCGAACGAGGGCGGTCGCCCGAGCCTCGCTGAGAGCCTGCCGAACCGCCGGCCCCAACCGCAGACCAACGGCTGGCAGACCGCTGCCGACGACGGCTGGCGTGCTGCCTCGGCGGCGGCCGGCGCGGCGCCGGTGAGCGAGACCACCACGACCGGCCTGCCGAAGCGCAAGCCGATGGCGCAGCTGGTGCCGGGCGCGGTGGAGAAGCCCACCACCTCGGTCCAGCGGCGCTCCCCGGAGGCGGTCCGTGGCCTGCTCTCCGCCTACCACCGGGGCGTGCAGCGAGGGCGTAGCACCTCGGACAACCCGACCAGCCCGGAGGCAACTCCGGGAGGGCAATCCTCGCAGTCTGGCTCAGGCCCGGTGGCCGGGAGCGGGCAGAAGGAGCAAGAAGGATGACAACTACGCAGGATCTTGGTTGGCTGCTGGCCAACTTCGCCGACCGGGTGCCCGGTGTCGCTCATGCGGTCGCCGTCTCGGCCGACGGCCTTCTCCTGGCGTCGTCACGGGACCTGCCGCGCGACCGGGCCGACCAGCTCGCCGCGATCTCCTCGGGTCTGGTCAGCCTGACCCAGGGGGCAGCCCGCTGCTTCGAGGGAGGCGCGGTGTTGCAGACCGTCGTGGAGATGGACAATGGCTTCCTGTTCCTGATGTCCATCTCGGATGGCTCGTCCTTCGCCGTGCTGGCCGCCCGCAGCTCCGACGTGGGCCAGGTCGGCTACGAGATGGCGCTGCTGGTCGACCGGGTGGGCGACGCACTGACTCCGCAGCCGCGTGCGGCTGCGGGCATGCTGGGCTGACGCCTCGCCGTCGATCGTGAGGTCGGCACCAAAGCAACAACGACAACGACGGGCTTCACCGGTGGGAGCCGGTAACGGGTACGAAGGAGGTGAGCGGCGAGATGGCCGATCGTGACGAACCGACCGGAGCGTTGGTCCGTCCATACGCCGTGACCCGTGGCCGTACCCGTCCCCGGCTCGACATCGCGCTGGAGGCGCTCGTCGAGACGACGGTGCGCGGCCGCACCGCTGCCAGTGGCAACGGTGGTGGCCGCGAACACCAGTACATCGCCGCGCTGTGTGACGGACGCGTGCAATCGCTCGCGGAGATCGCGGCGCGGATGCAGCTCCCGCTCGGTGTGGCCCGGGTGCTCATCGCCGACATGGCGACGGACGGCCTGGTCGCGGTCCACGAGCCGACCATCCTGGACGACTCCGACGACGCGGTGGGCACTGAACTGCTGGAGAGGGTGCTGAGTGGACTTCGCAGGCTCTGACATGTCGCACCGCCCGCCGAACCCGAGCGGCCGCGTGACGTCGGCGAAGATCGTTATCGCCGGTGGATTCGGCGTCGGTAAGACGACGCTGGTCGGCTCGGTCTCGGAGATCACGCCGCTGACCACCGAGGCCATCATGACCTCCGCCGGCGTGGGCGTCGACGATACCCGGCAGGTGCCGGGCAAGACGACGACCACGGTGGCCATGGACTTCGGCCGGATCTCGATCGACCGTGACCTGATCCTGTACCTGTTCGGTACGCCGGGTCAGACCCGATTCTGGTTCATGTGGGACGAACTGGTTCGGGGTGCGATCGGCGCGGTCGTGCTGGTGGACACTCGCCGGCTGGCCGACTGCTTCGCGGCGATCGACTTCTTCGAGCACCGACGCCTCCCGTACCTGGTGGCGATCAACTGCTTCGACGGGATGCAGTACCACGACCCGCAGGACGTTCGGGACGCCTTGGCGATCTCGAGCGACGTGCCGGTGGTGGCCTGCGACGCCCGTAACCGGGAGTCGACGAAGCACGTGCTGATCTCGCTGGTCGAGTACGTGCTCACCATGCGCCGTACGCGCGCCGTCGCCCCGGCCTGATCGGGACGCCGCACCCCGGTGGTGGCTCAGGCCGCCACCGGGAGCACCACCCTGCTCGCCGACGCCCCTACGTCGGCGCGCGCCCTACGCCGTCTCCTGAGGCCCTGGAAACCACCGGCCCCCGCACCCTGGGCCGTTGAGCTGCGGGCTTCGAGAGGCGGCGTTGCCGCGTCCAGGGGCACGTCTCCACACGCGACAGCGCCCTCAGTCAGCTGACTGAGGGCGCTGTCGCGTGTAACGAGGTCAGGACTGGTAACCGGCGGAGCGGTACTCGTACTCCCGGTCGTCGTCGCGGTCGCCGTGGTCGCGGCTGAAGTCCCAGCCGCCGGCCGCCTCGCGGCCGGGTCGACCACCCACCGCGAAACCGCCGATCTCCTGGCCGCGACGCCAACCACGGAAGTAGCCGGTGGTGTTCTCCGCGAGGCTTGCCGCATCGCGCACTATCCGCAATGGACGCTCCTCGCGCAGCGGGGAACCAGGGACCAGGTTGGCCTGAGGCACGCGCTTCGGCAGCCCGGCGTTGGTCTCGGCGCCGACCGCGGGGCGGGCGGCCTGCTCTGCGGCCTGCCAGCCGGTGTCGGCCGTGGTCGACCAGTCCAGGTCGGACTCCTCGGCCTGGCCGACGAACCAGGCCGACTTGGCCTGCGCGAAGATCAGCAGGTCGCCGTCACCCTCGTCGGCGACCGGTGGCGGACGGTGCTCGACCGGCGGCGTCCGGCGCTCCAACGGAGGGGTCCGGCGCTCCATCGGCGGCGTCCGCTGCTCCAGCGAGGGCGTGCGAGGCTCCAATGAGGGCGTGCGAGGCTCCAGCGAGGGCGTCCGGTGCTCCATCGGCGGCGGTGGACGGTGCTCGGCGGCACGGTCGGGTCGAGCGGCCGGTCGGCCGCCGCGAGCAGCCAGCTCCCGCTCGACCAACCGCAGCGGCGGGGTCTCCAGGTGCGCGTCCGCAGACGGGTTGAGCCCCTCACGCAGCGCCCGGTCAGCCAGTGGAGGTGGCTCCACCAGTCGCAGCATGGGTGGCTCCTGCGGCAGGTCGTCCGCCAACCAGGGCGGGGTGACCCGACCGTCGGCCCGACCCGGGTCGGTCGGGGCCTCGATGCCGCGGCTGCCACCGTACGGGTAGGCCACCGGGTTGTTCGGCGAGCTGTCGGCCGGGTCCTCCGGGTTGTTGACCAGCGGCCAGTTGGCGCGGGAACCGGGGGGTGTGGCGGCCTCCTGGCCAGGACGGGGGGTCGGCACCGGGATGCTGAGATCGGTGGCGCTGAACCCGCCCGTGGGTGGCTCGTCCACCGGGCGTTGCAGGTGGCTCGGCCGGGGCTCGCCGTTCGTCTTGGGGCGGGGAGGAATGACCGTCCGCTGCCGTTCGGCCCGCGCGTTGTTGATCGCGGCGGTGGTCAGCGTCGGCCGGAACGGCTCGCCCGCCTCGGCCGGAGGCACCATGCCGCGCTGTGCCGGTGCGATCGGGGTGATCCCGGGCGGCGGGGGAGGTGGCGAGGAGACCGGTCGGTTGGTCGGACCGTCGATCCGGCTGGGCGCCGGCTCGGTGCGGCCGGGAAGCGTGGACGACGGCGGCTTGGCCATCGCGGCCGGGGCCATCGGTGCGGGCGCGACCGGCGGCGGCGTGACCGGAGCCGGGGCGACCGGGGGCGGCCCGAGTGGGCGGGGCGACGCGAGCGGCGCGTTACCGGGGATCGGCTCGGGGCGGCTGCGTCGCCCGACCGCGGGTGCGGGGTCGGCGGCCGGGGTGGGCCGGAGCGACCGCAGCCCGGCGCCGGTGCCGGCCAGCCCGGTCGGCTCACCGGCTGGCTCGCCACGGCGGGCGCCGTTGCCGGCCATCCCGGTCAGCTCGCCGACCGACTCGCCACGGCGGGCGGCGGCACGGCGGCCGGGTGCCTGGGCAGGCGCGGTCACCCGCGAGCCGAGAGCGCTGACGAGGGCCTCGCAGCCTGCGTCGCAGGCCCGCACCGAAGCGACGGCCTGGCGGACCGTCTCGGCCACCGCGGAGGTGAGCGCCCGGTTGACCGCGGCGCGCCGCGGCGTTTCGGAGATGGCGACCCGCAGAGCGGTGACCGCCTCGTTGATCTCGTCGGCGTCGGCCACCCCGTCGGCGGCGAGGTGCGCGGCGATGGCGTCCGCCGCGACCGACACCTCGCGGCCCCGGGCGACGGTGCCGCCGAGCATGCCCGGTTCGGGCAGCGCGTCCAGCACCGCCAGCGAGACCGGCTCGGCCGGGTCCGGGTATGCACGCAGGGCTGCCGGGTAGAGCTCGCGCAGGACTTCGCGCAGCGCCACGGCGGCGGAGTGTCGGCCGGTGGCCAGCGCGGCGTGCGCGGCGAGCACCTGCTTGTAGCCGGCGAGATCCCGGGGTGCCGGCAGGGTGACCGCGGAGAGCGCGCCCGCCTGTAACGCGCGGGCCAGGCCGACGGCCCGTCGTTCGGCCGGAGGTGACTGCATCTCCTCCAGGGAGTCGTCGTCGGCGAACCGCTCGGCGAAGTCGTCCACCGAGTCGTCGTCGGCGATCGCCAGGGGCCGACCCGCCGCGCTCAACAGCGAGATGACCGTGTGGTCGTCGCTGTCGGCGGCGATGGCCGCACCGCTCGGCCCGCCCGACCGCTCCACGAGCAGCGCGACGAGCTGGGCGTAGCCAGCGGCCTCGTCGCTGATCTCGCAGACATGCAGCAGACGGCCTGCGTCGTCGACCACAGCGGACGTCAGCGTCGAACCGGCGGAGGCCGGTCGGTCAGCCGGATCCGCCGAGGCCAGACCGCAGTAAACGCGCACGAGCGCCACGGCGTCGTCCTCCTCCCGGGACAGGTCTTTCCTCTGCCAGCAACTGATGCTCCCCGGTACGGGTCAGTCGCGCCAGTCCACCACCGCAGAGATCTTGCCGACAATGGTGCGCCAACCCAAACTCGCGGTCTGCGCACCGATCTTCTTCAGCCGCCGCCGACCCATGAAAGCGCCGATCCCACCGTTGGCGGTGGCACGCAGCGCCTCGTCCAGGTCGTCGAGGCTGGAGCCGGCGGAGAGCATGTCGAGTACCGCAGGCAGCCGCAATGCGTACGAGAGGTCACGCGCGACCTCGCCGGCCTCGATCAGCAGGGTCGAATCCCAGGAGTCGTGCCCGCCGCGCAGGTTCTCCACGACGAGGTCGAGCTCGTAGGTGTCCTCGTCGAGGGGCGCGATATCCGCGGGCTCCACCCGTTCGGACAATTCATTCCAGCTGTCCAGTTGGGACAGATCGTTTGGCGCACCGGACCGGATGAAACTGACCAACGACTCGGGGGTCTTGAACAGCAGCAGCTTGCCCTGGTTGCTGAGGAAGACCGGCACCTCCTCGTCGTCCGCCTCGTCCGTGGCGTCCTCGTCGGCGTCGTCGTCGTCCGCGTCGGTGTCGGTGTCGGTGGCGCCGTCGCGTCGGCGGCGCTTCGACTCGTCCTCGTCGTCGGCGAACTCCTCGGCCAGGTCCTCGTCGAGGATGACGACGGTCTCGTCGTCCTCTTCCTCCTCGATCACCTGACGTCGGGCGAGGAACGGGTCGTCCAGGTCGCGCTCGGTCACGTCGGTCGGGGTCAGCGAGCTGGCCGGCCGGTATGCCCGCAGCGTGAAGCCGGTGCCGGCGGGCAGGGCGATTTCCACCGGGTCGATGCGCAGCTCGTCCCAGAGTGCACGGTCGACCGAGGCCGAAGGGCCGTCGGTCTCATCTGGCTCGACCGCGCCGGTGGTGTCGTCGAGCTCGGGCTCGTCGGCGTCGGGCCGTTGGGGCGACTGGCGGGCCACGCTGACCTCCGTGTGCTTCGGGTTGCCCACCCGCCGGGGTCTCTGACCGGCGAGTGACTCTGGGCACATACCCTAGTCGGCGGCCCTGGGTGACCGATGCCCGCACCCCGGTGGCCGGCTGGCGCGCGGATTCGACCTGCTGGTGGTGGGCGCTGGCGATCTGGCCGTTCGACAAGTAGCGTAGCTACGTATGAAGGCCCAGGCGTTGCACGGCCATCTCGACGCTCTGCTGCTCGCGGTTCTCGAACAGGGCGCGCTGCACGGTTACGCCATCATCGAGGCGTTGCGCGCCCGCAGCGACGGCACTCTGGATCTGCCCACCGGCACCATCTATCCGGCGTTGCGTCGGCTGGAACGCGCCGGGCACGTGGCGAGCACCTGGAGCACCGTCAACGGCAGGGAACGGCGGACGTACGAGCTCACCGATTCCGGCCGGGGAGCGTTGGCCGGGGAGCGCGCGGGTTGGCGTGACTTCCAGTTGACCGTCGGCCGGTTCCTCGACCCCGGCAGCCCGCCCAGCACCCCGGCCTGATCCCGGTCGAGCTGGCGACCACCGGCGGGACCGGGGCACCGGCGACGTGGCTCAGTGGGCCGTGCTGGCGAGCGACTCCGCTCGGCGGGCGGTGGCCTGCAGCCAGCCGCGCACCGCACGGGCCAGTGAGAAGTACGCGCCGCCCACCAGCACCGCGCCGATGATCATCGGTGGCCAGCGCAGCGCGTCGTCCCAGAGAGTCATCGACCAGGCGAACAGGGCGCAGCCGGCGATCATGGCGAGAGCCAGCATGGCGGTCAGGCCGGCGCCCACCGCGCGTTGCACCAGGGCCAGACCCGGACGTGTCGAACGGGCGCTCGCCGTGACCACCAGCAGACCGGCCACCGCGAGCAGCAGCGAACCCATCCAGATCCAGTCGACCGAGCTGGCGAGCAGCTGGTAGCCGGCCGGTGGACGGGGGCCGCTGCTCCAGCTCGACCCCCGCCAGGTCAGATCCCCGGCGACCACCCCGACCCCGGCGATCGCCAGCATCCGCAGAGAGAGCCCGCGCAGGGCGCCCACCGCCAGCTCGGCCTGCCAGGAGGGAAGGACCTGCGCCGGCGAGCCGAACTCGACCACGGCCCGGCGCTGCGCCTCCGTGGACGGCACACCGCTCTCCCGGTACGCCTCCACGGCGTCCAGCAGCCCGTGCCGGGCCTCGGTGAGCAGGTCGGACTTGAGTCGCGCCGGCCCCTGCAACCGGGCGGCCAACTCCCGCAGGTGCTCGTCGACCAACACGTCCTCACGGTGCGGCATGGCACCACCCTGCCACGGGTCAGGGAGCCCTGACGTCGGGGAGAACCCTGGTCCGTCCCCGAGCCCCGGTCAGGGGGCGAGGGCCAGGTAACCCCGCTCGGCCGCAGCCTGGAGCAGCCACTGGTCCCGGTACCAGCCTGGGGCGGCGACCAGGTCGGCGTGCCGGCCGCGCTGGATCACCCGGCCGCCGTCGAGGACGACGATCTCGTCCAGCTCGGCCAGCCCGCTGAGCCGGTGGCTGATCAGCAGCACCGAGTGCCCGGCGGGGGTGGCGGCGAGAGTGGACGCGAGCACCGCGTCGGCGGCGGCCGGATCAAGACCTTCGGTGGGCTCGTCGAGCACCAGCACCGGCGGCGCGGCGAGCAGGGCCCGCGCGAGTGCCAGCCGCTGCCGCTGGCCACCGGAGAGCTGCCCGCCCTCCTCTCCGACCAGCGTGTCCCAACCCGCCGGCTGGGCGCGTACCCAGTCCAGCAGGCCCGCGGCGGCGGTGGCGGCCGTCAGCGCCTCCTCGTCGGCCCCGGCCCGCCCGAGCAGCAGGTTCTCCCGCACCGTGGCGTGAAAGACGTACGCCTCGGCCAGCAGGCCGCCGACCGCCCGCGGCAGTGCCTCCTCGGCGTACGCCGAGAGGTCGTGACCGTCGAGGGTGACCCGCCCGGACACCGGTTGGATGGTGCCGGTCAGGACGGCGGCCAGGGTGCTCTTGCCGGCGCCGCTCGGGCCGACCACCGCGATCCTCCGCCCCGGCGGCAGGTCCAGGCTGACGCCGTCGAGGGCGGGTGCCGCACCGGCCCGGTACCGCACTGTCACGTCGACGAAGCGCAGCTCGTGGGGGCCGACCAGGTCCGTCATACCGGCCGTGGGCGGGGAAGGCGGCGTGCCGGCGTCCAGCAGGTCGGCCACCCGGGCCAGACCGGGCCGCAGCTGCGTCCACTGCCGGGCCGCCGTGACCAGTGCCAGCGTCACCTCGACGGCAGCCAGCGCGCCGACGGCCAGGACGCCCACCAGCACCCCCGACACGCCGGCGGCCAGCGCTGCCAGCACCACCGCCGCGGCGGTCAGCCCGGCGGTCAGCACTCCGGCCGCGTCCACCGCGAACCCGGTGGCGGCCAGCCGACGTTCCAGGCGGGCCAGCCGGCGGGCCCGCTGCGCTGCGGCACGCAGCGTGGCGTCGGTGGCTCCGAACGCGGCCAGGTCGGCTGCGCCGTGGGTCAGGTCGATCGCGTCGGTGGCCAGTGCGCCGCGCAGGGGTGCCACCTGGGCCGCGCTGCGGCGGGTGACAGCGGTGGCCAGCGCGGGCAGTGCCACCCCGGCGACCAGCAGCCCGACGGCGAGCGCACCGGCGGCAGGTGGTGAGATCAACGCCGCCACGCCGACCGCCAGCACACCGACCAGGGCCGCCGCCGAGCCGGGGACCAGCACACGCAGCAGCAGGTCCTGGACGGCCTCGACGTCGGAGACCAGCCGGCTCAGCACGTCCCCCGACCGGTGCGCGGCGCCACGCCGGGCGGCGAGGGTGGCGAAGACCCTGGCCCGGACGTCGGTGATCATGCGGAGCACCGCGTCGTGCCCGGCGAGCCGTTCGGTGTAGCGGAACACGCCACGGCTGATCGCCAGCGCACGGACAGCGACGATCGCCACTGTGAGCCGGTCCAGCGGAGGCTGGCCGGCGGCGCTCATCAACAGCCAGGTGGCGGTGGCCATCAGGGCGAGCCCGGCGAACTCGGTGGCGGCCGCGAGCAGCCCGGCACCGACCAGCCGACCCAGGTACGGGCGGGCCAGTCGCAACACGGCACGCTCGGCGGCGGTCCGCCCGGCCGATGCCACGCCGGCGACCGCGTCCGGCCCGTGTTCCGCGCTCATCGGGTCGCCTTCCCGGTCGGTTCGGGCGTCAGCTCGGTGACCCGACCGTCCTCGACCCGCAGGATCCGGTCGGCGTCAGCGAGCAGCGCCGGTCGGTGCGCGACCAGGAGCGCGGTGCGCCCGGCGACCAGGCGGCGGGTGGCGTCGAGCACCACCGCCTCGGCCGCGGTGTCCAGGCGGGCGGTGGGTTCGTCGAGCAGCACCACCGGGGCGGACCGCAGAAACGCCCGGGCCAGCGCCACCCGCTGCCGCTGCCCGCTGGACAGCCCGTGGCCGCGTTCGCCGAGCAGGGTGTCCAGGCCGTCCGGCAGACCGGCCACCACGTCGTCCAGGGCGGCGTCGTGCACCGCCGCGGCGAGCGCGTCGGGCGTGGTGTCCGGTGCGCCGAGCCGGATGTTGTCGGCCAGCGAGGCGGCGAAGAGATGGGCCCGCTGCGGCACCCAGGCGAGTTGCCGACGCCAGGCGTCCGGGTCGGCGGTGGCGAGGTCGACCCCGTCCACCGTGATCCGGCCGCTGGTCGGGGTCACGAAGCCGAGCAGCAGGCCGAGCAACGTGCTCTTGCCGGCGCCGCTGGGCCCGATGATGGCGATCCGTTCGCCGGCTCGGATGGTCAGGGTCACGTCACGCAGGGCGGTGGTCCGCTCGTACGCCACGGTCACCCCCTCGAACCGGATGTCACGTCGCGCGTCCGGGACGGTGGCGCCCTCGGCGGCCCGGGGAGCGGTGGGCGCGGCCGAGATGGTCAGCGCCTCGTCCAGCGCGGCGAGCCCCTCCATGCTGGCGTGGAAGCGGCTGCCGGCGGCCCGCAGCGGCAGGTATGCCTCCGGGGTGAGCAGCAGCACCAGCAGCGCGGTCTGCAGGGCCAGCCCGCCGCCGAGCAACCGGATGCCGACCGGCACCGCGACCAGTGCCACCGAGAGGGTGGCGACCAGCTCCAGCACCAGCGCGGAGAGGAACGCGATCCGCAGCGTCTTCATGGTGGCGACGCGGTGCCCGTCGGCCATCCGGCGCACCACCTCGGTCTGTGCCCGGGCCCGCCCGAACGCGCGCAGCGTGGGCAACCCGGCGACCATGTCCAGGAAGTGCCCGCCGAGCAGCGAGAGTCGCCGCCACTGCCGTTCGGTGGCGGCCTGGGCCTGCCAGCCGAGCAGCGCGCCGAAGACCGGGATCAGCGGCAGGGTCACCGCGATGATCACCGCCGAGCTCCAGTCGGCGAAGACGACCCGGGCGAGCACCGCCAACGGCACGGTGACGCTGAGCACCAGTTGGGGCAGGTATCCGGTGAAGTAGGCGTCCAGTGCGTCCAGCCCGCGCCCGGCCAGGGTGGCGATCTGACCGGCCCGCTGCCCGGCCACCCAGCCGGGGCCGTGTCGGCCGACCGCGCCGAGCAGGTCGGCCCGCAGCGTCGCCTTGACCGTGGCGGCGACCCGCGCCGAGACCGTGCCCTGTGCCCAGACCAGCGCCGAGCGGGCAGCGACCGCGACCATGAAGGCGCCCAGCGCCGGCCGATCCAGTCGACCGTCGATCGCCGTGGCCAGCACCGCCGCGAGGGCGGTGGCCTGCGCCACGATCAACCCGGCGGCGAGCACACCCAGGAACGCGAGCACGGCAAGATCGCGCCGGGCCGCAGGGACCCGGCGCAGCAGACGCGGGTCGAACGGACGGCGTTTCACCAGTACACCGGTGCCCTGCCGTCGGTCCGTCCTCGGAAAACCCACCAACACATCGCCTGGAAGCCTAGTAGGGCCGGAAGTAGCGGCAGCGCCACCCAGCCGAGGAGCCGCAGCGTCGGTGCGCTCGCAGCGGCGTCGGTCACTGTCAGCGAGGCGCCCGGGTCGGTCGTGGACACCAGCACATAGGGCCGAGAGCCGCCCCGACCAGCACCACCGGCAGCGCCAGGGCCGCGCCGGTTGCGGCCAGAGCCCACCCCGGCCGCCGCCGCGCCAGCGCCGCGCGGGCCGCCAGCAGCGCCACCGCGAGCAGCACCGGCAGGAGTACGGCCACCGCCGGCCGCTGGGCGGCGTCGCGTACCCGGGAGGAGAGCAGGCCCACGACGGTGGCCAGGGCGACCGCGGTGAGCGCCACCGGCACCAGCCGGCGGGCCGTGCGGCCCACCACGGCGGCGGCGTCGGTCGACAGGCGCAGCGCGAGGAAGGTCGCTCCGTGCACCGCGACCAGTGCGACCATGGCCAGCCCGACGGTGGCCGCGAACGGGGTGGCCAGGTGCGACACCCCGGCGACGTGCCCGTCGGCCTGACGGGGCACGCCCTGGAGCAGCGCGGCGAGCACCACCCCCCAGCCCACTGCGGCGAGTGCGCTGCCGATCATCACGACGCGGTCCCAGCGCGCGCGGATCCGTTCGTCAGCGGGCCGGCTGCGCAGCTGCACCCCGACGGTAACCAGGATGACGCCGACCAGAGCACCGGCCACGGCCGGATAGCAGCCGGAGAGCAACTCGCCCTCCAGCACCGGGAACGCGCCGAAGAGGATGCCCACGGCGGCCACCAGCCAGACCTCGTTGCCGAGGAAGAACGGGCCGAGCGCGGTGAGCGCCTCCCTCCGCAGAGCGGGGCCGCCACCGCGGGCGAGCAGCAGCCCGACGCCGTAGTCGTAGCCGGCGAGCACCAGGTAGCCGGTGAAGAAGAGGCCGAGCAGGGCGTACCAGGCGAGGTCCACGGTGTTCTCCTCTGTGCCTCAGACGAGCGCGGGTTCGGGGTGGGTCGACTCACTTGGAGGCGCCGGTGGGCGGCCGAGTGCCGGATCGGCCGCGCCCCGCGCCGCGTGCCGGGCGAGCAGCACCCAGTTGGTGACGGCGAGGGTGCCGAGCAGCAGGCTGAACCCGATCAGCGAGGCGAGCATCACCGGTGCGCCGACCGGGGAGACGGCCTGCTCGGTGGGGAGCAGCCCGTACGCCACCCAGGGCTGGCGGCCGACCTCGCGGGCGATCCAGCCGAGGATCACCGCGACGAACGGCAGCGGCAGGGCGAGCAGGACCAGCCAGAGCGGGAAGCGCAGCCGGATGATCCAGTCCCGGAAGAGCAGGGGGAGCAGCAACCAGACGCAGCCGAGGGTGAAGCCGATCAGGATCATGAAGCCCAGCCCGACGCTGGCCAGCACGGGTGGCGTGTAGTCGCCGGGGCCGAACCGGGTGGTCCAGTCGGCGATCAGCGCCTGCGCCTCCGGGCTCTGGCCGCCGAACTTGGTCGGCTGCACGCCGCCGACCGGGCCGAACTGGGCGAAGCCGAAGCCCTGCACCATCGTGATGGCCAGTGCCGCGGTGACCAGGCCGATCCGCAACGAGGTGCGGAAGAGCACGAAATCGGGAGTACGCCGGATCAGGTGCCAGGCGCTGACCGCCGCCATCAGCATCCCGCCGACCAGCAACGCGGCCGAGACCACGTGCCCGAACGCCATGCCGAGGCTGGGGTTGGAGAGCAGCGCGCCAAAGTCGGTGAGGTGGGCGATGCCGTCGCGTACCTCGTAACCGACCGGGTGTTGCAGCCAGGAGTTGGCCACCATGATCCAGAACGCCGAGGCGTACGCGGTGATGGCCACGCCCCAGAGCAGCGCGAGATGGACACCCTTGCCGAGCCGGTGCCAGCCGAAGATCCACATCCCGAGGAACGTGGATTCGAGGAAGAACGCCACCAACGTCTCGATGGCCAGCGGCGCGCCGAAGACGTTGCCGACGTAGCGCGACAGGCCACTCCAGTTCAGCCCGAACTGGAACTCCATCACGATGCCGGTGGCGATGCCGAGCACGTAGTTGATCACGTAGAGCTGACCCCAGTAGCGGGTCAGCCGCTCCCACTTCGGGTTGCCGGTGAGCACCCAGGCGGTCTGCATCCCGACCAGCAGGGTGACCAGCCCGAGCGTGACGACCACGAAGAGGAAGTGGATCGAGGTGGTGGTGGCGAACTGCAGGCGGGCGAGGAGCAGGGTGTCCATGACCGGCTCTCCGTAGTGTTGGCTCCCTTGTCGTAGCCACCCTACACGTAGTTTCTCTACACGTCCGCCTACTACGTAACGTCGTAGAAAGGATTACTACATCACGTAGTAGTCATGGGTTTGGAAGATCGCGCTCTTGCGGCGGGACACGGCGGCGCGGCGCCCATGCGGGGGCGCGGCGTGTGGCGTGCTGGGGTCAGGTCAGGACAGGAAGAGGGTGATCGGGAGGGCGACCAGCGTGCTGGCCACCGCGAGGGCGGTGGCGCCGAGCACCCGGGGCGGCCGGTCGGTGACCAGGAGGCGCTGGACCCGTACGTCGAGATCCCGGTCGCCCATGCCCAGCGCGCCGGCCGGGGTGATCCGGTGACCGGCGGCGGCGAAGCGGCGCAGCGCTCCGGCCAGCGGCGCTTCCGCGTGCAGCTCACGGGCCTTGTCGTCGGCGCGCATCTCGACCAGCAGGGCGACCCGTTCGTGGGCGTCGCGGACCCAGCCGAACCACGGCAACGCCCGGCACAGCGCGGTGAACGGCAGCAGCACCAGATCGTGCCGCTCGTGGGCGTGCGCGCGCTCGTGGCTGAGCACCGCGGCCAGCTCGGCGCGGTCGAGCAGGCTCAGTGTGCCGGCGCTGACCACCACCTGCGGCTTCACCCCGGGCAGGCAGTATGCGGCGGCGCTCGGATGATCCAGCACCAGCGCGCCGGGAGCGGCCGGATCGTCCCGGGCGACCAGGGAGAGCAGGTCCCGGTGCCGGCGCTGGGCGCGTACGGTGCCGTGGATGCTGCGGACGGTCGTGGCGACCAGCACCGCGCCGATGCCGAAGCCCACCCCGACGCCGGCGAGGTGGAAGGTGTTCACCCCGATCGGCAGTGTGCCGTGGGCGAGGTCGTTGGCCAGGGCGAGCAGCGCGCTGCCTGTCGGCAGGTCGTACGCGCTCAGCCCGAGCGCCATGGGCAGGCCCATCGCCGAGAGACCCACCGCCAACCCGACGGCCTGCCAGCAGATGATCGCCACCCGGGGGCTGCGCCACGTCCAGGTGGAGCGGGCCAGCACCTGAGCCGTCAGGTAGCAGGCCAGCATGGTGGCGGCGAAGTGCACGGCGTACGCCATGGCGTGGGTCCTACCGCTCCGCTGCCTCGCCGGCGGTTCGCCGGCCCGTCGGCCCGTCGAGGCGGTCGGTCAGCTCGGTGTCGCCCGGGTTGCCGCTGGTGGAACCCGGACCGGTCAGACCGGCCTCGCTCCCCAGGGCCGCCCGCAGCACCTCGGCCTCGGTGCCGGTCACCGAACGGGCGAACCGCACGAGTGCGGCGTCCCGGCTGCCGCCCAGGTCGAGGGCGTCGAGCATGAGCTGGGCGATGTGCGCCTCACGGCTCGCCGCCGGCCGGTAGCGCCAGGCCCGACCCTCGCGCTCCCGCTGCACCATGCCCTTGCCGGCGAGCCGGTCCAGCACGGTCATCACCGTGGTGTACGCCAACTCGCGGCCGTCGAGCGCGTCGGCCACCTCGCGCACGGTCACACCGTCCGACGTGCCGGGGACCACGTCCCACAACACGTCCATCACCGCACGCTCAAGATCGCCCAACCGAGTCACGAAGCAATCCTACCCCCGGTAGTAGACCCCCCACGCCCCCGAGCCCACCCCACCCCGACCCCGACCAGGACCGCCGGACCGCCGGACCGCCGGACCGCCCGAAGATCCGCACAAGAACAGGGATGTTGCTGCCTCCAAGGCGCTGGAGGCAGCAACATCCCCGAAGTTGCGCAGATCTTGACCGCGCTCACCGACCCGAGGCAGGACCCGTGTGCTGGCCCACCCGACGATCCCGGCCCACGTCAGGTTTTCCGGGGGAGCCCGCCCACGCAGGGATCAAGCCTGACCGCCCGGAGTGGGCGGGCTCCCCCGGAAAACCCAAAAGGCCGAAAAACGATCACACCCCCTTGGGATGCCACACAGTCTTCGTCTCCAGCAGCGCGGTCATCCGAGCCAAACCCGGATCGACGGACCAGTCGTGGTCGGCCGGGGCCGGTCGGAGCACCCGCTTGAGGTTCTCCGCCGCCCTGACCTCCAGGTCCGTGGCGAGCGCGGTGTCGGTCACCCCGGTCAGGTCGATCGCGTTGACGTCCATGTGCGCCGCCAACGCCGGCGCGGTCTCGGTGATCGCGCCAGTGAGGATGTTGACCACCCCGCCGGGCAGGTCGGAGGTGGCCAGCACCTCGGCCAGCGTCACCGCCGCCAGGGGCTCGGAGGGCGACGCCGCCACGACCACCGTGTTGCCGCTGACGATCGCCGGGGCGATCACGCTGACCAGGCCGAGCAGCGCCGGGCGCTCGGGGGCGACGACGGCGATCACGCCGGTCGGTTCGGGCGCGGAGATGTTGAAGTACGGGCCGGCGACCGGGTTGGCACCGCCGTACACCTGGGCGAGCTTGTCGGCCCAGCCGGCGTACCAGACCCAGCGGTCGACGGCGGCGTCCACCTCGTCGCCGGGCACGCCCAGGGCGACGAACTGCTCGCGGCGGCCCTCCAGCATCTCGGCGGCCCGGTAGAGGATCTGACCCCGGTTGTACGCGGTCGCGCCGGCCCAGCCCTTCACGGCGGCGCGGGCGGCGACCACCGCGTCCCGGGCGTCCTTGCGGGAGGCCAGTGACACATTCGAGGACTGCACGAGATACGACCGTCCCGACTCGCTGCGCGGGAACTTCCCGCCGATGAAGAGCTTGTACGTCTTACGTACCGCGACCCGCTCAGACATTGAGGTAGCCCTCCAGCCCGTGCCGGCCGCCCTCGCGACCGTAACCCGACTCCTTGTAGCCACCGAACGGCGAGGTGGGGTCGAACTTGTTGAACGTGTTGGCCCAGACGACGCCGGCGCGCAGCCGGTCGGCCATCCACAGGATCCGGGAACCCTTGTCGGTCCAGATGCCGGCCGACAGCCCGTACGGCGTGTTGTTGGCCTTCTCCACGGCCTCGGCCGGGGTGCGGAACGTGAGCACCGACAGCACCGGGCCGAAGATCTCCTCGCGGGCGATCCGGTGGGCCTGGGTGACCCCGGTGAAGATGGTGGGCGCGAACCAGAAGCCACGGTCGGGCAGCTCGCACGGCGGTGACCAGCGCTCGGCGCCCTCGGCGGAGCCGGCGTCGGACAGCTCGCGGATCCGCTCCAGCTGGGCGGCCGAGTTGATCGCGCCGACGTCGGTGTTCTTGTCCAGTGGGTCGCCGACCCGGAGCTGGGCCATCCGCCGCTTCAGCGACTCCAGCACGCGGTCGGCCACGTTCTCCTGCACCAGGAGTCGGGAGCCGGCGCAGCAGACGTGCCCCTGGTTGAAGAAGATGCCGTTGACGATGCCCTCGACGGCCTGGTCGATGGGCGCGTCGTCGAAGACGATGTTGGCGGCCTTGCCGCCCAGTTCCAGGGTGAGCTTCTTGCTGGTGCCGGCGACGGACCGGGCGATGGCCCGGCCGACCTCGGTGGAGCCGGTGAAGGCGACCTTGTCGACGCCTGCGTGCTCGACCAGTGCGCGGCCGGTGTCGCCGGCGCCGGTGACGATGTTGACCACACCGGCCGGCAGGTCGGCCTGCTGGCAGATCTCGGCGAAGAGCAGCGCGGTGAGCGGGGTGGTCTCGGCGGGCTTCAGCACCACCGTGTTGCCTGCGGCGAGCGCCGGGGCGATCTTCCAGGCCAGCATGAGCAGCGGGAAGTTCCACGGGATGACCTGCGCGGCCACGCCGATCGGCCGTGGGTTGGCACCGAAACCGGCGTGCGGAAGCTTGTCGGCCCAGCCGGCGTAGTAGAAGAAGTGCGCGGCGACCAGCGGCAGGTCGACGTCCCGGGACTCCCGGATCGGCTTGCCGTTGTCCAGGGATTCCAGGACGGCCAGCTCGCGGGAGCGCTCCTGGATGAGTCGGGCGATCCGGTACAGGTACTTCGCCCGGTCCCGGCCCGGCATCGGACCCCAGACCTTGTCGTACGCCTTGCGGGCGGCACGCACCGCGCGTTCCACGTCCTGAGCGCCGGCCTCGGCGATCTCGGCCAGCACCTCCTCAGAGGCGGGGTTGATCGACTTGAAGCTGCCACCGTCGGTCGGATCGACGAACGCGCCGTCGATGAACAGCCCGTACGAGGGTTTGAGGTCCACCACCGAGCGGGACTCGGGGGCGGGGGCGTATTCGAACATCGGCTATCAGTCCAGGGTGAAGTAGTCGGGACCGGAGTAGGTGCCGGTCGTCAGCTTGGTGCGCTGCATCAGCAGGTCGTTGAGCAGGCTGGACGCGCCGAAGCGGAACCAGTCCGGGTCGAGCCAGTCCGGGCCGACGGTCTCGTTGACCATCACCAGGTACTTGATCGCGTCCTTGGTGGTCTTGATGCCACCGGCGGGCTTCACGCCCACCTGCCGCCCGGTGGCCGCCCGGAAGTCACGGACAGCTTCCAGCATCACCAGGGTCACCGGCAGTGTCGCCGCGACCGGGACCTTGCCGGTGGAGGTCTTGATGAAGTCGCCGCCGGCCAGCATGGCCAACCAGGAGGCCCGCCGCACGTTGTCGTAGGTGGCCAGCTCGCCGGTCTCCAGGATCACCTTGAGGTGGGCGTCCCCGGAGGCCTCCTTGGTGGCCACGATCTCGTCGTAGACCTCCTTGTAGCGCCCGGCCAGGAACGCACCCCGGTTGATCACCATGTCGATCTCGTCGGCACCGGCCGCGACGGCGGCCCGGGTGTCGGCCAGCTTGATCTCCAACGGCGCCTGGCCGGACGGGAACGCGGTCGCCACGCTGGCCAGGTGCACGCCACTTCCGCGCAGCACCTCCGCCACGTGCGGGACCATCGCCGGGTAGACGCAGACCGCGCCGACGTGCGGGCAGGACGGGTCGGCCGGGTCCGGGCGCAGCGCCTTCGCGGCGAGCGCGCGCACCTTGCCCGGGGTGTCCGCCCCCTCCAGGGTGGTCAGGTCGACCATCCGGATCGCCAGGTCGATCGCCTGGGCCTTGGCGGTGGTCTTGATGGATCGGGTGCCGAGCTGTGCCGCCCGCTGCTCCGCGCCGACCTGGTCCACGCCGGGAAGCCCGTGCAGGAAGGTCCGCAGAGCGGTCTCGGATCGTCCCAGCTCGGAGAGCTCCGACCGGGCCGACGTCGTTGTCGCCGTCATGCAGAGAAGTCTACGCACCAGACGGCTGAGTGATCTTGGTCACGGCGGGCTCGGCGTGAGCGGCGTCGCTGGTCCGACCGCACCGTCACCACCGCGCCGAACGGACCGGTAGGTTGAGCGATCGTGGACGTACACGTCATTGACCACCCGCTGGCCCAGTCTCGGCTGACCGCCATGCGGGACGCGCGCACCGATTCCTCGACGTTTCGGGCGGCGCTGCACGAACTGACCACCATGCTGGTGTACGAGGCGGCGCGCTCCTTCCCCGTCGAGCGGTACGAGGTGCAGACGCCGGTCACCGGCACCGAGGGCACCCGGCTGGCCAACCCGCCGCTGCTGGTGCCGGTGCTGCGGGCCGGCCTCGGCATGGCGGACGCCGCACTCGGCCTGCTGCCCGAGTCTTCGATGGGCTTCGTCGGTCTGGCCCGCGACGAGGAGACCTACGAGCCGCGCGCGTACATGGAGTCGCTGCCCCGCGACCTGTCCGGGCTGCCGGTGCTGGTGCTCGACCCGATGCTCGCGACGGGTGGCTCGCTGGAGCATTCCTGCCGGTTGCTCGCCGACCGTGGCTGCACCGACATCACAGTGCTCTGCGTGCTCGCCGCCCCGGTCGGCATCGAACGGCTGGAACGCTCCGGCCTGCCGTTGCGCCTGGTCACGGCCTCGATCGACCAGGGGCTCAACGACAGCATGTTCATCGTCCCCGGGCTCGGGGACGCCGGCGACCGCCAGTTCGGCGGCATGCCCCGGTTCTGAGTTCGACACCCGGTGGGTGCCGGGTCTGGCGGGTCCGTGCGCGGTGGTGCGCGGACCCGCTACCGTCTCGGGCCATGACTGGTGTTGCGCTCGCCGAGGAGTTGCTGCTCCTCGCCTACGACGACACGACCGGCAAGGCGACCATGCCGCGGATCAGCCTGGACCTCGGCATGGCCGCCGCGGTGCTGGTCGAGCTGGCCATCGCCGGCCGGATCGCGTACGCCGAAGGGTCGTTGACCGTGGCCGACCCGACGCCGACCGGCGAACCGGTCGCCGACGAGGTGCTGAGCCGGATCGCGGCCGACACCCCGCACACCCCGGCCTCCTGGGTGCAGCGCCTGCGGCACGGCCTGCGGGACCGGATCCTCGGTGACCTGTGCAGCCAGGGTGTGGTCCGCGACGTCGACGAGACCGAGCTGGGCTTCATCCACGTGCACCGTTACCCGGTGGTCGACGCCTCCGTCGAGGCGGAGACCCGCCAGCGCCTGGCCGAGGCCCTGACCGGCGCGGCGGCTCCGGACGAGCGGACCGCCGCGCTGGCCACTCTGGTGGTGGTACTGCGGATGGAGTCGGCGCTCGGGGTGGACGGTGAGACCGCCGCCGACGCGCGCCGCAGGCTGGAGGCGATCGCCACCGGCGCCGGCTTCTCCGGCGAGGTGAGCACCGACGACTCGGTGGTCCGCCCGTCGGTCGGCCTGGTCGTCGCGGCCCTGGGCCGCGCCGTCGACCAGGCCCTCGGCCCTCGCCGCTGACTCTCGGGCCCCGCTCGACGGGCCCTTTGCTCTGCACCCACCCAGGCACCACGGTGCCGGGCCCCCGGCAGGAGTCGGGCGCGGAGGACCGCTGTTCATTCGATGGCGCTTCCGCGGGTGCAGAGCAAAGGGCGAACCTGTCATGGGTGGGCGCTGCGGGGTTCAGATGCCAAGGGCCGCGCTGACCTCAGCGCGGAGCGCGGCGACGGCCGATGCCGCCCTGCTGCGGGCCGTCTGGACGTCACCGTCCACGACCGGTTCCACCACCTCGAGGTACGCCTTGAGCTTCGGTTCCGTCCCGGAGGGCCGGATCACCACCCGGGCGGCCGCGGTACGCAGGATCACCACGTCCGACTCGGGCAGGAGGTCCCGGACGCTGTCCACCGGCTGCCCGAGCAGGGTCGTCGGGGTGTCCGCCCGGATCCTGGCCATCGCGTCGGTGATCACCCGCAGGTCGTCCACCCGGGCGGAGAGCTGGTCGGTGTGGTGCACGCCGAACTCGGCGGCCAACTCGTCGAGCCGGTCGGTCAGCGTCCGACCCTGTGTCTTCAGGCCGGCGGCCAGCTCGGCCACGGTCAGCGCCGCCGTGATGCCGTCCTTGTCCCGCACGTGCGCCGGTGCGACGCAGTAGCCGAGCGCCTCCTCGTAGCCGAAGACCAGGGGCGTGCTCCCGCCGCCGGCCCGCACGATCCACTTGAAGCCGGTCAGCGTCTCGTCGTAGGGCAGGCCCCGGGCCGCGCACATCGCGCGCAGCAGTGACGAGGACACGATGGTGGTCGCGTAGAGCCCGGTCACCCCGCGCCGCATCAGGTGGTCGGCGAGCAGCACCCCCACCTCGTCGCCGCGCAGCATCCGCCAGCCGTCGCGCCCGTCACGGACGACCACCGCGCAACGGTCGGCGTCCGGGTCGTTGGCGATGGCGAGGTCCGCGCCGGTGGAGTCGGCCAGGGCGATCAGCCGGTCCACCGCCCCCGGCTCCTCCGGGTTGGGGAACGACACGGTCGGAAACGCCGGGTCCGGCTCGGCCTGGTCGGGGACCACGCCGGGCACTGGGAAACCGGCGCGGGCGAAGGCGGCGGTGAGGACCGCCGCGCCCACCCCGTGCAGAGGGGTGTACGCCACCGTCAGGTCCCGTGGCCCGTCCGGGTCGATCACGGCGGTGGCCTGTTCGACGTACGAGGCGGTCAGGTCGTCGCCGAGCACCTGCCCGGGTGGGCCCAGCGGCACCTCAGTCAGTGGGCCGACCGATCGGATGGCCGCCTCGATGCCGGCGTCGGCGGGCGGCACGATCTGCGCGCCCCAGCCCAGTTCACCGCCCAGCTCCGCGCCGAGATAGACCTTGTAGCCGTTGTCCTGGGGTGGGTTGTGGCTGGCCGTGACCATTACACCGGCGACTCCGCCGAGGTGGCGCACCGCGTACGCCAGCACCGGGGTGGGCAGCGGGCGGGGCAGCAGCAGCGCCGGTCGACCCGCCCCGGTGGCCACCTGGGCGGTGCGCTCGGCGAACTCCCGGGAGCCGTGCCGAGCGTCGTACCCGATCACCAGGGGGCCGCTGCCGCCCTGGGCCGCGAGCCAGCCGACCAGGCCGGCAGCGGCCTGGGTGACCACGGCGAGGTTCATGCCGTTCGGGCCGGCGCGCAGCGGGCCGCGCAGGCCCGCGGTGCCGAAGGTCAGCGGGCCGGCGAACCGGTCGGCCAGCTCCGGCGCGCTCGCCGGCAGCCGGTCGAGCACCGCCGTCAGCTCGTCCCGGCTGGCCGGGTCGGGGTCGTCGGCCAGCCAGCGCCGGGCTTGCTCGCGAATGTCGTCGATGTCAGTCGTGTCCGCCGCCATGCCCCTTGATAGCACGGCGGCGGATCACCGCTGTCGGTTCCCTCCGGCTCAGCCGTCCCCGGTGAGCTGGAACGTCCGCACCATCTCGTCGAAGATCGGCTTGCTCTCCGCGAACTTGGTGTCCGTCGAGGTCAGGTAGAACGAGTAGGCCTTGCCGCCCTCGGCCACGCCACGCCAGACGCCGTGCCGCATGGCGTCGCCCTCGCCGCAGGTGTATTCGAACTCGGCGGCCGGCTTGCTGGCCAGCTCGGTCTCGGTGGCGCTGACCTGCTGGTACGGCTTGACGCAGGAGGTGCTCCTGGTCTTGAGGCCGTTCTCCGCCGTCTCCGCCCAGCGGTTGGAGTCGCTGGACCACTTCTCGGTGATGATGCGCACCTTGCGGCCGCTGTCCTCCGGGTCGATGTAGTCGGTGTAGGAACCGCCGGTGGCCTTCTTCCAGCCCTTCGGCACCATGAGCTGGATGCCCCGGGCGGTGTGTTCCTGCATCTCGACGCTCGGCACCGCTGCGGCGGACGGGGTGGGCTGCGCCTGGGGAGTGCTCGGCGGGGCGTCGTCGCCGCCGGAGAGCGCCACCACGGTGAGCAGCAGCACGACGGCCAACCCGCCGGCCGCGGCGAGCTGCACCTTGCGCGGCCAGCCCTTGACGGTGCTGACGAGCTGGCCACCGGTGGCGCGGACCTTGCCCAGAGCGCCGCCGCCGTCACCGGCGGAAGCGGCGGGCGACGTGGCCCAGGGCTGGCCGGTGCCCGGCACCGACCACTGGTTGCCGCCGCCGTAGGTGCCGCCGATGCGCTGGGTGGCCTCCGGTGCGCCGCCGTAGCCGACCTGCTGGGTGGCACCGGCCGGGGTGCCGTAGGTGACCCGCTGGGTGGCGTCCGGGTGCGCGCCGGCGTCCACCCGCTGGGTGGCGTCCGCGTTGCCGCCGTAGGCGCGCCCAGCGGACTGTCGGCCGGGCGGGGGCATCGCGCCGGTGGGTGTGTGCAGCGGGCCGGCCAACGCGTCGGCGCTGGTCTCGTCGAGCCCGGTGGCGCCGGCAGTGCCGGTCGGCTCCGGCCGTTCGCCCCGGCTCAGCGCCGCCAGCCGGTCGGTCAGGGACTCACCGGGGGCCAGCATGGCGGGCCCGCCGATCTGGCTGTCCGGCTTCGGCTCCGGCTGGGGCGGCGGCAGGACGGGCGCCGGGCGCTGCTGCACCGGCACCACGTTGTACGGGTCGGTGACCGAGTGCACGGCGGTCGCGGTGCTGCCCAACGGGCCGGCGAGCAGCTCGCGCAGCATGGCCCGGGCGGTGTGCACGTCCAACCGGCGCGCCGGGTCCTTTTCCAGCAGACCCATCAGCACCCGGGTCAGCGGGCCGCTGCGCTGCGGTGGGGCGGGCGGGTCCTCGACCACGGCGTGCATGGTCTCGATCGGGTCGCCCTTGTCGAACGGGGGGCGTCCCTCGACTGCTGTGTAGAGCGTCACACCCAGCGAGAAGAGATCGCTCGGTGGCCCGAACTCCTGGCCCATGGCGCGCTCGGGCGAGATGAAGTGTGGTGAGCCGAGCACCATGCCGGGGGTGGTGAGCTGGACGTCGGTGGGCATCCGGGCGACCCCGAAGTCGGTCAGCACGCAGCGCCCGTCGGTGCAGATCAGCACGTTGGCGGGCTTCACGTCCCGGTGCAGCACACCGATCGCGTGTGCGACCTCCAACGCGCCGAGCAGCGCGATGCCGATCTTGGCGACGGCCCGGGGTGCCACCGGACCGTCCTCGATCACCATGTCGGCGAGGCTGCGGGCGTCCAGCAGCTCCATCACGATCCACGGCCGGCCGGCCTCGGTGACCACGTCGTACACCTGCACCACGGCGGGGTGCTGGATGGCGGCGGCGGCGCGGGCCTCGCGCAGGGTGCGTTCGTACATGGCGTCGCGGTCGCTGGGGGCCAGACCCGGAGGAAGGACGACCTCCTTCACCGCCACGTCACGGCGCAGCAGGGTGTCTGTGGCACGCCACACCGTGCCCATGCCGCCGTTGCCCACCGAGGACCGCAGCGAGTACCGGCCACCAATGGTGGTGCCGGGCGCCGCTCGTCCGTTGGCGGGACTAACTGGTCCGCCGCTCCACGTCGGGATCTGAGTCACAGAAAAGCCACCGGGGGAATTCGAGGGGGGCTGGGACACAACCCCCCTATCTTGCTGGTTCCGACGCCGGATGCGAAAGCCGACGCGGCGGACGTTTATCGAAGTCGACAGAACGTGCCCTGTCGTTCACCTGGTGTCGACCGGTCGGGACGCACTGTGCGGTATCCCTCACGCGAGGGTGTGGCCAGGCGTCCTACCATCCGGGGATGAGTGAACGGCGGTCAAGCGAGTCCGGTTTCCCGATCAACGGCGTCTACACCGAGGCCGACCTTCCGGAGGACCTGGACTCCCGGCTGGGCAGCCCCGGCGAGTTCCCGTACACCCGGGGGGTCTACCCCACGATGTACACCTCCCGTCCGTGGACCATGCGCCAGTATGCCGGCTTCGGCACCGCCACCGAGTCCAACGCGCGCTACCACCAGCTGTTGCGGGCCGGCACGATGGGCCTCTCGGTCGCCTTCGACCTGCCGACCCAGATGGGTTACGACTCCGACGAGCCGATCGCGCACGGCGAGGTCGGCAAGGTGGGCGTCGCCATCGACTCCATCGAGGACATGCGGCTGCTCTTCGCCGACATTCCGCTGGACAAGGTCTCCACCTCGATGACCATCAACGCGCCCGGCTCGGTGCTGCTGCTGCTCTACCAGCTCGTCGCCGAGGAGAACGGGGTGCCCGGCACCGCGCTCAACGGCACGATCCAGAACGACATCCTCAAGGAGTACATCGCCCGGGGGACGTACATCTTCCCGCCGAAGCCGTCGCTGCGCCTGGTGGCCGACACGTTCGCGTACTGCCGCAAGGAGGTGCCGAAGTGGAACACCATCTCCATCTCCGGCTACCACATGGCGGAGGCCGGCGCGACGCCCGCGCAGGAGATCGCGTTCACCCTGGCCAACGGCGTGGAGTACGTGCGGGCGGCGCTGGCCGCCGGGCTCGCCGTGGACGACTTCGCGCCCCGGCTGTCGTTCTTCTTCGTGGCCCGCACCACACTGCTGGAGGAGGTGGCGAAGTTCCGCGCCGCCCGGCGGATCTGGGCCCGGCTGATGCGGGACGACTTCGGCGCCAAGGATCCGAAGTCGATGATGCTGCGCTTCCACACCCAGACCGCCGGCGTGCAGCTCACCGCGCAGCAGCCGGAGGTGAACCTGGTCCGGGTGGCGGTGCAGGGGTTGGGCGCGGTGCTCGGCGGCACCCAGTCGCTGCACACCAACAGCTTCGACGAGGCGATCGCTCTGCCCACCGAGAAGGCGGCCCGGCTCGCGCTGCGGACCCAGCAGGTGCTGGCGTACGAGACGGACCTCACCGCCACCGTCGACCCGTTCGCCGGCTCGTACGTGGTGGAGGCGATGACCGCCGAGATCGAGGCCGCCGCCGTCGAGTTGATGGAGCGGGTGGCCGACCACGGCTCGGCGGTGGACGCGATCGAGGCCGGGTTCCAGAAGCGTGAGATCGAGCAGTCCGCGTACCGGATCGCCCAGGAGATCGACTCGGGCGAGCGGGTGGTCGTCGGGCTCAACCGGTTCACCGTGGACGAGGAGGAGCCGTACGAGCCGCTGCGGGTCGACCCGACGATCGAGGCGGCCCAGGCTGACCGGCTGGCGCGGCTGCGCTCCGAGCGGGACGCCGACGAGGTGACCCGCACCCTCGCGGATCTGCGGGCCGCCGCCGAGGGCACCGACAACGTGCTCTACCCGATGAAGGCGGCGCTGCGGGCCCGGGCGACAGTGGGCGAGGTCTGCGGGACGTTGCGCGAGGTGTGGGGGTTGTACCGGCCCACCGATCGCTTCTGACCGTCGCCGACCGCGACGGCGTGTGTCCGTCCGGTTCAGCGGGTACCCCTTCGACCACGGACGCACACAGTGTGCGCCCGTGGTCGACGCGTGCGTGTGAGCGTCCTAATCCGGTCGTCGCGGAGTGTGGTCGGCTAATTGTCGGAGTGTCAGTTCACCACCCCGACTAATGCGACAATTTGCAACAGGTCCCGGAGTGGCCCTCCGGAATCGCGACCGCCACGGTTGGTTACGCGTTGTAGGAGGTGAGGGGCGCATGACGGCATTCGAGCACGATCTACCTGCTGTCCCGCACATCTCCGAGCGCCCTCAGCAGGGCATACGTGACGCTACGCGGTCTGATCATCACCGTAACGAGGTTGCGCAGCGTCACCGCCGGAGGTCTAGGCTGTCTGCTGTCCCCGATGATCCATCCATCTCTAGTGATCGAGAATTCGACGTGACGAGTGCGTTGACGCTGCCCACTGGTGGCCAGCTGGCGTCGTCCTGGCCGGAGACGCCACCCGGGTCCCAGCCCCTTCCCCGCGACCTGGACCACCTCCTCGCCCTCCGGGTACCGGGGCTCATCGCCACGCGCCGTCACCTCCACTCGCACCCCGAGCTCTCCGGCACGGAGTTCGAGACGGCGGCCCTGATCGCCCGGGAGCTCTCGCTGGCCGGGCTGCACCCTCGGCTGCTGCCCAAGGGCAACGGCGTGATCTGCGACATCGACGGCCGCCCCGACGGCCCGGTCGTCGCGCTGCGCGCCGACATCGACGCCCTGCCGCTGGACGACATCAAGGACGTGCCGTACCGCTCCACCGTGGAGGGCGTCTGCCACGCCTGCGGCCACGACGTGCACACCACGATCATGCTCGGCGTCGGCATGCTGCTGGCCCAGCTCGCCGACCTCGGCGAGCTGGACGGCCGGGTCCGGTTGATCTTCCAGCCGGCCGAGGAGATCCTGCCCTGCGGCTCGCTGGAGGTCATCGAGGCGGGCGGCCTGGACGACGTGGTGCAGATCTTCGCGCTGCACTGCGACCCGAACCTGCCGGTGGGTCAGGTCGGCCTGCGGGTCGGCCCGATCACGGCGGCTGCCGACAACGTCACGGTCCGGCTCTCCGGGCCGGGCGGTCACACCGCCCGTCCGCACCTGACCGTCGACCTGGTCGACGCGCTCGGCCGGTTGATCACCGAAGTGCCCGCCCTGGTCAGCCGCCGGGTGCCGGCCAACAGTGGCCTGCTGCTGGTCTTCGGCCACGCCTCGGCCGGCACCCGTTACAACGTCATCCCCTCCGAGGCGAGCGCCTCCGGCACCCTGCGGGTGATGGACCGCGACACCTGGGAGCAGGCTCCCAAGATCGTCGCTCAGGTCGTCCGGGACGTGATCGCCCCGACCGGCGCAACGGTCGACCTGGAATACCTTCGCGGCCGGCCGCCGGTGAGCAACGACTCGCGGGCCATCCAGGTGCTCACCGCCGCCACCGGCGCCGCGCTCGGCCCGGAAGGGATCGCCGAGACACCGCAGAGCATGGGCGGCGAGGACTTCTCCTGGTATCTGGAGTACGTCCCCGGCGCCCTCGCCCGCCTCGGCGTGGGCCGCTCCGGCCCCAACGTCGACCTGCACCGCGCAAGCTTCGACGTGGACGAGCGGGCCATCCCGGCCGGCGTACGCGTCATGGTGCAGACCGCGCTGCGGGCACTGGCGGCGGCGCGCTGACCGGACCGACCAGAGCCGGGATCTTCCGTCGCCGGCGCAACACCACCAGCAAGACCCCCAGGGGTACGCCGAGCGCCACCAGCCACGGCAGCAGCGCACCCAGCACGGTGAGCAGGACGGTCAACGAGACGACGAACGCCTTCCAACCGCCCTTGAGCCCGACCAGGAAGCCGGTCTCGGCCTTCTCGTCGGCGGCCTTGGCGGCCGGCCCGGCCAGCGACACGGTGATCGTGGACAGGGCGGTCAGGTCGGCCAGGCGTCGCTTCTTGGCTTCCAGCGACGCCAGGTCGGCCTCCCGGCGACCCAACTCGTTCTCCAACGACACCAGGTCGGTGATCGAGGTGGCGCGGGTCAGCAACCGGCGGGCGCTGTCCACCCGGGCCCGCTGACTGGTGATCCGGGCGTCCAGGTCGACGGTCTCCTCGGTGACGTCCTGGGTGTTGATTTCCCGGTTCTGCTGCCGACCCAGCTTCGCGACCTCCTCCACCACGCCGGCGAACTTTGGCGCCGGCACTCGCAACTGCAACTCCGCCACCGCGTCGGCGTCGGCGCTGCGCCGCTGGTCGCCCCCGATGAAGCCACCGGCCCGAGTGGCTATGGCGGTGGTCTCGCGGGCCGCCGCGTCCACATCGTCCACCTGCACGCGCATCGTTCCGGTGTAGATGATCGCCCGTTGGTCGACCCGCAGGTCCGCTGCGCCGGCTCCGGCTGCACCCGCCGCGTCCGCGGCGGTGTCCCTGTTCGCCTCGCCGGCCTTTGCTGGCGCCTCGGCCGCCGAGCCCGCGGAATCCTTCGACCCGCTGTCGTCGCCGGCGCCGCATCCCGTCAGCACCAGCGTCGCCGCCAGCGCCGTCGCCGCCAGCAGTGTGCCGTGGCGTCGTACCACCTTGCCGTCCATCCCCGCTCCCATCGTCGTCATCCGGTGTGGCGATAGCTCGGACGCTGCGCACGCGTCGGCTGGTTCCGGCAGACTGCGCTGAGGACGTCACGATTCGATAATCGAGGAGTCACGATGCGGCTCACCAAGTACGCCCACTCCTGCCTCCGCGTGGAGCACGACGGGGGAGTGCTCGTCATCGACCCCGGCATGTTCGGCGATCCAGCGGTGGCTCTGGACGGTGCGGACGCGGTGCTGATCACCCACGAGCACCCCGACCACCTCGACCTCGCGGCGGTGCGTCTGCAGCTCGACCGGCAACCGTTCCCGATCCACGGGCCCGCCTCGCTCGCCGAGGCCCTGGGCGACGCGGCCGAGGCACTGCACCCGGTCACCGCCGGTCAGTCGTTCACCGCCGCCGGGGTCGCCGTCCGCGCGTACGGAGGGCGGCACGCGGTGATCCACCCGGACATCCCGGTGGTGGACAACCTCGGTTACCTGATCAACGACGCGGTCTACCACCCGGGCGACTCACTGGTGGTGCCCGACGAGACACCCGTCGACACGCTCTTCGCGCCGATCCACGCCCCCTGGTCGAAGTTCTCCGAGGTGCTCGACTTCATTCGGGCTGTCGCGCCGCGGCGCGCGTACGCCCTGCACGACGCCCTGCTCAACGAGAACGGGCTGGGTGTGCTCAACCGGCAGTACACGGCGATGTCCGGCACCGAGTACCAGCGACTGGAGCCCGGTAGCCGGGTGGACGTCTGACCCGATGCCCGGCCCCTCGACGGAGCTGGTGCAGCAGCTCTACCGCACCCCACCGGACCGGTTCGTGGCCGCCCGGGACGCCGCCGTGGCCGACGCCCGCCGAGCCGGCGACCCGAGCACCGCGCGACAGTTGGCCCGGCTCCGTCGCCCGACGGTGGCCGCCTGGCTGGTGAACCTGCTCGCCATCAGGCGCCCCGAGCTGGTCGCCGACCTGGTCGAGCTCGCCGACGAGCTGCGCACCGCCCAGCGGGAGCTGCGTGGCCCCCGGCTGCGGGAGTTGTCCGCGCAGCGTCGGGCGGTGGTCGGTGCCCTGGTTGCCGAGGTCCGCAAGCTCGCCGCGGCGGAGCCGGACGCGCCACCGGCGGGTCGACTGCCGCTGGCCGAGGTGGAGGCGACCCTCAACGCGGCGTTCTCCGACGCCGAGGTCGCCGAGCAGGTCCGGGCCGGCCGCCTGCTCCGGGCGGCCAGCTACGCGGGTTTCGGCGAGGTGCCCCGCCCACAACTGCGGCTGGTCACCGGCGACGACGAGGAGCCGGAGGAGGAGGAGCGCCCGGCCCGCCGACCCGGTGCGCAGCGGGCGCGCCCCGAGCCGGCGACCCGCACGGACCGGGCAGCACCGGGCACGGACCGGGCCGCCTCCCGCAAGGACCGGGCAGCGGCGCGTGCCGAGCAGGCCGAGCGGGCTGCGCAGCGGGCGGCCCGCGCCGAGCGGGCCCGGCAGCGCCGTGCCCTGGAACGGGAGCTGGCCCTGGCCCAGGCCGACCAGAAGCGCGTCGAGGCCGAGCTGACCGAGGCGGCCGGGCAGGAGCGGGACGGCGTTGCCGTACTCGACGGGATCGAGGCCGAGCTGGCCGAGCTGGAGCGGCGGCGGGCGGTCGCCGAGCAGGATCTCAGCCGCGCCAAGCTGGCTCGGCGAGCCGCGGAGCGGGCGGTCACCGTGGCTCGGCGGCGCGCGGGTGAGGTGGAGGGGGCCATCGAGGCGCTGGCGGCCGAAGAGGGGGATGCGGACGGGGGCGCTGGCGCGGCAGACTGACCATCGATGGACGACTACGGGTGTGCGGACCGTCCACGGCGGGTGACCCCGGATCGGGGAGTCGTCGTGGGCGACGGGTCGGGCTGGTCGACTGTGGCGCGCGAATGACACCGGAGCAGGCCGCCGCGGCCAGCAAGCCAGTCGTGCTCGATCTCGGCGACGCGTTCAGCCGGGACCCGGTCACGTTGCGCCGGGCCCGGTTGCTCGGCATCTCCGGCTGGGCCTTCTACATCGGTGGTCGGGCCGGTGCCCTCGGCGATGTGCGGGCCGAGACGGCCGCCGCCGCTCTCGGCTTCATCGCCCCGGACGCGGTCGCCGACGGCTGGGACGCCGCAGGCCGGGTCGTGCCCCCGTTCGAGGTGGCCGCCGCGAGCCTCGCCGAGTGCTGTCGGTGGGGGGCGCAGCAGCTCGGCGCTCTGCCCGGCACCGAACGTCTGGCGACCCTCGTGGAGCGGGCGGTGGTGGCCGCGGACGCCAGCGGGATGCCGCTCTTCGCCGCGTGGCGGGCCATGCCCCTGCCGGACCTCTCCGCGGGCGCCCGCACCGCAGCCGGGCTGCGGCTGCTCCGCGAACACTTCACCGGCGCCTACCTGTTGGCGGTGCGCGCCGCCGGGATGACCCCGCTGGAGTCCGTGCTGTCCGGGCCGGAGGGGGAGGCCGGGGCGGTGGCCTGCGGCTGGTCGCCTCCGTACCCGCCGATCGGGCCGCTGGTGCGTCGGCGACTCTGGGCGGAGGCCGTGACCAACAGACTGGCCGCGCCAGCGTTCACGGCCCTCGGCCCCGCCGACGGCAACGAGTTGGTCGAGTTGCTGCACCGCACCCGGGCCCACCTCGCCTGAGCCTCCCGCCGGCGAAAAATGGGCGGCGCCCGACGAGGTCGGCTGCCAGGATGTTCTGCCGTGACTCTTCCCGCTGGTTGGACAACGCGCAGGCCCACCCTCGACGACGTGCCCGCGATCCTGGCGGTGGTGCACGCCGCCGACACCTTCGCCATTGGCCATCCCGACTTCGATGCCGAGGACGTCGCCGCGTCACTGACCGCCCCCTACTTCGACCCGGCCCGGGATTCCTGGCTGGCGGTCGACCCGGAGGGCGATGTGGTCGGCTGGGCGACTGTGGACAACCCCACCGGGGTCGGCCGGGAGTTCGTGGAGATCTACGTCGACCCGGTACGCGCCGCGACCGTCCGGGCGCCGCTGCTGGCCCGACAGCTGG
Organism: Micromonospora sp. MGP-C2; assembly: GCF_057766525.1. Lineage (NCBI taxonomy): Bacteria > Bacillati > Actinomycetota > Actinomycetes > Micromonosporales > Micromonosporaceae > Micromonospora > Micromonospora sp. MGP-C2. The sequence continues at coordinate 5,090,434 of NZ_JBYMEN010000002.1, forward strand.
ACCGGGTCGCCGAGCGCGCCGCCGAGCGGGAACTGCCGTCGCTCACCGTCCGTTGCGCGGTCTTCGCGCCGGAACGTGACTGGGAACGGAGCCTGCGCGAGGTCGGGTTCACCCTGGTCAAGAGGTACGTCCGGATGAGCGGGCCGCTGACCGACCTGCCCGAGCAGCCCGCCGGGCCGTCCGGTGTGACGGTGCGGCAGGTACGCCCCGACGACGAGGCCGACCTGCGGGAGTTCCACCGCATCACCGAGACCGCCTTCGCCGACACCGCCGATCACGAGCCGGTGTCGTACGAGCGGTGGCGGGCCCGGATCGGCGACCTGAACGCCTGGGACGAGTGGTTCGTCGCCGAGGTGGACGGGGTGCCGGTCGGCGCGTTGCAGTCCTCGGACCAGTCGCTCGACCAGCAGCAGGGCTGGGTGAAGAGCCTGTCGGTGCTGTCCGCGTACCGTCGCAGGGGTGTGGGTGCGGCGCTGCTGCGCTGCGCCTTCGCCCGCTACGCCGAGAAGGGACGGCAGTCCGTCGGACTGGGTGTGGACCTCACCAACCCGACCGCCCCGCTGTCGTTGTACGAGTCGGTGGGCCTGCGCGAAACCCTGTGGATCGACATGTACGAGCTTTCCGTCCCGGCCGCCGGTGTGTGATTGACGACCCCGGTCGGGCCCGATCGACGATCCGGTCGACGGCGGTAGCAGACTGGGAGCGTGCGATACGCGCTGCTACGCCGATGCGGTGCCGGTGGGGCGGGACCGCAGCTCGGTGACGTAGTCGTCCGGGGCGCCCGCCTTCTCGGCGGCGTTCGCGATCTCGGACAGATACCACGAGGTCGGAAGGCCGCCCTCGTACCCGTTGAAGACGTAGATCCACGCGGTCACGTCCCCGTCGAGGGTGGAGACCCGGACGTGCAGCTTGCGGTACGTGCCGGCGGTCACCCCCTCGAGCTCGTCGAGCTGACCCGCGTCGTAGGGGTGGATGTCGTAGAGCGCCACGAAGACCCGGTCACCGGGAGACTCGACCAGGGTGCTCACCGCGCCCTCCCAGCCGATCACGTCAGCCCCGGCGAAGGTCAGCCGCCAGCCTTCCAACCAGCCGGTGCCCACCATCGGCGAATGCGGACAGTAGGCGCGCATCCGGGCGGGATCGAGATTTGAGCCGTAGGCGGCGTGATGACGCACGGCGATGACGATAGCCCGGCGGACGGGTGGGGGAGAATACGACAGTGCGTGTCGAATGCGCTCAGGAGAAGAAAGTCACTGTGAGCATGGACGAAGGGCGAACGCTGTGAGCCAGATCGTGATCATCGGTGGGGGGCCTGCCGGGTACGAGGCGGCCCTGGTCGCCGCCCAGCTGGACGCCGATGTCACAGTGGTGGAGGCCGACGGTGCCGGTGGAGCATGTGTGCTCTCCGACTGTGTGCCGTCGAAGACCTTCATCGCCAGCTCGCAAGTGGTGACCGGTTACCGGGACACCGAGGAGTTCGGGGTGCACTCGGACGGCCTGGAGGCGGTCACCGTCGACGCCCGGGCGGTGCACGAACGCGTCAAGCGGCTGGCGTTGGCGCAGTCCGCCGACATCCACGCCAAGCTGCTCAAGGCGGGCGTCACCTTCGTGGCCGGCACCGCGCGGCTCGGCGAGGATTCCCTCGGGCACACCCACCGGGTCGTCGTCACCCCCGCCGACGGGGGCGCGGAATACTCCATCGCCGCGTCGACAGTGCTGGTGGCCACCGGCTCGACACCCCGCCAGTTGCCCACCGCCGTACCGGACGGTGAGCGCATCCTGACCTGGCGCCAGGTGTACGACCTGCCGGAGCTGCCCGAGCACCTGATCGTGGTCGGCTCCGGTGTGACCGGCGCGGAGTTCGCCAGCGCGTACCTGGCGATGGGGGTCCAGGTCACCCTGGTCTCCAGCCGGGACCGGGTGATGCCGCACGAGGACGCCGACGCCGCGTCCGCCATCGAGCGGGTGTTCCGCAACCGGGGCATGGAGATCCTCAACAACTCCCGGGCCGACGCGGTCCGGCGTACCGCCGACGGTGTCGAGGTGGAGCTCTCCGACGGCCGCAAGGTGACCGGTTCGCACGCGCTGATCACGGTCGGGTCGATCCCGAACACGGCCAACCTGGGCCTCGCCGAGTACGGAGTGGAGCTGGGCCGGGGCGGCTACGTGACAGTCGACAGGGCCTCCCGGACCAACGTGCCCGGCATCTACGCCGCCGGCGACTGCACGGGCGTGCTGTTGCTGGCCAGTGTCGCCGCCATGCAGGGCCGGATCGCCATGTGGCACGCGCTCGGCGAAGCCGTTCGCCCGCTGCGGCTGCGTACCGTCGCGGCGAACGTCTTCACCGACCCGGAGCTGGCGACCGTGGGTGTCTCGCAGGACGAGGTGGACGCGGGCAAGGTGCCGGCCCGGCAGGTGATGCTGCCGCTGTCCGGCAACGCCCGGGCCAAGATGGACGACCTCTCGGACGGGTTCGTGAAGCTGTTCTGCCGGCCGGCGAGTGGTCAGGTGATCGGCGGTGTGGTGGTCGCCCCGAAGGCCAGCGAGCTGATCCTGCCCATCACCATGGCGGTGGAGAACAACCTGACGGTCAACGAGCTGGCCCAGACCATCACCATCTACCCGAGCCTCTCCGGCTCGATCACCGAAGCAGCACGCCAGCTGATGCTCCACGAGCTGGAGTGACCCGCCGGGTCTGGGTTACCGCCACCGTGGCAAGGACGGCTACCTCGGCGAGGATGAGGAGGCGTTCGGCCAGGCCGATGAGCATTCGGTCGCCGGGGTAGGCGGACCAGATCATCGCCGCCGCCAAGGCGAGGCTGAGCAGGACGAGAGTTCGTAGCGTCCGGGCGGCGGGGGTCAGGGCCGGCCGGCGGGCGAGCAGCCAACCGCTGACCGGGAGTGCCAGGAAGGCGACGACCGAGGCGTACCGGTGCAGGTAGGCGGCGGTGGTCATGGCGGTGCCCGGCTCGTTGGTCGGCACCACGGCGGCCAGCAGCAGTCCACCCACCCATGCGCCGAGCAGCAGCTCGGCCGTTCGAGCCGAGCGCGATCGGGGTGGGTCGGCGCGGCGCAGCCCGTACAGCAGCGCCACAGTGGCGAGCGCGAGCACCACCATGGCGACGTCGATGACGCCGCCTCGGTCGGAGACCGCGAAGTCGCTGATGGTCAATGCCCACGGGTTGAGGTCGTCGTTGACTTCGAGGTGGCCGATCACGGTGAGCAGCGCCGCCAGGGCGATCCCGCCCAGGGCCAGCAGGCCGGTACTCCGGGTAACAGGCATGCCTCAGCCTGTCGCCGCGGGCACCCCAGCCGAATCCGGGACAGCCACCGAAATCGTCCCCCGGGACCACCCCTAGAGGCAACGGCGTCATTGGTCCCGTACGGCGGCAAGCTCCGAGCCCTGAGATGACCTACACCAGGTCAAGCGACGTTCAGGTGGATGTTCCCGATGCGGGCGACGATGTCGAGGTGACCGCCCAGGCCGGTGACGTAGGCGCGGAGGGTTTCCAGGCTGGTGTGCTCGCCATTCTCGATCTGGCTGATCCTCGCCTGGGACAACCCCGCCGCTTCAGCTAGTTGGGTTTGCGTCATCCCCAGCTGCTTGCGGATCTCTGCCAGCTGCGCGCCGCTGACCGATGCCAGCATCTGCTCACGCTGCTGAGCCCGCCGGGCAGCCCGGTCCGGATGTTCCCAGGACGGATCGAGCTCCCGGGCCTTCGCCTTGACGTCCCGCCAGTCAGCTCCACCGGTCATCTTTGCGTTTCCTTCAGGCTGGAGAGGTGCTCCTGGAAGCGGTCATCCGCCAACGGCACCGCCGTCTTGTACCACATGCAGTCGATATAAGCAGAGCTTATACCCGTTGGTCTGGCGACACTCAGTCGATGGGGACTTTGACGACTGCGGCGGCGGCGCGGGCGTGGCGAGCGCTGACCAGTGTCATCGCCCATCCGGCTGCGGCGAACCCGCCTGCGGCGGCGGTGGCGATGATGGCCAACCGCCAGGCCGACTCGGTGAGAGCGGTGCCGCCCAGGTGCCCGACCATCGCGCCGTAGGTGGCCCAACCCAGCGCGGCGACCGCCTCGTAGAGCACGAACAGGCGGTACGGGTAGCGGCTGCGCCCGGCCGAGAAGCAGGCCGCCATCCGGCCGCCGGGCACGAACCGGCAGAGCAGGATGACCAGCGGCCCGGGTTGTCGCAGCCCCTGGGTGACCCGACTGGCCACTCGGCGGGCGCGGCTCAGCTCGGCGTGCCGGGGTGGCCGCCGGTCCGGTGCGCTGCGCCCGAGCAGGTAGCAGGCCAGGTCGCCGGCGAACACGCCGAGCGCGCCGACGGCGATGGTGACCGGCAGGCTGAGCCCGCCGTAGACGGTGAGGGCGCCACTGGTGATCATGACGATCTGGGTGGGGATCACCGGCACGAAGGCGTCCGCGATCAGCAGAGCGAGCAGCACCAGGTACGCCCACGTCGGCGATGCGACGTCAGTCAGTAGTTCGGGCACGCCTGCCACCTCGCCGGATGCGGCCGATTGGGTGTCTTGAGCCTGACGGCGTGTCCGCCGTCACCGTGGACGGCCCTGGCCCGTCGTGACCGTCGACACGGCCAGGCCACCCAGGTACAACGAGGCGAACCGGCCCCGGGTGACGGGTCCGGTGGCCGTCCCAACCGTCTCGGAGCGGTCGGCGGATCGGCGTTCGTCGGCGTACCGTTGTCGGCGCGGCCACGCCCGTCGGGTCCCCCGTTCCTGACGTTTCGGGCCGCCAGGGCCGCCGGCGGGTCCCGCGCCGGCGGCCCACCCCCTGCCCGCTCTCCCACTGTCGTAATTCAGGTGCGTCCTCGACCGCCTGAGACGTAGCATCGCGGCATGCGCAGTGCGGTAGTGGTGACCACGACGCCGGGTGTCCCCGGCGCGCCGCTCTGACGTAACCACCGTCGACCAGGCCCCGGGGCGATCCGCCCCGGATGGCCGCGCGGCGTTCGGTGTCCAGGTCGCCTCCGGGTCGTACCCGATCCAGGAGCCCGACATGATCGACCACCGCAGGCTCGGCCGTGAGCTGGACCTCTTCGTCTCCGATCCGCTGGCCGGCGCCGGCCTGCCGATCTGGCTGCCGGCCGGCGCCGCCGCCCGGCACGCCGTCGAGGAGTACGTCCGGGAGTTGGAGCGTCGCTCCGGCCACCAGCACGTCTACTCGCCGCCGCTGGGCAAACGCGAACTCTTCGAACTCTCCGGGCACCTCGGCTACTTCGCCGACGACATGTTCCCGCCCATGCGGCTCAGCGCCGACGACGAGTTCGTGCTCCGACCGGCGCTCTGCCCGCACCACGCGCTGGTGTTCCGGGCTCGGGGCCGCTCCTACCGGGAGTTGCCGCTGCGGATCGCGGAGCTGGGCGGGATGTACCGCTCGGAGCGCTCCGGGGTGCTCGGTGGGCTGTCCCGGGTACGCGCCATCTCGCTCAACGACGCGCACACCTTCTGCGCGCCCGAACAGGTGGGCGCGGAGGTCGCGGAGATCCTCGGGCTGATCCGTGCCGCGCACGCCGCGCTCGGCGTCCGACCGGCCGGGTTCCGGCTGTCGTTGCGCGGACCGGGCGAGAAGTACGTCGGCGACGACGCGCAGTGGGCCCGTGCGGAGGACCTGCTCCGCGCCGCGCTGGCCGGGATGGCGTACGTCGAGGCGCCCGGGGAGGCTGCCTTCTACGGACCGAAGATCGACATTCAGATCGTGGACGCGGCCGGCCGGGAGTCGACCATCTCCACCATCCAACTCGACTTCGACAAACCCGAGCGGTTCGACCTGTCGTACACCGGTGCCGACGGCAACCGGCATCGGCCGGTCATGCTGCACCGCAGCCTGGTCGGCAGCATGGAGCGGCTGTTCGCGTACCTCATCGAGGTGCACGAGGGCGCCTTCCCGGCCTGGTACGCGCCCGTCCAGCTGGTGTTGCTGCCGGTCGACGACGGTCAGGCGGACGAGGCGGCGGACCTGGCCCGGCGGGCCGCCGACGCCGGCCTGCGGGTCGAGGTCGACGCCGCCGGCTCGCTGGGTGCCCGGATCCGGGACGCGGCCCGCCGCCGCGTCCCGTACCTCGGGGTGTTGGGCGCCCGGGAGGCCGCCGATGGTTCTCTCGCGCTGCGCCTGCGCGGCGGCCGTGCCCTGGACCCGATGCCCGCCGAAGCCGCGCTCGCCCTGATCGGCGGGCAGGTCGCCGCTCGCGCGACCGACCTGCTGCCGTCGGACTGACCCGCCCACCGATCGTCTCGCGCGCACGGCCGCCCGACCTCAGACCGACGCCGGTTGGGCGGCCGGTTCCTCGTCGACCACCGCACCGGTGAACTGGGAGCGGTAGAGCCGGTGGTACGCGCCCTTGGCGGCGAGCAACTGCTCGTGGGTGCCCTGTTCGACGATCCGGCCGTTCTCCATCATCAGGATCAGGTCGGCGTCTCGGATGGTGGAGAGCCGATGCGCGATGACGAAGCTGGTCCGGTCCGAACGCAGCGCGGCCATCGCCCGCTGGAGCAGCACCTCGGTGCGGGTGTCCACCGAGCTGGTGGCCTCGTCGAGGATCAGCAGGGACGGTTCGGCGAGGAACGCGCGGGCGATGGTGATGAGCTGCTTCTCGCCGGCGCTGACGTTGCTGCCTTCCTCGTCGATGACCGTGTCGTAGCCGTCGGGCAGGCTGCGCACGAACCGGTCCACGAAGGTGGCCCGGGCCGCCGCGAGGATCTGCTCCTCGGTGGCGTCCGGCCGCCCGTAGGCGATGTTGTCCCGGATGGTGCCGCCGAAGAGCCAGGTGTCCTGGAGCACCATGCCGATCCGGCCGCGCAGGTCGTCGCGGCGCATCGTCGTGATGTCCACCCCGTCGAGCGTGATCCGGCCGGCGTCCAGCTCGTAGAAGCGCATGACCAGGTTGACCAGCGTGGTCTTGCCGGCGCCGGTCGGGCCGACGATGGCCACCGTGTGCCCCGGCTCGGCGACCAGCGACAGGTCGTCGATCAGCGGCTTGTCCGCCTCGTAGCGGAACGAGACGTGCTCGAACTCGACCCGACCGTGCGGGTCAGCGACCCGGGCGGGTTCGACCGGGTCGGGCGTCTGCTCGTCGGCGTCGAGCACCGCGAACACCCGCTCGGCCGAGGCCACCCCGGACTGGAGCAGGTTGGCCATCGACGCGAGCTGGGTGAGCGGCTGGGTGAACTGGCGGGAGTACTGGATGAACGCCTGCACGTCGCCGAGGCTCATCGTCCCGGAGGCGACCCGCAGCCCGCCGACCACGGCGATCGCCACGTAGCTCAGGTTTCCGATGAACATCATCGACGGCATGATGATCCCGGAGACGAACTGCGCCCCGAAGCTGGCGCGGAACAACTCGTCGTTCTTCGCGTGGAACGCGGCCTCCACCTCACGCTGCCGGCCGAAGACCTTCACCAGCTCGTGACCGGTGTACGCCTCCTCGATCTGACCGTTCAGCTCACCGGTGTGCGTCCACTGGGCGATGAACTGCTTCTGCGAGCGCTTGGCGATGCGCTGGGTGACCAGCACCGACAGGGGCACCGCGACCAGGGCCACCAGGGCCAGCAGCGGCGAGATCCAGAACATCACGGCCAGCACGCCGACCACGGTCAGCAGCGAGGTGAGCAGCTGGCTGAGGGTCTGCTGGAGGCTGGTGGAGATGTTGTCGATGTCGTTGGTGACCCGGCTCAGCAGCTCGCCGCGCGGCTGCCGGTCGAAGTAGGGCAGCGGCAGCCGGTTGAGCTTCTCCTCCACCTCGGCGCGCAGCCGCAGGACGGTGCGCTGGACCACTCCATTGAGCAGCCAGCCCTGCCACCAGGAGAGCAGGCTCGCGGCCAGGTACAGCCCGAGGGCCAGCAGCAGCACCCGCTTCAGCGCGTTGAAGTCGATGCCTGTCCCGGGCACCACGTCCATCCGGGCCAGCATGTCGGCGAAGCTGTCGTTGCCGCTGGCCCGGGCCGCGGCGACGGCCTGGTCGGCGGTGGTGCCGGCGGGCAGTTGCCGGCCGATCACCCCCGTGAAGATCAGGTCGGTGGCGTGGCCGAGGATCTTCGGCCCGGCGACGCTGAACCCGACGCTCACCACCGCGAGCGTGATGATCGCGGCCAGGTGCAGCCGGTGTGAGCGCAGGCGGCCGAGCAACCGGCGGGCCGAGGGCCCGAAGTTCATCGACTTCTCGGCGGGCATCCCGGCGCTCATCCATCCCGGGCCACCGCGGTGACCGCCGGGTGGCAGCCGCTTCGGCGTCGCCGCGCCACCGCCGGTCTCCGGCGCGGTTTCCCCGCCGGGTTGCTGCGCGGGTCCCCCGCCGGGTTGCTGCGCGGTCTCATCCGGTGTCCGTCCGTCGCCGGCCGGCTTCTGACTGGGTACGGCCGGGGTACGCGTGTTGTCGGGCTCGCTCATGCCGCCACCTCCGCCGTCTGCTGGGAGGCCACGATCTCGGCGTACGTCGGGCAGGTCTCCAACAACTCGGTGTGTCGTCCCACTCCGACGACCCCTCCGTCCTCAAGAACGATGATCTGGTCGGCGTCGATGATCGTGGAGACCCGTTGGGCGACGATCACGACTGCGGACTGCGCGGTGACCGGCCGCAGTGCCGCTCTCAGCCGCGCGTCGGTGCCCAGGTCGAGCGCGGAGAACGAGTCGTCGAAGAGGTAGATCTCCGGTTGCCGGACCAGCGCCCGCGCGATGGCCAGGCGCTGCCGCTGTCCACCGGAGACGGTGGTGCCGCCCTGGGCGATCGGTGCTTCCAGACCGCCCGGCATCTGGGCCACGAAGTCCCGGGCCTGGGCGATCTCCAACGCCGTCCACAGTTCCTCGTCGGTGGCGTCGGGGTTGCCGTACCGCAGGTTGCTGCCGACCGTCCCGGTGAACAGGTACGGCCGCTGCGGCACCAGGCCGATGCGCCGCCACAGCTCGTCCGGTGCCAACTCCCGCACGTCCACCCCGTCGACCAGCACCGCGCCCCCGGTGACGTCGACCAGACGGGGAATCAACGACAGCAGCGTCGTCTTGCCGGCGCCGGTGCTGCCGATGATCGCCGTGGTGGTGCCCGGGGTGGCCCGGAAGGAGATGTCCCGAAGCACCGGGTCGACCGCGCCCGGATATTGGAAGCGCACCCCGCGCATCTCCAACTCGGCCCGGGTGGGCAGGTCGGTGACCGGCTCGGCGGCGGGGACCACCGAGGAGTCGGTGTCCAGCACCTCGGTGATCCGCTCGGCGCAGACCGCGGCCCGGGGCACCATCATCAGCATGAAGGTGGCCATCATCACGGCCATCAGGATCTGCATCAGGTATTGCAGGAACGCGGTGAGCGCGCCGACCTGGATGGCGCCGGAGTCCACGCGCTGTGCGCCGAACCAGAGCACCGCCACGCTGGAAACGTTCAGCACCAGCATGACCACCGGGAAGATCAACGCCATCAGCCGGCCGGTCCGCAGCGCGGTGGCGGTCAGGTCGGCGTTGGCGACGCCGAAGCGGTCCGTCTCGTACGGCTCGCGGACGAACGCGCGGACCACCCGGATGCCGGTGATCTGCTCGCGCAGCACCCGGTTGACCGTGTCGATCCGGGTCTGCATGAGCCGGAAGCCCGGCACCATCCGGCGGATGATCGCGCCGAGCGTGATGGCCAGCACCGGCACGCTGACCAGCATCAGCCAGGACAGCCCGATGTCCTCGCGCAGCGCCATGAACACACCGCCGACACTCATGATCGGCGCCGCGACGAGCATCGTGCAGCTCATCAGCACGAGCATCTGCACCTGTTGCACGTCGTTGGTGTTGCGGGTGATCAGCGACGGCGCACCGAACCGGGCCACCTCGCGGGCGGAGAAGCGGTTGACGTGCCCGAACAGCCTGGCGCGTACGTCCCGGCCGAAGCCCATCGCGACCCGTGCGCCGAGGTAGACCGCGGCGATCGAGCAGACGATCTGGATCAGGCTGACCAGCAGCATCCACCCGCCGGTGCGCACGATGTAGTCGGTGTCGCCGCGCGCCACGCCCTGGTCGATGATGTCGGCGTTGAGGCTGGGCAGGTAGAGCGAGGCCATGGTGCCCACGAACTGGAGCAGCACCACCGCCAGCAACGGTCGTTGGTAGGTGCGCAGTTGGCTGCGCAACAGTCGGATCAGCACGCCGGATCCTTCGGTTCGGTAGGGCGTCCGGTCATCCGCGGGTCGTCCCCGCTGCCGATGACCTCCAACAGGAACTCGCGGATCACCTGGGCCTTCACCGGGTCGGCGTCGACCGAGGTGAGCGGGCGTCCGGAGTGCATCAGTGCGCTGAGCGCGGACACTCGCTCCCGCCCGGCGGGGGTGAGGGCGAGTCGGACGCTGCGTCGGTCGCTGTCGTCGCGTTGCCGCTCGACGAGCCCTTCCCGGGCCAGCGTGTCCACGATGCCGGTGAGGGTCGCCGGGCGTACGAAGCCTTTCTCGGCGACCTCCCGGTGGGGCAGCTCGCCGTGTCGGGCGAGTGTCATCAGGGTGACCATGCCGGCCTGGGTGAGGCCGTGCTCCTCGGCGAGGTAGCGGTTCCACCGCTGCCCGACCAGGTGCCCGGCCACCACCAGCAGTCGGCCGAGCGGCACGTCCTGGAGGGTCACGAGTTCCACGACGGGTAGATTAGCTCCCTGATAGTCAGGGGCCAAACGAAATTGCCGCAGCAGTGGTGACGAACACGATCTGCAGGACCGTGCGCTGTGCGAGCGGGGTGACGGGACGCCCGGCGAGGGTGAGCCTCCGGCGGGCGGCCGAGACGTTGGCCGGGAACATCGCCAGCATGAGCAGGGCGAGCCCGGCCGCCGCCACCCGGGCGGTCGCCGGGATCAGCAGGCCGACCGCGCCGACCAGCTCCAGCACGCCGGTGAGCGTGACCAGCAGATCCGGGCGGGGCAGCTGCGGCGGGACCATCGCGATCAGGTCCGCTCGGCGCTGACCGACGAAGTGCGCGACGGCGGTCAGCGCGAACATCACGGCCAGCCCGACCCGTAGTGCGGGATGCCAACCATCCAGTGCGGAGACGCCGGCCAGGTCGGCGAGTCGGGCCAGCGCGGTGCCGACGACCAGAGCGATCAGGGGTGCCATCGAAAACCTCCTTGGTGAAACTTGTCAGTGACAAGATTGCGCGTCAGAGGAGCATCTTGTCAATGACAAGATAGGATTGGGGCATGACCGAGACGCGTGCGTACCATCACGGCGACCTGCGCCGCGCCCTGCTCGCCGCAGCTCTGGAGGCCATCGGGGAGGTCGGGCCCGCCGCGCTGAGTCTGCGCGACCTCGCCCGTCGGGCCGGTGTCTCGCACGCCGCGCCCGCGCACCACTTCGGCGACAAGGCGGGCCTGCTCACCGCGCTTGCCGCCCAGGGCTTCGACCTGCTGGCACAGAAGCTCATCGACGCGGACGACGTGCTGGAGGCCGGCGTCGCGTACGTCGATTTCGCCGTCACGCACCGCGCGTACTTCGAGGTGATGTTCCGGCCCGAGTTCTACCGGGCCGACGACGCCGAGCTGATCGCGGCCCGGGAGCGCTCCGGCGCTGCGCTCCGTTCCGGGGTGGCCACCCTGCCCACCGGTGGCGCGCCCGGTGACACCGACCGGGACGCGCTCGCCGCCTGGTCGATCGCGCACGGCTTCGCCACCCTCTGGCTTGCCGGCGCGCTGCCCGAGCGGGTGGGCGACAATCCCCGCAAGGCAGCCCGCGAAGTCCTCCGCCGCCTGGCCGCGTAAGGGCGCGGTGCCCCCGCCGGCCTCGGCCTTTCCCGGTCGATCATGAAGTTATTGCCATGACACGCCGATGTGAGAGGCAATAACTTCATGATCAACGAGGGTGGGGTGGTGGGGTTACCAGCTTGTGGGGAGGGGCATTCCTTCGGTGAAGCCGGCGGCGCTCTGCACGCCGACGATCGCCCGGTCGTGGAACTGCGTCAGGTCCCGTGCGCCGGCGTACGTGAACGCGCTGCGTACCCCGGCGATGATCTCGTCGATCAGGTCCTCGACGCCGGGTCGCGCCGGGTCCAGGTGCATCCGGGCCGAGGAGATGCCCTCCTCGAACACCGCCTTGCGGGCCCGGTCGTACGGGCTGTCGTCGGCGGTACGGGCACTGACCGCCCGGGCCGAGGCCATCCCGAAGCTCTCCTTGTACCGCCGGCCGTCCGCGTCGGTGTACAGGTCACCGGGGGACTCGTAGGTGCCGGCGAACCAGGAGCCGATCATCACGTTCGACGCCCCGGCGGCGAGCGCGAGCGCCACGTCCCGTGGGTGGCGCACCCCGCCGTCGGCCCAGACGTGCCGGCCCAACTCGCGGGCGGCGGCGGCGCAGTCGAGCACGGCGGAGAACTGGGGCCGACCCACGCCGGTCATCATCCGGGTGGTGCACATGGCACCCGGCCCGACGCCGACCTTGATGATGTCCGCCCCGGCCTCGACCAGGTCGCGTACCCCCTCGGCGGTCACCACGTTGCCAGCCGCCACCGGCACCCCCGGGTCCAACTTGCGGACCGCCTGAAGCGCCGAGATCATCCGCGCCTGGTGGCCGTGCGCGGTGTCCACGACCAGCGTGTCCACCCCCGCCTCCAGCAGCGCGGCGGCCTTGCCGGTCACGTCACCGTTGATGCCGACCGCCGCGGCGATGCGAAGCCGACCGCGGTCGTCCACGGCCGGCGTGTAGAGGGTCGCGCGCAGCGCGCCCTGCCGGGTCAGCACCCCGACCAGCCGCCCCTCGGCGTCCACCACCGGAGCGAGCCGGCGACGGCCCGCCGAGAGCAGGTCGAAACCGGTACGCGGGTCCGCGTCCGCCGGCACCGTGTGCAGCTCGGTGGACATCACGTGCCGCAGCTGAGCGAACCGGTCCACGCCCGTGGTGTCCGCCTCGGTCACCACGCCCATCGGCCGGCCGGCGTCGTCGACCACGATCACCGCGCCGTGCGAACGCTTTGGCAGCAGGTGGATGGCGTCGCCCACGGTCTCGGTGGGCCCCAGGGTGATCGGCGTGTCGTAGACCAGGTGCCGCTGCTTGACCCAGGCGACGACATTCGCCACCACCTCGATCGGGATGTCCTGCGGGATCACCGCGATCGCGCCCCGGCGGGCCACCGTCTCCGCCATCCGCCGGCCGGCGACCGCCGTCATGTTCGACACGACCAGCGGGATGGTGGTGCCGGTGCCGTCGCTGGTGGAAAGGTCGACGTCGAGCCGGGAGCCCAGGTCGGAGCGGGCCGGCGCCATGAAGACGTCGGTATAGGTCAGGTCGTGCGCGGGAGCCGCGCCGTGTAGGAACCGCACTCGGCCCATCATCCCCGCTCGTTGAGCGTCCCGCCGCCGGTGGTCGTGGAAAACACTCCCGTCGACGCCGCGTCAGAGCTGGTCAGCCCACCAGGAGCGCCACGGCGAGCCCGGCCATCACGACGGCGATGACCGCGTCCAGCACCCGCCAGGCGCCGGCACGGGCGAGCAGCGGCGCGAGGCGCTGCGCGCCGACGCCGAGGGCGGTGAACCAGACCCCGCTGGCCAGGGCGGCTCCGGCGCCGAACACCCACCGGTGCGGGTGCTGCTGGGCCACCCCGCCGAGCAGCAGCACGGTGTCCAGGTAGACGTGGGGGTTCAGGTAGGTGAAGGCGGCGCAGGCGAGCAGGGTCGCCCCCAGCGTGGCCGGCGGACGCTCGGTGGGCAACAGGGCGCCGGGACGCAGCGCGCGGCGGGCGGCGAGCAGCGCGTAGCAGAGGAGGAACGCCGCGCCGCCCCACCGGATCGCCGCCAGGAGGCCCGGCCGACCCGTCACCAGCGTGCCAACCCCGGCCACGCCCGCCATGATCAGCAGCGCGTCCGACGCGGCGCAGGTCAGCACCACGGGTACGACATGCTCGCGGCGCAGGCCCTGACGCAGGACGAAGGCGTTCTGGGCGCCGATGGCGACGATGAGGGCGATGGAGATCGAGAAGCCGGCGACGGCGGAGGTGAGCACGGGTCGACGCTAGGGCTCTCGACGTCCACCAGTCCAACTAAAGATTCTGAGGCAACTTAAGCTCTGCTTATGAACGGTCTCGACTCGGCGCAGCTGCGCACGCTCGCCGCGGTGGTGTCGGAGGGCAGCTTCGACGCGGCGGCCCGGCTGCTGCACGTCACGCCGTCGGCGGTGAGTCAACGGATCAAGGCACTGGAGGAGACCGTCGGCCAGGTGCTGGTCCGCCGGGCCCGACCGTGTGTGGCGACCGACGCCGGCCGCCCACTGCTGCGCCTGGCCGGCCAGCTCACGCTGCTCGAACGGGAGGCACTGGCCGACGCCCGCGGCCCGCTGGCCGGTGGTGGCCGCGTCCGGGTCGCCGTGGTGGTCAACGCGGACTCACTGGCCACCTGGTTCCCCGCCGCGCTGGCCAGGTTGCCGCAGGAGGCCGGGCTCTCCTTCGACCTGCGGCAGGACGACCAGGACCACACCGCCGAGCTGCTCCGGGACGGTTCGGTGACGGCGGCGGTCACCGCCCAGCGGGAGGCCGTGCAGGGCTGTCGTGTGCTGCGGCTCGGGGCCATGCGCTACCGCGCGCTGGCCACCCCGGAGTTCGCGTCGTCCCACTTCGCCGGGGGTTTAACCGCGTCCGCGCTGGCGGTCACGCCGCTGATCGTCTTCGACCGGAAGGACCGGGTGCAGCACCGCTTCATCCGTGCGGTGGCGGGCCGACCGCTCGACCCGCCGGTGCACTACGTGCCGTCGGTGCCGGCCATCAGCGAGGCCCTCCGGCTCGGGTTGGGCTGGAGTCTGGTGCCGGAGCAGATCGCCGAGGCCGACCTGGCCGCCGGTCGCTGCGTCGACCTCGTGCCGGGCCGACACCTGGACGTCCCGCTCCACTGGCAGCACTGGCGACTGGAGTCGGACGTGCTGAACGCCCTGACCGCCGCCGTCCGCGCGGTCGCTGCCGAGAGCCTGCGCTGACCGCCGGCCCCGTCTCACCCGCTACGTCGGGGCCGATCGCCCGCCGCAGCCGTCAGGGGCCTTCCGGGCAGTCGCTCAGGCGATGGTGCAGATGGGAGCGCCGGCGGTGATCACGGCGCCGACCTCGGCGCTGAGACCGCTGACCGTACCCGCCTTGTGGGCGTGCAACGGCTGCTCCATCTTCATCGCCTCCAACACCACCACCAGGTCGCCCTCGGCCACGGTGTCGCCGTCCGCCACTGCGATCTTGACGATGGTGCCCTGCATCGGTGAAGCGAGAGTGTCGCCGCCGACCGGAGCGCCGGCCTTGGCACCGCCGCCGCGCCGGCCCGCCTTGCGGGAGGCGGGTGCCGCGGTGGTCGTACTCCCGCCGAAGCTGGCGGGGAGGCTGACCTCGAGACGCTTGCCACCCACCTCGACCACGACGGTCGCGCGTTCGGCCGGCGCCTCGGCGGCGCCGGCGGCGGCGGTGAACGGCGGCACGGTGTTGTGGAACTCCGTCTCGATCCACCGGGTGTGCACGCTGAACGGCTCGGCGGTGAACGCCTCGTCCCGCACGACCAGTCGGTGGAACGGCAGCGCGGTGGCCATGCCGTCGAGGACCATCTCGTCCAGCGCGCGACGGGCGCGCTCCAGCGCCTCGGTCCGCGTCTCACCGGTGATGATCACCTTGGCGAGCAGCGAGTCGAAGTTGCCGCCGATCACGTCGCCGGCCGAGATGCCGGTGTCGACCCGCACGCCCGGGCCGGTGGGCAGCCGCAGTGCGGTGACCGTGCCCGGGGCCGGCAGGAAGTTGCGGCCCGGGTCCTCGCCGTTGATCCGGAACTCGATGGAGTGCCCACGCGGCGTCGGGTCCTCGGTGATCCGCAGCTTCTCACCGTCGGCGATCCGGAACTGCTCGCGGACCAGGTCGATGCCGGCGGTCTCCTCGGTGACCGGGTGCTCGACCTGGAGTCGGGTGTTGACCTCCAGGAACGAGATGGTGCCGTCCACGCCGACCAGGTATTCGACAGTGCCGGCGCCGTGGTAACCGGCTTCGCGGCAGATCGCCTTGGCGCTGTCGTGGATCTGGGCCCGCTGGGCGTCGCTGAGGAACGGCGCGGGAGCCTCCTCCACGAGCTTCTGGTGCCGACGCTGCAACGAGCAGTCCCGGGTGCCGACCACGATCACGTTGCCGTGCTGGTCGGCGAGGACCTGCGCCTCGACGTGCCGGGGCTTGTCCAGGTAACGCTCGACGAAGCACTCGCCCCGGCCGAACGCCGCGACCGCCTCCCGGGTGGCCGACTCGAAGAGCTGCGGGATCTCCTCCATCGTCCGGGCGACCTTGAGGCCGCGTCCGCCACCACCGAAGGCGGCCTTGATGGCGACCGGCAGGCCGTGGTCGACGGCGAACGCCATCACCTCGTCCGGGTTGGCCACCGGGTCCGGGGTGCCCGGCACCAGCGGAGCGCCGGCGCGCTGGGCGATGTGCCGCGCGGTCACCTTGTCACCCAGGTCGCGGATCGCCTGCGGGGTGGGACCGATCCAGGTCAGCCCGGCGTCGATGACAGCCTGGGCGAAGTCGGCGTTCTCGGAGAGGAAGCCGTAGCCGGGGTGCACGGCGTCGGCGCCGGACCGGGCGGCGACGTCGAGCAGTTTGTCGATGCGCAGGTACGTCTCGGTCGCGCTGTCGCCGCCGAGCGCGTACGCCTCGTCCGCGAGGGTGGCGTGCAGGGCGTCACGGTCGGAGTCCGCGTACACGGCGACGCTGTCCAGACCGGCGTCGCGGCACGCACGAATCACCCGGACGGCGATCTCGCCGCGGTTGGCGATGAGTACCTTGCGCACCTTCGTGGCTCCTCCCGGGCAGGTTACTGACGGGGAGTGTATCGGCCACCCTGCCGGCCCTAACGATCGCTCAGTGTGGGATGCCGCACTGTGCCGCAACACTCTAGTCAAACTTGTCTATTACGCTTGTGTGGTGTCTTCGACTCGATTGATGATCCTCGGTCTGGTGCGGTGGATGCAGCCCGTGCACGGCTACGACGTGCGCCGTGAGCTGCTGAGCTGGGGTGCCGACAAGTGGGCGAACGTGCAGCCCGGCTCGATCTATCACGCCCTGCGCAAGCTCAGCGAGGAAGGGCTGCTCAGGGCCGTTGCCACCGAGCAGGTCGGTGCCCGTCCGGCGCGGACCACGTACGAGGTGACGTCGACGGGGGAGGACGAGTTCCAGACGTTGCTGCGCGGCTTCTGGTGGGGGCTGTCCGAGCCGTTGGACCCGTTCTCCGCGGCGTTCGGCTTCCTGCCGGCGCTGCCCCGCTCCGAGGCGGCGGCGGCCCTACGGAACCGGGCCAACCTGCTGCGCGCCAGCGTCGCCTCGATGCGTGCCTCGTTGGAGTCCGACTGGATGCGCAAGAGCAAGCCGGTGCACGTCGGTTGGTTGTTCGAACTCTGGTCGGAGCGGGCGGAGGCTGAGCTGGGCTGGTGCGAGCGGATCGCGGAACGGATCGAATCCGGTGTGTCGTACCTGCCTGCTGAGCTGGAGAACGCCGAAGGTTGGTCGGGTTGGGGGAACGACGGGGACCCGCCGGGCTCCAACGCGAAATAATCAACGTTGACCATAGAAGCTATATCGCGTTAGCCTGCTGACGGCACAGCGGGGGAGTGCGCCGTCCGGCGTCGTCCCACTCGGAGGTCGGCCCGGCCGACCCGAACGACCAGGAGCAGAGATGATCGAGACCAGGGGGCTGCGGAAGTCCTTCCGCTCCCGCGCGGGTCGAGAGACGAAGACGGTGGACGCCGTGCGGGGCGTCGACCTCAAGGTCACCGAGGGCGAGATCTTCGGCTTTCTCGGCCCGAACGGCGCAGGCAAGACCACCACGCTGCGGATGCTCGCCACGCTGATCGAGCCGGACGGCGGCGACGCCACCATCGCCGGCGCCGACCTGCGCAAGGACCCGGCCGAGGTGCGCCGACGGATCGGCTACGTCCCGCAGGGCGGCAGCACCTGGGACGAGTCCACCGCCCGCGAGGAGCTGGTGCTGCACGCCCGCATGTACGGCATCGGCAAGGCCGACGCGCAGCGCCGCGCCGCCCGCGCGCTGGACGCCTTCCAGCTCACCGAGTACGCCGACCGCAAGTGCAAGACCTACTCCGGTGGACAGCGCCGGCGGGTCGAGATCGCGCTCGGCATCATCCACGAGCCGAAGATCGTCTTCCTGGACGAGCCGACCACCGGCCTCGACCCGCAGAGCCGCGCGCACATGTGGGACGAGATCCGGCGGCTGCGCAACGACGGGATGACCGTCTTCATCACCACGCACTACCTGGACGAGGCCGACGCGCTCTGCGACCGGATCGCGATCATGGACAACGGCGAGATCGTGGCCGAGGGCACCCCCGCCGAGCTCAAGCGGGAGATCTCCGGCGACGTCGTGCTGGTCGGCCTCGACCTGGCCGCCACCCCGCAGGCCGCCCAGTCGCTCGACGGCGAGGCGTACGTCAACAAGCTGGAAACCGTTGACGAGGGCGGCCTGCGCCTCTACGTCGACGAGGGCGCCACCGCCATCCCGCAGGTGCTACGCCGACTCGACCACGCAGGCCTGGAGTTGCGCTCGATCGAGCTGCACCGACCCAGCCTGGACGACGTCTTTCTCACCAAGACCGGCCGCTCGCTGCGCGAGTCCTGACCACCCGGAGACCACTCATGAAATTCGCCCGTGACACGTGGCTGATCTTCCAGCGGCAGACCCAGTTGCTGCTGCGCAACCCGGTCTGGGTTTTCGTCGGCGTCTTCCAGCCGGTGATGTACCTGCTGCTCTTCGCCCCGCTGCTCAAGCCAGCCCTGAACGCACCCACCCAGGCCGCCGCCTACAAGATCTTCGTGCCCGGTCTGCTCGTCCTGCTGGCCATCTTCGGTGGCCTGTTCCAGGGCTTCGGCCTCATCGCCGAGCTGCGAGCCGGGGTCATCGAACGCTCCCGGGTCACCCCGATCAGCCGGCTCGCCCTGCTGCTCGGCCGCTCGCTGCGCGACGTGGTCTCACTTCTCGTGCAGGCCGTCATCATCACCCTGTTGGCGCTCCTGTTCGACCTGCGGGTGTTCATCGGTGACCTGCTGCTGGCGTACCTGATGCTGGCCCTCATCGCCCTCATGACCTCGGCCGTCTCCTACGGCGTGGCGCTCAAGGTCAAGAGCGAGGACGCGCTGGCCCCCCTGATGAACACCGTGGCACAGCCGGTGCTGCTGCTGTCCGGCATCCTGCTGCCGCTGACGTTCGCGCCCGGTTGGTTGCAGGGCATCGCCGACTGGAACCCGTTCTCCTGGGCGGTCGACGGCACCCGCGCGTTGTTCGCCGGTGACCTGGGCAGCGACAAGGTCTGGCAGGGCCTGAGCATCACCGCGGTGCTCGCCGTGCTGGGCGTCTACTGGGCGGCACGCCAGTTCGCCCGCAGCGTCCGCTAGAAGCTGGCCGGCCTGCCTGCCTGGCGCCGGCCTGCTTGCCTGCTCGTCCTTGATCGACTCGGTTTCCTGGAAGTCGGGGTGTCCTACCGCGTGGGATGCCGCGACTTCCAGGAACTCGAGTGGATCATCGCGCTCAGCGCACGCGGGCGAGGGTGAGGCCGTCCGCGATCGGCAGCATCACCGGGTCCACCCGTACGTCGGCGAGCACCTCGTCGTTGAAGGCGGCGATGGCACGGTCGCCTTCGTTCTGCGGCGCGAGGATCCGCCCGCCGCGCAGGACGTTGTCGACCGCGATCACTCCACCGGGCCGCATCCGGGGCACCAACTCGGCCCAGTAGACCGGGTAGCCCGTCTTGTCGGCGTCGATGAACGCGAAGTCCAGGTAGCGCTCGTGCGGCAACTCCCGCAACGTTTCCCCGGCCGGGCCGATCCGGAGGTCGATCCGGTCCTGCACACCGGCACGCGCCCAGTAGCGCCGGGCGATGCCGGTGAACTCCTCGGAGACGTCGAAGCAGGTCAGTTGCCCACCGTCGGGTAGCCCACGGGCGATCGCCAGCGACGACAGCCCGGTGAACGTGCCGACCTCGACGGCCTGCCGCACGTCGAGGAGCCGGGTCAGGAAGGTCAGGAAGGCCGCCTGCTCCGGTGCCACCTGCATGGAGGCGTGCTCCGGCAACACCGACCGGGTTTCCTCGGCCAGATCCTGGATGATCTCGTCGGGCGGAGCGCCGTGTGCGACAAGGTACGCGTGCAGCTCATCGGTGAGCGGGATCGACTTGGTGGTCATGACCGGACGTTACCGAGTGGCTCGACAGATTGGCCGCCCGGCGCGACCTTCGTCCAGAGGTCGGTGATCCGCAGATCGAGTTCGGCGAGGAGGCGGCGCAGCAGCGGCATCGACAACCCGACCACCGTGCCCGGGTCACCCTCGATCCGCTCCACGAACGCCCCACCGAGCCCGTCGATCGTGAACGCGCCGGCCACAGCCAGCGGCTCGCCACTGGCCACGTACGCGGTGATCTCGTCGTCGCTGATGTCTGCGAAGTGGACGGTCGTCGACGCGACCGCCTCCGCGCGCCGCCCGGCGACGACGTCGATCAGGCAGTGCCCACTGTGCAGAACACCGCTGCGCCCACGCATCCGCTGCCAACGCCGCGTCGCATCGGCCGGGTCCGCCGGCTTACCGAGGATCTCCCCGTCGAAGGCCAGCACCGAGTCACAGCCGATCACCAACGTGCGTTGATCGCTGGCCGCGCTCAGCCGGGTCAGCACCGCCTGTGCCTTGAGCCGCGCCAACTCCAGGCACAACTCCTCGGCCCGGTCGGTCACCACCAGGGATTCGTCCACCCCGCTGACCAGCACGTCCGGCTCGATGCCGGCGGCCTGGAGGGACTTACGACGGGCAGGGCTCGCCGAAGCGAGCACGAGGCGAAGCGGCAAAGAGTCAGACACGAGCCCGACGTTACCGGCAAGCCCTCCACCACGACTCAAGACCAACCGTGACCAAGGTCGATCGCCCCTGATCCTTTCGGGCTCGCCCTCGATCTCCTGGGGCTCGCCCTTGATCGACTCGGGTTCCTTGAAATCGGGGGTGTCCTGCTGGCCTGGATACCGCGACATCAAGAAGCCCGAGTCGATCAGCCTGCCGCAGACCGATCAGCGGCTAATTCTGGGCGGCGGATCATCGCTGCGGCGCCGACGCCGCGCCACCACCGCCCAAGCCACCCCGGCAGCCACGATCACGCCCAGAGTGGCCAGGCCTCGTGCCGTCGCGCCGCTGCCATCATCACCTGGCCGCCACCCGGCCGCCGTCGTCGACGGGCCAGCACCGGCCGGCGCGCTCACCGACTCAAACCCAAGCGGCGGTACGTCTGCCGTCAGTGCCGCCACCAGGTCGATCACGCCATAGCCGTACTCGTCGTCACGCCCAGGCGGGCCCTTGTCGACGGCGGTCGCAGTGAGCCGGTGCGCTACCTCACGTGCGGGCAGATAGGGGTACTTCGACCTGATCAAGGCCGCCGCCCCTGCCACGATCGCCGTCGCGTCGGAGGTCCCAGTCCCTTTGCGGTACTTGCCGTCGATGCTCGTGCTGTAGATGTCGACCGCAGGTGCGACCACGTCAATCTCCGGTCCGGTAACGGAGACAGCAGCGCGGTTCCCATCCCGGTCGACTCCACCAACAGCGATAACCTCTGGATAGCGTGCGGGATAGCCAACGTTTTGTGCCGAAGGCGTATTGCCAGCGCCGGCGACAACAAGTATGTCGGATTGCGCAGCTGTTCTAATTGCCTGCTGTAGTCGACCACTCGCGCTGCCGCCAATCGATACGCTGATGACGTCCGCGCCACTGCTGATAGCATATTCGATCGCGGCTGCCAGTGACTCTGTATCGCCCTCCCGGCCAGGGGGTGAGCAAAAGATCGGCAAGATCTTGGCTCTAGGTGCAATGCCAACTGCGCCTAATTTCCCTTCGCCGTGAGCAGCGATCAGTCCAGCCATGCCTGTCCCGTGACCGTCTTTGTCGGCAAGTCCATCCCCGCTGCCTCCAGGGATCACATCCTTGCCGGGAAGGAGGTTCCCTTGTAGGTCCGGGTGCTGATCTACGCCGCTATCCGGAAGTGCAACCGTAATTCCGTCGCCCTGATTAATCTTGTGCGCATCCGCGACCCTGAGAAATCCTAGGTGCCACTGCTCCGGGTTGGTGCGATTGTCAGGAATTTGAAAATTAGGTGCGGCAGTTCCCCCCGGAAGGGTTAACACCGCCAGGAAGGTGAGGACAAGAAATGATCTCACCGAGGAAGGCCGAGGGCGGGGCCTGGGTCGACCGGACCATCCTCGTCGGGCGGCAGCACGACTGGGGCTACTCCTTGCTCTGTTCTCCAAGGATGGTCAGGGTCCCACCTGTCTGGCTTCCCGTCGCCGTCATCGTGATGGGGTCGCCCAGCGCGAGCGGATGGGCTGCCCAAGCTCCAATTGGTGCCTGTGCCAGGGGCGCCACCAAGGGGCGGCATGCCATTTGCGCCACCGTGCGCACGCGGAGCACTCGGCCGTGAGCCTGCCCCTCCCGTTGGTGCTGTTCCAGCGCTACCACCCCCGATAACTCCCCCAACGGGATTGACTCGACGCGGTGGGGTTGAACCACTGTTCGGTTGACCAAGTCCTAGAGCGGGTGTTCCACCGATTAAGCCGCCAGGTGGCATCGGTCGGGGCGTTGTCGTTGGGCTGACCCCATTGCCTCTAGATCCCTCAGAAGTTTGTCGTCCAAGCGGTCCGCGTGGTTCAGTCGGCGCCCGGCCGATTCGCGACCCAGTGGGAGCGGGCCCGAGGTTTGGTGGCAGCCCCAAGCTTGAAGGCTGGTTTACCTGGCCCAACTGCGGAGAGCGTAGCGAGTCCTGGACTGGTGTAGCTGGCGTCATGCTTGCCCCGCCAAGTACAGGACCCACCCCAGTCGCTGTGGACAATCGCTCTGCTTGGGGATTGCTCGGCGGGCGTTCGGCTGGGTAACTCGGTCCCGATGGTCGAATCGGTACCGGAATAATAGGGGGAATTAGCGGAGCGGCTTCTACCGACGTAGTTGAAAGCTGCTCATCGATCCGGGGGGCGGGTCGTGGCGGTGGTTTTTGGAGCGTCGCTTGGGCTTGTTGCAGTTCTCCGCTGAGGCTGAACATCATGGCCCGTGCCTGCGAGTTCAGCCGTTCCAGCTCGCCATCCGTAACGGGCGCCTCGGTGACCCGGTTGCCCATCACGGCTTTCGGGTCGGCGGCCATCGAGTCGTACGCCTGCTTCTGCTGGAGCTTGGCCGCGTACTCCTCGTAGATCTTGCTGAGCGCGGCGCGGGTGGTGCCGATGGCCTGGGTGGCGGCGGACAGGGCGGTGTAGTTCGCGGCGGCTGCGTCGTGGGTGCGCCGAACCTTGTCGATCAGCTGGTCGAGTTCGGCGAGGTACGTGCTGGAGGCGGCGCTGGTCTCGGGTGGCCAGGCCTCGGCGAGCCCGCGCCGGTATTCCTGGAGGCGGCCGAGGTGGATCTGCGCCAGGTCGCAGACCTTGCGCCAGCCGGCGACCTGTTTCCAGTGGTTGGCGGTGTCGTGGTCGTGCAGGCAGGCCCACATGCTGTTGACGTCCATGAGCTGCCAGTCGGTGAGGCCGGAGGTGCGGCCGGTGCCCCGTTCGATCACGGCAGCACCACCGGTCCTTCGGCGTCGGGGCCGGTCGGGTCGGTCAGCATGGGTGTCGGGCGGCCGGACAGGACGGTGCTCGGGTCGGCGAGGGCCCGTCGCACGTCGACGACGCGGGCGGCGGTGAAGGCGTCGCTGTCGGCGTAGTGCGTGGCGACCCGATCGGCGGCGGCGGCCAGGTGGCCGGTGGCGCCCCGGACGGCGTACACCATGTCGGCGGTGGCCTGCTGCGTCTCGTGGTGCGCGTGCAGGAACGTGACCAGCTCGACGAACGCGTCGCACGGGTTGGGCAGCTTCGCGGACATGTCCTCGGCGATGTACGACAGGTGCGGCGCGTAGTTGCTCTCGACCTCGGCGGCCAGCCGGTCGGCGAAGTCGCGGAGCTGGCTGATGTCGGCCTCGATGCCGCCGTAACCGCGTAGCCAGGGCGCTGGCCGGCCCTCTTCGGGGATCATGGATCCTCCCTACCTGTGACGGCACCGCTTCCCTGAGTGAGGGTAACGGCTGGGCGTGCCCCTGGCAGCCCCCGCCCGGGCGGGTCGGGTCAGCGGGGCAGGCCGGCGGCGCGCCACCCGCGGGAGCTGGCCGGTCGGCCGCTGTGCGCCCAGGCGGACGTGGCCGCCGGTGCGGGGGCCGTGGCCGGGCGGGAGCGGACGACGATCGCCCCCACGAGGGCGGCCAGTTCCTCGGCGGTGGGTACGCCGCGGACGACCCGGATCAGCGGCTCTTCGGCAGACATGACGCCAGGGTACGCGGCGCGAAGTTGCGGGAAGCGGACAGTGGCGTGCCGGCGGTGTGAGCGTCGGCGGGTCCGGGTACCGTCTCACCGATGTCGAACGCGCTTCCCCAACTTGTCGCTGACCGATACCGGCTTCTGTCGCCGCTCGGCCAGGGCGGCATGGGCCGGGTGTGGAAGGCGCGCGACGAGGTGCTGCACCGGGACGTCGCCATCAAGGAGTTGGTGCCGCCGCCCGGTCTCACCGACGAGGAGCGCCGCGAGATGCGGGAGCGCTCGTTGCGGGAGGCCCGGGCCATCGCCCGGCTCAACCACGCCAATGTCGTCCGCATCTTCGACGTGCTGCGCACCGATGGCGATCCGTGGATCGTCATGGAGTACGTGGCGTCGAAGTCGTTGCAGGACACTCTCGCCGAAGACGGCCCGGTGTCGGTGGCCCAGACGGTGGAGATCGGCCTCGGTGTGCTGGGTGCCCTGAGCGCCGCGCACAAGGCGGGCGTCATGCACCGCGACGTCAAGCCGGGCAACGTGCTGCTCGGTGACGACGGCCGGGTGGTGTTGACCGATTTCGGTCTCGCCACGATCCCGGGTGACCCCAATGTGACCCGCACCGGCATGGTTCTCGGCTCACCGGCGTACATCTCCCCGGAGCGTGCCCGCGACGGCACCGCCGGGCCGGAGGCGGACCTGTGGTCGCTGGGCGCGACGCTCTACGCGGCCGTGGAGGGCAAGTCTCCGTACGCTCGGCCGTCGGCGATCGGCACCCTGGCCGCGCTGGCCACCGAGCCGATCCCGCCGCCGAAGAACGCCGGCCCGCTCAAGGCCGTGCTCAACGGGCTGCTGCGCAAGGACCCGAACGAGCGGATCACCGCCGAGGTGGCGGAGCGGTTGCTGCGCCGCGCCGGGGGCAAGCGGGCGCGCGGGATTTCACTGCTCGATGGCGTACGCCGGCCGGGGCCGAACGGCCCGCGCCAGCCGCGCCTGCCGGTGGTGCCGGCACCGCGACCTGCCGAGAGCGCCGACCGGCCGGTGTCGCCGCCGCCGGCCTCCGCCACAGCCTCGGTTGCCGCTGCTGCGGCCCCCGCTGGCGATGCCAAGCCGACGACCGTCGTCCCCTCCGGCGAGCATTCCGACCCGACCGCACCGGTGCCAGCCGACCCGACCGCGGTGGTGCCGGCCGAGCCGACCGCCACGATCGACAGCCCGTCCGATGCCGACCCGACCGCGAAGGTCACGGCCACGGCCGACACGACCGGCGACGGTACGACGAGCGTCGGCGACGGTACGGCGAACGTCGACGAAGAACCGACTGTGGTCGACGGACCGCCGGTGGCCCCGGAGCAGCGCAAGCCGACGACGCCGACGTCGCTCATGCCGCCGGTGAGTCCGGCCGGGCGTGCGGCGGTCCCGCCGTCGGACGGCACGAAGCCGAACAACACCCGACGCAACGTGCTGATCGGGGCGCTTGTGGCCCTGCTGCTGATCGGCCTCGTGGTGATCGTGCCGATGCTCACCAAGGGCGACGACAACGAGACCCCGCAGACCGGCCCGACGACCGGTGCGGCCGCGACGTCGGCGCCGGCGCAGTCCTCGGCTCCGGCGGCGCCTCCGCCCACCACGGGCGCACCGAGTGCGTCGCCCTCGGCCACGCCGTCG
This sequence comes from Micromonospora sp. MGP-C2, assembly GCF_057766525.1. NCBI lineage: Bacteria > Bacillati > Actinomycetota > Actinomycetes > Micromonosporales > Micromonosporaceae > Micromonospora > Micromonospora sp. MGP-C2. Next base: position 5,116,368 of record NZ_JBYMEN010000002.1, read on the forward strand.
ATCGACCCGAACGCGCTGCCGGCGGGTTGGAAGCTGCACGAGGGGCCGACCTTCTCCATTCCGCTCCCACCCGGCTGGAGCGGCCGTCAGACCAGCTCGGACACGGTCGTCTTCAACCAGTCCGGCGGGCCTGGCAAGTTGCTGGTCCAGTGGACCCCCAGCCCGAAGAAGGACGCGGTCGTCGACTGGAAGGGTCAGGAACCGTACCGCAAGGGCCGGGTCACCAACTATCAGTTGGTGGGCAGCATCAAGTCCTGCGACTGGTATCGGACCTGCGCCGACTGGGAGTGGCTGGAGAGCCGGGACGGCACCCGCATCCACGTGCGCAACCGGGGCTTCGTAACCGCCACCAACCGGGGTTACGCCATCCGGTGGGAGATCGCGGAGAAGGACTGGCAGGCCAACCTCGCCAACTTCGACCAGATCGTCAAGGGCTTCAAGCCCGATCGGGTCAACTGACAGGCGTTCCGCACCTGCGCGAACCTCTCTCGCATGTTCTTGCGTCGTTCGGGGTATCTGATCTCCAACGACGGAGGGAGGTGCGACATGGGTTACCGATACAGGAACGCCCGGCCCCGGCTGGCACTGTGGATGCTCGTCGCACTCGGCGATGTGGCACTGCTGCTGATCAGCGTTGGGCTTCCGGTACTCGTCGCGCTGTTCGGCGTCGTTGCCATCACCGTTGGTTCGGTGGGCGTCCGGCGGCTCAGCCGGCGGGACGCGCTGGTCCGCGAGGATGCTCCGGTGATGGTGCCGGCGTTGAGTCGGCGGCGGGCCTGACCCGTAGCCCGGTGTGTGGCGGCAGCCGGACCGATTGTCGACCGTTTGGTGACCGTCGATCCCGCTGCCGCCAACGGCCCGGTCAGGTGTTGTTGGCCAACGCGATCAGTCGGCTCCGGTCGCCGTTCCAGTAGTTGCGGTCCACGTTGCCGCTGATTCCCGAGACGGCCCCGGTGCTGGTGTACTGCCAGAAGCTCCACACCGACGCGCCTGCCGGTAGGGCACCCGGCGTGCTCGACCAGCGGGCCAGCCAGAGCGGGTGGTTCGCCCACGGGCCGGTCCAGCTGCCGGTGCACTGGTTCCACCAGCTGGCGGTGGTGTAGATGACCGCGTACCGGCCGGTGCGGGAGCGGTAGGTGTTCAGGAAGTCCTGCACCCAGTTGCGCATTCCGGTCGTGCTGAGCCCGTAGCAGTAGCCGCCAGCGTACGGGTTGCCCTCGATGTCCAGGGCCGCCGGCAGGGTGCGGCTGTCCGCCGACCAGGCGCCACCGTTGGAGGCCAGGTAGTTGGCCTGGGTGGAGCCGGCGGAGATGTTCGGCCGGGCGAAGTGGTACGCCCCGCGGATCACCCCGGCGTTGTACGAGTTGACGTAGTTCGCGTTGAAGCGCGGGTCCTTGTAGCTGGTGCCCTCGGTCGCCTTGATGAAGGCGAACTGGATGCCCGCGTTGCGGACGCTGGTCCAGTTGATGGCGCCCTGGTAGTTGGATACGTCGACGCCCGGGGTGGTGGCGGCGGACGCCGGTCCGGCGGTCGCGACCAGGGCCGCCGCCGCGGTGGCGAGGACGGTGAGGCCGGCCGCGAGTGCGCGGCGCAGCGATGATCGGGTACGGGCCATGAGTGCCTCCAAGGGGGTGACTCTATCGACAACCATCTTTGAAGCTAAGTGCCCTAGATCGCAAGGCGAGCAGAGAAAAGCTTCATCGGCGGGTCGTGAAGGCCCCGTGGTCGTGGAGGGTGGTTCAGCGGAGAGTGGCCGGGTCGAGCTGCCAACGGAACGGCTCGACGACGGTCAGAGTCTCGCCCGGCTTTGCCACCTGGTCCTCGACGTAGTGCTCACCGTCCAGCCGGAACAGCCGCAATGAGTGACCGTCCCCGTCCTGCTCGACCAGCAGATACCAGGGGATTCGCGCAATGGCGTAGAGCTGCATCTTGACCAGCCGGTCGGCGGCGGCGTTGCCGGGCGAGACGATCTCGCAGACGAGCACCACCTCGGCAGCCTCCACCGCCGTGCCCTCGTCGTCGGTGTCCGCAACAACCACATCGGGGATGACGATCCGATCCACCCCGAGTCGAACGTTGACCGCCTCGAAGACGAGGAGGGATTGTGGTCGCACCGCTCGACGCAGGCTGTAGACGAGTTCCCACGACACCAACTGGTGCCGCTTGCTCGGGGCAGGGCTCACGATCAGGCTCCCGTCGAGCAGCTCGATCCGGTCCGGGGTTTCACCCAAGGCGAAGTAGTCGGCCTCGGTCCAGAGCCCGACATGGTGTCCCAGGGGTTCGGCACTCATCGGCGCTCACCTCCCGCTTCACTCGCCGCCCGATCAGTTTCACAGGATACGAGCCGGTGCCTCGGGAGCGACACGGAACGCCGCCGGTAGGCTCGCGCCCCATGATGTCGATGGACGGGCTGGGCGACCTGTGGGACACGCTGTTCGGTGCGCAGCCGGACCCGCCCCCGCTGCTGGTGCTGATCACCGCGGCCGTCGCGCTGGTGGTGGTGTCCACCCGACTGCCCTGGCGGATCGCCCGTAACGCCATCACCATCGCCCACGAGGGCGGGCACGCGCTCGTCGCCCTGCTCACCGGCCGCAAGCTGCGCGGTATCCGGCTGCACTCGGACACCTCGGGGCTCACGCTCTCCGCAGGGCGACCCACCGGCCCCGGCATGATCCTCACCCTGCTCGCCGGATACGTCGCCCCACCCCTGGTCGGGTTGGCCGGTGCGTGGCTGCTCGGCGGCAACCGGATCACCCTGCTGCTCTGGGTCGCTGTGGCGCTGCTGCTCGCCATGCTCATCATGATCCGCAACGCCTTCGGCGTGGTGTCGCTGCTGGTCACCGGCGCGCTGGTGTTCGCCGTCTCCTGGTACGCCACCCCGCAGGTGCAGGCCGCGTTCGCGTACGCCGGGGTGTGGTTTCTGCTGCTCGGCGGGGTGCGCCCGGTGGTGGAGCTGCAACGGCTGCGGTCGCGCGGCCGGATGCCCGCCTCCGACGCCGACCAGCTCGCGGGGCTGACCCCGTTCCCGGCGTTCTTCTGGGTGACCGTCTTCGCCCTGGTCAACCTGGCCGCCCTGATCACGGGCGCCCTGCTCCTGACCGGCCCGATCCTCACCGATGCAGGCCTGACGCTCAACCCCCCGGCCTCCGTTCGGGTCGATCAAGGAGTTGTGGTGGGCCGCGAAAGCCGCAATACCTCCGCAGCCAGGCACCACAACTCCATGATCGACGGCGGGAGGGGTGGCGGCGGGCAGAATGGGCGTCATGCGGTACGTGATCATTGGCGCGGGTGCGGTAGGCGGGACCATCGGCGTACGGCTCGCCGAGGCCGGCCGGGACGTGACACTGGTGGCCAGGGGCGCTCACCTGGACGCGATTCGTGCGCGGGGTCTGACCCTGCGGCAGCCCGACGGTGAGGTGACCGCCCGGCTCACCGCCGTGGATGGGCCCGACGAGCGGCCACTGCCTTCGGACACGGTGCTGGTGCTCACCGTCAAGTCGCAGGACACCGCCGGTGCGCTGGCCGCCTGGGTGGACGCCCCGGTGGTCGGCGGCGGTACGGCGGGCGAGCGGTTGCCGCTGGTGACCGCCCAGAACGGGGTGGCGAACGAGCGAGCGGCGCTACGCCTCTTCGCCGACGTGCACCCGGTCTGTGTCTGGCTGCCGGCCACCCATCTGGACCCGGGCGTGGTTGTCGCCAACGGCTACCCGCACCCCGGGATGCTCCACATCGGTCGCTACCCGGGCGGCGCCGACGACAGCGACCGGGCCATCGCCGCGGATCTGGACGCCGCCGGTTTCGTCGCCCCGGTGCGCGCGGACGTGCTGCGCTGGAAGTACGGCAAGCTGCTCAGCAACCTCGGCAACGGCCTCCAGGCGCTGCTCGGGCAGGGCATCCCGGACGCGCTGGTTGAGCGGGTACGCGGCGAAGGTGTCGCCGCGCTCGCCGCCGCCGGGATCGCGCACACCTCGCCGGAGGAGGAGAAGGTCGAACGCGGTGACCTGGTAGGGCAGCGCCCGGTCGACGGGGAGGCCCGCTCGGGTGGCTCCACCTGGCAGAGCCTGGCCCGGGGCACCGGCTCGACCGAGGTCGACCACCTCAACGGCGAGATCGCGCTGCTGGGCCGGCTGCACGGCGTGGCGACGCCGGTCAACGTCGCCGTCCAGCGGGCCGTACGCCGGGCGGTCCGCGAGCGAATCGCGGCCGGGGCGTTCCCGCTCGTCGAGCTGGAGAAGATGATCGGCTGATCGGGGCAACCGACGACCCTGCCCGGCGCGTGTTCCCTGCGAGCGACACGGGGAGGTAGCGGGTGCCGGACGTCGACGGGTTCGACGAGTTCTACCGGGGGAGCCGTCAACGGCTGCTCGGGTTCGTCTACGCCCTCACCGGCGACCGGGGCGAGGCACAGGACGCCGTGCAGGAGGCGTACATCCGGGCGTGGCAGCGCTGGTCGACGGTGAGCCGGTACGACGAGCCGGAGGCGTGGGTGCGGGTCGTGGCCAGCCGCATCGCGGTCAGCCGGTGGCGCAGCCTGCGCAGTCGTGCTCGCGCGTATCTGCGACACGGGGCCGTCGAGACCGTCCCCGGCCCGGGCACCGACACCGTCGAGGTGGTCGCCGCGCTGCGTCTGCTGCCCGAGGAGCAACGCGTCGCCATCGCCCTGTACTACCTGGTCGGCATGCCGGTCGCCGAGGTGGCACGGGAGACCGCGGCCCCGGTGGGCACGGTCAAGGCTCGACTCTCCCGGGGGCGCGCCGCGCTCGCCGGCCTGCTCGCCGTCTCTGAGCTGGAGGAGGCCACCGATGCGTGACGAACCGACCTTCGTCGAACACGTCCGGCGGGACCTGCTCGACGTGCGCTGGCCGGAGCCGCAGGAGATCCGCGCCCGAGCCCGTCGCCGCAGCCAGCGCAGGATCGTGGTGTCCACCGTCGTGCTGGCCCTCGCCGGGGTTTCCGCCGTGGCGGTCGCCGCGCCGAGGACGTCCCCGCCATTGGTTCAGCCGGCAGCCTCCGCCTCGCCGACCCGGCACGAGATCACCACCGACGCCCTGCTCCAGCCGACCGACCTGCCGGAGCCGGTTTACGTGCAGCTCAGCCAGGCAGGGCTGGGCGAGCCGGTCCGGCTGGACGACACGCTCCTCCGTTGCCGGACGAGCCAGGGGCAATCGGACGGCTGGCAGATGTCCGTCCTGTCCCGTTCACAGACCCTCATGCGGAAGGCCACTCAGGGCGTCCTGGTGCCGGGCGACGCCCTGGTCATGCAGGATCTCTTCAGGCTGGAACCACAGACGGCTCGACAGCTCTTCACCAGTCTGGACGACCTGGTCGCGCCGTGCGCCGAGTGGCGAAGCGTCGAGCAGTGGGAGTTGGCGGGCACGGAGACGGTGGACAGCACCCACACCGTGGAGGTGGTCCACCGGTGGGCGGTGGTGCAGCGGGGCTTCGCGGGGGACGACGCCGCCATCCTGCGGGACACGTTCACGGCTGCTCGGGACGTGCAGACCGGGCAGACGTTCGGCAATGCACCGCCGCCGACCCTCCTGGCCGTCGTCCGGGTCGGTGACACTGTCTCGCTGCTCCGCATCGCAGATGGCGGCACCGAGGCGAAACTCCGCCAGCTCGCCGTGGCGGCGGCAGCCCGGATGTGCGCCGCCGCCAACCCGGCCTGCTGACCCCAACCGAGGCGCTCGACCCGAGCAACACGCGGCGATGATCCGCACAACATCAGGGATGTTGGTGCCTCCCGGCGCCGGGAGGCAGCAACAACGCTGAAGTTGCGCGGATCAGGCGCGGATCAGGCGCGATCAGCGCCGCAGGGGCCGCGACAAGGGCTCAGAGCGGGATGTTGCCGTGCTTCTTCGGGGGCAGGGTCTCCCGCTTGGTGCGCAGCACGCGCAGCGCCCGGACGATCTGGGTGCGCGTCTCGTGTGGGGGGATCACCGAGTCGATGTATCCGCGCTCGGCCGCCACGTACGGGTTGGCCAGGGTGTCCTCGTACTCGGCGATCTTTTCGGCCCGGACCGCCGCCGGGTCGTCGGCGCCTGCCAGTTCGGAGCGGTAGAGGATGTTCACCGCGCCCTGCGCGCCCATCACGGCGATCTGGGCGGTCGGCCACGCGAAGTTCAGGTCCGCGCCGAGATGCTTGGAACCCATCACGTCGTACGCCCCGCCGTACGCCTTGCGGGTGATCACGGTGACCTTGGGGACGGTCGCCTCGGCGTACGCGTAGATGAGCTTGGCGCCCCGGCGGATGATGCCGTCCCACTCCTGGCCGGTGCCGGGCAGGAAGCCGGGCACGTCCACGAAGGTCAGCACCGGGATGTTGAACGCGTCGCAGGTGCGGACGAACCGGGCGGCCTTCTCCGAGGCGGCGATGTCCAGGGTGCCGGCGAAGTGCATCGGCTGGTTGGCCACCACGCCCACCGGCCGTCCCTCGACCCGGCCGTAGCCGACCACGATGTTCTGCGCGTAGAGCGGCTGGACCTCCAGGAACTCCCCGTCGTCGAGGACGTGCTCGATCACCGTGTGCATGTCGTACGGCTGGTTGGCCGAGTCCGGGATCAGGGTGTCCAGGGCCCGGTCCTCGTCGCTGACGGTCAGGTCGGCGGGAGCCTCGAGGACCATCGGCTCGTCGAGGTTGTTCGACGGCAGGTACGACAGCAGTGCCTTGACGTAGTCGACCGCGTCCTCCTCGTCGCTGGCGAGGTAGTGCGCGTTGCCGCTGCGGGAGTTGTGCGTGCGTGCCCCGCCCAGCTCCTCCATGCCGACGTCCTCGCCGGTCACCGTCTTGATCACGTCGGGGCCGGTGATGAACATGTGCGAGGTCTGGTCGACCATCACGGTGAAGTCGGTGACCGCCGGGGAGTAGACGGCGCCGCCGGCGCAGGGCCCCATCACCAGAGAGATCTGCGGGATGACGCCGGAGGCCCGCACGTTGCGGAAGAAGATCTCACCGTAGAGGCCGAGCGAGACCACGCCCTCCTGGATGCGCGCGCCACCGGAGTCGTTGATGCCGACCACCGGGCAGCCGATCTTCATGGCGAGGTCCATCACCTTGACGATCTTCTGGCCGAAGACCTCGCCGAGCGAGCCGCCGAAGACCGTGAAGTCCTGGGCGAAGACGCACACCTGCCGGCCGTCCACCGTGCCGTAGCCGGTGACCACACCGTCGCCGTACGGGCGGTTCTTCTCCAGCCCGAAGGCCGTGGACCGGTGCCGGGCCAACTCGTCGAGTTCGACGAAGGAGCCCTCGTCGAGCAGCATCTCGATTCGCTCGCGGGCGGTCTTCTTGCCGCGCGCATGCTGCTTCTCGACCGCGCGGGCCGACCCGGCGTGCACCGCCTCGTCGACCCGGCGCTCCAGGTCCGCCAGCTTGCCGGCAGTGCTGTGGATGTTGGTCCCGGTCTCGGTAGTCACCCAGGGAATATAACGATGGTTCAGGTCGGTGCCGCTGTGCAGTACGCCTCAGTGCCGCCGTGGCGACCGTCGTAGGCTGGCGGAATGTCGGGCTCCCCGTACACCAATCTGGACCGCCCGCCGCTGTCGGCGGCCCGGCTGAGCCGCGCGTTGATCGCGCCGAACGGGCCGTGGGCCCGGCTGGAGCTGCGCGCCGAGACCGGCTCCACCAACGCCGACGTGGCCGAGGCCGCCCGGGCCGGCGAGCCCGAGGGCCTGGTCGTGGTCGCCGAGCAGCAGACCGCCGGGCGCGGCCGGCGCGGTCGGGTCTGGCAGTCGCCGGCGCGCGCCGGCATCGCCACCAGCGTGCTGCTGCGACCCGGCGAGGCCGTGCCGGACCGCGGCTGGCTGCCGGTGACACCCACGGGGTACGGGTGGCTGCCGTTGCTGGCCGGGGTGGCGCTGGTGGAGGCGGTGGCCCGGTTGGCCGAGCTGGAAGCCTCCCTGAAGTGGCCCAACGACCTGCTGATCGACGGCGCGAAGTGTGCGGGCGTGTTGGCCGAGGTCGTGCCGGGTCGTTCGCCCGACGAACCGCCGGCCATCGTGCTCGGCATCGGGCTGAACGTGACGCTGCGCGCCGACGAGCTGCCGGTCAACCCGACCGGGTTGCCGGCCACCTCGCTGCAGCTGGCCGGCGCGGTGGCAACCGACCGGGACCCGCTGCTGCGGGCCCTGCTGCGCGCGGTGGCCGAGTGGTACGACCGTTGGCGTTCGGCGGGCGGCGACGCGGTGGCCAGCGGCCTGCGTGACGCCTACCTGGCGGCGTGCGGAACGGTTGGTCGTGAGGTGCGCGTCCTGCTCCCCGACGGGGAGGTTCTGACCGGCACCGCCACCGGGGTGGACCGGGACGGCCAGCTTCAGGTGGCCACCCCGACGGCCACCCGCACCCTGGCCGCTGGAGACGTCCTCCACCTGCGCTGATCCACCCTCCCGCGATCTTGCGGTCGCCGCCCACGCGCGACGGGCGAGAGCCGCAGGGCGGCGCCCCGACGTGCATGATCGGGAAGAGCGGGGTGGGGCCGCGTGGCGGATGTTGTGGTGGGCCCTGGGGGGTTTACCGTCTGCGCGTCGAGAAGAAGGCGTTGGAGGTTCCCCGTGGCGTTTCCAGAAGACGTGCTCACCAAGGACGAGCACGTCGTGCTGCACCTGCATCCGCACTGGAAGGCACTGATCCGGCCGATCGTGGTGCTGGTGCTGGCCATCGCCGCGGTGGTGGTCGGCGTGCTCCTGCTGCCCGAGAGCAGCGGTGGTTCGATCGCGATCGCCGTGATCGGGGTGGTCGCCCTGGTCGCGGTGCTCTGGCTCGGTCTGTGGCCGTTCCTGGTCTGGCGGACCACCCACTACCTGTTCACCAACGAGCGCGTGCTGCTCCAGCAGGGTGTCTTCTCCCGGGACCGGCGGGACCTCCCACTCACCCGGATCAACGACCACTCGATGAACCAGCACTTCTTCGAGCGGCTGCTCGGCTGCGGCACGCTCACCATCGAGTCGGCCGGCGAGCGCGGCCAGTCGGTGCTCGCCGACGTGCCGGGGGTCGGCCGGGTGCAGACCACCCTGTACGAGCTGGTCGAGGCACAGCACGACAAGCACTCGCTGGGTGACGGGGAGATGCGCGACATCCTCGCCGACATGCGCGAGGGAAAGCCGCTGCGCGACACCACGACCTGATCGTCCGCGCCGACTGAGGCCCGCCCTGGCCGGAGTCGGGGCGGGTCAGTCGTGTGGTTCGGCCTTCGTCGGGCCGCCTTCGGGCTGTTCGGGCCCGTCCGGGCTGGTCTCGGCTGGGTCGGTCCCGTCCGGGCTGGTCTCGGCTGGGTCGCTCGCGGGCTGGTCAGCGCCGGTCGGGCCGTCGTCGGGCCGGTCAGTCTCGGGCAGATCCGCCTCGGGTGGGTCGGCCGGGCCGGCTGGTTCGGCTTCGGTCGGTCGGGCGGCGAACCAGCCACGGAAGCGGGTCCGCAGCACCTCCTGCTCGGGCCGGTCGTCCGGGCCGAGGCGCAGCATGGTGCCGGTGAGGCTGACGGTGCCCAGCCCTGGGCGGGCGGTGGACGGCCGGGCGCCCATCACGTCGACCCGGACGGCGAGCCGGTCCCCGGCGCGCACCGGAGCGAGCCAGCGCAGCTCCTCCAGACCGGGGGAGGCGTCCGCGGCCGCCCGGGACAGCAGGTGGTCGACGTACGCGCGCATGAACAGGCTGACCGTGTAGAAGCCACTCGCGATCAACCCGCCGTGCCGGCTCTCCCCGGCCAGGTCGGTATCGACGTGGTACCACTGCGGGTCGAAGCGGCGGGCGAAGGCGACCATCTCGTCGCCGTCCACGGTGACCACGCCGAGATCGACGGTGAGCCCCGGGACGAGATCCTCGAAGAACAGCTCGGCGGGTTGCCCGGTGCCGGAGCGCGCGGCGGGTGTCGTCACCGGCGGGGCGAACGGCGGGTGCCGACGTGCATTTCCGCGGCGAGTTCCGCGTCCAGGTCGGCGGCGGGGCTGACGCTCAGCGGCGTGGCCCGACCCTGGGTGGGTGCGCCGGGCGGTAGGTCACCGCGTTGCACGGACTCCGCTTCCTCCAGCTCGGACACGGACTCGGCGAGCTCGGCGACCGGGTCCATCTCCGCCATGGTGTCCCACTCGTCGCGCGGGATGCCGTGCCAGGTGGAGTCGGGCTTCGTCTCCTCCTCGACCGGTGCGACGGGTTGGAAGACGAAGGTCCGGTAGGACCAGAACCGGAACAGCGTGGCCAGCAGGACACCGACGGTCTTGGCCACGTTCAGTGCCAGGAGGCCGTGTACGCCGAGGCCGTACTTGGCTGCGGCCACGGCACCAAGCTCAATGAGCAGACCGGCACCGTTGAATAGGAAGAAAAGGATGTATTCCCGGCGAAGTGCCGATTTCGGGCGATCTCGGTACGTCCAGTGCCGATTCATCAGGTACGACGTGATCGTGGCGACGATGGTCGCGATCACGGTCGCCTTCAACTGACCATTGACGAAAACAGTCAGTGCAAGGGCATTGAACACCGCGTAATTGATGACAGTGTTGATGCCGCCGACGATGCCGAACTTGAGCGCCTCGTGGATGAACTTCTGCCAGCGCTCAGGCAGCAGACGGACAAGACGCATGCGAAACACCTTAGGGCAGTTGGTGCGGCCGGTGATCACCGGCCGAACGAGGTGGGCGGCAGGTCACGCTCGGTGGTCACGCTCGGGCTTCACCTGCGGAAGAGTCGGGGTTCCCGCTTCGACGAAGACGAACCGCCGGTACGACCAGAATCGGAACAGCGTGCCAAGCCCCGTGCCGACGATGTAGCTGGCCACGTTGTCGGCCAGACGCGTCTGGAACACGGACGGCCAGATGCTGCCGAGCCCGTACCGGCTGAGCGCGAGGCAGGCCACCGCGATGCCGAGGCCGACCGCGTTGAACAGGAAGAACAGCGCGTACTCACGGGCCGGGTTGTTGCGTTGACGGTGTCGCCACGTCCAGAACCGGTTGCCGATGAAGGCCACGGAGGCCGCGATCACGGTGGAGATGGTCTTCGCCGTCAACTCCTCGACGCCGCGACTGCTCGTCAGGTAGTTGAAGAGCGCGAAGTCGATGAGGAAGGCGATCCCGCCCACGGTGGCGAACTTGCTCATCTCGCGGACGAGGTGGCCGAAGCGGTCCAGCAGTTTGCCGACCAGACCCCGTCGGGTCTGCCGGGGTCCCGGTTGCTCCCCGGTCATCGTGGCGGCCACGCAGGGAGCCTACCGGCTGCCGACCAGTCAGAGGGGTAGCAACGGCGAGCAGGCGTGGTCGCTCGAAGGAGCCCGTCACCCTGCGCGAAACCGTTGAACGCAGCGTAACCAATTGGGAGGACTGACGCGCCTCGGAACGGGAATCCACGCACCGGTCGGCGGGGCAGGTCACGGTCCGACCGCAACAAGCGTCCGCCGGGGTGCACAACAAGATTTGCGTGAAACTGCGCGGGAAAGCGGGTATCAGCTCGTGATGCCGCAGCGTGGCCGTACCTTGTGCAGTTCTTCACAACCAGTCCCACTGACTCGGAAGGCTGCCCGGTTTACGCTGAGGCCAATCCCAGGTTTCCACGAAGGCGACGCATCGCGCCGCTGAGTCTCGTGCATCCCATAGATCGGTCAGCGTCGACCACAAGGAGATGTGTCATGGTTGCTCCGGCTGTTGTGCGGGGTATTGATCAGGCCCCGACGTCCCATCCGAAACTGCTCGCCTGGGTCCGTGAGGTCGCGGAACTGACCACCCCCGATCGTGTGGTCTGGGTGGACGGGTCCGACGACGAGTGGCGCCGCCTCACCGACGAGCTGGTCGAGGCCGGAACGCTCATCCGGCTGAACCCGGAGAAGAAGCCCAACTCGTTCTACGCGCGTACCGATCCGACGGACGTCGCCCGGGTCGAGGAGCGCACCTACATCTGCTCCGTCGACGAGGCGGACGCCGGCCCCACGAACAACTGGATGTCGCCGCCGGAGATGAAGCGGACGATGACCGATCTCTACCGCGGCTCGATGCGCGGTCGGACGATGTACGTCATCCCGTTCGTCATGGGCCCGGTCGAGGCCGAGTCCCCGATGTTCGGTGTCGAGATCACCGACAGCCCGTACGTGGTCGCCTCGATGCGGATCATGACGCGGATGGGCGCCCGGGTTCTCGAGGCGATGGGTGACGACGCGGACTTCGTGCACGCGCTGCACTCGATCGGCGCCCCGCTCGCGCCCGGCCAGCAGGACGTCGCCTGGCCGTGCAACGAGACGAAGTACATCTCGCACTTCCCGGAGACCCGGGAGATCTGGTCGTACGGCTCGGGTTACGGCGGCAACTCGCTGCTCGGCAAGAAGTGCTACTCGCTGCGGATCGCGAGCGTGATGGGCCGGGACGAGGGCTGGCTCGCCGAGCACATGCTGATCCTCAAGATCACCTCGCCGGAGGGCAAGACCTACCACATCGCCGGCGCGTTCCCCTCGGCCTGCGGCAAGACCAACCTGGCCATGGTCGAGCCGACCATCCCGGGTTGGAAGGTCGAGACGATCGGCGACGACATCGCCTGGATGCGGTTCGGTCCGGACGGCCGCCTCTACGCGGTCAACCCGGAGTACGGGCTGTTCGGTGTGGCGCCCGGCACCGACTGGAAGACCAACGCCAACGCCATGCGCACCCTGGACCGGGGCAACTCCGTCTTCACCAACGTCGGCCTCACCGACGACGGTGACGTCTGGTGGGAGGGCATGGGGGAGCCGCCAGCGCACCTGATCGACTGGAAGGGCAACGACTGGACGCCGGAGAGCGAGGGCCTCTCCTCGCACGCGAACAGCCGTTTCTGCACCCCGATCACCCAGTGCCCGATCCTCGCCGACGAGTACTTCGACCCGAACGGCGTGCCGATCGACGCGATCCTCTTCGGTGGCCGCCGCAAGGACACCATCCCGCTGGTGACCGAGGCCCGCGACTGGGTGCACGGCGTCTACATGGGTGCCACGCTCTCCTCGGAGACCACCGCTGCCGCGTCCGGCGCCGTTGGCGTGGTCCGGCGTGACCCGATGGCGATGCTGCCGTTCATCGGCTACAACGCCGGGGACTACTTCCGGCACTGGATCGAGATGGGCAAGGGCACCGACGGCGACGAGGCGAAGCTGCCGAAGATCTACTACGTCAACTGGTTCCGTAAGGACCCGGAGGGTTCGTTCCTCTGGCCGGGCTTCGGGGAGAACTCCCGGGTGCTCAAGTGGGTCGTCGAGCGGATCGAGGGCACGGCTGACGCGGTCGAGACGCCGGTGGGTATGGTTCCCGCACCCGACGCGCTGGACGTCGAGGGCCTGGACATGACCCCGGAGGACGTTCGGATCGCCCTGAAGGTCGACCCGGACGAGTGGCGCAACGAGCTGCCGATGATCACCGAGTGGTTCGAGAAGTTCGGTGACAAGCTGCCGGGCGTGCTCTGGGCCGAGCTGGACGCGCTGCGCGCGCGCCTCGACGCCGCACAGCCGCAGCGGTAGGTGTGAAGAGCGCCCCCTGCGGGCAACATCGGATCCCATGAGGAGGACGGCCGCCGAGACCCAGGTCCGGCGGCCGTCCGCCGTCCGGGTGCTCACCATCCTGCTCGCGACGACGGCGGCGGCCACCGTCGTGGTCGAGCTGCTCAACTGGTGGTACGCCCCGGAGCAGGGTTTCGGGCTGGCCGTACGGACCGGCTGGGCGATGCTGCGCTCGTTCGGTTTCCTGCTGTTGATCGGGCACGTTCGGAAGGGCCGGACGGTGGCCCGCCCGTTCGGGCTGATCCTCGCGGTCACCACGATCTTCGCCGTCGGCCGGCTCATCGTGCCTCGGCAGGGGGTGCCGCCGCTGCCCGGCCTGCTCGGCTTCGCGATCCTCACAGCGCTCTGTGCCGCAGTGGTCTGGCTGCTCTACCGCTCGTCGGCGTTGGCCGGGCACCTGGTCCGGCACCGTCCACGCCTCGTCATCGACCGGGAGGGCATCTCCTGGCGGGAGACCCCTCCACGCCGACCGCAGGCCAGCGCCTGGCTGCTGACCAGCCGGGTGGCGGCGTTCACCTACAGCCCGCTGATGCTGGTGCCGGCCCTGGTGGCCGGGGGTTCCATCCTGGACGGGCGGCTGACCGCGGTGCCGGCCGTGCTGCTCTGGTTCGGTGCCGGCATCGCCGCCAGCTACGCGGTGCTGTTCTGCACCGCGTTCCTGATGCGGGGCAAGGACTGGGCGCGTGGGCTGCTGGTCGTCGTCACTGTGGCCGTACTCGCGGTGGACCTGCCGCTGTGCTGGTGGCTGTTGGGCTTGGACGGCCTGGTCCGCGACGGCGGCCCACTGCTCGCCGCGGCTGGGCTGGCCCTCTACGGCCTGCGCCGCGCTTCCCGCGCGGACGACGTCACGCCGGCCTGACGGCGGCGCCATCCCGCGCCCGGCTGGCCGCCATCCCTCAGCTCTGACCAGGTAGTGACAGCCGCTGTAGAGCTGCCCCAGATATGGGGCGACCCGCGCTGAAGTGGCGACCCGCGCTGAAGTCGCTCCCGCTCCGGCTCCGCTCCGGCTCCGCTCCGGCTCCGCTCCGGCTCCGCTCCGGCTCCGCTCCGGCTCCGCTCCGGCTCCCGTGTCCATGCCGTCCAGGCTCTGCCCGATGCCCCACATTCGGGGCAGGTCTACAGGCTGTTGGACAGATGGGCCCGCCTCCGCGCGGCGCTCATGCTTCCCGGCATGAGCGGCCTCTTCTGGCCACGCCCGGACTGCTCGCGCCTGCCGCTGGCGGCGTTCGCGTTCCTCACGGCAGGAAGTCAGCGCCGTGCGGGTGCGGCCCGCACGAGCGGACAGAGGGCAGGATGGCGGGTGGCGTCGGTCACAACGGTCGGCGCGGGTGGATCGTCGGGGCGGTGCGGGGACGGGCACAGCCGCATCGCGTTGGTCGGAGGGAGGCGCGGTGAGCGACGAGTTCGACGTGGTGGTGGTGGGAGCGGGGCCGGCCGGGGCGGCCGCCGCGCTGACGGCGCGACGGGCGGGTGCCAGTGTGCTGCTGCTGGACCGGGCCGACTTTCCCCGGGACAAGGCGTGTGGCGACGGGATCGCCGCGCATTCGGTGGACGTGCTCGCCGAGCTGGGGGTGACCGAGGCGGTGGAGGGTTACGCGCCGCTGCCCGCGCTGCGGATGATCGCGCCGGGCGGTGGCGCCGTGGCCCGGGCGCTGCCCCGACCCGCGTACACAGTGCCTCGGGAGGTTTTCGACGCGCGTCTGGTGGCGGCCGCCGTGGCGGCCGGCGCCCAGCTGCGCCGGCACACCGTGCGCCAGGTCGAAGCGCGCGCCGACCGGGTGGTGCTCGACGGCGAGTTGTCCGGCCGGGTGGTGGTGGGCGCGGACGGCGCCGGGTCGGTGGTCCGTCGGGCGCTCGGCCACCCGCAGAATCCCGACCGGCACCTGGCGCTGGCCATCCGGGGGTACGCTCCGGCGCTGCCCGGCCCGTCCGAGCAGCTCATCGTCACCTCGAAAGCCCGCTGGCCGGCGTACGCCTGGTCGTTTCCTATCGGTGACGGGCGGGCCAACGTCGGGTACGGGGAGGTGCTGCGCGGTGAGCCGTTGAGCCGGGCGTACCTGCTGGACCGGCTGGCCGCGCTGCTGCCCGGCACCGACCTGGCGACGGTGACCGCGTTGCGCGCCCATCACCTGCCGCTGTCCACCCACCGGCCGTCACCGGGTCAGGGGCGCACGCTGCTGGCCGGGGACGCGATGTCGCTGATCAATCCGTTCACCGGGGAGGGCATCTTCTACGCGCTGCTCTCCGGTGCGCTGGCCGGGGAGGCAGCGGCCCAGGCGCCGGAGACGGCTGCCCAGCGCTACGCCCACGGGTTGCGCCGCCGCCTCGGCACCCACCTGCGACACAGCTCGGTTGCGGCGTGGCTGGCCCGGCGGCGTCGGGTGGTGGATGCGGCGGTCCGGGCTGCCCGCCGGGACGACCGGGTGTTCTACGACGTGGTCGAGCTGGGGCTGGGCGACGGACGCCTCACCGCTCGCACGCTGGCAATGATCGGGATCGGTCTGCCCGGCGGGGATGGGGCTCCGAGGCAGTGATCTGGTCGAAGGGTCGCTACGCTGCTAGGTGATGACGCTGCGGAACCTTATCTACTCCGTCTACGAGCGCCGGCTCACGGCGAAGCTCGCGGGTAAGCCGGTGCCCCGACACGTCGGGGTGATGTGCGACGGCAACCGCCGTTGGGCGAAGGAAATGGGCTTCGTCGACCCGAACGACGGGCACCGGGTCGGCGCGGCGAAGATCAAGCATGTGCTCGGCTGGTGTGACCAGGCTGGCGTCGGGCACGTCACCCTCTATCTGCTGGCCACCGACAACCTGCGCCGTCCGGCGAGTGAGCTGGACCCACTCCTCAAGATCATTGAGGACCTGGCGGTGGAGTTGGCGGAGGAGGGCAACCCCTGGCGGCTGCGCATCGTCGGGGCTCTCGATCTGCTGCCGGCGCAGACCGCAGCGGCGCTCAAGGGCGCCGAGGAGCGCACCCGTGAGCGCACCGGCGGTGCGGAGGTCAACATCGCGGTGGGGTACGGCGGTCGCCGGGAGATCACCGACGCGGTCCGTTCGCTGCTGCTGGAGCACGCGGCCACCGGCGGCACGCTTGAGGAACTGGCCGAGGTGCTGGACGTCGAGCACATCGCCGAGCACCTCTACACCCGTGGCCAGCCCGACCCCGACCTGGTCATCCGCACGAGCGGCGAGCAGCGGCTGTCCGGCTTCATGCTCTGGCAGTCCGCGCACTCGGAGTTCTACTTCTGCGAGCTCAACTGGCCGGATTTCCGGCACATCGACTTCCTGCGGGCCCTGCGCTCGTACGCCACCAGACAACGCCGCTACGGCGTCTGAACGGGCGGCGACAGAGCTGTCGCCGCCCGACCGGTCAGGGCAGGCGGGTCAGTGCTCGGGTGAGGAAGTCACCCAGCGCAGCCGGGGACTCGATCGTCAGGTCGGCGGCGTTCGCCACCTCCTGACCGGTCTCCGGGTTGGCCACGGCCACGCAGACACCGACGAAGTCCGGGTCGGCGGCGGCGCGGGTGCGCAGCGCCGCGAAGGCCTTGATGTCCGAGACGTCGTCGCCGAAGTACCAGGCGCCGGTCGCACCCTTGATCGCTTCGCCGATCACCATGCCCTTGTCCCGGTCGACCGGAGGCTTGAGCTCCAGCACCATCCGCCCGGCCTGCACCCGCAGCCCCAGCCGGTCGGCCTGCGCCTGCCCCCACTGCTGCACCGTGGAGCCGAGCTGCGGGGCGGTACGCCAGTGCAACGCCACGGAGAGCCGCTTGAACTCGACCAGCGTGCCGGGCGGCAGCTCCGCCCGGGCCTGATCGGCCAGCTCCTCCATGGTCGGCACCCAGGGCAGCGCGGCCGGCTCGGTGACGGTTTCCCCGCCGCAGTGGCTGTGCTCCAGCCCGTAGAGGCCGTAGAGGTCCACGCCGGTGAGCCCGCCGAGCTGGTCCCGGAGGAACTCGACGGGCCGGGCGGACACGATCGCGACGCGCTGCACGATCGGGGCCAACGCCTCGATCGCGGCCAGCACCTTGGGCGCCGGGCGCACCGCGGTCGGATCGTCGTCGACGGGCGCGAGCGTGCCGTCGAAGTCGAAGAAGAGCACGGTCCCGGCCGCCCGGCTGGCGGTAATCCGCCAGGCCTGGTCGGCGTTCAACGGGGTTCTCGGCTGCTGATTGCCCAGATTCAACGGCGGCACGCGCGTCAGCGTACCCCGGCGATGGGGGCTCATTCCTGGCCGAGCGGACCCGTTCGGCGGTACGAGATCAGCGTTCAGCGGCTCCTCGTCCGCGCCGGCCGAACGGCACCACCGCCGCCTCCTGGCCATGGCTCAACAGGTAGCCCTCCACGAACCCGGTATTGCGATCACCGGTGTGGTTCTCGATCTCGTTGAGCCGTGCCACCAGAAACTCGGTGAGGGCGCTGATCCGGTTGTCGAGGCGCTCGTGCAGCTCGGCGACGACGGCCAGGACGACCGCGGTGCCGGCGGTGACGAGCGCAAAGAGATTGACGAGCAGCGGAAGCTGCCCACCTTCGACCGCGAGGGTCACCACGTTGCCGGTCGCCCACAGTGTCAACGACACCGTTGCGACCACGACTGCCAACCACTTCAGGGTCATGGACAGACCCCTCCTTCTGTCCCGCAGGGCTAGGTTCGGCCTTGTCCCGTCCCCCCGCCGATGACGAGCCCAAGCAGTACGAATAGGGACGCTAGCGTGCCCGTTCCTGCCCCGGAGGTAAACGAATGAACCCGACCAGGCGTTCTTTCGCTATCTGAGGAACTACCCTGCTTGATTGCCCCTTTTTCGGACATCGACCGGCAACGTTGGGCGGTATGCGAGATATCTGATGGTTTCCCGGATGTGGAACTTCTCCGCGTCCGACACGTTCGGGTCGACCAGGCGGCGCAGTAGCGCCTCGACATCGGGGTCCATCGGAGGGGCGGGTTGACCCGTGCGGGGGCCGGCCGTGGTGCGGTCCCAACCGAGCGCGGCGAAGGCGGCGGCCGGATTCAGCCCGAGGCCCTCGCAGAAGGCGACCACCCGTTCGGCTTCCGGGTCGCTGGCCCAGTCGCCCCGGACCCACCGGTTGATGGTCTGCCGGGAGACGCCGGTGCGCCGGGACACCTCGGTGCCACTCCAGGCCCGGGTCGCCCGTGCCTCGTCCAGGGCGCGTCGGACGAAGGTGGCGAAGGCGATCTTCCGCGCATTGGCCGTCTCGGTCACCCCGTGACGGTACGGCCAGCCTGCGACGGGCGCGCGCGCCGCCTCGCCACTGTCACGCAGACGTGACGGGATCTTCGGGTTTCCGGTAAACGATTCAGCTTCACTGTTGAGGGGTGCCACGCGGGCAGAATAGATGCCCGTAGTGGCGAAGGTAAGCGGACGAAAAGCTGATACTGTCACGCCCATGGGACAATCTACGGTGTGTCTCGTGCATGAGACGATTGGTGCTCACATGCGTCACCCCTCCGGTGCCAAGGGGGTGTGGTGACCGAGCTCGCCACCCGCGCCCAGGCCTTCGGGCTGATCGCCGAGGGAGTGGCTGCGGGGCTGACCGCCCCCTGGCGCCTCTACCTGGCCCGAGGCTGCCGCTACCTGTCGCTGAGCGTTGGCGATCGCATCGAGTGGAACGCCTGGCGTACCCATCTCGGCTGCCCTGAGCTGAGCGTTCGCGTCTACGACGCCGGCGGTGAGATCCGCAGGTCCTCGGTGGCCGAGGTCGTGCTGGACGGCTGCCGGATCAGCGTCGAGCTGGTCGAGGAGGTCAGCACCGACGACCTGGACCGGCTGCTCGTCGCGGATCCCACCACCATCGAGCCGGAGGAGCGATGACCTGCCGTCCTGGCCGGGCCGGAGCTGCCCGATGAGCCCTTTTCTCGCGGTCTTCCTCGTCCTGGTGCTCGGTGCCACCAGCTATGCGGCTGGCCGGCTGCACGGGCAGCTCAGCTACCGCATCGGCTACCGCTTCGGTTACCGGCAGGGCTACTTCGACGGTGACCGGGGCGCCTGGAACAGGCGTCGCCGCGACGCTCAGGCGGCGATCGCCTCGGCCCTGTCGGTCGCCCCGGCGAGCGTGACCCGATCGGCCAGCACCGTCGCCCGCCCGGGCACCACGTACACCGGCTCGTCGTTCACCGCGCCGGCCGCCCCGATCACCGGGCGGCACCCGACCGGCACGCTCGTCCGACGCACCGGTTGAGGTCGGTCGGCGGGCGTACACCCGCCGACCGACGCCACGAGCGCGGTGCGTCGTCCGCGGCGGACACGCACCGTCGGGCCCCGTCAGACCGGTGACGGTGGCCCCACCGGCCGGGATGCGCGCAGGGGGCATGCATCCCGGCCGGTTCCGCCGCGTCCACTGCCGGCATCCGCGCTGCTGAGGGGCCAGGCCAACCGGTGTGCGCACACCCGACTTGGGAGATCCACGTCCGACCTCTAGCCGGAAGGGTCCGGCGGGGCTAGCGTCTAGGCATGGCACGGGGTTCTCCCGAGCCAGCCGGTCCGCCCGGATCTGCGACCTCGCGCATGGGGTTCCGCATCCGACCCCGTGTCCCCGGGCACCGGAGGAGGCGGAACACGGGTGGCGGGTGCCCATCCGTCGGAGCAGGCCTGTGACGACTCGCCGTACCACCGCCGGTGCCGACCAGACCCCGGCCGCGACTGCCACGACCCGCCGCGCCACCAGGAGCCGCCGTACGGCGGCCGCCGCGCCGGCCGACCCGAAGGAGCCGCGACCAGCCGGCCAGGCCTTTGTCCTGGACACGTCCGTGCTGCTCTCCGATCCGGCGGCGTTCCACCGGTTCGCGGAGCACGAGGTGGTGCTGCCCCTGGTGGTCATCACCGAGCTGGAGGGCAAGCGGCACCATCCGGAGCTGGGCTGGTTCGCCCGGCAGTCGCTGCGGATGCTCGACGACCTGCGGGTTCGACATGGTCGACTCGACCAGCCGGTGCCGGCCAACGACGTCGGCGGCACCCTGCGTGTGGAGCTCAACCACACCGACGACGGGGTGTTGCCTCCCGGTTTCCGCACCGAGAGCAACGACGCCCGGATCCTCTCCGTCGCGCTCAACCTCGCCGGCGAGGGTCGGGAGGTGACCCTGGTCAGCAAGGACATGCCGCTGCGGGTCAAGGCGGCCTCGGTGGGCCTGCGCGCCGACGAATACCGCCACGGTCAGGCCAGCGACCCGACCTGGACCGGCATGTCCGAGATGGATCTGACCGATGAGCAGATCGGGTCGCTGTACGCCGGCGAGACGCTCGACCTCGACGAGGCGGCCGGGCTGCCCTGCCACACCGGCCTGGTGCTGCACTCGGGGCGTGGTTCGGCGCTCGGCCGGGTGCTGCCGGACAAGTCGGTCCGGTTGGTCCGGGGCGACCGGGAGGCCTTCGGGTTGCACGGCCGCTCGGCCGAGCAGCGCATCGCCCTCGACCTGCTGCTCGACGAGTCGATCGGGATCGTGTCGATGGGCGGTCGGGCGGGCACCGGCAAGTCGGCGTTGGCGCTCTGCGCCGGGCTGGAGGCGGTGATGGAGCGCCGCCGGCACAAGAAGGTGATCGTGTTCCGCCCGCTGTACGCCGTTGGTGGCCAGGAGTTGGGCTACCTGCCGGGCTCCGAGTCGGAGAAGATGTCGCCGTGGGCCCAGGCGGTCTTCGACACGCTCGGCGCGGTGGTCCACGAGAACGTGCTGGAGGAGGTCACCTCGCGGGGCATCCTCGAGGTGCTGCCGCTGACCCACATCCGCGGGCGCAGCCTGCACGATGCCTACGTGATCGTGGACGAGGCCCAGTCCCTGGAGCGCGGGGTGCTGTTGACCGTGCTGTCCCGGATCGGGCAGGGCTCCCGGGTGGTGCTCACCCATGACGTGGCCCAGCGGGACAATCTGCGGGTCGGCCGGCACGACGGGGTGACGGCCGTCATCGAAGCGCTCAAGGGCCATCCGCTCTTCGCGCACGTCACGCTCAGCCGTTCGGAGCGGTCGCCGATCGCCGCGATGGTGACGGATCTTCTGGAGGACATCCCGATCTGATGGAGTTTATGTAGGGGTTTGTCCGCATTCTAGGTGTGGCACAGATCACAAACAGGTCGGTTGGTTTCCCATCAGCCTCACTGTGCGCAATCGTGTCCCACGAGCGTCCACGCACCATGAGCATCGTTGATGATCGTTCGTCCTGGGATGGGCGGCATCGGCGGCGGTCGGTGCGTCGGCGCGACCGGCAACCGGTCGGGGCGCTCGTGGCACGGCTGACGGCCCACCTGTGGCCAGCCGCGCCGCGTCCTTGCCCCCGACGAAGGGACCACTTCGTGAGTCGGCTGTGGAGCCGGTTGGGTGCCCGTACAGCCGCCGTGGCGCTGCTCTCCGTGGGCGTAGCCGGCGGCTTCTATCTGGGCGAAGACCGTGAAACCCAGCAACAGGGCCTGACCGAGCAGGTCAGCGTCGAGGTCGACCGGGCCGATTTCGCGTACCAGCGCGAGCGGCAGTCGGCCCACCAGGTGAAGTTCGCCCAGCAGCGGGCCGCCGAATACCAGGCCAAGCTGCGTGCGGCGCAGGCCGCCAAGGAAGCCGCCGAGCGGGCCCGCAAGGCCGAGGCCGCCGCGGCGTCCCGTAAGCGCGAGCGCGAGGCCGCCGCCAACACGCCCGCCAAGCCGTACACCGGGCCGATCCCGGCGTCCTGCGAGGAATACAGCGGCAACCGCAAGACCGGCTGCGCCATGATGATCGACGCCGGCTTCGGTATCTCCGAGTTCCCCTGCCTGGAGAAGCTCTGGACCAAGGAGAGCGGCTGGAACCACAAGGCCGCCAACTCCTCGTCCGGTGCGTACGGCATCCCGCAGGCCCTGCCGGGCAGCAAGATGGGCACTGTCGCCTCCGACTGGCGGACCAACCCGGCCACCCAGATCAAGTGGGGGCTGGGCTACATCAAGGGCAGGTACAAGACGCCCTGCGGTGCCTGGGGTTACTTCCAGAGCAACGGCCACTACTGACGACGTCGACGGCGGGGCAGGTGGGCGACCACCAGCCCCGCCGTCGCGCGTACGCCGGGCTGCTCGGACGGGACGCGAGTGGCGGTAGGCCGATTTTGCTGATAGCAGTTGTACGGTGACCCTGCACCCGTCAAGCGGCGACCCCTTCCGGTTCGGCACCGAGGCGTTCTACGCCGCGCTCGGCCGAGCCTTCGTCGCCATGTGTGCGGTGGTCCCGTTCCTCTTCCTCATCGAGGCCGTCGACCAGGGTCTCGCGTTCGGCCTGGACGCCACCGCCGGCATCATCCCGCAACGCATCGACGGGCTGGACGGGGTCTTCTTCTCCCCGTTCCTGCACCACGGCTTCGACCACCTCTACAGCAACAGCATCCCGCTGATCCTGCTGGGCACGTTCGTCCTGGCCGCCGGAGCCCGCCGGTTCCTCTGGTCGACCCTGGTCATCATCCTGGTCAGCGGGCTCGGCGTCTGGTTCACCGGCTCACCCAACTCGGTGGTGGTCGGCGCCAGCGGCGTCATCTTCGGCTACCTGGGCATCCTGCTCACCCGGGGCATCGTCGAGCGCAGCTGGTGGAACTTCGCCGTCTTCCTCCTGGTCGGCCTGCTCTACGGCTGGCAACTGGTCGGCATCCTCCCCACCGACGAGCGGATCTCCTGGCAGGGTCACCTGTTCGGGCTGCTCGGCGGGGTGGTCGCGGCGATCCTGTTCCGCCGGCGGCGCCCGGCCGTGGACGGGCCGGACTACTCGGGTGACACACTCCGCCTGCCCTGACCGATTCCCCGGCGCGCCTCTGGGACATGCTTGCCGGACCGTCATCGCCCGCCTACGGTCGAGATCAGCAAGCGTTGATCCGTGAGCGGAAAGCGACGGTACGCCATGCGTGAGGTCGATGTCGCCGTGATCGGGGCCGGCCCGGCCGGTCTCTTCGCCGCGTACTACGCCGGGTTCCGGGGGTTGTCGGTGGCGGTGATCGACGCGCTGCCGGAACCGGGCGGCCAGGTCACCGCGATGTACCCGGAAAAGTTGATCCTCGACGTGGCCGGCTTTCCCGCCGTCAAGGGTCGCGACCTGGTGGCCAACCTGGTCGCCCAGGCAGCCCCGTTCAATCCGCAGTACCTGCTCGGCACACGCGCCGAGAAACTCTCGTACGCCGATGGGCGTCCGGTGCTCGGCCTGGCCGGCGGCGAGCAGCTCGGCTGCGGCGCGGTCGTGGTCACCGGCGGGCTCGGCAGCTTCAGTCCTCGGCCGCTGCCGTGCGCCGACGGCGCCCCGGCTCGGGGATCGTCTACTTCGTCACGGAGCCCGCCGAGTTGGCCGGCCGGGACGTGCTGATCGTCGGTGGCGGCGACTCCGCCTTCGACTGGGCGCTGGCGCTACAGCCGTTGGCCCGTTCGGTGACCCTGGTGCACCGACGGGAGAAGTTCCGGGCACACGCCTCGACGGTGGCCCGGGTGCTGTCGCTGCCGGTGCGGGTGGTGGTCAACGCCGAGGTCAGCCGACTGATCGGGGACGGCACGGTGACCGGCGCCGAGGTGACCGTACGCGGTGGTGCGGCCGAGACGCTGCCGGTGGACGTCGTGGTGGCGGCCCTCGGCTTCACCGCCGATCTGGGGCCCCTCGCCGAATGGGGGCTACAGCTCGACCGCCGGCACATCCTGGTGGACAGCGCGATGGCGACGAACCTGCCGAGGGTCTTCGCGGCGGGTGACATCACCGAATACCCGGGCAAGGTCCGGCTGATCGCGACCGGCTTCGGCGAGGCCGCCACGGCGGTCAACAACGCGGCCGTGGCCATCGACCCGAGCGCGCACCTCTTCCCCGGGCACTCCTCCGACGCCGGCTGACCCTCGGTACCGGAGACAGACCGGCTCGTGTCCGGATCGAGACGGGCGCCTGGCGCTTCGCGGTCAGCGCCTGGCGGGTGGCGCCAGCGCGGCGATCAGCACGGCCACCATGGTCAGCGCGGCCCCGAGCAGGGTGTTCAGGCCGGGGTGCGAGGCGGCTGTGGGCGAGACCAGGTCCAGCAGGACCGCCCCCACGATCTGGCCGGCGATGGTGGCCAGACCGAGCAGCAGGACCCCGGTGAAGCGCACGATGGCCGCCGCGATGGCGATGAACACGATGCCGATCGGCCCGCCCAGATAGAGCCACGGCTCGGTGGGGAGGTGACCGGTCGGCCAGCCGCGCACCGCGAGGTCGATCGCGAACGCCACGAGCAGGGTGACCGTGCCGACGAAGAAGTTGACCAGCGTGGCGGTCAACGCGCTGTCGGCCGCCGCCCGGACCCGGCCGTTGACCGCCTGCTGCCAGGCGGTGCCCACCCCGGCGATCAGGGGCAGCAGGGCCAGCGCCAACATGCCCGGGTCCTTGAGTCGGTCACCGACCGCGAGGCCGACCGCCAGCACGGTGAGCACCGCACCGGCGAGCCGTTGTCGGGTGACCGGCTGCCGGCCCGTCGGTCCGATCCCCGCCCGGTCCACGGCGAGGCTGCTGCCGCTCTGGCCGGCCACCACCGCCACGGTGAAGACGGCCACGCCCAGCGAGCCGATGGTCAGGCCCTGGGAGGCCACCAGGAACGCCCCACACATGCCGCCGAGGCACTGCCACGGCCGCAGCGCGCCCCTCGCGAGCGCGCCCCGCAACGCGGCCAGGCCACGCCGTCCACCGGGGGTGAGCGGCACCAGCACCAGGAGCACCACCAGGCCGCCGCCGAAGGAGACCACAGCGGCCGCGAAGCCGTCGGCCAGGCGTTCCCCCAGCTCGCCGTTGATGCGGGACTGCACCGCCACCGCGACCCCGGAGATCGATGCCAGCGCGACACCGATGATCCGGCGGGCGGCGGACAGGACCGGTGGGGTCGCTGTGTCGGTGATGGTCACTCCTGTTCGGCCAGCGGACGACCGTCGAAGTCGATCGCGGAGTAGAGCGCCAACTTCTCCAACCGGTGGTACGAGTCGATCACCCGGATGGTGCCGCTCTTCGAGCGCATCACGATCGACTGCGTGTACGCGCCGCCGGCCCGGTAGCGCACCCCGCGCAGCAGATCCCCGGAGGTGACCCCGGTCGCCACGAAGAAGCAGTTGTCGCCGGTTACAAGATCATCGGTGCTCAGCACCCGGTCCAGGTCGTGCCCGGCTGCGATCGCCTTCTCCCGCTCCTGCTCGTCGCGCGGCCAGAGCTTGGCCTGCATCGCACCGCCCATGCACTTCAATGCGCAGGCGGAGATGATGCCCTCCGGGGTGCCGCCGATGCCCATCAGCACGTCGACATCCGACTCGCCCCGGGCGGCCGCGATGGAGCCCGCGATGTCACCGTCGGAGATGAACCGGATGCCCGCCCCGGTCCGGCGGATCTGCGCGACCAGGTCGTCGTGGCGGCTCCGGTCCAGCACGCAGACGGTCACCTCGGAGACGTCGGTGCCCTTGACCTTGGCGATCCGGCGCAGGTTCTCCGCCACACCGGCGTTGATGTCGATCACGTCGGCGTACACCGGCCCGACGGCGAGCTTTTCCATGTAGAACACGGCGCTGGGGTCGAACATCGCGCCGCGCTCGGAGACGGCCAGCACCGCCACGGCGTTCGGCATGCCCTTGCTCATCAGCGTGGTGCCGTCGACCGGGTCGACGGCGACGTCCACCTCCGGGCCGGTGCCGTCGCCGACGTGTTCGCCGTTGAAGAGCATCGGGGCGTTGTCCTTCTCGCCCTCGCCGATCACCACCACGCCGCGCATCTGGATCGAGTTGATCAGCTTGCGCATCGCGTCGACAGCGGCTCCGTCGCCGCCCTCCTTGTCACCCCGGCCCACCCAACGGCCGGCGGCCATCGCCGCGGCCTCGGTGACCCGGACCAGGTCGAGGGCAAGGTTTCGGTCGAGATCCTGTGGGATCCGCGTCCTGGTGTTCGTCATGACGGCTACTCCTCCTCGCGACGGTGCGGGGACGACCGACGTCGGGGAGGCCCCCACTGCCGGCTTTGTCGCTGATCCTCACACGATGGCCGACCCGGGGTCGGCGCGGGGCGGTGATGGCCCGGATACCGCCGGTCGGGCGGCTGCGAAGATGGTGGGGTGGAACCTGCACAGCCAGCCGACCGCGTCCCCGCCGACCGCACGCCGCCCGACGGTCAGCCGCCGGTCGACGTCCCCAGCGGCCCCGGTGGTGAACCCGCCGCGACCGATCCGACGCCACCGCCTCCGCTGAAGTCCGGCAAGTCCGAGCGCTCGCCGAAGGACATGGCGATCTCGTTGCTGGTGCTGCTCGTCCCGATCGCCCTCCTGCTGGCGTTCTACCGGGGATTTCTCGGCGGCGACGAGCCCACCACAGTCGATCCGGCACCCGCGATCGAGCAGGCCCGGTCGGCGAACGTGTTTCCGGTGAGCCAACCGGAGGGCCTCGGCTCCGACTGGTCGACGGTCAGCGCCCGCTACCAGACCGTCGAGGGCGGCGCGAACCTGCGGCTCGGCTACCTCACGCCGGAGGGGCGGGGCGTCCAACTCCTGCAGAGCAACGTGCCGGCGGAGCGGTTGCTCCCCGCGGAGCTGACCAGTCAGGGTCAGCCTCAGGGCCCCACCGAGCTGGGCGGGCGCACCTGGCAGCTCTACACGGCCCGGGGAAACCAGCAGGCACTCGTGCTGCTGGAACCGACCCGGACGGTGATCGTGATCGGCGATGCCCGGGACAACGAACTGCGCGAACTGGCCGGCTCGCTGCGCTGAGCGAGCTGGGTCGATCGACGGCCCTGGTGGTGGCCGGAAAGGGCAACCGGACAGAAGGGTGATTGTCCGACCCGTCAACAGGGAACAGAGAGGGAGTGATCCGGGCGCGCTGCTCGGCCCGGGTCGCGCGGCGCAGCCGACGGTGCTGCTGCGTCGCCCGGTTTCCGGCGCCGTCCAGGTCGTCGGGTGACCCTCTTGGGAGACACGCATGACTGTTCGACGACTCGGCGCCGGCCTGGTAGCCGCCGCTCTGTTCACGCCCGCCCTGGCTGCCTGCGGCGACGGGACGACCGGCAACGCCGGATCGACCGCGTCCCCGACGGCGAGCTCCTCCGTCGCGCCGAGCGCGGCCAGCGGTACGCCCGTGCCGGGCGATGCCAAGCAGGCACTGCTCGACTCCACCAAGGAGATCAGCAACGGCAACTTCCGGTTCGCCCTCACCGCCGTCGGCTCGACGGTGGAGGGGCAGGTGCACCAGCCGAGCCAGAGCGCGGCCATGAAGATCGCCATCGGTGGGCCCTCGTCCGACCTGGCGATGAAGCTCGACGTGATCCACTACAAGCCGGACAGCTGGGTCAAGCTGGAGCTGACCGGCCCCACCGCCAACAGCCTGCCGGCCATCAAGCAGCTCAACCTCGGTAAGTACCAGCACCTGGACCAGGCCCGGATCAAGGGCAACCGCAACCTCGGCTTCGACTTCGACAAGGTCGACCCGGCCGGCAGCGCGGTGCTGACCCAGGGCATCACCGAGGTACGCAGCACCGGCACCGGCGCGTACGCCGGCACCATCGACGTCACCAAGGCCGCCGAGGCGGGCTCGCTGAACGCCGCCACGATCGCCGCGCTGGGCACCCAGGCGAAGACGGTCCCGTTCACCGCGAAGGTGGACCCGCAGGGCCGCCTCAGCGAGCTGGTGTTGCAGTTGCCGGCCGCCGGGCAGACCGCCGCCCAGGAGATCAAGATGACGTACTCCGACTACGGCACCGCCACCGCCGCGCAGAAGCCGCCGGCGGACCAGGTCGTCGAGGCGCCGGCCGAGCTGTACAGCCTGTTCAACTGACGTACGTGGGTGGGGGCGGCT
This sequence comes from Micromonospora sp. MGP-C2, assembly GCF_057766525.1. Taxonomy (NCBI): domain Bacteria; kingdom Bacillati; phylum Actinomycetota; class Actinomycetes; order Micromonosporales; family Micromonosporaceae; genus Micromonospora; species Micromonospora sp. MGP-C2. Next base: position 5,144,636 of record NZ_JBYMEN010000002.1, read on the forward strand.
CCGGCCGCCCCGCCCGCGGTCAGGAAGCGGGCTCCTGCCGGGCAGCGTCGATCCGTGCCCGCGCGCCATCCAGCCACCGTTGGCAGATCACCGCCAGTGCCTCGCCGCGCTCCCAGAGCGCCAGCGACTCCTCCAGGGACGTGCCGCCGGCTTCCAGCCGCTCGACCACTGAGGCCAACTCGGCGCGGGCCTGCTCGTAACTGAGCCGCTCGTCCGGCCCGGCCTTCGTGTCGTCGCTCATCCGTACCATCCCATCACACCGGGCCCGGCGACGTCGCAGGCGCTGGTGCACGACGTGCGGCCGACAGTAGCTGGTTGTCCAGCCGACACCGCCGAGGAGCGCTCGTGGTCCGACGTGCCGGTACGTTCCGATTGCTCAGACAAGCTGCTGGGCGGACGGGTTTCGCCGAGGTGAGGGTGAAGATCGGCTGGGACCGCGCGGGTCAGCCCGGGGTGGTCTGGAGGGTCGACCCGCTGGACGACACGTCTGTCCAACCTGAGCGGGACCCCGAGCTGGCCCGGGCGGCGGTGGAAGGCGCCATCATCGGGCTGCGCGCCATCGCGGCGATGGGATTCGACGTTGCGTCTACAACGGTTCACCTCACGTGGATCGGGATGAACGTGGTGGATACGGAAGCCACAGCGGTGAGAGCAGCGGCTTGTGCTGCCACCGCGGATGCCTTCGGCCTGCTCGATCGATTCGAGGTGTCTGGTGATGCCCAGGGGTGGCGGTGCGAACCGACACGGCAGTGAGCAGACCAGGCGGACCCCTTCTGTCAGCCGTCGACGGTGGCGGCCAGCTCGCCGTCGGCCAGCCGTACCCGCAGCGGGTCGCCCTTGCCCACCTCGGCCGCCGCCCGCACCACGTGCCCGTCGGCGCGCTGCACGATGGCGTACCCCCGGTCGAGGGTGGCGGCGGGGGAGAGGGCGCGCAGCCGGGCGAGGGTGTGCCGCAGCTCGTCGTCGGCGGCGGCGAGCCGGTGGTCCAGGCAGCGTCCGGCCCGTTGCTGCATCGCGGTCAGCTCGGTGGCGCGCTGGTCGACCATCACCTGGGGCCGGGCCAGCACCGGCCGGGAGCGCAGCAGGTCGAGGCGGTGGGTCTCCCGGTCGACGAGGTTGCGGACCGCCCGTTGCAGCCGGGAGCGGGCCTGGCCGATGAGGCGTACCTCCTCGGTGAGGTCGGGGACGATCCGCTTGGCCGCGTCGGTGGGGGTGGAGGCCCGCAGGTCGGCGACGTAGTCGATCAGTGGCGCGTCGGTCTCGTGGCCGATGGCGCTGACGACCGGGGTGCGGCAGGCGAAGACGGCCCGGCAGAGTGCCTCGTCGGAGAAGGGGAGCAGGTCCTCGATGCCGCCACCGCCCCGGGCGATGACGATCACGTCGATGCTCTCGTCGGCGTCGAGCACCTTGAGCGCCGCGACGATGTCGGGCACCGCGGCGGGTCCCTGCACGGCCACGTTGACGGTGCGGAACTCCACAGCCGGCCAGCGCCGCCGCGCGTTGGTCAGCACGTCCCGCTCGGCCGCCGACGCGCGACCGGTGATCAGCCCGATCCGGCCGGGCAGAAACGGCAGCCGACGCTTGCGAGACCGGTCGAACAGCCCTTCGGCGGCGAGCAGCTTCTTGAGCTTCTCCAGCCGGGCCAGCAGCTCACCGAGCCCCACCTGGCGGATCTCGTCGGCGCGCAGGCTCAGCGTGCCCCGGGCGGCGTAGAACTCCGGCTTGGCGTGCAGCACCACGCGGGCGCCCTCGCGTAGCTCCGGCGCGCCGGCGTCCAGTACGTCCCGGTTGGTGGTGACGGTCAGGCTCAGGTCGGCCGACGGGTCACGCAGGGTGAGAAAGACGGTGCTGGCCCCGGGGCGGCGGCTGATCTGCGCCACCTGCCCGTCCACCCACACCCAGCCCAGCTTGGCGATCCATGCCCCCACCTTCTGGCTGACCACCCGCACGGGCCAAGGCTCCTCCGCGCTGCTCCGCGCCCCCTCGGTCACCCGCCCACCCTACGGACCCCTGCGGTGATCAAGAAGTTTGCGTCAGCATCGGGCGCGTTTCTGACGCAAACCTCTTGATCACCGGGTCAGTACGGGGGTCGTGGGCCGGTGGCCGTGGGGGAGTCGGCACGTACGATGGACGGGTGACTGAGGCTGAGGCGACTCCCCGGACCGGCAAGCGCGTGCTCCTGGCGAAGCCGCGCGGCTACTGCGCTGGCGTCGACCGTGCGGTGCAGACCGTCGAGGAGGCGCTGAAGCTCTACGGCGCCCCGATCTACGTGCGCAAGCAGATCGTGCACAACAAGCACGTCGTGCAGACCCTGGAGGCCCAGGGTGCGATCTTCGTGGAGGAGAACGAGGAGGTGCCGGAGGGGTCCACCGTCATCTTCTCCGCGCACGGCGTGGCTCCCGAGGTCTACGAGCAGGCGAAGCAGCGCTCGCTGAAGGCGATCGACGCGACCTGCCCGCTGGTCACCAAGGTGCACCACGAGGCGAAGCGGTTCGCCGCCGAGGACTACGACATCCTGCTCATCGGGCACGAGGGGCACGAAGAGGTCATCGGCACCGCCGGTGAGGCCCCCGCGCACATCCAGCTGGTGGACGGTCCGGACGGCGCCGACAAGGTCACCGTCCGCGATCCGGAGAAGGTGGTCTGGCTGTCCCAGACCACGCTGTCGGTCGACGAGACGCTGGAGACGGTCGCCCGGCTCAAGCAGCGGTTGCCGCTGCTCCAGTCGCCACCCAGCGACGACATCTGCTACGCCACCTCCAACCGGCAGCACGTCGTCAAGGAGATCGCCCCCGAGTGCGACGTGGTGATCGTCGTCGGCTCGACGAACTCCTCGAACTCGGTCCGCCTGGTCGAGGTCGCCGTGGACGCGGGTGCCCGTGCCGGTCACCTGGTCGACTTCGCCCACGAGATCGACGACGCCTGGCTGGAGGGGGCCACCACGGTCGGTCTGACCTCCGGCGCGAGCGTGCCGGACGACCTGGTCCAGGACGTGCTGACCCACCTCGCCGCACGGGGCTTCGCTGACGTCGAGGAGATCACCACCGCCAACGAGCGGCTGATCTTCTCGCTGCCGCAGGAGCTGAAGCGGGACATGAAGGCCGCGGCGGTGCGCGGCTGAACACGGGAACGAACTCGGACCGGCGTACGTCAGATCAGCCATGAGGACATTTCGGCTCGCCGTTCCCGTGCTGGCCGTCTGCGTGGCGCTGAGTGCCTGCGGCAGTCAGGACACCGGAGGCGGCACACCCAGCCCGACCCCGACGGGAGCGCAGCCGGTGACCAGCCAACCCACGCCCGACCCGACCGCCCTGCCGCCGACCGTCGATCCCACCCCGCCCTCGGGGCCGAAGACTCCGAAGCCACCGAAGCCCGGCGGGCCCAGCACGCCCCCGGGTGTGGGTGCCACCACCCTGACCGGCACAGTGCAGGGCGGCGTGGAGCCCAACTGTGTGCTGCTCGACGGCTACCTGCTCGTCGGCGGTCCGCGTGACGTGCTGACGCCCGGTGCGCGGGTCGAGGTCACCGGTCGGGCCGAGCCCGGCATGATGACCACCTGCCAGCAGGGCACCCCGTTCGTCGTGACGGCCGCCCGCCCGACCTGACACCTCCGAACGCGAAGAAGCCCGCCCCGAACTCGGGGACGGGCTCCTTCGGTGTTGCGGACGGATCAGTTCACGGCGACGGCCGGTGCGGTGAACGTGCCCAGCGAGGCGGACGCACTCTCACATGCCTGACTAGCGGGCCGAGACCTCGCCGGCCGGGTCTGCCAGCTCAGGCGCCTGCGGCTGCCGGGGCGCCAACTCGACCTGCGCGGGCGTCGCCAACTCCTCGTCCGACACTCCCAGCTCGGCGAGCTTTCGGGCGCTGACCAGCACCCGCGCCTCCAACGAGCCGACCGCACGGTTGTACGCCGTCACGGCGCCGGCCAGCGACGACCCGAGCTTGCCGACGTGATCGCCCAGAGTGGAGAGCCGCCCGTACAGCTCCCGGGCGAGGGTGTGCACCGCGAGGGCGTTGCGGGCCAGTGCCTCCTGCCGCCACGAGTAGGCCACAGTGCGGAGCAGGGCGACCAGTGTGGCCGGTGTGGCCAGCACCACGTTGCGGGTGAAGGCGTGCTCCAGCAGTGACGGGTCACGTTGGAGGGCGACGTCGAGGAACGGGTCGGCGGGCACGAACAGCACCACGAAGTCGGGCGAGTTGTCGAACGCCGACCAGTACGACTTGGCGGCCAGCGCGTCGACATGCCCGCGCAGGTGGCGGGCGTGCGCGTCGAGGTGGGCATCCCGGCCGCGCTCGTCGCGAGACTCCATGGCCGTCAGGTACGCGTCGAACGGCGCCTTGGCGTCCACCACCACCGACCGGCCGCCGTGCAGCCGGACCACCAGGTCGGGGCGGACAACCTGCCCGTCGTTGTCGGCGGTGACCTGCTCGGAGAAGTCGCAGTGCTCCAGCATCCCGGCCGCCTCGACGATCCGGCGCAACTGGTGCTCGCCCCAGCGGCCCCGCACCTGTGGTGCCCGCAGCGCCGCCACCAACTGTTTGGTCTCGGTGCGCAGCTCACCGGAGACGGCGCTCATCGAGCGCACCTGCTCGCGCAGCTCGGCGTACGCGTCGACCCGGTCGTGCTCCAGCTCGGCCACCCGCTGCTCGTAGCGGCGCAGGGAGTCGTGCAGCGGGGCGACAGCGCGGGCCACCGCCTCCTGGGACTGCGCGGTCGCCTCGTAGCTCAGGGCCCGCATGGACTGCTCCAGCCGGCCCTCACCCTCTCGGGTGGCGGCCAGGGTGGCATCGAGGCGGGCGATGTCGGCCGCCGAGCGGGACCGGGCCGCGAGCCAGCCCACCGCCCCGCCGGCGCCGAGGCAGACGATCACCACAAGCAGCGTCGAGACGTCCATCACCGGAGCTTGCCAGACGGATATGACGTGACACCCGGGGGTACGTTCGATGACATGGAACTTGTGCTCTGCCTCGCTGTCGTGCTGGTCGGCGCACTGGGCGCCGCAGCGCTCATCCGCGCCCAGTCCGGCGCCCGCAGGCGTACCGAGCTCGGCGACGCCCGCGCGGAGGCGCAACGGTGGTACGAGCGGCTCGGCGGCCAGTTGATGAACCTGCAGGGCGAGGAGCCGGCGGTCCGCCAGGCGCTGGCCGACGCCGGTGAGCGCTACAACGCGGCCGGCTCACAGCTGGAGCAGGCGCGTACGCCGCACCAGTTCACCCTGGCTCGGGAAACCGCCCTGGAAGGGCTCGCGTACATCCGGGCGGCGCGTACCGCGTTGGGCATCGACCCGGGCCCCGAGGTGCCGGCGCTGGCCGCCGCCCGTGGCGTGGGCCAGCTCACCAAGGAGCGCGAGGTCGACGTGCAGGGGCAGACGTTCCGGGCCGGCCCCCAGCCCGGCCGGGAAACGCCCTACTACTACCCGGGTGGGCGTTATCAGGGTCGGCCGGTGCCGGCGGGGTGGTATTCGACGCCCTGGTGGAAGACGGCGCTGGGTGCCGGCGCCGGTGTGCTCGGCGGCATCCTGATCGCCGACGCGCTGTTCTCGCCCGCCTTCGCCGATCCCGGCTACGGCTACGACGCCGGCTACCAGGAGGGCTTCGGTGACGGCGTCGACCAGGGCGGGGACGGCGGCGACCAGGACTTCGGCGGCGGCGACCAGGGCGGCGGCGATTACGGCGGCGGCGACTACGCGGGCGGCGATTTCGGTGGCGGCGACTTTGGTGGCGGCGATTTCGGTGGCGGCGATTTCGGTGGCGGCGATTTCGGCGGCGGCGATTTCGGCGGCGGCGACTTCTGACCGTCCACTGATGCGTGAAAACAGGCCCCGGTCTCAGCGACCGGGGCCTGATTTCGTTCGGTCGATCAGCCGGTGTTGCGCATTCCGGCGGCGATGCCGTTCACCGTCGTGAGCAGCGCCCGCTCCAGGGCGGTGCCGTCGCTCGGCGCGCGTCGGCCACCCGGAGCGGTGGCCACCGCCCGCCCGGCAGCCCCGGACTCCCGGTACTGCCGCAGCAGGGCCACCTGGAGGTGGTGCAGCGGCTCCAGGTAGGTGTCGCGGACGGCCAGGGTGCGCTGGAGCACCGGCGAGTTTTCCAGCAGGGCCGGTGAGGCGGTGACCGCCAACAGCTCCCGCTTGGTCAGCTCGTACTCCTGCTCGATCTGCTCGAAGATCGGGTGCAGCTTCTTCGGCACCAGCGTCTCGACGTACCGACGGGCGATGCTCAGGTCGGTCTTGGTCACCATCATCTCGACGTTCGACAGGAACGTGCGGAAGAAGTGCCAGTTGCGGTGCATCTCGGCCAGCACGTCAGCCAGCCCGGCCTCACGCGCGGCGGCCAGGCCGGAGCCGACGCCGAACCAACCCGGCACGATCTGCCGGGTCTGCGTCCAGCCGAACACCCACGGGATGGCCCGCAGACCGGACAGGCCCGCGCCGGTGTTCGGGCGCTTCGCCGGCCGGGAGCCGATGTTGAGTGCGCCGAGCAGCTCGGTGGGGGTGGACGCCCAGAAGTACGCCGGCAGGTCCGGGTCCTCGACGAGCGACCGGTAGGAGCGGAACGCGGACTCGGAGACCACGTCCATGGTCGCGTCCCAGCGTTCCAACATCTCGGCCGGTTGCCGCGGTGCGGTGTGCAGCAGGGTCGCCTGGAGCACCGCCGCGAGGGTGAGCTCCAGGTTTTCCCGGGCCAGTGACGGCAGGGTGTACTTGTCGGAGATCACCTCACCCTGCTCGGTCACCTTGATCGCGCCGTCCATCGTCCCGTACGGCTGGGCCAGGATCGCCTCGTGCGTCGGCCCGCCGCCACGACCGACCGTGCCACCCCGGCCGTGGAACAGCCGCAGGTGCACCCCGTGCCGGGCCGCCACGTCACGCAGCGCGCGCTGCGCCCGGTGGATCGACCACTGGCTGGTGGTGATCCCGGCTTCCTTGTTGGAGTCGGAGTAGCCGAGCATGACCTCCTGCACGTCGCCGCGGGCGCTCACCAACGCCCGGTACGCGGGCAGCGACAGCAGCTCGTCGAGGAGCTCACCACCGGCGTTCAGCTCGGCCGGGGTCTCCAGCAGCGGCACGAACCCGACCCGGGCCCGCCCACTGTGCACGTCCACCAGGCCGGCCTCGCGGGCCAGCACCACGGCGGCCAGCACGTCGTCGACACCCAGGGTCATCGAGATGATGTACGACTCGATCACCTCGGAGCCGAACCGGTCCTGCGCCTCCCGGATGGTGCTGAACACGTCGAACGTCTTACGGGCCGGCTCGGACAGCGCCGTGTCGAGGGTGGACAGCGGCCGACGGCCGGTCAGCTCGTCGGCGAGAAGCTTGGTGCGCTCCAGGCGGGTCAGCGCCGGGTAGTCGGAGACCTCGCCGACGGCCTCGTAGAGTTGGGCGAGCACCGCGTGGTGCGCCTCGGCGTGCTCCCGGACGTCCATCGTGGCCAGGTGCAGGCCGAACGCGGACACCGTACGGATGGTGGAGGCCAGCCGGCCGACGGCGGTGAGCTGCCCGGAGTTGCGGGCCAGCGAGGCGCGCAGCAGATCCAGGTCAGCGATCAGCTCGGCGGAGCCCCGGTAGTCCCGACCCGGCACGTGCGCGGTGCCCTGGCGCAGCCTCTGCCGGGTGTTGGCGAGCTTCGCCTTCACGCAGCGCGCCTTGAGCCGGTACGGCTCCTCCGCGTTGACCCGCCGGAACCGCGTCGCCACCTCGGGCAGCGCGTCCAGGTCAGCGGCGAGGCTGGCGGAGAGGTCCAGGGAAACCCCGCGCAGCCGGCGGGAGACCGACACCTCGTTGATCAGATGGTCCATGGCCTTCTCGGTGGCCGCGATGCCGTGCTCGTGCTGGATGGTCAGCACCTCACGGGTGACCGCCGGGGTGACGAACGGGTTGCCGTCGCGGTCACCGCCGATCCAGGTGCCGAAGCTCAGCGGCCGGGCCGTCGGTGAGGTCTCCACACCGAGGGTGCGCAGCGTGTCGGCCAGGTCGTCGAGCACCTGCGGGGCGGCCTCGGCGTACAGGTCGCGCAGGTAGTAGATGGCGTTGCGGGCCTCGTCGGTCGGGTCCGGCCGGTCGAGCCGCAGCTCGTCGGTCTGCCACATCAGGTCCAGCAACTCGGCCAAGCGGCGGTTGGCGGGGCCCTCGTCGCTGGCGCCGTAGAGGATCGCGTTGGCGGTCTCGGTGTCCAACTCGTCGGCGATCGCCCGCAGCTTGGACAGGATCGAGCGGCGGGCCGCCTCGGTGGGATGCGCGGTGAAGACCGGACGGACCGCCAACCGGCGGGCCGCGTTGGCGATCTCCTCGGCGGGCACCCCGCGCTCGGCGATCATCTTGGCCGCCTGGTCCAGCCACCCGCCCTGCACCGCGCGGCGGCGGCGCAGATCCCGTGCGCGGTGCACCTGCTCGGTGATGTTGGCCAGGTGGAAGTAGGTGGAGAAGGCCCGCGCAAGCTTGGTGCCGGTGGTCACGTCGAGCCCGCCGAGGCGCTGGGCGGCCGCCGGTGCGTCGGTGCGGACCTGGGCGCGGATCTCCTCGACGAGGTCGAGCAGTGGGCGACCCTCCTGGCGGGCCAGGGTCTGCCCGAGCAGGGTGCCGAGCCGGCGGATGTCGGCACGCAGCGCGGCATCCGGGCCGTCGTGGTCATGCTGATCGGTCACGGTGCGCTCCCTTACGTGGGTACGAAGGACAGCGCTGTCCGACTCACCTGGATGGTATCCGCGTGCACCGGATGTCTGGAGGACCCCCGGGCGATCCAGTGCCCCTGGAACGGTGTTTTCGGACGTGATCTCAACCACCGTCGCCGGCGGGAGCGGGGCCGGGGTGGGTCGGGCCGGAGTCGGAGATGACGGCCCGGCGACCGCGGACGAGGCTCGCAGAGAGCAGACCCAGCCCGCCGAGCACCGCCCAGAGCGCGAGGGCGAAGGCCGGCCAGCCGGCTGATCGCCAGTCGAAGTAGACCGCCGCCTTGCTCAGGTCGTTGGCGAGGCCGGGGATGTTCCACCGGTGCATGCCGCGCAGCACGCCGGGCAGGAACTCGGGCGCGTAGATGCCGCCGGAGCCGGGGTTGCCGAGCACCACCAGGAGCAGGATGACGAGCGCGGTGCCCGCGACGCCGAGCCAGCCCTGGATGGCGCTGGCGAACATCGCGGCGGCGAAGACGGCCAGCGCGCCGATCGCCGCGATCGTCGGTACGTGGTGGTGCCAGATGTCCAGCACCGGTCCGACCACGACCGCGCCGGCGATGCCGAGCAGCACGCTGTAGACGGCCAGGGCGGCGATGCGCAGCCCGGCCCGCCGCACCGTACGTGGGGTGGTGCCGGCGGATATCCCGAGTACGGTCGAGGCCAGGTAGCCGCCGAGCACGTAGCCGACGTTCAGGTAGAAGGGCACCACCCCGCGCGGGTCGGCCGAGGTGACCGGCACCTCGTCGACGACCTGTAGCGGGGTGCCGCTGCCGGTGGCGGCGGTGGTGAGCACCTCTTTGATCGCGCTGGTGGCGGAGGGGCCGGAGGCGCTCGCGATGGTGAGGAGCAGGCCGTTGTCGGGGCTGGTGCTGAGCACGGCGTACACCGCGCGGCTGAGCAGGCCGTGCTCGGCGGCGCTCGCGTCGTCGTACCCGACGGACTTGATGATGTTGGTCTGACCACGCACGGCGTCGAGCGTCGCCTGGGCGCGCTGGTCGCCGTGGGCGACGCCGACCGGTAGGTCGCGGGGTGTGGGCTGGTGCAGTGCGCCGACGTAGGCCGCGATGAACGCGGTGGCGAGCACCAGCGTGCCGAGAAGCAACCCGATGCTGCGCGGCGCCCAGTCCCGGTCTCGGCCCTGCGATGCGGTGTCCACGTTGTGAGCCTATGGCCGGTTTTGTGATCGGTAGGGCGGAAACCGGTTGGCCGGACCGTTAGCGTTCGATCATGGTGTCGCTGAAATACCCGCCCAAACCCCGGCCTGGCGACCGGGTCGCGGTCGTCTCACCCTCCGCCGGCCTGCCGGCCGTCTTCCCCCACGTGTACGAGTTGGGGCTTCGCCGGCTGCGCGAGGAGTTCGGCCTGGAGCCGGTGGAGTATCCGACCACCCGGGTCCTGGGGGCCGACCCGCGCGACCGGGCCCGCGACCTGACCGCAGCCTTCGCCGACCCGAGCATCACCGCGGTGCTCGCCACTGTCGGCGGCGACGACCTGATCACGGTCACCCCGCACCTCGACAATGACGTGCTGCGGGCCAACCCCAAGCCCTACTTCGGCTACTCCGACAACACCAACGTGCTCAACCACCTCTACCGGCTGGGCATCGTCGCCTACCACGGTGGGTCGGTGCTGGTGCATCTCGGCCGGCCCGGCTCGCCGCACCCGCTGACCTTCGCCTCGCTGCGCGCGGCCCTGTTCACCACCGACTGGTACGAGTTGACGCCCGCCCATGACTGGGGCGACCGGCCGAACCCGTGGACCGAGCCGGAGACGCTGGCCCACGAGCCGGAGATGCTGCCCGGCGCGGGTTGGCGCTGGCAGGGCCCGCAGCGGGAGGTGCGGGGACGCACCTGGGGCGGCAATCTCGAGATCCTGCACTGGTTGCTGGCCACCGACCGGGTGCCCACCGCCGCCGAGCTGGACGGGTCAGTGCTTCTCGTCGAAACCTCCCAGGAGATGCCCGGCGCACAGGAGGTGTTCCGGATCGTGCGGAACATGGGGGAGCGGGGCCTGCTCGCCGCCTTCCCGGCCATCGTCGTCGGTCGCCCCAAGGCCTGGGACTTCCACAAGCCCCTGTCAGTGCCGGAACGGCAGGCGTGGGGCGACGCCCAGCGGGAGGCGATCACCCGCGCGCTCGCGCCGTACAACCCGGACGCGGTGGTGGTCTTCGACGTCGATCTCGGCCACACCGACCCGCAGTTGATCATCCCGTACGGCGGGGAGATCCGGGTGGACGCCGTGGCGCGCAGGATCTCGGTGCGCTACTGACCGGCCGACCGCGCGTTGCCGCCGCCACGGGTGGCGTCGGGGGTTGACCGGCCGCGCGTTGCCGCCGCTGCGGGTGGCGTCAGCGCTGCGGGTGGCGTCAGGGGTTGACGACGGCGAAGGCCCGGACCGGGAAGGTGCCCATGCCGGCCACCCTCGGTGGGGCCGCGGTGAACCGGAACCCGGTCGGGGGCAGCGCGTCCAGGCCGGTCAGGTGCTCCACGATCGGGATGCCGGCGGCGAGCAGCGCACTGTGCGCGGGGCGCTGACCTCCGGCCGCCGGGCTCATGTCGTCGATGTTGATCGAGTCGATGCCGACCAGGGTCGCGCCCGCGTCAACCAGCGCCTGGGCGGCGTCCCCGGTCAGGTACGGCGCCTCCGGCGCGCCGTACCGCTCGGTGCCGAAGTGCACGTCCCACCCGGTGTGCAGCAGGACCGCACGCCCGGCCACCTCGTACGGGGCCAGCATCAACCGGTCCACGGCCCGAACGCCGGCGGGCACCCGGACCACCACCCCGGGCAGGTCGGCGAGGTTGTCCAGCGACACCCCGGTCAGGTCGTCGCCGCCCGCCCAGCGATGGGCCGGAGTGTCCACGTACGTGCCGGTGTTGGCGATCAGGTCGATCCGCGCCACGTGGAACTCGGTGCCCGCCGCGTACCGCTCGCGGGATGCCGCGAACGTCAGCCAGTCGGTGATCCGCGGCCCCGGCCAGCCCGGCAGGGTGATCATCCCGTCGCTGATCACGTGGCTCAGCTCGACCAGTCTGCGGGCGGGCGCCGGCCGGTCAACGGCAACGGCCCGGCCGCCCTTGTGCGGTTCCTCGATGATCGTCTTCGCGCTGATCCGCACCTCGGCAACCATCAGCAACCCAAGGTGCCGGACGAACAACGCCACCAGGTCGTCGTCGCTGATCTCCTGACCGGGGATGTCCAGCCGGAACCCCTCGGTGCGCAGCCCGCCGCCGTTGGCGAAGCTCACCTCCGCGTCGAACTGTGCCCGCCACTGCTCATCCACCCCGAAACCCGACCATGTCAGAAGCCCACCGGTCAAGATCTATCTCCCGTTTCCGACCGCCTCGGGCCGCCGGGTTCGGGCTCTCGTCCCAAGATCCGCACAACATCAGGGAAGGTGCTGCCTCCCGCGCCCCGGAAGCAGCAACTTCCCCGAAGTTGCGTGGATCTTGGGGTGGCTCACGGGCCCGCGCGGGCGTGGCGCGGACCTGGGCTGAGGGTGCGCGGCGCGGGGTGTGGGTCGTGGGGGTGTGGGGCGCTGACCTGGTCGAAGGCGGCGTGCGCGGGCTTGGGTGCGGGGCGTGGACCTGGGCCGAGGGGGTGCGCGGGCGGGGTGCCGCGCGCCGCGCGGCGTGGACCTGGGCGGAAGGGGGTGTGTGTCGGTGGACGGGGATAGGCTTGTCGTCGTGCACCCCCCGTCCGGCTGGACGAGGGGCCGCCGTCGTGTGCGTCGATCCCCGGGAAGGATTCCCTTGCTCACCGGTCTGTTCTCCGCCGCCCTGGCCGACCCCGGGCTGACCCGGGCGCGTGACCTGGCGCGCTCCGGTGCCGCCCAGGTCGACGGCCTCGACATCACCGCCCCTGCGGCGTTGCGCCCGTTCGCGGTCGCTGCGGTCGCGGCCGACCCCGACGGCACCGGGGGTGGAGCCGGGCGACCCGTGCTCGCGGTGACCGCCACCAGCCGGGAGGCCGACGACCTGGCCGCCGCGCTGGGTGGGTTGCTGCCGGCGGAGCAGGTGGTGGTCTTCCCCTCCTGGGAGACGCTGCCGCACGAGCGGCTGTCGCCACGCTCGGACACGGTGGGCCGACGGCTGGCCGTGCTGCGCCGGTTGGCGCACCCGGAGGCTGCCGACGCGCACGGGAGCGCCGGGCCTCTGCGGGTGGTCGTGGCTCCGGTCCGTTCGCTGCTCCAACCGCAGCTCAAGGGGCTCGGCGATCTGGAGCCGGTGCAGCTCGCCGCCGGTGAGGAGGCCGACCTGGAGGAGGTCGCCCGCCGGCTGATCGACATGGCGTACGCCCGGGTCGACCTGGTCACCAAGCGCGGCGAGTTCGCCGTGCGCGGCGGCATCCTGGACGTCTTCCCGCCCACCGACGAGCACCCGTCCCGGGTCGAGTTCTGGGGCGACGAGGTGGAGGAGATCCGCACCTTCGCCGTCGCCGACCAGCGGACCATCGAGCAGGTTCCGCTGTTGTGGGCACCGCCCTGCCGGGAGTTGCTGCTGACCCCGGCGGTCCGTGACCGGGCCGCCGCGCTGGCCGAGCAGCACCCCGAGTTGGCGGAGATCCTCGACAAGCTGGCCGAGGGCATCCCGGTGGAGGGGATGGAGTCGCTGGCGCCGGTGCTGGTCGGTCCCGACTCGCTGGAGCTGCTGCTGGACGCGATGCCGTCCGGCACCCACGTGCTGCTCTGCGACCCGGAGCGCATCCGCACCCGGGCGCACGACCTGGTGCGTACCTCGGAGGAGTTTCTCCAGGCCAGCTGGGCCGCAGCTGCGGTCGGCGGCCAGGCCCCGGTGGACGTCGGCGCCGCCGCCTTCCGCACTCTCGGCGAGGTGCGCGCCACAGCTGGCAAACTCGGCCAGCCGTGGTGGACGCTGTCCCCGTTCGGTCTCGTCGAGGCGGAGACGCGGCAGCCCTGGGAGGACGCGCCGGAGCAGGCCGCGGTCACCCCGGACGACGCCATCGCTGTGACCCTCGCCGCCCAGCCGGCCCCGCTCTACCACGGCGAGACCAGCCGGGTGGTCGACGACCTCAAACGCTGGGCCGGCGAGGGCTGGTCGATCGCGCTGGTCTTCGAGGGCCACGGCCCCGCCCAGCGGGCGGTGGAGGTGCTGCGCGACGCCGGGCTGGGCGCCCGGTTGACCGAGGAGGTGCCGACCGCGCCGGTCGCCGGTGAGCTGGTGGTCACCTGCGGTGCGCTGAGCAGCGGGTTCGTCGACGAGGCGTCCCGTTTCGTGCTGTTGACCGGCAACGACGTGACCGGCGGTCGGGGCACCTCGACGCGGGACATGCGCAAGATGCCGAGCCGGCGGCGCAACACCATCGACCCGCTGGAGCTGAAGGCCGGCGACCACGTCGTGCACGAGCAGCACGGCATCGGCCGCTACGTCGAGCTGGTGCAGCGCACCGTCAACGGGGCCAGCCGCGAATACCTGGTCATCGAGTACGCGGCCAGCAAGCGTGGTCAGCCCGGCGACCGCCTGTTCGTCCCCACGGACCAGCTCGACCAGCTCTCCCGTTACGTGGGCGGCGAGCAGCCGACACTGCACAAGATGGGCGGCTCGGACTGGCAGAAGTCCAAGGCCCGGGCCCGTAAGGCGGTGCGGGAGATCGCCGCGCAGCTCATCCAGCTCTACGCAGCCCGCAAGGCGTCCAAGGGCCACTCGTTCGGCCCGGACACCCCCTGGCAGCGGGAGTTGGAGGACGCCTTCCCCTGGCAGGAGACGCCGGACCAGCTCGCCGCGATCGACGAGGTCAAGCGGGACATGGAGCAGACCGTCCCGATGGACCGGCTGATCTGCGGCGACGTCGGCTACGGCAAGACCGAGATCGCGGTCCGGGCGGCGTTCAAGGCGGTGCAGGACGGCAAGCAGGTGGCGGTGCTGGTGCCGACCACGCTGCTGGTGCAGCAGCACTACAACACGTTCGCCGAGCGGATGAGCCAGTTCCCGGTGGAGATCCGGCAGCTGTCGAGGTTCCAGACCCCGAAGGAGACCGAGCGGACGCTGGAGATGGTCGCCGACGGCACCGTCGACATCGTCATCGGCACCCACCGGCTGCTCCAGACCGCGACCCGGTTCAAGCAGTTGGGCCTGGTGGTCGTCGACGAGGAGCAGCGCTTCGGTGTCGAGCACAAGGAGCACCTGAAGACGCTGCGCGCGTCGGTCGACGTGCTGAGCATGTCGGCCACCCCGATCCCGCGCACCCTGGAGATGGCGATCACCGGCATCCGGGAGATGTCCACGATCGCCACTCCACCGGAGGAGCGGCACCCGGTTCTCACCTTCGTCGGCGCGCAGGACGACCGGCAGGTGGCGGCGTCCATCCACCGCGAGTTGCTCCGCGACGGGCAGGTCTTCTACCTGCACAACCGGGTCGAGTCGATCGACCGGGCGGCGCGGCGACTGCGGGAGCTGGTGCCGGAGGCGCGGGTCGCGGTGGCGCACGGCCAGATGGGTGAGGACGCTCTGGAGAAGGTCATGGTCGGCTTCTGGGAGAAGGAGTTCGACGTCCTGGTCTGCACCACGATCGTGGAGTCGGGCATCGACATCCCCAACGCCAACACGCTGATCGTGGAGCGGGCCGACCTGCTCGGCCTGGCCCAGCTGCACCAGATTCGTGGCCGGGTCGGCCGGGGCCGGGAGCGGGCGTACGCGTACTTCCTCTACCCGCCGGAGAAGCCGCTCACCGAGCACGCCCACGAGCGGCTGGCGACCATCGCGCAGCACACCGAGTTGGGCGCCGGCATGTACGTGGCGATGAAGGACCTGGAGATCCGGGGTGCCGGCAACCTGCTCGGCGGTGAGCAGTCCGGGCACATCGAGGGTGTCGGCTTCGACCTGTACGTGCGGATGGTCGGCGAGGCGGTCTCCGCCTTCAAGGGCGAGCGGTCGGAGGACGAGCCCGACGTCAAGATCGACCTGCCGATCGACGCGCACCTGCCGCACGACTACGTGAGCGTGGAGCGGCTGCGCCTGGAGATGTACCGCAAGCTCGCCGAGGCGCGGGACGAGGAGCGGCTGACCGAGGTGGTCGCCGAGATGACCGACCGGTACGGCGAGCCGCCGGCCCCGGTGCAGAACCTGGTGGAGGTGGCCCGGTTCCGCCTGCTGGCCCGCCGGTACGGCCTCACCGACGTGTCGATGCAGGGCAAGCACGTGCGGTTCGGCCCGTTGCCGTTGCCGGATTCGAAGCAGATGCGGCTCAAGCGCTACCACCCGGACGCCGTCTACAAGCAGGCCACCGACCAGGTCAGCGTGCCTCGGCCGAGCACCCGTCGGATCGGCGGGGAGCCGCTGCGTGACCAGGCGCTGTTGCAGTGGTGCGCGCAGTTGCTCTCCGATGTGCTCGGTGCCCCCGCCCCGCTCGCCGTCGCGGCCGGGTCAGGTGCGGCCGGGTGACGCGCCGCGGTGAACTGGAAGCTCGGTGAGGTGGGGGCCGTCACAGCACGGGAGAGGGCATGAGAGAGTGACGGGCATGCGTGCTCGCCGTGTGATCGCCGCCGCCAGCGTCGCGGCCCTGGGTGTCCTCTCCCTCGCTGCCTGCGGTAAGTCCGCACCAGGGGTCGCCGCGTACGTCGGTGATACCACCTATTCGGTGCAACGGGTCGACGAGATCCACGCCGAGGCCCAGGCGAAGTACGAGACGACCGCCCGGGCGGCGTTCCAGCAGCAGAACGGGCCGTCCGCGTCTCCCTCGCCGGAGATGCTCCGGATCGACGCGACCCCACAGGACATGCTCAACCTGCTCGTCGGCATCGACCTGGCCAAGCGGATCGTCGCGGAGAAGAAGATCCCGGTCCAGGACCAGCTCAAGGCCGACGAGTTGGGCAAGAGTTTCGGAGTTCCCGGCTCTGAGTACGCGAAGCTCGCCGCTGACTGGTACAACCTCTTCCTCGCCCTCCAGGCGGGTCTGCCGCCGGCCGAGCTGACCGACGAGCTGCGGTCGGTCGTCTACGCCAAGATGGTGGAGGGCGAGGTGGCCCCGGCCGGCTGGACGGTCGAGCAGCAGCGTTCGGCGTTCGCCGATCCGGCCATCGCCCCGCAGGTGGCCGCGGTGGTGGCCCTCAGCGCGGCGTTCGAGGCAGAGGTGGAGCGGGAGGACGTCTCGCTCAACCCGCGCTACTCCGCGCTGGAGATTCCGGCCCTGCTCCAGGTGCCGAACGGGGGCTTCGGCAGGTACAGCCTTCCCTACCTGAAGAAGGCGGGCACCGTCACCGACATCTCCACCCCGGAGCCGCTTCCGTCGGGCGCCAACCCGAGCGACGAGGCCACGCCCCCGAGCGACGAGGGCACGGCCAGCTGAGCATGACGGCACGGATCGTCCTCCTGGTCACCTCACCCCGGTTGCCCGCCGGCCTGCTGACCTCCGCGGCCTGGGATGTCGTACGCCAGCACCCGGTGTTGACCGGCGCGGAGAGCGAGCTGGTCACGGCCGTGCGCCAGGCGGGCGCCGAGGTCACAGTGGTGGAGGGGCCGGCGACGCAGCCGTTGCTGGATGCGGTGGCGACGCACGGCACTGTGGTGTGGTTGGCCGGTCCGGCGGGCGACGAGGCGCTGGCCCGTGAATTGGGTCTGCGGTTGGCCCGGCAGCCGGGGTTGGCCGAGATGGAGCTGATGTACGGCTCGTGGGATCCGCCGGGCGCCCGACTGCTCGACGCGGTGGCCGTGATGGACCGGCTGGCCTCGCCGGGCGGCGATCCGTGGAAACGCGCGCAGACGCACCGCAGCCTCGCCGGTTATCTGCTGGAGGAGAGCTACGAGGCGTACGACGCGATCAGCGCCGACGACACCGACGCTCTCCGCGAGGAGTTGGGTGACGTCCTGTTGCAGGTGGTGCTGCACGCGCGGCTCGCCGAGGAGTTGCCCGAGGACGAGCGGTGGACCATCGACGACGTGGCCGGTGGCCTGGTCGACAAGATGATCCGGCGCAATCCGCACGTCTTCGCGGGTGCCGAGGCGGGCACTCTGGAGGACATCACCGAGAACTGGGAGCGGATCAAGCGCGCCGAGAAGGCACGCGACTCGGTGCTGGACGGCGTGGCCCTGAGCCAGCCCGCCCTGGCCCTGGCCGCGCAGATCCTGAAGCGCGCCGCCCGCAGGGGCATCGAGGTCCCACCGCCGTTGGCAGACACCCAGGTGGACGCCGAAGCAAGGTTGGGCGCGAGCCTCCTGGCCACGGTAGCGGCGGCCCGCGAGGCGGGCATCGACCCGGAAGCTGCCCTGCGCCGCGCCACCCTGGCCTACGCAGAGGCCATCCGAACCGCCGAAAGCCCACCCGCCTAAACCCCCACCCCCGAACCCCCCACCCACGAACCCCCAGACCCGCGTTGATCATGAAGTTGTTGCCACGACACGCCGAGGTCGACGGCAATAACTTCATGATCGACGTAACAGGTGGCAGTGGGTGGGCCGGTCGGTAGGGTGGGCCGGGTGGAGGCGTTTGGGGTACTAGCTGAGCGGGTTGTCGAGGCACTGCTGGAGTCACGGCCGGGGGTTGCCACCGCTGCCGGGGACCACCGGTTCGACGACCGGCTGCCGGACCTGTCCGTCGACGCGCTGGCCGCCGACCGGGCGATGCTCTCCGACGCGGCCAACGCCCTGTCCGAACTGGACCCGGACTCGCTCGACGTGGAAGAGCAGGTCGACCACGCGCTGCTCAGCTCATTCGTGGACCGGGAGCTGTTCGAGCTGACCGAGATCCGGTCGCACGAGTGGGATCCGCTGCGCCACAACCCCGGCGCGCTCCTGCACCCGCTGCTGGCCCGCCCGTACGCCCCGGCGGAGGTGCGGCTGACCCAGCTGGCCGGCCGGCTCGCCGCCGTACCGGACGCCCTCGCCACCGCCCGCGCGACGCTGCGGGACATGCCCCGGATCCACGCGGAGACGGCGGTCGGCCAGTTTGCCGGTACGGCCGCGCTGATCCGCGACGAGCTGCCGCCGCTGCTCGCCCAGGCCCCGAGCGCCCTCGACCGGGTCGAGCCGGCGGCCACGGCGGCGATCGCCGCGCTGGAGGAGTTCGTCGCGTGGCTGCGCGCCGGCCTGGCCGCCGACGCCGGCCCGGGGCGGGACCCTCGGCTGGGCCGCCGCCGCTGGGAGGCCCGGCTCTGGCACACCCTCGACACCGAGCTGGGCGCCGCCGAGATCCAGCGCCGCGCCTGGGCCAATCTGGACCGGGTCACCGCGGAGATCCGCGAGGCGGCCGTCGAGCTGGTCGGCGGCCCGGCCGACGACGCGGCCGTCCGCCGGGCGCTGGACGTGCTCGCCGCCGAACACCCGGACGACGCGACGATCGTCGACCTGGCTGGGGTGACCCTGGACGAGGCGACCGACTTCGTCCGCGCGCACGACCTGGTCACCCTGGTCGACGACCGGTGCGTGATCCAGGAGATGCCGGAGTTCGCCAGGGGTGTCGCGGTGGCCTACTGCGACGCGCCCGGCCCGTTGGAGACCGCGGCCGTGCCCACCTTCTACTGCATCGCGCCCACCCCGTCGGACTGGCCGGCGCAGCGGGTGGAGTCGTTCTACCGCGAGTACAACGACCACATGATCCGCAACCTGACCGTGCACGAGGCGATGCCGGGGCACTTCCTCCAGCTCGCCCACGCCCGCCGCTACGTCGGTGGCACCCGCGTCCGGGCGCTGGCCGAGTCCGGCCCGTTCATCGAGGGCTGGGCGGTTTACACCGAGGAGCTGATGACCGGCCTCGGCTACGGGGGTCTGCCGGTGCGGTTGCAGCAGCTCAAGATGCAGCTCCGGATGACCATCAACGCCCTGCTCGACCAGTTGGTGCACGCCGACGACCTGCCAGAGGCCGAGGCGATGGCGTTGATGACCGGGCGCGGCTTCCAGGAGGAGGGCGAGGCGGCCGGCAAGTGGCGCCGGTCGTTGCTCACCTCCACCCAGCTCTCCACCTACTTCGTCGGGTACAGCGAGATGGCCGAGATCGCCGCCGCCCGCCCGGACGGCGTGTCGGTGCGCGACTGGCACGACGCGATGCTCGCCCACGACTGCCCGCCCCCGCGCCACCTGCGCACCCTGCTCGGGGTCTGAGCAACACCGGCGCCCGCGCCGGTCACCGCGTCCCGCCTCAAGATCCGCACAACTTCTCGGGTGTTGCTGCCTCCAGCGCCCCGGAGGCAGCAACTTCCCCGAAACTTGTGCGGACCCTGAGAGCTGCGGACCGCTGTCACGATCCGGCTGGGCGGCGGTCCACGACGCCGGCGCCGGCCGGCGGGTCGAACGCGCCCTTGTCCACGGTCGCGGAGTAGCGGCTCAGCGCCAGCTCCATCGGCTTGCCGTCGACCGGCCCGGTGAAGCTGCCCAGCACGCCCTCCGTGGTCACGCAGGCGGTGAAGTCGCCGGACGAGCCCTGCACCTCGACGCAGGCAGCGTGGTGCCCGGCGACGGTGGTGTCGCTCTGCTTGATGACCGCCTGCGGGTCCAGCGCGGCGGCGGTCAGCAGCCCGATCACCACCGGCGGCGTGACCAGACCCTGCTGGTTGGCCTCACCGAAGAGGGTCACTGTGGGTTTGCCACCCGGGGTGGGCGGGGCGACAAGCGTGCACTGCGGGCGGGCGCCGGTCGTCGTACACCGGGTGACGGCCTCGGGGGTGACGGTGAGTCGCCCTCCGGGGTAGGTGTACGCGGAGCGGGCCGGGTCCTGCGCCTGCACGATCGCGGCGCTCTGGCCGCCGGGCAACTGGTAGTCGGCCGAGTAGGTCAGCTCCAGCGCGCGGTCGAGGCGGGCGGCGAGGTCGTTGACGAGTTCCGAGCGGCCCATGGCGACTCCGGCGTCCTCGAATGTCTGACAGCCGGTGACCGTGAGCGACGCGATGACCGACACGGCGAGCATGCGGAGGGTGGTCGAGG
The DNA here is from genome assembly GCF_057766525.1 of Micromonospora sp. MGP-C2. Classification (NCBI taxonomy): domain Bacteria; kingdom Bacillati; phylum Actinomycetota; class Actinomycetes; order Micromonosporales; family Micromonosporaceae; genus Micromonospora; species Micromonospora sp. MGP-C2. The sequence continues at coordinate 5,165,180 of NZ_JBYMEN010000002.1, forward strand.
CGGCGGACATGGCGACCAGCCTGGTGGATACGGTCCGCGCAGCGCAAACCCGTTGCCGGTTGACGCCCGGAAATCCGGGAATGTCCGTCAGTGCGGGCCGACTCGGGTGCGCGGGCGACGCCGTGCCCGTTCGCGCCGCCCGATACGCTGCGTTCAACACCTGCCTCAGCCGCACCGTCGCGGCCCACCCACGGACCGGATCACAACAACGAGGAGCGACTCAGTGGCAACCATCGAGGGAATCGTCGCCCGGGAGATTCTCGACTCGCGGGGCAACCCGACGGTCGAGGTCGAGGTCGGCCTGGACGACGGCACGGTGGCCCGCGCGGCCGTGCCCTCCGGCGCCTCCACCGGCGCCTTCGAGGCGATCGAGCTGCGCGACGGTGACGCCGACCGCTACCAGGGCAAGGGCGTGGAGAAGGCGGTCTCCAACGTCGAGGACAAGATCGTCGACCAGATCATCGGGTACGAGGCCAGCGAGCAGCGGCTCATCGACCAGAAGATGCTCGACATCGACGGCACCGACAGCAAGTCGGAGCTGGGCGCGAACGCCATCCTCGGGGTTTCCCTCGCGGTGGCGAAGGCCGCTGCCGGCAGCGCCGAGCTGAGCCTCTTCCGTTACCTGGGCGGCCCGAACGCGCACCTCCTGCCGGTGCCGATGATGAACATCCTCAACGGTGGCGCGCACGCCGACTCGAACGTCGACATCCAGGAATTCATGGTCGCCCCGATCGGCGCCCCGACCTTCCGTGAGGCGCTGCGCTCCGGCGCGGAGGTCTACCACGCCCTCAAGTCGGTGCTGAAGAAGAAGGGCCTGTCCACCGGGCTCGGCGACGAGGGTGGCTTCGCCCCGAACCTGCCGACCAACGCGGCTGCCCTGGACCTGATCGCCGAGGCGGTCGAGAAGGCCGGTTACCGGCTGGGCACCGACATCGTGTTCGCGCTCGACGTGGCAGCCACGGAGTTCTTCGACAACGGCACCTACACCTTCGAGGGTTCCGCGAAGTCCGCCGAGGAGATGAGCAACTACTACACCAAGCTGGCCGGTGACTACCCGATCGTGTCGATCGAGGACCCGCTGGCCGAGGACGACTGGAGCGGCTGGCAGACGCTGACCGCCTCGATCGGCGACCGGGTGCAGATCGTCGGCGACGACCTGTTCGTGACCAACCCGCAGCGCATCGCCCGCGGCATCGCGGAGAAGTCGGCGAACGCGGTCCTGGTCAAGGTCAACCAGATCGGCTCGCTGACCGAGACGCTGGACGCGGTGGACCTGGCCCACCGGGCCGGCTTCAAGTGCATGATGAGCCACCGTTCCGGCGAGACCGAGGACACCACCATCGCCGACCTGGCGGTGGCCACCGGCTGCGGCCAGATCAAGACCGGCGCGCCGGCCCGCTCGGACCGCGTCGCGAAGTACAACCAGCTGCTCCGGATCGAGGAGGAGTTGGCCGACGCGGCGCGCTACGCCGGCGCCGGCGCCTTCCCGCGCTACCGTTCGGCCTGAGACGCGCGAAGCCTCGGGGGAGGGGTGTGACGATGCAGCAGCGCCGCACACCGGGTGGTCAGCGTCCCGCCCGCCGACCGGGTCAGTCCGGTCGGCCGGGTGGTGGCCGCGCCACGCGGGGATCGGTCCGGGAGGCCGGCGTACGCGCCGACCCCCGCGCCGCTGGTCGGGCGCCGGGTGCTGCCCGGGGCGCCGAGGGCGTTCGCTCGGCGAATCGTCCGGCCGCCGCTCGGCGTACCGGCGCCGGCGCAGGCGTGAAGCGGCTCGCCGCGCCCCACCCCCGTCGCTTCACCGGCCGGGCCACAGTGCTGTTCGCGGTCCTGATCGCGCTCGCGCTGGCCTACACGTACCCGGTCCGGGTCTACCTGGACCAGCAGGCCGACATCGAGCGGATGGAGGCGGCCCAGGCGGTGCAGGCGGCGGAGATCGCCAAGCTCGAGGCCGAGGCTGCCAACTGGAACGACCCGGCGTACATCAAGACGCAGGCTCGGGAGCGGTTCTTCATGGGCGAGCCGGGCGAGAAGATGATGGTGGTGCTGCACGACCCGGAGGGCGCCGCCCGGGACGCCGGGAAGTCGGCCGGTTCGGCCGCCCCGGCGGGGCCGTCGACCTGGTACGACACGCTCTGGTCGAGCGTGCAGGCAGCCGACAGCCAGCAGCCCGGCAAGTGATCCACCGATCGACGCACCAGGAGAGACCGTGACTGTCGTACCACCGTCGGAGCCGGCGGCGGATTCCGTACCTCTGCCGCAGCGGGAGCCGGCCACGGAGGCCGACCTGGCCGCGGTGGCCGCGCAGCTCGGCCGGACGCCCCGGGGCACCCAGGCGGTCGCCCACCGATGCCCCTGCGGCCTCCCGGACGTGGTGGAGACGACCCCCCGCCTCGCCGACGGCACCCCGTTTCCGACGCTTTTCTACCTGACCTGCCCCCGAGCCACGGCGGCGTGCAGCCGGCTGGAGTCGGCGGGGCTGATGAAGGAGATGGCGGACCGCCTGACGACGGATCCCGAGCTGGCCGCGCACTACCGTGCCGCGCACGAGGACTACCTCGCCCGCCGGGAGGCGGTCGGTGAGGTGCCGGAGATCGCCGGAATCTCGGCCGGTGGGATGCCGGGCCGGGTGAAGTGCCTGCACGTGCACCTGGGGCACGCCCTGGGCGCCGGCCCGGGCGTGAACCCGTTCGGCGACGAGACGTTGGCGCTGGTCGAGCCGTGGTGGTCGGCCGGTCCTTGCGTGGACGTCCCGGCGGGCGAATGAGCGCGCCGGCCGGGTCCTCGGCGTCCGAGAGCCAGATCGTGGTGCGGCGGGCCCGCACCGGGGACGTACGGGGCATCCGGCGGCTGGTGGACACCTACACCGACGACCGTCGGCTGCTGAGCAAGGCCACCGTCACCCTCTATGAGGACGTGCAGGAGTTCCGGGTGGCGGTCCGCGCCGACGACGGCGTCGTGGTGGGCTGCGGCGCGCTGCACGTGATGTGGGAGGACCTGGCCGAGATCCGCACGGTCGCTGTGGACCCGTCCTGCCGGGGCCAGCGGATCGGGCACCGGCTGGTGGGAGAGCTGATCGACGCGGCCCGGGAGCTGGGCGTGGCCCGGATCTTCGCGCTCACCTTCGAGACGCGGTTCTTCGGCGCGTTCGGCTTCCAGGAAATCGACGGCGCACCGGTGCCCCGCCAGGTGTACGAGCAGTTGCTGCGCTCGTACGACGAGGGTGTCGCGCAGTTCCTGGACCTGGAGCGGGTCAAGCCGAACACGCTGGGCAACACCCGGATGCTGCTGCGCCTGTAGGTCAGGCCTTGCGGGGGTGCGTCGCGAAGAACTCCCACATCAGGTCGGTGGCCGACAGCCCGGCGGAGGACGCGGCGAGCTGACCGGCTGTCGCCCCCGGCCAACTGTGACCCATCTCGGGCAGGGTCCAGACGCTGACCTCGCTGCCGTCCGCGCAGCTCGCCACCGTGTGCGTCACACCCGGCACCCCGGACGCCTTCGGGCTCGGCCGGCAGGAGAGCCGCTGCTGCCAGGTCTGCATGCCGGTCTGGAAGGTCGACGCGTACCGGTCCTGGCCGCCGATGAAGGTGATCACGGAGACGGGGCTCTTCGGCACGTAGCTGTCGGCCGTGGTCAGCTTCCCGCTGTAACCGCCGCTGACCACCCCGATCGCGGCGTACGTGCCGGTGCTCTCCACCGCCGCCCGGAAGCTCATGTCGCCGCCGTTGGAGATGCCGGTGAGGAAGACCTGGTTCGGGTCCGCGTGCCAGGTCTGCACCAGGTGACCGGTGAGAGCGGTGAGGAACCCGACGTCGTCCTGGTTGCCGCAGCAGACCAGCGCGTTGAAGCCTCCGCCCACGCCGTCGGGGTACGCGACCAGCACGTTGTCCTTGTCAGCCTTGGCCTCCAGGCCCGCCAGCTCCCGCATCGCAGAGCCGGTCCCGGGATAGAAGTGCAGCGCGATGACCAGCGCGGGCGGCCTGCCCGGGTCGTAGCCGGGCGGTGCGTGCAGCAGGTAGGTGCGCTCGACCCCGTTGTGCGTCAGGGTGAGCTCGTGGTCGCCCGCCGCCGGGCGTTCGGTCGACGCGGAGGGAGCGGCGGTCGGGGCCGACGAGGGTTGCCCCCGCTCACCACAAGCCGCGGCCACGACCACGAGGCAGAGCCCCGTCAACACTGCCACCGTCCGCCGCACGCCGGCCACCCCCCGTCGACCCCGGCGTCCACCCTGGAGGGCGTCGGATTGTGGATCAACCCTTTCGGTCCTGGGCGAAGGACGGCAGGCTGTTTCCCATGCTTCGCCTCCATCTCGGGCCGGCGGATCTCTGCCGGGTGCGGTTCGGTGCCCGGCTGCACCCGGTTGGCACCGCGCTGCTGGCCGGCCAGTGGCTGCGGGATCCGACGGTGGCGGCGATGGCCCCGACGCTGGCCGAGCGGGCGGCAGCGCTGGAGAGCACGGGAGCCGCCCAGGCCGCCACCGCGGTCCTGCGGCACCTGCTGCCGGCACGGGGCGCCTGCCGGACTTCGTCACCCCCTTCGCCGGTGTGGAGTCGGTCGCCGCCGGTCTGGAGGCGATTCAGGCGACCCCGGCACGACGGGTACGCGCCGAGGTCGGCGCGGCGTACGCGGATGTGGCCGCCACCCCGCTGCGGCGACGGTTCGCCGCGGCCGATCCGGAGATGCTCGACCTGTTCGGCGGGGCCGTCCGCACCTGGTTCGACGCCGTCCTCGCGCCGCACTGGCCCGATCTGGTGTCCGCGTACCGCCAGCAGGTGACCTGCGCGAGTCAACGGCTGGCGCAGCACGGCCTGGCCAGCCTCTTCGCGGGCCTGCACCCGGCCATCCGGTGGCGGGAGCCGGTGCTGGAGGTGCGGACGTGGTGGGACGGCGAACTGCCCGGCACCGGCCACGGGCTCATCCTGCTGCCCTCCCCGCTGGCCGGCCCCCGGCCCCGGGTGCTGGTCGAGCCGGATCGCCCGATCCTGCTCGTCTACCCGGTGCTGATGCCTCCGCGCGCGGCCACCGCCGAGGGCGATCCTCTCGGCCGGTTGCTCGGCGCCACCCGGGCGCTGGTCCTGCGCCAACTCGCGGCCGACGGCGGGATGACCACCACGGTGCTGGCGCGGGCCGTCGGGATCAGCCTCTCCTCGGCCTCGGAGCACGCCACCGCGCTGAGGGCGACCGGCCTGGTGGCCAGCGAGCGGGAGGGCGGGTCCGTGCGACACCACCTGACGGCGCTCGGCGCGAACCTGCTGCGAGGGCTGCCGGGCGACTCGTCCGAGGCGGGTCCGTCGGCCGCCCAGGCAGCCGGGTGGTCGCCCGCCCTGCCGTAAGGTTGCTGCCGTGACGACGCGAGTGGCGGCCATCGACTGCGGGACCAACTCGATCCGACTGCTGGTCGCCGACCTGCCCGGGGAGTCGGCCGGGCCGCAGGCGCCGCTGGTCGACCTGACCCGCCGGATGGAGATCGTCCGGCTCGGCCAGGGTGTGGACCGCACCGGTCGGCTGGCACCGGAGGCGATCGAACGGACCCGGGTGGCGCTCGCGTCGTACGCCGCCGACATCGAGAAGTTGGGCGCCGAGCGGGTCCGCATGTGTGCCACCTCCGCCTCCCGCGACGCCGCCAACGCCGCCGACTTCACCGGGATGGTGCAGCGCACCCTCGGCGTCGCGCCCGAGGTGGTCACCGGCGACGAGGAGGCCCGACTGTCGTTCACCGGCGCGGTGCGCGGGCTCCCGGCCGACGCGAAGGCGCCGTTCCTGGTCGTCGACATCGGCGGAGGCTCCACCGAGTTCGTGGTCGGTGACCGGGCCGCCGGCGTGCACGCGGCCATCTCGGTGGACATCGGCTGCGTCCGGATGACCGAGCGGCACCTGCCCGGTGACCCGCCGACGCCCGAGCAGGTCGCCGCCGCGCAGGCCGACATCGCGGCCGCCGTCGACCGGGCGCTCGCCGTGGTGCCCGGCCGCGAGGCGGCAACCCTGGTCGGTCTCGCCGGGTCGGTCACCACAGTGGTCGCCCTCGCGCAGGGCCTGCGGGAGTACGACCCGGAGCGCATCCACCACGCCCGGGTGTCGTACGAGGCGGTCACCCAGGTGACAGCGGACCTGCTGAGTCAGACCCGTGAGCAGCGGTTGGCGAACCCGGTGATGCACCCGGGCCGGGCCGACGTGATCGGCGCCGGCGCGCTGGTGCTTCGCGTGATCATGGAGCGGGCCGGGATGCCGTCGGTGGTCGCCTCCGAGCACGACATCCTCGACGGCATCGCCTGGAGCCTGGCCATTTGATCGACTCGGTTCCCTGAAAGTCGCGGTGTCCCAGCAGGGCGGATACCCCGATTTCCAGGAAGTCCAGTCGATCAAGGTTTCGGTAGGGCCGTGCCCCCTCGCCTGCGTGTCGGGGCGGAATCGTTGACGCTACTCCGCATTGCGCACTAGTCTGCAATGCGTGGACACCACACAGTTGCTGAAGGGCGTGCTCGATCTGGCCGTCCTGGCCGTGCTCCGAGAGGAGGACGGCTACGGTTACGACATTCTGCGCCGGTTGCGCGAGGCCGGCCTGGAGGAGGTCGGCGACGCCTCGGTCTACGGGACGCTGCGCCGCCTCTTCGCCGCAGGCCTGCTCACCACGTACGTCGTGCCGAGCGAATCCGGGCCGCACCGCAAGTACTACTCACTCAACGCCGCGGGGCGTGACCAGTTGACCCGCTCCGGCAAGCTCTGGCGCTCGTTCGCCACCACCATGGACAGTCTGCTCGACGATCGGGGGATGGCGGCATGACCGTCACGGAGCAGGAGATCACCGACTACGTGGCGCGGGTCCGGGCCGCTCTGGCCGACCTGCCACCCACCCAACGCGACGAGCTGACCGAGGATCTCGCCGACCACCTCACCGAGGTCGCGGCCGAGGCGGAGGGCACTCTCGTCGAGCGGCTGGGCGAGCCCGAGACGTACGCTGCCGAGCTGCGCGCCGCGGCCGGCGCCGCCGCCGGGGGCGGTGGGCGCAATCTCGACCAGCGGGTCGCCGCCGCGCTGGTCGGGGTCCGCAGCCGCCTGCGCGCTGTCGACACCCGACTGGGCCCACCCCTGGGGTACGACACGGCGAGCGACTTCCTCCGGTTGTTGCGCCCGGGCTGGTGGGTGCTGCGCGGCTACCTGGCGGCGATGCTGGTCACGGTCATCTCCAACGGCGGCAACTATTACAACCTGTTGCCCCGGTTCGGTGGGGAGTTGCTCGCCGGCCTGATCATGCTGGTCGGCTTCGTGCTCGCCTCCATCTGGATTGGCCGCCGCTCCGCCCGGCTGACGCGTTGGCCGCGCTCGGCGGTGCAGGTCGGCAGCGCGGTGCTGGCGGTCTTCGCGTTGGCCGCACTGGTCAACACCGAGGACCGGCTCGGCCGTGACTACTACTACGACCAGACCTCGGTCGACAGCCAGTACGGCCAGATCCGGGACGTCTTCGTCTACGACAGCGAGGGCCGGCTGGTGGAGAACGCCCGGCTCTTCGACCAGAACGGCAACCCGATCAGGCTGGGCTACCCGGACTGCGGCGGCCGCATCGACGAGTACGGCAACCCGCTGCTGCGGCCGTACCCGTACTGCCCGGAGCAGGCGCCGTTCGGGCCCCGGGCCCCGGGCGCGCCCCTCGCTCCCACGCCGCCCACCACCACGCCGGACCCCAGCAGCCCGCCGGACCCGAGCAGCACGCCCGGTCCGACCGGGACGCCGACGGCGACCGGTACGCCCACCGGCCAGCCCACGGCCGGCAGAATCGTGACGCCGAGCGACGCACCGACTCCGACTCCGACGAACTGAGTCGCGGTGTGAACTGGATCATGCTGCCGAAGCTGGGAAATAACTGAACGGACGAGGCGAGCGGGACGGCACCGTAAATCAATGATCGTTACGGTGTCGTCTGCTCATCAACCCCTCGGAAGGACCCCCCGTGCCAGACCAGGTCGCACCGCCCTCCGCGCCCGACGCCGCAGCACCCCAGCCGGCCGTCGAGACGCCGCAGCCGACGCCGGCCCAGCCGCAGGCGGCCACGTCAGATGCGGCCGATCCGCTGGCGGCGAAGCCGGGAACCGCCGACCCGCAGTCCGCCAAGCCGGAGGCAGTGGACCCGCAGGCGGCCACGTCGGGTGCGGCGGACCCGCAGGCCGCCAAGCCGGAGGCAGCCGACCCGCAGGCGGCCACGTCGGATGCGGCCGTGCCGCCCGCGACCGCCACGGCGACGGCCGAGCCGGAGGCGAAGAAGTCCGGTGCGAAGAAGGCTCTGGGCATCGTCGGCGCGATCCTCGCGATCGTCGTCGTCGCCGGCCTGAAGTTCGGCCTCGCGTCGGCGATTGGCGGCTACTTCAACAAGGACGAGACCGCCGACGCCAAGGCCGGCGACTGCATCGCCGAGCTGCCGGAGATCACGGGGACCGGGCAGGAGGAGGTCGACGGCGCCAAGGTCGTCGAGTGCACCTCGACCGACGCGGCGTACACCGTGGTTGGTCGGGTGAACGACCAGAGCGAGGCCCAGGCCAAGGCCGGCACCTCCTGCGACCAGTTCTTCCAGAATGACCAGGAGGGCTACATCTTCTCCAGCATCGAGCCGGGCAAGTCGGGCTACGTGCTCTGTCTGACCAAGAAGGCCTGACCGGCGCGCCAGGCCAGCATCGACGGCGGCGGGAGGAGACCCCGCCGCCGTCGGCGTACCCGCAGTCACCGGCCGGCCAACAGGAGGTGAATGCCACTGTTCCGGCGTCTTCCGGACGGCCGCGTGGCGTGGCAGGCTACCGGCACGTAGGACCACTGGGCGACCAGCCAACGATGACTGACCGCTAGGAGGACGGCCCATGGGCGAAATGGTGAGCTACCGCAGCAACGGGGGCATGAGCGAGGGGTATCTCGCGATACCCGCCAGCGGCATGGCCAGCCCTGCCGTCATCGTCATCCAGGAGTGGTGGGGCCTCGTCCCGCACATCCGGTCGGTGGCGGACCGGTTCGCCGAGGCTGGTTTCGTCGCCCTCGCGCCCGACTTCTACCACGGTGAGACGACCAGCGAGCCGGACGAGGCGCAGCGGTTGCTGATGGCGATGCGGATGGACGAGGCGGCGAAGGACATCGCCGGTGCGGCCGACTATCTCGCGGGGCGTCCGGAGGTGACCGGTAAGGTCGGTGCCGTGGGCTTCTGCGCCGGTGGCAGCCTCGCCCTCTGGTCAGCCACCATCTCCGAGCGGATCGTCGCGACCGCCGGCTTCTATCCCGTGCTGCCGTGGGAGTCGATGCGCCCCGACTGGGCCGACTATGCCGGCAAGGCCGCGGTCATCCACTGCTCCGAAGAGGACGGCACCTCGTCCGCCGAAGGCGTACAGACCGCCCGTCGGGCCATCGAGGAGGCCGGCGGTGACTGCCACCTCTACGACTACCCGGGCACCTCGCACGCCTTCTTCAACGACGACCGGCCGGAGGCGTTCGACCAGCGCGCCGCAGCCAGCGCCTTCGCCCGCACCCTGGAACTCTTCCGGGCCAAGCTTGGCTGAGTCGCGTACCCCCGAGGAGGTGGTCGCCCGCGCAGCGCGGGCGACCGACCTGGCGGACCTCGACGCGGGTGTCAGCGACTGTTTTGCCTGCCCCCGGCTGGTCCGGTGGCGGGAGGAGGTGGCCCGCACCCGCCGGGCCGCCTTCCGCGACCAGGAATACTGGGGCCGGCCGGTGCCGGGTTTCGGCACCGCCGACGCGCGGATCGCCATCCTCGGGCTGGCGCCCGCCGCGCACGGCGGCAACCGCACCGGCCGGATCTTCACCGGTGACCGGTCCGGCGACGTGCTGTTCGCCGCGCTGCACCGGGCCGGGCTGGCCAACCAGCCGACCAGCGTCGCCGCCGACGACGGGCTCGCCCTGCGGGACATCCGGATCTTCTCGGCCGTCCGATGTGCGCCGCCGGACAACAAGCCGACACCGCAGGAGCGGGACACCTGCGCACCCTGGCTGCACCGGGAGGTCACGCTCATCCGGCCCACGCTGCGCGTCGTGGTTGCGCTCGGCGCGTTCGCCTGGGCCGCGTGGTGGCCGGTGCTCCGTCAGGTGTACGGGCTGCGCCCGCCCAGCCCGCGACCGGCGTTCGGTCATGGGGCACACTGGTCCGGCACGGACGCGCCGGACCTGTTGGGCTGCTACCACGTCAGCCAGCAGAACACCTTCACCGGGCGGCTGACACCAGAGATGCTGGACGATGTCTTCGGCCAGGCTAAACAGCTGGCCGGGGTGGACTGAGACGCGTGGGGCGGTGGCGATGACAGACGGAACACGCCCGCCCACGCCGTCCCCTGCCGCCGAGCAGGGGGTGTTGCGCCCGGCCCTCGGGTTGCTTCGCCGGTGGTGGCCGGTCGGCGCGGTCGCCGCGTTGCTCGTCGGTGCGGCGCTGGCGTCCGCCAACTCGTCGATCGGGGCCAGTCGGATCCCGCCAGCCGCGGAGAACGTCCCCTGGGTGCCCGAGTACCCGACCGCCGAGCCGCCGCCGTCGATTCCGGTCGAGCCGCGCGACGCCGGTGAGGCCACCCAGGCGCACATACCGCAGTGGATCGCCACCGTCGCGATGGTCCTGCTCGGGCTGGCCATCTTCGCCGCCCTCGGTTACCTGACCTGGATCCTGATCCGGGGTGCGTTGCGCCGCACCACCCGGACGCTGCCCACGCAGCGGGCCCGGCGTAGCGCGGAGGGCACCGCCCGGGAGGTGGTCGCGGCCCTCGACGCCGGCCTGGTGGAACTCGACGACCGCGACACCGACCCCCGGGTGGCGGTGATCGCCTGCTGGGTACGCCTGGAGGAGGCCGCCGCCGCGGCCGGTGTGCCACGGCTCGCCGGGGACACCCCCACCGACCTGGTCAGCCGGCTGCTGCACGGTGACCCGGCGGCCGGCGTGCCGGCGATCGTCAGCACCGATGTGCTGAACGAGTTGGCACACGTCTACCGGGAGGCCCGGTACGCGACCCGTCCGGTCGACGAACGCACCCGCGACCAGGCGCGCGCCGCGCTGCGCCGACTGCGCGGCGAACTCACCGCGGTGGTGACCCCGTGAGCGCGAGGAGTGAGCTGGGTCTGCGAGCCCCTCACCGCGGTGGTGGCGCATGAGTAGCACCAGCATCGACGACCTGCTCGCGTTCGAGGAGGAGGCGGCGCCGGCGGGCCCCCAGGCGCGCCGTTCCCGGATCCGCCCGGTGCTGCGCTCGCTCGCGTGGGCCGCCGCGGTGGTCGCGGTGCTGCTCGTCGGCCTGCGAGCTGTCGGCCTCCAGGTCTCGCTGCCCGTGCTGATCGCCGGGGTGCTGGCCGTGCTGGCCGTCCGCCGGGTCACCGCCCTGCTCGCGCCGCCACCCCCGCCGCCAGCCGGTTCCCGGAACGTCTCGGGTGAGGAGGACGGCAGTTACAACTGGGGTGCCCGGGACGCGCTGCGCAGCGCGATCAATCGCTGGGAATGGCCGTTGGACTGGTCCAACACCCGACCCGAACGTTTCAGCGAGGTGGTCCTGCCCCGCATCGGTGAACTGGCCGACGAGCGGATGCGCCTGAAGCACGGCGTCACCCGCGAGTCGGATCCGGCCCGCGCCCGCGCCCTGCTGGGCGACCGGCTCTGGACGTTCCTGGAGACCCCGCCTCGCCGCACTCCGTCGCCGCGCGACCTCGCGGTGATCGTCGCCGAACTGGAGAAGATCTGATGAACGACGTGGACCGGACCATTGCCCCCGCCGAGGTCGGCCATCTGGCTCGGGCGGTCCTGGACGCGGTCGGCACCGTCGTGGTCGGTAAGCGGGACGCGTTGGAGCTGGTCCTCGCCGGCATCCTCGCGGGCGGGCACGTGCTCCTGGAAGACCTGCCGGGGCTGGGCAAGACGCTGACCGCGCGCTCGTTCGCCCAGGCGCTCGGGTTGGACTTCCGCCGGTTGCAGTTCACCCCCGACCTGCTGCCCGCCGACGTCACCGGCTCGTTCCTGTACGACCAGCGCAACGGGGACTTCACCTTCCGGGCCGGCCCGGTCTTCACCAACCTGCTCCTCGCCGACGAGATCAACCGGACGCCGCCGAAGACGCAGTCCGCGCTGCTGGAGGCGATGCAGGAGAAGCAGGTCTCGGTGGAAGGTGTGACCTACAAGCTGGACGAACCGTTCCACGTGCTGGCCACGGCCAACCCGATCGAGTACGAGGGCACGTACCCGCTGCCCGAGGCCCAGCTCGACCGGTTCCTGCTGCGGGTCTCCTTCGGTTACCCCCAGCACGAAGAGGAGTGGGAGGTGCTGCGCCGTCGGATGAGCCGTCGCCGCGAGGAGGCGGACATCAAGGCGGTCGTCGACGCGGCAACGCTGCGGGCCATGCAGGCCGCCCTGGAGGACGTGGTGGTGGAGGACTCCATCGGCCACTACATCGTGGCCCTCACCGCAGCGACCCGGGAGCACCCGTCGGTGCTGGTCGGCGCCTCGCCTCGCGGATCGTTGGCGCTGCTGCTGCTGGCCCGGGTTCGCGCGGTGTTCGGCGGACGCGACTACGTGGTGCCGGAGGACGTCAAGGATGTCGCGGCACCCGCCCTGGCCCACCGGATCACCCTGCGCCCGGAGATGTGGTTGCGCCGGGTCGACCCGGCGTTCGTGGTCGGCGAGGTGCTGGAAGCGACCCCCGCCCCGGCCAGCGGCGCCCTGCCCAGCTACGCCGCCGGCGGGCCCCGGAACTGATGACCGGACCGACCGTGCCGAGATCCACCGAGCCGGAACCGGCTGCCGGCTGGGCACCCACCCCGGCGCTCGGCCGGGCGGTCCTGCTCGCCGGCCTGCTGCTTGTGGCGGGGGTGCTGCTGGGGCGGGTCGACCTGATCGTGCTGGCTGCCCCGTTCGCGCTGGGCACCGCGTACGCGCTGCGCCGACGCCCCACGGCGCTGCCGCAGGTGTGGATCACCCCGGGCGACGACGGGCCGCTGGTCGAGGGCGGCGACGTGACGGCGGCGGTGAGCGTCGGCAACCCGGACACTGTCGACTACGACCTGGTCGTGCTGCGTACCCGCGTGTCGCCGTGGCTGCGGATCTTCCGGGCCGGTTTCGCCCGGGACGGGGACACCGCCGACGTGCCACCTGCGGCGACGACGCCGACCGGCAGCCAGGGTCCGGCCAGCGGCGCGAGTCGTTCCGCCGCCGATCGGCCGTTCGTCACGTCGGTGCCCACCGGGTCGGCGGTGGACCTGGAACTGGTCGGCCGTGCCCTGCGGTGGGGCCGGCATCCGGTCGGCCCGGCCGGTGCCCGGGTCGCGACGGCGGGCGGGCTGCTGGTCTCCCGCGCGGTGATCATCGAGCCGGTCCGCGTGCGGGTGTACCCGCGTACCGAACCGTTCGAGGCGGTGGAGGCGATGCCCCGCGCCGCCGGACTCGTCGGGGCGCACCACTCGCGGCGGCCGGGTGAGGGCGGCGAGCTGGCCGGCGTACGCAGATTCGCTCCCGGGGACCGGTTGCGCCGTATCGACTGGCGGGTGTCGTTGCGGGCTCGGCAGTTGCACGTGGCGGCCACCCTCTCCGACCGTGACGCGGAGGTGGTGGTGCTGCTCGACGTGCTCGCCGAGGCCGGCCGTTCCGGTGGGGTGGACGGCGCCGCCTCGGTGCTGGACACAACCGTCCGCGCCACCGCCGCGATCGCCGAGCACTACCTGCACCGTGGCGACCGGGTCTCCCTGCTGGAGTACGGCCCGTCAGCCCGTCGGCTGCGACCGGCAGCCGGGCGACGGCAGTACCTGACCGTGCTGGAGTGGCTGCTCGACGTACGCGTGACGTCGTCCTCCCATGAGCCGTACGACCAGGTGTTCGGCCCGCAACTGCTCTCCTCGGACGCGTTGGTGGTGGTGCTCACCCCGCTGCTGGACGAACGGTCGGCGCAGATGCTCGCCCGGCTGACTCGGGCCGGCCGGTTCGTGGTGGCGGTCGACACGTTGCCGACCGACCTGTCGTCACCGAAGGACCGGGGCTGGGCCGAGGTGGCGTACCGGCTGTGGCGTCTGGACCGGGAGATCATGATCGGGCAGCTCCGGGAGCACGGCGTCCCCGTGGTGCGCTGGGCCGGTGCCGGCAGCCTGGACCAGGTGCTGCGGGACGTGGCCCGGCTGGCGACGGCCCCGAGGGTGGGTAACCGGTGAGTGAGCTTGCGAGCCCCGCGGTCGCGAGCGAGCGGAGGCGCAGATGATCGACGGTGTCGCCGGGCGGGTCCGGTCCTTTCAGAATGCGGTCAGCCGGATCAGCGCCGCTCCACTGCTGGTTCGGGCGGCGATCTTCGTCACCGTGCTTGCCGGGTTCGTCCTCGCCTTCCCCGCTGAGGTGTTGTCCGGTCGGCCGATCCTGTTCCTGACGGTCGCCGCACTGTTGCCGGCTTTCGGCCCGCGCCGGGTCTGGGCGACGTTCACGGCGTTGGTCACGATTGGTGGCTGGTTGGTCGCCACCGACGGGTACGGCCGCCCGGTCGCCCTCTGGCGTCTTCTCGCCCTCGCGGCCCTGCTCTATCTGGCGCACACCCTCTGCGCGCTGGCCGCGCTGTTGCCCTACGACGCGGTGGTGGACCCGGAGATGATCACCCGTTGGTTGCTGCGGACGGCGGCCGTCCTGCTGGGCACCGCCGTGCTGGGGGTGCTGTTGTTGCAGGCCGGGGACACCGGTGGGGAGGCCGGATACCAGTGGGTCACGGTGCTGGGCCTGCTGCTGGCGGTGGGTACGGCAGCGTTGCTGGGCTGGCTCCTGCGACGGCGGTGACCGCTGCGACCTGAGGGTTACGCAGGTCACATGGGTTGTGCTCCGTCACAGATGGGGGCCGCGAGCGGGATTACCTGAGCCGGCCGGGGAAAGATAGACAACGTGAATCCGAAGCGGATCCTTGTGGTGGGTGCCGGGCACGTCGGTCTGTACGCGGCGCTGCGCCTGTCGAAGAAGCTCAGCTCCCGTGAGGCTGAGGTCATGGTGGTGGATCCCCAGCCGCACATGACCTACCAGCCGTTCCTGCCGGAGGCGGCGGCGGGCAACATCTCCCCGCGGCACTCAGTGGTGCCCCTGCGGCGGGAGTTGCGTCGCTGCAAGATGGTGGCCGGCACTGTCACGCGGATCGAGCACGGCCGCAAGGTGGCCACCGTGCAGCCGATCAGCGGCCCGGCCCGGGAGATCACCTACGACCACGTGATCGTGGCGCCGGGTTCGGTCTCCCGCACTCTGCCGATCCCCGGCCTGCACGAGCAGGGCATCGGATTCAAGACCATCGGCGAGGCGATCTACCTGCGCAACCACGTCCTGGACCGGCTCGACGTGGCTGCGGCCACGCCGGATCCGGACGTCCGTCGTGCGGCGCTGACCTTCACCTTCGTGGGCGGTGGGTACGCCGGCATCGAGGCGCTCGCCGAGATGGAGGACATGGCTCGCGACGCCCTGCGTTACTACCCGGAGCTCAAGCAGGACGAGGTTCGCTGGGTGCTGGTCGAGGCCACCCAGCGGGTGCTGCCCGAGGTCGACCGGGACATGGGCGCCTACACCGTCCAGCAGTTGATGAAGCGGAACATGGACATCCGGCTGGACACCCGGCTCGAGTCCTGCGTCGACGGGGTGGTCAAGCTCTCCGACGGTGACAGCTTCCGGTCCGACACGATCGTGTGGACGGCCGGCGTGAAGCCGTCGCCGATGCTGGACTCGACCGACTTCCCGCGCGACGACCGTCGGCGGATCACCTGCCTGCCCACTCTCCAGGTGGTCGACGGCGACCAGGTGGTCGAGGGCGCGTGGAGCGCCGGCGACTGCGCCGCCGTGCCGGACCTCACCAAGGAGCCGGGCAACTTCTGCTCGCCGAGCGCCCAGCACGCGGTGCGCCAGGCCGCCCGGATGGCCGACAACATCACGGCCGTGATCCGGGGCCGCGAGCCGGTCAACTACAAGCACAAGCACGTCGGCAGCGTCGCGAGCCTCGGCCTGCACAAGGGCGTCGCCCAGGTGTACGGGATCAAGATGACCGGCTGGCCGGCGTGGGTCATGCACCGGACGTACCACATGAGCCGGATCCCGTCGTTCAACCGCAAGGTCCGGGTGGTCGTGGACTGGTCGTTGGCGTTCTTCCTCAAGCGTGAGGTGGTGGCCCTCGGGCAGCTGCACGACCCGCGCGAGGAGTTCGTCGAGGCGTCCCAGCCGGTCGGCGCGCCGCGCGTCTGATCTCAGGTCTCCGAAAGGGCCCCTCCCGGTCGGGAGGGGCCCTTTCGGACGTCCGGCCGCAGCACGTCCGGCCGCAGCACGTCCGGCCGCAGCACGTCCGGCCGCAGCACGTCCGGCCGCGGGTGGCGTCAGACGCGCCAGATCCAGGCGTCGGCGATCCGGGTGGCGGGGCCGTACAGCTGCTCCAGGGTCGCGCGCAGACTCTCGGCGTGCGGGGCGTCGTCGGCCAGCGCGATGCAGGAGGCACCCCAGAACTGGGCGTCCCGTGCGGCCTGGCGGCGCTGCTCGTCGCCGATGGCCGGTTGGTCACCGCGCCGCGCGACGTCCGCCAGCAGCGCGGAGGTGGGTTGCTTGAAGGTGCCCATCGCCGCGGTGCCGCCCCGCCCGTACGGGCCGATGAAGAACCCTTCCGGCAGACCGAAGGCGGCGTCGGCAGCGGTCGCCCAGCGCATCGGCCAGGGCTCCTTCGGCGTCGGAAGCGGCACCGGGACGAGCACCCCGCCGGGGCGTACGCACTGCCGCCAGTGGCCGCCGCTGACGAATTCCGGCACGGCGGGCCGCTCGGCGGTCGGCAGCGGGGTCGGGAAGATCGGCAGCAGTGCCGCGCCGACGGCCAGGGGCACGAGCCGTCGTGCCCGGCCGGTGCCGCGTAGAGCCCGGTCGACCGCCAGCACCACCAGCGTCGCGATGATCGGCAGCAACGCCAGCGCGAACCGCATCGGCAACGCGCCGTCCACCACCGGCAGCCCGCCAATCAGGGCGTACGGGCCGGGCAGCGCTGTCCTGGTGCCGCCGAGCACCACCTCCGGGCCGAGCGAGAGTGCACCCATCACGAGGCCCGCCACCACGCAGGCGAGGACCAGTCGGCGTCGCCCGGCCCAGATCGCGCAGACCGCGGCGACCAGCAGCAGGGGCCAGCCGAGGAAGGTGTTGTACTCGGCCGGGCCGGTGGTCAGCCGGGCGGACTGGTCGCTGCCGGCCACCGACAGGGGGGAGATCGTCCACCAGCTGCTCAGGTCGGCGGAGAAGTAGGCCGGCGTGAACATCCCGTCGGCGACCCCCTGGGGGCCGGCGAACTGGAACCACAGCGGGTAGCCGAGCACCAGCAGGGCGAGCCCGGCGGCGACCGCCAGCCCGCCGGCGAAGCCGGGCAGCGCCCGCCGGGCCAGGTCCCGGTCCGCCACGGCGTAGCTGATGGCCATCACCAGCAGCGTGACGGCGGCGAGGAAGAGCACCTCCTCGCCGATGAAGACCTGCGCGGTGACCGCGGCGGCCAGTCCCGCCGCCGAGGTGAACATCCGCCGGCGATCCGGCCCGGGGAGCCGGTCGCGACCGGTCCCGTCGAGAGTCGTGGGCCCCGGGTCGGACGCCCGCAGCAGTCGGGCCACCAGCCAGACGATCACCGGCACCAGCCACTGGGCGGTCATGTGCAGGTGGCTGTTGGTCTGCGAGATCATGCCCGGGCCGAACCCGCAGAGCCCTCCGCCGAGCGCGGCCGCGAGCCGGCGGGCGCGCAGCGTCCGGTGGAACAGCAGGTACCAGGCGAAGGCCGTACCAGCGAGGTTGGCGGCGGCGAGCAGCGCGAAGGTGACCGGCGCGCCCAGCAGCAGGGTGACCGGCGCGAAGACGATGCCCAGCGCGATCACCGTGGTGTTGGCCATCAGGTTGACGCCGTCGGGGGCGTTGAGACGGTCGGTGAGCAGGCCGAAGTCGCCGAGCAGCGCGCGGGCGTCGACGGCCAGGAACCACTCGTAGAGGGCCTGGTCCTCCGGATTGAGGGCCAGCGTGCGGCCAGCCGGGTCGGGCCACAACCCGTGGGTGACCCAGCCGGCCAGCACCGCGCAGACCAGAGCGGCCAGCAGATCCAGCCGGTGCCGACGGACGGCGGCCAGGAGCCGAACGGCCCGGGGCCGGCGGTTGACCTGATCGGCGAGGCGGAAGGCCTGCTCAGGGGCGGCGTCGGGGGCCGTGGGGGCTGCGCTGCTCACGGCATCGACCCTAATGTGACCGGCCCCACGGGGTACGTCGGGTCGCCGCAGACCCGCTACGGTGACATTGCATCGTGCGTGTCGGCGCGCCGGTGCCACCCGCCCGGGTGGTGGAAAGGCAGACACGGCCGCCTTAAAAGCGGCTGCCGAAAGGCGTGCGGGTTCGACCCCCGCCCCGGGCACCGGTCGGCTCCCACGCATTCTCATTCGTGATCACCAGGACTTGGCTGCGCCGTTTACTCTTGGAGGGCACGTTCACGTGCAAACGACCCCCTGAGGGAGGCCAGACAGTGAAGACCTCGAACCCGGTGCTCGCCCGGCTCGGCCAAGCGGCCGAGCGGGAGCGCTCCGCCGGGTACGCCCCGGCCGGGCCGTACGGACAGCCCGGCATTCCCCAGCAGTACCCGTCCCAGGCCGGTTACCCGGCTGCGCCGCCCACCGTGGCGCCCATGACCGTCGACGACGTGGTCGTCAAGACGGTCGCTCTGCTCGGCATCCTCGGCATCACCGCCGCGGCCGCCTGGGTGCTCGTGCCCGACTCGCTGGTCAGCACCGCCTGGATCGGCGCGGCGGTGGTCGGCCTGGTCCTTGGCCTGATCATCTCGTTCTCCCGGATGGCCAACCCGGCACTCGTCATCGCGTACGCGCTCGTCGAGGGCGTTTTCGTCGGCATGGTGAGCAAGGCGTTCGAGACGCGCTACGACGGCATCGTGCTCCAGGCCGCGGTGGCCAGCTTCGGCATCTTCTTCCTGATGGCGATGCTCTACAAGGCGAAGGTCATCCGGGCCACCCCGGCCTTCGTCAAGGGCATGATCGCGGTGATGGTCGGCCTCTTCGCCGTCATGCTGATCAACTTTGTGCTGGCCATGTTCGACGTCAACACGGGCCTGCGTGACGGCAGCCCGCTGGCGATCGGTTTCAGCCTGGTCTGCATCGTGGTCGCCTCGTTGAGCTTCGTGCTCAGCTTCAAGGAGATCGAGGACGGCGTCCGGATGGGCCTGCCGCAGCGCTACTCCTGGGTGGCCGCGTTCGGCATCCTGGTCAGCCTGGTCTGGCTCTACATCGAGATCCTGCGCCTGCTGAGCTACTTCCAGGGCGACGACTGATCTCGTCTGCTCTGCCGAACGGCGCCCGCTCCCGCTCTGGCGGGGGCGGGCGCCGTCGTTCGCACCGGGCACGCCGTTTCGCCGCCAGCGCCGGGCCGCCCGGGGCAGAGTGACTGCAAGGGCGTGTGTCAAAGCCTCGGTCGAGCCGAGGCGGAGTCCAGGCGGCGGTCCGGCAAAGCGGGAATTGGCCCGGATACCGGTGTTGTATCCGGGCCAATTCCCAACGCGGCCGGTCGTCGTCTGGGCCCGTCGCAGGCCGGCCAGGGGCTTTGACACACGCCCTGGGGGTACGCGGGCGAAGGAGGCGGCGGTGCGCAGCAACAACCCGGTGCTCAACCGACTGGACGAGACCGGCCGGGTGGAGACCCGGGTGCTCGGCTCCCGCGACGTCGAGCCGATGACTGTCGACGACGTGGTGGTCCGTACCGTCGGGCTGCTGGTCGTCACCGGCGCGACCGCGGCGGTGTCCTGGGTGGTGATCCCCGACGTGACCTGGTTGGGTGCCGCACTGGCCGGCAGCGCCCTCGCCTCGATCGCGCTGGTCCTGGTCATCTCGCTGCGGGGGATCACCAACCCGGTGCCGATCGTCGGCTACGCCCTGCTCCAGGGCCTGCTGCTGGGGGTGGCGAGCCGCGCGTTCGAGCAGGTCTATCCGGGCATCGTGGTGCAGGCGGTGGCCGGCACCTTCGGCGTCTTCCTCGGCATGGCGGCGCTCTACCGGGCCCGGGTGATCCGGGCGACGCCCCGGCTGGCCCGCCTGGTGATCGGCACGTTGCTCGGCATCGCCGTGCTCAGTGTCGTCAACCTGGTGTCGTACCTGATCTCCGGGCGACCGGGGCTGGAGGTCTACAGCGTCAGCGGGGAGGTCGGCTGGCTGCCGTACGCCTTCTCGGTGGTGGCCATCATCGCCGGGGCGTTCAGCTTCATCCTCGACTTCGACCTCGTCGAGCGTTCGGTGCGCGACGGTCGACCCCGCCGGTACGCGTGGCTGAGCGCGTTCGGCCTGCTCACCGGGTTGGTGTTTCTCTACTGGCAGCTGCTGCGGCTGCTCAGTTACCTGCGCCGTTGACCGGCCCGAACAGGCGCGGCAGGTGTCGGCCGTAGACTCGGCGGCGATGAGCGCAGCGGAGTTGGACAAGGCCATGCAGTTGCTGGTCCGTCAGATTGTGCACTGGCAGCAGCCGCGCTGGTCGGCCATCGCGACCGCCGGCAACGTGTCCCGCGCCGACCTGGTGCACCGTCTGGTGCAGGAGATCGCCAACCTGGCCGCCGACGCCGAGGGAGAGCCGCGTCGGGTCGTGCCCCGGCTCGACAACGACCTTGCCCTGCCCGATCAGCTACGGGTGGTGACAGCGGACCTGCTGGCCGCCGACCCGGGGGCCGAGGCGTTGGCCCGGGCCTCCGCCGAGGTGGCGGCGACCCGCAGCGCGCTCTGAGGTCAGTTCAACCGTTCGAGCACCATGGCCATGCCCTGGCCGCCGCCGACGCACATGGTCTCCAGACCGATGGTCTTGTCGTGCCACTCGAGGGCGTTGAGCAGGGTGCCGGTGATCCGTGCGCCGGTCATGCCGAACGGGTGACCGACCGCGATCGCGCCGCCCATCACGTTCAGCTTCTCCTCCGGGATGCCCAACTGGCGGTAGGAGGGGATGACCTGCGCGGCGAACGCTTCGTTGATCTCCACGAGGTCGACGTCGTCGATGGTCATGCCGGCCCGCTTCAGGGCCTGCCGGGACGCCTCGACGGGGCCGAGGCCCATGATCTCCGGCGACAGGGCGGTCACACCGGTGGAGACGATCCGGGCCAGCGGAGTGAGCCCGAGCTCCTCGGCCCGCTGGGCGCTCATCACCACCACGGCGGCCGCGCCGTCGTTGAGCGGGCAGCAGTTGCCCGCGGTGATCCGGCCGTCCGGGCGGAACACCGGCTTGAGACCGGAGACCGCGTCGAGCGTGACGCCGGCACGGGGACCGTCGTCGGTGCTCACCACGGTGCCGTTCGGCGTGGTGACCGGGGTGATCTCCCGGGCCCAGAAGCCGTCGGCGATGGCCTTCTCGGCGAGGTTCTGGCTGCGTACGCCGAACTCGTCCATGTCGGCGCGGCTCACGTCGTGCACCTGGGCCAGGTTTTCCGCGGTCTGCCCCATGGTCAGGTAGATGTCGGGCAGCTCACCGGCCTCACGCGGGTCGGTCCACACCTCGGCGCCGCCCTGTGCGCGGCGCTTCGAGCGCTCGGCCGCCGCGCCGAAGCGCGGGTTTTCCCAGCCGCCGCCGACGAGGGCCTGCGCCTCGGGAGGCAGCCCGTCGGAGCTGCCCCGGGCGTAGCTGGAGACCATCTCCACGCCGGCGGAAACGAACACGTCGCCCTCGCCGGCCCGGATCGCGTGCATCGCCATCCGGGTGGTCTGCAACGACGAGGCGCAGTAGCGGGTCAGTGTGGCGCCGGGCACAGTGTCCAGACCGAGCAGTGTGGACACCACCCGGGCCATGTTGAAGCCCTGCTCGCCACCGGGCAGGCCACACCCGAGGTAGAGGTCGTCGATCGTGGTCGGGTCGAGCTGGGGGATCTTGTCCAGGGCGGCCTGGACGATGGTCGCGGCGAGGTCGTCGGAACGGACGTCGCGCAGGGACCCCTTGTGCGCCCGGCCGATGGGGGAGCGGGCGGTGGCGACGATGACGGCGTCGCGGGACGACTCAATCGGCATGGACCAACGTTAACCCGCCGGTAACATGCGCGGAAGAAGCCGACGCGGCGGGAAATGTCACCCTGACCGGGAACGATCTAGCGCCGGGTGGCGACCGTCGCGGCGGCGGCGACGGCGGGCAGCAGCGCGTGCGCCCACACCCGGTAACCGTCGGCGGAGGGGTGGAAGCCGTCGTGGCAGAGCGTCCCCGCATCGGCCCGGAACACCGGCCCGGTCTCGGTGCCCAGGTCGACCACCGAGCCGCCAGCGTCCAGCACGGCCGTGGTCTGCGCACGGGCCATCCGCCGCCCGGACCAGCCGACCACCTGGCGCAGCGGAGGCGCGATGGCACGCACCGCGCCGAGATCGGGGCACGTGCCCACCACCACCTCGACCCGCGCCTCCCGCAGGCGGTGCACCGCGGCAGCGAGATAGGCCGCGGAGTCGACCGGCCGGCGCAGCCCGGTGGCGTCGTTCGCGCCGATCAGGATCAGCGCCACGTCGGGCCGCTCACCGAGCAGGGCCCGGGCCACCTGGGTGGCCAGGTCGGTCGAGCGGGACCCGGAGACGCCGACGCTGGACAGGTGCACCCGCCGGCCCGTCGGGCCCTCGGCGAGCAGGTTGGCCAGCTGCCCGCCGATGGTGTCCTCAAGCCGGTCGACGCCCACGCCCAGCGCTGACGAGTCACCGAGCAGCACCAGCCGCAACGGCGGAGCGCCAGCCCGGCCGATCGTGGCCCGCAGGGCCAGGCCCAGCTCTGGTTGGGCGTACCGCCGGTGTCGGGCCACGAACGCCTCGCCGGCCAGGACGGCGGCACCGCCCACGGTGCCGGTGAGCAGCGAGAACGCCGCCGCCCGACCCAGTCGGCCGGCGAGGCCGGAGATCACGCCCCGCTCGCTGCGCTCGTTCATGCCAGTCCCTCCACTGTCGAGGTGTCCGAGGCGGACCCGTGCGGCACCGCACCGACACCGAAGAACGCCCGCCGGCGCAACTGCGCCCACCGGCCCGCCGGCCCTCGGTCGCGGCCCCGGACCTGGGTGCCGCTGACCTCCGTGCCGGCGTGCCGGGCCGCCTGCTGCGCGGCCTCCGGCAGCGACCGTACGCCCTCGCCCCGGGTCGGTGTGGCCCGTCGTTCCTGCCCAGCGCCGAGCGCGGAGAGCATCGTCGGCAGGAGCGCGGCAGCGGCCATCGCGTACCCCTCGGCGGAGGGATGGAACCGGTCCCAGGCGAACATCCGGGTCGGCTCGGCGGTGAACCGGGGGCCGAGCAGGTCACCGAGGGAGACCGTCCAACCGCCGGCCTCGACCACCGCGACCGTCTGGGCCGCGGCGAGTTGGCGGCTCCACCGGTGCGCCAGCCACCGCAGCGGCGGTTGGATCGGGCGGATCGCGCCCAGGTCGGGGCAGGTGCCGACGACCACCTCGCAGCCGGCGTCGCGCAGCGTGTGCACCGCCTCGACGAGGTAGCGCACCGCCAGCCCACGGGGGGTGCGGTTGGTGATGTCGTTGCCGCCGATGAGGATCACCGCGATGTCGGGCCGGCACTCCAGCGCCGCCTCCACCTGGTGCCGCAGCGCCGAGGAGATGGCACCGACCACCGCGAAGCGGTGCAGTCGCACCGGTCGGTGCAGCCGACGGGACAGGCCGGTGGCGAGCAGTGCGCCAGGCGTCTCCCGGCGACGGTGCACCCCGTAGCCGGCCGCCGAGGAGTCACCGAGCACGACCATGGTGAGCGCAGGGCCAGGGAACTTCGCGCCGTACGTCCCGTCGCAGCGTGGCGGCGGTGCCTCGGCCATGGGGATGGTGCGTCGGGCCTGCCGGGCCTGGCCGAGCAGCACGCCGCCGGTCGCCACCGCGGCCGCCGCGGTGGCGCCCGTCCCGATGGCCGCCAGGCGGGCGAACCGCCGGGCCTGCCGCCAGTGCTCTCCGCCGGGTACGACGGAATCAGCCACCCCCATACCACGACATTATCGCGCCGGTCCGACACGCCGCTGTCGTCGCGACGCCACTCAGGTGCCTGGAAACCGACCCGACGGGGTATCTGTCCAGGAGAGGCCGGCCGACTTGCGCCGACCCGCCACGCTGATCCGGCGGAGAGGAGTGCGACGATGGGGAAGACACTGAAGCGCAGCGCGGCGTTCACGGCCCTCGCGCGGGCACTGGCGGCTGGGGCCCGTGGTGGGCCGTCATTGGGCACGCGGTTGGCCGCGCTGCCCCGGATGATCCGGGCCACCACCAAGGGGGAGTACGACGGCGGCCTGCGACTGGCCCTGATGACCGCCGCCACGGCGTACATCGTCTCGCCGATCGACCTGCTGCCGGAGATCCCGCTGGCGATCTTCGGGCTCGCCGACGACGCGGTCATGATCACCTGGCTGGCTGGCAGCGTGCTCGCCGAGACCGATCGCTTCCTGGAGTGGGAAGCCCGCCGCAGCTCGGTCATCCCCGGGGGGCTGGTGCCCTGACGGCACGTACGCTGGACGCGAGGAAACGTCTGCCCGGCCGCGGTCGCCGGCGCCGCAACGAAGGGCACACCGTGCAGTACTACGACAACGTCGTCGACATGATCGGCAACACCCCGCTGGTACGTCTGCGTAACGTCACCGAGGGCATCCAGGCCACCGTGCTGGCCAAGGTGGAGTACGTCAACCCGGGCGGCTCGGTGAAGGACCGGATCGCGCTGCGGATGGTGGAGGATGCCGAGGCCGCCGGCCTGCTCAAGCCCGGCGGCACCATCGTCGAGCCGACCAGCGGCAACACCGGCGTCGGGCTGGCCCTGGTGGCCCAGCTCAAGGGCTACAAGTGCGTCTTCGTCTGCCCCGACAAGGTCAGCCAGGACAAGCAGGACGTGCTCCGGGCATACGGCGCCGAGGTGGTGGTCTGCCCGACCGCTGTCGCTCCGGAGGACCCGCGCTCGTACTACAACGTCTCCGACCGGCTGACCCGGGAGATCCCCGGCGCCTGGAAGCCCAACCAGTACAGCAACCCGGCCAACCCGCGCTCGCACTACGAGACCACCGGCCCGGAGCTGTGGAAGCAGACCGAGGGCGGGCTCACCCACTTCGTGACCGGCGTGGGCACCGGCGGCACGATCTCCGGCATCGGGCGCTACCTCAAGGAGGCCTCCGAGGGTCGGGTGCGCATCATCGGAGCCGATCCGGAAGGTTCGGTCTACTCCGGGGGCACCGGCCGTCCGTACCTGGTGGAGGGCGTCGGCGAGGACTTCTGGCCGGAGACGTACGACCAGGGTGTCGCCGACGAGATCGTCGAGGTGTCCGACAAGGCGTCCTTCGAGATGACCCGGCGGTTGGCCCGCGAGGAAGGGCTGCTGGTCGGTGGCTCCTGCGGGATGGCGGTGGTCGCCGCGCTGGAGGTCGCCCGCAAGGCCGGCCCGGACGACGTGGTGGTGGTGCTGCTGCCGGACGGCGGCCGGGGCTACCTCTCGAAGATCTTCAACGACTCGTGGATGGCCCGGTACGGCTTCCTCGACAACTCCGGCGCCGAGCCGACAGTGGCCGACGCGCTGGCCAGCAAGCCGGGCGGGCTGCCCGAGCTGGTGCACGTGCACCCGACCGAGACGGTCCGTGACGCGATCGACTACATGCGGGAGTACGGCGTCTCGCAGCTGCCGGTGCTCAAGGCCGAGCCGCCGGTGGTGACCGGTGAGGTCGCCGGCTCGATCGCCGAGCGGGACCTGCTCGACGCGCTCTTCACCGGCCAGGCCCACCTGCACGACACCATCGAACGGCACATGGGCGACCCGCTGCCGATGATCGGTGGCGGTCAGCCGGTCAGCGAGGCCGTCGGCCTGCTGGAGAAGTCCGACGCCGCGCTGGTCCTGGTGGACGGCAAGCCCAAGGGCGTCCTCACCCGCCAGGACCTCCTGGCCCACCTCGGCGCCCACTGAGTCCCGTCCCGGTGCCCCGCCTGCGGGCGGGGCGCCGGGCACCCTGTCGCGCCCTTTGCTCTGCATACGCATATGCACCACCCACGGCCACGGCCACGGTCACCGCTGGTGCTTATTGGTAAGCAGAGCAAAGGCGCGGGCGAGGACTGCTCAGAGAGGGCGGGCGTAGCGCAGTTGGAGTGTGGGGGCAAGGCCGATCTGCTCCTCACGCTCCGCTCCGGTCGGGGTCCAGCCGCCGCGCTCGTAGAAGGCGCGGGCGTGGGCGTTGTCCCGGAGCACCCAGAGCACCGCCCGCTGCCATCCTCGCGCCCGCATGGCGTCCAGGGCGTCCATCATCAGCGCGCGGCCGACGCCCCGGCCCTGCTCGCCCGGGTCGAGATGGATCGCGTTGAGCAGCCCGGTGGCCGGGTCGTCCTCGTCGTCCGGGCCCAGGTAGCTGAACCCGGCCAGCGTCCCGGCCCGTTCGGCCACGAACATCCGGTGGGTGTCCCGCTCCCATTGCCACCGCTCGACCCAGTAGCGCCCCATCGCCTCCGGCGTCGGGTCGGCCAGCGCCTCGGCCGGCAGGAACGAGGAGTACGTGGCGACCCGGGAGCGTTGGTGCAGGGCGCCCACCGCCATCAGGTCGTCACCGGTTGCTGGGCGGAGCGTGACGGTCATCCGGCCGAGGCTACCCGGCGGGGTGGGAGCTGCACCACGGTCAGGTCCTCGGCGATGATCAGGTCACCGTCGAAGTGCGCGCGTGCCTCGTCGTGGAACCGGCGCGGGTCGGAGTAGCGCTGGGAGAAGTGGGTGAGCACGAGCCGGCGTACACCGGACTCGGTCGCCACCTGGGCGGCCTGCGCCGCGGTCAGGTGGCCGACCTCGGCGGCGAGCGCGGCCTCCGACTCCAGGAAGGTCGACTCGATGACCAGCAGGTCGGCGTGCTCGGCGAGGGCGTACACCCCGTCGCAGAGGCCGGTGTCCATCACGAACGCGAACCGCTGCCCCGGCCGGGGCTCGCTCACCTCGTCGCGGGTGACGCGACGTCCGTCGAGGTCCAGGTGCCCGACGCGGATCAGCTCGCCGACAGCCGGCCCGGCGATGCCGTACGCGGTCAGCTTCTCCGGCAGCATCCGGTGGCCGTCCGGCTCGACCAGCCGGTAGCCGTACGTCTCGATGGGGTGCCGCAGTCGGCGTGCCTCCAACGTGCCGCAGCTCAGCGCGATCCGTTGCCCGTCCGTCTCGATCGGGGTGACCTGGAGTTCGGCGGTCTCGTAGAAGGAGGTCGCGTGCCGGAGACGGGCGAAGTATTCGGCCCCGCCGGCCGGGAAGTGCACGGCGACCGGGTGTGGCACCCGGTCCAGGGAGAGTCGCTGGATGGTGCCGGGCAGGCCGAGGCAGTGGTCGCCGTGGAAGTGGGTGACGCAGATCCGGGTCAGGTCGGTGGCGGTGACACTGGTGTGCAGGAGCTGACGCTGGCTGCCCTCACCCGGGTCGAAGAGGATCACCTCGTCGTCCCAGCGCAACACGTACCCGTTGTGGTTGCGCTGACGGGTCGGCGCCTGGCTGGCCGTCCCGAGCACCACCAGCTCGCGCATGGACATCGCCGGTCCTCCGGATATATCGCCGGTCCTCCGGATATGGAGCGACCCCCGGGGCGCTCCGCGCTGTTGCGCGGGCCGGCTGGACTTGGCCGGCACCCCGGGGGTCGGGTGGCTGTCGTGGATTCGCCGCACCGCTGCCACACGGTCTCGACGATGGTGCTGTTGCCCACCTTGCGGCGGGCCGATCACTGTCGAGGACAGCGGCTAGCTGACAGCCACCTCACGAGTCCGATTGCTATACAAGTCTGGACCACCTCCCTTCACGTGTACGGCCACGTTATCGAGTTCCCGGCGGGCTCGGCAACGGATTTCGATCACACGGTCGGATGGGAATGCCCGGCCGCCTCATCGGCGGCCGGGCATCACGCTGGTGCGGGTGGCGGTGGTCAGCCGGCGACTCGGGCTACGCCGACCGGGCAGCTCAGCCCGTTCGGGCCGTGGTTGCAGTAGCCGTTCGGGTTCTTGGTCGGCGCCAGATACTGCTGGTGGTAGTCCTCGGCGAAGTAGTAGCTGCCGAGCGGGGCGACCTCGGTGGTGATCTCACCCTTGCCGGCGCGCGTCACGATCGGCTGGAACGCGTCCCGGGACGACTCCGCGATGGCCCGCTGCTCGTCGGTGGTCGTGTAGATCGCCGACCGGTACTGGGTGCCCACGTCGTTGCCCTGGCGCATGCCCTGGGTCGGGTCGTGGTTCTCCCAGAAGACCTTCAGCAGGTCCTCATAAGTGATCTTGCTGGGGTCGTACACCACCTGGACGACCTCGGCGTGCCCGGTCCGGCCGGAACACGTCTCCTCGTACGTCGGGTTCTTGGTGACGCCACCCGCGTAGCCGGCGGAGGTGGTGTAGACACCGGGCAGCGTCCAGAACAGCCGCTCGGCGCCCCAGAAACAGCCCATGCCGAAGACCGCGACCTGCAGGCCCTCCGGGAACGGGCCCTTCAGTGGGGTGCCCAGCACCTCGTGGCGGTCGGCGACCGGCATGGCGATCGGACGGCCCGGCAGGGCCTGGTCGGGCGAAACCATCTCGGCGTTCATACGGCGCAAAAACACGTGGGGATCTCCTCTCGTACCTCTCCCAGCGTGTAACACCGGTGGGTCCACCTTCCTTACCCGCGCCGGTGTGAGTCAGGCCCCGCCCGGGAGTGCGGCGGCGACCCGGTCCGCGTGCGTCCGGGCGTCGGCGTCGTCCTCGTAGCGGGTACGCGGCCAGAAGAAGCCCCGCAGCCCATCGCCCTTGGTCCGTGGAACCACGTGGGTGTGCAGGTGTGGGACGGACTGGGACACCTTGTTGTTCATTGCCACGAACGTCCCACCGGCCCCCAGACCGGTCTCCACTGCCACCGCCAGGCGCTGGACCAGCGCGAAGTAGCCGGGCAGCAGGTCGAACGGCAACTCGGCCAGGGTCACCAGGTGAACCCGGGGCACCACCAGCACATGCCCCTTGAACACCGGTCGAGTGTCCAGGAACGCCACCCCGTCCGGGGTGTCGGCGACCTTGAAGGCCGGCACCTCACCCGCCACGATCCCGCAGAACACGCACCCGCTCATCCGCCCAGGCTAGGCGGCGGCCCGGAGGGACGCGGGCCCCCCACGCCCGCACCGACTGTGATACTCATCTACCGATATGAATCAGTGCAGGTGTGGCCTGTGCTCCGAAAGGACGAATCTTGCAGATCAGAAGAGGCGCCACCGTGGCCCTGGCGGCACTGACCGCCGGGCTGCTCACCGGCGCGTTCCCGGGCCCCGCCGTGGCGGCTGCCACGCAGACCGCCACCCCGCTGCCGCTGACCCAGGTGGCCGACGTGGTGTCGGCCGGTGACCGGGTCTTCGTCAGCGGTGGCCGATCCTCCACCGACGTCGTGGTGACCGGCGCGACCGGCGCTCTCGTCGGCACCCTGGCCAACCTGCCCGGCCCCACCGACCTGCTGCTCAGCGCCGACCGGCAGACCCTCTACGTGGCGCTGCCCAGCGCCAACGCCATCGCCGCCTTCGACACCGGCTCGCTGATCGAGTCGGCCCGCTACGACACCGGCGTGGGCGAGTGCCCGTCGTCGCTGGCGTTGACCGGCCGGTACCTGTGGTTCGGCTACGGCTGCGACCAGTGGGGTGGCAACATCGGCCGGATCGACCTGGGTCGCCAGCCGGCCCGGCTCAGCACCGGCGCGGCCAGCGAGGACTTCTACTACGCTCCGCTGCTGGCCGCCGCCAGTCAGAACCGGACGGTGCTGCTCGCCGGGCAGCCGGGCTTGAGCCCCGCCTCGGTGTACGCCTACGGGATCGGCGCCGGGGGAATGCTGACCACGCTGCGAACCAACGAGTTCTCGGCCGTCGGCAGCAACCTCCGTGACGTCGCCCTCGACCCGACCGGCACCACCCTCTACACGGCCGCCGGTTCACCGCCCCTGGTGCAGGCGTTCCCGTTCGCCGACATCTCCACCCCCAGCGCGACGTACGCCACCGGTCCGTACCCGCGCGCCGTCGAGTTGTCGCGTACCGGCACCCGGATCGCCGCCGGCGCTGACGCCGCCTACAACCCGGACGTCTTCGTGTTCGCCGCGGATGGCAGCGAGCAGGCCCGCTTCGAACTGGGCGACGAGCTCAGCCCCGGAGGACTGGCCTGGTCACCGAACGAAGCCCGGGTCTACGCGGTCACCTCGGACTGGACCGGCGCCCGTCCGGCAACCCTGCACGTCCTGCCCGTCCCGGCCACCTGACCGGGCCTCGGAAGCACGGGGGCCGGGCCGGTTGGTCCGGCCCCCGGCCTGGGAGCGCGGGTTCCGTTCCAGTCCTCGGGACGGGGGATTAGCCTCACCAGCATGAACCACGGCTTCGAGACGCTCGCCATCCATGCCGGCCAGGACCCTGAGGCCCGTACCGGCGCGGTGATCCCACCGATCTACCAGACCAGCACGTACGCGCAGGACGCCGTCGGCGCGCCCCGGCTCGGCTACGAGTACAGCCGCTCGGGCAACCCGACCCGCGACGCGCTCCAGGAGTGCCTGGCAGCGCTGGAGGGCGGACCGGTCGGCCTCGCCTTCGCCAGCGGCCTGGCTGCGGAGGACACCCTGCTGCGCGCCGTGTGCCAGCCGGGCGACCACGTGGTGATCCCGGACGACGCGTACGGCGGCACGTACCGGCTCTTCGCCCGGGTCGCCCAGCGCTGGGGCCTGGAGTTCACCCCGGCCAAGGTCTCCGACCCGGACGCGATCCGGGCGGCGGTGCAACCCGGCCGCACGAAGATCGTCTGGCTGGAGACGCCGACCAACCCGCTGCTCGGCATCGCCGACATCGCCGCCCTGGCCGGTGTCGCGCACGACGCGGGTGCGCTGCTGGTGGTCGACAACACCTTCGCCTCGCCGTACCTCCAGCAGCCGATCGCGCACGGCGCGGACGTGGTGGTGCACTCCACCACCAAATACATCGGCGGGCACTCCGACGTCGTCGGTGGCGCGCTCGTCGTCGCCGACGCCGCACTCGGTGAGGAGCTGCGCTACCACCAGAACGCGATGGGCGCGATCAATGGCCCGTTCGACGCCTGGCTCACGCTGCGCGGCATCAAGACCCTCGGGGTACGGATGGACCGGCACTGCGACAACGCCGAGCGGCTCGCCGCGTACCTCGACGGGCACGCCAAGGTGGCCCAGGTGATCTACCCGGGGCTGCCCTCGCACCCTGGTCACGAGGTGGCCGCGAAGCAGATGCGCCGGTTCGGCGGCATGATCTCGTTCCGCGCCGCCGGCGGTGAGGACCACGCCGTCGAGATCTGCAACCGCACCAAGCTCTTCGTGCTCGCCGAGTCGCTGGGCGGCGTGGAGTCCCTGATCGAGCACCCGGGTCGGATGACACACGCAAGTGCTGCCGGCTCGCCGCTTGAAGTTCCCGGCGATCTCGTGCGACTGTCTGTCGGCATCGAGACGGTCGACGACCTGCTCGCCGATCTGGAGCAGGCGCTGGGCTGACCGCTGGGGAGGATGGCCGTGCAGGACATCAAGGCGACCTGGGTCGGGACGACCGCCAAGCAGATCGCCCGGGGCGTACGCCGGGGTGACGTCTCTGCCACCCAGGTCGTCGCCGACCACCTCGAGTACATCTCCCGAGCCGACCGCGAACTGGCCGCGTTCCGCGCCGTTCGCGGCGGCGAGGCGATCACCGAGGCGGAGAAGGTCGACGAGCAGGAGGACCTGGCCAACCTGCCGCTGGCCGGGGTGCCGGTGGCGGTCAAGGAGAACACTCCGGTCGCCGGCCTGCCCACCTGGAACGGGTCGGCGGCTGCCCGCAGCGATGTCGCCGAGGCCGACCACGAGGTGGTGCGTCGGCTGCGTGGGGCCGGCGCGGTCATCCTCGGCGTGACCCGCATGCCGGAGCTGGGGCTGTGGGCACTCACCGACGACGACAGCGCGGTGACCCGTAACCCGTGGGACAGCACGCGTACCCCCGGCGGGTCCTCCGGTGGCGCGGCCGCCGCGGTGGCGGCCGGGCTGGTGCCGATCGCGCACGGCAACGACGGCCTCGGTTCGATCCGGATCCCCGCGGCCTGTTGCGGCCTGGTCGGGCTCAAGCCCGGTCGCGGCGTGGTCCCCTGCCAGCTCGGCGCGGACGACTGGTTCGGTCTCACCGAGCACGGCATGCTGACCAGCACCGTCGCCGACGCGGCGGTCGGCTTCTCGGTGCTCGCCGGCCGGCGTCCCGAGAAGCTGGTCCCGCCGCAGCGGCTGCGGGTGGGCGTCTCGCTGCGCTCACCGGTGCGCGGTGTCGCACCCGACGCGCCGAACCGGGACGCGGTCGCCGCCGCCGGCCGGCTTCTCGCCGCCGCCGGGCACGACACGGTCCCCGCCGACCCGGTCTACCCCACCGCGCTCGGCCTTCAGGGCATCGCCACCTGGTTCGCCGCCGCCGCCACCGACGTCCGGGCCTCCGGGCTGGACCGGCGTGGCCTGCAACGGCGTACCCGGAGGCACGTCGCCCTGGGTGAGTGGGCGCAGCGCCGCGGCTACGTGCGGGAGGCCGACCGTGCCGCGTGGCGGCAACGGTCGGTCGACTTCTTCACCGACCACTCGGTCGACCTGCTGCTCACCCCGGCGCTGGCCACCGCGCCGCCCGAGGCGGCCCGCTGGTCGGAGAGGTCCTGGCGGGCGAACATGACAGCCAACATCCGGTACGCCCCGTACGCCGCTCCGTGGAACATCGCCGGCCTGCCGGCGGTCGTGGTGCCGGTGGGTCGGCGCCCGGACGGCCTGCCGGTCGCTGTGCAACTGGTCGGTCCGCCCGGCTCGGAGCTGCTGCTGCTCGGTGTGGCCGGCCAGTTCGAGATGGCCGCCCCGTGGGCGCGCCACGCCCCCGGCTATCCCCGCGTCGGAACGGGGACGCCGGCCACCGCATGATCGTCTGCGGCGTGCGCGCATCAACGCGCGGACCCGGGGGCCCGGGGACGGGGCCGGGGGCACAGGCCGGGACATGATCCACTCGGGCTTCCGGATATCGCGCCATCACGGCGTGGTTGATACCGCGATATCAGGGATGTCGAGTGGATCAGCGCGCCGGGCCGGGGCGGGGCACCAGTCGAGGCCGGTGTCGCCGCAAAGGACTCCGGAGGCGGGTGGCACGATCGGGGCATGACGGAACTGGTCAGTCTCGACGACGTGCGGGCCGCACGGGAGTTGCTCGCCGGCGTCATCCGGACCACTCCGCTGGAGCCCTCCCGTCCGCTCAGCGCGGCGCTGGGCGGGCCGACCTGGCTCAAGTGCGAGAACGTGCAGCGTGCCGGCTCGTACAAGGTGCGGGGCGCGTACGTGCGGATCTCCCGGCTGTCGGCCGAGGAGCGGGAGCGGGGCGTGGTCGCGGCGAGCGCTGGCAACCACGCGCAGGGCGTGGCCCTCGCCGCCGGCCTGGTCGGCACGCACGCCACCGTCTTCATGCCGGTCAACGCGCCGCTGCCGAAGGTGGCGGCCACCAAGGGGTACGGCGCGCAGGTCGAGTTGGCCGGCAACACCGTCGACGAGTCGCTGGTCGCCGCGCACACGTACGCCGAGCGCACCGGCGCGGTGCTGATCCACCCGTTCGACCACGTCGACGTGATCGCCGGTCAGGGGACGGTGGCGCTGGAGATCCTCGAACAGTGCCCGGAGGTGAAGACGATCATCACCGGGGTGGGTGGTGGCGGGCTGATCTCGGGCATGGCGGTGGCCGCGAAGGCGTTGCGACCGGACGTCCGGATCATCGGCGTCCAGGCCGCCGGTGCGGCGGCGTTCCCGCCCTCGCTGGTGGCCGGGGAGCCGGTCCGGCTGCCCACCTTCTCCACCATCGCCGACGGCATCGCGGTCGGTCGGCCGGGGGAGATCACCTTCAACCACGTGCGCAAACTGGTCGACGAGATCGTCACGGTCTCCGAGGAGGACATCTCCCGGGCCCTGTTGATGCTGCTGGAGCGCGGTAAGCAGGTCGTCGAGCCGGCCGGGGCGGTCGGCGTCGCCGCGTTGCTGGCGGGCGTGGTCGAGGTGGAGACGCCGGTGGTCGCGGTGCTGTCCGGCGGCAACATCGACCCGTTGCTGATGCTGCGGGTGATCGAGCACGGGTTGGCCGCCGCGGGTCGCTACCTGCGGGTGACAGTGCGCTGCTCGGACCGGCCGGGACAACTCGCGTCGCTGCTCAGCCAGATCGCCGAGCACCGGGCCAACGTCGTGGACGTGGAGCACCAGCGGGCCAACCCACACCTCGGCCTCGGCGAGGTGGAGGTGGCGCTGTCGGTCGAGACCCGGGGCGTGGAGCACTCGGACACGCTGATCAGCGCCCTGCGGGCCAGCGGCTACCAGGTGGTTTTCGCCGCCGAGGCGTGACACCGGTGGGTGCCACGCCTCGGAAGCGGTGCTGGGGAGCGGCTCGTAGGGCCGCCGCCGATCAGCCGGAGAACGGCTCGAAGCTGACCACGGTCACCTTGATGTCGGCGCCGCTCGGCGCCGTGTAGGTGCAGGTCTGCCCGGGCCGACCGCCCAGGATGGCCTTGCCGAGCGCCGACTCAGGGCTGTAGACGGTCAGGTCGGTGGTGGCCGCGATCTCCCGCGAACCGAGCAGGAAGGTCTCGGTGTCGTCGGCGTCGTCATCGAAGTAGATCGTTACGACCATGCCGGGCGAGACCGCGTCCGCCGTCGGCGCCTCGCCGACCTTCGCAGTGCGCAGCAGCTCCTGGAGGTAGCGGATGCGACCTTCGGCCTTGCCCTGCTCCTCGCGGGCGGCGTGGTAGCCGCCGTTCTCCCGCAGGTCGCCCTCCTCGCGTCGAGCGTTGATCTCGGCTGCGATGGCCGGGCGGTTGGCGATGTGCTCGTCGAGCTCGGCCTGGAGGCGGTCGTGCGCGTCCTGCGACAGCCAGGTGGCGGGCGCCTCGTTGCCAGTGGACACAGGCGTTCTCCTCAGTTGTGCGTGGCTGGCTGACAGGTGAACTACCAAGTTACCAGTGCAGTACGACACAGGGTGTCGGCCATCACCGCCGGTGCCCGGATCCGACACCGCGCGTAGGTGCTTCCCGGCCGTCGTGGCCGGGGCTGTTATGGCCAGGTCAGGACACCGGTCGGCAGCGCATGACCTCGCCGATGAACGGTCGTGCGGTGGTGGCCAGGCGGTGCCGGGTCGTCACGTGCCGGCTGCCGGGCTCCGCGGTCACCGTGACCTGTTCGCGAGCCACCTCGGCGCCCGCGCGGTCCCGAGCACGCAGCAGGCAGACCGCCGATCCGCCCGACGGCACTGTCACCCGAAAGTCGACCAGCACCTGATTGTCCGTGATGTCGGTGTAGGTGATCACCTGGGCGTCATAGACCGGGTCACCGTACTGGCGGTAGAGCCGGACGGAGATCACGGTCAGCGTGGCCACGAGTGCCAGCAGCACCACCGCCGCCAGCAACGTGCGTCGCCGCCGTCCGCCCGGTGCGCGGCGGCGGCCGTAGCGCCCGGCCGGGAAAACCGGAGCACCTCGTGAAATTGTGGCGTGCGTCTCGGTCACCGGCGGGTATCTCCTGGCGTTGTTGTCGGCGGCATCAGCAAGAATGACAGAGTCCCATCCTCCCACCCGGTCCAGCGGCAGGAATGGCAGGTCATGCCCGCGCTGCTGACCGACGACTGGGGTGCGGTGAGGAAAGATCCCGGCAGGTCAGCCGGTCGAGCCCGGTCGGGTCCACCGTCCGGCACAGACGAGGAGCGCCGAAGTTGGCAGAGCAACTGCGTCTCATGGCCGTGCACGCGCACCCGGACGACGAGTCGAGCAAGGGCGCAGCGACGATGGCGAAGTACGTCGCAGAGGGGGTGGACGTCCTGGTCGTGACGTGCACGGGCGGCGAGCGCGGGAGTGTGCTCAACCCCAAGCTCGACCGGCCGGACGTGTGGGCCAACATCGCCGAGATCCGGCGTGCCGAGATGGACGCCGCACGGGCGATCCTCGGCGTCGACCAGGCGTGGCTCGGCTTCGTCGACTCCGGCCTGCCCGAGGGTGACCCGCTGCCGCCGCTGCCCGAGGGTTGTTTCGCCCTGCAGGACGTCGAGGTGGCCGCCGGGCCGCTGGTGCGGCTGATGCGCGAGTTCCGTCCGCACGTCGTCACCACGTACGACGAAGAGGGCGGCTACCCGCACCCGGACCACATCATGTGCCACAAGGTGAGCATGGCCGCGTTCGAGGCCGCCGGTGACCCGGAGCGCTACCCGGAGCTGGGCGCGCCCTGGCAGCCGTTGAAGCTCTACTACGACATCGGCTTCTCCAAGGGCAAAATCATGGCCCTGCACGAGGGCATGCTGGCCGCCGGTCTGGAGTCGCCCTACGAGGAGTGGCTCAAGCGGTGGGAGGACCGGCCCGACAAGGGCCCCCGGATCACCACGCGGGTTGAGTGCGCCGACTACTTCACGGTTCGCGCCGATGCGCTGCGCGCCCACGCCACCCAGGTCGACCCGGACGGCTTCTGGTTCCAGGTTCCGATGGAGCTGCAGCAGCGCGCCTGGCCGACCGAGGACTACGAGCTGGCCCGCTCGATGGTCGACAGCCCACTGCCCGAGTCGGATCTCTTCGCCGGGGTGCGGGAGACGGCCCACGCACGCTGATTTCCGTCGGGTCTACCCTGGTTACCAACCGCACATCGGAGGAACGCCATGCTGACCGCTGCCCAGGTGCTCGCGGAGAACAACTTCGGGGACACCCGCACGGGTGGTCTGGCCGGGCCGATGGGCCTGTTCCTCATCCTGCTGCTGGCCACCGCGACCATCCTGCTGATCCGCAACATGAACGCTCGGCTGCGCCGCCTGCCCGACCGGTTTCCGCAACAGGCGGGGCCGACCGACCCGACCAGGGCCGATGCGGCAGTCGTCGATCCGACAGACGGGACCGGGGGGCGTGATTCATCCACGCCCGCTCCCAATGGGCACGAGCAGCAGCGGAACGGGTAGTCCGCGCATGAATCACGCCGAACCGGTTGGTCGCCCCCTGTTGCGGCCACCCGGTTTGGCTTAGCCTTCCGCCGGGGGGACCAAAAGTCCCCGAGCCGTGTGCGGGAGGGGGCGCCGATGACCAGCACAGCAGCGGCCGCCCACCGTAACCTCGGTCGGTCGGCTGACGGGGGAGGTCGATGACCTCCGGTCCAGCCGGTGACTCGTTCGACCGGCTCGGGGTGCGGGGCACACCGGTCCGGTTGCTCGTGCTCACCGCCGCCGTCGCGCTGACCGCCGTGGCCGCCGCCGCAGTCGGGCTGACCCTGCCGGTCAGGCTGCCGGTCGACGACCCCCTCGGCGGTCCGGCCCGGTTCGGCATCGCCGTCGCCGTCCTCGCTCTCGCCCAGCTCGCCCGACTGCGGTTCCGTTCGTCCGCGGGCATGGTCAGCATCACCTGGGGCGAGGCCGCGCTGATCGTCTGCCTCTACCTGGCTCCCGCCGGCTGGCTCCCGTCCGCCACGCTGCTGGGCACCGGGCTGGCCTGGACGATGCTCTCGCTGCACAACGACCGCCGCCCGGCCCTGGAGCTCGTCCGGATCGCCGCGTCGCTGGCCGCCGCGTCGGCACTGGCCGTCTCCGTGACCACCGCACTCGGGCGACCGCTGCTCGCCCCGCCCACCCCGAAGCTCGCGCTGGCCCTGATCGCCGGGTCGGTGACCTATCTCCTGGTGACCGCCTGGCTGGGCGGGGTGACGCTGGGCCTGCGGCACGGCCTGCCGATCGGGCCGCCGCTGCTCGCCGCGCTGCGCGGCAAGCTGTTGATGTTCGTCGGCAACGTGGCGGTCGGCCTCGTCGTGGTCGCCCTCCTGGAACTCGACCCGCGCTGGTTGTTGTTGCTGCCGCCGCTGCTCTGGCTGCTGCAACAGACCTACGGTTACCGGCTGCGCTCCGATCAGGAGCGCCGCACCTGGAGAGCGTTCGCCGAGGCCACCGCGGCCCTCAACCAGCTCGACGAGCGCGGCGTGGCCACCGCGGCGGTCACCGGAGGGCTGACGCTGTTCAACGCCGAGCTGGTGGACGTCGACGTGGCGCGGGCCGACGGCCGGTGGCACCGGTACCGGGGCGACGCCGGCGGTCAACTGGTCGACCGCGAGACGGACCCACCGGACCAGTCGGAGCCCGACGAGCACGAGCTGAGCCGGGCGCTGTCGGTCGGCTCCGCACCGGTCGGTCGGCTGCGGGTGCGGTTCCCCCGCTCGGCCCCACCCACCGCGCGGGAGCGCGACGCGGTGGCCGCGTTCGGCGACGCGCTCGCCGCCGCGCTGCACGACGCCGCGACCCACCGCGAGCTGCGGCTGGTGACCGCCCGTTCGTCGTACGAGGCGGTGCACGACCCGCTCACCGGGCTGGCCAACCGGGCGGCGATGCTCGGCAAGGGCGACCAGTCGCTGCGGCAGCTCGCGCACGATCACCCGGTGGCGCTGCTCCTGCTGGACATCAACCAGTTCAAGGAAGTCAACGACACCCTCGGTCACGCCGCGGGCGACCAGTTGCTGCGGCTGACCGCGAACCGGCTCGACGCGCTGGTCCGCCCCGGTGACCTGCTCGGTCGGCTCGGTGGCGACGAGTTCGCCATGCTGCTCACGGCGGTGCCGGTGCTCGGTGACCGGGCCGCGCCGATGGCCCATGCACTGCGCCAGGCCCGCGAGATCGCCGAACGGCTGGCCGCGCCGACCGAGGTGGCCGGCGTACGGATGTCGATCGAGGTTTCCGTCGGGGTGGTGGTGGCCGACGCCGGCACCGCCGACCTGACCGAGCTGCTGCGTCGGGCCGACATCGCGATGTACCAGGCCAAGGAGGGCGGCGGCAACGTCGCCGTGTACGACGGCACCCGGGACGCGGCCAGCACCGACCAGCTCGCCCTGCTGGCCGAGCTTCGCGAGGCGCTCCTGGTCGACGACCAGCTGGTGTTGGCGTTGCAACCGGCGGTCGACCTGGCCACGGGTGCGCCCACCGGCGTGGAGGCGCTGATCCGCTGGCAGCATCCCCGGCGCGGATGGCTGAGCCCGGCCGACTTCATCCGGCCGGTGGAAAACAGCGAGCAGCTCGGCACCTTCACCCGGTACGTGCTGGACAAGGCGCTCAGCGTGGCCGCCAGTTGGGCGCGTGAGGGGCTGGACGTCCCGATCTCGGTCAACCTGTCGGCCCGCAGCCTGCTCGACCCCCGGCTGCCGGCGGAGATCGCCGACGCGCTGCGCCGCCACCAGGTGCCGCCGCACCGGCTCGTTCTGGAGATCACCGAGACGGTCGTGATGAGTGAGCTGGAGGTCATCGACGAGGTGCTGGCCACGCTCCGGTCGATGGGCGTGCAGCTCGCGGTCGACGACTTCGGCACCGGCTTCTCGTCGCTGACCTTCCTCACCCGGATCGCCGTGGACGAGTTGAAGGTGGACCGCTCGTTTGTGATCCGGATGACGGACTCACCGGAGGCGGCGGCGATCGTACGGACGACAGTGGGGCTCGCCCACGAGTTGGGCCTGCGGGTGGTCGCCGAAGGGGTGGAGACCGCCGAGCAGCGGATGGCCCTGGCCGAGCTGGGATGCACCTCCGCGCAGGGCTACCACTTCTTCAAGCCGATGCCAGCCGACAAGATCGGCGCGGTGCTCGGGTCGTTGCGCGACTCGGCGGAGTCGAACGTGTTCCGGCTGCGCGCCGACGGCGCCTCCTGACCGTCCCGCGCTCGTCGGTCCCGACGCCGACACCGCGGTCGTTCGGTTGAGGAAGGGCTGACCCGCCTCCGGCCCGGGCCGCCGTGGGCCGGGCCGGACGCTCCGGCCGCCGGACCATCCGGGTGGAGCCCGCGCGGTCCGCGCCGGGGCTGGTTATGGTCGTGTGCGTGAACCGACTCGTCGACGCCACCAGCCCGTACCTGCTCCAGCACGCGGACAACCCGGTCGACTGGTGGCCCTGGTCGGACGAGGCGTTCGCCGAGGCGAAACGGCGGGACGTCCCGGTGCTCATCTCGGTCGGCTACGCGGCCTGCCACTGGTGTCACGTCATGGCGCACGAGTCGTTCGAGAACGAGCAGGTCGGCGCCCTGATGAACGACAACTTCGTGTCGATCAAGGTGGATCGTGAGGAGCGCCCGGACGTGGACGCGGTCTACATGACCGCGACGCAGGCGATGACGGGCCAGGGTGGCTGGCCGATGACTGTCTTCGCCACCCCGGACGGCACCCCGTTCTTCTGCGGCACCTACTTCCCGCGGCCCAACTTCGTCCAGTTGCTCCAGTCGGTCACCACCGCCTGGCGGGAGCAGCGCGAGGAGGTCGTGCGCCAGGGCGCCGCGGTCGTCGAGGCGATCGGCGGCGCGCAGGCCGTGGGCGGCCCCACCGCCCCGCTGGACGCGCCGCTGCTCGACGCCGCGGCCGGCAGGCTTGCCAGCGAGTACGACGCCACGAACGGCGGCTTCGGGGGCGCCCCGAAGTTCCCACCGCACATGAACCTGCTCTTCCTGCTGCGCCACCACCAGCGCACCGGCGACCCGCGCAGCCTGGAGATCACCCGGCACACGGCCGAGGCGATGGCCCGTGGCGGCATCTACGACCAGCTCGCCAGCGGCTTCGCCCGATACTCGGTGGACGCGCACTGGACGGTTCCGCACTTCGAGAAGATGCTCTACGACAACGCGTTGCTGCTGCGGCTCTACACCCAGCTGTGGCGGCTCACCGGTGACCCGCTGGCCCGGCGGGTGGCGCGCGACACCGCCCGTTTCCTCGCCGACGAGTTGCACCGGCCGGGCGAGGGCTTCGCGTCCGCGCTGGACGCCGACACCGAGGGCGTCGAGGGGCTCACCTACGCGTGGACACCCGCGCAACTCGTCGAGGCGCTGGGTGAGGAGGACGGCCGCTGGGCCGCCGACCTCTTCGCCGTCACCGACGAGGGGACCTTCGCCCCTCATTCCGCCTCCGCGCCGCAAGACGGCACTCCGGACGGAAAGAAGGGCGTCGAACACGGCATGAGCGTGCTCAAGCTCGCCCGGGACGTCGACGACGCCGCACCCGAGGTGCGGGCCCGCTGGCAGCAGGTCGTCGGGCGGTTGCTCAGTGCCCGGGACACCCGGCCGCAGCCGGCCCGCGACGACAAGGTGGTGGCCGCCTGGAACGGCCTGGCGATCACCGCCATCGTCGAGTTCCTCCAGGTGGCCGCGTTGTACGCGTCTCCGCAGGACGAGGACGCCAACCTGATGGACGGCGTGACGATCGTCGCCGACGGCGCAATGCGCGACGCCGCCGAGCACCTGGCCACCGTGCACCTGGTGGACGGCCGGCTGCGCCGGGTCTCCCGGGACGGCAGGGTCGGCGAGCCGGCCGGCGTCCTGGAGGACTACGGCTGCGTGGCCGAGGCCTTCTGCTCGCTGCACCAGCTCACCGGCGAGGGCCGTTGGCTCACGCTGGCAGGCGAGCTGCTGGACACCGCGTTGGCGCACTTCGCCGCGCCCGGTGGTGCCTTCTACGACACCGCCGACGACGCGGAACGGCTGGTGGCCCGGCCCGCTGACCCGACCGACAACGCCACCCCGTCCGGCCGGTCG
The DNA here is from genome assembly GCF_057766525.1 of Micromonospora sp. MGP-C2. Lineage (NCBI taxonomy): Bacteria > Bacillati > Actinomycetota > Actinomycetes > Micromonosporales > Micromonosporaceae > Micromonospora > Micromonospora sp. MGP-C2. The sequence continues at coordinate 5,206,624 of NZ_JBYMEN010000002.1, forward strand.
GCGTTGATCGCCGGGCTGGTCGCGTACTCGGCGCTGACCGGGGAGACGCGCTACCGGGAGGCCGCCGAGGCGGCGCTCGCCACTGTCGCGCCGATCGTCGGTAAGCACCCCCGATTCACCGGCTACGCCGCCATGGTCGGTGAGGCGTTGCTCTCCGGGCCGTACGAGATCGCCGTGGTGACCGACGACCCGGCTGGCGATCCCCTGGTGGCCGCGGCTCGACGGCACGCCCCGCCCGGGGCCGTGGTGGTCGCCGGGCAACCGGACCAGCCCGGCGTGCCGCTGCTCGCCGACCGTCCGCTGGTCGACGGGCGGTCCGCCGCGTACGTCTGCCGGGGGTTCGTCTGCCAGCGGCCGGTGACCTCGGTCGAGGAGCTGGTCGCCGAGCTCAGCTGAGCGCACCGCCACGCCCTGTAGTGCCCGCGCTCCCGGCACCGCCCGTCCCCGGACCGGGCCGGCGGCGCGGGTGCCGGCCCTCCGGGTGGGCGTGCCGATGGCCCGGATAGGCTGGCCGCGCTATGGATTCCCGTACCGGTCTGCCTGTTGTCGGCATGGTGGGTGGCGGCCAGTTGGCCCGGATGACCCACCAGGCCGCGATCGCCCTCGGCCAGTCACTGCGTGTGCTCGCGGCCGCCCCCGACGACGGCGCGGCGCTGGTCGCCGCCGACGTCCAGTACGGCGACCACACCGACCTGGCCGCCCTGCGCACCTTCGCCAAGGGCTGCGACGTCGTCACCTTCGACCACGAACACGTGCCCTCGGAGCACATCCGCACGCTGGCGGCGGAAGGGGTGACCCTCTACCCGCCGGCGGACGCGCTGCTGCACGCCCAGGACAAGCAGGTCATGCGGGAACGCCTGACCGAGCTGGGCGCCCCCAACCCGCTGTGGCGGCCGGTCGGCGAGCCCGCCGACCTGGTCGACTTCGGTGAGCAGGTCGGCTGGCCGGTGGTGCTCAAGGCGGCGCGCGGCGGCTACGACGGCCGGGGCGTGTGGATGGTCGACGACGCGACCCAGGCCGGCGAGCTGGCAGCAACGCTGCTCGCCGGCGGCACCCGGCTGATCGTCGAGGAGCGGGTGCCGCTGCGTCGGGAGCTGGCCGTGCAGGTCGCCCGGTCGCCGTTCGGTCAGGTGGCCGCGTACCCGGTGGTCGAGACGGTGCAGCGGGACGGCATCAACGTGGAGGTGCTGGCCCCGGCGCCCGGCCTGGACGAGGAGCTGGCGGTCTCCGCCCAGCAGCTCGCCATCGACCTGGCCACCGCGCTCGGCGTGATCGGCCTGCTGGCCGTGGAGCTGTTCGAGGTGCGCGACGAGGCCGGCCGCCCCGCGATCGTGGTCAACGAGCTGGCCATGCGGCCGCACAACTCCGGGCACTGGACCATCGAGGGCTCCCGCACCTCGCAGTTCGAGCAGCACCTGCGGGCGGTGCTGGACTACCCGATGGGCGACACCTCGCTGACCGCGCCGGTCGTGGTGATGGCGAACGTGCTCGGCGGAGAGCCCGGCGGAATGTCGATCGACGAGCGGCTGCACCACCTCTTCGCCGCCGAGCCGGGCGCCAAGGTGCACCTGTACGGCAAGCAGGTGCGACCCGGCCGGAAGGTCGGGCACGTCACGGTGCTCGGCGACGACCTGGATGACGTACGGGCACGCGCGGCGCGGGCCGCGCGCTGGCTGCGTGAGGGGCACGAGTGACCACCTCGGTCGAGAAGGAGACCCCAGTGACCACGGTCGGGCTGATCATGGGCAGCGACTCGGACTGGCCGACCATGCGGGCCGCAGCGGAGGTGCTGGACGACTTCGGCGTGGCGTACGAGGTGCGGGTGATCTCGGCGCACCGGACTCCGGTCGCGATGATCGAGTACGGGCGGGACGCCGCCGGCCGGGGCCTGAAGGTGATCATCGCCGGGGCTGGAGGTGCCGCCGCGCTGCCGGGCATGGTCGCCTCGGTGACGCCACTGCCGGTGATCGGCGTGCCGGTGCCGCTGAAGCACCTGGACGGCATGGACTCGCTGCTGTCCATCGTGCAGATGCCGGCCGGGATCCCGGTGGCCACCGTGTCGATCGGCAATGCCCGCAACGCCGGCCTGCTCGCCGTACGGATCCTCGGCGCGAGCGACGACGGCCTGCGCGCCAGGATGACGACCTACCAGGAGGACCTGGAGAAGCTGGTGGCGACCAAGGAAGCCGCCCTCCAGGCAACCCTCCCGTAGCTCGCGTCAGACACCAGCCGCGAACCCGGCCCACTCACCGCGCCCACTCACCCACGCCGCCGTGGCCCTCCGATTCACCTCATGCCGCGTAGCGCGGTCTGGAGGCGTTCCTGGGCGCGGCGGCGGCGCTCGTTGCTCGCGCCGAGCACGAGCAGCAGGATGCCGACCGGGATGAGCGCGAGCCACGGGCCGAGGCTGAACAGGGCGTGGATCGCGGTGATCGCGGTCACCGACGCGCCGACGATCACCGGTGCCTGCTGTTGGGTGGACGAGCCGAAGATCAGTACCGCGACCGCGCCGAGCAACAACAGCATCTGCCGCAGCGTGCTGGACTCGGTGGCCAGCACGATGGCCAGCGTCGGTACGAAGGCGGCGACCAGCGCCGGCCCGTATGCCACCCAGCTGCTCAGGTCCGCTCGGTGGCGCAGCTCCAACACCCCGACGAGCAGGGCCAGGGCAGCGAACGGCAGCGTGTACGCCTCGGGCAGCGCCACGTCGGCGACCCGCATCAGGATCCACCACGCGGTGATCTCGCAGACCACCACGGCCCAGAACAGGATGCGGCGTTCCACCGGCCGGCGACCGGGTCGGGTCGCCGCCACCCCGAGGACCGCACCCCAGGCCGCCAGCAGGGCGGCGATGTGTCGGGGCGAGTCGAAGGCGAGGGCCAGGGCGATCAGCGCGGCAGCGTAGCCGCTCCATTCGACTGTGGAGGCCTCGCGCTGCGCCTCGGGGCGACGCAGCCGGGGCAGGGTCGCGGCGAGCACCTGCAGGACCGCTCCGACGGCGAGCACCCCGAACGCGGACCAGACCGCGGCCAGCCCGGCGACCAGGCCGGCGGTGAGCACGAAGAGCTGCGCCATGAGTGAGGCGAAGAGCCATCCGAGGATGCGTGCCCGCTGGGTGATGCCGAAGAACGCACCGACCGCGCCCACCCCGACGGCGCTGCCGAGGGTGAACAGGGTCAACTGCCGGTCGGCCAGGCTGCCGGCGAGCCCGGCGCTGCCACCGGCCAGACCGATGGCGAACACCAGCACCCGGGCCAGCCGCAGTGAGCGGGCTCGCTCGACCAGCGGCGGCGGTGGGGTCAGCGCGAGACCGAGCATCGCGATGGTGAAGACGGAGAGCGCGGCGACGCTGCTGGCCGGCCAGCCCCGGCCCAGCGCGGTGGGCGCGATCAGCAGGGTGACGGCTGCTCCGGGCAGCACCACCGGGACGGCCCGGGAACGACGCCCACCGCTGAACCCGGTGGCCGCCAGCGCGGCGGTCGCGGTGAGCAGCAGGGCCGTCAGCACGTGGGTCGGGTTGACCACGTCCGGCGGTGGGGTGAGCAGCTCCGGTGGCGGGCCCTGCCAGATCCTGGTCAATGTGCGGTGCGGCTCGACCAGTGCGGTGACCAGCGCGGGCGTGATCGAGGCGAGTGCCAGGGCGGTCGGAAGGGCCGCAGCGGCCAACGCGCCGGCGGCCGGGTTGAACCGCCACCGCCGTCGCTCCGGGTCGTCCGGCAGTCGACGGAGTGCCCCGTCGAGCCGTACCGCCCAACGCCGGACCGGCTGGGCGGCGCCGGTGGGCGGCACGGTGGCCGCGCGGATCAGCTCGGCCAGCACGCCGAGCAGGGCGGCGGCGGCCGCGTAGACGCCCGCGGCGAGGCCGGTGGGGATGGCGGCGAGGGCGCTGATGCTGGCACCGCCGACCACGGCCGCGCTGACCCAGGGCAGATATTGCGGGACCTCCCGGCGGACCGCGGCCACAGCGGCCAGGCCGAGGCTGGACGCGGCCAGCGCGGCGGTCAGCACCACCTCCGCCGAGTGGTCGAACTCTGCGGCCAGCGCCGCCACCGAGCCGGGGAGGGCCAGCAACGCGGCGCCGATCGCCGCACCGCCGATCTGTGCCAGGTGCGGTGGCATCCCCTCGGTCTCGATGTCGGTCACCTGCGGGCCGGCCAGCACACGGGCCAGCGCGGCCACCACCACGCCGATCAGCGCGATGCTGCCCAGGGCCAACGCTGTGGTCCAGGGTCGGACCAGGCCGGCTCCGGCGGCGTGCAGTGCGACCACCCCGGCGACGGTGGCCCGGGACAGGGCCGCGCGGGCCTCCTCGGTGGCGACCGCGGCGATGCCGTACACGGTGGCGACCATCCCGCCGATCAGGACCGGCGACCACCAGGCCAGGTCGAACGCGGCCGGCGCGCCGATCGTGGCGAGCACCGCCGCCACGCCGGACACGTCCCACCGCCAGGGCGGCGGGAGCAGGATGCCTGCCGCGACGGCCAACAGCGCCAGCGCGACCGGCGCCTGCCAGGTGTGGCCACCGACCGGCGCGGCGGGCCAGTCGATCAGGTCGCCCTTCCAGATCGGGCCGGGTGTGGCGAGCACACCGACGCCACCGCGCACCGCGGACCAGCCGGCGAGTACGCCGATGAGGGCACCGCCGACGGCGAGGCCGAGAATCGGCCCGCGTCGCCACTCCTCCGGCATGGTGCGTGCACCCACGGCGACCACCAGGACCAGCGCGGCGGCCACCGCCAACTGCCCACCCGGGGCGAGCACCGCCCCGATCCGCACCAGGGTGGCGATCAGGGCGGTGGTGACCGCGGCGGCGGCCAGGTCCGAGCCGTCCAGGGTGAGGTCGGCGCGTCGGCCGGCGTCGATCGACGGGGCCAGGAAGAGCAACACCGCCGCGACCAGCAGCAGCGCGCCGACCCAGGCGTCGGCGACGGTCGCACCGGCTGCGCCGAACGCGGCGGCGGTGACCACCAGGGCGCCCAGCCCGGTGCCTACCGAGAGCGGCGCGGGGATGCGGCGCTGGGAGACCTGCACGACGGCGGCGTAGCCGAGGGTCACGCAGACCGCCAGGAAGCTGGCGGCCAGGACGGGGACGGTCACCTCCCGGAGGCTGGCCGGGGTGGGGGTCGGGTCGGTCGGCATGGTGGCGGCCACGAACGCGGCCACGGCCCCGGGTAGCGCGAACGCGGCGCCTCCGGCCGCCCAGGCGGTGACGGTGTCGGAGGCGGCCGAGGCGATCCGGACCCGGGGTGCCAGGGCGACCAGCGTGCCGGCCGCGAACAGGGTGAGCAGGACCGCTGCGGTGAGGGTGGGGCTGGCGAGGCTGGCGCCGGCGCCGAACAGGCCCACCACGGCCGCCCCGACGGCGTGTGCCACCGCGGCTCGGTCGGTGCGGGCGGAAAGCCCGATGACGCCGATGCCGATCGAGGTGATCACCATCGGCCAGGGTGCCGCCGCCCAGCCGAGACCGAACGAGGCGGGAACGGCGAGTGCGGTCAGCGCCGCGCCGGCGACCGCGAACTCGCGGCGGATCTCCGGGGGCAGCGCCAGCACCGCCGCGATGGTGAGCAGGAATGCGGCGCCCGCTAGCTGCCAGGTGTTCGGCCCGACAGCGGCGGCCAGCTCGGCCGGGTATCGGCTGAGGTCGGCGCCCCAGGCGGGCAGCGCCGCCCGGACCGGCGCCACCCCGGCGCGTAGCGCGCCTCCGGCGACCACCACACCGCTGACGGTCAGTGCCACCGCCGAGGCGATCTGTGGGCCACGCCGGGCGGTCTCGGGGACGGCGCGCACCGCCAGCCCGGTCACCGTGATGACCAGCGCGATCAGCAGCAACGCCCGGTCGGGCAGCGCCACCGAGGCGATGCGGCTGAGTGCGCCGATCACGGCCAGGGTGACGATGCCGGCCGCGACGTCGGGCAGCGGTGGTCGACGCAGCACCAGCGCGCCGGCCAGCCCGACCGCGGCGGCCAGCAGCAGCACCATCCCGGCGCCGGTCGCGGTCGGCACGGTCTGCGCCCGCAGCAGGGCGGTGACCGCGTACGCCAGGGCGACGGCAACCGCCACCGCGTGCAGCAACCACGTCAGCTCGCGCAGCCCGGGCACCGGGCGCAGCGGCCGGGTTTCAGTGGAACCCGCGCTGGCGTCGATCAGCTCGCCGGCCTCCTCCGGGTCGCCCTCCGGTCGGCTCTCAGCGCTGCGCTGGCGGGGCGCCGACGGGGTGCCCGGCACCGGCAGGTCCTGCCGGACGGGGCGTTCCAGAGCCACGCCGGAGCGGGCCAGCCAGAGGTCGACGAGGGCGACCAGAGTCAGCACCAGCGCCCAGCCGCCCGGCCCGCTGATCTGGTCGTACGCCAGCAGCGGCAGCACCGGCTGCGCGGCGAGAACGGTGGCGAAACGGGGTGCCCGCAGGCCCGTCAAACGGGCGTAGCCGAATGCGACGGCTGCCGTGACCGCGAAGATCACCCCGCTGAAGACCGTGGCGGAGCCGCCGCCGGTGCCGATCCGGTCCACCGCCCAGAGGGCGTTGCCGGCGAGTGGCACCAGCAGCAGGCCGACCGCGGCGATGGTCTCGGCGGTCGAGGTGAGCCCGCGCCGGGCCAGTGCCGGCGGGGCGAGCAGCATCAGCACGGTGGCCAGGAGCAGGATGCCGAGCCGCGCCACCGCGTCCATCGAGCTGGTCGCCACCGCGGCGAAGACCACCGCGGCCACCCCGAGCAGCAGCGCGCCCAGCCCGAGGGGGATGTTCTGCACCTCGCGCGACGAGGCCTCCGGCGGGTGCTCCGGGTCGTCCGCGTCCAGCCACCTCGCCCGGGGCGGGGGCGGCGGCGGGTCCTCCGGGGTGGGCGGGGTGTTCTGCCGGGGCACCCGGGGTGGCGCTCCGTTGGTGGCGGTCGGTGGCCGCCGGCCGGCACGGCGGCGCAGCACCCGACGTGGCCGGGTGGCCTGCTTGAGTCGCTCCTCGCCGGCGTGGGCGAGGATGTCGCGCTGGAAGAGCGCGGCCTGCATCTTGGCGGCGATCTGCCGTTGCTCGCGGGCGATGGCGGCGTCGCGGGCCTTCATCTCCGCGATCGAACGCTCGATGTCCGCCAGGTGCTCGACCCACTGCGGCTGATCAGCCCCACAGTGCGGGCATCGGACGGCCGGCTTGATCTCCCGGCCGCACGAGGAGCATTGAAAGGTCGCCACGACACACCCCTCCACCCGCACTGTGGACTTCCACTGTCGCAGCATGCCCAAAGCTGGCGCGGATTTCGACTCTTGTCGGCGGGTCCGGGGCAAACAACGACACCGGCCGGCCACCGAATGCTCGGTGGCCGGCCGGTTGGGGTCGTGCGGTCAGGGGCGGCCCATGCCCCGGTACTCCCAGCCGGCCTGGGTCCACAGTGCCGAATCGAGACAGTTCCGGCCGTCGACCACCTTGCGGCCGTTGACCAGCTCGCCAAGGGCGACCGGGTCGGCGTTGCGGAAGTCGGCCCACTCGGTGAGGACGCAGACCAGGTCGGCGCCGGCGACCGCCTCGTTGATGCCGGCCTCGTAGGTCAGCTCGGGGACCGCGCGGCGGGCATTCTCGGTGCCCTGCGGGTCGTACACGTGCACTTCCGCGCCGGCCTTGTGCAGCAGCGCGGCGACGGCGAGCGCCGGGGCGTCCCGGACGTCGTCGGTGTTGGGCTTGAACGTGGCACCGAGCACGGCGATCCGGGTGCCGGAGAAGTCCGGGCCGGCAGGCCCGGAGCGGCGGCCGAGCAGATCGGCGGCGAGGTTGAGCACCCGGGTACGGCGGCGGAGGTTGATCAGGTCGACCTCGTGCAGGAAGCGCAGCGCCTCGCCGGCGCCCAACTCCTGGGCCCGGGCCTGGAAGGCGCGGATGTCCTTGGGCAGGCAGGCGCCGCCGAAGCCGAGGCCGGCCTGGAGGAACCGGTTGCCGATCCGCGGGTCGTACCCGATCGCGCGGGCCAGTTGGGTGACGTCGCCACCGGACGCTTCGCAGACCTCGGCCATCGCGTTGATGAAGGAGATCTTGGTGGCCAGGAAGGCGTTCGCGGCGACCTTGACCAGCTCGGCGGTGGCGAAGTCGGTGACCACCAGGGGCACCTCGCGGTCCTCCGTGGCGGCCAGGTCGAACACGCCCTTGTGCGCGGCGTAGAGCATGCCGTTGGCCCACTCGCTCTTCACGCCGACGACGATGCGGTTGGGGCGCAGGACGTCGTCGACGGCGAAGCCCTCCTGGAGGAACTCGGGGCTCCACGCCACCTCGACGTCAAGGTCGCCGGGGGTGTGCTTGCCGACGAGCTGCTCCACCCAGTCCGCGGTGCCGACCGGCACGGTGGACTTGCCGACGATCAGTGCCTTGCGGGTCAGGTGCTGCGCGAGGCTGGTGACCGACGCCTCGACGTACGACAGGTCGGCGCCCATCCCGTCGGCCCGCTGGGGGGTGCCCACGCAGATGAAGTGCACGTCACCGAACTCGGCGGTCTCGGCGATGTCGGTGCTGAACCGGAGGCGTCCGGCGGCGAGGTTGCGCCGCAGCAGCTCGTCCAGGCCCGGTTCGTGGATGGGCACCTGACCGGCGTTCAACATCGCGATCTTGTCCGCGTCGACGTCGAAACCGAGCACGTCGTAGCCCAGCTCGGCGTAGCAGATGGCGTACGTCGCACCGAGGTAGCCAGTCCCCAGGAACGTCACCCGCGGCCGAGGAGCGCCCGAGGGCGGTGTCACCGCGGCGATGGCGGGGGTCGGCTGGATGGTGGGATAGGGGATCGTCACGCCTGTTTCTCCGCTCGCACTGGCGGCGCGTCGTCGCGTCGCATTCTGCTGGGGCGCCTAAGCGGGGCACCGGAGGGGTGGCTCACTGTCTGTCCTCCATCATCGCCCAGCGGCGTGGGTGCACCCGAATGCCCATGCCTACGCGCCGGTAACATCACCTGAACTGCAGTCGCTAGTCTTCAGTCTGCGCGGTCGGCGGTCAGGAGTCGTCACAGACTGCGCATGATAGCGGTGAAGGGGAGGGGCCGACATGGCCGCAGGCGAGTCGTTCGACGTCTACCGGTTGCCCGAGGAGCACGTGGCGATCCGGGACGCGGTCCGGGAGGTCTGCACGGCGAAGGTGGCGCCGCACGCCGCCGAGGCCGACGAGACCGGAGAGTTCCCCAAGGCGTCCTACGACGCGCTGAGGGGGGCCGACTTCCACGCACCGCACATTCCCGAGGAGTACGGGGGCGCGGGCGCCGACGCGCTGGCCACCGCCATCGTGATCGAGGAGGTCGCCCGGGCGTGCGCGTCCTCCTCGCTGATCCCGGCGGTGAACAAACTTGGCACGATGCCACTGTTGTTGTCCGGTTCCGAGGAGCTCAAGCGCCGCTACCTGACGCCGGTGGCGGCGGGTGAGGCCATGTTCTCGTACTGCCTCTCCGAGCCGGAGGCGGGCAGCGACGCGGTGTCGATGACCACCCGGGCGGTGCGTGACGGGGATCACTGGGTGCTCAACGGGGTGAAGCGCTGGATCACGAACGCCGGCGTGTCGGAGTTCTACACCGTCTTCGCCGTCACCGACCCGTCCGCGCGGTCCCGGGGCATCTCGGCCTTCGTGGTCGAGAAGTCCGATGCCGGGGTGAGCTTCGGCGCGCCGGAGAAGAAGCTCGGCATCAAGGGCTCGCCGACCCGCGAGGTCTACCTCGACAACGTGCGGATCCCCGCCGACCGGATGATCGGCGCGGAGGGCACCGGCTTTGCGACCGCGATGAAGACCCTGGACCACACCCGGGTCACCATCGCCGCGCAGGCCGTCGGGATCGCGCAGGGCGCGCTCGACTACGCCAAGGGGTACGTGGCTGAGCGCCGGCAGTTCGGCAAGGCCGTCGCCGAGTTCCAGGGCATCCAGTTCATGCTCGCCGACATGGGCATGAAGCTGGAGGCTGCCCGGCAGCTCACGTACGCGGCGGCCGGCAAGTCGGAGCGTGGCGACGCGGATCTGACCTACTTCGGCGCGGCAGCCAAGTGCTTCGCCTCGGACGCCGCCATGGAGATCACCACCGACGCGGTGCAACTGCTCGGCGGCTACGGCTACACGCGGGACTACCCGGTCGAGCGGATGATGCGCGACGCCAAGATCACGCAGATCTACGAGGGCACCAACCAGGTGCAGCGCATCGTCATGGCTCGGCAGCTGCTCAACGGTCTCGTCTAGGTTCTTCTCCCGTCTGGCTCCGACCAGACTGACGTGACATGACGAAGGCCGGCACCGCCGTGGCGGTGCCGGCCTTCGTCCGTGGCGACTACGTGAGCCAGGGCAGTCTCCGGACCAGGGGAGTGTTGGCCCACCAGCGGCCGAGGCCGAAGGTGGCACCGGCTCCGGCGGCGGCGATCCCGATGAGCAGGGCGGCCAGGATGAGGTGGTCGTCGATGATCGGGTTGGTCTTGGGAGGCAGCACGACGGTGTACATCATGATGAGCATCAGCGCGCCGGCTCCGGCGGCGATTCGCATCCCGATGCCCAGCAGCAGGGCGACGCCGATGGCGGCCAGGCCGACCATGAAGGCGATGTCGGCGAACGTGGTGCCGGCGAGGTTGTGGTAGAAGCCGGCGAAGGGCCCTTCCGCTCCAGCGAGGAAGCCCTTCGTGGGGTGGCCGCCGTCGACCCAGCCCTTACCGTCCGGGGTCGCGTAGCCCAGGCCGAACAGCTTGTCGACGAATGCCCACAGGAAGGTGAAGCCCATCCCGATCCGGGCGGCGAACCAGGCGTACCTGGCCACTGTCCGGGCGGTGGTGCCGCCACCGGTGGCCGGCGTGTCGGTGGTGCCTGCCGCCGGCTCGGTCCCCGACGCGCTGCGGGGAGTCCGGTCGAGACGCGGGGGGACGATGGCGTTCATGGCATCCTCCATCTTTGCCGCCAGCCTGGTCGGCCGGCGCTCAACTACAGTTCACGGCAACCGGCGCGGTGCCAGTAGGACCACAGGGCATCGATGCGACGGGACCAAATCCCTGTCCGGTGGGACCTCTGTCCTGCTCCCACGAGATCGGGGTCCTGCGGTCAGGCGAGGTCGATCGTCTCGTCGACGTCGCGGCGAGGGGCGGAAGGCCCACCTGGTTGCCCGTACCCGATCCGCATGACCATCTGAGGCGTGCCGTACCTGCCGAGGGCCAGTCGCAGCTGCTCGCGGGCTCGGGGTACCTCGATGGGCTGGGACAGCATGGAGACGGCGAGGCGGCTGTCGGTGGCGGTGAGGAGCACGCGTTGCAGCGCCTGGCCGGCGGTGATCTGGTCGGTTGCGCTGTCGCCCTGGACACCGAGCACAGCGACGAGTGGTTCAGGTTCGAAGTCCCGGCCGGGCGCGCGGGTGCGTACCCCGAAGGCCCGTTGGGGTAGCAGGTCCTGCGGTTCGGGGACCGGCCCGCCGGCCTCGACGGGGATACCGTCGTCGGCGGGCGAGGTGCGGATCCACCGCGTCAGCTCAGCCCGGTAGGCACAGTCGCGTTCCAGCACCCGGTTGGCGCTGCGGGCGATCTCGGCGACCGTCTGGACCGCGCCCGCTCCAATGACCATCTCCAGCCATGCGCCCTCGGCCCGGGCGGCCTCGATCAGACGCCACCGTGCGTCCGCCGCCACCGGGTTCGGCCAGAACGGCCTGCGGTTGCTGTGCCGCCGGGAGATCGCGGAATACAGGTCCTGCTCGGCCGGAGTCGCGGGCCGTGGTCGGGCGGGGACCAGCAGGGCCACGGTATCCAGATCATGTGGATGCGGACGGAGCCGCACCTCAGCCGGAGTGCCCGCGACGGCGAGCGCCAGGCGAAGGTTGAACACGGCGGCGCCGCAACTGAGCCGTGCCGCCCAGCGGTTGGGGTCAGCGACCTGCGGCAGCCGGTCCGGATCGATCCGCACCTCGATGCCATCGTCGGAGAGCCGGAAACGCCAGGGCTGACTGTTGTGCAGCGACGGCGCCCGAATCGCTGCGGCCACCGCAGCGCGAAGCCCGGCAGGTGTGAACGTGGTGCTGATCATCGCGGCACATCCTTCACGGCGCAGAGATGCAGGTCAGCCTGGCCAGGTCCTGGTGTGGACCCAGCCCCCACCATCGCGTCAGCCGGGCCGGACCGGCAGGGCCGGACGTCCCAAGGGTGCGGGCCCCCGGTCCCTGTCCACCCGCGGGTGACGGGACCTTCGGCCCTGTGTCCACCCGAGCCGCACCTGTAGAAAGGGGAGATGATCCGTGTGTTCCTCCTCGACGACCACGAGGTCGTCCGCCGTGGTCTGACCGACCTGCTGCACGCCGCCGGCGACATCGAGGTGGTGGGTGAGTCAGGGTCGGCACGGGAGGCCACGGCGCGCATCCCGGCACTGCGGCCGGACGTGGCGATCCTCGACGCACGCTTGCCCGACGGCAGTGGCATCGACGTGTGCCGGGACGTACGCACCGTCGACTCGTCGATCCGGGGGCTGATCCTCACCTCGTACGAAGACGACGAGGCGCTGTTCGCGGCGATCATGGCGGGAGCTGACGGATATGTGCTCAAGCAGATCCGCGGCACCGACCTCGTCGACGGGGTCCGCCGGGTGGCGGCCGGCCAGTCGCTGCTCGACCCGGCGGTGACCCAGCGGGTGCTGGAGCGCATCCGCAACGGCGTCGAGCAGCCGCGCGAGCTGGAGATGTTGACCGAGCAGGAGCGCCGGATCCTGGGGTACGTCGCCGAGGGGCTGACCAACCGGGAAATCGCCGGAAAGATGTTCCTCGCTGAGAAGACCGTCAAGAACTACGTGTCGAGCCTGCTGGCGAAGCTGGGGCTGGAACGGCGTACGCAGGCTGCGGTGTTGGCCACCCGGCTCCTCCGCCCGCACCCCTGACCGTCAGTCGCCGAGCGGGACGCTCCAACACAGGCGCGTCCCGCGGGGTTCCGCTGGTTCCACAGCGAATTCACCACCCAGGCCGGCGGCACGCTCGCGCAGGTTGACCAGGCCACCGCGAGCGGCGTCGGGGCTCGTGCCGACCCCGTCGTCGTCGACGGTGAGGGTGAGCCGTGGCCCGCTGACCTCGACCAGCACCTTGACCTGGCTCGCGTGCGCGTGTCGGATCGTGTTGGACAACGCTTCCCTCAGCACCGCGAGCAGGTCCGGGCGTACGGCGTCCGGTACGGCACTGTCGATCGGTCCGGAGATCTCGAGTGCCGGGCGGAACCTCAGTGACCTGGCGGCGGTGTCCACGGCGTCGCGGATCTCGGTCCGCAGGGCCGCGCTCATCGGGGTCCGTAGTTCGAAGATGGCTCGCCGGATGTCCCGGATCGTGGAGTCGAGCTCGTCGACTGCGGCGTTGATCCGCTGGCTGACCTCGGGCCGGGCGATCAGCGGCGCGCTGCTCTGCAACTGCAGCCCGGTGGCGAACAGCCGCTGGATCACCACGTCGTGCAGGTCACGGGCGATCCGCTCACGGTCCTCCAGGACGACGAGGAGTTCCCGTTCCTCCTGCGCGCGGGCGCGCTCCATGGCGAGCGCCGCCTGCGCGGCAAAGCTGGCCAGCAGTGGCACGTCGTCGTCGCTCTGTCGCACCTGACCGGCCGGGTACGCCACGACCAGGACGCCGTGCAGGGTCTCGCCCGCCGACAGCGGGGACACGACGGCCGGGCCGTCGGTGACCGGTGCGAGCCAGGGTGCCGCCTTGGCCAGACTCTCGACGACAGTGTGCCGTCGGTCCGTCACCGAGGCGGCGAAGGTGGTCTCGGCGGCCGGCAGCACCGTGCCGACCAGCGGGGGAGCCGCGCCGTCGATCGAGTCGACGACCTCGACGGTGAACTGGCCGACCTCCTCGTCGTAGAGCAGGACCAGCACCAGTTCGGCGTCCGCGACCTCGCGGGCGTGGCGGGCGACGAGGCCCAGCGCGTCGGTGCGGCGGACCTCGCCCAGCAGCACACTGGTGATTTCGGCGGTGGCGGCCAGCCAACGCTCACGACGGTTGGCGACGGCGTACAGCCGGGCGTTCTCGATCGCGACGCCGGCGGCGGCCGCCAACGCGACGGCGATCTCTTCGTCATCCTCGGTGAACTCGGCGGCTCCCCGCTTCTCCGCGAGGTAGAGGTTGCCGAAGACCTGATCCCGGATGCGGATCGGAGCACCGAGGAAACTGTGCATCGGAGGATGGTTCGGTGGAAAACCGTAGGACTGGGGATGCTTCGTGATGTCCGGCATCCGCACCGGCCGCGGGTCGGCGATCAGCAGGCCGAGCACACCCCGACCGTGCGGCAGGTCGCCGATCTGGGCGTGCAGTTCGGCGTCGATGCCGTGCGTGATGAACTCCGTCAGGAGCCGGTCCGGGCCGATCACACCGAGCGCGCCGTAGCGGGCGTCGAGCAGCTCACACGCGGCCTCGACGATGCGGCGCAAGGTGGTGCGAAGATCGAGGTCGGAGCCGATCGCCACCACCGCGTCGAGCAGAGCACGCAGCCGCTCACGACTGGTGACGACCTCGCCGACCCGTACGAGCATCTCCTGCAACAACTCGTCCAGACGCACCCGGGACAGCGGACTCAACCCCAGCAGAGGGACGTCGCGCTGGTCGTCCTCGGACCTGTGGCGCCCGTCGTCAGCAACGTGCGAGGCATCCATCCCCTGATGCTACGGGCAGCCGAGGGACGCGATGTGCCGCAGGTCAGGGGTTCCGTGTCCGCACCGGCCCACAGCCGTCGGTGGTCCGGCGTGCCGGACCACCGACGGCTTCGTTCACCGGTCGGGCGCTGTCTCGGTGACGGGTCGCAGCGGGCCGCCCCGCAGCGCGTACGCCAGCAGGCCCGTCACCGCCAGCACTGTGGCGCAGACGGTGGCGGCGGTGGTGCTGGCGGGCTGGATGAGCCAACTGGCGACCTGCGTCCGCACGTCCCTGCTGGGGCCCATGACGGGCAGGACCGCGATGAGGGTCCAGATCAGCGGGGCGATCCACGACAGCGCCGCACCGACCAGGGCGGCGCCGAGGGCGGTCAGCCCGAGAAGGCCGGCGGTGTTGCGCAGCACGAGGGCGAGCGGCTCGTAACGCGCGTCGGTGAGCGTGCTGAGTGACAGCAGGGCGATGACCGCGGCACCGGCGAGGAACAGGTGAACGGCACGTCGCAGCGGCCAGTTGACCGACGCGGTGTGGTCGAGGGCGTCGTCCGCGCCGCTGAGGGTGGCGCCGAACGCGACCACCGCCAACATGATGGCGAGGCTCGCGGTCCGGGCGTTGATGGTGGTCGAGTCCGTGTAGACCAGCGACAACACCCAGGCCAGCGTGATCAGCGCCGTCGCGCTGCCGAGCGCGAGAGGGACGCGGCGCGACCGCAGGTGGAGCCGGAACCATCTCATGGCTTCTTCTCCGCCAGGATCGCCAGGAGGCCGTCGCTGCGACAGTCCATCGCCGCCGCGCGGGCCGCCGCCATCCGATCTCGCTGCTCGGCCTGCGGCAGGCTCACCAGCGCCTGGTAGGCGCTCCGCACCCGCTCGATGTCCGCCGGTTCCCACCAGCGCTGCGGGGTTGGCGGCTGACCGCTCACCCAGGCCGTGGCGACCGTCCGGGCCAGGGATTCGTCGGTCTCCGGCTGGTCGCCGCAGTCCTGCCGCCAGGCGGCCTCGAGCAGTGACGGCAGGAAGTAGCCGTCGGACAGGTCGGCGCCGCCGGCGGGGTCGATCGCGGGAGTGTCGAAGACGATCGTGTCGTCGGCGTGCCGGGTCGGTGCCGTGCTCACGCCCAGTCGCCCCCAGTAGGCGATCTGTCGGGACTGCACCGCCCGGCCGGGTGCGTTGGGCAGCTTCGCCGCCATCATTCCGAGTGCCTGGCGGGCGGGGCCGACGACGTCGGGCAGCAACGCGGCGTGCGCCCGTGCCACGCAGACCTGCGGGCCGTCGTCGTCACAGACCAGCTCGATGGCGACCGGGTCGACGACCGCCGCCCCGCGGGTTCCGCCGACGGGCAGGAGCGGTACGGCGACCGCGCCGCCGAGCACCGCCGGAAGCACGGCGAACGCGATGGCGCGGCGGCGGACCGCGCCGAGCAGCAGCAGCCCGGTCGCGGCGAGGGACACCAGCCACAGCGTCTGGAGCACGCTGACCCGGGTCGCGATCGTCTGGAAGTCGTCCAGGCCGTTGAAGGTCGGTACGAGCAGCAGCGCCGACGGCTCCGGCCGGACCCTGGTGAAACTCGCGTCGGTGTGGGCCATCGTGACGAGGTCCGGGACCAACCCCACCAGGACGAAGCCGACCACGGCGAGGATGGGTGCGGTGACCACCCGGGGCACGGCGCGGCCGGCGGCCATGCCGAGCCAACCAGCGGCGACCAGCGCCGGGACGCCGACCGCAGCGACGACGATCGCGCTGGCCGGGAAGTATCCCGCCGTCGGCACCACCCATCCGGCCGCGATGAGGAACACCAGGACGTACGCGGTCGCCACCGCGACGGCCAGCGCGCTGGCGGTCGGGACGACGCGCTGCCAGCGCGGCCGGACGGTGCTGGCGAACAACTCGTTGACCCGGTAACGCGCGTCACGCTGACCCAGCCACGCTCCGCCGGCCAGCGCGAAGGGCAGCGACACCATGAGCATCGACCGCGAGAAGATCGCCAGTTGCATCCACCGCCCGACGAAGAACTGGGTGGACGTGAGCAGCAGCACCGTGCCGGCCACCAACGACAGCAGGCCGATGCTCAGCGCCGCCGAACGGCGCAGCTCGATGCGAAGGATGCGCCCGGTCATGCCGACACCCGGCCGCGGTGGGCGCGCAGCAGCGACGAGTAGCCGCGTTCGGTGGCGCTGTCACCGGCGTCGTCGGTGCCGCCCTGCTGGGCCAGTTCGCCGGCGCTGCCCTGCCACACCAGTCGACCCTCGCTGACCAGCACCACGTCGGTGCAGGCCACGGCGACGTCCTCGACCAGGTGGGTGGAGACGAGCACGCAGCTGTCAAGACCGATGTCGCGCAGCAGCTCGCGGAAGTCGAGGCGCTGCTCGGGGTCCAGGCCGACCGTCGGCTCGTCGAGCAGCAGCATCTCCGGGTCGTTGACGATCGCCTGGGCGATGCCGGCGCGGCGCAGCATCCCGCCGGACAGCGTCTTCATCCGGGAATCGGCGCGGTCGGCCAGGCCGACCCGTTCGATGGCCCGCTGCACCGCAGCGGGGATGACCGTCTTCGGCATCTCCTTGAGCCAGGCCAGATATTCGACGAACTCCCGGACCGTGAAGCGCGGGTAGAAACCGAAGTGCTGCGGCAGGTAACCCAGGCCACGTCGGACCCGGCGCAGGTCCGCGCCGGCGGTGACGTCCTCGCCGAGCAGGGTCAGTCGCCCGGCGGACGGTTTGACCACCGTGGCCAGGGCGCGCATCAACGTCGTCTTGCCGGCGCCGTTGGGGCCGAGCAGCCCGTGCACACCGGTGCCCAACGTCAGGTCCAGCTCGTTGACCGCCAGGTGTCGGCCGGCCCGGACCTGCAACTTCTCGGCGTGCACCGCCCACGGATGGGTCGACGGCCTGGTCTCCGCCACGCTGACCGTACGCATCATGAGGTCTCCATTCGGTCCTGGCTCGGTGTCGTCATCGGAAGGTCCTGGTGAGTTCCCGTGGCCGTCGTCGGGCCCGGACGAGCAGCACGGCCGTCAACACCACGGTGGTGACCGCCCACCCAGGCAGGCTGTTGCCCGTGAGGACGGTCGGGAGCTGCCCGCCGGCCAGGCTCGGCGCCACCACACCCGCGGACCAGGTGACCGCCAGCGCGAGCGCGGCCCGGTCGACGCCCACCACGGTGCCCAGGGCCAACGTCCCGGCGGTGAAGCCCAGCGCCGGCAGCAACCAGAGGCCGACGGAGTGCCCGGTGCCCCAGCCGGCCACCGCCAGCACCGGTACGACCGCGATCAAAACCCCCAACGTGCGGCGCATCAGCAGCGGCAGGCCGGTGCGCGGAGTGGTGGCCGTCAGCTCCCAGGCCGGGTCGAGTCGCCGGCTCCAGACGGCGGCCACCGGCACCAGCGGCGCGACCGGCGCGAGCAGCAGCACCAGCGACGGCAGGCTGGCGAAGGTCTTCTCGAACAGCACCGCGGCCAGCATCAGCCCGGCGGCCGTGGCCAGCCAGGGCAGGGCCCGTGCGGCGACCCCGGTACGCCTGCGCCGCCGACGACGCACCGGGCCGGGGCCGGCGGTGATCCCGGCGGCGAGCTCGTCGGCCACCCGGTCCAGCAGGTCCCGGGTGCCCGGGTCGACGGCGCCGGTCAGCACCGTCCGGCACTCGGCGCAGACCTCCAGGTGTGCCTCCACCGCCCAGACGGTCGCCTCGTCGACGCCGACGCCGCCCGACGCGTACCGGGAGATGAGAGCGGGCGTGGGATGAGTGGTCATGACAGCGCCTCCCGGAGTGCGATGCGGGCTCGTCGCGCGCGGGTCTTCACGGTCCCCTCCGGCATGCCGAGCAGCAGCGACGTCTCCCGGGCGGTCAACCCGTCGAGGACCATCGCGCGGAGCACCTGGCGTAGCTCCGGGGGTAGCGCGTGCAGGGCCCGTTCGAGGTTGGCGTCCATCCCGCCGGCCAGTGCCTCGTCCTCGGCGGCCGGGGCCACGGTCTCGAAGGTCTGCACCGACGGGATCCGCTCGCGTCGGGCCCGGTGGCGGAACGCGTCGATCAGCCGGTGTGCGGCGATCGTCCACAGCCAGCCGACGGCGCTGCCGGAGGTGGAGGACGACTGCGCCTGACTGCCGGCCGAGCGCCAGACCGCCAGGTACGTCTCCTGCAACACCTCGGCCACCATGTCCTCGTCCGCGCAGCGCCGACGCAGTCGGGTGGTCAGCCAGGGGGAGGTACGCCGGTACAGGGCGTCGAACGCGCGCCGGTCACCCCGGGCGACCCGGCGGAGCAGCTCGCCCTCGTCGAGTCCGTCCAGACTTCGTCTCACGTCAGGCAAGACGACGCGAACCCTCGCTCCGGTTCTGTCCTGGCTGTGGCCGTCGTCACAGTTCCGCCGTGTCCGTGCCTGACCGGCGCGGCGTGACACCCCACACACCGGGAACGTCGTTCGCCTGCGGGGCGTTGGCGAGCGAGAGAATCACCTTCGGGTGATCGCCGCACCCGGCCACCCCCACCACGACCCCTGCCTCGTCACTTCCTCGCCTCCATGGGCGGGCACACCGCACCGCGCCCGCCGAGATCTGTGGACGCGGTGACGCCCCAGCACCGCACGTGACGACGCACCCGCTTCCGCAGAGAGACCGAGATGATGAAGCAGTTGGTGGACAAGACCGGCCCCGGCACCAAGGTGGGAGACCCCACCGAGGAGGTCCTGCCCGGTGACCTGATGACCAACCGTCAACGGGCACAACTCGTCCTCGTGCTCGGGGCGTTGATCGCGATCGGGCCGTTGACCATCGACATGTACCTGCCCGCGCTGCCCGCCATCACCACCGGGTTGCAGACCACCGAGACCGCTGTGCAGTTGACCCTGACCGGCACGCTGGTCGGCCTCGCGCTGGGCCAGTTGCTGATCGGGCCGCTCTCCGACGTGGTCGGACGACGGGTGCCGCTGCTGGCCGGGCTGGTCGCGCACATCGTGGCCTCCGTGCTGTGCGTCTTCGCGCCCAACATCGAAGTGCTCGGCGCGCTGCGCGTACTCCAGGGTCTTGGCGTGGCGGCCGCCACAGTGGTCGCGACGGCCGTCGTCCGTGACCTGTTCAGCGGAGCCTCCTTCGCCCGGATCTTCTCCCGGCTGATGCTCGTCATGGGTCTGGCGCCCATCCTCGCGCCGACCCTGGGCAGCGGCCTGTTGAGCTGGACCGACTGGCGGGGCGTCTTCGCGGCGCTGGCGGTGCTGGGCGCGTTGCTGATCGTCGTGGCCGCGCTGAAGCTCCCGGAGACCCTTCCGGTGGCGCGTCGGCGACACGGAGGGATCGGTGCCACCATGCGCGACTACCGGGGGCTGCTCAACGACCGGGCGTTCGTCGGCCTGGTGCTGGTCGCCGGGCTGGCGATGGCGGCCCTGTTCGCGTACGTCTCCGGGTCGTCGTTCGTTCTCCAGCGGGAGTACGGCCTCGACGAGCAGGAGTTCGGCCTGGCCTTCGGGGCCGGCGCGGTGGGCCTGATCGCGGCCACCCAGTTCAACGTCCGGCTGCTGCGCCGCTTCACCCCGCAGCAGATCCTGGTCAGCGCCCTGATCGCCGGCACAGCGGCGGGGCTGCTGCTGGTCATGTTCGCCGCGACCGGCTTCGGTGGTCTGGGCACCCTGCTTGCGTCGCTGTGGCTCGTCCTGGCCGCCACCGGCCTGGCAATGCCGAACGCCCCGGCGCTGGCCATGAGCCGGCACAGCGAGGCCGCGGGCACCGCCGCTGCGCTGCTCGGCGCCGTGCAGTTCGGTATCGGTGCGTTGTCGGCGCCACTGGCGGGCCTGTTCGGCACCGGGAGCGTGCCGATGGCGGTCGTCATCGCGGGCGGCATGGCCGCCTCGCTGCTGGTCATGCTTTTCGTCGTGCCCCGCGCCAGCCTGGGCACTGTCGACCCGGACCTCGCGGTCGCGCTGCACTAGGCAGACAGTGGGCGGGCCGGTCACCCGGCCCGCCCGACGATTTCAGCGGATCTCGGTGGTGTCCTCGGGGCGCGACTGACCGCGCGGCGGGGCGGACCAGGGCGACTCGCCGCCCACCCGGCGCGGCAGCGGCTCGGTTGGTGTCGAATCGCCCGGGTAACCGAGAGTGAGGGGCGCGGTGTCGCGCTCAGCGGGCGTGGGAGACGGCCAGTCGGTCAATGTGAAGTCGTCGTTGCGGGGGCCTCCGTCGTGCACGGGGGTCGGCGTCGCGGCCGGCTCGGTCGCCGCGCGTGGCCACTGCCGCCACCGCTGCCCGCTGAAGGTCGCCATCATCAGCAGCAGACCGATCACGAACAGCGTGCCGTTCTCCACCGGCAGCCGCAGCGGCAACGGATCGCCGAGCATCTTCCACTCGTGCGGGATCGCGTCCCGCACCGCGAAGGGTGCCACGAACATTCCGACGTACGGCGTGACCAGCAGCGACCCGGCCGCCAGCGGGCCCAGCGGCGAGAAGCGCAGCGTGCCGACCAGGCCCAGCAGGACTCCGCCGACGGCGAGGTACACGGCCGGCTCGATCAGGTTCGCGGTGTTGAACGTGCCGGTCTCCACCCAGCGGTCGACTGTCCGGCTCGACCCGTCCTGCCCCAGTGTGACCAGCACCCAGGTGATGGGCGCCACCACCAGCCCGGCGAGGAAGCTCCAGAGATGTCGCATCCGCGCACCGTACCGTTTTCGACATGACTGAGCACCTCTCCGCCGCTCCGATCGGCAAGCCGACGTCGTACTCGCGCGTCACGCTGAGCAAGATCATGACTGCCGTGGACGTGAACCTGTACGGCACCGTGCACGGTGGGGTTCTGATGAAGTTCGTCGACGACGTGGCGGGTGCCGCCGCGGCCCGGCACAGCGGCGGAACGGCGGTCACCGCGGCGATCGACGAGATCGTCTTCTCCGAGGCGGTCCGGGTCGGCGACCTCGTGCACGCCCACGCGCAGGTGAACTGGACCGGCCAGACCTCGATGGAGGTGGGCGTACGGGTGGTCGCCGAACGGTGGGACTCGGCCGAGGACGCGGCGGTCCGGGTGGCCACCGCGTACCTGGTGTTCGTCGGTGTGGACGTGGGCGGGGCGCCGCGGGTGGTCCGCCCGGTGCTGCCGGAGACGGCGGAGGACGAGCGCCGGTACAAGGAGGCGGAGATCCGCCGGGCCCACCGCCTCGCCCGCCGTCGCGCCATCCAGGCACACCGGGCGGGCTGACCCACATGAGGTGGGTGGGTGCAGTGTGGGGCGGGCACGCGTCGGTTGGCGCACCCGGTGCGCAGAATGGCGCTTCGAGGTAGGGCAAGATGGCGCCACGGCCCATTCACAATGTCGTGCCGGGCCAGGGGAGGGTGAAGCAGTGGGTGACATGCTGTGGGCGCCGCCGGCGGACGTACGCGAGCATTCCCGGATCGGCGGCTACCTGCGCTGGTTGCGGGAGCACCGCGGGTTGGACTTCGCCGACTACGACGCGTTGTGGCGCTGGTCGACCACCGATCTGGACGCGTTCTGGCGTTCGATCTGGGACCACTTCGAGGTGGTCGCGCACACCCCGCCGACCGCGACCCTGGCCGAGCGGGGGATGCCCGGCGCCCGCTGGTTCCCCGGCGCCACGCTCAACTACGCCGAGAACGTGTTGCGGATGCCGGGGCGGCTCGACGACGACCCGGTGGTGATCGCGCACGGGCAGACCCGAGCGCCCGTCACGCTGACCGCCGGGGAGTTGCGCGAGCAGGTCCGCCGGGTGTCGGCCGGGCTGCGCCGGCTCGGCGTCACCGCCGGTGACCGGGTGGCGGCGTACGCCCCGAACATTCCTGAGACGTACGTCCTGCTGCTGGCCACCGCCAGCCTGGGCGCGATCTTCTCGTCCTGCGCGCCCGAGTTCGGCACCCGCAGTGTCACCGACCGGTGGCAGCAGATCGAGCCGACGGTGCTGGTCGCCGTGGACGGCTACCGCTACGGCGACAAGCCGGTGGACCGTCGCGCAGAGTTCGCCGCGATCCGGGCGGCCCTGCCGTCGCTGCGGCACACCGTCAGCATCGGTTACCTCGACCCGACCAGCCCCGTGCCCGAGGGCGTGCTGGGCTGGGCCGAGCTGGCCGCGCCCACCGACGAGCCGTCGACGTTCACGCCGGTGCCGTTCGACCACCCGCTGTACGTGCTCTACTCCTCGGGCACCACCGGGTTGCCCAAGCCGATCGTGCACGGTCATGGCGGCATCCTGCTGGAACACCTGAAGATGCTCGCCCTGCATCACGACCTGGGCCCGGCCGACCGGTTCTTCTGGTTCACCACCACCGGTTGGATGATGTGGAACTTCCTGGTCTCCGGGCCGGCGGTGGGCGCGACCATCGTGCTCTTCGACGGCAACCCGGCGGTCCGGGCGGAGCCCGGCCGGCCGGCCGAGCCCGACCTGGGTGGGCTGTGGCGGCTGGCGGCGGAGACCGGCACCACGTACTTCGGCACCTCCGCGCCGTTCCTGCTGGCCTGCCGCAAGGCCGGGCTGGTGCCCCGGGACGTCGCCGACCTGTCGGCGCTGCGCGGGGTGGGTTCCACCGGTGCGCCGCTGCCCGCCGAGGGCTTCGAATGGGTGTACGAGACGGTCGGCGACCGCCTCCAGCTCCAGTCGCTCTCCGGCGGCACCGACGTGTGCACCGGCTTCGTCGGCGGTGTGCCGCTGCTGCCGGTCTACGCCGGCGAGATCGCCTGCCGCGCGCTGGGCGCCAAGGTGGAGGCCCGTTCCGCCGACGGCACCCCGGTCATCGGCGAGCTGGGCGAGCTGGTCATCACCGAGCCGATGCCGAGCATGCCGGTGGGCTTCTGGAACGACCCGGACGGCGCCCGCTACCGCGAGGCGTACTTCGACGTCTACCCGGGCGTCTGGCGGCACGGCGACTGGATCACCATCAACGAGCGGGGCGGCTGCGTGATCACCGGCCGCTCCGACGCCACGCTCAACCGCGGTGGGGTGCGGCTGGGCACCGCCGAGTTCTACTCGGTGGTCGAGGGGCTCGACGAGGTGCTCGACTCGGTCGTCGTACACCTGGAGGACGACGAGGGTGGCGCCGGTGAGCTGCTGCTCTTCGTGGTGCTGGCCGAGGGCCTGGAGCTGGACGACCCGATGCGCGCGAGGATCTGCCGCGAACTGCGGACCGCGCTCTCACCCCGGCACGTGCCCGACGAGATCCACCAGGTGCGCTCGGTGCCCCGCACCCTGTCGGCGAAGAAGCTGGAGGTGCCGGTCAAGAAGATCCTCACCGGCGTCCCGGTCGACCAGGCCGCGGCCAAGGGCGCTCTGGCCAACCCCG
The DNA here is from genome assembly GCF_057766525.1 of Micromonospora sp. MGP-C2. Classification (NCBI taxonomy): domain Bacteria; kingdom Bacillati; phylum Actinomycetota; class Actinomycetes; order Micromonosporales; family Micromonosporaceae; genus Micromonospora; species Micromonospora sp. MGP-C2. The sequence goes on from NZ_JBYMEN010000002.1 coordinate 5,230,465, forward strand.
AGTCCCTGACGGCCTTCGCCGCCCTGGCCCAACGCCGAGCAGTAGACAACACGAACGCCTGACAGCCCCCGGTCCCGTCCGCTCGCGGCCCCCTCCGCTCGCGTCGATCATGGAGTTGTGGTGCACCGTAGAACGGGCATCGGCGCATCATTCGCCCACCACAACTCCATGATCGACCCCAAGTCGACCCGGACGGGGCGGGCTGCTTACGGGAGGGTCTGGGTGACCTTTTCGGTGGCCTCGCGGCTGGTCAGCCGGGCCGGGTCCAGGTTGGCGCAGAGGACCACGGTGGCCGCCCGGGTCAGGGGGGCCAGCAGCCAGTCGACCGGGTCGGGGTGGCGGCTGGCGTCGACCAGGACCCGCGCGCCGGGCTCGATGCCCAACTCCGCGGCACGGGCCTCGGCGCGGGTCAGCAGCCGCGCGTCGGCGGGGCCCGGACCGGGCTGCGGGGTGAAGTGGTCGCCGTGTCGGCGGACCTCCACGACGTAGTCGGCGAACCCGGGCGGCACCTGCCGCAGCGGGGCGGCGAGCGGGGCCAGCGCGAGGGCGTACCGCTCGTCGGCGGACCAGGACTGCGCCTCGTCGAGCTGATCGGCGGCGGCGAAGAGCACGTCCACGTCACCCGGTGTGTCCACCACGTTCAACTTGGCAGACCAGCAACCCAGCAGCACCGCCGCGGTCTGCCAGTGCGGCGGCAGCAGCACGCCGGCCGGGGTGCCCGCAGCGAGGCCGACCTCGTCGACGAGGAGATTGGCGGTCTTCGCCACCCAGTTCGCCAGTGTGGTGCCGGAAAGTTCGGTGCGGTCACCACTGGCATCGTCGTACCAGGTGAGCAGCGGTCTGGTCGGGTCGGTCGCGATCGCGTCGGCGAACACCCGGGCAATGTTGTCGGCCATCGGCGCGAACGATACGCCCCCGCCGGCCGTACTCGTTGACGATGACAAGTCGGCGTACCGTCGGGTCGCAGTCAGCGCCGCTGCCGCGCCCCGGCGTAGGCTTGACCCCCGGAGTGTTGTTCCCCACAGACGCCAGTGCAAGGAGTCGCCCCGTGACCGCCGGTCGCCCGCCCCGCGTGCTCATCGACGCCACGAGTGTCCCCGCCGACCGTGGTGGTGTCGGTCGATACGTCGACGGTCTGCTCGGAGCCCTCGGCAAGGTGTGCGGGTCGGGGGTGGAGCTGGCGGTGGTCAGTCTTCGCACCGACCTGGAGCGTTACACCCGGATGCTGCCCGGCGCGGAGATCATCCCCGCTCCGGCCGCCGTGGCGCACCGCCCGGCCCGGCTCGCGTGGGAGCAGACCGGCCTGCCGCTGCTCGCGCAGCAGGTGGGCGCGCACGTGCTGCACTCGCCCTTCTACACCTGCCCGCTGCGGGCCGGGTGCCCGGTCACGGTCACCGTGCACGACGCGACGTTCTTCACCGAGCCGGAGCATTACGACAAGTCCCGCCGCACGTTCTTCCGCAGTGCCATCAAGACCTCGCTGCGTCGCGCCAACCGGGTGATCGTGCCCAGCAAGGCCACGCGGGACGAGCTGATCCGGCTGCTCGACGCCGACCCGACACGCATCGACGTGGCCTACCACGGTGTCGACCAGGCTGCCTTCCACGCGCCCACCGAGGAGGAGAAGGCCCGTGTGCGGGCCCGGCTGGGGCTGGGCAACAGCAGCTACGTCGCCTTCCTCGGGGCCAAGGAGCCACGGAAGAACGTCCCCAACCTGATCCGTGGTTGGGCGCACGCGGTGGCAGACCGTGTCGACCCACCGGCCCTGGTGATCGCCGGTGGTCAGGGGCACGACGACGACATCGACCGCGCTGTCGCCGAGGTCCCCTCGCACCTGCGCCTGCTGCGCCCCGGCTACCTGCGCTACGGCGACCTGCCCGGCTTCCTCGGTGGCGCGTTGGTCGCCGCCTACCCGTCCTACGGCGAGGGTTTCGGGCTGCCGATCCTGGAGGCGATGGCGTGCGCCGCCCCGGTGCTGACCACGCCTCGGCTCTCGCTGCCCGAGGTGGGTGGCGACGCGGTCGCCTACACCTCCGAGGACCCGGAGCAGATCGCCACCGACCTGGCCGCGCTTCTCGACGACGAGCAGCGGCGGCTGTCGCTGGCGAAGGCGGGGTTCGACCGGGCGAAGGAGTTCACCTGGGAGTCCAGCGCCGAGGTGCACATCGCCGCCTGGAGTCGCGCCAGTTCCTGACCCTCCGGGGCCCGGCTGGTGACCCATGCCACTTCCGGCAGGCACGTCGGGCATGATGTGCGGATGCTTTATGCGGTCATTCCAGCAGGTGGCAGCGGCACGCGGTTGTGGCCGTTGTCTCGCGCCGGCCATCCCAAGTTCCTCCACCCGCTCACCGGCACCAGCGCCTCGCTGCTCCAGGCGACAGTGGAACGGCTCGCCCCGCTGACCACACCGGACCGGACCCTTGTGGTCACCGGTGCCGCGCACGTCGCGGCGGTGGCTCGGCAACTGACCGGTCTGCCGGAGGAGAACATCCTGGTCGAGCCCTCCCCCCGGGATTCCTGCGCGGCGATCGCGTTGGCCGCTGCGGTGATCGCGATACGCGACCCGGACGCGGTGATGGGCAGCTTCGCGGCCGACCACCTGATCCGCGACCCGGAGAGCTGGGTCCGCACGGTCCAGGAGGCGGTTCGCGGGGCCGAACAGGGCATGCTGATGACCGTCGGGATCACCCCCACGCGGGCGGAGACCGGCTACGGCTACCTGGAGACCGGCGACCCGACCGAGGGCACGCCGTGGCGGCCGGTGGCCGAGTTCAAGGAGAAGCCGGGCGCCGAGGTCGCCGAGGCGTACGTCCGTTCGGGCCGGTACCTGTGGAACGCGAGCATGTTCGTGTGGCGGGTGGACGTCTTCCTCGCCGAGCTGGCCCGCCAGCAGCCGGCGCTGCACGCCGGTGTGGCAGCGATCGCCGCCGCCTGGGGCACCCCGGAGCAGGACGAGGTCCTCGGTGCGATCTGGCCGACCCTGCCGAAGATCTCCGTGGACTATGCGGTGATGGAGGGCGCGGCCACGGCGGGTCGCGTCGCGACAGTGCCGGGCGACTTCGGCTGGAACGACGTCGGCGACTTCCACACCCTGGGCGAGGTGCTGCCGACCGACGACGCGGGCAACGTGGTGCTCGGCACCGACGCCAAGCCGGGTGTGCTGCTGCGCGACAGCGCCAACATGGTGGTCGTGCCGCAGTCGGGGCGGTTGGTGGCCGTCCTCGGGTTGCGCGACCTCATCGTCGTGGACACCCCGGACGCGGTCATGGTCTGCCCCCGCGACCGGGCCCAGGACGTCAAGGCCCTGGTCGACGAGCTCAAGGAGCGAGGCGAAGAGGGCTACGTCTGAGGGCTGCGAGGGCCGGCGCGACCATTTGCACGGTCCCGCCGGCCAGTGGCTCGGGCAGCTGGTCCAGCGGGAACCAGCCCAGCTCCTCGGCCTCGTCGCTGACCTGCTCCACCGCGGCGGGCGGGGCCAGCACGGCGAACCGGACGTCGTGGTGCAGTGACCCGCCCTGACACTGCACCTGGTGCACGTCCACGTCGATCGGCACCGGGTCGATGCGCAGGCCGGCGATCCCGGACTCCTCGGTGGCCTCGCGGAGCGCGGCGGCGACCAGGGTCTGGTCGGTCGGCTCACAGTGCCCGCCGAGCTGCACCCAAAGCCCGAACTTGACGTGCAGGCAGAGCAGCACCTGCGAGCCGGTGGCGTCCAGGACCAGGGCGCTCGCGGTGACGTGCCCCGGTCGGTGCTGCCGACTCATTGCGATCGGGCCGGTGCCGAGCAGGCGGAGGGTCCGGTCCCGCGCTACGGCCGCGTCCGGGCTGGTGGGCTGCCAGCCTTCGAGAAGCGCGGTGGCGTCGGCGTGCAGCGTCGCGTACGTCTCGGGGTCGGTCGGGTGGGCGGTCGGTCCGGTGATCGCGGTGTCGGGCACCCCGTCACTGTACGAGCGGGTGCTTCGTACGCTGGCCTGGTGACCCTGCGACTCGTCGAATTCGTGGTGGCCGGCAACGAGGCCAGTGATCTCCTGCCGGTGCGGTCGGCGGCCCTGCTGCGCGCGTACGGCGCCCGGCGGGGCTTCTGGACCGTGCTGGACGAGGGGCCGGTGGAGCGCTGCCTCGCCCTGCTGCTGGAGCTGGACGACGGCGAGTGGACGGCCCGGCACGTGCTGGCGGACGCCGGTGCGGAGAACGGGCGGACCGAGGACGGTGAGGCGCTCGCCCACCACGACGGCTGGGTGTACGTCTTCGGCTCCCACTTCGGCTCGAAGGGTGGCCCGCTGCGCCCCCGACGTGCCTTCGTGGCCCGGTTCCGCGAGGACGACGCTGCGGCCGCGCCGATCCCGGTGCACGTGGTGCGCAACTCGTTCCGGCTGCACCGGGCGGTGAACGACGCCCTGGCCGAGTCGCCGCTGGTCCTGTTGCCTCCGGGAGAACGGGTGCGGGCCCGGTTCATCGTGGAAACCCTGGCCAGGGGGACCGCCCGGGAGAAGAGCTGGGTGAGTCGCGTCACCCCGGACGACCTGCCGTTGAACGTGGAGGCGGCGGCCTTCACCCCGGCCGGCACGGTGCTGCTCGGTCTGCGTTTCCCGGTCACCGAGGACGGTGAGCCGATCCTGGTCGAGGTGGCCGACGTGCCGGGCATGTTCACGACCGAGCCTTCGTGGCCACGGGCGTTGCGCACGTACGTGTTGACCGGGGTCACCCCGACCGGGGAGCTGACCGGCTTCCGGGCGATCACCCCGACGGCGGACGGCGCGTACGCGGCCGTGATCGGCTCGATCGACGCGCTGGGCAAGGGATCGGTGCTGCTCGACGACCACCCTGGTGGGGGTGACGTCACCTCCCGACACGTCCGCTTCCGTCTCCCGGACGGTGGGTCGGACGACGCGTGCCGGCTCGGCGGGGAGCTGGTGGCGGACCTGGCGCCGTTCCACCACGTCGAGGGGGTGGCCGAGCTGGACGGGCGGCCGTTCTACGTCACGGACGAGGACCACCGGGTCGCGCTCTGGGTCGGCTGAGGGGGCGGGATGACCGGACGGCACCTCTGCGGAGCAAGGGCCGCAGACCCTCGTGGTGCCGCCCGATCACCGGGGCCTCCCCATGGCCCGGCGCCCTGGCGCCGGGAGCGTCGAGGACGCGCCGGCACCTGTTCGGGCACTGAGAGCATGCCGAACCCGCCCCGTTGGCGTCGAGGTTTTTCAGCCCAGGCTTAAAGATGGAGATTAGTGCCGTCCAGGTAGAGTCGAACGGTCATCTGGCATCCCCCTGCCGGGGACTCAGGAGTGCTCCATGCTGAAGATCCACTTTTCTGGGGAGGACATCCTCCGGACCCGGTTGGCGCCGGCTGCGGACCCGATCTGGGAGCTGGTCCTCAGCCTGCACGTGCTGCAGGGCCGCAACCGCGACCCGTTGACGGCCAACTGGCGGCGCACCGTGTCCCAGGCGTTGCGTCAGGACGTCGCCTCCGAGCAGCTTCGGTTGCTGTTCGCGCTGAACCCGCCACGCGGCTATTTCCCGGACTTCCTCACCCCGTACGACAGCGTCGACGGCTTCGAGGCCGGGCTGGACGCGCTCCGCCGCACCCCCACCGAGCTGCTGCACCGGGACCTGAGCGTGCTGGCCGCCGAGACCCAGCTGCCCTCCTCTGCCGCCGCGCTGGCCCGGGGCGAGGTGGCGGTGCTGCACCACCTCGCCGAGTCGATGGAGCAGTACCGATCGCTGGCGATCAACCCGTACTGGAGCAGGATCCAGGCCGCAGTGGCGGCGGACCGGGCCCGCCGCGCCCGGGCACTGCTCGACGGCGGCGTCGAGGGCCTGCTCACCAGCCTCCGGCCGGCCATGCGCTGGGAGGACAGGGTGCTCGAGGTCCGCCACTACCCGCACAGCCGGGAGATGCACCTCGACGGCCGAGGGCTTCTGCTGGTGCCGTCGTTCTTCTGCGCGAGCACGCCGGTCGCACTGCTCGACCCGGCGCTGCCACCGGTGCTGGTCTACCCGGTCGACCGGCTGGGCGGGCTGGCACCGGCTGACCGCGTCGCGGCGATCCCGTCGGGTGCTCCCCGCGACTCGCTCGCCGCGCTGCTCGGCCGCACCAGGGCGGCGGTGTTGCAGGCCACCGACGAGGGCTCCACCACCGGCGAGGTCGCCCGTCAGCTCAACATCTCAGCGGCGGCAGCGAGCCAGCACGCCACTGTGCTGCGCAACGCTGGACTGCTGGTCAGTCACCGGGAGCGCAACAGCGTGCTGCACACGCTCACGCCGCTCGGCCGGGCCATGCTGGACGCCTGACCCGGCCGTCTCTCACAGCGCGAGCGCGGCGCTCGCCGGGCTGCCCGGCGGTGGCGGCAACAGGGTCGACCCGACGCCCTCGGCGGCCAGGGCGACGCGCAGTCGGTGCAGGTCGGCGCCGAAGCGGACCAGACCCATCGGCTCGACGGGCGTCGGGGCCGAGCCCAGCACCAGGGCGGCGCCCTCCGGCCAGCCCGGCATCTCGGCGACCAGACCGGCGCGTACCTCCGCCTCGTCGACCAGGGTGAAGACCGTGCCGGGGGCGACGACCTCGGCGACCGCGTCGATCGCCCGCCGCACCGCGGTCAGGTCGGCCTGCGTCGAGCCGAGAGCGTCGGTCAGGGTGGCGGCGTCGGTGAGCCCGGCGGCACGGGCCTCGGCGGTGCCGAGTGAGAAGAGGTCCTGCGCGGCGTCGCGGATCAGCGCCCGCGCACCACCGGCGTCATCCGATCCGGTCGTGGAGAGATAGCCCCGGACCACCGCGACCGGCACCTGGTCACACTTGCCCTTGATCAGCTCGCCGGCGCCCGCCAGCTCGTCCACCACGGCCATCTGGGTCAACTGCAACTCGTTGCCGTACGGGTCCACCTCGCCACGGTGGTCCCGGATGGCCGGCATTCCGGCGACGCCGAGCGCCACGTCGGTGAGCCCGTTGCGCCAGGGCCGGCCCATGGTGTCGCTGATGATCACGGCCAGATCCAGGTCGTAGCGCTCCCGCAGCGCCTCGCGCAGAGCCCGCGCCGACGCGTCCGGATCGACAGGCAGCAGCACCAGTTGGGTCTTGTCCACGTTCGACGCGTCGATCCCCGCGGACGCCATCACGAAGCCGTGATGGGTCTGCACGATCCGGGTCGGCCCCCGGCTGGCGACCACCCGGGCGGTCTCACCGGCCAGGACCTCGTCCCGGGCGGCCAGCCGCTCCGGACCGTCGGCCGGCACGTCCACCAGCCGCCCCTCCGCCTTGGAGACGATCTTGCTGGTCACCACCAGGACGTCGCCGTTGCGCAGCCACGGCGCCGCTGTCGCGATCACCGCCGCCAGATCGTCACCCTCGGTCACGTGGCCGATGCCGAGCACCGGCAGGATTTCCAGCCTCACGTCAACTCCACCGCGGCGCGGACCATGGCCGCAGTCGCCGCCTCGTCGGTCATCCGCAGCGGCACCGCGCGGACCGTCACCCCGGGCACCACCGCGCCGGCGTCCTCCTCGGCCACCAGCCACCCGTCCAGCAGGCCGCCGTCCGGCCGGCCCCCGTACAGGCGGCCCACTCCGGCGGCGCTGCACTCGACGCCGAGGACGGCGAGGCAGCGGTCGGCCATGCCCCGCACCGGAGCGCCGCCGATGATCGGTGAGACACCCACCACCGGCGCCGGGCTGTCGGCCACCGCCGCACGCAGCCCCGGCACGGCCAGCACCGGCGCGACGCTCACCACAGGGTTGCTGGGCGCGACCAGCACCAGATCGGCCGAGCCGATCGCCTCCAACACGCCGGGTGCCGGCTTCGCCGTCTCCGCGCCGACGAACACGAAGCGCTGAGTGTCGATGTCGGCGCGGTACCGCACCCACCACTCCTGGAAGTGGATCGCCCGTTGGCCCTGCTCGTCCTCGACCACCGCGTGGGTCTCCAGACGGTCGTCCGTCGCCGGCAGCAGACGTACGCCCGGCTCCCAACGGGTGGACAGCGCCTCGGTGACCGCGCTCAACGGGTAGCCGCCGTTGAGCATGCTGGAACGCACCAGGTGGGTGGCGATGTCCTTGTCGCCGAGGCCGAACCACGTCGGCTGCGCCCCGTACGCGGCCAGCTCCTCCTTGACCGTCCAGCTCTCGCCGACCCGACCCCAGCCCCGCTCCGGGTCGGCGCCGCCGCCGAGCGTGTACATGACGCTGTCCAGGTCGGGACAGATCTTCAACCCGTGCAGCCACAGGTCGTCGCCGACGTTGACCACGGCGGTCACCTCCGCGCCGACCTCTCGGGCGTACGCCCGGACGCCGAGCAGGAACCGGGCGCCGCCAATGCCGCCGGCCAGAACCACGATGCGCATGTCGACCATCCTCGCGCACGTGACGCCTCCGGTCCGCCGGTGGCCCTAGAGACTAGGCTCACGTGCGCCCTGTCCGTTCATGCCCCGAGGGGGACCTCGTGACCAGCCCCGCCGAGCCCGCGTCCACCGACGCGACGAAGGCCCGTCAGCTGACCAAGCCACTACGCGAACTCGCTGCGCTCGCGTTGCTCGGCGCCAACGCGGTGTTCCTCTTCGTGGGCCTGCTCCGGCTGATCGCCCCGAACGACTACAGCTCCTTCACCGACCGCGCGGGCAGCGCCTTCTACGCGTTCATCGGGGTGGAGGCGGTGGTCCTCCCACTGCTGGCCGTGCTGTTGGCCACGCACGTCTCACCGGTGCTGCCGAAGGCGAAGCTGATCACTCAGGTGGCCCTCGCCGAGTACGCGGTCAGCGCGCTCTTCGGCACGCTGACCATGCTGATCTGGACGGTCGGCCGCCTGGCCGACGCCGAGGTCCTGGACGCGCTCCTCGGTGTGCTCACCCGGTTCGCCTGGATGGTGATCTTCGCGGTCGCCGCGTGGGTGGTCTACACCGTCTGGCGCGCCCACTACTACGTGCCGCGGCCCAAGGCCCAGCCCGGTGTCTACGGCCAGGCGCAGCCAGGTTGGCCGCAGCAGCAGGGTGGTTGGCCGGGCCAGGGGCAGCCCGGTGGCCAGCCGCAGGGCGGTTGGCCCGCCCCCGGCCAGCCGGGTGGCTATCCGCAGCCGGGCCAGCCGGGTGGTTACCCGCAGGCCGGCCAGTACGGTCAGCCGTCGCCGCCGTTCCAGGCACCGCAGTCCGCGCCGTCGTTCCCGCAGTCCGCGCCCCCGGCGAACCCGGCCTCCCAGTCCGCGCCGCCAGCGCCCGCCGCGCCGCCGTTCGGGCAGCCGCCGTCGGCCGACCCCACCCAGACCATCCCGCGCCAGTCCGCCGACCCGACCGAGGCCATCTCCCGCCCCGGCGACACGGACAACGACCGCACCCAGCAGCTGAAGCCAGGCGACAACCCCGACCACCCCCGCTGACCGGGGCCCGGCGGGTTCTTTGATCACTTGATGCTCAGTAGTCGTCAGCGAGTCTGCTGAACTGCTGAGCATCAAGTGATCAAGAGGGCGAACGCGTGCCGTTTCCCACGGTGCGGGCCGGGACTGGTGGGCCGGGCTCGCGCTGCGCATAGGCTGAGCGGATGGTTGATCGCACCCACTCCGGTCCGAGCGACGCGAGCGTGCGGCGGGCCCTGGGCCGGGCCGCGACCGGGCGTGCGCTGGATGTCGACGAGGCGACCGCGCTGCTGTCCGCTCGTGGTGACGCGCTCGACGAGCTGCTCCGGGTCGCCGGGGGGATCCGGGACGCCGGTCTGCGTGAGGCCGGGCGGCCGGGCGTGGTCACGTACTCCAAGAAGGTCTTCATCCCGCTGACCCGGCTCTGCCGGGACCGCTGCCACTACTGCACGTTCGCGACGGTGCCGCACCGGCTGCCGGCGCCGTTCCTGGACCGCGACGAGGTCCTCGCGATCGCACGGGCGGGTGCCGCGCAGGGCTGCAAGGAGGCCCTGTTCACCCTGGGTGACCGGCCGGAGGAGCGCTGGCCGGCGGCCCGCAGCTGGTTGGACGAGCGCGGTTACGACTCCACGGTGGACTACCTGCGTGCCTGCGCGGTCGCCGTGCTGGAGGAGACCGGCCTGCTGCCGCACCTCAACCCCGGGGTGCTGTCCTGGTCGGAGCTGCAACGGCTCAAGCCGGTCGCGCCGAGCATGGGCATGATGCTGGAGACGACCGCGACCCGGCTCTGGTCCGAGCCGGGCGGCCCGCACTTCGGCTCGCCGGACAAGGAGCCCGCGGTCCGGCTGCGGGTGCTCGACGACGCCGGCCGGGTTGGCGTGCCGTTCACCACGGGCATCCTGATCGGCATCGGGGAGACCCCCGCGGAGCGGGTCGACGCGATCTTCGCGATCCGCCGCGCCCACCGGGAGTACGGCCACCTCCAGGAGGTGATCGTGCAGAACTTCCGCGCCAAGCCGGACACGGCGATGCGCGGCATGCCGGACGCGGAGCTGCACGACCTCGCCGCCACGGTGGCGGTGGCCCGGCTGCTGCTCGGCCCGAAGGCCCGGATCCAGGCCCCACCGAACCTCATCGCCGGCGAGTACGACCTGCTGCTGCGCGCCGGCATCGACGACTGGGGTGGCGTCTCCCCGCTCACCCCGGACCACGTCAACCCGGAACGCCCGTGGCCGCAGATCGAGGAGCTGGCCCGGCACACCGAGCTGGCCGGGTTCACGCTGCGGGAGCGGCTGACCATCTACCCGGAGTACGTGCGCGCCGGCGACCCGTGGCTCGACCCTCGGCTGCTGCCGCACCTGAACGCGCTGGCCGATCCGACGTCCGGCATGGCGGTGGAGTCGGCCATGCCGCAGGGCCACCCCTGGCAGGAGCCGGAGGAGGTGTTCGGCGGGCGGACCGACCTGCACACCACCATCGACACCACCGGTCGGACCGACGACCGGCGGGGCGACTTCGACAGCGTCTACGGTGACTGGGCGGAGGTCGCCACCAAGGTGACGGCCGGCCCGGCCGCGGCCGCCGGCGACCACGATCTGCGGGCCGGGCTGCGGCTCGCCGCCGACGACCCCGCCGCGCTGCTGGAGCCCGCGCACACCGACGCCGCTCTGGCGCTGTTCGGCGCGGACGGTCCGGCACTCGACGAGTTGTGTCGGCTCGCCGACGACGTGCGCCGGGACGCGGTCGGCGACGACGTCACCTACGTGGTCAACCGCAACATCAACTTCAGCAACGTCTGCTACGTGGGCTGCCGCTTCTGTGCCTTCGCGCAGCGTGAACGCGACGCCGACGCGTACCGGCTCTCCGTCGACCAGGTCGCCGACCGGGCCGAGGAGGCGTGGACCCTCGGTGCCAGCGAGGTCTGCCTCCAGGGCGGCATCGACCCGAAGATGCCGGTCACCGGGTACGCCGACATCGTGCGCGCGATCAAGGCCCGGGTGCCGGAGATGCACGTGCACGCGTTCTCGCCCATGGAGATCGTCACCGCCGCCGCGAAGGCCGGCGTGCCGGTCCGCGACTGGCTGACCCAGCTGCGCGAGGCCGGGCTGGACACCATCCCGGGCACCGCCGCCGAGATCCTCGACGACGACGTGCGCTGGGTGTTGACCAAGGGCAAACTCCCGGCCGCCGCCTGGGTCGACGTGGTCAGCACCGCCCATGAGCTGGGCATCCGGTCCAGCTCCACAATGATGTACGGCCACGTCGACCATCCCGGGCAGTGGCTGGCGCACTTCCGGGTGCTGGCCGGGGTGCAGGACCGCACCGGTGGCTTCACGGAGTTCGTGGCGCTGCCGTTCGTGCACACCAACGCCCCGATCTACCTGGCGGGGATCGCCCGACCCGGGCCGACCTGGCGGGAGAACCGGGTGGTGCACGCGATGTCCCGGTTGCTGCTGCACGGCCGGATCGACAACATCCAGTGCTCCTGGGTGAAGCTGGGCGACGAGGGCACTGTGGCGATGCTCCAGGGTGGCTGCAACGACCTGGGCGGCACGCTGATGGAGGAGACCATCTCCCGGATGGCCGGTTCCGGCAACGGGTCGGCGCGTACCGAGGAGCAGTTGCGGGCCATCGCGACGGCGGCCGGGCGGCCGGCGCGCAAGCGCTCGACTGCGTACGGTCACGCCCGGCCCTGACGTCGAACCTTTCCCCGCCGCCGGCCGTACCACGCGGTGCCGGCGGCGGTCGCGGCGAGGACCGCCGCCGGTGTCCCCACGGGGCCCGGCGGCGTCGGTAGACGGCACCGGACCCGTCCGTCTCCGCGGGCGCGTTCGCGCCGCCGCCGGAAAGGTTGCCCATGACCAGTGATCAGCGGAAGCGGCAGTGGCCGCGACTGACCCGCCGGCAGACGTTGACCGCCGCGGCCAGCGCCACCCTCGGCGCCGCCGCGCTCACCGTGCCGGGCCTGTCGGCCGCGCAGAACGCTCCCGGCGCTGCCGGGCGAGCCGACGAGCCGATCGTCGTGCACCTGCGGGACGCCGATTCCGGAACGATGGACATCTTCGTCGGCGAGGCCCGGGTCGAGGTACGCGACCGTGGCCTGGCGGACCGGCTGCGGCGCGCCGCCCGGCGCTGACCCGGCACCCCGCCCTGCCACCCTGTCCCCGCCCAGTGAGGTTGGTCCGCCATGTCTTCCCACCGCGAGGCCCCGGAGATAGCCAAGGATCCGGTCGCCGACAGCTCCGACCTGTACGCGTTCGTCAGCCCCGACAAGCGCGACACGGTCACGTTGATCGCCAACTACGTACCGTTGCAGCTCCCCTCCGGGGGCCCGAACTTCTTCGAGTTCGGCGACGACGTGCGCTATGAGATCCATATCGACAACGACGGCGACGGCCGTCCGGATGTCACCTACCGGTTCGAATTCACCACCGAGATCACCAATCCGAACAGTTTTCTCTACAACACCGGTCCGATCGATTCGCTGGACAGCAGGAACTGGAACCGGCGGCAGTTCTACAGCCTGACCCGGGTGGCCGACGGCCGGGAGCACCGGCTGGCCCACAAGCTGCCCTGCCCGCCGTGCAATGTCGGCCCGCTGTCCACCCCGAAGTACGCCGAGCTGGTGCGGCAGGCCACCTACTCGCTCTCCACCGGGGAGCGGGTCTTCGCCGGGCAGCGTGCGGACGGCTTCTTCGTCGACCTGGGGGCGATCTTCGACCTGGGCACGTTGCGGCCGTTCCAGCAGCTGCACGTCGCCGGCAAGAAGATCTTCAAGGCCGAGGGGGAGCCGGTCAACGCCACCGACCGGATGAACGTGCACAGCATCGCCGTGCAGGTGCCGTTGGACCGGGTCCGCCGGAGTGCCAACCGTTACGGCGCGGGTGACCGGGCCTCGGTGATCGGGGTGTGGACGTCGGCGTCGCGCCGGCAGGTGCGGGTGCTCGGCGACCGGGGCGCTGCGGACACCGCCACCGGCCCGTTCACCCAGGTCTCCCGGTTGGGCAATCCACTGTTCAACGAGGTCATCGTGCCGATGTCCAAGAAGGACCTGTGGAACTCGCTGCCGCCGTCGGAGGACAAGCGGTTCGCTCAGTTCGTCGAGCAGCCGGAGCTGGCGGCGTTGCTGCCGGCGCTCTACCCGGACGTCTTCCCCAACCTGGACAAGCTCACCAAGGCCAGGAAGGCGCGCGCCGACCTGGTGGCGATCCTGCTCACCGGCATACCGGCCGGGTTGATCGACGGCTTCACCAACACCACCGGCGACGTGCAGGCCGACATGCTGCGGCTGAACACCGCGATCCCGCCGACCCGGCAGCCGGACCGGTTCGGGGTGCTCGGTGGCGACCTGGCCGGCTTCCCGAACGGTCGGCGTGTCGGCGACGACGTGGTGAGCATCGCGTTGCGGGCGATCGCCGGGGTGACCGTCCCGCTGGTGGACAGGACGTTCCGCCCGGACGCGGCGGCCGCCGCTGTCACCCCGGGGCTGAGCGCCGCCGACGTGACAGCGCCGTTCCTCGGAAACTTCCCCTACCTCGGTACGCCGTACGACGGGTTCAACAACCCGTCGGCGGCGGCGTCCTGACCGGCGTGGGGGAGCGGAGCATGCACGAGCACGCGTACGGGCCGTCGGAGACCGGGAGCGTCGTCCTCGATCTGGGTGGCGACACCGGTGCCCTGATCGTCTACACGAGCCCGGATCTGCACGGTCGGGAGATCGAGATCAGCCGCGAGGGTGAGCGGCGGGTCCACTCGGCGGTGCGTGAGCGCCGGGTGCGGGACGGCTCGTTCCACACAGCGGTCTATCCCGATCTGCCGTCCGGAATTTATACCGTCTGGTGGGACGACAAGACGTCCGCCGGCACGGTTTCTGTCCATGGTGGAGGGATAACCGAGTTCATGTGGCCCAGCAGCGGTTTCGGGGTCGCCAGCTGACCTCGCCGCACCGGTTTTTCCACAGCGCCCCGTCCACATCGTGGACGGGGCGCATGTGCTGCCCGCAGCTCGACGGGCAGTCTGCGCCGTGTCGCGTTAACCTGTCCCCCACCAAGATCAGCTTGGCGGTGATGGCGGCTGGCGCCGTCCTGGCGGTGACTCGTCAGGGAAGCGCCACGGCAGAAAAGTCGGGCAACTCGCCGGAGAGGGCGTTACTCGGCCGGGGTCTGAATCGATAGGGCAGGTTGCGAGGCTGGACGGCCCGAGTGGCCGTCCGGGGGTGTCGGGAGGGCGACTCCATTATCAAGTTTGGCTTGACGGCGCACGCATTACACGCGTGTAATTTGAATGGGGTTGTTCGCACGGAACGCAACAAAACGGGACCGGACGGACAAGCACGCCTTTCGCGTGGGGGGTTGCAGCGGCGATGACGCCGGTGCGCGACAAGGAGGCATTTGATGGACGGCCAGCTTGAGGTGGCCGACCTGCTCGGAAACGCGCCGGAGTGGCAGGAGCGAGCGCTGTGCTCGCAGACCGACCCCGAGGCGTTCTTTCCCGAGAAGGGCGGCTCGACCCGCGAGGCGAAGAGGATCTGTTCGCGCTGCGAGGTCAAGACGGAATGCCTTGAATACGCTCTCGGTCACGACGAGCGGTTCGGCATCTGGGGTGGGCTCTCCGAGCGGGAGCGGCGCAAGTTGAAGCGGCGGGCCGCCTGAGCGGTGCGAGGTCGGGGCGGTGGGGGCCGCCCGACTCGCCCGGCAGGTTGCCTGATCGGGTCACGGTCCGGCGCGCGGGGGCGCGCTCGGCCTGACTCGCGGGGAGCCCCTTGGCCTGACTCGCGGGGAGCGCTCGGCCTGACTCGCGGGGGGACCGCTCAGGCCAGCTCGTCGGGGTCGACCCCGAGAAGGTTCGCCACCTGCTCGATGATCACGTCATGCACGAGATCGGCGAGGTCCTCACGGTCCATCGCCCGGAACTCCAGGGGCCGCCGGTACAGCACGATCCGCGGCGGCACCTCCTGCCGGCCCGGGCGGCCGGGCAGCAGCCGGGCCAGCGGGACCTCGCCGTCCTCCAGCACATCGGAGTCGTACACGTTCAGGTCCGGCGGGACGTCCTCGACGGCGAACTCGACCCCGGCCAGCTCCTTGGCGAACCGACGCTCCAGCGTCTCCACGGTGTCCAGGACCAGGTCGTCGAAGACCTCGGCCTTGGTCCGCGCCAGCGGCACGGTGGCCGGCACCAGCCGCCCGCGCAGGCCGCGCCCGTGCCGGTCACGGTGCGCACGCCGGCCGGAGCCGGGGCGGCGGTGTTCCGGGCTCGTCATGAGGCAAAGGGTAGCGCCCGCGCCGGGCTCGCCAGCGGCAGCGCCGCTCGCCTGGCGCGGCGCGCCCAGGACGGGCAACTGTGATCACCACGACGGGCGTGTCGCAACGCGAAGCGATGCGCCGGACCCGGTAATGGAGATACCCTGCCGCCTGTGAGGTCACCACGGCGCTGCTCCCGTAACGGCTGCCCCCGGCAAGCGGTCGCCACATTGACCTATGTCTACAACGAGTCGACAGCGGTGGTGGGGCCGCTGGCGGCGTTCGCCGAGCCGCACACGTACGACCTGTGTGAGCCGCACGCCCGCAGCCTGACCGCACCGCGTGGCTGGGACGTGGTCCGGCACGAGGGTGAGTTCGAGCCGCCGCCGCCCACCACTGACGATCTGGTGGCGCTGGCCGAGGCGGTCCGCGAAGCCGCCCGCCCGGCCCCCGCCCCTCGCCCCCCGGACCCGGGCCAGCACCACGAGAACCCGAACCAGACCGGCCGGCGAGGCCACCTCCGCGTAATCCCGCCCAACCACTAACTGCCGGGCTCCGCCCGGCCGCCCGCCCGGCCCCGCCACCCTCGTTGATCAAGAGGTTTGCGTCAAAAACGCGCCGTTTGGTGACCGAAACCTCTTGATCAACCAGTGCGGGCGGGGTGGGGTGGGTGGGGGCGTGGGGCGCGGGGTGGGGTGGGACCTTGCGGGACGCCTTGGGGGCGTTCGGGGGCGCCGGGGAAGCGTTCCAACACGTCCGACCGCCACACGCCGGTAGGCCGCAGACATCGGCACTCAGCGTGGTTAGCATGCGCCGCAGCGTGCACCAAGCCAAGTCACCGTGTACGCCTGGCGGGCAGGAGGGTCCGGTGGCGAACGAGGCGTTGCGGGTGGCGATGGCCGAGGCGGGGGAGACTGTCGAATCGCTGGCGGAGAAGGTTCGCGTCGACCCCAAGACGGCCGCGCGGTGGCTTGCCGCAGGGCGCATTCCGCACTCGCGTACCCGGGTCGCGGTGGCCCAGGTGCTGCGTCGGAACGCGGCCGACCTCTGGCCGGAGCCGTTCCGCCGCCGTGACCTGCCGTGGTTTCGACCGTGGGCCGAGCTTGAACAGGACGCCACCGGCATTCGGTGGTACGAGCCGCTGCTCGTGCCGGGCCTGCTCCAGACCGAGGGGTACGCCCGCGCGGTGCTGGGCACCGGTGGCCTGCTCCCACCGTCCGAGGTGGATCTGATCGTGGCGAGCCGCCTCGAACGGCAGGCGGTCCTCGGCCGCGATTCGCCGCCACAGCTCGTGACGGTGATCGACGAGGTGGTGCTGCGCCGGCTGGTCGGCGACCGTGCCGTGATGTCCGGGCAGTTGACCCACCTGGCGGCGGTCGCCGAGTGGGAGCACGTGCAGGTCCGGGTCATCCCGGCCGAGAGCCCGTGGCACACCGGCCTGGCGGGTCCCTTCGTGCTGGGCCGCCTGCCCGACGGGACGGAATTGGCGTATCTCGACAACCAACTCCGCGGTCAGGTCGTGACCGATCCCGTCGACATCGCTAGCCTGGGTCGGAGGTGGGAGAGCGTCACCGGTGAGGCGTTACCCCAACGCCGGTCGATCGAGCTGATCAGGGAAGTGGCCACGACATGGACATGACCGACGCCCGCTGGCGCACGGCGACCCGCAGCAGCAACAACGGCGGTGCCTGCGTCGAGGTGGCCGACAACCTGCCCGGTCGGGTGCTGGTGCGCGACAGCAAGGACCGCGACGGCGGCACCCTGGCCTTCGCGCCGGCCGCCTGGTCGTCCTTCGTCGACGTTGTCCGTCGGTCCGACCGCTGACCCCCTGGCCGCTGATCCCCGACCGCTGACCCCAGCCGCTGATCCACTCGGCTTCTTGGAAAACGCGGTGTCGCGGCGCTGGGACACCCCGACTTCCTGGAACGCGAGTGGATCAAGCTGAGCGTGGCCGACTCCTGCACGGGCAGTCACGCATTGGCCCCGATGCTCTTCCGGTGCTGCCTGTTTGTCATCGTGTCAGTCGTCCACGGCGCCGACCCCTGAGGAAAAGTGATGCGTACTCCCCTCCGGCCCCTCTCCCGGCGTGGACTACTCAGCGGCACTCTCGGTTCGGCTGCCCTGCTGGCCCTGGGCGGCGGCCTTGCCGGCTGCGGCACCAAGGGCGCGCAGCAGACCGATGCCGGCTGCGTCAGCGAGGACCTGTCCGGCACCGAGCGCAAGCTCGTCTTCTCCAACTGGCCGCAGTACCTGGACGTGGATGAGAAGGACGAGTCCAAGCGGCCCAGCCTTGACGAGTTCGTCCGGAAGACCGGCATCACGGTCACCTACACCGAGGACATCAACGACAACAACGAGTTCTTCGGCAAGGTGCAGCACCAGCTCGCCGCCTGCCAGAGCACCGACCGGGACATCATCGTGCTGAGCGACTGGATGGCGGCCCGGATGAGCCGGCTCGGCTGGATCCAGAAGCTCGACCCGGCGAACATCCCGAACGTGCGGGCCAACCTGCTGTCGTCACTGCTCGACCGGTCCTTCGACACCGAGAACCGGCTCTCCATCCCGTGGCAGTCCGGCCTCGCCGGGTTGGCGTACAACGGCAACGTCACCAAAGAGCTGCGGACCGTCGACGAGCTGCTCACCCGCCCCGACCTCAAGGGCCGGGTGACCGCGCTCAGCGAGATGCGCGACACGATGGGCCTGCTGCTCGGTGCGGCGGGGCACGACCCGGCCAACTTCACGAGCGCGCAGTTCGACGACGCGCTCAGCACGCTCAAGAAGGCCGTCGACTCCGGGCAGATCCGCAGGTTCACCGGCAACGACTACGCACCCGACCTGGCCAAGGGCGACATCGCCGCCTGCATCGGCTGGTCCGGCGATGTCGTCCAGCTCTCCGGCGCGGACGAGAAGATCAGGTTCGTCGCGCCCGACTCCGGGGTGATGCTCTACAGCGACAACATGATGGTGCCCAACAAGGCCACCCACAAGGCGAACGCCGAGCAGCTCATCAACTACTACTACGAGCCGGCGGTCGCCGCGAGGCTCGCCGCGTACGTCAACTACATCTGCCCGGTCAAGGGCGCACAGGCCGAGATGGAGAAGATCGACCCCGAGCTGGCGGCCAACCCGCTGATCTTCCCCGACGAGGCCCTGCTGTCGAAGTCCACGCTGTTCATGGCCCTGGACGAGAAGCAGGAGAAGGAGTACGAGGGCAAGTTCCAGCAGGTCATCGGGGCGTGACGAGGATGGCGCGTGAAACACCCGCCGGCGATCTGCGCCTGGCCAACCTGACCAGACGGTTCGGCACCCTCACCGCGGTCGACGACCTCAGCCTGACGATCGCCCAGGGCTCGTTCTTCGCGTTGCTCGGCGCGTCCGGCTGCGGCAAGACCACCACCCTGCGGATGGTCGCCGGTCTGGACGAGCCGACCAGCGGTCAGGTGCTGCTCGGTGACCGGGACATCGGCCGGCTGCGTCCGCACCAGCGACCGGTCAACACCGTCTTCCAGAGCTACGCGCTCTTCCCGCACCTCACCGTCTTCGAGAACGTGGCGTTCGGGCTGCGCCGACGCGGCATCCGCCCGGTCGACGCCGAGGTCAACCGGATGCTGTCGCTGGTGCGGCTCGACGGCTACGGCAGCCGCCGCCCGGCACAGCTCTCCGGCGGCCAGCAGCAACGGGTCGCGCTGATCCGTGCGCTGGTCAACCGGCCGCAGGTGCTGCTGCTCGACGAGCCGTTGGGTGCCCTCGACCTGACGCTGCGCCGACAGATGCAGATCGAGCTGAAGCGCATCCAGACCGAGGTCGGCATCACCTTCGTGCACGTCACGCACGACCAGGAGGAGGCCATGACCATGGCGGACACGGTCGCGGTGATGAACGCCGGCCGGATCGAGCAACTCGGCGCACCCGCCGACATCTACGAGTTTCCCGCCACCGCGTTCGTCGCGAACTTCCTGGGCCGGTCCAACCTGCTGGCCGGCGAGGCCGGCGGTGCCAGCGGCGGCGACGTCGTGGTGACGGCGCACGGCGCGCGCTTCTCGGTGCCCGCCGGCCGGTCCCGGGCCGACCACGGCCCGGTCCACCTGGGGGTACGCCCGGAGAAGCTGCACCTGGTCGGCTCCGCCGACCAGGTGCCAGTGGGTCATCAGCACGTCACCGGTGTGGTCACCGACGCCTCCTATCTGGGGGTCAGCACGCAGTACCTGCTGCGCACCGGCTCGGGCAGCGAGTTGTCGGTGTTCGCGGCCAACACGGGGACGTCGACGCGGATCGCGGTCGGCAGTGCGGCCGTGGCGTGCTGGGATCCACGGCACGCGTTCCTGCTGCCCCGGGACGCCGCCGACACCGAACTGCCGGTCCCGGTGGTGCCGGACCAGCCGGTGGGCGCGTCGTCGTGACCCTGCTGGCTCCCACCGGACCGGGGCAGCCGCCGCCCGCGCCACCGGCAGCCCGGTCCGGGCGGCGCCGGCTCCTGCCGTACCTGCTGGTGTTGCCCGGTGTGGCCTGGCTGTTGATCTTCTTTGGTGTGCCGCTGGGGCAGCTCGCCGCGGCCAGCCTCTACGACCCCGGCGGCTCGCTCTCCACCGGGTATGCGATGACCTGGGCAGTCGGCAACTACCCGGACGTGTTGCAGGCGTACTGGCCGCAGTTCCTGCGCTCGTTCGGCTACGCCGCGCTGGCGTTGCTGCTGGCGCTGCTGCTGGGCTACCCGCTGGCGTACGCGATCGCGCAGAAGGCCGGTCGTTGGAAGAACCTGCTGCTGGTGTGCGTGGTCGCGCCGATGTTCACCAGCTTCCTGGTCCGCACGCTGGCGTGGAAGACGATCCTGTCGGACAACGGGGTGCTCGTCGGCCTGCTGCGCGACGTGCACCTGCTCGCCCCGGACGGTCGGCTGCTGGCCACCCCGTTCGCGGTGGTGCTCGGCCTGACGTACACCTTCCTGCCGTTTCTGGTGCTGCCGCTGTACGCGAGCCTGGAGCGGTTGGACCGTCGGCTGCTGGAGGCGGCCGGCGACCTGTACGCGAGCCCCGTGCAGGCGTTCCGCCGGGTCACCCTGCCGCTGTCCATGCCCGGCCTGGTCGCCGGCGCGCTGCTGTTCTTCATCCCGGCCAGCGGGGACTACATCAACGCGGAGCTGCTCGGCACACCGAACGAGTACATGGTCGGCAACGTCGTCGACTCGGCGTTCCTGGTCCGGCTGGACTACCCGCAGGGTGCCGCGCTGTCGGTCCTGCTGATGGCGGCGATCCTCGCGATGGTCTTCGGGTGGCTGCGCAGGGCCGGCACCGAGGCGGTGCGGTGAGACTCTGGCGATGGCTGGCCGACCGCTGGGTGATGATCGTGGCACTGCTGGTCCTCGGCTACCTGGCGCTGCCGATCCTGGTGGTGGCCGCCCTGTCGTTCAACCGCCCGTCGAGCCGGCTGTCGTACGACTTCAACGAGTTCACAGTGGACAACTGGCGTCGGCCGTGCGCCACCTCGGACATGTGCGACGCGGTGGTCCGCAGCGTGCAGATCGGTTTCCTCGCCACCGTGGTCGCGACAGTGCTCGGCACCCTGATGGCGTTCGCGCTGGTGCGGCACCGCTTCCGGGGCCGGTCCGCGATCAACGTGCTGGTCTTCGTGTCGATGGCCACCCCGGAGTTGGTGATGGGCACGTCGCTGCTCGCCCTCTTCGTGTCCGCCGGGGTGCCGCAGGGCTTCTGGACCGTCGTGGTCTCGCACGTCATGTTCTGTGTGTCGTTCGTGGTGGTCACCGTGAAGGCACGGCTGGCCGGGATGGACCGGCGGTTGGAGGAGGCCGCCATGGACCTCTACGCCAGCGAGTGGCAGACCTTCCGGCGGATCACCCTGCCGCTGGTGCTGCCCGGCATCGTGGCCGCCGCGCTGCTGGCCTTCTCGCTGAGTTTCGACGACTTCATCGTCACGAACTTCAACGCCGGCACCACTGTCACGTTCCCGATGTACGTGTGGGGCGCCGCCCAGCGGGGCATCCCACCACAGGTCAACGTCATCGGTACCGCGATGTTCGCGGTCGCGCTGCTGCTGGTCGGGCTCAGCTCGCTGCGCGGTCGACGGGCCCGTCGCACCTCCGAGCCCGCCCGCTGACGGCATTTCGACACATCCACTGCCGCCCGCCGGTGACCGACCGTGCGACGGCACGGTGGCTGGGGATTTGCGACGTTTGTTGGCAAATGTAGCCGCACGATCGGCCCCGGCCGACAGACCTGGAGGGTTGTCCCAGGTGTCGTCTCGTCGCCCGAGGAAGCGCCCATGGATCACCGGTGCGCGGCGAACGGCGCAGGTGACCAACGCGACGGATGATATTGCGCGCAGTGTTTGCGACGACACTCATCGCCGTGACGATGCAACCACCGCCGAATCCTGGCCCGCCGTACGCGCCGTCGTCCGGTCCGGCGCCCCGACCGAACTGGTTCCGCCGGGCCAGCCCCGCCCGCCGGGCCGCCGTGATCCTCGGCTCGGTGACCCTGTCGGTCCTGCTGCTCTGCTGCACCGGCACCGCCATCATCAGCGCGCTGGCCGGCGAGCCGGAGCCGACCAGGA
Source organism: Micromonospora sp. MGP-C2 (assembly GCF_057766525.1). NCBI lineage: Bacteria > Bacillati > Actinomycetota > Actinomycetes > Micromonosporales > Micromonosporaceae > Micromonospora > Micromonospora sp. MGP-C2. The sequence continues at coordinate 5,252,605 of NZ_JBYMEN010000002.1, forward strand.
CCGGCACGGCCGCCGAGGCGCAGCAGCCCATCGTGGCGGCGCCCGCCGAGCCGACCGAGGGTGCTGACGCCCAGGCCGCGTCGCCGCTCGCCGCCCCATCCGCCACGCCGGACCCCAGCGACGCGGTGCCGGCCCCGCCGACCCCGGCCGATGCCGTGTCCCCGTCTCGCGCTGCGTCCACGCCGGTCGTCCGGGTGACGACCGAGACGGAGCGAGCCGCCGTGCGCTACACCGAGCGGACCGTCAAGGACGCGACCCTCGCCGAGGGCAAGCGCGTCGTCCGAACCAAGGGCGTGAACGGCGTACGGACCCTGACGTATGAGGTGACCACCACGGACGGGGTGCGCACGGCCAGGAAGCTGGTCAAGTCCACAGTGACGAAGCAGCCGGTCACGCAGGTCGTAGCCGTCGGCACCAAGAAGGCGCAGTCGAAGTGCGACCCGAACTACAGCGGCTGCGTCCCGATCGCTAGCGACGTCGACTGCGCGGGCGGCAGCGGTAACGGCCCCGCCTTCGTCCGCGGGCCCATCAGGGTGACCGGCAGCGACATCTACGACCTGGACCGAGACGGCGACGGCACAGCCTGCGACTGATCCTGCATGGCCTGCGATCACGCATTGTCATCTCGCGCGACCGAGACGCGGTGTGGAGCGTGATGCCTGTGAGTCATCTTGATGCCTCACAGGCATCACGGTCTCCAGTGCGAGCTATCCCCGAAGCTCGTCCCGCCCGGGAACGGCGCTCAGGTCAGGGGTCAGGCGGCCAGGCGGGAGCGGATGAGGAAGCGGACTCCGTCGGGTGCTTCCAGGGAGAAGCCGCTGCCTCTGCCCGGGACCACGTCGACGGTCAGCGTCGTGTGTTTCCACAGCTCCCACTGGGATTTCGACATCCAGAACTCGACCGGTTCCGGCACCCCGTCGACGGCCAGCGAGGCGAGCAGGACGTCGGACGAGCCGGTCCGGAACTCGCCCGCCGGGTAACACATCGGGGCGCTGCCGTCGCAGCAGCCGCCGGACTGGTGGAACATCAGTGGGCCGTGTCGCCCCCGCAGCGACCGGATCAGCTCGGCCGCGGCGGGGGTGACGGAGACGACCGGCATCAGAAGAAGCCGAGCTTCTTGGTGGAGTAACTGACCAGCAGGTTCTTCGTCTGCTGGTAGTGCTCCAGCATCATCTTGTGGTTCTCCCGGCCGATGCCGGACTGCTTGTACCCGCCGAACGCGGCATGCGCCGGGTACGCGTGGTAGCAGTTCGTCCACACCCGGCCGGCCTGGATGGCCCGCCCGGCCCGGTACGCCGTGTTCATGTCCCGGGTCCAGACGCCGGCACCCAACCCGTACAGGGTGTCGTTGGCGATCTTCACGGCGTCGTCGAGGTCGGCGAAGGAGGTCACCGAGACCACCGGGCCGAAGATCTCCTCCTGGAAGATCCGCATCGAGTTGTCGCCCTCGAAGATTGTCGGTTGAACGTAGTACCCGCCCGACAGGTCTCCGCCCAGGTCTGCGCGGGAGCCGCCGGTCAACACGCGAGCACCCTCCTGGCGGCCGATGTCCAGGTAGGACAGGATCTTTTCGAGCTGGTCGTTGGAGGCCTGCGCCCCGATCATCGTGTCGGTGTCCAGGGGGTGCCCCTGCACGATCTGCTCGGTGCGAGAGACCGCCGCCGCGAGGAAGTCGCTGTAGTGGCTCTGCTGGATCAGCGCCCGGGACGGGCAGGTGCAGACCTCACCCTGGTTGAGCGCGAACATGGTGAAGCCTTCCAGGGCCTTGTCCAGGAAGTCGTCGTTTGCGGCGCTGACGTCGTCGAAGAAGATGTTCGGGCTCTTACCGCCCAGCTCCAGGGTGACCGGTTTGATGTTCTCACTGGCGTACTGCATGATCAGCCGCCCGGTGGTGGTCTCACCGGTGAAGGCCACCTTCGCGACCCTGGCCGAGGAGGCCAGCGGCTTACCGGCCTCCACGCCGAAGCCGTTGACGATGTTGAGCACGCCCGGCGGCAGCAGGTCCGCCACCAGCGACAGCCAGTAGTGGATGGACGCCGGGGTCTGCTCGGCCGGCTTGAGCACCACGGCGTTGCCGGCGGCCAGCGCGGGCGCCAGCTTCCACGTCGCCATCAGGATCGGGAAGTTCCACGGGATGATCTGCCCGACCACGCCGAGCGGCTCGTGGAAGTGGTACGCGACGGTGTCGTCGTCGATCTCGCCGAGCGAGCCCTCCTGGGCCCGGATCGCCCCGGCGAAGTAGCGGAAGTGGTCGATGGCGAGCGGGATGTCGGCGGCGAGGGTCTCCCGGACCGGTTTGCCGTTCTCCCAGCTCTCGGCGATGGCCAGCGACTCCAGGTTCTCCTGCATGCGGTCGGCGATCCGGTTGAGGATCAACGCCCGTTCGCCCACCGAGGTGCGCCCCCACGCGTCGGCGGCGCCGTGCGCGGCGTCCAGGGCCCTCTCCACGTCGGGGGCGGTGCCGCGGGCGACCTCGGTGAAGGTCTGCCCGGTGACCGGGGTGGGGTTCTCGAAGTAGGCGCCGCCGTGCGGCTTGACGTACTCGCCGCCGATGTAGTGGTCGTAACGGGACTGCCAGTGGGTGGGCGCGTCGTAGCGCGTCATGGTGACCTCCGCCGTCGATGGGGGATGACGGCGGGAAGGCTAGTTTCGCGGACGTTGCAGGAACGTTGCGCGCTCCAACGCGTACTCCCTGGCGAGCTGGTCGATGCGCGCGAGGGCGAGGGGCCGACGCGGCGCGCCCAGCGGCAAGGCCCGCGCCAGGGCCTGCCACGCGACCAGGTCGTCGGCGCCGGCGGGCGTCGCGGTCCAGGCCGCGAGCAGCGCCGGGTCCGCGGTGGCCAGCACGGCCGCGCGGAGGTGACCGTCGATCAGCCGGCGCAGTCGCGTCACTCCCGGCGCGTCCGAGCCGGGCAGCAACGGCCCGGGGTACGCGTCGAGCGCGCCCGCCGCATCGCCCTGGTTAAGCCGGTGGGCGAGGGTGGTGAAGTCGGCGCGGACGGTGCCGCGTAGCCGGTAGGGGCGGGAGTCGAGCAGCTCGGGGCCGAGCACCCGACGCAACCGGGACAGCTCGGCGCGCAGGGTGACCGGGTGCAGTCGGTCGTCGCCGTACAGGTCGAGGCCGAGCTGAACGCCTGTGCGTCCCTCCGGGTGGTGCAGCAGCAGGACCAGCAACTCGCTGTGCCGGCGACCGAGTCGGATCCGCCGGCCGTCGACCCGCAGTTCCGCCTCGTCGCGACCGAGCGCGGTCACCGTGGCGACGCCGGGCTCCACCGGTTGGCCGGCGGCGAGCTGCGCCTCGGCGGCCCGGGCCGTGGCACGGACGAGGGCCAGACTGTGCGGATTGGCCAGGTGGTCCCCGCCGGTGATGTCGATCGCGCCGAGCAGTCGGCCGGTTGCGGGGTCGTGGATCGGCGCAGCCGCGCACGTCCAGCGTTGCACCGGGCGGCTGAAGTGCTCGGTGGCGAAGATCTGCACGCTGTGGTCGACGGCCAGCGCGGTGCCGGGCGCGTTGGTGCCGGCGTGCGTCTCGTCCCAGCGGGCGCCGGGCACGAAGTTCATCCGCTCCGCGTGCCGGAGCACGCCCGGATGCCCCTCGACCCAGAGCAGCCGCCCGTCCGCGTCGCAGACCGCCATCAGGTGCGCGCCGTCCTGGGCGATGCCGCCGAGCAGGTCCCGGAACAGCGGCAGCACCCGGGCCAACGGGTGAACGGCCCGGTACGCGGCCAGGACGTCGTCGGCCAGGTCGACCGGTGGGGTGGCCTCGGGGTCGAGTCGTGCCGAGCGTTCCCAGGAGCGGCGCACCACGTCCCGCACCCGGTGTGGCGCGGCGCCGGCGGTGAGGAAGGCTTCGTGGGCGGCGCCGACCTGCGCGATCCGTTCCGCCGGATCGACGCCGAACTCCAGGGCGAGCCACGGGTCAGCCATCAGGGCGACCTCCTCGGCCCCCATCGTGACGCAGCTCACCCTCGATCGCCAACCCCCGTGGCCACCGGACCCCTGGGCGCAGACGACGCGGCCCGGGACGAAGCCGGCACGGCGAGGGTTGCAATGGTTTGTCCGCTGGTCGCTGCCGTGGAGGATGGCTTTCGCGGGTCCTTACAGAACCCTTAACCCGGGCCTGCGACGGTATGCCGGGCAAGCGGAACTCGGGGAGCAGACACGTGCGGGTGCTGGTGGCGGACGACGAGCGGTTGTTGGCGGACACGGTGGCCCAAGGGCTGCGCCGCCTCTCGATGGCCGTCGACGTCTGCTACGACGGTGACGGCGCGCTGGAGCGGATCGGGGTCAACCGGTACGACGTCGCGGTGCTCGACCGGGACATGCCGGGACACACCGGTGACGAGGTCTGCCGCAGCATCACCGACTCACAGGTCGGCACCCGGGTGCTGCTGCTCACCGCCGCGGCCGGCATCCGGGACCGGGTGGAGGGTCTCGGTCTCGGCGCCGACGACTACCTGACCAAGCCGTTCGCCTTCGCCGAGCTGGTCGCCCGGGTGCAGGCCCTCGGTCGACGGTCCGCGCCGGCACTGCCACCGGTGCTCGCCCAGGACGGCCTGGTGCTGGACGTGGGCCGACACGTGGCCACCCGGGACGGCCGCCCGCTCGCGCTGAGCCCGAAGGAGTTCGCGGTGCTGCACGTGCTGCTGCGCGCGGACGGGCAGGTGGTCAGCGCCGAGGAGTTGTTAGAGCAGGCCTGGGACGAGTTCGCCGACCCGTTCACCAACGCCGTACGGGTCACCGTGATGACGTTGCGCAGGAAGCTCGGCGACCCGGCGGTCATCCACACCGTGCCGAAGGCCGGCTACCGCATCGGTGGGACGGCGTGACCTGGACGCCCCGACGTCGGGTGCTGCTCGTGGGCCTGCTGGCACTGCTGGCCGGGCCGCTGCTGCCGACCATGGGCAGGTGGGTGTCGGGGGTGACCTGGACCTGGGGACAGCAGTTCTGCGACCTGCCGGTGCCCGGTCTGATCTCGACCTGCGCCGACGTACGCCCGGGGGCGTTCGTGCTGCCCCTGCTGTCCGTGCTGCTCGTCACCGTGACCGCCCTGGTGGCGCTCTGGTTCGGTGCGGCCTGGTGCCTGCGCCCGCTCCGTGACCTCGTCGGCCCGATCGGGCACCTCGGCCCGCAGAACCTCGGTCACCGGATCCGGCCCCGCGGCGGGGACGAGCTGGCCCAGCTCTCCCGCGCGATCGACGAGATGATGGAACGCGTCTCCGCCGGATACGAGGGGCAGCGACGGTTTGCCGCGAACGCCTCGCACGAGCTGCGTACGCCGCTGGCGGTGCAGCGGACGCTGATCGAGGTCGGCATGGCCCAGGCGCTCACCAGTGAGCAGTTGGAGCTGTTGACCAGCCAACTGCTGGAGACCAACGAGCGCAACGAGCGGCTGATCGAGGGACTGCTCGCACTCAGCGAGAGCGACCAGGGCCTGCGCTCGCGGATCCCGCAGCGGCTGGACACGATCGTCGAGGCGGTGCTCGCCGGGTATCAGGACCGCGCCCGGGAGGCCGGCGTCACCATCGACACCCATCTCGCGCCCCGGGTCGTCGTCGGCGAGCGGGTGCTGCTGGAACGCCTGGTCACCAACCTGGTGGAGAACGGGATCAAGTACAACCGGCGCGGCGGCTCGCTGACCGTCGCGGTGAGCGGCGCGCCCGCGCTGACCGTGGTCAACACCGGTCAGCCGGTGCCGGCCGAGGCGGTGGCCGGTCTCTTCGAGCCGTTCCGACGGCTCGCCCGGGACCGCACCTCGCAGGGCGGAGGCGCCGGCCTGGGGCTGGCCATCGCCCGCTCGATCACCCAGGCGCACGACGGCATCATCGCGGCCCGGCCCGCCGAGCACGGCGGTCTGCGGGTCGACGTCCAACTACCCAATGTGACCTAGCGCTCCACCCACCTCCCGGGGTCCCGCGTACCGCTGGATCCCGCCTGTGGTGTGCCCGAAAGGAGAAAGACGATGTCACACACCGTTGGCCAGGTTCGGGCCGATGTCGAGGAGGCCGCCCGGTGGCTGGCCGGCCGGGTGGTCCGCACACCCGTGCTGCGGTCCCCGGTGATCGACGGTCTGGCCGGGGCTCGAATCCTGCTCAAGGCCGAGAACCTCCAGAACGGCGGCTCGTACAAGATGCGGGGCGCGCTGCGGGCGGTCGGCCGGCTCGCCGCCTCCGGCCACACCGGGGTGATCGCGCAGAGCACCGGCAACCACGCGATAGCGGTGGCGTTGGCGGCCCGGAAGCACGGGCTCACGGCGACCGTGGTGCTGCCGGTCGACGCCGCGTCGACGAAGGTCGACCGGGCCCGCGCGGCAGGGGCGCGGGTGGTGCTCGCCGGCACCGACGTCGCGGAGCGGGTGGCGGTGGTCGACGGGCTCAGCGACGAGAGCGGTCACCCGGTCGTCGACGCGTACGACCACCCGGACGTCATCGCCGGGCAGGGCACGGCCAGCCTGGAGCTGATCGAGGAGGCCGAGCGCGCTGGCACACCGCTGGGCGCGCTGGTCGTACCGGTCGGTGGTGGTGGCGGGGTGGCCGGCGCGTGCCTGGCCGCCGCCGGCAGAGGCATCGAGGTCTACGGCGTGGAACCGGTCGGTTGTGACTCGCTCGCCCGCAGCCTGGCGGCAGGTGTTCGCGTCCCGGTCGCGCCGGCGCCCACGATCGCGGACGGGCTGCGGCCGTCCTGTGTGGGTGAGCTGCCGTTCGCCATCGTGCGCGACGTGCTGCGCGGGGTCGTCCGGGTCGACGACGACGAGATCGGGGCGGCATTCCGGCTGATCCTGATGGAGCTCAAGGTGCTCGCCGAGCCGTCCGGTGCGGCCGGCCTGGCCGGCGCGCTCCGGCTGGCCGGTGACGAGCGCGTGGGTCCCGGTCGGCGGCGGACGGTCGGCGTGGTGCTGACCGGCGGGAACGTGGAGGCATCAGTGGTGGCCCGGTTGTCCACCCAGCGGTCCGCCACGGTGACGACTGTCGAGGGGATGGCGGCGTGAGCGCGCCTGTTCGGATCGGAATCCTGTTCGGTGGACCGTCGGCGGAGCACGAGGTGTCCTGCGCGTCCGCGCTCGGCGTGGCCCGGGCGCTCGCCGGCGGCGGGTACCGCACTGTCGCCATCGGTGTCACCCGCAGCGGCGGGTTTCGGCTGCTGCCCGACGCGCTGCTGGCCGAGCTGCGCGACCGGCCGGCCGGTGCGCGGGCCATCGACGACCGCCTGGTGGTGTCCGGACCGTCGGTCGAGCTGCGGGCCGGTCCGCGTCCCGGCGTCGTGCAGGTGTGCGCCGGCAACGCCCCCGGCGCGGTGCACGCCGAGCTGGACGTTGTCTTCCCGGTGCTGCACGGCCCGTTCGGTGAGGACGGTGTGGTGCAGGGGCTGTTGGAGGCGCTGAACGTGCCGTACGTGGGGTGCGGCATCCTCGCCTCGGCAGTCGGCATGAACAAGGTGGCGATGAAGCGGGCGTTGCGCGCCGAGGGCGTTCCGGTCACCCCGTACGTCGCGTTCGACGCGCACACCTACCGGGCCGTCGACGACCCGGAGAAGCTGGTCGTCGGGCTGCGCCGGCCGCTCTTCGTGAAGCCGGCCAGCATGGGTTCGTCGATCGGCATCTCCCGCGTCGGCGAGGGTGACGACCTGGCCGCCGCCGTGGAGGAGGCGCTGCGCCACGACCAGCTCGTCATGGTCGAGCAGGGGGTCACCGGCAGGGAGCTGGAGTGCGCGGTCCTCGGTGGCTGGCGCCCCGAGGCGTCGGCGGTGGGCGAGGTACGCGTCGCCGGCGGATGGTTCGACTACCAGCAGAAGTACTTCGGCGACAGCGATCCGATGATCGTCCCCGCCTCGCTGCCGGACGAGGTGACCGCGCGGGTTCGGGAGCTGTCGCTGCGCGCGTTCGCCGCGATCGGCGGTTGGGGCCTGGCCCGGGTGGACTTCTTCTACGACGAGACGACCGGTGAGGTGTACGTCAACGAACTGAACACCATGCCCGGCTTCACCGCGCACTCGATGTACCCGAAGGTGTGGGCGGCCGTCGGCGTCGCCTACCGGGAGGTGGTGGACCGCCTCGTCGAGCTGGCCCGTGTCCGGCACGCCGAACGGCCGGCGACCCCGGTGGGGAACGCCCGATGATCCTGCTCTCCGATCCCCGGGTGGCGGCCGTGCCCAGCTCCGACGACGGCGACCCGCTGGTGGACCTGCGTGCGATGCCGGAGCTGCGCCTCGACGGCCGCGCGGCCGACCCCGCCGGGGCGTACGCCAGGCTGCGCGCGGGAGTCGTGGACCGCCTGCTGGCCGCGCAGCGTGACCTGCCCGCCGGCATGCGCCTGCTGGTCGTCGAGGGTTACCGCCCGTACCAGACGCAGTTGGCCATCTTCACCGGCTACCGGGACGAGCTGCGCCGACGGCACCCGGACTGGCCCCCGCAGCGACTGCACCGGGAGACCACCAAGTTCGTCTCGCCGGTCGACGTGGCCCCGCACAGCACCGGCGGGGCGGTCGACGTGACACTGTGCACCGACGACGGGGTGGAGCTGGACCTGGGCACGGCCATCGACGCGACCCCGGAGGACAGTGCAGACGCCTGCTTCACCGACGCGCCCACGATCGGTCGCACCGCCCGCCGACACCGGCGGATCCTGGTGGACGCTCTCGGCGGCGCGGGGATGGTGAACTACCCGACCGAGTGGTGGCACTGGTCGTACGGGGACCGTTACTGGGCGCTGGTCGCCGGTGCGCCGCGCACCCGGTACGGGCCGGTGGACCTGACCGCCGCACGATCGATGCCCGTCCCGGCTGAACGGTAGGGCGCTCCCGTCCGTACCAGGTGAGTGAAGGACACCACCGAGGACGGGAGTGACGGCGATGAGGGTGCAGCGCAGGCACGTGCTGGCGGCGACCGTGGCGGTCGTCGCCGCGGCGGGTGTGGCGGTGGGGACCAGCTTCGGGTTCGCCGGCACCACCCCGGCACGGTCGTCCGTCTGCTCCGGCTCGGTCACGTTCTCGGCGGAGGGCGGTGCGCCGGCGGCCACCAGCGACCGTTTCCCGGTGGGTACCCGGTTGCGGGTGACCAACCTGGACAACAACCAGGCTGCCACGGTGACGGTGACCGGCCCGTCGGGTAGCTGTGTGCTGCTCAACGCCGCCGCCATGGAGCTGGTCCGCGAGCCGGGCAAGAACGTGATCCGCCGCAACGTGGTGGAGCGGCTGGACGGAGCGGCGCCGGTCGGGCGGCCACCTGCCGGCACGGTCCGTCCCGGCGTCGCGTCTCCCGGCGCGCCCGGCCCGGCACCCAGCTCGGCCTGCTCGGGGCCGATCACCTTCTTCGCCGAGGTCGGGGCGCCAGCGGCGACCAGTGGACAGTTCCCGGTGGGCACCCGGCTGCGCGTGACCAACCTGGACAACAACCGGGTGACGACGGTGACGGTGACCGGCCCGTCGGGCAGTTGTGTGCTGCTCAACGACGCCGCGATGGCGCAGATCCGTGAGCCGGGCAAGAACCTCATCCGCCGCAACACGGTCGAGGTGGTCCGCTGACGCGCCAGCCTCAGTCGGCCTGCCAGGTGCCGTCGTCGCGGACCCGGGCCGGTGCGCGGCCCAGCAGCAGAGTCGTCAACGCGCTGTCGATGGAGTCGCCGAGAAACCACTCGCCGGCCTGATCGAGCGCGAAGACCCGGCCACGTTCGTCCACCGCGAGGATGCTGTCCTGCTGCTCGGTGCCGATCGGAAAGAGGCGTACGCCGAGGACAGCGCCGAAGTCCGCGAGGGTGTCGGCGGTGTGGGCGATGGTGTGCGGGCGGATGTCGAAACGGGAGATCCACACCTGCTCGCCCCGCCCGCGCCGCGCGCCGACCAGGCTGGGAAACGCGGTCAGCGCCTCCACGGCCGCGGGAAAGACCGTGTGCTGATGGGTCACCCCCGACACGGCGGTGACGTCCCGCACGGCCGCGGCGGCCATGATCTGGTCCCCGATGTGCGGTCGCCACCCGGCCGCGACCAGCGCGTTGGCGACCTCCGCCGGGAAGCGCCCGGGATCGGGGTCGGTTGCCGCCGGCGCACGCCAGGGGTCGGTGTATGCCCGAGCCGACTCCGGCAGGACGTTGGCGCGCACCAGGAAGGTGATGCACGAGTCGCAGGGCAGCTCGGCGGGGCCACCAGCCGGATCACCCGGCTCCCGGATCCGGAAGATCTCGAACCGGGCGCCCTCCAGCAGCGCCGCCGCCTCGGCCCGACCCATCGGCGCGATGCCCTCGGCGGCCCGGCGGTGGTCGTACTCGTGCAGGACGTCGGAGACCACGATCAGCTCGGCGTGCGACTCCCCGCCCCGGACCAGGTCGCCAGGGGGTAGCTGGTCCAGGTAGTCGCGGACCAGCGGGTGATGGTTGAGCGGGACGTCGGCCCTGGTGCCCTGGGCGGTCCAGATCCGCCCGTCGAGCGCCAGATGGGCGGCGGTGTTCGGGGTGGCTGCCCGGTGGATCTCCCGGGCCAGCAGACTCGACGGGTCGACGGTGCGGGGAGAGGCTGGCCCGGTGGGACGGCTGCGTCGGTACAGATCCGCCACCACGTCGCTCGACACCCGCGGCCAGGTGGTGACAGTGCCGGTCTGCTTGTCGATGACCGTCGTCGGCAGGTCCCCCGGGACCGTACGCACCTCGGTGGGCACGACCGACGTGATGACGAAGCCGAGGTCGAACTCGTCGACCATCGCTGTGCACTCGTGCCCGAGGCGCTGCGAGTCGCGGCGGGCCCAGGTGGCCGCGAGCTGCTCGGCCTGTTGACGGTCGATCACGCACTGAAACTACCGGACTACACGGATCGATGGCAGCCGGTATGGTGCTGCTCTACCGACGGTGACGGGAGGGGCGGCGGTGAGCGAACATGTGGACCGGCACGCCAACCGCGAGCTACGGGCCCGGTTCGACGACGTGTACGGGCAATATCAGCAGCTCAGGTCCGGTTTGGACACCCTGCAGGCGAGGCTCGCCGAGCTGCGGGTGACCCGCCGGTCGGCCGACGGGCAGGTCACCGCCACCGTGGGTGCCCGGGGCGAGGTGATCGAGGTCGAGTTGACGCCGGCCGTCTACCGCGAGCGGGACGCCGGGGCGCTCGGCCGAAAAATCACCGAAACGATCCGGGCCGCCGCGACCGCCGCCGCCGACGTCACCCGCGACCTCGTCGCCGAGACCGTGCCGGCCAACTCCGGCTCGATGGACTTTTTGCGCACCGGCGACTACGCGGCCCTGCTCGGCCGGGCCGACGCCGTGCTCGGCAGGCGTGAGGGGACGGCATGACCGACGGGCAGCTCTGGCTCGATCCGTCCCGGGCGCGTCGGGCCGGTGCCGACCTGGCCCTCGCAGGCGAGGCGGTCACGGCCCGTCGAGCAGCGGAAGGCGGTGCGATCGAGGCCGCCAGCGGTGCCCGGCCCTGGGGCCGCGACGACATCGGCGCCGCGTTCGAGCGCAACTACCGCGCGATCGAGCAGACAGTGCTGCGGGCCTGGGCGGGCGTCGGGCATCAGCTCACCGAGTTGGGCGGCGACGTGGTCCGCGCGGTCGACGCGAGCGTCCAGACCGACGGGGCCAGCGCCGCCCGGTTCGGTCGGGTCACCGACCAGCGCTGACGGCCGACGATCCCGATGAGCGTGCTGCCGAGCCCGATCCCGCACCCCCTCGACCACGCACCCTGGGACGTTCCGGGCTGGATCTACGAGGCCCTCGACTGGGTGGTCGGGGTGCAGTGGCCGGAGGGCAACGAGCGGGCCGTCTGGGACGTCGCCGACCAGTGGTACGAGGTCGCCACAGTGCTCGCCGGCCCGCACACCGACGCCGCCACGGCCGCTGCCGAGGTGCACAACGGGTATGGCGGGGTCGGGGCCGTCGACGCGGCGTTCGTGGCGGCCTGGCGGGGGATCGCCGAGGGTGCCGACGCCCCGCTGCCCGTGCTGCTCGCGGTCACCGCCGACCTGGGCCGGCTGGTCGAGGAGTGCGGCTGCGACATCGAGGGCGCCAAGCTGGAAGTCTGGATCGAGCTGGGCATCCTGGTCATCGAGTTGCTCTCGGTGGCGGTCGCGGCGGTGCTGACCGCCGGTGCCGCAACCCCCGCCGCCGGCGCGGCGATGACCGCTACCCGGCTGCTGATCCAGCAGATCTTCAAGCGGCTGATGGGTCAACTGGCCAGCAAGTCCCTCAGACACGGGCTCAAGGAGGCCGGCGAACGGGCCGCCACGGAGATCACCCGGGGTGGCGTGCGAGGGCTCGCCAAGCGGGCCACCCGTGGAGGGTTGGAGGAGGCCGCCGAGGAGAGCGGCGTCACCCTGGCCACCCAGGCGTACCAGAACTCCACCGGGCGGGCGCACGGCCTGGACATGACCGACCTCGGCGCATCGGCGGTCGGCGGGCTCGCCGGCGGGGCCGTGGCTCCGCTTGCCGGCCTGGGCCGGCACGCCACCGGGCGGGCGGCCCGGGTCGGGGAGCACCTGGGGCGGGAGATGACCGGCGAGGTGCTCGCCGACAGCGCTGCCAGCCTGGCCACCGGCCAGGGCCTCACCTCGGTTGAGGACGTGGCACGCGCTGCCGCGTCCGGGGCCACCGGCTCGGCGACCGGCCAGACCGACCACGCGTTACGGGCACGACTCGACGCGCAGACCAACGCCCTCGCCGGGACGTCATTCGCCAGCCCGTCGCTTCCGTCCGTGGGGGTGTCGGGGGATTCGGCTCTCTCGGGGGCGGCGTCTTCTTCGGGCGGGGCTGCTTCTTCAGGTGGGGCGTCTTTCGTGGGTGCGGCGTCTTCTTCGGGCGCGGCCTCGTCTTCAGGCGGGGCGTCTTTCGTTGGTGCGGCGTCTTCCGGGGGCGTGCCTTCTGCGGCGGGTGCTGTGCCTTCGGGGGAGATCTCGTCGCCGGTGGTTCCGGTGCAGGCGACGGCAGTCGCCGCGACGTCGCCTGACCAGCTGACTCCGATACGCGCCGAGATGCCGACGGAGCCGGGCGTTCAGCCGTCGCGGGTGACCGATCTGCCGCCCGTCGCCGCCTCCGACCTGCCCGCGGTTGCCGCCGAGCTGCACGTGTCGTCACCATCCTCGGTGGGCGTGATGTCCGACGTGGACGCCGCCGACCGCTCGCCGCGCCCGTCCGAGCCGACGCCGTCGACGGATGGGCCTCTGTCGAAGGTGGCGGGCGCGGCACACCCCATCGCGGCCGACCCGACGTTCTCGTCGGTGGCTGCTGATCCGACGCTCTCGTCGGTGGGCACCGATTCTCGGCTTTCTTCGGTGGCCGCACCTGCGGCCGGGACCTTTGAGCCGAGCAGCGGACCGGCCACCGGTGTCACGCCCGGCAGTTCGCCGCACACCCCCACCGCTGGCCCGGTCACGTGGTCTCCGTCGACCGGCGCGCCACCACCGACGACCACCGCCGGCCCGACAACGCCGGTCACCCTCGGTGCCCCAAGCACGACGAACCGCCAGTCGGTCACACCGACGGTGGTGGGCCGATCCGCCGTGCCATCGCGCGCCCCGACACGGGAGGCGCGCCCACCCGACCATCCCGCCCGGGGCAGGGCGTCGATCCCCGTCGAGGTGGTGTTCGGCGATCCGGTCGTGCCAGCGATCGACCCCGACGACTGGTACGCGGCGCAGTGGGCCGCCGAGGCGGAAGCCGCCGAGCGGCGGCGCTACCAGGGCCACTACGAGTCGCAACGGACCGGCTTCGAGAACAACCGCCGGCAGTCGGAGGCCACCCGACTGCGCGCCCGGGCCGCGGAGCACGATCGCCGGGCGGTCGAGTACGCCACCTACGCCCGACAGTTGCACCAAGCAGGTCACCGACAGTGGGCCGACGGCTGGCAGCGGGCCGCGAACGACGAGACACGCGCGTACGCCCAATGGCGTGACCTCGCGGATGCGGTGCTGGCCGGCACCACGGCGCCGCCGGTCGTGGATCTCGGCGCCGGCACCTTCGAGCACGCGAACAGGGACGTCGGCGCGCTCGCGCTCGGCGCGGTGGAGACTGCCGGGCCGTCCCGGCTCACCGGCGACGACGTGCCCCCGCCGATCGACGATTCCCGGCCGTACGGGCGGCCCGGGGGGCTGCGCCCACCGCTCGCCCTGCACCAGGTCGACGTCGAACGGCAGATGCCCCGCGAGTGGGACGGCAGCATCACCCGCACCGCCGACCCCCGACGGGGCGGCTGGTTCCGACTGCTGAACGACGGAGGTCCCGCAGCCGACGCCACCCGCGGCATCAACTGCCTGGACTGCACACTGTCGTTGTTCGAGACCTGGGTGCACGGGCGGCCACGAGTGTCGGCGCCGCGTACCTTCGACGGCTACCTGGACGGGGACATCCGGCGCCCGATCCGCGGCGAGGCAGGCGGCCCGGGCCGGGTGGAGGACGTCACCGGCGGGCGCTTCCAGCAACTCCTCGCCCCGCCGTCCGGCCAGCGTCCGTACGCCGAGCAGGCACGGCAGGCCGCCGACCGGGGCTACCGCAACCTGCGCGACCAACTGCTGCTGGGAGGCCACGGCAGCTACGCGTTCCTGGTCACCGAGTGGCCGCACGGCGGTTCCCACGCCTGGGTGGCGCTCAACCAGAACGGCACCGTGCTCTACGTCGACCCGCAGAACGGGGTGGTCCAGGACCATCCCCTGTATCCCGACGTGGTGGGCATCGACGCGCTGGTGCTGAGCGGGGACGGGCGACCGATGCCGCTCGCCGGGCTGCCCCGGGGCCGGTTCAGTGAGCGGCCCGACCTGCCGGACCATCCGTCGACGGACGACGACGGCGGCCACGGTGACCCGTACATCAACCGGATGTACCTGCTGCTGGACGGCCCGGGCTCGGCAGATGTGGGGGACGCCGGGGCGAACGCAGGCGATCCGCGTCCGCCGACTTCCAATCTCACACAGCTAACGAGCTACGAATTGGCCACCCTGGCGGAGGCTCGCGAGCGTGCACTGGATGCCGCTGACCTGGTTGAGGAAGCCTTGACCCAGGTCGGGCAGAGCGTGACCGACGGGCTCGGCCTCAGTGACCCGATCCGGCTACGGGATCGCGAGTTTCGCGTCAAAGGGCTGGAATCGCTGGCCCGGAAGTACCTCGACGAGGTTCGTGTCGCTGAGATCGACGCAGCAGACTTTGTGTCGAGCGTGAACGACGTGCTGAGGTTCTGCTTTGAGATGCCGTCAGGTCAGCACTACGCCAGAGCCGCCGATCTGGTACTTGCTGGCCTGGCCGAAGCGGGCTTCTCCGTGCCGACTTCAACGTGCAAGAACTTCTGGCGGCAGGGCAATCGATTCTACGGATTGAACTGCACCCTCATTTCGCCCGACGGGATGCTGATCGAGCTACAACTGCACACCTCGGCCTCGCGTGAAGCATGGCTGGCCACTCATGAAGAATATGAGGTCGTGCGGCGGCCGACGAACAGTCCTGAACAGCGTGTCGGTGCCTTCATGCGGATGCTTGCCGCAAACCGCGAGCACGGCCTGCCGGAGTCCTTGCCGGGCGGGCTGGATCTCCTTTTCGACCCCAAGGACGCCACCTTCGCCAAGTGGATCAGCCAGAACCCCGACGCGTGGCGGGAGTACCGCGCCTGGTTGGCCCGGCAGGGGACGAGTCTCACGCAAGTTGTGCAGGATCTTGGGCTAGGGTCTCGTGACTTCCCGGTAGCGCCGCAGATCGCCGAAGAGTTGGAGCGGGAGATTGTTGAGCTACTACGTGATCTACCGGACCGATGAGCAGGGCGAGCCGGCGGGGCTCTTTGTCATGGATGCGGGGCTCGGTCAGGCCATTCTTTGGGATCATCGCGCTCGGGCATGGGCTTGTGACCCTGGGCTCGTTGTGCGGTTCCTCGATGACTACCGGAATGTGGACCGCTACAAGAATGTCGGCCGCGCCGCCGCCGAGGCAGTGGCAGAGGCAGTCACCGGTGGTGAGAAATTGCCGGACGAGAGATCGATTCGTGCCATGTTCAAGGCTGACAGCAGCGGCGATAGGTGACGTCCAGCTCTGGCTTCCGTAGCAGTGCGACCAACTGAGGTTGATTGAAGGGTGGGTCGGTGACGACCGTAGGGCTGGACGCTCGGTTGGTGCGGGCGCAGGAACGTTACGAACAGGCGGTGTTCGGTGGCGACCCGAAGCCGCTGGACGAGGCCGAGCGGGATCTCGCGGCGCTGGACGCTGATGTGGCTCTGACCCGTGGCCGGATCCTGCACGCCCGCTTCATCGACACCGGTTCGGAGGACCCTGCGGAGCTGCCGCTCTTCGAACGGGCAGCCGGCATCTACCGCGAGCTGGGCGACGCCCGTGGTGAGGGCGAGTCTCTCTTCTGGGTGGGCGCGGTCCACCAGGTGATCCGGCAGGACCAGGCGACCGCTGCCCCTGCCTTCGCCCGGGCTCGGGAGTTGGCTACCGCGGCGGGGGACGAGCTGACTCTGTCGTACGTGCTGCGGCACCTCTGCTTCGCCGAGCAGGCCGCCGGTCGCGTCGACGCGGCGCGGCAGTTGCTGACGGAGTCGACCCGGCTACGCCGGAAGTTGTCCTTCACTTCGGGGGTGGCGGCGAACCTGATCGGTCTGGCGGACCTGGCGGCGAACGACGGCGATCGGGAAGCCGCCCGTGAGCTGCTCGACGAGGCCGCTGGGCTGGCGGCCGGCAGTGGCGCCCATGGGGTCGGCCGGTGGGTCGAGCAGGCCCGCGACCGGTTGGGCCTTGCCTGACCGAACGTAGGTCGCCGCTGTCGCGGAAGACAGACGACGCGGGCGGGAAAGTGGCAGAGCCGAATAACATCGACGCATGGCGAGACCCGGTACGGAGAACACCAAGTCCAGTCTCTGGGCATGGCCGGTCGGCATCATGATCGGTCTGGCTGTCGGCATTCCCGTTTTCGGTTCGAAGGGCGGGGTGGCCTTCGGTGTCGCCCTCGGGGTTGTCTTCGCGGTCGCCTTCGGTACGACCAGGCGTCGGAGCGGCGGCGACCCCGTCGACGGGGCGGCGGGGCGAGATGTCAGTTCCACGGACGCGGGTCAGGGCAGCATCTCGACTGACGACGCCACCGTGGCTCCCGCCGATGGCTCACGCCGAGGGTGATCGACTCCGGTTTGGTGAAATCGGGGCATCTGGGTCCTTCGGATAGCCCGATTTTCATGAATTCGAGTGGATCACGGCCGGACGCGGCGGCGGGGCGAGCGGCGGCGCCGGGGCTAGCTGCGCTGAGCCGTGTGGTGGTGCCGGGCAGTGTGGCGGAGGCGGTGGCCGTACAGGAGGAGTTGCGGCCATTGGTCGACCTGGTCGGGCCGGGGCCCAGCGCGCCCGCGACGGTGGCCGGCCTGGACGTCGCGTACGGCCAGGGTGGTGACCTCCTGGCGGCGGCCGTGACGGTGCTGGACGCCGCGACGTTGGAGGTGGTGGATTCCGCGGTCAGCGTGGGAGAGCCCGCGTTCGACTACGTGCCGGGGTTGTTCGCCTTTCGTGAGTTGCCCGCGCTGCTCACCGCGTTGGACCGCCTGAGCGTCAGGCCCGACCTGCTGGTCTGCGACGGGCACGGTCTGGCCCATCCGCGACGGTTCGGGCTGGCCTGCCACCTTGGCGTGGTCACCGGCTTGCCGGCGATCGGGGTGGGGAAGACGCCGCTGGTCGGGACGTGGGATCCGCCGGCCGCCGAGCGGGGTGCGTGGTCGCCGCTGCGCGACGGCGGTGATGTCGTCGGCCGGGTGTTGCGCACCCAGGACGGGGTGAAGCCGGTCTTCGTCAGCGTCGGGCATCGGATGAGCCTGGAGAACGCGACAGCGCAGGTGCTCGCGCTGACCCCGCGCTACCGGCTGCCGGAGACCACCCGCACCGCCGACCGACTCAGCCGCGACGCCCTCGCCAGCGCCGAACAGACCGACTGACCGCGCCGAGCGCGCCGACCCGATCCCACCGCGCCCGCCGACCCGACCCCACCGACCGCGCCGACCCGACCCCACCGCGCACGCCGACTGATCGCGCCCGGCGGGCCGGTCCGAACGCGCTCCGGTCGGAGCCCGGCCGGCCTTCTTCGCAGGTCGGCGGGCCGGGCCGTAAACCGTAACGCCGCACACATCCGGGCCGCTCTATGACCGATGGGGTAGGTGGGCCGGTAGTAGCCTGACCCGCGGACCCCACCCGGGGAGAACGGCGAGGTGATCATGACGGTGCGTCGACGCGCGGCACAGCTCGCGGCGGTCTGCGGTCTGGTGGGCGGCCTGGTGATGCTCGGTGCGTCACCGGCGCTGGCCGACGAGGACTCGGTCCGGGTGGGTGCGGCCAGCAGCTTCGCCGCCGGCGGTTCCCCGCAGGGGGTGAACGTCGCGGTGCGCAAGCGCACCAACGGGTGCGTGCTGCTGCGTACCGCGCTGGGTCTGCGTCTTGAGGGTCTTGAGCCAAGCCAGGTGAAGGTCGAGGTCAACGCGGGCGGGCGCTGGTTGCCGGTGGGTGTCTCGGGTGGTGGCGGCACGGTGGCCACCGCGCCGACGTCGCCGACGAAGCCGACCCTGTGCAAGGGCAAGGGCATCACCGTGCGGTACCGGGTGGCGTTCGCCGCGGGTGTCCCGGGTGGTCAACTCGTCGTCAGCGGCGCGGGTGTCAGCGCCATCGGTCAGGAGCTGGGTCGGGGCAGCGACACGGCGAAGGTGACCGGCGCGCGGGTCACTCCGTCGCCGACGCCGTCGAAGAAGCCGACGCCCACCCCGAGCCCGTCCGAGGTCGCGGCCGTCGACGAGGCGGTGAACCCGGCCGCCGCGGGCATTGTGTCGAGTGCCCCGAACACCACGGCCACTGCCGCGGAGTCGTCCGGAGGAGGTTCAAAGGTGATGTTCTTCGGCATCGTGATGGTGGCGGTCGGTCTGCTGCTCATCGTGCTGCTGGTGCGTCGCTCGCGGCAGGACCGCAAGCCGTCCGACCAGTCGCCCGAGATGCTGCCGGGCAACCCCGGTGGCACCACCTACCGCGCCGGCGGTGGGTCGCCGGCCGCGCCCGGTCGCCCCGGCCAGGTGTACGGCCAGCAGCCACCGGCCGCCGGCTGGGGTGCCGTGCCGTCCCCGCGCCCCGCCACCGGTGGGGTCTACGGTGCGCGCCCCGGCGGTGCGGGTGCGGTCCCGGAGGCGACGCAGCCGATGCCGGGGACACCCGGAACTCGACCGCTGCCCGGGGACCCGCCGACGGATGAGGGCGGCCACACCGCTTTCATCCCCCGGCTGCCGGGCTGAGCGGGGCGAGACACGAACCCTCCGTTAGGCTCAGGATCGGTGTCCAACTTGCGGCCAAGGAGCGGAACACGTGTCTGATCTGTCCCAGATTGTGAAGGCGTATGACGTCCGAGGGACGGTGCCGGACCAGTGGGACGAGCGGGCCGCCGAGGCACTGGGCGCCGCATTCACCCAGCTGCTCAAGTCCACCGACGAGCCGGGCGACGCGGTTGTCGTCGGGTACGACATGCGGGCCACCTCGCCCGGGCTGGCCGCCGCGTTCGCCGCCGGCGTACGGGCCGAGGGGCGCTCGGTGATCGAGATCGGGCTCGCCTCCACCGACCTGCTCTACTTCGCCTCCGGCTCGCTCGACCTGCCCGGTGCGATGTTCACCGCCAGTCACAACCCCGCGCAGTACAACGGCATCAAGATGTGCCGCTCCGGTGCCCGGCCGATCGGCCAGGAGAGCGGCCTGACGGAGATCCGGGATCGGGCCCAGGCCCTCCTTGACTCGGGCGAGGCCCGTCCGGCCGGTGAGCCGACCCAGCCGGTCGAGCGACGTGACATGCTCCCCGACTACGCCGCCTACCTGCGCAAGCTGGTCGACCTCTCGGGCATCCGGCCGCTGAAGGTCGTCGTCGACGCCGGTAACGGGATGGGCGGTTTCACCGTCCCCACCGTGCTGGGCGACGCCGCCCTGTCGCCGCTGCCGCTGGAGATCGTGCCGCTCTACTTCGAGCTGGACGGCAGCTTCCCCAACCACGAGGCCAACCCCCTGGACCCGGCCAACCTGGTCGACCTCCAGCGTGCGGTGGTCGAGCACGGTGCCGACATCGGGCTGGCCTTCGACGGTGACGCCGACCGGTGCTTCGTGGTGGACGAGCGCGGCGAGCCGGTCTCGCCGTCGGCGATCACCGCCCTCGTCGCCGTACGTGAGCTGGCCAAGCACCCGGGCTCCACCGTGATCCACGGTCTGATCACCTCCAGCGCGGTCGCGGAGATCATCCGTGAGCACGGGGGGCAGCCGCTCGTCGCCCGGGTCGGGCACTCCTTCATCAAGGCGGAGATGGCCCGCACCAATGCCGTCTTCGGCGGCGAACACTCCGCGCACTACTACTTCCGTGACTTCTGGTTCGCCGACACCGGAATGCTCGCGGCGATGCACACGCTGGCCGCGTTGGGTGAGCAGTCGCTGCCACTGTCCGTGATGGCCGGCGAGTTCGAGCGTTACGTCGCCTCGGGCGAGATCAACTCGACGGTGGCCGACCAGGCGGCGGCGGTGGCCGAGGTGCGGGCCGCGTACCCGGACGCGGTGGCCGACGAGATGGACGGTCTCACCCTGCGATTCCCCGACGGCGCGTGGTTCAACCTGCGCGCCTCCAACACCGAGCCGCTGCTGCGGCTCAACGTCGAGGCGCCCACCCGGGATCGGATGGTCTCGCTCCGGGACGACGTGCTGGACCGCGTTCGCCGATAAGATCGCCTGCGCCGGTCGGCACCGCCGCCGGTGAAGCCGCACACGTGGAAGGAGCCGTGCCATGGCCCTGGATCCGCAGTTGCTCGAGATTCTCGCCTGTCCGGACACGCACCACGCCCCGCTCACCTACGACGCCGAGGCGCAGACGTTGACCTGCACGGAGTGCGGTCGCATCTTCGAGGTCCGCGACGACGTGCCGGTGCTGTTGCTGGACGAGGCGCGCGGCGGCCCCGGGCAGCCGTCGTGATCGACGGTACGGCCGGGGTCAGCGGACGTCGCGATGCCGATGAAGCCCTACTCGACAACCCGGAGGCGCTGGCCGAGCACGACCCGGGCGGCATGCTCCGGCACACGGCGTCGGCCGGTGCGCAGGTCCGCGAGAGCGCTGCACTGGCTGCCGAGGCGAACCTGGCGGTGCTCGCCGACGACGGGCGGCCCCGAGCCGTGGTCATCGCCGGCATCGGCACGGCGGGGCGTACCGGAGACGTGCTGGCCACGGTCGCCGGGCCGCGCTGCCCGGTCCCGATCATCGGGCACCGCAGCGCCGGCGTACCCGGTTGGGTGGGCGCGGCCGACGTGGTGATCGCGGTGAGCGCGTCCGGTCGTAGCCCGGAGGCGCTCGGCGCGGCCGAGGCGGCGCACCGGCGCGGTGCCCGGCTGGTCGCCGTGGGTGCCCCCGACTCGCAGTTGCAGTCGATCGCCGAGCAGGCCCGGGCGCCGTTCATTCCGGTGCCCCGGCGTGCTCCGGCCCGGGCCAGCCTCTGGGCGCTCACCGTGCCGGTGCTGCTCGCGGCCCGTTCCCTCGGGCTCGTGAAGGTCAACGAGGCGGACCTGGCGGAGACCGCGGCCCGGCTCGACGCGGATGCCGACCGCTGCCGGTCCGCCGCCGAGTCCTTCGTCAACCCGGCGAAGTCGCTGGCCCTGGCCCTGGCCGGCTCGATCCCGATCGTCTGGGGCTCGTCCCCACTGGCCACCGTGGCCGCTCGCCGGTTCGGCGACACCCTGTCGGCCAACGCCCGCTACCCGGTGGTCACCGGGGCGCTCGGTGAGGCCGGTCGGGGTCGGGTCGGGCTGCTCGACGGCGTCTTCGGCGGTCTGGCCGAGGGGGAGCGGGACATCTTCGCCGACCCGGCCGAGGACGACGGCGAGGGCACCCGACTGCGGTTGGTGCTGTTGCGCGACGGCGGGCTCAACGCCGAGGACGACACCGACGAGCCCTTCGCCGTCGAGGAGCGCCGCGCGGACGCGGTGCAGACCCTCGCCGAGCGCCGTGGCGTGCGGTGCGACGTGGTGACCGCCGAGGGTGGCTCCGCGCTGGAGCGGCTGGCCTCGCTGATCGCGGTCCCGGATTTTGCCTCGATCTACCTTGCCCTGGCCCATGGGCTGGACCCGATGGCCGTGCCGGCCATCACCGAAATGAAGGAGCTGTCGAACCAGTGAACGAACGCAATGGGCGGCGCATCATGCGCGGACCGGTTGGCTTCGTACGGCGAAGCGGAGCGGTGGCATGAGCGCCAACGGTGGGACGAAGGCGATTGTCGCCGCCCTGCTGGCAAACGTCGGCATCGCCATCACCAAGTTCGTCGCGTTCCTGCTGACCAGCTCGTCGTCGATGTTGGCCGAGTCGGTCCACTCGGTCGCCGACTCCGGCAACCAGGCACTTCTGCTGCTCGGCGGCAAGCGGGCCAAGCGGGCGGCCACCCCGGAGCACCCGTTCGGGTACGGCCGGGAGCGCTACATCTACGCGTTCATCGTGTCCATCGTGCTGTTCAGCATCGGTGGCCTGTTCGCCCTGTACGAGGCGTACCACAAGTGGTCGGATCCGCACGGGATCACCGAGTGGCAATGGGTGCCGATCGTCGTGCTGGTGGCGGCGATCATCATGGAGTCGTTCTCCTTCCGGACCGCCATCAAGGAGTCCAACCACGTCCGGGGCAACCAGTCCTGGGTGCGCTTCATCCGCCGGGCCAAGGCGCCCGAGCTGCCGGTGGTGCTGCTGGAGGACTTCGGTGCCCTGGTCGGTCTGGTGTTCGCGCTCTTCGGCGTGACCATGACGCTGATCACCGGCAACGGTAAGTGGGACGCCGCCGGCACCGCGATGATCGGCGTGCTGCTGGTGCTCATCGCCATCGTGCTGGCAATCGAGACGAAGAGTCTGCTGCTCGGTGAGGGTGCCGAGGCATCCGACGTCGCCGCCATCGAGCGAGCCGTCACCGAAGGCCCCGAGGTGGAGCGGATCATCCACATGAAGACGCTCTACCTGGGCCCGGAAGAGCTGATGGTGGCCGCGAAGATCGGCGTGCCGGCGTGCGAGAGTGCCCAGGACCTGGCCCGTGGCATCAACGCCGTGGAGGCGCGGATCCGCGCCGCGGTGCCGACCGCCCGGGTGATCTACCTGGAGCCGGACATCTACAGCGTCGCCGCCGCCGAAGCCGGCACCGGCACCGCCGCTGACACCGCCGTGCCGCAGCCAGAGGCCGAGCGGTCCGGGGGCTGACTGGTGGAGCCACTGTACGGACCGATCCGCGACTACGCGTGGGGGTCTCGTTCGGCCATCGCTCTCCTCCAGGGGAGGTCGGTGCCGAGCGAGGGTCCGGAGGCGGAGCTGTGGTTGGGCGCCCACCCGGGCGCCCCGGCCAGCGTGGTCCGTTCCGGCCTCCGGGTGAGCCTCTGTGACCTGGTGCGGGACGAGCCGGGGCAGTGGCTCGGCCAGCGGGTGTCCGAGCGGTTCGGCAGTCGCCTGCCGTTCCTGCTCAAGGTCCTCGCGGCTGACGCTCCGCTGAGCCTCCAGGCTCATCCGGACGCCGAGCAGGCCCGGGCTGGCTTCGCGGCGCAGGCCGGACGCCCCGAGGGGGAGCGCAACTACTCCGACCCGCACCACAAACCGGAGTTGCTGGTCGCGCTCACGCCGTTCGAGGCGCTGTGCGGTTTCCGGGACCCAGCGGAGTCGGCGGAGGCGCTCGCCGCGTTCGGCGTACCGGAGTTGGCGCCGGTGGTCGGGGCGTTGCGGGCCGGGCCGGCGGGGCTGCGGACGGCGGTACGAACGCTGCTCGGCTGGCCGGTCGAGCAGCGCGACGAGTTGTTGGGCGCCGTGCTGGCGTCGTCGGCCGACGGCCCGGACGCGGACCTGGTCCGCCGGCTGGCCAAGGCATACCCGGCCGATCCGGGCGCACTGGTGGCACTGCTGCTGCACCACCTACGTCTGGTCGCGGGCGAGGGGATCTGGATGCCGGCCGGCAACCTGCACGCCTACCTGAGCGGCTGCGGGGTGGAGATCATGGCGGCCAGCGACAACGTGCTGCGCGGTGGTCTGACCCCGAAGCGGGTGGACGTCGACGAGTTGCTGCGGGTGCTGCGTTTCGAGGTGCTCGACGATCCGGTGCGGGCCGCCCAGCCGGTGGGCCCGGGTGTGGACTGCTGGCCCGTGCCGGTGGACGACTTCGCGCTGCACCGGGTACGCGTCGGTGCGGAGGTGCCCTCGGTCACGCTGACGCTGCCCGGTCCCCGGGTGGTCCTCTGCGGTGGCGGTTCGATCACCGTGGACGATGGCGCCGGAGCGGTGACGCTCGTGTCCGGCGAGGCGGCGATCGGCACGGCGGCCGGCGAGCCGTTGCGGGTCAGCGGTGCCGGTGAGGCGTACGTGGCGACCTCTGGGTTGCGCTGACAGGCTCGTCCGGCAACGACACAAGTCCGACTTTCCCGGAATAGCTTGACGCCGTCCTGGCTGAGTGTGACTCTATGAGTACGCAGCGTTATCGCGACGACGGTCCGAGAACGTGCGGGGGAACCAAACCGGGGGGATGCACGGGGCGGGCGGGACGTGGGCGGTTATCCGTCCATCACCGACCGCCCCGTGCGCTGTCCGCAGCCCGTCCCCGGATGCCCGTCGCTGGCGCGCGTAAGGTGGAAGGTCGGCGCAGACATCGTTCGACAGGAGCTTTCATGACCAGCACCCTCCCGGCGTCCGCCAGCGGTACGCCGTCCGAGGCCCGGCCGAGCACGCTCGCCGAAGGCGACTTCAAGGTGGCGGATCTGTCGCTCGCCGAGTTCGGGCGTAAGGAGATCCAGCTCGCCGAGCACGAGATGCCCGGCCTGATGGCGATTCGCCGGGAGTTCGCCGAGGCGCAGCCCCTCGCCGGCGCGCGGATCACCGGCTCGCTGCACATGACCATCCAGACCGCCGTCCTGATCGAGACGCTGGTCGCGCTCGGCGCGCAGGTGCGCTGGGCGTCCTGCAACATCTTCTCCACCCAGGACCACGCCGCCGCGGCGATCGTCGTCGGCCCGGAGGGCACCCCTGAGGCTCCGGCCGGCGTGCCGGTGTACGCGTGGAAGGGCGAGACCCTCCCGGAATACTGGTGGTGCACCGAGCAGGTGCTCGCCTGGCCGGACGGTCAGGGCCCGAACATGATCCTCGACGACGGCGGCGACGCCACCCTGCTCGTGCACAAGGGTGCGGAGTTCGAGAAGGCCGGGGCGGTTCCGCCGGTCGAGTCCGCCGACTCCGAGGAGTACGGCGTCATCCTCGAGGTGCTGCACCGCTCGCTCGGCGAGGACAACCAGCGCTGGACCCGGATCTCCGCCGGCATCAAGGGCGTGACCGAGGAGACCACCACCGGCGTGCACCGGCTCTACGAGATGCACCGCGCGGGCACCCTGCTCTTCCCGGCCATCAACGTCAACGACTCGGTGACCAAGAGCAAGTTCGACAACAAGTACGGCTGCCGGCACTCGCTGATCGACGGCCTCAACCGGGCCACCGACGTGCTGATCGGCGGCAAGATGGCCGTGGTGATGGGCTACGGCGACGTGGGCAAGGGGTGTGCCGAGTCGCTGCGCGGCCAGGGCGCCCGGGTCGTGGTGACCGAGGTCGACCCGATCTGCGCGTTGCAGGCCGCGATGGACGGCTACCAGGTCGCCACCCTGGACGACGTGGTCGAGCAGGCGGACATCTTCATCACCGCGACCGGCTGCTTCGACGTCATCACCAACGAGCACATGGCCCGGATGAAGCACCAGGCCATCGTCGGCAACATCGGCCACTTCGACAACGAGATCGACATGGCCGGCCTGGCCAAGCGTTCCGACGTCGAGCGGGTCAACATCAAGCCGCAGGTCGACCTGTGGCGCTTCGCCGACGGGCACGCGATCATCGTGCTCTCCGAGGGCCGCCTGCTGAACCTGGGCAACGCCACCGGTCACCCGAGCTTCGTGATGTCGAACTCGTTCGCGAACCAGACGATCGCCCAGATCGAGCTGTTCACCAAGACCGAGGAATACCCGATCGGCGTCTACGTGCTGCCCAAGCACCTGGACGAGAAGGTGGCCCGGCTGCACCTGGGCGCGCTCGGCGCCAAGCTGAGCACGCTGACCAAGGAGCAGGCCACGTACCTGGGTGTCTCCACGGAGGGTCCGTTCAAGCCGGATCACTACCGCTACTGATCGACGATTCGGGACCGGGTCGGCTGTTCGCAGCCGGCCCGGTTTCGTCGTTTCCGGCATCAGGGCCGGCGGGTTCAGCCTGACCGAGGGCCGCGGCGGGTGGGGCGGAACCACGTCCAGACGCACCAGGCCAGCCAGCCGACCGACACCACGGTGGCCAGGGCCCGCAGGCGCAACGCGCTGAGCAGCAGCACAACGGCCAGCACCGTCAGCCACGGCAGGAATGCCTTCACGGCGGGGATCCTCCCACAGTCGACCGGGGTGGCCCGCCCTCCCGAGGCCGAAGAGGCTGGTCAACAGGGCGAGTGAGCTTGTCGCGATCGACTTGACGCCAGCCCCGAGCGGGAGGAAGGTATGCCTGCCCTAAGTCAGTTGAGCCGTGCCTAACCAACTCGGAGCCCGGATGTTCGCCACCTACCTGATCGGCCTTCGGGAAGGCCTGGAGGCCACCCTGGTGGTCAGCATCCTGGTCGCCTTCCTGGTGAAGTCGCAGCGTCGGGACCGGTTGCCCCAGGTCTGGGCGGGCGTCGGTCTGGCCGTCGTGCTCTCGGTGCTCTTCGGCTGGCTGATCGAGTACACGTCGACCTCGCTGCTGGCCCGTTCCGAGGACCGGGAGCTGTTCGAGGCGATCACCTCCGTCGCCGCCGTCGTCTTCGTCACCTGGATGATCTTCTGGATGCGCCGGGCCGCCCGGACCATCGCCGGCGAGCTGCGGGGCAAGCTCACCGAGGCGCTGGCCGTCGGGTCCCTCGCGGTCGCCGGCATGGCCTTCCTCGCGGTGATCCGCGAGGGCCTGGAGACGGCACTGATCTTCTACTCGGCCGCCCAGGGCGCGGCCGGCGACAGCCGACCGCTGCTCGCGTTGATCGGCGGCATCGTCACCGCCGTGGTGCTCGGCGTGCTGCTCTACGCCAGCGCCCTGCGGATCAACCTCAGCAAGTTCTTCACCTGGACCGGCGCGCTGCTGATCCTGGTCGCCGCCGGCATCCTCAAGTACGGCGTGCACGACTTCCAGGAGGCCGGCGTCCTGCCCGGCCTGAACGACCTGGCCTTCGACATCACCAGCACGCTCGACCCGAGCACCTGGTACGCCGCCCTGCTCGCCGGCATGTTCAACGTGACTCCCGCGCCCACCGTGCTGGAGACCATCGCCTGGGTCGGGTACGCCGTACCGGTTCTCCTGCTCTTCCTGCGGCCTGCCCGGCGTACGCCGGCACCCGCCGCGACCACCACCGTCACCGAGCGCGGGGCCGACACCGGCACCGAGGCCGAGGCCGAGGCCGAGGCGGCGTCCACGCCGCAGCGTGCCTGACTCCACGAGGAGAGACAGCTCAGATGCGTACCACCCAGTTCTTCGCGCTGGCCGCCGCCGGCGTGCTGGCGACGGCCGGTCTGGCCGCCTGCTCCGACTCCGACAAGGGTGACTCGGCCGCGACCGGCGGACCGATCGTGGTCAAGGCCAGCGACACCGCCTGCGAGGTCGGCACGACCGATCTGGGCGCCGGCACCGCCACCTTCAAGATCACCAACTCCGGCGCGAAGGTGACCGAGTTCTACGTGTACGCCGAGGGCGACCGCGTGCTCGGCGAGGTGGAGAACATCGCCCCCGGGCTCAGCCGTGAGCTGCACGTGGAGCTGCCGGCCGGCACGTACCAGACGGCCTGCAAGCCCGGGATGAGCGGCAAGGGCATCCGGGGCGCGCTCAAGGTCAGCGGGTCGGCGCAGCCGCTCACCGCCGACGCCGCGCTGGGCGACGCCACCGAGAACTACCAGCGCTACGTCAAGAGCCAGACCGCCGCGCTCCTCGACAAGACCGAGGAGTTCGTCGGCGCGGTCAAGGCCGGCGACGTCGCGAAGGCCAAGGCGCTCTACCCGGTCGCCCGCACCTACTGGGAGCGGATCGAGCCGGTGGCCGAGATCTTCGGTGACCTCGACCCCAAGATCGACGGCCGCGAGGAGGTCATCGAGGAGGGGATGGAGTTCACCGGCTTCCACCGGATCGAGAAGGACCTCTGGCAGTCCGGCGACATCAGCAAGGACGGCCCGATCGCCGACCGGCTGCTGGTCGACGTCAAGGAGATCGTGGCCAAGGCCAACGCCGAGAAGCTCTCCCCGCTCCAGCTAGCCAACGGCGCGAAGGAACTGCTCGACGAGGTGGCCAGCGGAAAGATCACCGGCGAGGAGGACCGCTACTCGCACACCGACCTGTGGGACTTCGCCGCCAACCTGGAGGGTTCGAAGGCCGCCGTGTCCGCCCTCCGCCCGGCGCTCCAGCAGCGCGCACCGGAGCTGGTCACGCAGCTGGACACCGAGTTCGCCAACGTGGAGGCGCTGCTCGGCAAGCACCGCGACGGCGACGGGTGGAAGCTGCACACCGCGTTGAGCAAGGCCGAGCTCAAGGAGCTCTCCGACGGGATCAACGCGCTCGCCGAGCCGATCAGCAAGGTCGCCGCGGCCGTCGCGAAGTGACCGGATGGCAGAGGGAGTCGAGTCGATGAGCGGAAGCAGGTTCACCCGACGCCGGGCGATCACCCTGGCCGGCGCCGGGGTGGCGGGGGTTGCCGGAGTGGCGGCCGGCGCGGGGGCACTGCTGAACGGCTCCCATGGCCCGGCCGCGGCGAGCGACCACCCGGCCGGGGCGGTGCCGTTCCACGGTGAGCACCAGGCCGGCATCGTCACCCCGGCACAGGACCGGCTGCACTTCGTCGCCTTCGACGTGATCACCAAGGACCGGGCCCGGCTGGTCGAGCTGCTCGAGGAATGGACGGCCGCCGCCGCCCGGATGACTGCGGGGCGGGACGCAGGGATCCTCGGCGCGGTCGGCGGGATGCCGGAGGCCCCACCGGACGACACCGGCGAGGCGCTCGGGCTGCCCCCCTCGCAGCTCACCCTGACGATCGGCTTCGGGCCGACGCTGTTTCGCGACTCCGACGGTCGGGATCGCTTCGGCATCGCCGACCGGCGGCCGGCGGCCCTGGCCGAGCTGCCGAAGTTCCCGGGTGACGCGTTGCAGCCGCAGCTCTCCGGTGGCGACCTCTGCGTGCAGGCGTGCGCCAACGATCCGCAGGTGGCGGTGCACGCGATCCGTAACCTGGCTCGGCTCGGCATGGGCGTGGTGAGCGTCCGCTGGTCGCAGCTCGGCTTCGGGCGTACCTCGTCGACCTCCCGCGACCAGGCCACCGCGCGCAACCTGTTCGGCTTCAAGGACGGCACGGCCAACCTCAAGGCCGAGGACACCGACCTGCTGCGCGACCAGTTGTGGGTGCAGCCGGGCGACGGGCCGGACTGGATGGCCGGGGGCTCGTACCTGGTCACCCGCAAGATCCGGATGCTCGTGGAGACCTGGGACCGCACCTCCCTCGCCGAGCAGGAGGAGATCGTCGGCCGGAGCAAGGGCAGCGGTGCTCCACTCGGTCGGGCCGACGAGTTCGACGAGCCGGACTTCGCGGCGCGCGGCACGGACGGCAAGCCGGTGATCGCCGAGCATGCCCACGTCACGCTGGCCCACCCGAGCCGGAACAGCGGCGCTCAGTTGCTCCGCCGGGGCTACAACTTCGTCGACGGCTCGGACGGCCTCGGCCGGCTCGACGCGGGCCTCTTCTTCATCGCCTACCAGCGCGATCCGCGCCGCCAGTTCGTGCCGATCCAGACCCAGTTGGCCCGGCACGACGTGATGAACGAATACCTGCGGCACGTCTCCAGCGGTGTGTTCGCCTGCCCACCCGGGGTACGCGACGGCGGCGACCACTGGGGGCGCGCCCTCTTCGGGTGACCCTCGTCGAGATGGCGACAGCGGAATCGGTCCGGGCTGCGGTGGCGCCGGGCGGCGCCGAAGGGGGGATCATGGTGGCAGCCAGGCCCGGGACCCACCCGTGCGCCCGGCGCCGCAGCACGTGGCGCATCTACCGGCAGACGCCGGTCCCACCGAACTGAATGAGGATGCAATATTAATCCCATGAGAGCCCGCGTACTGGTGGTCGACGACGACCCCGCGCTCGCCGAGATGCTCGGCATCGTGCTGCGTAGTGAGGGTTTCCTGCCCTCGTTCGTGGCGGACGGCGAGCGGGCGTTGGCCGCATTTCGTGACAGTCGTCCCGACATCGTGCTGCTTGACCTGATGCTTCCCGGCATGAGCGGTATCGACGTCGCCCGGTCCATCCGGGCGGAGTCCGGCGTGCCGATTGTCATGCTGACCGCGAAGAGCGACACCGTGGATGTCGTGCTGGGCCTGGAGTCCGGTGCCGACGACTACGTGGTCAAGCCGTTCAAGCCCAAGGAGCTGGTGGCCCGGATGCGGGCCCGACTGCGCCGAGGCGAGGACGTGGCCCCCGAGATGCTGACCATCGGGCCGCCCGACAACCAGATCACCATCGACGTGCCCGCGCACACCGTCAGTCGTAACGATGAGGAGGTGAAGCTGACTCCGCTGGAGTTCGACCTGCTGGTCGCGCTTGCCCGCAAGCCACGTCAGGTCTTCACCCGTGAGGTGCTGCTGGAGCAGGTCTGGGGTTACCGGCACGCGGCCGACACCCGCCTGGTCAACGTGCACGTCCAGCGGTTGCGGGCCAAGATCGAGCCGGATCCGGAGCGACCGGAAATCATCCTCACCGTGCGGGGCGTGGGTTACAAGGCGGGGACCGGATAGCCTGGTCGCACTGTGTCGACCACGCCCCCACCCTCCCCGAGTACGCCTGCCCGCCGGCCCAGCGCCGGCGGGGAGGTCTGGCGTGCGGTGAGCGGCCGGGTCGCCCGCGTGGTGGCCCGGGTGCACCAGACCTGGCGCCGCTCGCTCCAGGTGCGGGTCGTGACCATCACGCTGGTGGCGTCCAGTCTGCTGGTCGGCGGTTTCGCGTTCCTGATCGCTGACAAGATCACCACCATCCTGCTCGACAGCGCCCGCAGCGACGTCCGGCAGAGGGTGACCAGCGGCGCCAGCTATGCCGCCAAGCAGGTCTCGCTCTACGGCCAGCCGCAGGAGGCGCAGCTCCAGGAGACCATCGACGGCACTGTCAACTACCTCGCCGGTGGCGACCCTCAGCAGACCAGCGGGGTGGTGGTGGCGATCACGGCCAACGACTATCCCAGCGAGATCCAGACGCGCACCGCGCCCTCCGCGAACGTCCAACAGCTGATCAGCCCGGAGCTGCGGGCCGCGGTCGCCGACGGCAAGGTCGCCAGCCAGATCCGCACCGGCCGGCTCACGGGGAAGTCCACCAAATACCTCGTGTACGGGTCTCCGGTGCCCACCAGCTTCGGCCAGATCGAGCTCTACTATCTGGTGCCGCTGACCCGGCAGGACGTCACCGCCGCCGACGCCCGAGCCACAGTGGTGGCCACCGGGGTCGCCCTGGTGATCCTGCTCGGGCTGCTCGCGGCGCTGGTGACCCGCCTGGTGGTCAACCCGGTCCGGGTCGCCGCGCGCACCGCCCAGCGGCTCTCCGCGGGGCTGCTCGACCAGCGGATGGTGGTCAACGGCGAGGACGACCTCGCCCTGCTGGCCGCCTCGTTCAACCAGATGGCCACCAACCTGCAACGGCAGATCCTGCGCCTGGAGGAGATGTCCCGGCTGCAGCGCCGCTTCACCTCGGACGTCTCGCACGAGCTGCGTACCCCGCTGACCACGGTCCGGATGGCCGCTGACCTGATCTTCGCCGAGCGCGACGAGTTCGACCCGGCGGTGGCCCGCAGCGCCGAGCTGCTCCAAGCCGAGCTGGACCGGTTCGAGGAGCTGCTCACCGACCTGTTGGAGATCAGCCGGTTCGATGCCGGTTTCGCCATGCTGGATTCCAGAGCCGACCGACCTGGTGCCGGTGGTGCACCGGGTGGTCGACCGGCTGGCCGGCCTGGCCGAGCGGGTGGGCGTCCCGATCGAGCTCGACCTGCCGGGGGCGCCGGTGATCGCCGAGGTCGACCCACGCCGGGTCGAGCGGATCCTGCGCAACCTGGTCGGCAACGCCGTCGAGCACGGCGAGGCCCGCCCGGTGCTGATCACCCTCGGCGCCGACGAGACCGCAGTGGCGATCACCGTCCGCGACCGGGGTGTGGGGCTCAAGGTGGGCGAGGAGAAGCTGGTGTTCAACCGGTTCTGGCGGGCGGACCCGTCCCGGGCTCGGCAGACCGGTGGCACCGGCCTTGGCCTGTCGATCAGCCTGGAGGACGCCCGTCTGCACGGCGGCTGGCTGGAGGCGTGGGGTGCTCCCGGGCAGGGCGCGCAGTTCCGGCTCACTCTGCCGGCCCGCGCCGGCGATCGGCTGACCACCTCGCCGCTGCGGCTGGTGCCGGCCGACGCCGCGCTGCCCTTCGGTGGCCCTCGCGACGGTGGCCCGCTGGCCATCGGCCCGGGCACCGGCGGGGCGGTGGCGATCGGCCCGGCGCCGACCGGGGACGGACAGCGGGCGGAGGTGCGCTCATCGACGGCCCTCTCTGCTCGGGGCACTCGGTGTGGTGGTGCTGCTCGGTGCCGGCTGCGGCATCCCGGCCGGGTCCGACGTGCGGGTGGACGGCAAGGGCGGGGCTGTGACCGGGGCCGGCGGGTTCGACGTCCGGCGCAGTGAGCCGCCGACGCGGACCGCCGGCGGCAGCGACAACGAGGTGTTCCTGCGCAACTTCCTGTCCGCCGCCGCCGGCGAGCCGGACCGGGCGTACGAGCGGGTCAAGGCGTTCGTCGCCCCGGAGGACAAGTCCCGTCTGCAGGACAAGAAGGGCAGCGAGGTCGCGCTGAACGTGGTCCGGCTGCGCGAGGCGGTCTACACCCTCAACAGCGACTCGACCACCACCGTGAAGATCACGGTGCAGCAGCTCGGTGTGCTGCGGGCCAACGGCACCCTCGCCCCGCCCGTGGCGACCGAGTCGGAATACGAGTTCGGGCTTCGCAGCGCGGCGTTGGACGGCGGCGCCAACGACGAGCGTGCCGGCCTCTACGTCCTCGACCCGCCGAACGTGCTGCTGCTCAGCGACGTCGCCCTCAAGCAGTACTACCAGGAGGAGACGATCTACTTCTGGAGTTCCGACCGCAGCCGGCTGGTGCCCGACCAGCGCTACCGGCCGGTGGCGGTGCCCAACGAGCGCCGGGTCAACGAGGTCGTGAAGTGGCTGGTCGGCGGCCCTTCCGACTGGCTGCGCCCGGGTGTCGTCGGGCTGCCCGACCGCACCGAGCTGATCAACAATGCCACCGGCGCGAACAACCGGTGGGAGGTCAACCTGGACATGTCCGGTGACGACCAGAACGGCATCGACCAGCTGATCACCCAGCTCGCCTGGTCCCTGGGCGACCTGACGGGCGAGCTGGAGTTGAAGATCCGCAACAACTCGCAGCCCGTGCAGGACCTGAACGAACGACGCAACTCCCAGCAGCTCTACCCGAACGCCCAGAGCCCACAGCGGTTCGGCGTGTACGAGGGCGCCATCCACCCGCTCGACTTCGACGGCGAACTCAGCGGAATGGTGCCGCTGGCGCCCGAGGTCAACCGCAACATCGTCTCCGCCGGCCTGGCGTTGGCCCGGGATCAGCGGGTCCTCGCCGGGATGGTGGTCAACGGCAGCAGCAGTGGCCGGTACCGCCTCGCCGTGGGCACGGGTGTCGCGCCGGTGTCGGTCATCAACCGCAGTGGCACCGAATACTCCTCGATGAGCCGACCGGTCTGGCTGCGTACCGTCGACTCCCGTGCCGATCGCGGCCTGGTCGTGGCCGACGGGCAGCTCTACCGGTTCGACGAGGCGGCGCGGATGTACCCGGTGCCGCTCAACCTGCCCACCGCTGACGTCACAGCGGTGGCCGCCGCGCTGGACGGTCAGCGGGTCGCCGTGATCGCCGGTGGAAAGCTCTACGTCGCCGCGGTCAACCTGGACGGCGGCGGGGTCTCCATCGGGCCGCCGAGGCAACTGGCCACCTCGCTGACCGGCCTCACGGCGGTCGACTGGGGCAGGGAGGACCGGCTGGTGGTGGCGGGGTCCGCAGGCCAACAGGCGATCTACGAGATCAGCGTGGACGGCGCCGTGGAGACGCCCCTGCGGACCGACGTGGGCGCCAAGGTCAACCACCTGACGGCGTACCCGACCAACCGCGTCGTGCGGGTCCCCAGCGGGGCCTACATGTACGAGGCGAACGGGGTGGCCTACCGCAGCAGCCCGTTCGAGCGGATCGAGCCGGACCGCGTGCGGGACATCGCCCCGGTGCCGGCCGGCGTCCGACCGAGCAACCCGTCGGCACCGTTCTTCCTCTACTGACACGTGAGCGGGCTCTGGGCGGACCTCACCGACCTGGTGCTGCCCGCCACCTGCGCGGGTTGTCGGGAGCGCCGGGCCGGCCTGCGGCACGGGGTCTGCCCGGCCTGCGTCGAGGCACTGGACGCGCTGCGTCCACGATCGGTCCGCCCGACACCCGCCCCGCCGGGCCTGCCGTCCTGCGTCGCCCTCGGCCCGTACGCGGGCCCGCTGCGCGAGGCGCTGCTGGCGTACAAGGAACACGGCCGGCACGGTCTGGCCCGCCCACTCGGGGCCCTGCTCGCCGAGGTCGTCGCGGCGGCCGTCGGCGTGGCCCGTCCGGTGGCGCTGGTCCCGGTCCCGGACACGGCGGCGGCAGCCCGCTCCCGGTACGGGGATCACCTGGACCGGCTCGCCCGGCACTGCGCGGCCCGGCTCAACCGGGGCGGCTGGGCGGCGCAGGTGCATCGTCCGCTGCGGGCGTTGCCCCGCCCGGACTCGGTGACCCTGGACAGCACCGGGCGGGCGGCCGCGGCCGAGGCCGCGTTCCAGCCCCGCTCCGCCGCGCCTGGCTGGCCCCCTGCCGCAGCCGCGGCCCCGGTCGTGGTGCTGCTCGACGACATCGTCACCACCGGCGTCACACTGGCCGCCGCGACCAGGGTGCTGACCGCGACCGGGTGGGCACCGAGTGTCGCCGCGGTGCTCGCGGCGACCGAGAAAAGACACCAGTCGTAACCGATCGTGTTTCCGTTTCACCCGTTGGTGTATGAGCTGCGAAAAATCCTGGGCCGTCTCGGCAACATGGGGTGACTGTCGAGCGAACAGGAGTTAGCGTTTCGATGTCGGGGGTAGGAGGTTCGTTCCACCCCGCCCCCGGCGGTGAGAGGAGGCGTAGCCGTACCAACCGGTCGACGCCAGCGGGTCTCCCCACGGCGCGCGACCGGGTAACCGGATCGAAGACCGTCCGAACAAGGGAGGTCACGTGGACATCGTGGTCAAGGGCCGAAACGTCGAAGTGCCGGACCATTACCGGGTGCACGTAGCCGAGAAACTCGCAAAGATCGAACGCTACGACCACAAACTTATTCGTGTCGATGTCGAGCTTTTTCACGAGCGCAATCCGCGCCAAGCCGACCACTGCCAGCGGGTGGAGATCACCTGCATTTCCCGGGGCCCCGTCATTCGGGCCGAGGCGTGCACCAACGACTTCTACAGCGCGCTCGACGCGGCCATCGCGAAGCTCGACACCCGGCTGCGCCGCGCGGCCGACCGTCGCCGCGTACACCGGGGTCGGCAGACGCCGATCTCCGTCGCCGAGGCCACCGCGGGCCTGCCGGTCGCGGACCTGGTGGCCCCCGCCCTGAGCGCGCCGGCTGACGGCGCCCGCGCCGGCACCGCCGTCGCGGAGCGGGTCGAGGAGGAGCACGACGACCAGCAGCCGTGGCACATCGCCCGGGAGAAGGTGCACCCGGCGGAGCCGATGACGATCGACGACGCGCTGTTCGAGATGGAACTGGTCGGGCACGACTTCTACCTGTTCCAGGACAAGGAGTCCGGCCGCCCGAGCGTCGTCTACCGGCGCCACGCGTACGACTACGGCATCATCTCCCTCGCCACCGACCGGTAACGAGACGCGTTGATCAGGGAGTTGTGGTGGGGAGGCCCCGCCACAACTCCCTGATCCGTCAACGGAGGTCGGTGGGCAGCAGCGCGAAGGTCAGGTCGTCCAGGCGGGTGCCGGCCAGCCCGGGCAGACGGCCCCGTTGCAGGGCCTCGCGCTCGAACCCGACCCGCTCCAGCACGCGATGCGACGCGGTGTTGTCCGGCACCGTGCCGGCGGTCAGCCGCGCCATCCCGGCCGGGCCGAACGCCCAGCCGGCGAGCAGTCGGATCGCCCGCGTCGCGTACCCCCGGCCGCGCCAGTCCGGCAGCAGCGCATAGCCGACCGACGCCTCGCCACTGGCCACGTCGGTGTACGACAGCCCGCAACTGCCCGCCGGCTCCCCGCTGGCCACGTCCGTGATCAGCAGTCTGGCGATGTCGCCGGTCAGCCATCCGCTCTCCGCGAGACGGCAGCGCCGTTCGATCGCCTCCCGCGTCGGCGGTACGGGCGGCGCCTGGTTCGCCACCACCTCGGGTCGACTGTGCAGCCGGTACATCAGCTCCGCATCGCCGGGCGCGAGCCGGCGCAGCGCCACCACCTGATCGGTGAGCACACCGTCGGGCAGATCGGGCAGCAGTCGGGCGGTCGGGCCGGGCGGATCCCCGGCGAGGCGTACCCAGGCCAGCAGATCGTGCCGCCCCGTGTTCCGGTTGCAACCGGCCGACCGCCGCGAACCCTCGTAGCGGAAGCCGGCAGCCAGCGCGACCCGCTGGCTCGGCCCGTTCTCCGCCTCGGTGAGCAGTTCCAGTCGGGCCGTCCCGGCGGCGAACGCGTGCTCGCTCAGCGCGCGGATCGCCGCCGCGGCCACCCCGCGCCCGCGCGCCTCCGCCCGCACCCAGTAGCCGATCTCGGCCTGGCCCCGGGTGGGCACCGGATTGCTCAGTCCCACCGTGCCGAGCAGCCGGTCGGTGGCCGGGTCCGCGATGGCGTACGCGGCGCCGCCGCCGGCCCAGGCCGCGGGGCGCCGGCGTCGATCCACCAGCGGGCGTCGGTCTCGGTGTACGGCGACGGCAGTCCCGAGATGAACCGCTGGGTCAGCGGATCCCCGCAGCCGTCGACCACGTCGGCGATGTCCTCGGCGCGGAATGGCCGCAGCCGCACCCCGTGCGCCTCGACGACCTGCTCAAGGCTCATGTCAGGTCCTTGCTGAGCAACGAGGCCACCCAGACGTCGACCCGCTCGCCGCGGTGCTGCACCCCGCCCCGGGCCGTTCCCTCGAACGTGAAGCCCGCCTTCTCGGCCACCCGGCGGGAGGCGGTGTTGCCCACGTTCGCCTTCCACTCGATCCGGGCCAGGCCCAGCGTCGTGAAACCCCAGGCGCTGAGCGCGACCAGCGCGGCCGGCATGTACCCGCGGCCACGGGCCGCCGGGGCGGTCATGAAGCCCACGTCGGCCAGCAGCGCGTCGGCGGGGGAGAGCCGCAGGTCGAGCGAGCCCGCATACCGGTCGTCCGCGTCGGCGATCACGAAGTGGGCGGCGTCCCCCCGGGCCCAGGCGTCCTGGCCGTGGATCCGGTAACCCTGCGCGTCGGCGCGGTCGTACGGGTCCGGCACCGTCGTCCAGCGGACGGTCTCCGGGTCCTGACAGGTCTGCACCACGGCGTCCAGGTCCTGCTCCTCCATGGGGCGCAGGCGTATCTCGCCGGCGCCGGCCGTGGCGAACAGCACGGGCTGCGGGCGGCCGAAGACGGCGGCCCGCCGGGCGGCGAGGGTGCCCGGGCCGGCCGGCCCGGTCGACCCGGGTGCAGGCACCTCGCCGGGCAGCAGCGATCCGATCCAGGTGTCCGCGCCACGGTGCGGCGTCGGGTGGGCCATCCGCAGCCGGCCGTCGACCCGGAAGCCGGCCCGTAGTGCGACCAGCCGGGAGGCGTGGTTGCCCACCTCGGCGTGCCAGACCAGCCGGCGTAGCCCGAGGCTGTCGAAGGACCAGCGGGCCAGCGCCCGGGTGGCCCGGACCATCACTCCCCGGCCGCGCGCCCAGGGGGCGGTCCAGTAGCCCACCTCACCGGTGCCGGCCTGGTCGATCGAGATCAACCCGCACGAGCCGAGCAGGTCGCCGGTGGCCGGGTCGCAGACCGCGAAGGGGGCTCCGGTGCCTTCCGCCCAGGCCCGCCCGCTCATCTCGGTGACGAAACCGTGAGCGTGTTCCGGGCGATATGGGCGGGGTACGGTTGTCCAGCGCTGAATGTCCGGGTCCTGACAGGCTCGGTGCACGGCCTCGGCGTCCGCCTCCCGCCAGGGCCGCAGCAGCACGCCGTCCTCGATGATCTCCACGGGCTCCACTCGTGCATCCTGCCGTAGCGTTCGCCGACGGCGTAACCGGATAACGTTTGGAGCGTGCGCAGGACGCGAGTTATGTCGGGTTCGGCGGGGTCGCGCACCGCCACCAGTGACCATCGGGCCGATGCAGCGCCTACGATGGTTCGAGACTGTCTAGGGGAGCGTTGATCCGTGTCGATTCTGGAAAAGGTCCTTAACGCGGGCGAGGGCCGCATGGTGCGGCGGCTCAAGGCCATCGCCAATGCCGTCAGCTCGATCGAGGACGACTACGTCAACCTCACCGACGAGGAACTGGCCGGCATGACCGAACAGTTCCGGGAGCGGCTCGACGAGGGTGAGACCCTCGACGACCTGCTGCCGGAGGCGTTCGCGGTGGCCCGTGAGGCGGCCGCCCGGGTGCTCGGCCAGCGCCCGTACGACGTCCAGGTGATGGGCGGCGCGGCGCTGCACTTCGGCAACATCGCCGAGATGAAGACCGGTGAGGGCAAGACGCTGACCTCGGTCATGGCCGTCTACCTCAACGCGCTCTCCGGCAAGGGCGTCCACGTGATCACGGTCAACGACTACCTCGCCCAGCGCGACGCGGCGTGGATGGGCCGGGTGCACGAGTTCCTCGGGCTGACCGTCGGCGTGGTGCTGCCCAACCGGCCGGCCACCGAGCACAAGGCCGCCTACGAGTGCGACATCACCTACGGCACCAACAACGAGTTCGGCTTCGACTACCTGCGCGACAACATGGCCTGGTCGAAGGAAGAGCTGGTCCAGCGCGGCCACAACTTCGCAGTGGTCGACGAGGTCGACTCCATCCTGATCGACGAGGCACGCACCCCGCTGATCATCTCCGGCCCGGCCGAGCACTCGGCCCGCTGGTACGGCGAGTTCGCCGGCGTGGTGGCCCGGCTCCAGCCCGGCACCGACGGTGAGGGCGACTACGAGGTCGACCACTCCAAGCGCACCATCGCCGTGACCGAGCGGGGTGTCGCCAAGGTCGAGGACCGGCTGGGCATCGACAACCTGTACGAGTCGGTGAACACCCCGCTGGTCGGCTACCTCAACAACGCCATCAAGGCCAAGGAGCTCTACAAGCGCGACAAGGACTACATCGTCAGCGACGGCGAGGTCCTGATCGTCGACGAGTTCACCGGTCGCATCCTGCACGGCCGTCGCTACAACGAGGGCATGCACCAGGCGATCGAGGCCAAGGAGGGGGTGGAGATCAAGCAGGAGAACCAGACCCTGGCCACGATCACCCTCCAGAACTACTTCCGCCTCTACGAGAAGCTGTCCGGGATGACCGGTACGGCGCAGACCGAGGCGAGCGAGTTCAACAAGGTCTACAAGGTCGGCGTCGTGACGATCCCGACCCACCGCCCGATGGTTCGCGAAGACCGGCCGGACGTCATCTACAAGACGGAAAAGGCCAAGTTCAACGCGGTCATCGAGGACATCGCCGAGCGGCACCAGATGGGCCAGCCGGTGCTGGTCGGCACCGTCTCGGTGGAAAACTCCGAGATCCTCTCCCAGCTCCTGCGCCGACGCGGCATCCCGCACAACGTGCTGAACGCCAAGTTCCACGCCCGGGAAGCCGAGATCGTCGCCCAGGCCGGGCGTAAGGGCGCGGTCACCGTGGCCACCAACATGGCCGGCCGCGGCACCGACATCCTCCTCGGCGGCAACCCCGAGTTCCTCGCCGCGAACGAGCTGCGCCAGCGCGGCCTCGACCCGCTGGAAAACGAGGAAGAGTACGCCAAGGCGATGGAGGAGGTCCTTCCCACGTGGAAGCAGGCCTGCGACGCCGAGGCCGACGAGGTCTCCGCCGCCGGTGGCCTCTACGTGCTGGGCACCGAGCGGCACGAGTCCCGGCGGATCGACAACCAGCTGCGCGGTCGCGCCGGCCGGCAGGGTGACCCGGGCGAGTCCCGGTTCTACCTGTCGCTGCAGGACGAGCTGATGCGGCGCTTCCGGGCCGGAGCGGTCGAAGCCGTGATGGAGCGCTTCAACATCCCGGAAGACGTGCCCATCGAGTCGAAGATGGTCACCCGGCAGATCAAGAGCGCCCAGGCCCAGATCGAGGGCCAGAACGCCGAGATCCGCAAGAACGTGCTCAAGTACGACGAGGTGCTCAACAAGCAGCGCCAGGTCGTCTACGCCGAGCGGCTCCGGGTGCTCAACGGTGAAGACCTCTCCGACCAGGTCCGCAACATGATCGACGACACCGTCGAGGCGTACGTGCGTGGCGCCACCTCCGAGGGCTACGGCGAGGACTGGGACCTTGAGCAGCTCTGGTCCAGCCTGAAGCAGCTCTACCCGGTCGGCGTGACGATCGAGGAGCTGGAGGAGGAGGCTGGCGGCTCGCGCGCCGGCATGGACGCCGACTTCCTGGTCTCCCGCCTCAAGGACGACGCGAACGCCGCGTACGACCGGCGCGAGGAAGAGGTCGGCACCGAGGGGGTGCGCCAGCTCGAGCGGATGGTGCTGCTCCAGGTCATCGACCGCAAGTGGCGCGAGCACCTCTACGAGATGGACTACCTCCAGGAGGGCATCAACCTCCGGGCGTACGCCCAGCGCGACCCGGTGGTGGAATACCAGCGCGAGGGCTTCGACATGTTCGCCACCATGATGGAAGGCATCAAGGAGGAGACGGTCGGCTTCCTCTACAACGTCGACGTCCAGGTGACCGAACCGGAGCCGGAAGAGGGCTCCGAAGAGGTCGCGCTGCTCGACAAGCCGGTGGAGATCCGGGCCAAGGGCCTCAACCGCGCTCCGCAGCGGCAGGGCCTGCAATACTCCGCTCCCACCATCGACGGTGAGGCCAGCCCCGGCGCGGTCGCCGTCGAACAGGCCGAGCAGCAGGCTCCGGCGCTCGGCGTGGGTCGACCGGCCCCGGGTGCTCCGGCGGCGCCGGGGCAGACCGCGCCGTCCGCCCCGCAGCGGCCCGCCTCCGGGCTTCGCGGCCCGGCGGTTCCGTCCGCCGCTTCCCGCCGGCCGGCACCGAACCAGGCCGAGGCGAGCAACGGCCCGTCCCGCAACGCGCCGTGCCCGTGTGGCTCGGGCCGCAAGTACAAGCGCTGCCACGGCGCCCCCAACGGCGGCAACTGACCGACAGCACTGACGAACGGGTCCCGGCCATCAGGCCGGGACCCGTTCGTCGTCTCCCGGCCGCACGCCCCCGTCCGCGTGGCGATGATCATCTCGGTTTTC
Source organism: Micromonospora sp. MGP-C2 (assembly GCF_057766525.1). Classification (NCBI taxonomy): domain Bacteria; kingdom Bacillati; phylum Actinomycetota; class Actinomycetes; order Micromonosporales; family Micromonosporaceae; genus Micromonospora; species Micromonospora sp. MGP-C2. The sequence goes on from NZ_JBYMEN010000002.1 coordinate 5,294,052, forward strand.
AGGAAGTCGGGGTGTCAGCGTCAGATTGATGGCCCGATTTCCTGAAACCCGAGTCGATCAAGCCAATCCGTCCTGGTTTTGTCCGGCTTGGCCTGGCTGGCGCGGTCCGATCCGGCTCAGCGCAATCCTGCTGGTGCGGTCAGAGGACGTGCAGGGCGGTGCAGAGCCAGCGGCCCCGACGATGCTCCAGGCGGAGCGCCATTGCCCAGCTTCGGCCGCCCGCACCGGTGAGGACGGCAGCCGCCTCCACTGCCGCCTCGCGGGGTTCGCAGACGCGTAGGCGCAGCAGCCGGACGACCGGTCGGTTGGCGCGACGGCGAGGTGCGCCGGTCCGCCCGGACGCGCGGGCCAACTCGGTCAGCAGGTCACTCGCTCGGGGTGGGTCGAGAAGTGCCCGCACCTGCGCCGGGGACCGGTAGCCGTTGATCACCTCCAGGCAGGTGCCGACGAAGCGATGCGCGGCTCGGGTGGCTTCCGGGGCGGTCGCCGGTGGCAGCGGCGTTACCGGGTGGGTGGTGGACCGGCTCGGCACCGGGCGGAGTGCGCCCCGGCGCTCGGGTGGTCGGACCGGGTCTGGCCGGGTCGAGGCGAACAGGTCAAGGGCGAGTTGGCCGTGGACGGGTGCCGGCCAGTACGACCCGTCGGCCTCGTCGACGTATGGCGGGTCGATGGGTGGGACTGGGCGCAGCCGGACGGGTGGTCGGTGAGGGCCGGGTTGCGCCTGGCTCATCATGGCCCCCTTGATCTTGCGTTTGCGTTCGTTTGCCTCCGACGAGCCCAATTCTCAGGGATAAAGAGCCCTCGGTCAATGGCTGAGCGACGACCCTGCCGAGCGCACGGCTTGATCCACTCGGGTTTGCCGAAGTCGCGGTATCCGCACGGCCCGGACACCGCGCATTCCTTGAAACGGAGTGGATCAAGCGCCGGCGGGTGAGTCGGCGGCGCTGAGACGGGGACACCAGCCGCTGCTACTCCGGGTCGCGATCGATCAGCGGATTGCTCTGGACCCACTCCGCAGTCTCGTCGTACTTGCGCGCTATGTACTCCTCCAGGCGCGCGCGCTCGACGCGCCACTGGCCGCGTCCACCGATCTTGATCGCGGGCAGTTCACCGCTGCGCACCATGTGGTAGACCTGCGAGTCCGACACGTTCAGCTCGGTGGCTACGTCGGACAGCAGCAGGAACCTCGGCTCCACAGGAACTCCCGGGGTTGATGTCGTTTGGCTCAGTTTGCCACCGACAGCCCGTGCCGCCCAGCGCCGGGCCGTCAGAGTGGCCAGCCGGACACACCGGCCGGGAACTTCCACCGACCGGAGGCGGGGTGTATGACGGTCACGGCGTGCGGCATGATCTGCGCCCGTGCCGGCGGCCGCCGGTGGTGGACGAAGCGGGGAGACGACCGGTGACCGAGGAGCTTGTCCGGGTGTATGTGCCGGCGACCGTACCGATGCTGACCCGGCTGCGTGAGGAGGGGCTGGCTGCCGACGATGCGCATGCCGTGACCCCGGCGCTGCGTGAGTGGTACGCCGAGGGCGACGAGGAGGAGTTGGAGTACGTCGCGTTCACGCGGGCCGCCCAGGACGCGCTGCACCTGCTCCGGGAGGACCCGACGGCGCCCCGCCGCCGCGTCGTCGTCTCGGTCGACCTGCCGGCCGGCGCGGTCGGGCGGGGCGACGGTGAGCTGGGTTCCAGCATGGTGGCGCTGGCCGACGCCGTGCCGGTTGGTGCCATCGCTGCCATCCACGTGGATGGAGCGGACGCGGTCGAGGACGTCACGGCGGCGGCCGACGTGGTGACCGAGGCCGCCGCTGGCGACCCCGATGCCCAGTTCGCCGTCGACGGCGCTGAGGACCACGAGCTGGAGTGGTACGACGTGACGGAGCTGGACCTGCTGCTGCGCGCAGTCAGCTGAGCCGGACGCCGGCCGACGTCAGCGGGACGGGTCGGCCTTGGCCGGGTCCGCGTCGAACGTGCCGAACGTCTCGGCCGGGCTGGCCTCGTCGTCCTCGGGGTCGATCCGGTCCGTGACGGGCTCGGGGCTGTCGTCGGGTTCGTCGTCGGTGTGCGCCGGGCCGAGGGTGCGGCCGAACGCGATGAGCGCGGTCAGCGCCCCCACGAAGAGCACCCAGATGCCGTTGTCCACCCGCGACGTGCCCAGCGAGGTCTGCGCCACCGCGTCCGCTTCGCTGAGCGCGCTGGCCAGGTCGAGCAGCGACCGGCCACCGACCCGGATGATCATCTCGGCGAGCAGCAGGAGCAGGCCGGGGCCAGCGCCGGCGAGCAGGTACGCCGGCCAGCGCAGCGCCGGGGCCGCGGGATCGTGGCGGAGGGCCCGACGCCGCGCCCAGGTCAGGTAGCCGAAGGCGAGGAGCCCGGCGAGGAGCCCCGCGACGAGTGACTCGGTGCGGGACACCCACTTGGCCGCGTTGACCACCGACTCCTGGCTGTCGCCGGCCCCGAAGAGGTCGAACAGCGGGTCCCGGGCGCGGCTGAACGCGACCACGAAGATCAGGGTGCCCAGCGCGGCGGTCACCACAGCGCCGACCGCCGGGGCGGAACGTGCGCCGGCCACCGCGCCACCGATGATCGCCGCAGCCGCCGTGGTGCCCGCGATCACGTTGGTGGTCGAGGTGTCGAAGTAGGTGAGGTTGATCGCCAGCGCGGCAGCCAGGCCGACGAGCATCCCGCCGCCGATCGCCCCGGCGAAGCGCAGGGTGGCCCAGTCGCCGTACCGGCGGGACAGCAGGTTGCCCGCGGCCAGCGCGACGGCCGCGCCGGCCACCAGCGCGGCCGAGATCACGCCGGGCAGGGCGAACGCGGAGAGGCTGATCGCGGTGACCCCGGCGGCCGCCGAGGTGGTGGCCTCCCGGGTGGACCAGAGCATGGCGGTCAGCCACCCGAGCGCCAGCAGCGCGAGGATCGCCGCGCCGGGGGCGGGCAGCGGCCGGCTGCTGGGGCTGGCCGCGTCGGCCGACGGGTCGTCCGACTCCGCGGCCGGGACGCGGCCGGGCTGCTTGGTCATCGTCTCCCCTTCGAGGCGGCAGGTCACCGACCATTCAGGGTACGCGGACCCGCCGGGTCACCCGCCGCCCCGGGACGACCGCGAGGGGGTACGCCGGGGTGGGGCTCCCCGGGCGTGCAGGCGACGCGGTCACTCGACCGGTGTGTGAAGGGCTGCCGGCATACGGGCGGGTCGTCGGATCGAGCTCGATCGGTAAGGGGAGGAGGGGTGGGTCGGTCCTTGGCGAGGGCGGTGGCGGAAGTGGGACGTGCAGCCCTTCGTGGGAGAATCACGGGAGGTCCCGCCGCTGCTCGGCCCTCCCGGGTAGCGTCCGGTGTCCGGCCGTCCGGTCGGTGCCTGCGGGTCCGGTTTCGCCACTGCTGTCGAGATCGCCAGGAGCCTTGATGGATGCCGTGTTCTCCGTTCCCGAGCCGCGCAACGAGCCGGTTCGCAACTACGAGCCGGGCAGCCCCGACCGGGACCGGCTCCAGCGGCGGCTGACCGAGCTCGCCGCCGAGCGCATCGACCTGCCGATGACCATCGGTGGCGAGCAGCGGATGGCTGCCGGTGACTCGATCGACGTGGTGCAGCCGCACCGGCACGCGCACGTGCTGGGCGTGACCGGGCACGCCACCCACGACGACGCCCACGCCGCGATCAAGGCGGCCAAGGACGCCGCCCCGATGTGGCGGGCGCTGCCGTTCGAGGAGCGCGCCGCGATCTTCCTGCGCGCCGCCGAGCTGCTCGCCGGGCCGTGGCGCGACACGCTCAACGCCGCCACCATGCTGGGCCAGTCGAAGACCGCGATCCAGGCGGAGATCGACGCCGCCTGCGAGTTCATCGACTTCCTCCGGTTCAACGTGCACTTCGCCCGCCGTCTGCTGGAAGAGCAGCCCGCGTCCTCGCCGGGGGTCTGGAACCGGTTCGACCACCGCCCGCTCGAGGGCTTCGTCTACGCGGTCACCCCGTTCAACTTCACCGCCATCGCGGGCAACCTGCCGTCGGCGCCCGCCCTGCTGGGCAACACGGTGATCTGGAAGCCGGGCCCGACCCAGCAGTTCGCCGCGCACTTCACCATGCGGCTGTTCGAGGCCGCCGGCCTGCCGCCCGGCGTGATCAACATGGTCACCGGTCGGGGCGAGGAGGTGTCCGACGTCGTGCTCGCCGACCCGGACCTGGCCGGCATCCACTTCACCGGCTCGACCAAGGTCTTCCAGCAGTTGTGGCGGACCGTCGGCGACAACATCGCCCGTTACCGGGGCTATCCGCGCCTCGTCGGCGAGACCGGCGGCAAGGACTTCGTGGTCGCGCACACCAGTGCCGACGTGGACGCCCTGCACACCGCGCTGATCCGCGGCGCCTACGAATACCAGGGTCAGAAGTGCTCGGCGGCCTCGCGGGCGTACGTGCCGCGTTCGATCTGGGAGGGTGGCCTGCGTGACCGGCTGGCCGCCACCACCGACTCGCTGACGTACGGCGACGTGGCCGACTTCAGCAACTTCGGCGGCGCGGTGATCGACGACAAGGCCTTCGCCCGGCACACCGCGGCGCTGGAGCTGATCGCCGGTGACGACTCCTGCCGGGTGCTGGCCGGTGGCACCGCCGACGACTCGGTCGGCTACTTCGTCCGGCCGACGCTCTTCGAGTGCGGCGACGCCGCCCACGAAACCTTCACCACCGAATACTTCGGGCCGATCCTGGGCGTGCACGTGTTCGACGACGCCCGCTTCGACGACGTGGTGGCGCAGGCCGAGTCGATCGCCCCGTACGCGCTGACCGGCTCGGTGTTCGCCACCGACCGCCGGGTGGTCGACGCGGTCGCCGAGCGCATGCGGTACGCGGCCGGCAACTTCTACATCAACGACAAGCCGACCGGCGCGGTGGTCGGGCAGCAGCCCTTCGGCGGCGCCCGGGCCAGCGGCACCAACGACAAGGCGGGCTCCTGGCTCAACCTGGTCCGCTGGGTGTCGCCGCGGACGATCAAGGAGACCTTCGTGCCGCCGACCGACCACACGTACCCCCACATGGGCTGACCCGCGGCGACGACCCGCCGGCGGTGCGCGGAGCCGCCGGTGGGTCGGCCGAGGGTCCTGATCCATCGAAAGTCCTCAACGGACAGTCTGCCGCCGACAGTGCACTTAGGAAGTCCTGTTGGGTGGCAAACTGGCAAATCCTGGACGCCGCGTGCGCAAAGTGGCAGCGTAGTGGGCATGGCGGATTCCGGAGTCAACCCTACGGCGGCGGCCCTGCTCGGGCTCCTCCACGAGGGCCCGATGACAGGCGGTCAGTTGATGGCCGCCGCTGAGCGCCGTCTGGCGCCGTACTGGTCGATGACCCGCAGCCAGGTCTACCGCGAATTGCCGGTGCTGGCCGAGCGGGGTTTCGTGCGTCTCGGTAAGCCGGGGCCGCGGATGAGCCAGCCGTACGCACTCACCGCCAGTGGGAAACGGACGTTTTCCCGCTGGCTGGCGGAGAACCCGGGGCGGGACACCATCCGCAACCCGATCGCGCTGCGGATGGCGTTCGGCAACCTGCACTCGGCCAGCCAACTGAAGGGCCTGTACGCCTCGGCCAATGAATATCACACCGAGGCCCTCGCCCAGGTCCGGGAACAGGTCAAGAACGCCAAACGGGACGGCGAGACGTACGACGCCAGCGCGCTGGAGTTCGCCGTCGCCTACCACCGGGCCGCCCTGTCGTGGTTGAAGACCGCCCCAGTCGGGTGACCTCCGGCCAGTTCGCGCATCCAGAACGAGCTGGGCGGCCTGCAATGGCGCAGCGTCAATTTGGCGTCGGCCTGCGGGGCTCGCAAGCTCACTCCTCGCCCGCGCAGTACGCTTATCTGTCGTGACCGCTGCCGATTACGCCGAACAGCTCAAGGAACTCGACGCGACCCTGCGAAACATCGAGGCCGTCCTCAACCTCGACCGCCTCCACGAGGACAAGGCCCGCCTTGAGCAGGAGGCGTCCGCCCCCGACCTCTGGGACGACCAGGCCAAGGCTCAGCAGGTGACCTCACAGCTGTCGTACGTCAACGGCGAGATCAGCAAGCTGGGCAGTCTGCGTTCCCAGCTCGACGACGCCCGGGTGCTGCTGGAGCTGGCCGAGGCCGAATCCGACCCGGGTGTGCTCACCGAGGTCGAGGGTGAGATCACCGGGCTGACCAAGGCCATCCAGGAGATGGAGGTCCGCACCCTGCTCTCCGGCGAGTACGACTCCCGGGAGGCGCTGGTCGCCATCCGGGCCGGCGCCGGTGGCGTGGACGCGGCGGACTTCGCCGAGATGCTGCTGCGGATGTACCTGCGCTGGGCGGAGCGGCACGGCTACCCGACCGAGGTCTACGAAACCTCGTACGCCGAGGAGGCGGGCCTGAAGTCGGCCACCTTCGCGGTGAAGGTGCCGTACGCCTACGGCACGCTCAGCGTCGAGTCGGGCACCCACCGGCTGGTCCGGATCAGCCCGTTCGACAACCAGGGCCGTCGGCAGACCAGCTTCGCGGGCGTCGAGGTCCTGCCGGTCACCGAGCAGACCGACCACATCGACATCCCGGAGAACGAGGTACGCGTCGACGTCTACCGCTCCTCCGGCCCCGGTGGGCAGAGCGTCAACACCACCGACTCGGCGGTCCGGCTGACCCACATCCCGACCGGCATCGTGGTGACCTGCCAGAACGAGAAGTCCCAGTTGCAGAACAAGGCCTCCGCGCTGCGGGTGCTCCAGGCCCGGCTCCTGGAGCGCAAGCGCCAGGAGGAGGAAGAGAAGATGGCCGGCCTCAAGAGCGGCGGCACCAGCTCGTGGGGCGACCAGATGCGCTCCTACGTCCTGCACCCGTATCAGATGGTGAAGGATCTCCGAACCGAGCAGGAGACCGGCAATCCGAGCGGGGTCTTCGACGGCGACCTCGACGATTTCATCGAGGCCGGCATCCGTTGGCGCAAGCAGCGTCAGCTCGCCAACGACGGTGCGTGACGGCTCGCGGGCGGAGCGCGTCATCGATCTCCAGGTAGAGGCCTGATTCGACGACTCGTGGCGGATCGGCGGGGCGTGGGGCTTGGCTCAGTTGTTACACCGCGTAGACTCACCACCCGTGATTCAGCTTGAGCAAGTGACGAAGACGTACCCGAAGGCGTCCCGGCCTTCGCTCGACAACGTGTCCGTCTCGATCGAGAAGGGCGAGTTCGTCTTCTTCATCGGTCCATCCGGCTCCGGCAAGTCCACAATCATCAAGATGCTGCTGCACGAGGTGGCCCCCAACAAGGGCCGCGTCGTGGTCAACGGCAAGGACGTCACGTCGATGCGTTCCTGGAAGCGACCCCACTTCCGACGCTCGATCGGCTGTGTCTTCCAGGACTTCCGGCTACTGCCGAACCGCACCGCGTACGAGAACGTGGCGTTCGCCCTCGAGGTGATCGGCAAGACGAAGGCGGTTGCCCGCCGGGTCGTGCCGGAGGTGCTGGAGCTGGTCGGGCTCGGTGGCAAGGAGCACCGCTACCCGCACGAGCTCTCCGGTGGTGAGCAGCAGCGGGTCGCCGTCGCCCGGGCGTTCGTGAACCGTCCGCTGATCCTGCTGGCGGACGAGCCCACCGGAAACCTGGACCCGGACACCTCGATCGAGATCATGCGTCTGCTGGACCGGATCAACCGCACCGGCACGACCGTCGTGATGGTCACCCACGACTCCAACATCGTGAATCAGATGCGCCGCCGCGTCGTCGAGATCGAGAGCGGTCGCATCGTCCGTGACCAGGCCCGCGGCGTTTACGGGTGAGCCGGCGCTCCACCCCTGCGCAGCCTGACGACGAACACCTCATGCCGGAGACCCGGAGGAACCCCCGATGCGCGTGAAATACGTCCTGTCCGAGGTATTGGTCGGACTGTGGCGCAACGTGACCATGTCCATCGCGATGATCATCACGATGGCGGTCTCGCTGACCATGCTCGGCGCCAGCGGTCTGATGTACCGCCAGGTCGACGACATGAAGGACCTCTACTTCAAGAACATCCAGGTCGCGATCTTCCTGAACCAGGAGGTGAGCGAGCCGCAGCGCACCGAGCTGAAGGGCAAGTTGGAGGGCGACCCCCTGGTCAAGGAGGTCATCTACGTCGACAAGGCCCAGGCGTACGAGCGCTTCAAGACGATGTACCAGGACGCGCCGGACCTGGTGAACGCGGTCAAGCCGGACCAACTGCCCGAGTCCTTCCGGATCACGCTGAACAACCCGGAGCAGTACCGCGACATCTACGACCAGTACAAGGAGACCGACGGCGTCGACGAGATCGTCGACCAGAGCAAACTCCTCGACAAGATCTTCAACATCCTCACGTCGATCCAGAACATCGCGCTGGCCGCCGCCATCGTGATGGCGATCGCCGCCCTGCTGCTGGTCGCGAACACCATTCAGGTGGCGGCGTACAGCAAGCGACGTGAGGTCGCGGTCATGAAGCTTGTTGGTGCGTCCAACTGGTTCATCCAGGCGCCGTTCGTGCTGGAGGCGGTGGTGGCCGGCCTGATCGGCTCGCTGCTCGGTCTGGTCGCCCTGGTCGCGGCGAAGTATCTGCTCTTCGACGGGTCGTTGAGCGCGTTGCAGGGTCTGCTCTCGCCGATCAGCTGGGGCGACATCCTGTTCATCTTCCCGCTGATGGCCGGCGTCGGTGGTCTGGTCAGCGCGGGCACCGCCTGGATCACCCTGCGCTTCTACCTGCGGGTCTAGGCACCGGACGGGTCGTCCCGTCGTCTCCCGAGGACCCTCCCGCAGCCGGAAATAAACGGCGCGGGAGGGTCCTTGTGATTCGGGTAGCATGATCGGTTGTCCGGCCGGGGTGAGCCCGGCAACGGGCGACGGAGGAGAGGGGGTGGCACCGATGCCACGGGAAAAGGGGCGCAAGGTGGTCGCCTCCAACAAGAAGGCGCGCCACGACTACGCGATCCTCGACACGTACGAGGCGGGCATGGCGCTGACCGGCACCGAGGTCAAGTCGCTGCGGGCCGGGCGCGCGTCGCTGGTCGACGCGTTCGCACAGGAGCGCGACAACGAGTTGTTCCTGCACTCCATGCACATCCCGGAATACACCCAGGGCACGTGGACCAACCACGAGCCCCGGCGTACGCGCAAGCTGCTGCTCAACCGGGGCGAGCTCGACAAGCTTCTCGGCAAGACCCGCGAGGGCGGTCTGACGATCGTTCCGTTGCAGGTCTACTTCTCCGACGGCTGGGCCAAGGTCGAGATTGCGCTGGCCAAGGGCAAGAAGTCGTACGACAAGCGTCAGGACCTCGCCAAGCGGGACGCGGACCGGGAGATCGCCCGGGTGTCCGGTCGGCGGGGTAAGGGGATGGACGACTGATTCGTCCCGTTTGTCCTGGCTGGCGCGCCGGCCCGGGCCTCGGGATGAAAGCGGTTGCGGCAGGCGTTAGTCTTGTCAGTGCCGCCACATCGGCGGCCTGTCGAGGGGGTGACTGGTTTCGACTTCGTACGCAGCGACAGGGGAAGCGAGCCGAGGAAGCCGACGTCGTCTCGAGAATCGGTCGTCGGAAACTTATAAGCGCCAAGCAAAATCGCGCTGACTTCGCTCTCGCCGCCTGAGGCGAGTAGCTAAGTCTGTCGGCCTGGGAACGCCTTCGTCCCAGTAGCCGGCATCAGCTAGGAGGCTGGCCAATCGGACCCGGTCGCGGGGTCCGTGCGGCGAGATTAATCAGCGACTGGGCCCGTCACACCAACTTGCTCGCGTGAGCGGTGGGGCCGAGTAGAGGCACAGCGAGCTGCGCTCGGAGAAGCCCTGACAAACCGGCGAAGGACCCGGGTTCGATTCCCGGCACCTCCACCACCTCGAAGCGAAGCGCCCCGGCCCACCGGCAGGGGCGCTTCGTTGTGTCCAGGGGCGTTCTACGCTGCCTCCTGTGACCAACCAGGAGCTGCGCCTGTCGGTCGGCGCGTCACCGGGTCAGCGCACCGTGGCGGTGCTGTCCGGCGTCTTCGTCGCGACCATCGGTGCCGCGTTCGTGGCGCTGCCCCTGATCGCGGGCGGGCTGCTGCGTCGGTTGACCGGTCCAGGGGACGCGTTCGCCTCCTACGAGGAGGCCCGCGATCTCCCGCCGGGACTGCTGCCGCCCGCGCTGCGGGACTCCGGTGCCGGCGCGGAGTCCAGCTCCGTACCGGTCGTCGGGCTGTGCGGCCTGCCGTTCCTGCTGCTCGGCGTCTACCTCGTGCTGCGGGTGCTCCGCACGGCCGCCTGGTTGGAGGGCAGCCGGGCCCGGGTGCGGGGGGCGTTCACCACCCGCACCGTCGACCTCGCCACCGCACGGATCGACACCGCGAAGCTGTCGTATCGCGGGACGGGGGAGGACGACACCCCGATGATCGGACAGCGGCTGCGGGCCATCGTCGCCACCGACCGGGCGAGCAACCGACGGGTCACCATCCCGCTGCGCGGCATGGGCCTGGGCAGCCTGCCCCCGCCCGAGCTGCGGGCGTTGGCGGACGCGATCACGACGGGCCGTCCGGTCGACGGGCGCGACGACGCGTACACCGTCGCCGACCAACTGCGCCGCCTCGCCGCGCACCCGCTGGCTGAGTAGCTGGCCTGTCCCCTCCCAGGCACTCCCTGTGGAGTCTCGGAGCCCCACCAGTGGTGCCGGTGAGGCCGATGGGGTGAAAGGGGCAGATGAGCCGTTCTGCGGCCCTGGACACGGTGGGCCGGGCAGGCTCACCATCGCGGTATGGGATAGCAGCGCGCCGCGCGGGAGGTGCCATGGTCACCGGTCCGGTCCAGCAGCCGTCACTCGTCGTCCGGCCGCGCGCCGGTCACCCCGCCGAGCCAGATCCCGCCGGTCACCCCGTCGAGCCACCCACCGTCGGGCTGCCGGGTGAGCCACCTTCTGTCGGGCTGCCCGGTGAGCCACGCCCGGCCGGGCTCGCCGGAGACGTGCACGCGCTGGGTCGGGCCGTCGCCGCCACCGGTCCTTGCTGGCGCGACGAGGTCCTGCTGCGCCTGCGTCCGGTGGGGCAGGGCTTCGCCGAGCACGTCCGGATCACCGAAGGCCCCGCCGGGCTCTACCGGGAGTTGCTCACCCAGTCGCCGCGGCTTCACCACGGGGTGCGGCTGCTGATCCGGGAGCACGCGGCGATCGTCGCCGCGATCCTGGCGGTCCAGCGGAGCGCCGAGCAGCCCGAGACGCACCCGGACGAGCTGCGGCACTGGGCCGGGCACCTGCTGCGGAGGTTGGCCCGGCATCGGCGTCGCGGCGCCAATCTGCTCTGGGAGGCGTACCAGACGGATCTGGGTGGCGAGACCTGAGCCGGGAACCGGAGAGTCGACGGGCGCGTCGAACCGGGCATGCGTCGACCGACCCTGCTGCTCGTACTCCCGTTGTTGCTCGTGGCGGGCTGCGCCCGGACCGGCGCCGGCCCGGCCGACGGGCCCAGCGACCCGACGCCGCACCGTGCCGAAGCCTTCGACCAGCGGGCCGCCCGGGTCGCCGAGGCGTGGCAGCCCGGCCCCGACTGGCGCACGGGGTACGTCCCCCTGGAGGGGCCGACAGTGCTCACCGGTGACCCGCGCTTCACACCGGACACCGAGGCGGCCTTCCGAGCCGGGTGGTACCGCGCGCAGGTCCCGATTCCGCCGACCCGGGTCGGCGGTGAGATCCGGTTCCCGGACGGCCGGCTGACGTTGCCGTTGGTCAGCGCCGCCGAGGCGTACCGGGAGCTTGACCAGGGTGACCCACTGCCCTGCCCGGGTCGACCGAAGCGGCCGGGCCTGCCCACCCCGGGCGGGCCCACCGTCGAACCGGGGCCGGATGGTTGGGCCACCAGCACGGCGCAGACCGCCTGCCTCCCGCTCACCGTCACCGGGGTCACCCTGGGTACCGTGCCGGTCCGGACGAGCCGGGGTGAGGCGCAGGTCCCGGCCTGGCTGTTCGCCGTCGAGGAGCTGGCCACGCCGGTGGCCCGGCTCGCCGTCGCACCCACGGCGGTCAAGCGGGTGCCCGAGCCCGCAGCGCCCGCCGGGCCGTTGCCGGACGGGCTGGTGTCCGCTCAGGACCTCGCGGCGGTCGATGGTGCCCGGTTGACAGTGCGGCTCGGCGTCGGTGCCTGCGACACCGCGATCACTCCGCTGGTGTGGGAACGGCCGGACGTCGTGGTGGTCGGCGGCAGTGTCACCCGGAGCACCGGCGAGTGCATCGCCATCCTCAAGATGGAACCGGTCACCGTCACCCTCGCGGCACCGCTGGGTGCCCGGCCGGTGCTGGACGTGTCCACCGGCGCCCCGCTGTCGATCGCCTCGCGCTGACCGCCCGGCTCAGAGGATGCTGGGCACGTCGGTGCTGATCGGCACGGCCAGCACCGTGGGTCGGTCCGCGCGCAGCCCGGCGCCGAGTGCCGTGCCGAGATGGTCGGGGGTCTCCACCACCTCGGTGGCGCACCCGTAGCCGGCCGCGATCGCGATGATGTCCAACCCCGGTAGGTCCAGACCGGGCACCCCGGGAGTGTCCTTCAGCTCGGCGAACGCCTTGAGGATCGCGTACTGCTGGTTGACCGGGACGACCACCACCACCGGCAGGGCGAGGCGCGCGGCCGTCCACAGAGCCTGCACCGAGTAGTGGAACGAGCCGTCGCCGATCACCGCCACCACCGGTCGGCCGCGCCCGGTGTCCCGCTCGGCGAGTGCCACCCCGATCGCGGCGGGCAGGCCGTAGCCGAGGCCCCCGCTGGCCATCGTGAAGTACGACGCCGGGCGTCTGATCTTGAGCTGGCGGCGCAGCGCGGACAGATTGGATGGTGACTCCTGGACCAGCACGCCGTCCGCCGGCCAGTGCGCGGCCAGCGCCGCGAACAGGGCGTCGGCGCTCAGGGGAGCGGTGACCTCGGGCGGTGCCGGCGCGTCCCGCCGTGGCGGCGGCTGCCGGTCGGCCGTCGGCACCCGTTCGACCAGCGCGGCCAGGGTCAGCCCCGGATCGCCGAGCAGGCTGTCCCCGACCGGGGCGCGGGCGGCCTCGTCGGGGTCGTCGGTGACGTGCAGCAGCCGGGCGCCGTCGGGCAGGTGCTCGCCCGGCACGTACGGGTAGTAGCGGAACACCGGGGCACCGACGACCAGCACCGTGTCGTGCCCGCGCAGTGCCTCGGCCAGCGGACCGATCGCGTACGGCAGCACCCCGCGAAAGTGGGGGTGGTCCTCGGGGAACACGGCCCGCTCGGTGGCCGGGGCCGACCAGACCGGTGCGGCCAGCCGCTCGGCCAGCGCGACCGCCGTCGACCAACTCCCGGAGCGGTCCACCCCCGGCCCGTACACGAGCACCGGGTTGTGGCTGCCGGCGAGGATCCGGGCGAACTCGTCCAACCGCTCGGGGTCCGGCGCGAACCGGGTGGCCACCGAGCGCGGGGCGGGCGGCGGGTCGGCGGTCTGGGCCCAGTCGTCCATCGGCAGCGAGAGGAAGACCGGCCCGGCGGGGGGCTGCACCGCCGTCGCGTACGCCCGCAGCACCGCCGCGGGGATGTCCTGCGCCCTGGCGGGCTCGTAGGCCCACTTGACGTACGGCTGGGGAAGCTCGGTGGGTCGACGGTTGGCCAGGCGGGGTTCGAGCAGCAGCATCTCCCGGGTCTGCTGGCCGGCGCTGACGATCAGCGGGGTCTTGTTGTGCCAGGCGGTGACCAGGTTGCCCATGCCGTTGCCGGTGCCCGGTGCGGTGTGCAGGTTGACGTGGGCGGGTTGCCCGGTCGCCTGGGCGTACCCGTCGGCCATCGCCACCGCTGTCGCCTCGTGCAGCGCGTGGACGTAGTGGAAGTCGGCGGGGAAGTCCCGCAGGAAGGGCTCCTCGGTGGAGCCGGGGTTGCCGAAGACCGTGGTCATGCCGAGGGTGCGGAGCACGTCGTACGTCGCGTCCCGGACCGTTGCCATCGCCACCCGCCTCCGTGTCGCGGGCAGGGACGATCACGGTCGCCCTCCCGATCAGCCGAATCTATCGGGATGTGACGGACCTTTCGGTCGTTTCCCCGCCGTGGGTGGTCCGGATCCTTCGATCACCAGGAGGTTCACCGTCGGGTCATCGACAGTCCGTCTCAACTGTCCGATCACCCGCCGTTCAGACCTTAGCCAGCACCCGGGACGCAGGCTATGGTGCCAGGCATGGCGTTGACAGCGCGGCTGATCCCGGCGCACCGGGCGGATCCGGCAGATGACCGATCCCCGGCGCGGGCTCACGGTTGACGGGTGTGTGGGATGCAGGGAGAGGGCCAGGCGATCGGCGGACGAGCCATGGAGTCGATGACCGGGCGGCTGCTGGTCGCGACTCCGGCGCTCAAGGACCCGAACTTCGACCGTACGGTGGTGCTGCTGGTCGCCCACGAGCCGGGCGGTGCTCTCGGCGTGGTGTTGAACCGCGCCACCGAGGTGCCGGTGGCCGAGGTGCTCGGCGACTGGAGTGACCTGGCCCGCCACCCGGCGGTGCTCTTCGAGGGCGGCCCGGTGCAGCCCGACTCGGCCATCTGCCTGGCCCGCATGCGGCACCCGATGCGTCGGCTGAAGGGCTTCCACCAGGTCTCCGGGGCGGTCGGCACGATCGACCTCTCGGTCGACCCGGAGCGGCTGCGGGAGAGCATCGGCGGCATCCGCGTCTTCGCCGGCTATTCCGGCTGGGGCAGCGGCCAGCTGGAGCAGGAGATCGCCGACGGGTCGTGGTTTCTGCTGGACGCGTTGCCCGGTGACGCCTTCGTCGACCGGCCCGACGACCTGTGGCCGATGGTGCTGCGCCGGCAGGGCGGGATGATGGCCGCGGTCGCGCACTTCCCGCCGGACGTCGCGCTCAACTGACCCGCTCGGCGGGGACCCCGCGAGATGACCATGCGGGCCGGTCTGTGTATAGTTTCCCAGTGCCCGGGCGACCGGGACAACAGCAAGGGGCCGTGGCGCAGCTGGTAGCGCACCACACTGGCAGTGTGGGGGTCAGGGGTTCGAGTCCCCTCGGCTCCACCCTTGTGAAACGCCCTGACCGGGGACCAACCGGTCAGGGCGTTTTCCGTTGCGGTCGGTCTGGGTGCGCGCCTTAGCGCACGATCGGTGACCACTCGCGCTGGCTGACGATCGTCACACCGGGCGTGCCGTAATAAGCGTCCTCGGCGAGGGTCGCGGCGAGCGCCTCGGCATCCGGGACGTCGAAGATCAGGACCGCGCCGGAGTCGTCGGGGAACGGCCCGGCCATGACCAACCGGCCCTCCTGGCGCAGAGCCTGGAGACGCTCCCGGTGCGCCGGCCGGGCCGCGAGCCGGTCGGGTTCCTCGCCGAAGGACAGCTCCACGATGAACACGGTTCCTCCTCCTGCGGCCTGATCTTTCGGAAAGCACCCTAGTCGATGCGCCGCCGCCGCACCGACACGCGAAACGCCCTGACCGGATGACCCGGTCAGGGCGTTTGTCGACTGTTTGTCCGGTGCGGGCTGGATCAGCCCTGGCGGCTCTTCCACTGCGGGTTGGCGCGGTTCACCACGACCACCCGGCCGCGACGGCGGACCACCACCGAACCCGGCTTCTGCTTCAGTGCACGCAACGAGCTACGTACCTTCATGTCTGCCTCCTCGGTGCAAGCGGTTCCGAGTATCGAAACGCCGCACCCACCCGCCGGATTCCCGCCGGCCGGCCGTCGAACCTTTGCCGCCCGCTGGCCGTACCAGTGGGTGGAGGTCATCCTCATGCCCGTACGCCGGCTCTTCGCCATGGTGCTGGTCGCTGCCGCGACAGTGCCGCTGGCAGCCACGCCCGCCGCCGCACACGGCGCCCCGACCAACCCGGTCAGTCGGGCGGCCGCCTGCGGGCCCGAGGGCCGGTACGCGGCCACCAGCGCCTGCCGGGCGGCGGTCCAGGCGGGTGCGGCGGTACGCGAATGGGACAACGTGCGCGTCGCGGCGATCAACGGTCGGGACCGGGAACGGATCCCGGACGGTGAGTTGTGCAGCGGTGGGCTGTCCGCGTACCGGGGGCTGGATCTGCCCCGGACCGACTGGCCGAGCACCGAGTTGACCACCGGCGCGAAGTTCACCTTCACGTACCGGACCACGATCGAGCACCGGGGCACCTTCCGGCTCTACGTCACCAAGCCCGATTACGACCCGCGTGCACCGTTGACCTGGGCGGATCTGGAAGCGCGCCCGTTTCTGACGATGAAGGACCCGCCGGTGCGGGCCGGGGCGTACCAGTTGGCGGGTCGGCTGCCGGCGGGCCGCGACGGCCGGCACCTGATCTACACGATCTGGCAGAACTCCAGCACCCCGGACACCTACTACTCCTGCTCGGACGTGGTGTTCCGTGGTGCCAGGGCCACCGCGTCGAAGGCCACTTCGTCGAAGGCCACCGCGCCGAAGAGCGCGCCGCGTACCGCTGCTAGTGAGTCGGCGCCGAGCGGCACGGCGGTGGCGGCGGCGGCCGACCCCGGCGTGCCGGTGGCGTCGGTGACGAACCTCGGTGGCCGGTGGCCGGTGCTGGGCGGCGCCGCCGTCGTGCTGGTCCTGCTGTTGTTGCTGATCGGCGCGAGCCGGCGACGTCGCGGCGCCGCCGCACCCGTGGGCCGGCAGTGCGAGGTACGCAACCACCGGGCCGGGCGGCGCCGGATCTGGTGACCGACGCCGCCCGTGCCCGGCAGTGTTCAGCCCAGGTGCCGATCGAACGGCACCTGGCCGGTCTCACCTGAGGTTCAGCT
The DNA here is from genome assembly GCF_057766525.1 of Micromonospora sp. MGP-C2. NCBI lineage: Bacteria > Bacillati > Actinomycetota > Actinomycetes > Micromonosporales > Micromonosporaceae > Micromonospora > Micromonospora sp. MGP-C2. The sequence goes on from NZ_JBYMEN010000002.1 coordinate 5,310,736, forward strand.
CCAACGTGTCGGCGCTTGCCCCGCCGCCGCAGGTGAGCGCCCCCGCCACGAAGTAGCCGCGATCGCCGACCCAGGCGGCGCCCAATCCGTGCCGGCCCTGCGGCAACGGCGACAGCGTGGTCCAGCGGTCTTTGCGGGGGTCGTACGCCGTCACGTCGTCGTAGGTGGTCTCGTCCGGCCTGCACTCGCCGCCGGCGTACACGATCCGGCCGTTGAGCACGACTGCGGCTCCGGCAGAGCGGGGCGTCGGCAAGGGGGCTGCTCTGCTCCACCGTCGGGTCCGGGTGTCGTAGACGTCATGGCGTGCGAGGCTGTCCTTCCCGTCGGCGACCCGGCCGCCGAACACGTGTACGCGATCGCCGATCACGGCGACTCCCGCGTGGTCGCGCGGCTCGACCGGCAGTGGCTCGGCCGTGGACCAGCTGCGCCGCGCCGGGTCGTACGTCAGGTGGGTCCGGACGGTGCCGTACCCCATGGAGATCGGCGGATCCGGCAGGGTCACGACGGTGTGGGAGTCCCGTCCGCCGAGCAGGTGCAGCTTTCCGTTCACCGCCGCGACGCCGACCGAGCCCAGCTTCTGGGGCATGTCCGGCAGCCGGCTCCAGGCGTCGCGCAGCGGGTCGTAGGCGTAGGCCACCTGCTGCGGGTGCATGTGCACGATGTCGGTGAAGCCGCCGAAGGCGTACAACTTTCCGTTCAGCCCGGCCACACCGACGTGCGTGAGGGGGCGCGGCAGGGGCGCGTGCTGCCGCCACCGGTCCGTACGCGGGTCGTAGCTGGTCACCAGGGTCGTCGCCCACGTTGGCTGCTCGTCGCCGTTCTGCACGGTGCCACCGACGACATAGACGCGGCCGTCGAGCGCGGCCACCCCTACCTCTGCCCGTGCCGTGTTCATTGGCGCCCTGTCGCTCCACACAGCTCGATCGTGGCTGGCGGGTGATTTTGCCGACGCGCTGCTGGCCGACGGCACCTGCCCGATGCCGGCGACGGACAACGCAGCTGCCGCCAACGTCGCCGCGACGATGCGATAGTTCCTCTTCAACTCTGCTCCAAGGTGGGTAGTGGTCGACGGCTCGGTGGTGCGGTGTGTCATGCCCGAGGCGCGATCGGGGCCTTCGAGTGGCGACCCCAGGCGACGAAGAGCGCGAGCACGATGAACAGGACGTTGACGGGCGTGTCCGCGGCCTCTCCCCGGGAGAGGTGGAAGACGATCGCGGAGGCTTGCAGCGCGACGCACCCGAGAGCCGCGAGCACTGTCACTTCGGGCCTGATCCGGGTGAGCGAGGGCAGGAGCACGCCGATCCCGCCGAGGATGTCGAGTGCGGCGGTCGCGTAGAACAGGCCCGGTGGGACCTCGCCTGCCCAGGCGAACGCCTCGGCGACCCGCTCGATGGGCGTGACGATTTTCCAGACGCCACCGCCCGCGAAGATCAGCGCGAGGGCTCCCTGGGCGACCCACAGGCCGATTGTGAGTGCGCTGACGGGTGGTGTCCGCAGCGTTTGTGCAGGGTCGGTCATCACGAGTTCCTCTCGGGTAAGCATGCCTCCGAACCTAGCCTAGGCGTTCAGTAATAGACAAGGCGTTCAGAAGTTGTCGGATGGTTTGGCTGTTCGGTAGGGTTGGTGGTCGTGGAGCAGGAAGCCGACAACGTGGATCCGAGGGTTCAGCGGACCCGACGGGATGTCGTCGACGCGGCCACGGCGCTGTTCCTGGAGCAGGGTTGGGCGGCGGTGACCCACGCCGAGGTCGCGCACCGGGCGGGCTACTCCAAGGCGACCCTCTATGCACACTGGCCAACGCGCCTGGACCTGGTTCGGGCGTCAGTCGATCAGATGTGTGCCGCGGTCGGGCACCCCCAGTTGACCGGCGACCTACGCCACGACCTGATAGCGGGCTTGCTCGACTTCGGGCAGGACCTCGCCGGCGGGCACCTCGTCAGGGTTTTCGGCGGGCTCCTTGAGCGGGCCGGTAGTGACCCCATCGTCGATGAGCTGCGCGAGCGGCTCTACGCGGCCGGGACCCGGTCGCTGGACTCGGCCCTCCGCTCTCACCTGCGGGCCGAGGATGTCGAGCCTTCGCTGGCGCTCCTGGTGGGCGGGGTGCTCGTGCGCGCGGGTTTCCAGGCTCAACCGGCGGATCGGCCCTTCGTCGAAGACCTTGTCGATCGGGTCCTGGCCGCGGCGAGGCGGGACGACGCGCGATAACCGTCCGGCCGTTGCCGGCACACCCTGCCAACAACCGCGTTGGCCGGCACCCCGGGAAGGGTGCCGGCCAACGTCGTATCGCGGTATCGCGGGCGCTCAGCCCAGCAGTCGGTCGATCTCACCCAGCTCGTCGGCGGTGAAGTCGAGGTTGTCGAGCGCGGCGATGTTGGTCTCCAGCTGCTCGACGCTGCTCGCCCCGATGATCAGGCTGGTCATCCGCGGGTCGCGCAGGGCCCAGGCCAGCGCCAGCTGCGCGAGGGACTGACCGCGCCGCTCGGCGACCGCGCCGAGCCCTCGGATGGTGGCCATCTTCTCCTCGCTGAGGTCGCTCTCGTTGAGGAAGACGCTGGTGCGCACCCGGGAGTCCGCCGGGATGCCACCCAGATAGCGATCGGTCAGCAGGCCCTGGGCGAGCGGGCTGTACGCGATGCAACCCGCGCCGACCTGCTCCAGCGTGTCGAGCAGGCCGTCGGCCTCGGTCCAGCGGTTGAGCATCGAGTACGACGGCTGGTTGATCAGCAGCGGCGTACCCAGGTCGCGCAGGATCGCGGCGGCACGTGCGGTCTGCTCGGAGTTGTAGTTCGAGATGCCGACGTAGAGCGCCTTGCCGGAGCGGACGACCGCGTCCAGCGCGCCCATCGTCTCCTCCAGCGGGGTGTCCGGGTCGAACCGGTGGGAGTAGAAGACGTCGACGTAGTCCAGCCCCATCCGGCCCAGCGACTGGTCCAGCGAGGAGATCAGGTTCTTGCGGGAGCCCCACTCGCCGTACGGGCCGGGCCACATCAGGTACCCAGCCTTGCTGGAGATGATCAGCTCGTCCCGGTAGGTCCTCAGGTCGGTGGCGAGCATCCGGCCGAAGTTCTCCTCCGCCGAACCGGGCGGTGGACCGTAGTTGTTGGCCAGGTCGAAGTGGGTGACGCCCAGGTCGAAGGCGCGCCGGACGATGTCGCGCTGCCGCTCGAAGGGGCGGTCCGGGCCGAAGTTGTGCCAGAGCCCGAGGGAGACGGCGGGCAGCCGCAGGCCACTGCGCCCGCTGCGCCGGTAGGTCATGGAGTCGTAGCGGTCATCCGCGGCGAGGTAGGTCACGATCATGAGCGTAGCTCTGGCCCGCGCTGGCGGGGATCGCGCGTGTGAACCAGGACATCGGGGTAGTTTCGACGCCATGCGTTTCATTGCTCTCGACACCCCCAAACCGCTGTCCAAGATCGGGCTGGGCACCTGGCAGTTCGGCTCCCGGGAATGGGGCTACGGCCCGGCCTTCGAGAAGCAGGCGGCGCAGATCGTCCGGCGGGCCGTGGAGCTGGGCGTGACGGTGTTCGACAGCGCGGAGATCTACGGCTTCGGGCGCAGCGAACGGATCCTCGGCGCCGCCCTCGGCGACGACCGGCCCAAGATGGTGGTCGCCACCAAGATCTTCCCGGTCCTGCCGGTGGCCGCCGTGGTGCAGCAGCGGGCGGTCGCCTCGGCGGCCCGGCTCGGCGTCACCAGCATCGACCTCTACCAGGTGCACCAGCCCAACCCGCTGGTCGCCGACCACACCACCATGCGCGGCATGCGGGCGTTGCAGGACGTGGGGCTGGTCAGCGAGGTCGGGGTCAGCAACTACGGGCTGCGCCGCTGGCAGGTCGCCGAGGCGGCGCTCGGCCGGCGGGTGCTCAGCAACCAGGTCCGCTACAGCATGCTGGACCGCGCACCCGAGCAGGACCTGCTGCCGTACGCGCGGCAGGCCGGTCGGGTGGTCATCGCGTACAGCCCGCTGGCGCAGGGCTTCCTCTCCGGCCGGTACGACGCGAAGAACCCGCCGAGCGGCGCGGTCCGGCGGGCCAACCCGTACTTTCTGCCGCAAAACCTGGAACGTGGCGCGGTCCTGATCGACACCCTGCGCCAGGTGGCCGACGCGCACGACGCCACCCCCAGTCAGATCGCGCTGGCCTACCTGCTGCGCCACCCGAACGTGCTCGCCATTCCCGGGGCCTCCGGGGTGGAACAGATGGAACGCAACGCCGCCGCCGCGGACATCGACCTCGCCGACGACGAGTACGCGGCACTGGCCGAGACCGCGAAACGCTTCCGCCCGGTCACCGGCCTCGCCGCGATGCCGGCGATGGTGCGTGCCCGGTTCGCCAGCCCAACGGAGAAGTGAGCACAGTGGACGACATCACCGCACTGATCCTGGACGACCACGCTGCCTTCCGGCGCGGCTTCGCCCGCCTCGACGACGCCCGCGACGAGCAGGAGATGCTCGCCATCTGGGACGCTCTCGCCCTGCACCTGGACATCCACGCCGAGGCGGAGGAGGCGATCCTCTACCCGCACCTGGTCAAACACGGCGACGACGGCGAGGACGAGACCGCCGACGCGATCGGCGACCACAACAAGATCCGGGACGCCATCGCCGAGGCGAAACTGCACCCGGTCGGTTCGGAGCAGTGGTGGGAGGCGGTCGGCACCGCCCGCCGGGAGAACAGCGAGCACCTCGCCGAGGAGGAGGACGAGGCGCTGCCCGACTTCCGCCGGCACGCCAGCACCGAACTCCGCGCCGAGCTGGGCCAACGCTGGCTGACCTTCTACGGTGAACACAAGAACGGCCGCAACCTGCCGTTCCGCGACAAGGACCCCCAGCAGTACGTGGCCGACCACCGCTGAGATCTCCCCGGCACGGGGGAGTCGCCGAGCCTGGTTCCGGCATGAGAATGACGAGGTGACCCTCCGAGCGGTGCTGACCCCGCTGGTCGCCGGCACCACCTGGCGACGCGGCGTGTTCCTGCTGCTCGGCGGCGTGCTGGCCCTGCCGTACGGGGTCCTCGCCGTGACCTTCGCCCAACTGCTCGCCGACTCGGAGATCCCCCGCCCACTGGTCTACGCGCTGCTGGTGATCGCGGCGCTGATCGCCGTGGTGCCGCTGCTGCTGGACGGCAGCCGGGCTCTGGAGATCGCCGCCGTACGGGCGTTGCTCGGCATCGACCTGCCCGAACCGGCGCCGGGGCACACGGCCGACCGGGAGACCCGGCTGCGCAGCGCGCTCTGGATCGCCACCCACCTCATCGTCGGCGCGCTGGTGATGGTCGCGCTGTTCAGCGCCCTGCCGATGGCGCTGGCGTTCATCGCCCAGCAGTTCGGCATCGGCACCGAGCTGACCAGCCGAGAACGATTCGGGCCGCTGGACGGGCGGGACAGCGGCTGGCTGACAGTGAGCGGGGTGGCCCTGCTGGTCGGCCTCGGCTACGCCGTCGCCGGGCTCGGCGCGCTCGCCGGCTCGATGGCGCCGGTGCTGCTCGGCCCCGCCCCGGCGGAGCGCATCGCCGCCCTGGAGGCGCAGGCCATCCGGCTCGCCGAACGCAACCGACTGGCCCGGGAGCTGCACGACTCGATCGGTCACGCCCTGACCGTGGCCACCCTCCAGGCCGGTGCCGCCCGCGAGGTCCTCGACACCGACACGGAGTTCGTCCGGCGGGCGCTCACCGCCATCGAGGAGACCGGACGGACCGCGATGGACGAACTGGACCACGTGCTCGGGCTGCTCCGGGAAGGCGGCAACGAGCGACCCGTGGTGGCGCCGCAGCGTACCCTCGCCGACCTGGACCGGTTGGTCACCGACGCCCGCGCGGCCGGGCTGGCCGTGCACGCGCATCGCGTCGGCGACCCGGCGCGAGTGCCCGCGGCGGTCTCCCGGGAGGGCTACCGGATCGTCCAGGAAGGACTGACCAACGCCGCCCGGTACGGCGAGGGGCCGGTGACGCTGCGACTGGACCTGCACCCGGGGGCGCTGGAGTTGGAGCTGGTCAACGGGGTGCGCCGTCGCCCCGAGCGGGCTCATCCGGGGCGCGGCGGTCGGGGCCTGGACGGCATGCGGGAACGGGTGCTGCTGCTCGGCGGCGGCATCACCGTGGGGCCGGACGGTGACCGCTGGCTGATCCGGGCCCGCCTGCCCTACGAGGAGACGCGATGACCACCGGCGTGCTCATCGTCGACGATGACGAGCTGATCCGGATCGGGCTGCGGGCCATCATCGACGCCCAACCCGACCTGAGCGTGCTCGCCGAGGCCGCCGACGGCGCCGAGGTGCCGCCGCTGGTCGCCCGGCACCGACCCGACGTGGTGCTGATGGACGTACGGATGCCCGGCATCGACGGCATCCAGGCCACCCGACACCTGCTGGCCACCTCCGCCGACCCACCCCGGGTGCTGGTCGTCACCACGTTCGCCAACGACGAGTACGTCTACGAGGCGCTGCGCGCCGGGGCCTCCGGCTTCCTGCTCAAACGGGCCCGGCCCGCCGAGGTGGTGGAGGCCGTCCGGGTGGTCGCGGCGGGGGAGTCGCTGCTCTTCCCGGCCGCCATCCGCCAGCTCGTCGGGGCGTACGGGCCGACCGGCGGCGACCAGCTGCGCGCCGCCCGACTCACCGACCGGGAGGCCGAGGTGCTGCGGTTGATGACCACCGGCCGGTCCAACCCGGAGATCGCCGCGCACCTGGTGGTCGGCGTGGAGACGGTCAAGACGCACGTCGGCAACGTGCTGGCCAAGCTGGGTGTCCGCGACCGTACGCAGGCGGTCATCGCCGCCTACGAGTCCGGCTTCGTCACCCCGTCCGGCTGAACGGTCCCTCCGTCGTTCTGAACGGTCCCTCCTCCGGGGGAGCGGGTTCACCGCCGGCCGGGAGGGAATCCGGCTGTCGTTTGTCGAGGCTGTGAGCATGACAACGATCACTGCCTCCCCGCCTCGATCCGACTCCCGCTGGCCCGATCGGCTGGCCCCACTGGCCGCCGGCTGGCTCGGCCTGTGGGGTGTGCTCGCCCTGGTCGGCACCCTCACCGGCGCCGGCTACCCGTTCGGCGCCAACGACAGCAACGGCGGCGACGTCAACCTGCTGCGCCTGGTGCCGGTGGACCTGGCCACCCCGCTCTTCGCCGGCGTACTGCTGACCGCCGCGGTGGCCGCACTGGCCATGAGTCGCCCCGCCGTACGCCCCGCCGGCCCGCTGCGGGCGCTGCTCGCCGGCTACGGCTGGGCGGTGGCGTTCGTCCTCGCCGTGGTCGTGCCGGACGTCCGGGTGCTGGTGATCCTCGGCTACCTGCCGATACTGATCGTCGGTGCGCCGTTCGGCTGGCCGCCGGTCGACTACGCCGACATCTTCAACTGGGCGCTGTTCGCCCGGTTCGCCGCGCTGGCCGGCGGGCTGCTGCTGGCCGGGGCGGTGCTCGCCTGGCAGCGCCGCACCGCCGCGGCCTGCGTGGGCTGCGGTCGCGACCACACCGACCGAGGGTGGACCACCCCGGCCGCCGCCGCCCGCTGGGGCCGGTGGGCCGCCGGCACCGCCGCCGTCATCCCGTTCACGTACGCGCTGACCCGGTTCGCCTGGGCGGCCGGCATCCCGCTCGGCATCTCCCGGGAGTTCCTCACCGAGATGCAGGACAGCGGGCTGGTGTGGGCCGGGTTCGGGCTGGGCGCGTTCGCCACCGTCGGCGCGATCCTCACCCTCGGGCTGGTGCAGCGCTGGGGCGAGCGGTTCCCCCGCTGGATGCTCGGCCTGGCCGGTCGTCGGGTGCCGGTGACGCTGGCCGTGGTGCCGGCCACCCTCGTCGCCATCGCGGTGACAGCGGCCTCGTTCGGACTGCTCAGCAACCCGAAATTCTGGGAACTCACCGGCGGGCTCAGCCTGACCGGGGCGCCGATGCTGCTCTGGCCGCTATGGGGCGTGGCGCTCGGCGTTGCCACGTACGCGTACCACCTGCGCCGCCGCGGAGCCTGCCGGCGCTGCGGTCGGGGTTGATCCGACATGTCGCCGCGGCCGGTCACCGGATCGATGGTCCTTCCCGCCCGGACGCCGGATTTTGGATGGCCGGATGGCCGAGAACAATGTCTGCGGACCGCACTGTGGCGTTGAACCGGATGACCCGCCCGACCCACCGCGCAATCAGCGTGAGGCCGCTAGGATGACCCGGTTCGTCGGCGGGGTCGGCGTTACGTGACGGGTCTCGGCCCGACGGTTTCCGCACAATTCATTGCTCACTCGGGCGCGAGTCCTTTTCGCGGGTGGACGGATCATGATGGATACGACCGATGGCGCACCGCAGGGCACCCTCGTGGACCTCAGTGACGTGAGCCTGGCTGATCTTCAGGAGTTGGACCAGTCGGTGTTCGCCCACTCGCTACGCCGAATCCTCGACGAGATCGACCGCCCCCAGGAGGCGGTCGCCGGGTGGAACTCGGCGATGTGAGGATGCCGGGCGGCGGGCGCGGCATGACGGGGACCGTCACGGCAGCCGAGGGCGGCGTCGCCGCCCGCCCGCGGCCCGTCCCGTTCTCGGAGTTCATCCTCAAGGTCCACAGCAGGTGCAACCTGGCCTGCGACTACTGCTACATGTACGAACTGGCGGACCGCAGCGCCCTCTCCGACCCCCTGCTGATGGCCCCGGCGATCTTCGACCACGCCTGCCAGCGGATACGTGAACACGTCCGCGCCCACGACCAGACCGATGTGCGGATCGTCCTGCACGGCGGTGAACCGCTCCTGGTCGGCGCTCCCAACCTGGTCCGAATGGCGGACCGGCTCCGGGAGGCGGTCGCGCCGTCGCAGGCCCAGATCAGCGTGCAGACCAACGGCACCCTCCTGACTCCACACGCTCTCTCCCTGCTGGCCGACGCCCGGGTGCGGGTGGGCGTGAGTCTGGACGGAGACCGGACGTCGAACGACAGGCACCGGCGGTACGCGTCGGGCCGCAGCAGCTACGACGAGGTCGACCGGGCCCTGCGCCTGCTCGCCGAGCGGCCCGACTCGTACGCGGGTGTGCTCTGCGTCGTGGACCTCGCCGCCGATCCGCGACAGACCTACGAGACGCTGGTGTCGTACCGGCCGCCGATGGTGGACTTCCTGCTCCCGCACGCCAACTGGGAGGCGCCGCCGCGGCGGGGTGACGGCCCGAGCCCTTACGGCACCTGGTTGGCTGCCGCCTTCGATGCCTGGTACGACACCTCGCCCCGGCTGACCCGGGTGCGTCTCTTCGAAGAACTCATCAATCTGCTGTTCGGAGGGCGGAGCCGGACCGAGTCCCTCGGGCTGAGCCCGGTGGCCGCAGTGGTGATCAACACCGACGGGGCGTACGAGCAGGTCGACACCCTGCGCTCCACCTACCCGGGCGCGGTCGGCACCGACCTGACCGTCTTCACCGACTCCCTCGACGATGTGCTGCGGCACCCCGCCGTCATTGCCCGCCAGGTGGGAGTTGAGGCCCTCGCCGCCTCCTGCCGAGCGTGCCCCGTGCACCGGGTCTGCGGTGCCGGCAACTATCCGCATCGGTACCGGGAGGGAAGCTTCACCAACCCGTCCGTCTACTGCCCCGATCTTCTGCTGCTCATCGCCCATGTGGAACGACGCCTGCGAGCGGACCTGGCAGCCATGCCCCGGGAGCTGTCGTGACGGGATACCACCGGCTCGCCCCCGACGACCTCGCGGCGCTCGCGGCTGGCCTCGGTGACCGGAGGACGATCCGTCTGCTGCGTGACGGTCAGGTCAGCAAACGCATGCTTCAGCTGCGCGCCCTCCTCGACACCGTCGATTCGGAGGAGACCGCCCGACACTTCGCGCTGTGGGCCACGGCGGCGGACCGGTCGCCCGAGGCGGGGCCGGCGGTGCTGGCCCTGCCGCACACCGGTGCCTGGTTGGCCACCGCGCTGCGGCGACTGCGTACGCCGATGCCGTCCGGTTCGGCGTCCGCCGCGGCAGTCGGCCGGACGACCGGCGGGTTGGTGGTGGAGGCCGCACCCGAGTGGCCCGTCGAAGCCGAGCTGACCCCGCTCGGGTCGATCGCCGCGGTGGCGGCCCTCCGGGCCGGAATGGACTTCGAGCTCAGCGTCACGCCGCGCGACAGGGTCGTCTACCTGCCCACGCTCGGGCTCGCGCGGGTGGGGGACGCGCAGCGGGTGACCATCAAACGGGCGGGGTCGCAGCTCCTGGTCGGGCCGGTCACGGTGTCGCTGGTTCCTCCGCCGGACGCCGGGCCGGGTGCGGAGACCGACGGCTGGTCCGGCCTGCACCGACTGTGCAGCACCGCAGACGGGTTGACGCTGCGGATCACTCTCGACGATCTCGACCCGTACCGGGACCGGCACCAGCTGTGCGCCGCGGACCGACTCACACCCGCCGAGGTTTCCGAGTGGCAACGGCTGCTCGACGAGGCCTGGCCGATGCTGGTGCGTCACCACCGTCGGCACGCCGAGGCGATCGCCGAGGGCCTGCGCTGCCTCGTGCCGCTGCTGGCCGATTCGGTCAGCGCCGGGGTCAACGTCACCAGCATGGACGCCTTCGGGTCGGTCTCGATGACCCGTCCGATCGACGGGGAGGCGTTCGCGCTCGGCCTGCTGCACGAGTTCCAGCACGCCAAGCTCGGAGCGACGATCGACGTCGAGCCCCTCTACGACCGCGACGACCGTCGCTACTACTACGCCCCCTGGCGCGACGATCCGCGTCCTCTCGGCGCCGTCCTCCAGGGTGTCTACGCCTTCATCGCGGTGACCGAGTTCTGGCGGGGGCGTCGTGCGTTACGCAGTGGTGGCCCAGCCCGGTTGGCCGAGGTGGAATTCGCTCGCTGGCGCGACCGCGTGTCCCGCACCTGCGCGGACATCGAGTCGTTCGGCCGTCTGACCGCGGCCGGCCGCGAATTCGTCACCGGTCTGCGGCGGGTCATCGACGACTGGCGGGACCCGGTGGACCCGGGGGCGGCCGAGCTCGCCAGGGAGGCCGCCGAGGACCACTGGACGGTCTGGCGACTGCGGAACCGCCGGCCGGACCCGGCCGCCGTCCACCAGCTCGCCGCCGCCCGCGCGACCGGCCTACCGTGCCCCGCCGCCATCGTCACGCTGCGGGTGGAACCGGCCGACGGCCGATGGCTGAGCCTCAGCCCACGGCTCGACCTGGTGCGGCTGCGGTTGAGCGATCCGGAGCGGTTCATGCGGCTGCGCACCGGCGCGGAACGCCTCGTCGACGCACTGCCCATGGCGTCCGACGGTGACCTGGCCCTCGCCGCCGGGGATGACCTCGCCGCCCGCGAGAGCTACCGCGGGCAGGTGTGCGCCGATCCGGAGCAGCTCTCCGCCTGGGTCGGCCTGGCCCTCGCCGAGCAGCGCCTGACGGCGGCGCAGAAGACCGGCGGCGCCGACCCGGAGCTGTGCCGTGCGGTGTACCTGCGGCTGCACGCCGCCGGGCATCCGGAGGATCCACTCGAACTGGCCCGCTGGCTTGCTCCGGTCACCTGCGTGCCGGCAGCGGGCATCGATCACGACGGCGCGTCGTCGGCTACGCCGGTGGCGGTTCCAGATCGCAGTTGAGGCGGTTCGCCTCGACCAGGGCGATGGTGTTCGGGTGGCTGTCACCCAGGACGCGGCGGAAGAGGGGCATCACCGCGTCACGCAGAGCGCGGGCACCTCGGTGGTCTCCGGCGACACTCAGACTGGTGGCCAGGTTGTTCGCCACCGCGAGGGTGTCCGGGTGTGACGGCCCGAGGATGCGCTGCGCCCGCTCGTAACAGTCCTGGTCGGCGGCGAGGGCCGCCGCGAACTCCCGACGCACGTACCAACAGTTGGCGAGGTTGATGTTCGCGGCCAGCGTGTACGGATGGTCCGCGCCGACCCGTTCGGTGAAACGGTTGACGACCTCGTCGGACAGCGTGAAGGCCGCCTCCAGATCCCCGGCCTTCCGGAGGAAGATCGCCAGGTTGTTGCCGTACGCCAGGGTGAACAGGTGGTCCTCGCCCATCGCGTCCCGATACCACCGGTACACCGGGCGCGCCCGGCGAAGCGCGCCCGCGTCGTCCTCCCGAGCGGACTCGTCACAGGCCAGATTCATCGCGGCGGCCTGCACGTCCGGATGATCGGCGCCGTGCCGACGGCGGGAACGGACCAGCACGTCCCTGCTCAACCGGTGGGCCCGCTCGAACTCGCCCAACTTGCGGAGGGTCACCGCGTAGTTCTTGGTCACCCGTAGCGTCTCGCCGTCCTCCTCGCCGAGCACCTCCCGGTCCGCCTCCACCGCTGCCTCCAGAACCCGGCGGGACTCGGTGAGGTCGCCCGTGTCGCGCAGGTCGCGGCCGTACTGCCCCTCGGAGAAGAGGGTGTACGGGTGCATCGGACCGAGGGTGTCGCGGCGGCGGGCCAGGGTGCGTTCGTTGAGCCGCAACGCCCCACGCAGATCGCCGACCAGCCGGAGCGACAGGGCCAGGTTGTGCGCGGCGATCAACGCCCGTGGGTGTTCCTCGCCGAACACCTCACGGGCCAACTCCTCCGTGCGGGTGTCCAACTCGCGCGCCCGTTCGAAGAACCCGAGCGCGCGCAGGTCCGCGGCGAGGCTGCCCGCCACGATCACCGTGTATTCGTGGTCCTCGCCGAGCGTGCCGGCGAGCCGCTGGTACACGTCCTGATCGATGTCGTACGCGGCCTGGTACTGCGCCTCGAGGCGCAGCGCGTTGGCGAGGTGGAAGCGCATCATCTGGGTCGGCGGGTCGTCAGCGCCGTGCTCCGCCCGCCACGCCTCGATCGCCTTCTCGGCCAGCTCGGAGCAGGTGGCGAAGTCGACCCGTGTCCACATGTAGCGGGCCACGTCGAGCAACAGCTGCCGGACCTCCGGCTGGGGCGAGTTGAGGGTCTTCGACGGCAGCAGGTGTGGCCAGAGATCCGCGTAGATCGGCCAGTTGCGGGGCTGGTCGGGGTCCTTCGGGTTGGCGGCGGCGAGGATCGCGTGCACGTGACGTCGGTTCTCCGCCTTGGCCTCGTCGGACATGGACTCCCGGATCAGCTCCTGCACCAGTGGGTGCATGCGGAGGCTGGTCTGGTTGCCGTCGTCACCGCGGTCCGGAGTGCGCCCGCGCCCGCCGCGCACGCTGTCGATCCGCGCCAGCGCGTACCGGCCGACATCCCGCAGCGCGCGCCCCATGAGCAGGGGATCCCGTACCGACGGATCGTAGGGGAGAAGCACGTTGATGAAACTGTCGTCGTAGAGCAGCGACATCGGGATCGGCTCGGCGGCGAAGAAGGCGCAGACCTCCAGCAGCTTCGCCGCCGCCGGATTGCGCTCCCGCAGGCTCTCCAGTGAGACGAGCCATGGCTCCGCGCCGGTCTGTTGATAGTCGGTGGGGAGCTCGTCGGAGAGCATGCCTGGCAGATAACGGCGCAGTCGCTGCAGATACTGGACGGCCGACTCGCCAGTGGTGGCGAGCCATGCTCCCGCCTGCTCGACGGCGAGCGGCAGGTCGCCCAGGCGGTCAGCGACCATCTCGGCATCAGCCAGGGGCAGGCGGGGGATCCGCCGACGCAACAACGCGGTGCTCTCCGCGCGGTCGAAGGCACCCACCTCGAAATTGCGGGCATGCCGCGCCCAGACGTGGTTGCGGGTGGTGACGAGCACGTGGCCAGGCCCCTGCGGCATCAGGTCGTGCAACTCGGCGGGGTCGTCGGCGTTGTCGAGCACCAACAGCCACCGCCGGAAGGGGTCACCCCGGCGCAGGGCGTCCAGCACCCACTGGACCCGCTCGGCGACGTTGCCCCCGAGTGGTGTGTCCGCCTTGTCCGCCAGCCGGTCGGCGAGCGAGGCCAGAGCGAGCCGCATGACGCTCGGTTGCTGCGCGGAGATCCACCAGACGACGTCGTACTCGGCGCGGAAGCGGTAGGCGTATTCCAGGGCGATCTGGCTCTTGCCGACGCCACCAAGGCCGTGCAGTGCGAGCGGGGTGTGCCGGGCCTCGGCCGACGAGAGCCAGTCGCGCATCTCCTCCAGGAGTCGGCTGCGGCCGACGAACTGGACGTTACGCGGCAACGGCACCCGCCAGACCGGTGGCTCGTTGCCGGGGAACCGCCGTCGCTGCCCGGCACCCTCCGGGTCGGTCGCCGGGCGGGCGGGATGGTCCAGGGCCTCAAGCAGACGGCTGGCGGCCTCCTCCTGCGTGGCGCCCACCAGGTCCACCGGAACCCGTTCCAGGAACACCGCCGGCGCCCGGGAATTGTCCAGCCGGACGGGCACCAGGAAGTTGCCGCCGCTGCCCGACTCGTAGCTGGTGGCCTGGGACCACAACTCGCTGGCGTTCGCCGACTGCATGTATTCCTGGGACAGCAGCACCACCAGCCGGGCCGCGTCCTTGAAACCGACGGCCGTCGACGTCCCCTCGACAGGGCTGGCCGGAAAGTCGACCTCTCGCATCACCGTACGCAGCCCGGCCGAACGGAGCTCGTCGCGGACCCATTCGGCCCAGGACCGGTCGAGGGAGACGTAGCTGACGAAGACGTCCGGTGCGGCACCGGAGATGCGTTGCCTCTCGAACTTGGCCAACCACTGACGGCGCAGCCGATCCTCCATGGCTGGCAGGCTGTCGACCGCGTCCTCGGTGATCGCCTTGGTCAGTCGCTCGTAGGCGGCGAGCAGCGTGCCCTCATGGTGGGCCCGGTCGCCGAACCCCGCCAGGATCTCCTCGTACGCGTAGTAGGGCTGGTAGGGGATCTCGATCTCACCCCAGTACCGGTCGCTCTCCTCTACGGAAGTCCGGGGCAGCAGGGGCGCGAAGCGGCGGCGCGCGTGGTCCCGGCCCGCCTCCAACTTGAGCTGCTCGGCGTTGTCCACCCGCATCGGGACCGGCAGGATCCGGACCGGTCGGTCGCCGCGCTGCCGGATGATGGAGCGGGTGACGCCGGCAGCTCCGTCGATGCTCTGGTCGTTGAGCGTGAAGGAGGTGACCACGGCGTCGGGCAGCCGCACGGTGCAGATGCCCGCACCGTCGCTGACGCCGGTCCGGCTGTCGATCAGCACGTAGTCGTAGTTGTCCCGCATGCTGGCGGCCAGTGCGTCGAGGAAGCTGTTGCCGCCCAGCTTCTCGAAGAACGCCTGCCAGTCGAAGGTGCTCACGGCCTTGGTGTATGCCGTGTCCTGTCGGCCGGCGGGTAACAGGTCCAGGCTGCCCTTTGGAGTCGGACCCGCAGAAGGCCGGACGGCCGAGTTGGGAGCGGGGAAGTCCCAGTGCAGCGAGACGGCGTGGTGCAGCACGTCGGCGGCGCTGCCGAGCCAGTCCTCGTCCTCCGTCTCCTCCAACGGTCGAACGACCGCTTCGGCGTAGTCGCGGACCATGTCGATGATCCCGGTCGACGTCCGCAGATCCTTGTCGAGGAGGAACGGGTGGAAATACTTGTGCAGACCGGGGGATTCCAGGTCCCAGTCGACAGCGAGCACCCGGTAGCCGTTGGCCGCCAGGATCCAGGCGACGTTGGCGAGCGCCATGGTGCGGCCGGTGCCACCCTTGTACGAGTAGAACGTGATGATTCGACCCTCGACACCATCGCCGGTGATGCCCGGGTCAGCGCTCGTTGTCACGGCCGTCCTCCGGTGTGGTGTCGTCGCTCTCCGCGCCCCAGGGCCCGTCGATGCGTGGTGGTCGGGTGTCCGTGGCGAGGCTGGGGGGCCGGTGCACCGCTCCTCGGCTGAAAACCCGGTTACGAGCGACCTCCAGGACCTCCGGCAGCTCCTCCTGGAAGGCGCGGTGGGTGAGGATGTTGGACCGGTAGAGCTCGTCGTCCGAGGCCAGGTCGTTGAAGATCTCCCGACACGCGCGCGACAGTGACTGCCAGTGCTCCCGGGTCTCCGTGTCGTCGCGGCTGCTCGGGATCAGCACCGCCGTGGTGCCACCGTCGCGCAGGGCGGCAGTGGCGTGGGCGGCCAGCGACTGTCGTTGCTCGGGCAGGCGGGTCAGCCAGGCGTCGACGATCAGCACCATGATCTGGTTGTAGCGGGCGGCCTGCTCGGCGCGCCGGGCCAGCTCCGTCAGGTCCACCACCGTTGACCGGTAGCTGTGGTCGGCCGCGATCTCACGGGCGTAGTCGACGACCGGGTCGGGCAGCGGCGGCCCGTACGGTGCCCAGTCCAACGCACGGTTGCCGTACGTGGTCACGTGTTGGCGTACCGTGCTCATCTCGTCCCGGTGTGACGCCGCGACGATGAAGTGCACCAGCATCGGCGCGAACTGGTCGACGTCCGCCGCGAGCTGCCCGGGCGCCTGGTGGAAGGCGCTGGGTGTGGCGCGCAGGTCGATCGTGCGCTGGCCCTCCGGCAGCGGATGCTCCTCCACACTGGACACGATCTGGTTGGCCAGTTCGAAGAGGAACGTGCGGTAGTCGTCGCTGTGCCGTTGCAGTCGCATCAGCTGCCGGACCCCCAACCGCTGATAGAGGTCGCCCAGGCTGTGGGAGGAATATTGCAGCGGGGAGGCGACCGGATGGATGCGGCCGGGTCGGGCCGGGATCCACATCAGCGGTTTGAGGAGCGAGCTGTCCACCCCGTTCTGCTGGTCGTAGCGGGCAGTGCGGTCGGCGAAGATCCGCCATTCCTGGCCGCAGGGCTCGCTCTGGAAATATCTCGGCGTCATCAGAGCGAGAAAGGATCGGCACGTGCTCAGCGCCTCGACCAGCCGCTGCGGCCACCGCTCGCCCAGCAGGATGGTGCGATCGACGAAACCCACCCGCTCGTCGCGGGGCAGACCCGCGATCAGCCGTACCTCTGCGCTGAGATCCTCGTAAAGACGTTGGACCAGTGCGTCCTCGTCGCCCCTCGCGTAACTGAGGAAGAAGTACAGCACCGCACCTCCGCGCCGGGAGAGGTTGACCATCGGATGGCCGGGCCGTGACCCCGTCGGCCACGGCCATTTTTCGGCGGCCGTAAACGGCGGAGCTAACCGTGAGTATAGGGGCGGAGACGGCGTGCCACAGCCCGCCGATCGGCGCATCAAGAGGGCGTCTCGGATATCACTTTCCGTATTGGCGTAGGTCGACTCCGGGGTGAGCTAGCGTGGGTCGGGTGACTGCGCCTACCCCGGTAATCCCGGTTCCACCGGCCGACCTGCCCGGCACGCTCGGCGCGCTTCGGGCGGCCGGTCACCAGTACCGCACCGTCAAGCAGGAACTCCGCGACAACCTCCTCGCCCGGATGCGCTCCGGCGAGACCCGTTTCCCCGGCATCGTCGGCTACGACGACAGCGTGCTGCCCGAGGTCGAGCGGGCACTGCTCGCCGGGCACGACATGGTGCTGCTCGGTGAGCGCGGCCAGGGCAAGACCCGACTGATCCGCGCACTCGGCGCGCTGCTCGACGAGTGGACCCCGGTCATCCCCGGCTCGGTGCTCAACGAGCACCCCATGCACCCGCTCACCCCGGCTTCCCGTGCCCAGGTCGCCGAGGCCGGCGACGACCAGCCGGTCGGCTGGCTGCACCGCTCGATGCGCTACGGCGAGAAGCTCGCCACCCCGGACACCAGCGTCGGCGACCTGATCGGTGACGTGGACCCGATACGGATCGCCCAGGGCCGCACCCTCGGCGACCCGGAGACCATCCACTTCGGGTTGGTGCCGCGCACCAACCGCGGCATCTTCGCCGTCAACGAGTTGCCCGACCTGGCCGAACGGATCCAGGTGGCGCTGCTCAACGTGCTGGAGGAGCGGGACATCCAGGTCCGTGGCTACCAGCTGCGGCTTCCGCTGGACCTGCTCCTGGTCGCCAGCGCCAACCCGGAGGACTACACCAACCGGGGCCGGATCATCACGCCGCTCAAGGACCGGTTCGGCGCGGAGATCCGCACCCACTACCCGGTCGACCTGGACCTGGAGCTGGACCTCATCCGGCAGGAGGCCGATCTGGTCGCCGCCGTGCCGGAGCACGTCCTGGAGGTGCTGGCCCGCTTCGCCCGCGCGGTACGGGAGTCGCCGTCGGTGGACCCGCGCTCCGGGGTCTCCGCCCGGTTCGCCATCGCCGCCGCCGAGACGGTCGCCGGCGCCGCGCTGCGCCGCGCCGGTCTGCTCGCCGCCACCACCACCCCGGAGGGGCGGCCCGAGGCGGCGGTGGCCCGGGTCGGCGACGCCGTGTCGGTGACCAGCACCCTGCGCGGCAAGGTCGAGTTCGAGAGCGGCGAGGAGGGGCGGGAAATTGAGATCCTCGCCCACCTGCTGCGGACCGCGACCGCCGAGACGTTCCGCGCGCACCTGGCCGGGCTGGACCTGTCCGGCTTCACGGCGCTCGTCGAGGACGGCGCGGCGATCGAGACCGGAGAGCTGGTCAGCGCCTCCGAGCTGCTGCGCCAGGTCGGCACCGTGCCCGGCCTGGCGAAGGTCCTCGACCGGCTCGGCCTGGGCGACGCGCCCACCCCGGAGGAGGCGGCGGCTGCCGTCGAGTTCGTGCTGGAAGGGCTGCACCTGACCCGCCGGCTCGGCAAGGACGTCACCGACTCCGGGCGCACCGTCTACGGCGGCCGGGGCTGACCGTGGCCGGCAACCGGTTCCGGTACGGGCAGTGGAACGGCGGGCCCGACCCGCTCGCACCCCCGTACGACGTGCGTGAGGCGGTGGACGCGGTCGGCGCCGAGGTGCTGGCCGGCGGAAGCCTGCGGGAGGCGTTGCGCGACCTGCTGCGCCGTGGTCCCCAGGGGCGGGGTGGGCTGGACGACCTGGCTGCCCGGGCTCGGCGGCTGCGCCGGGAGGCGCTGCGTCGCGGTGACCTAGACGGCGCGGTGACCAGGGCCCAGGCTCTGCTCGACCAGGCTCTCGCCGCCGAGCGGGACGAGCTGCGCGGGCGCGACGACGACGCCGCTCGGTTCGCCGAGTCGGTGCTGGACAACCTGCCCCGTTCCACCGCACGGGCGGTGGAGGAACTGTCCGGCTACCAGTGGGCCAGCGACGACGCCCGCCGCTCGTACCAGCAGATCCTCGACCAACTTCGCGACGACGTGCTCGGTCAGCGGTTCGCCGGGCTGCGCGACGCCGTGCGCGCGTCCGCCGACCCGGCCGCCCAGCAGCGGCTCGCCGAGATGATGGGCGACCTGAACGACCTGCTGGCCCGGCACGGTCGCGCGGAGGACACCACCGACGCGTTCGCCGAGTTCATGCGCAGACACGGCGACTTCTTCCCGGAGAAGCCGGAGACGGTCGACGAGCTGATCGACGTGCTGGCCCGCCGCTCGGCGGCCGGTGAGCGACTGATGAACTCGCTCTCCGACCGGCAGCGCGCCGAGCTGGCCGGTCTGATGCAGCAGTCGCTCGGCGACCGCCTCTCCGGGGAGTTGTCAGCGCTCGACGCGAACCTGCGGGCCCTGCGCCCCGACCTGCGCTGGGGGCGTGGCGAACGGGTCCGGGGCGACCAGCCACTGGACTACGCGGACGCGGCCGGCGCGTTGGGTGAGATCGGCGACCTGGACGACCTGCTGGACCAGCTCGACCAGGAACACCCGGGGGCGACCCTGGACGACGTGGACGTCGACGCGGTGGCCCGGACGCTGGGACGGGACGCCGCCGACGACGTCCGCCGACTGCGCGATCTGGAGCGGGAGCTTCGCCGGCAGGGCTGGGTGAGCCGGGACGCCGAAGGGCTCACGCTGAGCCCGAAGGCGCTGCGCCGGCTCGGCGGGACCGCGCTGCGACGGGTCTTCTCCGACCTGACCGCCGGGCCGCGCGGCCAGCACGACCTGCGCTCGGCGGGGGCCGCCGGCGAGGTCAGCGGTGCGTCACGACCCTGGGAGTACGGCGACGAGCAGCCGTTGGACGTGGTCCGGACGTTGACCCGGGCGGTCAGCCGGGCCGGGCCGACCGTCCCGGTGCAGCTCGCGGTGGACGACTTCGAGGTGGTGGAGACCGAGAAGCGGGCGTCGGCGGCGGTGGTGCTCTGCGTCGACCTGTCGTACTCGATGATCTCTCAGGGTCGTTGGGGGCCGATGAAGCAGACGGCGCTGGCGCTGGCGCACCTCATGGAGACGCGTTTCCCGCAGGACGCCCTGCAGATCGTGGGCTTCGGCCGGGAGGCGACGACGCTCACCCAGCAGGAGCTGGCCGCCGTCGAGCCGGACGGGGAACAGGGCACCAACCTCCAGCACGCGCTGCGGTTGGCCGGTCGGCACCTGCGCCGACACCCGGGCGCCGAGCCGGTGGTCCTGGTCGTCACCGACGGCGAGCCGACCGCCCACCTCGACCCGGACGACGGGGAGGCGCTGTTCCACTGGCCGCCGCTGCCGGAGACGATCGAGGCGACGGTTCGCGAGGTGGACCGGCTGAGTCGCTACGGCGCCACGCTCAACCTGTTCATGCTCGGCGACGACCCGGGCCTGCGGCGTTTCGTGGACGCGGTGGCCCGCCGCAGTCGGGGCCGGATGTTCACGCCAGACACCGACGACCTCGGCGAGTACGTGGTCTCCGACTACCTCCGCTCCCGCCAATCCCGCCGCTAACTCCCGGCGGGGCGGGTTGACTGGGGGAATGGAGAGCGGGGGAATGCGGCGGGCTTACGGTGCCCTGTTCGCGGAGGTCGACGCTGGCGGGTTCGGTCCGGCTCCGGAGGGGCAGCTCAGCGCCGAGCAGATCGTCGCGCATCTGGTCGCCAACGATGAGCTGATGATCCAGGCCACCGAGGCGCTGCTGGCCGGGTCGCCGTTCGCCTACTACGAGATGGAGGAGGACTTCCACCGTCCGCAGCTCGACGCGCTGGCCGCCGAGCAGGGTGGTCTGCGGGGTCTCACGGCTCTGCTGCACGGCACCAGCGACCGGTTGTGCGGGCTGGTCGACCAGCTCGGCCTGGCGGCGGAGACCCCGGTCGAGACTCACCTGCGCGAGGGCTTCGACCTCATCGTCGAGGAGTCGCTGCCGTGGTCCCGCACCCTCGACCTGCACACCCGGGTCCACCTGCCCAAACACCAGGCCCAACTCCACATGCTGCGCCGCCTCTGAGACGTGTCGTCCGCGCGCGGTCGTTCGGGCCTCGCGCGGCTTGGACGACCGGTCTGTCGAGCGTGATACCTGTGAGTCATCAAAATGACTCACAGGTATCACGCTCGCTGGGATGACGGGCGCGGCCAGGGGCCTCGTCACGCCGGTGAGGGATGGCTGCGCCGAGCGAGCGCATGGGGCGGCCGTTTCCGCCAGGCAGCCGGCAGCCGGCGGCGGTAGGCGGCGGGCGGCCGCGGCGAGCAGCCGGGGGATCAGGTGTCGATCAGCTCGCTTCGCGGGTGGAAGGTGCGGCGGTAGGTCGAGGGCGCTACGCCGATGCGCTGGTGGAGCTGCTGGCGCAGGGCGGCGGTGGTGCCGAAACCCGAGCGGTGGGCGATCTGGTCGACGGTGAGGTCGGTCGTCTCCAGCAGCAGTCGCGCGTGGTCGGTGCGCTGTTGCAGCAACCACTGGGCCGGGCTCAGGCCGGTCTCCGACCGGAAGCGCCGGGTGAAGGTGCGCACGCTCATCCGCGCCTGCTCGGCCAGGTCGCGCAGCGCGATCGGCTCGTGCAGCCGCTGCCGCGCCCACTCCCGCGCGCTCGCGGTGCTGGTGTCGGTGGCCTTCGGCACCGGCCGCTCGATGTACTGCGCCTGGCCACCGTCGCGCCACGGCGGCATCACGCAGCGCCGCGCCGCCCGGTTGGCCACCTCACTGCCGTGGTCGAGGCGGATGACGTGCAGGCAGAGGTCGATGCCGGCGGCGACCCCGGCCGAGGTGAGCACCTGGTCGTCGGCGATGAAGAGCACGCCCGGGTCGAGGTCCACTCGGCCGTGCAGGCTGCGGAACCGCTCGGCGTACGCCCAGTGGGTCGTTGCCCGACGCCCGTCGAGCAGCCCGGCGGCGGCCAGCACGAACGCTCCCGTGCAGATCGACATGATCCGGACACCCCGCTCGTGTGCCCCACGCAGCGCCTCGGCGACCTCCGGCTCGACGGTGCCCGAGATCAACGCGGTGCCGTCGTGGATGCCCGGGACGATCACCGTGTCGGCGGTGTCGAGCAGTTCCAGACCATGGTCGGGGACCACCTGGAAGCCGGCGGTGCTACGCACCGGTCGCCCGCCCGGGGTGCACACCCGCACGTCGTAAAAGGGCGTCTGGTCGGCGGCCCGGGCGGTGCTGAAGACCTGCGCGGGGGTGCCGAGGTCCAGGCCGACCACGTGCTCCAGGGCGAGTACGGCGATCCGGTGCGGGCGAACGGTCATGGCCCGATTATTGCGCATGATGGCTTTCCGGCCACTCGTCGTGCCGTACGGCTCCGCCCAGACTGGTGCCGTGTCAAAGAACCGCCGTCTGCATCCCGCCTGGCTGGTCGCCGCCGTCGCCTTCGTGGCGCTGGTCGGTGCTGCCGGCTTCCGCGCCACCCCGTCGGTGCTGCTGCACCCGTTGCACGAGGAGTTCGGCTGGCCACTGGCCACGATCTCCGCGGCCGTCTCGGTCAACCTGCTGCTCTACGGGCTGACCGCGCCGTTCGCCGCCGCACTGATGGACCGGTTCGGCATCCGCCGGGTGGTCTCGGTGGCGCTGCTGCTGGTCGCCGCGGGCAGCGGGCTGACTGTCTTCATGAGCGCCAGCTGGCAGCTCCTGCTCTGCTGGGGTGTGCTGGTCGGCCTGGGCACCGGGTCGATGGCGCTGGCGTTCGTGGCCACCATCACCGGGCGCTGGTTCGTCCGGCGAAGGGGCCTGGTCACCGGGGTGCTGACCGCCGGCGGGGCCGCCGGACAACTGGTGTTCCTGCCACTGATCGCCATCCTGGTGCGCGACCACGGCTGGCGTACGGCGGCACTCGTCGTGGCCGGAGCCGCGCTGGCGGTCGTACCCCTGGTGGTGTGGTTCCTGCGCGAGCACCCGGCGGATCTCGGTCTGCCCGCCTACGGGGCGGACGAGGTCGTCGCGGCACCCCCGGCGACCGGCGGCGCGGCGGCCCGGGCGCTGGGCGCGCTGGGGACCGCGGCCCGGACCCGCCCGTTCTGGCTGCTGGCCGGGGGGTTCGCGATCTGCGGCGCGACGACCAACGGCCTGGTCGGCACCCACTTCGTGCCGGCGGCGCACGACCACGGCATGGCCCAGACCACGGCGGCCGGGCTGCTCGCCCTGGTTGGGCTCTTCGACATCGTCGGCACTATCGCCTCCGGCTGGCTCACCGACCGGGTGGACAGTCGGTTGCTGCTCGGCATGTACTACGCGCTGCGTGGGGCGTCCCTGCTGGTGCTGCCGAGCCTGTTCTCCGGCACCGCCGAGCCGACCATGCTGGTGTTCATCGTCTTCTACGGCCTGGACTGGGTGGCCACCGTGCCGCCGACAGTGGCGTTGTGCCGGGAGTATTTCGGTGGCGCCGGAGCGGTGGTGTTCGGCTGGGTGTTCGCCGCGCACCAACTCGGCGCGGCGGTCGCGGCGACCGGTGCGGGGCTGGTCCGCGACCGGCTCGGCGACTACGCGATGGCCTGGTACGTGGCGGGCGCGCTGTCGATCGGCGCGGCCGGACTGTCGTTGCTGCTGCGTCGGCGACCGGGCCGGCCGGTGCCGGAGGCCGTGCTGGCCGCCGCGACCGCCCCGAAGGCGTGGAGCTTCCGGGGCTGAGGCCGGGCGGGCGGCAGCGACTGCGGCCGGTCGGTCAACTCAGGGTCCACTGCTGGGCCGGCCGGCCGTCGCAGGGCCGCTGCCGGACCTCGTCGCCCGCCTCGACGCCGTCGTCGTCGGCCTGCGCGCACTTGCCGCTGTGCGCCGCGACCAGCAGCACCGGGCCGGTGCCGATCGCGGTGAGCCGCCACTGCTGGTTGGCCTCGCCGTGGCAGGGCCACTGCACCACCCGTGCGCCGTCGTCCCGGCTGCCACCCTCGACGTCCAGGCACTGCCCGTGGGCCGCGTTGGTCAACGTCAGCACGTCCGCGCCGACCGGGTTGACCACCCACTGCTGCTCCGGGCCGCCGCTGCACGCGGCCAACCGGGCGCCGGCCTTCTCGCCGTCGCCGTCGAGCCCGAGGCAGAGCCCGGAGGCAACCCGGAGCACCCGGGGCCCGGTGGGTGGCCCGGCCGGGGTCGCCGACGGGGTCGGTGACGGCTCGGCCGGTGCGCTCGGGTCGGCCGCCGGGTCGGTCGGCGCCGCGGCGCTGGACGACGCGCCGACAGTCGCCGGCACGGGCTGCTCGTCCTGCCCGTCGAGCAGCCCGGTGGCGAAGACCACCCCGAGGAGCGCGCCGACGACCCCGACAGCCACCGCGACCCGCAGCAGCGGGTCGGCCAGCGGCCCGGGGCGGCGTGCCTGTCGCCCGCCGTAGACGGTGCCGGCGGGGTCGGGGCGTTCGTGGGGCGCGGACATACGCGTCATCCTCGCCCACGGCGGCGCGCCGGAGCCAGCCCGGCGGTCAGTCGACGACCCGGACGTCCTTCCAGAACGCCACCCGGTCACGCACCATCTCGGCGTCCGGCTTGGGCTCCGGGTAATACCAGACGGCGTCCGCGCTGGTGCTGCCCTCGTGCTCAAGGGTGTAGTACGAGGCGGTGCCCTTCCACGGGCAGACGGTGTGCGTCGCGGACTCCCGGATCAGGTCGTCGCGCAGGGCGGAGCGGGGGAAGTAGTGGTTGCCCTCCACCAGCACGGTGTCGTCGCTCTCGGCGACGACCAGGTCGTTCCACACGGCTTTTGGCATGTCTCCAACACTAGGCCGTGGCAGTGACGCCGGCAGCACTCAGCGGGTCGGCTGCGGGTCGGTGACGTCGGCCACTGTGGCGTCGAGGGCGGCGATCACGGCATCGGCGTCGGCGGCGATGGCGAGGCCGCGTTCACCGGCGCCGAGACTGATCTCCCGGCCGCGCAGTCGCTCGTCGGCGATCACCGGCCAGGCCGTGCTCGCGCCGAACGGGGTGATGGTGCCGCGTTCGTAACCGGTGGCGGCCAGTGCGCCCGCCGCGTCGGGCATGGACAGCCGCTGCACCCCGAGCAGGGCGCGCAGCTTGGGCCACGAGACGACCCGGTCCCCGGGGGTGAGCACGAACAGGTGATCGTCCGCACTCCGGCGGACCACGATCGTCTTCACCACATCGGCGACGGCCACACCCTGGGCCGCGGCAGCCTCCGCGAGGCTGCCGGCCTCACCGCGGCTGACCAGCCGATATGGCAGTTGGGCTGCTTCCAGGGCGGCGATCGCGGGCGATGGCATGCCCGCCACGGTAACGGCCGAGCCGGTCAGCGGACGGGAAACTCCCATCGTCGACGTCCCACGGATTTTGGAACGCGAGCGTAAGGTGATCACATGCGCGCTGAGCGTGTGGATCACCCCATTGACCATGATCAAGCGGTGGACACGCTGCGACGGTCGTACGCCGCGGTGCCCACGGGCGAGCCTGTCCGGCTGGCCAAACGCACTTCCAACCTGTTCCGCCCCCGGTCCGCTCCCCGGACTCCGGGGCTCGACGTGAGTGGCCTGAACGGCGTGCTGTCGGTCGACCCGACCGGCCGCACCGCCGACGTGCAGGGCATGTGCACGTACGAGGACCTGGTCGACGCGACCCTGCCACACGGGCTGATGCCGCTGGTGGTGCCACAGTTGCGCACCATCACGTTGGGCGGTGCGGTGACCGGCCTCGGGATCGAGTCGACCTCGTTCCGCAACGGCCTGCCGCACGAGTCGGTCCGGGAGCTGGACGTGCTCACCGGCTCCGGCGAGGTCGTCACCGCCCGACCCGACGGGGAGCACGCCGACCTGTTCGCCGCGTTCCCCAACTCGCTGGGCAGCCTCGGCTACGCCACCCGGCTGCGCATCGAGCTGCAACCGGTCGGCCGGTACGTGGCGTTGCGCAACGTCCGGTTCACCCAGCTGGAGGCGCTCACCGACGCGATCGCGGAGGTGACCGCGACCCGATCCTGGGCCGGCGAGCCGGTCGACGCGATGGACGGGGTGATGTTCAGCCCCGGTGAGGCGTACCTGGTGCTCGCCACGTTCACCGACGCGGCCGGCCCGCCCAGCGACTACACCGGCCAGGCGATCTACTACCGGTCGCTGCGCCAGCGCACCCGCGACGTGCTCACCGCGCACGACTATCTCTGGCGCTGGGACACCGACTGGTTCTGGTGCTCGGCGGCGTTCGGTGCGCAGCACCCGGTCATGCGCAGGTTCTGGCCGGCGCGTTACCGGCGCAGCGACTTCTACCACCGGCTGGTCCGTCTTGAGCACCGACACCAGGTGGCGGCCCGGATCGACCGGTTGCGCGGGCAACCGGCCCGGGAGCGGGTCGTGCAGGACGTGGAGATCCCGCTGGGTGAGACGGCGGACTTCCTGCGTTGGTTTGCCAGCGCAGTGGGGATGAACCCGGTGTGGCTGTGTCCGTTGCGACTGCGTGAGCCGGCGGGGCCCGGCTCGGCACGGTCCTGGCCGCTGTATCCACTCCGGCCGGGGCAGGACTACGTCAACATCGGGTTCTGGGGGAGCGTGCCGATCGCGCCGGGCGCCGCCGACGGCGACGTCAACCGCACGATCGAACGCAGGGTGTCGGAGTCGGGCGGGCACAAGTCGCTCTACTCCGACGCGTACTACGACCGGGACGCCTTCGATCGCCTCTACGGCGGCGACACGTGGCGCGCGGTGAAAGACCGCTACGACCCGGACCACCGGCTGACGGGACTGTACGAAAAGGCGGTAGCACGAGCATGAGCCTGACCGACAGAGATCAGGGGGCGGCGAGCGTCCCCGCCACCCCACCGGCGGGGGGCCGGCAAACGGGTCCGACCGTGGCGGATGTCATCCGCGCGGTCACCTCGGGGCCGTTGCCGGTGCGGATCACCGGGTACGACGGCAGCTCCGTCGGCCCGTCCGACGCGGGCATCACCCTGGCGATCCAATCCGAGCGGGGTTTGTCCTATCTGCTCACCGCGCCCGGTGACCTGGGCATGGCCCGGGCCTACGTCAGTGGCGACCTGGCGTTGCAGGGTGTGCACCCGGGCGACCCGTACGAGGCGTTGCGGGTGCTCAAGGACGAGCTGCGGTTGCGCCCACCGTCGCTGGCCGAGGGGCTGGCGCTGGTGCGTGGGCTGGGCTGGGAGCGGCTGATGCCGCCGCCGGCACCGCCGCAGGAGGCGTTGCCGCGCTGGAAGCGGGTGATGAACGGGATGCGGCACTCCCGGGTGCGCGACAGCACCGCGATCTCCCACCACTACGACGTCTCCAACGCCTTCTACGAGAAGGTGCTCGGCCCGTCGATGACGTACACCTGCGCGGTCTACCGGTCTCCGGACGACACGCTGGAGCAGGCCCAGGCCGCGAAGTACGACCTGGTCGCCGGCAAGCTGGGGCTCAAGAAGGGCA
The DNA here is from genome assembly GCF_057766525.1 of Micromonospora sp. MGP-C2. Classification (NCBI taxonomy): domain Bacteria; kingdom Bacillati; phylum Actinomycetota; class Actinomycetes; order Micromonosporales; family Micromonosporaceae; genus Micromonospora; species Micromonospora sp. MGP-C2. The sequence goes on from NZ_JBYMEN010000002.1 coordinate 5,338,003, forward strand.
TGCGGCTGCTGGATGTGGGCTGCGGCTGGGGTGGCATGGTGCAGCACGCCGCGCGTGAGTACGGCGTCAAGGCGCTCGGGGTGACCCTGTCGCAGGCACAGGCGCAGTGGGCGCAGGCCGCGATCGAGCGGGAGGGGCTGACCGGGCTGGCCGAGGTGCGACACCTGGACTACCGGGACGCGCCGCCGGAGCAGTTCGACGCCATCTCCTCGATCGGGCTGACCGAGCACATCGGGGTGCGCAACTACCCGGCCTACTTCGGGGCGTTGCGCAGTCGGCTGCGGCAGGGCGGCCGCCTGCTCAACCACTGCATCACCCGCGCGGACAATCGGGCGCCGCACCGCTCCGGCGCGTTCATCGACCGGTACGTCTTCCCGGACGGCGAGTTGGCCGGTCCGGGCCGGTTGATCAGCGAGGTGCACGACGCCGGCTTCGAGGTGCACCACGAGGAGAACCTGCGCCAGCACTACGCGCTGACGCTGGCTGCCTGGTGTCGCAACCTGGTCGAGCACTGGGACTTCTGTGTGTCCGAGGTGGGTGCGGGCACCGCCCGGGTGTGGGGGCTGTACATGGCCGGGTCGCGGATGGCGTTCGAGCGCAACGGCATCCAGCTGCACCAGGTGCTGGCCACGCACAACGGCCCGGACGGTGTGAACGGCTATCCGCTGCGACCGGACTGGTTGCCCTGATCACCTGCTGACAGTTGCCTGAAGCCGCGTCGAGAAAGTCGGCGCGGCTTCTCGCGAACCGATTGACAAACAAGTTTTGTACGTACAAACTGATTTTGCTATGAGAGACGTCCTGTACCTGGAGCAGATCGAGCAGGCCGAAGTCCTGCTCAAGCCGCAGCGCGTCGAGGTGCTGCGACAACTGGCCGAACCGCGCACCTGCACCGAGGTCGCGGCCCGACTCGACCAGACGCCACAGCGCGTCTACTACCACGTCAAGCAGCTCGTCGCGGCCGGCCTGGTCGAGCTGGTCAACGAGCGCAAGGTCCGCGGGATCACCGAGGGCATCTACCAGGCCGCCGCCCGGTCCTACTGGCTGTCGCCCCGGCTCGTCGGCCGGATCGGGCTGCGCCGGGCCCGCGACGAGCTGAGCCTGGGCTATCTGCTCGACCTGATGGAAGAGGTCCAGGCCGACGTGGCGGCCCTGGACCGGGCCGCCCCCGAGCTGCCCTCGATCGGCGTCTCCGGCGAGATCCGGGTGCCGGCCGAGCTTCGCCCACAGTTCCTGCACGACCTGCAAACCGCACTTCAGGACCTGTTCGCCCGTTACGGCGGCAGTGAAGGAGACGCCTTCAAGCTCGCCGTCGCCTGCTATCCGAAAGGAAATGACAATGAGTGACCCGTTGAAGGTCCAGGCCCGTCTCTCCGCGCCGGTCGGGCGCGTCCGCGAGGCCCTGACCGACCCGGCCGAGCTGCGTCTCTGGCTGGCCGAGCACGCCGAGGTCGAGCTGCCCCAGCGGTACGAGTTCTGGGGCCGCTACACGCCCGAGGGTGACGCCCCGCATCAGCGGCTGCTGCACGCCGACGACGACACCCTGCGCTTCAGTTGGCTGCTCGACGGGGTGGAGACCACCACCGAGTTCCAGTTGACCGCCGAGGGCACGGGCAGCACCGTGCTGACGCTGACCCAGAGCCACTTCGACTTCGCCGAGGCGATGAGCGGCTCCAGCATCCGGGGCGTGCTCCAGACGTACTGGTCGCTGTGCATCGCCAACCTGGCGGCCCACCTGGAGGGCCGGCCGTTGCTGCCCCGCACCGACTTCACCTCCGCCGACCTGCGCGGTGAGCTGGTCATCGCGGCCCCGGCCGACAAGGTGTGGGAGTCGCTTACCGACTCCGAGCAGGCCAGCGCCTGGTTCGGCTACCCGATCGGCATCGAGCCCTGGGTCGGTGGCCGGTACGCCATGGGCGGGTTCGACGCCGGTTACGCGGCCAAGGTGGTCGACCTGGAGCCGGGCCGGAAGATGTCCGTCGACTGGGGCCCGGTCGGCGTCACCAGCTGGGAGCTGGCCGAGTCCGGTGGCCGGACCACGCTGACGTTCGTGCAGAGCGGCTTCGACGAGACCAACCCGCCGTACGCGGCCTGGACTGGGTCGGTTTCCGGGCTGGCCGAGCTGCGCCGCTTCCACGAGGTGCCGGACTGGCAGCCGATCTGGCTCCCCGCCGAGATCCCCGGCCTGGAGCCCCAGCCGGCCAGCTGAGACCCGCCGGCGCCCGGCCCCCTGCTCGTGCTCGATGTGAGCCGGTGGGGCCGGGTTCCGGTGATCCGCTGGCCGGATCGGGTGACTTTCTGCGTCTGAGTGGGTATTGGCGGGCGATGTTCTTCATCTTTGGTCTGCGTACCAAGGTCGACCGGTCCGGTGTCGTGCAGCAGGTCTGCCGTCACTGCGGCAACCAGGCCGCGCAGGTGATCACCCGCCGCTCGACGAAATTCACCCTGTTCTTCATACCGCTCATTCCGATCCGCACCCGGTATGCGCAGCAGTGCACGTTCTGCGGGGCGCAGTACGACATCTCCAGGTCCGACGCTGAGCGCCTCCCGGTCGGCTGATCTCCCGATGGAACGTTTCCTCTGCTGGCTGATCGGCCGACCGACGCCGCCGGTCGACGTGGCAGTGCACACCGTTGCCCGCCCGCCCTGCACCCCCGGCCGGCGCAGACGCCGCCGCGCACGCCGCCCAGTGGCCGGCACCGCCCTGCCCCGATCTCCCTGGAACCGCTCCGCCGGCCGCTGACGGGGTTTACCGCATTCCCCGCTATCGATTACCGTCAGTCCGGTCGATCTGCTGATCGCCCACCCGAGGGCGATCACGCCACGGACGCGGGGGTCCACTTGTCAGCACACCGAAGGCGTCGGTGGGGCGCAGCCCTGCTCGGCGCCACAGTCCTTGCCAGCCTGCTGGGCGGCGGCTCAGCTCACGCCGTCGCCGGCGCCCAGCCGGTCCCGGACGGCACCTACCGCTTCAACGTCAAAATCAGCTTCGGCGCCGAGCTCGCCTGCTCCGGCGCGCTCATCAACGAGAACTGGGTGGTGACGGCGAAGAGCTGCTTCACCACGGGCTCAACGGCCGTGGGGTCCGGCCCGCCGAGTCAGCCGAGCACCGTGCTGGTCGGCCGCACCGACCTGAGCGGCACGACCGGTCAGCAGCGTGGCGTGGCGTCGCTCACACCGCACCCGGATCGCGACCTCGTGCTGGCCCGCCTCTCCACGCCGGTCACCGACGTCGGCCCGGTCACGCTGACCGGCACCGCGCCGGCCGCCGCCGAGACGCTCACCGCGACCGGGTACGGCCGGACGTCGACCGAGTGGGTTCCCGACCGGCTGCACCAGGGCAGTTTTACTGTGGACAACGTCGCCGCAACCACGGTGGGTCTTAGCGGAGCGTCCAGCGGCGCCACCCTGTGCCGGGGTGACGCCGGTGCCCCGGTGTTCCGCGAGAACGGCGGCGTCGCCACGCTGGTGGCTGTCGTCGCGTCGTCCTGGCAGAAGGGCTGCCTCGGCGAGGTCGAGACACGTGACGGTGCGACCGCCACCCGGGTCGACGACCTCGCCGCCTGGATCGGTGAGGCGACAGCGGACGTCCAGATCTTCGGGGTGCAGGCCGACCGGAGGCTGACCTACAGCGTCATCGACTCGGCGACCGGCGACCTGCGGGCCAACCGCACCTCCGCCGCCGCCCTCGGGTTCGCTCCGAAGGCGATGGCCACGTTGAACGAGAACACCATCCTGATCACCGACACCGGCGGCAACATGCACCGCGTGGACGTCACCGGGTTCGACCCGCTGACCTTCACCGCCACGAACATCGTCGGCGGCTTCTCACCGTACGACCGGCTGACCTACGACGGTTACGGCTCGCTCTACATGATCAACGGCAATACGAACGAGCTGTACCGCCGGACGCTGACCAAGGCCAGGCCGACCGGCGGCGCCGACATCAGCTGGCCCACCCTCGTCTCCTCCGGCTTCGCGCAGAAGACCATCACCTCGCCCGGGGCCGGCCGCATCATGGGCACGCTCGCGGACGGGCGGCTGCTGTCGTACCGCATCTACGGCAACGGCAACGGCAACGGTTCGATTGCCTGGACGCTCGGCGAACTGGCCAAGACCGGTTGGGCCGCGCCGACGCACCTGCTCTCGCCCGGCGGCGGTGTCTACTATGCCCGCACCTCGGCCGGTCGGCTGGACCGCTACCGCGACGCCAACCCGTTCGACGACAGCGGGTCCGACATCACGGCCTTCCCGAACGACCCGGTCAGCACCAGCGGGTGGAACCAGGTCCTGCTCTCCGCCCGCCCCTGGACCGGCCTGGTGTCGGTCTTCGGCGCAAAGCCGGACGGACGGCTGTCGTACACCGCTTTCGACCCGGTGACCGGCGAGAAGCGGGTCACCACGGTGTCGGCGCAGACCCTCGGGTTCGCTCCGAAGGCGATGGCGACGCTCAACTCGGACACGCTGCTGGTGACCAACAACGGCAATCTGTACCGGGTGGACATCACCGGCACCGACCCGCTGACCTTCACTCGTACGGCCGAGCGCATCGGCGGCGGGTGGACCCACGATCGCCTGGTCTACGACGGCTTCGGCTCGCTGTTCGGTCAGGCCGGCGGTGTCCTGCACCGTTACACGGTGACGAAGGCCAAGCCGGCCAACACGACGACCGACATCACCACGAACACGACCGTCATCGACAGCGGTTTCGGTGTGCCCTCGCTCGCCGCCACCGGCAAGGGGCGGCTGCTCGCCACGACGAACGCGGGCGCCCTCGCCACGTACACCATCCCGGCGACGGGTCCGTGGAGCCGCGTGGATCCGGCCAGCAGCGGCTGGGGCGGCGTCACGTCGCTCTTCTCGCCCGGCGGCGGGCATTACTACCGCCGCGACGCGAACGGGGTGGTGACCGGCTGGTTGGATGCCAGCCCGTACAACGGCAGCGGCACCGACCTCACGGCCTACGTTCCCGCCGGCAGCACGAGCACCGGTTGGGATCCGCTGCTCTCGGCGCTGCCGTACGACTCGTGGCCGGACAGCACCCGCCGATGGTGACGTGCTGACCACCCAACCGCAGTGACGGTGCGGGCCGCCCGGTGACGGGTGGCCCGCACCTTTTGTCAATGGCGGGCCTGCCGTTCGGCTCTGGCGGGTCATCCGGCCGCTGGCTAGGCTTTCCAGGTTTGCTGGGACCGGTCCTCGGTGTCGAGGGTGCACCACGAGAGAGAGCCGGAGCGTTCGCCGTGTCACCGCAGGACGTGAGCCAGGCCGTCGCGGTGTCCACCGCGTCGGCACCGCCCACGCGTCCCGACCACGCTGACCGGCCGACGTTCGCGACGTCCCGGACGGCCCGTGGTGGCCTGATCGCCGTAGGTGCGGTTCTGGCCGTGGAGGCGTGCTGGCTGGTGGCCGCGCTGCCCGGTGCCGCGCTGGTCAGTGATCTCGGCGGGATGCTGGTCGCCGGCTGGGCGACGTTCGCATGCGTCGGGGTGGCCCGCCGGCATCCGGCGCCGCTGCGGCGGTTCTGGACGCTGCTCGCCGTCACCATGGCGCTCGCGGCGCTCGGCCGGGCGATCTGGACGACGCAGCGGCTCGTCGGCGGCGACCTGCCGCACACACCGTTGGTGGGGGTGGTCTTCACCGCCGGCATCCTCACCGGTACGGCGGCGCTGCTCAGCTCGCCGTCGGCGCCCCGGTCGGCGGTGGGGCGGGCCCGCACGTTGCTGGACGGGATGATCGTCGCGCTGGCCCTGGTGCCGATCGGCTGGGTGCTGGTGTTCCGCGGGGTGGCCGCCGCCGAGTTGGCCGACTCGGCGCGCACGCTGGGGCTGCCCCGGTCACCCGATCGACCTGTGCTGGCCGCTGAGCTACCTGCTGATCGGCCTGGCCACCCGGAACCCGCCACCACCGGACTGCGACGGCACCGACGACGCCGCCGAGTCGCCGCTCCCGATCGCCGTGGAACCGCTCCGCCGGCCGCTGACACACTCGTCGCAGACCCACCCCACCGCCCGTACCTGGGGCTGGCGGCACACCGGTCAGATGCCAGCCATCGGTGCCGGGGCGGACAACGGCAGCACCGGATCGGCCGCCCGGATCGTGGCAACGATCTGTGTCAGTTGCCGGTAGCCGCCGCCGGCCGCCCTGATGTGGGTGTCCGCATCGGCGTGGTTGCCCAGGTGGCACTCGGCGATGGCCCGCAGGAGAAACGCGACGCTGCACAGATCCGGCGGGTCGACACCGGCCCGAACGTCGAGAAGCAGCGACCGCGCCTGCTCCGGCCGCTGGTTGAGCAGGTACGCCAGGCTCATCGCGACACGGGCGGCCAACCTGTGTGGCTGCACCTGAAAGCCGAGCTGTGCCAGTTCCCAGATCTCCACCACCTCGCGGTGGTCGACAGGTGATCTGGTCACCACCGCGGCGTACAGGTACCACAACCCGAACTGGATGCTGAGCGCCTGCCCGATGGCGGCGGCCGTCACGGGATCGGTGCTGTCGGCGCGAGCCAGCGCCGCGAGTCGCTCGGCGTCGGCGACGAAGTCCGTCGCCGACCGCGCGTGTCCCGTGCTCCAGCGGCGTTGAAAGGCGGCGAGCGCGAGCCGCGTGTCGTTACCGTCGCGAACCGGATCTCCGAGGTGGCCGTCGTCCGCCTCTCCATGGCTGATCGTCCGCAGCGTCCGGTTTATCTCCTCCTGGTAGTAGGCCGCCCGCAGCGCCGCGCTGGTGGCGGTCGGCGCCGAGAGCCAGGGGAGCAGGTTGCGGCCGTCACTGTGGGGCGAGGGAACGAGGTTGGCCAGCCCCAGAAGCGCCGCGAGTAGTGCTGCGCTGAGCAGCGCGAAGCGTGGCACCGGTGTGCTTGTCAACGCCGTCGCGGCACCCAGCACCGTCGCGGTGCACAGGTTGACCACTGGGCCACTGAGGTAGAACAGCACCATCCGCAGCGGCAACGCAGTCGACGACGGCGCAGGTCGGACCGACACGTGGTTGCGCCACCCGGTGAACGGCGCGATACGGACGGCGACCACCTCCAGGCGCAGCAGCTTCGCCGCGACGAGGTGTCCGCACTCGTGCAGGACGAGGTGCGCCCAGAACGACAGGCAGGTGATGCCAGCGGCGACGATGGCACCCGCCAGGGACTCGGTGACGAGGAGTGCGAACAGCACCGCTTCCACCAACAGAAGGATGGAGGCGGCCACCAGCCGCCGGCGGGTAGAGGTCACCGGGGAGATGGTACGGCCGAACAGGTAACGGCGCGGCCGTCCTACGTGGCCGAACCGGGTCGAATCGCGCGGCCGTCCGGACCTTGGCGGGCACCCGGGGCGCTGGCTAGGCTTTCGGGGTTTGCCGTGGACAGGTCCGCCGAGGGTGCACGTACGACGAAGAGCCGGAGCAACCGTGTCCCGACAGGACGGAAAGCAGGCTGCGGGGCTTCTCAGCCCCGCCGGTGCTGCCGTCGCGGCCGCAGTCATCCTGCTGGAGGCATGCTGGCTTGTCGCGGCGCTGCCCGGTGCCGCGTTGGTCAGTGATCTCGGCGGGATGCTGGTCGCAGGCTGGGCGACGTTCGCGTGCGTAGGGGCGGCCCGCCGGCATCCGGTGCCACTGCGCCGGTTCTGGAGGCTGCTCGCCGTCACCATGGCGCTCGCCGCGCTCGGCCGGGCGATCTGGACGACGCAGCGGCTCGTCGGCGGCGACCTGCCGCACACACCGTTGGTGGGGGTGGTCTTCACCGCCGGCATCCTCACCGGTACGGCGGCGCTGCTCAGCTCGCCGTCGGCGCCCCGGTCGGCGGTGGGGCGGGCCCGTACGTTGCTGGACGGGATGATCGTCGCGCTGGCCCTGGTGCCGATCGGCTGGGTGCTGGTGTTCCGCGGGGTGGCCGCCGCCGAGTTGGCCGACCCGGCGCGCACGCTGGGGCTGCTCTACCCGATGTTCGACCTGATGCAGCTCACCATCCTGGTCGCCGTCGCAGGCCCGGCCCGGCCGATGTGGCGGCCGATGAGCGTGCTCGCGGTGAGCCTCACCCTGCGGGTCGTCGCCGACGTCGTCTACGTGTCGTTGGTCGTCCGTGCCGACTACGCCCCCGGTCACCCGATCGACCTGTGTTGGCCGCTGAGCTACCTGCTGATCGGCCTGGCCACCCGGAATCCGCCACCACCGGACTGCGACGGCACCGACGACGCCGCCGTGTCGCCGCTGCCGCCCTGGTGGCGGGTGGCGCTGCCGTACCTGCCGGTGGGTGGGGCGATCATCGCGGTGGTGCTGACCCGTCGGCCCACCGGGCAGGCCCCGCAGCTGGTCTTCGTCACCATGATGGCGTTGCTCGCGGCCCTCGCCGTACGGCAGGGGCTGGCCGCCAACGAGAACCTGCGGCTGGTGGCCCGGCTGCGCCGGCTCGCGTACGGCGACCAGCTCACCGGGCTGCCCAACCGGCTGCTGTTCAACCGGCGGCTGCGCCTGGCCCTGCGCGACGGGCGACCGGTGGCCGTGCTGCTGCTCGACCTGGACGGGTTCAAGCAGGTCAACGACCGGTTCGGGCACGCCACCGGCGACACTCTGCTGACCGGGTTGGCGGCCCGGATGCGGGCTGCCGTGAGCGACGACGGCACCATCGCCCGGCTCGGTGGCGACGAGTTCGCGGTGCTGGTCGACGGCGAGCGACCGGTCTCACCGGAGCGGCTCGCCGAGCGGCTGCTGGACGCGCTGCGGCCCTCCGGCGACGAGGAGGACGTCGGGGTGCACCCGTCGGCGAGCATCGGCATCGCCGAGTACGGCCCGCAGCACGCCTCGCACACCGACCTGCTGCGCGACGCCGACATCGCCATGTACGCGGCGAAGGCGGCTGGGAAGTCCGCGTACCGGACGTGCACCCCGGCGCTGCGCGAGTCGGCCGTCTCCCGCGCCGAGTTGATCGCCGATCTGCGCCGCGCGGTCGACGAGGAGCAGCTGCACCTGGAGTTCCAACCGATCGTCGACCTGTGCACCGGCGCGGTTCGCAGCGCCGAGGCGTTGGTGCGCTGGCGGCACCCGCGTCTGGGGATGCTGCCACCGGCGAGGTTCCTGCCGCTGGCCGAGGAGACCGGGTTGATCCTGCCGATCGACCGCTGGGTGATCCACGAGGCGTGCCGGGCCGCCGCGACCTGGCGGGGCCGGGTGCCGGAGGCGACAGTCGCGGTGAACATCGCCGCGGCGCACCTGCGCCGGCCGGACCTGATCGCCACTGTCACCGCGGCCACCAGTGCCGCCGGGCTGGCGCCGCGGGCGTTGACCCTGGAGCTGACCGAGTCGGCGCTGATCGAGGGCACCGACGCGGTGCTGGAGCGGCTGCACCAGATCCGGGAGCTGGGCATCAGGATCGCCATCGACGACTTCGGCACCGGTTACTCGTCGCTGAGCTACCTGCACCGCATCCCGGCCACCGAGCTGAAGATCGACCGCTCGTTCGTGGCCCGGCTGGGTGCCGACGACCGGGCGTACGCCACGGTGGAGATGATCACCCGGCTGGCTGGCGCGTTCGACCTCACTGTGGTCGCCGAGGGCGTGGAGACCGAGCGCCAGCACGAGGCGGTCGCCGCAATCGGTTGCCCGCGCGGTCAGGGCTATCTGTACGGGCGGCCGGACGGCCCGGCCATGGTGGGCCAGAATCGGGCTTGACCCTCACGTAGCGGCAGGCGGGAGCCTGGTTCCCGGAAGGGAGGGGAACCATGGCGTACACGGTGGGTCAGGTGGCGAAGCTGGCTGGCGTGACGATCCGGACGTTGCACCACTACGACGAGATCGGGTTGCTCTCGCCGAGCGGACGGACCTCTGCTGGTTACCGCCGCTACGACGAGGCGGACCTGCAACGGCTGCAACTCGTCCTGTACTACCGGGAGCTGGGTTTCCCGCTTGAGGAGATCACCGCGATCATCGACGACCCGGCGGCCGACCCGGCCGCCCACCTGCGCCGACAGCACGAGCTGCTGACGGTACGGATGAAGCGGTTGCAGGAGATGGTCACGGCGATCGAGTTCGCGATGGAGGCGAGCAAGTTGAACATCCAACTCACTCCGGAAGAGCGGTTCGAGGTCTTCGGTGACGTCGACCCGGAGGAGCACCAGGCCGAGGCGGAGCAGCGCTGGGGTGACACCGACGCGTACCGGGAGTCGAACCGGCGGGCCTCCCGCTACAGCAAGGAGGACTGGCTACGGATCAAGGCGGAGAACGAGGACTGGGGTCGACGGATCGTCGCGGTGATGGCCTCGGGCGCCCCGGCCGACGGCCCGGAGGCGATGGAGTTGGCCGAGGAGCACCGGCAGATCATCAGCCGCTGGTTCTACGAGTGCTCGTACGAGATGCAGACCGGGTTGGCCGACATGTACCTGGCCGACGAGCGGTTCACCGCGCACTACGAGAGCATCGCCCCGGGGCTGGCCGCGTACCTGAACGAGGCGATCCACGCCAACGCGATCAGCCGCGCGTGACGTCGGGCGGTCCGGCTAGTCTGGCCGGACCGCACCGCGGTGAGCGTCGATCGGCGACCGGCCGGCGGCGTGCCGCTCGGGGGAGATGACCGTGCAGAAGCCGAAGCTGATCGCTGCTGTCGCCGTGCTCGTGGTGGCGGTGGGCGCCGGGGCGTACGCCCTGGTGGCTGGCGGCGACGAGCCGGACGCGGGTCGCCCGGCGGCGTCGGCCGGCCCGACGGACCCGGTCGCCGTGTTGAAGGCCGCCGCCGCGAAGGCCGACGAGCAGACGTACAAGCTGACAGTGGGCACCGGCGGCGCGGACGGCGACGCCACGGTGCTGCTGTGGGACCCGAAGACGAAGCGTGGTCTGGAGACCACCTCGCTGAAGGTGCCCACCGGTGAGGTGAAGATCGAGCGGTTGACGACCGGGCCGGACGTCTACGTGCGGGTGACCGCCCCGGACCGCCGAGTGCCGGTCTGGGACGGCAAGACCTGGTGGCACGTCGGCGCCGCGGGAAAGCCGGCGGCCAAGCAGGGCCTGGACAACACCCGGCTGGCCAGCACGTTGGCCGCGCCGGCCGGGGTCCGGCAGACCGCCACGCGGGAGTTCGCCGGCACGTTGGACCTGCGCGAGAGCGGCGCGGTGCTGGGCAGCGGGGTCAGCAAGGTGCTCGGTGACCGGGCCGGGGCGGTGCCGTTCACGGCGGCCGTCGACGAGCAGGGGCGGTTGGTGCGTTACCGCATCGAGTTGGCCAGCGAGCAGTCGCAGACCGCACAGCTCGACCTGACGTACTCGGACTTCGGATCGCCGGTGTCGGCCGACCCGCCGGCGGCCGACCTGGTTGGCGAAAACCCGCCGGCGAACATCCCCGGCGCCTGACGGCTCACTCCTCGACCGCCCCCTCGCTGGGGGTGACGAGAAAGTCGTAGACGGTACGGGCCATCCGACGGACCGTCTCGTCGCCGGTGGCCATCGGCCCGGCGGTGAGGAACGCGACGGCGGTCTCGGTGCCCGGGATCAGGTAGTAGCCGACGTCGTGGGAGGCGTCCGGCAGGTCACCGGTCTTGTGGGCCACCGGCACCCCGGGCGGCAACGCCGCCGGGATCTTGGTGTTCAGGGTCTGCTCCCGCATGAACCCGATCATCAGGTCACGGGACGCGGGGGTGAGGATCTCGCCGTCCCAGACGGCGCCGAGCAGGGACACCACGTCGTCCGGGCTGGTGTAGTTCTCCTCGCCACGCTGGGCGGCCGCACTGTCGAGCATCCGGCGGGCCAGGATGGTGGACCGCTGGTTCATCGAGTCGATCAGCACGACCTGTCCACAGTCGACCCGGCGGAGCAGCTCGACGAGGATCCACAGTTTGATCACGCTGGCGGCCTTAGGGCGCAGCGAGCCGTTGACCGCGATCTGCTGGTCGCCGTACCGGCCGGACAGGTCGCGGACGGTGGCCCCGGCCGGGTTGAGGCTCGCGTCGGCGACCACCCGGGCGAGCTGCCCGCTGAGCGGAAACAGCCGGGCTCCGGCGATCGGGTCGGTGGGCGGTTGCGGGCTGGTGACCACCACGCCGGTCAGCGTCGTCGGCGACCGGTGCCGTTGGATCACCTCAAGCGTGCCCTCGGCGCGTCCGACCAGCGGCACCCGGTAGCGGTAGGCCGTGCCCCCGACGACGACAGCGCCGCTGGCCACCCCGGCGGCGACCCGCATGCCCGGGTCGGCGATCCGGCCGGTGTCGCCGTCGCAGGCGCGGTAGCGCACGGTGTGCCCGAGTGAGTCCACAGCGAACACCCCGCCGGGGAACGACAACCAGGACACCTCGCTGGTCGCCGCCCGCTCCGGCGTCGGCTCCACACCGGGCTCGTGGCCCTGCCCGTCCGCGGTGGCCGGCCCGGTCGTCGCGACCACGGCAAGCGCGACCGTCGTCGCCAGCCACTTCAGGGGTACGCGGACAGGGGCCCCCAGTAGGGAAGATGAGCGCTTCTTGTCGCTTTTTCTCACGTTTGCACGATATGAAGCGCCGGTGGCTGGTGAGGCCAGCGGGACCGGCGTCACCCGTCCGGGCGGCGATGTCCGCACGAGCGTGATGACTCACAGGTATAAAAATGACTCACAGGCATCAGCCTCATCAGCGGCACCGACCCGGAGGTCCCCATGTTGATCATTGCAGGCAGTCTGCAGGTCGCACCGGCCGCACGTGAGGCCTACCTGGCCGACTGCGAACAGGTCATCGCGCAGGCGCGCGCCACCGCCGGCTGCCTCGACTTCCTGCTCGCGGCCGACCCGTTGGAGCCGGGACGGATCCACGTCTACGAACGCTGGGAGTCCGCGGAGCAGTTGGCCGCGTTCCGGGGCTCAGGGCCGAGTGACACGCAGGAAGTGGAGATCCTCGACGCCGACGTGCAGCGCTACCTGATCTCCGGCGTCGAGGCACCCTGACCCGGGTCACCCACGGCCGGAGGGTCACATCGGCGGTCCCGCCGAGGGCTCGGGTTCCGCGGGCAGGCTGGGCGCCAGCCGGCGCATCGAGGTGAACGCGGGCACCAGCGCGTCGTACAGCTCGGCGAAGAGCGGCAGCAGCGCCGCGTAGGTGGCGGCGGCGGCCGGGTCGGGGCGTACCGTCTCCTCGATCCGCACCAGGTCGGCGGCGACGTCGATGCTGGGGATCAGCCCCAGCGCCTGCATGCCGAGCAGCGCCGCGCCGAAGCTCGACCCCTCGTGCGCGGCTGGAAAACTCACCGGCAGGCCGAGCACGTCGGCGAGCATCTGCCGCCACAGGCCGCTGCGGGCGAAACCGCCACCGGCCCGGATCTCGCGGACCTCGTTGCCGGCCGAGCGCACCGAGCTGAGCACCAGCGCGAGCTGCTGGCAGACCCCCTCCAGCGCCGCCCGGATCAGATGCTCGCGGCGGTGCCCGTGGGTCAACCCCACGTACGCGCCGCGCGGCAGCGCGCTCCAGTGCGGCGCGCGTTCGCTGTGCAGGTACGGCAGCATGATGAGCCCACCCGAGCCGACCGGCGCGCGGGCGGCGAGGGCGACCAGCTCCTCCTCGGCGTGCTCGCCCAGGTCCGGGGCGAGCGCCGCGCCGGCCCACTTGAGGACGATGCCGCCGTTGTTGATCGCGCCGCCGACCGTCCAGCGGTGCTCGGTCAGCGCGTAGCAGAACACCCCACCGAGCGGGTCCACGCCCGGCCGCTCCACCATCACGCGCATCGCGCCGCTGGTGCCGATCGAGCAGGCCACCATGCCCGGGTGCACCGCGCCCAGGCCCAGGTTCGCCAGTGGCCCGTCACCGGCGCCGACCACCACCGGGGTGCGCTCCGGCAGACCGGTCACGGCCGCGACCTGCGGGGTGAGGCTGGGCAGCACGGCGGTGGTGGCGACGAGCTGGGGGAGTTGCTCCTCGGTGATGCCGGCGATGGTCAGCGCCTCGCTGTCCCACTCCAGTGTGTGGATGTCCATCAGGCCGGTGGCCGAGGCGATGGAGTGGTCGATGACCAGCGCGTCGCAGAGCCGCAGCAGCACCCAGTCCTTGATGCCCACCCAGTGCGCGACGCTCTCGAAGAGCTTCGGCTCCTGCTCGGCGAACCAGAGCAGCTTGGGCAGCGGCGACATGGGATGGACCGGCGTGCCGGTGCGACGGTGCAGGGCCAGCCCGGACGGCACCGCCCGCAGCCGCTCCGCCTGCCGGGTCGCCCGCGAGTCGGCCCAGGTGACCGACGGGGTGAGCGGGTTGCCGGCCGCGTCCAGGCCGATCAGGCTGTGCATTGCGGAGCTGAACGAGAGCCCGGCCACCGGGTCGACCAGCTCGGCCACCACCATGCTGATCGACTTCAGCACGGCGTCGAGGATGAGTTGCGGCTCCTGCTCGGCGTACCCGGGTTGGGGGTCGTCCAGCGGGTAGCCGACCGAGTGGCTGGCGAGCTGCCGCCCGTCGGTGTCGTACGCGACGGCCTTGGTGCTGGTGGTGCCGATGTCCACGCCGACGACCACGGCGGGCCTGTCCTGCGGCACGACCCGCACCCCCTCGGTAAAGATGAACGTCGGCACCAGTATCGCCCTATCGTGTTGGTTCCTCCGCCGATCGGACAGTTCACCCGTTTCGGCGTTTCCGAGCGCCGCGCCGCGCCTGTTAATCCCCATGACACCCCAGATTGGTGGCCTGCGCGGCGAAGGAGTCGGCGTGGCAAAGACTGAATCGACGGGTTCCACCTGGCGGTACCGGTGGGCGCACCGGCAGAACGTGCGGCGGGTCAGCACCTACCGCGGCGCCGAAGCGGCGTGGCGGCGACGCGACGACGAGTTACGGCGGCTGCGCGTCCTGGCCGCCGACTTCCAGGGCTCGGCGGCGGCCGGTGCGGGACTGCCGCTGGAGTTGGCCGCCGACGAGGTGGTGCTCTGGGCACTGCCCGCGGCGCAACTGGTCGAGGTGCGGCACACCACAGTGCTGCCCGCGCCCGACCTGACTGTCGCCCCGCAGACCGGGCCGCTGCGCCCACGCCGCCCCGACGGCGTACGCGTCACCGACGCCGGCATGGCCGTGATCACCAGCCGTCGGCTGGTGCTGCTCGGTGGGCGAGGCCGGCGCGAGTGGGCGTACGGCCGGATCACCGGGCTGGCCCACGACCCGGCGGCCCCGGTCACCCTGATCCAGGCGCTGGACCGGCGGCTCACCTCCGGGTTGCTGCTGCCCACCGACGCTGCGCCGGACTTCCGGTTCAAGCTGACGCTGGCCTTCGCCGACGCGATCGAACAACGCGCCGCGGTGCTCGGCCAGCTCGACGAGCTGATCGCCGAGCACGCCCAGCTCAAGCCGTTCCGGCCGGCAGTGAACACCCCCGCGCAGGCCCGGTTCACCGCGCGGGTGCCGGGTGGTCGGCGGACCCTCGCGGTGGCCGCCGCCATCGCGCTGCTGGTGCCGGCGGCGCTGATCGAGTCGGACCCGTCCGACCCGACCGGTAGCCCGGAGGAGGCCGTCGCCGCCACCCCGGCTCCCACCCACAGCGTGGCGCCCGCGCTGATCCGCCCGTCGCCGGTGCGGGTCACCCCGCCGTCGAAGCCGACGAGGTCACCACGGCCGTCACCGAGCGCGTCTCAGGGCCCGCGCTGTGGGGCGCCGGAAAACCCGCTGGGGTACGACTATTGCGGCGGGACGCGGATCCGCAAGCCGGCCGCCGAGGTGTGCGACTGGTTCGACTGCGTTCCGCAGTTCTGGTCCGGCCGGGGTTACCTGGTGCAGTGTCGGGACGGTTCGGTCAGCCTGACCGGCGGCCGGCCCAATGCCTGCGCGGAGCACGGTGGCGTGCGGCGAACCGTCGCCAAGTGACCGATTTGGGGGCGAAAGTCTGCTTCGGTCGGCCAGAATGATCGAGTGGAGATCCGGTCTGACGATGGCGCTCGGGTGCGGATACGTCCCGTCGGCTACCAGCCCGGCATCGACCCGCCCGACGACCCCGAGGGGCCCACGCCCGGCTGGCACGACTGGCTGCTCATCGAGGTGGACGCCCGCACTGCCGACGGTCAGACCTGGTCACACCACTA
This sequence comes from Micromonospora sp. MGP-C2, assembly GCF_057766525.1. Taxonomy (NCBI): domain Bacteria; kingdom Bacillati; phylum Actinomycetota; class Actinomycetes; order Micromonosporales; family Micromonosporaceae; genus Micromonospora; species Micromonospora sp. MGP-C2. The sequence goes on from NZ_JBYMEN010000002.1 coordinate 5,353,982, forward strand.
CCCGAGCCTCATGGTCGAGGAGGCCCGCGCCCTCGGCGGCTGGCTGCACGGGCAGGCCACCGCCGCCCTCGGGCTGAGCGCGCCGCCGGCGCTGGTCCGCTTCACCGAACCCAACCTGGTCCTGCGCAGCCGGGTGCTGCGCCGCCGCCGGCTGGAGCTGATCGTGGAGTTCTCCGCCGAGTCGCTGCCACCGTGGATGCGCCGCCCGTCCACAGCGATCTACCCGCTGGTCCTCACCGTGTCCGCCGACGCCCTCGCCACCGCCGCCCAGCACTGGGCCGAACACTGCGAGGCGTACCCGCCACGGACCCCGTCGCGGTTTCCAGCCCGGGGCCGGCTCCCCGACCCACTCGGCTAGAGTGATCTTCGTCAGCCACGAGAGGAGGTGAGCCCGGTGACCACCCATCGCCATTCCTGGGCGCTCCTCTCGGCCGTCCCCCTCAGCTGACTTTCCGCGTCGGGGAGCGCCCTCCTTATCGGAGGACCAATGTCTGTCTCTTCCTTCCGCATCGACGTGCCCGATGCGGTCCTCGACGACCTGCGGGCCCGACTGGCCCGTACCCGATTCACCGACCGCAGCGGCAACCAGCCGTGGCAGGGCGGCGTCGATGCCGACTACCTGCGGGACCTGGTGTCCTACTGGCACGACGGATTCGACTGGCGAGCCCGCGAGGCCGAGCTCAACGCGTACCCCCAGCACCTGGCCGTCGTCGGCGGCCGGAAGCTGCACTTCCTGCACGTCCGGGCCGCGCGCCCGGCGGGTACGCCCGCGTCGTTGCCGTTGATCCTCAGCCACGGCTGGCCCAGCAGCTTCGTGGAGATGCTGCCGTTGGTCGACCGGCTGACCAGCCCTGCCGGCGGCGGTTTCGACGTGGTGGTGCCCTCGCTGCCCGGCTTCGGTTTCTCGGAGGTCCCGGACGAGCCGGTCACCCGGGCGTTGCTGGCCCGGACGCTGCACGAGCTGATGACCGACGTGCTCGGCTACGAGCGGTACGGCGCCTTCGGCGGTGACGTCGGGGGAGTGGTCACCGGTTGGCTCGGTGCCCTCCATCCGGAGCAGGTGGCCGGCATCCACATGATCCATCCACCGTTCCCGGCCAGCTTCGACGCCCGTCCGCTGTCGGCGGCCGAGCAGGCGTACCTGGACGCCGAAGCCGAATACGACGAGACCGACGGCGGCTACAGCGCCATCATGGGCACCCGCCCGGACACCCTCGCGGCGGCTCTCGCCGACTCACCCGCCGGGCTGGCAGCCTGGATCGTCGACAAGTACCGCGACTGGAGCGACAACCACGGGGACCTGGCGAACAGCATCGACACCGACACCCTGCTCACCATCATCACGCTCTACTGGGTCACCGGCACGATCGGCTCGTCGTTCCGGCAGTACGCCGACTTCGACCACAACACGCCACGACCCGACATCACAGTGCCGGCCGCGTTCACGGTGAGCACCGAACCCTCGATGGCCAACTTCCCCCGGGAGATCGCCGAGCGGGCCTGCACCGACATCCGGCACTGGAGCGAGCCGGGCCGGGGCGGGCACTTCATGCCGCTGGAGGAACCGGATCTGCTCGCCGTCGAGTTGAGGGAGTTCTTCACCTCGCTGCGCGCGTAGTCGCGGTGCTTGCTCGCTGACCAGCGCCCGGGGTGGCCGGCGGCTGTTGCGGCAGTCACCGCAACAGCCGCCTGCACCCGTGGCTACCCGCCGAGCGACGCCTTGACGGCGCCGATGGCGTCGAACAACTCCTCGCTGTGCTCGAAGCCGTCCTCGACGACAGCCATGTCAACCCCGCATTCGCGCTGCCGCGCCCGCAGCAGCGTTTCCTCCACGGGACTCACCGGGAAGGCCAGCGGGTCGAGGCCGGGAGCCTGGGCCACGTCGTCGACCAGGAGCCACTTGCTGTGCTCGTCGTAGACGACCACACCGGCGGCTATTCCCCTGGTCCACTGCTCGAAGAGCGTGGCCAGGCTGGTGGCGGCACGGACCGACTCCCAGGAGTCCTCTGAGACCGGGTAGCGCCAGATCTCACCCTCGTGCTCGCCCGCGAGGACGAACGTGTAGAGGACGGCATCGAAGTGGAACAGAGGCATCTGCTGCCGCCACGGGAACGGCGTGCCGATCGACAGCCCCAGGTAGTCCAGCGCGTCCCCACCCTCCGGCCAGGGCATCCGCCATCCGACGTTGGGCAGCAACTGCCGGTCGGGCCAGCGCTGCGACTGCAACCACGTCAGCTGCTCGGCGATGTGATCCACCCCGAAGATCCGGTGGACCACGTCCGGCGGCTGCCCGGCCGGCGACTCGCCCTGGTCGGGCCAGTCGAGGCCGGCAGCCCTCGCCGCGACGCGGTACTCCCGCACCGCGTCGCGCAGCACGCGCATGTCATCAAGCATCAGGAAGCTCCTCGGCTACGGGGCCTTGGGGGTCATGCAGAGGCTAGCCCCGCCCCCGCTGACCTTGAAGGCGAAGCTCGGGCCGCCTGCCTCGACCCACGGCTTCACCGGCAGCACGACGAACTTGGTGTTGTTCGTCACCTTGCACTTGCCGTAGAGCGAGTTGATGTCCCTGGCCTGCGGCAGCGACTCCGCCGTCGACACCAGCTTGAGGCTGGCGACCTGGCCGGTCAGGTTGACCGCCTGGGTCGTCGACCAGAACGGGAATTCGTCGCAGGTCTGCCCGGGCACCCGCACATCGCACGCGTTCGGTTTGAACGCCAGGGTGTTGAACCAGCCGCGGGAGTGGCCCTGGGCGCGTGCCGCCTGCCCTCCCACGCTGCGCGCGGGATAGAACCACACCGCCCGGGTCGCCGGCTGCGGGAACCCGCCGTCGCCCATGGCGGCCACGATGTGCTTGCCGGTCTCGGTCATGTCGTCGCCCTGGTAGTTCTTGGCACCGGGGACGTAGACGATGACGTTGTCGTCACACCCGGCCTTGCCCTGGGTGCCGCGCTGGGCCGTGCACGCCGCGTCGATGATCCGCTTGAGACGCGAATCCTCCGTGGAGTCCCACGCGAAGGGGAGATTGCGCTGACCGGCCACCAACTTCGTGGTCTTGATGACCTCGGCGTAGACCTTCAGGCTGTTGTACCACTCGCCCTCGTCCAGGCCCCAGTTGTCGAACGTGTCGAAGTCGACGTCGTGCTCGATCGGGTATTCGATGATGCCGTTCACACCGATCGTGCCGGGGAACAGGATGGCGAGCAGGACGCCCAGCACGACACCGATGCCGATGCCGGCGGCACCGACGACGATCCACGAGGTGCCGGCGGCGGCGACCTGAGCGGCCGCGACGACCTCGACCGTCTCCGCGATGGGAGCCAGCAGCGTCGCGCAGGCTCCGCTCGCACACCAGGCAATCGGCGCCACCGGGCCCGGCACCAGCAGGCGGGCCTGCGTGACGTCCACCGAGGAGATCACCGGGCCGCGGCCGGACGGGGCCACCGCGAAGAGCATGTCGGTGATGTTGTCCGCGCAGTCGAGCAGTTTCTCGCCCGACGGCGGCAGGAAGGCGTCGAGGCAGCTGCTGTTCGCCGCCCGGTAGCAGCCGAGGAAGACCTCCGTGCTGCCGGCGGGCACCGGCACCGTGGAGCGTGAGCTGGCCGCGATGTAGAAGTCGCCACCGGCGCCAGCGCACTGCGACGTTTCACTGGCAGTCGTCTGCGTGGTCGCCGGCGACACCTCATCCACGTGGACCATGGTGGTGAAGTCACCGGAGAGCTCCCGCGCCACCGTGCCGTCGGCGCGCAGCGCCTCGACCCGGAACTCGTACGGGGTGTACTCCTCAAGCGGTTCGATGGGGAGCTTGATGACGCTGTCCGCCGTGCACGGGTTGGCCGCGTTGCCGTTGCCGTCCACGCAGAGCTGCACCAGCGTGAACTGGTCGTAGATCTGGCCGTCCAGGTAGACGCGGTAGCTCGCCTCGTTGGCGGGCTCGGGGTGCCAGCTGGCCATGGCGCCCCCCTCATCCGGATCCAGGGTCAGACCGGCGTCGACGTCCGGCGGCGGCGGCAACGCGTCCGTCGTAAAGGACGTCGTGGCGGGCGTAGCAGACCGGTTGCCGGCCAGGTCGATGGCGACCACGGAGACGGTGTGGTTGCTGGACGGCGCCAGGCCCGTGATCGAGTACGAGCGGGTGCCGACAGTGGTCCGTTGCGCCGCACCGCCGTCGACCTTGACCTCGTATCCGGCCAGGCCGTAGTTGTCGGTCGCCGCGCCCCAGCTCACCCTGGCGCTGGTCGCCGTGATCGTGCCGACCGCCAGGTTGGGGACGTTGCTCGGCGGGATCAGGTCCTTCACGGTGATGCCGCGCAAAATCTTCGCGTACCGGCCGGGCTCACGCTCGGCGCGGGAGCAGACCTGGACCGGGCCCAGGTGCGGCGGGCGCATGCTGGTGGTCCAGGACGCGGACCAGTTCGTGACGCCGGGCGGCGGCGGCCCGAAGGTGAAGCTCGACGAGGTCGTCTTCTCGATCGAGACGTCCACCATCGTGGCCTGCTTGTGCAGGTAGCCGTTGATGGCGATCTTGCCGTTGGCGTCGACCGCGACCTCCGACCCGGCTGTCGGTCCCTCAAGCCGGATGGAGGCGTGGTTGACGTCCTCCGGTACGGACGGGTCGGCGCAGGCCGGAAGCTGCTCCGCGGGCACCGCCTGGGTGACCGCCGCCGCCTGGGCCGGCGGGGCGCTGATCAGGGTGACTGGCAGGACAAGCGCGACGGCGAGTGCCGTCGCGCGGAGTGATTTGCTGAAATATCGAGTACGTCGATGGTCGGCCATGCGGCTCCGCTCCCCGTAATTGATCAATGACGGAGTAAAGCCTTCCACCTGCATCTATATTTAGTCCAGCCAATATTGAGCCCGAGGGCACGCCCCCGACGCGGCCACGGCCTGGGCGTCCGTCAAATCTCTCCTTTCGGGCGCAACGGGATGCATCGATCTCGCCCGCGTTGCCTGTCACGTACGTGAGCGGTTGTACCGCGTGTGACCGTGACCTCTGTGGCCTGCACTCCCTGGCGGATCGCCTGGGCCGAGCGTGAGAACGAGCGCAGGCAGCGCGCGTACCGCGACGCCACCGACGCCTGGCTGCGCCGCGACGACCACCTGGCCCGGCTCCGCATCGAAGCCGCCAGCTTCCTCGGGTGTACGCAGCCACGCACCGGCCTCCCCGTGCAGCTCGACGACGACGAACTCGTCTTCCGCGTCCTCCCCGTCGCCGAGCTCGTCGAGGCCGAGGCCCGGCACATCCCTGGGCTGCCCACCCCGGGCGGCTCCTGTGCCTTCGCCGAGGTGTCGGGCGAAGCGCTGCCGGCGGGCCTGCGGGTCGTCGACACCGGCATGGCCGTCGTGACCAGCCGCCGAGTGGCCTTCGCCGGCCGAGAGCGCCTACGCGAGTGGCGGTACGCCGACCTGGTCGGCCCCGCGCACCACCCCGACGTGCCGGTCACCCTGCTGCCCGACCACAGTCGACTCGCCGGGCTGCTCGTTCCAGCCAACGCCGTGGTGAACTTCCGCTTCTACCTCACCCTCGCCGTCGCTGCGGCTGCCGGCGATCGTGCCGTCGTCATCGCGCAGCTCGACGCACTGCTGTCCGCCCATCAGGGTGCCCGGCCCACACCGTTGCCCTTGGTAGGACCGGACGAGGCTCCGCTCAGCGCGGTACGGCCGGACCGCCGGGCGCTCGGTGCCGCCGCCGTCGCGACCGTGGTGTTCGCGACGATAAGTCCCGGCGCTCTGGGTCCTCACGCGTTGGGGTCAGAGCAGGCCAGTCCTGTGCAGCGGGCGCAGATCGTCGCGATGGACGTTCCGAGGGCCGGGGCGATCCTGGTCCCGGTCCGTCCCGTCGGGCCGGTGGCACCCAAAGTCAGCTTCGGAGCGGTCGGCCCCGCCACGCAGAGCCAGCCGGATGCCCCGTCTCGCGCAGTGGTGCCTGTTCGGCCTGTGGTGCCGTCGGCTGTTCCCACTATTGTGGAAACGTCGGCCGCTGTGGCTCCGGCGCCGTCCGTCGCCCCGGCCCCGTCGGCCAGTACGGTGCCGACGCCTGGTCCGGTCCCCACCACGGGCCCGCCCACGTCAGCCCCTCCGACGCCGCCCACCGCGTCGGCCTCGCCGACCCCGACTGCGACGCCTTCGTCGGATGCCGCGCTGCTGATGGCCTGCCTGGACCCGTTGCAGCTCCCGTTACTGGACCAGCTGCTCTGCCCGTCTCCGGCACCCTCACCAGCGGGTTGATGGGTGCCCTTAAATCGTTGGTGGGCCTCTTTGGCTCAGTCCATGCCGGTGAAGTCGGGGACGGTCAGGGTGCCGTCCTCGGCGAGGTGGAAGCCTGGGTTCCAGGCGATCTCCCAGACGTGACCGTCCGGGTCGGCGAAATAGCCGGCGTAGCCGCCGTAGAACGTCTCCCGCGCCGGCTTGGTCACCTCGCCGCCGGCTTTGGTCGCCGTGGCGATCAGCTCGTCGACCTCCGCGCGGGAGCGGACGTTCTGGGCCAGGGTCATCGCGCCCGTGCCCGGATCGTGGATGCCGGCGTCGTCGGCGAGCTTGTCCCGGCCCCAGAGGACGAGGGCCAGGCCGCCGGCCTGGAAGAAGACTGTCTCCTCGACCTCCTGGCCCTGCCAACCGAGCTGCTCGTAGAACGCCTTCGCGCGCGCTACGTCCGTGACTCCCAGGGTGACGAGGCTGATCCGCTGCTCCATGCCCTCAACCTAACGTCCGGGGCCGACAACTACGGCGCAGAAGGCACCGCGATCCTGTCCCCTATCTGCCGGTATACGTGGCTGTAGTGCCAGTCGAGGTAGTGCCTACTCGGTGGAACGGAATTAGATGGAAGGAGCAGGTGCTGTGACAGCGGCGGGCACCCGAAGGATGACCGTATCGCTAAGTCGACCTCTGCGGCTTTCTGGACTTCAGGATGGACATGGATACGGAGGTGGTTATCCACGGTCAGTAGGCCTGTATCGAAGGCGACATCATGGGTGGGGCAAGCCGCGATTCCGTTTCGTGGGTCTAGTCGCTCACTCGCGCTGCTCACCCGCCAGGGCTTAATGTGGCTTGCTATCAGCATCCGCTGGGCACTCAACTCTGTCAGTTCGAACACTCAGGCCGCAGAAGGTGCAATGGTGGCCGTTGTTCTGCAATACGCTACGCGCGAATCGGTGTTGGCCGACCCGGGCAGCGGCAGTGAGAAGCCGTTCCGTCACCGGCTCGGCGATGTCAGGGTGCTTCTGTGCCCACCTAGCGACCTGGTCGTGGACGGCCGCTTCCAGGTCCGACTGCGCCAGCTCCTCCTGACCCAAGAGCATGAGCTCGTCGTCGCCCTCGATTTCGAGGAAGTCGGGCAACTGGTTCGGCCCGATCCCCACCCGGCGTGCTGCTTCAAGGATCAGCCGGTAGCTTGCGCCGAGTTGGGCGGGCGAGGAAAGGAGCTGCGCGGCGACGCGAACCTCGTGCTTGGCGCCGTGAGCGAGGCCGCCATCCAGATTGGACATTTTGGCGATCAAGCTGCCGTTGGGCCGCTTGAAGAGTCTGGCCAGGGTGGGGACCGGTTCCGAAGCAAGATGGCTCGTCGAGCCGCCATACTTCCGGCGGTCGAAGACGAGGCTAGCCGCAAGGCAGAGCAACGTCTCCACCGGCGTGAAGGGGACCTGCTTGCTCCCAGGCCGTGGCTTCCTGGTCAGAATGGCCTGAAATTGGCTCATGGCCTGAGCCATGGTAAGACTGAGGTAATCCTGCTCGGACAGCATTAACGCCTGCCTTGAGCAGGGTGCTGGCCAGGTCGACACCGCCATGCAGCCATCAGTCCAGCTCCTCTCGCTACTTACCTCTGGCGGTGGCAGTCGACAGCGGCCAAGTCGGATGCCAGAACAGCCAGCCTATACGTGGATAACGTTCGCGTTAACCCCCTGGTTGGCTGAGCAGCGTAAGAAGGCGCCTAGCCTGCGGTTACGCGCGTGTGTTGTAAGGTGCGATCGAGGCACGCGTTGAGGTGCGGTCGCTGGTTTCCAATCGAGAACAAGAACACGCAGGTTGGTGCCGAATGAAATGGACCAGGCTGCATCCGGGCGGGCTAGCGAGATAGGCCCGGGAGGATGACGTCGGCGACGGCATACGGGGCGGGCCGCCAGGCTTCGGGCGGCAGAGTGAGCACCGCCGAATCTGTCCAGGAAAACTCCGTCGTGTCTGGCGGTACGGCCGACGCGATATCGCCGGCGCTGAGCTCGAAGATGCCGACTATGTGCGCTGGCTCGAGGCAAGGCGCGACGAAGGCCCTGTTTGCGAAGACAACCTGGGTCAGTAGCCATTCGTCATCGTGAAACCGGCTCTTGTCGTACTCGTTGCGACTTAGGTGGAAGGTGCCGCGGTTGTTCGCGCTGCACCCCTTGACCTCAATGCGGAGCCGAGGGGGGCCGGCTAGCTCGATGTCGTAGCCAAACGCGTCGGAGATTGACGCGACATGGGTCGGATGCTGGCCGTCGGCTCGCAGTGCCGCCAGTACCACCGCCTCGGCGGCGTCGCCAATTCGTTTCCGGACTTCGGTGTCGCGGGGGCGGCTCACCGCGCGGCACACGTCGACGAGCATGTCATCCAGCTCAGGGTCGAGCCATTCTAGTGCGCGCAGATCGGCCGTAGGAATGTACTGGCGGGCAACCCCCTGGGGCGACACCGCGATGCGTAGCCAGGCGGGTGGGTCGGCGGTTAACAGCACCCGAGCGATGTGGCGCAGTGTCGCGCCATCGGCGATGGGGGCAATCCCGGCCAGTGGGGGTGACAACACGATGGCCTCGGCCTGCTCGGCGAGCCCGGCGGCCAGCAGGTGCTCGGCGGGGGTGGTCAGGTCGGTGGCGGCCGCGACGAAGGCGCCGTGGGCGCGCGCGGCGCGGACCCAGTCGGCGACGTCGTGACGCGCCGCAAGCCGGACGGCATAGCAGAGCAGCAGTACTGCGTACGCCGTGCCGCGTTTAGGCAGCATCGAGCCGTGCCTTGATATGCGACACGACAGCCTGCATATCGTCCGACACCGCCGGTTGTTCGGGCGTGCCTTCGTCTGGCTCAGGAAGAGCGACGCGCACCAAACCTCGATCGTTCATCAGCGCGGACAACGCGACGATTTTCTCGCGCAGCCGGGCGTTGACGGTCTCGTCGATGCTCTCCTCGCTAAGCAACAGCGTGAAGCGTGTCATCACTTCGTCCCCGAGCCCGAGCCGGTGGATGCGGTCTTGGCTTTGTAGGAAGTGGCCGGCGTTGAAGGTCCGGTCGAGATAGATGGCGTGGTGGCACCAATGGTGCAAGCTGATGCCCTCGCCGCAAGCAGCTGGGTTGGCGAGCAGAATGTGACAGTCCGGGTCGTGTCGGAAGCGATCCAGCTCGGCCTCGCGCGTCGTCGCTCCGGTCGGCGCGCTGTCCCGTGTCGGCACTCCTCCATGCACGATGGCCGGCCGGAAGCCGTTCAGGTAGGTGGCGAGCGACCGGATGTTGCGCACAAAGGTGGACCAGACGATGACTTTCTCGCCGCAGTCGCGCGCCTGCTCGGCCATCGCCTTGACGTGCTCGTACTTCCATGGAGTCTCGTAGTCGCGGTAGCGGGTCAGCAGCTCGGCGAGCGGCTCGCTGCCGTCCAGGGCGAGCGGGGGGTGCATGAAACCGCGCTCGTCGGCGTCGTCGGAGCCGGCGACCAGCAGCATGGGGTTGGTCGCAGCCTCCAGCAGATACATGACGACCCGGCCGAGCCGATCGAACTGCCGGCGGGCCGGACGGTCCAACTCAAAGTCGCCGCGGTAGCGGCCCAGCAGAGCGTCGTAAATGGCCTGCTGGATCGGGCTCATCGCTCGGGTGACCACGTCGAAGGTAGTGCCGGGCAGGCCGAGGCGAGACTTGGGTGTCCGGACGAAGTAGCGCTGGATCGCCGTGCTGGTCTCGCTAAGCACATCGTCGTCGCGGCCAGCGCGCTCGTTGTAGGCGCTGGTCGGCAGGATCTTTTGGTCCTGTCCTGGGTAGAGGAATCGCATCAGGGCGATCAGATCGAAGGCACCCTGAGGCGCGGGGGTGCCGGTCAGGATGTCGCGGCGCCGGGCGGCGTAAGCGAGGTCGAGCACCGCGCGGCCGTGCACGCCCTGCGCGCCGCGTTTGACCCGGTGCGCCTCGTCGAGGATGACGTGGGTGCGGCGACGGCCAACGTACTCTCGGATGCGGTCGTAATCGGACGCAACGCGGTTGTAGTTGGTGAGCAGCACGTCGACGTCGCTGTAGATTGACGCGGCACCGGCGTGGACGGTGATGGCCGGCGGGCGCTCAAAGCAGGCAGCGGCGTCCTCCCGCCATGCCTCGAACGCGGCGAGGGGCGCGATGACGAGAAGCTGCTCAACCTCCCCGCGGGCGCGGGCCAGGGTGTGATTGGCCAGCGCGACCGTGGTCTTGCCGGCACCTGGCACTGAGAAGTCGGCACCATGTGGCAGCTGCTGGATAAGCGCGAGGTTCTCCAGCTGGAAATCACGTAACTCGCGCCGGAAGCCGGCGGCGACGAGCTCGGCCGCGAGCGCTTCGGAGCTCGTAGGCCGGACCCCTGCGGCGACGTGCTCGCGGCGTTTCTGGTCACCAATCAGCGAGCGGACCTGCTCCTGAAGCGCCGGGCCGAGCCGGAGCTGTTCGTGGAAGATCGTCCGGACCTCGCGCAGCGCCGGCAGCTCGGCGAGGAATACGTCGACGCGTACGTCTATGCGGTCGGGAGAGCCGCCAACGATGCCACGAGACATGGCGGCCTGCAGGCGGGCCCAGGCACCGGCGACGGCCGGAGCCTGGCGGGTGACGACGACGAGCGGGCGGCCTTGCTGGTAGAGCTCGGCGACGATCACGTCCGGCGGCCCGCGGTCTCGCCCAGCAGCCCCTCAATCTCGACGATCTTGAGGGCGAAGGCGTGCTCGTCCCACTCGGCCTGGGCCCGGGCCTTCGGCAGATCCTTGCGGATCCGCTTCAAGCCGTTGATTACCTTATCGGCCTGGACGAGCGGTGCCTTTGCTGCCGACTGGTCCGCGGCCTCGTCCGCGGCCTCGTCGGCGACGGCGCTGATCGCGCTGCGCAGCGAGCTGAGCACCTGGCGGGCGGAGACTTTGTCGCCGTCGTCGAGCGGTAGGCTCTCGTCGGGCTTCCGGGCGGCGACCAGGCCCAGCAGCTCGTTCAGTGGTTGCGCGGGCGAGGCCTCGCCGAGCAGGTCGTCCAGCAGGTCGCCGTCGGGACCAGGGCCTGGGACGGACTGGGCGGCTTGAAGCACCGGCTTGAGTGCCGGGTCGCGCTCGATCTCCCGCTGGATGAGCTCGGCCGCGTCGCCGCGTTGCAGGTGCCGCAGCTTGCGATACTCGACGTTCGCCAAGGTGCCGAGGAAGTACGCCGACCGCACGCTGTCCGCCTCCGCCGGCGGCTTGTTCCGGATGTGCCGGGCGAGCTCGGTGAAGGCCGATTCGTTGTCGGTGAAGTCGACGTGCAAGCGCGCTCCCTTTGCCAGGTCGACCAGCTGGTGCACCTGCTGGAGCTTCTCGTGCAGGTCCCGCACCTTTGCGACGTCGCTGTGCATGCGCTTGGCAACGCGTCCGAAGTCCTTGCCCTCGCGGTCGTAGAGCTCCTCGATGAGGAACGCCTCGTTAATCCAGGAATACTCCTGTTTGAAGTCGCGCGCGATCTGCAGCTCCGCCTCAAGGTCGACCAGCTCGCCGGGCTGAGCGTCGTCTGGCAGGACCAAGCACTGGACGTAGCGCGCCTTGAGCCAATCGTCTTGCTGGTAGAGCGAGCGCAGGGCGGCGGTGCGCCGGTTGCCGTTAATGAGGACGCCTTCGGCGGTGATGATGGCGGGGTCCTGTTGGCCGCGGTCCCTCAGGTCCTCCTTGAGTTCCTTAAAGCCCTCCTGGCCGATGAGGATGCGGTACTGCGCGTTCTGGGCGGCCGGACCCAGCGGGTCGGCGGTGAACAGGTCGGGCTGACGGGCCAGGTGTATCTCGCGGCGCTGCTCGGCCTGAGTGCGGTGGTTGAGCGTGGAAAAGCGAACCCAAGTGACCTCGACCTCGACCTGCGGGAGCTCCTTTTGCTCGCGTGGCCAGGCCGGAACCAGCACGTGCCGGACGGGCTTGCGGGCCTGCAGCATGGTCACGCGGTCCTGGTCCAGTATCAGGTTGGGCAAGCGGATCATCTCCTGTACGTGGTGGAACGGCCGAAGCCGAATCTAGCCGAAATGATGGTGCGGACTTCGCCGCTCTTCCGCTGGAATCCGACGTGTCCGACGTACGCAGGCAGTGCCTGCTCGCCGATGCCGAAGAGGCTAAACAGGATGCCGGGGAAGACGCGCTGCTGCCCGCCGTCCCAGTTCAGGTCGGTCGCCTGGGCGTCGCTGTCGGGTGTGACGTAGACGCAGGGCGGTGGCACCAGCTGTCCGCCGATCCGGATGGCTCGGTCCTGTTTCGGACAGAGGCGCTTGGGGGTGCCACAGAGGTGGTTGTGGAAAATGACGCCGTCCACCGTCCGGTCGGCTGGGTCGAGGAAGCGCTTGCGCATGCGCTGGACGCCCTTGGCGACGTGCTCGCCGGGTTCGGCCTTCATGCTGTCGCACAGCCACCAGAGGTACGTCTCCCGCGCCCAATCTGGCACTGACCAGCGGGTGCTGCTGTGCGTCCCATCCGGGCAGCCCTTCTGAATGATTGCTACGCTGCCGAACCCAGAGATCGCGAGCCGGTACACAGTGTGGTTGCCATACTGAGGCTTGGTGACACTGTCCACCAGACCCGCCTGCTGCAGCGCCTCCAGGATGTCGAGCAGGAATCGACGTCGGCCCGCGTTGCTCGCGCTCATGCGTCCGCGCGCCGCTTCGATCGCTGCCGGCAGGGCGTCGCGGTACTCCTCGGTAGTTAACCCGTACCGGCTAAGGATGTCGGTCTCCGTGACTAGCTTCTGTATGAGGTCGTCGACTTTGAACACGACCTCCGGCAGGGGCGCCCCGCGTGCCGACATGGCGCAGCGTCGTCAGGTAACACCGTTTTCAGCCCTCTCCCTCGTGTTCAGTCCGGTCAGTCCATTAGGAGCCGCTGCGCGATCCGCATCGGATTACGATCCAGTTCAAACAGGTCCCCCTGTTCAATCCGGTAACCGAGCTCATGGTTGACCCATATCGCAACGCGCTCGTGACGGTCTGTGCGCAGTTCCGGCTCCGGACGCCACAGCGGGTGCCCTAAAATGACGGCCTTGCGGCTGCCAGAGTGGGCAAGCACAGAGATCCCCTCGATCTCGTGGTGCTGAATGCCCACGGGGGTGAAAGAACTCATGAAGCCGGCGACCAGCGACTCGCTGCGGCTTAGCCAGCGTTCCCAGTTGACCGGCCGGCCCAGACCCAACTCCGCCATGTCGAGGGCCAGCCGCCAGTCCAGGGCAGCATGGATGCGCTGGTTGTCGAAGGAGCGCAGGCAGTCTGGGCAGGACGCGGTGCATTCCTCGGCGTGGCGCCGGCCGCGCCACATTGCGCCCAGGTCGTCGAGGGTGCCCTCCAGCACCTTGGCGAAGAACTGAGGGTCGCCGAGCAGGGTTGCATACCCGGCACCGTTCTCGAGCGTGTCGGCCAGGAACACCCGGTGCACCTGGTCGTCGCCGATCCGGGCAGAGTGCAAGCCCGCCGAGAGTTCGTTCGGATCGATATCCAACTCGGCCTGGACGCCACGGCGCAGCACCTCGGCGAATGACCACATCGCCGGCAGGCCGGCGGGCAGCACGGTCGCCTCGGTCGGCACCACGCCGCCCGGGATATCTAGATGGTCGGCGGTCACGACCAGCACGTCGGTCTTGCGGACCTCGCCGATCGCGGCGTCGATGCGGTGGCCCAGAGTATTAGGCAGCTTGACGTCGTTGCCGTACAGCGAGCTGTCCCGGACGACAACCGAGCGGCCGGCCGCTTCCTCCATCGCGAACAGCCGGCCCAGGTTGTCGTTGACGCGCAGGATGTCAGCCAGCTCGTACACGTCGACGCGTAGACCCTCGACCCTCCCGGACTGGCTAGGATTCGAGGCAACGCCCAGTTCCGGGAAGCCCATGACGGCTACTGTCTCGCCGTCGACGTCGTAGTCGCGGGCCTGGTAGTCGGTGCGGAATCCGAGCGGCTGGAACATCACGAATGTGGTGAGCTCGCCTTGGCACGCGGGGCACGCTCCGGTTTCCACCCCGACCGACGTTCGGCCGCAGGTCGGGCACTTGGTGATGTCGATGGGATTGCCGAGCGGGTCGACGGGCAGCACTCGCGGGCCCTTGACCTCGTACGCGGCGAAGCCCACGGCGGTGTGGATCTCGCCGTCGCGAACGACCTCCGCGCCGGGCACGAAGCTGGCTACCGCCATGTCCAGGGATCTGTCGGACACAATCAGGTCGTTGAGATCGCGCTTGTCCCTGGGGTAGTCCTTGTAAAGGTTCCGGACGCGGGTGGGGAAGCCGAACATCGGCAAAACGCCCGCGTTGGCGAGCACTTCGCTCAGTTCGTTCTGTTGGTAGAACGGGTTGTCGAGGGCGGCGTCGATGTCGGTGACGAGGTCGCGACTAGCCCAGCGCTTCAGTTCCGCTCGCTCCCGCGCCGTCGTGCCAGTTCGCACGGTCAGCGCGGCGATCACCTCGGGTACGTCGGGCGCTTGGTCGAGCCACAGCTCGATTTGTGGCCGATAGGTGTCGGCCCATTGGCCGCGGACGCCAAAGATGCCGTGGATGCTTTCACGGGTACGTGCCGGCTTGGGCAGGCATACTGCGAAGGCTCGTCGTAGTAGCTCGGCGGCCACCACGCGGCGGGCGATGCGGGTCCGTTCCAGGTCGAGGAACGGCTGCGGCGGGATATCCCCGGTCATCCGCTCGGTTGCGTTGAAGTAGTAATCGTCATGGGTGCGGGAGCGGGCGACGGTTAGGGCATAGGAGTACGGCTGCCCTTGACGTCCGGCCCGGCCGACGCGCTGCTGGTAGTTGAACCGCTGTGGCGGCACGTTAGCCATGACTGTCGAGCGCAGCGAGCCGATGTCGACGCCGACCTCCATTGTGGTCGTCACGCTGAGCACGTCTAGCGGCGTCGTCAGGTAATTCTCCAGCGGCTCCTTTAGCAGCGCCTCTTTGAACCAGCGCTGGCGCTGCCGCTGAACCGCAAGCGGCTTGGTCTGGCCGGTGAGCTCCGCGACGGCCATCCGGCGCGGCTCGAGCTTTGCGAGCCAGGCGTAGTAGTCCTGCTCCTGCTTGCCGGCCTCCCGTCGGTCCAGGTCGGGGTGGTGGCAGCCTCGGGCGGCGCAAACGCCGGCCGAGGCGTGCAGGTGCCGGTAGTTGCACCGGCGGCAGACCCAGACCTCCGAGCCGGCCTTGGTCAGCAAAAACGGTGCCTCCACGCTGTCTACGCGCAGCCCCCATTCCGGGGCTACCCGTCCCCCGATCTCGCGACTCACCCAGGTCTCCAGTACGCCCGAGCCAGCCAGCCCGTGCTGTTCGGCGACCGCCCTCAGATAAGCCTTCACCGAGGCCGGGATGTCGAACGCGGGCGAGAAGTACCTGTTGCCGGCGTATCGCCCTTGGATGCCGAGAATCCGGATCACCGAGCGGAGGATCTGCAGCGCAATGTCCTCGGCGACGCCAGCGTCATCCAGCCGCGGGTTGCGCGGGTCGACCACTACCAGGCCGGTGGACTCCAGGTCGCGGGCGGCGCGGTCGAACACTGCCTCGGCCATCGTCGTGGCCAGCTCCCGGCGGTAGCGCTCGTAGCCTTTCATCTGGATCTCGGGGTGCAGCGGCGTCCAGAGGCCTGGTTGCGGGGGGTTGTACACCCGGTACCAGGGCTCGCCCTGCCACCTCTGCATCGAGGCGCTGGGGCCAGCGGGGTGGATGCCCCGCTGCACCATGGCCTTCTCAAGCCGGGCGGCCGCGACTGACCACGGCAGCTGGGCCGCCACTTTGCTCGCCCGGTACGCCGCGATCAGCGCTTCCGTATCGGGCGGGGCAATGCCGAGGGCCGCCTTCTTCATCAGCGCCTGGAACAGCTCGGGATGTCCGCTTTGAATGACGACGAACGCCGCCTGGCCCTCTGGCGTCGGCGCTCCGTTGAGCAGCCCTAGTACGGCGTCAACTGCGTCGGTCTCGGGTTGCTCCAGCTCGTGCCGGATGAGCTGGCGCACGAGGTCGCGGTGGTGGTTTTTGGCGACGCCGGCCGCGGTCCGAGCGGCGTCGTCGCGGCTGTCGGTGAACAAAATGGTGCGTGACTCAGCGGCGGTCGTGCCCATGCTGCGGAACAGTTGGGCGAGGTAAAGCTGAATTGACTGCGACTGCCCGGAGCGATGTCCCCGAATCGGCGATCGAACGATGCCGCGCCAGAACTTTTGTAGGTCGTTATTGACGTTCTGGGCACCGCAACGCGGGCATTTCTCCGGCAGCGCGGGTGCCTTGGCCCTGGTCTCTCCGGTCGGACTGACGCGCAGGACGTAGCCGGTCGGGTCCTGAGAATCCTCGACGATCAATCCAGATGTCGGATCCAGCCGCGCCTGCGCGAACGAGAAGCTGATTTGGCGTCCCTTGGAGCCTGGTCCCTCGAGCTTGTGGTTCCAGGGCTTACCCTCGGCCATCTTGTCCGGCTCGGGCCAATACCAGACGTACTCGCCGTGCGCCCGGCGATTGACCGGGCGGGTCTGGTCCGAGGGGATTTTGCCGGCCAGTGAACCGAGGGCGAGCATCGGCGGAACGCTGTCGGGGACGCGGTCGATGACGTATCCGCCCAGGCTGACCTCGCCGCAGTCAAAGCAATACAGCATCTCGAGTACCCGCCCTCCGCACGGGCACGTCGTGGCCGGCCGGCTGTACAACCGGCCAATCTTCCGCTCCGCATACGCGTGCTCCGCCCGCACCTCGGTGCAGTCCCGGTTAGCGCAGGCCCACAGCCCGCTCGCCGTGCGAACGAACATGTGCGCGCGCAGCGGGATCGTGGCCGGGTCGTTCCAAGCTTCCGCTCCGGCTTCCAGCACGAGGTCAAACGCCTCGCTGGTGACGCCGTCGGCGGTGGCTGGTGGCTCGTCGAAGAGCCGCCGCTCAATGTCTGGCAGCCGGGTCGCGCGCATCGGCGCGCCGATGTCGGCGCGACACGCGGCGGCGACCGCTTCCGAGAGCCGGTGCTCGGCGGCAAGGGCGCTGAGCGCGGCCGCACGGTCGCTATCCTCGGCGGGCAGCGTCTTGGCGTGAGCCTCGAACGCGGCGCGCGACAGACGCTTGCGCTCGGCGATTGTGCGGGGCGTGCCGGCGGTGACAAAGAAGCTGGACCGGTCAACGCCGAAGAACTCCTCCAGGTAGGCGCGGCCCTTGTCGTCGTCGGTGAGCGAAGCACTGGTGGCCAGGCAGCGCAGCTGCGGGGAATCCGCGTCCAGGCCGAGCCGCGACAGGAGGTTGCGGACCACCATCGCGACCTCGCTGCCCTGGGTGCCCCGGTAGAGGTGCATCTCGTCGATGACGATTGTGAAGCTGTTGTTCTGGTCGGCGGCGAGCCAGTTCGCAGTGGCGGTGAACATCGGTTGCTCGATGTCGCGCATCAGCATCGCGTTCAGCATCGAGTAGTTGGTGACCATCAGGTCAGGCGGCGACGCGACCATGTCCCAGCGGGTCGTCATCTCTGCCTGGCGAGGATCGGAGAACTGCGCAAGCATCTGCTCCGCGACGCGGCCGTCCGGGTGGTCCTCGTAGGCCTTAGCCAGCTGCAGGAAATCATGGGCAGTGCTGTTGATCTCGGCGGCGGCTTCGCGCACCTTGTCCTTGTCCTTGGGGCCGGGCAAGTCGCCGGATCCCGGTGTCGCTCCGGTGTAGCGGCCGAACCACAGTGGCGGCACCTCGCCGGTCTCCGCAATCCGACGTAGCGCACGGCGAAGCCGGGAAACTTGGTCCTCGACCAGCGCGTTGGTGGGGTACAGAACGACGGTGCGTAGCGCCGCCGGCCGGGTCTCCGGTGCACGCAGCGGCCGCCAATGAAGGGTGCTGCCGGCGGCTTCCCACCAGCGGTCGGGACCAGGCTGCTTGGTCCAGGCGAGCGCCTCCTGAACCAGCCGAGCAAGCACGGGCAGCAGGAAGGACTCGGTCTTACCTGAGCCGGTGCCGGAGGTGACGACTACGTTGCGGGGCTCGCCTTCGGCGTTGCTCAACGACCGGATGAGCGCATCGGCCTGGTGGCGGCGCAGCATCATTTGCTGTCCCGGCTTGATGAAGTCGCCGAACAACGAATCGCCAACGATGCGTGCGGCGACCGGGTCCAGTCCGGCCTGCTGCGCCGCCTCCGCTAGTGGATATTCGGCGTCGTAGGGAACGACTGGTTCGAGCAGCACGTCGGTGAACAGCAGCCCTGGCGCCTCCAGAAGCTCCCGGCGCTCATCGCGTAGCGGCTTGTCGCGCAGCCAGTACGCCGTGTCGAAGTATCGCAGGTACGCGTCCTGCAGCTCCCGGTAGACCTGCGTTGGCATCGGGAAACGCGGCCTCGGCGTGGCGGCGCCGTTCTGCGACATGACGGTCCCTCATCTCGATGCGGTTCGGTGGATCAGCTGGTGAGGCGGGCGGTCAGCATCTCGGCGATCTCGGCGGGAACGCCGTAGTAGCGCACCACTCTCAGGTGAGGGAGTCCGCGGGGTGGACGGCCGGCACAGAGCACCGCAGCACGGCCGTACAGCCCTGGAAGCTCGGCGCCGAGCGGCACATCGAGGGCGCGTTCGTCCACGTGGTAGGCGAGCAGCGGGCGACCGGCCTGCAGGGCAGCGAGGTGCTTGACTAGGTTGGCGGAACCGATGCGTGCGGTGCCGGCGGCCACGTCCTCGGCGTCGCGGAATACGTAGGTCTTGCCGAAGGATTCCAGCGCGTACGCGCCGGGCTGGTCTGGCCGGGACTGTGTCACCCAGGCTGCCGAACCGAGGTGGAACTGCTGCACGCCGCGTGCCCCCGGCATGCTTACCCGGGGCAGCGCGGCAAGCACCTCGCTGAGTCCGGGCGTCGCGCCCAGGACCGCCGCCGCAGGTCGGACCGCGACCGCGCCCCCGAGCCGGGCGGCCAACTCGTGAGCCTGGTCGACGGTTAGCCCACGTAGGACCCGCCGGCTCGGGCCTTCCGGATCGGGCTGCACGCTGAGGCGACCCGGCGTGCCAGCGATCGCATCCTCTACCTCGGCGACGTGCCCGGCGGGCCAGTAGCCGACCAGCAGGTACGAGCCATCGACGAGCTCGGCCAACGCGGACGGGGCGATCTCCCAGTCTTGCGGCTCGAGGGTTCGCGAATCGCGTCGGATCTGTACGTGGCCGAGGGATTCCAGCGTACGAGCAAAGATGTGGGCAAACAGCAGTGAGCCCTCAATCTGCAAGGCGATTCGCTCGAAGGACGAGTATCCGCCGCCGCCCGCGTGCATCAGCGCATCCAAGCCGATGTCCCAGGTCAGTTTGTTCGGCTGCACCGGAGCGATCTGGTGGACATCCACGTGGTAGCGAGATTCGAGTTGGTCGCGCGCCTTCTTCTTAGCCTCGGCCGCCAGCGGGGTGTTCAGGAAGCGCTTAACCAAGCCGCAGTGACGGCAGGTGCCCTCGACGGCCAGCACCTTGTCCCCGGCGTACGGCAAGTCCCAGTGGTGCGCCCGGGTGACCAGGCAGGAGTTCGGGTCGGGCGCGGTCAACGTCGTCGCGGGCAGAGCCGCGCCGGCCTGGGGACGTGGCTCCGTCCACCAGACGACCTGCGGTGCCGGCCGGCGCGGCGCTGTGTCCTTACCGAGGACAATGACGCCGTCGACCACGCCCGCCGGCTCCTCGTTGTACGCGTCGGCGCTCAGCACGCCCCGCCCGTGATGGACGCCAGGCAGGTAGGCGAGCCGGGTCGCCCGCGCCCATAGCGCTAGGTCGACGTAGTCGCCGGAGCGTAGAAAGAAGGGTAGCCGCTGAGTGGCGTCCTTTGACCGGTTGACGAAGAGCAAGGCTTCGTAGTCGCCCTCGCCGAGGTCGGCGTCGGCGAGCGGGAACACCAGGGCTGCGTCGTCCGACTCGCGGGCCGCGATCACCTGGTCGAGCGCGATCGGCGTCGCATCGTCGAGGGCGTCGAGCGCCCCGGTGTCCTTGCGAATGATCTCTAGCTTGATGTGCTCCGCGCCCACAGCCACGGCGCGGAGCTCCGGGGGCACCCGGACGGCGTACTTGCGCATCCGTCCGGGCAGCTTCATGCCTTCGGCGAGGGCGAGTTGGGATGAGACCGAGGGTTGCAGAACGTTGAGGTCGTCACGCAGCTTGGCGCGGGCTTCTGGCGGAAGTACCCCCAGCACCTGAACGTCGGCAAACAACGTCCAATTCTGAGGCACGCCATCCTGGCCTCCAGGGACCCGCCGGTAGCCGGGGCGGGCGACCTTAGCGAGCACCTCGTCAACTTCGTCCGCCAGCCCGTCGAAGGCGAAGACGATGCCGTCGCCGGCGAGTTGCAGCCGTTCGGCTTCGAGAAATTGCCCCAGCGCCTCGTCTTTCCGCATCGGCAGTACCTGGCGCGGACGGCGCACGACCGCCGTTCCGCCGTCGATGTCGGTCAGGCGCAGGACACCGTCGAGGATGGACGTCTGGGTCAGGTCCGCTGGGCGGTGCAGGCGGTACCAGCCGTTGACGCCGGGCATGAAGTCGAGAACCGGTTGCTGGTCACCGACCGCGCTGGCAATCTGCAGACGCCGCGGCTCGTCGTGGCCGGGCAGCTTCGCCACTACGCTGAACTCGACCCTGCGGCCGAACAGGTTGGAGCGGATGAGCGCAACCAGCCGGGCTTCGCCAGCGCGTGCACCGGCCGTCTGCGATCGGGGGGCGGCGTCCCGGTCGTTGCCGTCCCAGTTCTGTAGCTCAAGCGCGACGACGCTCGCGATCCGTTCGCGGGCGGCGGGCTGCCGGGCCCAGAGGGTAGCTAGATTCCGGCTGATCGGTGGCGGCGTGCGCTTCATCCAGTCGTCTAGGTACGGCTCAATCTCGCGCGGCGTGACCTCCCGACCGGGGTCTAGGCCGTAAGCGGCGAAGAACCGGGGCAGCTTACCGCGGTCGTGTTCGCGGACCAGTGCCTGCGAAATCGACAACCCGACGTAGCGGTGCGACAGGGCCACCGCGGAGGGCAGCCCGAGCATGCCGTCCAAGCCGGTTAACCACAGCCCGAGCACGTTCCAGAATAGCTCCACGTGCTGCCGGTACTGGGTGGCCAGGCGCTCCTTCTGCACAGGGTCCTCCAGCCCCAACAGCTGGGAGAGGGGGCCGAAGTAGTTGCTCGCCGCCATGGTGGCGTTGCTGCCCATGCGCTCCGCGGCCATGCTGAAGACCGCGAGCAGGGTCAACACAGGCGGGGCCGGCAGATCCATTCGCTCGTCGCGTGGGGTCTGCTGCCACTGGCGCAGCCATTCGCGGGTGCGCTGCAGGGGCACGTCGAAGATTTCGCTCTGGCGCGTACGCAGCGACAACACACCGATGACCGAGCGCGTCAGGTAGTCCCACACCTTGTCGTTGGGCAGCTTCAGCCGACGCCCGATGCGAGCGAGGGTGTCCTCGTCGAAATCCAGGTAGACCGGGAGGCCTGCCATGTCCTGCGTGAAGAACACATCTGCGATGGATCGATTGAAGGCGCTGTAGATCTTCCATCGATCTACCGGCTTACGTTGCATACGCTGACCAGCTGTCGCTTCCATGTCGGTGGAATCAAGTCTCGAAGGGTAAGGGAAAGGCCATGCTCTGAACAGTGGCGGTTTGCGAGCACCTGTTCTGGTGAAGGGTAGCGATATTGCGCGTGTTCCTCAGCTGCAGAACCGGTCTGTTTTCTCCTCCGTTTCGGAGGAGTTGTCAGGGGGCCCATGGGCTGGTTCCATATGCCGATTCGGGTGGCCACCTCCATCGCCTAGACGGCCCGGCTCGGTAGAACGGATGATCGAACCCGGGGTGTCGCGCATCGTCAGCGCTGCGCCCCTATAGGCTGCCGTGCGACGATCGACCGAGGAGGACGCGTGGAAGGAACGGCCATCCGGGCGGCGGAGTTCTTCGCTGGCATCGGGCTGGTGCGGACCGCCCTCGAGCCGCTGGGCGTCCAGGTCGTTTGGGCGAACGACATCAAGCAGGCCAAGTTCAACGCCTACCGCGAGAACTACCCGGATGCTGACAAGCACTTCAAGGTCGGTGACATCCGTAAGGTCCAAGCGATGGATCTGCCGAGCGGAATTGACTTGGCAACAAGCAGCTTTCCATGTATAGACCTGTCACTGGCGGGCAATAGGCTTGGCCTGGACGGTGCCCAGTCGGGGATGTTCTTTGAGTTCGCGCGAATCTTAGAAGGTATGCCGCAGCGACCATCGGTCGTTCTCCTGGAGAACGTGCGCGGCTTCGCCACCAGTCACAATGGCAAAGATATCGAACGCGCTTTCGAAAAGCTTTCCAACTTGGACTACTCCCTCGACGTGCTCGCGATCGACGCCAAGCACTTCGTCCCGCAGTCGCGGCCTCGCATGTTCATCGTGGGCATTTCCAGGGACAAGCTGCCGAAGAACTGCCACGTCGGCGTCCCGGCGCCTAGCGAGGTGCGCCCGACTTGGGTGACCGCCCTACACGAGCGGCATAGCAGCATCTATGATATGCACTATCTGGATCTGCCGCCGCTTCCAAAAGGCCCCAAGGACCTCAGCGGGGTGGTGGACCATGACGTTCCGGCGGACACGTGGTGGGACGCGAAGCGGGTGGAAGCCTTTGTCGACTCGCTCAGCCCTAGTCAACGCGCCCGATTCGAGGCACTGCGAGATGGGAACGTCATTTCCTACCGGTCTGCCTACCGCCGTACCCGGCAGGGCATCTCGATGTGGGAGCTGCGCCGCGACGCCATCGCGGGATGCCTGCGCACGACGGGCGGAGGCTCCAGCAAGCAGGCGCTCGTCGAGGTCGGCATGCGTCGGGAGCCCCGGGTGCGCTGGATGACGCCTAACGAGTACGCGCGGCTCATGGGTGCAGGCGATTACAAATTAGTGGCGGGCACCCCTAATCAGCAGCTGTTTGGCTTCGGCGACGCGGTGGTGGTCGATGTCGTGCGATGGATTGGGCAGCACTACCTTATTCCCGTCCTCACCCCCGAGACGACCGCAGAGAGCTAGCCTTCCGGTGCCGCTACCGCCCACCCCACCGCCTTCGTCAGCGACCAAGACAATGAAGGCCAATCGCAGCACCGGAACGAAGCCCGAGCTCGCGCTGCGGCGGGCGCTGTTTAGGGCTGGCCTGCGTTATCGCGTGAATCTTAAGGTGAGAATCCCTGGCCGGACTGTCCGTCCCGACGTCGTCTTCACCCGGAAGCGCGTGGCCGTGTTTGTCGACGGTTGTTTCTGGCATGGATGCCCCGGGCACGGGCGCATGCCGAGCGATCCGAGCGGCTACTGGCATCAAAAGATCGCCCGGAATCAAGAGCGCGACCGTGCGGTTGACCAGGCATTGCACGAGGCCGGCTGGCAGGTGGTCCGGGTCTGGGAGCACGCTGCCACCGAGGAGGCAGCGGAGCTGGTACGGGCCGCTATCGCCGAGCGATCCGGCGTGTAGGGACGATTTACCCCGCCTGGCGGCTCACACGGCGGGCCTCCCCGTCCTGGGCCAACCTGCGGCCGGTTCGAGGGCAGTTCGCGTGTCTCACCGGCGGTGCTGTCGATCTCGGATCGATGTCCTTGACGGAACATTAATGTCCTTGAGCGGCCTCCAGCGGCCTAGCAGATCCTTCTGTCGCACGGACTGGAGCCGGTTCGCGAACTCGGCCGCAACGTTCCGCGAGGTATCTAGGAGCGGCGCGGCCGCTACGATCATCTTCAACTCGCGAGCCTCCCGCAAGACTGCCCATGATGGGTCAGAGGTCACGTCGTAACCGTAGGAGGTGGCCAATGCGCGGTGCGCCCCGGTGCCTCCGAATCGAGCCTCGCCCACCGCTACCGCTGCCAGGTCTACCTGCCAAGGGCCGCCGCAAGTTGCATCGAAGTCACAAAGAACTGCCCCGCGCGGCGACTCTCTCAGCAGGTTGCCAACGTGGGCGTCGCCATGAATGAGTTTCGGCTCGGCCCGCTGGTTTAGGGCGATGACCTTCGGCTCCAAGCGGTCGCACCACCTGATGAGGAAATCTCGGTCATCCGTAGCGAGACGTTCGGCGTCGGCCAGGCGCTGCCGTGCGTCGCTAATCGGATCCCAGACCGGGAGTACAAAGGGGGGCCCGTCGAGGGCATGGAACTTGCGCAGCACCACACCAAGGTCTTCAACCGTCGGAGTAGGTGCTCGCGGCACGACGTAGGTCCAGACTGAGGCAACCAGGTCGCCGACGTGAACCGGCTGATCAACCTCCGGCGCTAACCGGATCGTCGGCGCGTCAACCTGGGCGAACCAGCGCCCAAGCTGAACGACCTTGATTACTCGGTCCAAAAGCTGATAGGTCCGTGCGATCCGGATGACGATCCCCGCCTGAGGCAGGGCGAAGACGGCGTTGTTGGTCAACTGCAGCAGTTGGGCATCCTCGGGGGAAACGTTCAAGGTGGCGGCGATGTCCCGCATGTCCGCCGTCATCGCCTCCTCGGAGAACCGACCACTCATGGTGCCGCCCGCACCGAGGGCAGTTCGCGTGGGTCACCGGCGGCTCCGTCCGTCTCGCCTCATCGAGCGTATCCATTGAACACGCTGCGTGGAGCGCTGGTATACGCACGACGCATATCTCAAGGACGGGCCGAACAAGGAGCAGATGCTCAGGCCGGGCGGAGCAGCCGCAGCGCCTCGATGACCATGGCCCAACGATCCTTCTCGTCCGTCGGGTTGAGCACCTTCCCCTTGGCGACGACAACGCCGGCAGCGCGCAGCACCGCCAGGTGACCGGCGTACGCCGGATGGGCGTCCAACTCCGCCTTGACGTGCGGGAAGGCAAGGATCGGTAGTCCCGCGCCCAGCGACTCGTTGAGGACGCCGAGCGCCAGGGTGTCGTTGATGCCCAGCGCCCACTTCGTCACCGTGTTGAACGTGAGCGGGGCGGCCACGACCACATCGGCCGGCGGGTGCGGCTCCGGGTCGCCGGGCATGCGCCACTCCACGCGTACGAGATAGCCGGTCTTGTCTTGCAACGCCTCCCGGTCGAGCCACGGAGCGGCGGTAGGGCTGACGATCATGCACACCCGCCACCCGTCGGCGATCAGCACATCGACCAGCTCGTCGATGTATTCCGCCGGACCCGCGGCGCAGACGACCAGATACAGCACCGGGTGTTCCATCATGCCCGCAGTCTGCCCGACCAGGGTGGCGCCTGGTTGACCGCATACGGGCCGCGCATGCCGTCGACGATCACTGTGACATGCCGTATTGCCTGGTCAAGCGCGAGAGTCGACCCATGGCCCGGGGCGGGTGCTGGTTTCGGAGTTGCGCCGGCCCTCAACGGCGCAGCTGCGTCCCGCCCGCCCCGGTGCCTCTTGATCCGTCAACGTCTCGGAGCCGGCATGCCCACCCTGATCGACGACGACCACCCGGCTCGCGTGGGCCTGGCCGCCGCCTGGGCGTCGGTCGACGTGCGGGCCGCCGGCGACTTCTGGTGCACAGTCGAAGACCGCCGACCCGGCCTGCTCCCACACCGCGACGCGCCGCTGTTCTTCACCGCGCTGGGCCGCCTCATGGTCGGCGGGGACGACCCGGCGAGCCGGGCGGCGCTGCTCCTGGTCCTCGGCCGCGCGTACCGTCATTTCGACCTGCTCCCGCACTCCACCACCATCGGCGACGCGTTGCTCGCCACCGTGGCCCGCCACGCCCGACCACTGTGGACGCCGCAGCTCGCCCTGGCCGCGGAGCGCGCCCTGTGCCGCGCCACGCACACCGTGCGCCGCGCCGCCGCACAGGCCGGCGACGGCCCGGCCTGGTGGCACGTCCAGGTGATCGGCCACGACCGACCGTCGCCCGACATCGCCATCCTGACGGTACGTCCCTGGCGGCGACTGCCCTTCCAACCAGGTCAGGCCGTGCCGGTGTGCACGCCGCGCCTACCCGGGCACTGGCGCTGGCTCTCGCCAGCCAACGCCCCACGCGCCGACGGCACCGTCGAGCTGCACGTCCGCGCCGTACCCGCCGGCACCGTCTCCCACCGCCTGGTCCATGAGGTACGCCCCGGCGAGCCGCTCTGGCTCGGCCCACCCGTCGACACCGGTCTGCGCCTCGACCCGGCGAGCACGAGCGATCTGCTGCTCGTCGCCGGTGGCACCGGCCTGGCGCCGCTGCGCTCCCTGGTCGAGCAGGTCGCCGCCGCACCGGACGGCCGGCGGGTGACGCTGCTCGTCGGCGCGCGCACGTTCACCGACCTGTACGACTCGGTCAGCCTCGACAAACTGCAGTGCGCCCACGACTGGCTGACCATCGTGCCGGCCTTCTCCGACGACCCCTGCGCGGAGCCGGCCGAGCAGGGTGACGCCTTGACCATCGCCCTCGACCACCACCAGCCGGATCAGGAGATCTACCTCTGTGGCCCACCCGCGATGCTGACCGGTGCGCGGCCACGGCTGCTCGCCCTCGGTGTCCTCGCGGCAAGCATTCACCTGCCCGCGAGCTTCACCCGCTGATGGCTGGCTGCTGCTCTGGAGTTGTTGTCCGGCCTTCTCATCCAGTGACCATCATGGGAGTCTTGCTGTCTGTGAGTGCGTGACTCGACACGGGGAGTGAGCCGCATGGGTGATGCTGACGGTCCATCCCAGTGGTCGATTGAGAAGTTCGGGCTGGATCTGGCAACCGCTCTGCGTACTGCTGTGCCGGCGGCGTTGGGCCGCGCGGTCGAGCTGGCCCAGGATGCGCGCGAAGCATCGGAGTTGGACACCGATCATGCCTTCGGCCCGGTCCGGTGGAAGCAGCAGTACGAGGTGCTGCACGAGTATCTGCACGACTTTCCCGATGTGGTGGACGTCCATCCGCCGGGCGCCCAGGTGCGGGTCACCATCTGCCGAGGTCATCTGCTGCTGCCCTGGCGGTATGCGACCCGGAGCGACCTGGACATGCGCGACGCCCGCCCCGGGCGTGACCTCAACCGGCTGATCCGAGACCTGCTGATTCTCTTCGGGCCTGAGCCGAGCCATGAGGAGGTCACTCTGCCGCTGATGCCGCTCACGCCAGAGGAGGCCCGCGACCGCTCAGCTCTTCGGGATGCCGTGGAGCAGTTGACCGACGAGCCGAAGGTGCTGCTCGTCGGGTTTGCCTGCAACTCCGACGAAGGTCTACTCCGGGTCTCCTGGGGTGAGGCGGCTCTGGTTGGCGGCACCGAACTCAAGTGGGGCCACGTCGAAGACCTGCCAGTCGATCGCACAAGATGATGGTCGACCGTCGAGACGGATGGCTCGACGGTCTGGACTCCTGGTTCGTGCCCTGAAGCGGTTGATGCCTGTGAGTCATTTTGATGACTCACAGGCATCACGCTCGTCAGGACATCGCCGGCCGGACACCGCTCATGCCGGTCGCCGGACGCGGTCAGGAGGAGAGGTCGCCGAACTCGCGTACCCCGTCGACGTCCAGCGTGATCTTGTCGTTCTCGGTCCACTGGCTGGTGGCGGCGAGCCAGCTCGGGTCGTCGCGTTCTTCGATGTCACTCCAACTGTGCCGGTGGTGCCGTAGCTGGATCGGCCCGGTCGACGCGCCAGGTTCGAGCATCCCGCCGGTGAAGGTCAGCTCCACCCAGCCGGGGGCCGCGGTGCCCGGGATCGGATAGCCAGGCCCGGGTGTCGTCAACGGGGACGGCCCGCCCGGCGGGATGAAGAACTGCACGGTTTGCCGGATCCGGTCGCAGCCCAGCGCGGCCCAGTCGCAGTTCGGCACCAGCGACGTGTTGCCGCCCTCGAAGCGCAGGTGGTAGCGCACCCGCACCGCGCTCAGATCGAGCGGCCCGCTGCCGGTGTTGGTGACCTTGAGGAGGTGCTGGATCTGGTTGTTCGTCGGGGACCAGTCGAGATTGAGGTAGCTGACCGTCGCGCGGCCGCTGGCGGTGCGCACGGTGATGCCGGGCGAGCTGTCGGAATAGCCGCCGAGCGCACGGGCGCCAATCGCGATCCAGTACGTCGTGCCGGGCGCGAGGTCGGTCAGCGTGATCGTGGTGTCGAGCGTGGTGCCGAGCCAGCGGTACGTGTTGGGGCCCAGCAGTGCCTGCACCTCGTAGTTGATCGGCTGCTCCGCCGCCGGATCGCCGATCCAGGTCGAGGGCGCCCAACTGAGGGTGAGCTGGTGCGGCTCGTTGGCTACCACCACCGGGTTGCCGGGGGTGCTGATGGCCGGGCCGTCCGCGCTCGCGGCGTTGACGGCGAGCAGGCTCGCCAGCGCGGCGAGGGCGACGACGGCGGTGACGCGGCGAGCGGACATGCTGCGAACGCTAGGGCGACTTCCTCGAAAAGGATAGGAAGGTGTCAATATGTGGGCTAGGATTCGCCACCGCGTAGTCGATCACCCGGTGTTGCCGCCCCGCGAACACGGGGCGGCAACACCGCTTGACTGGTCAGCTCACGAGCCGCCCTGACGTTGAATTCGCCCGTCGCCGGAAACCTTGGCTCGACCCAGGTCGCGCTCGGTGCCAGCGGAGCCGGTCGCGGTGCGGCGGTGACGTTGGTCAGGCGAGTGCTCCACGGGCGAACCCTGGCGGCCCCGAGCGCCGCTGCCCGGATGCCGCCGACCTCGCGCCGACTCGCCACCGCTGTCGTGTTTGTTCTGCTTGTGGCTACCCATGCACTGCGCGTACCCGGTCGCCGGGCGGCTAGTCCGCCCGGCCTCACGGATTCCAGTAGACGAGGACTCTGGCCTGGTCGAAGCGTCGTTCCTTCAGGTCGGCACGCTGGATCACCCAGTGGATGCTCGCGCCGCCTTGTCTCCCGCCATGGAACTCGGCAAGCACAACCCAGTCACCATGGTCGGCTGGCCCGTCAACCCCTCGCACCGACCCGTCCTGGCCCGACCCGCCCGAGCCGGTGGCCGCCAACCACGCGGGGTTGAAACCGTTGCATTCAGTGCCGTAGCCGCCCAACAGCAGCGGCGACTCCCAGCCTCCAGAGGAGGAGAACGGGCCGTCCGGCGCGTTGTCCAGGACTTCCTTCCACACCTCGGTCAGCTCTTCGAACGGGGGATCTCCCGGTAGTGGCGGAGACCACGGGGGCCCCGGGATCGTCTTGACGTACGGCAGAGAGATGTCGACAGTGAGGTGCAGATCGCCCTGCCCGATCTCCGTGTAGACCTCGGCGGACTCCTCGTCGTCCGGAGGGAAGTCAGCCGGATACCGCTCTCGCTCCTCGACCGCCACGCCTGCCGGCACGTACCTGACCTCGCCCCAGCCGCTTTCTTCGGGCCAGCCGAACAGCAGCAGTTGGCCGTCGGACGGTAGTGGAAGGTCGGTCACGTCTGCCGGAAGAGCAGCGCAGTCGATGGTGGCGATCAAGGGATACGCGGGATCCTTGGCGTCGGCCGGAAGCATCAAGGGTCCACGGATGGCGCCCACGACGGGCCCGTCACCCCGCTGTGCCATGAAGGCGGACGGGCGGGCGAGCTCCAGCCAGCGCTCCACGTCGGCGGCGGGGATGCCGCGGCGGAGCGCCTCGGCGCGGACCTGATCGATGATTTTCACGTTTCGGGGAAGCACGGGAGCACCGTAGATCAACCGTGCGACATTCTCCGCCCTCACGGGTTCCTGTCGGACTGATTACGCGTCCACAAACCACAGTGGAACGCGCGGTACGGTGCGGCGACCGCACCCGGGCCGGCGCAGAGTTCTACAAGGCCCGCATCTGGACGCCGAACTTCGAGTGACCACACCCGGGCGCAGAAGGCTGATGCCTGTGAGTCATTTTGATGACTCACAGGCATCACGCTCGTCAGGACAAGCCCTGCTCCGAACGCCTCAGACCGCCGGCCGACAGGCCGCTCACGGCACGATTGGGCAAGGCGGTGGCTTGATACCGCGATATGGCGTTCTCGGGCAGTCGGGTCTGCAGGCTCGGCCATAGCGTTCGGCTTTCGAGCTGTTCGCGATTTGGGGGAGACGCCATGCAGGAACCGTTACCAGGTGAGCAGGCTCCGGTCAGCGTCAACATCGGCCGCTGGCGGGCCGGGCTACCACCGGACGCGTGGCCCGACCCCCTGCCGGCGAGCGGGGAGATTTGGCGGCGCGACGTCTTCGCGGTCGCCGAGGCATACCGGGCCGGCGCCGCGAGCCCACGGCAACTGCTGACCGCCGTGCTGATCTGGGCTTACGGACCCATCGGGTACGGCCCGTGGCGCGCCACCAGGTCACTCGACGCCGACCCGGAGGGCAAACGCCTGGCGTACGCGCTGGAAGAGATGTCCGCGCCAGCGCCCGACGAGGACGCGCTGTGCACGGCGTACCGCCGCTTCGGCGACCCCGACCACGCTCGCCTGCCCTGGTTGGGGCCTGGCCTGTTCACGAAGGTCCTCTACTTCGTCGGCTACCGGCGTGGGGTGGGCGGTGTGCAGCCCCTGATCCTCGACCGGGTCGTGGCCGGCCTGCTCCCCGCCGAGGCGGGTGTCGGCCGGCGCAACGGCTGGTCGTCTGAGGAGTGGCTGGCCTACCTGCGGTGGGCGGCCGGGCAGGCCCAGGTGAGGGCGGTCGAGGCCGACGAGGTGGAGATGTCGGTTGCCGGCGGCGGGTGAGAGGGGCTATCGCGCCGCGCGGAGGCGGGCGTCGAGCGCGTCGAGGTCGGGGAGAAACCAGATGTGTCCACCCTGGTTCGACTCGTGCACCAGGGCGCGCAACGCGGAACTCTCCGCGAGCTGCGCCGAGATGTCGCCGACGACGGCCAGCCGCAGCCGGTAGTTGACGAACTTCTGCATCACGTCGCCGGCGAAGCGGGTGCCCAGCGAGAAGAAGCGTGCGTCGAGTCGGTTGGCCGGCACGGCGACCACCTGGGCGCCGAGGAACGCCGCCCCGATCAGGTCCAGCGCGTCCTGCTCGGTGGTCAGTGGCGGGCCGTCGGGGTCACAGACCAGCACCGGCACTCCGGCGCGTTCCTGGATCTCGTCAGGCATCGTGGACCTCCCGGTCGAGCAGGCCGTTGTCGGCGTTGAGCACGGCGTCGAGCAGGTGCAGCAACTCGGCGGTGGAGGCCGGGTCACCCAGGACGATGATCTTCATGCGGTGGCGTTGCTCGTCGTACACGGTCTGCACCCGCAGCGGGTTGGCCTGGTCGTGGCCGGTGTTGGCGCTGGTGAGCACGAGCGTGCCGAGCCGGTCGGCGGCGGCTCTGTCGACACCGTCGATCTGGACGATGCTCGACACCTCCGCCTGCCGGGCGACGCTCGGCGCGACCGGAGCCTGACCGGTGAGCGCGCCGAGATCACTGGCGGCGATCCGGTACTGCTTGCCGATCCGCACCGCGCGCAACCGGCCCGACCGGATATAGCTGCGCACCGTCCGCACGTGCAGCCCAAGCCGGTCGGCGACCTGCTCAACTGAGTACATGTCTTCCGTCATCGTTCCCTATCCTACCCACATAGGGAAGTTTAGGGACGGGTGGGTATGTTCCCAAGGTCGAGAGGGAGGTCGACGGGCTAACTCGCTCGCGCTGTCGGACGGTTCCAGTACCGTCTGGAAACCATGGACGCGCGGCGCGGCGACGCCATCATCGGGCGGGATCACCCCGCAGGTCTGCTGCGCGCCGAATTTGACCGCGCCGCCACCAGCCACGGCGGTCTGGTCCTGGTCACCGGTGAGCCGGGCATCGGCAAGACGACCCTCGTCACGTCGGCCGCCCGGGAGGCCCGGCAACGCGGCGCACTGGTGCTCGGCGCCGCCTGCTGGGATTCCGACAGCGCACCCGGCTACTGGCCGTGGGTGCAGGTGCTGCGCGGCCTGCGGCGCTCCGCCGACGACTGGGCGGTGGCACGGCCGGACGCCGAGCCGGCCCTCGCGGCACTGCTCGGCGAGGCGGACCCCAGCAAGCAGCAGGCCGACCGGCTCACCAGCTGGGCCGGCGTCGACACGGACAGCGCCGACCAGGAAGAGTTCGCGCTGTACGACGCGGTGACCGCCGCGCTGGTCGCGGTCTCCCAGCAGCGGCCGGTCGTGGTCGTCCTCGACGACCTGCACTGGGCCGACCCGGCCTCACTGCGGTTGCTGAGCTTCGCCGCCCAGCACACCTGGTTCGAGCGGCTGCTGCTGGTCGGCACCTACCGCGACGCGGAGGTCGAGTCGGGCGAGCACCCGCTGCGCCCTCTGCTGATGCCGCTGGTTGCGAAGGCCACCACGATCACCCTCACCGGCCTCGCCCGCGACGAGGTGGCCGCGCTGATGGCACGCACCGCCGGGCGGGAACCCGACGCCGACCTCGTGGACGAGGTGCACCGGCGCACCGGTGGCAACCCGTTCTTCATCGAGCAGACCGCCCGGCTGTGGCACGCCGACGACGCGGCCGGCACGATCGCACCCGGCGTACGGGAAGCGGTGCGCCGCCGCCTGGCCCAGTTGCCGCCGGCCGTGGTCGAGGCGCTCACAGTCGCGGCCGTGTTGGGGCGTGAGTTCCACCGTCAGGTCCTGGCGGCCTGCGGCGCCGCCCCGGTGGCGCAGGTCGATCGGCTGCTCGACCGTGCGGTGACCGCCCGGCTGGTGGTCGCCAGGGGCGGCGGACGGTTCGTCTTTGCCCATGACCTGGTCCGGGAGACCATCTACGACGGGCTGTCCCCCGACGAGCGGCAGGCGCGGCACGGCGCGGTCGTCCGGGCGGTCGACGACCTGCGGGAGCTCACCGATCAGTTGGTCCCGGCCGACCTCGCCCGCCACGCCTACCTCGCCGGCCCCGCACTCGACCGCGCCCGGGTGGCCACGCTGCTGGTCGCCGCCGGGCGGGACGCGTTCGTCCGGCTGGCCGCCGACGAGGCGGCTGTGCACTTCCGCCGGGCGCTGGAGGTCGTCGAGGACCCGGAGCAACGCGTACGGATCCTCATCGAGTTCGGCGAGGCGCAATATCACCACGCCGACCGGGAGGAGTCCGCCGCGCTCCTCGCTGAGGCCGGGGCGGTGGCTCGCACACTCGACGCCCCGGTGCTGCTGGCCCGCGTCGCCCTCATCGTGAACCGGGCCCGCCAGGTGGAGACGACCGCTCAGTCGATCGACGCGGCGGAGTTGGTGCGCGACGCGTACCGGAAGCTGATCGGCGAACCGGACACCGGCGCGTCGGTCGGCACGCTGGTCGCCGACCTGATCACCGCCACCGAGACGATCGCCCGTCGAGGGCAGGACGACGAGGCCCTGACGTTCAGCCTCTGGGCCCGCCACGACACCACCTGGGGGTTGGGCACCGCGGCGGCCCGCGCCGCGCTGACCGCCGAGATCCGGGACGTGGCCCGCCGCACGGGAGACCGGGAGACCGAGCTGTGGGCCACCTCGCTGCGCTGGGTGGCGCTACTGGAGTTGGGCGACCCGCATTTCAACGAGGAGCTCACCACCTTCGTCGGCGCGGACCGGCACGGCGACCTCAGCCGGCACCAGATTTCGGCGGCCATCGACAGCGGGATCATCGCGGCTTTCCGGGGTGACTTCGCCGAGGCCGACGAGCGGTTCGCCGTCCTCAGCGACTTCTCCGACCCGGGCCATGCCGAGTTCGGGTTCATGGGCCATCACCTGCGCTGGTCCCGGGCGCTGCTCCAGGGTCGGTTCGCCGAGGCCGACACCCTGCTGGACGCGCTGGCCCCGATCGACTACCCCTACCAGGAGTTGCTGCGGGCGATCACCGCCGCGGAGCGGGGCGACGGCGAGACGGCGGTCCGGCTGACCGCCGGCATCGAGGCCGCCGCCATCCGCTATCCGCGTCCGGTGTCGCCGATCTGGCTACGGTTGCGCGCGCAGGCCGCCGCCGCGTCCGCCGACCCGCAGCGCTGCGACGACGCACGGGCCGCGCTCGCCCCGCACCGGGGAGAGTGGATGGTGGCGCTCTTCGGCTGCGACGTCAGCGGCCCGGTCGACCACTGGCTGGCACTGGTCGACGCCGCCCAGCAACGCTGGGACGACGCCATCGCCGGCTTCACGGCCGCCCGTGAGTCCGCCGACCGGCTGGGCGCGCGTACCTGGTCGCTCATCGCCCGGGCCGGCCTCGTGAACGCCCTCGCCGCCCGGGGCACCCGGGCGACGCCGCGACGCTGGCCGCGCTGCGCGCCACCACCGTCCAACAGGCAACGGCTCTGGGTATGACGCAGGTGCTGCATCGGCTCGCCGAACCGGCCCCCACCGAAGCGGCCGAGCAGACCGCCACCGCACGCCAGGCCGTCGCGCCGGGCCAGGCCGTCGGGCCAAGCCACCTCACCGGGCCAGGCCAGCTTGCCGCGTCGGGCCAGCTTGCGGCGGCGGGCCAGGGTGTCGGGCTGGCCAACGCCGGGCCAGGCCAGGCTTTCGCGCCCGGTCAGGCCACCGCGGTCGCGCCAGCCGGCGAGGGGTATGAGTTTCGGCGCGACGGGCCGGTCTGGCAACTCGCGTACGCCGGTGTCGTGGTGCACCTGCCCGACGCCAAGGGTCTGCACGACCTGCACCTGCTGCTCAGCCGGCCGGGCAGCGACGTGCCCGCCGTGGAGTTGCTCGACCCGGCTGCCGGGCCGGAGTTGGTCGCCGCCCGGCGGATGGGCGCCGACCCGGTCCTCGACGACGAGGCGAAGGCCCGCTACCGGCGGCACCTGGCACGCCTCGACGAGGAGATCGACCGGGCCGCCGCCCGCGACGACGACCGGAAGGTGGCCGCGTTGGACGCCGAGCGGGGTGCGTTGCTCGACGAGCTACGTGCCGCGGCGGGGCTGGCCGGTCGGAGCCGCCGCCTGGGCGACGAGGCCGAGCGGGCCCGTAAGACGGTGACCGCGCGAATCAGGGACTCACTGCGCAAGCTCGACGAGCGGCACCCGGCCCTCGCCGGCCATCTGCGTGAGGCCGTCTCCACCGGCAGCACCTGCCGCTACCTGCCGCCCGAGCCGCTGCGCTGGCGGCTCTGAACCCGTGGCCGGCGCGTCGGTTGGTCAGCGCCGACCACGGGCCCCGCGGCTCAGTCCTTGAGATCTGGGCTGGGGTCCAGGACCCGGGCGAGCCAGTCGGTCTGGGCGCGCCGTGCCGCGGCCGACACGCGGACCTCGGGGAACAGCGCCGAGAATCCGTGGAAGCCCCCGGCCCACAGGTGCAATTCGGCCTGGCCACCGGCGGCCCAGATCCGGGTCGCGTAGCTGACGTCCTCGTCGCGAAAGACCTCGGCGGTCCCGGCGTCGATGTAGGTGGTCGGCAGACCGGACAGGTCGTCCGCCAGCGCGGGTGAGACGTACGCGGAGACGTTCTGGTCGGTGTGCCCGCCGAGGACACTGCGCCACCCGAACTCGTTCATCTCCCGGGTCCACACGCCGTCCAGCCCGCTGTACTGACGGCTGGAGGTGGTGTCGTTGCGGTGGTCGAGCATGGGGCACGACAGCAACTGCGCGGCGATGGTCGGGGTGTTGCGGTCGCGAGCCATCAGCGTGACTCCTGCCGCCAGGCCACCCCCGGCGCTGGCGCCGGCCACGACGATGCGAGCCGGGTCGATGCCGAGGTCCACGGCGTTCTCAGCGACCCAGAGCAGGCCCTGGTAGCAGTCGTCGACCAGCGTCGTACCGGTTGCCTCCGGCGCCAGCCGGTAGTCCACAGTGATCACGACGGCGCCGAACCGGTCGAGCCATTCCAGCGGGACATCTATGTTCGAGAAGCGGTCGCCCCACATCATTCCGCCGCCGTGGATCCAGTAGACGCAGGGAGCGCCGGCGGCGCGATCGGTGGGACTGAGAATGGACAGCGGGATCGGCGTTCCGTCACTGGCGGGAACGGTGACCTCGCGCCGCTCGACCGCACGGCCTTCCAGCTGGCTTTCGATCGACGGTTGGGGGAAGTGGCGCAGCTGCTCGATCACCTCGGGGCCGAGGGGTGGCATCGGCGGCAGTTCGGCCAGGGGTACGAGCAACTCGGGGTCGATGCCCGGTCGGGGGAGGTTCATCACGGATCCTTTCGCTGGAACGATCAGGGGCGGTGGGTGCGGTCGCCGGTTCAGAAGGTCGCCTTGCCGCCGACCGGCACCGCGTCGGTGTATGCCGAGTCGCCGGCCAGCAGCGGCTGAAGCTTCGCGACGAGGGCCTGCGCCTGCTCGCCGGCGAAGAACGCGCTGTGCGCCTCGGCGCTGGTCCAGCCTTCGATGACGTGGACGACGTCGCGGTCGGACGCCGAGCGGGACACCAGGAAGACGAGGCAGTCGTCGTGCGGCAGGGACGGTGCGTCCAGCAACAACTGGATCAGCTCGTCCGCCTTGCCCGGCTGAGCGGTCATGGTGGCCTGGAACCCGTGGTGGACGGACATTGTGGAGACTCCTAATCGTTGAGCTGTGCTGCGCTCCTCGGGAAACTGACACTCCTATGGAAGCGCATTTACCAGCGGAAACGTTAGAAGGATGCTCGCTAACACTTGCCTGATCCTCTCGTTGTGGCGAGGATTGGTCCTGTGCTTCAATCGGGTCGTGGACCTCGACGAGCTGCGGGCACTGCTGGCCAGGCATGCCCGACCGGACATGAGCACCACCATCGAGGGGGTGCTGATCTCCAAGGTCGAGCAGCAGACGGCACCGACCACGTCGATGTCGGGCACCGTGCTGGCACTCATCGCTCAAGGCGCCAAACAGATGGCGCTGGGCGACCGCGTGTACGAGTACCGGGCCGGCCAGTACCTCGTCGCGTCGGTCGACCTGCCGGTCACCGGCCGTTTCACGCAGGCAAGTGCCGACGCGCCGGCTCTGGGGTTCGGGCTGGTGCTACACCCGGCCATGGTCGCGGAGCTGCTGCTGCTGGCGGCGCCGGGCGACCTCCCGCCCCTGGCCGGGCCGACGCCGTCGGGGCTGCTGGTCAGCGACGCTCCCGACGAGCTCGGCGACGCGGTGATCCGACTGCTTCGGCTGCTGGACCGACCCCGGGACGTCACGGTGCTCGCACCCCTGATCAAGCGGGAGATCCTGTGGCGGCTGCTCACCGGGGAGCAGGGTGCGGCCGTCCGGCAGCTCGGTCTGGCCGACAGCAGCCTCAGCCACATCGCCCGGGCGGTCCGGTGGATCCGTGACCACTATGCGCAGCCGTTCCGGGTGGAGGATCTGGCGCGGCTGACCGGAATGAGCGTGTCGGCGTTCTATCGCAACTTCCAGGCAGTGACCGCGATGAGTCCGATCCAGTTCCAGAAGCAGATCCGATTGCAGGAGGCGCGGCTCCTGCTCGCCACGCACCCCAACGACGTCACCGGGGTGGGCATCCGAGTCGGCTACGAGAGCCCGTCGCAGTTCAGCCGCGAATATCGTCGCCAGTTCGGCGCGCCTCCCAGCCAGGACGCCACCCGCCTGCGGGGCACCATCCGAGCCGAGGTGCCAGCGGTCGTCTGACCGTCAGCGTTCACCCGGGCGCCCAGACGACAGCCGACGGGCGCCGCCACAGTCGTGGCGGCGCCCGTCGAACGGGTTGGGGCCGGGTCAGCGGCGGTTGTACCGGTGCATGGTCAGGGTGCCGAAGACGACCAGGAAGCCGGCGCTCCAGACCAGCAACCACATCGTGGCCGACGGGTCCGAATCACCGCTCATCGCCCCGCGGATCGCCGCGACCAGCTGCGTCACCGGGTTGACCTTCACGAACGCCTGGAGCCAGCCGGGCATGGTGCTCGGGTCGACGAAGACGTTGCTCAGGAACGTCAGCGGGAACAGCACCATCATGCTGACCCCCATCACCGACTTCTCGCTGCGCAGGATCAGCCCGAAGAACGTCCACACCCAGGAGAAGGCGAACGAGAAGACCACCAGCAGCCCGATCCCGATGGCCACGCCGACGACCCCGCCGGCGGGCCGGAAGCCGAGCGCCAGCCCGAGGCCCAGGATCACCAGGGCGGCGAGGATGTAGCGCAGCACGTCGCCGAAGATCATGCCGACCAGGGCGGACGGACGCCAGACGGGCAGTGTCCGGAACCGGTCGAAGATGCCCTTCTCGATGTCGGTGTTGAGGCCGACGCCGGTGTACATGGTGATCATCACGACGCTGGTCACCATGATGCCGGGCAGGAAGAACTGCAGATATTCGCGCGGGCTGCCGGCGAGGGCGCCACCGAACAGGTACGTGAACATCAGCACCATGATGATCGGGAACGCGGTGACGTCGAAGAGTTGCTCCGGCACGTGTTTGATCTTCAGCATGGCCCGCCAGCCGAAGGTGAGCGACGCGCCCAGCGCGCTGGGTCGGGGCGGTCGGGTGCCGGGCGCGAGCACTGTCGCCAGCGCGTCGGCGGACGGGACGTAGACGGACGGCGCCCGTTCGGTCGTGGTGGTCGTGGTGTCGCTCATCGGGCTGCCTCCAGCTCGTTGTCGGGCTCGCCGGCCGGCACGGCGGGGTGATCGGTCAGGGCCAGGAAGACCTCGTCGAGGCTCGGCTGGCCGAGGGAGAAGTTGTCCACGACGATGCCGGCACGGGCCAGCTCGCCGAGTGCGCGCGAGGCCTGGGCGCTGGCATCGAGGTCGGTGCCGGCCTCACCGACGCGGGCGGTCAACGCCACCGGGTCGGCGGCGAGCTGCACCGGCACGCCGAGCGCCTCCCGGAGCACCCTCTCCGCCTCGGGTCGCTGGCCGGGATCGCGCAGTCGCAGGTGGACGGTGCCGGAGCCGACTGACGACTTCAACTCACCCGGGGTGCCCTCCGCGATCACCCGGCCGTGGTCGACGACCGCGATCCGCCCGGCGAGCTGGTCGGCCTCGTCGAGGTACTGGGTGGTCAGCAGCACCGTGGTGCCGTGCGACACCACCGCCCGGACGATCTCCCACACCTGGTTGCGGCTGCGCGGGTCGAGGCCGGTGGTCGGCTCGTCGAGGAAGAGCAGGTCGGGCGTGTTCAGGATGCTGGCGGCGATGTCGATGCGCCGCCGCATCCCACCCGAGTACTTCTTCACCTGGCGGTCGCTCGCCTCGGTCAGTCCGAACGCGGCGAGCAGGGCCGCCGCGCGCTCCCGGGCGGCCGGCTTGCGCAGACCGAGCAGGCGGGCGAGGAGCACCAGGTTCTCCGTACCGGTCAGGTCCTCGTCGACCGAGGCGTACTGGCCGGTGAGACTGACCCGGGACCGGACCTTGTCGGCCTCGGTGACCACGTCGTGGCCGAAGACCCGGGCCGAACCGCCGTCGGGGCGCAGCAATGTCGCCAGCACCCGGACCGCTGTGGTCTTGCCCGCCCCGTTGGGACCGAGCAGACCGTAGACGGTGCCGGCGGGCACCTGAAGGTCGATCCCGGCCAGCGCCCGGGTGTCCCCGAACGAGCGGGTGAGCCCCTCGGCCTCGATGGCCAGGCCGGTGGTGCGTCTACTCATGATCCTTACCCTTCAATCTGGACGTGTCAGCGTCGTGGACGTGTTCAGGAGACGTACGGTCGAGCCGCCCGGGCGGCTCGCAGGGCCAGGCCCCACCAGCGGAGCTGGTCGAGCAGGACGCTGGCGTCCCGGCGTAGCTCGTCGGTGCACTGCGGTGTCGGCTCGCCGGCGAGCAGGTCGATCCCGACGACGTCACGCACCGTCATCGCGTGCAGCGCCGTGAAGACGGTGCGGAGCTGGTCGACCGCGTACCGGCCGGTGGACCGACAGCCGTACGACACGAAGCCGACCGGTTTGGCCTGCCACTCGTCGTACGCGTAGTCGATGGCTTGTTTCAGCGGTGCGGGGAAGCTGTGGTTGTACTCGGGGGTGACCACGACGAACGCGTCCGCTCGACCCACCTCGCGGACGAACGCCCGGATCGACGCGGTCGGTTCGGCGGGGTAGCTGGCCGGGAAGTCGTACTCGGTCAGGTCAACGACGGTCACCGCCAGGTCGTCGTGCCGCGCGGCCTGTTCGGTGAACCAGTTGGTGACCCGGTCGCCGGCCCGCCCCTCCCGGGTGCTGCCGATGATCACGGCGATCCTGAGCGGTGTCATCATCCCCCCTCCCGAGTTGTCGGTTCCACCTCTTCGGCGCGAGAAAGCAGCACGCCGCCCGCTAGATCGGATCTAGCGGGCGGCGTTTCGGGGCGCAATGTCGGTGGCGTCGGCTTGACTGTGGTCGACGGACAGGGGAGTGGGCATGGCACAGGTACGCATCGCACCGTGGGACGAGGACGACCTCGACCTGCTGCGGGAGCTCAACTCACCGGACACCCGCAAGCACACCGGGGGCCCGGAGACCGACGAGCAGGTGCTCGCCCGGCACGACCGGTACGTGCACTTCGCCGGGACCGGGCAGGGCGCGATGTTCACGCTGGTGCTGCCGGACGGCGTGCGGGCCGGCAGTGTCGGCTACTGGGGCCGCGACTGGCACGACCGACCGGTCTACGAGCTGGGCTGGGCGGTGCTGCCCTCTCACCGGGGGCAGGGGCTGGCGACCGTCGCGGTGCG
This sequence comes from Micromonospora sp. MGP-C2, assembly GCF_057766525.1. NCBI lineage: Bacteria > Bacillati > Actinomycetota > Actinomycetes > Micromonosporales > Micromonosporaceae > Micromonospora > Micromonospora sp. MGP-C2. Next base: position 5,394,391 of record NZ_JBYMEN010000002.1, read on the forward strand.
GGCGGTCATCGACGTGTTGCGCGCTCGGCAGGACCGGCGCTACGCCCACGCCTACCCCTCGGTCGACAATCCCGCCTCGAACGCGGTCTGCCGCAAGGCCGGTTTCACACTGCTCGGCGAGACGGACTTCGAATACCCGCCGGGGCAGCTGATGCGCGCCAACGACTGGCAGCTCGACCTCACCGCCCCACCGACCGCAAGCTGAGGTCGGCGGGGCGGCCGGTGGCCGGTCACCAGGTGGTGTCGAGGCGGTGCCGTTGCTCGGCGGTCAGCTCCAGCTCGACCGCTGCCAGGCTCTCCTCCAGTTGCGCCACCGACGAGGCGCCCACCAGCGGGATGGACGGCAGCTCACCGCCCAGCAGCCAGGCGAGCACCACCTGGTTGACCGTCGCGCCGCTCTGCCCGGCCACCTCCCGCAGCGCGGCCAGTCGCCGGGGCGCGCTCGGCAGGTCGTACGCCGAGCTGAGCGGCTTGTCCGCCCGGGTGAACGCCCCCTTGAGCAGCGGCGAGTACGCCACCAGGGTCAAGTCGGGCTCGGCACGCAGGTAGCTGAGCAGGTCACCGCTCACGCCGCCCGGCTCGCCGTCCGGGTCCAACTCGCTGACCAGGTCGGTGCGGTTCGGCAGGTAACTGCGCTGGTACTGGAGCACCTCGTACCCCGGCAGGCCTGCGGCGGCGGCCAACGCCCGGGCCCGCTCCACCCGCCAGGCCCGGTGGTTGCTGGCACCCAGCAGACCCACCGTGCCCTCGGCGACCAGTTCGGCGAAGCCCTCCACGGTCTCCTGGAGCGGCACGGTCCGGTCCTCGATGTGTGCGTAGAGCAGGTCCAGTCGCTCCACCCCGAGCCGTTCCCGGCTGCGCTCCGCGGACTCGCGGATCACCTTGGCGGAAAGCCCCTCGGCGTTGTCCAGGTAGCTGGTCCCCGGGGCCAGCGGTCGAGCGCCGAGCTTGGTGGCGATGACGATCTCGGCACCGACGCCCCGGCTGCGCCGCCACCGGCCGAGCAGTTCCTCGCTCTGCCCGCCCTGCCCGCCGTCCACCCAGAACGCGTAGTTGTCCGACGTGTCGATGAACGTGCCACCAGCCTCGACGTACCGGTCGAGGATCGCGTACGAGGTGGCCTCGTCGGTGGCGCTGCCGAAGAGCATCGCGCCGAGGCTGAGCACGCTGACCTCGCGCCGGGTCGCCGGGTCAGCGCCGATCGTGCGGTACCGCATGGGGATCTCCTCTCGTGCGCCCTACCGGTGGGCGCACGGGTCACCCTGCCGGCTGGAGCGCACTCCAGGTCAAGCCTTCACCGTCACCAGGGCAGCACGCCGTACCCACCGCCGGCGTCCATCTGGAAGCCCCAGAGCAGCCCGCTCGGCCCGTCGACCGGCAGCGTCGCCAGGTGCACGCTCACCTCGGCGCCCTGCTCGGCGGTGCGGAAGCCGCTGTTGCTGTTCAGGTCGGTGGCGCAGTAGCCCGGGTTCGCCGCGTTCACCTTGATCGGGGTGTCCCGCAGCTCCTTGGCGTACATCGCGGTGAGCATGTTCAGCGCCGCCTTCGACGACGGGTACGGCACTGAGGTCAGCGCGAACAGCGCGCCCGCCGGGTCGGTCATGACCGCGATCGAGCCGACCTCGCTGGAAACGTTGACGATCCGGGCCGCCGGCGCGCGGCGCAGCAGCGGCAGCAGCGCGTTGGTCACCGTCGCCACCCCGAACACGTTCGTCTCGTAGACGCGGCGCAGCGTCGCCACTGTCGTCTCGCTGGGCAGCCCCTGAGCGCCGTCGGCGAGGACGATGCCGGCGTTGTTGACCAGCACGTCCAGTTGCCCGTGTTCCGCCTGGACCTGTTTCGCCGCGGCTGTCACCGATTCGGCGTCGGTCACGTCGATCGGCACGAACCGGGCGTCCGTGCCGCCGGCGCGCAGCTCCCGCTCGGCTGCCCGGCCGCGCTCGGCGTCGCGGGCGCCGACCAGCACTGTCATCCCGAGGGCGCCGAGCTGGCGGGCGGTGGCGAAGCCGATCCCCTTGTTGGCCCCGGTGATCAGGGCGATCATGTTCGTCATGCCGTCGAGCCTGTCCCCGCCGGCGGCGTCCGGGGAGAGACGGCCCGAGGCTGGGACCAGCGGTACCACCTTCGCCGGCCCGGACCGGGGCATGCTGGAGGCATGACGGGCAGCGGGTTGAGGCGCGACGAACTGGCGGCGTTCCTTCGTACCCGCCGCGCCCGGCTGCGCCCCGCCGAGGTCGGGCTCCCCGAGGGCGAACGCCGACGTACCCCCGGGCTGCGCCGGCAGGAGGTCGCCCAGCTCGCCGGGATGTCGATCGACTACTACATCCGGCTGGAGCAGGGCCGCGGACCGCACCCGTCCCGGCAGGTGCTCGCCTCGATGGCCCGAGCGCTGCTGCTCAGTCGGGACGAGCGCGAGTACCTGTTCCGGATCGCCGGGGAAAATCCGCCACCGGTCGGCGGGCCGAGCCGGAAGGTGCCCTCCGGGTTGCGGCACCTACTCGACGCCATGACCGAGACCCCGGCGTACCTCGTCGACGCCGCGTACCACGTGCTGGCCTGGAACCGCCTGGCCACGTACTTCGTGGGGGATCTCGCGGCCGTGCCCGACGCGGACCGCAACATGATCCGCTGGACGTTCCGGCAGCCGGCGACCAGCGCCCACTGGACCGATGCCGAGGTGATCCGATTCGTGCGAAGCACTGTCGCGGACCTGCGGGCCGCCTACGGGCGCTACCCGGCCGACCCGGCGATCCGCGAGCTGGTCACCGAGCTGCTCGGCACTTCACCCCGGTTCGCCCGGCTCTGGGCCGAGCACGACGTCGAGGAACGCCGACCGATCGTCAAGCGGGTGCCGCACCCCGAGCTGGGGCCGTTGGAGTTCGAGTGCCGCGTCCTGCTGGTGCCGGAGACCGACCAACGGATGATCGTCTACGTCCCCGAGCCCGGATCGCCGACCCACGCGGTGTTCCGCCGGATCGCCGAGCGCGTCGGCTCCTGAGCGCCGGGAACAGCGTGATTGACCCGCCGGGAACAGCGTGATGCCTCAGGGTCATCAAGATGACTCTGAGGCATCACGCATTCAGGAGACCCGCCCGCCGAGCGGCGGGCTCAGGTCAGCGGGGGACGTAGGCGAAGGTGTCCGGGTTGGGGCCCTGCCGTCCGGCCTCGCTCCGGTCCAGCGCGGTGATCCGCTCCATCGCCGTGTCGTCCAGCTCGAAGTCGAAGATCCGGGTGTTCTCCTCGATCCGCTTCGGGGTGGTCGACTTCGGGAAGATGATGTCGCCGCGCTGCACGTGCCAGCGGAGCACCACCTGCGCCGGGGTCCGGTCGAGCTGCCCGGCGATGTCGAGCACCGTCGGGTCGTCCAGCACCTTGCCCTGCGCGATGGGCGACCACGCCTCGGTGAGGATGTTGTGCTCGCGGCCGTAGGCGCGGACCTCGTCGTTGGTGAAGTACGGGTGTGCCTCGATCTGGTTGACCGCCGGCACGACGTCCGCCTCGGCGGCCAGCCGCTCCAGGTGCGCCACCTGGAAGTTCGACACGCCGATCGAGCGGGCGCGGCCGTCGCGCTGGAACTCCTCCAGCACCTTCCAGGTCGAGACGTAGTCGCCGTCGTACAGGGTCGGCAACGGCCAGTGGATCAGGAACAGGTCGATGTAGTCCATCTTCAGCGCCGCGAGCGTCGAGTCGAACGCCCTGCGGGCGTCGTCGGGGCGGTGGAAGCCGTTGTTCAGCTTGCTGGTCACGTACACCGAACCCCGGTCGAGGCCGGACATCCGGACCGCCTCGCCGACCTCGGCCTCGTTGCCGTACATCTCGGCGGTGTCGATGTGCCGGTAGCCCGTCTCAAGGGCCGTGGTCACCGCCGAGACGGTGTCCTTCGGCTCGATCTGGAACACCCCGAAGCCGAGCTGCGGAATGGTGGTGCCGTCGTTCAGGCTGATGTCGGGAATGGTGATTGCCACTGCGGCTCCTTCGCGTCATCTTCGTTGCCTGTCATCCATACCCGGGTGGGCTGCCGGTGCACCGCCCAAACCGAGGTGACGAGCGCAACGCCGGGACGGTTCACCCGGTCGTGTCGAAGAGCACAGGCCAGGGCCGTGCCGCTGGCGGCGAGGTTCCGGCCGACGCGGGTGGCGCGGGCTCGGAGTCGGCCAGCACCTCGGCGGCGAGCTGCCCGAACATCGACGCCGCCGGGTGCGCCGACCGGTCCGGCCAGGCCGCCGACGTCCGCTTGGCCAGCGGCGCGCCAGCGATCGGCCGCCAGGCGACGCGGGGTTCCCGTCGCGCCACCGTCGCCGGTTCCAAGGCCACACCGCCGCCGGCCAGCACCAGGCCGAAGAGGAACTCCGGGTTGCGGGCGGGGCGCACCCGGGCCGGTCGCCAACCCTGCTGTCGGCACACCGCCAGCAGGTGGTCGTGCCAGCCGGGAGCGGTGGCCCGGGGCGCGGCCACCAGATCCAGACCGGCCAGCGACGCGAGCGCCACCTCCCGGTCGCGGGCCAGCGGCGAGGTGCGGGGCAGCAACACCCCCAGGGGTACGTCCACCGGGGCGCCGAAGCGCAGCCCGTCCGCCGACACCGGGTGGTGCACGAGCCCCACGTCCAGGGTCCGCTCGGCGAGCATCCGCACCTGCTCGGCGGTCGTCAGCTCGTGCAGCTCGACGTCCAGGCCGGCTGCCCGGGTGGTGAGCCCGTCCAGCAGCGCGCGCAGCGTCACCGCGGGCGTCTCCGGTGGCACCCCGGCCCGGAGTACGCCCAGCTCACCGGCCCGGACCTGCCCCATCAGGTTGCGGAGCCGACCCTCACCCGCGAGCAGTTCCTCCGCCTCGCCGAGCAGCAGCTCACCGGCGGTGGTGAGGCGTACCTGGCGGCGGGACCGGTCGAACAACTCGACGGTCAGCTCCCGTTCCAGCCGCTGGATGGACTGGCTCAGGGGCGGCTGGGCCATCCCGAGCAGCTCCGCGGCCCGCCCGAAGTGCAGCTCGTGCGCGACCACCACGAAGTGCCGCAGGTGCCGGAGCAGATCCACGGCCGGACCCTACGCCAGCGCTGGCGTAGGGCCGCTGGATACCGTGCTGGCGTGGACGTCAGCGCGCGTATCGAGGCCATCTTCGCCGCCGTGGGGGTGACGGCCAGCCTGCACGTGGTGGACGTGGACGCCACCGACCCGACCCCCGGCGGCACCGCCGACGGCGTTCCGGAGATCGGGGTGCGGGCCGACGACCAGGTGGTGATCGCCTCGATCTTCAAGGTCCTGCTGGTGCTGGAGTTCGCCCGGCAGGTCGAGGCCGGTCAACTGGACCCGACCGAACGGGTCCTGGTCACCGCCGACGACCGGCTCGGTGGGTGGGGTCTGGCCGGCTGCACCGACGACGCCGAGGTGTCGCTGCGCGACCTCGCGTACTTCGCCATGTCGGTTACCGACAACACCGCCGCCGACCTGCTGCTGCGCCGGGTCGGCCCGGACCTGCTGCCGATGCTCGCCGCCGAGCTGGGGCTGAGCCGTACCCGCGTCCTCGGCGGCCCTCGGGACCTGGTCGAGTTGATGCTCGCCGACGTGGGCGCACCCACGGAGGCGGAGTTCGCACGGATCTTCCCCACGTTGCCGGAGGAACGGGTCCGGGCGATGCGGGTCTTCGACCCCGAGCACACCACCTCCAGCACCGCCCGGGAGATCACCCGGTTGCTCACGCTGATCTGGCGGGACGAGGCCGGGCCGCCTGCCGCCTGCGCGATGGTCCGCACCTGGATGGCCCGGCAGATCTTCTGGACCCGGCTGGCCGCCGGGTTCCCGCCGGGCGTCCGGGTCTCCGGAAAGACCGGCACCCTGCCCGGTCTGCACCTGGAGGCCGGGGTTGCCGAATATCCCGACGGCGGCCGGTACGCGATCGCCGTCTTCGCCCGTGCCGACCGGTTGGCCTCGCGGCGGATCGACGTGGACCTGGCGATGGGGCAGGCCGCCCGGACGGCCGTCGAGGCGCTGCGCGGCGACTGATTCCGTACCCGCCGCAGTCTCGGCGTGCCGCACCTGAGCTGGCCCGATATCCGCTGATGTATCGGAGCCGGTCGTCTTCGATCTTGGACCGGAGCCCGGCGGCGCTGGTTGGCTCGTGGTCGACCAACCGCCCGACCACGGGGAGTAGAACCGCATGCCCAGTCTCGACCGCCGACGTTTCCTGCGCGACACCGCCGCCACCACCGCCCTGGTCACCACCGGCGGGCTCGCCGCCGGCGCCGCCACCCCGGCCCACGCCGCGACGCCGGCCGCCGCACCCACCCCCACCGCCCGGCGCAAGGGTGCGGTCAGCTTCCGCTGGTGGGGTACGGCCGGCTGGCGCGTCGACATCGCCGACCGCACCGTTCTCGTCGACCCGTTCCTCAGCCGGATCGACACCGGGCTGTTCACCGGCGCTTTCAAGACGGACACCAAGCTGACCGTGCGCGCCGACGTGATCGACCCGCGCGTCGAGAAGGCCACGACGGTGCTGGTCACGCACACCCACTGGGACCACTTCATGGACGTGCCCCACATCGCCAAGCGCACCGGCGCGCGGGTGTTCGGCACGCTGACCGCGTACCACCTGGGGTTGGCCTACGGGGTGCCCTCGACGCAGCTCAGCCCGGTCAAGGGTGGGGAGGTGCTGGACTTCGGGGACCACACCGTCGAGGTCGTCGGCTCGCTGCACAGCCGCAACCCGTCGTACTCCCTGGCCTTTCCGGGGGTGCGGGTGAGCCAGCCCGCGCAGCCGGCGACCATCGCGGACCTGCCGGAGGGCGACACGCTGGGCTACCTGCTGCGGGTCGACGGCGGCCCGTCGGTGTACTTCACCGGGGCCAGCGACGTCGCCGAGCGGAACCTCACCGGCCTGTCGCCCGACGTGGCGATGGTGGCCCTGCAGAACGCCACCACCACCGGCGACTACCTGCCACGTCTGCTGGCCGGCCTCGACTATCCGAAGGTCGTGGTGCCGGTGCACTTCGACAACTTCGAGACGGCGCTTCAGAACCCGCCGCCGGTCGCCCCGACCGACCGCACCCGGTTGAACGACATGATCGCGGCCGTCCGCCGGATCTCGCCGCGCAGCCGGGTGCTGGTGCCCGAGTACGAGACCGCGTACCACTTCTGAGCAGCGTCGGTGGGGGTCGCCGAGCTGCGGCCCCCACCCGGGTCAGGCGGCGGTCATCTCCGCCAGGGCCCGCACCGACTTCCAGTTGCGGCTGGTCGACACCACGCCGAGCTTCTTCTCCAGGTACGCGTTGGTGAACTTCGACCGCCCGGAACCGCCGTCGACGAAGTGCAGGAAGACCTCCCGGCCGGTCACCGTGAACGACACGTTCTCCCCACCGGGCACGGTCAGCGCGTCCACCGTGGACTTCTTCGGCGGGGTGGCGAGGAAGGCCACCAGCAGCCTCGTCGGGTCGTCCTCCCGGTCGGCGTACGGGTTGCCGCCGGCCACCGCCGCCAGCTCCCGGCCACTGCGCACCAGCACCGGCACCTTCAACGCCAGCTCGTCGGCGAGGGCCCGCTCGATGCCGGCGGCCAGCTTCTCCGCGTCGCGCACGGTGCTGCCGAAGGCCACGTTGCCGCTCTGCAGGTACGTCTTGACGTCCTCGTGCCCGAGGTCGGTGACGATCCGACGCAGGTCGGCCATCGCCAGCCTGGTGGTGCCGACGTTGACCCCGCGCAGCAGGGCGACGTACCGGGTCATGGCTCCTCCTGGGGGTTCGCGGCCGACCGGCTCAGCGTAGGCCGCCCGCGCGCCGGCCTCGCCGAGCAGGTCGGTGCCCCCGTCGACCTGGTGGTGCCGTGGTCGGTGGTCACCGGGGTGGTGGGGCTGTGCCTGCTGCTCGCGGCGCTGGCGAGCGTGCTGCCGACGTGGCGGTCGCTGCGGCACCGTCCCGCGCGGTCGTCGGTCGGCGTCGTCGGCTGACGCGCCCCCCAAACCGGGCGAGCGGCCCGCTACCGTCCACGGATGCGATCCGCACGCCCGGTCGGGCTGATCCTCTCCACCGCTGCCGTTCTGCTCTGGGCGTTCGGCGTGACCGTGCTGCAACCGCTTACCGAGCCGATCGGTCCGTGGTCGGAAAGTCTGCCGGGCAACAACGCCTACTGGGCGCGCGACCTGCGCTTCCTAGCGATCATGGCAGTGGCGATCGGGCTGGTGCTGGCCGGCCGGGGGCACCTGCGCTGGAGTCAACCGGCGGTGGCGCTCGGCGGTCTGTGGGTCGCCGCCGACGTGGCGATCGACCGGGCCGACCCAGCCGGCGTCGAGGCGACGGTGCTGCTCGCCGTCAGCGGTTGCGCCGTGCTCGCGGCGCTCGTGGCGGTGCTGCATTGGCGGGAGCGTGCCACGCCGCCAGCCCGGGAGCGTGGCACGCCCTCAGCGGTGGAGCGGAAGGCGTTGACCGGCGCGGCGTGTGTGGCCGGGGTTCTGGCGCTTGTGGCGGCCGGCATCGAGTCACCGACCGACCGGGAGCCGGAGCTGAACCAGGGCGCCCTGGCCACCGCGGCGTTGCTTGTCGTGCTGGCCGTCGGTGCCGCCCTGGCGGCGGCCCCGGCACGAACCCAGGCTCGCGTCGGGCTGGCGGCCGGTCTCGTCGTGGCGGCCCTGCTCGGCGTCGGGCTGGCGCGTGCCGCCCCGCCCGGCTCACGCCTCCTGCCGGAGGTCGCCCTCGGGGCGGTGCTGCTCACCGGGATCACGGTGCTGGCCTGGGACTGGCCGGGCGGTCGGCCGATCTGGTGGCACCACGCACTCGCCGCTCTCGTCGCGGTGGTTGGCCCGACGGTGTTCCTGCTGGCCACGGCAATTCCCATCATGATCCTGCTGCCGATCGGCGCGACGTTCACCAGGCTGGCCGGCAACAGCCCGATCAACGGCGCCGACTCCGACGTGCTGATTTCGCTGTTCGGGCTGCTCTCCGGGCTCGCGATGTCCCTGCTGCTGGCGCGACCGAGCGTCGAGGACCGTCGGCGGCTCCGGTAGCTCACTCGACGACCGGCAGCACGACCTCGTTGCGGCGCAGGAACCACGGTTTCCACGGCGGGTCGAAGCGTGCGTACCGGATCGCGCCCGTGGGTTGCAGCCCGGCGGCGGTGACCGACCGGCCGAGCATGGTTGCCCGCTGGCTGAACGCCTGCTCCGTCCACCGGCCGGAGAAGCGCATGGCCGCGGCCAGTTGCGCCGGAATCTCGCGGATCCGCACCCGGGCGTCCACCGGCTCGGGCACTGTGGCGGCGGTGAAGGTGGCCGGTATGACGAACTGGAGCAGGTACGCGCCCGGCCACTCACCCTCCACCTGCACCATCGGCACCGTCATGGCGATCTTCTCCGAGCCGTCGGACGCGGACGTCGCCGGCATGTTCGACCCGATCGGGTGCCGAGCCCGGTTGGCACCCCCGAGGTACGCGGCCAGCGGCCGGAACGCCTCGATCGGCGCCCTGGTGAACGACGCCTGGATCTGCATCTCGGCCACCACATGGGCCGGGTACCGACGCAGCTCGAAGCCGGGGTGTCGGGACACCACCCGGTACGGCTGCTGTTCGGTCATCGCGCGGCTCCCAGGGTCTGCTGGGACAGACGCTACCGCCCGTCCGGCTCCCGCTCGGCCGAAGTCGACTGCTCCGGCCATGGGGCGACAGCTCGCGCGGTCAGCCGCCAGTACTGCCGCTTGCTGTCGTCGCGCAGCACCACACCGATCAGCCCCAGCTCCCGGCGCAGCTCCCGGGCGTCGTCGCGGCGGTCCCGCCCGATCGCCCGAACGCGCGCGCGCAGCAGTGCGTCCGCGCCGGCGGGCAGGCCGGGCAGGTCGGGCACCCACAGCCGGTACGCCGAGCGGTGCGGGTCGTCGTCCGCCCAACCCCAGCCGTGCGTCCGGAAGGCTGCAGCTAGTTGGCTGGCCGGCAGGTCCGTCGGCTCCCGGACGAGTTCCGCGCCGTCGGCGTCGAGCAGCACCAAATGCCCGTCGGTGAGGAAAACCACCCGGGCGTCGGCCCGTGCGACGGTCCGGTCCTGGTCGGAGCGGCGCAGCCGGACCTGTGTCGGGTCGACGGTGACGATCAGCCGCTCGGCGGTGCCGATCCCGGCGATGACCAGACCGCCCAGGACGCCCACCGCGATCGTGCCGGCGGTGGCCTGCGGCTCGGGCAGCCGGTCCAGCCACTCGATCAGATCGCCGAACGGCACCCAGGGCAGCCGGGCGAGCCAACCCGTCGTGGCCGCGAGGAGCCATCCCACGCCCGCGCCGAGCAGCGGAAAGCCGCCCCACATGACCGCCAGCTCCACCGGGCCACCGCTGACCACGGTGCGTGGTCGGTAGCCGGCCATGTCCATGGTCAGGACACCTCGCGGCGGAGCGTCCGGAACAGCCCGGCGGCCAGTGGCAGGACCAGCCAGACCAGCAGGGACACCACGATCCGTCCCCACTGCTCCCCGGTGAGGGCGTCACTGCTGAACAGCGGTTCCATCGTCTTGCTGGTGTCGAGCCATTCGGAGGGGCCGCGCAGGGGCCGGACCATCTCGCCCAGCACTCCCCAGATGGTGGGCAGCAGGAAGTAGCCGACGATGGCCACCGGCGGGTTGAGCAGCAGCAGACCGAAGGCGGCGCCCATCAGCACGCTGGTGACCTGGAGGATCACCGCGTTCACGATCAGCGATCCGTCGAGCTGCCAGGTGCCGGCGCCGCCGATGGCGGAGGCCACCAGCGTCCCGACGGCGGCGAGGGCGAGGCTGGCCAGCACCGAAGCGAGCGCCGCCACCATGACCGCGACCAGCTTGGCGGTCACCACCCGCTCCCGGCGGGGCACCAGGGCGTACGTGGTGAGGGCGGTCCGTTGCGACCACTCGCTGGTGATCGAGAGGATGCCGAGCACGGGCAACAGCACCCCCACCGGCAGCAGCGAGGGGACGAAGAAGTTGGAGAACGTCTGGTCGGCGTCGTCCGCGTAGATCAACTGGAGGGTGACGACCACTGCGGCGATCAGGCCGATGGTGATCAGCAGCCAGCGGCCGGCCCGGGTGTCGACGAGTTTGCGCAGCTCCACGACGGTGAGCCGAAGCAGCGACGGTCGGCGTACCGGAGTGTGCTGCTGGGGCGCGACGGCGCTCGCGGCGGGCGCGGTGGTGGTCATCGGACGGCCTCCTTGGTGGATTCGCCGGCGGTCAGGGTGAGGAAGAGTTGTTCGAGGCCACCGCCGCTGGCGGGGCGCAGCTCGGCCAGCGCGACGCCGGCATCGGCGGCGGCCTGGCCGACCGCCTCGGCGTCGGCCTGCACGAGCAGTCCTTCCGAGCTGTCGGCGGCGCTCAGCCCGGCCACCCCCAGCGCCCGGCGCAACGCCGCGCCGTCGCGGGCCCGGACCACAGTGCCGCCGCCGGCCAGCAGTTCGTTCTTGTTGCCCTGGGCCACGATCCGGCCACCCCCGATCACCACCAGCCGGTCCGCGACCGCCTCCACCTCGCGCAGCAGGTGGGAGGAGAGCAGCACCGTGCCGCCCCGGTCGGCGAAGTCGCGCAGCAGGCCGCGCATCCAGAAGATCCCCTCCGGGTCCAGGCCGTTCGCCGGCTCGTCGAGGATCAGCACCCGGGGGTCACCGAGCAGCGCATGCGCCAGGCCCAGGCGCTGGCGCATGCCCAACGAGTACGCCCGGACCCGGCGCTTCGCGGCCACCGCGTTCAACCCGACCAGGTCGAGCTTCGCGGCGACCTCGCGCCGGTCCAAACCCATGGTGTACGCGGACAGCGTCAACGCCTCGCGGCCGGTCCGCCCGGCGTGCTGGGCGGAGGCGTCCAGCAGCACCCCGACCTCCCGCCCCGGGTTGGGCAGCTCCCGGTAGGGGCGCCCGGAGACGGTGGCGCGGCCGGCGGTCGGCGCGGTGAGCCCGCAGATCATGCGCATGGTGGTCGACTTGCCGGCGCCGTTGGGGCCGAGGAAGCCGGTGACGGTCCCCGGCTCGCAGTGGAACGAGACGTCGTCCACCGCCGGGTGTGGCCCGTATCGCTTGGTGAGGTTCTCCACGGTGATCATGTGGTCGAGCCTGCCCGCGCCGCCCGGCCATCCGCTGCGGCCGCCGGTCGATGCCGTACCGACCTTGGTCGACCGGCGGGTCTCGACTTTGGTAGCTGGTCGTGGCGCCCTTCGGCTGCCTAGCATGGTGCCGTGACCAGCCTCGCCGTGCCGGAACACCCCTGGCTGCTGCCCGGGGCGCTGGCCGGCGCGGCCAGCCCGGAGACGGCGACCCGCCGGCCCCGGCGGACCACCCGGGACTGGGCGGTCGACACCCTGGCCTTCCTGATCAGCCTGCTCTGGGTGCTGTACGCCACGGCGGACGCCCTGTCGCCCAACCCGGAGACGGCGGTCGCGCTGCCGCACGACTGGATGGTCGGCGTGGACGCGCTGATCGGGCTGGTCTGCTGCGGGCTGCTCTGGCTGCGGAGGCGGTGGCCGCTCGGGTTGATGGTGGCGACCCTGCCGTTGAACCTGTTCTCGATGGCCGCCTCCATCCCGCTGTTGATCTTCTACTTCACCGTGGTGGTGCACCGGCGGACCGCAGTCTCGGTGGCGGTGACCGGCGTCGGTCTCATCACCAACCTGGTCTACAGCTGGACTCGTCCGGATCCGGTCATGCCCTACTGGGCCACCGTCGCCTGGGGTGTGGTGATCACTCTCACCGTGCTGGCCTGGGGGATGTTCGTCCGGGCCCGACGGCAGTTGATCGTGTCGCTGCGGGATCGGGCCGAGCGGGCCGAAGCCGAGCAGCAGCTCCGGGTCGCCCAGGCCCGCCACCTCGAACGCACCCGGATCGCCAGGGAGATGCACGACGTGCTGGCTCACCGGATCTCGCTGCTGAGCCTGCACGCCGGGGCGTTGGAGTTCCGCCCGGACGCTCCCGCGGACGAGGTGGCCCGGGCCGCCGGGGTGATCCGGGGCAGTGCGCACGCCGCCCTTCAGGACCTGCGGGAGGTGATCGGGGTGCTCCGGGCCGAGAGCGACGACGGCGACTCCCCGGAGCCGCCGCAACCCACACTCGCCGACCTGCCAGCCCTGATCGCCGAATCGCGGGCAGCCGGGGTGCGCGTCAACGTCAGCGACAGCGTCGCCAGTCCGGGGGAGGTGCCGGCCGCGCTGGGCCGGGCCGCGTACCGGATCGTGCAGGAGGGGCTGACAAATGCCCGCAAGCACGCAGCCGGCGCGGCGGTCACCGTGGACGTCGCGGGCGGCCCGGGCAGCGCCCTGACCGTGGCGATCGGCAACCGCTGGCCGGTCGGCGCACCGGCCGGCGACGCTCTGCCGGGCGCCGGCACCGGCCTGGTCGGCATCAGCGAACGGGTCACCCTCGCCGGTGGCCGGCTCGCCTACGGTCGCGACGACGCCGGCGACTTCCGGCTGGCCGCCTGGCTGCCGTGGCCGGCGTGACCGGCCCTTCCGCAGCAGCGGGCCCTTCCGGCGCCGCCAACGCCTCCGGTGTGGCCGGCCCTTCCGGTGCGGCGGGGCCGCAGTCGGCAGTGTCGCCGGTGCGCGTGCTGATCGTGGACGACGACGCGCTGGTCCGGGCCGGGCTCTCGATGATCCTCGGCGGTCTGCCGGACCTGACCGTGGTCGGCGAGGCCGCCGATGGCGGTGAGGTCCCCGCCGCCGTCGCCGCGTACGCCCCGGACGTGGTGCTGATGGACATCCGGATGCCCCGGGTGGACGGGCTGACCGCCACCGAGGCCCTGCGTGCCCAGCCGCACCCGCCGGAGGTGCTGGTGCTGACCACCTTCGACGCCGACGAGCAGGTGCTGCGGGCGTTGCGCGCCGGGGCGGCCGGCTTCCTGCTCAAGGACACCCCGCCGGCGGAGATCGTGCACGCCGTGCGCCGGGTGGCGGCCGGTGAGGCGACGCTGTCCCCGACGGTGACCCGCACACTGATCGCCCACGTGACCGCCGCCACCCCCGGCCCGGCCGGCCCCGACCCGCGGCGGGAGCGGGCGCTGCGGTTGCTCACCGGGCTCAGTGAGCGGGAGCGGCAGGTGGCGGTCGCCCTGGGCCGCGGGCACACCAATGCGGAGATCGCGGGGGAGCTGTTCATGAGCGTGGCGACGGTGAAGGCGTACGTCTCCCGGCTGCTGACCCGGCTCGACCTCAACAACCGGGTCCAGGTGGCCCTGCTCGTGCACGACGCCGGCCTGGTCTGACGAGCCGTTCGCTGGGCCAGATGGCCAGGCATACCAACAGGATGAGGTTACACTCATTCTTGGTTGTTCCATTGTTGGTTGTGTCAGGAGTGATCGTGGCTGGCTTTGTCGGACGGGACCGTGAACTCCACCTCCTCGGCGGAATGCTTTCTCGGGTGCAACGAGGTGGTCGTGCTGGTCGGCCTGGGCGGGCCCTTCTCATGCGCGGTCGCCGGCGGGTAGGCAAGTCCCGACTGGTGGAGGAGTTCGTCGAGCGGGCCGACGTGCCGCATCTCTTCTTCACCGCCTCCGCGCAGCCGACCGTCGCAGCCGACCTCGCACTCTTCGTGGAAACGGCGGCCGCCTCGACGCTGCCGGGGGCGCAGATCCTTCGTGAGCAGCAACCGCAGACGTGGGACGCCGCTCTGACCCTGCTCGCCGCCGCGCTGCCGTCCGACCGACCGAGCGTCGTCGTCCTGGACGAAATGCCGTACCTCATCGCGAGTGACCCGGGCTTCGAGGGAACGTTGCAGAAGGTCTTCGATCGCGAGTTGTCCCGGCGGCCCGTCCTGCTGATCTGCGTCGGCTCGGATCTGGCGATGATGGAGGCCCTGAACGACTACGGCCGGCCGTTCCACCAGCGAGCCACCGAGATGGTCATTCCGCCGCTGAGCCCAGCCGACGTCCGCGACATGCTCGACCTGTCCGCCGCCGACGCGTTCGACGCCTACCTGGTGTCCGGCGGTCTGCCGCTGATCCTCGACGAGTGGCCGAACGGCGCATCCGTCCACGACTATCTGAGCGAGGCGGTACGGGATCCGACCTCCGCTCTGCTGGTCAGCGGCGAGCGAGCACTGGCGGCGGAGTTTCCGCCCCAGTCCCAGGCAGGGCTGGTGCTGCGGGCCATCGGCAGCGGTGAGCGGACCTTCTCGCTGATCTCCCGCGCTGCGGGGGATCTTCCACAGGCGTCCCTGAACCGCGCCCTGCGCCTGCTGGCCCAGAAGCGGGCCGTGGAGGTCGCCGTTCCGCTGTCGACCAAGCCGTCGCGGGAAACCCGCTATGCGGTGGCCGACCCGTACCTGCGCTTCTGGCTGTCATTCCTGGGATCTCACCTGTCCGAGATCGAGCGCGGGCGAGGCGACCTGACCCTGGACCGGATCGTCCGGTCGTGGGCGTCCTGGCGGGGACGGGCCATTGAACCTGTCGTCCGAGAGGCACTGCGCCGGCTGAGCGGCGACCACCTGCCGGCGGAGGCAGCGGTGATCGGCAGCTACTGGACCCGGACCAACGACCCGGAGATCGACCTGGTTGGCGCCGACCGGGGGCCCGTCGCTCAGCGCATCAGTTTCGTCGGTTCGATCAAATGGCAGGAGAGCCGGCCCTTCGACGCGCATGACCTGGGTCGGCTGCTGCTGCATCGGTCCCGGCTGCCCGGTGCCGACGACGCGGTGCCGGCCGTTGCCGTGTCGCGCAGCGGCACCGTCGTCGAGGGGATCCGAGTGCTGTCGCCGGAGGATCTGCTTACCGCGTACCAGAATTGAACTTTCGTCCGGTGCCGGCCGTACCCATGGCCGAGGATGTCGGTGCGGTGGGTCCGCCGTACCGCTGCCGAACTGCGGGAGGCCTGCCGTGCGAGTTGGTGAGCAGTCGACGGATCCCATCGATCAGGTACTGGGTGAGGTGCCGATGCCGGCATCGCTGACCCCGGAAGATGTCCGGCTGGCGGTGCGGGCGGTGGTCGTGCACACCGCCGAGGAGTGGCCCACCGGGCCGCTGTGCCGCAATGACGGCGCCTCCTACCCGTGCCGCCTGCACCGCTGGGGGCGACGGGTGTTGGAGACACACGGGCTCAACGAGCGCCAGATCGAGGCGTTGATCCGGCACGGCAATCCGTTCGTGCACGTACCGTTCCCGTTCACGGCGACGGGGCCGTCTCCCGCACGTCCCGCCGGTAGCCGGCCGGCGACGACCGGCTACCAGGCGCCGGCCGGGCGTACCGGTGGGTTGCCGGCGCGGCAGCAGGCCGCGCGGGTCGTCCCACCGGGTGTACGGCCCACCGCTGCTGGCCGGCCGGTGACTCCCCCCGTCACCGCGCCGCGCTGGCCCCGGGCGAGCTGAGCGCACCCCTCCGCCCACCCGACCGGGGGCGACACCACGTCGGCCCGACGCGGAGATCCCCCTCCGCGTCGGGCCGACGTCGCGCCCAACAGATGAGTCGGTCGTCGCCGGCTCAGATCCCGCAGTCCGGCGCGGACCAGTTCGTCGTGTTCGAGCTGTTGTCCCTGTTGTTCTCCCGACGCGAGTCGACGTGCACGTGGTCGTCGTGGTCCGGGTAACCCGGCCCGTAGATCCCGCTGAAGCCGTTGCTACGGGCGCCGCGGGCGACCTGGCACAGCGACGACGTCCGTGAGGTGACGTCGGCCGCGTTGCCGTACAGGTGCTGGCTGTCCGACGCGCCGCCGACCTGGTTGTTGCAGGCGCGGCTGCGGTATCCGCTGGACACGTTGAGCGGCTTGTCGCCGAGGCTCTTGCGCAGCGCCTCCAGCTTCCACATGGTGCGCAGCGCGTTCTGCTTGGTCTGGGCCGCCGACAGCGGACCGCCGCTCCACCCACTTCCGCCGCACCCGTTGTCGAGTTCGTTGTAGCTGAAGTGCGCGGGTGTGCAGTCGTTGTCCTGGAGCTGGTACAGCTTCGCGTAGGTCTGCGGACCGGCGACACCGTCGGCGCGCAGCCCGTACGCCTGTTGGAACCGCTTGACCGCGGCGGCCGTCTTCGGTCCGTAGCGGCCGTCGTTCTCCACGATGTTCCGGTTGCCGGCCCAGCCGGCGACCCGGATCTGCAGCTGTCGGACGTCGTCGCCGGAGCGCCCCTGGGCCAGGGTGCGGTTCCACGTGTAGCAGCCGTCCGCATACGCCGCTGGCGCGGCGACCACCGCAGCGATCGCTGCCCCGGGCAACGCCAGGGCGAATGCGATGGCAGCACGCTTCAAGGTGTTTACGCGCACAGAAGTCCTCCCGATAGGAGAGCGAATGGGGTGGCCACGGGACATCGACCGAGAAGTCCCGCGATCTCCACCCTGACACTGATCGGTGTGGTTGGAGGCGATTAACGAGAATCGTCCTCACAATCTGCGGTCCCTGGGTATTGGCTGGGAATTAGGCTGATTTGCGAAACAGCCATTGATCGCCGATCAGCCCTTGCAGGATCAAGCGCACCGAACGTCGCAATCCGCCACACCGAGGGTGATGTTCCCTGGCTGCTGGCGGCCGGTAACGTCAGCCTCGGGCTGCGGACTGGCGGAGGTGCACGTGGCACGCGGTGGCGTCTTCTGTGTCGAGGGTCAGTGGCACCGCGACCTCAACGAGCGGGGCTCCGTCCTGC
This sequence comes from Micromonospora sp. MGP-C2, assembly GCF_057766525.1. NCBI lineage: Bacteria > Bacillati > Actinomycetota > Actinomycetes > Micromonosporales > Micromonosporaceae > Micromonospora > Micromonospora sp. MGP-C2. Next base: position 5,411,924 of record NZ_JBYMEN010000002.1, read on the forward strand.
CCACCCTTGAGCTGCTGGAGCGGCTCGGCAAGATCCGTTTCATCCACAAGGACGCGGCCACCCGCGACGAGTTGTTCTACTTCCTGGACCGCTGGCTGCTCAAGCAGTACGCCGACCACCGGGTCGGTTTCTTCGCGATGCACGGCGAACCGAGCCGGCTCTGCCTGACCGACTGGCAGTCCGTGGAGTTGAACGAGGTGGCCGACCTGATGGCCGGCCGGGCCGAGGGGCGACGACTCTATTTCGGCAGTTGCTCCGTCCTGCGGGCCTCCGACGCGGTGCTGCGCGAGTTCCTGGAGGTCACCGGAGCCGCTCTTATCTGCGGTTTTACCCGAGAAGTCGACTGGGTCGAATCGGCGGCTTTCGAAACCGTCCTCCTCGACGTGCTCGCCAACGGCCAGCGGCACAATGCCGCCGAGCTGCGAATGGGTTCGGCCCACTGGGCGCCGCTGGCGTCGTACCTCGGCTTTCGGGTGATCTACGCCAACGGCCGGGCCTGGCGCCCGTCCAGCCGCCCCCGGGTGCCCACCCAGGCGGTGCACCGCTCCACGGCCCGGCCCCGCTGACCCGCTGCCGCCGCCCCGCCCGCACCCTGGTAGGAACGAGGAATGGCGCGCAGCATCGCACGGAACACCCGGGTCGACCGGGACAGCCTGCTCGACTTCCTCCGGCCGCGACACCGCGTGCTGCTGATGACCACCCGGGCCGACGGTCGCCCGCAGTCCTCCCCGGTCTCGGCGGGGATCGACGGGCAGGGCCGGCTCGTCGTCTCGACCTATCCCGAGCGGGCCAAGGTGACAAACATCCGCCGCGATCCGCGGGTCTCGGCGTGCGTGCTCAGCGACGAATGGAACGGCCCCTGGGTGCAGATCGACGGCACCGCCGAGGTGCTCGACCTGCCCGAGGCGCTGGAGCCGCTTGTCGAATACTTCCGCAGCATCTCCGGCGAACACCCGGACTGGGACGACTACCGGGCGGCGATGGTGCGCCAGGGCAAGTCGCTGATCCGGGTCACCATCGACGCCTGGGGCCCGATCGCCACCGGTGGCTTCCCCGCCCGCCTCGCCGACTGAGGTCGATCGCGCCCGGTAGGCCAGCGCGGCGACCCGACCACCTCGACCACCTCGACCACCGACGACCGCGGACACCCGAGGTGGAGGTCATGGGGTGTGGCCGCCGTGCTGTAGAGCTGCCCCAGATTCGGGGCGGCAGGTCGCTGGCCGTGCTTGGGGTGCGGCGTGCTCGGGTGCGGCGGGCTTGCCGGGACAGCTGGCGCCGCGTGCCCCACATCTGGGGCAGCTCTACAGCGGCGGCGACACACGGGTCGGGTCGGCGGCCTGACCTCCCGGCGTCGCTGCCGCCGGGTCCGCGGAGGTCAGCGCCGAGCGGCTCGGCGGTCGTACCGCCTCAGTCGAGCAGGGCGGCGTAGACGAGTTGGCGCAGCTGGGAGCGCAGCGGGTAGGTGCTCGACGGCATCAGCTGGGTGAACAGCAGCGCGGTGATCTCCTCGGTCGGGTCCACCCAGAACGCGGTGCTGGCCACTCCACCCCAGTAGTACTCGCCGACGCTGCTCGGCACCCGGCTGGGGATCGGGTCGTCGGTCACCGCGAAGCCCAGGCCGAAGCCGATCCCGTCCAGGGTCGACTCCGCGAAGCCGCCGGTGGACAGGGTGCCCAGGTCCTGCCCGCCGGGCAGGTGGTTGCGGGTCATGAACCGCACCGTGCGCGGCCCGAGCAGCCGAACCCCGTCCAGCTCGCCGCCGCGCAGCAACATCTGGGTGAAGCGGTGGTAGTCGGCGGCGCTGGAGATCAGGCCACCACCGCCGGACAGCAGGGCCGGCCTGTTGAACGCGAGCGAGCCGAGGCTGTCGTAGCGGACGGCCCGCCCGTTGCGCGGGTCCGGGACGTAGAGCGCGGCCAGGCGGTCCGCCTCTTCGCCCTCCACCCACCAGCGGGTGTCGGTCATGCCCAGCGGGCCGAAGATCCGGTCGGCGAAGAACGCGTCGAGGCTCTGCCCGGAGATCACCTCGACGAGCCGACCGAGCACGTCGGTGGCGACCGAGTAGCCCCAGGCCGAACCGGGCTGGAACAGCAGCGGCAGCTTCCCGAAGACCGCGCAGGCGCCGGCCAGGTCGACGTCCGCCGGCGGGTACAGGTCGTAGCCGGCGGCCCGGTAGATTCCGTCGACCACCGAGGTCTGCATGAAGCCGTACGTCAGGCCGGCGGTGTGGGTGAGCAGGTGCCAGACCCGGATCGGCTCGGTCGCCGGCACGGTGTACGGCTTGAGCACCGACCCCTTGGAGTAGACCCGTAGGTCGGCGAACTCCGGAAGCCAGCGGCTGATCTCGTCGGTCAGCTCGAACCGGCCCTCCTCCCACAGCATCATCGCCGCGACCGAGGTGACCGGCTTGGTCATCGAGTAGATCCGCCAGAGCGTGTCGGCCTCGACCGGTGCGCCCGACTCCCGGTCCCGCAGCCCGTACGTCGAGGAGTGCGCCACCTCGCCGCGACGGGTGACCACCACCTGCCAGCCGGCCAGCCGGCCGTCGTCGACGTACCGGCCGAAGTGCTCGTCGATCCGCGCCAACCGCGCCGGGTCGAAACCGATCTGATCCGGGTCCTTGCTCCGAGCCACACTCACGTCGCCGAACCTACTCGCCGGTTCGCCCGTACCGGAAGGGGGTCACAGCGGGCCACGTCGGCTGCGCGGCTGTCGGTGCTGGCCACTAGCCTGGCCGGATGCCGGAGCTGACCGAGGACGTGACCTACCGTAACGAGGACTGGTATGGCGAGGAGCTGACCGACCGACACTTCGTGGGTTGTGAGTTCTTCGACGTGGACCTGACCGAGGCGGTGAGCCGTGGAGCGGTCTTCACCGGGTGCACGTTCGGCAACGTGCGGTTCAACGCGTCCCGGCACGTCGACTCGGCCTTCACCCGTTGCGTGTTCCGGCGGTGCAACTTCTTCGAGGCCGAGTTCACCGGCTGCAAGCTGGTCGGCAGCACCTTCTTCGAGTGCGACCTGCGACCGTTGACCGTCGACGGCGGTGACTGGTCCTTCGTCGCCCTGCCCGGCGCCGACCTGCGGGGTGTTCGGCTGACCGGGGTGCGGATGCGCGAGGTGGACCTGACCCGGGCCAATCTCACCGGGGCCACCGTGGCTGGCGTCGATCTGTCCGGCGCGCAGCTGCTCAACGTCAAGCTGGGCGGCGCCGACCTGCGCGGCAGCGATCTCACCGCGCTCGACCCGACGGCCGTCGAGCGGGCCGGAGCCGTCATCGACGTCGGGCAGGCCGTGGTCATCGCGCAACTCCTCGGCTTCCGGATCGGCTGACGCGAGCGGTGCTCGTGGCCTGCCGAAGTGCCGGTTCCCGCGGGCGGGTTGTCCGGCAGCGTCCGGTTGCGGGCTGGACACGTCAGGCAGTCCGGATCTAGCGTGTCGTCCACGCCGGTACGAACGCGAAACGGCCCACAGTGGACGGTATGACGCGCGGCGGTCGACGGCGGCCGGGTGGTGGAGTTGGAGGGGTCGGTGTCGGACGAAGACCGCATGCGGGCGGATCCGGGTGCCGGGGACGCGCCGCCGAAGCACCGCTCGGGCGCCGGCACCTTCGGGCAGACCCTCGCCGTGCTGCGCCGTGTCGCCCGTGTCCGGCGGCGGCGACGTTGGGCGGTGGAGGGTGCGGCCGTACTCGCGTGTCTGGTGGTGCTGGTCGCCTACCTCGGCAGCCGGTCGGACCCGGAGCCCGGCGACGGCCAGGGTGGTCGCTCCGGCGATGTGACCGCGGGTGCCGCCCGTTCCCCCGGTCTCCCGGCCACCGACGGGCGCACCGGTGAGGCGGGGCCGGCGATGCCGGGCCTGCGTCCGCGCCAGCGTCCACCCTCGCCCGAGCCGACACCGTCGGCCAGCGCACCGGCCCCACCGCCGCCATCACCTGAGGCGTCGGCGCTGTCGGTCACCCAGGCAGAGATGCCCGCCGAGGTCGACCTCACCGCCGTGGGCGCCCGGGACTGGATGCACTGGGGGAGCGCGGCGGCACCTCGACGGTCCGCAAGCGCGCCGGCTCCGGGGAGATCGCCGACGAGGGCGGTGCCGGCAGGCGGGTCGGCTGGGACGGCAACCAGGAGCACGTCCGCTGGTCCGACGGATCGTCCCAGCGGTCGGCGAGCGACAGCTCCAACGGCGTCTACACCTGCGGCGCCGGCAACGGTTTCCGCCTCGCCGTCGTTGGCAGCGGTGAGTCGCGCACGGTCCAGCTCTACGCCGGCACGTGGATGGCCCGGGGGCGCCTGGACGCGCGACTATCCACCGGCGGACCTGTCAGGACCGCCGTGCTGGAGGACCCGTACACCGGTAAGAGCGCTCAGTTCACCGTCCGGTTCACGGTGCCGAAGGGTGCCAAACTGCTCCTGACCTGGACCGTCGAGAAGGTCTTCACCTCACACTGCGGCAACGTCGGCCTCCAGGCCGTGGCGGTGCGCTGACCAGCCGACCGCTGCGCGATGGCACAGCGGGACAGTTTGTCCGTCGCGGACCGTCGATATGGCCGTAACTTTCTGCTGTTCCCACCCGACCATCCAGTGTGGAGGCAGCGGAGATGAGCAGTAGCACCGCCCACCGCGTCCGTGGCGCCGCTTCGTCCGGTGCCGGTGAAGCGTCCGGGGAGGTGCTCCGCGACATCCCCCTGCCGCCGTACGTGACGGGCGAGGACACCCAGTTCGCGGTGCGGGCGGTGGTGGTGCACGCCCCCCGGCGGTGGTCCGGGGGAGTGGTCTGCCGCAACGATGCCAGCCCGCACCCGTGCCGCCTGCACCGCTGGGGCACCCGGGTGCTGGCGCTGCGCGGGTTGCGGGCCGCCGAGATCGACGCGCTCATCGAGCGTGGCGACCCCACGGCGGTGGTCCCCCCACCGGACCGACCGGCCTGAGCGCGCGCCCGGCCGGGAGGCACACCGGTGCCTCCCGGCCACAGCTCAACAGGTGATCGGCTTGACCCAGGAGCACTCGACGCCCTCCGGGGTCCGAGGCGTCTCGGGCACCGCTGGCGGTGCCATCCGCGCCGCCGTCGCAGCATCCTCGCGGAACCCGGCCAGGGCAACGGCGATCTGGTCCTCCAGCGACTTGACCGACGCCGTCAGGTAGTTGTTCAGCAGGATCGAGAACGCCAACAGACGGCCGTCGGCGCTGGTGACATAGCCGGAGAGCCCGGAGACACCGGTCAGGCTTCCGGTCTTGGCGTGCACGTTGCCCGCCGCCGCGGTGCCGGCCATCCGGCTGCGCAGGGTGCCGCCGACGAACCGCTCGGGTTGCCCGGCGATCGGCAGGGCCGCGTACCAGGTCTCGAACCATGGTTCGGCGCGCACGGCGCTCAGCAGGTCGACGAACTCCGTAGCCGGCACCAGGTTGCGCCGGGACAGCCCCGAGCCGTCGCGCTGACGCAGCCGACCGGTGTCCATTCCGGTGTCGGCGACGTACTCGCTGATTGCGGTCAACCCGGCCGCCCAGGTGCCCTCGCCGGACAGCACCCGGCCGATCTCCTTGGTCAGCACCTCGGCGTGCCCGTTGTTGGAGAGCTTGAGGAACGGCGTCATCAGCTCGCCCAGGCTCATCGAGTCGTGCCGGGCCACCGGGTGGGCCGTCTCCGGTGTGAGCTGGCCGAGCACGGTCCGGCCGAGCACCCGCACACCGTGCCGGTGCAACGCCGACCGGAACACGTCGGCCGCGTAGCCGGCGGGCTCCCAGACGGTCACCCAGTCGCTGGCAGGCTCGTCACCGACGGCGATCTGGCCGGTCACCACGACGGTGTTGCTGCCGTGTTCGCGTTCGATCGAGATCGAGGTCTCGCCCTCGGCGACCGTCTCGGCCCGGTTGTCGACGCGGATGTAGCCGGTGGCCGGGGTGGTGCTGACCACCGGCGGGGCACCGGCCCGACCGGCCGGGGCGGCCTGCACGATCACGGTGCCGGCGTCGTAGTCGGTGTCCGGGGCCACGGTCAGCGCGGAGACCTGCGCGGCGTAGTAATAGGGCTCGTCGTCCCAGGTCCAGTCGGGGCCGAGCCGGGTGCGGTCGTAGCGGGTGTCGTCGGCGACCAGGTTGCCGGTGACCACCCGTACGCCGTCGGCGGCGACCTGCGCGGCGAGCGCGTCGTAATCGGCGGCGAGCATGGTCGGGTCACCGCCACCGCGCAGGTAGAGGTTGCCGGAGAGCAGGCCGGCCCGGCGCTTGCCGCTGGTACGCACGTCGGTGGTGAAGCGGTGCCCCGGGCCGAGCAGCTCCAGGGCCGCCGTCGAGGTCATCAGCTTGGTGTTGGAGGCCGGGACCAGCCTGCGGTCACCGCTGCGGTCGTAGAGTGTCTGTCCCGTGCCGGTGTCGACCACGACCACCGACGCCTGAGCGCCGGCGAGTCGGGTGTCGGCCAGGATCGTGTCGATGGTGGCGTGCAGTCGGGTCGTCGCGGGGGTGGGCGACTCGGCCGTGGCACCGGGCGCGCCGACGGTGGCCACGGTGGCGACCAGCGTGAGCAGCGCGAGGGCCCGGGGAAAGTGACGGCGATGCATGCGCTGATGCTGCCACGAAGATATTCGCCGGAGAAGAGCCACGCGCGAAAGTTACTGCCACGTGAGCTACGTCGGCCGGCCGACCGACTTCTCGTGCCCACCCCAGTAGTGCCGCTGAGCCCCCATCACCATTGGAGCGACCAGGGCGGCGAGCGCACCGCCGAGCAGCGGGAAGACGATGAACACCCAGAGCTGCCGCAGGGCCACACCGCCCTCGAAGACCGCCGGGCCGAACGCTCGGGCCGGGTTGACCGCGGCGCCGGTGAGCGTCACGCCCACGAGTTGGGTGGCGGCGAGGGCCAGCCCGATGGCCGCCCCGGCGGTCCCCGGATTTTCGCTCCGGCTGGTCACCACCAGGACGACCAGGACGAAGAGGAAGGTCAGCACGATCTCCAGCACCGCCGCGCCGCCCCGGTTGATGTGCGCGCCGTACCCGTTCGAGCCCAGCGCACCGGTCTGGTCCGCGACGTCGCCCCAGCGGGTCAGCCCCCAGAGCAGGAAGGCGGCCACCGTCGCGCCGACGAACTGCGCGATCCAGTAGGCGATCGCACCGACCACCGAGATCTTGCCGGACAGCAGCACACCGAGCGTCACCGCCGGGTTGACGTGACTGCCGGAGAGCGGGCCGATCGTGTAGACGAGGGCGAGCATCACGAAGCCGAAGGCCAACGCGACCACCACCACGCCGCCCTGAACCCGCGCGGCCACCGCGCTGCCCACTCCGAAGAAGACCAGCAGCAGGGTGCCGAGAAACTCTGCCGCGTACCGACGGAAGTCGCTCATTCGCTCAGCGTAAGCGCAGGTCAGGTGACAGTCGCCGGAATGGCGGTCTGTGATCGGCGCGACGGTCGAAAGCGGGCACAGCGGTGCCGGGCGCAGCGTTGTACACCGCGTGGACACCCACTCCGCGGACGTCGTGGTGATCGGCGCCGGTCAGGCCGGCCTGAGCGCCGGCTACCACCTGCGCCGGACCGGCTTCCCGCCCGGCAGCGGCTTCGTCATCCTCGACGGCGACGACGGGCCGGGCGGGGCCTGGCAGCACCGCTGGCCCACACTGGTCTTCGACCGGGTGCACGGCTTCCACGACCTGCCCGGGCTGCCGCTCCCGCCCGCCGAGCCCAAGCGCCCGGCGGCCGAGCAGGTGAGCGCCTACTTCGCCGCGTACGAGAGGGCATTCGAGCTGCCGGTGCGACGGCCGGTGCGGGTACGTGCGGTGCGCTCCCGGCCGGACGGCCGGCTGGACGTGGAGACCGACCAGGACCGGTGGATCGCCCGGGCACTGATCAACGCGACCGGCACGTGGACCCGGCCGTTCTGGCCGCACTACCCGGGTCGGTCCTCGTTTCGCGGCCGGCAGTTGCACACCGCCGACTACCGGGGCCCGGCGGAGTTCGCCGGCCTGCGGGTCGTGGTCGTCGGTGGCGGGACCTCCGCCGTGCAACTGCTCGGCGAGGTGTCCACCGTCGCCGCGGCCACCACCTGGGTCACCCGCCGGCCGCCGGAGTTCCGGGACGAGGAGTTCGGCGCGGAGCTGGGCCGTGCCGCTGTCGCCCGGGTGGACGAGGCGGTCCGGGCCGGCCGCCCGCCGGGCAGCGTGGTGGGCGTGACCGGGCTGCCGGTCACCCCGGAGGTACGCCGGTTGCGTGAGCGGGGCGTCCTCGACCGGCTACCCGTGTTCGACCGGATCACACCCGACGGGGTGGCCTGGGCGGACGGGCGACACGTGTCGGCGGACGTGATCCTCTGGTGCACCGGCTTCCGCGCCGCCATCGACCATCTCGCTCCGCTGGGCCTGCGCGCGCCGGGCGGCGGTATCACGATGGACGGCACCCGGGTGGTCGCCGACGAGCGCGTTCACCTGGTCGGGTACGGCCCCTCGGCCAGCACGATCGGCGCCAACCGAGCTGGCCGCGCGGCGGTCAACGAGATTCGCGCCCTGCTGGCCCCGGCCCCCGCTCTCGACTGACCTGGCTCTATTTGACGGATCGCCGGCCAGCGGGCACGGTGGAGGTGACGGGGCCGTCAGCTGCCCCGATCCGATGCGACGGCGATGACCGCTCGCCCCTCCTGTCGCCTCCCACGTGTGCTCGTACGCGGGCCGACTGTCCGGTCTGCCCGTCATCCGACCGCGAGCCGAGAATCCACGAGGAGTTCCGCTCATGCTCACCATGACCGATAACGCTGTGCTCGTCATCCGTGACCTCGCCAACCAGCAGGACGTCGCCCAGGACGGCGGGGTCCGCATCGCCGCCGACACCGAGGCGGGTTCGCTCACCGTGGAGTTGGTGCCCGAGCCGGCGCAGGGCGACCGTGTGGTCGACAACCAGGGCGCCCGGATCTTCCTGGACGAGGATGCCGCCGAGCTGCTCGGCGACGCGTCGGTGGACGCCACCGTCGACGACGAGGGCATCATCCAGTTCGGCTTCACCGAGAGGCAGTAACAGGGGCCTCACCGAGGCGTTCGCCCCCGCTGCGGCGGACCCGGCCGGGGACGCCAGCTCGGCGCGATGTCGTCGTCCGGGCGGAGGGCGTCTTCGTCGGCTCCGGCATCTTCAAGGCCGGCAACCCGGCGCGACAGCGTCGCGAGCACGTACGCCAGGTGGTGGGAGGTGCTCCACGCCGCCCAGTTGGCGGCCGAGCCGGCGCCGGCGCCCCGACGGGCCCGGCGCAGCAGCTCGTGGTCGCCCCAGGAGAAGGCCGCGCCGGTGCTCGGCCAGTGCGGCGCGGACACCAGCGTGCGGCACAGGTCGGCGAGCCGTTCCTCGCTGCGGCCACCTCGCCGCGCCCAGCGGTAGACCCACCAGCTGCCGTCGTCGGTGTATCGCACCGTCGGCAGCCGGTCACCGGGGTCGCCGGTGCCGGGGACGGCCGGGTGGACCCCGTAGTCGCCGTAGTCGACACCGACGTCGGCCAGCCGTTGCCAGAGCTGCCAGTCCCAGCGGTCGAGCCGGATCGGCTCGTCGGTGGGCAGCCGCGACAACGTCGGTGGCATCCCGCCCGCCGCCACCGTCACGGACCGCCAGGCGTGCCGGCGCGCCCAGTCCAGCAGGCGACGCACCCGAGGCTCGGCTGACCGCACATCCGCCGGGCAGCACACGTCCCCCGCGTCCACTAGCAGGTCGCACTCCTCGGGGGCGAGGGCGGTGCACCGCCAGACCCGTTCCACGGCGGTCGTGCTCCCGTCCGGCCCGGCCCGGTCCTGACCGGCCCGCAGGCGGACCAGCGCCCGCCGGCCGTGCGTCCGCGCCGCCGCGCCGTGCGCGGCCAGCCGGTGGTCGCTCTCCGCGAGCCCGATCACCGGCATCAGCGGTACGTCCCAACGGCCCAGTTCTGTCGCGGGGGTGTCGGGCAGCGCGCTGACGTCGACGGCCGGCAGGAGTCCGGGCGGTAGCCGGCGGAGAGTGTCCATGGTGGACCTGTCGATCGTGCCGATCTCCAGGATCGGGGCGACCAGTGCGGCGGCTGTGGACTCGAGGTGGCTCAGAGCGTCCAGCTCGCCTCGTCGGCAGGCGAGAATGGGGCGGTAGACCGGTTCCGCCGCCCGGCTCCCGTGGGCGGGCACCATACTTCAATCTAGCCAGGCATGCGCATGTCTCACAGGTCGTGGAGTCGTAATTCGGCTGCTCCGCTGTCGGCTGCGCGACTACGATTTCCCGATGCCCATGCCAGCCCACCGTTACCGATCCGACGACGAGGACAGCGCCCGGTGGGTCGGATTTCCCTTCCGCGACGGCGACATCGTGATCAGCACCCGCTCCAAGAGCGGCACGACCTGGATGCAGATGATCTGCGCGCTGCTGGTGCTGGGCACCCCGGAGCTGCCGGCGCCGCTGAACGTGCTGTCGCCGTGGCTGGACTGGTTGGCCGAGCCGCAGGACGCGGTGTACGACCGGTTGGCCGCGCAGCCGCACCGGCGGTTCATCAAGACGCACACCCCCCTGGACGGGGTGCCACTCGACCCCCGGGTGCACTACGTGGTGGTGGCCCGGCATCCGCTGGACATGGCGGTCTCCCTCTACCACCAGGCCGGCAACCTCGACCGGTTCCGCCTCGCCGAGCTGACCGGCCAGCCCGCCCCGACCGGGCCGCCGAGAAAGCGCCTCCCGGTGGAGCAGTGGTTGCCGAGCTGGGTCGACCGGGAGGTGGATCCGCGTACCGACCTGGACTCGTTGCCCGGGGTGATGCTGCACCTGCGTGACGCCTGGGCCCGTCGACACGAGCCGAACGTCGAGTTGGTGCACTACGACGATCTGCTGGCCGACCTGGGTGGTGAGATGCGGCGGCTCGCCGATCGGTGGGGCATCCCGGTCGCCGCCGGGCGTTGGCCGGAGCTGGTCGAGGCGGCCACCTTCGGGCGGATGCGGGAGCGCGCCGACCGGCTCGCCCCGGACACGCTCGGCGTGCTGCGCGACCGCCGTGCCTTCTTCCGCCAGGGCGGCTCGGGCCAGGGGCGCGACCTGCTGGACGCGGCCGCGCGGGCCCGCTACCAGGAGCGGGTCTCGGCGCTGGCCCCACCCGACCTGCTCACCTGGCTGCACCGCTAGCCCCAGTGCCCGGCCCTCGTCGATCGTGGAGGCGGCGCGGCTCACAAGAGCGCGCGGCGCCGCTCGACCGTGGTCGAGCGTCGCCGCGCTCTGGCCGTCTCCCACCACCGCAGCCGTTCGGCGGTACGCCGGCGGGGACCTGGCTCGACCGGCTGTTCGTGCCGGTCCGCGTTGTCGATCCCCGGTCCGCCCGGATCCAAACCTGCCGACCGTGGGGAATTCCACCATTCGCGAGTCCCGGCGTGGCGCGCCGCAGAACGGGGTATGAGCGTGGGCATGGAACATTTCACGATCGCAACCGTCGCCGAGAAGAGCCCGGATTTCCGGCGGGTGCTGTGGACCGGTGAGCACACCCAGTTGGTCATCATGACCATCCCCGCCGGTGGGGAGATCGGCGAGGAGGTGCACGAGGACATCGACCAGATCCTGACCTTCGTCAGTGGCATCGGTGAGGCTCGCGTTGCCGGCGCCAAGCGGAAGGTCGTCGCGGGGGACCTGGTTGTCGTGCCGGCGGGCACCAAGCACAACTTCGTCAACACCGGCCCCAACCCGCTGGTGCTGTACACGGTCTACGGTCCGCCGGAGCACGCCGACCAGGCCGTGCACAAGACCAAGGAGGAGGCCGACGCGGCCGAGGCTGCGGGCGAGGACGAGCCACCGACCGAGTGACGGCCCCGGCGGGGGCCTGATCCGGGCCGCCACGGGTAACCGCGGCGGGTGGAGCAGCAGCCGGCGATCTCCGACTACGGGTTCCTCTCGGACTCCCGTTCGGGTGCCCTGGTCGGCAAGGACGGCTCGATCGACTGGTGGTGCCCGCACCGCTTCGACGGGGCTTCCGTGTTCGGGCGGCTGCTCGACCCGCGCGCCGGGCACTTCAAGCTGGCGCCGGTCGGCGTCGGCGGCCCGGGGTTCCGGGTGGAACGCGCGTACCGGCCGGACACGTTGGTGCTGCGGACGGTGCACCACACGCCGCACGGCAGCGTGGCGGTCACCGATGCCCTGGCAGCCGAGATCGGCGCCCGCGCCCACGAGCTGGGCAGAAACTCACCCGCCGTGCTGATCCGGGTGGTGCAGGGCCTGTCCGGCCGCGTCCGGATGGGCCTGGACTTCGCGCCCCGCCCGGAGTACGGCCTGCTCACGCCGTACCTGCATGAGCAGGCCGGCGGTGGGGTGCTGGCCCGCGCGGGCCCTGTGGTGCTGGTGTTGCGCGCCAACGGGCTGCAGCTGCGGGCGGGCCGCGACCGGGTGACCCACGAGTTCGAGGTGTCCGCCGGCCAGGTGGTCGGGATGGACGTGGCCTTCGGCGAGGCCTACGGCGATCCACCGGTCCGGATGGACCCGGTGGCGATGCTCGCCGAGACCACGCGGGCGTGGGAGGCGTACCGGGAGACGCACGGGTACTCCGGTCGGTATCCCGAGCTGGTGCGGCGCAGCGCGACAGTGCTGACCGGCCTCACGTACGCCCGCAGTGGCGCGGTCGCCGCCGCGCTGACCACGTCGTTGCCGGAGCAGATCGGCGGCGACCGGAACTACGACTACCGCTACTCCTGGCTGCGGGACTTTTCGTTGACGATGCGCGCCCTCTGGGTGGCGGCCTGTCCCGACGAGGCGTCCCGGCTGTTCGCCTGGGCGACCCGCTCGATCGGCCGGATCGGCGACGAACCGGTGCCGGTGCTCTTCGGCGTGGAGGGCGAGCGCGACCTTTCCGAGCACCACTGTCACCAGCTGGGCGGATACCGCGACAGCAGGCCGGTCCGCATCGGCAACGACGCCTGGCGGCAGCGGCAGCTGGACGTGCCGGGGGAGGTCGTGTCGGCGGTGTGGCGGCTGCGCGACTATCTCGGCGCGACGTTCGAGGAGGAGTTGCGGGAGATGGTGCTCGGGCTGACCGAGCAGGTGGCGGCGACGTGGCACCTGCCGGACCGGGGCATCTGGGAGACCCGGGACGAGGAGCGGCACTACCTGTCGTCGAAGGTGTCCTGCTGGCTGACGATGGACCGGGCGGTGGGGCTCGCCGACCGGCTCGGAGATCGGGCCGATCCTGGTCGTTGGGCCCGTGTGCGCGACGAGATCCACGACACCGTGCTGCGCGAGGGGTGGAACGACCGGATCGGGGCGTTCACCGGCGCGTTCGGGTCGGCGGAGTTGGACGCCTCGGTGCTCGCCCTGCCGGTGACGCACTTTCTGCCGGCCACCGACCCGCGGATGCGCTCGACCATCGCGATGGTCGAGCGGGAGCTGGGCACCGAGGAGGGCCTGCTGCGCCGGTGGACGACGGACCCGGCTGGGTTCCTGTTGTGCTCGTTCTGGCTGGTGGAGTGTCTGGTGATGGCGGGTGAGTCGAAGCGGGCCGAGGCGCTGTTCGAGCGGGTGGTCGGGTACGCCAACGACGTGGGCCTGTTCAGCGAGCAGATCGACCTGGCCACCGGTGCGCAGCTCGGCAACATCCCGCAGGCGCTCTCGCACATCGGGCTGATCAATGCGGCGTGGCGGTTGACCAAGCCGGACAGTTACTGATCATCCCGAAATCCTGCAACAGACCTGCAAACGCCAGGCATTGACGTCGATGTGTGCGCAGTCCTAGCCTCGAAGGAGCTGGAAAGCCCTTTCCCAGGGCCTTTGATCCCGCTTCACCCCGCTTCGGGCCGGGCATCCGACGGGGCGCGCACCGATCCCAGGCAATGGCCTAATGCCGTGCCGACACGTCCCCGAGTGGGCGCCGAGGGATCGCCACCACATGCGTCAAGGAGGACAACTGTGCAGAAGAGACGACTCTCCGGCCGCCGACCACTACTCCTGGCGGTGAGCGCCGGCGTGACCGCGGCAGCCCTCACCGCCGGCATGACCTCGGCCTTCGCGGCCACCGTGTTCAGTGACGACTTCAACGACGGCAACACCTCCGGCTGGTCCAAGTCGGGCGGCACCTGGACGGTCGACGGCTCAGGCGTGCTCAACCAGTCCAACGCCGGCAGTGAGCTGGCCCGGCAGTTCGCCGGCCAGACCAGTTGGACCGACTACTCCGTACAGGCCCGGGTCAGGCCGGCGAGCTTCGGCTCCTCCAGTGCCCTGGTCGGGCTGGCCGCGCGGTCCACCAGCAGCACCAAGATGTACCGGCTGGCCCTGCTCGGCTCCGGTCGGGCCGAGCTCCAGGCGGTCAACGGCAGCAGTGTCACCGCGATCGGCTCGGCGGCGCTGGGCGTCGGCACCGGCACCTGGTACACCCTGCGCATCGAGACCAGCGGCAGCACCATCCGGGGCTTCGTCAACGGCACGCAGATCGCCTCCGGCAGCAACAGCCTGGCCGGCGCGGGCCGCATCGGCCTGGTCACCGCGTACGCCAGCGGCGGCTTCGACGACGTGGCTGTCGACTCGTCCGGCGGCGGCACCCCGACCACGCCGCCACCGACCACCACGCCGCCGCCGACCACCACTCCGCCGCCGGCTGGCTGGCCGACGCCGACCGGCAGCCAGAAGGTCGACGCCACGATCGCCGTCTCCGGCACGTTCGACGGCGGGCTCAAGCGCTACTACGGCATCGGCGACGGCGGGCAGAGCGAGAGCCAGGACCCGATGTTCGAGCTGGCCGCCGGCGCCACCCTCCGCAACGTGATCATCGGTGCGCCCGCCGGCGACGGCGTGCACTGCGAGGGCAACTGCACCCTGATCAACGTCTGGTGGGAGGACGTCGGCGAGGACGCGGCCACCTTCCGGGGCGGCACCACCTACACGGTCGACGGCGGCGGCGCCCGCTCGGCCAGCGACAAGGTCTTCCAGCACAACGGCTCGGGCACCGTCTACATCAAGAACTTCCGGGTGGAGAACGCCGGGAAGCTCTACCGGGCCTGCGGCAACTGCTCGACGTCGTACCAGCGGCACGTGGTGATCGACAACGTGATCGTCCGGGACACCGACGCGATCGCCGGCATCAACACCAACTGGGGTGACACCGCCCGGTTCAGCCGGATCACCATCATCGGCGACCCGGACCGGGAGACCTCCATCTGCGTCAAGTACAAGGGTGTGCCGAAGGGCAGCGAGCCGACCGAGATCGGCGAGGGCGCCGACGGCGTCAACTGCCTCTACTCACCCTCGGACATCACCTACCAGTAGATCGCCACGTCGGCACCCCGCGGACCACCAGGTCCGCGGGGTGCCCGCGCGTTCAACCCATCAGGGGTACGCCGGACACGTCCACGGTGTCCGGATACTTCAACCCGGCGCCGGTGTTGAGCACCACCACC
Source organism: Micromonospora sp. MGP-C2 (assembly GCF_057766525.1). NCBI lineage: Bacteria > Bacillati > Actinomycetota > Actinomycetes > Micromonosporales > Micromonosporaceae > Micromonospora > Micromonospora sp. MGP-C2. Next base: position 5,427,264 of record NZ_JBYMEN010000002.1, read on the forward strand.
CGTTCGCCGGCCCGGATCCACCCGCCGGCGCGCAGGTGCCGGGCCGCGGTCAGACAGGCCGCCCCCTCCGGGCAGAGCAGCAGCCCCTCCCGAGCGGCGAACTCCCGAAGGTCGGCAAGGATCTCCGCGTCGTCGACGGCGACGGCCGTGCCGGAAGACTCCCGCAGCGCCGCCAGGATCAGCTCGTCACCCAGCGGCGTCGGCACGGTGATGCCGAACGCCACAGTGTGCGCGTCCACCCACGGCTGCGCCCGATCCTCACCGGAGGCGAACGCCCGCACGATCGGCGCGCAGCCGGTCGACTGCACCGCCACCAGCCGGGGCAGCTTGTCGCCGATCCAGCCCAGCTCGCGCAGCTCGTGCAGCGCCTTGTGGATGCCGATCAGGCCGACACCGCCGCCCGTCGGGTAGATGATCACGTCCGGCGCCTGCCAGCCGAGCTGCTCGACGATCTCGTACCCCATCGTCTTCTTGCCCTCGAGCCGGTAGGGCTCACGCAGCGTGCCGGCGTCGAAGATCGACCCGTTGGACGCGGCGATCAGCTCGGCGACCCGCCGACCGGCGTCGCTGATCAGCCCGTCCACCAGGCGCAGGTCGGCGCCGGCGGCGACGCACTCGCGCCGGCAGATGCTCGGCGCGTCCAGCGGCATGACGATGGTCGCGCCCATTCCGGCCCGCGCGGCGTACGTGGCCCAGGCCGACCCGGCGTTGCCGTTGGTGGGCATCGCGATCCGCTCGACGCCCAGCTCACGGGCCCGGCTCACCCCGACCGCCGCCCCGCGCGCCTTGAACGAGCCGGTCGGGATCAACCCCTCGTCCTTGACCATCAGGTCCGTGATGCCGATCTCGGCGCCGTACGCCGGGGTGCGCAGCAGCGGCGTCCAGCCCTCGCCGAGCGTCGTGACGTGCCGCGGGTCGGCGACCGGCAGCAGCTCCCGGTAGCGCCACAGGTCGGCCGGGCGCAGCGGAAAACGTTCCGGGGTGACCGCCTTCGCCACCGCCGGCAGGTCGTAGCGGGCGAGCAGCGGGGAACCGCACTCGCAGAGGTTCTGCAACACCTCGGCGGCGTGCTCCTTGCCGCAGCGCGGGCAGTCCAGGTGGGTCAGGTACACGTCGCTCCTCGCCGTCACACCGCGTCGACGCTCAGCCAGCGTCGACTGCGCCGCCCCGGCTCGTAGACCGAGTCCAGCCGCTTGGCGACCACGCCCGGCAGCTCCTGCTCCTGCCCGGCGCGCAGGGCCTCGTCGCCCGCGCCGGGGAACCACGGCGGAGTCTGCCAGTGCGCACCGGCCAGGGCCAGCCCATCGAGCAGCTCCCGGCGTTGCGCGTACGGCACGTCGACGCTGCTGACGCCCTCCAGCCAGAGCAGGTCGACGATCAGGTACTGCGCGCCGGCGGGAACCCGGCTGCCCGTGCTCTGGCGGACCGGACGCACCCGGCCGGCACCGTCGATGCGCACCAGCACACCATCGAGCACCGCCTCGGTGGGCGCGAGCGCCTCGGCCATCGCCCGCAGCCACGGATAGCCGCCGGTGATGTCCTCGTCGGTCTCGGAGAGCAACCGCAACCGCCCGCCGGAGACGTACGCCATCGCCCGGACCCCGTCCCAGCGCAGCTCGTACCCCCAGGCGGCGCGGTCGCGGGGGAGCCTGGCGGCCGGCGTGGCGTGCATCGGGCGGACCAGGTCGGGCATCGGTGTCCAACCCGGCGGCGCCGCGTCGGTGCGTCGGACCATCCAGTCCCGGCCGCCGGTGGCGAACAGGACGTAGCGGCCGGCGGTCCGGTCACCGGCGAGCGTCACGATCACCTCGTCGTCGCGCCACTTCTCGCACCGGTAGGTGCCCCGGTCGTGGATCAGCATCCGGCCTCCGCCGTACTCGCCAGCGGGGATCTCGCCGGAGAAATCGAGGTATTCCATCGGGTGGTCCTCGGTGTGCACGGCGAGGTGGTTGCGGCCCGGGTCGCGGGGGAGGCCACGCGGCACCGCCCAGGAGGCCAGCACCCCCTCGTGCTCCAGGCGCAGGTCCCAGTGCAGGCTGCGGGCGTGGTGCTGCTGGATGACGAAGCGGCCGGCGTCGGTGTCGGTGCCCGCCGCCGTCGGGCTCTGCTCCGGCACCGGCTCCGGCGTACGGGCCGCGTCCCGTCGTCGCCGGTACTCCTCCAGCCGGTCGCTCACACCCGCATTCTCCGGTAAACCGGACCAGCGCGTTGGATGCCGGAGTGTCCGGTTCGCTCGGCGGCCGGGGGCGCGGCGGGGTAGAACGGACCTCATGGACCACACCGACCAGCCCACCGCCCTGCTCCCCGGTGACGTGCGGATGCCCCTGCTCGGCTTCGGCACCTGGCAGGCCACCGGCCAGGCGGGCTACGACGCCGTGCTGGCCGCGCTCGACACCGGCTACCGGCACCTCGACACCGCCACCATGTACGGCAACGAGCGCGAGGTCGGCCGGGCGGTGCGCGAGAGCGGGCTGCGCCGGGAGGACGTCTTCATCACCACCAAACTCCCGCCGGACCGGGTGGGCCGGGAGCGCGCGACGTTGGAGGCCAGCCTGGAGGCGCTCGGGATCGACCAGGTGGACCTCTGGTTGATCCACTGGCCGCCGTCGTCGGCCGCGGACAGCATTCCGCTGTGGCGGGAGCTGCTCGCCGCCCGGGACGAGAACCTCGTCCGGGCGGTCGGGGTGAGCAACTACAGCACCGGGGAGATCGACGAGCTGATCCAGTCCACCGAGGAGAACCCGGCGGTCAACCAGATCCGGTGGAGCCCTTCGCTGTACGACCGGCAGCGGCACGCGGAGCACCGGGACCGGGGCGTGGTGCTGGAGGGCTACAGCCCGTTCAAGACCAGCGACCTGAGCGACCCGGTGCTGACCAGGATCGCCGGCGCGCACGGTGTCTCCCCGGCGCAGGTGGTGCTGCGCTGGCACATCGACCACGAGATCGTGGTGATCCCGAAGTCGGTGACCCCGGAGCGGATCACCGCGAACTTCGACGTCTTCCACTTTTCGCTGACGGCGGAGGAGATGCGCGACATCGACGCGCTTGGCGAGGTCTGAACCGGCGGTTTCCTTCACTCCGTGACTCGGCAATGAAGGGTATCGACATCGACGTACGTGACGGTATAGCGTCCCGTCATCACGATCGTCGATCCGTTCGTGTCCCCCTGTCGCTGGAGGATCGCCATGGCCCGCACACCGTCCATCCGTCTGCACCGCCGAGGGGTGCTCGGCATCCCCGCCCTGGTGGTCGCCGCACTGACAGTCGTCGCACGACCCGCCCCGGCCAGCGCCGCGCCGAAGGCCGAGTGCCTCGCCGACCTGCTCCAGGACGCCTGATGGCCACCATTCCCTGGCTCGTGGACGTGCTGCGCGGTGCCGGGGTCCAGGTCGTTGTCGAGGGCGACTGGCTCAACCGGATGCGGCCCGGCTCCTTCGACCCGATCGGGGTGCTCTGGCACCACACCGCCGCGACCTCCAGCGCCAGCAACCCGCACCCGGCGCTCGGCATCTGCATCAACGGCCGGTCGGATCTGGCCGGCCCGCTCTGCCAGGCCCTCGTCGACTACAACGGTGTCTTCCACGTCATCTCCGCGGGCCGCTGCAACCACGCCGGGACCAGCGGCGGCAGCGGGCCGATCCCGGCCGGGGACGGCAACACCCTGATGATCGGGTGGGAGATCGACTACAACGGCGTCAACCAGGAGATGACCGCCGCGCAGTACAACGCGTCGATCGCCGCCACCGCCGCCGTGCTCACCCGGCTGGGCCGGGACAGCAGCTATGCCCGAGGGCACCGGGAGACCAGCACCAGCGGCAAGATCGACCCGTCCTTCATCGACCTGAACGTCATGCGCGCCGACGTGGCGGCGAAGATGTCGGGCGGCGGGAACCCCCCGGCGTGGTCCTCCATCGTGGACAACACCACCTCCGGTCGGTTCACCGCCAGCGCCAACTGGGGTGTGTCGACGTACTCCGGGCAGCGGTACGGTGCCGACTACCGCTACGCGGAACCCGTCGCGGCCAGCGACGTCGCCTGGTACAGGTTCAACGTCCCGGCGACGGCCAACTATCGCGTCGATGCGTGGTGGCCGGCGACCTCCGGCTACAACGGTGCAACCCCGTACGTCGTCTCCACCACTACCGGCAACCGGACGATCATCGTCGACCAGCGGGCCACCGGTGGGCAGTGGCGGTCCCTCGGCACGTTCACGCTGCCGGCCGGCGACGCCAACCGGGTGGGCGTGAGCCGGTGGAGCAGCGCGACGGGCCTCATTGTCGCCGACGCCGTTCGCCTCACCCGGGTCTGACCTCGGCCGTCCGCGCTTGATCGACTCGACTTCCCGGAAGTCGGGGTGTCCGGCTGCGAGGATGCCCCGATTTCCGGGAACTCCGAGTGGATCAGAACCGTGTGCCGGACGTCGGTGGATTGATCTAAGGTCATCACTCCACCTCAGTAAGGGAGCGCAGTGATTCGCTTTCGCACCGTCCTGGCCGTCGGCATCACCGCCGCCGCCACTGTCACGCTGGTCGCCGGCCCGGCGCAGGCCGACACCGTCAACAGGACCGCGCACGCCCACTTCGACGGCGGCGATGGCAGGATGTTCGTCGACGTGACCCGGCCAGCGATCGGCGACACCGTCGTCGACGTCGAGTGGGGGAAGAGCGTCTGCGTTGTCACCGACGGCGTACGCGGCTGCGACAACGTCACCCGCCGCGCGTACGACGTGCCGGTCACCCGCTTCTCGTTCTCATTGGCGGGTGCGAACCTCACCGCGACGGTGCCCTATCAGGAGTCTCAGCAGCACTGCGACTTCGTCGACGGGGACGAGATCTGCAGTGAGTGGCAGGAGAGCACGGGCAGCACCACCCTCAAGGTCACCTGGGTGGCCCTCGACGAGCCGCTCCGGCGCGAGCGGTGGACGGGTGAGGACGGCAGCGTGCACATCAGCACGTCCGCGTGGACGACCGTCTCCGGCAGCGGCTTCGGCAGCACCTACGACGATCCAGCTACCAGCTTCGGCCAACTGTCCCGGACGCGGACCATCCCGCCGGCCGCCTGAGCAGGTCCGGCACTGACAGACGCCGCGGGGGCGTGACCGTTCAGGTCACGCCCCCGCAGCCTGCTGATGCCCCTCAGTTCCTTGAGCAGGTCGCGCCGTTGAGCGAGAAGCTGGTCGGGGACGAGTACGACCCGCTCAGCGTCCCCTGATAGCCGAAGCTGGCCGTGCCGCCCGGTGCGACGGACCCGTTGTGGCCGGTGTTGCGGGCGGTCACCGTGGAGCCGCTCTGGCTCACCGTGGCGTTCCAGGCGTTGGTGACCTGCTGCCCGCTGGGCAGGCTGTAGGTGAGCGTCCACCCGTTGATCGCGCTGGACCCGGTGTTGGTGATCTGCACGTCGGCCGTGAACCCGTTGTTCCACGAGTTCGCCGTGTACTTCACCGCGCAGGCCGCATTGCCCGGCGGCGGGGTGGTCGGCGGCGGGGTGGTGGGGTTGCCGCCGCCGTTGACCGAGGCCGAGAACGACGTCACGGCCAGGCCGACGCCGCCCTGCCAGGGCTCGAAGCCGGCCTGGATGCTGGTCAGGTACCAGGAGTTGGTGATCGCGCCCCGGTTACGGACGTCGTTGATGAAGTCCAGCACGCTGAAGTTGAGGCTGGAGATCGCCGACGGCGCGACGTACGAGATGACGTTGTTGGAGCCGTTGCTGCCCCGCCAGACCTCCCAGGTCCGACCGGCCAGATTCGTGGTGCCGACCACCGAGCCGATGGGCTGGATCGGGCCCTGCCGGTTGAGCCAGATCATGATCTCCATCTGGTTCACCCCGTCCCGCTTGGGCGACGGGTCCAGCCAGATGTCGTACGACGCGTTGTAGGTGGCGCCACTGACGTACCGGTAGGAGATGCTGCTGGTGGCACTGCTGATCTGACTCACCTGGATCGGCAGGTTCGTGCCGGGGGAGCAGTTGGTGTAGTGACAACCGAAGAACACCGAGGGGTACGCCGTCGGTGCGCCGTTGGTGGGGCTGCTGCCGTTGAGGGTGGTGATCTCGAAGCCGCTGCCGGTGACGTTGATGCACTGCTGGGCGGTGGTGCCCCAGCGGTTGTTCTGCACCACGTACCGGCTCTGGATGACGGCTGAGCCGTACTGTTCGCAGATCTGGGTGTCGGCGGAGGCGCTGCCGCCGAGGGCCACGGCGACGAGCGAGCTGCCGAGCAGCAGACCGGCGGCGGCCAGGGCTCGAAGTTGACGTTTCATGACGCTCCTTGACTCGGCGCGTGCCGGGCGCCGGATGTGGTGGGGCTGTGCGGGAGCGCTCCCACGCTCAATGACACATTCACATGTCTGAAACTCATCCGCAACTGCGCGCGTCAAACTGGTGAATTGTGAGGATTGCCACCACCCCCCGGACGGCTGCCGCTCGACGGCCAGCTAAGCGACGCGCGCCTCCGACGAGCGCCGCCGAGCCGGCCGATTGGGGCCTGGTGTGGGCGAATAGCTCCGAGTAGCGTGTTGCCTCCAACGCGTGCCGCTCCCCCTCCGGAGGCGTACACCACCATGGGTGGCTCCCCCCTGCGCATCCTCGTCGTCGGCGCGGGCATCGCCGGCCTGGCCGTGGCCCGGGCGCTACGCCTGGCGGGCTTCCGGCCGGACGTCACCGACAGGCTGCCGCCCGGGGAGTCCACCGAGACCGGCCTCTACCTGCCCGGCAACGCCGCCCGCGCGCTGCACCGTCTCGATCTGCACGACCCGGTCCGTCCACTCGGGCAGGTGATCCACCGGCAGCACTTCTTCGATGCCGCTGGTGCGAAGCTCTGCGACGTCGACCTCGACACCCTCTGGGCCGGGGTCGGCGAATGCCGGGCACTGCCGCGGGCCGACCTGCACCGGGTGCTGCTCAGCGGGGCCGGCGGCGCCGTTCGCCACGGCGCCGAGGTGCGCACCCTGGACCTGCTCCCGGGTGCCGTCGGCGTCACCTTCACCGACGGCACCACCACCGAGTACGACCTGGTCATCGGCGCCGACGGGCCGCGCTCCTCGGTGCGGGCCCTCGCCGCGCTCGGTGGGCCGCCGCGCCCCGTCGGGCAGGTGGTCTACCGGGCCGTGCTCCGCGACGGCCCGCCGGTCGCCGAGTGGACCGCCCTGCTCGGCCAGCGCTCCGGGTTCCTGATGGTGCCGATCGGTGCCGGGCGACTGCACCTGTACGCCGACGAGGCCGGCACCGAGAAGCCGGCCGAGCCACTGGCCCGGCTGCGCGAACTCTTCGCCGACTACCGCGGCCCGGTGCCCGAGGTGTTGGCGGCGCTCGACGAGGTGCACGTCGGGATCACCGACGAGGTGGAGCTGGGCCGCTGGTACCGGGGTCGCGTCCTGCTGATCGGTGACGCAGCGCACGCCACCGCGCCGACCCTGTCGCAAGGCGCGGCGATGGCACTGGAGGACGCCGTGGTGCTGGCCGAGTCGCTGCGCGCCGCCGGCAGCGTGGACGCGGCCCTGGTGGCGTACGAGAGTCGTCGCCGGCCGCGTACGCGCTGGGTGCGCGATCGGACCCGGGACCGCAACCGCACCAGGGACGTGCCGCCGGCGCTGCGCGACCCCCTGCTGCGCGGACGCGGCGGCCGCATCTTCGAGGAGCACTACCGGCTCTTGCTCGGCCCGCTGTAGACCCGTAGTAGATCGTGTCACGCCACCCCACGCGGCGCTGCGACCTGCCGGGGACTATCCTCCTTGCGGATGACGGCCCGCCGATAACCAGCGTGTGCCGAGCGGGACAACCGAGAACCGGAGGCCACTCGTGACCACCGTCGCACCCAAGCCGGTCGTGACCCGGCCCTGGCCGGTCCGGGAGCCGGTCAAGGGGTCGGCCATCGCGCGGCTGCTGCGAACCACGGACGCGAAGCAAATCGGGATCATGTATATGGTCACCGCGTTCGCGTTCTTCATGATCGGCGGCCTGATGGCCCTGATCATGCGGGCTGAGCTGGCCCGACCCGGGCTGCAGTTCCTGTCGCCCGAGCAGTACAACCAGCTCTTCACGATGCACGGCACGATCATGTTGCTGTTCTTCGCGACGCCGATCGTGTTCGCGTTCGCGAACTACATCGTGCCGATCCAGATCGGCGCACCCGACGTCTCCTTCCCCCGACTGAACAGCTTCGCCTACTGGCTGTTCCTGTTCGGCGGCACGATGGCGACGGCCGGTTTCATCACCCCGGGTGGTGCCGCTGACTTCGGCTGGTTCGCGTACGCGCCGCTGAGCAGCGTCGAGCACTCGCCCGGCGTCGGGGCCAACATGTGGGTCATGGGTCTGGCCATCTCCGGCCTGGGCACCATCCTCGGCGCGGTGAACATGATCACCACGGTCCTGACCCTGCGCGCGCCCGGCATGACCATGTTCCGGATGCCGATCTTCACGTGGAACATCCTGGTCACCAGCCTCCTGGTGATCCTGGTCTTCCCGCTGCTGGCCGCCGCGCTGTTCGCGCTCGCCGCGGACCGCATCCTCGGCGCCCACGTGTATGACCCCGCAACCGGCGGGCCGATGCTCTGGCAGCACCTGTTCTGGTTCTTCGGGCACCCCGAGGTCTACATCGTCGCGCTGCCGTTCTTCGGCATCATCAGCGAGGTCATCCCGGTCTTCTCCCGCAAGCCGATCTTCGGCTACAAGGGTCTGGTTGCCGCGACCGTCGCGATCGCCGCGCTCTCGATGAGCGTCTGGGCGCACCACATGTTCGCCACCGGTCAGGTGCTGCTGCCGTTCTTCAGCTTCCTGAGCTACCTGATCGCCGTGCCGACCGGTATGAAGTTCTTCAACTGGATCGGCACCATGTGGCGGGGCCAGATCAGCTTCGAGACGCCCATGCTCTGGGCGGTCGGCTTCCTGGTCACCTTCCTCTTCGGTGGTCTCACCGGTGTGCTGCTGGCCAGCCCGCCGATCGACTTCCACGTGTCGGACTCGTACTTCGTGGTGGCGCACTTCCACTACGTGCTCTTCGGCACGATCGTGTTCGCGGTGTTCGCCGGCATCTACTTCTGGTTCCCGAAGATGTTCGGCCGGATGCTCGACGAGCGGCTGGGCAAGATTCACTTCTGGCTCACCATGATCGGCTTCCACACCACGTTCCTGGTGCAGCACTGGCTCGGCAACGAGGGCATGCCCCGTCGGTACGCCGACTACCTGCCCAGCGACGGCTTCACCACGCTGAACATGATCTCCACGATCGGTGCGTTCATCACCGGTATCTCCACGCTGCCCTTCATCTACAACTGCTGGAAGTCGTACAAGACCGGCCCGGTGGTCGAGGTGAACGACCCCTGGGGTCACGGCAACTCGCTGGAGTGGGCGACCAGCAGCCCGCCGCCGCTGCGCAACTTCGACCGGATGCCCCGCATCCGTTCCGAGCGGCCGGCGTTCGACGAGAAGTTCCCGGAGCTGGCCGCTGGCGGCCAGAGCCTGGCCGGCCCGCCGGAGGGCGGCTCCAAGCCGCTCACCAGCGAGTCGGACGGCGGTGCCAGCTACCGCGAGGACACCGGCAGCGACATCGACCGGCACTGACGCTCAACCCAGCTGTACGACGGGCGCCGCCCCCCGGGACCACCGGGAGCGGCGCCCGTCGCCATGGCCGGCCGGGCTCGGCTCGACCGGTCTGGCGCCGACGGGGCTGTGTGCCTGAAGTGCCTGATGCCTGTGAGTCATCAAGATGACTCACAGGCATCACGCTCTTCAGCATGCATGCATGCATGCCGGTCGGAAGCCCGGCGGGCACCCGGCTGGCCCGCTGCCGCGGCACGCCCGGCCAGCCCGACCGCCGACCCCGCCGTCGACGGCGTGGGTGCAGCCGTCAGCGGGCGGTGGGGGCGAGGTCTGCCTCGACGGGCTGCGCGGGGTTGGCCGCGTCAGCGGTGCGGCGGCGGCGTAGCTCGATCGGGAGCACCACGAGGGTGACCAGCGCGCCGAGCGCTCCGGTGACCACGAAGCCCCAGAGTGGCGAGCTGGCGTCGATCACCGCGCCTGCGAGCGGCGCGCCGATCGCGATGCCGACGGTGACCGCCGACCCGTGCAGGCCCATCGCCTCACCGCGTACCTCGGCTGGGACCAGGCGGCTGACCGCGTCGGAGCCGGCCGCGATGGTCGGCGCGCAGAGCGCGCCGGCCGGGATCAGCGCCAGGCACAACAGCCACCAGTGCGCGCCGCCCAGCCCGACCGGGATGGTGCACAGGGCGAGTGCGGCGGTCAGCGCCAACGGGGAGAACGAGCGGTGCACGGCTCCATAGGCGAACCCGCCGAACAGCGAGGCGACCGCCCAGATGGCCAGCACCGCGCCGGTCCAGCCGACCTCGCCGCTGGCGCGCAGCACGGCGACCACCGCCACGTCGGTGCCGCCGAGCACCAGGGTCGCGGCGGCGCTGAGCGCCAGCACGGCGAGCAGTCGGGGGGTCAGCCACTCCCGGCGAGGCACCCGCCGCGGTGGGCCGCTGGGCTCGGCGGCTCCCCGGATCGGTGGGTTGACCACCCACAGGGCGATCCCGGCGGCGACGATGCCGCCGCCGACCAGGTACATGGTGGTCTGCGCGGAGATCGCGGTGACCAGGGCCACCGCCAGCGCCGGCCCGATCATGAAGGACAGCTCGACCGACATGGAGTCCAGCGCGTACGCCGGGCGGCGCTGAGCCTCCGGGACCAGCGCGGCGATGGACTGACGGACCACGGAGAAGATGGGCAGGGCCAGGGAGCCGGCCACGAAGGCGGCCGGCAGCAGCAGGGGGTACGGCAGCGTGGGCGCGGTGGACCAGAAGATCGCCTCGGCGATGCCGGTGACCACCAGGACCGGGCGCAGGCCGCGACGGTCCACCAGTCGGCCGAGCAGTGGCCCACCGATCGCCGCGCCCACTGTGACGGCCGCGCCCACCAGACCGGCGGCCCCGTAACCGCGATGAAGATCGAACACCACGTGGAAGGTCAGCGTCACCCCGGTCGCGGTGAGCGGGATGCGGGCAAGGACGGCGACCAGCAGCAGCGACCGCAGGCCGGGCAGGGCGAGCGCTTGCCGGTAAGGCTTCATGTTCACGTGGGTCCGTACCTCCGGCGACATCCTCGACCGGAGGCGGACCGTTGGCCAACCAATTACGCCCTCATGCGGCCCTGATCACAGGCTCGCCGTGCAAGGTCACCCCGGCACCGTCCATCGCGCGCAGCGCCACGTCGGTGGTCGCCGGAGCGACGGCGGCGGTCAACTCGAGCAGCACGGTGGTGGCGAAGCCCTCCCGGGCGGCGTCCAGCGCGGTCGCCCGGACGCAGTGGTCGGTCGCGATGCCGACCACGTCGACCTGATCGACGTCGTGCCGGCGCAGCCAGTCGGCCAGGCACTCGCCGTCGTCGGCGTGCCCCTCGAAACCGGAGTACGCCGCCGCGTGCTCGCCCTTGTGGAAGATCGCCTCGACCCGGCCGGTGTCCAGCTCGGGGTGGAACTCGGAGCCGCTGGTGCCGACCACACAGTGCCGGGGCCAGGACTCCACGAAGTCCGGCGGATCGCCGAAGTGCGCACCCGGGTCGACGTGGTAGTCCTTGGTGGCGACCACGTGGGACCACCGGTCCGGCTCGGAGGCCAGCAGCCGGGAGATGCCCGAGGCCACCCCCGCGCCGCCCGCGACGGCCAGTGAGCCGCCCTCGCAGAAGTCGTTCTGCACGTCCACGATGATCAGAGCGTTGGCCATTCGGGGGTTCCTCTCGTGATCCGGCCTGCGCGGCCGATCTGGGTCGAGGTCAGTCGGAGGGTACGACGGTGACCGGCACCGCCGGGTCGCCGGCGGAGAGCTTCAGCCCCTCCCACGGGATGGAGATCAGGCACTCGCGCAGGTGCTCCCGTGACTCGTCGAGAGAGGGTAGCGAGACCGGCTCGCCCCCCACCACGTACGAGCGCTGGAGCATCCGGTCGTTGGGCTTCCGGTCCGGCACACCCTGCGGGACGATGATCTCCTCGGTGGCGGTGCCGGTCGGCTTGTGACGGCGGACCGCGACCTTCCGGCCGCCGATGGTGGCCTTGTGCTCGGAGCGCTTCACCACCGGGCGTCCCTCGACCTCGACGAGCTTGTAGACCAGCCCGGCGGTCGGCGCACCGGAGCCGGTGACCACGGCCGTGCCGGCGCCGTACATGTCCACCGGTTCGGCGGCCAGCGCGGCGATCGAGTACTCGTCGAGGTCACCGGAAACAATGATCTTGGTTTCGGTGGCGCCCAGCGAGTCGAGCAGTTCCCGGGACTGCTGGGCGATCACCGCCAGGTCACCCGAGTCGATCCGTACCGCCCGCAGCTCCGGGCCGGCCACCGCGATCGCGTTGCGGATGCCCTGGCTGATGTCGTACGTGTCGACCAGCAGCGTGGTGTCCTTGCCCAGCGTGGCGACCTGCGAGGCGAACGCCGCCCGCTCGTCGTCGTGCAGCAGGGTGAACGCGTGCGCCGCCGTGCCCGCCGTCGGGATGCCGTAGCGCTCACCGGCGGCGAGGTTGGAGGTGAACCGGAACCCGGCCAGGTACGCGGCCCGCGCAGCGGCCACCGCCGCCTCCTCGTGTGCCCTACGCGACCCCATTTCGATCAGCGCCCGGCCCCGCGCCGCGGTCACCATCCGCGCCGCCGCTGCCGCCACGGCGCAGTCGTGGTTGAGCACGGAGAGCGCCACCGTCTCCAGCACCACGCACTCGGCGAAGCCGCCGGAGACGGTGAGGATCGGCGAGCCCGGGAAGAACAGCTCACCCTCGGCGTACCCGTCGATGTCGCCGGTGAAGCGGTAGTCGGTGAGCCAGGCCGCGGCCGCGTCGTCGACCACCCCGGTCCGCAGCAGGAAGTCGACCTCGGTGGGGTCGAACCGGAAGTCGCGGATCAGCTCGATGAGCCGGGCGGTGCCGGCGACCACGCCGTAGCGGCGGCCACTCGGCAGCCGGCGACTGAACACCTCGAAGACACACCGGCGGTCGGCGGTGCCGTCCTTCAGTGCCGCGCTGACCATCGTCAGCTCGTAGTGGTCGGTCAGCAGCGCGGGGCGGTGGGTGCTCACCGCCCCAGCCTAAGGTTCAGCCCGCGTCGCCGCCGTCGTGGCCCGGGATCGAGCGCAGCGCGGCCCACAGCTCGGCGCGACCGGTCACGCCGAGCTTGGCGTAGATGCGCTGAAGGTGATTTTCCACGGTGCGCGCCGAGAGGTAGAGCCGCTCGGCGATGGCCCGGCTGGGTGCGCCGTGCGCGGCGAGGCGCGCCACCTGCCACTCCCGCTCGGTGAGCACCGGCGCGCCCGCCTGCAGTGCCGGTGTGCGGATCAGGTCACAACGCCCGAGCAGCCCGGCCAGGCGCTCCCGGGCGTCGTTGGCCGCGGGCGAGTGCTGCCGGCGCAACCGCTGCACGGCCTGGGAGGTGGCCTCCGCCGCGAACACGGTCAGCTCCAACGCGGCATAGTCGTCGGCGACCGCGAGCAGGTCGGTGGCGGAGTCGGTCACCGCCGCGTGGGCGTGCCGGGCCAGCAGCGGCGGAAGCGCCCCGTCGACCCGTTCGGACAGCTCGGCTAGGCGCTGTGCGACGGTGCGGCGGCCACCGTCGGAGCAGGTGGGACCGACCGGCATGCCCGCCTGGTCCAGCCGCACCAGGTCGTGCAGGACGTGCACCTCGTGCCCGGCGAAACCATCCGATCGCAGGCGGTCGACCAGGTCGCCGAGGTGCTTGACCGCGCCCGGCAGGTCGCCCGACGCGGCGAGCGCCGCACCCCGGGCCTGCTCCAGCCACGGGTAGAGCACCGCCATGCCCGGCGCGTGGGTGCGGTCCGCTTCGGCCATCGCCGCGGTGGCCTGCGCCGAGTCGCCGCGCAGTGCCGCCGACTGTGCGCGCTCGGCCTGGGCCAGACCGGCGTAGACCCGGCTGGTGGCCAGCACCGCGCAGGCGCCCAGGGAGGTCCGCATGGCCGCGTCGCTCTGCCCACGCATGCGGGCCGCGTACGCCTGGAGGATGGCCAGGTAGCCGGTGCCGAGCCGGAAGTCGCCGGCACCGGCGAGGTCGGCGAACTCGTCGGCGACGATCGCGTCGATCCCTGCCAAATCACCGGTGAGCATGAGCCTGGTGCCCCGGGCCAGTTCCAGTGCCAACTGCAGGTACGGCATGTCGGTGCGCCAACTGCCCGCTGCGGAGTGCACCTGGGCGATCGCCGTACCGCTGCGGTTGAGCTGGCCCTGTGCGGCCTGGACGTACGCGATGGTGGATCGGGCCAGCTCGCGGGCGGCGACGCCGGCCGCCGGCCGGTCCAGTACGCGTTGGCTGAGCCGCACCGCCCTCGTCGTGTCGAGCCCGTGCAGGCGCATGATCGCCTCGAAGGCGTGCACCCGGGACTGGTCCGCGGAGTCACCGAGCTGCTTGACCCGGCTGGCGAGCTCCTCCACCGTGGACTGGCGGCTCAACCCCCAGTAGCTCACCATCCCGCGCACTGTCAGCCAGCGGCAGAGTCGCCGTTCGTCGCCGGGCTCGGGTGGCACCGCGTCGAGGACGCCGATCGCCTCCTCCGGCCGATCTCCGAACATCAGGATGGTGGCCAGCAGCTCTGCCGCGTCGGAGCCGCCATCGGCGTTGAGCGCGGCGCGCGCCAGGCGTGTGGCCAGCGGCACGTCGTAGCGGGTGAAGGCCTGCACCGCGGCATCGAGCAGCATGGCCGGGTCCTGTGCGGTGCCCGAGTCGAGTCGCCAGACCGCCACCCGCAGCAGGTCGTCGCGTCGGCGCTTGCCGACCTGCTCCAGCAGCTCCGCAAGGTGCGCCTGAAGGCGGCGCGTGCGGCTGACCGGGCAGCGGCGACGCATCACCTCGCCGTAGAGCGGGTGGGCCAGCCGGACGTTGGTCCGCCGGTCGTGCTGGATCACGCTGATCAGACCGCGTTCCTCGGCGGTCTCCACGTCTGCCTGGTCGGCGGCCTGCTTGAGCAGGTGCAGACCGAGTGGTTCGCCGAACGCCACCAGCTCGACGACCGCGCGGACGCCGTCGGTGAGCTTGCCGACCCGGGTGTCGATCAGGTCGGTCAGGCTCGGCGCCAGCTCCAGTCGGCCGGTCCACTTCCAGATGCCGTAGGTGCGCTTCAGCTCCGCGCTGCCGGTGGCGGCGTGCACCAGCTCGCGCAGCAGCAGCGGGTTGCCGGCCGACAGCTGGCCGAGCCGGTCGGCGGAGCCGGCGTCGACCGGGCCCTCCAGGATGGCCGCCAGCAGGCCTGCGGTCTCCTCCGGTGGCATCGGGGTCAGCTCGACGTGCTCGACCAGATCGTCGGTCCAGAGTGCACGGATCGGCAATGGGATCTGCTCGCCGTCGCGCAGGGTGCCGAGCACTGTGGCGTTCTCCGCGCGGGCGACGAGGTGCACCAGCGCCGCCGAGGGCGGATCGAGAAGGTGGGCGTCGTCGATGGCGAGCACGATGCGTCGGCCGGCCGCCTGCTGTTGCAGCAGGTTGAGCGCCCAGCGCAGGATGCCGGCGGGGGAGAGGCCCTGGGGTTGCTCGGCGGGGAGCACCTGCACCAGCCCGCCGAACGGCAGCGCGGCCGTGGTGGCACTGGCCGCGATGGACCAGATCGCGAACCGGTCGGTGGGCAACGCGTTCACGCCCTCACGCAGCAACCGGCTCTTGCCGATGCCAGCGCTGCCGCTGAAGAAGAGCCCCCGGCCGGCCTCACCGGTCACCGCCGCGAGCAGGCGGTTGAGCTCATCTGTTCGGCCGACGAACTCCCATCGACTCATCCGGGCAGCATATCGATGAATTCCGTGCGCGCCCGCACCGTCACCGAACGAAGTTGAGTAGCGGCACAATTACCGGTGAGTATCGGAGGTGTTCCGCCCGGTCGTCGGCTCGCCCGTAGTCTTCGACATCCGGGGGTTGCTCCACTGGAATGTTCACGCGACCGGGCAACCGGTCACCTGCAACGGGAGGCACCTGATGAAGCAGGGCCCTCTCCCCTCGGTCGATTCGCCGGACGACATGACCGGCCCGACCGACCTGCCCAGTTGCGGCCCGCTGCCCACGCGGGTCGGCGTCACCGGTCCCGCACCGGAGGAGCCGCTCGGCGTGGTCGCCGTCGGCCCGGCCGGTGCCGAGCGGCGTGCCGTGCTCGCCACCCTGCTCAACCTCGACCCGGTGATGCTCACCGTGCCGGCGGGCAGCTGGTTGGTGGTGCGCAACGCCAAGGTGCCCACCCGGGCGGCGTTCGTGCCCGGTTACCGTCAACCGCACTCGTACGGCGCGGACCGGGACGCCGCCGGTCCGGCGTTGGCCCGTCCGCCCCGACGGGTCGAGCTGAGCGTGCCCGAGCCGCTGCTGCGGCACTTCACCCTGATCGACGTTCCGGACACCGCCACGCTCGGCGCGGCCGGCAACCGGGTGCTGCTCGAAGCGGTGGGCCGTGCCGGTGCGCTGCTCTTCGTTATCGCCGCCGACCAGGCGTTCACCGCCACGGAGCTGAACCTGCTCGCCGAGGTCGCTCCGACCTCGGTGGAGGTCGTCTTCGCGGTCACCCCCGGCGCGGCGGGCTGGGCCCCGCTGGCCGACGGCGCGGCGACTACGGAGGACGCGGGGGCGTCCGTCCCGCCAGCCGGGAGCGGAGCGACGGAGGCCACCGCGGCTGCGGTGACCGTCGCGGCACACCGGGCGGCGCTGCTGGCGGCGGTGCCGGCGCTGGCCGGCGCGCGGTGGTTCCCGGTCGACGACGCCGACTCCGCCGCCGATCTGCGGCGGGCCCTGGTGGGCTGGTCGTCGCGGGAAGGGTTGCAACGGGCCAGTGTCAACCCGCCGGTGCTGCCGGGTCAGCACGACCGGATCGCGGTGGCTGCCGACCCCGGCGACTGGTCTGAGCGGCTCGACCGGCAGACCCGCTCGTGCGCCCAGCGGATCCGCCAGCACCTCGCGCTGGAGCTGGCGAACATCCACCTGCGGGCGGTCCAGGAGATCGTGTTCGGGGTCGGCTGCGCCGGCCTCCCGGATCTCCTCGACCGGGAGATGGCGGCGTTGTCGTTGTTGGCCACGGCGCAGTGCGACCAGGCCGTGCGCGGCATCATCACCGACGCCGCGAGCCGGGTGCTCGGCGCGCCACCGACCGAAGGCGTGCACCGGCGGATCGCCACCGCCGTGCAGTACGGCCTGGTCGACGACCGGCCCGGCCAGGACCTGGACAAGGTGCTGCTGATCACCAGCACAGCCGGGGTCGCCGGGCTGACCGGCCCGGAGGCGATCGACGCCCTGTCCAGCTACCCGGCGGCGGCCCGTTCCGAGGTGCTCCCGCCGGTCGCCGTGGCGCTCTCCGGCGGTTGCTGGCAGCAGTGGCGTACGCCCGGCAACAACGACCACAGCGCGGCGCGGGCCTGGTCCCAGCGGGCGGTGCGGGAGGTCGAGCTGGGGTTGTCCCGGGAGATCTCCCGACGGTTCGAGGTGATCCGCCTCTCGCTGGGCACGGTGCTCTCCGATGCAGTCGATCACGGCATCCTGCTCGCCTGACGGCGTGGCGACCCTTCGGTTGGGGTCCGTCTCGCACCGCGCGCCCGACGGCGTTCGGGGCGAGTCAGGGGTGCCCGGGCTGGGCGATCCACGCCGGGCCGGCGTTCCGGTTCCTCGGTTCCGGGAAACCGGTGGCACGATGGGGGGCATGGCGGCTCCGCAGGTTGCACCGGTCGAGACGCCGGACACTGACGAGGTGCCGGCGTCCGACCGGCAGTGGGTGACGATCGTGTGGGACGACCCGGTCAATCTGATGACGTACGTGACCTGGGTCTTCCAGAAGCTTTTCGGCTACAGCCGGGAGAGGGCCGAGCAGCTGATGCTGGACGTGCACCACAAGGGCCGGGCCGTGGTCTCCACCGGTGCCCGGGAGCGGATGGAGCACGACGCGTCGCAGCTGCACGCGTACGGGCTGTGGGCGACGGTGGACAGATCATGAGCATGTTCCGTCGCCAGTCCGGCCGCTATGTCGCCACCTTCGCCGTCGACGAGGTGCGGGTGTTGCGCAAGGTCGCCTCCGAGGTGGTCGGCCTGCTGACCGATGGCTTCGACCACACCGACCCGGTCGTCGGTCGGCTCTTCCCGGCGGTCTATCCCAAGGACGCCCCCGGCACCGCCGAGTTCCGCCGCTACACCGAGGGCGACCTGAAGACCGCGAAGATCGATCAGGCCGGGGCGATCCTCGCCGCGCTTTCCGACGAGGCCGGCGGTGAGGTGCGGCTGGACGCCGAGGCGGCCGAGGCGTGGCTGCGGGCGTTGAACGACGCCCGGCTCGCGATGGGCGTCCGGCTGGAGATCAAGGACGGCACGGACCTGGGCGAGGAGCTGGACGACGCGGTCGCCGACGATCCGGGCTCCAGCAGGGTGTTCCAACTGTCGGTCTACGCGTACCTCGGATATTTGCAGGAGTCGCTGCTCAACGCCTTGATCGACTGAGCGTGACCGGCACCACTTCGGCCCGTGCTCATCAGGCGTTAGGCTGGTGCTCGTGCTGAGCATCGACCGGTCGATCATCGACGCGATCGTCGCCCACGCGCGGCGGGACCACCCCGACGAGGCGTGCGGCGTCGTCGCTGGTCCCGTCGGCAGCGACACCCCCACCCGGCACATCCCGATGGACAATGCCGCGCGGTCGATGACCTTCTACGAGTTCGACTCGATGGAGCACCTGCGGGTGTGGCGGGAGATGGACGACCGGGACGAGGAGCCCGTGATCATCTACCACTCGCACACCGCCACCGAGGCATACCCGTCACGGACGGATGTCTCCTTCGCAGGCGAGCCGGGCGCGCACTACCTGCTCGTCTCGACCCGTGAGCCCGACTCGGAGGAGATCCGGTCCTTCCGGATCGTCGACGGTGTGGTGGCCGAGGAGCCGGTCCAGGTCGTGGAGGCGGGCGTCGACCCGCATGCGGTCCAGTCCTACATGTTCGGGCAGAGCCCGGCGACGGTCGACTACGAGTGTTCCGACCGCTGACCCGTCAGCGCCCGCACCCGTTCGTCCCGTCACCGTAGGCACACCCGATCGAGGAGCTCGACATCATGGCCATTGAGGTTCGCATCCCCACCATCCTGCGCAGCTACACCGGCGGCGCCAAGGTCGTCGACGGCAGCGGCGACACCCTCGCCGATCTGCTCACCGACCTGGACTCCCGCCACGGCGGTCTGCGCGGCCGGCTGATCACCGAGACCGGCACGTTGCACCGCTTCGTCAACGTCTACGTCAACGACGAGGACGTCCGCTTCCTCGGTGCGCTGGACGCCAAGCTCTCCGACGGCGACAGCGTGACCATCCTGCCGGCCGTGGCCGGCGGCGCGTTCGGCTTCGCCGCCGCTGCGGCGATCAGCTCGCACAGCGCCGCCGCTGCGGCGATCAGTTCGCACAGCGCCGTCGCGGCTCGCTGAGGTCGTCCGCCATGGCGCGGTACGACAGTCTGCTGGACGCCTGCGGGGGTACGCCGCTCGTCGGCTTGCCCCGGCTCTCGCCGACGGTGCCCGACGGGGCGCCGCCGGTGCGGCTCTGGGCCAAGCTGGAGGATCGGAACCCGACCGGCAGCATCAAGGATCGCGCGGCGCTGTTCATGGTCCGTGCGGCGGAGGAGGCCGGCCGGCTCCGGACGGGTGACACCATCCTCGAACCGACCAGTGGCAACACCGGCATCTCGTTGGCGATGGTGGCCAAGCTGCGCGGTTACCGACTCGTCTGCGTGATGCCCGAGAACGTCTCCACGGAGCGGGTCCAACTGCTCCGGATGTACGGCGCCGAGATCATCTTCTCGCCGGCGGCGGGTGGTTCCAACCAGGCGGTCGCCACCGCCAAGCAGGTCGCCGCCGAGCACCCCGACTGGGTGATGCTCTACCAGTACGGCAATGAGGCCAACGCTCGGGCGCACTACGAGACGACCGGGCCGGAGCTGCTGCACGACCTGCCCACCATCACGCACTTCGTGGCTGGGCTGGGCACCACCGGCACGCTGATGGGCACCGGGCGCTACCTGCGGGAGAAGGTCGACGGCATTCAGGTCGTGGCCGCCGAGCCGAGGTACGGCGAGCTGGTCTACGGCCTGCGCAACATCGACGAGGGGTACGTGCCGGAGCTGTACGACGCCTCGGTGCTCTCCCGGCGGTTCTCGGTCGGCACCCGGGACGCGGTGCTGCGTACCCGGCAGCTCGTGGAGGTCGAGGGCATCTTCGCCGGGTTCTCCACCGGGGCCATCCTGCACGCCGCGCTCGCGGTGGCGCACGAGGCGGTCCGCGACGGCCGGCGCGCCGACGTGGCTTTCGTGGTCTGCGACGGCGGATGGAAGTACCTGTCCACCGGCGCGTACGGGGGCACGCTGTCGGATGCCGAGGACGCCCTGGAGGGGCAGCTCTGGGCCTGACCGACGTGGTCTTCCCGGGCACGGGCCGCCGATTCGCGTCGGCGGCCCGTGCCTTGTCCACGGCACCGTGAGCAGGTGTCACGTTCGTGACAACTTCGGTTGGATCATTCTTGCCGCCGGGCACCCCGGCGTAGGCTGCGCAGCGTGACGCACGCGTCGGTAGAGATCATGGCTGGGGCGACGGCCGCCACGGATGCTACTGACAGTGACAGCGAGACAACTCGATGCGACTGACCGTCCTCGGCTGCGCCGGCAGCTTTCCCGGCCCGGAGTCACCGTGCTCGGCCTACCTCGTCGAGGCCGACGGTTTCCGGCTCCTGGTCGACTTCGGCTCCGGGTCGCTGTCCAGCCTCCAGCGATACGCCGGGCTGCACGCCCCGGACGCGATCCTGCTGACCCACCTGCACTGTGACCACATCCTCGACGCCGTGACGTACGTGGTGGTCCGCCGGTACGCCCCGGACGGCCCCTACCCGGCGCTTCCGGTGTACGCGCCCTCCGGCGCACCGGACCGGCTCAGTGCCGCCTACGGCGACGAGGGCACCGTGGAGGACGTGTACCAGTTCTACGCCCTTCAGCCGGGCACCTTCCCGATCGGCCCGTTCACTGTCACCGTCGACCGGGTCAACCACCCGGTGGAGACGTACGGGGTGCGGCTGGAGCACGACGGTCGGTCCCTGTGCTACTCGTCGGACACGGCGTCCTGCGACGCGTTGCTGCGGCTGGCCCAGAACGCCGACGTCTTCCTCTGTGAGGCCAGCTATCTCGACGGGGTGGACAACCCACCGGATCTGCACCTGACCGGCCGGGAGGCCGGCGAGACGGCGGCCAAGGCCGCTGTGGGTCGGCTGCTGCTCACCCACCTGGTTGCGGCCTGGGGCAGCGAGGCGCACACGTTGGAGTCGGCCGCCGCCGCGTACACCGGACCGATCGACGTGGTCCGGCCCGGCGCGAGTTACGACGTCTGACCTCCCGCGCCTTGCCGGCGGGACACCCCGGCGGAGGTGGACCGTCGCACCGCATAGGGTGCAGGTATGGCGCGACCTGACGGGCGAGGGCCCTCTCAACTCCGACCGGTGACCCTGACCCGAGGCTGGAGCACCCATCCGGAGGGCTCGGTGCTCGTCGAGTTCGGTGGCACCCGGGTGCTCTGCACGGCGAGCGTCACCGAGGGGGTGCCCCGCTGGCGCAAGGGCTCCGGGCTCGGCTGGGTGACCGCCGAGTACGCGATGCTGCCGCGGGCCACCAACACCCGCTCCGACCGGGAGAGCGTCAAGGGCCGGGTCGGTGGTCGCACCCACGAGATCTCCCGGCTGATCGGCCGCAGCCTGCGGGCCAGCATCGACCTCAAGGCTCTCGGCGAGAACTCGATCGTGCTGGACTGCGACGTGCTCCAGGCCGACGGCGGCACCCGCACGGCGGCGATCACCGGCGCGTACGTCGCGCTGCACGACGCGGTGGGCTGGCTGGCCGCCCGGAAGTCGTTGGCGGGTAAGCCGGAGAAGGTGATGCACCGGTCGGTGGCTGCGGTCAGCGTGGGCATCATCGCCGGCGAGGCGCGGCTCGACCTCTGCTACGAGGAGGACGTCGCCGCCGAGGTGGACATGAACGTGGTGTGCAC
This sequence comes from Micromonospora sp. MGP-C2, assembly GCF_057766525.1. Classification (NCBI taxonomy): domain Bacteria; kingdom Bacillati; phylum Actinomycetota; class Actinomycetes; order Micromonosporales; family Micromonosporaceae; genus Micromonospora; species Micromonospora sp. MGP-C2. Next base: position 5,449,259 of record NZ_JBYMEN010000002.1, read on the forward strand.
CGGCGCGGGCGACTTCGTCGAGGTGCAGGGCACCGGTGAGGCGGGCGTGTTCGCCCGCGACCAGCTCGACAGCCTGCTCGACCTGGCCGTCGCCGGCTGCGCCGAGTTGGCCGAAGCCCAGCGGAAGGCACTCGGGTGAGCGTGAGGAGTGAGCTTGCGAGCCCCGCAGTCGCGAACAGAGGTGTCTCAGCATGAACAAGGTCCTGCTCGCCACCCGTAACCGCAAGAAGCTGGTGGAGCTTCAGCGGATCCTGGACGGCGCGCTCGGCGCGCACCGGATCGCCCTGCTCGGGCTGGACGACGTCGAGCAGTACGCGGAGCTGCCGGAGACCGGTCTTACCTTCGGCGAGAACGCGCTGATCAAGGCGCGGGAGGGGTGCCGGCAGACCGGACTCCCGACGATCGCCGACGACTCCGGCCTCGCGGTCGACGCGCTCAACGGGATGCCGGGGGTGTTCAGCGCCCGCTGGTCCGGCCGACACGGCGACGACCAGGCCAACCTTCAGCTGGTGCTGGACCAGATCGGCGATGTGCCGGACGAGCAGCGGGCGGCGTCGTTCGTCTGCACCGTGGCGTTGGTGCTGCCCGGCGGCAAGGAGCACCTGGTCGACGGCCGGCAGTCCGGGCGGGTGCTGCGTGCCCCGCGCGGTGATGGTGGGTTCGGCTACGACCCGATCTTCCTGGGCGACGGACAGGACCGGACCAACGCGGAGCTGACCCCGGCGGAGAAGGACGCGATCAGCCACCGCGGCAAGGCGCTGCGCGAGCTGGCCAAGCTGATCGCGAAGGTCCTGCCGCCCGCCAACTGACGGGCGCGAGGTCCTGCCGCCCGCCGCCTGACGGGCGCGAGGTGCTGCCGTCCGCCGCCTGACCCGCGGCGGACGACAGCGACCCGGCGGAGGTCAGCCCAGCGGGCCGACCTCCCGTTCGATGGCGGCGCGCAACTCCGGCCCGGCGACGACGGCGCGGGCCGCCTCCATCACCGGGGCGAGGAACACGTCCGGGCCGGGCTCGCCGGCAGCCGGGCCGAGCGCCGCGACGGCCGCCCGCCCGGCCGCTGACGGCTCCAGCGGGGCGCGCAGTTGCAGGCCGCGTACGCCGGCCAGCAGCTCCACCGCGAGCAGGCTGGTGAGATTGTCCAGCACGGTGCGCAGCTTCTTGGCCGCGGCCCAGCCCATCGAGACGTGGTCCTCCTGCATGCCGCTGGTGGGCAGGGAGTCCACCGAGGCAGGGGCGGCCAGCCGACGGTTCTCGGCGACGATCCCCGCCGCCGTGTACTGGGCGATCATCAGCCCGGAGTTGACCCCGGCGTCGGGGGAGAGGAACGCCGGCAGTTCCCGGGAACGGGTGACGTCGAGCAGCCGGTCCACCCGACGCTCGGCGATCGCGCCCACCTCGGCCGCGGCGATGGCCAGGAAGTCCGCGGCGAAGCCGAGCGGCGCGCCGTGGAAGTTACCTGTCGACTCGACCCGCCCGTCCGGCAGCACCACCGGGTTGTCCACAACGGACACCAGCTCCCGACCCGCGACAGTGCGGACGAAGTCCAGGGTGTCGCGGGCCGCGCCGGCCACCTGCGGGGCACACCGCATCGAGTACGCGTCCTGCACGGCGTGCGCCAGGTCGTCGCGGTGCGAGTCCATCACCCGGGAGTCCTGCAACAGTCGGTGGATGTTCGCCGCCGACGCGGCCTGGCCGGGGTGCGGCCGGATGGCGTGCAGCTCGGGCAGGAACGGTCGCTCGGAGCCGAGCATCGCCTCGATGGCCAGCGCGGCCGTCACGTCGGCCATGGCGAACAGGTGCGCCGCGTCGTGGATGGCCAGCAGCAACATGCCGAGCATGCCGTCGGTGCCGTTGATCAGCGCCAGCCCCTCCTTCGCTGCCAGCTCGATCGGCTTGAGCCCGGCGGCGGTCAGCGCGTCGGCCGCGTCCTGCCGCTCGCCGGACGGGCCGAGGACCCAGCCCTCACCGAGCAGCACCAGCGCGCAGTGCGCCAGCGGCGCCAGGTCACCGGAGGCGCCCAGCGAGCCGTGCTCCGGCACCCACGGGGTGATGTCGTGGTTGAGCAGGTCGACCAGGGCCTCGGCGACCAGCGGCCGGACCCCGGAGCGGCCGAGGGCGAGCGACCGGACCCGCAGCACCATCATGGCCCGGACCACCTCGCGCGGCATCGGGGCACCCACCCCGGCGGCGTGCGACCGGATCAGCGCGTGTTGCAGCTCGGCCCGCCGCTCGGGGGCGATGAAGGTGTTGGCCAGCGCCCCGAACCCGGTGGAGACCCCGTAGACGGGACGGCCGGACGACTCGATTCCGTCCACGATGGCCCGACTGGTCGCCATGGCGTCGATGGTTGCCGGGTCGAGGACGATCGTGGCGCTGCCGCGGGCCACCGCGAGAACGTCGTCGGCGGAGATTCCAGTGGGTTGGATGGTCACGGTCGTCATGGCGTTACTCCGTTGCGCATTACCTGGCGGATCAGGGGGACACCGGGCCGGTAGGCCAGGTGCAGGTAGGACGGCGCGTCCAGGACCACGAGGTCGGCCCGCGCGCCGGGGGTGAGGACACCGATGTCGTCGCGGCGCAGCGCCCGCGCACCACCGGCGGTCGCGGCCCAGACCGCCTCCGCCGGGGTCATCCGCATCTCGCGGACCGCCAGGGCCACACAGAACGCCATCGACGAGGTGTACGAGGAGCCGGGGTTGCAGTCCGTCGCCAGCGCCACTGTGACACCGGCGTCGAGCAGCCGGCGGGCGTCCGGGTACGGCGAGCGGGTGGAGAACTCCGCGCCGGGAAGCAGGGTCGCGACGGTGCTGGTGTGCGGACCCTCATGGCACATGCAGTCGACCAGGGAGGACGCGAGCGCGTCTACGTCGGCGTCGGACAGGTAGGTGCAGTGGTCCACGCTGGCCGCGCCCAGCTCCACGCCGAGCTGCACGCCCGGTCCGGGGCCGAGCTGGTTGGCGTGCACCCGCACACCGAGCCCGACGGCCTGCCCGCAGGCCAGGATCGCCCGGGCGTGGTCCACGTCGAAGGCACCCCGCTCGCAGAACACGTCGATCCACTTGGCGTGCGGCGCGGCGGCGGCCAGCATCGGCCCGCAGACCAGCCCCACGTAGTCGTCCGGGCGGCCGGCGTACTCGGCGGGGACCACGTGCGCGCCGAGATAGGTGGTGTCCTCGGTGAACTCGGCGGCGATCCGCAACGAGCGGGCCTCGTCGGCGACGGTCAGCCCGTACCCACTCTTGATCTCCATGGTCGTGGTGCCCTGGCGCAGCGCCTCCCCGCGCAGCCGGCGCACGGTGGCCCGCAGCTCGTCGTCGGTGGCGGCCCGGGTCGCTCCGACAGTGGTCCGGATGCCGCCGCCGGTGTAGGGCTCACCGGCCATCCGGGCGGCGAACTCGGCAGCGCGATCCCCGGCGAAGACCAGGTGGGCGTGGCTGTCCACGAAGCCGGGCAGCACGGCCGCCCCGCCGGCGTCGAGTCGCCGGTCAGCCGCCGGTGCGTACGCGGACGGCCCGACCCAGACCACCCGGCCCTCCTCGACCAGCACTGCCGCGTCCCGGCGAATGCCCAGCGGGCCCTCACCGGCACCGTTGGTGACCAGCTCCCCGATGTTGTCGACCAGCATGCTGCTCATGAGGGCGTGACCGCCTCGATCGACGCCGACAGCTCGGCCGGCACGTCCACGCTCAGGTGCCGGCCGTCGGCCACCACCACCCGACCGTCGACGACGACCTGTTCGACGTCCGCCGCGGAGGCCGCGAAGAACACACCCACCGGCGGCACCCCGGCGGTGCGGGCGGTGTCCAGCCGTACCGTCACCAGGTCGGCGCGGGCGCCGACGGCGATCCTCCCGGCGTCGGCCCAGCCCAGCGCGGCGTGCCCGGCGGACGTGGCGGCCGTCAGCAGGTCGACGGGCGCGAAGTGGCCGCGTCGGCGGGTCCGCAGCCGCTCGTCCAGCTCCACCGCCCGGGCCTCCTCGAACAGGTCGACCACCGCGTGACTGTCGCTGCCCAGGCTCAGCCGGACCCCCGCGTCGGCCATCAGGCGGGCCGGGCCGATGCCGTCGGCGAGGTCCCGCTCGGTGGTCGGGCAGAGGCACACCCCGCTCCGGCTGTCGCCGAGCAGTGTCAGGTCGGCGCTGGTCGGGTGGGTGGCGTGCACGGCGGTGGTGTCCGGCCCGAGCACACCGTGCTCGGCGAGCAGCGCGGTGGGCGAGCGCCCGTGCACGGCTCGGCACTCGTCGTTCTCGGCGGGCTGCTCGGAGAGGTGCACGTGCAGAGGTGCCCGCCGTTCCCGGGCCCAGTCGGCGACCGTGCGGAGCTGGTCGGCCGGGACGGCCCGCACCGAGTGCACGGCCGCGCCGACCCGGACGTGGGAGTCCGTCGGCTGGAACGCCGTTGCCCGTTGCGCCCAGCGGGCCGCGTCGCCGTCGCCGAACCGGCGCTGCGGGCCGGCGAGCGCCTGACCGTCCACGCTGGAGGTCAGGTAGCAGGCGTCCAGCAGGGTCAGCCGGATCCCGGCGTGCGCGGCGGCCTCGACCAGCGCAGCGCCCATCTCGTTCGGGTCGTCGTATGCGCCGCCGTCTGGCCGGTGGTGCAGGTAGTGGAACTCGCCCACACAGGTGATCCCGGCCAGCGCCATCTCGGCGTAGACCGCACGGGCCAGGGCGAGGTAGGTGTCGGGGTCCAGGCGGTCCGCCACCGCGTACATCTGGTCCCGCCAGGTCCAGAAGTCGCCCCGACCGCCGTGGGTGCGCCCGCGCAGCGCCCGGTGGAAGGCGTGCGAGTGCACGTTGGACAGGCCGGGCAGGGTCAGGCCGGGCAGCGGCACCGCGTCGGCGTGCACCTCGACCCCGGCCGGTGGCTGACTCTCGGGCGTCAGTGGCGTCACCGCGCTGATCCGGCCGTCCTCGACCTCGATCAGCACGTCGGGGGTGGGTTCGGCGTGCTCGGGCAGCCAGGCGTACTCAGCGAGCCAGCGGGTCGGTGTCACCGGCATGTCAGCTCCTTCAACACCCGAGCCAGCGCCAGGACCCCGGCGGCACAGTCGTCGTCGGTGGCCGCCTCGGCGGGGGAGTGCGACACCCCGGTCGGGTTGCGCACGAAGAGCATCGCGGTGGGCAGGTGCCCGGCGAGCACACCCGCGTCGTGCCCCGCACCGGTGGGCAGCACCGGCGCGTCGAGCAGCGCGGCCAGCCGTTGCGCCAGCCCGCCGTCGAAGGCGACCAGCGGGGTCGCCGACTCCTCGGTGACCGTCACCGCCGTACCGTCGCGCCGCGCCCGCTCGGCCAGCTTGCCGCGCACCGCCTCCACCAGGCCGGCGAGGGTCTGCGGGTCGGCGGCCCGGGCGTCCAGCCAACCGGTCACCCTCGACGGGATGGCGTTGGTGGCGTTGGGTTCGACGGAGACCCGACCCACTGTTGCGTGCGCGCCCCGCAGCCGGGCCTCCTTGTTGGCCGCCAGCACCGTGAACGCGTACGTCAGCATCGGGTCGCGGCGGTCGACCATCCGGGTGGTGCCCGCGTGGTTGCCCTCGCCGTCGACGTCGAAGCGCCACCGGCCGTGCGGCCAGATCGCGCTGGCCACCGCGACCGGCGCGTCGGTGTCGACGAGCGCGCGGCCCTGCTCGACGTGCAACTCCACGAAGGCGCCGAACCGGCCCAGCAACTCCGGGCGGGCGCCCGCCGGTTTGTCGCCGAGCGCCTCGGCGAAGCTCACCCCGGCCGCGTCGCGCAGGCCGGCCGCGCGCTCTGGCGGCAGCGCCCCGGTGAGCAGCCGCGACCCCAGGCACGGTACGCCGAAGCGCGCACCCTCCTCCTCCACGAACGCCGCCAGCACCAGTGGCCGGTCCGGGGTCACCCCGGCGGCGCGCAGCTCGTCCACTGCGAGGAACGCGCTGACGATGCCGAGCGGCCCGTCGTACGCCCCGCCGTGCGGCACCGAGTCGAAGTGGCTGCCGGTGAGCACGGCATCCTCGCCCTCCGGGTCACCCCAGTGGGCGAAGAGGTTGCCGTTGCCGTCCTCGGTGACCGGCATGGCGCGTTGCTCCGCCTGCGCGCGGAACCAGCCGCGCAGCTCGATCTCCGGGGCGGTCAACGCGTACCGCAGGTAGCCGCCGCTGTCGGCGTCCCGCCCGACCGGCGCGATCTCGTCCCACAACTCCCGGAACCGGGCAGCAAGGTCGTCGCTCATGCCGGTCCGCCTTCCGTCATCGGCACCCGGACCCCGGTGCGGTCGGCGACCTGGCGGGCGCTCTCGTAGCCGGCGTCGACGTGCCGGATGACGCCCATCGCCGGGTCGTTGGTGAGCACCCGCTCGATCTTCTGGCCGGCCAGGGCGGTGCCGTCGGCCACGCAGACCTGCCCGGCGTGGATCGACCGGCCGATGCCCACCCCACCGCCGTGGTGAATCGACACCCACGAGGCGCCGCTGGCGGTGTTGACCAGGGCGTTCAGCAGCGGCCAGTCGGCGATCGCGTCGGAGCCGTCGGCCATGCCCTCGGTCTCCCGGTACGGGCTGGCCACGCTGCCGGTGTCCAGGTGGTCCCGGCCGATCACGACCGGCGCGGACAGCTCGCCGGAGGCGACCATGTCGTTGAACCGCACACCCGCCTTGTCCCGCTCGCCCTGACCGAGCCAGCAGATCCGGGCCGGCAGGCCCTGGAAGGCGACCCGCTCGCCGGCCAGCTTGATCCAACGGGCCAGCGACTCGTTCTCCGGGAACAGCTCCAGGATCGCCCGGTCGGTGGCGGCGATGTCGGCCGGGTCGCCGGAGAGCGCCGCCCACCGGAACGGCCCCTTGCCCTCACAGAACAACGGCCGGATGTACGCGGGCACGAACCCGGGGAAGTCGAAGGCGCGCTGGTAGCCACCGAGCTGTGCCTCACCGCGGATCGAGTTGCCGTAGTCGAACACCTCGGCCCCGGCGTCGAGGAAGCCGACCATCGCCTCGACGTGCTTCGCCATCGACGCCCGGGCCCGGTCGGTGAACTCGGCCGGCTTTTCCGCGGCGTAGTCCCGGGCCTCGGCCAGGTCCACCCCCACCGGCAGGTACGCCAGCGGGTCGTGCGCGCTGGTCTGGTCGGTCACGATGTCGATCTCGACGCCACGGGTGAGCAGCTCCGGGAAGACCTCGGCGGCGTTGCCGACCACGCCGACGCTCAGTGCCCGGCGATCCCGCTTCGCGGCGAGGACCCGCGCGACCGCGTCGTCCAGGGAGTCGGCGACCTCGTCCAGGTAGCGGTCGTGCACCCGACGGTCGAGCCGGGTGCGGTCCACGTCCACGATCAGGCAGACGCCGCCGTTCATGGTGACCGCGAGGGGCTGCGCGCCGCCCATCCCACCGCAGCCGGCGGTCAGCGTCAGCGTCCCCGCGAGAGTGCTGTTGAACCGCTTGGCGGCCACCGCCGAGAACGTCTCGTAGGTGCCCTGGAGGATGCCCTGGGTGCCGATGTAGATCCACGAACCGGCGGTCATCTGCCCGTACATGGTCAAGCCCAACTGCTCCAGCCGGCGGAACTCCGGCCAGGTCGCCCAGTCGCCCACCAGGTTCGAGTTGGCCAGCAGCACCCGGGGTGCCCACTCGTGCGTACGCATCACCCCGACCGGGCGACCCGACTGCACCAGCATCGTCTCGTCCTCACGCAGGTCGGTCAGCGTACGGACCAACGCGTGGTACGACGGCCAGTCCCGCGCCGCCTTGCCGGTGCCGCCGTAGACCACCAGATCGTCGGGGCGTTCGGCCACCTCGGGGTCGAGGTTGTTCATCAACATCCGCAGGGCGCCCTCCTGCTGCCACCCGCGGGTGGTGAGCTGGCTGCCCCGTGCGGCACGAATGGGCTGGGTCATCTCTGATCTCCTCCGGTCAACCGAGGAACAACTGTCGGCGGGCCGCGGAGGCTTCGAACGCCTCCAGTCGGCGCTGGGTGTCGGCCGGCGCGGCGTCGCAGATCGCCTGCAACAGCACCATGGCCAGGGTCATCGGGGCGGTGTGCAGGTCGAACACGAGCTGCGCGCCAACAGCGGCGGGCAGCACCACGTGGGCGTGCTCGGTGGCCGGGCTGACCGGTGAGTCGGTGATCGCCACCACGGTCAACCCGGCGGCGCGGGCATCGCGCAGCGCGTCCAGGGTCTCCCGGGGGTAGCGGGGCAGCACGAAGGCGAGCACGGCGGACGCACCTGCCTCGGCCGCCTGCTCCAGCCGGTCGGTGAGCAGGCTGCCGCCGTCGTCGAGCACCCGTACGTCCGGGTGCACCTTGGCCGCGAAGTAGGCGAAGTACGCGGCAAGTGGCGCCGCGGCGCGTAGGCCGAGCACCGGCAGCGGCCGACTCTCGGCGAGCAGTCGCCCGGTCTCGGCGATCCGGTCCCGGTCGGCGAGCTGAGCGGCCAGCCGGTCCAGGTTTCCCATCTCCGCGCGTACCGCCTGCTGGAGTTCGTTGTCGGCTTCGTCGGTGTGACTGTCGTCGGTGGCCCCCGATGTCCGCAGCCGACGGCGGAGGGCGGGGTAGCCGTCGTAACCGAGCGCCATCGCGAAGCGGGTCACCGACGGCTGGCTGACCCCGGCCAACTCGGCGACTTCCGCCGCGGACAGGTAGGCCGCCGCTCCGGCGTGCTGCACCAGGCAGTGCGCTATGCGGCGCTGGGTCGGTGTAAGTCGTACGCCGTGGAAGAGGTCGAGCAGGTGGTCGGTCGACCCCGCACCGTCTTCATTCACGGCGCGACTCTATGCATGAAAACTTTCAAAGGCAAGGTCTGCGCCGGTCAATTGGCCGGTCCGTCCTATGCAATACTGCCCGTCCGGCGCGGGGGATCAGCGGAGGCAGTGTCGTGACAAGCGTGGAACAGAGCCAGCACTTTGCGACCATCCACGACGACACTTCAGCTCCGGAGTCACCTCCCGAACTCGGCTCCCCGCCGGGGCCTGCGCGGAATGGCTGGCTGAGTGGGCTGGCCTGGCAACGGTGGCTGGCGGACAACGTCTTTCCCCGCACGCTCACACCGCCGGCGACCGACCGCAGGACCGTCCTCGGATACCTCGCGGCCTTCCTGCTCGCGGTGACCTACCTTTTGGTGATTCCGCAGGGCCGAACTCACCTGACCCATGTCTGGGCAGAGGACGGTCGGATATTCCTCGGCGGGGCGGCGACCAAGAATTTCCCGCTGGTGGTCGTCGAGCCGTACGCCGGCTACCTGCACGTGCTTCCCAGACTCTCCGCCGAGTTGGCCGTCCAGCTGCCGATCGGCTGGTGGGCCGCAGGGGTGGCGATTGCGGCAGCGGTGGTGCGTGCGGCGGTTGCGTTGCTGGTCTTCACCGCAGCCGCCGGGCACCTTCCGTCCCGCAAACTGCGAGCTGTCCTGGCCGCTGCGGTCATCCTGCTTCCGTCCGGGAACAGCGAGGGCCTGAACAACCTTGCCAATCTCCACTGGTTCGTCATCTTCGGCGCCTTCTGGGCCCTGCTCTGGCGGCCGACCACGCGCTGGCAGAACGGGCTCAGTGCCGTTGCGCTCCTGCTCGCCGTGACGACGAGCCCCCTGGGCATGCTGCTCGTTCCGTTAGCCGCCGCACGACTTGCCCTGCCTCGGCGACGTGATCGAGTGCCGGCGCTCGCCTTCATTGTCGGCTTGGCGATGCAGATCGTGCCGCTGCTGGGATCGACCACGACGCGAGAGCGTGAACCGTTCGATGTGATGCAGGGTCTGGCTGCCGCCGCGGCCCGCGTGCCACTGGTGATGTTCACCGGGCCAGAATTGACTGCAGACCTCTACCCGGACGCGCTTGAGCTGTATTCGCGCTTCTATGCCTGGCCGGCGGTGCTCGCCGCTGTCATTGCTCTGGCTATCGCCGGGTACGGTCTCCTCTATGGGAGCTGGGCCCGGAGGTTCCTGGGGAGCGCGAGCCTGCTTCTTGCCGCCGCATCCATCGGCGCGCAGCTGTACATGAACTGGGAAGATCTGCTTCGCATCGACCAGCCGAACACCGTCATCTCCGTGCAGCGCTACAGCGTGGCGCCATGTCTGTTCCTGTTCACGGCCGTGCTTGTGGGCCTGGCACGGGCTCCCCGATCTCAGGTGCGGCACGTGCTGACGGCGGTACGCATCGCCGTGGCGGCGATAATTCTCTTCGGCATCAGTTACCAGTGGCAATCCACAATCGGGACGGTGCGACTCGATGGCCCAACGTGGCAGCAGAATCTCGGCGTTGCCGAGCAGGAGTGTGCGACCGGTAAGGCGGAGATTCTCGTCGGCATCAGTCCTTCTTCCTGGGTCGTGCCGCTCACCTGCGAGTACCTGACCCAGAAGGGGTAGAGCGGGTCAGCAGGAAGACCCCGGCCAGCTCGGCAACCTCAGCGGGTTGACTCGGCACTCAGGACCGACGCGTCAACCCAGCTGTCGAACGGACGACCGGCGGGCCGCTCACATGGCACCTGCTCGGTAGGATCCGCACGGCGAATGAGCGGAGGAGTGGCATGCAGCCGGATAGCACGTACAGGTACACCCATTTGTTGGGCGCCTGTCAGGTCGGCAAAGCCTGGGCGGCGGTGGACGGGCAGGGGCAGTTCGCCACCGTGGCCGTGTTGGACGGCGTCGCCGCGTCCGACCAGCGCTGGCGCGAGGCTTTCAGCACCGCCGCCAACGCGCTGGCGCAGGCCGACGGGGGTCACCAGTACGCGGCCGCTGACCTCTCGGCCGCCCACCCCTGGGTGGCCTACGGGGCCGAGCAGGGGAACGCGCCGCAGCGGCTCTTCCAGAGCCTAGGAATGGACTACCAGCCGGTGCCCGACCTGCCGGTTTCAGCGCCGCCCACGTCGGCGCCGCCGGTGTCCGGCGTGCCGCAGCAGGTCAGCGGCCCGCCGACGTCGCTCTCCCAGACACCGCAACCGGTGTCCGGCGTGCCGCAGCTTCCGTGGGCGGTGCAGGTGACGCCGGTCTCGGGGCAGCCCGTGTCGGCGTCACCCCAGCCGGTGTCGGCAACCCCGCAGTCGCCTGCGTCTTCCGCCAGCGCGGCAACGGTCCCTCTCGGCGATCCGTTCCCCACCTCCGGGGGCCGCCGGATCGCCCCGGTGGCTCGGAAACCGAGACGATCCAAGTGGGGCCTGGTCACGGGTGCGGTGGTGCTCACCCTGGTCGCTGGCACCGCTGGGTTTTTTGTGGGCCGCAGCGGCAATGACGCAAAGCCGCAGACGTCGACTGCGGCGACCCTGCCGCCGTACGAGGCGACGCAGTTGTCCGTCAACAAGACCAAGTTCTTCAACAGTGAGTTGGAACCGTTGGCCGATCCCTGGCTGGCGCAGGCCAGCGGCTGCGAGGCCTACGACGAGCCGGGCGCCCCGAAACTGCCGGCCGAGGAGGATCAGCACGTCTTCTGCCGCTACGGCAACGCCTTCCTGCACTTCGTGGTCTATCCAACGAAGAAGGAGAAGGATGCGGCACGCGCTTACCGCCTGCAGCTGAACCTCGCCGCCGGGACGCTGGCACCAGGGCTGCGTCACGCGACTCGCACGAACGGCAACAAGTCCGGAGCCGAGGGCAGCTACGTCGAGTACGCGGTCAACATGGCCGACGGCAAGACGCTGTGCGGTCTCTGGTGGGATCGCGACGACACGAATGGCGTCACCTACATCGAGGCGCTCTGCAAGGAGAGCCTCGCGGGCAACTGGGATGCGCTGCGCGATCTGTGGCGTCGCGGTAGCTGAGCGAGGACCAGGTGGCGCCGTCCGGTAACGGCCGTCATACGACGAAGGCCTCCGGCTGGTGGAGCGGTTTCCACCGGTCGGAGGCCTTCGTCATCCGGTCACTGCACCTTGAGAACCTGGAACTCGATGGTGCCGGCGCGGTTGAAGGTGAGCTGGCGGTAGTGGAAGGCGTCGAAGGGGGCGTGCCAAGCCAGCTCGGCGGGGAGCGAGACCAGCAGCGGGCCGTCGCTCAGCGCCTCGGGCAGTCGGAAGGTCTGGCCGTCGGCGCCGACCTCGATCGGTGACCAGTCCTTCAGACCGAGGTGCACCAGCGACGCCAGCATCGAGCTCGGCTCGGGCCGGTAGCGTGCGACGAGCATCTCGCCCGTCCCGACCTGCGGCACCGGGACGGGCGTGCCCGCCGTCACCGGCTGCGGAACCGTTGTCTCCGGCGCGGAGCAGCGGTTCTGGCCGTGGTGCAGGACCGTCCAACGGTCGGCTTGGGTGCCGACGCGGTAGTTGCAGGCCAGCGCGAGCAGGTAGCGGGGCGTGTCCCAGCGGATGTTGCGGCTGTCGATGCCGACCGTGGCCTCGTGGAGCACGACCTGGTCGTCGGGCGCCTCGATGAGCGCCTCGGCGTTGAGCTCGTCGAGGTACGGCGTGTACGCCGAGAACGTCTGGAAGACCGGGACCGGGCGCCAGTCCAACGAGTAGGTCCAGGGCAACGTCAGTTCCATCGGGTCGACGTGGACTGGTCGACCGCGTAGTTCGCTGACGATGCTCTCGGGCAGTTGATAGGTGTCGCGGGCCCGCGCCCTGCCGGCCTCTACAGAGGTCAGGCGGAAGTCGTTGTTGATGAGCAGCTCAGTGCCCGTCCGCCACTGGTTGCGTGCCAGGAAGGGATCGTAGTTCGCGAGGCTGGAGGGTGCCATGAGGAACGCCGCTCCCGCGGCCGCCAACACAACCGCCGGACGTCCCACCCAGGTGGCGAAGCCGACGAGCAGGAAGCCCGCTGCCAGGAAGAACGAGACTTCGTGGGCCGGGTCGTGGCGGGTGAACCCGTGTTTGAATCCGAACGCGAGCATGACGGCCGAGACCACGACGATTCCAGCTGTTGCGACCGTCCTGTGGCGGACAGCCATGCGCAACGCCAGGAACCCGACGAGGAGTGCGAGGACCCCGGCGGTGAGGTAGCCGAAGGCGAACTCGCCCTGCTCGATGGCGAGGGCTTCCTGGTAGCCACTGGAGATCTCCTGCGAACCGCGCACCCACGGCACGATGTCCGTGATGCGCTGCCCAGCGCCCAGCCAGAGTGCCAGGAACGTCACCACGAACGTTGCCAGAGAAAGTCCGACACCCCTGATGAGGTTCCTCACCGAGGCGACGCTCACCGCAACGAGACCGGCTAGAGCCAGGAGTACCACGCCTTCGGAGAACTTGACCTGAAGCAGGAGGGTCCCCACGGCGGTGAGGACCACAGCGGGCACGGTGTCCCGCCAGGTGTCGATCCGCCTGGTGAACCTGTCGTGAAGCGTCAGCAGGGCCACCAGCAGGCCGGCGTAGACGAGCCTGCCGCCCGGCCCGGCCGGGGCGCTGGCCACGGTCACCGCGAAAGCGATCGCGCCAGCGATTCCGGCAGACCACCGGGGTCGGACGCAGAGGTAGATGACCCAGTAGAGGGCGAGAACCGCTGTCATCCCAAATACGAAACCCAGCGCGGCCTGCGGTCGACTCACATGCTGCGGCCAGTCGAGGAACCCCCACGGCCCATAGTTGAAGACGATGTCTTTCCCGAAGCGCAGGTCGTCCGATACCGCGAAGCCGATGCCCGCCTGCCAACTCGGGTCAAAACCCGGCGAAGGTATCAGGGTTGATGGAACGCCTGCGATCAGGACGGTCAGGCCGAGCCACAGGAACGCGGCGATCCCTGGCAGTCGTGCGGCCAGCTCTTTGCATCGCGTTTCGACCCGAGCCTTGATCGGGGTGGCTGTCTCTGACGTGATCTTCTCATTTGAGGCTTCGCTTGTGACTGAGGTTGGTTCTGTGTCCACCGCGGATCCGCGGCTTTCCCGCTCGGTTTCTTGCATCCGGTCCGTCCGTGTATTGACATTTGTTGGATCACATTTGATCGCGGCTTCAGCGTGGCCGTTTGGCCCGGGCCTTCATGCAGCTCGTCCTGCGGGATTGTCATCCCTCGCTGATCAGGACGACTGGCTCGATGCCGTCGGTGACTTGTTCGACGCGATAGTCGGCGAGCACCGACCGCCAAGCTTCGGCCTCCTCAAGGCCGACGAAGGACCGAATCAGCCAGATGCGTGCACCACCGCGCTGCGCGGCCAACTCGAGTCCGCGCTCGACGCCGAGTCGGATACCTGATGCGTCCAGTCCAGGGACCATGATCACGTCCGACCGGGAAGGCATCGCGACCCACCAGCCGACGGTGTTGTTGTAGGGCGTGATCATGTCGATCGGATCGCGTTTGGAATAGAACGCAAAGCCGTACCACGCCGTAGGGTTGAGAATGACGACGTCATTGCGGGATCGGTGGTTGTTCACGTACTCGGTCGCTGATCGCACATCCATCATGGTGACCGGGGTGCGTTCAAGCCCGGGCTCGTGTCCGTCAAACCGGTACCAAGCGCCGTTGTGAATCGCGAACGCGCCGAGCAGGACCGCGCAGATCGTCGCTGTCACGGCGGTGGGCAGGCTGCGGTGCAGTGCGCGGCTGACGAGCCCCACTGCCAAAGTCGCCGCGCCAACAAGGCCGATGCCCGCCATCGCCACCGCCGTGACGACGAGGAAGTGTGAGGTACGCGGGTCCAGGAGTGGATACACCTCGTTGACTCCCAGAACGATCACCGTCGCCGGCAGCGAACTCACGGCGATGGCGGTTGCGGGGCGACGTGACCATGCGAGGGTCATGATGCCAGCGACGGCAAGGCCGCTGATGAACAGCACTGGCGCGCCGAGGACGGGCGCCAGGTTGTCAAGCCGTTCGGCGAGGTAGCCGGGCAACTCATGCGGCTGTGGAAAGGCGGCTGCCCAGAACTCTCGCATCTCGTCAGACCGGGCCCGTGCCGAGAAGACGACGTAGACGGCCGCCGCGAGCCAGGTCGCGATGAACCCGGCGACGGCCACGTCCAGGAGTCGCGCCCAGCGACGCCGAACGAGGTTGACCAGGAACATCCCGCCGAACACACCCGGGGTGATGATGGCGGTGACGTGGCTGAACAGCATTCCGACGCAGACCGCGGCCACCAGCACCCCGAGTCGCCTGCGTGACCAGGTCCGCTCGGTCCATGCGGTGAGCGCGAGCATGCCCACCGTGACGGCGGCATCGGCGGAGTACTGCTTGAGGTCGTGGCGGACCTGCTGGGCGGGGAGGAGCAGGACCGCCGCTCCAGCGACGGTGCCCGCCACGATCCCCAGTTGACGGGTCGGCCAATGCGGCAGACGACCGAGCGCGTACGCCACGCCGACCGAAAGCACGTGAAACGCGAGCGGAACCACCCGCAGGTCATCGGAGTCCGGGACCAACCGCAGGAGGAGGCTCCAGCCGATCGGAGTCGACGACGTCGCCACCGGCAAATCAGCGAGCGGCATCCGTACGGAGAGCGCCACCCATGCCTCGTCGAGCCAGTACGGCGCAGTGAGCATCGTGCCGATGTCGTGGACAACCGGGACGGCGGCGAGCAGAAGGACGA
Organism: Micromonospora sp. MGP-C2; assembly: GCF_057766525.1. NCBI lineage: Bacteria > Bacillati > Actinomycetota > Actinomycetes > Micromonosporales > Micromonosporaceae > Micromonospora > Micromonospora sp. MGP-C2. The sequence goes on from NZ_JBYMEN010000002.1 coordinate 5,464,633, forward strand.
CGACGGTCCAGTCCGTGCGCGTCGGTCGGCGACGTTCCACCGGAGCCGGCACCATGGCGCGATCGCCCACGTTCCTGCTCATGAGCTGTGCGACCACGATGCCTCCCATCCTGGAAGTGCGGACCATACGAGTGCTACGCGTGGTGCCAGGAGCTTGATGCGGTGACGCTCGCCGTCGATACGGTTGCAGGAGCACTGCCGCCTGCCGTCGTCTCATCGGATGGTTCGCGCGGTCTGCGCGGCGTCCAGTTCTTCAGGCGCAGCGCCGGCCTCTCCACCAGATGCCAGGAGACCATCGCGAGTCCCGCGCTGACCAGGGTGCTGGCAACGAAAAAGCCGACCAGGCCGAGCGCCTGCACACCGGCCTTCGCCATGACCTGTTGTACGACGAACGAGTAGATGTAGACCCCGTACGAGTAGTCGTTGGCGGCCCCGACCCGGTGCAGCACCTTCGGCAGCCGTACGGCGAGCCAGAGGACGACGTACGCGTAGGCGAGCAGCGCCGGGCCGAAGAACGACCCATGCACGGCGAGCCAGCCGGAGACCACGATCGCGAGTACACCGAGCAGGTCGTTAATCAGTAGGCGGTCGCTGTACAGCTCGGCGGCCCCGCCGGCGAGGAACATGAAGCCGTACCAGAGCAGGGAGTCTTTCCGGAGCGCGCCGAGCATCGGCAGCGGCCCGATCTCCCCCGTCAGCCAGATGCCCTGTTCCGCGTTGCCGTGACGGAATTGGTTCCAGCAGAGCACACCGAAGACAGCGAGCATCGCGAGCAGCGGAAGCCAGCGGAGTTGCCGGCGCAGGAGGGTCAGGGCGGACAGGGTGGCGACCAGCAGGTAACAGAAGATCTCGTAGGCGAGAGTCCACAATGACCCGTTGATCGTATTTCCGCCCTGCCACCGCCAGTACGGCGTGTCACCCTGCAGCAGGTCGGCGATCCCGAACTGGCGGAGGCCCCCCCACCAGTTCTGTCGCAGATAGTCGAACACGCCGTTGGGGCTCCACCACAGGCCCGTGATGGTGCCGTGCCGCTCGAAGAAGAGCACGGGCGCGACAACCCCGGCGGTGAAGAGGAGACAGACCCACAGGCCGGGCCAGATCCGCAGTGCGCGGTGCCACAGGAAGCGAGGAACCGAGGTGCGCCGAGCGGAACGGGCGATCAGGAACCCGGAGATGGTGAAGAACCCGGCCACCGCGACGGCACCCAGATCGACGCGCTGCATGAGCGGACGACCGAAGCCGAGTGCGGCCGAATGGGACAACACCACGGCGAGCGCGAACGCCAGCCGAAGAGCACCGAAGCTGTTCGCGCGCCTGTCGTAGACCTCGGCGAACGGCTGCGACATCATCGACCGTCGCACCAGGCCTGGGAGGAAGGGAAGCAAGGAAGGCCGCCTGAGTTACCTGGTTCCCGTGGAGCTGGCCGGCGATGGCACTGGCTCGCCCGGAACCCGTTGGGTCGGCACCGACGAGCCGATCAGCCGTGCCGCCTGCCGGTTGCGCCGCGAGGCCAGGGGCAGTCCGATCAGGAACTCGGGGAACATTCCGAAGAACGTCCTGGCGCTCTGCAGTTCGAGCGTGTGAGCGCGGGACCACTGGAACGAATTCGTCGCACGTGCCCAGTGGTGGGTCCAGCGGACGTCACCGAGCAGGGCCACGGGCAGATCGTGCCGCCACGCCCGCAGCCCGAGCTCATGGTCCTCGTAGTAGAGGAAGAACCGCTCGTTCCAACCGCCGAATGCGATGAAATCCGCAGTACGGGCGGCGACAGCCGCGCCCATGACCCAGGCCACATAGACGGCTTCGCCTGGGTTCGCCATCACCCGGTAACCCGCGTGCATCCGGGACAACGGCCAGATCTTCCGGTTGCCCAGCTTGGCCGTGGCGTAGGGGAAGCCCCTGCCGTTGGGCTGGGCGTCCCCGTCGGTGGCGAGTAGTTGAGGAGCGACCAGGCCGCCGTGCGTGTCGAGGTGTTGCTGCAACGCGACGAACCCGTCGGGCTGAATCTCGAGGTCCGGGTTGGCGAACAGGACGTACTCCCCGGCGGCCTCCCGCACCCCGATGTTGTTGGCCCTGGAGAAGCCGACGTTCTCCGGCAGCCGGATCACGCGGGCGCCCAGCTCTTCGGCGACGGCGGCGGAGTCGTCGGCGGAGCAGTTGTCCACCACGATCCACTCGTACGGCTTGGCCGCGCCGGCCCAACACCGGCGCAGGGTGTCTGCGGAGTTGTAGGTGACCGTGACGACGCTCCACTGGTGTGCTGTCATCGGGCTCTCCGAACTGTCAGGTAGCTGTAGAGGGATGCGAAACCGAACCGCCTGCCGTTCCACTGGCGCCGTGCAGCCGGACTCTCCACCAGACCACGTCCGACTCCCCGGAGGAACGGCCACAGCAGGCCTTGGCGGACACGCCGGGCGGCGAGTGCGAGGTGCGCCAGGGCCAGCACCGGCATCGCGACGAGCATCAGCGGCCAGGTGAAGACGCGGGCCGCGACGAGAAGACGGTTGCGGGCCAGGAGGAAGGCCCGGAAGCCCTGGAGCTTGTTGTCGCCCTCGACGCTGTGCCCACCCGCGTGGGGCAGGATGACATCGAGCGCGCGGGTGCGCATTCCCGACGCGTAGAGCCGGTACGCCAGGTCGGCATCCTCGCCCCAGGCGAAGAGGTGCTCGTAGAACCCGCCGAAGCGATGGAACAGTTCGGTCGGGAAGACGGCGGCGCCGCCCGACGGACCGAGCGGCCCCCGCGCCGCGGTGGCGGTCCGGTCGATGAAGAGCGAGACCGGATTGACGTCGATGCCGATGTACTCCCCGCCGTGCATGGCCAGACCGACCGCGATCGGCGTGCCCGGGTCCTCGGCGATGGCGGCGCAGATGCGCGCCAGCGCGTCCTCGGGGAGCCACACGTCGGGGTTGAGCAGCAGCACGTGGCTCGTCCTCGCGGCGGCCACCGCGCGATTGCAGCCCGCCGCGAAGCCCGGGTTCGACGAGTCGGGGAGGTAGTCGTACCGCTCGTCGGCGAGCCAACCGGCGACGACCTTCTCGCAGCCGTCCTCTGGCCAGTTGTCGGCGAAGATGAACCGCACCGGAAGACCCTCCGCGCTGCGGACCCAGGTCGGCAGCGTCTGGGTCAACATGTCGCTCGAACGGTAGAGAACGGTGACGATTGTCAGCGTTTCATCCACGCTGGGATCCACCTCATCGGTTTGCTCAGTAGGTACAGGGCAACGAGGCCCGGAGCCAGCGCCAGCCAGAACGGTTGGACGACGGGATAGAGCTCGTAGACGCCGAAGGTCGCGAAGTAGATGACGAACGCCCGGGTCAGATGATGCGCGGGGCTCCAGGTGGACGCGAGCCGACGGTCGATGACCCCCACGCTGAGGCCCAGCAGCCCGAGGAAGATCACGGCGCCGATCGGCCCGAAATCGAGCAACGGTATGGCTACGAACGTCGCGGTGTTCATGTAGAACGGCTTGCTGAGGCCGGCGGTGATGGCGTACAGGTCTGCAGAGCCGAACAGGCGATCTCCCACCGAGCCGGTGAAGGTCAACGAGTAACGCCCCCAGGTGGGTGGGTGCTGCTCGCGTACCTGCCACAACCGACCGAAGGTCTCGACGGAGCTGCTCAGCGACAGGTCCAGCGACCCGACGCTGGCATACAGCGGGCTGGCGCCGTACTGCGCTCGGAACTGGTCCTCGAACTGGCCGGTGCCGGCCAGCGTCCGTTGGCCACCCAGGAAGACGGCCGCTCCCACCGCGACGGCGCCGATCACGACCACCACGAGCGACACCCGTAGCCGGTTCTTCGGGCTGATGGTCGCCGACCGACGAACCGATAGCGCGGCTACCAGCGGGGGCACGATTCCCAGCAGTACAGAGTTCTTGCTCGCGCCCAGAGCCGCGCCGAAGGCGAAGATGACGACGAAGACGACGTAGGCCCACCGTCCCTCGCTCCTGCCGGTGAGCGCCCGGAGCAGCGAGACCGCCAGGCCGATCCCCCAGAACTCCGAGAACAGCCCGGTGACAATGTTGGAACGCAGTCGCACCGCCTCACGGGCGGCGTCCGGATTGTCGGCGAACAGCGGCGGAACGTCGCCGCGGAACTTCAGCGCAGCGCCGATGAGAGCGAGCAGGAGCAGGAAGAGCACGAAGACCCGGAGCCGACTCTCGGCGGGCCAGCGCAGTTCCGCACGTGTCGACTCGACACCGGCGCGGTCCGTGGGCGGACGGGCCGTCACGGCCGGCATGACGACGGTCGGCGCGTTCGCCGTCGGCATGACGACCGTCTCCGCGTTCGCCGTCGACTGTTCGGAGCGGCTCTTTCTGGCCGCGAGCCGACGGCCGAGATACCAGGCGGCGAGGAACCAGGTCGCATAGATGCCCAGGATCGGCACGGCGGCGCGACCGGCCGGAGAGTCGTATGGCCCCGGAATGGTGAGGACGGCGAGGAAGACGAAGCCCCAGGCGGCCGTGCAGATGGCGAGCCACGTGTGAGCGCGGAAGAGAAGGGCCGCCATTGCGAGGAACGCGGCGGCGACGCCGAACTCGGTGTCCCAGAGGAAGACCCCCACGACGACGGCGACCGCTGCCACCCACGGCACTGCGGCCCAGTAGCGGTTGGATCTGGTGTTCATCGTCGCTGCGGTCACAGGAGCGACCTGTACAGACTCTGCCACCGCTGGACACACCGGTCGAAGGCGTACTCCTGGGCGTACCACTCGGCCACCCGCTGGGCCTCGTCGACGGCTCGGCGGCCGACGGCCTGCCGGATGGCGTCGGCGAGCGCGGCTGGCGCGAGGTCCGCCTGGAACGCCAGGGTGCCGGTCGCGTGCCGGGTGACCTCGGCGAGGCCGCCGGCGCCGGTGTGCACCACGGGTACGCCCAGGGACAACGCCTCCAGCGCGCTAAGGCCGAACGACTCGACCCGGGACGGCACCACGAGGCAGTCGATCCCCTGGAGGAAGTCCGCCGCGACGACCCGGCCGACGAGGTCGAGGTTCGGCTGGGGGGCGATCGGCAGCGTGCCGGCACCGGCGACCTTGAAGTCCAACTCCGGGAGGAGAGCGGCGATCTCGGACAGCAGATCAACCCCCTTCTCCTTCTCCAGCCGGCCGAGATAGCCGACCACCGGCCGGCGGCCCGGCTGTGGGGTGTGCGGCTTCGGGCTGGGCCAGGTGACGGGCAGCGGGTTGGGGATCAGGTGGATGTTCTTGACACCGCCACGCTCGCGCAGTTCGGCGGCCTCGAACTCGGACACCGCCACCGTCGCGTGTGGACGGGCGCGACGCATGGCGAGGTCCAGCGTGATGTTGGACTGGATGAGCGCCTTCTGCTGGAACGACCCGGCCGTGTCCCGGTACTGCCAGAGGCTGTTGTGCAGGGTGACGACGAGTGGGGTCCGCCTGCGTTCCATGCTCAGCGCTGCCCGGGAGTGCATCGCCGCGGACAGCAGATGGGCGCAGACCACGTCCGGCTGCACCTCGTTGACGAGGCGGCGGATCTCCCGGGCATAGCCGAGGTCGACCCGGCTGGTCGCGCTGAGCCCGATCCACGGCACTCCGGCCTCACGCAGCGCATGACCCACCTCGTCGTCCGAGGTGGCGGCGATGACGTCGACGCCCGTGCGCGCGTGAGCCGGGATGATCTCCGTCAGGATGCGTTCGGCGCCACCGAGTTGCCGTCGGCCTGAGCCGCCCGTCGTGCAGACGAACAACACCTTCATCAGGCACGCAGCCCCTCGACAGCGCCGCGCGCGATGGCCCGGCGAACCGCGTTTCGCCCCACCGCCGCGCGCAGGAGCACCCCGCCCACGTACGCCGTCGTGGCGATGCGGCCGCGCCGGCCACCCATCGTCCGGCTCGCCCGGATGAACTCCCGGGTGCGGCGCTGGGAGATCTCCTCCTCGGACCAGCGTCGCTTGGCGGTCGCGTCGTCCTCATGCATGATCACGGCCTCCGGCACGTACGCCAGCCGCAGGCCCTGCTGACGGACGGCCCAGCAGAGCCGCATGTCCTCCGAGTAGAAGAACGAGGTCTCGTCGACCCCGCCGATGGCGTCGAAGGTGCTCCGGCGCATGGCGACGAAGGGTCCGGTCAGCCAGTCCGCCTTCTCCGGCGGCGCGACGATCCGCAGGTTCGGCAGCACGAGGCTCAGCCCGGTGGCGTGCGCGAACCCGACACCCAGGCCCAGGAACCGCCCACCCTCGGTCTGCGACACCCCGGAAGGCGTGACCACGCCCGGGAATGCCGCGCCCACGGTCGGGTCCTGCAGGGCTGTCAGCAGACGGGTCACTGCATCGGCGTGCACGATGATGTCGTTGTTGGAGAGGATCACGTTCGACCGGCTCGTGTGCCGCACGCCGAGGTTCATTCCTCGCGCGTATCCCAGGTTGGAGCCGGACTGGACGTACTGAACGCCCTGCTGGGCGCAGAACTCGCTCAGCGATTCCTGGATGTGCAACGAGCTGCCGTTGTCGACGACAACGATCTCTGCCTCCGCCGGCAGCGACAGGACACAGGCGCGGGTGCGCTCAAAGTCCTCCCAGGCGAGGACAACAATCGAGACATCCATGTCAAACCGTCCCATGATTCGGCGACTGCGCTCGTCGCAGGCTTGCTCTGGAAGCGAAGGCGTGCACGGCGTAGGCGAGCGTCGAGGCGATCGCCGCCCCGAACACCCCCGCCCACGGGATGATCGCAAAGTACGCGGGGATCGCGAACGCCAAGGTGATCATGGCGACCACGGTCGTCGCCCGCTCGCCCCGCCTCTTCAACAGCAGGGCACTCCAGCTCTTGCCGGCGGCGGTCGCCAGTGAGCCGGGCAGGAGGACAAGGCCGAGGATCCACGCGTGTCGGTACTCGGGTTGCAGGTAACCCAGCACGCCGAGCCCGAGGACCGCCGCCAGCGCGACCGGCAGAGCCGCCGTGACCACGGCTCGGGTGGGGTCGGGCCCGTCCGAGCCGTCCCGGCTGGCCAGGATCCGCTGCGCCCGTACGACGGCACCGGCCTGCGCGAACTCCAGGGCGGCCACCGCCAGGGCGTACACGCCGAGTGGGCCCGCCCCGACGAACCGGGCCACCAGGATCTGGTTGAACCGCAGCGTCATCATCTGGGCGAAGATCCCCAGGTGCAGGTTGCCGACGGCGGTCAGGTCGGCGCGGTAGTCCACCCCTGTCGCCTCCGGCTGGGGCGCGCGCCCGATCCGCCGGAGCATCCCCAGCACCAGGCCGCACACGGCCAGGGCGCTGACCCACTGGACGACGAGCCACACCATGCTCCACAGGCCGCCGTCGAGGTAGCCGGCGAAGTACAGGGCGACGTAACCGCCGACCAGGACCGCACCGCTTGCCGCGCGCAACGAGTACACGGCCATGAAGCTCTTCTGCCGCAGCGCGATCGACGAGACCGTGTTGAAGATCGTCAGACCTGCCGCCGACCCCACACCGACCAGGTAACTGCCGATCCCGGCGACCGCGGTGAGTATGGCCGCGGCGACGACGGAGAGCAGGATCGAGGCCACCAGCATCGCAAGCACCCAGGGGCGTCCCCGGGAGAAGACCCAGCCGCCCGGCCGGGACAGCAGGAACGTGTCCAGGGACAGGCCGCCGACGGCCGCGCCCAGTGTCGCGCTCACCATGTTCGCCGAGAGTTCACCGCGTTCCGCCGGCGGCAGAGCCACCGACAGGACTGCCGCCAAGCCGGTCAGGCCAAGCGCCCCCATGTAGAGACGCTCGGGTGCGATGAGTCGCCTGAGCAGGCTAGCGACGCGCCGACCAGGGGGCGGAGTGGTGCCCTTACCCGGCGACGGCCGAGCAGCATTGACCAGCGACACGCCGTTCTCGCCCCCGTTTTTTGACACAGTGCAGTACGACGAGTCGTACGTCGCTGGCACTTTCTACCGGAACGGTGTTGCACCCGCAATCGCCCGGGCGGCCCTAACCGAGCGTGCCGAAACATCTGCCACAGCCGCCGAACGGGCGGCGTAGACTTCCCGACCCGTGAGGATCCTCGTCACCGGCGGAGCCGGATTCATCGGGTCGGAGTACGTTCGCCTGCTGCTGGGCAAGCCCCTCGGCAGTGCCGACGGCGTGCCGCCGCTCGAGCCGGCGGTCGTGACCGTGCTCGACAAGCTGACCTACTCGGGCAACATGGCCAACCTCGACCCCGTCCGCGACGACCCGCGGCTACGGTTCGTCCAAGGCGACATCTGCGACCCCGTCGTGGTCGACGAAGTCGTCGCCGACCACGACGTCATCGTGCACTTCGCCGCCGAATCACACGTCGACCGCTCCATCGCCGGCGCCGCGCCGTTCGTCACCACCAACGTGCTGGGCACCCAGACCCTGCTCGACGCCGCGCTGCGCCACCGCACCGGCCGCTTCGTGCACGTCTCCACCGACGAGGTCTACGGCTCCATCGACGAAGGCTCCTGGACCGAAACCTGGCCCCTCGCGCCGAACTCCCCCTACTCGGCGTCCAAGGCCGGCTCCGACCTGCTCGCCCTGTCCTACCACCGCACCCACGGCATGGACGTCGTCGTCACCCGCTGCTCCAACAACTACGGCCCCTACCAGTTCCCCGAGAAGGTCATCCCGCTGTTCGTCAGCAACCTGCTCGACGGCGCCACCGTCCCCCTCTACGGCGACGGCGCCAACATCCGCGACTGGCTTCACGTCCACGACCACTGCCGCGGCATCGCCATGGTCCAGCACAAGGGCCGCGCCGGCGAGGTCTACAACATCGGCGGCGGCACCGAACTGACCAACAAGGAACTCACCGGCCTGCTCCTGGACGCCTGCGACGCCGGCTGGGACCGCGTCGTCCCCGTCACCGACCGCAAGGGCCACGACCGCCGCTACTCCCTCGACATCACCAAAATCAACCAAGAACTCGGCTACACCCCCAGCATCACCCTCGACCAGGGCCTCGCCGACACCGTCGCCTGGTACCGGGAGAACCGGGCCTGGTGGGAACCGCTGAAGTCGGCACCGACCGCCTGATCTGACAGCGCCGCGGGTGGCGGCGTCGACGTTTCGAGACCGTCGACGCCACCACCCGCGGCGGCTTACGGCTGATCAGCGGCCCCCGGCGCGGAAGACCTCCGAAACGGTGCGGAGCACGACCTTTACGTCCAACCACAGCGACCAGTTCTCGATGTAGTAGTTGTCGAACCGCGCCCGGTCGGAGATCGGGGTGTCGCCTCGAAGACCACTGACCTGCGCGAGCCCGGTGAGCCCGACGGGGACGCGGTGGCGTGCCGCATAGTTCGGGTACTCGGCGGAGAACTTCTCGACGAAGTACGGCCGCTCCGGCCGCGGCCCGACCACACTCATGTCGCCGCGCAGGATGTTCCACAGCTGGGGCAGCTCGTCCAGCGAAGTCCGACGCATGAAACGGCCGATCGGGCCGACCCGGTTGTCGTGCGCGATGGACCAGTTGGTCTGGGACTCCTGCTCGTTCACGGGACGCATCGACCGGAACTTGATGACCTTGAACGGCTTGCCGTACCGGCCGATCCGCTCCTGGTAGAAGAAGATGCCCCGGCCACCGTCGATGAATGTGGCGACGGTGCAGAGCAGCAGCACCGGGCTCAACAGGATGAGAGCGATCGCCGCGAACAGCATGTCGGACGCCCGCTTGATGGCCCATCGCGGGCCGGTCAACGAGATGTCACCGATCTTGACGATCGGGAACGCGCCGATGTGGTCGGGGTAGCCGCTGTGGGAGCGGGAACCCCACAGGCGGGGCACGGCCCAGAGGTCGCAGCGCGAGCTGCGGGGCTGGAGCAGGGTCTCCATGAGGGTGGACTCGTGGCAGTCCGGGTCGGCGATGATCAGGACCTCGCACTCCGCCAACCGGACGAGGTGCTCCAGGTCCGTCAGCGTCCCGCTCAGGGGCAGCGCCGCGTTGTCCTGCCGTGACGGAGCGTCAACGCAGCCCACGTACCGCAGTCCGTACTGCGGGTAGCGGCGCAGCAGCCGTGCGAGTTCGAGACCGATCGGGCCGCCACCCACGATGATCGCGTTGTGCTCCGCCCACCGACGCTTGCGGGACAGGACGGTGAACGCCCTGCTGGCCGCGCGACCGAGGATCACGAGCAACGCGGACAGCGCGACGCCGCGCATGAAACCGCCGACGTACGCCACCGAGGCGTGCCGCTCGGCCGCGATGATGGCCACCACCGAGCCGGCGGCCAGCAGCCGCCCACAGAGGCTCGGCAGCTCGTCGAGGATGCTCACGTGACGACGCGGCCGGTAGAGGCCGCCGACAGCGAAGAGGGTCAGCGTCAGGACGGCGTTGGCGATGGTCCCGCGCCAGTAGCTCTGGCTCAGCAGCAGGGGTGCGAGCAACGCGACCAGGTCCACGGGCGCCACCATCATCCACGCCCGCAGCCACCGGGTCCGGGAGGACGTCCGGGAGCGGGCGTACGGCAGGACGGCCGTCGTGCTCAAGCCGGCCACTTCCGACGGGGCCTTCGCCGGAGTCTCCGGCTCCCTCGAGTGCGGGACGGGTGGGGTGCCGCCGTAGAGACCGCCCCCGTCGCCCGGCACGTCGAGTTGTCCGCCGTACGGCGGTTTGGGCGGATGACTGGTCGCAGACTGGCCTGACACTTGTGGACCTCCCCGTGAAAGCCCTCGATCACGCGTTCGGACCAGAAGGGCGACCGAACTCTACGATCGGCCGAGGCGCGCCACCATGGCCGGCAAGTCAGTTCCTACTCCTACTTTGCGGCGGACAGGATCTCCGGAACGTTGTCGTTGCGGACCGCTCCGAAGACCTTCGCGGCCTTCTCCTTGTCGACCAGAACCACGCTCTCGGTGCCCATCATCCCGGTGCCCTTGGTGGGGCAGGTGAGGAACGTCAGGTTGCCACTGCGCAGATCGCGCATCTGGGAGGCGAGGTCGAGCAGGTTCATGGCCTTGTCCACGGCAACCGCGTCCGCCGTCGCCTTGACGAAGGAGTTCAGCTTGGCCGGGTTGGCGAGCGTTCCGCCGGATGCCGCCTTGTCCAGAATCGCCTTGATGACCTGCTGCTGGTGCCGGATCCGCGCGAAGTCGCCGTCGGCGAAGGCGTGCCGCTCGCGTGCGTAGTCGAGCGCGGCCGCTCCGTCCATCTTCTGCTGGCCAGCCTTGAACGTCCGGCTGCCGTTCAGCGCATACAGGGTGGTGAAACCCTTCTCCACGTCCACGTTGATGCCGCCCAGTGCGTCGACGATCTCCTTGAAGCCTCCGAAGTCGACGATCGCCACGTGGTCGACGCGCACTCCGGTGAACTTCTCCACCGTCTGCACCATCAACGGGACGCCACCCCACGCAAACGACGCGTTGATCTTCGCGTCCTTGCCGCCCCGACCCGTCGACGACTTCGGCACGCTGACCCAGCTGTCCCGGGGGATCGAGATGAGCTGGGCGCTGGAGCGGTCCTTCGGGAGGTGCGCCAGGATGATCGTGTCGGTGCGGGAGCCGGCCTCGCTCTCCGGGTCGCGCGAGTCACTGCCGAGAATCATGATGTTCATGGCGCCCTTGGCGTTCTCGCCCACCTGCGGACGCTCGGCCTCCGGCACACCGTCGAAGGCGTCCACCCGCTCGATGCCAGAGTTGATCGAACGGAAGTAGAGGCCCCCAGCGATCATGCCGCCGCCGCCGAGCAGTGCCAGGACCACGAAGGTGATCAAAGCGACCTTTTGCCACCGGGGACGCTTGGTGCGCGCCTTCTTGGTCGGCTCCGATGGTTGCTGCGCCGCGACGAACTGGGTCTCGGGCTCGGCGTACTCCTGGCGATACTGCATGCCGCGATGCTACTGATTGCGGGTTACGCTCACGTGCCCCCGACTGGGCCGTATGGTTTCACATCCTGACCAAAAAACTTTCCGCCCGGACGTTCGCCCGAACCTGGTATGAAGCAGCGGTGGACGCCACGCAGCTGCGCCGGGCCATCGCCCGTACCCCGCTCGCCCCCGTCGCCGCATTTCCCAAGCGGCTCGCCCGGGTCGCCCGCCACGACGCCAAGGTGCTGCGCATCTCGGCTCGGTGGCTGGTCACCTCCCGGGAACATCACAACTACACGTACGAGCTGACCAAGCTCAGTCGCCACCACCTGACCTGGTTCGTCAGCGTCGTCTGCGACATCCCGGTCAAGCAGGTCCGGGGCTACGTCGCCGAAATCGAGTCCGACGACGTGCTGCGGCACCACATCGAGCATGCCACCGCCACCGCCGCCCGCCGTGGTCTCGCCGACAAGCACGTCCACTACGCCCGACGCGTGGGGTGGTACGCGATCGTCCGCGCCACCCGTCCCGCACACGTGGTGGAGACCGGCGTCGACAAGGGGTTGGGCACCTGCGTCCTGGCGTCCGCCCTGCTCCGCAACGCGCAGGAGGGCCACCCTGGCCGGGTCACGTCGCTGGACATCAACCCCGAGGCCGGCTACCTGGCCGCCAGCCAGCCCTGGTCGGAGGTCGTCGACCTGGTGATCGGCGACTCGATCGCCTCGATCGGCGCACTGGACCGCCCGGTCGACCTTTTCCTGCACGACAGCGACCACAGTCGCGCCCACGAGAAACGCGAGTTCGACGCCGTCGAACCGAAGCTCGCCCCCGGCGCCATCCTCCTCACCGACAACGTCACCAGCACCAATGTGCTCGCCGAGCACGCCGAGCGCACCGGCCGGCGGTTCCTCGCCTACCGGGAGAGCCCCGCCAACCACTGGTACCCGGGAGACGGCATCGGCGTGGCATGGTGACCGGGTGCGGCTGACCTCGATTCACACGTACCCCGTCAAGGGTTGCCACCGGCTCGACCACGACGGCGCGTTCGTGCAGCCGTGGGGCCTGGCCGGCGACCGACGCTGGATGGTCGTGGACGCCGACGGCGTCGGCGTCACCCAACGCGAGACCACCCGGCTGGTCGGCCTGCGCGCCACAGTGCGCCCCGGGGGTCTGGTGCTGAGCGCCGACGGCCAGTCCGACCTCGACGTGCCCGAGCCGGCCGACGGTGCACCGGTCGCGGTGCGCACCTTCCGCAGCCGCAAGCTCCCGGTCCCGGCGCTGCCGGCCGGCGCGGCGGCCGACGACTGGCTCGGCGCGTTGCTCGGCCGACAGGTCCGGCTGGTCTGGCTGGGTCAGCCGACCCGCCACCTGGCCGCCGGGGACCGTGAACACGACACCGGTGACCAGGTCAGCTTCGCCGACGCCTACCCGCTGCTGCTGGCCAACACCGCCTCCCTCGACGCCCTCAACGGCTGGCTCGCCGAGGCGGGGGAGGAACCGGTGCCGATGACCCGGTTCCGGCCCAACCTGGTGGTCGACGGGGCGCCGTCCTGGGCCGAGGATGACTGGGCCGGCCGGTCGCTGCACATCGGTGACCTGCGCTTTCGCGCCGCCGGGCCGTGCGACCGGTGCGTGGTGACCACCACGGACCAGGAAACCGGGGTACGCACGAAGGAACCGCTGCGCACACTCGGCCGACACCGCAACGTCCAGCAGAAGCTCCTCTTCGGACTGCACCTGGTGCCGATCGACAGTGGACCCCTGACCGTGGGAGCCCCGGTCGTTCTCGCGACCTGACGGCCGGCCCGACCCACGACCGGAACGCGGCGATCACCGTCCGTCGATGCTGTCTTAGCTTTGGCTTAGCCGGCTTGTCCGCCCGCGCCCGGGTCCGGCAGCATCGCCGTCGTGACGGACGAGAGCGCTGTCGACATCACCATCGACCTGGACCATGCTCCCGAGGAGCGGCCCGCGTCGTCGCCCCGCTCCGTGCCCTGGCTGGTGGCGACCGGCGTCACCGTCCTCGCGGCGGCGCTCGGCCTCACCCTGACCCTGCGGTCCGGCTCCGCCCCGGCCTGCGCCGCCGCCCTGCCGCTCGCCGCCGCGCCACCCACCGGCAACGCCACACACAGCGGCAAGGCCACCTTCTACGACTCGAAGGGTGCCGGCGGCAACTGCTCGAACCCCGCCGCCCCCGCCAACCGGCTCTACGTGGCGCTCGGCCCGAGCGAATACTCCGCGGCTGCCGCCTGCGGCGGATTCCTCGACGTGACCGGCCCGAAGGGCACCGTTCGAGTGCTGATCATGGACCAGTGCCCGGAGTGCGCGCCCGGTCACCTCGATCTGTCCCGCGAGGCGTTCGCCCGGATCGCCGACCCGGTCCAGGGCCTCGTCCCCGTCACCTACCGCGCCGTGGTCAACCCGCCGCTGCCCGGACCGCTCACCTTCCGGATGAAGGAGGGCGCGTCGCAGTGGTGGTTCGCCCTCCGGGTCGGGAACCACGGCAACCCGCTGCGGTCCGTCGAAGTCCGGCAGGGTGACAGTGGTGCCTGGCAGTCGGCCACCCGGCAGGACTACAACTACTGGCTGATCGACGCCGGCGCCGGGCCCGGCCCGTTCAGCATCCGCGTCAGCGACGTCTACGGAAACCGGGCCACCGTCGGCGGCATCCGCCTGGCACCCGGTCAGGTGCAGAACAGTGTGGTCCGGATGTACGGGCGCGGCGCCGTGGCGGCCACCCCGCGCGCCTCCACATCGGCCCGGCCGCCCGGCAGTCGACCCGCTGTCACGCCGACCCCGGCCCGCCGTCCGGTCGAGGTGGCGAAGGCGAGCGCCCCACCCACCGGTACGCCGACCACCCAGCCGGCCGGAGCGAACGCCCGCTGGTGCGCGGGCTGACCGCTCAGTCGACCGGCGTCAGGTCGAGCCACATCAGGATCTCGTCGCGGTCGTCACCGGGCGCCACCCGCAACGCGCGCGGCAGCCGGCCGATCTCCCGATAACCGAGACGGGCGTAGAACGTGTCCAACCCCAAGCCGTCGCGCACCGTGACGTGCAACGCCTCGTGGCCGAACTCCCGCCCCAACCGGGCCGCCTCGACCATCAGCGCGGCGCCGTAGCCGGCGCCCTGAGTGTCCGGGTGGACCATCACCCGCTTCAACACACACCAGTGCGCCTTGAGCGGGAAACGGTTGTCACTGAAGATCAGTACCGCCACCAGCCGGTCTCCGGAGTAGCCGACCAGCAGCCGGTCCGGACCGTCGGCGATACCGGCGAAGGTCGGGTCGGCGAGGACGTGAACGTCGGCGGCGGTGACCGGCGGCACGAAACCGACGGCGCCGCCGGCGTTGCTGACGTCCGCCCAGAGGTCGACGATCTCGGCGCGCAGCTGCGGGGTCAGGTCGGGGTCGAGGACGAAGTGCAGACTCACGCCCGCCATCCTGACCCGCTGACCAGGCCCGCGACCCACGACAGTGACGCGCCCGACAATCGACGCCGTCGAGCTGCGCCGCCCTGTCAGGCCAGCGATGGGGTGGGGCCGACGGGATTCGAACCCGCACTGGTGCGGACCTAAACCGCATGCCTCCTGCCGTTGGGCTACGGCCCCTTGAAGCTGAACTCGACCAGCGTCCACGGCCATTCTTGTCGACGAGGCAGTCGCCTGCCTATCCGAAAGCCGGTCGGAGTCACCGCATCAGGATCGTAGACCACCTCGGGCTCGACGAGCGCAGGCCGTCGCTGACCAGCGTACGTGGAGGTCTGGCTGTGACAATTGGGGCATAGTAGTCGGAGGTTGTGTGGCCGGTTGTCGAGGAAGTCGCCGTTGATGTGATCGACGTGGAGCGTCAGCTTGGCGCCCTGCCACGTCGAGCCGGTGCCGCACACCTCGCAGTTCTCAGGAAGGCCGATGGTCGCCAGGGCGCGCTTGAGGCGGATGCCCGGGATCCGGCGAGAACCCTCGGGGAGCACCACCAGCAACTCCGTGGGGGACAGTCGCCGCCAACGCACGCCCCGGTTGTGCGCGCTGCCGGTGAAATGCGACGTGTCGATGCCGAATCTCTTGAGCTGCCGACTGATGTGCGCGTGCGAGCCACCACTGACGCGAACGCCGAGCAGCCGCATCACCTCGGTGATGTTGCGCGCGGCGGCGGCAGCGGCGGCCAACGCTTCGGGCGTGTACTTGTATCGAACCACTGACGGAACGTAGCGGCCCGGTACGACAGATCAGTCCAGGCCGAGGTCGCGGCGGAGCTTGGCGACGTGGCCGGTGGCCTTGACGTTGTAGAGCGCCCGTTCGATCTTGCCGTCGGCGTCGATCACGAACGTCGAGCGGATGACGCCGGTGACGGTCTTGCCGTAGAGCTGCTTCTCGCCGTACGCGCCGTAGGCGGTCAGCACCGCCTTGTCCGGGTCGGACACCAGCGGGAAGGTGATCGCGTCGCGCTCGCGGAACTTCGCCAGCTTTTCCGGCTTGTCCGGGGAGATGCCGACGACCTCGTAGCCGGCGGCCTGGAGCGAGGCGAGCGAGTCGCGGAAGTCGCAGGCCTGCTTGGTGCAGCCGGGGGTCATCGCCGACGGGTAGGCGTACAGGACGACCTTGCGGCCTCGCAGGTCGGCGAGGGAGAGCTGGTCGCCGGTGTCGGTGGCGAGGGTGAACTCGGGGGCGGGGTCACCGGCGGAGAGGCGGTCGGGCGCGGTCATGGCCCGACGATACCGCTGGGTTGGCCGGTGCCGTCGTCGGCGAGCCGCGCGGGTCCGCGCCGGCGGGTGAAGATCGACTCGTGGTTCTGGAAACCGGGGCATCCCCGACCCGCGGACACCCCGACATCAAGAAAGGCGAGTCGATCACCAGGCGGATGCCCCGACATTCATGGAAGTCGAGTCGATCAGCCGAAGTGCCGACGCCGCACCTGACCTGGAAGGTGATCAAGCTCATCCGTTGTTGCAAGACTCTGGCAACAACGAGGTTTGGGAAATAGGCTGACCCACGCCGGCCCGGTCGGGCCCGCTGACGCGTGGGAGGTCGCGTGGAAACACTGGCGATGCACATCTCGAACGGGATCATCGACGGTCCGGTTGCAGCCATCTTCGCTGCGCTGGCCCTTGCCGCGCTCACCGTCTGCGTCCTGCGCGGTCGGCGCGACCTGGACGACCGGCTGGCCCCGATGGCGGGCCTGGTGGCGGCGTTCATCTTCGCCGTCCAGATGCTCAACTTCCCGATCTTCACGGCCGGCGTGAGCGGCCACCTGCTCGGTGGCGCGCTCGCCGCCATGCTGGTCGGCCCGTGGGTCGGCGCGCTCTGCGTGGCCGTGGTGCTGGTGGTGCAGGCACTGATCTTCGGTGACGGCGGCGTGGCGATGCTCGGCCTCAACATCACGAACATGGCGCTGCTCGGCACCGCCGCGGCGTACGTGCTGATCGCGGTGCTGCTGCGGGTGCTGCCCCGTACGCGGGCCGGTCTGGCCGTGACCGCGTTCGTCGCCGCCACGCTCAGCGTGGTGGTCGCGTCGCAGGGCTTCGTCCTGCAGTACTGGCTGGGCGGCACCACCGACCTGGGTAACAACCTGACCGGCCTGGCCGGCACGATGGCGGGCGTCCACCTGCTGATCGGCATCGGCGAGGGCCTGATCACCGCGACCACAGTGCTCACCGTCGCGAAGGTGCGCCCCGACCTGGTGTACGCGCTGCGCTCCCTGCGCACGCCCGCCGCCCCTGCCGCCCCCGCTGTCCCGGTCACCGGAGGTGCCCGATGAAGAACCGTTCCTGGGCCTTCCTGGCCGGTGGACTGCTGGTCGCCCTGCTGCTCGCCGGTGTGGTGAGCAACTACGCCTCGTCCCACCCGGACGGGCTGGACTCGTCCCTGCTCAAGGGTTGCTCCGTCGACGCCGACGACAACATCGTCGGCGGCAGTTGCCCCGCCCAGCAGGCCCGTGACCACGAGCTGGCCGACAGCCCGCTGGCCGACTACGGCGTGCGTGGCGTGCGGAACAGCTTCGTCTCCACCGGCCTCTCCGGGGTGCTCGGGGTGCTGGTGACCTTCGCGATCGGCGCTGGTGGCTTCTGGCTGCTGCGCCGCCGGGGCACAACCCCGACCGCCGGCACGACGCCCACCGACGGCACGACCCCGACCGACGGCACGACGCCCACCGACGGCACCAACCCGACCGACGGTGACCCCGCGACGTCCGACGACGTCCGGCGCCGCGCCGACGCGGCCAGCTGAGCAGGGGTACGCGCAGATGGGTGCCGGTCACGGGCACGTGCTGTACCGCGAGTCGGACTCGCCGGTGCACCGGCTCCCGCCCGAGGTGAAGATCGTGGCGATGGTGGTCTTCACCATCGCCGTGGTGGCCACCCCGCGTACGGCGTTCTGGGCCTTCGGCGCGTACGCCCTGCTGGTGGCGGTGGTGGCGGCGCTGGCCCGGGTGGGGCCGCGGTGGTTGCTGAGCCGGGCGCTGATCGAGCTGCCGTTCGTGCTGTTCGCGGTGGCGCTGCCGTTCCTCGGCAGCGGCGACCGGGTCGAGGTGCTGGGCCTGCGGCTGTCCGAGGACGGCCTGCACGGCGCGTGGAACATCGTGGCCAAGGGCACCCTGGGAGTGCTCGCCTCGCTGTTGCTCGCCGCGACCACCACCACCCGGGACCTGATCGTGGGGCTGGACCGGCTGCACTGCCCGCAGGTGTTCACCCAGATCGCCACGTTCATGCTGCGCTACCTCGACGTGCTGATCGGCGAGGCGCGGCGGATGCGGGTGGCCCGGATCTCCCGCGGTGACGACCCGCGTTTCCTGTGGCAGTTGCGCGGCTTCGCCGCCGGGATCGGGGCGCTGTTCCTGCGCGCCTTCGAGCGGGGTGAGCGGGTCTACCTGGCGATGCTGTCGCGGGGTTACACCGGGCGGATGCCCGCCGTGTGGCAGAGCGAGGGCGCGGCGACCACCGGCCAGTGGCTGGTCGCGGCCACAGTGCCGGTGTTGGCGGCCTCCATCGCCGCCACCGCCGTCGTGCTGTCATGATCGGTGTCGTGCAGACCGCTGTCTCGCTGGACGTTCGTGGCGTTCGCTACGCGTACCCGGATGGGCATGTCGCCCTGCACGGGGTGGACCTGAGCGTGCCGCGCGGCGAACGGGTGGCGTTGCTCGGGCCCAACGGGGCTGGCAAGACGACGCTGGTGCTGCATCTCAACGGCATCCTCACCCCGACCGAGGGCAGCGTGAGCGTCGGCGGGCTGACCGTGACGCCGGATCGGGCCACCCTGGGCGAGGTGCGTCGCCGGGTGGGCATCGTCTTCCAGGACCCGGACGACCAGTTGTTCCTGCCCACGGTGGCGGAGGACGTGGCGTTCGGGCCGGCGAACCTGGGCCTGCGCGGGGCGGAGCTGGCCGCCCGGGTGGACGAGGCGCTTGCGGCGGTGGGGATGAGTGAGCACCGGGAGCGGGCTCCGCAGCATCTGTCGTTCGGGCAGCGCCGCCGGGTGGCGGTGGCCACCGTGCTCGCCATGCACCCGGAGATCCTGGTGCTCGACGAGCCGTCGTCGAACCTGGACCCGGCGGCCCGCCGTGAGCTGGCCGAGATCCTGCGCGACCTGCCGGTGACCCTGCTGATGGTCACGCACGACCTGCCGTACGCGGCGGAGCTGTGCGAACGCTCGGTGATCCTGGACGGTGGCCGGATCGTCGCCGACGCCCCCACCGGAGACCTGCTGCGTGACGAGGCCCTGCTGGCCCGCCACCGCCTGGAACTTCCCTACGGTTTCACCCCGCGGCCGTAGCTCCGCGTTCGGCGTCGTCGGCCCGGGGTGCTGCGGTGGCGGCCCGGGAGGCGGCGTGCAGGCGGAGGACTCCTGCGGCCGTCGCGCCGGCACCGGTGATCAACACTATCGCCACCATGACGCGGGCGACCTCGGGCGACCAGGGCACCGGGGCGATGGACCGGGCGAACACGGCGGCGTTCGCCGCGCCGCCGAAGAGCGCCAGGCAGGCCCCGGCCAGCGCCACAGCGAAGTCGGCGGCCGGGCGGCGGGCCAGCGCGTACCAACCGGCGGCGACCCCGCCGAGGCCGGTGAGCAGCGACCAGATCTGCCCGGACAGCAGCCCGACCAGCACTCCGCCGACACCCTGCGCGCCCGCGTCCAGTTCCCGCCCCACCGGGTACACGACGGTCAGTGCGCCGCCGACGACGAGCAACGCGCCGACGGCGGACAGCGCGCGGGCGCCGGCCGGGGCGGCGGCGGCGACCAGGCCGAGCGCGCCCACCGCGAGCAGGCCCACGATGGTCACCGTCCACCAGGTGTACGCGTCCGGCGGCGGCACCCAGTCGAGCGTGCCGCCGATGACCACCGGGTCGGCGCCGTCGCGCAGTGGGACCGTCCAGTCGCGGACCCGGTGCTCCCGGTCCGGTGCGGCGCGTACCGCCTCCGGTGGTGCCGACTCCTGCCACAGTGCGCGCTGGTCGTGCCAGCGCGCCGTCGGCCCGTCGTCGATCCGCCGCCAGGACGGCGGGGCGGCCGGGTCGGCCTCGGCCGGGAGCGCGGTGTCCCCGGTGATGGTGCGGTTCAGGTACGTGGCGGGGGAGCGGCTGTTCTCGAAGATCCCGTCCGGGCCGACCCGCAGGTACGGCTCGCCGGAGTAGCCGATCACCTCGACGGTGCGGCCGGTGCGGTTGGTCAGCTCCAGTCGGGCGCCCGCCTCGACGACGCGTACCTCCAGCCCTGGCCGTGCCGGTGCGACCCCGGTGGTCCGGGTGCGGTAGTCGGTGCCGTCGGGTGCGTCCGCGCCGTGCGCGGCGGCGGGCGCCGCGGTGAGCAGGGTGGCCGCGCAGGCTGCGGTGGCGACCAGGCCGGCCCGGGCCAGCAGGGTACGGATCACTTGCCGGCCGCCGCCACGGCTGCGGTGAGAGCGTCCGGGGTGGGGTTGTCGACCGACTTGCCGTTGACCTTGACGGTCGGCGTGCCGGTGACGTTGCTCCGGCTGGCGTCGTCGGTGACGTGTTCGGTCCACGTCCGGTAGGTCTTGTCCTTCACGCAGGTGCCGAAGGAGCCTCGGTCGAGGCCCACGCCGACACCGATGTCGATCAGCTGGTCGTCGGTGAGCCCGGCGCTGCCCTCCGGCGGCTGCTGGGCGAACAGCGCCTTGGCGTACTCGTGGTACTTGCCGCCCGCCGCGGCGCAGCCGGAGGCGGCCGACGACCGGGTCGAGTATTCGGTGGTCGAGAAGCGGTTCAGGTACGCGACGGGGTGGTAGACCACCTTCGCCTTGTTCTCGGCCACCAACTGTTCGAGCGTCGCCCCGCTGGTCTGCTCGAACTGTTTGCAGGCCGGGCAGAGGAAGTCCTCGTAGACGTCGACGGTGACCGGCCCGCCGCCGGTGACGATGCCGGTGCCGGCCGCGTTGGCGCCGGGCGGGGTGGTGAACTCGTCGGAGCGCTGGCTGGACCAGGCGGCCCAGCCGATGACACCGGCGATGACCAGGACGACGACGGCCGCGGCCGAGACCCAGATCGTGCGCCTGCGTCGCCGCTCTCGGGCGAGTTGCTCGCGGACCACCCGGGCGGCGTCCCGCTGCCCCTTGCGACTACTCATCCTCGTCCTCCACAACGGGCTCGCCGGACAACCATCCGTCCACCGAGACGGGCGTACGTGGCCAGATCAGCAGAAATCCGGCCAGTACCAAGAATCCCAGGTCCCGAAGGATCTCCGGGAGGTAACTGGGGGCCTGTCCCTCGGCCAACTGCCCGCCGCTGCCGAAGCAGCCGCAATCGATGGCCAATCCCCGCGCCCAGGCCGAGGCGATCCCCGCGACGAAGACCACCAGGAGTGCGGCGGACACCCCGGCGACGAGCCGGGTGGCCAGCCCGAGCAGCAACAGCACGCCCAGCGCCAGCTCGACGAAGGGCAGGGCCGCGCCGATCACGCTCGCCACGTCGTACGGCATCACCTGGTACGCGTTGACGGCACGCCCGGAGGCGGCCAGGTCGCCGACCTTCGACGCGCCGGCCACGAGCCAGACGGCGGCGAGGCCGAGCCGGGCCGCCGTGCCGAGCCAGGGCCGGACGACAGGCCAACGGCCAGCCCCGGAGGGAGGTGCAGTCACGCTCATTTGTCGTCCCGTCTCCGCCGGAAGTTCCGCGCTCAGCCGGTCAGCGCGTCGCCGGCCGCCTCGACCAGGTCGTCGCGGGCCCGGGCGACCCGGGAACGGATGGTGCCCACCGGCACCCCTTCAACTGCGGCGGCCTCGGCGTACGACAGGCCGAGCAGTTGGGTGAGCACGAAGGCGGCACGCCGCTCGGCACTGAGCCGGCGGACCAGGTCGGCGGCCCCGAGTTGGCCGGCCGGGTCCGGGTAGGGGCGGTCGGTGTACGCGTTCGCCGCCAGGCGCTCGTCCAGCCGCCGACGGCGGATCACGGTGCGCAGGTGGTCGGCGCAGGCCCGCCGGGCGATGCCGAGCAACCAGGTGCGGGCGCTGGAGCGACCCTCGAACGCGGGCAGCGCCCGAAACGCGCGCAGGTACGTCTCCTGGGTCAGGTCGTCGGCGCTGTCCGGGTCGACCAGGGCGGCGGCGAACCGCCAGACCTCGACCTGGGTCAGCCGGACGAACGCCGCCTGGGCGCTCGGGTCACCGTCGCGGGCGATCAGCGCCCACTCGGTGGCCGGGTCCCGGGCGACTTCGCCGGCCGGCTCTGCCGGACCGGCGGCACCGGTGTCACGCGGGACGGGGATCACGACAAACCAGGTTACGCGGCGCCCGTCGCAGCGTCAGGGTCCTTCGGCCCTTGGATGTTCTGCACCACGTCGGGAACTTTTTCCCAACGCGAGCCGACTACCTGCTCATGACACGCGATCCCTCCCGCGCGGCACTGGCGGCTGAGCAGAGTTGAGCCCTTCGCCCGACTCGGGTCGCCGAGATCCACACCGGTCGGCGACCATGGCTGGCATGACTGTCGCCCCCCGCCGCTGGTTCGCCCGGCTGGCCGCAGCCGCCGGCCTGCTGGTCACCGTCGTCGCCCTGTTGATCGCGCCGGCCACCTCCGCGAGCGCCCACGCGGTGCTGGAGAGCAGCAGCCCGGCCGCCTCCTCCATCGTGCCGAGCGGGCCGTCCGAGGTGGTGCTGACGTTCAGCGAGTCGGTCCGCAAGGTTCCCGGCAAGATCCGGGTCATCGCGCCCGACGGGGCCCGGGCCGACCGGGGTGAGCCGTCCTTCGCCGGCGGTGTCGTGACCATTCCGGTGGACCCGGCCGGGGGCCGAGGCACCTACCTGGTCAGCTTCCGGGTGATCTCCGCCGACAGCCACCCGGTCTCCGGGGCGTTCACCTACTCGGTCGGCGCACCCTCGACGCCACCCGTCGACTCCGGCTCGGACAGCCGCGCCAACCCCGTGGTGGGTGCGGCGGTGAAGGTGGCCCGCTTCCTCGGCTACGCCGGCCTGGTGCTGCTGGTCGGGCCGGCGCTGGTGCTCGCCGCGCTCTGGCCCCGACGGCTCTCCCGCCGGGGGCCGACCCGCCTGGCGTGGACCGGCCTGGGTCTGGTGGCCGTCGCCACCCTCGCCGACCTGTGGTTGCAGGTGCCCTACACCGCCGGCGGCGGCCTCTTCGACGTCACCGGCGAGGGTTTCGGCAGCGTGTTCGGCAGCGCCTTCGGCGCCGCCCACCTGGTCCGACTCGGTCTGCTGGCGGCGTCCGTCTTCCTGCTCCGGCCGCTGCTGGCCCGACCGACCGGCCGCGCCGACGCGATCATCCTGGCCGTGCTCGGCGGCGCCACCCTGCTGACCTGGCCCCTGGCCGGGCACCCGGCCGCCTCCCCGGCGCCGGCGGTCTCCGTGGTGGTCGACGCGGTGCACCTGGGCAGCATGGCCGTCTGGCTGGGCGGTCTGCTCATGCTCGCCGGCTTCCTGCTGCGCCAGGCCGACGAGCGGGAGTTGAGCGCGATCCTGCCGATCTGGTCGCGCTGGGCGGCGCTCGCCGTGTCGGCGCTGCTGCTGGCCGGCACCGTCCAGGCGCTGATCGAGGTGGCCACCCCGCAGGCGCTGTTCGACACCACCTACGGGCGCCTGCTGCTCGCCAAGATCGGGCTGTTCGCGCTGGTGATCGCCGTGGCCGCGTACTCCCGACAGTTGGTCCGCCGCCGTGTCGCCGCGCAGCGACCGGCGCCGGTACGCCGGGCGGTCTGGGTGGAGTTGGCCGTCACCGTGGTGGTGCTGGGCCTGTCCGCCACGCTCGTGCAGACCACGCCCGCCCGCACCGCCGTCGCCGGGCCGTCCAGCACCGAGGCCGGCCTGTTCAGCACCAGGCTGTCCAGCCCGCTCTACGAGATGCAGATCGAGGTGAGCCCGGCCCAGCGGGGCAACAACTCGGTGCACCTGTACGCGTACGGCAAGGACAACCTGCCGCTGCCGGTCGTGGAGTGGAAGGCGACCGCCGCGCTGCCCTCGGCCGGGATCGAACCGATCGACGTCCCGCTGCTGCCGTTGACGGACAACCACGCCTACGGCGACATCAGCCTGCCCGCAGCCGGCGACTGGCAACTGAAGATCACCGCCCGAACGACCGACATCGACCAGGCCACGGTGACCGCCACCGTGCCGATCCGTTAGAGAGGTCCGCGAAACCCATGACCCGAATCCGGCGTACCGCAACCGCCGCTGCCGCACTGGCGTTCACCGCCGCCGCCACCGCTGTGCTCGGCTTCGCCGGACCGGCGTCCGCCCACGTGACGGTGAACCCGAAGGAGGCGACTCAGGGTGGCTACGCCCGGGTGGCGTTCCGGGTGCCGAACGAGAGTGACACCGCCTCCACCACGAAGCTCGAGGTGGTCCTCCCGGAGAACGCCCCGGTCGGCTCGGTGTCGTTCATGCCGGTGCCCGGCTGGACGGTGGCCATGGAGAAGCGCAAGGTCGACCCGCCGATCGAGGTGCACGGCAGCCCGATCACCGAGGCGGTTTCCAAGATCACCTGGACGGCCACCGGTGACGCGGCGGTGAAGCCGGGTCAGTTCCAGGAGTTCCCCGTCTCGATGGGGCCGCTGCCTCAGGTCGACTCGATGGTCTTCAAGGTCCTCCAGACCTACTCGGACGGCAACATCTCGCGCTGGATCGACCCGCCGGCGCCGGGTGCCGAGGAGCCCGAGAGCCCGGCTCCGGTGCTCACCCTGACCGCCGCCGCGCCGGGTGGTTCGGCCGCACCGGCCTCCGCAGCCGCCGTCGCGGCACGCGACGATGACGACGACGACGAGGACGGCAACGGCCTCGCGGTCGGCCTCGGTGTGGCCGGTCTCGTCGCTGGTCTGGCCGGCCTGGTGCTGGGCGGGTTGGCGTTCACGCGGACCCGTCGGGAGCCGGTCGCCAAGTCCTGACCCCCGTCACACCGCTGGCCCGCCGGACCATCCGGCGGGCCAGTGCGCTTTCTGGAGTCGGCACCGCCCGTGCCGTGGATATCCGCTGATCAGACGGTCTGCGTCGGTAAGGTCGGCCGGGTAATTGGCTACGGAGGGGGACGGTGCGGATGCGGTTCGTGCGGATGATCGCCGGAGTGCTGCTGTTGGTCGTGGGGATTCCGGCGTTGTTCGCCGGAGGCGCGCTGTGGCTGGTGACCCGCCACGCCGACCCCGACGGAGCCTTCGCCGCCCGCTTCGAAACGGTCCGCACGCCCGGTCACGCGGTCGTGGTCAGCGACCTCGACCGGTTGCTGCGGCAGGAGGCGCCGTTCGCGCGGACCGCGCAGACCCGGCTGCGACTGGACGCCCGCACCGCGGACGGCCCGGCCTTCGTCGGGCTGGCGCCCACCGCTGAGGTACGCCGCTGGCTGGAGTCGGCACCGCACGCCTCGGTTCGCCGGGTGGCGCTGGCCCAGGGCCCGCTGCCGGTCCGGCTGGACGCGGCCGGTCCGGCCGTGGGCACCCCGACCGCAGCTGAGGCGGTCACGCCGCTGGGGCGGCCCTTCTGGGTACGCGAGGGGATCGGCTCGCTGGAGTGGAGTGTCGGGGACCTGGCCGGTGAGCCGATGAGCCTCGTGGTGATGCGCCCCGACGGCAGGGCGGATCTGGCGCTGGACCTGCGCGCCGAGTTGCGGGCCGGGTGGACCGGGCCGGCCACCTGGGGTCTGCTGGCCGTGGGCGTACTGCTGGTGGTGTGTGCGGTGCTGCTCCTGCTGCGGCCGCTGCGCCCGCGTGAAGTGATCTTCGTGGTCGAGCCGGATCAGGTGCCGGTGCTCGCCGGCCGGCTCGGTGTCACCTCGCTGAGTGGCCTGGGCTCCCGGGAGCCGGGCTCGACCCCGCCGTTGCCGGCCGTCCGGCAGCTCACCCCTGTCGGCTCGGGTGCGGGAGAGCGGCTCCGCTCGGCGATCGGCACCGAACCGTCCCGGCCGGTCACCCTCGCCGACCTGGACGAACCGGCCCGGTTGCCGCGCCCACCGGAGGTGACGCTGAGTCTCGCGTGGCCACCGGCCGGTACGGAGGCCACGGACCAGCCGGTGGAGGTTCCGCCGGTGGCGACCCGGCCGGTGGATGCCCCGCCGGTGGCCGGTCGGTGATTATGCGGCCGGTGGCATCCGCTGGTGGTGGCCTGGCCGGCGGGGGACGAAATGGCGAGTGGCCCTCCGCGCTGCCGACGCGGAGGGCCACCCTCACCGGGGGATCGGTGCTACCTGAGCGACGCTTGAGGTAGATGAGGTCAGATTAGCGCTGATGGCGGCTACTGGGGAGATCTGTCCATTTGGCGCGATTTTTCCTCGCGGTGGCCTGAGTCTTCCTCAGCGCGCCGCGCGGGCACCGGCAGGACCACCAGCAGCAGCACGCTGATCAGCACGTAGGCGTTCTGCACGACGAAGTCCGCCGGGTTCTCGGTGCGGACCGGTTCCACGCCCCAGGCCTGGAACGTCACCACGCCATAGACGACCACAGCGGTGATGCCCAGCGCGAGCCCGGCCAGCCACCGACGCCGGCGTGCCTCGTCCGGCCGGTCGGCACTCAACGCCGCGTCCGCGAGCAGCACCACCGCCGGAACGAACCAGTAGATGTGGTGGGTCCAGGTGATCGGGCTGACCAGCGAGCCGACCAGCCCGGTCAGCGTCAGGCCCGTCAACGCGTCACCGGCCCGCGCAGCGCGGGCGGCCCGCCACAGCCCGTAGACGGCGACCACGGCGACCAACAGCAGCCAGAGCAGCTGGTCCGGCTTCGCCGGCGCGGTGAACCGGCTGAGCAGGCCGAACAGCGACTGGTTGCCGACGTAGTCGGTGCGCCCCACCCGATCGGTGGCCCACAGTTCGTGCGTCCAGAACCGCCACGAGTCGCTCGGGGCGATCGCCGCCGCGAGCAGGGTCGCCGCCGCCGCGGTCGCGCTGGCCACCGCCGCGGCCCGCCACCGCCGGGTGGCCAACAGGTACACGATGAAGATGCCGGGAAAGAGCTTGAGTGCCGTCGCCAGCCCCACGCCCACCCCGGCCCAGCGTCGCGCCTGCGGCACCGCGTACAGCAGATCGGCCAGGATCAGTACGACCAGCAGCATGTTGATCTGACCGAAGGTGATCGTCTCGCGGGTGCTCTCCACCGCCAGCACCAGCAGCACGGCGACGACCAGGGTGAACGTTCGCGGCAGGTGGTGCCGGTCGATGAGCGGCATCACCACCCACCGGGTGGTCAGCACCACGGCCGCCACCGTGAGCACCGTGAAGATCGTCACGGTGGCGCCGAGTCGCAGCAGACCGAACGGCCACAGCAGCAGCGCGCTGAACGGCGGGTACGTGAAGTACAGCTCGCCCTGCACCCGGTCGGGTTGGACGTAGTCGTAGAGCGGGTGGCCGACGCGCCACCAATCCATGGCCGACATGTAAATCTTGAGGTCGAAGAAGTTGTGCACGAGGCCGCGCAGGTAGAGCGCCGGCAGCACGGCGACAAGAGCCACCACCGCGACCAGGCGACGGACCGTACGGCCGCCGGGATCGTCGTCCGTGACGGCGGGCGGTGCGACGGGTTCTGCTGGCACCCCGAAACCCTAGCGGTCCGGTCGGCCGAGAGCGCGCAGCCGCGGGTCGTGGGCTGCGCGTAGGCTGTCCCGGTGGCTGATCTCCTTGTCTGGATCGACTGTGAAATGACCGGGTTGGACCTTGGCAGGGACAAACTGATCGAGGTTGCGGCACTGGTCACCGATCCCGACCTCAATGTGCTGGGTGACGGTGTCGACGTGGTGATCCACGCCGATGAGGCGGCATTGGAGGCGATGCCGGAGATCGTCCAGACGATGCACGCCAAGTCCGGCCTCACCGAGGAGGTCCGCCGCTCGGCGGTCACCCTCGCCGAGGCGGAGGACCTGGTCCTGGACTACGTCCGGACCTTCGTCAAGGATCCGCGTACGGCGCCGTTGTGTGGCAACTCGATCGCCACCGACCGGGGCTTCATCGCCCGGGACATGCCCCGACTCGACGCGCACCTGCACTACCGGCTGATCGACGTGTCGTCGATCAAGGAACTCTGCCGCCGTTGGTACCCGCGGGTGTACTTCGGCCAGCCGCAGAAGGGCCTCGCGCACCGGGCGCTGGCCGACATCCGGGAGAGCATCCGGGAGTTGGAGTACTACCGGCGTACGGTCTTCGTGCCGCTGCCCGGCCCGGACGTCGAGACGGCCAAGGCGATCGCCGCCGAACTCTGACCCGCGGCGGCTCGTACGGGGACCGGGGAACCCGCTGGACGAGGCACGCCGCGATGTGGCTATCATCGGTCCGCACCCCGCCCGGGGCTATCGACCGGGCGACGGCGGCGTGGTGGCTGTAGCTCAGTTGGCAGAGCACCGGGTTGTGGTCCCGGTTGTCGTGGGTTCAATTCCCATCAGTCACCCAGTTGGTTGTGCTGCTCAGGCCCCCTCCTCGGAGGGGGCCTGAGTCGTTCCAGGGGCCCGATAGGGGCATCCACGACGAAGCCCTCTCCGCGTGGGAGAGGGCTTCCGTCGGTCGGGTCAGGCGGTCGGCGTGGGGGTCGGGGTGACCGCGCCGTCCGGCGTCGGCGTGGCGTCCGGGTCCGCGGGAGGCTCGTACGGCAGGGCGCTGCCCTTGACGTACTCGTCCCAGCTCATGTTCCAGTCGGTCCAGCCGTTGCCGTTCTGCAGCTTGCGCTCGGTGCCCTTGACCGTGATCGGGTCACCGATCTGGGTGTTCTTGAACAGCCAGTCGCCGTTGGCCATCGACACGTTCACGCAACCGTGCGAGACGTTCACGCTGCCCTGCTGGCCCTCGGACCAGGGCGCCGCGTGGATGAACTCCCCGCCCCAGGTGAGGCGCTGCGCAAAGTCAATCTTGGTGCGGTAGCCCTCTTCCGGGCCCAGCTCCTCGAACGTGTCGAAGACCGTCTTGCGCAGCTTCTCGATCACGACCATGGTGCCGCTGGACGACGGGGTGCTCTTCTTGCCCAGGCTGACCGGGATGGTCTTGATCACGGAGCCGTTGCGGGTCACCGTCATCCGCTTGGTCTTGTTGTCCACCGTCATGACCGTCGCAGCGCCGATCTTGACGTCCACGCTGAGGTCGGCGCGGCCGTACCAGCCCTCGCCCATCGGCAGACCGCCGGCCTGCACCCGGTAGGAGATCTTGCTGTCGGCCTTCCAGAACTCCTTCGGCCGGTAGCGGATTTCGGTGGGGCTGACCCAGTGCCAGATGCCCTCCTGCGCCGGCGTCGACGTCACCGTCATCCGGCGCTGCACGTCGTCGCGGTAGTCCTCCGGGATGTTCCGGCTGA
The DNA here is from genome assembly GCF_057766525.1 of Micromonospora sp. MGP-C2. NCBI lineage: Bacteria > Bacillati > Actinomycetota > Actinomycetes > Micromonosporales > Micromonosporaceae > Micromonospora > Micromonospora sp. MGP-C2. The sequence continues at coordinate 5,494,102 of NZ_JBYMEN010000002.1, forward strand.
ACTTCACGATCAGCGGCATGCCGACCCCGACCACCTGGTTGTCGCCGAGGAAGCTGGTCACCCGTACCTGGTTGTTCGGCTTGGCCATCGTGGTGAAGGTGCTGGTCGCGGTGGCCGGACGGTCGTCGTCGCCGGTAGCGGTGACGGTCGCCGTGTAGGCCGTGCCGTACTCCAGCGCGCCGGCCGGCAACCACGTCTTGCCATCCGCCGCGAGGGTGCCCTCGACGGCCTTGCCGGCCGCGTCCTTCAGCTCGACAGCGGTCTTCACGGCGTCCTTGGTGGTGAAGGTGATGCCGGTGGACGCTGGCACGTCCTTGGCATCGGCCGCCGGTTCGCTGATGGTCGCCGCCGCCTTCGGTGCCGGCGCCTCGTCGCCGCCCTGCCAGGAGGACGGCTTGCCGCCGTCGCCGTCGGTGCAGGCGGAGGTGAAGGCCAGCGCCACGGCGAGGAGCCCTGCCGCGAACACGCGGCGTCGCCCACCGCGCCTGATCAGCTGGTCCTGGCTAGCTCGCATGATTCCCTCACAGTCGTGGTCGCTGCCCCATCGTCTCCTACTGACGCGCCAGAGCCGGCCCCGGTTGCCGAGGGTGAACCGAAACACGCCGACGATGCTGCCGGATTTTTGCTACTATCCGGCGTTTCGTGAGCCTGACTCGTCTCCGTACCGGGACTGAGGGGTCGCCGCGGCGTCGTCGCAGCGCGGGAATGCAAGGGTACGCGCCGGCCCGGCCATCGGCAGGGCCGGCGCATCGATGCCGGGCGGCTCAGAGCGCCGGGCCGGCCCCACCCTTGGGTACGGGTAGTGCGCTGCCCTTGATGAACGCCGACCAGCTCAGGCTCCACGCCGTCCAGCCGTTGCCGGCGGCGATCTTGCGCTCGGTGCCCTTCACCGTGATCGGGTCACCGATCCGCGTCTTGTCGAACAACCACCGGGCGTTCACCATCGACACGTTCACGCAGCCGTGCGAGACGTTCTGCCGCCCCTGCACGTGCTCCGACCAGGGTGCGGCGTGGATGTACTCGCCACCCCAGGTGAGCCGCTGGGCGAACTGGATGTCGGTGACGTAGCGGTTGGCCGGGTCCGGGTCGTCGCGGGTGTCGAAGGTCGTGGCTTCCTTCTTCTCCATTACGACCATGGTGCCGCTGGACGACGGCGTGCTCTTCTTGCCCAGGCTCACCGGGATGGTGCGCACCAGCGCGCCGTTCTCGTACACCAGCATCTTCTTGTTGGCGTTGTCGACCTTCATCTCGAACGACCGGCCGATCTTCGCGGTCGCCTTACGGTCCATGTCGCCGTACTTGCCGTTGCTCAGCGGCATCCCGGCCAGGGCGATCCGTACGGTGATGGTCGTGCCGGGCTTCCAGTACTCCGGGGCCCGGTAGTAGGCCTGCGTGCCGTTGTCGACCCAGTGCCATGCCCCTGGCTGCGGCGGGTCGGTGCGGACGAACATCCGCTTCTGCACCGCCGCCCGGTCCTTCTTCGGGATGCCCGGGTGGAACTCGGTGACCACCGGCATGGCCACCCCGTAGCTCTTGTCGTCGAAGAGATACAGGCCGGACCCGATGGTCGACTTCGGCTTGGCCATCGTGGTGAAGCTGCTGGTGCCCTGGCTGCTCGTGCCGTCGGACCCGTTCGCCGTCACAGTGGCGGTGTAGCGGGTGCCGAACTTCAGCGGGGCGGACGGCACCCAGGCCGAACCGTCGGTGCGCAGCTTGCCCTCCACCGAGCCCCCACCATCCGCCGTCAGCGTGACCGCGGACACCTTCCCGCCGTTCGGGAGCTTCGCGCTGATCTCCGTGCTCACCGGCCGGTCCTTCGTGCCGTCCGCCGGGCTCAGCGTGAGTGTCGGTCCGCTCGGCGCGCTCGGGGTTGCCGGTGCCGAGGGCGCGGACGAGCCAGCTTCGGCACCCGCGCCCGCCGGCGACGTCCCGCCAACGAATTCCGGCTTCTTCTCGTCGCCGCACCCGGTCAGTGCCAGCGACGCCACCAGAGCCAGAGCGCCCACCACCGCCCCGGCTCGCGTGAACCGTGTCATCCCCACCTCTGTTCTCGCGTACCTGGCGGACATCGTGCCGCATCGACGCCGCAACCCACGCCCCTGCCTTGAGCCGGCTGGGCGGTTTGGTGCTTTTTGCCGGCAAAGCTCGACCGAAGGGGGGAGCCCGGTAACCGGATTGGAGCCCGGGTTTCGGGGGTGCTAATGTTCTCTCCGTTGCCGAACGAGCGCCGCTAGCTCAACTGGCAGAGCAGCGGACTCTTAATCCGCGGGTTCGGGGTTCGAGTCCCTGGCGGCGCACCAACGATGAAGGTCCTGACCTGGCAGATCCCTGCCGGTCAGGGCCTTTTTCGCGTACGCCGGTGCGACGAGGCGTGATGCCGGCGGCTAGAGGCGGAGTGCGGCCCTGACAAGATCGGCGACAGCTCGGGAACGGCTGTGCGGAGGCCAGGCGATGACCGTGGTGACTTCCGGCGCGTCCACGATCGGCACGGCGACGAGATCGTCGTTCAGCTGGGATCGGGCGGACTCGGGCACGACCAGCAAGGTCCGGCCAAGGGCGGTGAGCTGGAAAAGCTGGGAGTGGCTCTGGGCCTCAGGACCGGGGCCGTCGGGATAGGTGCCGTCATGCGCCGGCCAGCGCGGTAGAGGCAGGTCCGGCAGCTCGGTCACCTCGCTCAGCTGCACACTCTCGCGAGTGGTGAGGGGATGGCCGGCCGGGAGGATGGCGACCTGGCCCTCGGTGAGCAGTTCCTCGGTGTCGAGCCCCGTCAGGTCGTCGAACGGGTGGTGAAGGATCGCGACGTCGGCACGGCCGGTCCGCAACAGTCGTTCCTGTTCGCCGGGGCCGCACAGCACCACGTCGACGTCGACCGATCCGGGTTCGGTGGAGTAGGCGTGCAGCAGCTTCGCGAGCAACTCGCTGGATGCTCCGGCCTTGGTCGCCAGGACGACGCTGGGGTGACCGGTGACGGAGAGAGCTGCGCGTCGGGCGCGATGTTCGGCAGCTTCCACAGCGTCCAGCGCTGCTCGTCCCTCGTGCAGCAGGACCGCACCGGCTTCGGTCAGGGTCACCGAGCGACTGTCACGCTTCAGCAGGGCGGCACCCAGACGGCGTTCGAGCTGACTGATCGCCCGCGACAATGGCGGCTGGGCCATGCCCAGGCGTTGCGCCGCGCGGCCGAAGTGCAGTTCCTCGGCCACGGCGACGAAGTACCGCAGCTCTCGTGTCTCCACGTGTCCAGCCTAGCCCGCAACGGAGGCGGCGATACCTTCCGGGTATCGCCCATGACTCAGGTGGTCTTGGACGACTCGCGGGCCGTGACCCACAGTCGAAGACATGAGTGACAAGAAGATTGCCCTGGTCACCGGGGCCAACAAGGGCATCGGGTACGAGATTGCGGCAGGCCTGGGTGCGCTGGGCTGGAGCGTGGGTGTCGGCGCGCGCGACCAGGCCCGGCGGGACACGGCGGTGGCACGACTGCGGGACTCCGGCGTCGACGCCTTCGGTGTCCCGTTGGATGTCACCGACGACCGCAGTGTCGCCGCCGCAGCCGATCTGATCGCCGAACACGCCGGACGCCTCGATGCCCTGGTCAACAACGCCGCGATCACCGGTGGCGGACAGCAGCAGCCGAGCAGTGCCGATCTGGCCGTCCTCCGCACTGTGGTGGAGACCAACGTCATCGGCGTCATCCGGGTGACGAACGCGATGCTGCCGTTGCTCGGCCGCTCGACCTCACCGCGCATCGTGAACATGTCCAGCGGCGTCGGTTCTCTGACCCGGCAGTCTGGCCCCGACGGGGACACCACCACAGGTCCGGTCTCTGTGGCCTACGCGCCCTCAAAGTCGTTCCTGAACGCGGTGACCCTTCAGTACGTCCGGGAACTCGCGGACACGAAGATCCTCATCAACTGCGCCTGCCCGGGCTTCGTCGCCACCGACCTCAACGGCTTCCGTGGCGTTCGTACTCCCCAGGAGGGCGCGGCGACCGCCATCCGCCTGGCCACACTGCCCGACGGGGGCCCCACCGGCGGCTTTTTCGAGGACGCCGGTGTGGTGCCCTGGTGACGGCTCGCGGCTCTCACGCCCGGCCCGACGCCGATCGGCGTCGGGCCGGGCGCGCAGTCGACGCTGCGCCACTCTCACCTGCGGAGAGTTTCAGTAATCGATGTTGATGGCAGCGATCTGACGGGTGCCGTTGAAGACGATGGCGGGGCCGGCGAAACGGGAGCTGGCGTAGGTCAGTGCCTGCTTGTGCCCGGGACTGTTGAACCAGGCGTTGATCATCTGCTCGGGGGATGAGTTGCCCGAGGACGCCCACAGAACCTCATGGCCGCAGTGCTCGAAGGCGCCCGTATCCAGGTTCTGCTTCACGCAGGTTTCCGCGGCGCGTTGCTCCGTTGTGCGCAGCTCGACAGCGGGCAGCCCGAGCGCGCGGCGCCGCTCGTTGAGCAGCACCAGCAGACGCTGTTCCGCGGCAGACACGCCGGTGGACGTGCTGGCAGGCTTGGCCGGCGACCTGGTCGGAGTCGGCGGCCTGGTCGGTGACTTGGTTGGCGCCGGTGACCTGGTGGGGGCGGAGGCCGAGCGCGAGGTGGTCGGGGACGCGTCGAGCGCCGTCGGGGAAGGTGAATCGAGTGCGGACCCGGGGGTCTCGGAGGCGGATTCGGTGATCGCGGTCGAGGGCTGGGCGGCTGTCACGCTCGCCGGCTGCTGGCTCGGCCCGGCCTTGTAACCGGCGACGACGATCCCCGCCCCTCCGACCAGGGCGACGGCCGCGAACGCGCCGACCAGGGCCTTGGGCAGGGACAGGACCGCGACGCGGGCCCGCTGCGGCAACCCGACGATCTTCGCGCGCGCGCCCGCCGACGCGAAGCTCTGTGACGGGCCCGCCGAGGCGACGCCGTGTGACGCGCCCGCCGACGAGATGCCCTGCTGCGCGCCGGTGATGCCGTGCACCTGATGTGTGACGCGGGAGGCGAGGTCGGGCGGGAACGGCGTGAGCGCCATGCCGGCCAGCAGCCGCTCGGCCGGTACCAGATCGAACGTGGCATCCGGGCAGTGCGCGCAGGTCCGAATGTGTCGCGCCAGCCGCTTGCGCCACAGCGGCGCCGGTCGGCCGTCCCAGTCGGACGCCATGTCGAGCAGGCCGCCGCAGCCGGGTCGCGTGGTGAGGGCTCGCACCACCAGCCGAGCGGTGTCCAATTGCGCCTTCATGCGGGCCACGCGGACGGTCACGTGATGTGGGTCCAGTTGCAGGGCCTCGGCCAGGTCGGCGCGGGAGAGGTGACCGGCCTCGGCCAGCCACCACAGGGACAGCAGGTGGCGGTGGTCGTCGTCCAGCCAGCGCGTGGCAAGGGCGACCTCGCGGCGCTGATCGGACAGGCGAAGCTGGGTGAGGGTCAGGTCCTCGAAGTCGGAACCCGGGTCGATCAGGTTGTCGATGTCCTCCGGCGGTGCCGGTGTGGTGTGCCGGAACTGTTGGTGGGCACGGACCTCGTTCATGGTGACGGCCACCAGCCACGACCGGAAGACACCCGGGTCGCGTACGCCCGCCAGCCCTCGCACGACGCTCAACATCGTGTTCTGCACCACGTCGTCGACATCCGCTGATCGGTTCAGTGCCCGACCCACGATGTTGTACACCAGTGGCAGATAGTGCGAGACCAGCTCGTCCATCGCCGCCTGGTCCCCGCGGCGTGCCGCGTCCACCACCGCCGACAGGTCAGTCCTGTTCGGGTACGCGTGATCGGTCACGCTCACAACCTCGCCTTCACGAAAAATCGCCGTACACCGTGGGAGATTGGTTGGCACCCGTCCAGGTCACACAAACTGGCGTCGTCACCGTCGAAACGCCCTGACGGTACGGGGCTCCGACGGTCGGCCAACGACAGGCGTTCCAGGTCGCGGCGCTGATCGCTTCCGCGCCACACAGCATGTCCGGGGTCCACGCTACGGTCTCCGCCATGCCGATGATCACAATCGCCGATGAAGCGACCGGTGGGCCGAGCGTTGCCGAGTGGACAATGGAAATCTTCGACGAGACAGTCCGTCTCGACGAGCTGATCCGCCGGCGAGTGGTCCTGGAAGTCGCCGAGTCCGGCGCGGGCGTCGATCCGGAGGAACGGACCCGGGCGACGCTTGAGGCGTTCGGCCGCAACGGTTTCGTGGTGCTGGTCGACGACCGTCAGGTCACCAGCCTGGACGACAAGGTCCACCTGCACGCGGGCTCCCGCGTCACGTTCCTCAAGCTCGTCCCGCTGGTGGGTGGCTGATGGACACGTTCGATCCGGAGCTGGCACTGCGCGACGTGGTGGACACCGTCAGGGGATGGTGCGAGCGGAGCGAGAACACTCTCAACGCACATGGTCGGCGGGACTTCGTCGATCAGGTGGCCGTGGTGTGCGGCTGGGCGCCGGCCAGCACGAGCCGGACGCTGCTCGCCGCGCTCAGCGATCCAAACGGCCCCTACGATCTTGCTTCGCCGCAGATCGAGTTGTTGCCGGAGGCGACGCGGCAGGCGGGGCTGCTCAGCTCCGCCATCGCGGCCCTGGACGGCGCCGAGGCGGATCACGAGCGTCGTGTCGCCGCGGCGATGACGGTGATCGGAAGCCTGCCGCGCCACCACAACATCACCAGCGAATCCTCATGGGGGGCCGCCTGCCGCGAGGTGTGGGAGCGGGTTGAGCAGATCCTGGCCGCGCAACCGGTGCAGGTCCGGCAGAGGGTGTTCGACGCGTTGGTCGTGCCCGGGCAGGACAGGGATGGGCTGTCCATGTTCATCCGTGTTCTGCTCTCGGGCGGTGGGCTGAACGGCGCCGTCTGGCTGGACCGGCTGGGCGGTCAGGCGTGGCTGGGATTCGGTCGGTGGAGCACGTCGCTGGTGAGCTTCACCCGGGAGTCGCTACAGGCCGAGCACCTCGCCGGGCGTTCGCATCCGGCGGCGCTGGCGACGTGGCGTCGGACGCGGATCGAGCGCGCATACTCCCTCATGGGTGAGGACGACCTGGCGATGTGGCCCCTCGTCAACGTCGGTGAGCAGTGGGCTGACCGCGCCGTCGCGGACATCGAGGCGATGCCGGAGGGGCGCCGATCCGGTTGGCAGGCGTTGCTTGCCCACTGCCTGCTCGGCGCGGACAAGGCGCGGCCGACGGCCGCCTGGCAGAAGAGCGCCCGGGTTCTGCTCGACGCGGTCGGCGTCGACGAGTTCACCGAGCGGCTCGACGACTGGCTTCCGCTGGTGGGTCTGCCGCGCAGTCTGCCGCTGCGCATGACCACGTGCTGCCCCGGTCACGTCGACGATTACCCGCCCCGGTTGGTCGACCGGCACAACGTCGGGGTGCTGTGGGGTCTGCTCTGGGCGCGAGCGATGTGCCCGCCGTCGGAGGAGACCCTGCGCAGTCTCGGCCACATCGCGGAACGGGCCGCCCGCAAGGTTCCCGGGCACGGTCCGTCGAGCCCGAAGCTGGCGAACGTCGCGGTCGCGGTGCTCGTCGACACCGATCACCCCGCCGCCCTCGCGCAGCTGGCCCGGCTGGCATCGCGGCTGACCTACAGGAGCACACTCCGCATCGTCGAGAAGGGCCTGACCAAGCACGCCGAGGCGCTCGGCATCGGCCGTGAGGACGTCGAGGAGATGGCGCTGCCCGGCTTCGGGCTGCCACTCGCGGACAAGCTGGGTGACAGCTCGTACGAGGTCGAGGTGCGCGGCGTCGACGCCACAGTGGTGTGGCGCAACTCCGACGGCAAGGTGGTCAAGGCTCCTCCGGCTCAGGTGCGCAAGGACCACGGCGAGGAGTTGAAGGAGCTGAAGGCGACAGTCGCGGACATCGGCGCGACGCTGATCGGGACCCGCGACCGCCTGGAGGGGCTGCTGCGGCGCGACCGCGCGTGGACCGTCGAGCAGTGGCGGGAACGGTTCCTGGACCACCCGCTGGCCCGGACCCTGGCCCGACGGCTGATCTGGACCGTCGACGGCGTTGCCTGCTGCTGGGGCTCCGACGCCCTGCGGACCGTGGACGGCACGGTGTTCGAGCCCGCTGGCGACGCCACGGTGCGGCTGTGGCACCCGGTCGACGATCCGACCACGGTCCTGGCCTGGCGGGACTTCCTGGCCCGGCACACGATCACCCAGCCGTTCAAGCAGGCGCACCGCGAGCAGTACCTCCTGACCGACGCGGAGCGGGCCACCGGCACGTACTCCAACCGCTTCGCCGCGCACATCGTGCGCCAGCACCGTCTCATCGCGCTGCTGTCCCGGCGCGGCTGGTCGCACGTTCGACACCGCAACGACGGCGCCAGCTACCAGGACCCCTGGCTTGCCCTTCCGGACTGGGAGCTGCGCGCCGTGCTGCACATCGCCGGGATCGAGGATCAGGGCGACGACCTGATCTTCGACACGATGGGGACCGACCAACTGGTGTTCCTCCGGGGGGAACGCACGCCGGTGCCGCTGGAGGAGGTTCCGGCGGTCGTGCTGAGCGAGGTGATGCGCGACGTCGACCTGTTCGTTGCCGCGGCCGGGGTGGGCAACGACCCGAACTGGTACGACGGTGGTCCCCAGGGCCGGTACCGCGACTACTGGTCGCAGAACAGCTTCGGCGACCTCAGCCCGACCGCCCGGACTCGCCGGGAGGTGCTGGCCGAGCTGGTTCCCCGGCTGGCGATCGCCAACCGGTGCACCTTCACTGACCGGTTCCTCGAAGTGCGGGGTGATCTGCACACCTACCGCATCCACTGCGGCTCGGGCAACATCCTGATCGCCCCGGAGGACCGGTATCTGTGCATCATCCCCGACTCGGCGAAGGCGAGGCAGCCGGAGATGTACCTGCCCTTCGAGGGCGACAGCCGGCTCGGCGAAATCATCAGCAAGGCGTTGCTGCTGGCCGCCGACAAGAAGATCAAGGATCCGGTGATCCTGCGCCAGTTGGCGCGGTGAGGTAGCGACCGTTGCCTCGCCAGTGGGGTCCACCGCACTGGCGAGGCAGGTCAGCTGGAGGTCCGCTTCGGGAGCAGCAGCTCCTCGTGGTCGAGTTCACGTTCCAGGACGCGGAGCTCCTCATCCGGCAGCCGGCCGGAGTCGCGCCAGCGCACGAGTTCCTCGCGCTGCGCGTCGATGGTTGTCCGCCGGACACGAAGCGCCGTCTCGTACTCCGGTGAGGTGGGCATCTCGGCGCCGCTCTGCTCCAGCAGGTCCAGCCGCCCGCGGTAGCGCGCCAGTCGGGCCAGCAGCTGCGTACGGATGGTGTTGACGGCCACCGCGCTGTCCGGCTCCGCGGCGGCAACCTCGTCGAGGCGGGCCAGGGCGGCCTCGACCGCCGCCGAGCGGGCCTCGTTGCGTACGCGGGCCTGGTCTGTTTCGTTGGCGCGCAGGCCCAGCATCCGCACGAGCGGTGCGAACGTCATGCCCTGCCCGACGAGTGTCACCAGGACTACCACGAAGGTGCAGAACAGCAGGAGGTCACGGTCGGGAAAGGGTGCGCCGCTGTTGGTGGTCAGCGGCAGGGTGAAGATCGCGGCGAGGCTGATCACGCCACGGGTGCCGGACCAGCTCAGTGCCACCACTTCACGGGAGGTGAGTCGGCGGGCGTTGCGGTCAGCGCGCTCGATCTGCCGGGCAGTCCCGGGTTCGTCGGGGTCGTCCTGCTCGGAGATGCCGCCCAGCCGGGTGTGCAACGACCGGGGGAGGGACTGGGTCATCACCAGCCACGCGGGGCGCAGCAGGAGCACCACGCCGACCGACACCGCGACGGCGATGACGATGGTCGACGTGTCGTACTGACGCAGGCCCTTGACGACTTCGGGAAGCTGCTGGCCGATCAGCAGGAAGACGAAGCCTTCGAGGAGGAAGTCGACCAGCCGCCACACCGCGCTGGTCTGCAGCCGAGCGGCGCCAGAGGTGAGCTGGGGCGTCTTGTGGCCGACGATCAGCCCGGCGATCACCACGGCGAGCACCCCGGAGACGTGCAGTTCCTCGCCCAACAGGTAGGCCACGAACGGTGTCGCGAGCGAGATGGCGTTCGACAACAGTGGGTCCGCGGTGAACGGTCGGGCCATACGTACCAGCCAGGCGACGGCCGCTCCCACGGCGACCCCGCCGACCGCCGCCAGCACGAACTGGCCAACGGCGGACGGGAAGGAGAACTCGCCACCCACGGCGGCGGCCACCGCGACGCTGAGCATCGTCAGCGCGGTGGCGTCGTTGAGCAGCCCCTCGCCCTGAATGATCGTGACCATTTTCGGTGGCAGGTTGACCCGGCGGCCCACCGCCAGGGCGGCCACCGGGTCGGGCGGCGCGATGGCGGCGCCGACCGCGATCCCGGCAGCGAGCGTCGCCCCGGCGACGAACAGGTGGAACCCGATGCCGACCAGCACCCCGGTGAGGAGCACCAGCACCACGGACAGGCTGACCACGATGCGGAGGTTCCGGCGGATGTCCAACAGCGAGGAGTCCAGTGCGGCGCTGTAGAGCAACGGCGGCAGCACGATCATGAGCACAAGGTCGGGATCAAGGCCGACGTTGGGACCGGGGAGCAGCGCGTACGCGATGCCGATGAGCGGCAGAAGCGCCGCGGCCGGCAGACCGGTGCGGGCCGCCACCCACCGCACGACGACGATGACCGCGACAGCGGCGAGCACGAACAACAACATCGAATGGGTGCTCACCTGGTTGCTTCCCCCTGGAGCGGCGCGAGGTTCCTCGGATCCACTGCGGCTCGCGGCCGAGCCGGCCGTTCGGCACCGTTTTGGCGCCGGACAGCGCAGCATGCAGCGGTAACGAGCGTACCCGCTTGATCAACCGGGCCTGGCGGACTGCTGGACACGGCCACCGCGCCCAGCAGCGGCGACGGCTGGGACCGGTCCCCGACAGAGCGTGCGGAGACCGGCCGTCGCGCCCCTACAGTCCGCACCATGAGGTGGACGGTGCGACTCGCGGCCACGTTTCCCGTACTGCTGACCGCCCTGACGGTCGGCGCGGTGAGCGCCGCCGCGGCGCCCGCCGACGGCGGCCTCGGCCTGGCCCTGCGGCCCGGCCAGGCCGACTACCGGGCCGGGGACCACGTCCGTCTCGACCTCACGGTCACGAACACCACCGACGCGGCGTGCGCGCTGCCGACCAGCGCCGTCGGCACCGTCCAGGTGACCGGGGTACGCCTCGACGGGCGCGACCTCACGCCGACGCTGGCCCGCAGCTTCCACGACGACGGCATCGGTGCTGCCGCCACCGCCGGCCTCACCACCGTGGAGCCTGGTGCGACCACGACGGTGAGCCTGACCGGCGTACGCCTGCATGACGGTGACACGCCCGACGCGGTGGTGCTCCGCTCGGTGGCCGCCACCCCGGACGGCGGTGGCCTGGACACGCTCTGGCCGGTCGGCGCCCGGCCGGTACGAGGTGACCGCCGGCTACCTGCCACTGCCGGTGACCGGCGCGACCAGCCTCTGCGTGGGCGGGACCACACTGCGGTCCACCACCTTCACCGTTGGCGACGGCGGTGGCGTGACCGGATGGCGCTGGCTGTGGCTTGCCGGCGGAGGACTGCTGCTGGCACTGCTCGGTGTCGCGCTGGTGGTCCTGCTGCGGACACGCCGCCGCCGGCCGACCGCCGCCGCTGTGGCCCTGCTGCTGGTGTCCGTCGGCGCGCTGGTCGTCGGCGGCTCCCGACCGGCCCGGGCCGACTACGCGGTGGACCCGACCGGCGGCGTGCCGGTCAGCGGCGTCGACTTCCAGGGCGCTGTCGACAACTGCCTGAAGGGGTTCGCCGCGTCCGGCGGGGACCCGTCCGGCGTGCTGCCGCGGTTGCGGGACAAGAAGTCCCCCCGGGTGCGGATCATTCCGACCCCCGGTGGCTCGGGCGCGTTCGAGACCCCGGACAGCCCCGACGGGAAGGGTTCCTCGACGGTCACCTGGAATCCGACCTCCGTCGACCCGTACGGCGACGGCGTGACCCGGGACCCCTGCGCCGCGCTCTACCACGAGCTGAACCACGCCGACGACATCTCCCAGGGCAAGGTTCCGCAGGGCGACTGCGGCGGCACCGGCATCCGTACCGCCGAGGTGAAGGCGACACTCGCGGAGAACCGCTATCGGACGGCGAAGGGCCTGCCGCCGCGCACCGAGTACGACGGGAAGCCGCTGCCGAAGAACCTCGACGAGTGCAAGAAACCGGCGAAGAAGACGCCCCCGCCGAAGGGTCCGGTGAAGCTCTGCGAGGAGGGCGCGAACTGCGGCGGCAGCAACGGCGACCCGCACCTGGTCACATTCGACCGGGTCGCCTACGACTTCCAGGCGGTGGGCGAGTTCACGCTGGTCACCGCCACCGGCAACGACCCGCTGGAGGTGCAGGTCCGGCAGGCGCCGATGGCCGGCACCCGGACCGCCTCGGTCAACTCGGCGGTCGCGTTCCGGGTCGGCGCCCACCGGGTCGCGCTCACGCTCACCGACGGCGGCACCCGGGTGCACGTCGACGGCGCGCCACTGGCCGCGCCGTCGGAACGCACCGACCTGCCCGGCGGCGGCACCCTCACCCGACGCCCCTCCGACACCGGACCCACCGACGGGTACGACGTGACATGGCCGGACGGCTCCGCGGCGGCGGTGGACCAGATCGGCCACTACGGCTACCGGGTGCTGGTCAAACTCGCCGACGGCCGGGCCGGGAAGGTACGCGGCCTGCTCGGCGACTTCGACGGCGACCCGACCGATGACATCGCGCCCTCCTCCGGGACCGCGCTCACCCAACCGGTGCCGTTCGCGCAGCTCTACCCGACATACGCGGACAGTTGGCGGATCACCCCGGACCGCTCGTTGCTGCACTACGACGACGGGCAGGACACTGGCACGTTCACCGACCGCGCCTTCCCCGAACGGGAGGTCACCGTAGGCGACCTCGACCCGGCCCGCCGCGCCACAGCCGAGCAGATCTGCCGGTGGGCCGGCGTCACCGCTCCCGCCCAGCTCGCCGAGTGCGTCTTCGACGTCGCGGTCAGCGGCCGCCCCGAGTTCGCGGTGGCCGGCGCCACCACCGAGCGGGTCGCCCCGCCCGCCACCACGCCGATCACCGCCGTACCCGTGGCGACCGCCAGCCTGACCCCCGGCGGGGCGCCGCTGACATTCCCCGGCCGGGCCGGAGACGTCATCTTCGTCGACGCCACCGCGCCCGGGATCGGCAACCGCTGCTCGCCGTACACGCTCACCGACCCGACCGGCCGGGAGATCGCGAGCGGCTGCGCCATCAACGGCGTCGGCTACATCGACCGCGTCGACCTCACCGCCACCGGCACGTACGCCGTGCGGGTCACCGCCGCTCCCGGCGACACCGGACGAGCCGCCATCCTGGTGTACGCGGCTCGGGACGTCGACGGCACGCTGCAAGCGAACGGCCCGACGGTCATCGCGACACTGGAACAGCCCGGCGCACGCGCCCGGTACGGGTTCACCGGGCGGCAGGGTGAGCGCGTCTTCGTCGAGGTGCCCACGAGCACGCTGACCGACCAGTGCTCCCCACTGGAACTGCGCGACACCGACGGCCGGCTGCTGCACAGCGGCTGCGTGATCAACGGCGTCGGCGAGATCGACGGCACGCTGCTGCCCACTGACGGGACGTACACCGTGGTGGTCGACCCCAGCGGACGCGGCACCGGCGCGACCACACTGCGGCTCGTCAGCAGCCGCGACCGGGCGGCGACGATCACCGTCGGCGGGCCGCAGGTCGTCGCCACCGTCGACCAACCCGGCGCGGTCACCACCTACCGGTTCACCGCCAGCGCCGGCACGGCGGTGAGGCTGACCGCGACCGCCTCGGACCTACCCGACCAGTGCGGCGTGCTGGAGCTACGCGCCCCCGATGGCAGCCCCATCACCAGCGGCTGTGTGGTCAACGGGGCCGGCGACATCGCGCCGACAGTGCTGCCAGCCTCTGGCACGTACTCCCTGGTGGTGGACCCGTCCGGGGTCGCGACCGGGCAGGTCACCCTGACGCTGCGGTAAGGCGGACCCCTGCTCGTTCGGGGTGGCGTCCGGGGCGTGCTACCGTCTCGTCCCGTTGCCGGCGAGCGCCGCTAGCTCAACTGGCAGAGCAGCGGACTCTTAATCCGCGGGTTCGGGGTTCGAGTCCCTGGCGGCGCACCAGCAAGATGCAGGGGCATGGCCAACCGGCCATGCCCCTGAGTCGTCGGGGTTTTGGTGCGCGAGCCTGGGGCATCGTGGACTGAGCAGGCCATGTCGGCCAGCACCAGTCGGAGCCTGCCGGGGGTCATCGTGGGCGACCAGAACGCCGTCAACCAGTCCCATCTTCAGCACTACCGGACCACTGACGTCGAGGAGGCGCACCAGTTCTTCCGCACCGCGCTCGTGGACCTTCAGGTGCGGTTCAGCAAACCAGGACCCGAGGGTGCCCTGCTGGACACCAGTGTGGCCAGTCTTGACGATCTGACGGTGCAGCGACTGCACTACTCGGTGGGCACCCTGGTCCGGACCGAGCCCAGCGCCGACCTGAACATCAACGTGATGCTCGACGGGCACTTCGTCATGGAGGACGGTCGTGACCGCTTTCCCGTCAAGGCCGGTGGAGTCGTGCTCCAACCCCGGACCGCCCGCTGATCGTCACGTTCCGCGGGGTGGACGTCCTGACGGTACGTGTGCCGCGATCGCTGGTCGAGGACGCCGCCCAGGAAGCCGGCCTCGACGCTGCGGGTCTTCGCTTCGGCGACGGCCGACCGAGGACCGACGTGTTGGCCCGTCACTGGTCACAGACCGTGTCGTATGTTTGGCGTTCAATGCGGTCTGTGCCGGAGGCTGCCAGCAACCGCCTGATCGTTGCCCAACTACGCCGACTGCTGGCCACAGCGGCACTGGCCACCTTTTCCAATGCCACGCAGGACGGCGACCAGGCTTCCGGAGCGCGCCCGGTCGCACCGGCGACGCTACGGCGGGCCATGGCGTACGCCGAGGCGCATGCCGACCGCGGCGTCACAGTGACCGACCTGGCTGCCGAGGCCCGTCTGAGCGTCCGTGCCCTACAGAACGCGTTCCGCCGGCACCGTGACATGACCCCGTCGCAGTACGTGCGCCAGGTCCGTCTGGACCGTGCCCACCGGGACCTGCAAGCCGCCGATCCGGGCACCGGTGCGACAGTGGCGGCAGTCGCGGCGCGCTGGGGCTTCACCCATCCAGGACGCTTCAGCACCGACTACCGCCGGGCCTACGGCCACAGCCCAGGCCGGACGCTGCACACCTGAACCGAGCGGCGCACGGTGCTGCGTGATGGGGCAGACCAGGCGGCGCGGGCGTTGATCGGGCAGCACTGGTGGTCAAGAATCGATGCCGTGGAGGACGTGGATCTGTCGCAGGAATGGGCCCTGTTGCTGGGCGAACTTGACCGGCACGTGTCTCCGGGCGGCTCTCGCCGGACACGGCGACGTTGTCCGATCTGATGCACACCTACCAGGTGCCGGGGGTCAGCATCGCCGTCGGGCACGTGAGCGGGCGGCTGTGGGCGAGCGGCTACGGCGTCACGGGTGGTGAGGCGTCGACGCCGTTGACCGCGGGCACCGCGTTCGCGGCCTGTTCGATCAGTAAGCATGTCGCCGCGTTCGGCGCGTTGCTGCTGGTTCAGGACGGCGTGCTGGATCTGGACGCCGACATCAGCGAGTACCTCATCTCGTGGCAACTGCTCGACCGCGCTGGTCAGCGAACCCGGGTGACGGTACGACAGCTGCTGGCGCACACCGCCGGTTTGTCCGACACCTGGTATCGCGGCTACGCCGCGGGTCGCGCCCCGTCGCTGTTGCAGGTCCTGGAGGGCGGCGGCTCCACGACCACCCCACCGGTGCGGTCGACCCTTCTGCCGGGTAGCCGTTTCCGGTACTCGGGCAGCCACTACTCGGTGCTCCAGCAGTTGATGGTGGACGTGACGGGGACCCCGTTCGAGGACCTCATGCGATCGTTGGTGCTGGAGCCGGTGGCCATGGCCGACAGCAGCTTCGACCAGCAGCTTCCGCACCAGCGGCAGCATCCGGTGGCTCGTGGCCATCATGGGGGCGGCACCGGGGTGCCCGGCGGTTGGCGGGTGCAGCCGGAGACGGCGGCAGCTGGGTTGTGGAGCACCCCGACCGACCTGCTTCGGCTCGACCTTGAGATCGCCCGGGCGGCCTCGGGGGACTCGAAGCTGCTCAGCCGCGACCTGGCCACAGAGATGTGGTCACCGCAGATCCCCGGCGGCGTCTACGGGCTCGGCACCGAGCTCGCCGACCGCGCCGGATGCCGACGGTTCGGGCACACCGGGCAGAACGTCGGCTATACCTGCTTCTCCTACGTCTGGCCTGACAGCGGCACCGCGGTCGCGGCGATGGCCAATTCCGAGGATGGGTGGGAGTTGCTGGCGAGCATCCGTGCCGCTGCCGACCGTCACTACGCCACCGATGTCAGCGCCGAGCCACTTGGTGACGTGGCGGGCCGTTACGTCCTGCGCGACGACTACCCGATCGACATCGCGGTCAGCGACGGCCACCTGACCTTCTCCGCCGCCGCCCAGCAGCCGGTCGTCCTGCTGGCGGAGCCGGGCGGCCGCTACCTGCACCCGGGACTCGACCTGGAGGTCCGGTTCGTGCAGACCGACGATCACCATCGCGTCCTGGAGTTGCGGCAGGAAGGAGTCACGCAAACCGCCAGAAATCAGAGCGGCTGAGTGACTGCTGGGGGCGGTTCCTTGACCCAGCGTGCGCAGAGTAACGCGGTAAGTAGCACGTGAGGCCGTGCAGGCGTCATCGGTTTCCGACTATTACAATCCCAGGTCTGTGGTCGACGCAAAAGATTGCGTCGACGAGCCCAGCGTCAAACAAGCGGCGCAGGTCCCGGCTCCCCAACTTCCATGGGAAGCCTACAGCGACCTGCGCATCGGCTTGTCCAGCGGATTCAAGCTGATGTGCCCTCTTCAAGGGACGTCATCCGTGGCCGATCAACAACCCCTGGACCCCACGCACGCCTTCGCCGAGCTCGGCCGGATCAAACTCGACGAGACCGACCTCGAAGGTGTCCTGCAGCAGGTCGCGAACCTCGCCAAACGGACCATCGCCGGGGTCGACGAGGCGTCGGTGACCCTGATCCGGGGCAGGAACGCGCACACCGCGGCGTTCACCGGCGACCTCGCCGCAAACCTTGACGAACGGCAGTACGAACAGGGCGGCGGCCCCTGCCTGGAGGCGGCCGCCACCACCGCTGTCGTGTCGGTGCCCGACCTGACCCGCGAAGAACGCTGGCCGCACTACACGCCAGCGGCCATCGACGCCGGCGTACGCAGCTCGTTGTCGGTCGGCCTGCCCGTCCAGGAGGCGGTCACCGGCGCGCTGAACATGTACTCCACCAGACCCGGCGCGTTCGACGACGAGGCGGTCGTGCTCGCCCAGACCTTCTCCGGCTACGCCGCGGTCGCGCTTGCCAACGCCCACCTGTACGACGCGACGGCCACCCTGGCGCAGCACATGCAGGCAGCCATGGAATCCCGGGCGGTGATCGAACAGGCCAAGGGCATCGTGATAGCCGAGCAACGCTGCAGCCCCGACGAGGCGTTCAGCATCCTGAGCAAGATGTCCCAGGACACCAACCGAAAGCTCCGCGACGTCGCCGCGACTTTGGTCGAGAACAAGTACCGCCAGCCGCAGCCATAGCGGACGGTCGAATCGCGGGTGCCCACGGCCGACTGTTTGACCGTAGGCACCCCCGGACCGCGCGGCAAGGCTGAGCGAGACCGGCACCATGCACACAACCGCATGCGACGCGGGGCTGCTACCGCACCGGACCGTGCTGTGCGTCTGCCGCGAATGTCGTGCGTATCGTGGACAGGCGAGGCCACCGAGCACCCGGCTGAAGGAGGGGGCGCCGTGGCCACTGAATCCGTCCCGACCGGCAGCCTGGGCACGATCCTGGTCTGCGTTCGAGGCAACTCCGGCTCGGGCAAGACCAGCATCGCCAGGGAACTGCGGCGTCGGCACGGCCGGGGCTGTGCCCTGGTCGAGCAGGACTACCTGCGTCGCATCGTGTTGCGTGAGCGGGACCGGCCCGGCGGTGCCGCTCCGGCGCTGATCGGGCAGACCGTGCGGTTCGCGCTCGATCACGGCTACCACGTGGTGTTGGAGGGCATCCTGCACGCCAGCCGCTACCGGAGCATGCTCACGGATCTGCGCGACGGTCACCGGGGGCGGTCGCTGTTCTGCTACCTCGACGTGTCCCTGCCCGAGACCCTGCGCCGGCACCTCACGCGCCCGCAGGTCAACGACTTCACCGCCGAGCAGATGAGCGGCTGGTACGCCCCGCACGACGTGCTGGGCTGGCCCGGGGAGCTTGTCCTCCCGGAGACCACCGGGCTGGAGGAAGCCATCGAGGCCATTGCCGCAGCCTCGGGACTCACCCAGTCCGGGCGTGACGACGACGTGCTCCCCATCGTCCCGTAGCCCGGCACGAGGGGCCTCGCCCAGCGGCGGACGGCACGTTGCCGGCGCCCGGAGGCGCCGGCAACGCCTGGGTCAGTTGGCGTGGGTCAGGCGTGTGGTGATGCGCAGACCGGTGAGGGTGTCGTTCAGCCACGGCACCCGCTCGCGGTGCAGCCCGGCGGTCATCTGGTCCGCCCAGGTCTCGTACCGTTGCGTGAGCGCGTTGGCACGCGACCGCGCGCTGGTGACCAGGCAGTCGCCGAGGGGGTCACCGGGCAGGTTGGACGAGTCGACAGCGGGATCGCAGGGCAGCTTGAGGCTGACCTGGTCGCGCAGCGGGCGGCTGGTGTCGGGCGAGCACGGTGCGGGCCCGCAGAGGGCGTAGTTCCCGCCCGCCTTCGCGTAGGCGTTGCCGATCTTGGCGTCCGTCGGCATGTTCACCGGAATCTGGTACTGCCCGAACAGGTTCGCGGACAACACGTCGTCCGAGTCGAGGGCGTTGGGCAGACCCAACCGGGTGTACGCCTGGAGCAGCCGCGCGGATGTGTTCATCTTCTTCAGCGCGGTGGGCACCGGTCCGCTGACCTGAGTGCTCAGCTCGCGTACCCGGTCGTAGAGGGACTTCTGTCGGGCTTGCAGGAAACCGCGCAGGGTCGGCGTGAGCGAGGTGTCCAGGGCCGTGTTGTTCACGGCCGTGGCGCCGCTCGCGAAGGCGTAACGGCCGGACGGCCACCTCTGGGTCAGGGCCTGCTCGGGGGTGGTCTCGTTGTTGCAGCTGAAGAACTCGCAGTAGACGTGGTAGACCTGCTCGCCGGGCCAGGTGTAGTCGGCGGTCCGTGAGTTCTGCCAGGCCGTGGACGAGTTCAGCCGGAACCGGCTGTGGATCTGCAACCGCAGCTTGCCGTAGGAGCGGATCACGCCTCCGTTGTCCGTCGTCCGGGTGTGGACCCAGCTCGGCGTGTAGCAGTAGCCGACCTCGGGCAACTCCCGTACGCCCGCCGGCGGCTCGCCGAGGCGCGGCGTGTACGCGTACTGGAGGGTTTGCACCATGTTCGACATCAGGTCGTAGCGGACGTTGCTGGGTCGGTCGATCTGCCGGGGGCCGTCACACGCCGGCACCGTCGCCTCGTCGACCTTCGTCGGTGCCGGGGCGAGCGGCTTGTCCGTGTCCCAGAACAGGTCGTAGTTCTTGAGCACCTTGACCTGCACACCATTGGCGTCGGGCTCCCAGCGGGCCTGGATCTCGTTGGTCCGGAAGGCGGCCAGCGCGGTCGACAGCTCGTTGGTGGCGGCGACGTACTCGTCGATCAGCCCCCTGATCAGGCTGTTGGCGTTGCCGTCGACCGGCCGACCGAAGCTGGCCGCGAGATCCGCGATGCGGGTGCCCTCCGCCTCGATCTGCGCCGCGCGGCTGGTGCTGACCTGGGCGGCGTACGTTGGGTTCTGCAGCAACAACATGGAGTACGCCTGCGCGCCGAGGTTCCACACCGTCGGGTTGCCGACCGGCGTCGCCGGTTCGACCATCGAAGGGTCACGCCCGCTGGCCACCCGAGCCAGGTAATTGATCGACCGTGCCTCGCCGAAGCTGTTGAGGACGGTGGTCGGGTCGAGCGCCGGGTTGTCGGCGTCGGTCCTGGGCACCACGAAGGCGCTGCCGCTGGCCAACTGCGTGGCGGTCAGGTGGAACTCGTTCTCCGGGCCGACGAACTCGCCGTACGTCGGGATCGGTTGGCCGAAGTTCTCCAGGTAGCCGATGTACTGGTTGATGTCGGCGCGGGCGTAGTGCAGGGTGGCGTCGCCGATCGCGGCCAGGACGGTGGCGGCGATGTCCTCCAGGCGGAGGCCGAGCTGGGCGACCTGCTGCTGGACGAGGGTGATCTGGGCGGTGTTGCCGGCGATCGCCGCGTTCAGTTTGTCGAACTGGGCCATCATGTTCGCGTACACCGTGTTGATCTGGGCCTCGACCCGCGCGAAGCTGGCGCGCATCTCGTCGCCGAGGGCCCGCACCTCGTCGCGCAGTGCCTTGACCTGGGCGAGGATCTGCGCATCCAGCGACGGGGCGCTGCTGCCGAAGAGCCCGACGATCGACATCACGGCGCCGAAGATGTTGCCGGTCATCGCCAAGGTCGCGGTGCTGAAGATCGACCCCGCCAGCCCGCGGCCCGCGATCGCCGCCGCGTACTTGGAGATGGCGCTGATCGTGGTGAGGACCGCCTCGCCGATCACCTTGGACTTCTTGCCGGCGTCCGGGTCGGCGAACCCGATGATGGTCGACACCATGCCCACCCCGGCCTTGACGTCGGAGATCGTCTGCTGCCGTGCCTTGTCCCGGTCCTCGGCGGCCTTCCTGGCCGCCGCGGTGCACTCGGCGCTCGGCGGCCCCTCCGGCGGACACTTGCGGTTGTTCTCGCCGATCTCGAGACGGATCTCCAAGCTCAGGCCGAGCAGCTGCGCGTGCAGCGAGGCGAGCTGCTGCTTGGCCGCCGCGACGTACGCCACCGGGTCGTCCCGCAGCGCCAGGATCGCGTCGAGGTCCACGTGCGAAAGCCCGGGATCCTGCGTGAGCTCCTCGTAGGTGCTGGTCACGTCCACACCGGCCGGCGCACCGAGCACTGTGTTCCAGGCGGTGGCGACCGGAGCGCTGCCTGCCCCCGCCTGTCGGACCGCGGACCAGACGGCGGCGAGGGCGTCGTCACGGCCGCGCAGCCACTGGGCGGTACGCAGGGCGCCGGAGGCGAGTTCCTCGCGGGTGTCCCACGGTTCGACGGTCTTTCCGATCACGGCCCCGACCAGGCCGGTGATCTCCGGCGAGGTCCGGGTGTCGCCGCCGGGCGCGCCGAGCAGGATGTCGACGGACCTGAGCAGTAGGTCCTGCTCGGGCACCAACACGTCGTACGAGGTCAGCGAGCTGTCGAGCAGCTGCTTGCGCGCCGTGAGTTGGGTCTGTGCCTGTCCGGCCGTGGCGTTCGGGTGCAGCCGGTGCCACTGGACGAACTCGGCCGACAGCACCACGGCCTTGATCCGATCGGCACCCTGGAGGTGGGTCTCGGCGACCTGGCCGAAGGCCCGGTCGGTGAGCGCCGCCTGAGGGACTTCGACGGGGACGGGATCGGCCGACGCGGGTTCGCCGAACAGCACACCTGCCGCGGTGACTGCGATCATCGCCACCACAGCAGTCCCGCGCCTCGTACGCGTGGAACGTTTGATTGTCATGTCGCGAACGTATTGAGCAGCCGGAAAGGGCCCTGAAACCGCGCTGACGCGTGCGGGTCAGCCGCCGATCTCAGACCACTCGTCGGCCAACCGACGTTGCACCTCCCGCCGGGCGACCTTGCCTCGCCAATAGGCGCGCATCTATGGTTGCGGGGATCACCACAATCCTGGCCGTGATGACGCGGCCACATCGTCGAAGCGCTTCGACGACCCGTCGTTCAGGCCCGTCAGCCGGGTGTCGAGCCTGGTCACGTCGGTCTCGGCGCCCCTTGGCGTCGGTCGTACGACATGAGGAGAACCGCATGCGGAAATGGCGCCTCCGGCGCGGAATCACCGCGCTCGCGCTTGCCCTGCTCGCCCTACCGGCCGTTCCCGGCACGGCGTTGGCCGAGCCCACCTATCCCTTCCGTGATCCACACCTGGCGGTGGACGCCCGGGTCGACGATCTGCTCGGCCGGCTCACCCTGGACGAGAAGATCTCCTGGCTGCACCAGTACCAGCCGGCCGTCCCCCGGCTCGGCATCGGCCTGTTCAAGACCGGCACCGAGGCCCTGCACGGAGTGGCGTGGTCGACCGACATCGACAACAACGGCGCCGTGGTGAAGGCCACGGGCACGTCCTTCCCCCAGCCGGTGGGCATGGCGAGCACCTGGAACACCGACCTGATCCGGCAGGTCGGCTCCGCCGTCGGCGACGAGGCGCGCGGCTACCACGCGCAGAACCCCCGGGTCTGGGGGCTCAACCTCTGGGCACCGGTGGTCAACCTGCTGCGCGACCCCCGGTGGGGCCGCAACGAGGAGGGCTACTCCGAGGACCCGACGCTCACCGCCGCGATCTCGACCGCGTACGGCTCGGGGATGACCGGCGGGGACCCGGACCACCTGAAGAGCGCGCCGACCCTCAAGCACTACCTGGCCTACAACAACGAGGTCCGGCGTGACGTGACCTCGTCGAACGTGCCACCACGGGTGCTCAACGAGTACGACCGCGCCGCCTTCAAACCAGCCATCGCCGCCGACGCGGCGACCGGCGTGATGGCGTCGTACAACCTGGTCAACGGTCGTCCGGCCACAGTGGATCCGGACCTGGCCACCGTCATCCGCGGGTGGACCGACCAGCCCTTGCTCAACGTCACTGACGCCTGGGCGCCGAACAACCTCATCGGCTCCCAGGGCTACTACGCGACCCTCCCCGAGGGGAACGCCGCGATCGTCAAGGCCGGCCTGAACAGCTTCATCACCGACGACACCAACGCGCAGCCGACCGTCACCGCCATCAAGCAGGCGCTGGCCACCGGTCTGCTCACCGAGGGGGACATCGACGCCCGGATCCGGGAGACCCTGAACGTGCGGTTCCGGCTGGGTGAGTTCGACCCGGGCGGGGGCCGGTTCGGGGGCATCACCCCGGACGTCATCAACAGCCCCGAACACCAGCGACTCGCCCGGCAGGCCGCCGGTGAGGCAATGGTGTTGCTGAAGAACACGCGCCAGGCGCTTCCACTGGACCCCGCCCGGACCCGCAAGGTGGCAGTGCTCGGGCCGCTGGCCGACACCCTCTACTCCGACTGGTACGGCGGCGATCTGCCGTACGAGGTGACTGCGCTCGACGGCATCCGCGAGCGGCTGGGCGACTCCGCCAGTGTGAGCGGGCTCGACGGGGCGGACCGGATCGCCCTGAAGGACCCGGCGACCGGCCGGTACGTCACGGCCACCGGCACCACCGACGCCGACCCGGTCGCCGCCACCGGTGCCAGCGCAGACCTCGCCGCCCAGTTCGACGTGGTGGACTGGGGCCAGGACGTGGTGACCCTGCGCAACGCCGCCAACGGCCGTTACCTCGGCTACAACTGGGGGCCGTTCGTCACCCGTGACGAGCAGCCGAACGGCTGGTACGTCCAGCAGCAGTTCAAGCTGGAGCCGCAGGCCGACGGCACGGTGGCGCTGCGCTACGTCGGCTACGAGACGAAGGAGAGCTGGTTCGGCGCCGACACGTACGTGACCGTGGGCGACGACGGCGCCCTCAAGCTCGGCGCGTCGACAGCGGCCGACGCGACCCACTTCAGTCGTGAGGTGGTCAGCAGCGGGATCGACCGGGCCGTGGCGGCGGCGAAGGCGGCCGACACCGCCGTGCTGGTGGTCGGCAGCAACCCGTTCATCAACGGCCGCGAGGCGCACGACCGCACCTCGACCGCGTTGAGCGCCGGCCAGGAGGCGCTGGTCAAGGCCGTGACCAAGGCCAATCCACGTACGGTGCTGGTGCTTCAGACCAGCTACCCGGTCACCTTGAATTGGGAGCAGGAGCACGTTCCGGCCATCGTCTGGACCACCCACGCGGGCGCCGAGACCGGGCACGCCGTCGCCGACGTCCTCTTCGGCGACCGCAACCCGTCCGGCCGGCTCACCCAGACCTGGTACCGCTCGGACTCACAACTGCCACCGGACCTGCTGGAGTACGACATCATCTCGTCCGGCCAGACCTACCTGTACAACCGCGCGAAGCCGCTCTACCCGTTCGGCCACGGGCTGTCGTACACCCGTTTCCGGTACGGCCAGCTGCGTACCGGTGCCCACTCGGTCGCGGCCGACGACACGATCGCGGTCAGCGTCGACGTGACCAACGCCGGCAACCGGGCCGGCTCCGAGGTGGTCCAGCTCTACACCCATCAGCGCACCTCGCGGGACAAGACCCCGATCCGCCAGCTCAAGGCGTTCCAGCGGGTGCAACTCGCGCCCGGACAGACCCGGACCGTGACGCTCCGACTGCCCGCCGCCGACCTGGCGCACTGGGACGTCACCCGCAGCCGGTGGGTGGTCGAGTCGTCCACCTACGACCTGATGGTCGGGGCGTCCGCGCAGGACATCCGGGCCCGGGCCGCGGTGCGGGTGCGCGGTGAGACGATCCCGGCCCGGGACCTGTCCCGGCCCACCCGGGCGGAGAACTTCGACCGGTACGCCGGGGTCCGGCTCGTCGACGAGACGAAGGTCCGGGGTACGGCCGTCGGGTCCACCGCCGCCGGTCAGTGGATCTCCTTCGAGGGTTCGGCGTTGCGTCCCGGCGCGCGGACCTTCACCGCGAGTGTCGCCAGGGCCGGTGCGGGAGCGGGCGCCGTCGAGGTCCGGTTGGGATCGCCCACCGGCCGACTGCTCGGCACGGCCACCGTGCCCAGCACCGGCGACGACTACCGGTATGTCAGCACCAGCACCGAGTTGGCCGGGGCCGCCGGCAAGCAGGACGTGTACCTGGTGTTCGACTCCGCGCTGCGCGTGGCGGACTTCTCCATCAGGTGACCGACGACCGGGGGTCGGGTCGATCGTCGACCCGGCCCCCGGTCGGCTCTGACGTGCCCGCCCGCCGCCTGCGCGATGGCGGGCACGTCGTCACCGATTCGTCGGACGATGCGGCAGAAGGTGCGCCGGCCAGCACGCGCGCTCTGCCCGATCCGACATCATTTGCGCATTGACCGCTTCCAATTGCCGGTTGCAATGGTCAGACGTGTGACCTACGCTTTGCGGGAAGATTTCGGAGCGATTGGCAAAGGAGTGCGGTCGGGCGACAGACGTCCCCGCCGGCCCTCAGTGGCGTCGCTGTTTCCGTACTCGTCGCTCGATACGCAGGCAGGTCCATGTCGACGGCAATGGAAAGGAACAGCACGTGAAGTCAACCGCATCCACCGCTCGAACGTCCCTGCTGGCGGTCGCGGCGCTCGTCGCCGCGACGCTGCCGGCCGTGCTCATCCAACAAATGCCGGCCTCGGCCGCAGTCCAGGCGACCTACTATGTCGCCCCGGACGGAAATGACACCAATCCGGGGACCATCCAATCGCCGTTCAAGAGTCTGGAACGCGCACGGGACGTCGTCCGTACGGTGAATGCGAGCATGACCGGCGACATCAACGTGTACCTCCGCGGTGGCAGTTATCCGATCAGCAGCACTGTCGAATTCGGTGCCGGTGACTCCGGCACCAACGGATACCGGGTCATCTACGGCGCCTACCCCAACGAGAAGCCGGTTCTCGACGGGGGTGTCCAGGTGACCGGGTGGACCCAGCACAGCGGCAACGTCTGGAAGGCGCCGCTCGACCGCGCCAACAAGCTGCGGGCGCTCTACGTCAACGACAAGCGCGCGTACATGGCGTCGAAGACGATCAGCTCGGCGGGCTGTTACGGGACGTACAACATCACGGCCAACCAGGCCGCGTGGGCCTGGGAGTCGGGGTCGCAGTGCGACGGCGCCAAATACAGCCTGAACGATTTCCCGGCCATCGCTCGCAACCAGGACGACATCGAGATCGAGACGGGCACGACCTGGACCACGGCCATCGTGGGCGTCCGTCAGGTGACCACGAGTTCCGACGGCGCGAACCGGGTGGCCCTCTTCCAGCAGCCGGGCGCTGCCATCGCCCAGGGCGCGTTCAACGGCAACGCCCAGGTGGGCGGCACCCACAAGCTCATGAACGCCTACGAGTTCCTGGACGCGCCCGGTGAGTTCTACTTCGACAAGGGCACCCGGACGGTCTATTACTACAAGGCCAGTGCCGACAACATGTCGACCGCGACGGTCTACGCGCCGAACAACGTCACCAACCTGCTGCGGGTCGCCGGCACCTCGACCAGCAGCCACGCGCGCAACATCACGTTCTCCGGGCTGACGGTGCAGCACTCCGACTGGAACCTGTTCAACGTCGCTGGCGCGTCCTTCAAGCAGGCGCAGCAGGGCAACCTCGGTGCCCAGGTGTACGCGAAGGGCAACTTCCACGTCTACCACTACCGGAACGTGGATGTGACGCCCGGCATCATCCAGATCCAGAACGCGGACGGGATCCTCCTGCAACGCAACCGGATCCAGCACACCGGCGCTGACGGGATCAACATGATCAACGACGTGCAGGGCACGCAGTTGATCGGCAACCACACGAACGACATCGCCGGGTCCGCCATCACCGTGGGCCATCCGCAGCACGTCTACATCGGAGACGGCACCTCGACCAACCGCGAGAAGTTCTCCGCACAGGTCGAGGGGCTGCCGAAGAACATCGACATCAAGAACAACTATCTGTACGACAGTGCCGTCCTGTTCAACGGCCACAGCCCCATCTCGGCGTACTTCGCCGACACCCTGACCATCCAGCGCAACCGGATCGAGAAGACCCCGTGGTCCGGCATCACGCTCGGCTGGGGCTGGTGGAACTTCGACGGATCGTCGGGCTCGATCGTGCCGAACCGACCGACCACGACGGCGAGAAACAACACCATCAGCTACAACCACATCATCGACACGGTGCAGCGGCTGAGTGACACGGCGCCGATCTACACGTTGGGCAGTCAGCCGGGGACCACCATCACCAACAACTATCTCCAGGGCGTCCCGTCGGGTCACAAGTATGGGCTGCACCCGGACGAGGGGTCGGCGTTCATCACGTTCCGCGACAACGTGCTGAGTATCGACAAGAACGTCACCTGGATGATCAACTCAGACGACTTCGGGCGTAAGCACGATCTGAGCATCACGCAGATCTACGGCCCGATCAACAAGGTCTCGAACAAGTTCCTGCCGAACAGCACGATCGGCGACATCCTCGTCTCCTCCGACTATGTCTGGCCGGCGGCGGCCTACGGCATCGCCGCGAATTCCGGCCTTGAGGACGCGTACCGGGACATCATTCCGGCGAGCACCTTCTCCGCACCGAACTACGTGCTGCCGGCCAGCACGTTCGTTGCCAGTGCCACGGCGTCGATCCCGATCCGGAGCATCGGCGACGCCACCAGGTCGGTCTGGTTGGCCCCGTACGGCACGACCACCTTCACCGCCGGGGCGACGATGACCAGGGCAGCCGGCACCGCCACGTCCATCGCCGTGCCGGCCACGCAGGGCGAGTACCGGCTCTACGTCGTCGACGCACAGGGCAACCGGTCGGCCGAGTCGACATCCATCGTCCGGCAGCAGCAGGGCGGGGGCAGCGGTACGGGCAACGGACAACTCGTGGGTGGCCAGTCCGGTCGCTGTGTCGAGGTGCCCAACGCCTCGACCACCAACGGCACCCAGACGCAACTCTGGGACTGCTCCACCGGCACCAACCAACGCTGGACCCACACCTCCAGCAAGCAGCTGACCGTGTACGGCAACAAGTGCCTGGACGCCTCCGGGGCCGGCACGGCCAACGGCACGGCGGTCATCATCTGGGACTGCCACGGCGGGCTCAACCAGCAGTGGAACGTCAACACCAACGGCACCGTGACGAACGCCCAGTCCGGGCTCTGCCTCGACGCCTTCGGCGCCGCCACCGCCAACGGCACGAAGGTCATCCTCTGGTCCTGCAACGGCGGCGCGAACCAGCAGTGGACGCTGCGTAGCTGACCGACCGGACCGCGGGGCCAGGCCGACACGGGCCTGGCCCCGGGCTACTTGAACCTTCCTTGAAGCGACAGCCTCTCTCCGTGAGCGGAGGTGCTGCCGGACAACGAGTGGGTAATGGTGGGTGATGACCTCAACCTGGAAACCCCACGAGAAGCACGGTGGCCTGTCGAGCAAGGACAAGCGCGAGCTGCCGGAGACCGTCTTCGCGTTCCCCAAGGAGCGCAAGGAACCCATGACCGACGCCGGTCACGTCCGTAACGCCATCGCACGCTTCGACCAGGTGCAGGGCGTCACCGACGCGGACCGGGACCTGGCCTTCCAGAACATCCTCGCCGCCGCCAAGCACTACGGCGTCGACGTCGCGGAGACCGACTGGCGCCAACTCGGTCGACTGCCGCACACGCCGAATCCCGCCCACTGAGGCAACCGCACGCGATATGGCGCTACCGCCGGATAGGTTCGCCTTCGGCGGGTAAGCGGCGCGAATGCCCGCGAATCAGGAGCCGGCACCGCACTCCGACCCGGCATCGGGTGAGGCGTCCCGGACCGACCGGACGGTGGCCGGCCTGCGTGCGCGGCTACGACACGCGGTAAGTGCCCGCGTCTGGCGGTTCCGCCTCTTCGGGCTGCTCGCCGTGCAGGCCGGCGTCGCGGCGACGCTCGCCTGGTTCGTGGGAGCCCAGTTCCTGGACAACCCCTCCCCGGTCCTCGCGCCCACCACCGCGGTCGGCATTGTGGCCGCCTCGATGGGCACACGCCTGCGGCGCACCATCGAGCTGCTGGTCGGGGTGGTCCTGGGCCTCGCCGTCGGCGACGCACTCATGTCGCTGTTCGGCATCGGGCCCTGGCAGACCGGTCTGGTCGTGGTGCTGGCGATCATCGTCGCCGTGCTGCTCAAGGGCGGTGGATCCCTGCTCGCCCAGGCCGGCGGCACCGCGGTGCTCATCGCCACCCTGGAACCGCCCGTGCGTGAGCTGTCCGTCCCTCGCTTCGTCGACTCCGCAGTCGGCGGGCTCATCGGTCTGGCGGTCGGCCTGTTGTTGGTGCCCATCCACCCGCAGCGGACGGTGCGGCGGCTGGCCGAACCGGTCCTCGACCCGACCATCGCCGCCCTGCACAACCTGGCCGCGGCGCTGCGTCGTCGGGACCTTGGCGGCGCCGAGCAGAGTCTGACCGGTCTGCGGATTCTTGGATCACGGATGACCGCGCTGGACGAGGGGCTCGGGGCTGCCCAGGAAGTGGTGCGACTGGCGCCACTACGGTGGCGCCAACGCAAGATTCTGGCCCAATACACCCGGTCCATCCACCATCTCGAGCGCAGCCTGTACGGCTGCCGGGCCGTCGCGAGGAGACTCACCAAGGCTCTCCGGGACGATGAGCCGATACCGGATGAGTTCGCGGCTGCCATCGACCTGTTGGCCACCAGCGTGCAGACGCTGAGACGCGTCACCACCCCCGAGCGTGCGGACCCTCAGGACGCGCGCCGGCAGATCCTCACCGCTGTCGCGCTGGTCGGAAAGGCGCAGGGAAAACCCGCGCGGGATCCCACCCGTCCGCACACCCACCGGTTGGGCTACTCAGGAATGATCGCCGCGGGTGAGTTCCACACGGCCGCCCACGACCTTCTCATGGCCAGCGCGATGGGCACCGACGAGGCGGGAGAGCTGGTACGGCAGGCACTGGATCGGGCCGGTAGGGACTGAGCAGGCGGGGCCTGCGGCGGGCACCGCCGCCGCGTCGGGAGAGCCCAGTGCGTCACGTCGCCTTGAGGGACGCGAGGACGTCGAGGTAGTGCGGGTTCCTCATGACGCCCAGCACGTTGCCGAACGGGTCGACCACCGCTGCCGTGATGAACCCCTCGTCGCCGTGCGGAGTGATCGGTTGGTACTCCGTGGCCCCCAGCGCCAGCAGCCGCTCGACGGTGGCCTCGAGGTCGTCGACACACCAGTGCATGACCGCGCCGCCGGGCCCCGTCGCGGCCCCGGGCGGCGCGTACCCGCGGTCGATGATGCCCAACTCGGCCTGGTAGTCACCGATGCGGAACTCGGTGTAGGCCGGGCGCCCGTCGGGCCCCGGGCGCATGAAGTACGCCTCGACCCCGAGGAAATTCGCGTACCAGGCGGTTGCCACCTTCACGTCGTCGGCCCAGATGTTGAGTGTGGCGAATCCTCGCAGGCTCATCAGGTGTCCCTTCGTCGATGTCGTCGATAGGGACGCTATCGGCGATTGCGGAAGGTTTGCTTCCGCAATGACCAGCGGGTTCGGAGGAGTTCGCGTGTAGCCGGCAACTTCCCCGGGTAGTCGCCGCCGTTGCCATCACGAGCGGCGGGGGACCAACGTGGAAGCGACGTATCCGGCGATCGAGGCGCATGGTCTGATCGGTGACCTGCAGACCGCCGCGCTGATCAGCGCGGACGGCGCGGTCGACTGGTTCTGTGCGCCCCGTTTCGACTCACCGAGCGTCTTCGCTGCGCTGCTCGACCATGACAAGGGCGGCCACTTCCGGCTCACGCCCGACGGCATCGACTACACGAGCAAGCAGCTGTACCTACCCGGTACGCCGATCCTGATCACCCGCTTCCACAGCGCCGACGGCGTGGGGGAGTTGTTGGACTTCATGCCCGTCACCGGCGAACGCGCCACCGACCAGCACCGGTTGATCCGGCTGGTGCGGATGGTCCGGGGGCGCATGCGGTTCCGCTTCGACTGCCGTCCACGGTTCAACTACGGGCGTGACCCGTACGAGCTTGAGGTGCATCCCGAGGGCGACGTTTTCCGGAGCCCGACTCTGACCCTCACCCTCGCCGCGTTCAAGGACTCGTTACGGAAATTCGACGCGAGTGGGATCCGGCGGGACGCGGACGGCGTGTCCGCGTCGTTCACCCTGCACACGGGTGACATCGGCGGGGTCGTCCTGGAGACGGCCTGCCCGCACGCGCCCCGCGCGATGAGCACCGAGGAGGCGTGCGACCTGCTCGCCGAGACCCGCGACTACTGGCGGCGGTGGGTGGGCGGCTCCCGCTACAAGGGCCGCTGGAGGGAGGTGGTCGAGCGGTCGGCGATGACGCTCAAACTGATGACGTACGCGCCGACCGGCGCCCTGGTCGCCGCGCCGACAGCCGGGTTGCCGGAGCAGATCGGCGGGCAGAGGAACTGGGACTACCGCTACACCTGGGTCCGGGACGCGTCCTTCTCCGTGCACGCACTGCTGCGGCTGGGCTTCACCGACGAGGCCCAGAAGTATCTGCTCTGGCTGAACGAGCGCATCCGCGGGGCCCGGGACGGCGGCCTGCCCCTTCAGGTGATGTACCGGATCGACGGTTCACCGGACCTCAACGAGGAGGTGTTGGGTCACCTGGAGGGATACCGGGGCTCGGCGCCGGTGCGGATCGGGAACGGTGCGGCCGGCCAACTGCAACTCGACATCTACGGCGAGGCGCTCCTCTCGTTGGAACTCGCGGACCGGAACGGGCTGATCCCGCCGTACGAGGGGTGGCAGAAGACGGCGGCTCTGGTGGACTGGCTCTGCGAGCACTGGGACCAACCCGAGGACGGCATCTGGGAGACCCGGTCCGGCCGGCAGGACTTCACCTACGGGCGGGTGCTGTCCTGGGTCGCACTCGACCGTGCGATCCGCATCGCGCACCGCCGAGGGCGCCCCGGCGACACGGCCCGGTGGGCCACCGAACGGGACGCCATCTACCAGCAGGTCATGACCCGCGGTTTCAACCAGGAGCGTCGCGCGTTCGTGCAGCACTACGGGTCCGACATCCTGGACGCCTCGCTCCTGGCGATGCCCGGGCTGAACATCATTTCGCCGACCGACCCGATGTGGGAGTCGACGCTGCGGGCGATGGACGCCGAACTGGCCTCCGACAGCCTGGTCTACCGCTACGACCCGAAGGCCTCCCCGGACGGCCTCGCCGGCACCGAGGGCACCTTCAACATGTGCACCTTCTGGTACGTACAGGCGCTCGCCCAGGCCGGTCGGCTCGACGATGCCCGGTTGACCTTCGAGAAGATGCTCACCTACGCCAGCCCGCTGGGTCTCTACTCCGAGGAGATCGCCCCGACCGGTGAGCAGATCGGCAACTTCCCGCAGGCGTTCAGCCATCTCTCGCTGATCAGCACCGCTGCCCACCTCGACGACCTGCTCGACAAGGAGCAGTGCTGACCCGCCCGGTCAGAACAGCGTCAGCGGCTCGACCGGGATCGGCTCGGGCAGCGCGTCCAGCTCGGGTACGCGTGCGCGTACCTCGTCGTGGAACCGGCGGGCGAGCACGGGCGCCTCGGCGTTGTCCGGGGTGTGGACGAACATCGTCGGTGAGCGACCCTCCCGCAGCCAGGCCACCGTGACGTCGACCCAGCGTCGCCACCCCTCGACGGTGCGCGTCGAGTCGTCGCGGCCGAGGTAGCGGACGACCGGCCGGTCCGTCAGCGCCCGCGACCGCAGCGGCACCCGGGGCTTCTTTGTCCAGGCGTCCCGCTCCGCGTCGCTGGTCGGTGGGCTCGCGAAGAAGGCGGTCGTGTCGAAGGGGATCCATTCGGCGGATGCGGCGGTGAGGGTCGCCTCCAGCAGCCGGGTCGCGCGGTCGTCGGTGAAGAACGCGGGGTGGCGCACCTCCACCGCGTACCGGTGTGATCGGGGGAGCTGGGCCAGGAATCGGGTCAGGGTCGCAACGTCGGCGGGACCGAACGAGCCGGGCAACTGGATCCAGAGAGCGTGGGCACGCGAACCGAGCGGCTCGATCGCGTCCAGGAAGGCGCGCAACGGCTCGCCGACGTCGGTGAGCCGACGTTCGTGCGTGATGACCTTCGGAAGCTTGAGGACGAACCGGAATTCGGGTTCGGTCTGCGCGGCCCACGACTCCACGGTGTCCCGGGCCGGGGTCGCGTAGAACGTCGTGTTGCCCTCAACGGCGTCGCACCAGCTGCCGTAGTGCCGCAGGCGCTCCGCGGAGGGCAGCCGGTGACCCGGCCACGACCGGTGGCTCCACATCGCGCACCCCACGTGCAGACGCATGACCGCCCTTTCCGCCAGTGAACCGCGCCCTGACCGCAGCCACCGTATACGCGCCACCGGCCGCGCCCCCCGGGACGGGTAGCGTCCGGCGCCATGCGTGTGCTGTTCGCCAGTCTTGCGTCCGTCGGTCACACCTATCCGCTGATCCCGCTGGCGATCGCCGCCCGGGACGCCGGTCACGAGGTGCACTTCGCCGCCGGCCCGGCGGTGCACGCGCCGCTGGCCGCCAACGGCCTGCGGCCGTTCCGCCCGGGCGACGCCTTCTACGAGGTGTACGCCGAGGATCTCGAACCGGAGCTGGCGCGGCTGAGGCCCGACCTGGTGGTGCACGAGTGGGGGCTGCCCGGGGCGGCTGTCGTCGCTCATCGGGCCGGCATCCCGGGCCTCTGGCACGGCTTCGGTCGGATGTTCCCCGACGGCATCGGCCTCGACCTTCCCACCCGGAACACCGAGGTCGTCGGCCGACCGCACCTCGACATCTGCCCGCCTTCGCTCCAGGACGCGAACTTCCTCGCCACCGAACGTCGGATCGAGCTGCGACCGGTCCCGTTCTCGACACCGACCCCGCTAGCGGCGTGGGTGAGCCGTCGGACGTCCCGGCCGCTGATCTACCTGACCCTAGGTACGGCGTTCGGCACACCGGAGCTGCTCCGCACGGTCATTGCCGGCCTGGCGACGCTGGACGCGCAGGTGGTGGTCGCGGCGGGCCGGGTGCCTCCGGAGCAGCTTGGCGAGCTGCCCGACCACGTCACCGTGCACCCCTGGGTGTCGCAGGCGGAGTTGCTGCCGCTCGTCGACGTGGTGGTGCACCACGGGGGCAGCGGCACCACCCTCGGTGCGCTCGCGGCTGGCGTACCGCAGGTGGTGTTGCCGCAGGGTGCCGACCAGTTCGCCAACGCCGACGTACTCGACGCCGCCGGTGTCGCCGTGCGGCTGCTTCCCGAGGAGGTGAACGCGGACGCCGTCGCCGAGCGGACGCACCGTCTGCTGCCGCAGCACGGCAACGCCGAGCACCGCGACGCGGCCCGGGTGGTCGCCGAGGAGATCGCCCGCATGCCGTCGCCGGCGACGGTGGCCGAGCGACTTCCGGAGTACGCCGGCTCGGGAGCGTGAGCGCAGGAACGAGATCGTCAACTCAGGGTTGACGATGAGGCTGCGTCAACCTATGGTTGACGCATGACGGAACCTACCCAGATGAGCAGTCGGGTCAAGCTCGACGACCTGATCCAGGCGATCAAGACGGCACACACCGACGCGCTCGACCAGCTCACCGACGCGGTCATCGCCGCCGACCACCTCGGCGAGATCGCCGACCACCTGATCGGTCACTTCGTCGACCAGGCTCGGCGCTCGGGCGCCTCCTGGACCGACATCGGCCGCAGCATGGGAGTCAGCAAGCAGGCGGCCCAGAAGCGCTTCGTGTCGAAGGCGACCGACGGGTCGCCGCTCGACCCGAACGACGGCTTCGGCCGGTTCACCCCCCGGGCCCGCAACGTGGTGATCGCCTCGCAGGAGGAGGCCCGGGCCAGCGGAAACGCCGAGATCGGGCCCGAGCACCTGGTGCTGGGTCTGCTGGCGGAGCCGGATGGGCTGGCCGCCAGGGTGATGGCCGGTCGGGGCGCGACCCCCGAGGCGGTGCGGGAGACCGTCGGCGCGGCCCTGCCGCCGCGGGTCGACCAGGTCCCGGACCTCATCCCGTACGACGCGCGCGGCAAGAAGGCGTTGGAGCTGACCTTCCGGGAGGCGCTGCGCCTCGGGCACAACTACATCGGCACCGAGCACATCCTGCTCGCCCTGCTGGAGCAGGAGGACGGCACTGGTGTGCTCACCAACCTCGGCCTGACGAAGCCGTCGGTGGAGGCCGACCTCGCGACTGCCCTGGCCGCAGTGGTCAAGGCCGCCTCCACGGGCGGCGACGCCCAGTAGCGGCACCAGGACCACCATCCCCGCGCCGTCCCGCGAGTGTGAATGTCCTCGCTGGGCGGCGCGGTGTTTCCCGCGCCTCAGGCGGCGTGCGGCGCAGTGCCGGCGTGGGATCGCTTGCCGACGGCGGGATCCGGGTTGTAAGTCCGGAAGGTTGTATATGCCGTCACGGGTCCGCGCGTCGAGCGGCCCTCACCTAGCCTCGGGTGGCCATGCGCACATCAACGTATGGGCATTCGTGAACGGGGGACCGAATTGAGAAATTCCTCAGTCAGTTTGTACGGCGCGCTGTGGCGGCTGCCGTCGTGCTGACCGTGGCGGGCCGAATGTTCGCCGCGCCAGCGCATGCCGACCCACCGACTCCGGCTGGGCGAGAACTGTTGACCAGAGCACAGGTCCGGGCGGTGGGCGTCCTGGTGACGCTCGCCGCCCTGGCGGGGCTGACCGCCTGCTCCCCAGCAGACAAGCCGCTGACTGCGCTACGAGTCGTCAACGGGCAGCCGGTTCTGGTGGTGGTGGAGTGTGCCGTCTTCACGGCGACCAGGATCGCCGTCTTCACCGAAGAGCCCGCGCCGCCCGCGAAATGGGCAATCGAACGTGCAGGCACCGAGCAGCTTGCGGCTGTGACCCTGTTGCAGCCACCGCCAGGCTGGAATGTGGCCGAGCAGTCA
This sequence comes from Micromonospora sp. MGP-C2, assembly GCF_057766525.1. NCBI lineage: Bacteria > Bacillati > Actinomycetota > Actinomycetes > Micromonosporales > Micromonosporaceae > Micromonospora > Micromonospora sp. MGP-C2. Next base: position 5,529,715 of record NZ_JBYMEN010000002.1, read on the forward strand.
CTCGCCGCGTTCGAGCCCGACATCGAGTATGCGGTCACCGCCTACGGCGATCAGAACAAAGCCGAGTCCGTTCATTTCACCCTGGCGCAGGTGAGCGAGCTGCCGCCGGATCAGGTTCTCGTCAGCGATGGCGGCACGAAGCGGAAGGCGGTCACCGAGACCGCCTTCCGTGATCGGGCGAAGAAGACCTGCTGACGCCGTAGGTCAGGAAACGTCGGGGAACCCGTAGCGCAGGGCGTGCTCCGGGTCGGCAGGGTCGATCTGGCGCACGCCCACGTCGGCGAGGCGCTTGTTGACCTCGTCGAGCTGCTCGCGAACCAGTCGGGCCTCATCCTCGGTGACCCGTCCCCGGTGCGGCTTGCCGGCGTGCTCCAGCGTGCCGTAGTCGATCTTCTCGGTGCTCTTGCGGGCCTTGGGCGGGCGGACCCGCTCAGCGGTCTTCAACAACTGCGCCATCGGCACGTCGGTGGCCATCGCGTCGAACTCACTGGCGGTCAACACCACCCGGCGGGGCTCGCCGCCGCCGTGCCGGTCGTGGATCTCCACCACCGCCACGTCCAGGGCGGCGTCGTCGAGGTTCTCCACCTCGGTCGGGGTGGCGTCCAACTGCACGGGCCCGGCGACCAGGTCCGGGTGCTCCAGCACGACGACGCGGACCACCTCGTCGTCCTGCTGTAGAACCGTGCCGCTGAAGTCGGAGACGTGGATCGTCTTCTTGCCCATGCGCGGAGCTTCTCCTGTCGTTGGCCGGATGGCGGACCACAAGAAATTACCCGACAGGTGTGCGAAAGCCCTCGCTGGACCTCCCCGGTGTGTCGCCGTCCGGTTGAACTCGTCAGCTGCCCTTCGACCGGTGTCAGTGGCTGTTCAGGCGGTGCCTGCCGGAGCTGCCGACGGACAGCTTGTTCAGCCTGGACCAGGAGAGGGTGCCGCGACCGACCGCCCGGGGGTTCCGGTAGCGCGGCTGGGGCGGGACGCCGCCAACGCTCTCCGCTGCCTGCCAGAGTCGCTCGGGGTCCTGCTGGTAGTGATCGTTCGGCTGAATCGGCATGCGCCTACCGTCCCAAATAAAGGTGTCCAGGTATGGAAATACATATGACGGTCGATAGGTGAGGTTGGTTCCCCGGCGCTCGGCCGGCTCCGGCCCTGAAGTTTCGTCCGCCCGGCCCGGCCGCCCGGCGTACGGTGATCCACGACGGCCGGGGTGACGGGGGAGGTCTGGATGCTCGACCGGCGGCTCCAGCTGCACCTGGCCACCTGGCTCGGCCAGTGGCCGGCCGGGCCGGGGCTGCACGTGGTCGCCTCGCATCGGCGGGCCAGGCCAGCCTGGGACGGCCGACTGCGCCCCGCGCTCGCCGTGGACACCGGGCGGAGCGCAGTGCTCTCCGTGGCACCGGATCGGGTGGCGGCGATCCGTTCGCTGGCCCGGCGTACACCGGATCGGCTGCTCGCCGCGCTGCCGGAGGCGGTCGGGCTGCCCGACTGGTGCGTGCACGACGGCCCCTTCCGGTGGAGCGTGGCCCCCGCGCCGCTTCCCGACGTGGGGGAGTGGACCGAGCCGACGGCTCCCGGGTTGCCACCCTGGCTGCGGCTCTTCGACAGGCAGGTGCTGGTGGTCCGTGACCCGGACGGCAGCTACCTGGCCGGTGCCGGGATCAAACGGCATGACGCGTACGGGCACGAGTTGGCCATCGGCACCGCGCCTGCTGCCCGGGGTCGCGGCCTCGCCCGCCGACTCGTGGCGCAGGCGGCGAGGCGGGTCCTCGACGAGGGGGCGGTGCCGACGTACCTGCACGAGCGGGACAATCAGGCCTCCGCCCGGGTCGCTGACGCGGCCGGTTTCCCGGACCGGGGCTGGCGCGCCTACGGGGTCTATCCGCGCTGAGCTCACAACGGGCGCGGACCGTGGACCCCGGGCCGGATCCACGGTCCGCAACCTCCCCCCAGGCCCCGGTTCCGGGTGTGCCGGTCGTGCTCTGCACGGGCCGGGACATGTCGATCACGCTACGTATCGATCAGGCGCTCGGCAAGGGGTGAGCTGTCGGTTCGGAGTGTCGAAAAGCGGACTTGACCTGCTTCTTCGCGGTCGAGCGGTGCCGGCTGGCTCAGTGACGGAGCGTGCGAATCAGCTCGATCACCTGTCGGGTCACCGGCCGCAGGACCCGGAGCCGGGACAGCGCCACGAGCCGGTCGACCAGTGGTACGGCTCCGTCGATCAGCTGGCGGGTCTTGGTCTGGCCCGGCGATCGGTCGTGCACCCAGTAGAGGATCACGCCCATGTACGCGAGCCAGAGCAGCTCGGGCAGCTGTGGGCGCAGCTCGGCGTCGACCTTGGCCGTCGAGCCCGTCAACACCTCGCCGAAGAGGTCGATGGCCGCCTCTCGGTGGCCGGAGGACTCCGCCGAGAAGGGGCTCAACGGGGAGGTGGGTTCCGCCGCCGTCTTGAAGAAGGTCGCCGCGAATTCGTGCGAGGGCGTCAACACGTCGATCCCCGCGTGCAGCACTCCGGCGAGCCGCGGACCGAACGCCTCCTCCCGGTCGAGCACGGGCTGCGCGGCGGCCCGGTGCTCGACCTGGGACTGGGCGTAGAACTCCTGGATCAGGTGGTCCTTGGAACCGAAGTAGTAGTAGGCGTTGCCGACCGCCACGCCGGCCTCCTGCGCGATCGCCCGCATGGTGGTCTGGGCGTAGCCGCGTTCGCGGAACAGCCGCATCGCGGTGTCCCGGATCAGCTGCCGGGTCTGCTCGCCTCGGGCGGTGGCAGGGTCACCCGCAGTGGTCGTCTGCGCAGGTTGCTCGGTCATCGGGGCCACCGTATCCCGCCGTTTCGTCGGTCGGCTCGACCGACGGGTCGCGGATCCGTTCCCGGATCGCCGAGGCGGCGGCCACCGTCTGCCGGGCGAGGGGCAGCAGGGCCGGCCGGGCCAGCCGCTCGGCCATGGGCCGATGGTCGGCCAGTGCCCAGAGGCAGGCGAACCAGGCGCCGTCGCCCGCGTACACCTCGCCGGTGTCGGCGATCACGGTGAGGTCGCGCAGCGTCGCGTCGTGGTCCAGGCCGGGGAAGCGCCGCCGAGCCTCGGCGGAGCCGGCCGGCACGAACTCCAGGGGTACTAGTTGGGCGCGGGACGACAACCAGCGGCGGGCGGCCCGGCAGAGCGGGCAGGCCGCATCGAACAGGACGGTGAACCCCCGCATCCCACCGCCGACGTGAGCGGTGGGGTCCGGGAGCCGGCCGACGCCATCGGTCGGGGGCATGGTCATCGGGTCGGCGGGTTGCTCGTCGGTCCGGTGCCCGGCTGCGGTCCGGTTGGGTGCGGACCGGTTGGCTGGGGTCCTGCCGAGTACGCGCCGGTCGGGTGGGGTCCTGTCGGGTACGCGCCGGTTGGCTGGGGTCCTGCCGGGTACGCGCCGACCAGCTGCGCCCCGGGTGGGGTGGGCGGCATGGGGAGTCGACCGATCGGGGCCAGCGGGGGGTGGGTGGCGAGCTGGCGGAGTCGGTTCCGGCGGTAGCGGCCGAGTGCGAAGACGTTGAAGAAGTGCAGCGCGCCGAGCACCAGCAGCACCAAGCCGATCTTGAGAGACAACTCCTCCATGGCCTGGCTGGTCGATTCCACCGGGTCGGGGTGCTTCATCGCCACAGTGACGTAGCCGAGGTTGAGCAGATAGAAGCCGACCACCAGGAGACTGTTGACCGCTCGGGCGAGCCGTTCCTCGGCGAACACCTCCTCCAGGAAGACCTGCCCGTTGCGGGACAGTGCTCGAGCCACCCAGATGGTCAGGCCGACGCTGACCGCGAGGTAGATCACGTACATCCAGACCTTGATGTCCATGTGGACGCCCTTCTTGAACGTGTTCAACTACCAACGTCATCAGACTAGGGCACATATTGAACATGTTCAAGAAGGGGCGACCAGTGACTGTGGACACTGAGGCGGACGCTGCGGCGCGCCGACCCGGCCGGGCCTGGAGCCCGGCCGGAAGACGCCGTGGCCTAGCCGGTCAGACCGAGCGCCTCGGCCGCCGCCCGACCGTTGGCGTGGCTCGCGCCGTAGGTGGTGACGAAGGCGCGTACGCCCTGCGGGCGCCACTGTGCCGGCCACCCCATCTCCACCACGGTCACCGGATGCTGGGCGGCCAGGCCGGCGATCAGCTCGGGACCGCCGGGCAGCCGGTGCAGGTGCCGCCCGACCAGCACGATGGGCCGGTCCCCGGCAAGCTCGCCCAGTCTCGACGGGTCGGTCTCGGTGGCGATCACCCGCAGCTCCTGCACCCCGCTCAGGTGTGGACCGAGACCCCACGGCACCCGTCCCTCAGCGATCGTCGACTCGGTGTGCAGTTGCACCACCAGTGCTCGGTCCAGGCCGTTGAGCACGCCGTCCACCCGGACCGCGCGGCGCGCTGCCGCGTACCCCAGCTCGGTGTCGCTGGCTGCCGTCGACCCGACGGCGGCCCGGGTCCAGGCGGCGAGGTCGGCGGCCCGGCCGGCTGCCTCCTCGACCCGTGCGGTCGCCAACCGGCCGTCGGTGAGGGCGTCGACGATCTCGGCGGCGACCCGCTCGACGAGCTTCGCGTCGACCTTCGCGCCGATGCAGAGCAGGTCGGCGCCGGCGGCCAGGGCCCGGACCGCGGCCGGCCCGACGCCGCCGGCAGCCACCGCGGCGCCCTTCATCTCCAGGGCGTCGGTGATGACGGTGCCGGTGAAGCCGTACTCGGTGCGGAGCAGATCGACCAGGACGGCCCGGCTGAAGGTGGCCGGGTCGCTGCCGGTCAGTGCGGGCACCCGGATGTGCGCGGTCATCACGGCGCGGGCTCCGGCGGCGACGACCGCCGCGAACGGCGGCAGGTCCCGCTGCCGCAGCAGAGCCAGCGGGGCGTCCACGGTGGGCAACTCGTGGTGGGAGTCTGTGACGGTGGCACCGTGCCCGGGGAAGTGCTTTGCGCAGGCGGCGACGCCGGCGGCCTGCAACCCGGTCACGGCAGCGGCCGAGTGGGCGGCCACCCGCACCGGGTCCGCCCCGAAGGACCGGGTGCCGATCACCGGGTTGTCGTCGGCGGTGTTGACGTCCACGGTCGGGGCGAGGTTGACGGTGATGCCGAGCGCGGCCAGCTCGGCGCCGATCGACTGGTAGACCCGTCGGGTGAGCGCCACGTCGCCGATCGCGCCGAGGGCGGCGTTGCCGGGGTACGGGCTGCCGGTGGCGTGTGCCAGCCGGGTCACGTCGCCACCCTCCTCGTCGATGGCGATCAGCGCGTCCGGCCGGCCGGCGCGCAGCGCGGCGGTGCTCGCCGCGACCTGCGCGGGGTCGTGCACGTTGGTGCCGAACAGAGTGTGCCCGGCCAGCCCGTCGGCCAGCAGGTCGACCGCCCAGTCCGGCGGGACGGGCCCCGGGTACGCGGCCAGCAGCGTGCCGAGCGCCAGCCGGCGCAGTCCTGGATCCAGCGCCACGTGATCTCCCCCTTCGGTGCCCCGGCGGGTACGAAACGTCGTACCGGTGGGGGTGTTCGCCCTGCCGAGTCGGCCGAGCGCCCCACCTTCGGGTGGCCGTTACGCTACGGCTACCCGTTCGCAGGTCGGTTTACAGTTAGCAAAGTTTACTAAAACTAGAGGACGTGTCATGAGTGCGACCCGGCTACCCGGCACCCCCCGCCTGTTGCGGGCGCTCAACGACCGTGCCGCGCTGGAGCTGCTCCTCGAACGCGGTCCGCTGACCCGGGCCAGGCTCGGCGAGCTGACCGGGCTGTCGAAGGTCACCGCCTCCCAGCTGGTCGAGCGGCTGGAGGAACGCGGCCTCGTCGCCCGGGTCGGCGAGCAGGCCGGCGGGAGGGGGCCGAACGCCCAGCTCTACGCCGTCCGTCCGAGCAGCGCGCACGTGGTCGGCGTCGACGTCGGACCGGATCGGGTGGTTGCCGCCTGCGCCGACATCACCGGCGCGGTCATCGGGCGGGTGGAGCAGTCGACCAGGGACACCGACGACCCGGTGGGCGTCGTGCACAACGCCGTGGTGCAGGCCGCCAGCAGCGCCCAGGCGCAGCTGAGCAGCGTACGGCGCATCGTGCTCGGCACGCCGGGCCTGGTCGATCCCGGCACCGGCGACATCACCTTCGCCTTCAACCTGCCGCGCTGGCACAGCGGGCTGCTCGCCGCGCTGCGCGACGACCTGGACACCCCGGTGGTCTTCGAGAACGACGTCAACCTGGCCGCGGTGGCCGAGGCGCAGTCCGGCGCCGCTCAGGGCCTGGCGGATTTCGTGCTGGTCTGGGTGGGAGCCGGTGTCGGCCTGGCGATCATGCTGGGCGGCCGGCTGCACCACGGCAGCAGCGGCGCGGCCGGTGAGATCGGCTACCTGCCGGTGCCCGGCGCGCCCATTCCGCGCGACGTCTCCCGTCGGGCCAAGCCGGCCTTCCAGCAGTTGGTCGGCGCGGACTCGGTGCGCGCGGTGGCCCGTGAGCACGGGTACCCGGACGCCGACGCCGCCGAGGCGGTCCGCGCGGCCGTCGCGGCCGGCGCCGACGGCGGCCCGATGCTCGACGAGTTGGCCCGCCGGCTCGCGCTCGGTGTGGCCAGCACCTGCGTGGTGCTCGACCCGCCGCTGGTCGTGCTCGCCGGCGAGGTGGGTCAGGCCGGCGGCGCCGCGCTCGCCGACCGGGTGCAGCACGAGGTCGCGGCGATCACCCTGGTGCAACCTCGGGTGGTGCCGACCGGGCTGACCGAGGAGCCGATCCTGCGTGGCGCGCTGCGCACCGCGCTGGACGCCGTGCGCGACGAGGTGTTCGGCTCCACCGTCGGCTGAGCCCGCTGCGGCGGTCACGTGAAGAAATATTTCACCGCCGGTCAGTCTGCTGCAAGCCCTTGCCGTCGACGCCCTGGTTTCACCAGGCCGCCCGTGCGTGGACGGGCGGCCCGGTGAAAACTCAGATCAGGTCGCGTCGGCGGAACACGGCGAACGCCGCCGCGGTCACTCCGCCGGTGATGGCGAGCAGCACCAACAGCGACGGCAACCAGGTCAGCGTGTAGAACCCCTCGCAGGTGCCAACGCTGTTGCCCGTGCAGATCCGCGGATCGTAGAAACGCGCCTCGCCGTTCAGCCACGCGCCGATGTAGCTGGAGAGCATGAACAGGTCCGACTGCGGGGCATCGATGATCTCCAGGACCAGCCGGGCGCCCAACTCCCAGACCACCACGTACGCGGCGAGCGCGCCGAGAGCCGCCGAGGTGTGCCGACCCAGCGTGGCGATCGCGAAGCCCGCCGCGGTGGTCAGCAGCACCAGCACCAGACCACGTCCGTGCAGCGCACCGAGCTCGCGCCAGAACTCACCGCTCAACTGGCTGGGCAGCCCGGCGGTCTGCCCGATCACCCAGAACGTGGCGAGGTAGGCCACCGACGCCAACAGGGCCAGGACCAGCACCGTGCCGAGCAGGGTGCCCAACTTGGACCCGAGCACCGTCAACCGGCGTGGCCGCCAGAGCAGCAGGTTCACCACACCGCCGGAGTTCAGGTCGGCACCGATGTAGGAGGCACCGACCAGGAACCCGAACAGCACCAGGAACGCGATGAGGAAGAAGACCAGCGGCCGCGCCTGCTGGGCGAAGCTGAACACCCCCGGCAGGAAGTCGGCGGCGATCGGCAGCCGGGACTGCCGGATCGGGTCGATCTCCGAACAGTCGGCGGGGAGGTACAACCCGCTGTCCTCCGTCGGCAGCGACCCGCCCTGGCGGGCCAGGCACTCCTGGTACGCGGTCTCCATGCTCTGCCGGGCCTCGGTGGCCTGCGCGCGCGCCGAGTTCAGCTCACTCGCACTCGGCTTGTGGGAACCCGCGAGGGTGGTAGCCGCCGTCACCGCGAACGCAAACGCCAGCAGGACGACCATGAGTTGCACGAAGCGACGGGCGGCCAGTCGCTCCAATTCGGCACGAACCAGGTTCACGCGTCCACTCCCCGATCGAGATCGATCACCGCATCGCCCTGACCGGCGTACGGCAGCGCCGAGTCGTCGACCTGCCGGGGCACCGACGGGTGCGCACCCGTCAGCTCAAGGAAGACGCTCTCCAGATCAGGCCGCAGCGGCGTCAGCTCGCCGACCCACAGCCCCTGCTCGCCGAGCACCCGGCTGATCACCGTCGGGTCGCTCGTCCCACTCACCACCAGTGCCTCACCGTCGACGATCGCCGTCAGCTCGGCCGCGTGCAGCAGCTCAGCGGCGCGCTCCGGGTCGGCCACCCGCACCAGGAACTCGTGCCGGTCGTAGCCCGCCAGCACCTCGTCCACCCGGCCGGTCGCCACCCGACGTCCCTGCGAAATGATCGTGACGTGGTCGCAGATCAGCTGGATCTCACCCAGGATGTGACTGGACACCAGCACTGTCACCCCGCTCGCCGCCAGCGACCGCATCAGGTCCCGCATCTCCCGGATGCCCGCCGGGTCCAACCCGTTCGCCGGCTCGTCCAGGATGAGCAACCGCGGGTCCTTCAGCAGCGCGGACGCCACCGCGAGACGCTGCTTCATGCCCAGCGAGTAGCCCTTCACCCGCTCGTCTCCCCGATCGCGCAGGCCCACCAGCTCCAGCGCCTCGTCCACCCGCGAGACCGGTACGCCACCGGCGCGGGCCAACAACCGCAGGGTGCGGTACCCGGTGAAGTTGCCGAAGAACTGCGGGCTCTCCACGATGGCACCCACCTGGCCCGCCACCCGGGGCAGCAGCTCCGGCGACGGCTCGCCCAGCACGCTCATCCGGCCGCTGTCGGCGCGTACCAGCCCGAGCAGGGCACGCAGGGTGGTGGTCTTGCCGGAGCCGTTGGGGCCGAGGAAGCCGTGAACCTGGCCCGCCTCCACCAGCAGGTCGAACCCGTCCACCGCCACCCGCCGGCCGTTGCGCATGCTGTGGAAGGTCTTGCGCAGACCCTCGATCTCGATGACCGCGCTCATCCGCGCGGCTCCGTACCTCGACGGGGCATGGACCGTCCTCCGGACTTGGTGATCAACGACACGGCGCTTCACCCTATTGCCGAGGCGCCGCCCATGGGGGGCGCCTCGGCGCTGCGTGGTTGGATGGAGCGGTGACTGACCTGATCCCCGGCGCTGCCGGCGCCGCGCCTGCCGCCGCTCCTGTGGACCCGGATCTGGTGGTCAGCCTCGACGGCGTCGGTGTACGCCGCTCTGGCACCGCCCTCCTCCAGGACCTGACCTGGCGGGTCGAGCTGGACGAGCGTTGGGTCGTGCTCGGCTCCAACGGCGCCGGCAAGACCACACTGCTCAACCTCGCCGCCGGCCGGCTGCACCCCACCACCGGTGTGGCGCACGTGCTCGGCGAGCGGATCGGCCGCACCGACGTCAACGAGCTGCGCACCCGCATCGGGCTGACCACCGCCGCGCTGGCCGAGCGACTGCCCGCCGACGAGCAGGTCAGCGACGTGGTGGTGACCGCCGCCTGGTCCGTGGTCGGCCGCTGGCGCGAAAGCTACGAGCGCGGCGACGTGGCGCGGGCGCTGGCCCTGCTCAGCCAACTCGGCGTCGGTGGGCTCGCCGAACGCCGTTACGGCACCCTCTCCGAGGGTGAACGCAAGCGGGTGCAGATCGCCCGTGCCCTGATGCCCGACCCGGAGCTGCTGCTGCTCGACGAGCCGGCCGCCGGCCTCGACCTGGGTGGTCGGGAGGACCTGGTCGCCCGACTGGCCGAGCTGGCGTACGACCCGGACGCCCCGGCGATGGTGCTGGTCACCCACCACGTCGAGGAGATCCCGCCGGGGTTCACCCACGCGCTGCTGCTGCGCGAGGGTGGCGTGGTCGCCCAGGGCCTGCTCGCCGAGACGCTGACCGGCGACAACCTCTCCAAGACCTTCGGCCTGCCGCTGGTGGTCGAACGCCGGGGCGACCGCTACACCGCCCGGGCCGCCTGAGCGTCGGCCAGGGCGGAGACGACAGTGCCGCAGACCCGGGTTGCCGTGGTGGGCAGCGCCAACATGGACCTGGTCGCGATGGCACCCGCGCTGCCGCGACCGGGCGAGACCATGCTCGGCACCGACTTCGTGATGGTGCCCGGCGGTAAGGGCGCCAACCAGGCCGTTGCCGCGGTCAGGGCCGGAGCGTCCTGCGCCTTCATCGGCGCGATCGGCTCGGACGCCTTCGGTGTCACCCTCCGGGCCCGCATCACCGCCGCCGGGGTGGACACCAGCCAGCTGCGCGTGGTCTACGGCACCTCCGGGGTTGCGCTGGTCATGGTCAACGCGCAGGGGGAGAACGCCATCATGGTGACCCCCGGCGCCAACGACGCGCTGGTCGGCCTCACCGAGGAGGAGTTGGCCACGGTGAGCGCGGCGGACGTCCTGGTCGCCCAACTGGAGATTCCGGTGCAGACCGTGACGGCTGCGGCGGTGGCCGCCCGCGCCGCCGGCACCCGGGTCATCCTCAACGCCGCCCCGGCGCGGGACCTCCCGCCCGAACTGCTCGCATCGGTGGACCTGCTGGTCGTCAACGAGGGCGAGGCGCAGGCACTTGCCGGCCGAGGTCGGGAGGAGCCCCGGGCGCTGCTCGACCTGGCCCCCCGGGCCGTGCTCACTCTCGGCGGCGAGGGCGCCTGGTACGTCGACCGCGACGGCGCCGAGGTGCACGTGCCGGCGGTACGCGTCGACGTGGTCGACTCCACCGCCGCCGGTGACGCGTTCACCGCCGCGCTGGCCGTCGGCTGGGGCGAGGGACGTGACCTGGTCGACGCGGTGCGCTGGGCGTCGGCGGCCGGCGCTGCCTGCGTACGCAAGCTCGGTGCGTCGGTGGCGCTCCCGCAACGCGCCGAGATCGACGAGCTGTACGCGCCGGTCTGACCCACCCGCGTCACGCCGGCCGGCCCGCGCCGGTCCGGAAGGCCCTGCGGTACGCCGACGGCGAGGTCAGCATGAGCCGACCGAAGTGGTGCCGGTAGGTGACCGGAGTGTCGAAACCCACCGAGCGGGAGACCTGCTCGACCGGGGCGTCCGTCTCCTCCAGCAGGGTGAGGCTGGCGCGGACCCGCTGGTCGATCAGCCAGCGGATCGGGCTGGTCCCGGTGGCCCGGGCGAAGTGCCGCAGGTAGGTGCGGGGCGACATGTGCGCCTGCCCGGCGAGCTGCAGCACGCTCAGCGGCTCGGCGAGATGGGCGAGCGCCCAGTCGATGCTGCCGGCGATCCGGTCGTCGTCCGGGTCGGTGGGCACCGGCGCCTCGACGAACTGGGCCTGCCCGCCGTCACGGTGTGGCGGGATCACCAGCCGCCGGGCGACCGCGTTGGCGATCGCCGCGCCGTGGTCGCGCCGGACCACGTGGACGCAGAGGTCCAGCCCGGCGGCGCTGCCGGCGCTGGTGAGCAGGTCGCCGTCGTCGAGGTAGAGGACGTCCGGGTCCACCTCGATGAGTGGGTAGCGCCGCGACAGCAGCTCGGCGTACTGCCAGTGGGTGGTGGCCCGCCGGCCGTCGAGCAGCCCGGCGCCGGCCAGCGCGAACGCGCCCGAGCAGATCGACATGATGCGGGCACCGCGTCGGTGCGCCCGGCGCAGCGCGGTCACCAGCTCGGGTGACGGGTCACCGGTCACGTCCGGCACGCCGGGCACGATCACCGTCCGCGCCTCCGCCAGCTCGGCCAGGCCGTACGGGGTGTGCAGGCTCGCCCCGCCGACCACCGGCACCGGCCCCGGCCGCTCGGCGCAGACCACCAGGTCGTACCAGTCGACGTCGAACTCGGGTCGGGGCAGCCCGAACACCTCGGTGACGATGCCGGTCTCGAACACCGACATTCCCGGGTACGCGAGCACTGCCACGCGGTGCGCGGCTGCCGGCCGTCGGGGCGTCGGCAGCAGGCGCGGGCCGGTGGTCGTGGTGGGCCGCATCGGCATGGCGGGATGTTAGCGCAGGACGTCGTCTCCGCCACTCGCTGCGGCCACGGGGACTGGCGAGGATCAGTGCATGACCTTCACCTTCGCCATTCCGCCGGCCGATCCGGCCACCACCGTCGCCCACTTCCGCGCCCGCCTCAGCGTCGAGACCGACGTCAGCGACGTGCACGCCGACCTGTCTGCGCGTACGCCAGCTCTGGTGGTCGTCGACTCCCGGGGTGCGGCCGCCTGGACACAGGGGCACCTGCCGGGCGCGGTGCACCTGCCCACCGCCGAGATCGCGACCCGCGCGGCGGAGCTGATCCCGTCCGGCTCGGCGGTGGTCACCTACTGCTGGGGGCCGGGCTGCAACGGCGCGACCCGCGCGGCGCTGGAGTTCGCCCTGCTCGGCTACCCGGTCAAGGAGATGCTCGGCGGGTTCGAGTACTGGGTACGCGAGGGGCTGCCGGTGGTGACGGAGACCGGGTTGACCCGGCGCCCGGTCGACGACCTGACCGCGCCGACCGCGACGATCACCTGCGACTGCTGATCCCCGTACGCACGCGGGGAGGGCTCAGCCGACGGGCTCGTCGGCGAGCTTCTCGCCGCGTCGGCGCAGCATGCCCAGCCCGGGGATGCCGGCCACGGCGAGCTTGAGGTCGCGGGTCACGTCGAGCAGGTCGTGCAGGTCGGGCCCGACCCGGTCCAGGGTGGCCAGGATCGGCAGGATGTCGGCCGTCAGGTGTTGCTTGAGTTTGGGCAGCTCGTCGATCAGGTGGATCGCCGCGCTGATCTCCTCGTGGCTCAGCTCCTCGACGAACCTCGCCGCCATCGGCGCGGCCCGGCGCAGCGCCGGCTCGTACGCCGCCAGCAGCTCAGCCGCCGTGGCGGCGGCCTCCGTCGCGGTGCCCACGGTGACGGCGGCCCGGCCGGCCACGCCCTCGGCCTTTGCGACGACCGTGGCGGCGGTTCGGGCGACGCGGTCGGCGTCGGCGACCACCACGGCGGCGGCAGTGGCCACCTCGGTGGCGGTGTCGATGGCGGTGGTCGCGGCGGCGCTGATGACGGCCACCTCACGGACCGCCTCCTCGGCGTCGGTGAGCACCTGATCGGTCCGGTCCAGGGTCGTCTCGATGCGGTCGACCACGCCGTTGATCCGGGCCAGCAGCGCCTCCACCCCGTCCAGCACCGCGAACGCGCGGGCGGGCACGGCGGCGAACGAGGCGGCCGAGCCGAGTGCCTGGTCGAGAGCGGATCGGGTCAGGCCGACCACGGCGGTCGGGGTGGGGAGGGGAATCGCCATGGGATCAAGTGTGCGTCGGCCGCACCACAACCGCCCGACGGCCTCGGTCGGCGGGCGCTCGGGAGGAGCGCGCGGCGGTAGGGTGCCGGCATGTCGGCACCCTCGCCGCACCGACCGCCCCGCACCCGCACCGCTGTCCTGTTCGCCGTGTTGGCGGCGGTCGCCGCCGGGCTGGGCACGCTGGTGCTGGTCCGGGCGGACGCCGGCCTCACGGCCCGGCAGGTCACCGTCGGCGGGGTGCCGATGACCGAGGTACGCGCCGGTCCGCCGACGCCCGGCGTCCGGCGACCCGGTGTGGTGATCGCGCACGGCTTCGCCGGCTCGGCCCAGCTGATGCGTCCGATCGCCGACACCGTCGCCCGGCGCGGAGCGGTCGCGCTGCTGTTCGACTTCGCCGGACACGGTGCCAACCCGGCTCGGCTGCCCGGCGCGGGCTCGAACACGTCCGCCGCCACGCTCGACGCCGACCTGGACGCCGCCGTCGGCTACCTACGTTCCCGGCCGGACGTCGACGCGGACGGAATCGTCCTGGTGGGGCACTCGATGGGCGCCGGCGCCGTGACCCGGTACGCCACCGGCCATCCGGAGATCGCCCGGACCGTGGCGATCTCGCTGCCCGAGGCGGGCGAGCTCCCCCCGGGCCGGCCGACGGAGTTGCTGCTGATCGTGGGAGGCGCGGAGTTTCCGGCCTTCCGCAGGGCGGCCAACGACGCCGCCCGACGTGGCGCGTCAACGGGCCGGCGGTCAGCGGTCGTGGTGCCCGGCGTGGAGCACATCTCCGTGTTGTTCGCCGCGCGTACCCACCGGGAGATCGCCGACTGGCTGCCCGGCGGCGACGGCACCACCCGGCCGCGACCGATCGCCCGGCTCGCCGGGGCGGCGTTGCTGATGTTCGCCTTCGGCATCGGCGTGGTCCCGCTGGCGGCCCTGCTCCTGCCGCCCAGGGCGACCGGCCGCCGACCGACCGACCGACCCTCCGGCCGGGAACCCGACGCCCCGGCGCAGACCGACAGCCCAGCGCTGTCGGGGGATCGGGTGCCGTTCGGTGGTCTGTTGCTGTTCGGGTTGGCGGTGCTGGCGGCCGTTGTGGGCGCGGCTGTCGCCGCGGTGCTGCCGACGGCTCGGCTACCGCTGGCGGTCGGCGGTCACGTCGCCGGCTTCCTGCTGGTCACCGGCGTTCTGCTGGTCGCGGGTCAGCGCTGGCTGCCTGGCTGGTTCGGCGTATTTCAACCACCGCCCGGCACGCCCGTGTCGGCGTCCCGGCGGGCAACGGCACGGACCGCCGTCGCGACGCTGGCGTTGACCGGGTACGCCGTCCTCGCCGTCGCCCTGCCGATCCACCTGGGCCTGACCTCGGCGATGCCGGTCGGCGCCCGCTGGTGGCTGCTTCCGCTTGTGGCGGGCGCCTGCCTGCTGTTCCTGCTGGGCGTCGAACTGGTCGCCGCCGGGCGGACGGGGCGACACCTGTTGGTCGTCGCGGTCACCGTGGTCGTGCTGACCGCATCGACGATGGTCGGTCTGGCACCCGGCTTCGTCGTGCTGGTGGTGCCGCTGTTCGCGCTGCTGCTCGGCTGGCAGGCAGCCTGGGCGACAGTGCTGCGCCGGTACGCCGGCCCGCGCTGGCTGCCGGCCGTGTTGGGCGCCGCACTGGTGGGATGGCCGATCGCCACCACCCTGCCGCTGAGCTGACCGGCCTGCACTTGAGCTGACCGGCCCGGGGCCTACCGGTCGGCGCGGGCGACGCGCAGAGCCCACCAGATCAGCGGCACCTGCATCGGCACCCGGCCGTACGCGATGGCCCGCTTCGTCGGGCGGCGGTGCCGCCAGTCCACCGCCATCTTCACGTTGGCGGGCAGCACGGCCACGAAGAGGGCGGCTGCGGCCCGACCGCCGGCCCGTCGGGTGGCCGGGTTGGCCACCGCCGCCGCCACCGCCAGCTCGGCGACCCCGCTGGCGTACGTCCAGAATCGGGCCGGGCCGGGCAGCGCCCTCGGCACGATCGGGTCGTAGAACCCGGGGCGCACCAGGTGGGTGACGCCGGCCACGGCGAGCAGCCCGGCCAGCGCGGCGGCCTCGCGGCGGTTGCTCATCAGTGGTCCCCCTGCTGTTCGACGGCGCGCTGCACGGCCCGGTAGATCTGCCCGAACCGTAGCGCGTCCGGGGTGCGCAGCAGCAGGTCCTCCCGACCGTGGTGCTGCACCCACAGCTCGTGCACATGGCTGCCGCGCTCGTAGGAGCGGTCCAGCCAACCCAACGGGATTTCCAGGAACGGCAGCGACACCAGGGCCCCCACCGCGCAGGCCGCGAGGATGATCAGCGCCAGCTTCCAGTTGCCCCGGTCCTGTGCGGACCAGGCCAGTGACAGCACGCAGACCACAGCGATCAGCGGCGGCAGCGAGAGCAGCAGGACGAGGACACCGCGACCCAGCACCCGGCCGCGTACGGCGAGGGTCTTCTGCCCGCGCGCGTGCCACACGAACGTCACGTCGGACAGGGCGATCACGTGACCACCCGCCCGGATCGACTCGGAGGTCACCTGCACCGCGTCGTCCCGGTAATAGAGGGTCATCACTAAGCCTAACCACCGGCCGGCAACCCGCGCCTCCGGTGCGGGCACGGACCTGTACGGCCTGCTGCGCGGTCTCGGCCTGGTGCCGGACGAGCCGATCCGGTTCTGAGCGTGGGGCCGCTAGCGGCGGGTGACGGGCGGCCCGGTTGGCTGTGCTCGACCGCCCGCTGCACCGCCCGGTAGATCTGCCCGAAGCGCAGCGCGTCGCCGGTGCGCAGCAGTCGCACCGGCTGACCGCGCCAGCGGGCCCAGATCTCCAGTTGGCGGCTGCCCCGGGAGTATGAGCGGTCCAGGTGTTCAAAGAGGAAGTCGGCGACCGGCCCGACGGCCAACCCGACCAGCACCGACGCGCCGACGATCGCGATCGTCACTGTCGGTGAGCGGTGCAGCCAGACGGCCACGCCTATGCCGAGCACCGCCGCGACCAGCGGACCGGCGAGTGCGGCACCGATCGCGCCCCGCCCGACGAGCACGCGCCACGAGCGGGTGCCCCGGCGGTGCCAGATCATGGTGATGTCGGCGAGCGCGTAGGCGCGACCGTCGACGCGGACGGTGGTGGAGGTGACCTGCACCGACCTGTCGTCGTAGTACGTCGTCATGGCTGGACTCCCGCCCACGGGGCTGACACCACACTACTTACCCAAACGAGCCGGGTCGTAAGGTTGGCACGCGACTTCGACGAGGAAGTGAGGGCAGCGTGGGCGAGTTCGTTCGGCTGGAGACCAAGGACGGCATCGGCACGATCCGGTTGGAGCGGCCGCCGATGAACGCGCTCAACACCCAGGTGCAGGAGGAGTTGCGCGCCGCCGCCGCGGCGGCCACCGCCGATCCTGAGGTCCGCGCCGTCATCGTGTACGGCGGGGAGAAGGTCTTCGCCGCCGGCGCGGACATCAAGCAGATGGCCGAGATGTCCTATGTCGACATGGCCGACCGTGCGGCGAATCTGTCCAGCGCGCTCGGTGCGATCGCCCGGATCCCCAAGCCGGTGGTCGCCGCGATCACCGGGTACGCCCTCGGTGGCGGCTGCGAGCTGGCGTTGGCCTGCGACTGGCGGGTCGTCGCCGAGGACGCCAAGCTCGGCCAACCGGAGATCAAGCTGGGCATCATTCCCGGTGCCGGCGGCACGCAGCGGCTGGCCCGCCTGGTCGGCCCGGCCCGCGCCAAGGACCTGATCATGTCCGGCCGGATGGTGGACGCGCAGGAGGCGCTGCGGATCGGTCTGGCCGACCGGGTCGCCCCGGCCGCCGAGGTGTACGACACGGCCGTCGCGCTGATCACCCCGTACCTGACGGGTCCCGTGCAGGCGCTGCGCGCGGCGAAGCTGGCGGTCGACGGCGGCCTGGACATGGACCTGAACTCGGGTCTGGCCTGGGAGAGTCAGCTCTTCGCGGCGCTGTTCGCGACCGACGACCGGCGTGAGGGCATGGCGGCCTTCGTCGAGAAGCGCAAGCCGGACTTCACCGGCCGCTGACCGGGTGGGGCTGGCGGCTCGTGCCGCCAGCCCCGACGGCGAGCCGAGAATTGTTCACATTGTGCCTACCGGCCAGTAGCGTGTGGCTTCGGTCATGAGCGACGAGAAGGAGCGGCGATGACGGAGCGGATCGAGGGTCACGGCGGCGAGTTGGCGCTCGCGGCACTACGCGCGCACGGCGTACGGGAGATGTTCACACTCTCCGGCGGGCACGTCTTCCCGCTCTACGACGCCGCGCACAAGACCGACTTCCCGATCTACGACGTCAGGCACGAGCAGTCCGCGGTCTTCGCCGCCGAGGCGGTGGCCAAGCTGCAGCGCCGGCCCGGTCTCGCCGTGCTCACGGCCGGGCCCGGTGTCACCAACGGCATCTCCGGCATGACCAGCGCCTTCTTCAACGCCTCGCCGGTGCTGGTGCTCGGTGGCCGCGCGCCCGCGTTCCGCTGGGGCTCCGGCAGCCTCCAGGAGATGGACCACGTGCCGCTGGTCGCCCCGGTCACCAAGCACGCCGAGACTGTGTTCAGCACCGACGACATCCCGCGCGCGGTGGGTGCGGCGCTGCACGCCGCGCTCACCCCGCACCGCGGCCCGGCCTTCCTCGACTTTCCGCTGGAGACGGTCTTCTCGGTCGCGGAGGTCGAGATGCCCGCCGTGACGGGCGTCGACCCGGTCGTACCGGACCCGGAGGAGGTCGGCCGCGCCGCGATGCTCATCGCTGCGGCGCAGCGACCGGTCATCATCGCCGGCTCCGACGTGTACGCGGGCGACGCGGTCGCCGCACTGCGCGAGGCGGCCGAGGCACTGCAGGTGCCGGTCTTCACCAACGGCATGGGGCGGGGTTCGCTCCCGCCGGAGCACCCGCTCGCGTTCGCCAAGGCCCGCCGGGCCGCGCTCTCCGGCGCCGACGTGGTCGTGGTGGTGGGCACCCCGCTGGACTTCCGGCTCAGCTTCGGTGACTTCGGCGAGGCCAAGGTGGTGCACATCGTGGACGCGCCGAGCCAGCGGGCGACGCACGTGCAGCCGGCCGTCGCCCCCGCCGGCGACCTGCGTCTGATTCTCTCCGCGCTGGCCGACCACGCCGGCGACCGGACCGACCACTCCGACTGGATCGGCGACCTGCGGGTCGCCGAGGACGCGGCGAAGGCGCGGGACGCCGCGGAGATGGCCGCCGAGACCGACCCGATCCGCCCCGCCCGGATCTACGGCGAGCTGCGTCGGGTGCTGGCCCCCGACGCGATCACCATCGGCGACGGCGGTGACTTCGTGTCGTACGCCGGGCGTTACCTGGAGCCGGCCCAGCCCGGCACCTGGCTGGACCCGGGCCCGTATGGCTGCCTGGGCACCGGCATGGGCTACGCGATGGGTGCCCGGGTCAGTCACCCGGACCGGCAGATCTGCGTGCTGATGGGCGACGGCGCGGCCGGCTTCTCGCTGATGGATGTCGAGTCGCTGACCCGTCAGAAGCTCCCGGTGGTGATCGTCGTCGGCAACAACGGCATCTGGGGGCTGGAGAAGCACCCGATGCGGGCCATGTACGGCTACGACGTGGCCGCCGACCTCCAGCCGGAGCTGCGGTACGACACGGTGGTCAGCGCGCTCGGCGGTGCGGGGGAGACGGTCGCCAAGGCGGCCGACCTGGGTCCGGCCCTGAAGCGGGCGTTCGACGCCGGAGTGCCGTACCTGGTGAACGTGCTCACCGACCCGACAGACGCGTACCCCCGGTCGTCGAACCTGGCCTGAGTCGCACCCGCCGCCGTCGCCCCGCTCGGGGCGGCGGCGGCGCGCTCACACCTCCGGACGGTCGCCCTCGCGGGGCGGGTCACCGTCGCGACGGCGAAGGTCGTCCTCGCGTCGGCGCAGGTCCTCCTCCCAGCGGCGGAAGAGCTCCTGGTCCTGCTGCTTGGCCCGGTCCTGTACGGAGCGCAGGAACTCCGGGTCGTCGTCCGGCGCGACCGGCCGGGGGCGCTGCCGCTCGGGGGACGAGGTGCCACCGGGCCAGCCCTTGCTGGCGCCGGAGCTGGGCTCCCGGCCGACGATGAACCAGGCGATCGAGCCGACCAGCGGGAAGAACAGGATGATCAGCACCCAGGCGATCCGGGGAAGGGCACGGATCTTGCCCTCCTCGGCGGAGAGACAACTGATCAGCGCGCAGACGGCGAGGACAATCTGCACCAGGAAGAGGAGTACGCCAAGCCGGGCCATGCACCCATGATGACTCACCGGATCGCGTCACCCTAGTCCGCGAAGAACCAGCAGCACTCCCAGTAGTGCGAGCCCCACGGTGCCGAGCGCGACCAGGGGCAGTGTCCGGCCGCCGGTGCGGGCCGAACCGGTGCCGGTGCCCCGGGGCCAACAGAGCACCAGCAGAGCGCCCCACAGCAGGACGGTGACGCCGGCGACCAGTGCCCCGACCGGGCCTCCGGCCGACGCCAGCCGGACCGCCAGCGCGGTGACCACGGTCACCGTGAGCAGGGTGCGCCGCCAGGCCAGCCGGGTCCGCTCCGCTTGCAGCCCCGGGTCGCGGCCGGTGCTCACGGCCCGCCGATCGCCCGTGCCAGGACGGCGACCACCAGCAGCACCGCCCCGGCGCCGACGGCGAGGGCGAGGATGGCGGGAAACCGGGACGCGGGCAACTCCTCACCGAGCCGGATGGCCCGTTCGGTACGCGCCCAGTGGTCCACGGCACGGATCGCGACCGCGCCGCCGAGCAGCAGCAGCGCCACCGCGATCACCTCCCGCAGGTGGCCCATCGGCAGGGGCGGCAGGAACTGCGCGGTGGCCAACCCGCCGCCGACCAGCGCCAGCCCGGTGCGCAGCCAGGCGAGGAACGTCCGTTCGTTGGCCAGGGAGAACCGGTAGTCCGGTGGTTCACCGACCGAGCGCAGCTCCGCCGGGTCGAACCATCGCCTGATCGCCTCCCACACGGACCCGATTATCCGCTTCCCATCCCGCTTAGCCTGGGCCGGTGACTGATCTCGACATCCTGACGCTGCGTACCGCCTACGACAACCAGCTCCGCCCGGAGATCCCCGACCCGGTTCCGGCCGGGGTGACGGTGGAGCGGGACGGGCCGCTGGTCCGGATCACCGGGCTCGACGCCGGTGGGTTCATCACCTACCGCGATCTGGGCGGGTTGACCGGCGACGCGCTCGACGAGCTGATCGCCCGGCAGGTGCGGTTGTGCCGTGAGCGGGGCGAGTCGGCGGAGTGGAAGCTCAACGAGCACGACGAACCGGCGGACCTGGCGGACCGTCTGCGCGCCGCCGGCTTCGTCGCGGAGGACCGGGAGACCGTCGTGGTCGGGCCGGTCGCGCCGCTGGCCGCCGCGCTGCCGGTCATCCCCGAGGGGGTACGCCTGCGTGAGGTGAGCTCCCGCGCCGACCTGGAGCGGATCGCCGCCATGGAGGAGGAGGTCTGGCAGGAGGACCGCTCGCACCTGGTCTGGGGGCTGGCGAAGGAGATCGACGCCGACCCGCACTCGATCAACGTGGTGGTGGCCGAGGCGGACGACACGGTGGTGAGCGCCGGCTGGGTGCGCTTCCCGGCGAACACCGGCTTCGCCACCCTCTGGGGTGGGTCCACTCTCCCGCAGTGGCGTCGCAAGGGCATCTACCGGGCGCTGGTCACCTATCGCGCGCGGCTGGCCGACCAGCGGGACCGGACGCTGATGCAGGTCGACTGTTCCGAGGACAGCCGGCCCATCCTGCAGCGGCTCGGCCTCGTCGCGGTCACCACCACCACCCCGTACGTCTACACTCCGTGATCATGGAGCAGCGGTTGACGGACGAGGAGCGGTTGACCATCAAGACCGGTGCCTTCGGCGCCGTCTTCCTGGTCTCCAACGCCGATCCCGGGGTGCTGGGGGTGATCCGGGAGAGCATCGCAGCGTCCGGCGCGCTCGCCGACGCCAGCGGGGCGGTCAAGGAGGCGCTGACCACCGGGCCGCTGCCGTGGCTTCCCCGGGACTCACAGTTGGAGATCGAGTCGGTGGTGCTGCCGGCGTTGCGGCAGGCGGTGCTGATCCTGCGCGACAAGTCACCGGCGGACGTCGAGGCGTACCGCTCGGTGGTGTTGACCGCTGCGGACCGGGTGGCCCGGGCGCACGACGGGATCGCAGCCTCCGAGGCTGCGGCCATCGACCAGATCCGGGTGGCGCTCTCCGAGCCGACCTGAACGACCGCGCGTCGGTGAGCTGTGTCACTCTCGGTGCCTCGGGAGCGCAACCTACTGGCAGGTAACATTGCGCCGTGGGCAACTGCACAGCAGCCCCCGGTTGACCTGGCGTCGACCGACGCGCGACGCTGCGCCCCAGACCGGGCGAGCAAATAGCAACACCACACAGGAGGGTCGTCGAAGCGCGATGAATATCGTCGTACTCGTCAAGCAGGTGCCTGATTCGGGCGCGGACCGCAACCTGCGCAGTGACGACAACACCGTCGACCGCGGTTCGGCGAACAACGTGATCAATGAGATGGACGAGTACGCCATCGAGGAGGCGCTGAAGATCAAGGAGGCGCACGGCGGCGAGGTCACCATCCTGACCATGGGTCCGGACCGGGCGACCGAGTCGATCCGCAAGGCGCTCTCCATGGGCCCGGACAAGGCCGTCCACGTGCTGGACGACGCCCTGCACGGCTCCTGTGCCATCGCCACCTCGAAGGTGCTCGCCGCGGCCCTCGGTCAGCTGAATGCGGACCTGGTCATCTGCGGCGCGGAGTCCACCGACGGTCGGGTCCAGGTCATGCCGCACATGATCGCCGAGCGGCTGGGCGTCGCGGCGCTCACCGGCGCCCGCAAGCTCACCGTCGACGGCGCGACGCTGACCGTCGAGCGGCAGACCGAGGAGGGCTACGAGGTCGTCACCGCCTCCACCCCGGCCGTGGTCTCCGTCTGGGACACGATCAACGAGCCGCGCTACCCCTCCTTCAAGGGCATCATGGCCGCGAAGAAGAAGCCGGTGCAGACGCTCTCGCTGGCCGAGCTCGGTGTCGCTCCCGCCGAGGTGGGCTTCGACGGCGCCACCAGTGCCGTCGTCGAGCACACCAAGCGCCCGCCGCGCTCCGGCGGCGCCAAGATCACCGATGAGGGCGAGGGCGGCGTCAAGCTGGTCGAGTTCCTCGCCACCGAGAAGTTCGTGTGAGAGGGGGGTTCTGACATGTCTGAGGTTCTCGTCGTCGTCGAAGCCACCAAGGAATTCGGCGTCAAGAAGGTCACCCTGGAAATGCTCACCCTCGCGCGTGAGCTGGGCACCCCGAGCGCGGTGGTGCTCGGTGGCGCCGGCGCCGCCGAGGCGCTGAGCGGCAAGCTGGGCGAGTACGGCGCGGAGAAGATCTACGCCGCCGAGGGTGACGAGATCGACGGCTACCTGGTGGCCCCCAAGGCCACCGTGCTGGCCGAACTGGTCAAGCGGGTGCAGCCGGCAGCCGTGCTGCTGGCCTCGGCCCAGGAGGGCAAGGAGATCGCCGCCCGCCTCGCCGTCAAGCTGGACAACGGCATCCTCACCGACGTGGTCGGCCTGGACGCCGACGGCACCGCGACCCAGGTCGCCTTCGCCGGCTCCACCATCGTCAAGGCCAAGGTCACCAAGGGCCTGCCGCTGGTCACCGTGCGACCCAACTCGGTCACCCCGAGCCCGGCCGCCGCCACCCCGGCGATCGAGCAGCTCACCGTGTCGGTCACCGACACCGACAAGCTGGCCAAGGTCGTCGAGCGGGTCGCCGAGCAAAAGGGCTCCCGCCCCGAGCTGACCGAGGCCGGCGTGGTCGTCTCCGGCGGTCGCGGTGTCGGCAATGCCGACAACTTCAAGCTGGTCGAGGAGCTGGCCGACCTGCTCGGCGGCGCCGTCGGCGCGTCCCGCGCGGCCGTCGACTCCGGCTTCTACCCGCACCAGTTCCAGGTGGGCCAGACCGGCAAGACGGTCTCCCCGCAGCTCTACGTCGCGCTCGGCATCTCCGGTGCCATCCAGCACCGGGCCGGCATGCAGACCTCGAAGACCATCGTCGCGGTCAACAAGGACGGCGAGGCGCCGATCTTCGAGCTGGCCGACTTCGGCGTGGTGGGCGACCTGTTCAAGATCGTCCCGCAGGCCGCCGAGGAGATCCGCAAGCGCAAGTGACAGGGCAATGAGACGGTGGCCGCCCCCGATGGGGGCGGCCACTTCTCGTTGGTGGGAGCTGATCGGCGGGCCGGGGAGCTGAGCCGGCCCACCGATCAGCCCGTCAGGGTGCCCCTCAGCAGGCTGTCGCCGGAGTGGCGGGTGTTGTTGTCGTACTGCTCGGCGGAGACGTCGACCACCGAATAACTCGTGATGTCGACATTCGGGGGCAGGGGCAGCAGCGCGTCCGAACCGCCACCCAGGGTGCCCACAGAGAACATCTCCATCGTCGCCGGATTGATGAGCCAGACCTCGTAGTACCCCGGGACGCGCGGGAGATTCGCCACATGCAGATGCAGTTGGCCGTCCCGCAGAACCCGGGCGTCACCCTTGGCCGCCGGTGGCGTCGATCCGTACGCCGCCAGCGGCGCGCTCGCCACCACCACCTGCGTCGGAGCCGGTGTCGGGTCGTCCGGCCGCAGCACGGAGGCCGTGCCCAGCACACCGACCGCCGCGGCGGCTGCCGCGGTCACCGCCGTGGCCGCCCAGCGCGACCAGCCAGAGCCCCGACGGGACCGGCGCGCCGAATCCAACCGGGTGACCGTCGGCCGGGCCGTCGTGCCGGTGGCCTGCTCGCCCGTCGTGCCGGCGGATGGCGTGGCCGTCGTGCCGGTGGATGGTGTGGCCGTCGTGCCGGTGGCCCGTCCGAACGGCGTGTCGTTGGTCTGCCCGGTCAGGGTGCCGACGCCCTGCCCAGGGACCTGCTGCCAACGGGTCTCGGCCTGGGCCTGCTGGGCCTCGGCCGCTCTGACCTGGGCGGCGATGCCCTGCCAGATGTGCTCCGGCGGATCGGGTAGGTCAGCCAGGCCCTGCGTCTCGGTGCCGAGCCCGGCCACCTGCTGAAAGGTCGCCACCTCCGCACGGCAGAGCGCGCAGGTGCCGAGGTGGGTGCTCTCGGCGTTGTCCGCCTCGCTCTCACCGAGTGCCAGAAAGACCAGCCGGTCGTGGTCCAGGTGCTGCACCGTCCACCTCCCATCTGCGTTTCAAGCTCGCCATGCCGCGCCGGATGTGGCTCTTCACGGTGCCCAACGGCACTCCGGTCACCGCGGCTATCTGTTGGTGTGTCAGGTCGTCGTAGAAGGCCAACTCCAGCATGCGTCGCTGGTCGTCCGGGAGACGGGCCAGCTCGTCGGCGATCACCAGCCGATCCACCACGCGATCCGGGTCCGGGCCGGTCGGCGCCGGCTCGGGCAGCTGGCGGACCGTCTCCACCACCCGGGTCTCCCGGGCGGAGGCGCGCATCCGGTCGATCACCTTTCGCCGGCCGATGCCGAGCAGCCAGCCGATCAGCGATCCCTTGGCCGGGTCGAAGGTGTCCCGACCCAGCCAGGCGGCGACGAACGTGGCCTGGGTCACGTCCTCGGCGTCGCTGCGGTTGGCCAGCATGGAGGTGGCCAGATGAAGCACGGCGCGACCGTACCGGTCGTACGCCTCGCGGAGGGCCACGTCGTCGCCCGCTCGAAAGCGGAGATCGAGGTCGTCCACCGGAGGGTCCGGTTCCTGTCGTATGGCCGTCATCGGGCGGCTCGCCTTCGATGGGGCATACCCGACTGTAGCTGCCACAGTCCCCGCCCCACTCTCCCGGTCGATGTCATCTCACCTGCTCTTCGTGTCCCGGGCCCGCTCCGGATGCAATCGAGGCCGGAAAAAGAAAAGTGCGGCCGAGCGCATCCACCCGTCGGAGAGCCGGCGTAACCCCTTCTGCAAGCAAGGCCTGACGAATCAGCAGTAATCAGCAGGAGGCAGACATGCAGCTTTCGTACTTCCGTCGGGTCGCCGCGGGCGGCGCGGTCGCCGCGCTGGCCTTCGCCGGCGTCGGCGCGCTCACCGCCACCCCCGCGTACGCCGCCACGGCGAAGGTCTCCGTCGTGCACGGCATCCCGGACACCCCGGTCGACGTCTACGTCAACGGCAAGAAGACGCTGGACAACTTCAAGCCCGGCGACGTCGCCGGCCCGCTGAACCTGGAGGAGGGCGACTACGACATCGCGCTCACCAAGCCCGGCGAGCCGATCGGCAGCGCGATCCTCAAGGTCGACAACGCGGCCGTCCCGGGCGGGGCGAACATCAGCATCGCGGCCCACCTCGACGCTGGTGGCCAGCCGAAGATCACGCCGTTCGTCAACGACGTCTCGAAGGTCGCCGCCGGCAAGGCCCGGCTCATCGTCCGGCACACCGCCGCCGCCCCCGAGGTGGACGTGCGGGCCGGTGGCACCCCGGTCTTCAAGGGGCTCACCAACCCGAACGAGGCCAAGGGCGACGTCGACGCGGGCAACGTGAAGGCGGACGTGGTGCTGGCCGGCACCGACACCGTGGCCATCGGCCCGGCGGACCTCAACCTCAAGGAGGGCACCGCGACGATCGTCTACGCGATCGGTTCTGCCGAGGGCAAGACGCTCGGCGTGGTGGCGCAGACCATCACCGGCCTGCACTCCGCCCCCGGCGGCGTGCCGAGCGGTGACGGTGGTCAGGCCGGCACGGGCGTGAACACCTGGTGGTACGTGCTCACCGGTGCCGGCGTACTCCTGCTGCTCGGTGGTGGGGTGCGGATGGCGACCGCGCGGACCGGTCGCAAGTGACGGTGCGCAACCGCGGCGCGCTGGCGGCCCTGGCCGCCGGCGTTGCCGCGCTCACCGTCTCCACCCTGGTGGCGTGCGGCTCCCAACCGGCCGAGAACGTGGGCGCCGACGAGGCGAGCACGCTGGCCAGCACTCCGGCGACCGCCACCAGCGCTCCCTCGGTCCCGGTGACCGTCGGTGAGCTGCCGGCCGACGCGGCGATCGTCCCGCCGGTCCGGCTGGTGATCCCGGGGATCGACGTCACCGCCACCGTCAACGCGGTCGGCATCAACGAGCGGACCAACGAGTTCGAGGTGCCGCCGAGCGTCGACCAGATCGGCTGGTACCGCTACGGCCCCGGCCTGGAAACGGACGCCGGCTCGGTGGTCATCGCCGGTCACGTGGACAGCGCCAAGCAGGGCAAGGGCGCGTTCTTCCGCCTGCGGGAACTGGACCAGGGCGACACCCTGACCGCGACCGGCAGCGACGGTGAGGCCCGGCAGTACCGGGTCGTCGCCCGGGAGGAGTACGCCAAGACCAAGATCCCGTTGGACCGGTACTTCGCCCGGGACGGCAAGCCGCGGCTGACCCTGATCACCTGCGGTGGGCCGTTCGACGCCAAGGCCCGCAAGTACCGCGACAACATCGTCGTCACCGCGGTGCCCGCCTGACGAGGACCACGACGTGCCGGGGTGGGGATTCCCACCCCGGCCGTCGGCGGAGTCCCCTCCGGCATTCGGCGCCCGAGGTGTCGGCCGTAGGCTGAACGGTGATGGCTTACCTGGATCACGCGGCGACGACTCCGATGCTCGATGAGGCACTGGAGGCGTACGTCGCTACCGCCCGCGAGGTCGGCAACGCGTCCTCCCTGCACGCGGCGGGTCGCCGTGCCCGTCGCCGGGTCGAAGAGTCGCGCGAACGGGTGGCCGCTGTCCTCGGCGCCCGGCCGTCTGAGGTGATCTTCACCGGTGGTGGCACGGAGAGTGACAACCTCGCGGTCAAGGGCATCTTCTGGGCCCGCCGGGGAGCCGGCTCCGACCGCCGCCGGGTGGTCTCCAGCGCCGTCGAGCACCACGCGGTGCTGGACGCGGTCGACTGGCTGGCCCAGCACGAGGGCGCCGAAATCGGCTGGCTGCCCGTGGACGCCGCCGGTCGGCTCGACCCGGAGGATCTGCGCGCCGAGCTGGCCGCGCACGCCGACCGGGTGGCCGTCGTCACCGCGATGTGGGCGAACAACGAGGTGGGCACCGTTCAGCCCGTCGCCGAGCTGGCCGCCGTCGCCGCCGAGCACGGTGTGCCGTTCCACACCGACGCCATCCAGGCGGTCGGTCAGGTGCCCGTCGACTTCGCCGCCAGTGGCGTCGCCGCGCTGACCGTGACCGGGCACAAGCTGGGCGGCCCGACCGGGGTGGGTGCGCTGCTGCTCGCCCGGGACGTCGCGGCCACGCCGCTGCTGCACGGCGGCGGGCAGGAACGCGACGTACGCTCCGGCACCCTGGACACCGCCGGCATCGTCGCCTTCGCGGTCGCCGTCGAGTCGGCGGTGAAGGGCCAACAGGAGTACGCGGCCCGGGTGGCCGCGCTCCGGGACGACCTGATCGAACGGGTCCGTCGGGCGGTGCCCGAGGTGATCTACAACGGTGACCCGACCGACCGGCTGCCCGGCAACGCGCACTTCTCCTTCCCGGGCTCCGAGGGTGACGCCCTGCTGCTCCTGCTCGACGCGCAGGGGATCGCCTGCTCGACGGGGTCGGCCTGCTCGGCCGGGGTGGCCCAGCCGTCGCACGTGCTGCTGGCGATGGGTGCCGACGACGACCGCGCCCGCTCCTCACTGCGCTTCACCCTGGGTCACACGAGCACCCAGGCCGACATCGACGCCGTGGTGGCGGCCCTCCCGGCGGCGGCGGACCGAGCCCGCCGAGCCGCCGCCCTCCGCACCCCCCGCTGACCCGGCTCCGGGGGGTTTTCCGAGCTGGTGGATAGGGTTGTCGTGGGGACGGGGAAGGGAGTGGGCTGGTGAGGGTTCTGGCGGCTATGTCGGGCGGGGTTGACTCGGCCGTGGCGGCGGCGCGGGCGGTGGCGGCCGGGCACGACGTGACCGGCGTGCACCTGGCCCTGGCCCGCAACCCACAGACCTATCGGACCGGGGCGCGGGGTTGCTGCACCCTGGAGGATTCCCGGGACGCGCGGCGGGCCGCCGACGTGATCGGCATCCCCTTCTACGTGTGGGACATGGCCGACCGCTTCCACGAGGACGTGGTGGACGACTTCGTCGCCGAGTACGCCGCCGGTCGCACGCCGAACCCCTGCCTGCGCTGCAACGAGAAGATCAAGTTCACGGCGGTGCTGGACCGGGCGGTGGCCCTGGGCTTCGACGCGGTGGTCACCGGTCACCACGCCCGGCTCGGCCCGGACGGGCTGCTGCGGCGCAGCGTCGACATCGCCAAGGACCAGTCGTACGTGCTGGCCGTGCTCACCCGCGAGCAGCTGGACCGGTCGATCTTCCCGCTGGGCGACTCGACCAAGGCGCAGGTCCGCGCGGAGGCCGCCGAGCGTGGCCTGGCGGTGGCCGACAAGCCGGACTCGCACGACATCTGCTTCATCGCCGACGGTGACACCCGCGGCTTCCTGGCCGGCCGGCTCGGCGAGGCGCCCGGCGACGTGGTGGACGCGAGCACCGGCGCGGTGGTCGGCAGTCACAGCGGCGCGTACGCGTACACGGTTGGGCAGCGTCGCGGCCTGCACCTGGACCGGCCCGCCCCGGACGGCCGACCGCGCTACGTGCTCTCCATCACCCCGAAGACCAACACGGTGACCGTCGGCCCCGCCGAGGCGCTGGAGGTGTCCGAGGTTCGCGCCGTCCGTCCGGTCTGGACTGGCGGCGCACGCCCGGACGCCCCGGTGGAGTGCGAGGTGCAGCTACGCGCCCACGGCAGCGTGGTGCCGGCGACCGTCGCCCTCGACGGCGACACGATGCACGCCGAGCTGCGCCAGCCGGTACGCGGCGTCGCCGCCGGTCAGGCCGTGGTCGCGTACCGGGCGGACCCGGCCGGCGACGTGGTCCTCGGCTCCGCGACCATCACCGGCTGACCGCACGGCCTGGGTGTTCGCGGGATAGCCTTCGGCCGTGACAGATCAGGCGTGGCCCTGGCCGGCCGGCGCGGCAACCGGAATTGGTTCGCTGCCCGGCACCGACATCGGCGAGGCGCAGCGGGTGATCCTCGGTGAGCTTCCCGAGCTGCCCCACCTGCCCGAGTTGCCGGCCCGTGGTCCCGGCGCGGACATGATCGGCCGGTCCGCCGGGCTGCTCGTCGAGCTGCCCGTCGAGGTCTACGCCGGGCGGTGGCGGGTCGCCCCACGCCCGGGCCGCGACCTGCGCCGGGCCCGTGACCTGATGGAACGCGACCTGGACCAGCTCGCCGAGCAGGCCGAGGAGTACGCCGGGCCGATCAAGGTGCAGGCCGCCGGTCCGCTCACCCTGGCCGCCTCGCTGGAGCTGCCGATCGGTGGCCGTCTGCTGCGCGACCCCGGCGCGGTCCGCGATCTGACCGGCTCCCTCGCCGAAGGGCTGCGCGCGCACGTCGCGGCGGTGGCCCGACGGCTGCCCCAGGCGTCGGTGCTGCTCCAGCTGGACGAACCGTCGCTGCCGACAGTGCTGGCCGGGCGGGTGCCGACCGAGAGTGGGCTTGGCGCGTACCGGGCCGTCGACCCGGTGGACGCTGCCGCTCTGCTGCGCACTGTCGTCGAGGCGGTCGGGGTGCCGACGCTGGTGCACTGCTGCGCCCCGGACGTGCCGCTGGAGCTGATCCGCTCCACCGGCGCCGTCGCGGTCGCCCTCGACCTCGACCTGGTCACCAAACTGGACCCGCTGGGCGAGGCGATCGACGCCGGCCTCGGGTTGCTGGCCGGGGCCGCACCGACCCGGCCGCCGTCGGCCGGTGGCACGCCGACCTCCGCGCAGATCGCCGATCGCGTACGCCAGGTCTGGGACCGCCTCGGCTTCCCTCGTCGGCAGCTGGCCGAGCAGGTGGTGATCACCCCGGCCTGCGGTCTCGCCGACGCCACCCCGGAGTACGCGCGCGCGGTGCTCGCGGCCTGTCGGGAGGCCGGTCGGCGGCTCGCCGAAGACTGAGGTTTCCTGTCGTACCCGGTGGGCAGGATGACGGTCATGATTGGACAGCTGCGTTCAGTGGTGATCGACTGCCCGGACCCGCGGGCGTTGGCGGCGTTCTACTCCGAGCTGCTCGGTGTGCCTTTCGCCGAGGGTGACACGGACGACGACTGGGTGGTGCTGGGCGGGCCACCCGGTCACCAGCCGCGTCTCGCCTTCCAGCAGGCACTCAACCTACGGCCGCCGGCCTGGCCGGACCCGGAGCGTCCTCAGCAGTTCCACCTGGATGTGACGGTGGACGACATCGAGAGTGCGGAGAAGGCCGCGCTCGCGCTCGGTGCTCGGCGGTTGCCCGGTGAGGGCGAGGGCTTCCGGGTCTACGCCGATCCGGCCGGCCACCCGTTCTGCCTCTGCTGGGACTGAGCCTGACGGGGGTTGCGGCGGCCGGGCATCATGGCCGCCGTGATCCCTACCTCTCCGCTGCGCGCCTCCGGCTCACTCTTCGGCCTCGCCTACGGTGACGCGCTCGGCAAGCCGACCGAGTTCCTGACCGTCGCCGAGATCCAGCACCGTTACGGTCCGACCGGTCCACGGGAGCTGTCCGGCGAGCCGGCACTGGTCACCGACGACACCCAGATGGCCCTCGCGGTGGGTTGGGCGCTGCACGAGGCGCCCTCGCTCACCCCGGAGGCGGTGGAGCCACTGCTGCGGCAGCGTTTCCTGGCCTGGGCGGTCAGCCCGGACAACAACCGCGCCCCGGGCATGACCTGCCTGCGCGCCTGCGCCGAGCTGAGCCGTGGGGTGCGCTGGCAGGAGGCGACCATGGCCGGGTCGAAGGGGTGCGGCGCCAACATGCGGGTCACCCCGGTCGGGCTGCTCGACGTCGACCTGGACACGCTCGCCGGCCTGGCCCAGCTGCAGGCCGGGCTGACCCATGGGCACCCGACCGGGCTGGCCGCCAGCGAGCTGACCGCGTACGCGGTCTTCGCGCTGCGCGCGGGCGCCACGCTGCCCGAGCTTCCCGCGCTGCTCACCGAGCGGGCGCTCGCCCAACGCCTGGTCTACCGAGAGCGGTGGCTGGGCGACCTCTGGCAGCGCGCCGACTCGCGTTCCCCGCAGGAGTTCATCGCCCACGGCTGGGACGAGTGCCTGGCGGTGCTGGGCCGACTGACCAACGCCCTGAGTCGGCCGGACGACGGCGGTGACCCGTGCCGGGCGACGGGGGAGGGCTGGATTGCCGAGGAGGCGCTGGCGACCGCGCTGCTCTGCGCCGTACGGCACGCCGACGACCCGGTCGCGGCACTGGCCCGGGGCGCGACCACCGCCGGCGACTCCGACTCGATCGCCGCCCTGGCCGGCGCGTTCGTGGGCGCGGCCGTCGGGATGAGCGCCTGGCCGAGCGGGTGGGCCGACCGCATCGAGTACGCGGACCAACTCGCCACCCTCGCCGAAGCCTGGGACTGATCCGCCCTTGCCCCGGTCCGCCCCTGCCCTGCGGGCGTGATCCACTCGGGTTCCTGGAAGTCGGGGTGTCCCACGGTCTCGGACGCCGCGCTTTTCAGGAACCCGAGTCGATCACTCTCGTGGCCAGTGCGACCAGGCAGCGACGACGCAGCGGCTGGTCAGGGGGTGGGCAGGTGACGCAGGCTGCGGACCTTCTTCCACAGGTCGGCGTCGCAGCGCCCGGCGTGGTCCTCGAAGGCCGCCGAGTTGAGTCGGATCGGCTCGGTCAGGCTCAGGTAGCTGTCGTGCTCCGCGCCGGGGTCCCAGTCGCGGGTGGGAATCCGCACGTGGTCGTCCCGGTCGCTCTTGTCCTGGCTGGTGATCTTCAGGACATCGGCGCCCCGGGAGTCGGCGCGCAGCACCAGACAGGGACGTACCTTCGATCCGGTGCCATCGGCGTACGGCACGTCGGCCCACCAGATGTCGCCCGGTGCCGGAGCACCGGCCGGCCGTCCGGTGTCGCGCGAGCGCGGCTTGGTGGCCGGTCGATCGGCGCCGCGTGGCCTCGGTGCCGTGGAACGTCGGCCGGGGCGGCCGCCCCGACCCGGCCGGGTGCCCGGACGGCGGTTGGCCACCCGGTGTCGCCAACTGTTCCACGCCCAGCCGGCGGCGACCGCCAGCAGGATCGCCACCGCCCAGAGCAGCGCCTCGGGCATTCGTACCTCCGCCTCTCGGCGACCCACCGGGTCGCACCGTCCGGCGATCCTCGCACGCCGCCGCCCGTGCCGCCCGCCAACCCGGCGCGGGTGGGCGACGGATTGTCCCACCGGCCCGATACGGTGCCGGAGTAGCGTGATCAGGGAGGTCGCAGGCGTGTCCGAAGGTGGCGGTGTGTCCGAGGAACAGATCGGTCAGCAGGTCAGCCCGGCTCAGGAGGCGGCGGCCGGGGCCGAGCCCACGCCGCAGGCCCGAGAGCGGCACGCCACGCTCAGCCAGGAGCTGACCGAGCATCAATACCGTTACTACGTGCTGGACGCGCCGATCATCACCGACGCCGAGTTCGACAAGCAGTTGCGCGAGTTGGAGGCACTGGAGGCGGAGTTCCCGGCACTGCGTACGCCGGACTCGCCGACCCAGCGGGTGGGCGGCACGTTCTCCACCGACTTCACCCCGGTCACCCACGCCGAGCGGATGCTCTCCCTCGACAACGCCTTCGCCGACGAGGAGTTGACGGCGTGGGCCGAGCGGGTCGAGCGGGACGCCGGTGGCGCGGTGCCCTACCTGTGCGAGCTGAAGGTCGACGGGCTGGCGATCAACCTGACCTACGAGAACGGCCGGCTGGTCCGCGCGGCCACCCGGGGTGACGGCCGCACCGGTGAGGACGTCACCGCCAACGTCCGCAGCATCCGGGACGTGCCCGGCCAGCTCACCCCGTCCGACGACTTCCCGGACGTGCCCGAGCTGGTGGAGGTCCGGGGGGAGATCTACTTCCCGGTCGCCGCGTTCGCCGACCTCAACGCGGGCCTGGTGGAGCAGGGCAAGGCGCCGTTCGCCAACCCGCGCAACGCGGCGGCGGGCAGCCTGCGGCAGAAGGACCCGCGGGTCACGGCATCCCGGCCGCTGCGACTGGTGGTGCACGGCATCGGTGCCCGCCGTGGGTTCCAGCCCACGGCCCAGTCCGAGTCGTACGCGGCGCTCAGGTCGTGGGGGTTGCCGACCAGCGACCGGTGGCGGGTCGTCCCGGATCTGAGCGGCGTGGCCGAATACATCGCCTACTACGCCGAGCACCGGCACGACGTCGAGCACGAAATCGACGGCGTGGTGGTCAAGGTCGACCCGGTGTCCATCCAGGGCCGGCTCGGCTCGACCAGCCGCGCGCCGCGGTGGGCGATCGCCTTCAAATACCCGCCGGAGGAGGTCACCACCAAGCTGCTCGACATCGACGTCAACGTGGGGCGCACCGGGCGGGTCACCCCGTTCGCCGTCCTCGAGCCGGTGCGGGTGGCCGGCTCGACCGTCGCGCTCGCCACCCTGCACAACGCCCGTGAGGTGGAGCGCAAGGGGGTGTTGATCGGCGACACGGTGGTGCTGCGCAAGGCCGGCGACGTGATCCCCGAGGTCCTCGGCCCGGTGGTCGACCTGCGGCCCGCCGACGCCCGGCCGTTCGTCATGCCCACCACCTGCCCGGCCTGCGGCACCCCGCTCGCACCCTCCAAGGAGGGCGACGTCGACATCCGTTGCCCCAACACCCGGAGCTGCCCGGCCCAGCTGCGCGAGCGGGTGTTCCACCTCGCCGGCCGCGGGGCCTTCGACATCGAGGCGCTCGGTTACAAGGGAGCTGCGGCCCTGCTGGACGCGCAGGTCATCGCGGATGAGGGTGACCTGTTCCAGCTCGACGCCGAGCAGTTGTCCCGGTCCCCGTTCTTCGTCAACAAGGACGGCAGTCTGGGCAGCAACGCGGCCAAGCTGCTGGACAACCTGGCCGTCGCCCGCGAGCGTGACCTGTGGCGGGTGCTGGTGGCGCTCTCCATCCGCCATGTCGGCCCCACCGCCGCGCAGGCGCTCGCCCGGCACTTCCGCTCGATGGAGGCCATCGACGAGGCCAGCGAGGAGGAGCTGTCCTCTGTCGACGGGGTCGGGCCGACCATCGCGGCCAGCATCAGGGAGTGGTTCGCGGTGGGCTGGCACCGCGAGGTCGTCCGCAAGTGGGCCGAGGCGGGCGTACGGATGGCCGAGGAGGCTGTCGACGAGGGGCCGCGCCCGTTGGAGGGCCTGACAGTGGTGGTGACCGGCACGCTCGCCGGCTACTCGCGCGACCAGGCCGCCGAGGCCGTGCAGAGCCGGGGCGGCAAGCTCAGCGGGTCGGTCTCCAAGAAGACGAGCTTCGTGGTCGTCGGGGACAACCCCGGGTCCAAGGCTGACAAGGCGGCCAGCCTCAAGGTGCCGGTGCTGGACGAGGACGGGTTCCGGTTGCTGCTGGACGCGGGCCCGGACGCCGCGCGGGAGGTCGCCCAGCCGGGCGGGTGATCCCGGTCGCGGCCTGCGGCGGCGACTGACCGCGTATACCAACTTAATTACGACTACGACCGATTCGTGACTGTCATACCGGGAAACTGGGGGCCGAGGGCGTTTCATTGGGTCACGGCGTACCGCACCGGCACGCCGACTGTCGGTCGGGAGGTGTGGTGGAGGTCGCGGATCCACGCAACTCACTCCCGCCGGGACGGGCCACACCGTTCGCCACCTTCGTCGTCGGCATCCTGGTGGTCGCGGCGCTGACCGCCGCCGTACCCCTCGCGTCCCTCCCGGACGAGGTGTCCCGGCTGCCGGTGGCGTTCTGGACGATGGCCGTTCTCGCCGTGGTCTGCGACGCTCGGCCGTTCGTCCCGCCGGGGCGTCGGCAGACCTCCGCGGTGTTCCCGTCCACCTGCTTCACCTTCGCGATCCTGCTCGGGTGGGGCCTCGGCCCCGCGGTGGTGGTGCAGGCGATGGGGGTGATCGTCTCGGGCTGGCGGATGCGGCACGCAGCCTGGCGGACGGCGTTCAACGTCGGCCAGTACGTGTGCGCCCTCGCCGCCGCGTACGGGGTGATCCAGCTCGGCTCGGGCACCATCTTCTCCGGCGGGCGGTTGCACTGGCCCGACGTGGTCGCCGTCGGCGGTGCCACGTTGGCGTGGTTCGTCGTCAACTACGGGCTGGTCAGCTGGGCGGTGCGGCTGCGTTTCGGCGACCGGTGGTGGCCCACGCTGCGCCGGGGCCTCGGCTTCGAGTTACTCTCCACCGGTTCACTGCTGCTGCTCGCCCCGGTGCTGGTTGCCGCCGCGCGGGTCAGCGCGGCGCTGATCCCGCTGGTGCTGGTGCCGCTCTTCGCGGTCTACCGGATGGCCCGGCTGACCGTCGAGCAGCAGCACCTCGCCGCCGCCGACCCGTTGACCGGTCTGCCCAACCGCAAGGCGCTGCTGGCCGAGGTGGCGGAGCAGGTGCACCTGCACGCCGAGCGGACGGCCCGCGGCGAACCCGACGGGCAGTTGGCGCTGCTGCTGATCGACCTGGACCGTTTCAAGAACGTCAACGACGCGCTCGGGCACGCCGTGGGCGACCGGCTGCTGGTCGAGGTCAGCGCCCGGCTCACCGACGTGCAGCCCCGACCACAGATGATCGCCCGGCTCGGCGGCGACGAGTTCGCCATCGTGATGACCGGCCTGACCGACGTCGGTCAGGCCAGGGAGTTGGCCGACCAGGTGGTCCAGGCGCTGGCCGAGCCGGTGCCACTCGACGGGCTGCCGTTGGACGTGGGCGGCTCGATCGGGATCGCCCTCTTCCCCGAGCATGGCGAGGACTTCGCCACCCTGATGCGCCACGCCGACGTGGCGATGTACGACGCCAAGCACCGCAACGACACGGTGGCCGTCTACGCCCCCGAGTCCGACCACAATTCCGCCGAGCGCCTCGGCCTCCTCGCCGACCTGCGCCGGGTGTTGGAATCCAGCCCGTCGAGCGAGTTGTTCGACACCGACCCGGCGGACCAGGCCGACGGGGCTGTCGACGTACCCCTTGCGGCGACGGCGGAGGTGCGCGGCGGTGACGGCGCGGCGCTGCCCGTCGGGTCCCCGGCCGAGGCCGCACCCCACGCGGACCCGGCACCGGCGGTCGCCACGGCACCGCCGACCACCAACCGTTGGTGGGTGCGCCGTCGGCGCAACGACGCCGAGCTGGTGCACGCCGACGAGTTGATCAACCGGATCGCGACCGGCGCCGACCCGATCCGGGGCCGTGGCTCCCGTTCCACGGTCACCGGCACCCGCTCGGGCCTGACCCTGGAGCGACGCGCGGGGGCCGGCAACGGCCGCCGGTCACCGAACGGGAGCACGGTCCCCGCGAGGGGCAACGGCGGCCTCGGGCGGCGGCGTGACATCGGGACAGGCGGCCAGGGCCACCCTGTCGAATCGACGGGGTGGGCGCACGCGGACGGTGACACGGCAGAAGACGCCGGGGAAATCACCATGTACTACCAGCCGCAGATCGCCATCGCGACCGGCGAGGTGGTCGGTGTCGAGGCCCTGCTGCGGTGGCGGCATCCCCGGCGGGGCATGGTCGACCCGGAGGAACTCATCCGGGTCGCCGAGCAGAGCGCGGTGATGCGACTGCTCACCCGGCGGGTGGTCGACGACGTGGTGGAGCAACTCGCCAAGTGGTCGGCGGCCGGCATCGGCCTGCGCGCGGCGCTGAACGTGAGCGTGCGAGACCTGCACACCGGCGACGTCGCCGACCAGATCGCCGACCGGCTGGCCCGCTACGGGGTGCCTGCCGACCGGCTGCAGGTGGAGATCACCGAAGGTGCGTTGATGGCCGACCCGCGCCGGGTGCTGGCCACCATCTCCCAACTGCACCGGATCGGGGTGGCCATCTCGTTGGACGACTTCGGCACCGGCTACTCCTCGCTGCAACACCTGCGCCGGTTGCCGTTGTCCGAGGTGAAGGTGGACCGGTCGTTCGTGCTCGGCATGGCCGAGGACGCCGACGACGCGGCGATCGTCCGATCGATGATCGAGTTGGCGGGCGCGCTGGGCCTGCGGGTGGTCGCCGAGGGCGTCGAGGACGAGCGGACCTGGCGGATGCTGCACGCCGCCGGCTGCGACGCCGCCCAGGGCTGGTTCTACGCTCGGCCCATGCCGGCCGAGGAGCTGGTCACCTGGCTGGCCCGGTACCGGCCGGTGCGCCCGAGCGGGCCCCCGCAGTCGGACATCGGCCGCCGCCCCACCCGCTGACCCCTCCGCCGGCATGGCGTTCCGGCTGCCGGAGGGGGAGTCGTGGACGCGGCACCGGAGCGGAACAATAGACTCGCTCCGGTCACCGCGCGTCACGCTCCACCCGTCGCGCGGCCGGCACACCGCCCGACCAGCAGGACATCAGAAGGGGGCACGGATGGCCGCCATCTCCCGCGAGGAGGTCGCGCACCTGGCGCGCCTGTCGCGGCTCGCCGTCACCGAGGAGGAGCTGGACATGTTCGCCGGCCAGCTCGACGTGATCCTCCAGGCAGTCGCTCAGGTCGGCGAGGTCGCCGCCGCGGACATTCCGCCGACCTCGCACTCGGTGCCGCTGACCAACATCTTCCGCGAGGACGTCGTCACGCCGTGCCTGACCCCGCAGGAGGCGCTGTCGGGCGCACCCGACGCCGAGGACCAGCGGTTCCGCGTACCGCGGATCCTGACCGAGGATGTGGCCTCATGAGCGAGCGCCAGCGAGTGAATCATGGTTGCAGCGCGGTGGTGCCTCATGGCGTCATGGAGCGAAGCGGAGTGACGGCATGAGTGACCTGACGAGAATGACCGCGACGGAGATCGCGTCCCTGGTCGCCGGGGGCGAAACCTCCGCCGTCGAGGTGACCCGGGCGCACCTCGACCGGATCGCCGCGGTCGACGACCGGGTGCACGCCTTCCTGCACGTCGACACCGACGGCGCGCTCGCCGCGGCCCGCTCGGTGGACGAGCGCCGGGCCGCCGGCGAGGAGCTGGGCCCCCTCGCGGGTGTGCCGGTCGCGGTCAAGGACGTGCTCGCCACGCGGGGCGTGCCGACCACCGTGGGCTCGAAGATCCTGGAGGGCTG
This sequence comes from Micromonospora sp. MGP-C2, assembly GCF_057766525.1. NCBI lineage: Bacteria > Bacillati > Actinomycetota > Actinomycetes > Micromonosporales > Micromonosporaceae > Micromonospora > Micromonospora sp. MGP-C2. Next base: position 5,567,767 of record NZ_JBYMEN010000002.1, read on the forward strand.
GCGCCCGCCGTACGACGCGACGATCGTGCAGCGGCTGCGCGAGGCCGGCACGGTGATGCTCGGCAAGACCAACATGGACGAGTTCGCGATGGGCTCCTCCACCGAATACTCGGCGTACGGCCCGACGCACAACCCGTGGGACCTGAGCCGGATCCCGGGCGGTTCGGGTGGTGGCAGCGCTGCCGCGCTGGCCGCGTACGAGGCGCCGCTGGCGATCGGCTCGGACACCGGCGGCTCGATCCGCCAGCCCGGCGCGGTCACCGGCACCGTCGGTGCGAAGCCCACCTACGGCGGCACCTCCCGGTACGGGCTGGTGGCCTTCTCCTCGTCGCTGGACACTCCGGGCCCGTGTGCCCGTAACGTGCTCGACGCGGCCCTGCTGCACCAGGTGATCGGCGGGCACGACCCACGTGACTCCACCTCGATCCCGCAGCCGGTGCCGGACGTGGTGGCGGCGGCGAAGCTCGGCGCGACCGGCGACCTGACCGGTGTGCGGCTCGGCATCGTCAGCGAGTTCGTCGGCGAGGGCGCCGAGCCGGGTGTGATGGCCGCGTTCCGCGAGTCGGTCGACGCTCTCGCGAAGCTGGGCGCGGAGATCGTCGAGGTGTCCTGCCCGACGTTCGCGTACGCGCTGCCGGCGTACTACCTGATCGCCCCGAGCGAGTGCTCCTCCAACCTGGCCCGGTTCGACGGCGTCCGGTTCGGCCTGCGGGTCGGCGACGACGGCAACCGGTCGCTGGAGGAGGTCATGTCGCTGACCCGCGAGGCCGGCTTTGGCCCGGAGGTCAAGCGCCGCATCATGATCGGCACGTACGCGCTGTCGTCGGGTTACTACGACGCGTACTACGGGCAGGCGCAGAAGGTCCGGACGCTCATCACCCGGGACTTCACCGCCGCGTTCGAGCGGGTCGACGCGCTGATCTCGCCGACCACCCCGTCGGTGGCGTTCCCGATGGGCGCACGGACCGCCGACCCGTACCAGATGTACCTGGCCGACCTGTACACGATCCCGACGAACCTGTACGGCGGTCCGGGCATCTCGGTGCCCTGCGGCATCTCCGAAGGGCTGCCCGTCGGCCTGCAGGTGATGGCCCCGACGATGGCCGACGACCGGATGTACCGGGTCGCCGCCGCATTGGAGTCCGCAATCGGCACGTTCACGCCACCGGCACTGTGAGGCAGGAGCCCTGATGACGACGACACTGCCCGCGTACGACGAGGTCGTTGCACGCTACGAACCGGTGATCGGCCTGGAGACCCACGTCGAGCTGGGCACGAACACCAAGATGTTCTGTGGTTGCCCGACCGACTTCGGTGGCGAGCCGAACACCCGGGTCTGCCCGGTGTGCCTGGGCCTGCCCGGCTCGCTGCCGGTGGCCAACAAGGCGGCCATCGAGGCGATCATCCGGATCGGCCTGGCGCTGAACTGCTCGATCGCCGAGTGGTGCCGGTTCGCCCGGAAGAACTACTTCTACCCGGACATGCCGAAGAACTTCCAGATCAGCCAGTACGACGAGCCGATCTGCGTCGACGGCTACCTGGACGTCGAGGTGGGCGGCGAGACGGTGCGGATCGAGATCGAGCGGGTGCACCTCGAGGAGGACACCGGCAAGACGCTGCACGTCGGTGGTGCCACCGGCCGCATCCACGGCGCGACCGAGTCGCTGGTCGACTACAACCGGGCCGGCATCCCGCTGGTGGAGATCGTCACCAAGCCCATCCCGGGCACCGGCGCGCTCGCCCCCGACGTGGCCAAGGCGTACGTCACCGAGCTGCGCGACGTGATCCGCACCCTCGGTGTCTCGGACGTGCGGATGGAGGAGGGTTCGCTGCGTTGTGACGTGAACACCTCGCTCAACCTGCCGGGGCAGGAGTGGGGCACCCGCACCGAGACGAAGAACGTCAACTCGCTGCGGTCGGTGGAGCGGGCGGTCCGCTCGGAGATGCTGCGGCAGGCGTCGGTGCTCGACGCGGGCGGCCGGATCACGCAGGAGACCCGGCACTTCCACGAGGACACCGGCGACACCACCCCGGGACGTTCGAAGGAGACGGCCACCGACTACCGGTACTTCCCGGAGCCGGACCTGGTGCCGATCGCCCCGGACCCGGCGTGGGTCGCCGAGCTGAAGGCCGCCCTGCCGGAGCTGCCCCGGGTGCACCGGCGTCGGCTCCAGCAGCAGTGGGGGCTCTCCGACCTGGACATGCAGTCGGTGCTGAACGCCGGCGCGGTGGAGCTGATCGAGGCCACCGTGGCCGCCGGCACCACCCCGGCGGCGGCCCGCAAGTGGTGGCTGGGTGAGCTGTCCCGCCGGGCCAACGAGAGCGGTGTGGAGCTGGCCGAGATCGGTGCCACTCCCGCCCAGGTCGCCGAGTTGCAGGGGCTGGTCGACGCCGGCAAGCTCAACGACAAGATGGCCCGCGCGGTGCTGGAGGGCGTGGTCGACGGTGAGGGCTCACCCGCCGAGATCATGGCCAGCCGGGGCCTGGAGGTCGTGTCGGACACCGGCGCGCTGACCGTCGCCGTGGACGAGGCGATCGCCGCGAACCCCGGCATCGCCGACAAGATTCGCAGTGGCAAGGTCGCCGCGGCCGGCGCGCTGGTCGGCGCGGTCATGAAGACCACCCGGGGTCAGGCCGACGCCGCCGCCGTCCGCACGCTGATCCTGGAGCGCCTCGGCGTCGAAGGCTGACCGGCACGTCACCCTCTGCCGCCCCGCGCGGCGCGATCCACACCCCTCGCAAGGGCGTCAACGGCGACGCCTGGATGGAGCCACCGTGACCCAGCACGACCTCGATGTCCTTGACGAGATCCAGCGGCGGGTGCTGTGGCTCGCCACCCGGATCGTGGACGCCGCCAACCATGACCGGGCCACCGGAGACGGTGTGAAGGTCGGCGGCCACCAGGCGTCCAGCGCCTCCCTGGTCACGGCGATGACCGCGCTCTGGTTCGCGCACCTGGACGCCGAGGACCGGGTCGCGGTGAAGCCGCACGCGTCCCCGGTGTTCCACGCCATCCAGTACCTGCTCGGCAACCTGGACCGCTCGTACCTGCCTCGGCTGCGGGCCCGGGGCGGCCTCCAGTCGTACCCGTCGCGGACCAAGGACCCCGACGAGGTGGACTTCTCCACCGGCTCGGTGGGTCTGGGCGCGGCGGCGCCGCTCTTCGCCGCCGCCACCCGTCGCTACGTCGACGCGCACTTCGGGGCCCGACCGCACTCCCGGTTCGTGGCGCTGATCGGCGATGCCGAGCTGGACGAGGGCAACATCTGGGAGGCGGTGGCCGACCCGGCGACCACCGGGCTGGGCAACGTCATGTGGCTTGTCGACTTCAACCGGCAGTCGCTGGACCGGGTGGTCCCCGGCATCCGGATCAACCAGTGGCGGGGTCAGTTCGAGGCGGCCGGCTGGCACGTCGTGGAGGTCAAGTACGGTCGCCGGCTCGCCGAGGCGTACGCCCGGCCGGGCGGCGAGGCGCTGCGCGACTGGATCGACGCGATGCCCAACGAGCAGTACCAGTCGTTGTTCGGGCTGACCGGCCCGGCGCTGCGCAAGCAGTTCCTGGACGGCGCGCCGGCCGGCATCGACGAGCTGATCGCCCACATCAGCGACGAGGACCTCGGTCCCCTCGTCACCGACCTGGGCGGGCACGACCTGTCCGCGATGCTCGACGCGTACGCCCAGTGCGACGCGGTCACCGACCGGCCCAGCGTCGTCTTCGCGTACACCGTGAAGGGTTGGGGTCTTCCCATCGCCGGCAACCCGCGCAACCATTCCGCGCTGCTCAGCTCAGAGCAGGTCGACACGCTGCGGGCCGCGCAGGGGTTGACCTCCGAGACCGAGTGGGACCGCCTCGACCCGGCGTCACCGGCCGGCATCCGGGCCGGCGCCCGCCGGGAGGCGCTGTCCCGAGCGCCCCGCGAGCGCGCGCTGGGGGTCACCGTTCCGGAAAGCACGGGAGTACGCGCAACCAAGCCCATCTCCACCCAGGAGGTCTTCGGTCGGGTGCTGGTGGACCTGGCGCGGAACCGGGAGGTCGGCCGCTACCTGGTCACCACCGCCCCGGACGTGGCCACCTCCACCAACCTCGCCGGGTTCATCAACAAGACCGGGGTGTTCGCACCCACCGAGCAGCGCTCCTGGACCGAGGACCGGATGCTGCGCTGGACGGAGAGCCCCGCCGGGCAGCACATCGAGCTGGGCATCTCGGAGATGAACCTGTTCCTGCTGCTCGGCCAGCTCGGGCTCTCCTGGGACCTGTCCGGTCAACCGCTGCTGCCGGTGGGCACGGTCTACGACCCCTTCGTCCTGCGCGGCCTCGACGCGTTCCTGTACGGCACGTACTCCGGCTCCCGGTTCGTGGTGGCCGGCACCCCGTCGGGCATCACCCTGGCCCCGGAGGGCGGCGCCCACCAGTCCACCATCACCGCGTCGGTTGGCCTGGAGCTGCCCGGGGTGACCTTCCTGGAGCCGGCGTACGCGGCCAGCCTCGACTGGCTGCTCTGCGACGCGCTGGGGCAGATCGCCGGCGGGTCGGCCCCGGCCGCGACGGCCGCGCCGACCGAGGACGGGGCGTACTACTTCCGGTTGAGCACCCGGCCGCTGGACCAGGCGCCGTTCGAGGCGGCCCGCGCCCGGCTCGGTGACGCGGTCCTGCGTCGGCAGGTGGTCGCCGGGGCGTACCGGCTGGTCGACGCGCACCAGGCGTATCCGCACCTGGTCGACGCCCCGGTGGTGCAACTCGCCGCCTCCGGCGCCGTGCTGCCCGAGGTGCTGGCCGCCGCGGCGGAGCTGGCCGACGAGGGCGTCGCCGCGCACGTGGTGGACGTGACGAGCCTCGACCGGCTCTACCGGGCCTGGCAGCGCACCCTGCGCCAGGGCGTGCGGACGGCCACCGTGCCCAGCGTGCCGGGCGCGCTGCGGTCCGCGTTCGTCGATCGGGTGCCGGTGGTGACAGTGCACGACGCCGCGTCGCACGCGATGGCCTGGCTCGGTTCGGCGGTCGGCGCCCCGGCGGTGCCGCTCGGCGTGGACGAGTTCGGCCAGTCCGGCAGCGTCGCCGAGCTGTACGAGTTGCACGACCTGCTGCCCGGCAGCATCGTCAACGCCGCGCTGGCCGCCATCGCCCTACGCTGACCGCAGCGGGGAGCGTTATCACAGTGAGTGAGTCGCATAGGAAAGAACCCGTTCGCAACTCGCTGTAATCGTCTCTGTCGCTCACACCACGCCGTTTCCTCCCTTTGCTTTGCTGCCGCCGATGCGCCACCCGGTCTGAACAGCGCGAACCGACCGTTGCTCTTTTGGCGTCATGCCGCGCGGGGCGCACCGACAGTGACTGGTGCAGATTGGGCGGCAGAGCAAAGGGGGGAAGCAGGGGTGGGGGAAGCTCGTCTCTGTTTACTCTCTGTCGAACTGAAGGACGGCGGTCGGTCGCCCTTCCACGCCGCGTCAGCGGGTCGGGCTGGTGGTGGGCGAGGGGGACGCCACGGTGGGGTTCTCCACCAGGCGTCGTTCCAGGTTCACCTGGGCCTGCCCGGTGCCTCCGACGGTGATGGTGTCGTACGCCTGGAGCATCTTCAGCTGGTCGAAGTAGAGCACGCTCATCGACAGCGGGGTCGGCTTCTCGCCCTCCAGGCCGCGCAGCCCGGCCCCGCCGGTCGAGCCTTCGACCATCAGCGTGGTGGGCTGCTGCCCGGGCACCTGCGGCAGTTTGGAGACCTGCCGCGCGTGGGCGTGCCCGGCCAGCACCAGCGGGCAGGTGCCGGAGAGCGGCCCGGCCGACGCCGGATCGTGCACCAGCGCGATGTTCACCGGCCGGGGTGAGCGGCGCACCGTGGTCGCGAGCTGCTCGCCGACCCCGGTCACCTGGTCGGCGACCTGCTGGGTCAGGCCGCTGCCGGCGGGTGAGGTGTTCTTGTCCGGGGTGAAACGCGGGTCACCGATGCCGGCGATGGTCAGCCCGGCGACGGTCGTCGTCGTGTTGTTCAACACGATCGCGTTCGGCTGGCGGGCCACCGCGGCGGCGGTCTTGCCGGAGTCGTGGTTGCCCCGGATGAAGACGTACGGCTTCTTGAGCAGGCCGATCGACCCGACGAAGGACGCCTCCGGCTCGCTGCCCCAGTCGGTGATGTCGCCGGTGTCGATCACCACGTCGATGCCGAACTGCTCCACCACCGTGCGGATCAACTGCCAGCCGGTCGGGTTCAGGTGCATGTCGGAAACGTGCAGCACCCGCGTGGTGCCCGGGGTCGGCTCCAACAGCGGAAGCGCCGAGACGGTGGTGTAGAGCTGGCTGACATTGCCGACCAGGCGTTGCAGCTGCTCGGCGTACTTGGTGTAGTCGTTGGCGATCCGGCGGGCGTCGCCGACGATGGCCGGTGCGTTGACCAGCAGCCCTTCGTAGCGTGGTTCCTCGATCGCCTGCGGACGCAGGGTTGCCGCCGCCGTGCCGAGGCTGCCGGCGGTGATCAGCAGTGCGAGCCCGCCCGCCCAGGCGGTCCGCCGAACGTTGCGGAAGATCAGCCCGGCCAGGATCAGGGTGACCAGCACCGACGTGCCGAGGGTCCGCAGGCCGAGCCGCATCACCCCGGAGCGGACGTCCTCGACGGCGCTCTGGCTGGCCCGGCTGATGCTGGCCGGGTCGTCGATCAGCGCCTCGGTGCGGCCCTGGTCGAGTGCGCCCAGGCGGACGGTGAGGTGGGTCGGCCCGTCATGGCTGTCGAGCAGCAGCGCGCCCAGCGGTGGGATGTCGACGGTGGTGCCGCCGTCGCGGGCGGGGGAGATGCTGAGGTTGGCCCGGAACGGGCCGATGTCGGTGTCCACCCGACCGCCGGCCAGCACCCCGAGCACCGCCCCGCCCAGGGCCACGGCGAGGACGGCGACGACCAGCCCGATGCGGCGCAGCAGCTCGGCGGACCCGAGCCGCCGACTGTCCGGGCGCGGCCGGTCGCCGCCGGTCGCCGGGTCGTCCCGGTCGTCGGCGTCGTCGTGCTGCTCGTCGCGTTGCCCGTCCATGCTGAAAGTCTGACCTGCCCGTCCAAAGATCTTGGCAAACCTGACCGGATGGTGACGAACGTCAGCTGCGGCCGCCGTCGCCGCCCGCGAAGACAACCCGCAGGAGCCGGTCGTCGTCGCCGGCCGGGTCACCGCGCCCGTCGTGGTTGGAGGTGCCCACCCAGAGCGACCCGTCCGGTGCCGCGGCCACCGCACGCAGTCGACCGTACCGGTTGGTGAGCAGCTCACTGGGCTGGCCGAGCAGCGTCCCGGTGTCGGTCAGCTCCATCACCCAGAGGCGCTTGCCGCGCAGACAGCCGGTGACCAGCAGGCGGTCCGTGGCGGCCAGACCGGAGCAGGAGGCGTCCGAGGTGGCCCACTGCGTGATCGGGTCGGTGAACCGCTTGTCGCCGGCGCGCCCCTCGACCTCCGGCCAGCCGTAGTTGCCGCCCTTGGTGATCTGGTTGATCTCGTCCCAGGTGTTCTGGCCGAACTCGACGGCGTACATCCGCTTGGCGCCGTCCCAGGTGAACCCCTGGACGTTGCGGTGGCCCAGTGACCAGACGGGGGAGTTGGGGTATGGGTTGCCGGCGGAGGGCTTGCCGTCCGGCGTGATCCGGAGGATCTTGCCGCCGAGGCTCTTCACGTCCTGGGAGGAGGGGCGCTCACCCGCGTCGCCCGTGCTGACGTAGAGCTGCCCGTCCGGCCCGAAGCCCAACCCGCCGCCGTTGTGCACGTTGGCCTTGGGGATGCCGGTGAGGATCGGGGTGGGCTGACCGCCGAGTTGCAGCCGGGCGACCCGGTTGTCCTGGGCGGCGGTGTAGTAGACGAAGACCGTGCGGTCCTGGGCGTAGGCCGGGGAGACGGCGATGCCGAGGAGACCGCCCTCGCCGGCCGCGGCCACCTCGGGGATCGTCTGCACCGGGCGGACGCGCAGCCCGTCCGGCCCGGACTCGGGGCCGACCTGAAGGATCCGGCCGTTGTCGCGTTCGGTGACCAGCGCGCCGCCGTCCGGCAGGAAGGCGATGCCCCACGGCACCCGCAGACCCTTGGCGAGCACTGTCGCCACCGCCTGCTGGCCGGCGTCGCCGGCGCTCGCCGGCGCGGACGGGGTCGGCAGGTTGGGCGGCTCGCCGGCCGGGTCGGGTTCCGGTTCGCCGAAGCTGCAACCGGAGGCGAACAGCAGCGCCGCGCAGGACGCCGCGAGGGCCGCCCTGAGGCGACGGACGCGAGGGTACGGGGGACGGGCTCTCACCCGGCCCAGGGTAGCCCGCTGGACGGCCCGGCCGGGCCCGTCGCGATCCGACGGGTGCCGGTGAACCCGGCCGGTGGTCCCCGGTGGACCGCTCACCGTGCCCGTACGGCCAGCAGCGCGGTGTCGTCCTCGCGGTGGTCGATCGAGGCGAGCAGCAGGTCGCACAGCTCGTCGAGGGGCAGCTTGTCAGTGCCGGACAGTCGGCCTGTCAACTCGGCCAGCCCCTCGTCGATGGAGCGGTCCCGCCGCTCGATCAGCCCGTCGGTGTAGAGCAGCAGGGTGTCACCGGTGGCCAGGTTGGTCGACTGGCTGGTCCGCGTCGACGGCCGGGCCAGCCCGAGCAGCGGCTCCGGGGTCGCCTCCAGGGCCTCGACCGTCCCACCGGCGCGAATCACGAGGGCCGGTGGGTGCCCGGCGTTGGACCAGGTCACCTCGTGGACACCGCCGCGCTGCGGGCAGATCCGGACCAGTGTCGCGGTGGCGGCGATCGGCAGCCGCAGGCCACGGATCGCGCCGTCCAGGTTGCTCATCAGCGACCCGACCGTGTCCGGCCGGCCGAAGGCGTTGCCCCGCACCAGGTTGCGGAGCTGACCCATGGTCGCCGCCGCCTCGATGTCGTGCCCGGCCACGTCGCCGATCGCCGCGATCACGTCACCGTCGGGCTGGACGAAGGCGTCGTACCAGTCGCCGCCGACCTCCACCCGGTCGGCCGCCGGCTGGTAGCGGGCGGCGAGCTCCAGCTCGGTCACGATCGGCAGCTGGGGCAGCATGCTGTGTTGCAGCACCTCTGCGACGTGCCGCTGCTCGCCGTACATCGAGCTGTTGCCCACGGCCTGGCCGGCCCGGCGGCCGATGTCGACAGCGGTGAGCAGGTCGCGGTCGTCGAACTGCTGCCGTTGCGCGCCGTTGACGAGGGTGATCGCGCCCAGCACGGTGCCGCCGACGCCCTGCATCGGAACGCTCAGGTAGGAGGCGATGCCGAGACGGTCGGCGATCGCGCCCATCTCCGGGTGCGTGGTGCCCCTCGTGACGTCGGCCAGGGACGCCACGCTGCCGAGCCGGGGCTGACCGGTCCGCAGGACCGCCCGGATCATCGACTCCGGGCTCAGCCCGGTGCGCAGCAGCTCACCGAAGCGGTCGACGTCCGCCGCCCGGGCCGGGTCGCGGTGCACCGAGACCACCTCGCGGGGCAGGCCGGTCGGCCCGATCAGGGTGAGCAGGCACCAGTCGGCGAGCAGCGGCACCATCGCGGCGGCGAGCCGGCGCAACGCGGTGCCCACGTCCAGGGTGCCGGCCAGCGTCTCGCTCACCCCGGCCACCAGCTCCAACCGCTCGTGCGCCTGCACGATCCGCCGCCCGGCCTCCTGCGCGCTGTCGAGCGCGATCCGCAGTCGCAGCTCCGACGAGCAGGCGGCGGCCAGGTCGGCCAGTGTCCGCAGCTGCGCGGCCGTCCACGCTCGGGGCTTGTTGTCGATGGCACACAGCGAGCCGAGCACCCGACCGGAGAGGTCGGTCAAAGGCATCCCGGCGTACGCGACCACGCCGAGGTCGTCGATCGCCAGATTGTCCCGGACGCGGGGGTAGAGCCGGGCATCCGGCAGCACCATCGGCACCTGGATGTCCACGACGTGCTGACAGAACGAGTGGCTCAGCGGGGTCTGCCGACGCTCCGACCAGGGGTCCGGCAACCCGACCGCGCCGGGGAAGAACTGCCGGTCCGCGGAGACCAGGGAGACCAGCGCCACCGGCACGTCCAGCAGGTCGCTGACCAGCCGGGCGAACCGGTCGAACGCCTCGTCCGGGACGGCGTCGAGCCCGGTGTCAGCGAGCGCGCGCAGCCGCGCCGGTTCGCCGAGCGCCGCAGGCGGGACGATCGGAGGCCGGGCGGTGGCGGGGGAGCCGTCGGTCATCGAGCACCTGTCTGCCGGGGCGGAGGCCGACCGGCCCTCCGACCCTTCGTTATACCTCGTCCAGGGCGGAGTCGAACATCGGTGTGCTGAGTCTCGCCCGCCCCGACCCCACGCGCCATCCCCCGGGACGTCTGTTCGCCGCCGTGCCCGCGCCGGCCGTGGTCAGGGGGACTATCGTCGGCGGACGTGAAGGTATGGATCCCACACCAGGCCGGTCTGAACCTCATGGGCGAGCTGCCCCGGGACGTGACGGTGGAGGTGTTCGAGCACGCCGACCGGCTGCCCTCGGAGGCGACCGACGTCCGCGTCTGGGTGCCACCGTTCCTGGGCGGCTCGGACGCGACGGCGTTGCTGCGTGAGCTGCCCGACCTGGCCGTGGTGCAGTTGCTCTCCGCCGGGGCGGACGCCTGGGCCGGCCGGACACCGCCGGGGGTCACGCTCTGCGACGCGCGGGGCGTGCACGACCCGTCCACCGCCGAGTGGGTCGTCACGGCTGTCCTTGCCCAGCTGCGGGCGTTCCCGACGTTCATCCGGGCGCAGGCCGAGCGGCGTTGGGCGAACGAGGGAAACCTCCCGACCGACGAGCTGACCGGCAAGCGGGTGCTGATCGTCGGGGCCGGCGCGATCGGCACCGCGGTGCGGGACCGGCTCGCCCCCTTCGAGGTGAGCTTCACGCTGGTGGCGAGGACCGCCCGCCCGGAGCAGGGCGTGCACGGCGTCGAGGAACTGCCCCGGCTGCTGCCCGACGCGGACGTGGTGATCGTGATCGTGCCGCTCACCGACCAGACCCGTGGCCTGATCGACAAGGACTTCCTGGCCGCGATGCCGGACGGTGCGTTGCTCGTCAACGCCGCCCGGGGGCCGGTGGCCCACACCGAGGCGCTGGTCGCCGAGCTGGCCACCGGTCGGATCTCGGCCGCCCTGGACGTCACCGATCCGGAGCCGCTGCCCGCCGACTCGCCGCTCTGGACGATGCCGAACGTGCTGCTCACCCCGCATGTGGCCGGGTCGGTGCGAGGTCTGCTGCCGCGTGCCTACCGACTGGTCGGTGACCAGGTGCGCCGGTTCGCCGCCGGGCAGCCGCTGATCAACACGGTGGTCGACGGCTACTGACCAGGCGCCTCGGCCGGGTTGTCGGGCAGCGTCTGGCCGGTGGCCGACACCAGCCGGGGCAGGTCCACGCCGCGTACCGCCGGCAGGGTCACCTGCTGGCCGTCGTCGAGCCGCGCGACCGCCCGTCCGCGCTGATCGGTGACCAGTTCGAGGACCTGGTCCCAGTCGATGCGGCGTTGCCCGGCCAACGCCCGTACGCGCAGCTCCCGGGCGTTGGCGTCGGTGCCGGCCCGCCAGGCCCAGAGCGCGACGGCGAGCGGCAGGAGCAGCACCGGCAGCAGGTAGGTCCGGGCGCTCGCCAGCGGCAGTGCACCGATGAAGGCGATGACCGCGGCGACCAGGATGGCTTGGTTGTACCGGAAGCGGACCGTGTCGGGCTTACTCACCCTCCGATGATCCCACCCCCGGCCGGTCCGGCTCGCGGCGGGCGGTGCCGGCGGGGTGCGGTACGCCGTACAGTGACACAGGTCATTGTCTCCTCCAGGTGACCGACACGTAACCAATCCGGCCGCCGATCGTTTTCGTTTGTTGAGCAGCGGACTCGCAACGTCCGATGCCCCGCACCGTCGTACCGCCCCCGTGCCCCCTCACGAAGGCGACCGCCGTGCTCCTCGCGTACCCGTTCCGTGTTCTCGTCCCTCGCCGGGCGGCACCGGAGGCCGCCACCTCCGCCGCGGTGGCGCTGCTCCTTCTCGCCGGTGCCATCGGCCTGGTCCCGGCCTCGGTGGTGATCGCGCTGGCCGCTGGTGCCGGCGCCACGCTCGCGGGGGTGCGACTCTCCCGGCTGGCCGGACGACGCCGTGCCGATCCGTCACCGCGTACGGCGGGTGTGCTCCTCGACGCGGCGGTGGTGACCGCTGGCCTCACCGCTGTCGTGCTGCCCCTGGCCGACGTCGGGTCGACCGTCGCCGTGCTCATCGGTTCGCTGGTCGTGGCCGCCCTCTCCGGGCTCGGTCTCCACCGCCTTCCCGGCCGGACGCGGGCGTCGGCCGGTGTCCTGCTGCGCCGGTCGGTCGAGTCGAGCGGCCCGGCCGTCGGCCTGGCCCTCGCCGGCTGGCTGCTGCTGCCCCGTGCCGACCTGCCGGCTTCGACCCGGCTGGTCGTCGCGCTGGCGCTCGGTGGGCTGGGGATGGCCGCCCTCAACGCGTTCGCGGGGCCGAGGCGACGCTCGGGTGCGGAGGTCTGCCGGGGCGGTGTCCTGCTCACTCTGGGCGGGTTGGTTCTGCTGGCCACGCTGCCAACCGAGCCGGTCGGGCCGGCGGCCCTGCTGGCCGTACCCCCGTTGGTGTTCGGGATGCTGCTCGTCGCGGTCGGTGCGGCCGACGCAGCGGACGAGGGCGACGCCGAGCCGGCGGAGCCGGTCGCCGCGGCCTGGCCCCGAGCGGTGCTCCCGGCGGCGATGCTGCTGCTGGCGGCGGGTGTGCACCTGGCTGCCGGCCGTGCTCTCGACCGGACGAGCGTGGTGTTGGCCCTGGCGGCGGTGCCGTCCCTGGTGCTGCGTGACCTGTTGCGCGCGGGTGGCACCTCCACCACCGAACGGCGGGCCGCGCACCGCCGACGGGCGGGCGGCGCGGTCCGGCACCGCCATGCGGCGCCGGCACGCTGGCCGGGCAGGTCGGAGCCGCCAGCCACACCGGCCCAGCACCACTCCGGCCGCGCCGTCGACCCGGCCACACCGAGCGGTGTGGGCCCAGCCTGGGCAACCGACGACGGTGCCGCCTGGTCGGCGCTCAACCGACGGCCCGTCCCGGCGGGCGGCGGTGGTCCGGGTGACCGGGCGGCCCTGCTGGACGCCCTCGCCGCGATCGGCGACGTGCCGGCACCGACCGGCGCGCTGCTGCTGGTGGACCTGCACGGCACCGAGGGCGTCGGCCCGACGGCCCGGGAGGACATGCTGGCCGAGGCGGTGCACCGGGCCCGCGCGGTCATCGCCCCCGACGACCTGGTCACCGGGTGCACGGGTGCCGGCTTCGCCGTGGTCACCGCCGCCGGTCCGATGCTGGCGTACGCGCTGGGCACCCGGTTGTTGACCGCGCTCAGCCCGCCCTACCGGCTGGGCGGTGCGGTGCTGCGGGTGCAGACGAGCATCGGGTTGGCCGAGCTCAGCGGTGCCGGGCCGGCGGACGTGCTCCGTCAGGCCGAGCTGGCCCGACGGCGGGCCGTGCAGCTGGGCCGGGACCGGGTCGAGTGGTACGACGCGTTCCTGGAGGAGCAGCTGGTTCGCCGGCTCGACCTGGAACGCGAGCTGCCCGGTGCGGTGGCCCGCGGTGAGTTGGATCTCGTCTACCAGCCGGTGGTCGACCTGGCCGACGGGCAGCCGGTGGGCGCGGAGGCTCTGCTGCGCTGGCGGAGCCCGGTGCTCGGCACTGTGCTCCCGGCCGAGTTGCTGCCGGTCGCCGAGGATCTGGACCTGATCGGCGAGTTGGAGTGGTGGGTTCTGGACCGGGCCTGCCGGCAGTTGTCGGACTGGTCGGTGGGCGTACGGGAGCTGTGGATGGCGGTCAACATCACCACCCGGGAGCTGACCACCCCCGACTTCGTGCAGCGGGCCGCAGCCGTGCTGGCCGCGTACGGGGTGCCGCCGGAGCGGCTGGTGGTGGAGGTGAGCGAGCCGAGGGTCGCCGGTGACCTGTCGACGGTGGTGGCCCGGCTGGCCGGGCTGCGGTCGCTGGGTGTGCGCACCGCGTTGGACGACTTCCGGGCCGAGCACGCCTCGTTGGCGCAGCTTCGCCGGCTGCCGATCGACCTGCTCAAGGTGGGCCCGGAGTTGGTGGGCGCACGGCCGGACGGGCAGCCGCCGCTGATCGACGTGGTGGTCAACGTCGGAGAGCGGCTGGGTGTGGAGATCGTCGCGGAGGAGCTGGAGTCGTCGGCCCAGGTGGAGGGGGCGCGCCGGGGTGGCTGCCGGTACGGGCAGGGGTTCGCGCTGGCCCGCCCGGCGACGGCCGAGCGGGTCGAGGCGTACTTCGAGGAGTTCCCGTCAGCGTCCCGCTGAGCCCTGGTAACTGAACCGGTTCACCTCACCCGGGGTGGTGCGGTGCTGCCGCGCGGGGTGAGGTGCGGCGTCTCGTCCTGCACCCGGCCGGCGGGCTGTCCGGCGATGACCGCGAGCAGTTGGCGGGCGGCGTGCGCGCCGTACGCGGGGATGTCCCTGCCCAGTGCGGTCAACGACGGGTGCACCAGGCGGCACAGCGGCGAGTCGTCCCAGGCCACGATGGACAGATCACCGGGCACGCTGAGCCCCATCTCCTGGGCGACGGAGAGCCCGGCGATGGCCATCACGTCGTTGTCGTAGATGACCGCGGTGGGCCGTTGGGCGGAGCTGAGCAGCCGGCGGGTGGCCCGACCTCCCTCCTCGCCCGTGTAGTCGGACCAGACAGTGGTCGCGTCGACCAGGTCGAGCCGCTGGCAGATCTCCGCGAAGGCCTCGGTGCGGATCTCGGTGTGCCGCAGGTCGGGCAGGCCGCCAACCCGGGCGATGCGTCGGTGCCCGAGCGCGACCAGGTATTCCACCGTCTCGGTCAGCGCTGCGGCGTCGTCGGACCAGAGACTGGACAGCTCACCGGTGCCGCCGGGCCCGCCGATCACCACCGCCGGCAGTTGGAGCTGCTCCAGCGCGGAAATGCGCCGGTCGTCGGTGCGCAGGTCGCACACGAGCACCCCGTCCACCCGGCGTTCGGCCCACCACCGTCGGTAGACCGCGATCTCGGCGTCGTGGTCGGCCACCACCTGGAGGGTCAGCGCGTACGAGCGGGCGGAGAGCTCGGCCTCGACGCCACTGATCAATGCCATGAAGAACGGTTCGATGCCGAGTGTCCGGGCCGGTCGGCACAGGGCCAGGCCGACCGCCCCGGCGGTGGCGGCGGAGAGGGCGCGGGCGGCGCTGCTCGGGCTGAACCCGATCTCCGTGGCGATGGCCAGGATGCGCTGCCGGGTGGTCTCGGAGACGCCGGGCTGCCCGTTGAGCGCGTACGACACGGCGCCCTTGGACACGCCGGCGCGTCGGGCGACGTCGGCGATGGTCGGCCGCTTCACCGGCGTGCTCCTCTTCGCTGCGGGGCGTCAACCGGCCGTTGACAGTCACCAGGGTGGACCGTACGGTTTCTAGCTTATCCGGTTCAGTAAACGTCTTTCGATGCGGAAGGTGCGGTGCAATGGTGAGCCGACAGGCACTCTACGACGGTTGGACCCTGCGGGCGGCACCCGGAGCGCAGGTGCCGGCCGGGATCGCCGGGCGGGCCGTGCCGGCGACAGTGCCGGGTTGCGTGCACACCGACCTGCTCGACGCCGGGCTGATCGAAGACCCGTACCTGGACGACAACGAACTGGCGCTGGCCTGGATCGGGCGCACCGACTGGAGCTACCAGACCACCTTCGTGCACCGGCCGGGCGACGACGAGCGTGTCGACCTGGTCTGCGCCGGCCTGGACACCGTCGCCACGCTCACCCTCAACGGTGTCGAGGTCGGCCGCACCGAGAACATGCACCGCGGTTACCGGTTCGACGTCCGGTCGCTGCTGCGCGACGGCGACAACGACCTGGTCGTGGCGTTCGACTCCGCGTACCGCTACGCCGAGGCGCAGCAGGAGCGGCTCGGCGACCGGCCCAACGCCTACCCGGAGCCGTTCCACTTCATCCGCAAGATGGCCTGCAACTTCGGCTGGGACTGGGGCCCCACCCTGGTCACCGCCGGCATCTGGCAGGAGATCGGCCTGCACGCCTGGTCGACCGCCCGGCTGGCCACCGTCCGCCCACTGGTCACAATGGACGGCCGCGACGGCAGGGTCGAGGTGCACGTCGAGATCGAGCGGGCCTCGGACGTCCCGCTGACCGTCCGCGCCGCCGTCGCCGGCTCCCGCACCGAGGTGATCGTCCCGGCCGGCCAGCGCACGGCCGTGCTCACCCTCACCGTCCGCGAGCCCACGCTCTGGTGGCCCCGGGGGTACGGCGAACAGGCACGCCACCCGATCGAGGTGACAGTGCACGGGCCGGACGACGACACCCTCGACGTCTGGTCGCACCGGGTCGGCTTTCGCAAGGTGCGACTGGACACCACGCCCGACGAACACGGCACCCCGTTCGCGCTGTCGGTCAACGACGTTCCCGTCTTCGTCCGCGGCGTCAACTGGATCCCGGACGACGTGTTCCCCACCCGGATCACCCGCGACCGACTGGCCGAGCGGTTCGACCAGGCCGTCGAAGCCAACATCAACCTGCTGCGCGTCTGGGGCGGTGGCCGCTACGAGTCGGCGGACTTCTACGACCTCGCCGACGAGCGGGGCCTGCTCGTCCAGCAGGACCTCCTCTTCGCCTGCGCGGCCTACCCGGAGGAGGAGCCCTTCGCCACCGAGGTTGCCGCCGAGGCGGCCGAGCAGGTGACGCGGCTGGCGCCGTACCCGTCGCTGGTGCTCTGGACCGGCAACAACGAGAACATCTGGGGCTGGCACGACTGGGACTGGCAGGAGCCGCTGGCCGGGCGCACCTGGGGGCGCGGCTACTACCTCGACGTGCTGCCCCGGATCGTCGGCGAGCTGGACCCGACCCGCCCGTACTGGCCGGGCAGCCCCTGGTCGGGCACCGAGGCGATCCACCCCAACGACCCGGGGCACGGCACCACGCACATCTGGGACGTGTGGAACACCGACGACTACACCAGATACCGGGAGTACGTCCCGCGCTTCGTCGCCGAGTTCGGCTACCAGGCACCGCCGGCGTACGCCACAGTGCGCCGGGCGCTGAGCGACGAGCCCCTGGCGCACGACTCACCGGGCATGGCGCACCACCAGAAGGCAGCAAACGGTGACGCCAAGCTCCAGCGCGGCCTGGACGCGCACCTGCCCGCCCCGGCGGACTTCGACGACTGGCACTACCTGACGCAGCTCAACCAGGCCCGCGCCATCCAGCTCGGGGTGGAGCACTTCCGCTCACACCGGGACGTCTGCGCCGGCACCATCGTCTGGCAGCTCAACGACTGCTGGCCGGTGACCTCCTGGTCGGCCGTCGACGGCGACGGCCGACGCAAACCCCTGTGGTATTCGCTGCGTCACGCGTACGCCGATCGGCTCCTCACCGTGCAGCCCCGCGCCGGCGGCCTGGCCCTGGTCGCGGTCAACGAGAGTGGCACGCCCTGGCGGGCGTCGGCCTCGGTGATGCGGGTTACCCTCGCTGGCGAGCCCCGGGCTAAGACGACGATGCAGCTGGCCGTTCCCGCGTACTCGGCGGTGACGCTGGCGCTGCCGGCGGAGCTGGCCCGGCCGGAGGAGGCCAGGCGCGAGCTGCTCGTCGCGGAGGCGGGGGAGAACACGCGGCGGGCGTTGTGGTTCTTCGCCGAGGACCGCGAGGTGGAGTGGCCTGTGGCGGCCTGGGAGGCGGCTGTCGAGCCGTTCGACGGTGGGCAGCGGGTCCGGGTCACGGCCCGCACGGTGCTGCGCGACCTGACGCTGTTCGCCGACCGGCTCGACCCGACGGCTTCCGTCGACGAGGCACTGGTCACCCTGCTGCCGGGCGAGTCCACGACCTTCACCGTGCGGGCTTCTGGGCCGCTGGACGCTGCTGCGCTGACCGCTCGACCGGTGCTGCGCTGCGTCAACGACATTCAGCGAAGCTAGGCCACCGCGTCCGGGGGTCGACGCGGTCGACCTGCGCGACCTCAGCTGGCCCGGAGTCGGCTGTCAGTCGGGCCGCGACGAGTGGGCGGACACGGCACTGCCCGGCGGGCGCGTCTCCGCGCCGGCCGGGCAGCCTTCCGGTCCTGATCAGTTGCTGGCGGTCAAGCCCTGCAGACCCTTGAGCATCTCGGCGAAGTCGAGGGTCTCCGCCGTCGGCGGCGTCTCGACCGTCACCGCCTTGCCGTAGTCGGTGTAGTCCATCATCAGGTCACCCAACGGGCCCATCTTCAGGGCTGCCCGGCGGGGCCGGTACTGCTCGTCAACCCACAGATCGGTGGTGATCTCCTTGACGCCCATTTTGGTCATCTGCTGCTCGACGCCTGCCCGCAGCTTCGCGTCGACCTGCTCAAGGTGGGTCGCCAGGGGGGTGTTGACCGTGTAGTGGACGGTGGCCGTCCCGTCCACCGTCTCCTGACCGACCACCTTCGTGCCCTCGGTGGCGATCAGCGTCTTGACCTGCTTGGTCGGGTCGATGTCCTCGAACTGCTTGCCGAAGTTCATCCCGGCCTGCTTGCCAGCTTCGCTCAGGTCCATCTTCATCCAGCGCTTGCCGTCCATGCTGGAGCGGTCCTCGGCCGGAATCTCGACGTAGATGACCGCACCGACCATCCGGACGACAGTCGAGTCGCCCTTCGGGTCCGTCGTCGTCATCTCGGCCTTGACCGGGTCGCCGAGGTCCAGGACGCCACGCATCTCGACCTTCTCGCCGCCCGCCGTGCCCGTCATCGACACGGTCACCGAATCGCTCTTGTTGGTGGCCTCGGCCGTCTTCTGCAGCGACCCCTTGAGGTCACTGGCCAGCAGCTCCAGAACGCTGGGCTGCTTGGGCTCATTGGACCCGCCGGACGTCGTGCCACACGCGGAGACAGCGAGCGCGGTGAGCGCCGAGACCGCCACCGCCACGGACTTCTTGCCAAACGACACGTACACGCCTCTTCCCCGCAGGAATCCGGGCTCTCCCCGAATTGATCGACGACACGCTAACCGACGCGTCCGACATCCGCGGACCGGTTCAGCCCCTCGACATCGCCGATGTTGGGGCATCCGGTGGACACCCCAACATCGGCGATCCAGTGCCGTTCGCGAGCGGTGGTTACTCCGGGACGCGGCGGTAGGCGCCGTCGCTGGCCGAGGTGGCCATCGAGGCGTACGCGCGCAGCGCCGCCGACACCGGGCGCTGCCGGTCGGTCGGGGTGTACGGCTTGTCGCGCTTCTCCTCGGCCACCCGTCGCGCCTCCAGCTCCTCGGCGGACACGTTCAGCTCGATCGACCGGTTCGGGATGTCGATGACGACCTCGTCACCGTCACGGACCAGGGCGATCAGCCCACCGGAGGCCGCCTCGGGGGAGACGTGCCCGATGGAGAGCCCGGAGGTGCCGCCGGAGAATCGGCCGTCGGTGAGCAGCGCGCAGGACCGGCCCAGCCCACGTCCCTTGAGGAACGAGGTGGGGTAGAGCATCTCCTGCATGCCGGGGCCGCCCTTGGGTCCCTCGTACCGGATCACCACGACGTCACCCGCGACCACCTGCTTGGCGAGGATCGCGGTCACGGCGTCGTCCTGCGACTCGTAGACCTTCGCCGGGCCGCGGAAGGTCAGGCAGTCGTCCGGCACGCCGGCGGTCTTCACCACGCTGCCCTCCGGTGCCAGGTTGCCGTGCAGGATGGCCAGCCCACCGTCGGCGGAGTAGGCGTGCTCGCGGTCCCGGATGCAGCCACCGGCCGCGTCGGTGTCCAGCGACGACCACCGGTTGGTGGTGGAGAACGGCTCGACGGTACGCACGCCGCCGGGAGCCGCGTGGAACAGCTCGACGGCCGTCGGTGTCGGCGAGCCGCCGCGCACGTCCCAGTCGGTCAGCCACTGCGCCAGCGAGGGGGAGTGCACGGCCCACACATCCCGGTTGAGCTGCCCGGCCCGGTCCAGTTCACCGAGGATCGCGGGGATGCCGCCGGCCCGGTGCACGTCTTCCATGTGGTAGTTCGGGGAGTTGGGCGCGACCTTGGCCAGGCACGGCACCCGCCGGGAGATCGCGTCGATGTCGGCGACGCCGAAGTCCATCTCCGCCTCCCGGGCGGCGGCGAGCAGGTGCAGCACCGTGTTGGTGGACCCGCCCATCGCCACGTCCAGGGCGACCGCGTTCTCGAAGGCGGCCTTGGAGGCGACAGTGCGGGGCAGCACCGAGTCGTCGTCGCCGTCGTACCACCGCTTGGAGATCTCCACGACGGTGCGGCCGGCCTCGACGAAGAGTGACCGGCGGGCGGCGTGGGTGGCCAGCGTCGAGCCGTTGCCCGGCAGGGCCAGCCCGATCGCCTCGGTGAGGCAGTTCATCGAGTTGGCGGTGAACATGCCGGAGCAGGAGCCGCAGGTCGGGCAGGCGGAGCGCTCGATCTCGCCGAGCTGCTCGTCGGTGACCGCCTCGTTCGAGGAGGCGATCATCGCGTCGATCAGGTCGATCTTGCTGTGCACGACGCCCTCGATCGCCATCGTCTTGCCGGCCTCCATCGGGCCACCGGAGACGAAGACGGTCGGGATGTTGAGCCGCAGTGCGGCCAGCAGCATCCCCGGGGTGATCTTGTCGCAGTTGGAGATGCAGACCAGGGCGTCCGCGCAGTGCGCGTTGACCATGTATTCCACCGCGTCGGCGATCAGCTCCCGGCTGGGCAGCGAGTAGAGCATGCCGCCGTGGCCCATGGCGATGCCGTCGTCGACCGCGATGGTGTTGAACTCCCGGCCCACCCCACCGGCCTCGGCGATCGCGTCGCCGACCAGGCCACCCATGTCCTTGAGGTGGACGTGACCAGGCACGAACTGGGTGAAACTGTTGGCGATGGCGACGATCGGCTTACCGAAATCGTCGTCGGTCATCCCGGTGGCCCGCCAGAGGGCCCGGGCGCCGGCCATCGTCCGACCGTGTGTGGAAGTCCTCGACCGCAGCTCAGGCATGCATACCAGCATGACACCGCCGCCACGGGGGCCGGCCCCGGTGGGCGCCGTGTCCCAACAGATGCACACCCAGCCCCCCACGACTCGCGCGCATCCGGCACTCTTGGGAGCGTGCATCTCCCCCCGGGCATGGTCGCTGTGGCGGCGCTCAGCGGGCTCGCCGCCGCCGTGGCCGCCGTGCTGCTGACCGTCGTCGCCTGGCGGCGTACCGGGCCGCGCCGGCCCGCACACGTGCTGCTCGCCGCAGCCGCCGGGGTCGCGCTGCTCAGTCTGCTGGCCGGGGTCGTCGCCGCGCTCAGCGCGAACGACCACTGGGCCCACGAGCAGGGGCAGCGTACGGGTTGGGCGACAGTGGTGGCGATCGGCGCGGCAGTGAGCGGGCTGGCCTTCGCCGCCGGTCTTCTCCGGCTGCCCGGGGTTGCCGCCACCGCGTCGGGAACGGCCCGGCTCGCCCTGGACGGGTTGGTCATGGCCGCCGCGCTGTGGTTCGTCGGCTGGGTGCTCTTCTCCGAGCCCACCCGGCTGCTCGGCGCCGCCACCCCGATGGCCTGCCCGGCGATCCTGGTGGCCACGGTGAGCGCCGCGCTCGGCGCCGGGCTCGCCGTGATCGTGGTCTTCCGGGCCGCGACCCCCCGTCGACGGCTCGCCGCGCTGGGTTCCGGCATCACCGCGGTGACCTGCGGTGGCCTCGGCCTGAGCGCCGGGCTCTGCCAGGCCGGGCCGACGATGGCGCTGACCGGTGCCGCGGTGCTCGCCGCCGGCCTGCTGACCGTCGCGCTCTCGGTGCACCGGGCGGACCGGCCCGGGCAGGTCGATCTGGACCTGATCGGCCGCGACGGCGAGTACGCCATCGCCCCGATGTTGGCGATGGCCGCGTCGGCGATGTACCACCTCGCCCAGGACGGCCGGTTCACGGCGGCGGGCATCGTGGCCGGCAGCGTGGAGGGTTTCGCACTGGTGGCACGGCAATACCTCACCCTCCGCGACGTACGGGGGTACGCGGACCGCCTGGCCGAGCGGGAGGCGCACTTCCGTGAGCTGGCGCACACCGACCCGTTGACGTCGTTGGCCAACCGGCGTGGTCTGCTCCGCGCACTGCACGACAGCGCCGCGACGGGCAACCCCCGCGTCCTGCTCGGCCTCGACCTGGACGGCTTCAAGAACGTCAACGACATGCGCGGTCACGACGTGGGCGACGCCGTGCTGGCCGAGGTGGGCCGGCGACTGCGCGCCAACCTGCGCCCCGGCGACGTGGCCGCCCGGCTGGGCGGCGACGAGTTCGCCGTCCTCATGCAGGGCCGGCCGGCCGAGGCGGACCGGGTCGCCGAACGGTTGCTCGGGGTGGTCAACCGGCCGTACGACGAGCCGGAGGGGCCGGTCTTCCTGTCGGTCAGCATCGGGGTGGCCGGGTCGGCCGGGGAGGGAGACGTGGAGCTGCTGCTGCGCCACGCCGACCTGGCGCTGCGCTACGCCAAGCAGCGCGGCAAGAACCGGATCGAGCGCTACGACGCGGCGTACGACCAGCTGTTGCGTCGGCGGACCGCGGTGGAGCACGAGCTGCGCGGCGCCATCGACCGCGACGAGCTGCGGTTGGCTTTCCAGCCGGTGGCGTCGCTGCCGTCGGTGCGGCCGGTCGGCGCCGAGGCTCTGCTCCGCTGGCACCACCCCGAGCTGGGCAACGTCCGTCCGGACGAGTTCATCCCGCTCGCCGAGGAGTGCGGGATGATCGCTCCGCTCGGCGCCTGGGTGTTGCACCAGGCCTGCTACCAGCTCTCCCGGTGGCTGGCCGACGGGCACGACGTGTGGGTGTCGGTCAACGTCTCCCCGCGTGAGTTGCACGCCCCGGAGTACGTGGTCCAGGTTGCCGAGGCGCTGCGCGCCCACCACGTGCCGCCGCAGCGGCTGGTGCTGGAGGTCACCGAGCACGCGGTCGCCACCGACCTGGACGAGCTGATCCGGCGACTGACCGCGTTGCGGTTGACCGGTGTCCGGATCGCGCTGGACGACTTCGGGGCCGGCTACTCGTCGCTGGGGCAGTTGCGGCGGCTCCCGATCGACATCCTGAAGATCGACCACAGCCTGGTCGCCGAGCATGAGCCGGTCCGCCCGGTCGACCAGGACGGTCCGGCGTTCGCGCCGATGGTCGACATCGTCATGCGACTGGGCCACCAGCTGGGGCTGGAGGTGATCGCCGAGGGGGTGACGACGCCGACCGAGCTGGCCGCCGTGGTGGCCGCCGGATGCCGGTTCGGCCAGGGCGCGCTCTTCGGCTGGGGAGTGCCGGCCGAGCACCTGGAGGCGATGCTGGAGGCGGCCACCTCACCCGGTGCGCGGCCTGCTCCGCTGCCCACGCCACGTCGGCATCCGGGCGGGTCAGGGCAGCTCAACCCGCCTGCCGACAGCGCGTCGCCGACCGACGCGCCGACGTCCGTTAACCAACATGTGGGATCAGTTGACTCATCGCGTGAGATGCGTCAGGCTTAGCCGCATGTCGTCGTACCGGTCGCTGCGAGTACTTACCTGAGCGCACTCTCCCTCCTGAGAGTGCGCTGGCCCCGTGCATCTGCACGAGGGCCGTTTTTATTGCCATCGGAACCTGGCGACGCGAGCCCCGCCCGTGTCGCATCGCTTGACTAGCCACCAGCCACTCCAGCCGAAGGCCAGAACCGTCATGACGAGACCCACGCCCGAGACCCTCGCCCACACCGCCCGCCGGGCCCGCGCCTCCGCCGACCCCGCCGTCGACGTCGACCCGGCCGCCGCACGCAGCGCGGCCACCCCGGCCGTCCCGGCGGTACGACCCACCGCCTCGGCTCAGGTCTCCGGGGCCGGCTCGCTCGTGCGGTCCCTCGAGGCGCTCGACGTCGACGTCGTCTTCGGCATTCCGGGCGGCGCGATCCTGCCGGCGTACGACCCGCTCTACGACTCCACCGTCCGGCACATCCTGGTGCGGCACGAGCAGGGCGCCGGACACGCGGCGACCGGGTACGCGCAGGCCACCGGCAAGGTCGGCGTCTGCATGGCCACCTCCGGCCCGGGCGCGACGAACCTGGTCACCCCGATCGCCGACGCGTACATGGACTCGGTGGCGATCGTCGCGATCACCGGACAGGTGGCCAGCCCGTTGATCGGCACCGACGGCTTCCAGGAGGCCGACATCCAGGGCATCACCCTGCCGATCACCAAGCACAACTTCCTCGTGCAGAACGCCGAGGAGATCCCGCGGGTGCTGGCCGAGGCGTTCCACCTGGCCAGCACCGGGCGACCCGGCCCGGTGCTGGTCGACATCCCCAAGGACGTGCTCCAGGCGCCGACCACCTTCAGTTGGCCGCCGACCCTGGACCTGCCCGGCTACCGCCCCACCCTGCACCCGCACGGCAAGCAGATCCGGGAGGCGGCGCGGCTGATGGCCGGCGCCCGCCGGCCGGTGCTCTACGTGGGCGGCGGCGTGCTCAAGGCCGGTGCCACCGACGGGCTGCGCCGGCTGGCCGAGCTGACCGGCATCCCGGTCGTCACCACGCTGATGGCGCTCGGCGCGTTCCCCGACTCGCATCAGCAGCACCTGGGGATGCCCGGCATGCACGGCACTGTCGCCGCGGTCTACGGCCTGCAGAAGGCGGATCTGATCGTCGCGCTGGGTGCCCGGTTCGACGACCGGGTCACCGGCAAGCTGGACTCGTTCGCCCCGGACGCGACGGTGGTGCACGCGGACATCGACCCCGCCGAGATCGGCAAGAACCGGCACGTGGACGTGCCGATCGTCGGCGACGCCAAGCACGTCATCGACGAGCTGATCGCCGCGGTGACCGTCGAGCGGTCGGCGGGTCACAGCACCGACCTGGGTGACTGGTGGACCCAACTGGACGACCTGCGCAACCGCTACCCGCTGGGCTACGACGAGCCGTCCGACGGCACGCTCTCCCCGCAGTACGTGATCAAGCGCCTGGGCGAGATCGTCGGCTCCGACGCGATCTTCGTGGCCGGGGTGGGCCAGCACCAGATGTGGGCGTCCCAGTTCATCTCCTACGAGAAGCCGTACACCTGGTTGAACTCCGGTGGTCTCGGCACGATGGGCTACGCGGTGCCGGCGGCGATGGGCGCCAAGGTCGGCAAGCCGGACACGGTGGTCTGGGCGGTGGACGGTGACGGCTGCTTCCAGATGACCAACCAGGAGTTGGCCACCTGCGCGTTGGAGGGCATCCCGGTCAAGATCGCCGTCATCAACAACGGCAACCTCGGCATGGTCCGGCAGTGGCAGACGCTGTTCTACAACGAGCGCTACTCCAACACCGAGCTCGGCACCCACAAGCACCGCATCCCCGACTTCGTCAAGCTTGCCGAGGCACTGGGCTGCGTCGGTCTGCGCTGCGAGAACGCGGCCGACGTGGACAAGACCATCGCCGCCGCCATGGAGATCAACGACGCCCCGGTGGTGATCGACTTCGTGGTCGGCAAGGACGCGATGGTCTGGCCGATGGTCGCCGCCGGCACCAGCAACGACGAGATCATGTTCGCCCGCGGCGTCCGCCCGACCTTCGACGAGGATGACATTTAACTATGAGTGAGCGAAGCGAACGAATCATCGAGCTCAGTGATGCGCAGGGGCGTGCCAGGACCGAGCGAAGCGAGGTCGTGGCATGACGATCCACACTCTGTCCGTGCTCGTGGAGAACAAGCCGGGCGTGCTCGCCCGGGTCTCCGGCCTGTTCTCCCGGCGCGGGTTCAACATCGACAGTCTCGCCGTGGGTGAGACCGAGAACCCGGACGTCTCCCGGATCACCATCGTGGTCAACGCGGAGTCGTCCCCGCTGGAGCAGGTCACCAAGCAGCTGAACAAGCTGGTCAACGTACTGAAGATCGTCGAGCTGGATCCCCAGGTCTCGGTTGCCCGCGAGTTGCTGCTGGTGAAGGTCCGCGCTGACAGGTCCGCGAGGTCCCAGGTGCTGGAGACCGTCAACCTGTTCCGCGCCCGGGTCGTCGACGTCGCACCGGACACGCTGACCATCGAGGCCACCGGCACCCCCGACAAGCTCGACGCGCTGCTGCGCGATCTCGAAGCCTTCGGCATCAAGGAGATGGTCCAGTCCGGGCTGGTGGCGATCGGGCGCGGCTCGCGTTCGATCACCGCCGGTCCCGCGCTGCGGGCTGCCTGACCGCCACCCGGTCGGCCCTGGCGGGCTGCCCCGGAACCCATCAACACAGACCACGACGGGCCGCCCCGGCCGTCGTACGAAAGGGAAGTTCTCATGAGCGTTGAGGTGTTCTACGACGACGATGCCGACCTCGGCCTGATCCAGGCCAGGAAGGTCGCGGTGATCGGCTACGGCAGCCAGGGTCACGCCCACGCGCTGTCGCTGCGTGACTCGGGTGTCGACGTGGTGATCGGTCTGCCGGAGGGCTCGAAGAGCCGTCCCAAGGCCGAGGAGCAGGGCTTCCGAGTCCTCACGCCGGCGCAGGCCTCCGCCGAGGCTGACGTGATCATGGTGCTCGCACCGGACACCGCCCAGCGTTCCATCTACTCGGAGTCGATCGCCCCGAACCTCGCCCCGGGCAAGGCCATCTTCTTCGGTCACGGCTTCAACATCCGGTACGGCCTGATCACGCCGCCGGCCGAGGTGGACGTGGCGATGGTCGCGCCGAAGGGCCCCGGCCACCTGGTGCGCCGCCAGTACGCCGACGGCAAGGGTGTGCCCTGCCTCGTCGCCGTCGAGCAGGACGCCAGCGGCAACGCGTTCGCCCTCGCCCTCGCGTACGCCAAGGGCATCGGTGGCACCCGCGCCGGCGCGATCAAGACCACCTTCACCGAGGAGACCGAGACCGACCTCTTCGGCGAGCAGGCGGTGCTCTGCGGCGGTGCCTCCGCACTGGTGCAGACCGGCTTCGAGGTGCTCACCGAGGCGGGTTACGCCCCGGAGGTCGCCTACTTCGAGTGCCTGCACGAGCTGAAGCTGATCGTCGACCTCATGTACGAGGGCGGCATCGCGAAGATGCGCTACAGCATCTCCGACACCGCCGAGTACGGCGACCTCTCCCGCGGCTCGCGCATCATCGACTCCCGGGTCAAGGACGAGATGCGCAAGATCCTGGGCGAGATCCAGTCCGGCGAGTTCGCCCGCGAGTGGGTCGCCGAGGACGAGGCCGGCCGGCCCAACTTCACCAAGTGGCAGGCCGAGGGTGCGGCGCACCCGATCGAGGAGACCGGCAAGAAGCTGCGCGGCATGATGAGCTGGGTCGACCGTCCGATCACCGAGACCGCCTGACGCATCCTGCGACACCGACGGCCCCGGCCGGCGCTCTCCCCAGCGTCGCCCGGGGCCGTCGGCCATGCGCCGCCCCGCCCCTCAACGCGCTCGACGCCCTCCGTGATCCGCGCAACATCAGGGAGATTGCGCCCTCAGGCTGCTTCGAGGCAGCAGTTTCCCTGATGTTGCGGGTCATGGCGCCAGCGTGCGCGGGGGTGCAGGGCCGCGGGGGTGCACCCGGTGTAGGTGGGGCGTCTTGTTTCCCGGACCGTTTCGGCCCGGTGAACGGTCGATGTCCGTCGCCCGACCGGGCGTGTGAGGGCCCTCACCCCGAAGACCGGAACATGCTGGGCAGCAAGGCACCTACGATCGCGGGTAGGTGCAGCAGCCGGCACCTGACGGCCACGGCACGGATCAGCGCAGGGTGCAGTGCGGCGCCCCGCCGCCCGGGCCGATCGCAAACACGACCTCTACGAGGACCGATGAATCCTGTCGTACTGATCGCCGAAGAACTCGCCCCCGCCGCCATCGAGGTGCTCGCCCACGACTTCGACGTCCGTCACGTCGACGGCACCGACCGTCCGGCCCTGCTCGCGGCGCTCTCCGATGCCGACGCCGTGATCGTGCGCAGCGCGACCCAGATCGACGCCGAGGCGGTAGCCGCCGCGCCGCGACTCAAGGTGGTCGCCCGGGCGGGCGTCGGGCTGGACAACGTCGAGGTGCCGGCCGCCACCGCCCGGGGCGTCATGGTCGTCAACGCGCCCACCTCCAACATCGTCTCCGCCGCCGAGCAGGCCGTCGCACTGCTGCTGGCCGTCGCGCGTAACACCGCGAGCGCCAGCTCCGCGCTCAAGGCGGGGGAGTGGAAGCGGTCGAAGTACACAGGCGTCGAGGTGCAGGGCAAGACCGTCGGCGTGGTGGGGCTCGGTCGCATCGGGGTGCTCTTCGCGCAGCGCATCGCCGCGTTCGGCACCCGGCTGATCGCGTACGACCCGTACATCCAGCCGGCCCGCGCGGCGCAGCTCGGCGTACGTCTGGTCGGTCTGGAGGAGCTGCTGCGGGAGAGCGACTTCATCTCCATCCACCTGCCCAAGACGCCGGAGACGGTGGGGCTGATCGGTGAGAAGGAGCTGGCGATCGTCAAGCCCGGCGTTCGCATCGTCAACGCCGCCCGTGGTGGGCTGGTCGACGAGCAGGCGCTCGCGAACGCGATCGCCGAGGGGCGGGTCGCCGGCGCCGGTGTCGACGTGTACAGCAAGGAGCCGTGCACCTCGTCGCCGCTGTTCGCCTTCGACAACGTGGTGGCCACCCCGCACCTGGGCGCCTCCACCCACGAGGCGCAGGACAAGGCGGGTCTCGCCGTGGCCAAGAGCGTCAAGCTGGCGTTGCAGGGCGAGTTCGTCCCGGACGCGGTGAACGTGCAGGCCGGCGGCGTGGTCGCCGAGGACGTCCGGCCGCTGCTGCCGCTGGCGGAGAAGCTGGGTCGGGCGTTCACCGCTGTCGCCGGTGGGGTTGCCGCCAGCGTCACTGTCGAGGTGCGTGGCGAGATCGTCAGCCACGACGTGTCGGTGCTGAAGCTCGCCGCCACCAAGGGCCTGTTCAGCTCGGTGGTCGAGGAGCAGGTCACCTACGTCAACGCCCCGCATCTGGCGGCCGAGCGTGGCGTCGAGGTCACCCTGGCGACCCTGGCCGAGACGGCCGAGCAGCCCACGTTGGTGACGGTGCGTGGCGCGCTGCCAGATGGTCGTACGGTCAGCGTCTCCGGCACTGTCACCCACTCCGGTGCCCGGGACGTCCTCAAGCTGACCGAGGTGGACGGCTTCGACGTGGAGATCGGCGCGGAGGGCATCCTGCTCTTCCTGCGCTACGCCGACCGGCCCGGCGTCGTCGGCACCGTCGGCACCCTGCTCGGCGAGTCCGGCATCAACATCGCCGCCATGCAGGTGGCTCGGCGCGAGGCGGGCGGTGAGACGCTGATGACGCTCACCGTCGACCAGGCGCTCGGCGCGGACCTGCTGACCTCGGCCGCCGACTCGATCGGTGCCACGTCGGCCAGCGCCGCGGACCTGCGCGACGAGTAGCAGACGACAAACACTGCGAGGGGCCTGGCGATTCGCCGGGCCCCTCGTCATTTCCCGTCCGGGCCGCCGGTCAGGTCAGCCGGGCAGCCGGGCCGGGGGCGGGTAGACCGAGCCGTCCTGCGGGTCGAAGAGCATCAGCCCGTGCTCGCCGGCCAGCCGTTCGATGTCCAGCAGCACCTGGTCCGCGCAGGTCGGGTGCAGGTTCAGCTCGACGTGATCGTGCGCGGCGTGCAGTGGCGCCACCGCCCACGGGCTGTTCGGGCCGGGATGGCGGTCCGGATAGGAGGCGGTGATGGCGCGGTAGAAGCTGACCACCCTCGGGTCGGGGTAACGGTCCACGTGTCGCCCCTGTCGGCAACCCTCGACCGCTGTCCGTACGTCCTCGGGCGTCGCCCCGTGCTCCAGGGCCCACACGCTCAGATCGAAACTCACGGCGGACAGCGTGCCATCCGTCGTTCACCATGTCGAAACTGCCTCGCCGCCGGGTCAACCACCGGATACCGCGGTCTCCGGTCACGACGGTCCGCTGTGGAGACTCTTGCGTCGAGTTGCGTCGATTCGCTAGCGTACGTCTGCGGTCACTGGCCGAGTTCGAGGCGCCGGCCCGTCTTCGGGTGGCGCGGTCGACGTCCGGTCCGACCGGTCCGCACCCCTCGATTGTGCGAGCCACGCGCACTCGTCGCTGACCGGCCCCCACTGTCGTTGCCGAGACCGTGGGGGCCGATCGCATTGGCCCGTCCGGCCGACGATCCCCGGGACCGGCCGGGTTCGCCGTCAGTAAGCGGCCGAGGTGCGAATCGGGCCCGAGCGCCGCGGGGAGACGGGCTCGCTGCGACCGCGTTCTTCTCAGCGTCGGTGTGCGAACAGCGCCCGATAGTCGGAGTTGCCACGGAACCACGACAGGCCGGTGGGGCCGGCCGCGTAGAGCGCTGTGGCGTAGGCGTCGGCGATGCTGAGGTCGGGGCCCACGACGGTGGCGGCGACGAGCTGGTCGGCCGGCTCACCGGTGTGCGGGTCCACCACGTGCCCCTGCCGCCCGGTCACCCCGGACGTGCCGACCGCTCCGGCGGTCATCTCCAACACGAGCGGGGCGCGCTCGGGTGCGGTGGGGTGGTGCACCGCGACCCGCCAGGGCCCACCGTGCGGCGCGTGGCCGCGAACGACGAGGTCGGCACCGGTGAGGACGGCGTAGTCGTGGATGCCGGCGGCACGAAGCCGCTCGGCGGCGCGTTCGACAGCCCAGCCGCCGAGCAGGCCACCCGGGTCGAAGCCGCCGGGCACCGCCCAGGCGTCGAACCACCCGTCGGTGGCGGCGCGCATGGCCGTGCAGCGGTCCACCAGGTCGGCGAGTGGCGGGTACGAGTCGGGGCTGATCTCGCCCCTGCGCAGGCGGGAGACGAGGCTCTCCGGTCGGTTGGGACCGTAGGTGAGGTCGATGGCGCGCAGCTCCGCCACGCTGTCCCGCAGTGCCTCGCCGACGCCGCGGCGGCCGAGCCACGCGGGGGCGTTGAGCAGGAGGGTGTATTCGGCGGTCGCGGTGCGAACGGTGTGCTGCACCGCGATCCGGCCATCGGTGGCGGAGGTTGGGTCGATGCGGTGTCGACGGCTGCCGAGTCGGAGGTCCGGCCGGCGGTTGCGGAATGTGGCCGGGTCCGGCCAGCGGGTCCGCGGCTGCTCGTCGATGCGCATCGCATCTACCCCCTCGCGCTTGGCGTCGCGTCGTCGCGACGCCGATGGTCGGCAGGCCCCCGTGACCCGCTGACCACCACCGTATGCAGCGGACATGACCGCCCCATGAGTCTCAGCTGAGAGGGTGCTGTGCATCCGCGCGTCCCGAATATTGGAAGGCTCGTACCGGGAGGCGGGACACCAACGTACCGTTGCCCCGGAGGAGAACCCGTTGAGCAGAGGAGTGCGGTCGTGGCGCGGATCGCGGTGGTTGCCGGGGACGGTATCGGGCCCGAGGTGGTCGCGCAGGCCCGCAAGGTGCTCGACGCGGTGCTGCCCGGCGTGCAGGCCACCGAGTACGACCTCGGCGCCGCCCGCTGGCACCGTACCGGAGAGGTGCTGCCCGACTCCGTGCTGACCGAGCTGGCCGGGCACGACGCGATCCTGCTCGGCGCGGTCGGTGACCCGACGGTTCCGCCGGGTGTGCTCGAGCGAGGCCTGCTGCTCAAGCTCCGGTTCGCCTTCGACCAGTACGTCAACCTGCGCCCGTCCCGGCTCTGGCCCGGGGTTGCCGGCCCGCTGGGCAACGTGAAGCCGGGCGAGGTCGACCTGGTGGTGGTGCGCGAGGGCACCGAGGGTCTCTACGCCGGGGCCGGTGGTTCGCTGCACCGGGACACCCCCGCCGAGGTCGCCACCGAGGAGAGCCTGAACACCCGGCACGGCGTGGAGCGGGTCATCCGCGACGCGTTCGCCCGCGCCGGCCGCCGCGAGCGGCGCAAGGTCACCCTGGTGCACAAGACCAACGTGCTCACCCACGCCGGGTCGCTCTGGTCGCGCACCTTCGACGTGGTCGCCGCCGAGCACCCGGACATCGCCACCGAATACCAGCACGTCGACGCGGCGGCCATGTTCCTGGTCACCCAGCCCCAGCGCTACGACGTCGTGGTCACCGACAACCTCTTCGGCGACATCCTCACCGACATCGCCGCCGCCGTCACCGGCGGGATCGGGTTGGCCGCCAGTGGCTGCATCAACCCCGAGGGGGCGTACCCCTCGATGTTCGAGCCGGTACACGGCTCGGCGCCGGACATCGCCGGGCAGGGCATCGCCGACCCGGTCGCCGCGGTGCTCTCCGCCGCGTTGCTGCTGGAGCAGCTCGGGCACGCCGAGGCCGCGGCCCGGGTCAACGCGTCGGTCGCCGTCGAGCTGGCCAGCCGCACTCCAGGCGTGACGCTGCGTACCGAAGAGGTAGGCGACCGGCTCGCCGCCCACGCCGTAGCCTGACCGACCCGACCCCACCAGCGACCGGCCCGGCCTCGGCCCGGCCGGGCCGCTCTGTCTCGCCCGAGCGGCGCTACCCGCTGAACGACCGTTCGGGGTAAGTTTCTGGCACAGCCAAGTCGGTGTGCGATTCCGCATGCCGTTGTCCCGCAGGGAGGTCAGCGCGATGAGCGGTGGTGACAAGCTCGACTTCGAGATCCGTCCGAATCCCGCACCGGTATCGGCCGCCGACCGGGCCGCCCTGCTGGCCAACCCCGGGTTCGGCCGCGTCTTCACCGACCACATGGTCACGGTCCGTTACGCCGACGGCAAGGGTTGGTACGACGCCCGGGTCGAGGCGCGGGCCCCGATCCCGATGGACCCGGCCAGTGCGGTGCTGCACTACGCGCAGGAGATCTTCGAGGGGTTGAAGGCGTACCGGACGGCCGACGGTGGCGTGACGATGTTCCGGCCGGACGCCAACGCCGCCCGCTTCGC
Organism: Micromonospora sp. MGP-C2; assembly: GCF_057766525.1. Taxonomy (NCBI): domain Bacteria; kingdom Bacillati; phylum Actinomycetota; class Actinomycetes; order Micromonosporales; family Micromonosporaceae; genus Micromonospora; species Micromonospora sp. MGP-C2. Next base: position 5,600,393 of record NZ_JBYMEN010000002.1, read on the forward strand.
CACGTCGGCGCAGCGGATGGCGATGCCGGTGCTGCCGCCCGAGGTGTTCGTCGACTCGCTGCACAAGCTCATCGAGATCGACCGGGAGTGGATCCCCACCGACGAGCACGGCAGCCTCTACCTGCGGCCGTTCATGTTCGCCAGCGAGGTCTTCCTCGGCGTCCGCCCGGCCAACGAGTACCTCTACATGGTGATCGCCTCACCGGTCGGCGCGTACTTCACCGGTGGCGTCAAGCCGGTCACCGTCTGGGTCTCCCCGGACTACACCCGGGCCGCGCCCGGCGGCACCGGCGCGGCCAAGTGCGGCGGCAACTACGCCGCGTCGCTGGCGGCCCAGGCCGAGGCCATCGAGGCCGGCTGCGACCAGGTCGTCTTCCTGGACGCGGTGGAGCGCCGGTTCGTCGACGAACTGGGAGGCATGAACGTCTTCTTCGTCTACGACGACGGCACGGTGGTGACCCCACCGTTGACCGGCACGATCCTGCCGGGCATCACCCGCGACGCCATTCTTGCGCTGGCCGGGGCGGCCGGGCACCAGGTCGAGGAGCGGCCGGTCAGCTTCGCCGACTGGCAGGCCGACGCCGCCAGCGGACGCCTGAAGGAGGTGTTCGCCTGCGGCACCGCCGCGGTGGTCACCCCGATCGGTGGGGTCCGCTTCCCGGACGGCGAGTTCCTGATCGGTGGCGGCGAGCCCGGCCGGGTCACCATGGCCCTGCGTCAGCAGCTGGTCGAGATCCAGCGTGGCGAGGCCGCCGACCCGCACGGCTGGGTGCAGCGGGTCTTCTGACATCCGTCGCCGCGCCGGCCCGTCCAGAGGGACGGGCTCGGCGCGGTCGGACCGGTACAGGCGTCCGGAACCTCGGCGGTCTACGCCCCGGTGGGCTCGGCGAGCAGGTGGTCGCGGAGGGCGGCGAGCTGCTCGTCGGTCACGCCGGCGTGCCGCAGGTACGCCTCGACCGAACCGTGCCCCTCGCGCAGCTCGTCCAGGAAGATCTGCATCGCCTCGGCGGGTGAGGCCAGGAACGGCGCCGGCAGGTCCCCGCCGTCCGGGTTGATGGAGGCCAGCCACGCGCTGTACCGGGCCGACGCCTCGCTGCTGAGCGCGTAGTCCGCGGTGATGTCCGCGTCGTCGACGCCGAGCACGGCGAGGGTCAGCGCGCAGACGATGCCGGTGCGGTCCTTGCCGGCGACGCAGTGCACCACCACCGGGGCGTTGGCGGAGTCGGCGATCAGACCGACGGCCTCGGCGAGCCCGGCGGTGCCGGTCTGGGCCAGGGCGGCGTACCGGTCCGCGAGGTATCGGGCCAGGCTCGCGCCCTCCTCGTGCGGCACGCCCGCCCAGTCGTCGTGCTCCGGGTGGATGTGCCGGTAGGTCAGCCCCTGGTATGCCGGCACCCGGCCGTCCCGCTCCACCTCGGTGGGGCGGCGCAGGTCGATGACCGTGCGGATGCCGATCGCGACGAACGCGTCCCGGTCCTGTTCGGTGAGGCGGTGCAGCGAGTCGGAGCGGTAGAGCCGACCACGGCGTACGGGTCGGCCACCGTGCCCAAGGTAGCCGCCGGCGTCGCGGAAGTTGAAGGTGGCGGGGAGCGGGATCTGTCGGCTGTCGTCGATGGCGTCCACGCCCTCACGGTAACGGCCGGTGGGTCCGTGCCCCACCGGCCGTCGGGGCCGAACCGTCAGCGTGCCGTGCCGGGTGGAAGCGCACCGTAGGTCTCGTCGTAGTAGCCGCCCAGCTGATCCCGGTAGCTCGGGTCGCTGTGGCTGGTCTCGTCGTACTCCGGGGCGGCCTTGATCTGGTCGCGGGTCCGGTCGACGGAGACGGTGCGCTGGTCGTGGTCGACCTGGTTGACGGTGCCGGCCGGCAGCATCACCTTCTTACCGAAGATCCAGGGGCCGGTGTCCACGACCAGGTAGCTGCCGCCCACCTCGTGGCTGGCGCTGTCGATCTTGCCGATTCCACCGTCGGTGGCCTCGACCTTGTAGCCGACCAGGTCGGCGTCGGCCACCCCGGCCTGGTCCCGGTAGCGCCAGGGGTCGAAAGTGCCGGCCGGCGCGCCGCCGGGCACCGTGCCCTGGTCGCCACCGCGCAGCGGGTCCGGCCCGGCGTGGGTGGCGTGGGGATCGATCCTGTCCATGCCGTTCACTCCTGACTGTCGCCGATCGTCTCGGCATAGGTGGGTGCGTCCCCGCAGGAGCTACCCGTCCGCCGGGGGCCGGAAACGGCGGGAGGCCGAGGCCGCGGTGCGGCGGGAGGCCGAGCCGCGCGGTGTGGCGGCGGCTTGTCGGGGCGTACGTGCTCGGGCCCGGCGCTGGGGGCCACCCAGAGTGACCGTCCCGCTATATGGATTGTTCCTCCCAAAACCACGGGCGGAGTGGCAGAGTGGCCATCGTGACCAGCACCGCCCTGATTATTGCGACCTAGCGCGCCGGCCCCCCTCCGCCGAGCGCGCAGACCTCCCGCATCCGCGGGAGGTCTTTTTGTTGCTCCGAGAAAGGATCCTGATGACGTTCCAGGTCTTCGACACGACGTTGCGCGACGGCGCCCAACGCGAAGGACTCACCTACTCGGTGGTCGACAAGCTGGCCGTGGCCCGGCTGCTCGACGAGTTCGGGGTCGGCTTCATCGAGGGCGGTTGGCCGGGCGCGGTGCCCAAGGACACCGAGTTCTTCCGCCGGGCGCGCACCGAACTGAACCTGCGGCACGCCGTCCTGGTCGCGTTCGGCGCCACCCGCAAGGCCGGTGTCGCGGTCGCCGACGACCCACAGGTGCAGGCCCTGCTGGACGCGCAGACGCCGGCGGTGGCGCTGGTCGCCAAGGCCGACAGCCGGCACGTCGAGCGCGCGTTACGGACCACCGGCGCGGAGAACCTCGCGATGATCCACGACACCGTCAGTCACCTCGTCCACGAGGGCCGACGGGTCTTCGTCGACGGCGAGCACTTCTTCGACGGCTACCGGCACGACCCCGCGTACGGCGCGGCGGTGGTGCAGACCGCGCTGGCCGCCGGCGCCGAGCGGATGGTGCTCTGCGACACCAACGGCGGGATGCTGCCGTCCCAGGTGACCGCCGTGATCGCTGACCTGACCGACAGCCTGGGGATCGACGCCGCGCTGCTCGGCATGCACGCCCAGAACGACACCTCCTGCGCGGTGGCCAACACGATCGCCGCCGTGGAGGCGGGTGTCCGCCACGTCCAGGGCACCGCCAACGGGTACGGCGAACGCCCCGGCAACGCCGACATCTTCGCGGTCGTCGCCAACCTCCAACTCAAGCTGGGCATGCCCGTCCTACCGGAGGGCTGCCTGGCACAGATGGTGCGGGTCTCGCACGCCATCGCCGAGATCGCCAACATCGCCCCCGACACCCACCAGGCGTACGCCGGGGCTGCTGCCTTCGCTCACAAGGCGGGGCTGCACGCGAGTGCGATCAAGGTCGACCCGTTGCTCTACAACCACGTGGACCCGTCGGTGGTGGGCAACGACATGCGGATCCTGATCACCGAGATGGCCGGCCGGGCCAGCGTCGAGCTCAAGAGCCGTGAGCTCGGCCTGGACCTGGCCGGCAGCCCGGAGGCACTGACCCGGGTCACCAATCGGGTCAAGGAGCTGGAGGCGGGTGGCTGGTCCTTCGAGGCCGCGGACGCGTCCTTCGAGTTGCTGGTCCGCTCCGAGTTGCCGGAGGGCAGCCCGGCCCGACCGTTCACTCTGGAGTCGTACCGGGTGCTGGTCGAGCACCGCGAGGACGGCGCGGTGGTCTCCGAGGCGACCGTCAAGATCCGGGTACGCGGTGAGCGGGTGATCGCCACCGCCGAGGGCAACGGCCCGGTCAACGCGCTCGACGAGGCGCTGCGGGTGGGGCTGGCCCGGCACTACCCGCAGCTGCGCGACTTCGAGCTGGCCGACTACAAGGTGCGCATCCTGGAGGGCAGCCACGGCACCGGCGCGGTGACCCGGGTGCTGCTGGAGACCGCCAACGGCACCGGCCGGGACTGGACCACTGTCGGCGTGCACCCCAACGTTGTCGAAGCGAGCTGGCACGCCCTGGTCGACGCCCTCACCTACGGCCTGGCCCCCACCACGGTCTAAACCCCCACCCCACCCACCCCACCCGACCTGGTCGATCATGGAGTTGTGGTGCTCCGTAAAACGGGTTTCCGTTCCCAAAATGCCCACCACAACTCCATGATCGACCGCAGCTGGGGTGGGGCGTGACGACCGCAGGGGGGTTACCGGGTTGGGAGGGTGACGGTGGCTAGGACGGGGCGGTGGTCGCTGCCGGGTAGGGCGAGCACCTTCACCGACCGGACCGCGATGCGCCGGTCGACGAGCACGTGGTCGATGGTGACCGGTGGGATGAGGTCCCCGTCGTACGGGCCCCAGGTGCCGGTCAGGCCCTCTCCGGCGGCGTCGGCTGCGTCGACGTAACCGGTGCTCAGCAGGGCCTGCAGAGGGCTGTGGTCGAGGGTGGCGTTGAAGTCGCCAGCGAGGATCTGCAGGCCGCCGTCCGGGGTGGCCGGTGGTTGACCCTTCAGGTCGGCACGCCAGGCGCCCACCTGGTCCACCGCGTACGGCGCCGAGGGGTGGGCCGACTCCACGCGGACCGGGGGCGCGTCGGGGATGGCTATCGTGCCGTACGCCTGGGTGAAGCCCCAGCCGTCGAGGTTGCGCCGCAGGCCGACGTCGGTGAGCGGCCACCGCGAGTAGAGCCCGGAGCCGGGTGTGCCGATCTCCGGGTTGAGCTGCCGATGCGGCAGCAGCCCGTCGAGGCCGAACCGATCCAGGGCCGCCTGCGCGTCCGGGGTGAACTCCTGCACGGTGAGCACGTCCACCTCGTAGCGCCGGACCAGCTCGACCAGGGTCCGCGCGTCGCCGGCGCCGGCGAGCAGGTTGGCGGTGAGCAGCCGGACGGTCGGCCCGGCCACCGTCGGCTGTGCGGAGGCCAACGCCCGGGGTGCCACGGCACCGAGCAGTGCCACCGCCGCCACTGCCGCGAGGGCCGCCGGCCACCAGCGCCGCAGGGCGAGGGCGAGGGCCAGGGTCAGCACGCTGAAGCCCGCGACGTACGGCGTGAAGGCGAGCGCCTGCACCAGCGGCCCCCGGTCCAGGCCGATCAGTCGGAGGGCGGCCCAGAGGGCTGTCGGGGCGACCACCAGCCAGCAGGCCGCTGTGCGGAGCCGAGCGCTTCGGTGCCACCCCGGCGTGGGAATGGGCGTTGACGGAGCGTCGACGATCATGGCACTGATCCTAGTTCAGAAGACCGAAGCAATTTCGTGAATGGTGACGCGCTCATCTTTCACAATTATCTGACGGCTGATTGACAGCTCGACAAAGTGAGATCAACTATTGACTCCCGGCTTTTTCCGGTGCTACGTTCCATCTGGCTTAAACGACGCAACTCTGAGTAGTAATCCCAGCTCAGACGGGTTGGAGGTCGTTGAGAAATCAACCTCACTGGGTGCAGGAGAAACAACTTGCCCCAAGCCCTGCCGTCGTCGTGTCGCCTATTTGAGGGCAGTCATCCGTCCCGCCCCGCGGGTCGGCCGAATTCGCACGGTCACACAAGGGGGACCTGTCATGAGCACATCTTTCCGACGTAAGGCGGCAGCGGTCACGTTCGCCGTCCTGGCGCTCAGCCTGGCTGGTGGGGGGATCGCTATCGCCCAGCCGTCGGCGAAGGCGCCGCAGGAGGCTGTCCAGCCGGCGGCCCGCGGCACGAACTCCCAGCCGCCGGTCACCGCCGAGTCGGCCCGGATGGCGAAGGCCGCGCTGAAGTCGGGTGCGGCCACCACGCTGGTCGCCAGCACCACCGTGGTCGTCGTCAACTCCAACGGCACCAAGGCACGCGGCGTCGGCACCGTCATCAAGTACGGCGTCGGCCAGTATGAGGTCCAGTTCGGTTACACAGTCACGTCGGGCGTCTTCGTGGCCACCGTCGGCCGCGCTGACGCCTGCTGCATCCCGCCGGCCGGCGAGATCTCGGTCGCGCCCCGGCTCAGCACGCCCAACGGGGTCTTCGTGCAGACCCGCAACTCGGCCGGCACCCCGACCGACCTGGGCTTCCACCTGGTCGTCCACCTCCCCTGATCGACCGACGTCCGGCCCCCGCGCCTCGTGCGCGGGGGCCGCACCGTGTCCGCGGCGAGGCCCGGCCGTCCCAGATCGGGCAGCCCGACTCCGGCTCTGTTCCACCCGGTTTCCTGCAGGGTCCGGTTTCCGTGGTCCCGAGTCGATCGGCCGTCGCCGAGTGCCTCGTGCCGTTCTTCACCCGTTCGCGCGGCTCATCCCCGTTCGGGTCACCCAGGGCCGGTCCGGCCCGCACAATCCGACGTTTGCCGGGCACGTGCCCGGGAAGCAAGCACCGTGACGGACATCTCGGACACCCTGGCCAGCATGCCCAGCTCGGTCGATCCCGAGCCGACGGGCGCCGAGCTGGAACAGACCCTCTTCGAGGTCAAACGCGTGATCGTCGGGCAGGATCGCCTCGTCGAACGCCTGCTCACCGCACTGGTCGCCAACGGGCACTGTCTCCTGGAGGGGGTGCCCGGCGTCGCCAAGACACTGGCCGCCCAGACCCTCGCCACAGTGGTCGGTGGCAGCTTCTCGCGGATCCAGTTCACTCCGGACCTGGTCCCCTCCGACATCGTCGGCACCCGGATCTACCGGGCCTCCAAGGAGACCTTCGACATCGAGCTCGGCCCGATCATGGCCAACCTGGTGCTGGCCGACGAGATCAACCGTGCCCCGGCGAAGGTCCAGTCGGCGCTGCTGGAGGCGATGGCCGAACGGCAGGTCTCGATCGGCGGGCGGAGCTGGCCGGTCCCGGAGCCCTTCCTGGTGCTGGCGACCCAGAACCCGATCGAGTCGGAGGGGGTCTACCAGCTCCCGGAGGCGCAGCGCGACCGGTTCCTGATGAAGGTGGTGGTCGACTACCCCAGCGACGCCGACGAACTGGCCATTCTCTACCGGATGAGCACCGACCGGCCGAGCCCACGGCGGGTGCTCGACGCCCAACGGCTGCGGGACCTCCAGCTCCACGCCGAGAGGGTCTTCGTCCACCACGCGCTGGCCGAGTACGTGGTGCGGCTGATCCTCGCCACCCGGGACCCGGGCCGGTTCGGGCTGCCGGAGATCGCACCACTGCTGGCGTACGGTGCCAGCCCGCGGGCCACCCTGGGCCTGGTCGCGGCCGCCCGGGCGCAGGCCCTGCTGCGGGGACGGGAGTACGTGCTGCCCGAGGACGTCCGTGAACTCGCCGTCGACGTCCTCGCCCACCGGCTGGTGCTCTCCTTCGACGCGGTGGCCGACGGGGTGTCGGCCGAGAGTGTGGTGCGCCGACTGGTCGAGGCGGTGCCACCGCCTCGGCTGGCCAGCCCACAGCAGACGCCGGATCTGGCGGCGGCATGAGACGCGTGCAGGTGGCACCCGCCGCCGCGCCGGCCGACCCCGGCCTGGCCGAGCTGGCACCCGACCAGCGGTTGCGCCGCCTGGAGCTGACCGTCACGCGCCGACTGAACGGCCTGCTGCACGGCCAGTACCGCGGCCTGCTGCCCGGACCGGGCAGTGAACCAGCCGGCAGCCGCGAGTACCGGCCGGGCGAGGACGAGGTGCGCCGGATGGACTGGGCGGTGACGGCCCGTACCGCCGTACCGCACGTCCGGCAGGTCGACGCCGACCGTGAGCTGACCACCTGGCTGTTGGTCGACGGCAGCGCCAGCATGGAGTTCGGCACCGCCGAGCTGGACAAGCGGGAGTTGGCGGTGGCCGCCGTCGCGGCGGTCGGGTTCCTGACCGCGGGCGTCGGCAACCGCCTCGGCGCCCAGGTGCTGCGCGCGGACGGGGTACGCCGCTTCCCCGCCCGCGCCGGACGTACCCATCTGCTTGCTCTGCTCCGTGCGCTGCTCGCCGCCCCTCGTGCCACCGCGCCCGGGTCGGAGGCCGGGGGACAACCCCGCCCGCCGGATCTGGCCGACGGGCTCGACGCGCTGCACCGGATCGCCAACCGGCGGGGACTGGTCGTGGTGGTGTCCGACTTCCTCGACGGGCTGCCCGACGACCCCGACGGGCAGGCGCCCTGGGAACGGACGCTGCGCCGGCTGACCGCCCGGCACCAGGTGCTGGCGATCGAGGTGACCGACCCGCGTGAGCTGGAGTTGCCGGACGTCGGCCTGATCACGCTGATGGACCCGGAGACCGGGCGTTGCCGTGAGGTGTGCACATCGGACCGTCGGTTGCGGGAGCGGTATGCCGAGGCCGCCGCCGCCCAACGCGATCAGGTCCGCCAGGCCTTGCGCCGCAGCGGGGTCACCCACCTGCCGTTGCGCACCGACGGGGACTGGAGCGCGGACATCGTCCGGCACGTCCACGCCCAACGTCGGCTCGCCGCCGCGCCGGCCGGCCACCGACGGGGAGGTGTCGCGTGATCTGGCAGTCGCCACTGCGACTCTGGCTGCTGCTCGGCGTGCTCGCCCTGGTCGTCGCGTATCTGGTGGTGCAGCGCCGACGCAGCCGCTACGCGGTCCGCTTCACCAACCTGCGGTTGCTGGACCGGGTTGCGCCCGAGCGGCCCGCCTGGCGCCGGCACGTGCCGGCCGGGCTCTTCCTGGCCATGCTGGCGCTGCTCGTGGTCGGGTTCGCCCGACCCAGCGCCGAGGTCCGGGTCCCCCGGGAACGCGCCACGGTGATGGTGGCGGTGGACGTGTCCACGTCGATGCTCGCCACCGACGTGGAACCGGACCGGTTGACCGCCGCGAAGCAGGCGGCCCGGCGCTTCGTCGAGGGCCTGCCCGACGAGTTCAACGTGGGGCTCGTCGCCTTCGCGGGCAGCGCCGCCGTGCTGGTGCCGCCCGGCACCGACCGGGGTGCCCTCGACGAGGGGATCGACCGGCTCGCCGAGGGAATCACCGGGGTGCAGGGCACCGCGATCGGCGAGGCCATCAACACCTCGCTCGGCGCGGTCAAGAGCCTGGACAGCGAGGCCGCGAAGGAGACGCCGCCGGCCCGGATCATCCTGCTCTCCGACGGCGCCAACACCTCCGGGATGGACCCGATGGAAGCGGCGGCGGAAGCGGTGACGGCCGAGGTGCCGGTGCACGCCATCTCGTTCGGCACACCGTCCGGGTTCGTGGACCGTGGCGGACGGCCCATCCAGGTGCCTGTCGACGGGCAGACGCTCAAGGCGGTCGCCGAGGAGACCGGCGGCATGTTCCACGAGGCCAGCACCACCGACGAGCTGCGAGCCGTCTACGACGACATCGGCAGCTCGGTCGGATACCGCACCGAGCGGCAGGACGTCTCGGCCCGGTTCATCGGCCTCGGACTGGTGTTCGCGATGGGTGCCGCCGCCGGATCGATGCGCTGGTTCTCCCGGCTGCCCTGATCGCCGCGCACGACCGACGTCGACCGTGAGGAGTACGCATGGCAGTGCAGACCGGACTGGGCGAACCGCGCGGTCCCTGGTTCATCTCACCGGAACTCGACCCGGACGGGCGCGGGTGGTGGGACCCACCCGAGCGGGAACCGGGCGGGCGACAGCCTGGGCGGCTGCTCGCCGTGCTGGCCGTGGTGGCGGTCTCCGCCGTCTCCGGTGCTCTCGCCGGTGGCGTGGTGGCCAGCCGGGACGGGTCTGGGGGCCCGGCTGCGGCGTCCGCCGCCCCGGTGCCGGCCGAGCTGGTCACGGCGGCGGAGCGGACCGTACCCGGGGTGGTGTCGGTGCTGGCCGGCGGCGGCGCGACCGGCGGGTCCACGACCAGCGGGTCCGCGACCGGTTCGGGCTTCGCCGTCGACGACCAGCAGCACCTCATCACCAACGACCACATCCTGGCCAAGGGGGGCGGTGGGCCGGTGACAGTGGAGCTGCCCGACGGCCGCCGGTTCGCCGCCGAGGTGGTCGGACGGGAGCCGCGCAGCGACCTGGCCGTGCTGAAGGTGCCGGCATCGGCCGGGCTCACCCCGTTGCCCCTGGCCAAACCGGGAGCGACCCGGGTCGGTGAGCCGGTCCTCGCCGTCGGTTCGCCGCTCGGCCTGGCCGGCACGGTCACTGCGGGCATCGTCAGCGCGTTGGACCGCGAGGTGCGGCTGGGCAACAACCGGCACACTGCGGTGCAGACCGACGCCTCCATCAACCCCGGCAACTCCGGTGGGCCCCTCGTCAACGCCCGCGGGGAGGTGGTCGGAGTGAACACCGCCATCGCCACCATCGACGGAAACGGGTCGATCGGCATCGGCTTCGCCATCCCCATCGACCAGGTGCAGCAGACCGCCGACACGATCATCGGCAAGGGTGGCTGAGCTGCCCGGACGGCCTCGGGGAGGGCGGTGGCAGCGCGGCCACTGTCAGATATCCGGCGGGACAGCATCGGGCCATGGAAATATTACTGTCGGTATGGATACTGGCGGAGGTGGAGAGTCCCCTTCTTGCGGTCCTCCTGCTGGTGGGCCTGGTCATCGGATGTGCAGTGGGGTCGGCGTACGCCCGGGCACGACGCGGGTGGAACGATTACCAGACCGTCAAGAAATCGGTGCCGGGCGCCCGTCGAGGCGCCTGGACACTCGTCCGTGGGCTCGTCGTCAAGGCCGCGGTGATCGCGCTGCTGCTCTTCGGCGCGGTGGCGTACGCGGCGGTCGGCGCCGACGAGGAAACCGCCGGGCCGACGCCCAGCCAGTCCCCGCCGCAGAGTGAGCGTCCGCACCGATGACCCCCGGCGGGTCGTCGCGGGTTAGCCTCGGGGCGTGGACGACGGACTGCGGGTGACCGACCGGTGGGTCGTCCCCGCCGGGGAGCTGCGGGAGCGCTTCTCCCGCTCGTCCGGGCCGGGTGGGCAGGGAGTGAACACCGCGGACTCCCGGGTCGAGCTGAGCTACGACCTGGCCAACTCGCCGGCCGTGCCCGAGTGGCTGCGGTCGCGGGCCCTGGCCCGGCTGGCCAACCGCCTGGTCGACGGGGTGCTGACGATCGCCGCCAGTGAGCACCGGGCCCAACTGGCCAACCGGGAGGCGGCCCGCGAACGGATGACCGCCCTGCTGCGGGAGGCCGCCGCACCCCCACCGCCGGCCCGCCGAGCGACCCGCCCGTCGCGAGGGGCCAAGGAACGCCGGCTGGCTGAGAAGAAGCGTCAGTCCCAGCGCAAACGCGACCGCCGCGCCGACGACGACTGACCGGTCGACCGGCTCAGGCCGGGACGGCGGCGAGCAACCGGTCGCGCAGCACAGCGGCCCGGTCGGCGAACCCGCGTTGCGCCACCGCGTACTCCGCCCGACCCTCCGGCGTCTCCACCCGCACCGGCGGACAGCCCAGCGCCGCCAGGTCGTACGGGCTGGCCCGCATGTCCAGCGTGCGGATCTCCCGGGCCAGCTCGAACGCGTCGGCCACCAGTTCCGAGGTGACCAGCGGGGACAGCTTGTACGCCCACTTGTAGAGATCCATGTTGGCGTGCAGGCAGCCCGGCTGTTCGAGTGCGTGCTGCGTCTCCCGGGTCGGGGTGAGCAGGTTCAACTGTCGAGCCGGCGGCGTGAAGAACCGGAACGCGTCGAAGTGGCTGCACCGCACGCCGCGCTCCTCGACGACCGCGGCGGTCCGCTCCGGGCTCAGCCGCAGCGGCCAGGCGTTGTGCCGCAGCTCCTCACGCGTCTGCCGGTAGACCATCGCCCACTCGTGCATCCCGAAGCAGCCGAAGTGCGGGGCCCGCCCGGCGGTGGCCGCCAGCAGGGAGCGGATCCAGGTGATCGACTCGCCGCGCCGCGCGCGTACCGCATCGGTGTCGAGGGTGACCCCGGCGGCGGTGGCGCGGTAGTCCCGGCCGAACTCGGCCGGGTCGGCGTCGCGCAGCTCGACCCCGGCCCCCGGGTGCCAGCGACGGAGCTGGGCCGGTCGGTGCGAATAGTAGGTGAACAGGAAGTCGGCCACCGGATGCCGCTCACCACGCCGTCGGCGGGCCAGGTGCGGCGTCAGCCAGACGTCCATGCGCTCCTCGTGGGCCCGTCGGCGGGCCTGCCACTGCGCCACGTCGAGCACGGCGGGGGCGAGGGAGGCGGTCACGCACCCAGGGTACGACCGCCGCCCGCACACCGGTCAGGGCATGTGCACCCGGACGCCGGCGGAGAACACCCCGCTGCGCAGCTCCAGCTGCTGGGGCGGGTCCCGCCCGTCGACGGTGAAGACCAGCGGGAGCACCATCCGGGTGCCCGCAGCCATCGGGTCGGCGAAGATGTCCCGACCCAGGTTGGCCGCCCGGGTGGCCGGCTCGTCGGTGCTCACCCAGCGCCCGCCGGGCAGGTACGCCCGTTGCAGCTGACCGTGCCAGGGCTGGTGGTCCCCGGTGACGTTGCGCACACCCACTGTGGCCTGGCAGCGTCGACCGTTGGCCGGTGCCGCACCGCCGCCGTCGGTCTTCGCGGCAGAGCCGGGCGCACCACACGACATCCGGTACACGGTGAACTCGAACGCCGACTCACGCAGCGGCACACCCACCGGTCCGGTCACACCGCTACCCATCCACGCGCCGCTGGTCGGCTGCTTCTGCGTGTCGATCTCCGAGACCTGCCGGGTCGCCGTCCAGCCGGCGGTGCCGACGACGCCGGCCAGCACCACGACGGCGGCACCCACCAACAACCAGACCGGCGGGGTACGCCGACGACTCGCCGGCCTCGGGGCTGCCGGACGCGGATAGATCGTCCCGCGATCACCCTCCGGCCCGCCGCTGGTGGCCAGTGCGGCAGCCGTCACCCGACGCCCGCGCCGACGTCGCCACACCCACAGCAGCGCGGCGCTGACCAACAGCAGGACCGCCAGGCCGGCGAGCAGCACCGGGTACCGCCGCCAGGGCGGCGCCTCGGTGACCTCGGCCGCCGGTGCTCCCGCCGCCTTCCAGGTGGCCGTCGCGCAGTCGTACGGCCGGCTGCCGTCACTGGTGAACGCGCAGGCCGGCGCGGTCAGCGGCTGGCCCGGCGCGGTCGCGGCGAGGGCGGTGCCCAGCGTGGTGCTGCTGTGCGCCGGCAGCCGCAACCGCCAGGTCACCTCCGTGCTGGACCCGCCAGCGCTGGTGGACCGGCCACCGGCGCTGATCGCGGTCGGCGACGAGCCGGCCGGCAGCTCCTGACGCACAGTGGTGTCCACCGGCGCGTTGCCCACGTTGCGCACCTGGATCCGGTACCTCGGCGCCGAGCTGCTCTCCGGCGCGACCGCCACCGTGACCTGTTGCGGGGGCGCTGACGCCGGCGCCCGGGAGGGTGGTGCCACCGCCGGTGGCGCCGAGGGCGGGGTGGGCTCGGTCAGCCACGCGACCACCGCGACCGGCGGCTGCGTGACGGTCGGCCCGGCGGTCTCCGCCGGTGGCCGCGCGGCGCCCGGTCGTGGCGTCGCGGCGACTGGCGGCGCCGCAGCCGACGACCGTGGCGTCGCGGTCGCTGGTTGTGGCGTGGCGGCCGGTGGTCGTGGCGTGGCCGCCGCCTCCGGGGCCGCCGACGGCAGGGCCGGCACGGCGGCGAGGATGCCGAGGCAGTGTACGAACACTGCGAGGGCTCTGTGGTGTCGTGTCGATGCAGGCATACGAACGAACCTCCGGAGCCGACGGTAGGGGCGAGTTGCCTCCGTGCGGGTACGAAGTCGGGAAGACCGCCCCGCTCACCTCCTGCTCCGATAGGGTGCCGCGCTGACGTGTTGCGCACACCGCACGGCCGGTCCTGGCCGGTGGAGGTGTCGGCGGGGCTAGATTGGCCGGGTGCGTATCGCTCGTTTCGCCCATGCCAAGGGAATGTCGTTCGGTGCCGTCGAAGGCGAAGCGGGGGCCGGGCCGGAAGGCCTGACCATCGCCGAGATCGAGGGCCACCCGTTCGGCAAACTCTCCTTCAGTGGGGCCCGTTGGGCCCTTTCCGACGTTCGGCTGCTCTCGCCGATCCTGCCCAGCAAGGTTGTCTGTGTCGGCCGCAACTACGCCGAACACGCCGCCGAGCTCGGCAACGACGTGCCCAAGGAGCCGCTGCTCTTCCTCAAGCCGTCCACCTCCGTGATCGGCCCCCGCGACGCCATCCGACTGCCGATCTTCTCCAAGCAGGTCGAGCACGAGGCGGAACTCGCGGTAGTGATCGGGGCGCCGGGGGCGCGCCGCGCCGACCGGGCCGCCGCCGAGCGCGCCATCTTCGGCTACACCTGCGCCAACGACGTCACCGCGCGGGACCTCCAGCGCTCGGACGGGCAGTGGACCCGGGCCAAGGGCTTCGACTCGTTCTGCCCGATCGGTCCGTGGATCACCACCGGTCTGGACGTCTCCGACGTGGAGATCCGTTGTGAGGTGGGTCGCAACCCGGAGGAGATGGAGGTACGCCAGCTCGGCCGGACCAAGGACATGGTCTTCGACGTGGCGGGCCTGGTGTCGTACATCTCCCACGTGATGACTCTGCTGCCCGGAGACGTCGTTCTCACCGGCACTCCGGCCGGGGTTAGCCCGCTTGTCGAGGGGGATACGGTCACCGTGCGGATCGAGGGCATCGGCGAGCTCACCAACCCGGTGGTTCCCGTCGCCTGATCCGTCCGATGCCCCTGTTTTCGCAGCTCACGAGTGGTTCGGGGGGATCGGATTTGGCCAGTCGGCACCGGGAGGGTAAAGTTCACTCCCGGCGCCGCAAGGTGCCAATGGGGTATGGGGTAATTGGCAGCCCGACTGATTCTGGTTCAGTTAGTCTAGGTTCGAGTCCTGGTACCCCAGCGCTGCTGGAATTCGCGAGAGTTCCAGACGCTGGATTCTGACGGAGTTCGACTCCGCCCCTTCGGGGGCGGAGAGTGGTCTCCGGCTAGAGTGCAGCTCCTCCGCCCGCACGGGTGGGGGAGCAAAAGCTAGTTCTGGCCCCGTCGTCTAGTGGCCCAGGACGCCGCCCTCTCAAGGCGGTAGCGCCGGTTCGAATCCGGTCGGGGCTACATTGTGCACAGCCCGTCTCACCTGATGAGGCGGGCTGTTTTGTTGTCCGCTTTGTGGTCCGCGTCAGCCCGGTGTGCGCCCTCTGGGCGCCCTCTGTGCGCTCGCACCCCGCGATCACGCCGGCGCGGCGGTGCCGCTAGACTACAGCCGTGCCGCCCGCGAGGGCGGTGAACGGAAAAGTTCTGGCCCCGTCGTCTAGTGGCCCAGGACGCCGCCCTCTCAAGGCGGTAGCGCCGGTTCGAATCCGGTCGGGGCTACAACACCCAAAGCCCGTCCCGCCAATGGCGGGACGGGCTTTCCCGTACCCCACCCCGGCCCCCACCTCGGTGATCAAGAGCTTTGCGTCACCGCTTCCGGCGTGTCATGACGCAAACTTCTTGATCACCCGGGCTGGGTGGGAGGGGGCGGGGACAGGGGTGGGTGGGGTTAGAGGCCGGAGAGGCGTTGGCCGGCTCTCACCACTGCCATGGCGTGGCGTTCGCCGGGGCGGCGGCCGAGGCGCTCTATCGGGCCGGAGATGCTCACCGAGGCGATCACGCGGCCGGTGCGGTCACGGATCGGCGCGGAGACGCTCGCCACACCGGCCTCCCGCTCGGCGACGCTCTGCGCCCAGCCACGACGGCGTACCTCGGCAAGGGTCCGGCCGGTGAACTTGCTGCGCGGCAGCAACGGCATCACCGCCTCCGGCGGCTCCCAGGCGAGCAGGATCTGGGCCGCGGAGCCGGCCGTCATCGGCAGCACCGAGCCGACCGGAACGGTGTCCCGCAGGCCGCTGGCGCGCTCCGCCGCCGCCACGCAGATCCGCTCGTCGGCGCGGCGCAGGTAGAGCTGTGCGCTCTCGCCGGTGGCGTCGCGCAGGGCGGCCAGCAGTGGCTCGGCGGCGGTGAGCAGAACGTCCGGTGCGGCGTTGGCCAGCTCACCCAGGCGGGGGCCCGGTCGCCACCTGCCCTGGGTGTCGCGCACCAGCATCCGGTGAATCTCCAGGGCCTGTGCCAGCCGGTGCGCGGTGGCTCGGGGCAGCTTGGTGCGTTCAACGAGTTCGGCCAGGCTGGCGCCGTCGACGCAGGCGGCCAGGATGACCACCGCCTTGTCGAGAACGCCGACACCGCTCATACTGTGTCCCACAAGCCGAAACTTACCTCCCAGAATTTAGGATGTCCAGATGGTGGGAGTCACTCCTGAGCCGAGGACCCTGGCCGAGAAGGTCTGGGACACGCACGTCGTACGGTCTGCCGCTGGTGAGCCGGACCTGCTCTTCATCGACCTGCACCTCCTGCACGAGGTGACCAGCCCGCAGGCGTTCGACGGGCTGCGGCTCGCCGGGCGCCGGGTGCGTCGTACCGACCTGACCCTCGCGACCGAGGACCACAACACCCCGACCGGGTACGCCGACCCGGCGTTCCGCCTCCGCCGTGGTGACCTGCTCACCATCGAGGACCCCACGTCGCGTACGCAGATCGAGACGCTGCGCCGCAACTGCGCCGAGTTCGGGGTGCGGCTGCACCCGCTCGGTGACGACAACCAGGGCATCGTGCACGTCATCGGCCCGCAGCTCGGTGTCACCCAGCCGGGCATGACGATCGTCTGCGGCGACTCGCACACCGCCACCCACGGCGCGTTCGGCGCGCTCGCCTTCGGCATCGGCACCAGCGAGGTGGAGCACGTGCTGGCCACCCAGACGCTGCCGCAGAGCCGGCCGAAGACGATGGCCGTGAACGTCACCGGCCGCCTCGCCCCCGGCGTCACCGCCAAGGACCTGGTGCTGGCGTTGATCACCCAGGTCGGCACCGGCGGTGGGCGCGGGCACATCGTCGAGTACCGCGGCGAGGCGATCCAGGCCCTCTCCATGGAGGGGCGGATGACCATCGCCAACATGTCCATCGAGTGGGGCGCCAAGGCCGGCATGATCGCGCCGGACGAGACCACCTTCGCGTACCTCAAGGGTCGGCCGAACGCGCCGCAGGGCGCGGACTGGGACGCGGCGCTGGCGTGGTGGCGGACGCTGCCCACCGACGAGGGCGCGCGCTTCGACGCCGAGGTGACCCTGGACGCCAGCCGGGTCACCCCGTTCGTCACCTGGGGCACCAACCCCGGCCAGGGGGCGCCGCTGAGCGCGCCGGTGCCGGATCCGGAGGAGTTCACCACCGACTCGGAGCGCGCCGCCGCGCGTCGCGCCCTGGAATACATGGACCTGCGCCCCGGCACCCCCCTGCGGGACCTGCCCATCGACGTGGTCTTCGTGGGCTCCTGCACCAACGGTCGTCTGGAGGACCTGCGGGCCGCCGCCGACGTGCTGCGGGGGCACCAGGTCGCCGACGGCGTCCGGATGCTCGTGGTGCCCGGTTCCGCCGCAGTGCGGGAGGCCGCCGAGGTCGAGGGGCTGGACAAGGTCTTCACCGACGCCGGGGCCGAGTGGCGGTTCGCCGGCTGCTCCATGTGTCTGGGGATGAACCCCGACACTCTGAAGCCGGGCGAGCGCTCCGCGTCCACCTCGAACCGCAACTTCGAGGGCCGACAGGGCCGGGGTGGGCGTACCCACCTGGTCTCCCCGCCGGTCGCCGCCGCCACCGCCGTGGTCGGCCGGCTGGCCGCCCCCGCCGACCTGTAGAAGGGACCGAGGAGATGGACAAGTTCACCACCCACACCGGCACCGCCGTGCCGCTGCGGCGGTCCAACGTGGACACCGATCAGATCATCCCCGCCGTGTACCTCAAGCGGGTGACCCGGACGGGTTTCGCCGACGGGCTGTTCAACGCGTGGCGGGAAGATCCGGAATTCGTGCTCAACGATGACAGCTATTCCGGGGCGTCGATCCTCATCGCCGGCCCGGAGTTCGGCACCGGCTCCTCCCGGGAGCATGCCGTGTGGGCCCTGCGGGACTGGGGCTTCCGCGCGGTGGTGGCCCCGCGCTTCGGCGACATCTTCCGTGGCAACGCCCTCAAGGAAGGTCTGTTGCCGGTCGAGTTGGAATTGAAAGCCGTCGAAGAGTTGTGGGATCTGGTCGAGTCGGATCCGACCACCCCGGTGACCGTCGACCTGACCGCCCGCCAGCTCCGGGCGGGGGACGCCAGCTGGTCGTTCCCGCTGGACGACTTCAGCCGTTGGCGGCTGCTGGAGGGCCTGGACGACATTGGACTCACCCTTCGGCACGCCGCCGACATCGACTCCTACGAGGCGCGTCGACTGCCGTTCCTGCCCTCCGTGGCATAGCCGTACGCCCGCTCACACAGCGAATTCCACCCCCATCGGTCCAACCGGTGGGGGTGAATCCGTTACGACACAAGGGCTTTTTTCTACCGAATGTTTGTGTCTCGGCAGCACAGGGCATAACGTGCGCGCAGAATGGCTCGCGTCGAGTCAGTTGCACAATCGGGAGGAAGTCGTGAACAAGGCCGAGCTCATCGAGGCGCTCGCTGTTCGCCTGGGGGACCGGAAGATGGCGACGGCCGCGCTCGACGCGGTCCTCACCGAGGTCCAGGCGGCAGTCACCAAGGGCGAGAAGGTGGCGATCACCGGATTCGGAGCATTCGAAAAGCGTGTACGTGGCGCGCGAACAGCGCGCAACCCTCGTACCGGCGAGGCGGTGAAGGTCAAGAAGACGTCAGTCCCGACCTTCCGCGCTGGCGCCGGGTTCAAGGAGATGGTGGCCAGCGGCAAGGTGCCGAAGGCCACGGTGGCGACGAAGAAGGCCGCCACCAGCACCGCCACGGCCAAGGCGGCCGGCACCAAGGCGGCCGGCACCAAGGCGGCTGGCACCAAGGCTGCCGGCACGAAGGCGGTCGGCACCAAGGCGACCGCGGCCAAGACGGCCGCCAGCAAGAAGACCGCCCCGGCCAAGGCGAGCAAGAGCACCACGACGGCCAAGACGGCCGCCAGCAAGAAGACCGCCCCGGCCAAGGCGAGCAAGAGCACCACGGCGACCAAGACGGCCGCCAGCAAGAAGACCACCGCGGCGGCGAAGAAGACCACCGCGGTGACCAAGTCGACCGCGGCGAAGAAGACCACCGCGGCGGCGAGCAAGAGCGCGGCGGCCAAGAAGGCGCCGGCGAAGAAGGCTCCGGCCAAGAAGGCGGCCAGCAAGCGCTGACCGACCTGTTTTGAAAGGGCGTCCACCCGTGGGTGGGCGCCCTTTCGGCGTACGGGGACCGTTGACCCGCTCGCCTCGCTCGCGCAGAATCGCCGTGCCGGTCCCCCCTCCGCCGGCCCGTCGACGCGAAATGGGGCGCCGGTGCGCTACCGCCAGCTCACCACCGGGACGCTCGCGCTGGGCGTCATCCTGCTCATCGACGTGCTGCGGGTCTGGTTGCCCGGCATCATCACCATCTTCGGCCAGGCGGCGTCCACGCCGGCCGAGCTGATGGGCGCGTTCGCCCTCGGCTGGTTCGTGCTCGCGCTGGGCGCACCCGCTGTGGTCCGCCGGGTCGGCGCCCGCCCCGTCACGGTCGTCGCCGCCGTTCTGCTCGCCGTCGCCCGGCTCGCGCTCACCGCAACACCCGGCGGGCGTACGCAGCTCTGGTTGGCCACCGCCGGGCTGCTCGCCGGGCTGGTCTGGCTGGTCGGCGTCGCCGCCGACACCGACCGCCCGGTTCCGGGGCTGGCGTTGGGTTTCGCTGTCAACGCGGCCCTGCACGCGGTGTTGGACACCGTCGACCTGGTGTGGCGGGGCGGCTGGTTGGCCTGGCTGCTCAGCTCCGTCGCGGTCGTGCTGTTCGTGCTTGGGACGGCGCAGCCCGGCACCCGTGCCGATGGCGTGACCGGTACCGGTGGGGTGCGGGCCTGGCTGCTGGCGGGGCCGGCGCTGCTGCTGGCCGGAATGGTGGCGCTCTCCCCGGCGCTGGCCCGGACCGGGATGTCGTACCTGGTGGCCGGGGACGGCGTGGGTCGTTCGCCGCTGTTCGGCCTGGCGCCGGTGTCGGTGGCGGTCGCCGGGTTCCTGTGTACCGCGTTGACCCGACCGCCCCGGGGGTGGAGCCGCGCGTACGGGCCGGTGGCGCTGCTGGCCGGCGCGGTGCTGTTCGCCCTCGACCGGGGTGACCTGCTCCTCCCGGCCATCCTGCTCGCCGCAGTCGGTCTCGGTGCCTGCCTCGCGCTGACCGACGACGCCAGCGGCCCGGACGGCGACACCAGCGACACCGCGAGCGCCAGCGACACCAGTAACGCCAGCGCCAGAGCGGCCCGCCGGGGGTACGCGGTGGCCGCCGGCATGCTCGTCTTCGCGCTGGGGGCGGTCGGGTACTACTCCGCCTACGACCTCGGTTACCCCAACGCGGCGGTGCCCGTGCTGGTGGCCGGGCTCGTCGCCGTCGTGGCGTTCGCCGCCCGTCCCGTCGTGCACCGGCTCCCCGGGCCGTTTCCGCCACTACGGGCCGCCGCCGCGGTCACCGCGCTGGCCCTGCTGGCGCCGGTGCTCGCCGACGACATCCCGGTGGCCAGCAACCGGGACGGCCCGCCGGAGCGGCTGACCGTGGTGGCCTACAACATCCGGATGGGTTTCGGGCTGGACGGTCGGTTCGACCTGCCCGGTCTCACCGAGGTCGTCGAACGGCAACGACCCGACGTGGTGCTGCTCAGCGAGGTGGACCGCGCCTGGCTGCTCAACGGTGGGCACGACACCCTGGACCTGCTGGCCGGCCGGCTCGGTATGCCGTACGTCTTCGGGCCGGCCGCCGACCCGGTCTGGGGTGACGCGGTGCTCAGCCGTTGGCCGATGCGCGACCCGCGCAGCCTCCCGCTGCCGGCCGTCGGTGCGCCCACCGGTGCGCAGGCCCTCGCCGTCACGCTGGACCTGGGTGACGGTGTCCGTACCGCCGTGGTCAGCACCCACCTGCAACCGCCACCGGGGCGGGGCCCTGTGGTGCAGGCCCGCGCGGTCGCGGACTTCGCCACCCGGTACGCGGCCGGCCGACCCCTGGTTGTCGCCGGCGACCTGAACACCGAGCCCGGCGACGAGGCGTACGCGGAGTTCACCGACGCCGGCCTGACCGACGCGTTCGCGGCCGCCCGACCGCTGGCGACCAGCCCGGCGGACGACCCGCGCCAGCAGATCGACCACATCTTCGTCTCGCCCGGCCTGACTCCCGGCGACCCGGTGGCGCCCCGCAGCACGGCCAGCGACCACCTGCCGGTCGCGGTGACCCTGACCCTCCCGCCCCGCTGAAACGCCCTACAGTCGGTCGACGGCCCTACAGGCGGTCGACGGCCAACAGGCGGTCGGCGGTGAAGGCAAGCAGCCAACCGCCGCCCTTGGGCGTCGTGAAGTCCTCGTCGGTGCGGCCGGTGAGCTGCTCCAGGGCGCCCGGCAGCACCTTGCCCTGGCTGCACACCGCCACCTGCCCACCGGCGTTGGCCAACTCCAGCAGCCGGGCGGCGGTGGCTAGGATCTGCTCGTCGCTCTGCTGGCCGGGCTGGGGTTCGTCCAGGTCGCCGCAGATCTCGATCGGCAGGTCGAGCAGCGCCGCCGCCGGGTCCAGTGTCTGCACGCACCGTCGCGGTGACGCCGACACCAGCCGGGACGGCCGGATCAGGGCGACCAGGTCGGCCAGGGCGCTCGCCTGGGCCCGTCCCTCGGCGTCCAGGGGCCGCCCGACGTCCGGGCCGGACCAGGTGGCCCGCTTGCCTGCGTGCGCGTGCCGGACCAGCGCGACAGTCGCGGTCACCGGCGGCAGCGCGGCGAACGCCGCCAGGACCTCGGCGTCGTGCGGGTAGCTGACCAACCGGATCGCGTCGTCCACCGCGAGCCAGCGCATGTCGTCCACCTCGGTGTCCGGTTGGAAACCGCCGCTGGCCACAGCGAGCATCGACCAGTAGTCGACGAGCTTGGCCTGCCCCTCGCTGCGGTATCGCACCGACGGCAGCCGGACCTGCGGTACGCCCCGCACGTCGGACTCCTCGGCCACCTCACGGACCGCCGCTGCCAGCGCGTGCTCACCCGGCTCCAGCTTGCCCTTCGGCAGCGTCCAGTCACCGTAGCGGGGGCGGTGCACCACACAGACGCGTACGCCGTCGGGGGTCGGCCGCCAGGCCACCCCGCCCGCCGCCCGGATGCCGATCACGGCAGCCAACTGGTCCGCCGTCGTCGGGTCGCCCGGTGCCAGGCGGCCGGTAGGAGGCCGCGTGTGCGGCGTACGGACCCGCGTTCCCGTTCGGCGAGCCGCCCGGCGGTGACCGCCAGCTCGTGGTCGTCCGGCCGCTCGGCGGCGATCTCCAACCAGGTGTCCGCCGCGACTGCCGCATCCTGGTGCTCGCCGAGCACGTCCTGCACCCGGGCAAGGGCGCGGGACAGTCGACGCGCACCCTTGCCGACCGTCGGTGCCACGGCGTTGACCGCGTAACGGGCCTGTTTGGCCTCCTTGCGAACGGCGTGCCAACTGTCGTCCGGCGACTGTGCGTCGAGCCCGTCGACCCCGTCCGGCCCGGCCAGCCGTGCCCACGGCCGGGCCACCAGCGCGGGCAGCGCCTCACCCGCGGGCGCGGCCGCCCTGCGGGTGAGCCGGGGCGCGCGGGCGGCCAGCACCAGGGAATCCACCAGGGCCAGGTAACGCGCGGAGCGCAGCGCCTCGTCGATGGCGGCGTGCGCCGTCCGCTGCCGTTGGGCGAGCACCTCGTCCAGCCGGTCCACCGCCCCCTGGTCGAGCGGGCTGAGCGGGTCGGCGTCGGCGGTGCGGCGCAGCCGTGCGCGCAGCACCTCGGCGTCGCGGGCCGCGCCGAGGACACCGGCCAGCCAGCGCAGCTCGTCACGCAGCGGACGGGACCACGTCTTGCGGAGCAGTGGCCTGAAGGTGCGCAGGTCACTGCGCAGGCGTCGACAGGCGACCCGCATCTGGTGCACGGCGGTGTCGCCACCGGCGGCCGGGGCGCGCAGCCGGACCAGTGGGTCGTGCGCCAGCAGCCGGCGGATCTCCTTGCGGACCGCTTCGGTCACCACGTCACCGGCGCTCGCCTCGGCGGTCAGCCCGGCCGGCGCGACCAGGTCCGGATCGGCCTGCGCCGTCTCGCCCAGCGCCCGTACGTGCTTCGGGGTGAACGACCCACCCCGGGCACCAGCCTCGCGCAGCACCGCGCCGATCCGGTCGAGCAACTCGCTGTCGCCGGCCTTGCGCTCCGCCTCCACCTCGCGGAACGTGTCGGTGGTGGCGCCGGAGTCGTCCAGGACGGTCACCCGGTCGTCCACCACCTCGGCGAGCACCGCGCCGGCCTTGTCACACACCTCGTACGCGTGCCGCACCGTCCGCACCACAGTCACCGGGGCCAGCGGCGCCCCCCGGTGCAGGACGGTGACCAGCTCCACCAGCTCCGGTGGTGGCCGCCCCTTCGGCCCTGGACGGGAGATCTCGTGCCGGACACCCGGTGTCCCGGTCGGCAGTTTCACCGTCCAGGGCAGCTCGTCGCCCTTGCGGTGGCGCAGTGAGGCACCGGCGCGGGCCAGCCGCAGGTCGACGGTGTCGAGATAGCGGGCGACCAGCGTCACCGGTGGCAGCGCCCGGACCCGACCCCCGGCCGGGGCCGTGGCGGTCAGGTCCGGCAGCACGTAGGCGTCGTCCACCTCGTACTTCTGCTCCTCCTCGACCATCAGCTCAGCCTATGCGCTGATCGTTCAGCCGGCCGTGCCACCGACGCGGCGCAACAACAGTTCCTGCAGATGCACCCGGGCGTTGTCGTCGGCGCTGGTCCGCCGGGTCCAGCTGCCGTCGCCGGCCAGCTCGAACGCGTCAACGTCCGGGCTCATCGCGGCGGTCAGCACGTGGTCCAGCTCGGCACGGGCGATCGGGTCGGTCACCTTCACCAGCGCCTCCACCCGACGGTCCAGGTTGCGGTGCATCAGGTCGGCCGAGCCCATCCAGAACTCCGCCTCGCCGTTGTTGCCGAAGCGGAAGACCCGCGAGTGCTCCAGGAAACGGCCGAGGATCGAGCGGACGCGGATGTTCTCCGACAGCCCGGGCACCCCGGGACGCAGCGTGCACATGCCCCGGATGAGCAGGTCGACGTGGACGCCGGCCTGGGAGGCCCGGTACAGGGCGTCGGTCACCCCCTCGTCGACCAAAGAATTGACCTTGAATTGGACCAGGCCGGGCATGCCCAGTCGGACGTGCGAGATCTCTCGCTCGATCCGCTCGATGAGGCCGGTGCGGATGCCCTGCGGGGCGACCAGCAACCGCCGGTAGGCGGTCTGCCGGCTGTAGCCGGTGAGGACGTTGAACAGGTCGGTGAGGTCGGCGCCGATCTCCGGGTCGGCGGTGAGCATCCCGAAGTCCTCGTAGAGTCGGGCGGTCTTCGGGTGGTAGTTGCCGGTGCCGATGTGGCAGTAACGGCGGATCTGGTTGCCCTCCTGGCGGACCACCAGCGCGGTCTTGCAGTGCGTCTTCAGGCCCACGAGGCCGTACACCACGTGGCAGCCGGCGCGTTCCAGCGTCCGGGCCCAGCCGATGTTGGCGACCTCGTCGAAGCGGGCCTTCACCTCCACCAGCACCACCACCTGCTTGCCGGCGGCGGCCGCGTCGACCAACGCGTCGACGATCGGGGAGTCGCCGCTGGTGCGGTAGAGGGTCTGCTTGATGGCCAGCACGTTCGGGTCGGCGGCGGCCTGCTCGATGAAGCGCTGCACGCTGGTCGCGAACGAGTGGTACGGGTGGTGCACCAGGATGTCCCCGTCGCGCAGTGTGGAGAAGACGCTGCGCGGCACCTCGCCCTCGGCGAGCCGGGGGTGGGTGGAGGGCACGAACGGTGGGTCCTTGAGGTCCGGCCGGTCGGCCTCGCCGTACACCTGCCACAGCGCGGACAGGTCCAGCAGTCCGGGCACCCGGAGTACGTCCTGGTCGTCCATGTCCAACTCGCGGACGAGCAGCTCCAGCACGTGGTCGGAGATGGACGCGGCCACCTCCAGCCGGACCGGTGGACCGAACCGCCGCCGGGCCAGCTCCCGTTCCAGGGCCTGCAGCAGGTCCTCGTCGCGGTCCTCGTCGACCTCCACCTCGGCGTTGCGGGTGACCCGGAACAGGTGGCACTCGACCACCTGCATGCCGCTGAACAACTGCCCCAGGTGCACCGAGATCAGGTCTTCCAGGGGCAGCATCCGCACGCCCGGCTGACCCCTGTCGACCCGGACGAAGCGGGGCACGTTGTTGGGCACCTTCACCCGCGCGAACAGCTCGGAACCGCCGTTCGGGTCGCGGACCGCCACCGCCAGGTTCAGCGAGCGCCCCGAGATGTACGGAAACGGGTGCGCCGGGTCCACCGCGAGCGGGGTCAGCACCGGGAAGATGTGCTCCCGGAAGTAGGTGCGCAGGCGTTCCCGCTCCGGGTCGCCCAGCTCGCCCCAGCGCAGGATGCGGATGCCCTCGTCGGCGAGCTTGGGCAGCACGTCGTCGACGAAGCAGGCGGCGTGCCGGGCACCCAGTGCCGCGGTGCGCTCGGCGATCAGCTCCAACTGGGTACGCAGGGGCAGCCGGTCCCCGCCGCGCACCGGCAGGCCGGCGGAGAGTCGCCGCTTCAGCCCGGCGATCCGCACCATGTAGAACTCGTCCAGGTTGCTGGCGAAGATCGCCAGGAACTTGGCCCGTTCCAGCAGCGGGGTGCGCTGGTCCTCGGCCAGGGTGAGCACGCGGGCGTTGAAGTCGAGCCAGGAGAGCTCCCGGTTGAGGAACCGGTCCTCCGGCAGCGGCGCCGGCGGCTCGTCGTCCTCGTCATCGGCGCCGGTCGGTAGGTCGCCGGGCAGGACCTGGTGGACGCCACCGGCGGTCGGGCCGGCAGCCTCGACGCTCGGCGTGGGGTCGAGGACCTCGTCCAGCCCGGAGGAGGCGGCAGCCGGGTCGTCGGCGAGGGTGTCGGCGCGGGCGGCGCTGGCCCTCTCCGCGCGGGACGGGCGGAAGCGGCCGTCGGTGCCGCGCGCGCGGGAGCCGTTGCGGAGGTCGGTGGTGGGCGGGTGGGCCGGTTGCTCGCGAGGGGTGCTCACACGCTCATAATCACCCGATTACGGTGAACGCAAAATGAACTTGGGCTCGCCGGCTCAGATCATCGTCGGCAATGTCACCCGGACGACCTCTCCGTCGGGATCGGTGTCGATGCGGACCCGCTGGCCTAGCCGGAGCAACCGCAGCCCGGAGGCGTCGAAGGCCCGCGCGGGGAAGCGCATCTCGGTGCCGTCGTCGAGCAGCAGCACACCGCTGCGTGTTGCCGCGTCATAGCTGGCCACCGTGCCCTGCATGCTGGCACCGTACACCCGGGGGTCACCCGGCGGAGCGGGCCGGACGGCTGGTGGCGGCGACGAGCGCGGCGGTGCGCGGCCCCAGTCCGAGCCGGGCGGCGGCGGCCAGGTCCGCGGCGGTGTCCACGTCCCGGCGCAGGCTGGGCCAGTCGCCGGTCAGGGGCAGTGCCCCGCTCGCCGCGTGCGCGAGCGCCGAGCCCACCCCGAAGCGAGGGTCCAGCGGCACACCCGGCGGGGCGGCGAGCAGCACAGTGCCGGTGCCGGGCGCGTCCGGCACGAACCGGCGTACCCCTTCCCGGCCGTTCTGCGCCGCGAGCAGCGCGCCGGCCAGCTCGGCCGGGCGCAGCGCCGGCAGGTCCGCGGTGAGCCCGGCCACCCAGCCGGCGGTGGTCCCGGCCGCGCCGTGCCGGAACGCCGCGTTCAGGCCGGCGTCCGGCCCGTCGGGCAGCACCCGCGCGCCGGCGCCCAGCCCCGCCGCCGCGACCCGGGCGTCGTCGGTGACCACCAGGACCTCGGCGACCGCCGGGCAGGCCAGCACCGCGCGGAGGGTGTCGGCCGCCAGGGCCAGCGCCAGCTCCTCGTGCGGTACGCCGGACAGCGCGCCCCGCAGCCGGCTCTTGGCAGCGGCCAGATGCTTCACCGGCACCACCACGGCCCACCTCGGCTGACTCACGCCCGCAATCCTGCCAGCCGCACGGCGGGACCCTCGCTGGCCGTACCGGGGGCGAGCAGGCATGATTTCCGCTGCGGGTGTCGCGGGCGGGATTCGCGGCGGGGTTGGGGCGCGACGAGGAGGCACAGTGGCACGGCGGAGGCTGGGGTTCTGGCAACGGTTCGCCGTGTGGCTGGTCAAGCCGGTGATGACCGTGTGGACCCGGCGCACCTGGCGGGGCCAGGAACACCTCGGCGGCGACGGTGGCGTGATCATCGTGGCGAACCACATCTCGCACGCCGACCCGCTGGTCTCCGCGCACTTCATCTACGACTCCGGGCGTTGGCCGCAGTACCTGGGCAAGGCCAGCGTGTTCCGGGTGCCGGTGGTCGGCTGGATCCTGCACCGGTGTTTACAGATCCCGGTCGAGCGGGGCAGCGTCGACGCGGTCCGCTCGCTGGACGCACTGGTCGCCGCGCTCGATCAGGGCGGTGCCGTGGTGATCTACCCGGAGGGCACCACCACCCGACAGCCGGAGCTGTGGCCGATGAAGGCCAAGACCGGTGCCGCCCGGCTGGCCCTGGCCACCGGCGCACCCGTCGTACCGGTGGTGATGTGGGGACCGGAGCGGATCTTCGACCCCCGGACCAGCCGCGTCAACCTGCGCCCCCGGGCCCCGGTGACCGTCGTCGCCGGAGACCCGATCGACCTGAGCCGGTGGGCGGACGCCCCGCCGACCCGGGCCACCCTCGAGGAGATGACGGACACCATCATGTTGCGGCTGCGGGACATGCTCGCCGAGATCCGTGGCGGCACCCCGCCGCCGCTGTGGGAACGACCGGCCCGGTCCTCCGTCCGGCACGAGCAGCAGGGCGACCTGGCATGACCGGCCACGTCGCGGTGCTCGGCGCCGGTTCCTGGGGCACCGCGTTCGCCAAGATCCTTGCCGACGCGGGGCGTGACGTGACCGTGTGGGCCCGCCGTGCGCCGGTTGCCGAGAGCATCCGGGCCGAGCGCCGCAACCCGGAGTACCTGCCCGACCTGCTGTTGCCCGCCCGGGTCACCGCCACCGCCGACGCGACCGAGGCGATCACCGGCGCGGAGCTGGTGGTGCTGGCGGTGCCGTCGCAGACCCTGCGCGGCAACCTCGCCGAGTGGGTCGGACACCTGCACCCCGACTCCACCCTGGTGTCGCTGATGAAGGGCATCGAGCTCGGCACCACCAAGCGGATGAGCGAGGTCATCGTGGAGACCGCCGGGGTCGCCGCGGACCGGGTGGTCGTCGTGTCCGGCCCGAACCTCGCCCCCGAGATCGCCGCCGAGCAGCCCGCCGCGACAGTCGTCGCCGGGACGAACAGCCACCGCACCGCGCTCGTGCAGGCGTCGATCCGGACGCCCTACCTGCGCCCGTACACCAACGACGACGTGATCGGCTGCGAGCTGGGCGGGGCGGTCAAGAACGTGATCGCCCTGTCGTACGGCATCGCCACCGCGATGGGTTTCGGCGACAACACCCGGGCCATGCTGATGACCCGAGGGCTGGCCGAGACCGCCCGGCTGGGCGTGGCGCTCGGCGCGGACCCGATCACCTTCGCCGGCCTCGCGGGAATGGGCGACCTCGTCGCCTCCTGCTCGTCCCCGCTGGCCCGCAACCGCACCTTCGGCGAGCACCTGGGCCGGGGCGAGACGCTGGAGCAGGCCCAGACGGCCACCCGGCAGACCGCCGAGGGTGTGAAGAGCTGCCTGGCGATTCGCGACCTGGCCCGCGCGCACGGTGTGGAGATGCCCATCACCGAGCACGTCGAGCGGATCTGCCACGAGGGGATGGACCCACGCCTCGCCGTGGAAGCCCTGATGAGCCGCACCGCAAAACCCGAGTCGTACGAGTGAGGAATCCGATGAGCGAGTTGGGAGACGGCACCCGCTGCGTACGCGCCGGCCTGCCCGAGCCGGCACCAGGGGACCCGTTCCTGCCCGGGCCGGTCTTCGCCGCGCCGTACCACCTCGACCCGTTCCAGGGCCAGGGCACGTCGCCGAACGGCTACGGTCGCCCCGACAACCCGACCCGGCGGCTCCTGGAGGCGGCCGTGGGCGAGTTGGAAGGCGGCGACTGCCGCGTCTTCGCCACCGGTCAGGCGGCCATCACCGGCCTGCTGCTCACCCTGCTGCGCCCGGGGGACACGGTGGTGCTGCCCTCCGACGGATACTTCCCGGTCCGGGCGTTCGCCACCGACGTGCTGGAGGGCATCGGCGTCCGGGTGCTGTTCGCGCCGACCGCCGGGCCGTACCCGTCGTTCGAGGGCGTCCGGCTGGTGCTGGTGGAGACGCCGGCCAACCCGGGCCTGGACGTGGTCGACGTGGCGGCCCTGGCGGAGAGGGCGCACGCCGCGGGCGCGCTGCTCGCGGTGGACAACACCACCGCCACCCCGCTCGGTCAGCGCCCACTGGACCTCGGCGCGGACCTGGTGGTCGCCTCGGGCACGAAGGCGCTCACCGGCCACTCCGACCTGCTGCTGGGTTACCTGGCCAGCCGGTCCACCGAGCTGATCGGGGCGGTGACGACCTGGCGTACGACCACCGGGGCGGTGCCCGGAGCGTTCGACGCCTGGCTGGCACACCGGTCGCTGGCCACCCTCGATCTGCGGCTGGCCCGGCAGAGCGCGAACGCCGCCGCGGTCGCCGACCTGCTGGCCGGCCGGCCGGACGTGACGGGCCTGCGCTGGCCGGGGCGGCCGGGCGATCCCGCGTACGCGGTGGCCTCGGTTCAGATGCGTCGGATGCCGGGGGTGCTCTCGTTCGACCTGGGTAGCGCCGACCGGGTGGGCCGGTTCATCGAGGCCGCCCGGCTGGTGGCGGCGGCGACCTCCTTCGGTGGCCTGCACACCACGGCGGACCGGCGGGAGCAGTGGGGCGACGACACCACACCCGGCTTCGTCCGGCTCTCCTGCGGTGCGGAGGACACGGCCGACCTGGTGGCCGACATCTCCGCCGCCCTGGACGCGGCCGGGTCGGTCCGAGGAGGCTCGTGACGTCAGCGCCCCTGGCCGACCGGTCCGCGCTCGTGGGCCGGCTGCGTGCCGCCGGCTGCGTGTACGCAGAGGACGAGGCCGACCTGCTGTTGGCCGCCGCGGACACCCCGGCGGCGTTGGCTGAGCTGACCGACCGCCGGGTGGCCGGTGAACCGCTGGAGTATCTGCTCGGCTGGGCCGAGTTCTGCGGGCTGCGGATCGCCGTCGACGCTGGCGTCTTCGTGCCGCGTGGGCGGACCGCGCTGCTGGTCGAGGTGGCAGCCGAACTGACCGGCCCGGCCCCGGCCGTGGCCGACCTCTGCTGCGGCTCCGGTGCCACCACCGTCGCGTTGGCGCACCGGCTCGCCCCGCGCTGGCTGGCCGGTGCCGACATCGACCCGGCGGCCGTGGCGTGCGCACGCCGCAACCTCGCCGGGCTGGACGCCGAGGTGTACGAGGGTGACCTCTTCACACCGCTGCCCCGGCAGTGGCGGGGTCGGCTGGACCTGGTGGTCGCCAACGCCCCGTACGTGCCGACCGACGCGGTGGCGCTGATGCCCGCCGAGGCGCGGCTGCACGAGGCCCCGGTGGCGCTCGACGGCGGGCCGGACGGGCTCACCGTGCTGCGCCGGGTGGGCGTCGGTGCCGCCTCCTGGCTGGCCCCTGGCGGACACCTGGTGGTCGAGGCCAGCGACGCCCAGGCGGACGTGCTCTGCGCGGCGCTCGCCGCCGCCGGGCTGGTGCCGAGCGTGCGACACGACGAGGACCTGGACGCCACAGCGGTGACCGCCCGCCGCCCCGACTGAGCCCGCTCGGGTGGCCGGGCGTAGCGGGGGAGGAGGGTTGGCACTAGCCTCGGCTCACACTCATGACGGCGGGAGGCGGTATCGGTGGGCAGCGCAGGTGTGCCGGTGGTCGTCGGGCTGGACAACGGCGGCACCAGCAACAACGCCACCGTGCTGACGGTGGATGGCCGCTTCCTGGTGGACGGGCTGTTGGAGATCCCCAGCGAGGTACGGGCCGGGCCGGAGGCGGCGATCGAGGCACTCGCCCAGGCGCTGGACGGCGCCCTGGCGCAGACCGGGGTGCCGCGCGACCTGGTCCAGGCGGTCGGGCTGGACACTCCGGGCCCCGCCAGCGCCGACGGCGTCATCTCGTCGCGGGGCTCCACCAACTTCTCCCAGCCGGCCTGGCGGGGCTTCGACGTCCGGGGCGCACTGGAACGACGGCTCGGCCTGCCGGTCGTCTATCACAACGACGGCAACGCGGCGGCGCTCTACGCCCACCACGTGCACTTCGGCGCCGACGCGATGGGCCGCTCGTCGGTCTCCGCGATCGTCGGCACCGGCCTCGGCGGCGGTGTGGTCGAGAGCGGTCGGGTGATCGCCGGTGCGGCCGGAATGGCCGGGGAGCTCGGTCACGTGCACATCCCGCTGAACGGGCTGCTCAGCCCGGGGCAGCAGGAACCCACCTGTGCCTGCGGCTTTACCGGTGACGTCGAGAGCGTGGCCTCGCTGACCGGCATCGAGCGCAACCTGCTGCCGTACTGGCTGACCCGCTACCCCGACCACCCGCTCGCCGCCGAGCCGTTGGCTCGGGCGGCCAAGCTGGTTCGCGGGTACGGCGAACGGGGAGACGCCCTCGCACGGGACCTCTTCACCCAGCAGGCGATGGCGCTGGGCCGGCTTTTCACCGTTGCGGCGAACTTCACCGACCCGCACGCGTACTTCGTCGGTGGCGGGGTGGTCGAGGCGGCACCGGAGTTCCGCGACTGGTTCCTGGCGACGGTCCGCGAACACACAGTGCTCCGCGAGGAGCAGGCCGCGGTGGCCACCTTCGCGCTGGTGCCGGACCGGGACATGGCCGGTGCCCGGGGCGTGGCGATCGCCGCGCTGGAAGCCCTGCGCGCCGTCCCGGAGCCCCGCCCGCTGGTCGCCTGAGCCCGCAGCACCTGGTCCTGGCACGCCTCGCTATACCGTGCCTGGGCCTGCCACGTCTGCGGCCTGGCCCGCCGCGCGCCCTGATCGGCGGCGCGGCGGGCGGTCAGCAGGGGGCAGTGCCCGGTCCGGGCTGCGGTGGCCCCAGGTCGGGTCAGCGGTGCGACGGCCTGGTCAGCGGCGAGGTGGCGCCTGAGCGAAGGCGGCCCAGGCGCCCGTTGCGAACAGCAGAGCCGGGCCGGCCGGGTCCTTGGAATCGCGGACGGCCACCAGCCGTGGCAGCGCGGCAACCTCGACGCAGGCACCCTCGTCGCCGCTGCGGCTGCTCTTGCGCCACGCCGCCGCGGCCAAGGCCGCTGTGATTGTCGGTGTCATCGGTCCTACCGTCCCTTCAGGACTGACAGGAGCATCTCGCGGCTGTCCGCCGGGCTGAGCGCCACGCTTCGGAGATGCTCCATGATCTTGGTGCAGGTACGCGTCTCGCCGGCCCGGTCGAGGATCATCTGACCTGCCACGGTCTCCACCGAGGCGATGATCGGGTCCTCCGGGTCGGCGAACTCCAGGATGTGCAGCGAACCCCGCGTGCCCCGGTGGTAGCCGGCGGAGAGCGGGATCACCTGGACGCTGATGTTGGGCAGCTCGGCCATCTTGACCAGGTGACGCAGTTGCCCGTCCATCGCCGACTTGTCGCCGACGGGACGCAGCAGCGCGCCCTCGTCGATGATCGCGTCGAAGATGGGCGGGTTGTCGGCGGTGAGCCGTTGTTGACGGTCCAGCCGGATCTTGACCCGTTGCTCCACCAGGTCGTCGCCCAGGGTGTGCGGCCCGCCGCGCATCACGCCACGGACATAGTCCGCGGTCTGCAGCAGGCCGGGCACCACCGAGGGCTCGAAGTTGGCGATGGCCGTCGCCTCGGCCTCCAGCGCGATGAAGTCGATCGTGCGCGGATCCAGCAGGTACGAGTACGACACCCACCAGCCCGGCTTGCGGGCGTCCTTCGCGAGCTGCACCGCCGCAGCCACCTCCTCGGCACCCACCCCGTACGACGTGAGCAGGGCGCGCACGGTGGCCGGGCTGATCAGGGTCTGGGCGTTCTCGTACCGGGAGAGGGTGCTGCGGGTGCTGTTGATCTCATCCGCCGCGGTTTCCAGCGTCAGGCCGGCGGCTTCCCGGTGATGGCGCAGGGCGATGCCGAGCCGGCGGGCGCGGGCGGTCTTGGGGGCCATGCATCGATGGTCGCACACATTTGCGGGAACGTCTGCATGAGAAAACGTCGATGAGAGTTGCATTCACGGCTGTACACGTGTCAATCTGTTACCGCGTCCTCACCGCCGGTTGTCGTGGCGACGGTGGTGGTGAGCGACCGGAGGGGATGGGGCGCGCGGCGATCGGGTTTCTCCCCCGTGCCCGATCGTCGCGTGCCGCCCCGCCATCCCGTCCCGCCGGAAGGAGACGACGTGCGAACCTGTCCGGAGCCCTCCGCCGTGCACCCGGGCGGCTGTCGATGACCCGCTTCCTCGTGGTGCTCACCGACGTGCGCCCCGTCGAGGGCATCGACCGCAACGAGAGGGTCGCACCCGAGCGGCGCCGACAGGTGGTCGGTGCCAGCAGTCGGGAGGCCGCCGACCGGATCGCCGGAGCGTTCATGGCGCTGGGCATGGTGCGGGCCGGCCGGCAACGGGTCAAGGTGATCGCGGTCGGTCGCCGGCACTCCCGGGACTGAGCAGGCCCAGGTCACCGGCCTGCGACACCGCGACTGTCCCGTCACGCACCGTACATCCTCTGTTGACCGATTGCCGTGTCGTGCTGTGGCTCGCCGGGTATCGCCTCGCCCTACCGCCACGCACAGTAAGGTCAACCGGGTGAGCGCCACCGGCGAGCACGACCAGCCGCAGTCGCGTACGAAGAGGTGACCGGAGTGACCACCCCAGGCAAGACCCGCGTGGCGATCGTGTTCGGCGGCCGCAGCCCGGAGCACGGCATCTCCTGCGTCAGCGCCGGCAGCGTCTTCGGCGCGCTCGACCCCGACGAGTTCGAGGTGGTGCCCGTCGGCATCACCCGGGCCGGCCAGTGGGTCCTGACCAGCGGAGATCCCGCCCAGCTCGCGATCAACGCCCGTCAGCTGCCGGAGATCACCGCCGACTCCGGCGACGACATCGTGCTGCGCGCCGACCCCACCGGCAACGGGCTCATGGTGCTCGACCCGACCGAGGGCCCCCGGGTGCTCGCCGACGTCGACGTGGTCTTCCCGGTGCTGCACGGCACGTACGGCGAGGACGGCACCATCCAGGGCATGCTGGAGATGGCCGGCATCCCCTACGTCGGGGCGAACGTGTTCGCGTCCGCAGCGGCGATGGACAAGGAGTTCACCAAGAAGCTCTGCGCCGTCGAGGGCATCCCGGTCGGCTCGTACGCCGTGCTGCGCAACGGCATGACGCTCAGCGAGCAGGACAAGGAGCGGCTTGGTCTGCCGGTCTTCGTCAAGCCGTCCCGGGCCGGGTCGTCGTTCGGCATCACCCGGGTCACCGACTGGGCGCAGCTCGACGACGCGGTCGCCGCCGCCCGGCAGTTCGACCCGAAGGTCATCATCGAGGCCGCGATCATCGGCCGCG
Organism: Micromonospora sp. MGP-C2; assembly: GCF_057766525.1. Classification (NCBI taxonomy): domain Bacteria; kingdom Bacillati; phylum Actinomycetota; class Actinomycetes; order Micromonosporales; family Micromonosporaceae; genus Micromonospora; species Micromonospora sp. MGP-C2. Next base: position 5,634,714 of record NZ_JBYMEN010000002.1, read on the forward strand.
AGGTCGAGTGCGGTGTGCTGGAGGGCGAGGCCGGCGGTGCGCCCGAGGCGTCCGTGCTGGCCGAGGTGCGGGTCGTCGCCGACCACGACTTCTACGACTTCGAGGCGAAGTACCTCGACGACTCCTGCGAGTACGACATCCCGGCCGGCCTGCCGGACAAGGTGACCCGCCAGGTGCAGGAGTACGCCGTCCGCGCGTTCACGGCGCTGGACTGCGCGGGCCTGGCCCGGGCCGACTTCTTCGTCACCCCCGAGCTGGACGTCTACCTCAACGAGATCAACACGATGCCCGGGTTCACCCCGACGTCGATGTTTCCCCGGATGTGGGCGGCCTCCGGCCTGGAATATCCGAAGCTGGTCAACCGCCTGATCCGCACCGCCCAGCGGCGCGGCGTCGGCCTGCACTGAGCCACCCGGCCCAGGAGCGTCAGCCAGCTGAGCCGCCCGGCCCCGCCCGACGTGCGTCAGGCGGCGCGGGATCGGGTCAGCGCTGGCAGCCGGACGGGATGGCGCCGCCGGAGGGCACTGTCGCCACGATCGTGCTGGAGATGGTCGTCAGCCACTGCAACGGCTGCTCGTAGGAGCGCGGGACACGCACCGTGATCAGCGTCTCCCGGTCGACAGTGCTGAGCACCGCCGCGTCGGCCCGCTCGGCCAGGTGCCAGCAGACCCGGTTCACCGTCCAGACCTCGTCGGTGCTGGGGAACTCCGGCTCGGTGCCGCCGCAGGCCACGGTGAGAGCGGGGTCTCCGTACGCCGCGTTCTGCTCCGGGCCGGCGGTGACCGGCCGCTGGGTCAGGTCGCGGATGGTCGCCGGCAGTTGGGAGAGCAGGGCCCGGCAGACAGTGGCCGGGCGGGCGGCCAGCGCCGGGGCGGCCATCTCCACCGGGGCGGTGGACTGCACCCGGGGAGTCGTCGCGGACGGGGTCGGCGCGGCCGCGGGTGCGCCCGGGCTGAGCTTGTTGAAGGCCAGCACGGCCACCAGCAGCGTGATCGGCAGCGCGATCACCGTGGCCAGTAGCGCGGCGCCGCGAATGGTCCGGTCCCGGCCGGCCGGCGCGGCGGCGGCGGTGTCGGCCGGGTCGCGGTTACCGTCAGCCGGCTCACGCGTCCGGTCGTCGTCACGTGCAGAGGAGGCCGTCATCTCGTCCACTTACAGCCGCACCACCGAACACGTGAGGGTGCGGGTGATGCCAGGCACCATCTGCACCTTGCTGACGATGAGCTTGCCGAGCTCGTCGACGGTGTTCGCCTCGGTGAGGACGACCACGTCGTACGGCCCGGTGACGGCGTCGACGCGCACCACGCCGGCGATGTCCGCGATGAGACCCGCCACGTCACGTGCGCGGCCGACCTCGGTCTGGATGAGGATGTACGCCTGTACCACGACTCGACCTCCGTCCGTCGCCGCCCGGGAGCGGCCCGAAGGGTGAAACTACCTTACGGACCAGGTCTGATCCCTATCGGTCGTCAAGGAGCAGCGGTGAGCGAGCACGGCGGAGCCGGGCAGCACGGGCAGAACGCCGGCAGTGGTGCCAGTGTGTCCGGGATCGGGGAGTTCGGGTTGATCGGGAAGATAACTGCCCGACTCTCGTTCGGGCCCACGACCCTGCTCGGCCCCGGCGACGACGCAGCGGTGGTGGCCGCCCCGGACGGCCGGGTGGCGGCCTCCACCGACGTGCTCGTCGACGGTCGGCACTTCCGGCGGGACTGGTCCTCGGCGCGCGACGTCGGGCACCGGGCGGCGGCGGCCAACCTGGCCGACATCGCGGCGATGGGCGCCACGCCGACCGCCCTGCTGGTCGCGCTCTGCATGCCGGCTGACCTGGAGACCGGCTGGGCGGAGGAGCTGGCCGACGGGCTCGCCGCCGAGGCGGCGACGGTCGGCGCCAGCGTCGTCGGCGGGGACATGTCGGCGAGCCCCACCCTGACCGTGGCGGTCACCGCGCTGGGCGACCTGGAGGGCCGCCCACCCGTGCTGCGCTCCGGCGCCCGTCCCGGTGACGTGCTCGCCCTGGCCGGGCGCAGCGGGTACGCGGCTGCCGGGCTGACCGTGCTCACCCGCGGTTTCCGCACCCCCCGCCTGCTGGTCGAGGCGTACCGGCGGCCGCAGGTGCCCTACCAGGCCGGCCCGCAGGCCGCCCGGCTCGGCGCCACCTCGATGATCGACGTGTCGGACGGGCTGCTCGCCGACCTCGGCCACGTGTCGGCGGCCAGCGGGGTGGCCATCGACGTGCGGCGGGACGCGTTCGAGGTGCCCCGGCAGATGGCTGACGCGGCGCAGGCACTCGGCGTCGACCCGTACACCTGGATCCTGGCGGGTGGCGACGACCACGCGCTGGCCGCGACCTTTCCCCCGACGGTCGTACTGCCGCCGGACTGGCGGCCGGTGGGCCTGGTCACGGAGGGTGCCGGGGTGACGGTCGACGGCGCGCCCCACGACGGCCCGACCGGCTGGGACCATTTCCGGTGAGGCCTGGGGCCCGCCGTACCCTGGACACCGTGAGTGAGATCGAGATCCGGACGGTGCGGTTCGACGCACCGGTGGCACAGCAGTTGATCCAAGCCGCACTGGCCGACCTCGGCGCCCGCTACGGCGGCACCGGCGACGACACCCCGGTGGACGCGACCGAGTTCGAGCCGCCGGATGGCGCGTTCCTGGTCGCCTACGTGGCGGGCGAGCCGGTCGGGTGCGGTGGCTGGCGCAGCCACGGCGCGGACACCGCGGAGCTGAAGCGGATGTACACGGCCCCGGCTGCGCGTGGGCGGGGCGTGGCCCGCACGGTGTTGGCGGCCGTCGAGCGCTCGGCCCGGGAGCAGGGCCGCAAGCGGGTGGTCCTGGAGTGCGGGGACAAGCAGCCCGAGGCGATCGCGATGTACAGCTCCGCCGGTTACGAGCGGATTCCGAACTTCGGCTTCTACAAGGACGCGGAGGGCTGCGTCTCCTTCGGCCGCACCCTCTGACTCCGTTGCGGTGATCGACTCGGGTTTCTTGAAGTCGGGCTGTCCGCAGCGCCGGACACCCCGACTCCCGGAAAACCGAGTCGATCAAGGCGGCACGCCACAGCTCAAGTAGCACAGCTCAGGCGGCGACCGGACGCGACAGAGCCGGCGGACCTCAGGGTCCGCCGGCTCCGCCGTACGAGAAGGTGGGTGCTACCGCGTCAGGCGCGGGTGACCTTGCCGGCCTTGATGCACGAGGTGCAGACCTGCAACTTCTTGGTGTTGCCGCCACCGGCCGGGGTACGCACCGACTGGATGTTCGGGTTCCAGCGGCGGTTGGTCCGCCGGTGCGAGTGGGACACGTTGTGGCCGAAGCCCGGTCCCTTGCCACAGACGTCGCACACGCTAGCCACGGGATACTCCTGGGATTGATACGTTCATGGGGTCGCCGGCAGGTGCTGCCCGGGCAACCTGGTCAGGTTACCCGATGACTCGCCGACCCGGCCAACCGGCCCGGTCCGGCGCTCGCCCGTGCCCCGGCTTGTGCCTGGTCGTGGGCCCGCCCGCCCGTGGGTGGGACCGGCCCGGCGGCAAGGGTACCGGAGGAGTTCGCCCGTGTTACGGCCACCGCCGGAGCGGTGCGCGGGGGACACGCGGGACGAGTCCGACGCGTGTCGGTGCGCGCCAGTAGGCTTCTGGCCGTGCTGGACACCCTCGACGCCGCCGCGGTCCGCCGCTGGTGTGCGAGCGGGTTGGCCGCGCTCAAGCGTCACCAGGGCGAGATCGACCAGCTCAACGTCTACCCGGTGCCCGACGGCGACACCGGCACCAACCTGGTGCTCACCCTCACCTCGGCCCAACAGGCCCTCGCCATGAACCTGGACACCCTCCCCGACAGCGGGCCGACCGCGCACGGGCACGCGCTGCGGCTGATGGCGCAGGGCGCGCTGCTCGGCGCGCGGGGCAACTCCGGGGTGATCCTCTCGCAGATCCTGCGGGGGTTCGCCGACGAGGTCGCCGGGGTGCCGGCGGTGCGCGGTCGGGAGTTCGCCGCCGCGCTGCGATCCGGCGCCGCCGCGGCGTACACCGCGGTTGCCCGGCCGGTCGAGGGCACAGTGCTCACGGTGGTCGCGGCGGCGGCCACGGGCGCCGAACGGGCGGACAGCGACGACCTGCCGGCGGTGGTCCGCGCCGCGGCCCGGGCCGCCGCCGAGGCGCTCTCCCACACCCCGGAGCAACTGCCGGCGCTGGCCCGCGCGGGCGTGGTCGACGCGGGTGGCCGAGGGCTGTGCGTGCTGCTCGACGCCCTGGTCGCGGTGCTCACCGGGGAGAGCACCGCTCAGCCCGCGCCGACGCCGCGCTCCGCCCGACCGGCGGCCACCGTCGCCCGGGAGACCGGTTCCGACGAGTACGCGTACGAGGTGCAGTTCCTGCTCGACGCCGGGGCGGAGGCGGTCGACGGGTTGCGACGGGCGCTGGACGCGCTGGGGGATTCGCTGGTCATCGTCGGCGACGGGCGTGAGCCCGAGGGCACCTGGAACGTGCACGTGCACGTCAACGACGTGGGCGCCGCGGTCGAGGCGGGGGTCGCCGCCGGTCGCCCGTACCGGATCTCGGTGACCCGCTTCGCCGACCAGCCGGAGCCGCCCTCGGGCCCGGTGACGGCCGGGCGGGCCGCGGTGGTGGTCGCCACCGGCGGAGGCATCGCCGAGTTGTTCGCCGCCGAGGGCGCCACAGTGGTGCCGGGCAACCCGTCCACGGGTGAGCTGCTGGACGCCGTGCGCAGCACCGGCGCGGCCCGGGTGGTGGTGCTGCCCAACGACGCCAACACCGAGGCGGTGGCGAGCGCGGCGGCCCGCGAGGCCCATCGGCACGGCATCAAGGTCAGCGTGGTGCCGACCCGATCGCCCGTGCAGGCGCTGGCCGCCCTCGCGGTCCGCGACGGCGACCGCCGCTTCGAGGACGACGTGATCGCGATGGCCGAGGCGGCCGGCGCCTGCCGCTACGCCGAGGTCTGCCACGCCAGCCGGGAGGCGCTGACCGTCGCCGGCCCGTGCCGTCCCGGCGACGTGCTGGCACTGGTCGAGGGGGAGGTGCACCTCATCGGCACCGACCTCACCGACACCTGCGCCGCCGTGGTCGACCGGATGCTCGGCGGCGGTGGCGAGATGGTCACCCTGCTGGCCGGGGCGGACGCCCCGGCCGGGCTCACCGATGCCGTCCGCGCGCACGTCGCGAGACGCTGGCCGTTCGTCGAGGTGCACGCGTACCCGGGGGGCCAGCCGTTTTATCCGCTCCTGGTAGGGATCGAATGAGCGAACCAGCCACGGTGGACACTCCGCTGAAGAAGCTGGTCGGGGACAAGACGGCCAAGGCGCTGGCCACGCACCTCGACCTGCACACCGCGGGTGACCTGGTCTACCACTTCCCCCGTCGCTACGACGAGCGCGGCGAGCACACCGACATCCGCTCCCTGGACGTCGGCGAGCAGGTCACCGTGCTGGCCCAGGTGCAGCGCACCGCGGTGCGCCCGATGCGGCAGCGGCGGGGCAACCTGCTGGAGGTGACCGTCGGCGACGGCTCCGGCGGGGTGCTGACACTGACCTTCTTCGGCAACCAGGCATGGCGCGAACGGGAGCTGCGCCCCGGCCGGTGGGGGCTGTTCGCCGGCAAGGTCACCGAGTTCCGGGGCAAACGGCAGCTCAACGGCCCGGAGTACGTCCTGCTCGGCGAGGGTGGCGACGGCGAGGCGGCGGTCAGCGACGAAATCGAGGAGTTCGCTGGCGCGCTGATTCCGGTCTACCCGGCCGCCGCGGCCGTGCCGACCTGGGTGATCGCGCGCTGCGTGCGAGTCGTTCTGGACACGTTCACCCCTCCGGACGATCCACTGCCGGGCACCGTGCGCGCCAGCCGCAAGCTGGTCGGGTTGGGCACCGCGTTGACCGAGATCCACCGGCCGTCCAGCAAGGAGGAGCTGCACCGGGCGCGGCGGCGGCTCAAGTGGGACGAGGCGTTCGCCGTCCAGCTGACCCTTGTGCAGCGCAAACACCGGGCAGCCGACTGGCCGGCGCGGCCCCGCCCCGCACGGTCAGGTGGGCTGCTGGACGCCTTCGACGCCCGACTGCCGTACGAGCTGACCGCCGGTCAGCGCGACGTCGGCGTGGAGATCGCCGCCGATCTGGCCGCGCCGCACCCGATGCACCGGTTGTTGCAGGGCGAGGTCGGCTCGGGCAAGACCGTGGTGGCGCTGCGGGCGATGCTCCAGGTGGTCGACGCGGGCGGGCAGGCCGCGCTGCTGGCGCCCACCGAGGTGCTGGCCGCCCAGCACTACCGCGGCATGCTCGACCTGCTCGGGCCGCTCGGGCGGGCCGGCGAGCTGGGTTCCGCCGAGCACGCCACCCGGGTCGAGCTGGTCACCGGCTCGCTGGGCGCTGCCGCCCGACGGCGGGCCCTCGGTGAGGTCGCCAGCGGCGCCGCCGGCATCGTGCTCGGCACCCACGCCCTGCTCTACGAGGGGGTCGACTTCGCCGATCTCGGCCTGGTGGTCGTCGACGAGCAGCACCGTTTCGGTGTGGAGCAACGCGACGCTCTGCGCTCCAAGGCCGACCAGCCGCCGCACGTGCTGGTGATGACGGCCACCCCGATCCCACGAACGGTCGCGATGACCGTCTACGGCGACCTGGAGGTCTCCACCCTCTCCCAGCTGCCCCGGGGCCGGTCGCCGATCGCCTCGCACGTGGTTCCCGCCGCCGAGAAACCTGCCTACCTGGACCGGGCCTGGCGTCGACTGCGCGAGGAGGTCACGGCCGGCCACCAGGCGTACGTGGTGTGTCCTCGGATCGGTGAGGGGCCGGCCAGCGAGGAGGAGCCGCCACCGGTGGACGACAACGGCCGCCGGCCCCCGCTGGCGGTCACCGAGGTGGCCCCGCTGCTGGCCGAGGGGCCGTTGCACGGGCTGCGGATCGGGGTGCTGCACGGCCGCCTGCCGGCCGACGAGAAGGACGCGGTGATGCGCTCCTTCGCGGCCGGTGACCTGGACGTGCTGGTGGCGACCACCGTGATCGAGGTCGGCGTGGACGTGCCGAACGCGACCGTGATGATCGTGCTGGACGCCGACCGCTTCGGTGTCTCCCAGCTGCACCAGCTCCGTGGCCGGGTCGGCCGGGGCTCCGCCGCCGGGCTCTGCCTGCTGGTCAGCGAGGCGGCCGAGGGTTCGTCGGCGCGCGAGCGGCTGGATGCGGTGGCGTCCACGAGCGACGGCTTCAAGCTCGCCGAGCTGGATCTGGAGCAGCGCCGCGAGGGTGACGTGCTGGGTGCCACCCAGTCCGGGCACCGCTCACACCTGCGGTTGCTGTCTCTGAAACGCGACACGGAGCTGATCCGCGACGCCCGTGCCGAGGCGATCACCCTCGTCGAGGACGACCCGGAGCTGACCCGCAATCCCGCCCTGGCCGCCTCGGTGGCCGCGCTGGTGGACGAGGACCGCGCGGAATACCTGGAGAAGGGCTGACGGTCGCCCGGTCCGTGATCCCTCCGGTACAACCGATCTCGAATCGGCCTGACGCCTCAGTCAGCCGAAACGGACCGAGGGCGCGTCGACCGGATGGTCGACGCGCCCTCGGGTTCAGCGCAGGTCAGGTCAGGCGGTGAAGGTCACCCGACGCCGACGGGCGATGACGAAGAGCACCGCGCCCGCGATGAGCAGGGCGATCGCGCCAGCGGCGATGCCGCCTGCCGCCGCACCGGTGACCGGAAGGCCCGGCTCCTCGCCGCCGGCGCCACCGCCACCGCAGTTGCCCTCCGGCGTGTAGACGGCTTCCATCTCCAGGTCCAGCTCCGGCAGCGCGACGAGCGCCGTCTCGTCCTTACCGGCCTTGAAGGTCACCGTCTCCGACGCGCCGGCCGCGACCGTACGGGTCTCGGTCTTGCCGCCGTAGGTGAACGCCGCCTTGACCGGGAGCCCACCCTCGGGGTTGGTCACGGTGAGGGCGAAGTCCTTGCAGTCGGCCTTGGTGGTGACGGCCGGCAGCGGGCAGTCCTCGGGGCGCTGCCACGAGTAGGTGCCCTTCTCGATGACCTTGCCGTCGACCAGCACCTCGATCTTGCCGGCGTTGGCAGCCGGCACCACGATGCTGCTGTCAGCCTTGCCAGCCGCGACGGAGACCTTCTTGGAGAAGCCGTTCTCGCCCTTGACCTCGAACTCGACGGCGTACTTGCTGATCTTGCCGTCGTTGCTCAGCGAGACGGCGACCGAACCGTCGCAGTTGGACGCGAAGGTCGAGGCCGGGGTGACGCAGCTCTTGTCGCCGCCGTTGTACCAGCCCTGCGGGCCCTTGGACCGGTTACCCGGAGCGCCCGGCGAGCCCAGCTTCTTGTTGTCGTAGCGCTTGCCGCCGTCGACCAGCTCGCCGATGACCTCGTCCTTACCGCCCCAGATCAGGTCGACCTGGGTGTGGCAGTCCGGGATCTCGACGTTCAGCTTGATCTCGGTCTGGGTGCCACCGATCCAGTTGCTGTCCGGCGTGCCGTACACGTACTGCGGAGTGGCGAACTGCGGCCGGGGCGCGAAGTACGACACCAGCGTGAACCACTGCTTGCCCTCGCCGCAGAGCGGCAGGTCACCGTCGAGCTTTACGGTCGCGGTGCCCTTCGGGCCGTCGAAGGTGTGGCTGTACTTGGCCTTGTTGACGTCCACGCACTTCGGAGTCGGCGCGCAGGACCCGTCGGCGGCGAGATTGATGCTGCCGTCGTTGGTGGCTTCCTTGCCGTTCTTCTTCCACTTGCCGAACACCGTGAGCTTGGCGTTGGCGGTGTCGCCCGGCACCCGCTGGACGGCCGTGATGGTGCCGGCCTTGGGGATGACGGAGCCCTGCAGCGGGACCGCCTTGGCGCCTTCCACGGGCACTGTGACGTCGGTCGACGGCGTCGCGGTCACCTGCTTGAGGGTCACGGCCTTGTCGCGCTCGCTGTTCTCCACCTTCCACGTGATCACACGCTCGCCGGAGAGCCGGTCACACTCGGCGGTGGCGGTGATGGTGGTGTGGTGCGCGCTGGCTGGGGCGGCCACCGCGACTGCCCCGGTGAGGCCGATGAGGGCGGCTCCCAGGATGGCCAGCGGTCGCTGTAGCGACAGCTTGGGACGGATCACGGGTACTCCTGGAGTGCTGAAGCGTCAGGGGTGTGGCACGGGAGTGACAGTGGACGGTCACTGCACGTCCGATCGGAGAGGCGCCCTCCCGCACCGTGAGCCGGTGGTTTGCCGCCGGCACCCGGCAGACCCTAGCGAGATCGCCGGTCGTGATACAGCCCTCAGGATTTGCTAAGGCGAATGTTATGAATCCGAGATCATTGATATACGAGAAGTGATCATGTGGTCGCCGTACCGGTGCTGACGCTGTCGGCAGCCCGGTCCGACGGGTCGCGTAGCGTCGCGGGCATGAGCAGGAGGAGACCGTGACCCGGATCGTGGCCGGGACGCTTGGCGGCCGGCGGATCGCCGCGCCCCCCGGTGCCGGCACCCGACCCACCTCCGACCGGGTCCGGGAGGCGCTGTTCAGTGCCGTCGAGGCCGAGGTCGACCTCGACGGCGCCCGCTTCGCCGACCTGTACGCCGGCTCCGGAGCGGTCGGGTTGGAGGCGCTCTCCCGCGGGGCCGCGCACGTGCTGCTGGTCGAGTCGGACGCGCGGGCGGCCCGGGTGATCCGGGAGAACGTGGCGGCCCTGCGTGCCGGCCCCGCCGCCCGACTGGTCACCGGCAAGGTGGCGACGGTGCTGGCCGCCGGTCCGGACGGTGGGCCGTACGACGTGGTCTTCGCCGACCCGCCCTACGCCGTGCCGGACGCGGAGATCACCGCGCTGCTGACCACGCTGGTCGACGGCGACTGGCTGGCGCCGGACGCGCTGGTGGTGGTGGAGCGGTCCCGGCGGACCAGGGAGTTCGACTGGGTGGACGGGATCACCCCGGAGCGCAGTCGCCGTTACGGCGAGACCACCCTTTGGTACGGTCGCCGATCATGAGACGTGCGGTGTGCCCCGGTTCGTTCGACCCGGTCACCAACGGACACCTCGACATCATCGGGCGGGCCAGTCGGCTCTTCGACGAGGTGATCGTCGGTGTGCTGATAAATCAGTCGAAGAGTGGCCTGTTCACCGTCGAGGAGCGGATCGAGATGCTCCGCGAGGTGACCTCGTCGTACGGCAACGTGCGGGTCGAGTCGTTCCGAGGGCTGCTGGTTGACTTCTGTCGGGCCCAGCAGGCGAGTGTGCTGATCAAGGGTCTGCGGGCGGTCAGCGACTTCGACTACGAGTTGCAGATGGCCCAGATGAACATCGGGCTGGCCGGCGTCGAGACGCTCTTCATGCCGACCAACCCGCTCTACTCGTTCCTCTCCTCAAGCCTGGTCAAGGACGTGGCCAAGTGGGGTGGCGACATCTCCGCGCACGTCCCCGACCTGGTCCGTGAGGCCCTTCAGGCCCGGCTCGGCCCCCGTCCCTGACACCCCCCACCCGGCGGTCCTGCCGCTTCGGTCGCCGTGACGCCCCTTTTGCGGAAAATTGACGCAGGCGTGTGGGCAGGGTGGGCGCGGTGTGACGATGTCGCGACGCGCCGGTTTGGGGCGGATGGGCCCGGTGTGGGGCCGGCACGACATGATTGGTGGCGCGGGGAACGGCCGTAGCCCGCATCATGGAGGTCGGCCGAAGAACGACAGGAGTGAGGTACCGGTGGACCCGCTCGATCGCATCGACGAACTGATCGCCATGGTGGAGCAGGCCCGCTCCGTCCCGATGTCGCGTAACAACTGCATGGTCGACCGGGGTGAGATGATCGCGGCCCTCGACGAGATGCGCGCCGACCTCCCCGCCGACCTGCGTCGCGCCGCCGCTCTCCTGGAGGAGCGCGACAAGATCATGGAGGCCGGCAAGCGCGAGGCGGACCGGATCATCAGCGAGGGTGAGGCAGAACACGCCCGCCTGGTCTCGGTGAACGAGATCACCGTGTCGGCCGAGCACGAGGGTGCCCGGATCATCGCCGAGGCCCGGGCCGAGGCGCAGCGCCTGCGTGAGGAGGTCGACGACTACGTCGACACCGCGCTGGCCAACTTCGAGCAGTTCCTCACCCGGGCGCTGGCCTCGATAGAGCGCGGCCGGGACAAGATGCACGCACTGCGGGAGATCGGCACCTTCGCTGGGGATGAGGCGGAACGCCCGCTACCCTTCTGAGCGGCACCTCACCAGCCGACTTCTCAGGCGGGCGTCGCCCCCGGTTCGACGGTCCGGCGGTCGTCCAGGTAACCTTTTTTGTCGGCCTCTCACCGGCCGGAGTCTGACTATGCCCAAGCACTCGCCATCGACACTCAACCCCAGGTCGCCGTTGGTCCTCGACACGAGGGACCTCCCGCGCCGCCCTGGCGCGTTGCGTGAAGTCCGGCGGGTCGTGCCGGCACCGGCGGACCTCGGTGTGGAGTTGATCGGCGTGCCGGAGGGCGCGGACCTCGACCTCGATCTGAGGTTGCAGTCGGTGTCCGAGGGCGTGCTCGTCTCCGGGACCATCACCGGTCCCGTTCAGGGCGAGTGCGGCCGTTGCCTGCGCGAGATCAACGACTCGATGGGCGTGACGATCCAGGAGCTGTACGCGTACGAGGACAGCACCACGGACGCCACGACCGACGAGGACGAGGTGGGCCGGATGCAGGGCGATCTGATCGACCTGGAGCCGGCGCTGCGGGACGCGTTGGTGCTCACGCTGCCGACCAACCCGCTCTGCCGGGAGGACTGCCCAGGACTGTGCCCTGAATGTGGGGCGCACTGGGACGATCTGCCGGCCGACCACAGTCACCAGCAGATCGACCCGCGTTGGGCGGGCCTGTCGCAAATGACCGTTACAGAGGAGTAAGAACCGTGGCCGTCCCGAAGCGCAAGATGTCGCGCAGCAACACCCGGTCCCGCCGGGCGAACTGGAAGGCGACCGTGGTCGCGACCGTTGCGTGCCCGCAGTGCAAGTCCCCGAAGCTGCCGCACGCCGCCTGCTCCGTCTGCGGCACCTACAACGGCCGCCAGGTTCTCGAGGTCTGACCTGGACGCCGAGTGACGCCCCCGACCCCAGGTCGGGCGGCGCGCGCATCCTGGCATTCGCCCGGTGCCCCGGCTCCCTCCGACGCCCGGCCCACTCCGGCCGGCGTCCCGGTGGAGCCGGGCACCGCGCGGATCGCCGTTGACCTCCTCGGCGGGGACGACGCTCCCGCCGTCGTGGTTGACGGCGCTCTGCGGGCCATGCGCGCCGACCCTGACCTGCACCTGCTCCTCGTCGGCCCGACCGAGGTCGCCGACGGGATGATTGCTGCCCTCGATCCGGCGCAACGTGCCCGGATCACTGTGCGGCCCGTCCGCGATGTCGTCGGTATGGCCGACCACCCCAGTGCCGCCCGCGCGGAGAGCACCGTCCGGGCCGCGGTCACCGCCGTTCGCGACGGCACCGCCGACGCCCTGGTGTCCGCCGGTGCCACCGGTGCCACCGTCACCGCCGCCGTCCTCGGCCTCGGCCGTTGGCCGGAGATCCGCCAACCCGCCCTGGCCGCAACCCTGCCCGCCGTGGCCGGGCCTGTCGTCCTGCTCGACGTCGGCGGCTCCCTCGAACCCCGCCCGGCCACTCTCGCCCGCCACGCCGTGCTCGGCGCCGCGTACGCCGCGGTGGCGCACTCGATCGCCGCGCCGCGGGTCGGCCTGCTCTCGGTCGGCACCGAGGCCGGCAAGGGCGACCGGGTCCGCCGGGCCACCGACCCGTTGCTCGCCGTCGAGCCGCTCCCCGGCGGGGCGCGCTACGTCGGCCTGGTCGAGGGGTACGACGTGGCCCTCGGCGCGCGCGCCGATGTGGTCGTCACCGACGGCTTCACCGGTAACGTGCTGCTCAAGGCCATCGAGGGCGCGTACGCCATGGCTGGCGGCCCTCCCAGCGGGGGTGGCGCGCCCCGCGCGGCCGCCCTGTTGGGCGTTGCGGGGACTGTGGTCGTCTGCCACGGTTCCGCCCGCGCCGACGACGTCGCCTCCGGCATAGCTCTCGCCGCTCACCTGTGGCGGCGGCGCGCCACCGATCTGGTCTCCGCGTTGCTCGACGGCGACGCCGCGACGGACCGCACCGACCGTTCCACCGACACCGAGGTACGCACATCATGAGCAACGACAAGCGGCGGCGGGCATCCGTCGGTCACCTGGAAGCCGCCTTCGGCGTGAGCCTGGAACCCGAGCTGCTGCAGCGTGCGCTGACCCACCGCTCGTACGCGTACGAGAACGGCGGGTTGCCCACCAACGAGCGGCTGGAGTTCCTTGGCGACTCGGTGCTCGGCGTGGTGATCACCACAGCGCTCTTCCACAACCATCCGGACCTGCCCGAGGGGCAGCTGGCCAAGCTGCGCGCCAGCGTGGTCAACATGAGGGCCCTCGCCGACGTGGCCCGTGGTCTGGGCCCGGACGGCCTCGGCGCGTACCTGCTGCTCGGCAAGGGCGAGGAGACCACCGGCGGCCGGGACAAGGCGAGCATCCTCGCCGACACGCTGGAGGCGCTGCTCGGCGCGATCTACCTCCAGTACGGGTTGGACACGACGGGGATCGTCATCCACCGGCTCTTCGACCCGCTGATGGCGGAGTCGGCCGGCCGGGGCGCCGCCCTGGACTGGAAGACCAGCCTGCAGGAGTTGACGGCGGCGCTCGGGCTCGGCGTCCCGGAGTACCGGATCGAGGGCACCGGCCCGGACCACCTGAAGACGTTCACCGCCTGGGTGGTGGTGGCCGGCAACCGGTACGGCGGCGCCGAGGGGCGCAGCAAGAAGGAGGCCGAGCAGCGGGCCGCCGAGGCCGCCTGGCGGACGCTCGCCGAGCAGAACGGCCAGAACGACGACGGTCAGGACGGGCGGGCCGGCGACGGGCGCGAGGACCAGCCGGTCGACCGGGGCGGCTCGGCCGACTCCGACGAGCCGTTCGGGCCGTTGGAGCGCGCTGAGCGGGCGGCCCAGGCCGAGCAGGCCGACCATCTGGCGCAGGCACTGCCGGCCGGGGGTGCCGACGGCCACGAGACGGGGTCACGGGGTGCCTGAGCTGCCCGAGGTGGAGACCGTCCGGCAGGGGCTGGCCCAGTGGGTCGTCGGCCGCCGGATCACCTCGGTCGAGGTCCGTCACCCGCGTGCGGTCCGCCGGCACATCCCGGGTGACGTGCACTTCGCCGACGTGCTCGCCGGCCGGACGGTGCTCGACGCCCGCCGTCGCGGCAAGTACCTGTGGCTGCCACTGGACAGCGGCGACGCCATCATCGGGCACCTCGGGATGTCCGGCCAGATGCTGCTCCAGCCACCCGGCACCACCGACGAGACCCACCTGCGGGTCCGGTTCCGGTTCGCCGACGACGGGCCGGAGCTGCGCTTCGTCGACCAGCGCACGTTCGGCGGGCTCTCGGTGAGCGAGGGCGGCGCCGAGCTGCCCGACGAGATCGCGCACATCGCCCGCGACCCGATGGACCCGGAGTTCTCCGACGCGGAGTTCGTCGCCGCGCTGCGCCGCCGGCACACCGAGGTGAAGCGGGCCCTGCTCGACCAGACCCTGATCTCCGGGGTGGGCAACATCTACGCCGACGAGGCGCTCTGGCGCGCTGGGCTGCACGGCGCCCGACCCACCGACGCGCTGACCGGCCCTGCCGCGCAACGCCTGCTCGGCCACGTCCGCGACGTGCTCGGCGAGGCGATCAGACAGGGCGGCACCAGCTTCGACGCCCTCTACGTCAACGTCAACGGCGAGAGCGGCTACTTCGACCGGGCGCTGAACGCGTACGGCCGCGAGGGTGAGCCGTGCCGGCGGTGCGGCGCACCGATCCGACGCGAGGCTTTCATGAACCGGTCCTCGTACAGCTGCCCGCACTGCCAGCCACGGCCCAGGGGTTCCCTTCGGGGATGACCCGGAGCCGACTCCGGGGTGGTGCCGGCGGGTCGCGGCCGGCCGCTCCGGGCTGGACCCTGGCGTACGTCCCGATATCGGGCTGACGCCCGCCGAACCGACCCCCGCGCGCCCTGCGGTGATTCCGGGGTGCGCCGGGGCCGATCCCCGATGTGACCGCCTCGTCACGCACCTAACGTCAGCACCGATCACTGGGGGGCTGACGTGACAGGGGGAGTCGGAATGAGGAAAAGACCGGTGACGGTGCGGCTGGCGCGGTGGAGCGCCGAGCACCCGTGGCGGGCGCTCGCGATGTGGGCGGTGTTCGTGGCGGTGTGCTTCGTCGGCGGCAGCGCCGCCGGTCTCAACGAGGCCACCAGCGGCGACCAGGCGATCGGCGAGACGGGGCGGGCCGGCCTGATCGTGGACGCCGCTGACTTCGACGACCCGGCCGTGGACAACGTCCTCATCACCTCCCGGGGTGGTGCGCTGGACGAGGCGGCGGCCCGGGCGGCGGCCGACGACGCGGCGGCCCGGCTGCGCACTGTCGTCGGGGTCGCCTCGGTGGGCCAGCCGGTCACCGCCCGGGACGGCTCGGCGCTGCTGCTGCCGATCACGATGTCCGGTGACCCGGAGACGGCCTCGGAACGGGTGCAGCCGTTGCGCGACGCCACCGCCGGCGTGCAGGCCGAGCACCCGCAGTTGCGCGTCGAGCAGGTCGGCGGGCCGTCGATCGGACAGGCCCTCGACGACACCCTGGGCAAGGACTTCAAGCGTGCCGAGCTGCTCAGCCTGCCGGTCACCCTGGCGATCCTGATCATCGCGTTCGGGGCGCTGATCGCGGCCAGCGTGCCGGTGCTGCTGGCGCTCTCCTCGGTCGCCGCCGCGATGGGTCTGTCCACTCTCGCCTCACACCTGGTGCCGGCCACCGACACCACCGCTCCGGTGATCCTCCTGATCGGCATGGCGGTCGGGGTCGACTACTCGCTGTTCTACATCCGTCGGGAGCGGGAGGAACGTGCCAAGGGCCGATCCGGCCTCGACGCCGTGGAGATCGCCGCGGAGACCTCCGGACACGCGGTGGTGGTCTCCGGCTTCGCGGTGATCATCTCGATGGCCGGGCTGCTGCTCGCCGGCGACGTGGTCTTCTCGTCCCTCGCCGTGGGCTCGATCCTCGTGGTCGCCGTCGCGGTGACCGGTTCGCTGACCGTGCTGCCCGCCCTGTTGGCCAAGCTCGGCCGCTGGGTCGACCGGCCCCGGGTGCCACTGCTCTGGCGGCTGACCGCGCCGCGCACCGGCCGGCACGGCGAGCCCCGCAAGCCCCGGCTCTGGCCCGCGGTGCTCCGGCCCGCGCTACGCGCTCCGGTGGTGACGCTGGTCATCTCGGTCGGGTTGCTGCTCGCGCTGGCAGCCCCGGCGCTCGGCATGAAGCTGAAGTTCCCCGGCATGGAGGACCTGCCCCGCACCACGCCGGCCATGCAGGCGTACGACCGGCTCACCGCCGCCTTCCCGAGCACCGGCACCAATCACGTGGTGGCCGTGCGGGCGCCGGCCGAGCAGGCCGACCGGGTTCGCGCCGCCCTCACCGAACTGTCCACCCGTGCCGCCGGCGATCCGTTGTTCGCTCCGGTCGAGGCGGACGGTCCGAAGATCGAGGTGTCGGCCGACCGGCGGGTGTCGGTGCTGGACGTGGCCACCCCGTACGCCAGTCGGGACGACCGGTCGGTGCAGTCACTGGAGAAGCTGCGCGCGGACCTGGTCCCGGCGGAGCTGCGGGGCATCCCCGGCATCGAGTACGCGGTCGGCGGCAGCGTGGCCGACAGCGAGGACTACGCCGCTCACGTCCGGCAGAAGTTGCCGCTGGTCATGGGCTTCGTGCTGGTGTTGACCTTCCTGGTCATGGTGTTCACCTTCCGGTCGGTGGTGATCGCGGCGAGTTCGATCGCGCTGAACCTGCTCTCCGCCGGCGCCGCGTACGGGCTGCTGGTGCTGATCTTCCAGGGTGAGTGGGCCCAGGGGTTGCTCGGTTTCACCTCGATGGGCGCCATCGTGTCCTGGCTGCCGCTGTTCCTCTTCGTGGTGCTCTTCGGCCTCTCGATGGACTACCACGTCTTCGTGGTGAGTCGGATCCGCGAGGGGATCCGGGCGGGGATGCCCAACCGCGACGCGGTGTCCTACGGGATCACCTCCTCGGCCGGGGTAGTGACCAGCGCCGCGATCGTGATGGTCGGGGTCTTCTCGATCTTCGCCACGCTGAGCACGATCGACATGAAGCAGCTCGGCATCGGCCTCGCGGCGGCGATCCTGCTGGACGCCACGATCATCCGGGGCGTGGTGCTGCCGGCGCTGATGACCATGCTGGGCGACGCCAACTGGTGGGCCCCGCGCTTCCTGCGCCCGCGTCCGGCGCCCGCGCCGGCCGACCCGCCGGCCCCCGCCCCTGAGCTGGTGCCGGTGCCCTGACCCCATCCGGAAACGGCCCACGCCGTCCCCGCCCCGCCGCTCGCCGTTCTTGCCCCTTGATCAACTCCGGTTCATTGATGTCGCGGTATCCCAGGCCGCCTGATACCGCGACATCATGAAAGGCGAGTCGATCAAGGGGCGGAGGCGAGCGGTGGGGGGAGCGGCGGGGCGGCGAGGCCGGGCCACGGCCACAGCCACGGCCCGGCCCACAGCCGTGTCAGGGCAGGGGGCAGGCTTCCCGCCAGGCGTCCAACGCACGGTCCTTCCGGATCGACGCGAAGCCGTAGCCGACGGTGGTGACGCAGAACTCGTCGGTCGAGCTGGCGTACTCCACGTGGAAGACCGGTTTGCCGGCATCGACGAACGGCAGCAGCTTGGCGCACTGGCCCAGCCGGACGCACTCCTCGTTGACGACGAAGTCGAAGTCCGGGGCCAGTGCGGCGAGCTGGGGCACGTCGTTGACCAGCCCGGGGGAGAGGCTCAGCGAGCGGGCCAGCTCGGCCAGCCGGCGGTTGAACAGCAGTTGGTCGTCGAAGTCGAGTGGGAAGCCGGTGCGGGACGCGTACCCGTCGGCGTCGGCGAGCGCCACCGCGCCGAAGCCCTTGCCCCGGCAGAGTCGGAAACGGTCGGCCAGCACCGGCTTGAGCGCGTCCCAGCTCCGCACGTCCAGCCACCGGCTGTCGGGCCGACGTCCGGTCGAGCCCTGGACGATGTCCGGGAACCGGCTGGCGTCCGGGTCGGCGGTGCGGACCGACCCGACGTGCACCTGGCAGATCAACCGGCGGTCCCGCGAGCGCAGGTCGGCGGTCTGTTCGGTGGTGGTGACCACCGGGTCGAGCAGGAAGACGTCTGCTTCCACCGTCGGGTCGAGCGGGCCGCTGAGCTGCCACTGCCACTGCCAGGTGCGGGCCGCGGCGGCCGGCCACGCGGTGGGCGCGCCGGGCGGGGTCAGCTTGGCTCGGCACCCGTACGCCGGCACGACCAGGAGGAGCGCGACGCCGGCCGACAGGACGCGGCGCAGTGGGCGTACGGCGACGTGTCGCCGCGGCCGGATCCACATCGGCAGCTCCCGGGTCCCGGACGGCCCATCGCCGCCCGCACCGGTACGCCGCCCCGCACCCTCGGCCCGACGTACCTCACCGGGTCAAACGAGCGCGGGGGCGCGGACGACGCGCGGTCAGCGCGGCGCGGCGAAGACCTGCGTCCAGTACGGCCCGTTGCTGCTGGCGATGCCGACGCCGATCTCGGTGAACGCGCAGTTCAGGATGTTGGCCCGGTGGCCGGAGCTGTTCATCCAGGCATCCATCACCGCGGCCGGGGTCTTCTGGTTCCAGGCCACGTTCTCGCCGTAGGTGCGCCAGGTGTAGCCGACCCGGTTCAGGCGGGTGCCGGCGTCGCTGCCGTCGCTGCCGGTGTGCGACATCTTCTGGTGGTCGGCCTGGTCCTGACTGTGCTTCTGGGCGGCGGTCATCAGCTTGGCGTCGATGCTCAGCGCCTTGCAGCCGGCCTTGGCCCGCTCGGCGTTGACCAGGTTCACCACCTCGCGGGCCTGGGCGCTGACGGTGCCGCTGGAGCCGCTGGAGCCGCTGTTCGTGTTCGGCGCGGTGCTGCGCTCGACGCTGCGGCGCGACGCGGCGGTGGTCCGTGACGCCGCCGGGGTCGGCTTGACGACCTTGCTCGGCGAGGGGCTCGGCTGCACCGGGCTGGGCGTCGCAGACGCGGAGGGTGCGGCCAGGGTGTCGATGGCCGGCTGCTCGGCCGGGGCCTCCGTCGCGAAGGTGTCGTCGACGGCGGTTGGCTGACTGCCCCCGTTGTCTCCGCCGGGCAGCGCGAGCGCGCCGACGCCGAAGCTCACCACGAGGGTGGCCGCTGCGGCAGCGCCTCCGATCATCAGTGGCTTGCGCCAGCGGCGGGGAGAGCGGTGCCGGCCCTCGCCGGGCCGGCCGGTCACGCCGACGCTCGTCTCCGGGTCGCCGTCGGTGCGCCAGCCGCCGGTGGTCTCCGCGTCGGTGTCCGGGTGCCAGCCGCCGGTGGGGTCCTCGACCGGGCGGCTGTTGGCCCAGGCACCGCTCCCGCCTTCCGGGCCGTGGGCCGGCCAGGTGGCGGTGTGGGCGTCGGCCGAGTCGACAGGTGTCGCCGCGTCCGACTGCCAGCCGGTGGCGGGCTGCTCCGGGTGCCACTCGTCGCCGGGCTGATCGGAGTTGTCACCGAACAGGTAGGCCGAGCGGGGCTCCGGGCGGTCGTGCAGCCAGGCCGGCTCGTCGGTCGGCCGTTCGACGCGCCGGGGTGCGCCGTTCGGGTCCATCGGGTCGGTCCAGCCGTACACGCCTATGCCTCCAGGGGTCGGTTGCGGGCCGGGGTGACGCTACGGCGCGGCCCCGAGCTGCGGCAACGTGGCTAAGGAAGAGTTAAGGGGAAGTCGGACGCGAGGGGGCGGACTTCCGGAAATCCGGGCGTACAGTAAAGGTGTCCGGACAGAGAGTGTCCGTGCCTTGAAGGCAGCCCCCCGACAAGTGGACAGGTCGACGTGGAGATGATCTACGGCCTGCGAGAACTTGACGAAGGAGGGGGTTTCGGCTCAATATATAGGTGTCGCCAGTCGCGCCCGGTCATGCCCAGATACAGCCTGGAATGACAGTCGCGTACTTAATGGGCGCGCGTTGGCCGGCCTTTCCGGCAGCGCATATCAAGGAGTCAGCATGGCGAAGGCCCTCTACGGCCACGTAGGTGCAGCGCCCGACCGGCGTCTGCTCGACGAGGTCACCCGACTGCGTGCCAGGGTGCAGGCACTGGAGTTCGAGATCACGCGTCTGCGTGCCGACAACGATCGGCTCGCGGCGGCTGCGGCGGAGGCGGACGATCTGCTCCGTCTGGCCGAGCCGGCGCTGACCTGATCTCCACCTCGACAAAACTGAATCGCACTATCGCAAAAAGCGCGCCGACACGTTCTGTGCCGGCGCGCAACACTGTCCGGTTCCTTTCGGGCCGACGATTTGTGATCTTGTGGTCGGTCGCACGGGAACCGTCCCGGCCGCATCCGAATAGCGCGCCCACGGATAAGCCGATCATGAACTGCTCTCGCCATTATCGGGGCCATCGGAACAACAGCGCGGTGGTGCCTCGCGCCCTCGACGCACACGACCCGGGGCGGGTCGCGTGCTCCTCCGCTCCCACCACCGGGTTAGTCTGCGAGTTCACCCAGGTCCCCAGAGCCGGCGACGGTACGGCGGCCACCGGACGAGGATCGAGAAGGTGTATCTCAAGAGCCTGACGGTGAAGGGCTTCAAGTCCTTCGCCTCCGCCACGACGTTGAAGCTGGAGCCGGGGATCACCTGTGTGGTGGGCCCGAACGGCTCCGGCAAGTCCAACGTCGTCGACGCCATCGCCTGGGTCCTCGGCGAGCAGGGCGCCAAGGCCCTGCGCGGCGGCAAGATGGAGGACGTCATCTTCGCCGGCACCGCCGGCCGGGCGCCACTGGGCCGCGCCGAGGTCACCCTCACCATCGACAACACCGACGGCGCGCTGCCGATCGAGTACACCGAGGTCTCCATCACCCGCCGGATGTTCCGCTCCGGCGAGAGCGAGTACGAGATCAACGGCAACACCTGCCGGTTGCTCGACATCCAGGAGTTGCTGTCCGACTCCGGCATCGGCCGGGAGATGCACATCATCGTCGGGCAGGGCCGACTCGACGGCATGCTGCACGCCAAGCCGGAGGACCGGCGGGCGTTCATCGAGGAGGCGGCCGGCGTCCTCAAGCACCGCAAGCGCAAGGAAAAGGCGCTGCGCAAGCTCGACGCGATGCAGACCAACCTCAACCGTCTGACCGACCTCACCGCTGAGCTGCGCCGTCAGCTCAAGCCACTGGGCCGGCAGGCCGAGGTGGCTCGCCGTGCCGCCGCCATCCAGGCCAACCTGCGCGACGCCCGCCTGCGTCTGCTCGCCGACGACCTGGCCACCCTGCGCACCACTCTCGATCGGGAGATCGCCGACGAGACCGCGCTGCGCGAGCGGCGTGAGCAGATCGAGGGCGAGCACGTCGAGGTGCAGGGCCGGCTCGGCGAGCTGGAGGCCGCCCTCGCGGAGGACGCGCCGCTGCTCGCCGCCGCCCAGGACACCTGGTACAAGCTGTCCGCCCTCCAGGAGCGCTTCCGCTCGATCGAGCAGTTGGCCCGGGAACGGCTGCGGCACCTCAGCGCCAGCGGCGACGACGAGCGGCCCGGCCGCGACCCGGACCAGCTGGAGGCCGAGGCGGAGCGCGTCCGCGAGCAGGAGGAGGAGCTGCGCGGGGCACTCACCGACGACCAGATCCGGCTGGCCGAGGCGGTCGAGCACCGCCAGGAGCTGGAACGGCAGCTCGCCGCCGCCGAACGGGAGCTGGTCGCCGCCGCCAAGGCCATCGCCGACCGCCGGGAGGGGATGGCCCGGCTCACCGGGCAGGTCAACTCGGCCCGCGCCCGGACGACCAGCGCCGGCGAGGAGATCGAACGACTCGCCGCCGCGCACGCCGACGCGCTGGGCCGCGCCGAGCAGGCGCAGGCCGACCTGGACGCGGTGGCCGCCCAGTCCACCGAGGCCGACCGGGACAACGCGGACCTGGACGCCCGGCACGCCGAGGCGGTCGCCGTGCAGGAGCGGGCGCAGGCCACCGTGCGCTCGCTGTCCGACGCCGAGCGGGCGGCGGAGAAGGACGCCGCCACCTGGAAGGCACGGGAGGAAGCGCTGGCGCTCGGGCTGCGCCGCAAGGACGGCGCGGGAGCGCTGCTCGCCCGGGCCGGCGACGTGCCCGGCCTGCTCGGCAGCCTCGCCGGGCTGCTCACCGTCGCGCCCGGCCACGAGGCCGCGCTGGCCGCCGCGCTCGGCGGTCTCGCCGACGCGGTCGCCGTCAGCGGGGTGGACGAGGCCGTCGAGGCGATGCGCCTGTTGAAGATCTCCGACGCCGGCCGGGCCGGCCTGCTCGTCGGCAGCCCGGCGGGGCCCGGCATGACCGGTTCCGCCGACGCGCTGCGCCCGAAGCTGCCCGACGACGCCCGGTGGGCGCCCGACCTGGTGGAGTGCAGCGCCGAGCTGCGTCCGGCCGTGCACCGGGCACTGCGCGACGTGGCGCTCGTCGACGATCTCGCCGCCGCCGCCGACCTGGTCGCCAGCAACCCCGAGCTGCGGGCGGTCACCCCCGACGGTGACGTGGTCGGGGCGTACGCGGCGGCTGGTGGGTCGGCCAAGGCCCCCAGCTACATCGAGGTGCAGGCCGCCGTCGAGGAGGCCCGCGCCAACCGGCTCACCGCCGAGCGCACGGGCGTGGAGCTGCGCGACCAGCTCGTCGAGGCGCGCGCCGAGGTGGCCGCCGCCAAGGAGGCCGTGCAGCACGCCGCCGCCGAGAAGCGTGAGGCGGAGAGCCACCGCAACGCCGCCGCCCGCCGGCTGGCCGAGCTGGGCGCGGCGGCCCGCTCGGCGAAGGCGGAGACCGACCGGCTCGGTGAGTCCCGCTCCCGCGCCGAGGCGGCTCGACAACGGGACCTCACCGCACTCGCCGAGCTGGAGGAACGGCTGCGGTTGGCCGAGGAGACCCCGGTCGACGCCGAGCCGTCCAGCGAGGAACGGGACCAACTCGCCGCGATGGTGCCGCAGGCCCGGCAGAACGAGATGGAGGTCCGGCTCGCCGTGCGTACCGCCGAGGAGCGGGTCTCCTCGATCGCCGGTCGGGCCGACTCGCTGGCCCGGCAGGCCACCGCGGAGCGGGCCGCCCGGGAGCGCGCCGCGGCCCGGCGGGCCGCGCGCACCAGGGGTGCGGGCATCGCCCGGGCCGTCGCCGGCGGCGCCCGGGAGGCGCTCACCCGGCTCACCACCTCGATCGCGACGGCCGAGGAGCACCGCGACGCGGTCGCCCTGGAACGCGCCGCCCGTGAGGCGGAGCTTCAGGAGGTACGCGGGGCAGCCAAGCGTCTCGGCGCGGAGCTGGAGCGGCTGACCAGCCAGGTGCACCGTGACGAGGTGGCCCGCGCCGAGCAACGACTGCGCATCGAGCAGTTGGAGGCGAAGGCCGCCGAGGACTTCGGGCTGGACGTGGAGACGCTGGTCGCCGAGTACGGCCCCGCGCAGCCCGTTCCGCCGACCCAGGTCGACGTCGCGACGGCCGAACGGGACGGCCTGCCGGTGCCCGAGCCGGTGCGCTACGAGCGGCCGGTGCAGGAGAAGCGCGCCGCCAAGGCGGAACGCGAACTGGCCCTGCTCGGCAAGGTCAACCCGCTCGCGCTGGAGGAGTTCGCCGCGCTGGAGGAGCGCTTCAAGTTCCTCTCCGAG
This sequence comes from Micromonospora sp. MGP-C2, assembly GCF_057766525.1. Lineage (NCBI taxonomy): Bacteria > Bacillati > Actinomycetota > Actinomycetes > Micromonosporales > Micromonosporaceae > Micromonospora > Micromonospora sp. MGP-C2. The sequence continues at coordinate 5,658,335 of NZ_JBYMEN010000002.1, forward strand.
CAGTTGGAAGACCTCAAGGCCACCCGTCGGGACCTGCTCACCGTGGTCAAGGACGTGGACGAGCGGATCCTGGAGGTCTTCGCCAGCGCCTTCGAGGACACCGCTCGGGAGTTCGAGCAGGTGTTCACGGTGCTCTTCCCCGGCGGCGAGGGCCGGCTGATCCTCACCCAGCCGGACGACCTGCTCACCACCGGCGTCGAGGTGGAGGCCCGCCCGCCGGGCAAGAAGATCAAGCGGCTGTCGCTGCTCTCCGGCGGCGAGCGGTCGCTGACCGCGGTGGCCATGCTTGTGGCGATCTTCCGCGCCCGGCCCAGCCCGTTCTACATCATGGACGAGGTGGAGGCGGCCCTCGACGACGTCAACCTGGGCCGGCTGATCCTGTTGCTGGCACAGTTGCGGGAGAAGAGCCAGCTGATCGTCATCACGCACCAGAAGCGGACGATGGAGATCGCGGACGCGCTCTACGGGGTCACCATGCGCAGCGGGGTCACCCAGGTGATCAGCCAACGGCTCAACCGGGCCGACGAGGACGACCAGCGGCACGGCCGCGGCGAGGAGAACGGGTAGTGGCTCGGGAACGCGCGACGGCGCTCCTGCTGGACTTCGACGGCGTACTGCGCCGGTGGGATCCGGCGGTGGCTGCCGGTGTCGAGCGGGAGTACGGCCTGTCCGAGGGGGTGCTCGGCGAGATCGCCATGCAGTGGGGCCGGCTTCAGCCGGTGCTCACCGGCCAGGTCAGCCACGCCGAGTGGGTGAGCAGCGTGGCCGACGCTCTCGCCGAGCCGGCCGGTGGCCCGGACCGGGCCCGGGCAGCGGTGGAGCAGTGGCAGCGCTACCGGGGTGAGGTGGACACCGAGGTGCTCGACTTCGTCCGCGAGGTACGCGCGGCCGGGATCACTGTCGGGCTGGGCACCAACGCCACCGACCTGCTCGACGCCGACCTGGCCGCCCTCGGTCTGGTCGGCGAGCTGGACGTGGTGGTCAACTCCTCCACCCTCGGAGTGCACAAGCCCGCCCCGGAATACTTCCAGGCCGCCTGCCAGGCCCTGGCCACCCCGCCGGCCCGGGTGCTCTTCGTCGACGACGAGGACTGGGCCGTACGGGGTGCCCGCTCCGCCGGACTGTCGGCGCACCGCTGGGGCGGCCACGCCGACCTGCGTTACCTGCGGGCGGCTCTGAACCACTGAGCCGCGCCGCCTCTCAGCGCAGCCCGGGGACCTCGGTCACCGTGAACGGTGGCGCCGGCGCGGTCGCGTTGAGCTGGCTGTTGACCCACAGCAGCCGGTCGTGGTCGCGGGCCAGGGTGGTCGGGGACTGCTCCAGGCCGGCGGTGTGGGACTGCCGGACCACCCGGGCAGCCCGAAGGTCGCCGTCCAGCACCGCCAGGTTGACCGCGAAGCGGTACCCGCCAGCGGGATCGGGGAAGTTGACCACGCCGTAGAGGCGGTCGCCCTCCAGCAGCAGCCCGTCGGCACCGAGCTGGCCACCCGACACGGAGACCTCGCTGGCCGTGGCGTCGGCGAGGTCGATGCGCCACAGACGCTCGCTGCCCGGCTCGCCGGTGCCCTGGTCGGCCACGAGCGCGAGCCGACCGTCGGCGGTGGCGACGATGCCGTTGAGGAAACCGGGGACGGCCGGGAACCCGGACGGCAGCAGCCACGGTGCGAGCGGGCCGACGCGTCCGCCGTCCAGCGTGGCCCGCCAGATCGTGCCGCTGGCCGAGTCGGTCACGTACACGGCATGGTCGGTGATAACCAGGTCGTTGAGAGCCGCACCGGTCCCCGCGCTCCGCTTCGCCAGCAGGCGGCCGTCCGGGTCGTACACGAAGAGGGTCGCGGTGTCGTAACCGGCCACGAAGATCCGGCCGGCGCGATCGACGTGGACCCCGGCGGCGCGGGTCCGCCCGTCCGAGCCGGCGGGGAGGAACGGGCGCAGCCACCGGTGCCGGACGTCGCCGCGGTAGACGGCGCCGGTGGCGACGCTGGTGACGTACATGGTGCCGGTGCGGGTGACGGCGATGCCCTCGGGCAGCACCCCCGGCTCGCCGGAGACGACGTACGTGTCGGGACGCGCGACGGCGTGCGCTGGCGCTCCCGAGGTGCCGGTGAGCACGACCAGGCTGGTGGCCAGGACAAGGAAGATGTTCATGGGCCGAGGATTCCGGTCCGGTCGCAGCCTGCTCCATGCCCTTTCAGGCAGGGCCGAAGGGTGGCTAGCGTCGGCTCATGCTGACGTTGCAGCTCACCGCGACGGATCTGAGCCGCACCGTCCTGCGCTCCGAACCCGCGGTGCTGCTGGAGCTCGGGGCGGCCGGCCAGCGGCTGTTCGAGGCCGCACCGGAACACCTCACGGTCTGGCGGGCACGCACCCGGGCGGCGCTGCGCCCGGAGATGCGCCCGTACCTCGACCTGTGCCGGCTGCCCTGGTGGTTTCCGGACTTCCTCACCCCGCCAAGCCTCGGCGGCGACCTGCCGGCCGCCCTGGAGGAGGTGCTGGCCACCCCGACGGCGACGCTGGCGGCGGAACTGCGCCCCCGGATCGCCGCCGGCGACCTGCCGGCCCGGGTCGGTGCCCTCGCCTCCGGCGAGACGGCCGCCCGGCAGCGACTGAGCGCGGCGATGCGGGCGTTCCACCAGGTCGCGGTCGCGCCGTACCAGGACACGATCACCGCAGCGGTCCACGGCGACCGGGCCGTGCGAGCACACACCATGGTGGACGCCGGGATCGACCGTGTCCTGCGTGACCTGAGCCCGTACCTGTTCTGGAAGCCGTACGGCGAGCGGTATGAGCTGTCGTACGAGTGTGGATTCGCCAACGGAGTCACCCTGGCCCCGGCCGGCCGGGGCGTCACGCTGGTGCCGTCGTACCTGCTGCCCCGACCCTGCGTGCTGGACGACCCGGCCGGCCCGATGGTGCTGGCCTACCCGATCCGGCCCACCCGACGGGCGCTGGTGAGCAGCAGGCCTCTGGCCGACCTGCTGGGGCGCACCCGAGCGGCAGTGCTGGGTGCGATCGCCGACGGCCCGAGCACCTCACAGGTGGCCCGGACGGTCGGCATCTCCCTCGCCTCTGCCAGCCAGCACGCCACCGTCCTCCGGTCGGCCGGGTTGGTCACCACCCGCCGGGCGGGCCCGGCGGTGCGACACACGCTCACCCCGCTGGGAGAGCATCTGCTCCGGGCCGGGCGCCCCGGCTGACGAGGGCAGCGGGTCAGTCGCCGGTGACGCCGTCGATTCGTTCCCGGATCAGGTCGGCGTGGCCGTTGTGCCGGGCGTACTCCTCGATCATGTGCAGGTACGCCCAGCGCAGGCTGAAGGTGCGTGTCCCGTCGCTGCGGGTCAGCATGAACGTCTCGTCCAGGGACCGGCCCTCGGTGGCCGCCCGTGCCGCTTCGACCTCGGCTCGGAAGGCGGCGAAGGCGGCCTCCGCGTCGGCGCCCGCCGCAGCGTGGAAGTCGGCGTCGATGTCGGTGGAGTAGTCGAAGAGGCCGGGCAGGTCCTGGCCGGCGAAGCGTTGGCGGAACCAGGAGCGCTCGACGTCGGTCATGTGCAGGACCAACCCGAGAAGGCTCAGGCTGGACGGCTCGACGCTCGCCGTGCGCAACTGCTCGGCGGTCAGGCCGGCGCACTTGTGCAGCAGGGTGTCGCGGTGGTGGTCGAGCCAGCCCTCCAGCATGGTGCGCTCATCTGCGACCAGAGGCTCGTGGCTGCGGTCGATCTCCGGTGCTCTCCATGTCGTCATCGGGTCATCCTGCGGCTCGGGTACGACAGCCGCGACCGGTTATCAGGGCACCACGACGACGGGCCACCGGCCGGTGCGGACCAGACGGCTGGCGACCGAGCCGACCAGCCGGTGACCGGCCTGCTCGGACGCGCCCACCACAACCATGTCGGCCTGGAACTCGTCCGCCGCCGAGCACAACTCCCCGTACGCGTCACCGCGCCGGGACAGGAAAGTCAGCGGTACGCCCAGTTCCTCGGCCCCGCGGCGGCACTCCCGGCGCAGCTCGGCGGCCAGCTCGTCGTGGGTCCGCTGCACCGCGCCGGCGTCCATTCCCGGCATCAGGGCGGTCAGCCCGCTCGTCGAGCTGACGTAGACCACCACCAACGCGGCACCCTGCCGGCGGGCCAGGCCGGCGGCGTACCAGCCGGCCCGCTCGGAGGTGCGGGTGCCGTCGATGCCGACCAGGACCACCCGGGGCCCGTCCGTGCCGCGTTCGAACGGCAGCGGGCGGGTCCGGGGGCCGTACTCCTCGCGGTCCGGTGCTCCCACGCTCATGGCTGGCTACCTCACCTCTGCTCGCCGGTGCGGACCACGGCGGCACCAGCGCCGGCCGCGATGGTTGATTCCTGCTCGACCTCGGTGCCGACCGGAGAGCTGCTGTGCTGCCGCAGCGGCACCTCCTTGATGAAGCTCACAGCGATCAGTGCGATCAGCGCGAAGGGGGCTGCGGCCAGGAAGATGTCGCCGGCGCCGTGGCCGTACGCGCTCTCCACCACGGCCCGGATCGGCCCGGGCAGGGTGTGCACGTCGGGCAGGACACCACCGCTGCCCGAGCCGGACGCGGCGATCCCGAGCCGGCCGAGGCCCTCAGCGGTGTAGCCCGTGACCTTGTGGGCGAGCACCGCGCCGAGCACGGAAACGCCGATCGCGCCGCCCAGGCTGCGGAAGAACGCAACCGTCGAGCTGGCCACGCCGAGCTCGTGCGTGCCGACGGTGTTCTGCACGGCGAGGACCAGGTTCTGCATGGTCATGCCCAGGCCGATGCCGACCAGCGCCATGTAGACGCTGAGCAGGGTGAAGCTGGTGTCGGCCCGGAGCGTTCCCATCAGCGCGAAGCCGGCGGTGAGCAGCGCCGTACCGATGACCAGGAACCTCTTCCAGCGGCCGGTACGGGTGATGATCCGTCCGCTCAGCGTGGAGGAGACCAGCAGACCGAGGATCATCGGCAGTGTCATCAGGCCGGACATGGTCGGGCTCTGGCCGCGGCTGATCTGGAAGTACTGGCCGAGGAAGACCGAGGCGCCGAACATGCCCACGCCGACCGCGATGCTGGCGACGACGGCCAGGGTGATGGTGCGGTTGCGGAACAGCCGCGGCGGGATCATCGGCTCGGCGGCCCGGGTCTCGACCCGGATCGCCAGCGCGCCGAGCACCAGGGCACCGACCACCATGACGGCGCTCTGCCAGGAGGCCCAGGCGAACTGGCCGCCAGCGAGCGAGACCCAGATCAGCAGCAGCGAGACGGCTGCGGTGATCAGCGTGGCGCCCCACCAGTCGATCTGTGCCTTCCGCTTGATCACGGGCAGGTGCAGGGTCTTCTGGAGCACGACCAGCGCGGCGATGGCGAACGGCACGCCGACGTAGAAGCACCAGCGCCAGCCGAGCCAGGAGGTGTCCACGATCACACCGCCGATCAGCGGGCCGCCGATGGTGCCGACGGCCATCACAGCGCCGAGGTAGCCGCTGTAGCGGCCCCGCTCGCGTGGCGCGATCATGGTCGCCATGATCACCTGGGCCAGCGCGGTGAGGCCGCCGGCGCCGATTCCCTGGAGCACCCGGCAGGCGATCAGCTCACTGGTGCCCTGTGCGGCCCCGGCCAGCACCGAGCCCAGCACGTAGATCCCCAGGGAGATCTGGACCAGGAGTTTCTTGCTGGTCAGGTCCGCGAGTTTGCCCCAGATGGGGGTGGTCGCGGTGGTCGCGAGCAGGGCTGAGGTGACCACCCAGGTGTACGCGGACTGGCTGCCGTGCAGCTCGGTGATGATCCTCGGCAGCGCGTTCGAGACGACCGTGGAGGAGAGGATCGCGACGAACATGCCCAGCAGCAGGCCGGAGAGGGCCTGCAGGATCTGCCGGTGCGTCATGTCGACGCCGGTCGCCCGTGGGGGCGCTGTCGCCTGGGTCATCGTTGCTGCCTCCGGAGGGAGTCGAGGTGAAGCGACGGGGGCGGTTTCGCGAGGGTCGCCTGAGAGTTGCCTGAGGCAACCGTATATTTGGTTGCCTGAAGCAACAACCTGACGGAGCGGTGCGCTATTCCCCGTCTCAGAGCGCTACTGCCAGGAGTCGTTGAACCGGCCCAACAGCCGGGCGAACTCCTCGACGTCCCGGGCCGGCCAGTCGTTGAGCGTGCGGAGCAACTCTCCCACCCGCGCAGACCGGGCTGCGTCGAACCGGCGCTGACCCTCCTCGGTGAACGTGATCTGCGCGGCCCGTCGGTCGCTCGGGTCGGGGTCGCGGTAGACCAGGCCGAGGACCTCCAGGGCGTTGATCTGTCGGCTCAGCGTTCCCTTGCCCACACCGAGCCGCGCCGCCAACTCGGTCAACCGGATCGACCCACTGCGCCGCAACCAGAGCAGCAGCCCGTAGGTGTTCGGCTCCAGGTTCGGATGCACCTCGCGGGCGATCTCCCAGGAAACCGCCCGCCCACGGCGCAGCAGGGCGGTCAACTCGTGCTCGACCGCCCGGATCGGTTCTGGCAGGTGCTCGTCCACGCGTAGAGACTACGGCGAGGTCGGCCGTGCGGCGGCCGAGAGTCGGCGCCGCATCACGGGGCGTAGGTGGCCTTCCTTCGTGGTGCCCTCGATGACCACGTCAGCCCTGCGCCCCTCATGCGTCAGGGTCGCGACCGCGTTGCCGAAGTAGGGGCCGGCCAGCTTGCGCCACCGCACCCCCGGCCGCCGGACACCCGCGGAGCGAGCCAGCGCCCGGGTGGCACCGGCCGGACCGGCCGACCAACCGAGCCGCATCAGCGGACGGATGCCTGCCGGCACCTGGTTGTGGATCGGTGAGCAGGTGAGCTGGTGCACGGGTGTGACCACCGCCGGGTCGCCGAACCGGGCCCGGGCCACGTACGAGTGGTGCACGTCCCCGGAGAGCACGCTGATCGACGCCGGCGGGGCGTACGCCGGGCCGGCGCCGACCCGCGCGCCGGACTCCCGGGGGGTGCCGGTGCCGATGCGGGTGAAGGTCTCCGCCATCGCCTCGAAGGATCGCCGGAACGCCGCCCAGTGCTCCAGGTCCAGTGCGCGGCGCAGCTTCTCCGCCCCGCGGGCCACCCAGGGACGACGCGAGTCCGCCAACTTCTCGTTCCACGCCTCGATGTGGTGGATGCCCTGCGGCAGCAGCCAGGGCAGTGAGGCGCCGACCACCAGGTGGTCGTAGACCCCGTGCGCCTGGTCGAGGAACCAGGACCACTCGCCCGGCGGCAGCATCGCCCGGCTGCCCGGGTCGAGCACCCGGCTGCACCTGTTGTCGAGCATGACCAGCCGGGTCCGGCCCAGGTCCAGTGCGTAACTCCACTGGTACTGCACCGCGCGCCAGCGCTCGGTGTCGTGCGCCACGTCCGACTCCTGGTCGACCCGGTGCCCGAACTCGCGCAGCACACCGGTGGCGTCTTCGGCGGCGGCGACCTTCGCGAAGACCGGGTCGGCGGCGATCTCGTCCGGGGAGAGGTTGCCGAGGTGCTGGTAGACCCAGTACGAGGCGAGCCCGCTGCCGATCCGCTCCTGCCACCACGGCTGCTCGCGCATCTCGGCACGCCACGCAGCCGAGGTGTTCCAGTCATCGATGATCTCGTGATCGTCGAAGATCATCACGCTCGGCACGGTGGAGAGCAGCCAACGGATCTCCGGGTCACGCCAGGACTCCAGATAGAGCTTCGTGTACTCGTCGAAGCTCACCACCTGGTCGGCCGGGGCGCCCTTCGGACGCCGCCGGCGCCGACGAAGCAGCCGGCGCACCGTGGGCGAGGTGACGTCGGCGTAGACCTGGTCACCGAGCAGCACCAGCAGGTCCGGCGGCGGGTTCGCCTCCGGGTCGGCCATCAACCGTCGGGCGTACGCGTCCAGCGCGTCCGGTGGCAGCTTGCGGGTCGTGGAGTGCTGGGTGGTCTCGCGGCACGAGCCGAAGATCAGGTTGACCGGCTGGTCCCGGTCGTCGGCGGCCCGGGTGCGGATCACGCTCGGCGGGAAGCCGCTGCTCGGCACCGGCCAGACCACCTCGTCGTCGACGAGCACCTCGTAGGTGGTCGCGCTGTCCGGGGTGAGCCCCTCCACCACCACGAGGGCGTAGTGGTGGTCGTACGCCGAGAAGGTGGGCGCGGTGCCGGTGGCGCCGTCGGCGGTGCGGACGGTGACCACGGCGGGCGCGGCCGTCTCCACCCAGACGGTCGCTCGGGTGTCCACCACTCGCCGCAGGAGTGGGCCGATGAGGAGGTGTGCGGCGGGCATGCGGCCGAGCCTACCGCCGGTTCCCGGCACCGGCCTGGTGCGGTGGCTGAGACTCCGGGCACCGCTCGGGGTGCGGTGGCTGAGACTCCGGGCACCGCTCGGGGTGCGGTGGTTGAGACTCCGGGCACCGCTCGGGGTGCGGTGGCTGGGACTCCGGGCACGGCTCGGGGTGCGGTGGCTGGGACGCCGCCGCCCGCATCTGACAGGATTCCGGCATGGCCGAATATCTCGTCCTCGCTCTGGTCCTGCTCGGTGTGTTGATCGCCGGCACAGTAGGGCTGGTCGTGCCGCGCCTGCGGCGTCGGCCCGAGCCCCCGCTGCCGCACACCGAGGTCGACACCAGGGCCGAGGAAGATCTCGCCGGCCCGCCGGTCGAGGCACCGGAGTCCGAACTGTCCACCGGCGTCCTGGTCGAGCCACCGCCGGTCATCGAGGCGCCCGCACCGGTGGAGGTGCCCGAGCCGACCGCCGGGCGGCTGGTCCGGCTCCGCTCGCGACTGTCCCGCTCGCAGAACGTCTTCGGCAAGGGCCTGCTCGGCCTGCTCGCCCGCGACCACCTCGACGAGGACGTCTGGGAGGAGATCGAGGACAGCCTGATCACCGCCGACGTCGGCGTCGACGCCACCCGCGACATCGTCGACCGGCTTCGTGAGCGCACCCGGGTGCTCGGCACCCGTTCGGCGTCCGAGTTGCGGGCACTGCTCGCCGCCGAGCTGGTCAACGCGCTCGACCCGAGCCTGGACCGCTCGTTGCGGACCGCCCCGAAGGACGGCGTGCCGGCGGTGGTCCTCGTCGTCGGCGTCAACGGCGCCGGCAAGACCACCACCTGCGGCAAGATCGCCCGGGTACTGGTCGCCGACGGCCGTACCGTGCTGCTCGGCGCCGCGGACACCTTCCGGGCCGCCGCCGCCGACCAACTGGAGACCTGGGGCTCGCGCGTCGGCGCGGAGACCGTCCGGGGGCCCGAGGCCGCCGACCCGGCCAGTGTCGCCTTCGACGCGGTCAAGCGCGGCATCGACACGGGCGTGGACACCGTGCTCATCGACACCGCCGGCCGCCTGCAGAACAAGGTCGGCCTGATGGACGAGCTGGGCAAGGTCAAGCGCGTGGTGGAGAAGCAGGGCCCGATCGACGAGACACTGCTCATCCTGGACGCCACCACCGGCCAGAACGGCCTGGAGCAGGCCCGGGTCTTCACCGAGGTGGTCAACGTGACCGGCGTGGTGCTGACCAAGCTCGACGGCACCGCCAAGGGCGGCATCGTGATCGCCGTGCAGCGCAAGCTCGGCATCCCCGTGAAGCTGGTCGGCCTCGGTGAGGGCAAGGACGACCTGGCCCCGTTCGACCCGGCGCAGTTCGTCGACGCGTTGCTGGGGACCGAGGCCACCGGACGGGACGCGTAGTCTCGGGTGTCCAGCGACAAACGCGCATACGCGGGCTGGCGTGACCCCGGCCACCCCTCGCAGCGCCTCGGGAGACCGTACGTGACTTCGCAGGAGATCCCGCTGCACGGCGGCAACGTGAGCACCGTCGTCCGCGTCGGTGACACGGTCCGCCGCAACGCCGGGCCGTGGACACCGTCCGTGCACGCCCTGCTGCGGCACCTGGAGTACGTGGGCTTCACCGGCGCACCCCGGGCGCTCGGCATGGACGAGCGCAACCGTGAGGTGCTGTCGTACCTGGAGGGGGAGTGCGGGGAATACCCGCTCGCCCCGCACTGGGTGACCGACGAGGCGCTGGTCACCGTCGCCACCATGCTGCGGATGTTCCACGACGCGCAGTACGGCTTCACCCCGCAGCCGGGGGCGGTCTGGCGCTCGTTCGGGCCCCCGCCACCGGACACCGAGGTGATCTGCCACCACGACGCAGCGCCGCACAACGTGATCTGGCGGCCGGACGGCACCCTCGGGCTGATCGACTTCGACCTCGCCTCACCCGGCGCGCGGATCTACGACGTGGCGTACGCGGCCTGGACCTGGGTGCCGATCTTCGCGGACCGTGACTCGATCACGCTCGGCTGGAAGCACCCGGACCGGCCGCGCCGGCTCCGGCTCTTCGCCGACGCGTACGGGCTGATCCCGCGGGACCGGCACCGGCTGATCCGGACCATCCGCAAGCGGATCGTGGACCACGTCGAGGGCATCCGCCGGATGGCCGCCGCCGGTGAGCCGGCGTTCGTCCGGATCGTGCACAAGGGCCACCTGCGCCGACCGATGCGCGATCTGCGGCTGCTCGACTACGAGCGGCACGCACTGGAGAACGCCCTCCGCTGACCGTCGACCGCTCGATGCTCGGCCGGTCCCGTCAAGCGGACCGGTCGATGGGCCTGGCCGGTCAGCCATCGACGTCCACCGTCCGAACGATCCACCATTGTCCATGCCGCCGACTGTGCGGACTTCGTGACACGTACGAAACAACCCGTCACGAAACGGAAACCCGCCCGGGACCCTGTGTGAAACAGCCGGCCGCGAAGCTTCCGCGCAACCGGCCTACGGGCGACGCTGCCCCGGAAAGCCGCGAAGGAGGAATTCACCCTTTAGGAGGCCAGCGTGCCTGAAGCACCGACGATCGACGGCGCCAACACCACGTGGCTGCTGGTTTCGACCGCGCTCGTGCTGCTCATGACCCCGGGACTGGCGCTGTTCTACGGCGGCCTCAACCGGGCCAAGGGCGTACTCAACATGATGATGATGAGCTTCTCCGCTATCGGGCTCATCTCTATTCTGTGGTGGTTCTACGGATTCAGCGTCGCCTTCGGGACCGACGTGAACGGCTTCTGGGGCGACCCGGGCGCGTACCTCGGCACCAAGACGTTCCTCGCCGAGACCGACCTGTGGGGTGCCACGGCGGAGAACCCCAGCGGCATCGGGGTCCCGCTCTACGTGTTCATGGCCTTCCAGATGGTCTTCGCGGTGATCACCGTCGCGCTGATCAGCGGTGCCATCGCCGACCGGGCAAAGTTCGCCGGCTGGCTGCTCTTCGCCTTCGGCTGGGCCACCCTGGTCTACTTCCCGGTCGCCCACTGGGTGTGGGGCGGCGGCATCATCGGCGCCGACATCCACGCCCTGGACTTCGCCGGTGGCACCGCGGTGCACATCAACGCCGGTGCGGCGGCCCTGGCCGTGGCTCTGGTGCTCGGCAAGCGGCTCGGTTGGCCGCGTGAGGGCATGAAGCCGCACAACATCCCGCTGGTCGCGCTCGGTGCGGGTCTGCTGTGGTTCGGCTGGTTCGGGTTCAACGCCGGCTCCGAGCTGACCGTCGACTCGGTCGCCGGCCTCGCCTTCATCAACACCCAGCTCGCCACGGCGGCGGCGGTGCTCGGCTGGATCGCGGTCGAGTGGGTCAAGACCCGTAAGCCGACGATGGTGGGCGCCTCGTCCGGCGCCGTCGCCGGCCTGGTCGCCATCACCCCGGCCTGTGGTTTCATCGCCCCGTGGGCGGCCGTCCTGCTCGGCATCGTCGCCGGCGCGGTGTGCGCGCTCGCCGTCAGCCTCAAGTACAAGCTCGGCTACGACGACTCGCTCGACGTGGTCGGCGTGCACTTCGTCGGTGGTTGGATCGGCTCGCTCTGGCTCGGTCTCTTCGCCACCAACTCGGTCAACGCCGCGATCAGCGACGTGGTGGGCGCCTCCGACGGTCTCTTCTACGGCGGTGGCGCGACCCAGCTCGGGCGGCAGGCCCTCGCCGGCCTGATCGTCACCGTCTGGTCCTTCGGCATCGCCTGGGTGCTGGCCTTCGTCATCGAGAAGACGCTCGGCTTCCGGGTCAAGGGTGAGGACGAGGTCGAGGGCATCGACATCGCCGAGCACGCCGAGAGCAGCTACGACCTGTCCCCGGCCGGTGGTGGCACGGGCAGCGCGTTCGCGATGGCCGGTATCGGCACCCCCGGTGGCGGCACGAGTGGTGCCAAGCCGCCGGCGGAGCCCGCCGAGACGGTCAGCGAAAAGGTCGCCGGTTAACGTTCCTGGGATGGAGGGGTTGGACATGAAGCTGGTGACCGCAGTCATCAAGCCGTACCAACTGGACGCGGTGAAGGAGGCCCTGCACGCCCTCGGGGTGGCCGGGCTGACCGTCAGCGAGGTTCAGGGGTACGGGCGCCAGAAGGGGCACACCGAGGTCTACCGGGGTGCTGAATACACGGTCGAGTTCCTGCCCAAGATCCGGGTGGAGGTGCTCACCGACGAGATCGACGTGGACAAGGTGGTGGACGCCATCGTCGGGGCGGCCCGCACGGGCAAGATCGGTGACGGCAAGGTCTGGGTCACCGGTGTCGAAGAGGTCGTCCGGGTGCGTACCGGCGAACGCGGCCTAGACGCCCTCTGATCGCGCAACGACCGACATGACCTCGTTGATCAAGAAGAACGCGTCAGGACACGCCGGTGACGGTGACGCGAACCTCTTGATCAACGAGGTCGTCGGCGTTCCCGGGGGGATCGGGGAGTCCGCCCGGCTGGGGCGGGCGAGCGCTTACGACACCTTTCTGCGAGGGCTGCTGCCTTCGCGGGAGGGGGTCGCGCTGATCGCCGTCGGGGGGTTGGGGAGGCGGCAGTGCGCCCCGTACGGCGACCTCGACCTGGTCCTGCTGCACGCCGGGGTGCCCGGCACCGACGAGTTGGCTGCCTCGGTCTGGTACCCGATCTGGGACGCCGGCCTACGGCTCGACCATTCGGTACGCACCGTTTCCGAAGCACTCTCGGTGGCCCAGGACGACGTCAAGGTCGCCCTCGGGCTGCTCGACGCCCGGCTGGTGGCGGGCGACCAGACGTTGGCCGACGCGCTGATCCGCACCGCCGCCGACCACTGGCGGCGCACCGCGGTCCGGCACCTGCCCGGCCTGCGGGCGGTCACCGAAGCACGCTGGCAGGCCCACGGTGAGCTGGCCTTCCTGCTGGAGGGCGACCTGAAGGAGGCCGCCGGCGGTCTGCGCGACGTCGGGCTGCTGCGAGCGATCTCCGCCGCCGGCATCACCGACGCGCTGCGCCCCGCCGTACGCGCCGCCCACCTGCGCCTGCTGGACACCCGGGACGCCCTGCACCAGCAGGTCGGCCGCCGGGTCGACCGGCTGGTCGCCCAGGAACGAGACGGTGTGGCCGCGCTTCTCGCGCTGGAGGACGGCGACGCCCTCCTGCGACGGGTCGCCGGTGACGCCCGCACGGTCAGCCACGCCCTGGACGACGCGTTCCGTGCCGCCGACCGGCTGCGATCCGGCCGGTCCCGAGGGGGCGGCGCTCCCCCCGCGCGCCGCCCGGTGGCGCGCGACGTGGTCGAGCACGACGGCGAGCTCGTGCTGGCCCGTACGGCGATCGGGGCTCGCCCCGATCCGAGCCTGTCGCTGCGGGTGGCCGCCGCGGCGGCCACGACCCGACTCCCGATCGCCCGGGCCACCTGCGAATGGCTGGCGGCGTACTGCCCGCCACTGCCCGCGCCCTGGCCGGCTGATGCCCGGGCCGCACTGACCACCCTGCTCGGCGCCGGTCCCGGCCTGGTGCCCGCCTGGGAAACCTGCGACCGGTACGGACTGGTCGACAACTGGCTGCCCGAATGGACCCGGCTGCGCAGTCTGCCGCAGCACAACCCGGTGCACCGCTACACCCTCGACCGGCACCTGGTGCAGACCGCTCACGAGGCCAGCCGGCACGCCCGTGAGGTGGAACGGCCCGACCTGCTGCTCCTCGGCGCTCTCCTGCACGACATCGGCAAGGGACTTCCCGGCGATCACAGCACCGTCGGGGTGCCCGTCGCCCAGGCGGCGGCGACCCGGATCGGTCTGCCCCCAACCGAGGTCGAGCTGATCGGCACGCTGGTCCGGTTGCACCTGCTGCTGCCCGACGTGGCCACCCGCCGTGACCTGGCCGACCCGGTCACCATCGCCTCGGTGGCCGAGTCGGTGGGGGACACCGGCACCCTCGACCTGTTGCACGCGCTGGTCCGCGCCGACGCGGCGGCGACCGGGCCGGCGGCCTGGTCGGACTGGAAGGGCCGACTCGTCGCCGAACTGGTCGGTCGGGTCCGCACCGCGCTGGACACCGGCGTACTGCCCGAACCGCCCACCCCGGACCCGGCGCTGCTGGCCGGGCCCCTGCCGGTCGTCCACCTGACCGGCGACCGGGTGTCGGTCGCTGCGGCCGACCGGCGGGGCCTGCTCGCCACGGTCGCCGGCTGCCTGGCGCTGCACCGGCTGGAAGTGATCTCCGCGGATGCCTCCGTGGTCGACGGCCGTGCCCTGGTCGAGTGCCGGGTCCAACCCCGCTACGGTCTCCCGCCCGACCCGGTCCCGCTCCGCGCCGACCTCCGTCGGGCGGTCGGCGGCGACGTGTCGGTCACCCAGCGGCTGCGGGGTAGGGCTCTTGCCGCCCGCGGCGGTGGGGCTGCTCCCCGGGTCGTCTGGCACCGCGAGGCGGCCACCAACGCCGTGCTGCTGGAGTTGCGCGCCGCCGACGCCGCCGGGTTGCTCTACCGGGTCGCCTGCGCGCTCGACGAGGCGGGCGCTCTGGTCCGCGCGGCCCGCATCTCCACTCTCGGCGCCGACGTGGTGGACGCCTTCTACCTGGTCGGCGGCTGGCCGGACGACGCCACCCGGGCCCGCCTGGAGGCGGCCGTCCTCGCCGCCGTCTGACCTACGGCGACACCGCCGGCGGTTGCTGTCCGGCTGCGGCGTGCTGCACGGCCTTGCCGCTTCGCCGACCTGCTGCCTTGCTGCCTGGCCGGCTTGCCGCCTTGCCGCCTTGCTGCCTCGCCGCCTTGCTGCCTGGCCGACGAGTGCGGCCCGGTGCTGCTCGGCCGTTTGGCCGCCCGTGCCAGCCGGTCACCCCCGCGAGCGTGATGCCCCAGAGTCATCTTGATGCCTCACAGTCATCAGGCTCATGCGGGTGTCCGCTGCCGCTGCCGCTGCCGCTGCCGCTGCCGCTGCCGCTGCCGCTGCCGGTGGCGGATGGGGTGCGGGGTGCGGTCGGGAGTGTCATCAGGATCGTGAGGTGTCCGCCGCCAACGCGGCGCGATCGAAGGCCCGGTGCACGGGTACGTCCGGGGGCGTAGGTGCGGTGCCGCTCGTGGACGCACGTCAGGTGGCCTCGGCGCGGGCAGAATGACGGCCATGCGAGGCAGCGGGCGGTGGCGGTGGCCGGAGGTGGCGGCAGACGCCACGCTGGCTCTGGTGCTGCTTGGGTTCGGGCTGCTCGCCACAGGTCTGGCCGGGGACAACCAGCCGGGGTCGACGCCGGTGGACGCCGCCAGCCGGGTGCTGATCGCGGTCGCCGCGCTCGCTCTGCTGTTCCGCAGGCACGCCCCGATCGTCACCCTCGCCGTGGTCACCGTGGCCACGGCGACGTACCTGGTGTTCGGCTACCCGTACGGGCCGATCCTGGTCGCGTTCCTCATCGCGGTGTACACCGTGGCGGTGCGACTGCCGGTGCGCCCGGCGGCGCTCGCCCTTGGCAGCGCGTTCGTCCTGTTGTTGGCGCACGTCTTCTGGTCCGAGGGTCCGGCGCCCGGCTGGGGCGGAGTGCTGCCCGCGTCGGCGTGGGTGGTCGTACCGTTCGCGGTGGGGGTCGTGGTGCGGGTCAACCGCGAGACGGCCGCGCGCAGCCGGGCCGAGGCGGCCCGCGATCGCGCCGAACAGGCCCGGCGGCAGGCCGACGAGGAGCGACTGCGCATCGCGCAGGAGGTGCATGACGTGGTGGGGCACGGGCTTGCCGCGATCAGCATGCAGGCGGAGATCGCCCTGCACCTCCTGCCGAAACGGCCCGAGCAGGCGGAGACCGCGCTGACCGCGATCAGCCGGACCAGCCGGGAGGCGCTGGACGAGCTTCGGGTCACCCTCGGTGCGGTGCGGCAGGGCGCCGAGCGAGGCCCGGTGCCCGGTCTGGCCCGGCTCCCGGCGCTGCGCGACCGGCTCGCCGGGGCCGGACTCGCCGTCGACCTGCGTGTGACCGGCGACGCTCGGGACCTGCCGGCGGCGCTGGACCTGACCGCGTACCGGGTGGTGCAGGAGGCGTTGACCAACGTGCTGCGTCACGCGGGGGTGGCCAACGCGGAGGTGCGCGTCGACTACCGCGCCGACGAGGTGACCGTCGAGGTCACCGACGAGGGCACCGGCGTGCGGCGGGGCGGAACGGATCTGGTCGACGACGAGAGTGGGCACGGTCTGGCCGGGATGCGGGAGCGGGTCGCGGCGTTGGGCGGACGGTTGGCCGCCGGGCCGCGCCCCGACGGCGGATTCCGGGTGTACGCCCGGCTGCCCGTGGGGCCCACCACGTGATCCGGGTGCTGGTCGCCGACGACCAGGACCTGGTCCGACTCGGTCTGCGCGCGCTGGTGGAGAGCGAGGACGACCTCGCGCTCGCCGGCGAGGCGGCCGACGGTTTGCAGGCGGTCGAGCTGGCGCGGCGGGTTCGGCCGGACGTGGTGCTGATGGACATCCGGATGCCCGGCATCGACGGCATCGAGGCGACCCGGCGGATCGTCGCGGACCCCGACCTGACCGGTACGCGGGTGGTGGTGCTGACCACCTTCGAGCTGGACGAGTACGTCTTCGACGCGCTGCGGCACGGCGCGAGCGGGTTCCTCACCAAGGACACCCGACCGGCCGAGCTGCTGCGCGCCATCCGGTTGGTCGCCGAGGGGGAGGCGCTGCTGTCGCCGTCGGTGACCCGTCGGGTGGTGCGGGAGTTCGCCACCCGACCGTCGCGGGTGCTTCGTCCGCACCCCCGGCTGGACGCGCTGACCGATCGGGAGCGCCAGGTCGTCGGTCTGGTCGGGGAGGGCCTGAACAACGAGGAGATCGCCGCCCGGTTGGTGGTCAGCCCGGCGACCGCGCGGACCCACGTCAGCCGGGCGATGGGCAAGCTGGGAGCCCGGGACCGGGCCCAGCTCGTCGTGTTCGCGTACCAGTCGGGGTTGGTGTCGGGGTGAGGCCCGGGCCGGGCGACAGCGGCCTTGCGGCGGGGCGGTTACCCTAGCGGTGGCCGGACTCCGCAGTGCCGGCCGCGTTGTGCCCGCCGGAACACTGACAAACGGGATGTTCGCGTGTTTGACACCTTGAGTGACCGCCTGTCCGGGATCTTCACCAAGCTCCGCGGCAAGGGGCGGCTCACCGACGCCGACATCGACGCCACCGCGCGCGAGATCCGCCTCGCGCTGCTGGAGGCGGACGTCGCGCTGCCGGTGGTCAAGGGCTTCATCGCGGCCGTCAAGGAGCGGGCCCGCAGCTCCGAGGTCTCCCAGGCGCTGAACCCGGCCCAGCAGATCATCAAGATCGTCAACGAAGAGCTGATCACCGTGCTCGGCGGCGAGGGCCGGCGGCTCCAGTTCGCCAAGCAGCCGCCGACCGTGATCATGCTGGCCGGTCTCCAGGGTTCCGGCAAGACCACCCTGGCCGGCAAGCTGGCCCGCTGGCTCAAGGGCCAGGGACACCAGCCGCTGCTCGTCGCCGCCGACCTCCAGCGCCCCAACGCCGTCGGGCAGCTCCAGGTGCTCGGTGGCCGGGCCGGTGTCGAGGTGTACGCCCCGGAGCCCGGCAACGGCACCGGTGACCCGGTGCAGGTGGCGCGCGCCTCGATCGAGCACGCGAAGCGGGCTGCCCGCGACATCGTCATCGTCGACACCGCCGGCCGCCTCGGCATCGACGCCGAGATGATGCAGCAGGCCGCCGACATCCGCGACGCGGTCCAGCCGGACGAGGTCATCTTCGTCATCGACGCGATGGTCGGCCAGGACGCCGTCCGCACCGCCGAGGCGTTCCGCGACGGGGTCGGCATCACCGGCGTGGTGCTCTCCAAGCTCGACGGCGACGCTCGCGGTGGTGCCGCCCTGTCGGTGCGCGAGGTCACCGGGCAGCCGATCCTCTTCGCGTCCACCGGTGAAAAGTTGGAGGACTTCGACGTCTTCCACCCCGACCGGATGGCCAGCCGGATCCTCGGCATGGGCGACGTCCTCACTCTGATCGAGCAGGCCGAGCAGGCCTTCGACTCCGATCAGAAGGAGAAGATGACCGCCAAGCTGATGGGCGGCGAGCAGTTCACCCTGGAGGACTTCCTCGACCAGCTCATCGCGGTCCGACGGATGGGCCCGATCGCCAACGTGCTGGCCATGATGCCGGGCATGGGGCAGATGAAGGACCAGCTCGCCGAGCTGGACGACACCCACTTCGACCGGGTCACCGCGATCATCCGGTCGATGACCCCGGGCGAGCGGACCAACCCGAAGATCATCAACGGCTCCCGCCGGGCGCGTATCGCCAACGGCTCCGGGGTCACCGTGATGGACGTCAACCAGCTGCTCAACCGCTTCACCGACGCGCAGAAGATGATGAAGCAGATGGGCGGCATGATGGGCCTGCCCGGCGGTGGCCGGCGCAAGGCGACCAAGTCGCCGAAGAACAAGCGCAAGGGCACCAAGGGTGGCGGTCGGCCGCGTACGGGAGCGGGTGCCGGAGCCGGGATGCCGGGCGGCTTCCCGGGTGGCATGCCGCAGCTGCCGCCGGGGATGGACCCGAACGACCTCGCCGGTGGCCAGGGCCTTCCGCCCGGCTTCAAGCTCCCGAAGATCGACTTCAACAAGCTCGGCAAGGGCGACAACCGCCCCCGCTGACGTCCGTGCCGGTCGAGGGCGACCTGCTCGCCCCCGACCGGGCGTGATCGGGTAGGACTGTGCGCATGGCTCTTCACGTGCGCGGTGTGCTGCTCCCCGACGACGAGGTCCGGGATCTCTGGCTGGTTGGGGACCGGGTGACCTTCACCCCGGTGCCCGGTGCGGAGACGGTCGTCGACGGCGGCTTCGTCCTTCCGGGGTTGGTCGACGCGCACTGCCACATCGGCATCGCCCGAGGCGGCGCCCCGATCACCTCACTCGACCAGGCCCGCGAGTTGGCCCACATCGACCGGGACGCCGGCGTGCTGGCGATCCGCGACGCCGGGTCGCCGTACCCGTACCCCGAACTCGACGACGAGCCCGACCTGCCGCGACTGGCCCGCGCCGGCCGGCACGTCGCGCCGCCGAAGCGCTACCTGCGGGACATCGGCGTGGAGGTCGACGCCACCGACGTGGCCGCGACGGTGGCCGCCCAGGCGCGGGCCGGCAACGGCTGGGTCAAGCTGGTCGGCGACTGGATCGACCGGGGTGTGGGTGACCTCGCGCCGGCCTGGGACGCGGACACCCTCACCGCGGCCGTCCAGGCCGCCCACGCCGCCGGGGTACGCGCCGCGGTGCACACCTTCTCCGAGTCGGCGGTCGAGATCATGGTGCGGGCCGGGGTGGACTCGGTGGAGCACGGCACCGGGCTCAGCCTCGACCTGATCGACGAGATGGCCCGGCGGGGCACGGCACTGATCCCCACAATGATCAACATCGCCACCTTCGGCGGCATCGCCGAGCAGGCGAGGGGCAAGTTCCCCGGGTACGCGGAGCACATGCTCGCACTGCGCGACGGTTTCCCCGAGGTGGTGCGCGCCGCGTACGAGGCGGGGGTGCCGATCTACGTGGGCACCGACGCCGGAGGCGGCATCGACCACGGCCTCGCCGCCGAGGAGATGCTGCTGCTGCACGAGCAGGCCGGCATGGCGCCCATCGACGTACTCGCCGCCGCCTCCTGGGGCGCCCGACAGTGGCTGGGTTTCCCCGGCCTGGTCGAGGGTGGCCTCGCCGACCTGACCGTCTACCCCGAAGACCCCCGCCGCGACCTGCGCGTCGTCCGCGCCCCCTCCCGCACGATCCTGCGCGGCCAGGTAGTGCGCTGACCCCGCGCCGTGCCCCCCCGACGCGCCGCGCCCCGGCCAGGGGAGGCAGCAACATCGGGGATGTTGCTGCCTGCCGCGCGCCGGAGGCAGCAACATCCGGGAAGTTGCGCGGGGCGCGGCGCCGCTCGGCGGTGCGGGTGCGGGGGAGTGCGGCGCGGCGGGCGGGGTCAGCGGGCTGGGCGGATGGCGGCGCTGAAGAGGTGTACGGCCAGGTCGGCGAGGGCCGTGGCGGTCTGGTCGATCGGCGCGCGGGGGAGCACGATGTGGCTCACCACCAACCGGACGATCGTGTCGGCGGCGAAGGCCAACGCGGCCTGGTCCGCTCCGGGAAGGTGATCGCCGGCCCACTCGATGAGCGCCCCGGACGCCTCGGTGAGCACCACCTCGGCCCGCGTGGTGAGGTACGGAAGCAGCTCGTCCGAGCCGCCTCGGGCACTGGTCAGGATGGCCTTGACCAGCGGGTTGTCGGCTGCCGTGGCGAGGGTGTGCGCGATCGCGGCGTACGCGCCGGTCCGTACGTCGGTCCCGTGCGCGAGCAGGGCGGCACGGACGTCGCCGACGAAGCGGTCCACCTCGCGGCGGGCGAGTGCCTCGGCCAGCCCGGCCTTGTTGCCGAACTCGTTGTAGACGGTCTGCCGGCTCACTCCCGCCGTGGTGGCCACGCCGCCCATCCGGACCGCGTCCCAGCCGGCGGCGATGGTCTGCGCGCGGGCGGCATCCACGATCGTGTCGCGCAGCCGCTGACGCGGCGAGTCCGTCGTTGCAGTCATGATGGTCGAATTCTAGGGGCCGCGCGGCCTGCCCGCCCAGAGCGCATGGCCCGCCCGCCCGGCGTGCGCCACCGGCCGGCCAGCGAACGCCGTCGAGGCGCCCACCGGCCACCGTCGAGTTGTCCAGCGCCGTCACCACCGCCGCCGCGAGCGTGCGCAACAGCCACCAGAAGGGGCTGCGACACGGCGCTGCGGCTCCCGGGCGCGGTGTCGCCCCGCGTGACGCATAGGATGTGCGGTCATGGCACGCGTGCTCACTCCCCGTGCGGAGGATTTCCCCCGCTGGTACCAAGACCTGATCGCCAAGGCAAAGCTGGCCGACAACGGCCCGGTTCGCGGCACCATGGTCATCCGACCGGCCGGCTACGCCATCTGGGAGCGTATGCAGGCCGAGATGGACGCCCGGATCAAGGCGGCGGGTGCGGAGAACGCGTACTTCCCGCTCTTCATCCCGGAGAGCTACCTCAAGCGTGAGGCCCAGCACGTCGAGGGCTTCTCGCCGGAGCTGGCGGTCGTCACCCACGGTGGTGGCAAGCCCCTGGCCGAGCCGATCGTGGTGCGCCCCACCAGCGAGACGGTCATCGGCGAGTTCATGGCCAAGTGGATCGACTCGTACCGGGACCTGCCGCTGCTGCTCAACCAGTGGGCGAACGTGGTCCGGTGGGAGCTGCGTCCGCGGCTCTTCCTGCGTACCAGCGAGTTCCTCTGGCAGGAGGGGCACACCGCGCACGCCACCCGCGAGGACGCCCGGGCGTACGCGCGGAAGATCCTGCACGAGGCGTACGAGGACCTGATGGTCAACGTCATCGGCATTCCGGTGGTCGTGGGCCTGAAGACGACGCGCGAGCGGTTCGCCGGGGCGACGGCCACGTACACCTGCGAAGGCATGATGGGTGACGGCAAGGCGCTGCAGTTGGGCACCAGCCACGAGCTGGGCCAGAACTTCGCCAAGGCGTTCGACATCAGCTACTCGTCCAAGGAGGGTGGCCGGGAGCACGCCTGGACCACCTCCTGGGGCACGTCCACCCGGATGCTGGGTGGCCTGATCATGGCGCACGGCGACGACAACGGTCTGCGCGTGCCGCCGAGGCTGGCCCCGATCCAGGCGTACGTCATGATCGTCAAGGACGGCGAGGGTGTCGCCGAGACGGCGGCCAAGCTGCGCGACGGCCTGCGTGACGCCGGTGTCCGGGTCGCGCTCGACGACCGGACCGACACCGCCTTCGGCCGCCGGGCCGTCGACGCCGAGCTGCGTGGCTATCCGGTACGCGTCGAGGTCGGCCCCCGGGACCTGGCCGTCGGCAACGCGACGGTGGTGCGCCGCACCGACGGCTCGAAGTCCCCGACGCCGGTGGCCGACGTGGTCGCCGCTGTGCTGGCCGCGTTGGAGACGGACCAGCAGGTGCTGCACGACCAGGCGTTGGCCAACCGCGAGTCGCGCACGGTGGAGGTCGCCACGCTGGCGGAGGCGATCGAGGCCGCCGCGAACGGCTGGGCACGGGTGCCGTGGTCGGCGGTCGGCGTGGCCGGCGAGGCCGAGGCGAACGGTCAGGGCGTCACGGTGCGCTGCCTGCTGCGCGCCGACGGCTCGGTACCGGACTCCGAGGACGAGCCCGACCTGATCGCCATCCTCGCCCGCGCCTACTGAGGTGTAGGGACGCTTGGGCCGGCGCGCCTGGGCATCCTTCTCCACGCCGGCGGCAGAGGAAGAACAACCCGAAGGTGGGTGCGGTGCGCTTCGAGCCGGGTCGGTTGATCATGCATCGGAACGTGCGGCACGGTCGGATCGGGTGGGTCCGGCCGGGCCGCGTGGTCAGCGACGACGACCGGGGTCTGCTGGTGTGGATCGCCCGGGACTCCCCGGTGGCCCACGAGGTGACCGAGGCCGGGCTGGGGATGCGGGCGATGCCGTTCGCCCAGTGGATCTCGTCGTCGTACCGCTTGGCGCACGGGCGCTGGAACGGGCCGCCGCTGCTGAAGTTCCTGCCCACCGGGGCGGCGCACTCCGTCTGGTGGTTTCGCGACGCGCAGGGCCGGTTCGCCAACTGGTACGTCAACCTGGAGGAGCCCGGTGTCCGCTGGGACGACGGTCCGGTGGCCGGCGTCGACGTGGTGGACCAGGACCTGGACGTGGTGGTGCGACCGGACCTCAGCTGGGACTGGAAGGACGAGGACGAGTTCGTCGAGCGGCTCGCCTTCGGCGACGCCTACTGGGTGACCGACGAGAAGGCGGTCCGCGCCGAGGGGGAGCGGGTGATCGCGCTCGCCGAGGCCGGCGAGTTCCCGTTCGACGGCACCTGGTGCGACTTCACACCCCCGCCAGACTGGGACGTACCGGATGAACTTCCACCTGGATGGGACCGTCCGCCAGTGCGCTGACAGGTGTCCCGCGTCACCGGTGACGCGGTGTCCGGGTCCGATGCGTGCGATCGGCATCGGATCTGGCAGAATGGGTCGCTGGTATCCGGCGCGCGTCCGGCGCCCTCTAACCCGGGCACGTCGCTAGTCCACCGAGTAGTCTCCGGCCCAACCCCACGGGTCCGGTCGGCGCTCACCCATGCACACCGCCCGCACGGGCCGGTGAGATCGCAACAGGAGCGAAACAACTGTGGCCGTAAAGATCCGGCTCCTGCGGATGGGCAAGATCCGCAACCCGCAGTACCGCATCGTCATCGCCGACTCGCGCACCAAGCGTGACGGTCGGGCGATTGAGTTCGTCGGGATTTACCAGCCGAAGGAAGACCCTTCGATCATCGAGGTCAAGTCGGAGCGGGTCCAGTACTGGCTGTCCGTCGGCGCTCAGCCGAGCGAGGCGGTGCAGCGGCTGCTGGAGCTGACCGGTGACTGGCAGAAGTACAAGGGCCTGCCGGCCCCGCCGCCGCTCCTGGTCGCCCCCGAGCGGGCCGACCGCAAGGCTGTGTACGAGGCTGAGTCGAAGGCCGCCGCCGGGCTCGCCCCGGAGACGCCGGCCAAGCCGGCCAAGAAGGCCGCCAAGACCGCTGAGGCTCCGGCCGAGGCGCCCAAGGCTGAGGCTCCGAAGACCGAGGCTCCGGCTGAGGCTCCGAAGACCGAGGCTCCGGCTGAGGCTCCGAAGGCTGAGGCTCCGGCCGCCGCTGCCGACGCCGGTGAGCAGGCCTGACATGCCTCTGCGTCCGGCGTTGGAGCACCTGGTCAAGGGCATCGTCGACCACCCGGACGACGTCCGGGTGCGGATGGTCGATTCCCGTCGGGGCAAGCGGCTCGAAGTCCGCGTGCACCCCGAGGACCTCGGCACGGTGATCGGGCGGTCCGGCCGGACCGCCAAGGCGCTGCGCCAGGTGATCGGCTCCATCGGCGGGCGCGGGGTACGCGTCGACATCGTCGACTCGTACTGATGCAGCTCGTCGTTGGCAGGATCGGCAAGCCGCACGGCGTCCGCGGTGAGGTCACCGTGGAAGTGCGGACCGACGAGCCCGAAGCACGGTTCGCCCCCGGCACAGTGCTGCGCACTGAGCCGGGGGCGATGCCCCCGCCCGTTTCCCCGCGCAGCGAGCTGGGGGCGACGCCCGCTCCGGCGGACGAGCCCGGCGTTCCGTTCCGCGTTCCGGCGGAGCTGACCATCGAGGAAGCCCGCTTCCACCAGGGCCGGGTGCTGATCGCGTTCGCTGGGATCCCGGACCGCAACACCGCAGAGGCGCTGCGCGGCACCCTGCTCGTGGTGGACAGCGCCGATGTGACCCCGCCGGACGACCCGGAGGAGTTCCACGACCACCAGCTCGTCGGGCTGGCCGTGGTCACCCCGACCGGTGAACGGCTGGGCGAGGTGGCCCGGATCGACCACGCGCCGTCCTCGGACCTGCTGGTGCTGCGACGCCCCGAGGGACGTACCGCGTTGATCCCGTTCGTCCGGGCGATCGTCCCGGAGGTCGACCTGGCCGGTGGACGTGTGATCGTCGACCCGCCAGCCGGACTGCTCGATCTCTAGGATCACCCCGCTATGCGCGTCGACGTCGTGTCGATCTTTCCGGAATACTTCGCCCCGCTCGACCTGTCGCTGATCGGGCGGGCGCGGGCCAACGGCGTACTCCAGCTTGCCGTGCACGACCTGCGGACCTGGACCCACGACGTGCACCGCACCGTCGACGACACTCCCTACGGCGGCGGGCCGGGGATGGTGATGCGTCCGGAGCCGTGGGGTGAGGCGCTGGACGCGCTCGCGCCGGCCGAGGCCCCGCCACCCCGGTTGCTGGTGCCGTCGCCGGCCGGTGCCCCGTTCACCCAGGCCATGGCTCACGAACTGGCCGCCGAGTCGCATCTGCTCTTCGCCTGCGGCCGGTACGAGGGCATCGACCAACGCGTTCTGGCGCACGCCGCCACCCGGATGCCGGTCACCGAGGTCTCGCTCGGTGACTACGTCCTCTTCGGTGGCGAGGTCGCGGTGCTGGTGATCCTGGAGGCGGTCACCCGGCTGCTGCCGGGGGTGCTGGGCAACGCGGGCTCGCTGGACGAGGAGTCGCACGCGCACGGGCTGCTGGAGGCGCCGATCTACACCAAGCCGCCGAGCTGGCGCGGGCACGACGTGCCCGAGGTGCTCCGCTCCGGTGACCACGGCAGGATCGCCCGTTGGCGGCGCGAGGAGGGGCTCCTGCGCACCGCCGCCCGCCGTCCTGACCTGCTCGCCGCGCTGCCCGCCGATCGGCTCGACAAACGGGACATCGCGGCCCTGGACCAGGCCGGATTTCAGCTGCCGGCGGGGGATGTGGCAAAGTAGGGGGGTTGCCGCATCCGTCCGCGCCCGCGGGCGGCTGCGAGGATCCCCGACCGGGGTCGGCCCGCCGACATCACCCGAGGATCAGAATCACCCACCCGCGCACCGAGTGACGGTGCGCCGTGAGCCTTACGAGGACGCAGCGATGAACATCCTGGACGCCCTTGACGCCCAGTCGAAGCGGACCGACCTTCCCGACTTCCGGGCCGGTGACACCGTCAAGGTGCACGCCCGCGTCGTCGAGGGCAACCGGTCCCGTGTCCAGATCTTCCAGGGCGTCGTGATCCGCCGCCAGGGTGACGGTCTGCGCGAGACCTTCTCGGTCCGCAAGGTCAGCTTCGGCGTCGGCGTCGAGCGGACCTACCCGATCAACGGCCCGGGCATCGACCGGATCGAGATCGTGACCCGCGGTGCCGTGCGCCGCGCCAAGCTCTACTACCTGCGCGAGCTGCGCGGCAAGAAGGCCAAGATCAAGGAGAAGCGGGAGAAGCAGCCCAGCTGACTTCCCGCTCACCACGCCGCCTGAGCTGTGCGTATGCCGTACCGACCAGACCGCACTACCCTGGTCGTACGGGCGCAGCGAGGCGGCGGCCCCGCCCACGTGGCGGGCAGCCGTCCACTACCGCCCGTGGAGCCTCGACGAGGCTCCCGGGCGGTAGTGCTTCTGTGGACCGGGGAGTGGCGTGGTGCAGACGCTTGACGAGGACGGCACCGTCGATCCGTGGCGCCGGCGGGCTCGCCGTACCCGCCGCCAGATGCCTCTCTGGCAGGAGCTCCCGCTGCTGCTGGTGGTCGCGTTCTGCCTCGCGGTGCTGATCCGCACCTTCCTGCTCCAGGCGTTCTTCATCCCGTCCAGCTCGATGGAGGACACGCTCCTCATCGGGGACCGGGTGCTGGTCAACAAGGTCGTCTACGACGTACGCGACCCGCAACGCGGCGAGGTGGTGGTCTTCCGGGGCACCGACCGCTGGGCGCCGCAGGTCGACGAGCAGCCGGCGCCCGGCGTCGCCGGCAAGCTCACCCGCACCGTCGGTGACCTGGTCGGGGTGAGTCGCCCCGGCGAGAAGGACTTCATCAAGCGCGTGATCGGTCTCCCCGGCGATCGGGTCAAGTGCTGCGACAGCCAGGGTCGGGTGACCGTCAACGGCACGCCGCTCAACGAGCCGTACGTGCTGCGGGACTCCCCGCTGGACCTGCCGCCCAACCCGGCGGAGTGCCGCTCCCGGCGCTTCGACGAGGTCGTCGTACCGCCCGGTCAGATCTTCGTGATGGGTGACCACCGCGAGGTCTCGCAGGATGCACGCTGCCAGGGCCCGGTGCCGATCGACAACGTGGTCGGCCGGGCCTTCATCGTGGTCTGGCCCTCGTCGCGGTGGACTTCGCTGTCGGTGCCGTCGACCTTCGACGACGTGTCCGCGCCGGCGACGGCGTCCCCCGGCGCACCCCCGGTGCAACCGACCCCGCAGGGCGGTGTGCTGCTGATACTCCCGTTGGCAGCCGCACTGCGTGGTTCCCGCGCGTTCCGGTCGGTGGCGTCCAGTTCGGCAACGTAGGCTCCTTGGCGTGATTGACGAGCAGACCGACAAGCCGCGCAGCTCCTTCTGGAAGGAGCTGCCGATCCTGCTGGGTGTGGCGATCCTGGTCGCGGTGCTGGTCCGCGCCTTCGTGCTGCAGACCTTCTTCATCCCCTCCCCGTCCATGGAGAACACTCTCAAGATCGACGACCGGGTGCTGGTCAACAAGCTGGTCTACGACTTCCGATCGCCGCACCGCGGCGAGGTGATCGTGTTCAAGGCTCCGACCGCCTGGAGCGGCAACCCCGACGGTGAGGACTTCATCAAGCGGGTGATCGGCGTCCCGGGTGACCACGTGGTCTGCTGCGACCCGGAGGAACGGCTGATGATCAACGGCAAGTCGTTGGACGAGCCGTACATCTTCTCGATGGACGGCATCCGCGACAAGCCCGCCGATCAGGAGTTCGACATCACCGTGCCGAAGGGCCGGCTGTGGGTGATGGGCGACCACCGCTCGGCTTCCGGCGACTCTCTGGAGCACTGGCAGCAGTCCGGGCAGAACATCACCGAGGCCACGATCCCCGAGGACGACGTCGTCGGTCGGGCGTTCACCGTCTTCTGGCCGGTGGGTCGGGCCACCTGGCTGACCGTGCCAGACCAGTTCGACGGCATTCCCAAGCCGTAGGCCGCCCGGGGCGTGGGCGATCCGCCGCCGGTCTGGCAGGCTGGGGCGGTGACCGTGAGCGCGAGGAGTGAGCCTGCGAGCCCCGCAGCCGCGAGCAGTGCCGACCGTGCCTTTACCCCTCGACGCGCCGCCCGCGTGCTGCTCGTCGACGCGGCCGGCCGGGTCCTGCTGTTCGAGGGCTTCGACCCGGCCCGACCAGGGCACCGCTACTGGTTCACCCCCGGCGGTGGGCTCGACCCGGCGGAGTCCCCGGCAGCCGGCGCGGCACGGGAGCTGGCCGAGGAGACCGGGTTGCGGCTCGACCCGGCCGAGTTGGGCGAGCCGGTCTGGTGCGACACGACCGAGTTCACGTTCGACGGCACCTGGTACCGCCAGGAACAGGACTTCTTCCTTTTCCGGGTGCAGTCCTGGCAGGTGGACACCACGGGCTTCAACGACATCGAGCAGCGCAGCATCGCCGATCACCGCTGGTGGCTTCCCGCCGAGTTGGCGGCCAGCGGTGAGCGGTTCTATCCCCCCGAGCTGCCCGTCCTGCTGACCCGGCTGGGGCAGTCGACCGGCGCGGGCCAGGGCGAGGCGTCGTGCTGACCCCGCCGCGCACCGTCGTGCGCCGCGAGGCCGGCCTGTACGCCCTGGAGCGAGCGCTCCAGCGGCGCGGCTTCCGGCACGTCGCCGGCGCGGACGAGGCGGGCCGGGGCGCGTGTGCCGGTCCGCTGGTCGCCGCCGCGGCGGTGCTGCCCGAGGGGCGGCGTGGCGAGATCGAGGGGCTGGCCGACTCGAAGCTGCTCACCCCGGCGAGCCGGGAACGGGTGTACGCGGAGGTGGTGGACCGGGCACTGGCGTACGCCGTGGTGGTCATCCCCGCGGACGAGGTCGACGCCCGGGGGCTGCACGTGTGCAACCTGGCGGCGATGCGTCGGGCGCTCGCCTCCCTCACCACGCGCCCGGAGTACGTGCTGACCGACGGCTTCGGCGTGGACGGCCTGGGCGTGCCCGGCCTGGCGGTGTGGAAGGGTGACCGGGTCGCGGCGTGTGTGGCGGCGGCCAGCGTGCTCGCCAAGGTCACCCGGGACCGGATCATGGTGGAGCTGGACGGGGTGTTCCCGGCGTACGGCTTCGCCGAGCACAAGGGTTACATCACCCCGGAGCACTCCGCTGCGCTGCGGGAGCACGGGCCGTGCCGGGAGCACCGGTTCTCGTACGTCAATGTCGCCGCGGTCTCCGGCCGCGACGGCCGGCCGCCGCGGGCCCGACGGCCCGGCGGCCACGCGCTGGAAGAGCCGATGGAGCGCTCCTGGGCGTCAGGGGGTACCGTCGGCGTGGCGTTGGGCGAGCAGCCTCGGCCTCCGGCGCCGGTGGGGGAAGATGTGGCCATGGAAGGCGGAGTGCGATGAGCGCGGAAGATCTCGAGAAGTACGAGACCGAGATGGAGCTGCAGCTCTACCGGGAGTACCGCGACATTGTCCGCCAATTCTCGTACGTGGTGGAGACGGAACGTCGGTTCTACCTGGCCAACCAGGTCGACCTGCACGTGCGCAACTCCGACGGCGAGGTCTACTTCGAGGTCGAGATGCACGACGCCTGGGTGTGGGACATGTACCGTCCTGCCCGCTTCGTGAAGAACGTCCGGGTGATGACCTTCAAGGACGTCAACGTCGAAGAGCTGGAGAAGCCCGACATCTCGCTGCCCGCCGACTCCGGCTTCGGCGGCTGACCGCACCCGCGCCGGTCGGCCGCACCACGGGCCCCCCACCCGCGGTGTGACCCCCGCTGCCGATCACTCGGCCGGCACCAGGTCACTGGGCCGGCACCTCTTCACTGGGCCGGCACCTCTTCACTCGGCCGGCACCACGACCTCGACCCGCTGCACCAGGTTGTTGGCGAAGCCGCCACGGTTCCACGGCTGCTCGACCGGCTGGGTGCGACCCGACGCGTCGGTCGCCCGGGCACCGAGCACGTGCCGGCCCGGCGTGGCGGACCACTCGTAGCGCCACCGCCGCCAGGCGAAGTCGCCGCCGTCCGCCGGGTCCAACTCGGCCGGCACCCAGCTCTGCCCACCGTCGGTGGTGACCTCCACGGAGACCACCGGCGCGTGCCCCGACCAGGCCCGACCGTCCACCGTGCACGGCCCGGGCCGCAGCACCCGGCGGCGGGACATGAAATCGGGGAAGCCGGGCGGGCGGACCAGCGCGCGGGGTTCGATCCGGGTGACCGGAACGCCCGGGTCGTCGGCGTCGGTGCGCACCCGGTACGCGACGGCGTTCTGGTAGCCCTCGAACTGCTCGGTGCGGATCTCGACCGACTGGAGCCACTTCACGTGCGCCATGCCGTACCAGCCGGGCACGATCAGCCGAAGCGGGGCGCCGTGCTGCGGCAGCAAGGGAGCGCCGTTCATCTCGTACGCCAGCAGCACCTCCTCGCGCAGCGCGTCGGCGACCGGAAGGGCCCGCTGGTAGTCCTGCTCGACCCCACGCTCGACGCCGTGGTCCGCGCCGGTGAAGACCACGTCCACCGCGTCCGGCCCGAGGCCCGCCTCCCGCAGCAGCGGAGCGAGGGGGGTGCCGGTCCACTCGGCGTTGCCGACCGCCTCGACCAGCCAGGGCTGGCTGACCGGCCGGGGGTGCAGCAGGGCTCGCCCG
This sequence comes from Micromonospora sp. MGP-C2, assembly GCF_057766525.1. NCBI lineage: Bacteria > Bacillati > Actinomycetota > Actinomycetes > Micromonosporales > Micromonosporaceae > Micromonospora > Micromonospora sp. MGP-C2. The sequence goes on from NZ_JBYMEN010000002.1 coordinate 5,688,653, forward strand.
TTGCCGGCGCACTCCAGGGTCACCTGCTGGGTGACCCGTGGCCGCTCACGCAGGTCGGCGAGGGTGACCGTCAGCGGGCGGTCCACCGCGCCGCCGATGGTCAGCGTGTGCGCCGCCGGGTCGACGTCCGGGATGTCGTAGTGGATCAGCAGGTAGTGCAACCCGGCCGGGGTGACGTCGTAGCGCAGCGCCTCCAACGGGATGCCGTGGTTGCGGGCGGCGAGCTGCAACTCCTCGGCGCTGATCGCCTCGTCCGGCTCCGCGAGCCGGGACGGGCCGCTCACGTCGGCCACCGTCGGCGTCCGGTCATCGACAGTGGTCATGCCTGGGCCTCCCCGGTCCACACGGCGGCACCCGCCGTACGCGGACCAGCCTAGGCCCTCCCTGGCAGCACGAACATGGCCCGGGGGACGGTGGGGTGAGGTCAGCGGGGGAGGAGGAGACTGGCGCGGGTTCGGCCGAACAGTCCCGGTGGAGGCTCCCAGTGCTCGCAGATGAGGAATTCTGGCGGCTCGTCGACATGCTGGGCGGCCAGCCCGAGGTCCAGGACGACCGTCCGTACGAGCGGTTGACCTCGGTGCTGTCGGAGCAGCCGGTGGAACGGATCATCGACTTCGCCGAGGCGCTCGCGTTCAAGCTCCACCAACTGGACCGTCGGGTGCTGGCCCAGGCTGTCCTGCCCGGCGCCGACCGACTGTCCGATGACGACTTCCTGTATGCGCGGTGCGCGGTGGTGGTGGCGGGACCAGCGGCGATGGCAGCCGTGCTGGCGGATCCCGCAGCGTTCGAGCGTTTCACCACCGTCGAGGCCGCTCATGCGGAATCGATCCTCGACGTCCCCTCCGACGCCTACCAGAGGGCGACCGGGAAGGAGTGGGACCACGTCGAGGAGTACGACTACGAGACCGGCTCGAACGAGCAGTGGTGGTGACCTGACCGGCCGTAGCAGATCATCGGCATCGCTGGGTGGTCGTCCACAGGAGCTCCGGTTGTCCACAGGTCCGCAGGCCGGGGCGGCGGACGACCCGGCTTCGGCCGGAGGCTGCCGTCATGCGACCCCGATCCGTCCCGCGCACCGGCCCGGTCCGCCATGCCGGGCTGCTCCGCGCCGCGCTTGCCCTCGCGCTGATCGTCCAGCTCTGCGGCTTGGTCGAGGCGACACCCCGCGAACCACCGACGCCGGCCGTGCCGGTCGCGGCGGCCCTGCCGTCCGCCCCGCAGCCCGCCGGGCGGTTCCGCTGGCCGGTCACCGGGGCGCCTCGTCCGGTACGCCGATTCGACCCGCCGCCCCGGCCGTGGCTGCCCGGTCACCGGGGCGTCGACCTGGCCGCGCCGGCCGGAACGGTGATCCGAAGCGCCGGTCCGGGCACCGTGCTCTTCGCCGGTCTGGTGGCCGGGCGACCGGTGATCACCGTGGGGCACGCCGACGGGCTGCGAACCACCCACGAGCCGGTCCGACCGGCCGTACGTCCCGGCCAGCAGGTCACCGCCGGCACGCCGCTGGGCGAGCTGCTGCCCGGACACCCGGGTTGCCCGGCCGCGGCGTGCCTGCACTGGGGCCTGCGCCGGGGCACGGACTATCTGGACCCGCTGGCACTGCTCGGCCTCGGCCCGGTGCGACTGCTGCCGGTCAATGAGGCCGGCCCTCCGCTGCCGGTCCGTGGGACCGGCCTCGGCGAGGTCAGCGCTGGGCGAGCAGGGCCGGCAGCCGCACGGCCAGCCGCTCGTACTCGTCGGCGGTGTTGTAGACCTGACCGGTGAGGCGCAACCACCCCCGGCCGTTCCAGCTCATCACCGCCACCTCGGCGGCGAGCCGTTCGCCGATCCGCGCCTGCAGCGCCCGCGCCGCGTCGATGGTGGCGGCCAGGCCGGCCGGCAACGGAATGAGGCGCAGAGACACCTCCGGCCCGCCGGGGTCGGGCAGTTGGGCGGGAGGCACCCCCAGCGCGTCCGCGACCACCCGCTGGCCGTACGCGGCGAGCGCGGCGTTGTGCGCCCGCACCCGGTCGACGCCGAGACTGCGCAGCGTGAACAGGCCCGCCGGAGCGGCCAGCCAGGACGTGTAGTCGAGGGTCGCCTGCCACTCGACCCGGGCCGGGAAACCAGACTCCTGCTCCCAGGACACCACCAGCGGCTCGATCCGGTCCCGCCACTGCGGTGCCACCGCCAGCAGGGCGGTCCCGCGCGGGGCGTACGCCCACTTGTGCAGGTTGCCCACCCAGAAGTCCGCGCCGATGCTGGCCACCGTCGTGGACAGCATCCCCGGGGCGTGTGCGGCGTCGACCAGGACCGGTACGCCGTGTTCGCGGGCCACCCCGACGATCGCGGCGGTCGGGAAGAGCTTGGCCGTAGCCGAGGTGAGCTGGTCGACGACGAGCACCCGGGTCCGACCGGGGCGCAGGCCAGCGCGGATGATCTGCACGAGCTGCTCGTCGCTCGCGGCCAGCGGGATCGGCAGCACCCGGCTGACGGCTCCGGTGCGACGGCACTCGCGCTGGATGGCCAGGCTCACCGCCCCGTACCCGTGATCGGTGCTGAGCACCTCGTCGCCGGATTGCAGACCCAGCGACTGGAGCACGACGGCGACGCCGGTCGTGGTGTTGCCCACCAGGGCGCTGCCGTCGGGGTCGGCACCCAGGAACCCGGCGAGGTGCCGGCGGGTGTGCGCGATCCGGTCGACCAGGCCCTGGGTGAAGAAGCGCAGCGGGTTGGCCTCCATCTCGTCACGCAGCCGCTGCTGGGCCCGCTGCACCCCGATCGGGACCGCGCCGAACGAGCCGTGGTTGAGGTGGCTGACCGCCGGGTCCAGGGAGAAGAGCAGGCGGGCGCCCGGAATGGGTTCAGGGGGCTGCGGGACGCTCACGTGATGATCGTAACCGCCGGGGCCCCCGCCCTCCGGCCCTTGATCAGGCGCGCGGGTGGGCCTGACGGTAGGCGGCACGCAGCCGCTCCACCGAAACGTGCGTGTAGATCTGCGTGCTGGCCAACGACGCGTGGCCGAGCAGCTCCTGCACGGCCCGCAGGTCCGCGCCGCCCTCCAGGAGGTGGGTGGCCGCCGAGTGGCGCAGACCGTGCGGGCTCGTCCGGGGCAGGCCGGCGGCCTCGGCGTACGCACCGACGATCTGACGGGCCGTCGTCGGGTTGAGTCGGCCACCCCTGGCACCCAACAGCAGCGCGTCCCCGGAGCGGGCACCCACCAACGCCGGACGGCCCCGGCGTAGCCATTCGTCCAACGCCCGCTGTGCGGGCACCCCGTACGGCACCGCGCGCTCCCGTCCGCCCTTGCCGAACACGCGGATCACCCGTCGGCCGTGGTCGACGTCCCCGACGTCCAACCCGCACGCCTCGCTGACCCGTACACCGGTGGCGTAGAGCAGCTCCAGCAGCACCCGGTCACGCAGCGGCACGGCCTCGGCCTCGGCCGTCTGCGCCGCGCCCGGTGCCGGCCCGGGAGATGGGTCGGTGGGAGCTGGGCTCACGGACGGCGTCGACCGCACCGGCGGGTCGGTGGGAGCTGGGTCAACGGGCGGTGCCTGCCGTGCTGGTGCCTCGACCAGGGCGGCGGCCTGGTCGGCGCGTAGGACGCTGGGCAGCTCGCGGTGCGCACGCGGGCTCGCCAGTGCCGCACCGACGTCGGCGGAGAGCAACCCGGCCCGGTGCGCCCATGCGCTGAACGCCCGTGCCGACGCGGCCCGGCGGGCCAGCGAGGTGCGGGCCGCGCCGGTGGTGCGTTGCTTCGCCAGCCAGCTGCGCAGCACCGACAGGTCCAGCTCGGCCAGGTCGACGCAGCCCATCCGGACGGCGTGGTCGAGCAGCGAGACAAGATCGGTGACGTACGCGCGGACGGTGTGCGCCGACCGGTTACGCACCCGGGACAGGTGCTCGGCGAAGTCGTCGACGGCGTCACGCAGCTCGGGCGGTAGCGCATGGTGCATGGCCCGGGTGCCCCGGTCCGGCCGGCTCATCGTGGCCGCGTCGACTTGCGGACCGGTCCATCGGCCCCGGCACCTCCACTGGCAGCTGGCACGGCACCAGCCTACGGCCGAGCGACGAGGGTCACCGGCCCCCACGGTGCCGGTGTTCGTCGGGCCTCGACTATCGCCGGTTGGACCTCCTGATCACCACCACCACCAGGCCGGCAATGAGCACGGCGGACGTGAAGAGACAGCACAGCACCGTGATGTGCCACGGCTTGACAGCACCCATGACCGGGCACCGTACCGGTAGGAGCGACATCTGGGTGCCCCCGCGCTGGCGCCCTCAGGCCGACCCGGATGTCGTCGCCGCCGTCGTGCGCTTCGGTCGGGAGGGCGGGATGAGGGCGTAACCGCCGTTGCGACGAACCACCATGGACAACTCCTCCAGGAGAGACAGCTTGCGCAACGCGGTCCGCAGGTCGACACCCGCGCGGGCGGCGAGGCGGTCCACGCCCATCGCGCCTCGCCGCGGCAGCGCCTCCAGCAGTGACCGCGCGTCGTCGTCGAGCGCGTCGGCGGGCCGTTGCGGGCCGCGCGTCAACGGAGCCAGGTCCGCGCCGATCCGGCCCACCTCCTCAAGGACGTGCGCCAACCCGGTGACCAGCCGGGCCTTGGGGAACTCGCGGAGGAACTCGTGCGCGCCGACGGACATCGCCGAGGTCACCGGCCCAGGCACCACCATGGCCACCCGGTTGGTGTGGATGGCTCGCCGCGCGGTCTGCGTCGCGCCACTGCGTGCCGACGCCTCCACCAGGACGGTGCCCCGGGTGCCTGCGGCGATCACCCGGTTGCGGATCAGAAACCGGGGCCGCAGGGGTTCGGCACCGGGCGGCCACTCGCTGACCAGCAACCCGGTGTCGGCGATCCGGTCGAAGAGTGCGGCATTGCCCATCGGGTACGGCCGGTCCAGCCCACAGGCGAGCACCGCGACGGTCAGGCCACCGGCGTTGAGGGCACCCCGGTGGGCGGCGGCGTCGATGCCGAACGCGCCACCGGACACGACCGTCCAGTCCCGCTCGGCGAGCCCGTAACCCAACTCGGTCGCGACGTGCTGCCCGTAGCCGGTGGCCGCCCGCGCCCCGACCACGGCCACCGAACGATCCAGGGCCTCGCCCAACGGCCAACTTCCGCGTACCCAGAAGCAGAGCGGCGGGGCGGTCTCCACGTCCACCCGGCGGGTGACATCCGGCAGGCGCAGGTTGGCCAGGACCGCGACCTGGGCTGGCCACTCCTCGTCGTCCGGCGTGACCAGGCGTGCTCCGAGCCGGTTCGCGCGCTCCAGCGCCTCGGCCGCCACCGCCCGGGCGTCGCCGGCCGCCGTCCGGGCGGCCACCGTGCTGTGCAGCCAACCGTCCGGGCTGCCGCCGTCGAGCAGCAGGTCCAGGGTCGCCACCGGGCCGTGCCGTTCGACCAGTCGGTGCACCGCGCGGGTGCCCGGCTCGGCCAGCCAGGTCAGGGCGACCCGGGCCTGCCGCCGTTCGTCGTCGGCGCTCATGTCGCTTCTCCCGTCCGGAGTTGGATCGCTTCCCGCACGTCGTCCAGGTCCGGCCGATCCCGGCCGTCCAGATCAGCGATGGTCCAGGCCATCCGAATGACCCGGTCGAAGCCACGCGCCGACAGCGAGCCGGAGTCGAGCCGGCCCCGCAGTTCGGCGGTGACCCGGGCGGGCAGCCGCCACGGCGGTCGGCGCAGGTGCGGGCCGTCCACCTCGGCGTTCACCCGCCGGCCGAGACCGGCCCAGCGGGTGGCCGCAGCCTGCCGGGCCGTTGCCACCCGGGCGGCGACCGTCGCCGACGGCTCGGTGTCGCCCTCGGGTGCCAGCAACTCCGCCGCCCGCACCGGCATCAGCCGAACCTGTACGTCGATCCGGTCGAGCAGCGGCCCGGAGAGCCGGCCCAGGTAGCGGCGGCGGACCAGCGCTGTGCACTCGCAGTGCGCGTCGCCGGACGGCTTCGCACACGGGCACGGATTGGCGGCAAGCACCAGTTGGGTCCGGGCCGGGTACACGGTGCCGCCCCCGCTGCGACTCAGCTGGATGCGACCGTTTTCCAGTGGTTGGCGCAGGGCCTCCAACGCGCCCTTGCTGAACTCGGGGGCCTCGTCGAGGGAGGCGAAGACACACCACAAATGAAGATGCCCCGGCCGAGTGCTGGAACACCGACCGGGGCCGACGGAGAAAGGGCCTCCGCCATGTCTGAGCTTACGCGTTACCTGGGCGGCGCTGCTGCCGTGAAAGACGCGCTGCGTGCCTCGCACGACCTCAAGCCGACCGAGCGTCTCGTGCTCGTCGCGATCGTGGCGCACTCCAACGCCGAGGGCGAGGCGTGGCCGTCGGTCGCCACCGTGGCCGACTACGTCGGCTGCTCTGAGCGGACCGTGCAACGCGCCCTGCGCCGCCTCGTCGAGGTCGGCCGCCTGGTCGTCCGCAAGGTCGCGAACATCGCGACTCGGGTCTATCGGCTCGTCGTCGGCGGGGGCGACACCACGGCCGTCGGGGGCGACACCACGGCGCGCGGAGGCGACATCGAGACCGCCGGGGGCGACACGCAGGACGTCACCCGAAGTTCATCCGAAGCCCACAAGAAGACCGAAGCGCGCTCCGCGCGTGACTGGCGTCGGTTCATCCCTAAGAGCAAAAACGCGAACCCCTCGGCGAGGCCGTACCCGTTCCCCGAGCGTCGAGGCGCGGCCCTGCCGCCCGCCGCCGGCACTGAGCGGTGCCCGCGCCACATCGGGCAGTCCATCGCGCACTGCGCCCCGTGCCGCAGCGAGCGCCTCGGCGGTGCCGCGTGACCACGACCGCCGCCTACGCCCTCGCCGCCGTCCTGCTGGGCGGCCCCGCCGCGATGCTCGCGCCGTTCGCCGTCGCCCGTCGCCTCGTCGACCGCCACGCCGACGAGGCCGGCCCCGCTATCCGTTCCGCCGGTCGTGACGACCTCAACCCTGCCGCCGTTCGCGCCATCGCGAAGGAGACCCGATGAACCTCACGACCTTTACCGCTCGCGCGTCGGCCGCCCTCGTCGCCCTGGTCGCCGGCTACTCGTCTTTCTCGCACATCGCGCACGTCGCCCTGCGCTACGGCGAGCGGCCCGAGGTCGCCTACGCCCTACCGTTCGCCATCGACGGGCTGCTCGTCGTCGCGACAACGGCGATGCTCGACGACAAGCGGAACCGTCGTCGCGTGCGCTGGTCGGCGCGTGTCGCGTTCGTGTTCGGCGTTGTCGCGTCGCTCGCTGCCAACGTCGCGAGCGCCGCGCCGTCGGCCGGGGCGCGTGTCGTCGCCGCCGTCCCTGCTGTCGCCCTGCTGCTCGCCGTCGAGGTGCTGTCGCGTGTCGGCCGCCCCGTCGCGACGCCCGCCGCCGACGTCGCCCAGGTCGCCGAGGTGACGCCCGAGCCCGTCGCCCAGGTCGCCGAGGTGACGCCCGAGCCCGTCGCCCAGGCCGTCGAGGTGACGCCCGAGCGTCGCCCGGGTCGCGACGTCCGCTCGGCGCGCCAATCGGCCGCCGACGCTATCCGCGACGCCGCCGCCGCTGCTGGCGCGACGCCCGCCACTGTCGCCGCCGCCCTGGGCGTCAGTGTCCGTACGGCGCAGCGTCACTGGCCGCGCCCGACTGTCGCGACGCCCGGTCTCGTGGCGGTGTCGGCATGACCGAGCTAGAGCGCGCCATCCGTCGTCTGCGTCGCCGTCACAGCGTCTCCCGCGTCGCCTATCGGTACGTCGCCGGTCGCCCCCTCGACGGCCGCGACGGGCACCCGTACCGGCAGCGTGGCGCGGGCCGCCTCGCGGGCTGGCAACGACAGCTCGTCCGCCTGGGCGTGCCCGCCGTCGCCGCCCTCGCCGTCGCCCAGCCCGAGCAGACCGGCGGGGGCGTCGCCGCCGTCGCCGCCGTCGCCGCGTATCGCGTGCGGCGCCGCATCACCATGCGTCGATTCGACCGCGAATACGTGACGCCGACCCTCGCCGCCCTCGCGCCGGCCCTCGGTCTACAGACCGGCGTGCGCTTGCACGTCGACCCGACCCTCGGCAACCTCACGCCCCGACTCGCGAAGCCGCTCAGCCCCGCCGAGGTCGCCGCGCGAGCGTGGTACGGCGAGCACGTCGAGCCCGTCGTGCGGTGGCTTCCTGAGCGCGCTCAGCGGGCCGCCTGGACGGTGCAACGGGCCGCGCGGCCGATGACGTCGCGCCTCGACGTATTCCGCCGGCCCGGCGAGCAGCTCGGCCCACGTATCGAGTTGACCGCCGAGACGCCATATCTCACGCGTGAGCAACGTCAGCTCGTCTCGTCGATCGTCAGCAGCAAAATCCCCGTGGCCGACCTCGTCGAGACCTGGGCAATGGTCGGTCCGCGGGTAACCGCTACGTGGACCGTGCGTAAGCGTCCGCCGGCGCGAGTCGGTCTCGCCCAGGTCGTCGAGCACCTGCCGCGCTTGGCTGAGTACGAGTTTTTCCTCGGCCTCGGCGCGGGAGACAAGCCCGTCACGATCAGCCTGCGCGACGACTCGCCTCACATCGCTGTATCGGCCGGAACGGGCGCGGGTAAATCCGTGCTTGCCGAGCTGCTCGCGGTGCAGGTTCTCGCCCGAGGTGGGCGCGTCGTCATCCTCGACCGCAAGGGGTCGCACCGCTGGGCGATCGGCCTCGACCGTGTCGACTACTGCTCGCGGCCCGAGCAGATGCACGAGGCCCTCGTGCGCCTGGCCGTGCTCGCCGACGAGCGGAACACGCTCGCGATGCACGAGGCCGACGACTGGGATTGCGGGCCGCGCGTGCTCGTGATCTGCGAAGAATTGAACGCGACCATCGGTCAGCTCGCGAACTTCTGGGCCGAGGCGCGCGGGAGGGGCGAGCCGAAGCGGTCGCCGGCCATCTCCGCGCTCGCCGATCTGCTTTTCATGGGCCGCAGCGCGAAAGTCAATGTGCTCGCGGTCGCCCAGATGCTGACCGCGCGGGCGATCGGCGGCCCCGAGGCCCGCGAAAACTTCGGCGTTCGCCTGCTCGCACGCTACACGTCCAACGCGTGGAAAATGCTCGTGCCCGAGGCAGCCATGCCTCGCGCCTCGCGCACCCTCGGCCGCTGGCAACTCGTGATCGGCGGGCAGGCGACCGAGACGCAGGTCGCTTACCTCACCACCGCCGAGGCCCGCGCCGTCGCTTGTCCCCGGTCGCCGGAGACATCGCAGGCCGAGGGCCTATCAAGCCCTGCCGCCGACTTCCTGACCCTGCGGGAGGCCGCCGAGGCGGGCGTCGTGCCGTGGTCCTACGGCGCGGCGAAAAAGAGGCTTCAGCGGCGCGTCGGGGCCGTCCCGACGCCGCGAGGCAAGCGAGGCACCGCCGATCTCTACGCCCGCGACGACCTCGCCGCCTGGGCGGGCATCTCGTAGCGGAGACCGGGGGCGGCGACGGTGCCACCCCCGGTCCATCAGCCACCCGACGAGGAAAATCTCCGTCACGGTGGCGGACATATCTCGCTCTCGGTGTAGGTCTAGGCCTACACTCGTCGTATCGTCCGCCTCGTTACAACTCGTTACAACGAGGCGGCGCGATACGAAGGCCGCCGCCTGGGCGTGGAAACTTCGGCGACGGCTTGATGCTGGTGGAGATGGGTCTACCTACCTGTTGGGTTAGGTAGGCCCGCCCCCGGATGAGTCGGTCAGGATCACGACCAACATCACCACGTAGTAGATGATCTTCAGTGCGGTTGCTGTTGCGTCGCCCGCTTTTCTCAACCAGTCGGCGTTGAATCGCGGACCACGGCCCGACAAACGGGCCTGATGTTTTCCCACTTACCACCCTCCCAAGGTCCGGGGACTACGGACCTTCCGTCGTCCCCGCGCGCGCTGGGGACGTGCTGTGGGAGGTGTGAGCATCTTCAATCTATCCGGCAGGCCGGCATGAACCCGAGCAACGCCCTCGTCGTACCTCCTTGTCCTCAGTGGAGACGCTACAGGCGCGGGGCCGGTACTCGGACCCAACCTGTAGGCGACTTACAGCCGTGCAACTACTACATACGGTCCGCCCTTCGGCGAGATCGGTCAAGCCGGCCGGCGTGCCCGGCGCGTCACGGACCATTCCGGGCTTGACGGACTTCTCGTCGCCGCCTGAACACCTACGGACCGCTGGGCCGACTTGCAGAGTGACCCCAGAGCGACGACCCGAGGAGTGCCCGCCGTGACCGACACCGACTCGGAGCCACCAATACCCAGGCCCGCGACGGCGGGCCGCCGAGCATGACCGAAGAGCGCCTCGTCGAGCAGCCCGCAAGGGCCGCCCGGCGGGGCGCTCTTTGCGTTGCGGTGAGCTGCTCGTCGACCTGGGCGCGGGCGAGGCGGGCGACGCCGTGAGCGGCGCGGGGAAGGGCCGAGCAGTGGGGGGCACTTTTGACGAAGTTACGTTGCAACCGCTCTCTATATAGGTGCTAAAGCTTCTTCTTCTCTCTCTCCTTTAACATCTATAGAGGGGGCGGTGTGAACGTAACTTCGTCAAAACTGCCCCCTCATCGGGTCGCCCTGGGCGTCGCCGCCGCGCCTACCGCCATTCGACAGGACGAGATCGCACGGGGTCGGTTCGCAAGCGTCTATAGGCACGCCCCGCGCTGCGGAAAACGCGCGACGCCGCGTGCCTGAGAAACGAGGCCGCACCGCCGGCCCCCGCCCCCGAATCGAGACCGCCATGGAAACTCTGCTTCCCGAGCCATGCCCAGTTTGCGGCGAACGCCTTACCTACTCAGGTAAAGGCCGCCGCCCGAGCTTCCATCCCGCGTGCCGCCGCGCTCAGAAGACCGACGACATGCGCCGTTACCGCGAGCGCGACGCCGCGCCGCCGGTCGAGGTGCCCGAGTACGTGCGCGAGGCCGCCGCCCGCCGCGCTGCTCGCCCCCGCGTCGAGGTGCGGCACGCCGTCGACGACTGGCTACCCGACGTCGCCGACCTCGCCGCAGAAGTGCACGGCGAAGGCATCGCAGTTTTCAGCCTTGGCGCTCACGGATTCGTGCCTGACGCATACTGCGAACGGACCGCCGGCCGTCGCGATAACGACCCTGCTGCGCAATGGATTGCTGAGAATCACCCCGACGCGCTACACGATTTCCCGGCGAACTACTGAGCCGCCGGCTGTGGCCGTATCACTGACATATGGAGGGGCTTTCTCTCCTGCTCCTCGGGCGGACCGGTTGCTTGCGGTCAGGCGACCCCGCCCGAGTTGAGCGTGCGGGGCCGGCCGTCCTGTTGCGGGGTCGCGACCGGCCCCGCCCTTTCTTGGATCTCTCACCGATAGCAAACACACAAGGAGGTGCCGCCGTGCACCACTGCGGATACTGCGAGACGCCGATTCCCGACGACGCGAACCCTCGACGTCGGTACTGCACGAGTAGCCACCGCGTGATGGGGCACTACAAGCGACGCCGCGAAGAGCTACAGCGCCTGCGCGCGGTCGTTGCCGACCTGGGCGATGAGGAACGCGCATGACCGCCGACGAACCACGACCACCAAGCAGGGCCGTCGCCGACCTCGCCGAGCAGCTCCTACCGCTCGCCCACGAGTTCTACACGCGACGGCCGCACGTGGACACCGGTTATTCCTATCTGCTCGGCGGTCGCGAAACCGCGCAGCTCGACGCGAACGCCGTTTCGACCTACCTCGTCGAGCCTCTGATCCTGCCCGCGTTCTTTCTCGCCGAAGACGACGACCTCGGGCAGGCCCGAATCGTGCGGCGCCGCATCGATGACCCGCACTTTGCCGACCCGATCAGCCGCGCGGAGTTCGCCGCGCTGGTGTGCGACCTACTCGCCGCGCTGCCCGATCCGCCGGCCGTGCCCAGCCTGCTCGCCCAGGCCGTGAACGACACGCGCGCCCTTGCCGCGTACGCCTGCTCGGGCCGCCCTCGACGCAAGGTCGCGAAGTGGGTCGCGCACGTCGTCGACAACGTGCTCTGCGCGATGGAAGACGAAGGCGAGCCCGACGATGTCGAAGTGATCTGGCGCGCATCGATGCGCAGCGCCGACGCCAACGCGAAGCGGACCGACACGATCGCCGCCCGGCGTGCAGCCAAGGCGACTGCTGCCGAGCAGGCCGCCGCCGCAGCGGGCGAATTCATCGCCGCGCTCCCGCCCGGTCGGCACGAGGTGCCGCAGGCCTGGAGCGGCTACGCCGCAGCCACGCCCGCCGCAGAGCGCCTCGGTAAGCACGCGTTCCTCGCGCTCGCCCGCGAGCAGCTCGGCGAACCGCGCAAGGTCCGAGGCGTGCGCTGCTGGGCCGTGCCCGCGCCCGACCTCGCCCCGGTCGTGCAGCTCGACTCACGTCGCCCGCTGCGCCGCGAGCTGCTCGCCGCCGCGTAAGGCGTCTCACGCACCAATCCCATACCCCTCGTCGTCCCTGGCGGTCGCGACGAGGTCGAGCACGCCCTCGGGCCGTCCTCCCGCGCCGAGGCCGCGCCCGTCGGACGACTCGACGAGGCGCGCCTCGGCCCGGTTCAAACCCGCCCGCCGCCCGACCGACCGGAAAGAGACCACGCGATGACCTCGCCCGCCCCTGACGACGCCCTCGCGGTCGCCGTCGCCACGCTTTGCGCCGAGGGCGAGGGCAGCTATCGACGCCCTCGCGTGCCATTCCTGCGCCGCATCCGCGCGTCGTTGCCGGCCGATCACCCTGCCGCCGCGCTCGACGACGACGCCCTTGAGGCAGCCATGCACAAGCTGCGGCCGTACCTCGCCGACACGTACCGCGTCGACTTCCGTCGCAGCGTCGACCCCGGCCGTGGCGTGCGGTTGACGTCGCGACTGATCCGCCGATATCGCCCTGCCGCTTAACCCGCACTGCCCTCGGCCGCCCGCCCGGCGTGCCGGACCGCCCCTGAAAGGAAACGCCCACAATGACCAGTAACTATGCCCCGCCGACCAACGGCGACCGCCCCGAAATGCTGCCGCGCGAGGTCGACCCGTCCGCGCCGCTCGCCGACCGTGTCGCCCAGGCGCGCGCGATGGTCGAGCGCCGCGATGCCGGGCCGCAGATGCGTGAGCCGCGCCCGGATGAACTGCCCGACGGTGGCATCGTCGGTATGACGGAGAAGTACCGCGCCGAGTTCATCGCGGCCCCCTGGTCGCGGGACTCGTCCTGGGAGAGCGCCACGACCGCGTACGCCGCGATGGGCGTCGCCGCCGACGCCATCCGCGACGCGATGGACACCGCCGACGCGATCATCGCCGACGAGGTCACCTGGCCGGGCTACCGCGTCAAGAAGTACGGCGAGAATCTGACCGCGACCGACGAGGCCGTGCGAGAGGCCCTCGACGAGGCCGATACTGCGCTCATGGTCGCCGAGGCGACCGCGACGACCGAGGCGATGCCGAAGGTCGACAAGGCCGACAAGCAGGCCGCCGATGCTCGGGCTGCGCGGATGCTCGGCAGCATCAAGAACAGGGCCGAAATGGTCGGTCTGTTGAACACTCTCGCCGCTCGCGACGACGCCGTCGGTGCGCTCGTGACCGACCGGGCGTGGATGGACGATTACCTGCTCGGCGCTGGGTACGACGCCGAGCACCGCGAAGCCCTGCGCAAGCAGGCGACCATGGTCGCGCTCGCTGCTGCTGAGTCGTCGGGAGACACGAAGCGGGCTAATGCCGCTCGCGCGGTCAAGGCTGTAAAGGCTGGCCGTCAGGGCCTTATCGCCCTGCGTACAGGCTGGGGCGTTGCCCGGCCTCGGCTCGCGTCTCGTGCCGAGCGCGAGATCCCGCATGTGCAGCTCGTCTCGCGCATCTCCCGCTGAGCACACCGCCGGGGGCGGGCAGTCACCGCGACTGCTCGCCCTCGACCTCGGGCAGTGAGGCCGCAGCTCACTCTGTGTAATCGTCGAGGCCCCACCCCCTGGGGGCGGGGTCCCAAACGTGCAGGTCGCCGAACCGCTGGAGAGGCGTCTCTTTGGTCGGCCAGGTTCAAAGATTCCGAGTGACCCATCGACAGTCACTTTGCGTTACCCATTTCGCGGGCTTCGACTCAACGAACACGCCCTCTAAGAAGTGCCGGTAGTTGATGAGCTCGTTGGTGAACTTCTTGTGCAGGTTCATGGCCCCCGCCGCGATGAACTCTTGCGCGAGTCACAGCCCTCGGGGCCGGGGAATCGCCGCACCGCCAACGTCGGGCATGAGAATCCCTCGGCCGCCGGAGCTGTCCGGGTCGACCGAGGGCCTCCTCAGCCGCTAGCGGCGTCCGACGAGCTGATTCAGCACCGTGAGGACCCCCACGGCGACGAGGGCCGGGGCTGCGGCTTTCGGGTACTCCAGGACCACGAAGCCAGCGAGAAGCGCCGCCACCAGCAGCGAGAGACCTCTGGGCGACACGTCACGGTTTCCAGGATCCTTCTTAACCTCATCCGTGTTACGACGTACTCTTCTCAAGACGGGCCTCCTTGTTTCTTCTTGTCGGAAGGGCTTGGCGACTTCGTTATCTGCACTCGTTGGCGCGAGTGCTGCTCACGACGGCACCCGTTGGCGCGGGTGCCGTCGTCGTACTAGCCGGCGTCCTGGCCGTCCTCGGCGTCGGTCGACCACGGCACGTTGTCCGGGGCCGCGAACTGGGTCCACGCGATCAACTTGACCTGGGGCTGCACCATCTCCGGCATACCCGCGACCCTACTGCCAGCTATGGACAACACCGAGCCACGCGCGCCCAATGGCTTCGACCACGACGTCGGTTGATCGTCCTAAGGGGATAGGCGTTTACGCGCGGCTTCGCGTCGCCCGCAGCTCAGGACCAGGCTTGGGTTGCACGGTGCCCGGCGCTCTCTCGGTGACGTCGGGGCCGTACCGAACCTACTGCGGCTCGTATATCTTCTCGACGACGCGCAGGTAGAGCGGGTTGCTTACCGCCCCTGCCGAGGTCGGCTGTGAGGGCGCACCATGCCGGCCAGCTTCGCTGCCGCGCCTGAGCGCTCCGCCCGCGCCCTCGTCAAAACGGCGCGCCAACGGGTTAGAGCAGCGCTTCCTCAGCCGCGATCTCGGCGAGGCGCTGCGCCTCTGGGTCGTCGAAGATGCCGATTTTGAAGTGCACCTCGGGGTCGTTGCCGCGCCGCCCGGTCTCGCGCACGACGTAGACCCGCACCCCTGCCGAGCGAAGCAAGTCGCGTCGCCCCTCAGGGTCACGCGCCCAGACGTCCCGGAACGTCTCGCCAGTCGGTTCGTCGACCCATCGGTCAGGCGTCTCGGGCATCTCCCGCAGCGCCGCAATGTGCTGCTCGTGCTCCGCCATCCGAGCGATGACGGCTTGCTCGGCGGGGCCGCCCGACGGGATCACTTCGAGCCGCTCGACGAGGCGACCGAGTGCTATCTCGGTCTCCGCGATTTCCTCGGCGTGCGACTCCCCGGGTACGAATATCCGCCGCATAACCTCGAAGTGCCCGAGGTGACGCAGAAACTCGGCCTCGACGTACGCCTCTAACCACTCGGCCGACGCGCCGCCGTTGTGGCATCCGACACCGCCGACGGCCTTACTCGCGCAGCGGTAGTACCGCCGTGACCGTCCCGGGTAGACGTACATCGGCCGGTCATTGGCGCAGATGCCGCAGTACGCCACCCGCAGCAGCAGAGCGCCGTTTACACGGGGGCGCGGCTTCCGATTTTTCGCCCGGTCGCCTAGCTCGCGCTGAAGCGCCGCCCACTCGTCGCCCGTGAGGATCGGCTCTGCCCGGCGCACGCGCCGACCCGCGTCGTCGACGACCGGTCGCCCGTCTTCGGTCACGAGATACCCGCGCAGCGTCTCGCTGCGGAGCATCTTCGAGAGGTTGCCGACGCGCCATTGCGCGCCCTTCGGCTCTTTCCCGGCGCGTGCCCGCTGGACGTCGAGCGACGTCGGCACGCCGCGACGGTTGAGGTCGGCGACGACCGAGTTGACCGAGGCCCCGTCAAGGATGCGCCGGACGACGTCGCGCATGACCTCGGCCGCGTCCTGGTCGACGTCGAGCACGTAGCCGGCACCGTCTGGGTTCGGCACGGCCCGGTAGCCCATCGGCACGAAGCCGCCCCGGTGACGTCCGACCTTCGTGAGGTGCTCGTAAGAGCCCTTCGTGCGTTCCTTGATCGCTTCGAGTTCGCCCTCGGCGAGCATGGCGATCATCTGGGCCATCATGCGGCCCATCGGCGTCGAGAGGTCAAATCCCTCGGTGACCGAGACGAGCGTGCGGCCCGTCTCCCGCGTCCAGTCGAGCAGCCGCGCGAAGTGCAGTACGCGGCGCGCGACGCGGTCCGTCCGCCACGAGGCGACGATGTCGAACGGCGCACGCTCGCCGCGCAGCCAAGGCCCCAACTCGGGCCGCTCCCAGGGATCGACTGAGGCGCTCACGCCCAGGTCTTCGGCCCATCCGACGATCGTGTGACCATGGGCGTTCGCCCAGCGTTCGACCGTCTCCCGCTGCCGCGCCGGGCTGGTCGTTGCTTCCGTCTCCCGCGACAAGCGGATGACCCCGAGAACTCTCACGCGCGGAGCGTACACGTAGGCGTGTTAGTCTCTGCTTGGCTTCGTCCAGGAACAGCACCCCGCGGTGTGCCAGCGACACCGCGCCGGGCCGGGCCAACCCCGAGCCTCCACCGACCAGCGACGGCACTGTCGCGGTGTGGTGCGGCGCCTGGAACGGCGGGCGACGCAGCAACCGGCCGCCCGGCGGCAGCAGCCCGGCAATCGAGTGCAGCGCCGTGACCTCCAGCGCCGCGTCGTCGTCCAGCTCGGGCAGGATCGACGGCAGTCGTTCGGCCAGCATCGTCTTGCCGGCACCCGGAGGGCCGAGCAGGGCCACGTGGTGCCCGCCGGCGGCGGCGACCTCCAACGCGCGTCGGCCCAGCTGCTGCCCGGCGACATCGGCGAGATCCAGTCCGTCGTCCAGCGGTGCCGGTACGGCCGTCGGAGGCTCGATCAGCGGAGTGCCGTCGCGAACGAAGGCGACCAGCCGGTGCAGGTTGTCCACCGCTCGCACCCGTACCCCCGGGATGACCGCGGCCTCGGCGGCGTTGCCGACCGGCACGATCACCCGCCCGACGCCGGCCTGGGCCGCGGCGGCGACCATCGGGAGCACGCCGCGCACCGGTCGGACCGTCCCGTCGAGCCCCAACTCGCCGAGGACCACGACCCCCTCCAGGGGGAGCAGCGGCAGTTCACCGGAGCCGCCGAGTAGCGCCGCGGCGATGGCGAGATCGAAGGCCGAGCCGAACTTCGGCAGCGTGGCGGGCAGCAGGTTGAGGGTGATCCGCCGGTTGGGCCAGCGCTGGCCGGAGTTGACCACGGCGGCGCGGACGCGGTCGCGGGCCTCGTGCAGGGCGGTGTCCGGTAACCCGGAGATCACCACCGCCGGCAGGCCGGCGGCCAGGTCGGCCTCCACCTCGACCAGGTGACCGGTCACCCCGACCAGGCCCACAGAGAGCACCTTGGCGTAGCTCATGGCGCCGTCACCGATCCTTGGGAGCGCGCATGTCAGAACGCGCCCTTGAGGTGGTCGACCTGCGCCGGGCCGGCGTCGGGCAGCCGCACCGACAGCACGTCGAAACGCACCTCCTCGGCGGTCGTGCCGGTCTCGGTCAGCCAACGGGCGGCGAGCCCTCGCAGCCGGCGGGCCTTGGCCGGCACGACCGCCTCGGCCGGGGTGCCGAAGTTGTCGCCCCGGCGGGTCTTCACCTCGCAGAAGGCGAGCACTGGCCCGTCCCAGGCGATGATGTCGATCTCCCCGGCCGCGCAACGCCAGTTTCGGGCGATCGGGCGCAGCCCTGCCTCGGTCAGGTGCCGGGCGGCACACCGCTCGCCGTACGCGCCGACCGCCTGGTTCCGATTCGTCATGGCCGGCACGGTGCCCGCCAGAGGGCGCGTTTCGCGACCCCGGTGACGGCCCAGCTGTGGACGACGGGTGTCCTGTGGACAACCGGACGATCATGCCCCGATGTGCTACGACGACATCCTGGACAGGTTGCGCCTGCATTGTCGCTGAGCTGGGGCCGGATGGCGCGCGGGCTGCCGGTCGCATACGGTGCCTGACGTGGACGGACGACGGAGCTTTCCGGAAGATCAGGAGTCGCGCTGGTACCCCGATGAGCGGGGTCGCGGTTACGGCGAGTCGGAGTGGCGCGGCACGGGCGAATCGCGGTACGGGGACACGGAGGTTCCCGAGCAGCGCGGCCCCGACGAGGGTCGCTCCGTCGAGGACACCGGCGTCGGCCGCCGCCGGGAGCCGGACTCCGGTCGCTTCGGCGCCGTCGATGCGAGCGGCCGCTTCGGTACGCCTGAGTCGGACTCGGGTCGGCTGAGCGCGGTGGACGCGGGCCGGTTCGGCGCCCCCGAACCGGACTCGGGCCGCTTCGGTGCCGTGGAAGCCCCGCCTGGTCGGTTCGGCGCGGGTGAGCCCGAATCGGGACGGTTCGGTGCGGTTGACCCGTTGAGCGATGCACGATCGGAAGCGGACGGTTACCGGGCGACCCGCTCGCGGAGGGCTGACCGGGACCCGTCGGAGGTCTCCGGTGAGCTGCCCGGTCGACGGGCCGCCCGCGAGTCGACCGGGCTTGGTTCACCGCTGACCACCGGCCTGCCGGAGGCCACCAGGGACGCCCTGCCGGCGTCCGACACGTCCGCTGCCGCGCTCGCCGACCAGGTGCGTCCCGCCCCGCTGGCTGGCTACCCGATCATCGAGCCGAGCCGGGGCGGTGACACGCCACACCCGCTGGAGATGCCGACCGGCCCGATGCCGGGGATCGGTCCCCGCCCGGACCTGCCCGCGACGGAGCCGTCGACGTACCCCCCGGTGGCTGACGGCGTCTACCGGACCCGCCGGCCGGTGCTGGCCGTACTCTTCGCTCTGCTGGTGTTGATCTTCGAAGTCCCCGCGCTGCGGGTGCTGCTGGCGGGCGTGACCGGCGACCCGGTGGACGCCGGGAACGTGGTGGTGGGTATCGCCCTGGTCGCCGGGCTGCCGATCTTCGCGACCGGGCTCTACGGGCTCCGGACCGGCGGTCTGGCGCTCTCCGACGGTGGTCGGGGGTGGCTCCGCCCGCCCACGGCCTACCTGACGGTCGGGCTGGTGCTCTTCCTCGCGGCCGCGCTCGCTGTCGGCTGACCCGTCGAGCGCCGCCAGCTGTGCGTGGCGCTGCCTGCCGCGTCTTGATCGACTCGGCTTTCAGGAAGTCGCGGTGTCCGGATGGGCGCGAAGCCGCGGTTTCCAGGAAACCGAGTCGATCATCGCCGAACGCGCCGCCCCGCCGTGCGCCCGCCGCGCAACCCGCGCACTTCGCACCCCGGGGCGGCTGAACGGGCGAGGGGCGTACACTGGCCAACTGGCGACCGCCTCGTGCGGTCGACCTCGCGCGCCCTCTTCACGAATCGTCGTGGAGCGACGGCCTCCCTGGTCCCGATCTTGATCGGGTCCACCATGGGTCGGCGACCAGGCGCCAGGACGCCCGGCCACCGGCCGGGCGTGACAACCAGGGATCTTGAGGAGTACCCCAACCATGGCCGTCGTGACCATGCGCCAGCTGCTGGAGAGCGGTGTCCACTTCGGGCACCAGACCCGGCGCTGGAACCCGAAGATGAAGCGCTTCATCATGACCGAGCGCAACGGCATCTACATCATCGACCTGCGCCAGACCCTCGAGTACATCGAGAAGGCGTACGAGTTCGTGCGTGGGACCGTCGCCGAGGGTGGCAGCATCCTGTTCGTCGGCACCAAGAAGCAGGCCCAGGAGGCGATTGCCGAGCAGGCGACCCGGGTCGGCCAGCCGTACGTCAACCACCGCTGGCTCGGTGGCATGCTGACCAACTTCCAGACGGTGTACAAGCGGCTCCAGCGGATGAAGGAGCTGGAGGGCCTGGGTGACCTCAGCGGCACCGCCGCCGGTTACACCAAGAAGGAGACCCTGCAGCTCTCCCGCGAGAAGATCAAGCTGACCCGCACCCTCGGTGGTCTGCGGGACATGCAGAAGCTTCCCGCCGCGGTCTGGATCGTCGACACCAAGAAGGAGCACATCGCCGTCGACGAGGCCCGCAAGCTGGGCATCCCGGTGATCGCGGTGCTGGACACCAACTGTGACCCGGACGAGGTCGACTTCCCGATCCCGGGCAACGACGACGCGATCCGCTCGGCGGAGCTGCTGACCAAGGTCGTCGCCGCTGCCGTCGCGGATGGTCTGATCGCACGTTCCGGCCGTCGCCGGGGCAACGACGAGAAGCCCGAGGGTGTCGCGAGCGACGAGCCGCTGACCGAGTGGGAGCGCGAGCTGCTGGAGCCGAAGAAGGCCGACGAGTCGGCCGCCCCGGCCGAGCAGCCCGCCGCTGCTGCCGCCGAGCAGCCCGCCGCCACCCCGGAGCAGCCGGCGCAGGCCGCCACCGAGCAGCCGGCGGCAGCCACCGCGGAGTGATCGCACCGTCGCTGCCCGCCGTCCGTTTTCGCGAACGGCGGGCAGCGACGGTACGCCGGGCACGATCCGCCCGGATCCGGGTAACCGTCACCTCTGACCATCCACACGCCGTCTCAACACCGAAGAGAGAGCCATGTCCCAAATCACCGCCGCGGACGTCAAGAAGCTCCGCGACCTCACCGGCGCCGGCATGATGGACAGCAAGAAGGCGCTGACCGAGGCCGAGGGCGACTTCGACAAGGCCATCGAGATCCTGCGCGTCAAGGGCGCCAAGGACGTCGGCAAGCGGGCCGGTCGTACGGCCGCCAACGGCCTGGTCGCCCACTCCGGCAAGGCGCTGCTCGAGCTCAACTGCGAGACCGACTTCGTCGCCAAGACCGAGTCGTTCATCGCGCTGGCCCAGCAGCTGGTCGAGCACGGCGAGCGCGCCGGCGTGAACACCGCCGAGGAGCTGCTCGCCACCGAGCTCGACGGCAAGGTCGTCGCGGACCTGATCCAGGAGCAGTCGGCCAAGATCGGCGAGAAGCTGGTGCTCAACCGGTTCGCCCGGGTCGAGGGCACCACCGCCGTCTACCTGCACCGCAAGGCCCAGGACCTGCCGCCGGCCGTTGGTGTGCTGGTGTCGTACACCGGTAAGACCGACGAGGCTGGCGACGCCGACGCCCGTGGTGTGGCCATGCAGATCGCCGCGATGCGGCCGAAGTACCTGACCCGGGACGAGGTTCCGGCTGAGGTCGTCGAGTCCGAGCGGCGCATCGCCGAGCAGACCGCCCGCGAGGAGAACAAGCCCGAGGCGGCCCTGCCGAAGATCATCGAGGGTCGGGTGAACTCGTTCTTCAAGGACTACGTCCTGATCGAGCAGTCGTCCGTCGCTGACAACAAGAAGTCGGTGAAGCAGTTGCTGGCCGAGGCTGGCATCGAGGTCACCCGCTTCGTGCGGTTCGAGGTCGGCCAGGCCTGAGCCGTCACCGGGCGCCGTGGGCGCCCGTGGGCAGAAGACGTCGACGAGGAGGCCGCCGGTGTACGTGACAGGCACCGCGGCCTCCTTGTCACATAGGGTCGGCAGCGGCAGGTTCGCGGTACGCGCCGCACGGGGCGTGCGCGTGGGGAAGGGCGGGGCGGATGACGCAGGTTGTGAGTGACCGGACGCTGGCGGTGGACGATCCGACGGCACCGCCGCCGGGACGCGCCCGCCGGGTGGTGCTGAAGCTCTCCGGTGAGGTGTTCGGCGGCGGCGCGATCGGCGTCGACCCGGACGTCGTCCAGGCCATCGCCCGGCAGATCGCCACCGTGGTCCGTCGCGGCGTGCAGGTCTCCGTGGTGGTCGGCGGCGGCAACTTCTTCCGCGGCGCGGAGCTGCAGAAGCGCGGGATGGACCGGGCCCGCGCCGACTACATGGGCATGCTCGGCACCGTGATGAACTGCCTCGCGTTGCAGGACTTCCTGGAGAAGGAAGGCATCGAGACGCGGGTGCAGAGCGCCATCACGATGGCTCAGGTCGCCGAGCCGTACATCCCCCTGCGGGCGATCCGGCACCTGGAGAAGGGCCGTGTGGTCATCTTCGGCGCCGGTGCCGGGATGCCGTACTTCTCCACCGACACGGTGGCCGCCCAGCGGGCTCTGGAGATCCGGGCCGACGTGGTGCTGATGAGCAAGAACGGCGTGGACGGCGTCTACACCGCCGACCCGCGGATCGACCCCACCGCCAGCAAGCTCGACTCGATCACCTTCTCCGAGGCGCTGCGCCGCAACCTGCGGGTGGCCGACGCGGCGGCGTTCAGCCTCTGCATGGAGAACGGCCTGCCGATGCTGGTCTTCGGCGCGCAGGGTGACGACACCATCATCCGCGCTGTGGGTGGCGACAAGATCGGCACCCTGATCACCGCCTGAGCCCCGCCGACGGCGACGGCAGCGGCGGTCCTGACGACTTTCAGCAGAGCCCACCACGAGCACAGAAGGAGGCGAGGAGACCGGTGATCGACGACACCCTCCTCGAGGCCGAGGAAAAGATGGAGCGTGCGGTTGAGCACGCCAAGGAGGAGTTCGGCGCCATCCGTACCGGTCGCGCCAACGCCGCCATGTTCTCCAAGGTCATCATCGACTACTACGGCACGCCCACGCCGCTGACCCAGATGGCGTCCATCGCGGTGCCCGAGCCGCGGATGGCCATCATCAAGCCGTACGACAACTCGCAGATCAATGCGATAGAGAAGGCGATCCGCGACTCGGACCTTGGGGTGAACCCGAACAACGAGGGCAACCAGTTGCGCATCCTGCTCCCGCAGATGACCGAGGAGCGCCGCCGCGACATGATCAAGGTGGCCCGGCACAAGGGCGAGGAGGCCAAGGTGGCGATCCGCAACGTCCGCCGCCGTGGCAAGGAAGAGCTGGACCGGATCGTCAAGGACGGTGAGGCCGGCGAGGACGACGGTCGCCGCGCCGAGAAGGAACTCGACGACCTGACCCAGCGCTACGTCGCCAGCATCGACGACCTGGTCAAGCACAAGGAAACCGAACTGCTCGAGGTGTGACCGTCCGCCCGTCGCTCGGGTGAGATGCGCCGAGGCCCGACCCCCACCGGGGCCGGGCCTCGTGTCGTACGTGAGCGGGGAAGCCGGACGGTCCTGAGGCTCTTCCCGGATCGTGCGGGAGACGAGTCGGATCATGACTGCGGTCTGCGTACCGGATGGGTGGGTATCGCTCGGCGACGGCCCGCCGGCCACTGGCGATGTCGATCGCCGTGCCTCGTCCGCCGTGCCGATCCGGCGGGTGCAGTAGGCTCGGCAGGATTCCCGGCCACCGGGCGGTGAACACCGGGAATCGACCGACCGTCGGGGCGGTCAATCGGAGGAACATCGCGCGTGTAGGGGATGCTTGTGGTCTTGCGTCATGTGGTGGTTCTCGCGCCTCGTCGCGGTGCGTGATGTCCCACCCCGACCCCTACGGCAGCGAGCCTCGCGGCTGGGACCGCGCCGAGCGCCCGGTGGCACTGCCGTGGCCCGAGCAGGACCTGGAGGCCGGCCAGTGGAGCCGCCGTCCCACGGCCGGCCCTGAGCTGTACGCCGACCCGCACACCCGGCCGTACGCGGACCCGAACCCGTACGACGAGCGCGGCCGGGCCGTCCGCCCGGACGACCGGGACCGTTTCGACGACCGCGACCCTCGCGAGGACGACGAGCCCGGCCGTTACGACGGCCCGCAACCATTCGACGGACCGGTCCGCTACGACGACGACGCCGGTTACCCGACCGCGCAGCTCGCGCCCATCGGGGCCGAGATCGCACCGGACCCGGAGCCGGTGATCGAGCCGGAGCCGCCGTCCGGTCGGCGGACGAAGGGCCGACGCCGGGCCAGTGTCGATCGACCGGCCACCCAGCAGTTGGGCACCGGGCGTGCCGGCCGCAACCTGCCGGCGGCGATCGGCGTGGGGCTCGGCCTCGGCGCGTTGATCGTGGTGCCGCTGGTGGTCTACCCGTTGGCGTTCCTGCTGGTGCTCGCCGGTGCCGTCGCCGTCGGCATGTGGGAGATGGCCCGGGCGGTCCGACGCAGCGGCGCGCACCCGCCGTTGGTGCCGCTGATCGCCGGTGGCGTGCTGACCGTGGGCCTGGCCTGGTTCGCCGGCCCGGACGCGCTCAGTCTGGGGCTGCTGGTCACCGTGCTGGGCACCATGATCTGGCGGCTGGGTGACGGGCCGGCCGGCTTCCAACGGGATCTCACCGCCGCCACCCTGATCGCGGTCTACGTGCCGTTCCTCGCCGGGTTCGCGGCGTTGCTCGCAGCGGCCCCCGACGACGGCCCACTGCGCATCCTGGCCACGCTGATCGCGGTGGTCCTCTCCGACACCGGTGGGTACGCGGCCGGCGTCTCCTTCGGGCGACACCCGATGGCCCCGTCGATCAGCCCGAAGAAGTCCTGGGAGGGCTTCGCCGGCTCGGTCACGGCGGCGGCCCTGGGCAGTGCGCTGCTGTTGTGGCTGATGTTCGAGGTGGCCCCCTGGTGGGGTGCGGTGTTCGGGGTGGCCGTCTCCTGCGCGGCGGTCCTCGGCGACCTGGCCGAGTCGATGATCAAGCGGGATCTCGGCGTGAAGGACATGAGCAACCTGCTGCCCGGCCATGGCGGTCTGATGGACCGGCTGGACTCGATCCTGTTCGCGGTGCCGACGGCCTACCTGCTGCTGGCCGTCTTCGTGCCGGTGGTGAACTGAGGCATGATCACGGCGTTCCGGTCATCTGGCTGCGGCGGTCGCCGCCCGTTCGACACCTCCGCACCGGCACCTGCCGCCGACGGCGTGACACACTAGACCAGCCATGACGAGCCTGCCGTTGATCCCCGCCATCTCGGGCGCCACCGCCGCGCGCCGAGCCTCCATGCCGCCGAAGCACCTCGCCGACCTGGACCTGGCCGGCCGCCAGGCGCTGGTCACCGAGTTGGGTGAGCCCGCGTTCCGCGCCAAGCAGGTCTCGAATCACTACTTCGGGCGGCTGGTCCGCGACCCGCAGGCCATGACCGATCTGCCCGCGGCGACCCGGGAGCGGCTGTCCGAGCAGCTCATGCCCACCCTGCTCACCCCGGTGCGCGAGCTGGCGTGTGACGACGGCGCGACCCGTAAGGCGCTCTGGCGGCTGCACGACGGCGCTCTGGTGGAGAGCGTGCTGATGGGCTATCCGGACCGGGTGACCGTCTGCATCTCCAGCCAGGCGGGCTGCGGGATGGCCTGCCCGTTCTGCGCGACCGGCCAGGCCGGGCTGACCCGCAACCTGTCCACCGCCGAGATCGTCGACCAGGCCGTGTACATGGCCGGCGTGGCGGCCTCCGGCGCGGTGGTCGGCTCCCCGCCGCGGCTGTCGCGTGTCGTGTTCATGGGCATGGGTGAGCCGTTGGCCAACTACAACCGTGTGATCGGTGCGATCCGTCGCCTGGTCAGCCCTGCTCCGGAGGGGCTCGGCCTGTCCCAGCGGCACATCACCGTTTCCACGGTCGGCCTGGTTCCGGCCATCCGCCGACTGGCCAGCGAAGACCTCTCAGTGACCCTTGCGCTGTCGTTGCACGCGCCCGATGATGATCTGCGCGACGAACTCGTGCCGGTGAACCAGCGCTGGAAGGTAGCCGAGGTGCTGGACGCAGCGTGGGACTACGCCGCCCGGACGGGCCGTCGCGTGTCGATCGAGTACGCGATGATCAAGGACGTGAACGACCAGCCGTGGCGAGCCGACCTCCTTGGGCGGCTGCTGGCCGGCAAGTTGACCCACGTGAACCTCATTCCACTCAATCCGACGCCGGGCAGCCGCTGGGACGCGAGCCCGAAGCCGGTTGAGCGGGAGTTCGTCCGGCGGTTGCGCGATGCCGGGGTGTCCACCACCGTACGGGACACCCGAGGTCGCGAGATCGACGGCGCGTGTGGTCAGCTCGCCGCCGCCGAGGACAACGACACCTTCACCGACCGCGCCGGAGAGGCACCGGCGTGACCGGGCGTGGCGAACGAGACCAGGAGACATAGTGGCGAGTCAGGGTCAGCGTTTCCGGCGCAAGGCGCTCCGCCGGGGATACAAGGTCGACGAGGTGGATGCCTTCCTCGACCGGGTCGAGGCGACACTCGACGGCCGACAGGTCGGCGCGCCGGTGGCCTCCCAGGAGGTCCACGACGTCGTCTTCCGGGTCCGGTTCAACGGCTACGACGAGTGGCAGGTCGACCTGCACCTGGACCGGGTCGAGCGGCAGTTGGCCGAGCTGGAGGAGCGCAACAGCGCCGGGCGCGGTGGCGACCCCCGAATGGGTGACCGGATGGGCCCACCGGACCGGATGGGGCCGCCGATGCGCGATGAGCGGGGCATGGTCCCGCAGCCGATGCCGCCCCGTCCGATGCCCGCGCAGGCCGGCCCGCCCGACCGCTACGGCCGCTACGACGAGCCGACCGGTGCCTTCGCCGGTGGGTACGACGCCCCCCGCGGCGGTTACGACGCGCCGCGCGGCCCGGCCGGCCCTGGCCCGATGGGCCCCGGCGGTCCGATGGGCCCCGGTCCGATGGGTGGCCACGGCGTTCCGCCGCGCGGCCTCCCCGCCGGCCCCTCGGGTTACGGCCAGGACGACCAGCGCTCGCCCGGTGGTTACGGCCAGGACGACCAGCGCTCACCGGGTGGGTACGGCCCGGACGACCAGCGCTCGCCCGGCGGCTATCCGCCGGAGGAGCCGCGCTTCGACGGCTTCGAGGCCGGGCGACACGGTCGGGCCGACATGACCGCCGAGATCCGGATGCCGGAGCGGGACCTGCGCGACATGCGCCGGGGCCCGGCCGGTCCGCCGCAGCTGCCTCAGCAGGGCATCGGTGGCCCGCCGATGGCCGGCCCGCCCGCCGTGGCCGGCCCCCCGATGGGCGGCCCGCCGATGGGTGGTCCGCCGATGGCCGGCCCGCCCGGCAGCGATCTGTACCGGGTCGACCAGATCCGCCGCAGCTTCCAGGTGCGCCGGTTCGGCAGCGGTTACGACCCGGACCAGGTGGACCGGTTCTTCGAGACCCTGCTCGGCGGCATGCAGCGCCGCAACCCGATGCCGGTCGACCCGAAGGACCTGGACACGCTCCGGTTCGGGCTGGTGCCCGGCGGCTACTTCGAGGCTGAGGTCGACGCCGCGCTCAAGGACGTGCAGGACATTCTCTTCGGGCGCTGACCCCGACGCGTACGGACGAGGGCCCGTCCCCCGGGTGGGGGCGGGCCCTCGGCGTCGTCGGCCGGTCGTCCGGCGGTCGGTCGGGTCAGGAGCGCAGACCGTTGCGCCGAAGCACGATGTCGCCGATCACGATGATCAGCAGCAGCGCGGCCAGGCCGATCAGCCAGAGGTCCTCGACCCTGCCCTCGTGGTTGCCGCAGATCATCGCCAGCAGCGCCAGTGCGGACAGCACGGCGCCGATCTGCCCGGCCTTGCGGTGCCCGGGCTTGTGCTGGTCTGGCGACGTTACCGGCTCGCTTCCTGCCACTGTCGGTCCTTCCCTCGCGATCGGATCTTTGGTTAGTCTGGCACGCCTCCTGCTCGGCGCGGCGGGGTGGGGGTTTCCCGGCCGTCAGGCCCTGCCCACCCGGGGCCGAACGGCACTACCGGCGTCGCGGGGCGGCGGTCAGACTCCCTCCGGTAGCGTTTGGCGTACACCTGATTGTCTGTTTGAGGGGGACTGTGCGGTGCGAGTGACCGGAACCGGGCACGCCAGCATGCGGATCGACACGGCCGCGGGCAGCATTCTGTGCGACCCGTGGGTCAATCCGGCCTATTTCGCCTCGTGGTTCCCGTTCCCGGACAATTCCCTGCTCGACTGGGAGACTCTGGGCCAGGTCGACTACCTGTACGTGTCCCACCTGCACCGGGACCACTTCGACGCCAAGCACCTGCGGGACTTCATCTCCAAGGACGCCACGGTCCTGCTCCCCGAGTTCCCCACCTCGGAGATGGAGGACGAGTTCCGGGCGCTTGGCTTCACCAAGTTCCTGAGGGCGCCCAACGAGCAGGTCGTGGAGCTGCCCGGCGGCCTCAAGGTCATGATCCAGGCACTGACCAGCCCGACCGACGGACCGATCGGCGACTCGTCGCTCTGGGTCGAGCACGACGGGGTGCGGCTGCTCAACCAGAACGACGCCCGCCCCACCGACCTGAGCGTCTTCGCCGAGCTCGGGCACGTGCACGCGCATCTGCTCCAGTTCTCCGGCGCGATCTGGTACCCGATGGTCTACGAGCTGCCGCAGGCGGCGAAGACCGCGTTCGGCAAGCAGAAGCGTGACCGGCAGTTCGACCGGACGTGGCGCTACATCGACGACCTGAAGGCCGACCACGTCTTCCCGATCGCCGGTCCGCCGTGCTTCCTCGACGACGAACTGTGGCAGTTCAACGACATCCACGGCGACGAGGGCAACATCTTCCCCGACCAGTCCGTCTTCCTGGCGGAGTACGCCAAGGTCGGCGGCACCAACGGCATCGTGCTGCTGCCGGGCAGCGTCGCCGAGGTCACCACCGAGGGCGCGAGCACCACTCACCCGGTGCCGGTGGAGGAGTTCTTCGCGAACAAGGTCGCCCACCTGGAGGAGATGCGGGACCGTAAGCGCCCGGTCATCGAGGCCGAGAAGGCGTCGTGGCGGCACCCCGAGGTGGACGTCCTCGGCGAGATGAAGCGCCGCATCGAGCCGCTGCTGGACGAGTCGATCTACCTCGCCAAGGGCGTGGGTGGCCCGGTCCGCTTCGACCTGGTCGGCTACGACGGCGAGAGCGTCGAGTCGATCGTGGTGGACTTCCCGGGCAAGGAGGTCCGGCCGTACGCCGACGAGAAGGTCCGCTACCGGTTCCGTACCGAGCGGTCGCTGATCGAGCACCTGCTCTTCATCGACGAGGTGGACTGGGTCAACTCGCTCTTCCTGTCCTGCCGCTTCTCGGCGGCCCGGATCGGCCAGTACAACGAGTTCGTCTACGCGTTCTTCAAGTGCCTCTCCGAGGAGCGTCTCCAGTACGCCGAGGGCTGGTACGACGAGCACGAGCGCAGCACCGACGCCGAGGACATCACCCTGGGCGACTGGGTGGTGCAGCGGCGCTGCCCGCACCTGAAGGCGGACCTGACCCGGTTCGGCATCGTCGACGGTGACCAGCTCACCTGCCAGCTGCACGGCTGGCGCTTCGACCTGCCCAGCGGCCGTTGCCTCACGAGCGTCGGCCACAAGGTGAGAGCCCACCGGGTGGACGCGGAGACCCCGGCTCCCGCCGGCGAAGCGGTGATCTGACCCGCCTCGTTGATCATGAAGTTATTGCCCCGACACGCCGCCACGGCAGGCAATAACTTCATGATCAACGCACTTCTGCGGTAGGTCGGGGTCAGCGGCCCAGGTCCGTGAGGATTCGGCGGGCGGCGTTGTGGCCGGCTGCGCCGATGACGCTGCCGGCCGGGTGGCAGCCGGCGCTGCCGGCGTACACGCCGTCGATGCCGGTGGCGTAGGGCATCCGGTCGGTGAACGAGACCGTGTTGTCGACGTGGTGGATGTGCCCGCCGGTGATGCCGAAGTGTTTCTCGATGCCGGGCGGGGGGAGCGGCACCGCGTCGGCGATCAGGTCACCGGTGCCGGGGGCGTACCGCTCGACGATCCCGACGAGTCGGTCGACGTAGCCGGGCAGTGCCGCGTCCCAGGTCGTGCCGGCCAGCTCGTAGGGGACCGACTGGACGAAGAGCGCCGACGAGTGGTGCCCGGCGGCGTCGGAGAGCGACGGGTCGACGGTGGTGTGCAGGTACCACTCGATGGTCGGCTCCGCCGGCAGTCGCCCGGCCTGCACGTCCGCCCACATCGAGCGCAGCGCGGTCATCGGCGACGTGTCGTCCCCGCCGACCAGCGACGCGGAGCCGGGCAGCAGGTGGATGGTCGAGCCGAACGGGCTCGGCGTGTCGGCCGGCAGGCAGGAGAACCGGGGCAGCCCGGTGAGCGCCAGGTTGAGCTTGAGGGTGGTGCCGGGGCGGCGGACCGCTGCCATCCGTTCGCCGAGCGGCGCCGGGAGCGCTCCGTCGGGCAGCAGGTCCATCAACCGGTACGGGTCACACGCGCCGAGCACCACCTTGGCGGCGACCTGTCGGCCGTCGGCCAAAACCACTCCGCTCGCCGTGCCGCCGTCGAGGGTCACCGCACTCACCGGCGTACCGGTCAGGATTGTCGCCCCGGCGGCGCGGGCGGCCTCGGCGAACGTCCGTGAGACAGTGCCCATCCCGCCCTCGGCGATCATCCAGGTGCCGCCGGAGTCGGGCAGCCGGCACATGTTGTGCACGAGGAAGTTGTGGCCCGTGCCGGGGTCGTCCGGGCCGGCGTTGAGGCCGGACAGCCCGTCGGTGACCGCGTACATGCTGACCAGCAGCTCGGAGCGGAACTCGAACCGGGCCAGGTAGTCGGCCACCGAGCCCTGCACGAGGTCGACGAAGACCTGCCGCAGCGCCGGTCGCACGTGCCGCTCGGCGGTCTCCTGGACGCTCAGTGGCTCCGCCAGCCAGGCCGGGGCGAGATCCTCGCGCAGCGCGGCCAACTCGGCCTGCATGGCGTCGTCGGCGGCCACGTCGGCGGGGGAGAAGAACTCCGCGAGCTGCGCCCGGGTGGCTGCGGTGTCGCTTCCGAAGAGCAGGTACGGCGAGCCGAGGCCACCCGGCGTGGGCAGGAAGTAGTGCGGGTCGCGGCGCAGCACCGGGATCCGGACGTCGAGCGTGGCGAGCAGTTCCGGTGGCATCAACCCGAGCAGGTACGAGCCGGTGGAGTGCCGCAGCCCCGGCACCTTCGGGAACGGGTTCTCGGTGCGGGTCGCGCCGCCGATCACGTCGGCCGCCTCCAGCACCAGGACGTCCAGACCGGAGCGGGCCAGCAGGACTGCGGAGACCAGGCCGTTGTGCCCGGCACCGACGATCACGACGTCGGCGCGGGCCGGAATCTCACTGCTCATGCCGCCGCAGCCTAGTCCGTGGCGCCGGTGCGCTGGGCGCGCCAGCGGGAGAGGGTCAGGGTGGCGGAGTAACCGGCCAGGACGATTACGTGGAACATGTAGAGCCACAGGAGCACGGCCACGCCGGCGCCGATCTCGTCGAAGCCACCGAACGGCACTCCCAGGTCCAGGGGGAGCGAGGCGAAGAGCACGAAGCCGTGCAGGAAGCCGGAGAGGTTCGCCGCGGTGAACGACCCGATCCCGAGCGTGGAGAGCCAGTCCGGGGAGGCCGACCCGACGACCCGGAACACCCACACCAGCACCGGCGTGAGCACCAGCCAGACCGCCAGGAACGACAGCACCACGCCCAGCGCGCCGACCCAGCCACCCTGACGGACGAGACGGGTGGTGAGCGGGAGTGCCAGCAGGATCGACAGCAGCAGCGCGGGGGCTGGCGCGAGCAGCGGCAGCAGGAGGATCCGACCGCGCCAGCCGACCAGGTGCTCGTCGGAACGGGGTGCCGCCACCGAGACGAACGCCCGGCGCAGCCCCTCGCCGTACAGGGACGCGGGCAGCAGCGAGGCCAGAGCCAGCAGCGGGGTCAACTCCACCCCGGCGTTGACCAACGCGTCCACCGCGCGGGGTGCGCCGATCGCTGTGGGCAGGGCTTCCACGGCGTACGAGGTGAGCCGGCGTACCCGGTCGGCTCCGGCGACCAGGGAGGTGAGCCAGATCGCCAACAGGGCGACCGGCACCACGGCGATCGCGCCGTAGAAGGTGATCGCGGCGGCGTGCAGTGACAGGTCCCGCCCACGTAGCGGGCGGAACGCGGCCCGGGTGATCCGCCTCGCCTGCTGCCATCCGCTGCCCATCGTGGTCCCTTTCCCTGTCGTCGGGGCCGCCACTCCTTAAGATCGCGGGTCATGACTGTTGTCACCACCGAACGCCTCATCCTGCGCGATTGGACCGACGATCCGGCTGATCTGGCCCGGATCTACGACATCTACTCCCGCCCCGAGATCACCCGCTGGTTGGGCGCGGCACCGGGTCTGCCGCTGACCGACCCGAGCGAGGCCATCGATCGGCTGCGCATCTGGCAGGCCCGGCACGCCGCCGACGGAGGCCGGTACGGCACGTGGGCGATCGAGGTGCGCGAGACCGGGCTGGTGGCGGGCACAGTGTTGCTCAAGCGGCTGCCGGGAATTCCGGAGACGCAGCTCACCGAGGACATCGAGACGGGCTGGCACCTGCATCCGGACTCGTGGGGTCACGGCTACGCCACCGAGGCGGCCCGTGCCCTCATGGCGCGGGAGTTCGCCGCCGGCACCTCGGAGATCTACGCGGTCGTGTCGCCGGGCAACGAGCCGTCGATGGCGGTCTGCCGGCGACTCGGCATGGAGCACGTGGGCCGGCGCACCGAGTGGTACGGCGGTGAGGAATTGGAGACCTTCGTCCGAGCGGCGCCGACCGCCTGAGCACCCGGGCACCTCCGTGCTCGTGCGGTGAGCCCAACGCGTTGCGAACCCTGATGCCGGTGAGTCGTTCTGACGACTCACCGGCATCACTGTTGTGTCGACGGGCGCACGCCACAGCGAAGCGGCGACGGCCCGCAGGACGCGCATGCCCATAAATAGTCACGGTGGTCGAAGTGTTGACGCTCCCGTAGCACGTCAGTAACCTCTGGGCAAAGTAGCGCAAGATTTTGACAAAGACGTGCGCGATTTAACGCATGCTATCGGAAGATTCAACGGGCTCCTTGGAGGGGCCCGTTGATGGTCGTCCCACCGCCGCACCCCCACCCCCGTGGTCAAGCCGCCGCGGCAGCCGTCCCCGACGACAAGGACAGTGATGAGACGAACGAATCTGTTCAGGATGGTGGCGGCGGCAGCCGCGGCCACGCTGATCGCCACGGCAGGGGCCACCGCCCTCGCGAACCCCGCCGGTGCCGCCCGCCCCGCCGACACGGCGGCCGCGCCGAGCGCCGGCGTCGCCGCGGCGGCCACCAACCTCGCGCAGGGCCGGCCCACCCAGGAGAGCGGCCACGCCGACGTCTACGACTCGTCGAAGGTCGTCGACGGCAACGCGGGCAGCTACTGGGAGAGCGTCAACAACTCCTTCCCGGAGTGGGTCCAGGTCGATCTCGGCTCATCGCAGAGCGTCAACCAGGTCGTACTGAAGCTGCCGACCTCCGGTTGGGGCACCCGGACGCAGACGTTGAGCGTGCAGGGCAGCGCCAACGGTTCGTCGTTCACCGACCTGGTCGGGTCCCAGACGTACACCTTCAACCCGGCGAGCGGCAGCACGGTCACCATCAACTTCGGTCAGACCTCCACCCGCTACGTGCGGATCACCATCACCGCCAACAGCGCCTGGCCGGCCGGGCAGCTCTCCGAGCTGGAGGTGTACGGCAGCGGCGGCACCACCCCGGACACCACAGCGCCGAGCGTCCCCGGCAACCTCTCGTACACCCAGTCGGGCACCACCATCAGCCTCAACTGGGTGGCCTCGACCGACAACGCGGGTGGCAGCGGTATCGCCGGCTACGACGTCTACCGCAACGGCGCGTTCCTCCAGTCCATCGGGAACGTGACCACCTTCAACGACACCCAGCCGACGACGGCCACCGTGTCCTACCACGTCCGGGCGCGCGACGCCGCTGGCAACCTCTCCGGCAACAGCAACACCGTGACCCGGACCGGCAGCAACCCGCCCGCCTGCACCAACGTGGCGCAGGGCAAGAGCATGACGGCGAGCGGCTCCACCTTCAGCTTCACCCCGGACAAGGCCAACGACGGGCAGCTCACCACCTACTGGGAGGGCGCGGCGAGCTACCCGCAGAACCTGACCGTCGCGCTGGGTGCCAACCACTCCATCTCCGGCGTCACCGTCAAGCTCAACCCGGACCCGGCCTGGGGCACCCGTACCCAGACCATCCAGGTCCTCGGTCGCGACCAGGCCTCGTCCTCATACACCAGTCTGGTGTCGGCGGCGACCTACCAGTTCGTCCAGGGCACCAACGTGGTGAGCATCCCGGTCACCGCGACCACCGCGGACGTGCAGTTGCGCTTCACCGGCAACACCGGCGCCCCGTCCGGCCAGGTGGCCGAGTTCGAGGTGTGCGGCACGCCGGCGCCCAACCCGGACCTGGTCGTCAGCTCGGTGACCTGGTCGCCGACCTCGCCCAGCGAGGTCTCCCCGGTCACGCTCTCGGCCGTGGTGCGCAACATCGGCTCCGCCGCCGCCGCGGCGACCACTGTGAACTTCAGCCTGGCCGGCGCCGTCGCCGGCAGCGCCACGGTGGGCGCGCTCGCCGCGGGCGGCTCGACCACCGTGTCGTTCAACGCCGGCACCCGGCCGATGGGCAGCTACGCCGTCTCGGCGGTGGTCGACCCGGCGAACACAATCGTCGAGCAGAACAACAGCAACAACAGCTTCACGGCGGCGTCGCCGCTGGTGGTCACGCAGGCGCCCGGCCCGGACCTGCAGGTGCTCAGCATCGCCTCGAACCCGCCGAACCCTGCGGTCGGCACGTCCGTCACCTTCACCGTGGCGGTCCGCAACCGTGGCACCACCGCGACCGGCGCGACCACTGTCACCCGGTTGGTGGTGGGCAGCACCACGCTCAACACCAGCACCGCCTCGATCGCGGCCGGCGCGACGGTCAACGTGGCCGTCACCGGCAGTTGGACCGCCACCAGCGGAGGTGCCACCATCACGGCCACGGCCGACGCGACCAACGCGGTGACCGAGACCAACGAGACCAACAACGGGTTCAGCCAGTCGATCGTGGTCGGGCGCGGCGCAGCCGTCCCGTACGTCTCGTACGAGGCGGAGACCGCTCGCTACCAGGGCACGCTGCTGGAGCCCGACGCGCTGCGGACCTTCGGCCACACCAACTTCGCCAGCGAATCCTCCGGCCGCAGGTCGGTACGGCTCAACAGCACCGGCCAGTTCGTCGAGTTCACCTCGGCCAACCAGGCCAACTCCATAGTGGTGCGCAACTCCATCCCGGACGCGCCCGGTGGTGGCGGCATCGAGGCGACCATCAGCCTCTACGTCAACGACGTCTTCTCCCGGAAGTTGACACTGTCGTCGCGGCACAGCTGGCTCTACGGCAACACCGACGGGCCGGAGGCGCTGACCAACACCCCGCAGGCCGACGCCCGACGGCTCTTCGACGAGTCGAACGCGCTGCTGGCGCAGTCGTACCCGGCCGGCACCCGGTTCAAGTTGCAGCGCGACTCGGGTGACACCGCCTCGTTCTACGTCATCGACATGATCGACCTGGAGCAGGTGGCACCGGCGGCGAGCCAGCCGGCCGGCTGCACCTCGATCACCTCGTACGGTGCGGTCCCGAACGACGGGCTCGACGACACCGCCGCCATCCAGCGTGCGGTGACCGACGACCAGAACGGCGTCATCAGCTGCGTGTGGATCCCGGCCGGGCAGTGGCGGCAGGAGCAGAAGATCCTGACCGACGACCCACTGAACCGGGGCACGCACAACCAGGTCGGCATCAGCAACGTCACCATCCGGGCGCCGGCATGTGGCACTCGCAGCTCTACACGCTGACCGAGCCGCAGAACGTGGTGGGTGGCATCAACCACCCCCACGAGGGCAACTTCGGCTTCGACATCGACAAGAACACCCAGATCTCCGACATTGCGATCTTCGGTTCCGGCCGGATCCGCGGCGGTGACGGCAACGCCGAGGGCGGCGTCGGTCTGAACGGTCGCTTCGGCACCGGCACCCGGATCAGCAACGTGTGGATCGAGCACGCCAACGTGGGTGTCTGGGTGGGCCGCGACTACGACAACATCCCCGACCTGTGGGGGCCGGCCGACGGGCTGGAGTTCACCGGCATGCGGATCCGCAACACGTACGCCGACGGCATCAACTTCAGCAACGGCACGCGCAACTCGCGGGTGTTCAACTCGTCGTTCCGCACCACCGGTGACGACGCGCTCGCGGTCTGGGCCAACCCGTACGTGAAGGACCGCAACGTCGACATCGCCCACGACAACCACTTCGTCAACAACACCATCCAGTTGCCCTGGCGGGCCAACGGCATCGCCATCTACGGCGGCTACGACAACTCGATCGAGAACAACCTGATCTACGACACGGCGAACTACCCGGGCATCATGCTGGCGACCGACCACGACCCGCTGCCGTTCTCCGGCACGACGCTGATCGCCAACAACGGGCTCTACCGCACCGGTGGCGCCTTCTGGAACGAGGACCAGGAGTTCGGGGCCATCACGCTCTTCCCCGCCACCAGGGACATCGTCGGCGTCACGATCCGCGACACCGACATCATCGACTCCACGTTCGACGGCATCCAGTTCAAGAACGGCGGCGGCAACATGCCGAACGTCGCCATCACCAATGTGCGGATCGACAAGCCCAACAACGGCGCCGGCATCCTCGCGATGAGCGGCGCGCGCGGCAACGCCAACCTCACCAACGTGACAATCACCAACTCGGCCGACGGCAACATCGTCATCCAGCCGGGCTCGCAGTTCGTCATCAACCCCTGATCACCACGTTTTCCAGGAAGTCGGGGTGTCCGCAGTACGCGGACACCCCGACTTCCGTAAGCCCGAGTCGATCAAGCCTGTGCGTCGCGGAGACACCGCCGCAGTGCCGGCAATGCCACGGCCGCGGCGGCCAGGCCGACGCGGGCCGGCCCCGATCAGGCGGTTGGCACCGGCGCCAGGGCTGCCGCGAGCTCCTCGGCGTTCTTCTTGTCCACCCGCGGGAAGGTCAGGCTGACGCCGTCCCCCGTACCGCCGAAGGCGAGGCGGAGCAGGCTCACAAGGCCCATCTTCGCCTCGGCGAGCTCGACGTGTTCCCGGGGCACCTCACCGAGAACGCCGGTGCCGGGCCCGCCGAGGAAGGTCTGCGGCAGAAAGATCAGCCGCTGGTCGGTGAGCACGACGAACTGCTTCTTGGTCCGCGCCAGCGCGGCACCCGTCGCACCGGCAGCAGCCTGGATCAGCCCCTGAGCGACGGCCGTCCCGAGCCGACTGGCCGAGAAGCTTCCGACCATCGCCCGGGTCGCGGTGACCGGCCGTTCCCCCGGCTTCAGGATCGGCGCCACCCGCTCGAACGCGCGGGCCTGGAGTTTCTGGTTCAGGGTGTTCCCCCGTCTGTGATCGTGATCGCCGCTGATGTTACGGAGCAGGCCACGGCGGGCTATCCGTCGATCAGACGCATGATCATGACGCTCGGACGGCAACGGGCCCCGAGCGAACCGCGTGTTGGCCAACTGCGCCTCCCCCACAGTCCTGGACCTGGCCGACCCGGCACAGTCCAACGGGTACGCGTACGCCCACAACAACCCGGTGACCCACTCGGACCCGACGGGTCTGTCGTGTGGATGAGAACGAGGCATCGTTTGTCGCAGCACTTGCAGGCGGAAGCACGCCGGAACAGGCTGCACGGATGACCTGGACCGGAAGAATGGCTCAAAGGCATGGCTTCACGAAGCTGTCGCATGTAGATCAAGAGGTATCTGGCGGGGCGCCCGTTCGGCTACAGTTCGGCAGGCCGTGATGCCTGTTGCGGGAGAGTGGCGTCATATGTTTCGCGCGTCGATTGATTCTGGTGGCGGCCTAGTTGATATTGCTCGCATAATCAGGCTTCATGGAGAGCCTGGTCAGTACATTCAGGCGGCAGCAGCATTGCGGCAAGAGTTCGGATTCAAGATTGTTGAAGCCTTGGCTGTTGTGGGTTGGGCTGAGGGGAACGACGACAGTGAAGCATCTCTGTTGGAAACGTGCCGCAAGATACGAACCGGAATAAGATAGCTCCATTAACCCGGGCGACGTGCTCGGCGTAGCGTCTCCTGACGAGGGTTGTCCTTGCGGACGCCGGACTGGGTGTGCGACGACGCACAGCTGAGGCTGCGGTGGCTAGGCTGAGCTGAGCAGAATGTTCCGCTGAGGGGGTGAGCCCGGATGGCCCAGGCCGCGTTCGCGCCGGAGCCGGCGCCGCAGCACACCGAGCCGTCGTTCGACGTGCTGCGGTGGCACGACGAGCCGTGGACCGCACAGCTCGCCCTCGACCTGTTGCCGGAGACCAACGGCCCCAAGGTTGAGGTCCTGAGCGGAAGCGTGATCGTGACACCACATGCCGGGTACGACCATCAGGACGCGGAGCTGGACCTCGCCTATCTCCTCAAGCAGGCGGCGCGTCGCGCGAAGCTGTGGCTCTATCTTGAGGCGAACATCGTCTCGGGCGAGGATCTCTTCATTCCGGACATCGTCATTCTCGACGCTCCGGGTGGCGGTCGAACGACGATGGACATCGGGCACGCCGTGCTTCTGGGGGAGATCGTCTCCCCCGGAAACCGGCGCAAGGACATCATCGACCGCCCACGTGAGTACGCCGCTGCCCGCGTGCCCTTCTTTCTCCGGGTTGACCTGCGCAATCGGGTGCCCACCATCGCGTTGTACGAGCTGACCGAGGGGGAGTACCGCCCGGTGGCTGCCGCTGCGGCGGGGACGCGCTTCGTCATGCGGGAGCCGTTCGAGTTCTCCATCGATCCGGCCGACCTGCTCGGCGAGGAGGCGCTGCCGGACGCGTCGGACGGGGACGCCTGAGGCTCCCAGCGGGTGTGCAGCGGGGGTGGGGAAGAATGGCCTCGTGACTTCCCCCCGCGACCTTGTCCTGCTCGGGTCCACCGGCTCGATCGGCACGCAGGCCATCGACATCGTTCGGCGTAACCCCGACCGGTTCCGGGTGGTCGCCGTGGGTGCGGGCGGCGGCAACGTCGAGCTGCTCGCCGCGCAGGCCCTCGAACTGGGCGTCGAGGCGGTCGGGGTGGCCAAGGCGTCCGCCGCGCAGGACCTGCAACTCGCGTTCTACGCCGAGGCGAGCCGGCGCGGCTGGGCCACCGGCGACTTCAAGCTTCCCAAGATCGTGGCCGGCCCCGACGCCATGACCGAGCTGGCCCAGTGGCCGTGCGACATCGTGCTCAACGGGGTGGTCGGCTCGCTGGGCCTCGCTCCTACGCTGGCCGCGCTGCGTGGTGGTCGTACCCTCGCGTTGGCCAACAAGGAGTCGCTCGTGGCCGGCGGCCCGCTGGTCAGGGCCG
Source organism: Micromonospora sp. MGP-C2 (assembly GCF_057766525.1). Taxonomy (NCBI): domain Bacteria; kingdom Bacillati; phylum Actinomycetota; class Actinomycetes; order Micromonosporales; family Micromonosporaceae; genus Micromonospora; species Micromonospora sp. MGP-C2. The sequence continues at coordinate 5,727,520 of NZ_JBYMEN010000002.1, forward strand.
CGGTGACGCGGCCGGGGCAGATCGTCCCGGTCGACTCGGAGCATTCGGCGCTGGCCCAGTGCCTGCGGTCCGGGACGCGCGGTGAGGTGCGCCGGTTGATCGTCACGGCCAGCGGCGGCCCGTTCCGGGGTCGGCGGCGCGACGAGTTGACGCAGGTCACACCCGAGCAGGCGCTCGCGCACCCGACCTGGAACATGGGGCCCGTCGTCACGATCAACTCGGCCACCATGGTCAACAAGGCCCTTGAGGTGATCGAGGCGCACGAGCTGTTCGACGTGCCGTATGCCGACATCACAGTGATGGTGCACCCGCAATCGGTGATCCACTCCATGGTCGAGTTCGTCGACGGGTCGACGATCGCCCAGGCCAGCCCACCGGACATGCGGCTGCCCATCGCGCTGGGCATCGGCTGGCCGGACCGGGTGCCGGAGGCGTCCAGGGCGGTGGACTGGACGGCCGCGCACACCTGGGAGTTCGCGCCGCTGGACGACGAGGCGTTCCCGGCCGTCGCGCTGGCCAAGGCCGCGGGGGAGGCCGGGCGTTCCCGTCCGGCGATCTACAACGCGGCGAACGAGGAGTGCGTCGCGGCGTTCGTGGCGGGCCGGCTGCCGTTCCTCGGCATCGTCGACACCCTCGAACGCGTGTTGGAGGACGCTCCGGACTTCGACGAACCAGGTACCGTCGAGGACGTGCTCGCTGCCGAGTCGTGGGCACGCGCGCACGCGCAGGAGATCATCGCGGGTTCGGTGGAAGGAGCTTGATGTCGTACCTGCTCGGGGTGGTCCTCTTCGCCCTGGCCATTCTCATCTCGGTGAGCCTGCACGAGGCGGGTCACCTGTTGACCGCCAAGGCGTTCGGGATGAAGGTCACGAAGTTCTTCGTCGGTTTCGGCCCCACCATCTGGTCGTTCAAGCGCGGCGAAACCGAGTACGGCGTCAAGGGCATTCCGCTCGGCGGCTTCTGCAAGATCGTCGGGATGACCCCGCAGGACGACGACGTCGAACCGGGCGACGAGTCGCGGGTGATGTGGCGCTACCCGGTCTGGAAGCGGACGATCGTGATGGCCGCAGGGTCGATCACGCACTTCGCGCTCGCCCTGATCACGATCTGGATCCTCGCCGTCTCCGCCGGCCTGCCCAACCCGGACTTCCCGACCACCGACGCGCAGGCCCGCCAGGAGCCCGCGGTCATCCAGCTCAGCGATTGCGTGGTCCCGGAGAACGCGGTCCGCGCGTGCACGAGCGCAGACGCGGCCAGCCCTGCCGCGCAGGCGCAACTGCGCAACGGTGACCGGATCACCTCGGTCAACGGCACGCCGGTCAACTCCTACGGCGACCTGCTCACCACGCTGCGCGGGCTCAAGCCGGGCGACACCGCGCAGATCGCGTACGTCCGCGACGGGCAGCCGGGCAGCACCAGCACGGTGCTCGCGCAGACCCAGCGTCCGCCGCTGGACAACCCGACGGGTGCCGCCGCGCCGGTGGCCGCGCTCGGTGTCGGGCTCGTCCCCAGCACGCCCACCCGCGTGACGTACGGGCCGGTCGGCGCCTTCGGCGCCACCGCCGACTTCACCGGTGAGCTGGCCGTCGGCACCGTGAAGGCGCTCCAGCGCCTCCCGCAGAAGGTCCCCGCCCTGTGGACCGCCCTCACCGGCGGCGAGCGGGACGTCGACACCCCGATCAGTGTGGTCGGCGCCAGCCGACTCGGCGGCGAGGCGGTGGAGAACAACGCCTGGCTGGTCTTCTTCATGCTCTTCGTGTCGCTGAACTTCTTCATCGGCGTGTTCAACCTGCTGCCGCTGCTCCCGGTGGACGGCGGCCACATCGCCATCGCCTGGTTCGAACGGGCCCGCTCCTGGGTCTACGCGCGGATCGGGCGGGCCGACCCCGGCCGGGTGGACTACCTCAAACTGATGCCCTTCACGTACGTGGTGATCCTGATCGGTGGCGCGTTCACGCTGCTGACCATCGCCGCGGACGTGGTCAACCCCATCACGCTCTTCTCAAGGTGAGTGCCTGAAGTGACCGCTATCAGTCTCGGTATGCCAGCCGTGCCGCCCCCGCCGCTCGCTCCCCGTCGGGCCAGCCGCCAGATCATGGTCGGTTCGGTGCCGGTCGGCGGCGGTGCGCCGGTGTCGGTGCAGTCGATGACCACGACCCTCACCTCCGACATCAACGCCACCCTCCAGCAGATCGCCGAGCTGACCGCGTCCGGCTGCCAGATCGTCCGGGTGGCCGTGCCGTCCCAGGACGACGTCGAGGCGCTGCCCGCGATCGCCAAGAAGTCGCAGATCCCGGTGATCGCCGACATCCACTTCCAGCCCAAGTACGTCTTCGCGGCGATCGACGCCGGCTGCGCGGCGGTCCGGGTCAACCCCGGCAACATCCGCCAGTTCGACGACAAGGTCAAGGAGATCGCCCGCGCCGCGGGGGCGGCGGGGGTGCCGATCCGCATCGGCGTGAACGCCGGCTCGCTGGACAAGCGGCTGCTGTCCAAGTACGGCAAGGCCACCGCCGAGGCGCTCGTCGAGTCGGCGCTGTGGGAGTGCTCGCTGTTCGAGGAGCACGGCTTCCGCGACATCAAGATCTCGGTCAAGCACAACGACCCGGTCGTGATGATCCGCGCGTACCGGCAGCTCGCCGAGCAGTGCGACTACCCGCTGCACCTCGGTGTCACCGAGGCCGGCCCGTCCTTCCAGGGCACCATCAAGTCGGCGGTCGCCTTCGGCGCCCTGCTCGCCGAGGGCATCGGCGACACCATCCGGGTGTCGCTGTCCGCCCCGCCGGTCGAGGAGATCAAGGTCGGCAACCAGATCCTGGAGTCGCTGGGCCTGCGCGAGCGGGGCCTGGAGATCGTCTCCTGTCCGTCCTGCGGGCGGGCCCAGGTCGACGTCTACAAGCTCGCCGAGGAGGTCACCGCCGGTCTGGAAGGGCTGCCGGTGCCGCTGCGGGTCGCCGTGATGGGCTGCGTCGTCAACGGTCCCGGCGAGGCCCGCGAGGCCGACCTGGGCGTCGCCTCCGGCAACGGCAAGGGCCAGATCTTCGTCAAGGGCAAGGTCGTCAAGACGGTGCCCGAGGCGCAGATCGTGGAGACGCTGATCGAGGAGGCGCTGCGGATCGCCGACGAGATGGGCGCCGAGCTGCCCGAGGAGCTGCGCGGGCTGATCACCGGTCCGACGGTCACCGTGCACTGATTTCCAGTTGGCAAAAGCGGCCGTTCCCTCGGGGGAACGGCCGCTTTTGTTGCATCCCGGCCCGTCGGTGCGGGGCGTGGTTGGTGTGCGGTGGATGCGGCTCGCGTCACTGCGGGCTCGCGTCACTGCGGTTTCGCCTCGCGGTGGTGCGGGCTGGTGTCACTCGGATTCGGCGAGGATCGCGTACAGCTTGCGCCGCGTCTCGTCGAGCACCTGGGCGGCCCGCTCACGCTGGTCGTCGGTGCCGTTCATCATGACCTGTCGTAGCGCGTTCATCGCCTGCGCGCCGGAGTCGCGGATGTCGTGCCAGCTGCTCACCGTGCCCTGGGCGACGTCCGCCCACGCCGGGGTCTGCGCCGCCTCGGTGGCCTCGGCCTGACCGGCCTCGGTGACCGTGAACCGCTTTCGTCCGCCGCCGGACTCCTCCGTGCTGGCGACGATCACGCCCTCGTCCTCCAACAGTTGGAGGGTGGGGTAGATCGAGCCCGGGCTCGGCCGCCACGCGCCGCCGGTGCGGGAGTCGATCTCCTGGATCATCTCGTAACCGTGCATCGGCCGCTCGGTGAGCAGAGCCAGCACGGCCGCCCGGACGTTGGGGCGTCGGCCCCGACCCCGTCCACGGCCCCGACCGCCCCAGGGGCCGCCGTGTCCGTGCTCGCCGTCGCCGTGCGGGCCGGGCGGAACCGGCGGGAAGCCGAACCCACGCATCCGAGCCTCGTGCATCGGGTGGTGCTGTCGATGGAACCTCATCGGGTTCTCCCTCTCTTCGTACTGTCGCTGATGCATCAACGATATATCGGCAATGCATCGCCGACAAGTGGCTCTTTACAAACCGTACGTACGTCTTGTTAGGGTGTCGGTCATGCGCCTGCTTCCCCCACCGGGCCCGGCCCGGGTCCTCACCGTCGGCACCCTGGTCAAGACCGTCGGGCGTGGCCTGTGGCTCGTCGCCAGCGCGCTCTTCCTGACCCGGTCGGTCGGCCTGTCGGCGACCCAGGTGGGCATCGGCCTGACCATCTCGGCCCTCGTCGGCGTGCTGGCCAGCACACCCAGTGGCTACCTGGCCGACCGCGTCGGCCCGCGCGGCGTACAGGTCGGCGCGTTGTTCGCCGCCGGCACCCTCACAGTCGGCCTCATCGCCGTCCGGTCGTTTCCCACCTTCGTGCTGGTGGGAGCCGCCACGGCGCTCGCCGACGCGGTTGAGCGCGGTGCGCGGGGCGCGCTGATCGCCGGGGCGATCCCGGCCGACCAGCGGGTACGCACCCGCGCCTACCTCCGGGCCACCACCAACGTCGGGATCTCCGTCGGCGCGGTCCTCGGTGGCTTCGCCATCGCCGCCGACACCCGCACCGGATACGTCGTGCTGATCCTGGCCGCGGCGGCGGCGTCGCTGGCCGCAGCGGTGGTCTTCATCCGACTGCCCAGCATCGCCCCGGTCGCCGCCCCCGCGCACGGCCCTCGACTGGTCGCCCTGCGGGACCGCCCGTTCCTTGCCTTCACCCTGGTCGACGGGCTGATGTCCATGCACTTCAGCCTGCTCACCATCGCCCTGCCGCTGTGGATCGCCGGGCACACCCGGGCGCCCGTCTGGATGATCTCCGCGTTGACGCTGGTCAACACCGTGCTGGTGGTGCTCTTCCAGGTCCGCACCGCGGGCACCGCTGCCACCCTGCCCGGAGCCGCCCGTGCCGCCCGTCGAGCGGGGGTGGCCATCGCCCTGGCCTGCGTACTCTTCGCCGCCAGCGGCGCACTGCCCACGGCCGGTGCCGTCGGCCTGCTTGCCTGCGGTTCGGTCGCCCACGTGACCGGGGAGCTGTGGCACTCCGCCGCCGGCTGGGGGATCTCCTTCGGCCTCGCGCCAGCAGACGCCCAGGGCCAGTACCAGGGGGCGTACGGCATGGGCTACGAACTGGGCAAGATGCTCGCGCCGGTGGTGGTGACCACCCTCGCGCTCGGCTGGGGCGTACCGGGCTGGTTTGTGCTCGGTGGCCTGTTCCTCCTGCTCGGGGCACTGGTGCCACCGGTCGTCCGATGGGCTGGGCGAACCCGGCCGCTCAGTGAGCCGACAGAGCAGGTGCCAGCCTTGTCACTCGACCGGCGGACCGGGGGGTCGATCTGGCAGGCTGGGAGTCGTGCTGACGGTGCCGGTACGCCAACTGGGGGAATCGGAGCGCCGCGCGGTCGAGCGACTACTCGACCATGACCCGTTCGCGGGCGCGCAGGTCGCCGAACGGATCGCCGCGCGCGGCCTCTCGTGGTGGCGGGCCGAGGGCAGAATCCTGGGGTACGGGGCACGGCGCAACCTCGAATCGCTGTGCTGGCTCGGCGGCAACCTGACGCCGGTGCTGGCGAGCGACGCCGCGGTGGCCGCCTTCGCCGACCTGCTCGCGGGCGAGGAGCGGTTGTGCTCGTCCATCGTCGGTCGGGCCGACGCAGTGCTCGGGCTGTGGGACCGGCTCTCCGACACATGGGGGCCAGCGCGAGACGTCCGCCCCAACCAGCCGCTGCTGGTCGCCGACTCCCTGCCACCCGTACCGGCCGACCCGGAGGTACGCCAGGTCCGCTCCGGCGAGGTCGACCGGCTCTTCCCCGCGGCAGTGGCCATGTACACCGAGGAGGTCGGCGTCTCCCCACTGGCCGAGGACGCCGGGCGCAGCTACCGCCGGCGGGTCAACGACCTGGTCCGCGCCGGTCGGGCGTACGCCCGCTTCGTCGACGGCAAGGTCGTGTTCAAGGCCGAGCTGGCCGTGGTGACCAAGCGGACGGCGCAGGTCCAGGGCGTCTGGGTCGCACCCGAGTGGCGCGGCCGAGGGATCGCCACAGCCGCCATGGCAGCCGTCGTCCGCGACGCGTTGCTGCGGGTCGCCCCCACTGTCAGCCTCTACGTCAACGACTTCAACCTTCCGGCCCGCCGGGTCTACGAACGCTGCGGCTTCCAGCCGGTCGGCACCCTCGCCACGGTCCTCTTCTGACCCTGGCCGGGCGCCCTGTGCCGAGCGCGGGTGCCGCACCGGCCACCGGCACCGGGTGCGGGGCGCCACGTATGCCGCACTGGACACCGGACGCCGCGTGCTGCGCCGTGCGCCGTGTGCCGGCTGCCGCCTGCCGCCTGCCGGGTGCCGCGTGCCGGGTGCCGCACCGCCCCGCCCGCACCTGGGCCGCGCGGATCTGCCGAGTCCCCGCGGCCCCGGCGCACCCCTGCCGGGTCCCGAGGGGGGCGATCTCTGCCGCTTCGCAGGTAGATCTTGGACACTTTCCGTTAGCGGCTAACTGTCGTGTCCCGAGACATGTGTCAAGGGGAAGTCCCGATAGATGTGTCATGAGTTGTTGATCAGGCTGCTCGGGTGAGGCTGATGTAGGTCCGGTCGGGGGTGAGGTGGAAGTGGCCGAGGGGTTGTCCGTCGCGGTTGTAGATGGTGATTCGGTTTTGGTCGCGGATGGCGGTGACGGTGGCGCCGGCGTGGGTGGTGCCGACGCTGGTGCGGTGCCCGGCGACGGTGATGGCGCCGGTGCTGCCTACGAGGCAGCGGTGCAGGGTGGCGTCGGTTTGCCTGGGCAGGCTGGTCGGCCCGCCGAGGCTGGGCGCGTCTGTCCAGGCCTGGGCGGGGGTGGCGCGTCGCGGCAGGGCGCTGTGGCGTCGTTCGGTGTTGTAGTAGCGGCGGTAGGCGTCTAGCAGGTTCTGCAGTTCGGGGCAGGTGGTGGGGGTGGGTTGGGTGCTCAGCCATTTCTTGAGGGTTTGGTGGTGGCGTTCGACCTTGCCGCAGGTCTGCGGGTGGTAGGGGCTGGAGTTGATCGGCCGGACATTGTGTTGCCGGAGGTACTGGACGAACGTGGAGATCGATCCGGGTCGGGTCAGGCGGCTGGTGAACGCGGTGCCGTTGTCGGACAACACGATCGCCGGGACCCCGTACTCGGTGAACGCCTGCCTGACCGCGGTGATCGCGCCTTCGGCGGTCTCCGCGGTCGTCGTGTGACAGCCGACGAGGGTTCGGGTGCAGTCGTCCAAGACGTCGAAGACCGCGGCGAGGCTGCCGTCGGCGAGCCGGACGTTTGTGGCGTCGATCTGGTAGCAGTCCCGGGGCCGGGCGTAGACGAAGCGTCGAAACGAGCTGCGCGGCCGTTTCGCCGGGTTCCGTTCGAGCAGGTCATGCCGGCCCAGGACCCGGTTGATCGTCGACCTTGAGGGCACCCGCCACGCCGGAGCAGTAGCGTTGTGCAGCTCGATCAGAGCGTCGTGGATGAAGTCGGCCCCGTTGTCCAGGCCGAGTTCGACGCGCAGCTTGCAGATCCACGCATCCAGCTCCGGTGGCGTCATCCGCGGACTGCTACGCGGCCGCCGGGACCGCTCCTGCCATTCGCCCACGTCCCGGATCCGCGCCTGATGCCGGTACACGGTACGGACCGACACACCATGCTCGCGCGCGAACTCAGCGGCGTTGACCCGCACCCCAGCAGCCAACTGGGCATCGAGCAGGTTCATGACACGCCGCCGAGAAGCCATGCCAGGCACCATCTACCAGCACGCCCAAGATCCCTACCAAGTGACACATGTATCGGGACTTCAACACTGACAGATGTCATGAGACTGAATAGTTAGCGGCTAACGGAAAATGTCCAAGATCTGCCGGGCCTGGTTGTCGGTGTCGTTGTGGTTGTGCGGGATATGCCGCTGGCCGGCACCCCGGGTGGGAGTACCGGCCAGCTGTGCTGTGCGGTGTGTGTTGGTGGGTCAGCTGTTCCAGTACTGGCCGACCAGGTCGGTGGCCTGCTGCTCCCACTGGGCGTAGGCGTCGGGGTAGGCGGAGACCTGGACGGTCTGCGCGGCGTCGGTCAGCGCCATGTCCTGCCACCCGTCAACCTGCTTGAGGCCCTTGAGGAACGCGGTCGTCGAGTAGGCGGGGTCGGTGATCTGCTCCGGCGTGCCCCAACCACTGGTCGGGCGCTGCTGGAACAGGCCCAGCGAATCATGGTCATTCTTATCGCCGAGGTGGCCCAGGTTCTCCAGCTTCGACTCCTGCAGGCTCGTGGCGATGGAGATGACCGCGGCGCGCTCGGGCAGGCCGGCCTTCTTCGTCGCGGCGATGATCGCCTTGACGTTCGCGGTCTGCTCGTCGTTGAGGGTGATGTGGGACTGGTCGCCCTGGGGCTTCGGGGCGGCCGACTGCACCGCCACCGCAACAGGCTTGGCATCCACGGCCGGGCTGGCAGCGTGGGCGGCGATCGGGCCGGCGAAGACACCACCGGCGAACGCGAGACCAGCAACAGACAACATGCTCTTACGGAAGATCGTGTTCATGGGGGTAGCTCCTTCGGGGGTAGGAACACCCGCACCGCCAAGGGGGGTCGGCGACGCAAGGGTGTGAGCACCTCGTCCGGCGCTGCATCAAACAAAGGGGGAAAGTCTGGGGGAGATCGGCACCGTCAAGCGGGGGGCTTGTGGGGGCCGGGTCGGCGGCCTGCGAGGGGGCTCGGGCGCCGGGGGTCGGCGGTGACAAGCGCGGGCTTGTGGCGCCGGGATCGGCGGCCTACGCGCGGGGCTTGTGGCGCCGGGTCCGTGTGTAACGACCGGGGGTCGGGGGTCATTCCCGGTGGGCCCACCCGCCGACACCGGCTCGTGTGAAGCGGTGGTCGGGTGGTCGCTCGTGGGGACTGCAACGACCGGGGGCCCGGGGTCATTCCGGGGGCCGGGCCATCCCGTGACACCCGATGGGGCGGGGTGCTGGGAGGCTTCAACGATGCGGGCCGGGTCGGCATTCCAACCCCGCTACCAGCTGTTCCAACCCCGGTGGGCGGGGCGGTGAGGCGGTGGTCCTGCGATCGTCAGAGTGTGTAACGACCCCGCCCCGGCCATCATTCCGACCCACCGGTGCGACCGGTCACAGGCCAAACGCCCCGAAGGCCCCGAACCTCGTACCGGGGCCATCGGCGCTCTCGCCTTACCCCCCCCAGACCGGACAAACCTCGCATCAGCCGGCCGGTGCCCCGAGCAGGCCGGGGCCGCACCGTCCCGCCGGCCCGGGGTGCCGCGCGCGGGAACCCATCGGGCACGCAGAACCCCATGCGGGCATGATCCACTCGACTTCACGGAAACCGCGGCATCCGCGACAGGCTGACACCCCGACTTCAATGAAGCCGAGTCGATCATGAGTTGGGCGATGACTGACGCCCTGCTCAGGGCCGGAAATTCGGTTGAATCTACGCGCAGGCGCCGGCAGGCTGAAGTCTCCGCCACCCCACATCCGGAGGACTTTCCATGCGCCTGCTCCGTGATCTGTGGGGCACCTCGGCACGTCGAATGACGGTCGTGGCCGTCCTGATCGTGCTCGGCGCCGCCGGTCAGGCGGGCGCCTCGGCGCTGGCCGGAGCGGTGCTGGTGCATCGTTCGGCCGGCTTCTTCGTCGTGCTGGCCGCGGCGCTGGTCGCCGTGGTGCTCAGCGACCTCGCGGTGAGCCTGCTGATGGCCGGCCTGACCGCCGACTGGTCCGCCGACGTCCGCCGACGGCTCTGCCGGGTCGCCTTCGGGCAGGACCTGCCCACCCTGGAGACCACCCCGGTGGGTGAGCTGCTCGACCGCATCGACGGGGACGTCTACCAGGTGGCGTCGGCGATCCGTAACCAGGGCACCCGGCTCGCCCAGGGGCTGTGCGTCGGCCTGTTGTCGATGGTCGTGGCGTTGGTCGTGTGGTGGCCGGCCGGTGTCGCGATGCTGCTGCTCACTGTGGTGCTCGCAGTCAGTCTGCGCCGGCCCACGGCGCGGATCGCCCCGGCCCGGATGGCTGAGGAGGAGGCGTGGTCCGACCTGGCCGCCGTGATGGAGGAGGCGGTGCACGGCCAGGACGACGTACGGACCAGCCTGGCCCGCCCGTACGTGCTGCGGCTGTACGCACGGCGGGCCGCCGCCGTGCTGTCCCGGGGCGGCCTGGTCTGGGTGTTGTCCGCGCGGGTGGCCGCCGCCGCGACCGCGACGATCCGGGCTGGCATCGGCGCGGTGGTGCTCGGCGGGGCCTGGGCGTTGACCACCGATCGGATCGACGCCGCCCGGCTCACCGCCATCTGGCTGCTCGCCCTGGCCTTCGGTGCCACCGCGGAACACGTCAGCCGGATGGTGCCGGAGATCCAGGAGGCTCTCGGCGCGTGGGCCCGGGTGCAGTTGCTGCACAAGGCACGACAGGAGCCCGTCGGCGGCGCCAGCCCGGCCGAGGGTGACCTGCGTATCCGCGACCTGACCTTCGGGTACCAGGTGAGTGGTCCGGAGGGTGGCCGGGGGGCCGCGCTGCGCGGGCTCAGCCTCACCTTCGCGCGTGGACGCTCGTACGCGCTGATCGGGCGGACCGGTTCGGGCAAGTCGACGCTCGCGAAGGTGCTCACCAGGGCTGTCGACGTGCCGTCGGGCACTGTCTTCCTCGGCGGCACCGACCTGTGTGACCTCGACGTCGAGCAGTTGCGCCGCTGGGTGGCGCTGGTGCCGCAGCGTACCGAAATCGTGGCCGGCACCCTCGCGGAGAACGTGGCGCTCTACGACCCCGAGCTGCTCGACGCCGCGGCCCAGGCACTGAACGAGCTGGGCCTGGCCGGCTGGATCGCCGAGTTGCCGGACGGGTTGGCGACCCGGCTGGGGGAGGGCGGGCACGTGCTCTCCGCCGGCCAGGAGCAGCTGGTGGCGTTCGCCCGGATCCTGGTCCGGGACCCGCATGTGGTGATCCTCGACGAGGCCACCGCACGTCTGGATCCTGTCACCGAGGCGCGGGTGCAGCGGGCCACCGAACGACTGCTGCGCGACCGGATCGGCATCGTCATCGCCCACCGACTCTCCTCGGTGCGCCGCTGTGACGAGGTGGTCGTGCTGGCCGACGGCGCGGTGGTCGAGGCCGGCCCGTTGGAGACGTCGACGCGCTTCGCCGAACTGCTGGCGACCAGTCACGCGGCCGCGTACGCCGCAGTGGCACCGGCCGGCCACGCCGGCGCCGGCACCGACCTGCTGGTCGGCCCCGACCCGGCCGACGCCTGGCCGAGCGAGCCGACCACCGAGCCGGTCGAGAAGGCCGGGCAGGTCGAGTCGGTCGAGAAGGCCGGGCCGACGCGGGCCGACCCGCCACCGCTGCCTCCCGTGCCGCCGGCCCGGACGCTGCGGGAGATCATCCGACTCTGCACCAACGATCCCCGGTACGGGCTGGCGGCGATCGGGTTGTTCCTCGGGCTCAGCCTGCTGGGGCTGGACGGCCCGGTGCTGCCCTGGCTGTGGGCCGACCTGGTCGACGGGACCGGCAACCCGTACCTGCCGGCGGTCGGGATCGTGGCCGGGCTGCTGGTCACCATGCCGCTGCCGTACTACACCCACGTCTGGTTCCCCCAGTGGTGGGTGCGGCAGATGCTGCGCATCGGCCTGCGCCTGGTGCACGGCCAGACCGGGGCGCGTCGGGTCAGCTCGCACACCCCGGCGGAGGTCGTGGCGCAGGGCGGTGACACCGAGCGGGTGGTCCAGCTCGCCGACAACGTGCTGGACCAGGGCGTCGCGCTGGTCCTGGTGGTCGCCATGACGGCGGTCACCGGGAGCGTCGTACCGGGGCTGTTCTTCCTCGGCACGATGGTGGTCTCCGGGCTGGCCGCGACGTTGTTCGGGCCGAAACTCGAACGCGCGGCCCGGGCGACGGTTGCGGCGCGGGCCGCCTTCGCCACGGCGCTGGTCTCCGCGCTCTCCGCGGCGCGGACGGTGAAGCTCGCCGGCGCGACCACGGCGGTGCTGCGTCACCTGGCGGGCCTGGACGTGCTGCGCAGCGACCGGCAGCGGCGGGAGATCTCGGTGCAGGTGTGGGCGCGTTCCACGCCGTCGGTGGCCAGCGGGCTGTTGCCGATCGGTGCGTGGGCGCTCTACCTGAGCGGCTCGCTCTCCGCCGGGGCGGTGCTGGTGGCCGTCTCCACGCTGGGCGCGGCGCGCTGGTTCGCCTGGACCACCGCGTCGCTGATCTCCCAGCTGCCCTCGGCGCGGGTCTGGACGCGGCGCACGGCGGCGATGACCGGAGTGAGCGCGTACTCCGCTGGGGTTTCGGCTGTCGACCTGGCCGCCGGGACGGCGCCCGCGCCGACGCCACCACCCCGGCATCCGCTGCGCCGCCTGGAGCTGCGCGGCTTCGGGGTGGTGCATTCCGACGGTACGGTGGCCGTCCGGGACGTCGACCTGACCGTGCAGCGTGGGCAGTTGGTGCTGGTCGTCGGGCCGGTGGGGTCGGGCAAGTCCTCGTTGCTGCGGGCGCTGGCCGGGATCGTGCACCACACCGGTGAGCTGGCCTGGAACGGTGACCCGGTCACCGAGCCGGAGCTGTTCCTCCGCCCCAACCAGGTCGGTTACGTCGGCCAGTTGCCTCGGGTGCTGTCCGGCACTGTCGCCGACAACATCGCGCTCGGACATGAGGTGGATGCGGCCGGGGCGGTCAGCACCGCACAGCTCGACCACGACCTGGCCGCCGCTGGCGGTGGGCTCGGTCTGCTCATCGGGCACAAGGGCACCCGGCTGTCCGGCGGCCAGTTGCAGCGGTTGGCGCTGGCCCGTGCGCTGGCCCCGCGTACCGAACTGCTGGTCGCCGACGACGTGTCGTCGGCGCTGGACGTCACGACCGAGCTGGCACTGTGGCAGGCGTTGCGCGACCACGGGGTGACAGTGGTCGGCTCCACCGCGAAGCGCGCCGCGTTGGTCCGGGCCGACCACGTGGTGGTGCTGCTCGGCGGGCAGGTGGCGGCCCAGGGGACCTGGCAGGACCTGGAGGGTCGCTGGTCACACCTGGCCGGCTGAGAGCGGGATGACGGTCGGGCGGCTGCGCACAGAGGCAGCCGCCCGACCGCCCGGAAGATCAGGCCGCGCGGGCGTACTGGGCGGGGCCGGAGTACGCGACGCCGAGCTTGGCGGCGGCCCGGCGCGGCCAGTACGGGTCGCGCAGCAGCTCCCGGCCCAGCAGCACAAGGTCGGCCTCGCCGCTGGCGACGATCTGCTCCGCGTGCTCGGGCTCGACGATCAGGCCCACAGCGCCGGTCGGCACACCGGCGTCGCGGCGGATCTGCGCGGCCAGCGGCACCTGGTAGCCGGGGCCGAGCGGGATGCGCTGGTCCACGCTGACACCACCCGAGGACGCGTCGACCAGGTCGACGCCGACGCCGGCCAGCTCGCCGGCGAGCACCACGCTGTCCTCGATCGTCCAGCCGCCCTCAGCCCAGTCGGTGGCGGAGATCCGGGTCAGCACCGGCACGTCCTCGCCGACCGCGGCGCGCACCGCGCGGGCCACCTCCAGGGTGAGTCGCATCCGGGCGGCCCGGTCACCGCCGTAGGAGTCGGTGCGGTGGTTGGTCAGCGGCGAGAGGAACTCGTTGAGCAGGTAGCCGTGCGCGGCGTGGATCTCCACGGCGGCGAAGCCGGCGTCCAGCGCGCGTTCGGCGGCTGCGGCGAACGCCTGGACCACACCGGCGATGCCGGCCTCGTCGAGGCTGGTCGGCGTCCGGTAGTCGGTGGTGAACGGCTCCGAGCCGGGCGCGACGGGCGTCCAGCCACCCTCGCTGTCCGGCACGCCACCGCGCTCCGGTGCCCACGGCCGGTAGGTGGAGGCCTTGAAACCGGCGTGCGCGAGCTGCACGGCCGGCACGGCGCCGTGGGCGGCGACGAACGCGGTCACCGGTCGCCAGGCGTCGACGTGCGCGCCGGACCACAGCCCGGTGTCCTGCGGGCTGATCCGGCCCTCGGGGAGCACGGCGGTCGCCTCGGTCAGGATCAGACCGGCACCGCCGACCGCGCGACTGCCCAGGTGGATCAGGTGCCAGTCGGTGGGCAGACCATCGGGGCCGGCGGAGTACTGGCACATGGGGGCCATGGCGATCCGGTTGGGCAGTGTGACCGCGCGCAGGGCCAGGGGGGTGAACAGGGAACTCATGGGGTCATCCTCTCGAAGACGGCGACGGGCCCCTCCGGGGGAGGGGCCCGTCGCCGTCGGTGTCAGCTGGATCAGGCGGGTACGGGGCTCAGCTCGTCCTGTCGGGTCGGCCGGGGGTCGGCGACCGGCTCCGGGTCGGTCAGGTCCCGCCGACCGGCGGACTCGTACGCGGCCCGGTCGAGGGTGCCCTCCCGGGCGGCGACCACTGTCGGCACGAGTGCCTGCCCGGCCACGTTGGTGGCGGTGCGGATCATGTCCAGGATCGGGTCGATGGCCAGCAGCAGGCCGGCGCCGGCCAGCGGCAGACCCAGCGTGCTGAGGGTCAGGGTGAGCATCACGATCGCGCCGGTCAGGCCGGCGGTGGCCGCCGAGCCGACCACCGAGACGAAGGCGATCAGCAGGTAGTCGGTCACGCCGAGCTGCACACCGAACACCTGGGCCACGAAGATCGCGGCGAGTGCCGGGTAGATGGCTGCGCAACCGTCCATCTTCGTGGTGGCGCCGAACGGCACCGCGAACGAGGCGTACTCGCGGGGGACGCCGAGGCGCTCGACGGAGCGCTGGGTCACCGGCATGGTGCCGACCGAGGAGCGGGACACGAAGGCCAGCTCGATCGCCGGCCAGGCGCCGGCGAAGAAGCGCAGCGGGTTGAGGCGGCCGGCGAGGATCAGCACCAGCGGGTAGACCACGAACAGCACGATGGCGCAGCCGACGTAGACGGCGGTGGTGAACTTCGCGAGGGGGGCCAGCAGGTCCCAGCCGTACGAGGCGACGGCGTTGCCGATCAGGCCGAGGGTGCCGATCGGGGCGAGGCGGATGACCCACCAGAGCGCCTTCTGGACGATCTCCAGCAGGGACCGGTTCAGCGCCACGAAGGGCTCGGCGGGCTCGCCCACCAGCAGGGCCGCGGCGCCCACGACGACAGCGAGGAAGACGATCTGGAGGACGTTGCCCTCGACGAACGCGCCGACCGGGTTGGTGGGCACGATGCCGGTGAGGAAGTCGGTCCACGAGCCGGTGTTCTTCGGCGGGGCCGCGCCACCCAGGTCGAGGGTCACGCCCTTGCCAGGGTTGGTGAGCAGGCCGAGGCCGATGCCGATGCTCACCGCGATCAGGGCGGTGATGCCGAACCACATCAGGGTCTTGAGGGCGAGCCGGGCGGCGTTCGCGACGCCGCGCAGGCTGACCACGCTGACCACGATGGCGGTGAAGACCAGCGGCGGCACCGCCAGTTTGAGCAGTTGGATGAAGAGGCTGCCGACGGTGTGCAGGGTGGTGGTCAGCCAGCTCAGGTCGTTGGCGCGGGCCAGGAAGCCCAGCGCGACGCCGAGCACGAGGCCGAGCAGGATCTGCACGGAGAAGGGAATCTTGCGCAGGCCGAAAGGCATGAGACGTTGTCCAATTGTCTGGTTCCGAGCGGGTGGGCGTGTGTGTCGCGGCTATGCCGGACAGACGCCGCTGGCCTGCAGTCGGAGATCGACGTACAGGCGCTCGGTGAGGCCCCAGACATTGGTCATCGCTCGCCGACGTTACGCCGATTCCCGCTCGGAGGAAGGGGTGATCGGCGTGAGGCTCCTTACACCCCGCTCGCCCGCCGTCCTATCGGCGGGCCAGGGCGAGGGCTGTCGCGGTCGAGAGGCCCCACAGCACCGCGACGGCGAGGACCAGCCGTTCCAGCACCCCCACCACCGCACCCCGGCCGAGGACGAGCATCGCCAGCCCCACCGCGGCGCAGAGCGGCAGCGCCACGGCGGCGGCCAGGCCGGCCAGCCGACGGAGCACCGGGCCCGCCGGCCCGGACACGGCGAGCGTGACCATGGCGAGGACCACCGACGCGGTCGCCGCGATGCTCGTGCCGCCGTGCACCAGATCCGCCGCCGTCGCCCGCTCGAACGGTGGCAGCGGGCAGCCGGCGGAGCAGGTCACGGCCCCGGACACGGCGGTGAAGACCGCGCCGGTGGCGAGCAGGGCCGGTGCCGCCCACACCCCGGGAGGCAGCGCCGCGCCGACCAGCAGCAGCGCTGCGGCCAGAGCGAGGATCCCGATCCGGTACGTCGTGGCGTGACCACTGCCGGCGATGCCCGCCTCGCTGACGTACCCGGTGAGCCCCGGACCGGGACCGGCGACCACGGCGACGGTCACCGCGACCGCCCCGGCCAGCGCGCAGCCGGCCGCGGCGGACCCGGCGACCCGGCGGGCGACGTCGGCGCGGGCCCTCGGCGCGGTCGTGGTGCCGGGCCGACCCGGCTCAACCACGCCCGTGTGGCGTGCTCCAACCGGAGTCGTCAGGCCCGAGCGGCACGATGCCGCTCGGGTTGATCTCCCGGTGGGTGCCGTAGTAGTGCCGCTTGATGTGGTCGAAGTCCACCGTCTCACCGAAACCCGGGGTCTGGAACAGGTCCCGGGCGTACGCCCAGAGCACCGGCATCTCGGTCAGCTTCTGCCGGTTGCATTTGAAGTGTCCGTGGTACGCGGCGTCGAACCGGACCAGTGTGGTGAACAGCCGCACGTCGGCCTCGGTGATCGCCTCACCCATCAGGTAGCGCTGCCCGGCCAGGCGTTCGGACAAGGCGTCCAGCCGGGCGAAGAGTGCCCGGAACGCCTCGTCGTACGCCTCCTGCGAGGTGGCGAACCCGCACCGGTACACGCCATTGTTGACGTCGGTGTGGATCTCGGCCATCAGCGCGTCCATCTCAGGGCGCAGTTCGACCGGGTACAGGTCCGGTGTGTCGGGCGCGTGCAGCGACCGCCACTCGGTGGACAGGTCGAGGGTGAGCTGCGGGTAGTCGTTGGTGACGACCCGGCCGGTCAGGGTGTCGACCAGCGCCGGCACTGTCACCCGGCCGGTGTAGTCCGCGTCGGTGGCCAGGTACGCCTCGGAGAGGAAGCTGACGCCGAGAACCGGGTCGAAGCCGTCCGGGTCCAGGGCGAACGCCCAGCCCCGCTCGTCGCGGATCGGGTCGACGGTGCCCAGCGAGATCGCGTCGTCCAGGCCGAGCAGGCCCCGCACGATCCTCGCCCGGTGTGCCCACGGGCAGGCGCGGCACCAGATCAGCCGGTACCGGCCGGCCTCCAGCGGCCAACGGTCCTGCTCGTCGGGCCCGCCACCGGGCGGGGACGTGGAGTCGGCGGTGACCCGACCGGTGAACCGGTTGGGCTGACGGACGAACGCGCCGCCGCCGCTGGTCTCTGCGCTGAACTGGGCCCGGGCCATGCCGCCAACCTATCCGCTGCCGACGCGGATATCCTGGCGGCCGGCAGCCCCCGCGACCCGGTGGGCGTGCCCCACCCCCGCCGTCTGCACCCCCGAAGGACTCGCGATGACCGTGGCATACCTGGTGGCCGGTGTCCGTACCCCGATCGGCCGGTACGCCGGCGCGCTGGCCGGCGTCCGCCCCGACGACTTGGCCGCGCACGTGATCCGCGAGTTGGTCGCCCGGCACCCGTCGGTGGACTGGGCGCGGGTGGACGACGTCGTGCTCGGCTGCGCCAACCAGGCCGGCGAGGACAACCGCAACGTGGCCCGGATGGCGGCGCTGTTGGCCGGCCTGCCGCAGGAGGTGCCGGGCAGCACCGTCAACCGGCTCTGCGGCTCGGGCCTGGACGCCCTGGCCACCGCGGCCCGGTCCATCGTCGCCGGGGACGCGGAGCTGGTGATCGCCGGCGGGGTGGAGAGCATGAGCCGTGCCCCCTTCGTCATGCCGAAGGCCACGTCGGCATACTCCCGCTCCGCCGAGGTGTACGACACCACGCTGGGCTGGCGGTTGGTGAACCCGCTGATGCGCGACGGGTGGGGCGTCGACTCGATGCCGGAGACGGCGGAGAACGTGGCCGCCGAGTACGGCGTGAGCCGGGCCGAGCAGGACGCCTTCGCGTACCGCTCGCAGCAGCGCGCGGCCAAGGCGCAGGCCGACGGCCGGTTCGCCGAGGAGATCGTGGCGGTGTCCGTGCCGGCCGGCCGCCGGGAGACCCGGCTGGTCGAGGTCGACGAGCACCCCCGGGAGACCACGCTTGCGAAGTTGGCCTCGCTGCCGACCCCGTTCCGCGACGGCGGCACGGTGACCGCCGGCAACTCCTCAGGCGTCAACGACGGGGCGGTGGCCCTGCTGGTCGCCAGCGAGGCGGCGGTGCACCGGTACGGCCTCACTCCGCTGGCCCGGATCGGCGGGGCGGCTGCGGCCGGCGTACCGCCCCGGATCATGGGGATCGGCCCGGTGCCGGCCACCCGCAAGCTGCTCGACCGGGTCGGCGTCGAGCTGAGTGCGGTGGACGTGGTGGAGCTGAACGAGGCGTTCGCCGCGCAGTCGGTGGCGGTGTTGCGCGAGCTGGGGCTGCCGGTGGACGCCGAGCACGTCAACCCGAACGGCGGGGCTATCGCGCTGGGGCACCCGCTCGGTGCCAGCGGCGCGCGGCTGGCGTTGACCGCCGCCCTGGAGTTGCGCCGTCGCGGCGGCCGCCGGGCTCTGGCCACCATGTGCATAGGTGTTGGTCAAGGGATCTCCCTGTTGCTGGAGTCAGCCGCCTAGAGTGGTCCACACCACACGACCCGCGGGTCGACCGGTGCCCACGCGTGCCCGCTGCGCGCCCCGACGCCGGTGCTGTCCCGCGCCGCGGCGATGAACTGGGGAGCACGCTGATGCCGGACGGACTGCCGACCGAGATCGATCTGACCAGGCCGAGCGCGGCCCGGGTGTACGACTATTTCCTGGGCGGGGCGCACAACTTCGAGATCGACCGGCAGCTGGCCGAACAGATCGCCAGCATGACGCCGAATCTCGCCGCCACCATGCGTTCGGGCCGCGAGTTCCTGCGCCGGGCCGTCCGGGCGCTGCTCGACGCCGGCATCGACCAGTTCCTCGACATCGGCTCCGGAATTCCCACCGTGGGCAACGTGCACGAGGTGGCCCAGGGGGTGAACCCCAAGGCCCGAGTGGTGTATGTCGACATCGACCCGGTGGCGGTCGCGCACAGCCGGGAGTTGCTCGCCGGCAACGAGCTGACCGGGGTCATCCACGCCGACCTGCGTGAGCCGGAGCGGATCCTCGCCGAGACCCGGCAGCTCGGGCTGATCGACTTCAGCCGGCCGATGGGCATCCTGTTGGCCGGGGTGGTGCACTTCATCCCCGACGGCGACCGGCCTGAGGAGATTCTGGCCACCCTGCGGGCCGCCGCCGCGCCGGGCAGCTTCCTGGTCATCTCGCACTCCACATTCGAGGACCAGCCGCAGGAGATGCTGGACGCCCAGCGTCTCTCCGCGCGGACGGACACCGAGATCACCCTGCGCTCCCGCGCCCAGGTCACCGGTTTCTTCGGGGACTGGACGGTCCTCGAACCGGGCGTGGTGCACATGCCGCTCTGGCGTCCCGACTCACCGTCCGACGTGGACGAGCACCCGGAGCGGTTCGGCGCCTTCGGGGGCGTCGCCCGGTACGACCAGCCCGCCGGCTGATCCCGTGGCCGCCGTCCCGGACCCCGCCGGGGTCGGTGCTGGCCGGGACCCCGCCGGGGTCGACGCCGGCCGGGACCCCGCCGGGGTCGACGCCGGCCGGGCCGACGCCCAGGGGTACGCCGCCGACTGGGCCCGTGCGGTGCGCCGCCTCGGATTCGTGCCGCTCAGCGCGGCCGAGACCGAGCGGCTGCTGCTGGTGCACACGATCCGGCTGGCGCAGGCGGTGCGGGCGGAGCCCTTCTCCGCCCGTCCGGCCGAGGAGGTCGGGTGGGCGCTGGTGGAGGCGCACCTCACCGAGCCGCAGGCCCTGGACTGGACGCTGCACGCCCTCGGTGCGGATTTCGCCGACCGGGTGCTGGGTGCCCTCGACCGGCCGGCGGACCTCGCCGACCGGATCGCGGCGGTGCAGGGCGGGCTGGCCGCCGGGTTCGCCCGCGCGCTTCGCGACCGCACCTTCAGTCAGCAGGAACGGATCGCCCGGTCCGCCTGGCAGGCGCGTGACGAGGTCGAGCAGGCGCTGCGCGACAGCGAGGCACGGTTCCGGGCCGTCTTCACCGGTGCCGCCATCGGGATCGGCATCGCCGGCGTGGACGGTCGGATCATCGACGTCAACCAGGCCTTCGCCGACATGCTCGGCTACTCGATCGAGGAGTTGCGCGGGACCAACGTGGCGGCACTGTTCCACGCCGACGACGCCGCCGGCATGTGGGAGCTGTACCAGGAGCTGATCGAGGGCAAGCATGACGCGGCCCGGGTGGAGAAGCGCTACCACCGCAAGGACGGC
Source organism: Micromonospora sp. MGP-C2 (assembly GCF_057766525.1). Lineage (NCBI taxonomy): Bacteria > Bacillati > Actinomycetota > Actinomycetes > Micromonosporales > Micromonosporaceae > Micromonospora > Micromonospora sp. MGP-C2. The sequence continues at coordinate 5,747,859 of NZ_JBYMEN010000002.1, forward strand.
AGCGTGGTCTGGACGGATCTGGCCGTCTCACTGATCCGGTACGACGACGGCCGGCCCCGGTTTACCGTCGCGATGATCGAGGACATCACCCAGCGGTACGAACTCCAGCAGCGGCTGCGCTTCCAGGCGCTGCACGACCCGCTGACCGGGCTGCCCAACCGGACGTTGTTCTTCGAGACGCTGGCGCGGGTCCTCGACGGCGCGGACACCGGGCGGCGAGTCGGGGTGTGCTTCCTCGACCTGGACGGCTTCAAGGCGATCAACGACAGCCTCGGTCACGACCTCGGTGACCGCCTGCTGGTGATGATCGGCCGGAGGCTGGCGGCGTGCGTGGCCGACCACGGCCACCTGGTCGCCCGGATGGGCGGCGACGAGTTCGTGATCCTCGTCGACGGAGGGGACGACATCGACGACGCGGTGGCCGTCGCGGAGGCCGCGCTGGCCGCCGTCGCGTCCCCGGTGCACGTCGGCGACCACCAGTTGGCAGTCTCGGCCAGTGTGGGCATCGTGCAGTGCCCGGCCGCGGAGACCTCCCCGTCGGAGCTGATGAAGGCCGCGGACACCACGCTGTACTGGGCGAAGGCGGCGGGCCGGGGCCGGTGGGCGGTCTACGACCCGGAGCGCAGCGCCCGGGACATCGCCCGGTCGGCGCTGGTGGCCGGGCTGCCCGCCGCACTGGACCGGGGCGAGTTCGTCCTGCACTACCAGCCGATCGTGTCGCTGCTGGAGGGCAGCATGCTCGCGGTGGAGGCGCTGGTCCGGTGGGAGCACCCGGAGCTGGGCCTGATCGGGCCGGACCGGTTCATCGGCCTGGCCGAGGAGACCGGCCTGATCGTCCGGCTCGGTGAGTGGGTGCTGCGGCAGGCCTGTCACGACGCCGAGCGGTGGTGGCGGGAGTTCCCCGAGGCCAGGCTGGTGGTCAGCGTCAACCTGGCCGCGCGGCAGGCCGACGACCCGGCGATCGTGGAGACGGTGGCCGACGCCCTGCACACCAGCGGGCTGCCGGCCGAGCTGCTTCAACTGGAGCTGACCGAGAGCGCCGTGATGGGCAGCGCCGACGAGCCTCTGCGCAGCCTGTACCGGCTCGCCGCGCTCGGCGTCCGGCTGGCGGTCGACGATTTCGGCACCGGATACTCCAACCTGGCGTACCTGCGGCGGCTGCCGATCCACTGCCTGAAGCTCGCCGGCCCGTTCGTCGAGGGCATCCGCGCCGACGGGACCGACGTCGCCGCCGACCACCGGGACGAACGGATCGTCGACGCGCTGGTCCGGTTGGCGCACGCGCTGGAGCTGTGGGTGACCGCCGAGGCGGTGGAGACCGAGGTGCAGGCGGAACGGTTGCGGGCGTTGCGCTGCGACACCGGGCAGGGACGATTCTTCGGTGCCCCGGCCCCGGCCGACACGATCACCGCCCGGCTCCGTGGCGGGAGGACGGCGTGAGCGGGGGCCCACTACGGTTCGGTCGGCACCGATGGCGGCGATGGAAGGTGGCGGCGTGAGCCTGACGGACTCGCAGACCGTGGTGACGGTGGTGGCCGGGCTGGCCATCCTGGCCGGGCTGGCCGGCGTGGTGGTGCCCGGCCTGCCGGCGTTGCCGCTGTGCTGGGGTGGTGTGCTGGTCTGGGCGGTCTTCGGCGGTGCGGGCATGGTCGGCTGGGCGGTGTTCGGCGCTGCCACTGTGGTCGTGGCGGGCGGCACCGTGATCAAGTACGCGTGGCCCGGCCGGAACCTGAAGCGCACCGGTGTGCCGACGTCCACACTGCTCGCCGGCGGCGTGCTCGGCATCGTCGGGTTCTTCGTGGTGCCGGTCGTGGGGCTGGTGCTCGGCTTCGTCGCCGGGGTGTGGGCGGCGGAGCGGCTGCGGCTCGGCAGCAACCAGCTCGCCTGGCCGTCCACGGTGCAGGCGCTCAAGGCGGCCGGTCTGTCGATGCTGGTCGAGTTCGCCGCCTGTCTGGTCGTCACCGCACTGTGGCTGGCCGGCCTGCTGCTGGCGTGATCCCCCGGTCGGACGGGGCGATAAGGCGGAGCGGCAGCGGCTAGGGTCGATCCCGTGCGCGTCGTGGTGCTTGGCGGTCTTGGTGCCTGGCCCTCCGCCGAGCAGGCGTGTGCGGGCTTTCTGGTCGAGCACCAGGGCTTTCGGCTGTTGGTCGATCCTGGCTACGCGACAGTGCAACCGCTGCTGACCCGGCTGCCCGCCTCAGCGGTCGACGCGGTTTACGTCAGCCACGGCCATCCCGACCACTGCGCCGACCTGCAGCCACTGCTGCGGGCCAGGGTGTTGCCCGACCGGTCCGCGCCACCCCTGCCGGTGTACGCGCCAAGCGGCAGCCTCGACCCGCTGCTCGCGATCGACGAGTCAGGGCTCATCGACACGGCGTACCGACTGCACGGGTTCACCCCCGGCGACAACTTCGGCGTCGGTCCGTTCACCGTGCGGACATGGTCACTGCCGCACTGGGTGCCTAACGCCGGGGCCCGTTTCACCGCTGGCGGGACGGTGCTGGCCTATACCGGGGACACCGGGCCGAGCCCGATGTTGGTTGAGTTGGCCCGCGACGCCGACCTGCTGATCGCCGACGCGACGTATGTCGACGAGATCCCGGACCGGCATGTCGGATTCCTGTCGAGCGCCGCCGAGGTGGGTCGCTACGCCACCGCGGCACGGAGCAGAGCGGTCCTGCTGACACACCTGTGGCCTGGCACGGACCCCGACGCGGCCATCGCCGCGGCACGGCGGGCATACAGCTGTCCGGTCGACGTGGCCCGGTCGGGCCTGCTGGTCGACCTGCCCGCCTGACGCCGGTTCGTCGTGACGGGGTGGGGGCGCGGGGCACTGGTCGGGTACGGCGACGCGCCGTACGTGAGAGAGAGGTGTGCCCCGCGCCGCCGCGGTCCGGGCGGTCCGAGCGCCCGGGGGGTACGCCCGTCGCGAACGGGCTGGCCACGGGCTCAAGGATGCGGCCGGGGTGGCCGCAGGGGCAACACAATTAGCCGCCGGCGGTGACATTCCCGCCGGATATGTATTGACCGTCTTGATCGCCCGGGATCACACTTTGCCCACTCGCACGCGGAACCACCTCAGGGAGGTGTGCAGTGGCAACGACCCCCGTGCCGACCGCCGAGCAACCGATGGACGACGACGCCCGACGGCTCGCCGAACTCGGCTACAAACAGGAGTTGCGCCGCAAGTGGAGTGGCTTCTCCAACTTCGCCATCTCGTTTTCGATCATCTCGATCCTGGCCGGCTGCTTCACCACCTTCGGTCAGGCGTGGAACAACGGCGGCCCGGTCGCCATCTCCTGGGGCTGGCCGCTGATCTCGCTGTTCATCCTGATCATCGGTTTCTGCATGGCCGAGCTGGTGTCGGCGTACCCGACCGCGGGCGGAATCTACTGGTGGGCGGCCACCATGGGTCGCCCGGTGCACGGCTGGTTCACCGGCTGGCTGAACCTCATCGGTCTGGTGGCGGTCACCGCCTCGGTGGACTACGGCTGCGCGACGTTCCTCAACCTCACCCTGTCCGCGCTCTTCGACGGCTGGGCGGGGACGCTGCGCCAGGCATTCGTCCTCTTCGTGATCATCCTGGTGCTGCACGGGCTGATCAACATCTTCGGGCACCGGATCATCGACGTACTCCAGAACGTCTCGGTCTGGTGGCACGTGGCCGGCGCGGCCGTCGTGGTGGCCATCCTGGTCTTCGTGCCGGACAACCACCAGAGCTTCCAGTTCGTGTTCACCGAGCGCTTCAACAACTCCGGTTTCGGTGACGGCGACATCGGCGGGCTGACGTTCTGGTTCTACGTGCTGCCCCTGGGTTTCCTGCTGACCCAGTACACGATCACCGGCTTCGACGCCTGCGCGCACGTCTCCGAGGAGACCCGCGGCGCTTCGCAGGCCGCCGCGCGGGGGCTCTGGCAGTCGATCTTCTATTCCGCTGTCGGCGGCTGGATCCTGCTGCTGGCGTTCCTCTTCGCGGCCACCGACGTCGAGGCGGTCAACGCCGCGGGCGGCTTCTCCGGTGCCATCTTCGAGTCCGCGTTGACGCCGGTCTTCTTCAAGATAGTCATCATCATCTCCACCATCGGCCAGTTCTTCTGCGGGATGAGCTGCGTGACCTCGATGAGCCGCATGGCGTACGCGTTCAGCCGGGACCGGGCGGTGCCCGGGTGGCGACTCTGGTCGACTGTCGACCGCAACGGCACCCCGGTCAACGCGATCATCGGCGCGACCCTGGCCGGCCTGGTGCTGACCCTGCCGGCGCTCTACGAGAGCTCGGCCGGCATCCCGATCGCCTTCTACGCGGTGGTCTCGGTGGCGGTGCTCGGGCTCTATCTGTCCTTCCTCATCCCGATCGCCCTGCGGCTGCGGATGGGCGACCGGTTCGTGCCCGGGCCGTGGACGCTCGGCCGCAAGTACAAGCTGCTCGGCTGGATCGCGGTGATCGAGATTGCCGTCATCGCGGTCTACTTCGTGCTGCCGATCGTGCCCGCCGGGGTGCCCGGCAACGACGGGTTCACCTGGTCGGCCGTCAACTACGCGCCGCTCGCCGTCGGCGGGGTGCTGCTGGTGGTCGCCGTCTGGTGGTACGCCTCGGCTCGCACCTGGTTCACCGGGCCCGTCCGTACCGTCGAGGAACACAGTGACTGATCGCTAGCGACCGAACCTTGGGGCTTCCGCTCGGCTCGGGGCGGAGGCGCTCGGGGCTGTCCTCCGCCGAGCGAATGCTGTGCTGTGAGTCACATTTGGCGGGATCACGCGACCCGCCGAGTCCTTATAGATTGCCACCGCCGGCACATCGGCGAGCTTCTCTTTCGCAAGCTGCGGGCCGGCTCGGCTCAGGCCCCTCGATCGTCGAGGAGCCTTTCGTCCACGTCCACGCCTAAGTCCACGGGGGACTGAAGTGAACCTGAAATCGCCCATGCCGATCCTCGTACCTCGGCAGCTCCACTCGAGCAAACGGTGGCAGGCCGTGCTGGCCTGCTTCACCGCGTTGGCCGTGCTGGCGTCCCTGCTGCACCCGACCCCGGCCCGCGCAGAGGATCCGCTGCCTCCGCCGGTCGACCGGGCACCTGTGGTGCAGGCATGGCTGTACGGCGGAGCCCAGGTACGTGCCGCCGCGGAGCTGGCACTGCTCGGCTCGCCGGAACAGGTGCGGACCTTCATCGAGGGCAAGTGGCAGGAAGCTCAGCGGCTCGACGACCGAGACGCCGTCGTCGCGGTGATCGCTGACAGCGGCCCGTCGGTTCGCGGGGCGGCGCAGTCGGCGCTGAACGCGGCCGATGCTGGCGACGCCTACGCGATACGCCGATTCCTCGACTACGGCTGGCAGCAGCCGTCGGACACGGACGCGCGGGTCCAGGTCAACCAGTTGATGGCCGCCGGCGGGGCTCAGGTCAAGGCGGCCGCGCAGCAGGCGTTGGACACCTCGGACCCGTCGGTGTGGCGTGAGTTCGTCGATGCCGGTTGGCAGTCGCGGTGGCTGGTAGATCAGCGGGTGCGGGTCAACCAGGCAATGGCGTCAGGTGGGACTGCGGTCAAGGCTGCGGGGCAGAAGGCGCTCGATGCGGGCACGCCGGAGGCTTTGGAGTCATTCCTGGCCTACGGGTGGTCGGTAGCGGCGGCCCGTGACCAGGAGACCGAATCGTTGACGGCGCTGCAGGCCCAGGCTCAGGCGCAGGGCGAGGTAGCGGCGCAGGAGACACAGCGGGCGGTCGACGAGGGAGCGCGGGCGAAGGAGGCCGCTGCGGCGGCCCGCCGATCGGCGCAACAAGCCGCCGCGGCCACCAATGCGGCGCGTAACGACACGCGAGAGGCGGCAGCGCAGGCCAAGCGAGCGGCGGTGGCGGCGCAGAAGGCCGCCGCCGCGGCGAAGGTGGCGGTGCAGGCGGCAGCCTCGGCGCAGCGGGCGGCCCGGGCTGCTGCTGCAGCCGCCCAACGCGCGGCGTCGGCCGCGTCGAAGGCGGAGCAGGCGGCGACGAAGGCCTACAACGCGGCGGCGAACGCGGCGACGGACGCGTCGAAGGCGGACGCGGCTCGGATCATCGCGCAAGAGGCGAAGGACAATGCGCGGCTGACGCGGGATCTCGCAACCAGCGCGCACCTGGCGGGGCAGGCGATCCAGGCGGGCCTGGGAGCGGTGGAAGCCGCCCGCCTTGCGGCGCTGGAGGCGAAGCACGCGTCGGACGCCAACGACGAGGCGACCGGGTACGCCAACGCGGCCGGCGCCGACGCCTCGGCGGCGGTGGCGGCCGCGAAGCAGGCGCGGGCGGACGCGGATCGGGCGCTGCGGGCGGCCGACGCCGCGCAGAACTATCTGATGGTGGCTGCGCAGGCCGCGTTCCGTGCGAGGGACGCGGCGAACCGAGCGGCGCAGCATGCGGAGCAGGCCGCGGACGCTGCCATCGACGCGGCGAATCATGCCGGTGATGCCGCGACAGCCGCACAACGAGCGACCGAGGCCGCGAACGCCGCGACTGCGGCCGCGCAGGCCGCGGCGGAGACCGCCGGCCAGGCGATCGAGGTGTACAACGCGGCGCGGACGGCGGACGCGGAGCGCATCGCGGTCATGCTGGACCAGGGCGTCGAGGCTGCCCGGCAGGCCAGCGGGCTGTACGACCAGGCGCAGGCAGCGGCCAAGTGGGACGCGGTGCAGGCCGCGCAGCGCGACGCGGAGACCAACCGGCTGGTCGCCGAGGCGATCAACCCGGCCACCGATCCCGCTGTCGCGGTCACCGCCGGGCGCAAGGCAGCGCTGAACCTGATGAGCTCCCGCGGTGCCTGGACCAGGCAGGCCGCGCAGGCCGCGCTGGCCGGTGGTGACCTGCAGGTGATGGAGTTCGTCCGTACCGGTATCGCCTCTGCGGCCGGGCAGGACGACCGGGTCACGCTGCGGGACCTGGCCATCACCGACAACACCGCGCTGCGCGACGCGGCACTCGCGGCGCTCGCGGGCAGTGACGCGCAGGTGTCGCAGTTCCTACAGACGCAGAACTACTCCGGCCGTCTCACGCAGGACCGGCTCAAGGTGAACCAGATCCTGTCCGCGGCGAAGACCGCCGGTGACACCTATCTGGCGCAGCAGGCGCAGGTGGCACTGGACTCCGGGGACGGACAGGTGCTGCGGGAGTTCATCGCCGCCGGTCAGTACCGGGCCGCCGCGGTCGGGCAGCGGGTGCAGGTCAACACGATCCTGGCCAGCCCGGACAGCGGCCCCGAGGTGAAGGCCGCGGCGCAGATCGCCCTGGACGGTCCGCCCCCAGGGCTGCGGCAGTTCCTCGACGAAGGCCGCTATGCCGCAGCTGAGCGGGACCAGGACGCTGCCGCTCACCTGGCGGTGGCCGCGGGCCTGGTGCAGCGGATCAACCAGACTGCCAAGACCGCCACCGAGAACGCGCTGAAGGCGCAGTCCGTCGCAGCCCAGGCTCGTAAGGACGCGGCGGCCGCCGCGAACTACGCCAGCCAGGCCGCCCTGTCGGCACAGCAGGCCGCCGGCTATGCGGCACAGGCCGCTCAGTACGCCAACCAGGCCAGTCAGTCGGCCGAGAAGGCGGCCATCGCGGTTCAGACCGCCAAGGCCGCTGCGACCCGTGCCGCCGCCTCGGCTCGCAGTGCGATCCGTTCCGCGGCCTGGGCCGTTGCCTCCCACGAGCAGGCCATCCAGTCCGCCAACGAGGCACGTGCTTCGGCCAATCGCGCCCTGGATTCGGCGCTCGCCGCCGGTAAGAGTGCCGAGGAGGCTCAGGCCGCAGCGAAGGAGGCGTACGAGAAGTTCCTGTCGGTCAGGGGCGCGGAGATCGGCAAGTGTCACGCCGAGTACGCCTCCGGCCCGGCGTCGGACATCGAGAGGTTCCTGGCCGGCACCCAGGGCGACTGGTACCGAAACTGCGTCTCCAACGTCATTGCCGACCCCGTCGAGCTTGCCAAACGGGCGTACAGCAATTCCGCCTACTGCAGCGTCTATCCCGAGGGCAGCCAGCTCAGCAAGAACTGCCTCGCCTCGGTGCTCACCCCGGAGTTCACGGGTGACCAGACGCTGGTCATGATCACCGAGACTCTCAAGGGCATCACGGCCGCGCTGATTCCCATCGCGATCGCCGTCGGTATCGGCTGCGTCGCGACAGTGGTCTGCGGCATCGTCGCCGGCACCCTGGTGGACATCGGCGATGTCGGCCTCAACGTCTACAAGTACTTCAACGGCGACCAGTCGTTGGCCGACACCCTGCTACACCTGGGTGGAATCGCGCTGGAGGCCCTGGCCTTCGCCGGCATCGCCAAGCTCGTCGGGGCCGGCTTCAAGGCCGCCAAGCAGCTCTACGAACTCAGCCGCGCCGCGAAGGTGGCTGAGGCGGAGATCTCCCTGCTCACTCTCGCCCTCGCGAAACTCAAGCGTCTGCCCTCGTGTCTGGCGGGCGGGAACAGCTTCGCGCCCGAAACTCCCGTCCTGCTCGCCGACGGCACCAGCAAGCCCATCGCCGACGTGCGGGTGGGTGATCGGGTGCTCGCCACCGACTCGCTCACCGGCAGCAGCCGCGGCGAACCGGTCGTCGACCTGATCAGGAGCGTCGACACCGAGCTCACCGAGCTGTCCGTCCGGCAGCCCACCGGGCAGCGTGCCGTCCTGCGTACCACGCCCAAGCATCCCTTCTTCGTTCCGGCAACCCACAGCTGGACCGGTGCGGGGGAGCTTGCGCCCGGCACCGTCCTGCACACCCCCGACGGGAGCGACGCCCGCGTCACCACGGTGCGTACCCACCCGGGCCACCGGACGATGTTCAACCTCACCGTGCACCGCACGCACACGTACTACGTGCTCGCCGGTGAGACGCCGATCCTTGTGCACAATGGTGGCTGCAAGGATGTGGTGCTGGGCCTGAACGGTCCGTCGGAAGGGCTGGGTAGCGACGCGCTCCGGGACCTGCTCAACAAGGACGGCCTCAACGTCACCACGTACAACGGCAATCCCTGGGGCGACCTGGATCCGGACACCAACAACAAACTGCCTCTGTGGATCGGCATGGTGCAGGCGGCGATCAAGGATCCGAGTGTCAAGATCTACGTCACTCTGGACGGGCTCGACGGCGCAGACGCGTTCCTCAAGCTCCGCGCCGCGGTTCGACACGGGAAGAACATGAAACCGGAGGACGCGATGGTCGCCAACGGCACGGACTGGGAGATGGCGCAGTTGATAAACGCGATCATCCGCGGGCCGGCCGACGGCGGACGGGACAGGAAGTCGGTCCAGTTCTACTTGAACGGCAAGAACATCTCCGCCGATCTGTGGAGCAAGCTCCCGACGACGGATGCCGGCTGGCGAGAATTCAAGGGTATGTGAGATCCATGATCAGCAATGACATCGTCGCCGAGCTTGAAGCGCCGGACCGGCTGTTTCAGATCACTCACGTGAGTCGGACCCACACCCAGGTGTGGCTTCAGGCCGATGCCAACTCGACGCACGAGCACCGGCTTGAGGTGTTGTTCCAGGACGTGAAATATCTCTGCACACCCTTCGTGCTGCGCGGCTTGTCACTGCGCAGGGCGGATCCGGAGCAGACGCGCCGTCTGACGGAGTTGCACGAGTTGGTGCTCGACCCCGGCTCGAGCGTCTATCTGCTGTCCCGCAGCCACGACTGGTTCGTGGTCTCGTCGCACCCGCTCTGGGCCGAGGCGAAACTGAGCTATTCGGACGAGCCGGTGTTCTGGTCGTACACCGGCAACGAGGATGTCGTGGTGGCGATGGGGACTGTGAAGTGACGTGAGAGTGGGGCCGGTGTCCGGCCGAGCATGGCAGCGAAGGCAGCCCTGATCCACCTACCGGTGGATCAGGGCTGCACCGGGCCCGCGAGACGGGCTCCGACACGACCGGCGGGCGGCGGCTGCCGCTCGCCGGTCGTGAACCGGAGGATGCGGTCGTCCTGTGGCCTCGGCGTGCCATTGCCGTCGCGGTTGCTGGTGGCCACCCAGAGGGAGCCGTCCGGGGCCACCTCGACGGTACGGAGCCGGCCGTAGGCGCCCACCAACTCGGCGGACGGTGTGCCGACCGTCCCGGCGGGGCTGATCGGGACGGCCCACAGCCGGGCTCCCCGCAGCGCGGCGACGAACAGGGTGCCGCCCGCGAAGGCGGCACCACTCGGCGACGCCTGCGCCGGTGGCCAGACGACCACCGGGGCACGGAACCGGGGATCGTTGCTCGGGCCCTCCACGACCGGCCAGCCGTAGTTACCGCCCGGGACGATGCGGTTCACCTCGTCCCAGGTGGCCTGGCCGAACTCGGTGGCGAACAGTCGTCCCTGCGCGTCCCAGGCCAGACCCTGCACGTTGCGGTGGCCGTAGCTGAACACCGGCGAGCCGGGGAACGGGTTGCCCGCGGGGACGCCACCGTTCGGCCGGATCCGCAGGATCTTGCCATTGCGGCTGGCCAGGTTCTGCGCGTTGGACGGGACACCGGCGTCACCGACGCCGACGTAGAGCATTCCGTCGGGGCCGAAGGCGATCCGTCCACCGTTGTGGATGGACGCCCGCACGGGGCCGCTGAAGATCACCTGCTGGCGTTGCGGCGCGTTCAGCCGGAACCGCGCGATCCGGATGTCGGACGCGGTGGTGAAGCAGACGTAGACCCACCGGTCCAGGCGGTACCGGGGAGAGACGGCCAGGCCGAGCAGGCCTCCCTCGCCGCCGCCGACCACTCCGGCGATCCGGGCGACCTGCACCGTCGGTTGGCCGGGTTGGACCCGCAGCACGGTGCCCTGGTTGCGCTGAGCCACCAGGGCGCTGCCGTCGGGCAGGAAGTCGAGCCCCCAGGGTGCTTCCAGCCCGGTCGCGACGACCTCCGGTTGGGCGAAGTCGAACCCGCCGGCACCGGCAGCGGTGACCGACCCGTCCGGCGTACGAACCCCCGCCTCGGCGCTCACCGCCGTGCCGAGCGCGATGGCGAGAGTGACGACGGTCAGGACTGCTCGAAGACGCATGACAACTCCTCGCGTGGTTTGCCGCCGACCACGCCGGGGGCATTGACGGTGATCCGGTTTGCCAGTAGACCTTGGTGATGGAGGCCCGCTCATGAGCAGAACGCCACTGACGCTGGAAGAGTTGCGGGTCGCTGTCGAGGCCGGCGAGATCGACACCGTGGTGTTGGCCCTGGTCGACATGCAGGGGCGCCTGCAGGGCAAGCGGTTCCACGCGCCCTTCTTCCTCGACCAGGTGGTGGCCAACGGCAGTGAGGGTTGCAACTACCTGCTCGCCGTGGACGTCGACATGAACACCGTCGACGGGTACGCGATGTCCAGCTGGGAGCGCGGCTACGGCGACTTCGCGATGGTGCCGGACTTCGGCACGTTGCGCCGCACACCCTGGCAGCCCGGCTCCGCGATGCTGCTGGCCGACCTGACCTGGCTCGACGGAACGGGCGACGTGGTCGCCTCGCCCCGGCAGATCCTGCGCCGGCAGTTGGACCGGCTGGCCGAGCACGGGCTGACCGCGTACGCCGGCACCGAGTTGGAGTTCGTGCTGTTCCGCGACTCGTACGAAGACGCCTGGCGGCGGGGTTACCGCGATCTCACCCCGGCCAACCAGTACAACGTCGACTACTCCCTGCTCGGCACCGCCCGGGTGGAGCCGCTGCTGCGCCGGATCCGCACCGAGATGGCCGCTGCCGGGCTCACCCCGGAGAGCGCCAAGGGCGAGTGCAACCTCGGCCAGCACGAGATCGCCTTCCGCTACGACGAGGCGGTCGCCTGCGCCGACCACCACGTGATCTACAAGAACGGCGCCAAGGAGATCGCCGCCCAGGAGGGCATGTCGATCACCTTCATGGCCAAGCCGAACGAGCGGGAGGGCAACTCCTGCCACATCCACTTCTCCCTGCGGGACAGCACCGGTGGCTCGGCGATGCTCGGCGACGGCCCGGCGCACCTGTCGCAGACCGGGCAGCGGGTGCTCGCCGGGCTGCTGGCCACCATGCGGGAGTTCAGCCTGCTCTTCGCCCCGAACATCAACTCCTACAAGCGCTACCAGCCCGGGTCGTTCGCCCCCACGGCACTGCGGTGGGGGGTGGACAACCGCACCTGCGCTCTGCGGGTGGTCGGGCACGGGCAGGGCATGCGGGTGGAGAACCGGGTGCCCGGCGCCGACGTCAACCCGTACCTGGCGATCGCCGGCCTGGTCGCCGGCGCGCTGCACGGCATCGACAGTGAGCTGGAGTTGGGCGACGAGTGCACCGGCAACGCGTACGACGACCCGGAGGCCGAGCGGGTCCCCGGCACCCTGCGCGACGCCCTGACCCTCTGGGAGGGCTCCACTGTCGCCCGGGAGGCGTTCGGCGACGAGGTGGTGGCCCACTACGCCAACCAGGCGAGGGTGGAGCTGGCCGCCTTCGACGCGGCGGTGACGGACTGGGAGCTGACCCGTGGCTTCGAACGTCTGTGATCGACGGAGCAGGGGGGCGAGCGTGACGGTTCTGGTGGACCCGGCTTCCGGGGTGGGGTTTCAGGAGGTCGCGGGGGCTTCCGTCGACGAGGTTGACCTGGCGATCTCGCGGGCCGCCACCGCGTTCGAGGCGTGGCGGAGGGTGGCTCCCGGGGACCGGGCACGCTTGCTGCGGCGGTTCGCCTCCGTGGTCGACGCGCACCTGGACGAGCTGGCCGCGCTGGAGGTCCGCAACTCCGGCCACACCATCGGCAACGCCCGGTGGGAAGCCGGCAACGTGCGGGACGTCCTGGACTACTACGCCGGGGCGCCCGAGCGGTTGACCGGGCGGCAGATCCCGGTGCCGGGCGGGCTGGACGTCACCTTCCACGAGCCGCTCGGCGTGGTCGGCGTGATCGTCCCCTGGAACTTCCCGATGCCGATCGCGGCCTGGGGGTTCGTCCCGGCCCTCGCCGCCGGCAACACAGTGGTGCTCAAACCCGCGGAGCTGACCCCGTTGACCGCGCTGCGGCTGGCCGAGCTGGCCCGCGAGGCAGGCCTGCCCGACGACGTGTTCATCGTCGTACCGGGCGAGGGCGCGGTGGTGGGGGAGCGGTTCGTCAGCCACCCGGCGGTCCGCAAGATCTGCTTCACCGGCTCCACCGAGGTCGGCACCCGGATCATGGCCGGCTGTGCGGCCCAGGTGAAGCGACTCACCCTGGAGCTGGGCGGCAAGAGCGCGAACATCGTGTTCGCCGACGCCGACCTGGAGCGCGCCGCCGCGACCGCGCCGGGCGCGGTCTTCGACAACGCGGGCCAGGACTGCTGCGCACGGTCGCGGATCCTGGTCCAGCGCCCGGTGTACGACAGGTTCCTGGCACTGCTCGAATCAGCGGTACGCGCGGTGCGGGTGGAGGACCCGTCCCGGGACACCGCCGAGATGGGTCCGCTGATCTCCGCGGCCCAGCGCGACCGGGTCGCCGGCTACCTGACCGGGGCGACTGTCGCCTTCACCGGCTCCTGCCCCGACGGCCCCGGGTTCTGGCACGCCCCCACAGTGCTGCTGGCCGACTCGCCAGCCGACCGGCACTGGCGGGAGGAGATCTTCGGCCCGGTGGTCTCGGTGTTGCCGTTCGACGACGAGGCCGACGCGGTCCGGCTCGCCAACGACACCGAGTACGGGCTCTCCGGCTCGATCTGGACCCGGGACGTGGGTCGCGCCCTGCGCCTGGCCCGCGCCGTCGAGTCGGGAAACCTGAGCGTCAACTCGCACTCCTCGGTGCGCTACTGGACTCCGTTCGGCGGGATGAAGCGTTCCGGGCTCGGCCGTGAGCTGGGCCCGGACGCGCTGCACTCCTTCACCGACGTCAAGAACGTGTTCATCGCGACAGAGGAGTGACGCCAGTGCAGGGTCGATTGCAGGACCGGGTGGCCGTTGTCACCGGAGCGGGCAGCGGCATCGGGTTGGCCACCGTCCGGCGGTTCATCGCCGAGGGGGCCCGGGTGGTCTGCGTGGACATCGACGTGGCGGCCGGCGAGAAGGCCGCCGAGGAGTGCGGCGGCGAGTTCGTCCGCGCAGACGTCGCCGACGAGTCGGCGGTACGCGACCTGTTCGACGGGGTGGTCGACCGGCACGGCCGGGTGGACATCGCGTTCAACAACGCCGGCATCTCGCCGCCCGACGACGACTCCATCCTGGACACCGGCCTCGACGCGTGGGAGCGGGTGCTGCGGGTCAACACCACCAGCGTCTTCCTCTGCTGCAAGTACGCGATTCCGCACATGCGCCGCCAGGGCAAGGGGTCGATCATCAACACGGCCTCGTTCGTGGCGCTGATGGGCGCGGCGACGTCGCAGATCGCGTACACCGCGAGCAAGGGCGGCGTGCTGGCGATGACCCGGGAGTTGGGTGTGCAGTTCGCCCGCGAGGGCATCCGGGTCAACGCGCTCTGCCCCGGCCCGGTGGCCACCCCGTTGTTGCTGGATTTGTTTGCCGCAGACCCGGAGCGGGCCGCCCGTCGGCTGGTGCACGTGCCGATGGGCCGCTTCGGGCAACCCGAGGAGATCGCCGCCGCGGTGGCGTTCCTGGCCAGCGACGACGCCTCGTTCATGACTGCCGCGCAGTTCGTGGTCGACGGCGGCATCACGGGCGCCTACGTCACCCCACTGTGAGCGCGAGGAGTGAGCCGGTCTTGCGAGCCCCGCAGTCGCGAACGAGGCCGGCACTGTGAGCGCGAGGAGTGAGCCGGTCTTGCGAGCCCCGCAGTCGCGAACGAGGCCGGCACTGTGAGCGCGAGGAGTGAGCCGGTCTTGCGAGCCTCGCAGTCGCGAACCTTGGCAGCCCTGTGAGCGCGAGGCCGCTGATCGGGATCAGCGCGTACGTCGAACCGGCCGACTGGGCGGTCTGGAGGGGCGTGCCGGCCGCGCTGGTGCCGGCGGCGTACGTGCGGGCGGTGACGGCGGCGGGCGGCCGGGCGGTGGTGCTGCCCCCGGACGACGTGGACGGCGAGGTGGTGGCCGTCCTGGACGGGCTGCTGCTGGCTGGTGGCGCCGACGTGGGTCCGGGGCGGTACGGCCAGCGGCCCGACCCGCGTACCGAGGACCGGCCGGACCGGGACGCCGGTGAGTTGACCCTGCTGACCGCCGCTCTCGCCGCCGAGCTGCCGGTGTTGGGGGTGTGCCGGGGGATGCAACTGCTCGCCGTGGCCTACGGCGGGACACTGCACCAGCATCTGCCCGATGTGGTCGGTCACGAGGCACACCGTCCGGCGCCCGGTGTGTATGGCAGCCATCCGGTGCGGTTCGCGCCGGGCAGTCTGGCCGCGACGGTGTTGGCCGGGGTGGACCGGGTCAACTCGTACCACCATCAGGCGGTCGCCGACCCGGGCCGGTTGTCGGTGACGGGTTGGGCGGAGGACGGTGTGGTCGAGGCGGTGGAGGATCCGGCCCGACCGTTCGTGCTGGGCGTGCAGTGGCACCCGGAGAACGAGCCGGACCCTCGTCCGATCACCGCCCTGGTCGGGGCCGCTGGCCAGCGGGTGTGACGGACATCGCCCCCGCGCGCTGGTGCCGCCGGTGGGAGGATCAGCGCATGGGCAAGGTCTATCCGGAGATCGACGCTCGACTGCGTGACTTCATCGCGGCCCAGGCGGTCTTCTTCGTGGCCACCGCTCCGTCCGGCGCGGAGGGCCACGTCAACGTCTCGCCGAAGGGCATGCGGGGGACGTTCGTGATCCTCGGGGCGCACCGGGTGGCCTACCTCGATTACCACGGCAGCGGGGCGGAGACCATCGCCCACCTGCGGGACAACGGCCGGATCACGCTGATGTTCTGTGCCTTCGACGGGCCGCCGAAGATCGTCCGGTTGCACGGTCGGGGCAGCAGCGTCGCCGTGACCGAGGACGCCTTCGCCGACCGGCTCGCCGAGTTTCCCGCACCGCCGGACGTGCACGCCGTCCGGGCGGTGATCACGGTCGAGGTGGAGCGGGTCAGCGACTCCTGCGGCTACGCGGTGCCATTGATGGACTTCCGCGCCGAACGTGATCTGTTGCTCACCTCACACTCGCGTCGTACGGCCGATGACCTGGTTGTCTACCGGGCCACCAGGAACGCGGCGAGCATCGACGGGCTGCCTGTCTTCTGACGCGTCGGGGCGCCTCTGCGACCGCCGTCCGACGCCGCCTCGGGCCCGCACTGTCCGGTGCCCGACCGCCCAGGCGTAGGTAAACAGCGTCCGCCGGTCGTGATGCGTTACGTTGCTGGTCCGCTTGGGTACAAGTCGAGGCACGGCGGGTGAAGATCAACGGTCGAGGGGTACGGCCGGAGCGGGAGGCTGCATGAGCTCGGCTCAGGGGGGCGGGGACGTCGGGCATCCCTTCGTGTCCGGCCGCGAGATCCCCCCGATGCTGGCAGCGGCGTTCGCGTCCGGTGGCGAGATGGGCGAGCGGCTGAGCAGCTTCGACTGGTCCACCAGCTCGCTCGGCGAGCCCGGTCGCTGGCCGTTGGCGCTCTCCAACGCGGTCGGCATGATGCTCGCCTCCAGTGCACAGATCGTCATGTTCTGGGGCGACGAGCAGTCCGCCTTCTACAACGACGCCTACCGGCCGACCATCGGTGCCAAGCACCCGCAGGTGATCGGCCAGCCGGCCCGCCAGCACTGGGCGGAGACCTGGGCGGTGCTCGGCCCGCTGCTCGACGGCGTCCGGAGCACCGGGCGTTCCTACCGCGGAGAGGATCACCCCTTCCTGCTGGACCGGTACGGCTTCGTCGAGCAGACCTACTTCAACGTCTCGTACGACCCGATCCTGGGCGACGACGGCTCGGTCAGTGGCGTCTACTGCATCGTCAACGAGACCACCGGGCGGGTGCTCGGCGAGCGTCGGCTGCGGGCGCTCGCGGAACTGGGTGCCGAGCTGAACGACAGCGGCAGCGCCGCCGAACTCGGCCGGACCGCCGCCACGGTGCTCGGCCGGCACCAGGCGGACCTGCCGTTCGCCCTGATCTACCTGGCCGACGACAGCGGCCAGCTCGCCCTGTCTGGCGCCACCGGCACCGCCCCGCCCGCCGTCGACGTCACGTCTCAGCTGCTCACCCGGGTGATCGCCGATGGCGCGCCCGCCACGGTCGAGGTGACCGAGCTGCTCGATGCACCGCCGGCCGACGCCGCCGGTCAGGCCCTCGTGCTGCCGCTCACGGCGACCAACCAGACGGTCGGCGCGCTGGTCGTCGGCGTGGCCCGCCAGCTGCCGCTCAACGACGACTACCGCGACTTCCTCGACCTGGTCGCCGCCCAGATCTCCCGGGCGGCGGGCATTCAACGGGCGTACGAGCAGGAACGGGCTCGCGCCGCCGAGCTGGCGGCGTTGGATCGGGCGAAGACCAACTTCTTCGCGAACGTCAGCCACGAGTTCCGTACCCCGCTGACCCTCGTGCTCGGCCCGCTGGAGGACATGCTGGCCGACCCGGCGCTGCCCGCCGCCGACACCGAGCGTCTCACCATGATGCACCGGAACGCGCTGCGCCTGCTCAAGCTGGTCAACACCGTGCTGGACTTCTCCCGACTGGAGTCCGGCCGGCTCGCCGCCCGCTATCAGCCCACCGACCTCGCCGGCTACACCGCCCGGCTGGCCAGCACGTTCCGCTCGGCCACCGAGCGGGCCGGGCTGCGGCTGGTGGTGGACTGCCCGCCGCTGCCGGCACCGGTCTTCGTCGACCGGGACATGTGGGAGAAGATCGTCCTCAACCTGGTGTCCAACGCCGTCAAGTTCACCTTCGACGGCGAGATCCGGGTGCGGATCCGGGCCGTGGACGGCGTGGCCCGGCTGGACGTGACAGACAGCGGCATCGGCATCGTGCCGGAAGAGTTGCCGCACGTCTTCGAGCGGTTCCACCGGGTGCCGGGGGTGCGTGCACGCACCCATGAGGGCACCGGGATCGGTCTGGCACTGGTCCGGGAGCTGGTCGAGATGCACGGCGGTGAGGTCGGGCTGACCAGCGAGGTCGACCGGGGCAGCACCTTCACGGTGACCGTGCCGTTCGGGTCGGCCCACCTGCCCGCCGACCATGTGGCGGCGTTCCGCCCGCTGCCCGCGGGTGAGCCCGAGCAGGCCCGGCTCTATGTGGCGGAGACCGCGCTGTGGACCGGCGTCGAGCCGGCAGCCGAGTTCGACAGCCGACCGACGGCGGCCGCTCCGGCCGGTCGGATCCTGGTCGTCGACGACAATGTGGACCTGCGCGAGCACGTCACCCGGCTGCTCTCGCCCACCTGGGAGGTGGTCACCGCGAGCGACGGGCTGGCCGGCCTGCAGCTGGCCCGCGAGGGCGGGTTCGACCTGGTGCTCACCGACGTGATGATGCCCCGGCTGGACGGGTTCGGGCTGGTGAGCGCGCTGCGTGCGGACCCGCGTACCCGTCATGTGCCGATCGTGCTGCTCTCCGCCCGGGCCGGCTCCGCGGAGGCCGTCGCCGGTCTGTCCGTCGGTGCCGACGACTACCTCACCAAGCCGTTCACCGGCCAGGAGTTGATCGCCCGGGTCCGGGCCAACGTCGAGCTGGGTCAGCTCCGTGGCCAGATCATCCGTCGGCTCCGGGCGTTGGCCGACGCGGCGGTGGATGTCAACACCGCCCGCTCGACCGGCGACGTGCTCCAGGTGGCCGCCGGGCACGCGCTCAGCCTCGCCGAGGCCGCCCGGGTGGTGGTCACCGCGACCGGCGCCCGTGGCGAGGCGGACACCGGCGGTGCCACCGTCACCGACCCGTCCTTCGTGGCCGAGCTGACCGGCACCACAAGCAAGCCGCTCGGCGAGCTGCGGGTCTGGGGGCCGGCCGCTGACGACACACAGGCCGACGAGGCCGCGTTGACCCAGCTGGCCCGGCTGGTCGGGGTGCGGCTGGAAAACGCCCAGCTCTACGAGGCGGAGCACCGCATCGCCAGCACGTTGCAGCACAGCCTGCTGCCCCGGTCGCTGCCTCGGCTGCCGGGAGCGGTCGTGGCCAGCCGTTACCTGCCCGGCAGCGCCGACGTCGAGGTCGGCGGCGACTGGTACGACGCGATCGCCCTCGAAGAGGACGAACTGGTGCTGGTCATCGGCGACGTGGTCGGCAAGGGTGTCCAGGCCGCTGCGGCCATGGGACAACTGCGCAACGCGCTGCGGGCGTACCTGTTGGAGGGCTACGACCCGGGGGAGTCGCTGACCCGCCTCAACCGGCTGGTCGTGTCCACCGAACGCCGATCCTTCGCCACGGTGGTCTGTCTGCTGTTCAACCCGCGCACCGGCCGTCTGCGGTACGCGAGCGCCGGCCACCCATCGCCGCTGCGGATCACGGGAGGCGACGTGACGTTCCTGCACGACCGGGCGCTCGGTCCACCGGTCGGCGCCATCCCGGGCACGACGTACGAGGCGGTCGAGGGGGAGTTGGCGCCCGGCAGCCGGCTGCTGCTCTACACCGACGGGCTGATCGAGGACCGCCAGATCGACATCGACGCCGCGCTGGCCCAGCTGCGCGTCGACGCGGCGGCCCCCAGCGAGCACATGGCGGACCTGATCGACGCGGTGGTGAAGCGGGTCGCCGGTCGGCCGCGCCGCGACGACGTGGCGGTCCTCGCACTGGAGGCGGTGGAGCTGAACCGTTTCGCGTTGCGACTGCCGGCGGACCCGACCCGGCTGAGTGTGCTGCGTAAGCGCCTGGAGGACTTCCTGGTCGCCCACGCTGTCAACGAGACGGACGTGTTCGACCTGACCGTCGCGGTCTCCGAGGCCGCCGCCAACGCCATCGAGCACCCGATCCACCCCGCCGAGGCCATGATCAGCGTGGAGGTGGCCATCGAGGATCGGACGGTGACGGCCACCGTGCGCGACAGCGGGCAGTGGCGCGAGTCGACCGACTCCGGGTTCCGGGGGCGCGGCCTGTCCCTGATCAGGGCGCTGGGCGACCTCACTGTGCGGCGTACCGATGAGGGCACCGAGGTGACGCTGCGCCGGCAGCTGCGGGACTGACAGTGCGCCCGGCGGCGTCTCTCAGGCCGGGTCGAGCCAGGTCTGCTCACCCAGGCCGGAGATCTCCAGCACCCGGCGGACCTGCCGGGACGGCAGGACGGTGAGAGCGCCCGGAAACTGCTGGGCGAGGCGGACCAGAGCATGGATGGCGGCCGAGTCGAAGAAGGTGACAGCGCTCAGGTCCAGGGTGACCTGCCCGGCGGGTTCGCGCAGCGCGGTCTGGAGCATGGTGTCGGCGGTGGCCATGTCGACCTCACCGGCCACCACCACGTGGAGGTGGTCACCATCGATCTCCGCGCTGGCGGAGAAGACTGGCGGTGCTCCACCTTGATCCACGCTGACACCATGGCACAGCCGACCAGGCTGGGCAACAACCACTCCCGGGCGGCCGTGGCGCGGGTCACCAGCCGCCCCGGCGATAGGCTTGTCGCATGACCGTTCGCCCGCCGCTGACACCAGGCACGCTCTCCCCGCTGCGACCGGTGCCATCCCAGATCACCCGACCGGAGTACGTGGGCAAGAAGCGCCCCCAGGAGTGGCGCGGCTCGCACGTGCAGACGCCGGAGACCATCGAGAAGATGCGGATCGCCAGCCGGCTCGCCGCCCAGGCGACCCAGCTCGCGGGCGAGCACTGCAAGCCGGGCGTGACCACCGACGAGATCGACAAGGTGGTGCACGAGTTCCTCTGCGACCACGGCGCGTACCCGTCGACGCTGGGCTACAAGGGCTTCCCGAAGTCCTGCTGCACCAGCCTCAACGAGGTCATCTGCCACGGCATCCCCGACTCCACCGTCCTGCAGGACGGCGACATCATCAACGTCGACGTGACCGCGTACATCGGTGGGGTGCACGGCGACACCGACGCCACCTTCTGCGTCGGTGAGGTCAGCGAGGAAGCCCGACTGCTGGTCGAGCGCACCCACGAAGCGATGATGCGCGGCATCCGCGCCGTCGCCCCGGGCCGCCAGATCAACGTGGTGGGCCGGGTCATCGAGTCGTACGCCAAGCGGTTCGGCTACGGCGTCGTCCGCGACTTCACCGGCCACGGCATCGGCGAGTCCTTCCACAGCGGGCTCTACGTTCCGCACTACGACAGCCCGCGCCCCACGGACATCATGGAACCGGGAATGACGTTCACCATCGAGCCGATGATCACGCTCGGCACCTACCAGTACGACATGTGGGACGACGGGTGGACCGTGGTCACCAAGGACCGCAGGTGGACGGCCCAGTTCGAGCACACCATCGTGGTGACCGACAGCGGTCACGAGATCCTCACCCTGCCGTGAGCGCGAGGAACGCAGCGAAGCGAAGTCCCGCAGTCGCGAACGAAGGGCAGGCGCCGTGACCGACGCCCCGGCAGCCCTGCGCGAGGCGCACCACGCGGACGTCTCCGGCGGTTGGTTGCGCCCTGCCGTCTTCGGCGCGATGGACGGCCTGGTCACCAACATCGCCCTGATCGCCGGCGTCGGCGGCGGCGGGGTCTCGTCGCACAGCATCGTGCTCACCGGCTCCGCCGGCCTGGTCGCCGGTGCGATCTCGATGGGGCTCGGCGAGTACACCAGCGTGCGCTCCGCCAACGAACAGGTCGCCGCCGAGGTGGCCAAGGAGCGGCGGGAGCTGGAACGGCACCCCGAGGCCGAGGCCCGGGAGCTGGCCGACGCGTGGGTGGCCCGCGGCCTTCCCCGTGATCTCGCCACCCAGGTCGCCGAAGCCGTGCGGCGCGACCCCGAGGAGGCGCTGCGGGTGCACGTCCGCGAGGAGTTGGGCGTCGACCCCGACGACCAGCCCAGCCCGTGGGCCGCGGCGATCTCGTCGTTCCTGTTCTTCTCGTTGGGCGCACTGGTCCCGCTACTGACCTACCTGTTCGGCGCCACCGAACTGTGGCTCGCACTGGCCGTCGGCGGGCTCGGGCTGTTCGTCGCGGGCGCGGTGGTGGCCCGCTTCACCAACCGGCCCTGGTGGACCAGCGGCCTGCGCCAACTGCTGCTGGGCGCCGCCGCAGCCGGCGCCACCTACCTCATCGGCTCGCTGATCGGCGTGCAGGGCGGGCTGTGACACCGGTCAACAGGTGAGCAGCTCGTCGATAGTGCCGTCCACCCCACGACCACGGGCGGCCAGCTCCTCGGCCTGCCGGGTCAGCACCACACCCACCTCGGTCATGTCCGCGCCGGCCAACCCGGTGCGTCGTACCGCGTCCCCGGGATCACGGAAGTAGGTGCGACTCAGCAGACCGGTCACCGTGGCCGCCGCCAACCGGGCCTCACCGAGCATCAGCAGGGCCTGGTCGGTCTCGTACCACTCGGCCAGTCGGGCGGCCCGGGCGTGCGCCGCGCTTCCCCTGTACCAGGCCTGCCGCGCCGCGGTGCTGAACTCCGCCGGCCGGGCCCTCGCCAACCGGCCGAGGTGCTCGTCGCGCAGCGTCCGCAACCAGCCCGTCGGGTCGTGCAACGCCTGCGTGGTGACGTACCGGTCGGCGGTCAACGGCCACAGTGGGGAGAGCACCCGGGCCTGCGCCAGGTAGTCCTCGGCGGCGGCCACGGTCAGGTCGACCAGCACCCCGTCCACCCGCCGGGTCGCGGGCGGTGGACCCGCGCCGGACCGGTAGGTGACCACCAGCATCCCCGCCTCGCGGTCCCCACCGCCGTCGTCGTCGCCGTGCGCCAGGGGCCCGTGCACCGCGACCGCGAGCACGTCCGCCGGAAACCGCCGTCGGACCGCCTCGGCGACCCGCTCCGCGACCGTCCACCGTCGATCATCGAGGTCCCGGCCGCCAGTCGGCTCACTCCTCGCGCTCACGGGGTCGCCTTTGTTCGCGACTGCGGGGCTCGCAAGCCCGGCTCACTCCTCGCGCTCACGGGACCACCTCGCCTCGGCTACCGAGCGTCAGCCTAGCCAGCCGGCGGCGGGCCGGCCGGTGCGCCGCGCCCGGTCGGCACCAGCCGGAAGATGCGGATCTCCCGGCCGCCGGCCCGCTGCACGTAGGTGCGGTACGCGGGCCACTCGGTGACCAGCAGTTCCCACAGCCGGTCGCGTTCGGCCCCGGACGCCAGGTCGGCCCGCACCGGGACCCGCAGGCCCTTCACGTCCACCTCGGCGGTCGGACTGGCGAGCAGGTTCATCGCCCAGCCGGGCTGCTGCGTCTGCCCCCAGTTGGAACCGATCACCACGTACGCGTCGCCGTCGGCCACGTAGAGCAGCGGGTTGCTGCGTGGCTTTCCGGAGCGGCGGCCGGTCGTGGTGATGACCAGGGAGGGGATCAGGCCGAGTGCCACCACCCGGCCCCGGGTGAGCCGACCGACCACCCGGTCGGCGGGCACCAGCAGGCGTGCGGCGGCACCGAACCAGCGATGATGACCGACTCGACGGGTGAGAGTTCCCAGCACTGACACGCGGATCAGTCTGCCCGCTGCCGGGCTCCGACGGCACCCCCGTACGCGCCCGGATCGCCGACCGGCCGGCCACTGCGCGGCGGTCAGTCCATCTGCCGCTCGATCGGCAGCCGGGCGCGGGTGAACAGCCCGGCCCCGAGCATCGCCACCACCGGCACCAGCACCAGGACCCCGAGCGCGGGCCACGGCACCAGGATCGGGTACGGGTCGGCGAACGGCCAGTCGTCCGCGTACTGCCGGTTGACCGAGAACAGCACGATCGCGGCGGTGCCGAGCCCGGCCACGATGCCGAGCACCGAACCGAGCCCGGCGATGACCCCGGCCTGGCAGATCGCCAGCAGCCGGCGTAACGCGGGTGCCGCGCCGACGGCCGCGAGGGTGGTCATCTCGGCGCGTCCCTCGGCAGCGGCGAGCGCGGTGGCGATCCCCGCCGCCCCCACCGTGATCACACCGGCCGCCGCCGCGAGGAGCAGCAGCAGCGGTGACACGTCGCGGGGTGCAGCGCCATACTCCACGCTCAGCGAGACCGTCCCGAAGGACCGCAGGGCGGCGGCGAAGCGCTTCCGATGGTCCTCGTCGGGCGCACTGATGGTGCCGATCACCCAGCCGGCCGGTGACCAGCTCAGGCCGAGTTCTCGGGCCGCGGTCCCGGACAGCAGCAGGCGGGGCGGGCCGACCGCCTGGGGCAGCGCGTACCCCGGGAGGTCGCGGACACCGGCCGGCGGGTCCGGTCCGGCTTCCACCTCGTTGACGCGTACGGTCACCAGGCCGTCGTGCAGGTAGCGCGGGTCGGTCACCACCACGCCACCGGCGCGCAGCACCACCGCGGCGGCGGCGGTCGTCGCCGGGTCCGCGCCGGTGAGCAGTGGCAGAGCGGTCCCGTCGTCCACCCCGGTCTGCACGTACCCGCCGAAGTAGTCCATTTCACGGATGCGACAGCGGGGGTCGGCGCGGGCCTGCCGGCGGTCGGACTCGGGAAGGCCGTCCCCGGGCTGCCAGGGGCAGGCCTGTTCCACCGGGAGCACGGGCGTGACCTCGCAGTAGCCGGTGCTCGCCGGCCCGCAGCCCAGCGTGTGCAGCGGGGCGACAGCGCCGGTGCCCAACTGTTCCCGGGCCGCGGCGGCGACCTGGGTCAGCGTGGGCTGCCGGGTCGACTCGATCGGGTCGACCCGCACGTGGCCGACCGGCAGCGCCGGCTGGTAGGCGCGCGCGTCGCGCTCGCCGTCGCTGGCGACGTACGCGCCGAGGGCGACGCTGCTGGCGACGGCGGCCATCACTGCACAGATGGCCGGCGCCGCGGCGGCCCGGTTGCGGCTGGCGTCGCGCAACGCGATCCGTGGGGCCAGTGGCAACACCCGACCGAGGCGGGCGAGCGCCCCGATCAGCGTGGGCGTGCAGCACACCAGGCCCAGCTCGCCGAGGATCAGGCCGGTGAGGATCACCGCCGGTGAGGTCCGGGCGGCCCCGAACGCCGCCAGTCCGGCCCCGCCGGCCACCAGTCCCAGGCCGAGAGTCAGCCAGCGGGCCTGGGACACCGGTGGGGCACGCCGCCCGGTCAGGCCGGCGCTGACGTCCTGCCGGGCGGCCGACCAGGCTGGTGCCAGCGCGGCGAGCACCCCGGCCAGGACCGCGACCCCACCGAGCAGCACCAGCGCCGCGGGCCAGCAGCGGTACCCGCCGAAGCGCGCGCCGAACACGTACTGCTCCACCAGGGGACGACCGGCGAACGCCGCGAGGACACCGACGAGCAGGCCGGCGGCGGCGCCGAGCACACCCAGCACCACTCCGTCGGCCAGCACGACCCGGCGGAGCTGGGCGGCGTCCCCGCCGGCCACCGCGACCAGCGCCAGATCCCGCCGACGGCGACGGACGCCGACGGCGAACGCCGGCCCGACCAGGAGTACGACCTCCAGCAGCCCGAGGCCGGCGATCAGCACGCCGGTGCTGAGGTCGTTGGTGTCGCCCAGGTTGATCGAGCCGAGCCACGACCGGTCCGGTTGGGTCGGGGGACGTGGGGTGACCACCACCCCCCGGTCGTTGAGCCGGGAAACCAGGGCGGCGTCGACGGCTCCGGGTATGTCCGCCAGCCACACGCTGTCCGTCTCGGGACCGGTCGGCGGCGCGGCCCCCGGGTGCAACGCCACCAACGGGCCGAGATCGTCGGGGAACTCGACCACCCCGACAACTGTGTACGCCCTGCTTCCGTCGGCCACGGCGACGGCACGGCCGAGGTGGAGGTCCAGGCGACGCAGCGCCGCCGGGCTGACCGCGACCTCGCCGGGCTGCTGCGGCGCCCGGCCGGCCCGGAACCGCACCAGCGCGCGGGCCAACGGGTCGTCGAGGTCCAGCGCCCGCCCGGTCACCTCCTCGTCGCGGTGTGGACCCCGCAGCGTCAGGGCGATGTACGTGCGTATCTCGGTGACCCGGCTTCCGGGCCCGAGCAGCGCGGTCAACTGGGCCGCGGTGGCCTTCGCGGGAGGCAGGTACGTGTCGTCCCGCGTGAACCAGCCCTCACCCCGCTCGTCCTGTCCCACCGGGTTGTCGGCGATCCAGCGCAACTCCGCGTCGGCCACGCCGAGCCGGCGGTCGACGCGTTCCTGCGGAGTCAGCTCGGCCATGTCGTAGCTCGCCGCCAGGAAGGCCAGCGCCGCCACCGGCAGGGCGATCATCGCGAGCACCAGGGCGGTCCGTCGTCGGGCCCGACGGGACTCCCGCCGGGCGATGCGCAGCGCCGCCCGCCAGGAGCCGGTCAGCTCGGCGATCCGCCGCCGGCCGACGAGAGCGGGTGGTTCGACCGGCTCCGCCGTGGGGGCGTCCACCCGGCCAGGGGCCTGCCTGGTCCGGCGGATGGTCACCGGTCGCTGCCGGACAGCAGTTGCTCCACGCTGCCCAACGGTGCCGTGGTGTCGACCAGCACCCCGTCGCGGAGGAACACCACCCGGTCGGCCCAGCCGGCATGTCGCGCCTCGTGGGTGACCAGCACCCCGGCGGCGCCCGCGTCGATCCGGCGGCGCAGCAGGTGCAGGACCGCCTCACCGGTCTGCGAGTCCAGTGCCCCGGTGGGCTCGTCGGCGAGCACCAGTCGGCGTTCTCCCACCAGTGCGCGGGCGATGGCCACCCGCTGCTGCTGGCCGCCGGAGAGCTGGTCGGGGAAGCGGTCACCCAGTGCGGGCAGACCCACCTCGGTGAGCGCCGCCATGGCCAGCGCCCGGGCCCGGCGGACGCTGGTGCCGTCGAGTTCCAGCGGGAGCGCCACGTTCTCCAGTGCGCTCAGGCTGCCGAGCAGGTTGAGCTGCTGGAAGATGTAGCCGATCCGGCGGCGACGCAGTTGGGCGAGCCCGCGGCGGTCCAGTGCCCCCAGCGGTTGTCCCTCGACCCGGACCTCGCCGCCGGTCGGGCGGTCCAGCCCTCCGGCGAGTGCCAGCAACGTCGACTTGCCGGAGCCGGACGGCCCCATCACGGCGACCAGCTCACCGGGCCGGACGGCCAGGCTGACGCCGCGCAGCGCGTGCACCGCCGCCGGTCCGGCGCCGTGGGTGCGGTGGACGGCGCGGAGTTCCAGCACCGCGTCGTCCGACCCGCTCACCGTCGCGCCTCC
Organism: Micromonospora sp. MGP-C2; assembly: GCF_057766525.1. Taxonomy (NCBI): domain Bacteria; kingdom Bacillati; phylum Actinomycetota; class Actinomycetes; order Micromonosporales; family Micromonosporaceae; genus Micromonospora; species Micromonospora sp. MGP-C2. The sequence continues at coordinate 5,774,744 of NZ_JBYMEN010000002.1, forward strand.
TCGCCGGCCCATCTGGCAGCGGCACGTGCATCGGCGTCACCCGGTCGGGGAGGTGCGGGTGCCTGATCACTGGGCTGGTGCCGGACCAGGCTCGTCTCGCAGTGGTCCAGCCAGCGCACCTCGGCCTCGGCCTGGAACACCATCGAGTCCAGCACGAGGCGCCAGGGGAGGTCCTCCGGTCGGTTGCTGCCGTACTTCAACCGGGTCAACTCCTGCAGGGCCCGCATGGTCGCGCTGCGCTGGCCCTGCACCACGGAGCGGACGTCGACGCCGGGGGTGGTCAGCGCCAACGCCAGCTTGATCGCCAGCTCGTCGCGGGGCCGGTCGGTTCGGCTGACCGGGGTCGCGAACCACAGCGCCAGGTCCGCCCGGCCGGCGTCGGTGATCTCGTACGGGCGCTGCCCGGCCTCGCTCTCCGGCAGCGGGCGCACCAGACCGTCGCGCTCCAGCCGGGACAGCGTGGTGTAGACCTGCCCGATGTTCAGCGGCCAGGTCGAGCCGGTCGACTCCTCGAACGCGGCGCGCAGCTGGTAGCCGTACATCTGGCCGCGTTCGAGCAGGGCGAGCAACCCGTGACGGATGGACATGGCAACGGAGTATGCATACCTGGTATGCGCACCGCAACCGGAGTGGACCCGCTCAGGCCGGACGTCCGGGAAACGGGACAGTCAGCGGGCTCGACCCGCCCGTCTTACGCCACCGGGTGGCGCGCACGGCGTACTCGACCAGGGCCGCCAACGCCTGGTCCCGGTCGGCGCCGGTGGTGGATGCCAGAGCCGCCCGCCAGTGCGCTGCAGTGCGTTCCTCGACCTCGGCGGCGAGCCGCAGGGCGCTCGCCCGGTCGGTGACCGGGAACGGCAGCGCGTACCCGGCGCGGTCCGGAGGCACGACGCCGCCGGCGGTGGTGAGCTGCACCACGAGGGTGTCGCGTCGGCGTCGATGCGCGGCCTCCGCCTGGTGCGCCGCCTCGCGGGCGGCGCCGGTGAGCCGGACGCCGATCCGCCCGTAGGCGTAGATGGCCGCGTACTCGGCGGACAGGGCGGAGGCAAGGGCCTCGCCGGAGGACGGCTGCCTCACTTCAGTGCCTCCTGGTGGGTGGCTCGGGCGGCGACGATCGACCCGAGCAGCGCGGCCCGTTCCGCTGGCGCTGCGGCACAGGCCTGGGTGGCGGACTGCTGGGCGGTCTTCTCCAGGGCGCGCAGTGCGGCGAGCGCGCCGGCCGGCTCGGCCGCCGGGGCGGTGGTGGGGGAGGTGGCCGCCGCCGACGGCAGGGCGACGCCGATCACCCGGGCCAGTTCGGTGGCGTGTGCGGTGTGCGCCTCGGCGATCGGGCCGAGCCGGTCGGCCAGGTCGGGATGAGCGGTGGCCGCACTCCGGTACGCCTCGGCCAGCGCCAGTGACTCGTCCACCATCGGGCGCAGCGGGTCCGGTGGTGGCGCCGGCTGGTCGTCACGGTCGAAAAGATCACAGCCGGTCAGCGGCGCAGCGACGCCGCCGAGCACCAGCAGCGCTCCGCCGCGCAGCAACTTTCGCCGGGAATGTCCGGATGCCTGGTCGCGCTGTGTCGTTCTGCCGATCCCCACCGGGCAAGTCAACACCATCGGCGTCAGTCCAGGGGCGACCGGCGTCGGTGCGCCGCCCGGTCCGCTGCCGGGCAGGCGCGTTACGCTCTGCGCAGCCACCGGCGTGTCCGCTCCGGTGGCGTGCCGGCATGGCGGGACGGCCGATCACCGTCGACCAGGGAAAGGGTGCGGAGATGACGCAGCGTGGCCGTGCCACCAGGCCGACAGGTCGACCCCGTGATGCCGCGGGTCCTCGCGGTGGTGATCTCGCCGGGCGACGTGCCCGACTACGAGCTGTGATCGAGCCGGTCGTCAACGACGCCGGCTACGACCTGGAGGACCTGACGGTCTCCCGGGCCGGTCGCCGGCACGTGGTGCGGGTGATGGTGGACGCCGACGGCGGGATCGACCTGGACGCCGTCGCGGACGTCTCCCGGGCGGTCTCGGCCGCGCTGGACGCCGCGGAGGAAGCCGGCGGCGACATCGTCGCCGGGGAATACCAGCTGGAGGTCAGCTCGCCGGGCGTCGACCGGCCACTGACCCTGCCCAGGCACTGGCGGCGCAACGTGAGCCGGCTGGTCAAGGTCACCGTCCGGGGCGCGGCCGCGCTGCCCGAACAGCGCGGCGAGCAGCCCACCGGCGACCGCCAGCTGACCGGTCGGGTGATCGCGGCCGACGACGAGGGCGTGCAGCTGGAGACCGAGGACGGCCGCACCTCCTGGGCGTACGCCCAGCTGGGCCCGGGCCGCGTGCAGGTCGAGTTCACCCGGCTCGCCGAACTCGGTGAGCCGGACGAGGAGTTCGACGACGCGGACGATTCAGACGAGATCGACGATTCAGACGACATCGACGACGAAGATGATGTGGAGGACGAGGAGAGGTGAACATCGACCTCGCGGCGCTGCGCGCACTCGAGCGCGAGCGGGAGATCCCGTTCGACACGATTCTCGCGGCGATCGAGACCGCGTTGCTGACCGCCTACCGGCACACCGACGGCGCCGAGCCGCACGCCCGGGTGGAGATCGACCGTAAGTCGGGCGCCGCCCTGGTGTACGCGCAGGAGATGGACGCCGACGGCAGCCTGGTGCGGGAGTGGGACGACACCCCGCACGACTTCGGCCGCATCGCGGCCATGACCGCCAAGCAGGTGATCCTCCAGCGTCTGCGGGAGGCCACCGACGAGGTGCACTTCGGTGAGTACGTGGGCCGCGAGGGTGACCTGGTCACCGGCGTGGTGCAGGCGCACGAGACGCGCACCGAGAAGGGCATCGTCAGCGTCGACCTGGGCAAGCTGGAGGGTGTGCTGCCGCAGTCCGAGCAGGTGCCCGGTGAGCGGTACGCCCACGGTGAGCGGGTCCGCTGCGTCGTGGTGCACGTGGCCAAGGGCATGCGCGGGCCGCAGATCACCCTGTCCCGGTCGCACCCGGCGCTGGTCAAGAAGCTGTTCGCGCTGGAGGTGCCGGAGATCGCCGACGGCACTGTGGAGATCGGCGCGATCGCCCGTGAGGCAGGTCACCGTACGAAGATCGCCGTACGCTCCACCACCCCCGGTGTGAATCCCAAGGGCGCCTGCATCGGCCCGATGGGCCAGCGGGTGCGCGCCGTGATGAGCGAACTGCACGGCGAAAAGATCGACATCATCGACTGGTCGGACGACCCGGCCACCTTCGTCGGCAACGCGTTGTCACCTGCCAAGGCGTTGCGGGTCGAGGTGGTCGACCTGGCCAACCGGGCCGCCCGGGTGACCGTCCCCGACTTCCAGCTCTCGCTCGCCATCGGTCGGGAGGGGCAGAATGCCCGACTCGCTGCCCGCTTGACCGGTTGGCGGATCGACATTCGCTCGGATGCGGAGCAGACCGCCCCGGCCGCGCGAGGGTCGGCTGATCACGTGCGGGAGCCGGGCGGAGCGATCTCGGGCAGCTAGGGGTAGACTTCCTCCAGTGGTACGACGCGCGCTGCCGGAGCGCACCTGTGTGGGTTGCCGGCAACGTGCGCCGGCCAGCGAATTGCTGCGGATAGTCGCGGTCAGGGACGAGGCTGGTTACAGTCTCCGGCCTGATCCGCTTCGCAGGCTGCCGGGTCGGGGAGCGAACATGCACCCGGATCCGGCCTGCTTCGCGCTGGCGGTGCGGCGCCGCGCCTTCGGGCGTGCGTTGCGCATCACCGAGGTCCTTGACCACGGTGTGCTGGCGGAGCACGTCGATGCGCCAACCACTACGTCCGGTCAGCCCGACCGGGCGAGGGTCGCTAGCAGGGTAGGACGACCGACATGAGCACACGATGAAGTCCCTGAAATGACCAGGCTTCAAGTGCACGAGTGAGGTCGCTGCGGGTGCTGCCCGCACGACCTCGGAGTGAGGAGTGCAGTGGCAGGCAAGGCCCGCGTACACGAGCTTGCAAAAGAGCTCGGGGTCGAGAGTAAGACCGTTCTCGCCAAGCTGAAGGAAATGGGCGAGTTCGTGAAGTCCGCGTCGAGCACCGTCGAGGCGCCCGTCGCCCGGCGACTGCGTAACGCATTCGTCGCGTCCGCCGGTGCTCCGGCACCGGCCGCCGCCCCGTCGGCGCCCGCGTCGACGCCGGCTTCGACCCCGACCCCGACGACGGCCCCGACCCCGGGCGCGCCCCGGGTTTCGGCCAAGCCGATGCCGCCCCGGCGGCCGACCGCGCCGGCTCCCGGCCCGAAGCCGAAGGGTCCGGTGCCTGGTGCACCGCAGCCCGCGGCTCCGGTCGCCAAGCCGGCGAGTGCCCACGACATCGAGGTGGCGGCCGCGGAGGCGCGTGCCGCCGCGCTGAAGGCTGAGCAGGAGGCCGCGGTCAAGGCCGCGCAGGCCGCCCGCCAGCAGCAGCGGGACAACCCCGTACGCCGGGAGCCCCCGGCAGACGGCGGCAACCGCCCCGGCCCTCGGCCGGGTCCGGCCGCGATGCCCCCTCGTCCCGGTTCACCGGCAGCTCGTCCGAGCACGCCGGCTCCGGGTCCGGGTGCCCGACCTGGTGGTCGCCCGCCGGCGCGTGGCGCCGGTAACAACCCGTTCGGCATCCAGGGTGGCCAGCAGCAGCGGCCCCCGGCCGCTGGTGCGGGTGGCCCCCGTCCCAACAGCCCGGCGGGCATGCCGCCGCGGCCGAGCCCGAACTCGATGCCGCCGCGGCCCAGCCCGGCGTCCATGCCGAGTCAGCGTCCGGCTGCCGGTCGCCCTGGTCCCGGTGGCGCTGGTCGCCCCGGTGGCGGCGGCGCTGGTCGTCCCGGTGGCGGTGGCGGCGGCGGTGGCTTCCGTGGCGGTCCCGGCGGTGGCGCCGGTGGCGGTGGCGGTTACCGAGGCGGCCCTGGTGGCGGCGCGGGTGCCGGCGGTGGCGGTGGCTACCGTGGCGGTCCCGGCGGCGGTGGCGGTGCTCCCGGTGGCGGTTTCCGTCCGGGTGCTCCGTCCGGTGGTGGCGGTCGCCCGGGTGCGGGTGGTCGTGGCCGTGGCGGCGGCGCTGCGGGTGCCTTCGGGCGTCCGGGTGGCCGGCCGACGCGCGGTCGCAAGTCCAAGAAGCAGCGCAGACAGGAGTTCGACAACCTGTCGGCTCCGACCATGAGCTCGGGTGCTCCCCGGGGTCAGGGTCAGATCGTCAGGCTCTCCCGTGGCGCCTCGCTGTCCGACTTCGCGGACAAGATCAACGCCAACCCGGGTTCGCTGGTCCAGGAGATGTTCAACCTGGGCGAGATGGTCACCGCGACCCAGTCCTGTTCTGACGACACCCTGCACCTGCTGGGTGAGCACCTGGGCTTCGACATCCAGATCGTCAGCCCGGAGGACGAGGACCGCGAGCTGCTCGCGCAGTTCAACATCGACCTCGACGCGGAGGTGGCCGAGGAGCGTCTGGTCAGCCGTGCGCCGGTGGTGACCGTCATGGGTCACGTCGACCACGGTAAGACCAAGCTGCTCGACGCGATCCGCAAGGCGAACGTCGTAGCCGGTGAGGCGGGTGGCATCACCCAGCACATCGGTGCGTACCAGGTCCACGTCCCGCACGAGGGCGAGGACCGGGCGGTCACCTTCATCGACACCCCGGGTCACGAGGCGTTCACCGCCATGCGTGCTCGTGGTGCCCAGGTCACGGACATCGTGATCCTGGTCGTCGCGGCCGACGACGGTGTGATGCCGCAGACGATCGAGGCGTTGAACCACGCCAAGGCGGCCGACGTGCCGATCGTGGTCGCGGTCAACAAGGTCGACAAGCCGGACGCCAACCCGGACAAGGTCCGCCAGCAGCTGACCGAGTACGGCCTGGTCGCCGAGGAATACGGCGGCGAGACCATGTTCGTCAACGTGGCAGCCAAGCCGGGCATCGGCATCGAGGAGCTGCTCGAGGCTGTCCTGCTGACCGCCGACGCGTCGCTGGAGCTGACCGCTCCGATCGACGGGCCGGCCCAGGGTGTGGCCATCGAGGCGCACCTGGACAAGGGCCGCGGTGCGGTGGCGACGGTGCTGGTGCAGAAGGGCACCCTGCGGGCAGGCGACTCGATCGTCGCCGGTGGGGCGCACGGCCGGGTTCGGGCCATGCTCGACGAGAACGGCAACCAGCTCACCGAGGCTGGGCCCGCGCGTCCGGTCATGGTGCTGGGTCTGACCGCGCCTCCCGGCGCGGGCGACACGTTCCTCGCCGCGGCGGACGACCGCACGGTGCGGCAGATCGCTGAGCAGCGGCAGGCACGGCGGCGGGCGGCGTCCTTCGCCAACTCCCGTGGTCGGGCCACCCTTGAGACGCTCATGGAGCAGCTCAAGGAGGGCGAGAAGACCTCGCTCAACCTCATCCTCAAGGGCGATGTCTCCGGTTCGGTGGAGGCTCTCGAGGACGCGCTGTTCAACCTGGACATCCCCGAGGAAGTCCAGCTCAAGGTCCTCGACCGTGGCGTGGGCGCGATCACCGAGAGCAACGTCATGCTCGCGAGTGCCTCGTCCGAGCCGGTCACGATCATCGGCTTCAACGTGCGGGCCTCCAACAAGGTCCGTGAGATGGCCGACCGCGAGGGCGTGGAGATCCGGTACTACACCGTCATCTACCAGGCCATCGAGGAGATCGAGGCGGCGCTCAAGGGCCTGCTCAAGCCGGAGTACGAGGAGGTCGAGCTGGGCAGCGCGGAGATCCGCGACGTCTTCCGCTCGTCCAAGATCGGCAACATCTCCGGTTGCATCGTCCGGTCGGGTGTCCTTCGGCGCAACGCCAAGGCGCGCCTGCTGCGAGACGGGGCGGTCGTGGCGGACAACCTCACGATCAGCTCGTTGAAGCGGTTCAAGGACGACGCCACCGAGGTTCGCGAGGGCTTCGAGTGTGGTCTGACCCTGGGTGGTTACAACAACGTCCAGGTCGGCGACGTCATCGAGACCTTCGAGATGCGGGAAAAGGTTCGCGCCTGATCCGGCAGTGACACGCTGATCAAGGGGTTTACGCCGTACGGCGTAAACCCCTTGATCATGCGGGGCGGGTTGGCGGTATCGTCCGGAGCGATGTTTACCGGAACCGCGGTCTTCGACCTGCTGCTGCCGGGTGACTCCCGGTCGCTCAAAGCCAAGAGATCATATGTACGGCCGATCGTGGCGGCGCTGCGCCGCTTCGAGGTGTCGGCCGCCGAGGTGGGTGCGCTCGACCTGCACGGTCGAGCGCAGATTGCGGTGGCCGTGGTGGCCGCCGAGACGGCGCACGTCCGCGAGGTGCTCGACTCCTGTGAGCGCCTGGTGGCCGGCCGTCCCGAGGTCGAGCTGTTGTCGGTTCGACGCCGGTTGTACGGCGTGGACGACGACTGACCACGGTGCCGGCTGTGCCGGGCGGCCGGTGCGGCCGCGAAGGTAGTGTTCGAGATGTTGGCCGGTCGGCCGGCGGCCCCCGGGTCGCCGGGTCGGCCGGGAGCAGGACGCCGTGGAGGTGGCGAGATGTCTGATCCGGCCAAGGTACGCCGGCACGCGGAACGGGTGCGTGAGCTGGTCGCGTCGGTGGTGCGGAGCCAGATCAAGGACCCGCGGCTCGGGATGATCACCATCACCGATGCCCGGATTACCGCTGACCTGCGCGACGCGACGGTCTTCTACACGGTGCTCGGTGACTCGGTGGCCCAGGCGGACACCGCGGCGGCTCTGGAGAGCGCCAAGGGGCTGCTGCGCAGCACTGTCGGCAAGGCGCTCGGGCTGCGTCACTCGCCGACCCTCACGTTCGTCCTCGACGACGTTCAGGACCAGGTCAAGCACATCGACGACCTGCTCGCCGCCGCCCGCAACGCCGACGCCGAGGTGCAGCGGCTCGCCGCCCAGGCGAAGTACGCGGGCGAGGCCCAGCCGTACCGGGTCGACGACGAGACGGACGAGGACGACGAGACGGACGAGGCCGAGGAGGCCACCGACGTCAAGGAGACCCCGCGGGGTGGGGAAACGCGGTGACGAGCACCGCCAGCGTCCCGCTCGCCGGGGCGGCCGGGGTCGCTCCCGCCGAGTTGGACTGGGCTGCGGCCGAGGCGCTGCTGCGGGCTGTCCCGCCGAACGGCCGGGTGCTGCTGATCTGTCATGTCAATCCGGACGGCGACGCGCTGGGCAGCATGCTCGGCTTCGGTCTGGGTCTGCGGCAACTCGGCGTACGCGAGGTGCAGGCGACCTTCCCGGGGCCGCCGGAGGTGCCGGAGCCGTTCCACGGGCTGCCCGGCCTCGAGTTGCTGGTCCCGGCGGACGCCGCGGACGTCGCACCTGATCTGGTGATCTGCTTCGACGCGGCGAGCGAGTCGCGCCTCGGCGAGTTGGCCGGGCGGCTGTCGTCGGCGGGTGCGGCGCTGGTGCTGGACCACCACGCCTCCAATCCGGGGTTCGGCACCGTCAACCTGGTCGACCCGGGCGCCGCGGCGACGTCGGTGGTGGCCGAGCAGTTGCTGGCTAGGCTCGGGGTCGTGGTGGATCGGGCCATCGCCGAGTGCCTCTACGTGGCCCTGACCACGGATACTGGTTCGTTCCGGTTCGCGGCGACGACCCCGGCGGTGCACGAGATGGCCGCCCGGTTGCTGGCGACCGGCATCTCGCCCGGTGACATCTCCCGGCGGGTCTTCGACACCCGGCCCTTCGGCGCGGTCCGGCTCTTCGGTGAGGTGCTCGGCCGTGCGCAGCTGGAGCCGAGCGCTGCCGGTGGCAGGGGGCTGGTCTGGACCTTCGCCACTCTCGATGACCTGGCCAGGCACGACCAGCGTCCGTACGTGCTGGAGGCGTTGATCGACTCGGTGCGCTGCACGGCCGAGGCGGATGTGGGCTGTGTGTTGAAGCAGACCACGTCGGGCGAGTGGGCGGTGTCGATGCGCAGCAAGGGCGCGGTGGACGTCAGCCGGGTCGCTGTCGCGCTGGGCGGTGGTGGTCACACGTTCGCGGCCGGCTTCACCGGTCGGGGCACCGTCGAGCAGGTGGTGGAGTCGATCCGCGGCCAGCTGGACGCGGCGCTGGTCCGCTCCGCACGCTGACACGGCGTTCGTCGCCGTCGGTCGGTCCCGAAGATCAGGGTCAGCTCCGGGGAGTGTTGGTCTTCCCGCGCTCCGTGAGACCGGGAAGAATTGCGGGATGGAGCAGCCGCACGACCTCACCGTGGAGGCCCCCCGCGCATGGGACCGGCCCGCCGTCTCCGTTCCCGTCCTGGTCTGCCTTTCGCTCGTCGGTGGCCGGTTCGCGTCCTTCTCCACCGAGGCGAATCTTTTCACGCTCGGCACCGGCGGGGTGCTGATCTGGCTCGGTCTGAGCAATCGGGTGCCCCGCCGACCGGCCCCGCGTCGTCTGGGTGCGGGGGCGGCCTGGTGGGCGGTGCCGGTGGTGGTCTTCGGCGTCTTCGAGGGGGCGACCTTCGTGATGGCGGTCGGGGATGACTTCCCCACCTTCTCCCGGCTGGCCGACCCCCTCCTGGAAGATCACCTGACCCGCTCGGCGGTCTGGTTCGCCTGGCTGGCGGCCTTCTGGGGGCTGGTGCGGCGATGATGCGGGCGCTCGCGATCGGCGGCTTCCTTACCGCGCTGGTCCTCTTCGCGGTGGTCGAGTGGATGGCCCGTCGGGAGGGCTCCCGGATTCCCACTCTGGGCGAGATGTGTGCGTACGTGATGCGCTACGAGGTCGGCCCGGTGCCGGTGGGCCGGATCGGTCTGTTCGGGTTCTGGTGGTGGCTGGGCTGGCACTTCCTGGCCCGCTGAGCCGGGTTGTCGACTGTCCAGATGGCGGGAACCGAGAGCAGCATGTGGACCTGAACGATAACTTGGGAGAGGGCCGGCGCCGCATGGCGGCGCAGCTCATGGGTGGTGGTGCCACACCTCGTGCCGCCTCCCTCCAGGGTCGCACCGACCCGGGCTCACGCTGCCCAGTCGGCTGCTCCGGTAATCCCGGACCGCCGTGGGGCGCTCAGCACGACCGCCCGTGAGGGCCGCCGCGTGTCGGTGGCTCGCTCCCTGGAAGGACCACCACCATGCCGAACAAGCCCAAGCCCGAGACCACCGACGACGCCCGCGAGCAGGCCCGCCGCGCGCTGCAGACCTCGATGGACACGCGTCAGTAGACCGTTCCTGCCGTTGGGACGCCGCCGAGGCGTCTCGCGGCAGCGCGGCCACCCGTCCGGTTTGACGCCCTACCTGGTTGCCGCTCGCAATCCTCGCCGAGCCGCGCCTGTGCGCTCGACCATTCGACCCGGAAGCTCTGGAACCACCGTCGGGCGGCCGGGGCGGCCGGGTGTAACCGTCCTGCCCCGGCCGCCCGTGGGGGCCGCTCAGGACAGGAACTTGTCCAGGGCGCTCTCGATGGTGCCGGCGTCCGGCGACGCGTACGCCTTCATGGTGACGTTGTTGTACGAGATGACGCTCGGGCACCTGTTCGCCGGGGCTGCCACGGTGCCGCCGTCGCCGACCTTCTCGCCGGTCTTGGCGGCGTAGAAGGTCAGGGTGTAGCGCGACGAGACATAGTCGACAGTGACCTGCTTGCCGGTCTTGTCCTTGTACAGGCACTTCGTCGGCTCACCCTCGCTGCCCTCCACGAACTTCAGGCAGCCGACCACCGACACCGCCTCGTACTCGGTGGTCTTGGCGGAGTAGGGCTTGGTCGATGAGACGTACTTCGACGACCAGGACGTCGGCCGGTCCGGGCTGTTCGAGAACGTGTACGCCTTGGCGCCAGCCGGGCCGTTGTAGGGTGCCGAGTTCAGGATCCGGCTGCCCTGGCAGACGTTCGACAGGTCGCTGGAGAAGCGGGCCGTCATCGAGTTGTTGTCGCTCGGGGCATCCGACTGCCCGGGTGCGGGTGAGGCCGTCGTCCCCGGCGTGGTGCCGGAGGTGGGTTCGGCGGACGTGGCCGTCGTGGGCTCGTCGTCGTCGCCGTAGGCGACCAGGAGTCCGATACCGCCGCCGCAGAGGGCGAGGATCAGGACGACCGCACCGACGGCGAGTCCGATGATCAGACCCTTGTTCGACTTCTTGGCCGGCGGAACGGGGGCGCCGTACTGCGGCATCGGGGGCTGCTGCCCGTACTGCGGCGCCGGGGGCTGCTGCCCGTACTGCGGCATCGGGGGCTGCTGCCCGTAGGGCGGTTGCCCGCCCTGCTGCGGCGCGGGGGGCCCGCTCCACGGCGTGACGTTCGGGTCAGGCTGCTGCCCGTACGGAGGGTATTGGTCACTCATCGTAAGCCCTTATCGCTGTCAGTGCGTTGTCAAGATCGTGGAACGTGGTCAGGGTAGTAAGCCCTGCAAGTGGGACGCCCGGCACTCACTCGTGGCCACGCTCGCCTCGCCGGCTAGCGTCGAACGGGGAAAGGCCCGCGTAAGTCGCTAGGTGCCTTGCACTCCTTACTGGGCCGTGCCAGGATCGGCGGCGATGAGCCAGCCAGCCCACACCGACACCGCGACGGCCACCAGCGGGTCCGCCTCGCCGCGCCGCATCGCCAGCCTCGCCCTGCCGGCCCTCGTGGTGCTCGCCGCCGAGCCGCTCTACGTGCTGGTCGACACGGCCGTGGTCGGTCACCTCGGCCGGGTGCCGCTCGCCGCGCTCGCCGTCGGCGGCACCGTGATGACCCTCACCGCATGGGTCGGCACCGTGGTCGCGTACGGCACCACCGGGCGCGCGGCTCGCCGCTTCGGGGCGGGTGACCGGGCCGCCGCGGTGGCCGAGGGCGTCCAGTCGTCCTGGCTGGCGTTCGGTGTCGGTCTGCTGATCGCGATCGGCATGCAGTTCGGCGGCGGCGCGCTCGCGCGTACCCTCGCCGGCGGTGGTGGCGAGGTGGCCGACGCCGCCGCGCAGTGGCTGCGGATCGCGGCCCTCGGCGCCCCTGGCCTGCTGCTCGCCGCCGCCGGCAACGGCTGGCTGCGCGGCGTGCAGGACACTCGCCGCCCGTTGTACTTCGTGCTCGGCCCCAACCTGCTCTCCGCGCTGCTCTGCCCGCTGCTGGTCTATCCCGGTGGGCTGGGTCTGATCGGCTCGGCGGTGGCCAACGTCGTCGCGCAGACGCTCTGCGGGGCGCTGTTCGCCGCGGCGCTGGTCGCCGAGCGGGTGTCGCTGCGGCCCCGGCCCCGCGTGATCCGCCAGCAACTGGTGCTCAGCCGCGACCTGCTGATCCGAGGGGTGGCGTTCCAGGCCAGCTTCCTCTCCGCGACCGCCGTCGCCGCCCGCTTCGGCGCCGCCGCCGTCGGCGCCCACCAGATCGCCCTGCAACTCTGGTTCTTCACCGCGCTGGTGCTCGACGCGCTGGCCATCGCCGCCCAGTCGCTGGTGGGCGCCGCGCTCGGCGCCGGCGACGACGCCGGCGCCCGGGCGCTCGCCCGCCGGATCGGGCTGCTCGGCGGCGTCTGCGGCGTCGCCTTCGCGCTGCTCATCGCCGCCGGCGCCGGCGTCGTGCCGTCGTGGTTCAGCTCCGACGCGGGCGTACGCGAGCAGGCCATGGCCGCCTGGCCGTGGTTCGTCATCATGCTGCCGCTGGCCGGGGTGGTGTTCGCCCTGGACGGCGTGCTGATCGGCGCGGGGGACGTGCGGTACCTGCGCAACCTCACCATCGTGGCGGCGCTCGGCGGTTTCCTGCCGGCCATCTGGCTGGCGTACGCCCTCGACCTCGGGCTGGGCGGTATCTGGGCCGGGCTCACCCTTTTCGTGGTGATCCGGCTGGTCGCCCTGCTGCTGCGCCTGCGCAACGGCGGTTGGGCGGTCACCGGCGCGGTCCGCTGACCGGGTCGGCCCGCCCACACACCGCCGCGTGCCGGGCATCTGGCAGGCTTGGCCGACGTGAGCACCGATGGTCTGATCGTGGTCGACAAGCCCGGCGGCATGACGTCGCACGACGTGGTGGCGCGGATCCGCCGGCTGGCGAAGACCCGGCGGGTCGGGCACGGCGGCACCCTCGACCCGATGGCCACCGGCGTGCTGGTGATCGGTGTGGGCCGAGCCACCCGCCTGCTGACCTATGTGATCGGCGCGGGCAAGAGCTACAACGGCACCATCCGGCTGGGCCAGGCCACCGTCACCGACGACGCCGAGGGCGATGTGATCGCCACCGCGCCCGCCGGTCACCTCACCGACGACGCGATCCGGTCGGCGCTGACCGCGCTCAGCGGCGAGGTCGACCAGGTGCCGAGCGCGGTCAGCGCCATCAAGATCGACGGGCAGCGGGCCTACAAGCGGGTCCGCGACGGGGAGAGCGTCGAGCTGCCCGCGCGCCGGGTCACCATCTCCCGGCTGGAGGTGCTGGCGATCCGCCGTACCGAGCCGGACGTGGTGGACGTCGACGTCGACGTGACCTGCTCCTCCGGCACGTACATCCGGGCCATCGCCCGGGACGCGGGCCTGGCCCTCGACGTCGGCGGCCACCTGACAGCGCTGCGCCGTACCGCTGTGGGCGGCTTCACCCTCGCCGAGGCGGCGACCCTCGACGAGCTGGAGCAGCGTGCCCCGGACGTGGTGAACCTGCCGCTGGACGCGGCGGCCGACCGCTTCTTCCCGCGCCGCGAGGCGACACCCGAGGAGGCCCGGGTGCTCGCCCACGGCGGGCCGCTGGACCCGGCCGGCCTCACCGGACCGTACGCCGTCTTCGGACCGGCCGGCGGCCTGATCGCTATCGTCAGCGAGCGGGACGGGCGGGCCCGCGCGGAGATCGTGCTCGCCCCGGCCTGACGGCGGGGAGCACGTCCGCCGGCCCGGGGCCGGCGGTGTCGACCCGCCGGCCGGCGGGACACAGGGAGGAACGGCATGCAGCGGTGGCGGGGGTACGACGCGGCGCCCGGTGGGTGGGGACGCTCGGTCGTCACCATCGGCGTCTTCGACGGCGTGCACAGAGGGCACCAGGCGACCATCGGGCACGCCGTTGCCCGGGCCCGGGAGCTGGGCGTGCAGTCGGTGGTGGTCACCTTCGACCCGCACCCGGCCGAGGTGGTCCGCCCCGGCTCGCATCCGGCGGTGCTCACCGAGCCGGCGCGCAAGGCGGAGCTGATCGAGGCACTCGGCGTCGACGTGCTCTGCGTGGTGCCGTTCACCCAGGAGTTCTCCCGGCTGCCGGCCGAGCAGTTCGTGCACGACGTCCTGGTCGAGAACCTGCACGCGGCACTGGTGGTGGTCGGCAGCAACTTCCGCTTCGGGCACCGGGCGGCCGGCGACGTGGCCCTGTTGGAGCGGCTGGGGCAGACCTTCGGCTTCGCCGTCGAGGGCGGCCCGCTGGTCGCCGAGGACGGCACCGTCTTCTCCTCCACGTACATCCGCTCCTGCGTCGACGCGGGCGACGTGGGTGCGGCGGCCGCCGCGCTGGGCCGCCCACACCGCCTGGAGGGCGTGGTGGTCCGTGGCGACCAGCGGGGCCGGGAGCTGGGCTTTCCCACCGCCAACCTGCTCTGCCACCGGTACGCGGCGGTGCCCGCCGACGGGGTGTACGCGGCCCGCCTGATCCGCCGTGGGCAGCACGGACCGCTGATGGCGGCGGTGTCCGTGGGCACCAACCCGACCTTCTCCGGCCGGGAGCGGCGGGTGGAGGCGTACGCGCTGGATTTCTCCGGCGACCTGTACGGCGAACGGCTGGCCCTGGACTTCGTGGCGCGCCTACGCGGCCAGATCCGCTACGACTCGATCGAGCCGTTGATCGCCCAGATGAACCAGGACGTCGAGCGCACCCGGCGTGCTCTGGCCTGATCATCTCCGACCGGCGGGGCCCTGCCGAGGCCCTTGGCCGGGTGTTACCGGTGAGTGCTGGTAGTCTTGCCGAGACGTCGGGTGACCGGCGTGGGGCCTCGCGTGCCTGCTCGACGCCGCGGGTGCGAGGTACCGGTCCGTTCCCGGTCCATCGGGACGACGGACACCCACTTGATCAACCCACCGAAACAGGGAGAACATGGCGCTCGATCAGGAAGCCAAGGCCAGCATCCGCGCGGAGTACGCGACCGCCGAGGGCGACACCGGTTCGCCGGAGGTTCAGGTCGCGGTCCTCACCAAGCGGATCGCCGAGCTGACCGAGCACCTGAAGGTGCACAAGCACGACCACCACAGCCGCCGTGGGCTGCTGCTGCTGGTCGGCCGTCGCCGTCGGCTGCTCAACTACGTCCAGAAGAAGGACATTGCGCGCTACCGGTCGCTCATCGAGCGGCTCGGCCTGCGCCGGTGACGTGACGGGGGAGTGGCCGACCGGCCGCTCCCCCGTACCGCGTCCCATCTGAAGAAACACGGGCCGCGCGACCACCCGAGAGGGAGCCGGTCAGCGTACCGGTCTCCGGTAGTGGCCCCCGGGAACCCCGGCATCATGCCGGCCACCCGGGCGCTTCGATCGAAGACCGGCCGGCTGAGCAGCTCCCCGATGTCGTGGGCCCACGACGCGAAGGAGCACGACAGCACATGACCGAGACCAAACTCGGCACCGAATCCCGCACCGCCGTGATCGACAACGGGTCCTTCGGCACCCGTGAGATCACCTTCTCCACCGGTCGGCTGGCTCGCCAGGCCGCCGGTTCCGTCATCGCCCAGCTGGGCGAGACGGTCGTTCTCTCCGCCACCACCGCCGGTAAGCACCCGAAGGAGCAGTTCGACTTCTTCCCGCTGACCGTCGACGTCGAGGAGCGGATGTACGCCGCGGGCCGCATCCCCGGCTCGTTCTTCCGCCGTGAGGGCCGGCCGAGCGAGGACGCGATCCTCACCTGCCGCCTGATCGACCGGCCGCTGCGCCCGTCCTTCGTGAAGGGCCTGCGCAACGAGGTCCAGGTCGTCGAGACCATCCTCGCGCTGGACCCGCAGCACCCGTACGACGTCGTGGCGATCAACGCCGCCTCGATGTCGACCAAGCTCTCCGGCCTGCCGTTCTCCGGCCCGATCGGTGCGACCCGCGTCGCCCACATCGACGGCCAGTGGGTCGCCTTCCCGACCCTGGAGGAGCTGACCCGC
The DNA here is from genome assembly GCF_057766525.1 of Micromonospora sp. MGP-C2. Classification (NCBI taxonomy): domain Bacteria; kingdom Bacillati; phylum Actinomycetota; class Actinomycetes; order Micromonosporales; family Micromonosporaceae; genus Micromonospora; species Micromonospora sp. MGP-C2. Next base: position 5,790,674 of record NZ_JBYMEN010000002.1, read on the forward strand.
GCCACCTTCGACATGGTCGTGGCCGGCCGCACGCTCGAGGACGGCGACGTCGCGATCATGATGGTCGAGGCCGAGGCCACCCCGAACGCCGTCGCCCTGATCTCGGCCGGTGCCACCGCCCCGACCGAGGAGGTCGTCGCCAGCGGCCTGGAGGCCGCCAAGCCGGCGATCCGTGAGCTGTGCCGCGCGCAGAGCGAGCTGGCCGAGGTCGCCGCCAAGCCGGTCACCGAGTTCCCGGTCTTCCTGGACTACCAGGACGACGTGTTCGCCGCCGTGGCCGACCTGGCCCGTGGCGAGGTGGCCGAGGCGATCACCATTGCCGGCAAGGCCGACCGCGAGGAAGCCCTGGACCGGGTCAAGGCCCGGGTCGCCGAGGAGTTGGGTGCTCGGTTCGAGGGTCGGGAGAAGGAGCTCAGCGCCGCCTTCCGCTCGCTGACCAAGTCCGAGGTGCGCAACCGCGTGCTGCGCGAGCAGGTCCGCATGGACGGCCGCGGCCCGCGTGACATCCGGGCGCTGACCGCCGAGGTCGGCGTGCTGCCCCGGGTGCACGGTTCGGCGCTGTTCGAGCGGGGCGAGACCCAGATCCTGGGCGTCACCACGCTGAACATGCTCCGGATGGAGCAGATGGTGGACACGCTGTCCCCCGAGAACCGCAAGCGCTACATGCACAACTACAACTTCCCGCCGTACTCGACCGGTGAGACCGGCCGGGTCGGCTCGCCGAAGCGTCGCGAGATCGGCCACGGTGCGCTCGCCGAGCGTGCGCTGATCCCGGTGCTGCCGTCGCGCGAGGAGTTCCCGTACGCCATCCGGCAGGTGTCGGAGGCGCTCGGCTCCAACGGCTCCACCTCGATGGGTTCGGTCTGCGCGTCGACGCTGGGCCTGCTCTCCGCGGGTGTCCCGCTGAAGGCGCCGGTCGCCGGCATCGCGATGGGGCTCATCTCCGACGAGGTGGACGGCAAGACCCAGTACGTGACGCTGACCGACATCCTCGGTGCCGAGGACGCGTTCGGTGACATGGACTTCAAGGTCGCCGGCACGCCGGAGTTCGTCACCGCGCTCCAGCTCGACACCAAGCTCAACGGCATCCCGTCGGACGTGCTGGCTTCCGCGCTGCAGCAGGCGAACGAGGCCCGGCAGGTCATCCTCGGTGTCATGAAGGCCGCGATCGAGGCTCCGGCCGAGATGTCGGACTACGCGCCGCGGGTCACCACCGTCAAGATCCCGGTCGACAAGATCGGCATGGTGATCGGCCCGAAGGGTCAGACCATCAACGCGATCCAGGACGAGACCGGCGCCGAGATCTCCATCGAGGACGACGGCACGATCTACGTCGGCGCCACCAACGGCCCGTCGGCCCAGGCGGCCGTCGACCGGATCAACGGGATCGCCAACCCGACGCTGCCGAAGCAGGGCGAGCGGTTCCTCGGCACGGTGGTCAAGACCGCCGCGTTCGGCGCGTTCATCTCGCTGCTGCCGGGTCGTGACGGCCTGCTGCACATCTCCAAGGTGGGCGACGGCAAGCGGGTCGAGCGCGTTGAGGACTTCCTCAACGTCGGTGACCGGGTCGAGGTCGAGATCGCCGACATCGACGCGCGCGGCAAGATCTACCTGGACAAGGTCCGGCCGGAGGGCACCGAGGCGCCGGCCGCCGGCGAGGCCGCCGGTGGCGACCGTCCGGCTGGTCGTGACCGCGGCGACCGGGCTCCGCGTGACCGCGGCGACCGCGAGCGTGGCGGCGACCGGGGCGGGCGTGGCCCGGAGCGCGGCAACGGCGGCGGCGAGGGCGGCGGCGGCGAGGGTGGCGAGGGCGGCGAGCGTCCGCGCCGCCGGACCCGGCACAGCTGACCGTCGTACAACGCATCACCCACCCCTCGTCGAACCGGGAGCAAGTCGTGAGTCGGGCCTTCAGCGCGCCGTTTCCACCGGATCGACGGGGGGTGGCCCCCTCTCGGGACACCGGGGCGGGCCGCTCCGGCGGCACCGCCCGCGCGGTGACCCGGACGCTCAGCGACGATCCGCTGGGCGGCACGGTACGACGTACCGTGCTGCCCAGCGGGCTGCGCGTCCTCACCGAGGCGATTCCGGCGATGCGCAGCGTCTCGTTCGGCGTCTGGGTGGCGGTCGGCTCGCGCGACGAGACCGGTCCGCAGGCCGGTGCCGCGCACTTCCTTGAGCACCTGCTGTTCAAGGGCACGCACAAGCGCACCGCCCTGGAGATCTCCTCGCAGATCGAGGCGGTGGGTGGCGAGACCAACGCCTTCACCACGAAGGAATACACCTGCTACTACGCCCGCGTGCTGGACGAGGACCTGCCGCTCGCGGTCGACGTGATGTGCGACCTGGTGGCCGACTCGCTGTTGGAGCCGGCCGACGTCGAGACCGAGCGTGGCGTGATCCTGGAAGAGATCGCCATGCACGACGACGAGCCCGGTGACGAGGTGCACGACCTCTTCGTCCAGGCCGTCTACGGCGACCACCCGCTGGGCCGACTGATCTCCGGCACCGCCGAGACCGTCACGCCGATGACCCGCCGGCAGATCCAGAGTTTCTACCGGGGCCGCTACACGGCACCGCAGATCGTCATCGCCGCCGCCGGCAACCTCGACCACGCCGCAGTGGTCAAGATGGTCCGCCAGGCGGTGCGTGGCACCCCCCTGGACAGCGACCCGGCCACCCCGGCGCCACACCGCGCGGCAACCCCCACCGTACGGACGAAGCCGGCGACCACAGTGGTGGAGCCGAAGGAGACCGAGCAGGCGCACGTCATCCTCGGCTGCCCCGGCATCGACCGCCTCGACGAGCGGCGCTTCGCCCTCGGGGTGCTCAACAACGTGCTCGGCGGCGGCATGTCCAGTCGCCTGTTCCAGGAGATCCGCGAGCAGCGCGGCCTGGCGTACTCGGTCTACTCCTACGCCAGCCAGTACGCCGACACCGGCCTGTTCGCCGTCTACGCCGGCTGCGCGCCGGGCAAGGTGGACGAGGTGCTGGCCCTGACCCGCGCCGAGCTGGCCCGGGTCGCCGCCGACGGGTTGACCGAGGCCGAGGTGGCCCGGGGCAAGGGCATGAGCAAGGGCTCGTTCGTGCTCGGCCTGGAGGACACCGGTTCCCGGATGAGCCGGCTGGCCAAGGGCGAGCTGCTCTACGGCGACCTGATGCCGGTCGACGAGCTGCTCCGACGGGTCGACGAGGTCACCGTGGAGGACGTCAACGTCCTCGCTGCCGAGCTGCTCAGCCGGCCGATGTCGCTGGCCGTGGTCGGCCCCTTCGGCGCGGGCGACTTCGCGGTCTGAGGTCTGCCGCGCGGCGCGGTCGACGGCACCCCGGTCGGGGCGTCCCGGCCGGTGGAGCGCACCGGATCCGGCCGGAAGGGCACGTCCCGATTGGGATAGGTTGTGCCCCGTGACTGACGAGCAGGACAAGACCCCGGCCGAGCCGCTGAGGGTCGGCGTGTTGGGTGCGCGCGGCCGGATGGGCATCGAGGTCTGTAAGGCGGTCGACGCCGCCGACGACCTCGAACTCGCGGCGTCGATCGACCAGGGCGACAGCCGCTCCGCCGTGTCCGCCGCCGAGGTGGTCGTCGACTTCACCACGCCCGATGTCGTCATGGACAACCTGCGTTGGTGCATCGACCAGGGCATCAGTGCGGTCGTCGGCACGACCGGCTTCACCGAGCAGCGGCTGGAGCAGGTGCGTGGCTGGCTGGCCGACAAGCCCGGGGTGGGCGTGGTCATCGCCCCGAACTTCGGCATCGGCGCGGTGCTGATGATGCAGTTCGCCGCGCGGGCCGCCCGGCACTTCGAGTCCGTCGAGATCATCGAACAGCACCACCCGCGCAAGCTGGACGCCCCGAGCGGCACCGCCACCCACACCGCCCGGCAGATCGCCCGGGCCCGCGCGGAGGCAGGCCTCGGCCCGGTGCCGGACGCCACCAAGGACGAGGTGTCGGGCGCGCGCGGCGCCGACATCGACGGGGTACGCGTCCACGCCGTTCGTGCCACCGGCCTCGTCGCCCACCAGGAGGTGCTCTTCGGCACCACGGGCGAGACGCTGACCATCCGGCACGACTCGTACGACCGGGCGTCGTTCATGCCGGGCGTGCTGCTGGCCGTCCGCGCGGTGCGCAACCGCCCCGGCCTCACCGTCGGTCTGGACGCCCTGCTCGACTGACGGTCGGTTCCTCCGCCACGCGGCTAAGATCTGAGCCCCCAGCTCGGGTAGGATCCGGCGGATGATCAATGGGGGACACCTGGACCGGGCCGGGCGACGGGTGACGCTCCGGCCGGTCGACGACGACAACTGGCGGGCTGTGGCCGACGTCGCCCCGCGTGACGACCAGCGCCGGTTCGTGGCCGCGCTGGGCGCGCGGTACCTGCTGCTGAGCAGCCGCTCGGAGGTGTGGACCTCGCTCGCCGTGTACGCCGACGAGACGGTCGTCGGCCACGTCATGTGGGGCGTGGACGACGACGGCTCGCACTGGATCGGCGGAATGCTGATCGACGCCGCCGAGCAGGGCCGGGGCGTCGGCCGGGCCACCGTGCAGACGCTGGCCCCCTGGCTGGCGGCGCGGGAGGGCAACCCGCCGGTCCGCCTCTCGTACCACCCGGACAACACCCCGGCCGCCGCCCTCTACACCTCCCTGGGCTTCCACCCCACCGGAGCGGTCGACGACGAAGAGCTGGTCGCCGAAGCCAATGGCGGGTCGGACAAGGGCTGACCGACACGGTGCGGCGGCCCGGCAGAGGCCGCCACACCGGTCGCGTCACTCTTCTGCGGGCACCTTCTCCGCCGGGACGCCGACGTGCAGGCGCACCTGAGGCACCAGCATGTCGTCGACGTCCAGCGCGCGGGCCGCGCCGTCGGGCTCCCAACCGGTGCTGGTGAGGAACTTCCGGGTCGCCTCGTCACCCTCGAACGCCCAGGCCACCGCCCGGCTCAGCCCGTCCTCCCGCCACAGGTCGACGGCGGCGGCGAGCAGCCGGCTGCCGTGCCCACGCCGGCCCCACCGCGGCTCGACCAGCAGGTCGGTCACGGCGGCCACGTCGGGGCCGAGCGCGTCGGCCGGCTCACCCGGGGCCAACGCCTCGGCGTCAGCCGGGCCGGAGGCGGCGAACCCCACCAGATACGATTGCTCGGCCTGTTCGACGGCGACCAGCACCCGGTGCGCGCCCGAGGGCGGCTCCAGCACCGCGGCGCTCCACCGCCGGGCGAGGAACGCCTCGTCCAGGTTGTCGAGCACGTGCCGAGGCAGAATGCGGCGGTACGCGACCCGCCAGGTTGCGAGCTGGATGCGTGCGATCTCGCCGGCGTCCTCGGGACGCGCCGGGCGGACGTACCCGAGAGCCATGGGACGGAAGCCTACGCAGGGCGAGGGAGACGACGGTGGCGCAGGGTGCCAACAGGACGACCGCGCAGGTCACCGGGGTGGTGGTGCTCGCCGCGGCGGTCACCGCGTTCCTCGCCGTCGTGGCCGTCCGGCACGGTTTCTTCGACCTGAAGGTCTACTACGGCGCGTTGACCTGGTGGGTGCACGACGGCGGGGAGATCTACGACTACCTCAAGCCGGGCACCCAGTACGGCTTCACGTACCCGCCGTTCGCCGCGCTGGTCATGCTGCCGATGGCGTACCTGCCGTGGACGGCCGCGATCGTGGTGAGTGTGCTCGCCAGCGTGGTCACCACAGCGGTGCTGCTCTGGTGGCTGATCGACCCGATCGCCCGCCGGGCCGGCTGGACCCGGTGGTTCGCGCTCGCCGTGGCGCTCTGCCTGGCCGCCGCGTTCGAACCCATGCGGGAGACGGTCAACTTCGGTCAGGTCAACACGCTGCTGCTGTTCCTGGTGGCCGTGGATCTGCTGCGGCTGCTGCCGGCCGGCAACCGGTGGGCCGGGGTGGGCATCGGGCTCGCCACCGCGATCAAACTGACCCCGGGTGTCTTCATCGTCTATCTGCTGGTGACCGGGCGATGGCGGGCGGCGCTCACCGCCAGCGGCACCGCCGCCGGGGTGACGCTTCTGGCCGGTGCGCTCTTCCCCGACGCGTCCCGGGAGTTCTGGACCGAGGCGCTGTGGAACACCGGCCGGGTCGGTGAGCTCGCGTTCGTCTCCAACCAGTCGCTGCGCGGGGTCGTCGCCCGGCTCGACCCGCAGCACCCGAGCACCCTGCTCTGGCTGCTGCTGGTGCTCGGCACCCTGGCGCTCTGGGCCTGGCGGTCCCGGGCCGCCGTCGCGGCCGGCGACGAGGCGACCGGTCTGGCGTTGACCGGCGCGGTGATGTGCCTGGTCAGCCCGGTCACCTGGGTGCACCACCTGGTCTGGCTGCTGCCCGCGCTGATCCTGCTGGTCGACAACGCGATGGCCGCGCCGGCCGGCCGCCGACGGCGGGTCCTGCTGGTCGCCGCGACCATCGGGTACGCGGTGCTGATCAGCCGCACCGTCTGGTTCTGGGAGAAGGACTTCACCGGGGTCGACGGCTTCCTGGGCAGCAACGCCTACGTGTGGATCAGCCTGGCGCTGCTGGCCTTCCTGCCGATCCGCCGTTGGCTGACCCCGGGCGGCTCAGCCGTCGAGGCGTCCGGCGTACCGCAGCTCGACCAGCCCGACCGGCGGGCTCCCACCGGCAAGCGGCACCTGGTAGGTCGACTGCTCACCGTCCGGTGACAACCCGGCCCGCTCACAGAATCGTCGGGCCCGCCGGTTGTCCGCCAGCACCCACAGCCGATAGTCGGTCCAGCCCCGCTCGTGCAGCCCCGCCCGGGCGGCGGCCAGGAGCGCGGTGGCGGTCCCGTCACCCAGCACGCCGGCTCCACGTAGATCGCCAGCACCTCGCCGACCGTCGGGTCCAGGTCGTCGCGGTCCTGGTCACGGCGGTACGGCCCGAACGTCGTGAAGCCCACGACCAACCCGTCCACCTCGCCGAGCAGGGTGGTGAACGGGTGCTCGGGGTCGGCGGTGCCAATGTCGCGACGGCGCTGTGCCCACGCCGCCACGTTCAGCCGCCGCAGCACCTCGTCCGGCATGAAGCCGGCGTAGCCCGCCTGCCAGCCGTGCACGTGCACCCGGGCGACGGCTTCGGCGTCGTCCGGCTCCTCCCGACGGATGGTCAGCATTGCACCGTTCTATGCCCCGTTGGCCGTCGCGTCCAGCTTCCCGCACCGGCGTCGTACCGATGAATTATCGTCGCCGACGATGACCGCACCGGAATCACTCTCGCTCGCCCAGGCCCGCCGCGTGGCGCTCGCCGCCCAGGGCTTCGCCGACCCCGCGCCAACCGGCGTGCCGACGCGCCGGCATCTACGCCGGGTGCTGGACCGGGTCGGGTTGATCCAGATGGACTCGGTCAACGTGCTGCAACGCGCGCACTACCTGCCGCTCTACAGCCGGCTCGGGCCCTACCCGACCAGGTTGCTCGACAAGGCCGCCTACAGCCGCCCCCGCGAGTTGTTCGAATACTGGGGTCATGAGGCGTCGCTGGTCCCGGTCGAGCTGCACCCGGTGCTGCGCTGGCGGATGGCTCGCGCGCACAGCGATTCCTGGGGCGGCATGCAGCGGATCGCCCAGGAGCAGCCGGAGCTGGTCGCCTGGGTTCGCGACGAGGTGGCCGCCCGCGGCCCGCTGACGGCTGCCGAGATCGAGCACGACGCACCTCGGGAGACCGGCAACTGGGGGTGGAACTGGTCGGCGGTCAAACGGGCGTTGGAGTTCCTCTTCTGGGCCGGCGAGGTGACCGCCGCGGAGCGCAGCACCTCCTTCGCCCGCCGCTACGACCTGCCCGAGCGGGTGCTGCCCGCGGCGGTGCTGGCCGCGCCCACCCCGACCGACGCCGAGGCGTACCGCACGCTGGTCGCCCTCGCCGCGCGGTCACTCGGGGTGGCCGCCGAGCCGGAGCTGCGCGACTACTTCCGACTGCCGCTGGACGGTGCCCGCCAGGCCGTCGCGGAGCTGGCCGAGGCCGGTGAGCTGGTGCCGGTCACGGTGGCGGGCTGGCGACAGCCGGCCTGGCTGCACGCGTCCGCGCGGCTGCCCCGGTGGATTCGCGGCAATACCCTGGTCAGCCCCTTCGACCCGTTGATCTGGGAACGTGCCCGCACCGAGAGGTTGTTCGACTTCAGCTACCGGATCGAGATCTACGTCCCGGCGCCACAGCGGGTCTACGGCTACTACGTGCTGCCCTTCCTGCAGGGCGACCGGTTCACCGCCCGGGTCGACCTGAAGGCCGATCGCAAGGCCGGTGTGCTGCTGGTGCCGGCCGCGTGGGTCGAGCCCGGCGCCGACCCGGGGGAGACCGCTGTGGCGCTCGCCGCCGAGCTGCACCGACTCGCCGGCTGGCTCGGTCTGGACGCGGTGGAGCCGCCCACGGCCGGCGACCTGGCCGGTCCGCTCACCGCCGCGTTGACCGGCGTGTCCGGTGTACCGTGAGCGCGTGACGAGCGCTCCCGGACCGGTCGACCAGCCGCAGCCCGCCCCCGGGGCGGTTCACCCGGTGCCTGTCGGCACGGTGTCGACCAGCTCCAGTCCGACCGGCCTGGCATCGGCCGGCGAGGTCCCGGCCGACCCGGCATCGGGTGGCTCGGGTCCGGCCGGCTGGCCGACGGTCCCGCCGGATGGTTACGCGGAACTGAAGCCGGACCGGATCACGCGGTTCGTGCTGCGGCTCTACGAGCGTTCACCGCGCTGGGCGGTGCCGCTGGCCGCGGTCGGTTGCGTCGCCATCGGCATGGGCTACGCGTTGCTCAGCAATCCGACCCACGCCGCCCCGGACGCCGCGCCCACCTGTCTGCTGAAGTTGACCACCGGGCTGGACTGCCCGGGCTGCGGGGGCACCCGCGCACTCTGGTACGTGCTGCACGCCGACCTGCCGGCCGCCGCCCGGCACCACTTCCTGTTCGTCTTCGCGCTGCCGTTCCTCGCGTACCTCTTCGTGGCCTGGGCGGGAAACCAGGCGTTCGGTTGGCGACTGCCGGAGCTGCGACTCAGCTCGAAGGTCATCGTCGGGTTCATGGGCGCGTGGCTGGCCTTCTCGGTGTTGCGCAACCTGCCCTGGGCGCCGTTCACGTCGCTGTACGTCTGAGCGCGCCCCGCCGCCCGAGTCGATCACGCGGCGAGCGCCGCGCAGGCGGGCGCGTCCCGGCGGCGGTGCCGCCCGCGTCCTGAGTGATCGACATTGCACGAGGCGTGCCTGAGTTGGGGCGGGAGGCACCGCGCCACTACAGTCCCTGGCATGCCGGAGATGGTGCAGCCCCAGGTCAAGTTGATCGCGTGGACCCAGTTCGCGGCCCCGGACGACGTGCCGTGGTCGACCGACGCGGAAGGTGGCCAGGCGCTCGCCGAGTTCGCCGGCCGGGCCTGCTACCAGTCGTGGAAGAAGCCGAACCCGGCGACCGCCACCAACGCCGGTTACCTGGCGCACATCCTGGAGGTCGGGCACCTGTCGGTGCTTGAGCACGGGTCGGTCACCTTCTACTTCACCGGGGTGTCGCGCTCCTTCACCCACGAGTTGATCCGGCACCGGCACTTCTCGTACTCCCAGCTGTCCCAGCGTTACGTCCCGGAGCGGGACGCGGCCATGGTCGAGCCGGCGGTCATCGCCGACGACCCGGAGCTGCACAAGAAGTTCACCGAGGCTGCCGAGGCGAGCGTTCGGGCGTACAACGAGTTGCTGGAGGGCCTCGAAGAGCGCTTCTCCGACGAACCGAACCCGACGCTGCGCCGCAAGCAGGCCCGGCAGGCGGCCCGGGCGGTGCTGCCCAACGCCACCGAGACGCGGATCGTGGTCACCGGCAACTACCGGGCGTGGCGGCACTTCGTCGCGATGCGCGCCACCGAGCACGCCGATGTGGAGATCCGTGAGCTGGCCGTGGAGTGCCTGCGGCAGCTCCAGGACGTCGCCCCCAACGTGTTCGCCGACTTCGTGATCTCCACGCTGCCGGACGGCACCGAGGTGGCGGCCAGCCCGCACGAGGCGTCCTGAGCCCTTCCCCGGCGGGCCCCGGCTGGTCGTCCGCTAGGTTGGAGGGTATGACGCACGACCACCTCGACGCCCCGGCACGACCGGCGTCCCGCCCCTTCGGCCGGCTGCTCACCGCCATGGTGAGCCCGTTCACCCCCGACGGCTCGCTCGACCTCGACGGCGCCGCCCGGCTGGCGAGCCACCTGGTCGACGAGCAGGGCAACGACGCACTGGTGGTCAACGGCACCACCGGCGAGTCGCCGACCACCACCGAGGCGGAGAAGGACCACCTGATCCGGGCCGTGGTGGAGGCCGTCGGTGACCGCGCCAAGGTGGTCGCCGGGGTCGGCACCAACGACACCCGGCACACCATCGAGCTGGCCGCCGCCGCCGAGAAGGCAGGTGCGCACGGTCTGCTGGTGGTGACCCCGTACTACAACAAGCCGCCGCAGAGCGGGTTGTTGCGGCACTTCACCGCGGTGGCCGACGCCACCGGCCTCCCGGTGATGCTGTACGACATCCCACACCGCTCCGGCGTGCCGATCGACACCGAGACGCTGGTCCGGCTCGCCGAGCACGGCCGGATCGTCGCGGTCAAGGACGCCAAGGGCGACCTGACCGCCACCAGTTGGGTGACCAGCCGGACCGCCCTCGCCTTCTACAGCGGCGAGGACGCCCTCGCCCTGCCGGCGCTGGCCGTCGGCAGCGTGGGCCTGGTCGGCACCTCGACGCACTTCACCGGGGCGCTGACCGCACAGATGATCGAGGCGTACGACGCGGGGGACATGCCGACCGCGCTGGCGCTGCACCGGCGGCTGCTGCCGCTGTTCACCGGCATCTTCCGCACGCAGGGCACGATCCTGGTGAAGGCGGGCCTGGCATCGCTGGGTCTGCCGGCCGGCCCGGTGCGACCCCCGCTGGTGGACGCCACCAACGACGAGATCGCCCAGCTGCGCGCGGACTTCGCGGCAGCGGGCATGGAGCTGCCCGAATGATCAAACGACACGATGGACGCCGAGTGACGGCGTCGCAGATTGAGGTGGACGCGTGACCGAGGCGCACATCGAGGCGGAACTACCCCCGCCGCTGCCGGAAGGTGGCCTGCGGATCATCCCGCTCGGCGGGCTCGGCGCCATTGGTCGGAACATGACCGTCTTCGAGTTCGACGGCAAGTTGCTGATCGTCGACTGCGGGGTCCTGTTCCCCGACGTCGAGCAGCCAGGTGTGGACCTGATCCTGCCCGACTTCGGGCCGATCCTGGACCGGCTCGCCGACGTCCAGGCGATCGTGCTGACGCACGGTCACGAGGACCACATCGGCGCGGTGCCCTACCTGCTCGCCCACAAGCCCGACATCCCGCTGGTCGGCTCACAGTTCACCCTCGCCCTGGTCGAGGCCAAGTTGGCCGAGCGGCGGATCCAGCCGTACACGCTGACCGTGCGGGAGGGCGGCCGGGAGCGGCTCGGCCCGTTCGAGTGTGAGTTCTTCGCGGTCAACCACTCGATCCCGGACGCCCTCGCGGTGGCCATCCGCACCCCTGCGGGCCTGGTGCTGCACACCGGCGACTTCAAGATGGACCAACTCCCGCTGGATGGTCGGATCACCGACCTGGCTGGCTTCGCCCGGCTCGGCGCCGAAGGTGTCGACCTGCTGCTGTCCGACTCCACCAACGCGGAGATCCCTGGCTTCGTCACCCCGGAGCGGGAGATCGGGCCGGTGCTCGACTCGATCTTCGCGAAGGCCAAGGGCCGCATCATCGTGGCGTCGTTCGCGTCGCACGTGCACCGCGTGCAGCAGGTCTTCGACTCCGCCGCGGAGCATGGCCGCAAGGTCGCGTTGATCGGGCGGTCCATGGTTCGCAACATGGGCATCGCCCGTGACCTCGGCCTGCTCAACATCCCGGCCGGGCTGGTCATCAGCATCGACGAGGCGACCACGCTGCCGCCGGACGAGATCGTGCTGATGTCCACCGGTTCGCAGGGTGAGCCGATGAGCGCGCTGGGCCGGATGGCCAGCGGCGATCACCGGCACATCACCATCGCCCCCGGCGACACCGTCGTGCTGGCCTCCTCGCTGGTGCCCGGCAACGAGACCTCGGTCTACCGGGTGATCAACCGGCTTGCCCGGGCCGGCGCGGTCGTCGTGCACAAGGACGTCGCGAAGGTGCACGTCTCCGGGCACGCCCCCGCCGGAGAGCTGCTCTACCTGCTCAACGTGGTTCGGCCCAGCAACCTGATGCCCGTGCACGGCGAGTGGCGCCACCTGCGTGCCCACGCCCGGCTCGGCATCGAGTCCGGGGTCGCCGCCGACCGGGTGGTGATCTGCGAGGACGGCGACGTGGTCGACCTGGTCGAGGGTCGCGCCACACTGGTCGGGCACGTGAAGAGCCGGTACGTCTACGTGGACGGCCTCGCCGTCGGTGACGTCAGCGAGTCGCTGCTCACCGAGCGGCGGATCCTCGGCGACGGCGGCTTCATCGCCACCACCGTCGTCGTGGACTCGGTCACCGGCAAGGTGGTCGCCGGCCCGACTTTGTCCGCGAAGGGCTTCTCCGAGGATCCGGAGGCGTTCAACCCGGTGGTCCCGCTGGTCACCGAGGCGCTCAACCGGGCCGCGGCGGACGGCATCACCGACCCGCACCAGCTCCAGCAGATCGTCCGGCGCACGGTCGGTCGGTGGGTCAACGACAAGTACCGTCGTCGCCCGATGATCGTGCCCACCGTCGTCGAGGTCTGACACAACGCGTGACCGGGCCGGCCACCGACATCCCGTGGATGTCGGTGGCCGGCCCGGCTCGTTCAGGAGGTGTTCCGGCTCAGCCCCGGAACAGCCGCCGCCGCAGCACCAGCAGCCCGACCCCGAGGGTCAGCAGGGCCGCTCCGATGAGGCCGTACGTGCTGCCGGAGACACCGGTCCGGGGCAGTTGCGCCGCCTCCGGGGTGGACGTGGTCGCGGTGGCGGTCGGGCCCGCGGTGGCGGTCGGGCTCGGCGTGGTGGTCGGACCGGCCGGTGGCGGGGTGGTGGCGTCGCCGGCACCTGACCCGCCCGAGCCGCTCAGGCGCAGCGTCAGCGCGGTGTCCTTGTTGGTGTAGCGGTTGGCGGGGGAGAGTGACACCTTCACGGTCTTGGTGCCCCCGGTGACCGCCAGCCGTACGTCGAAGCTGTCGGTGGCGCCGTCGGCGAGCACGTTCGGTCGCAGGATCTCGCAGCCCACGCCGACCATCCGGCCGCTGTCGGCGCACGCCGGCGCGGCCACCCGCACCCCGGTCGGGGTGGTGATGGTCAACGAGTATCCGCCGATGTCGAAGGTGCCCGTGTTGGTGACCCGCACCCGCAGCGTCGTCGTCCCGTTGACGATCGGGCCAGCGGTGGCCCGCAACCGCAGCGAGGTGCGGTCCGGCCAGTTGATCCGGAAGTCGGAGAACTCGTCGGTGACCCCGGCGGCGTCCCGGCCGGCGACGGAACCCCACGCCTGCGCCCCGAAGACCGGCTCCGCAGCCGTCGAGGCCACCGTCAGCCGGTACACCCGCTCACCCCTGGCCGGCAGTTCCGCACCCCCGCAGAGCCAGGTACGCGGCGTGCCCTGGACGGTCCGGCAGTCCCCGCCGAGGGTCAGGTCGGTGTTGGCCGGCAGGCGCAGCACGAAGAAGCCCTTCGCGGCCGTGCTGCCCGGGTTCCTGACGGTGACCTCCAGCGGACCGGACGGCGACCAGGGGTCGCTACCGAGGAAGACGATGTCGCCCCGAGCGGTGATCGTGGGTGCGGCTTTCGCGCTCGTCGAGGCGGCCGGCGCGGCGACGGCCGGCCCGGCGAGGGTCGGTACGAGGAGCAGAGCGGCGGCGACGAGGCCGGAGGCGAACAGGCGGTTCATGGTGACTCCCGGGGTGCGTGGTCGGTGATGGCCGTAGCACATCGACGCGGCACTTCCGGTTGCGTCCTGTCGGATGTCGCACAGTCGCGCCCCGGAGCGCAACCATTCGCCCTGTTCGCGACTAGGGCCTGTTTCATAAGGGCGGTCGAGCCGAGGCGGAGTCCGGGCGGCGACGCGGCAAGGCGGGGTTTCGTCCGGATACCGGTGTTGTATCTGGACGAGACCGCAACGCCGCCGGTCGGCGTCCGGGCCCGCCGCAGGCCGGCCAGTCCTTGTGAAACAGGCCCTAAGGGAGCGCCGCGACCGCCTCGGCGTAGGCGACGCCGGTGGCGATGGCCGCGTCGACCAGCACCGTGAGCTGCGCCGGGGCCACCCCGTGGGTCAGATCGGTGGCCACGTCGCCGGCCAGCACCAACTCCTCGCCGATGTCGTGCGCGTAGGCCTTGGGCAGCAGCCGGTCATGGTTCCAGGCGTTGCAGAAGGCGTACGCCTCGGAGCGGCGGGTCGCCGGCAGCCGGCGGGCGGCCATTGCCCGGGCGTGCAGCACCTCGCCACGTTCGCCGGCCCGCCGGAACTGGATCACCACGCCGCCCCACCGGCCGACGACGGTGTCGCCCTCCTCCACCAGGTACTGGTCGCCGCGCCGGTCCAGTACCGCGGTGATCATGTCGACGGTCAGCGCCATCAGCTCCCGCTCGCCCGACCCGCTCGCCTCGTCGGACCCGTCGGCGTCGGGCTCGTCAGACCCGTCGGCGTCGGGCCCGTCCGGCTCGTCGTCGGCGGGCAGCGCAACCGGTGCCGTGAGCGGGCGCTCCGCGAGCCAGGCGGCCATCCGGCCGGAGTGGTGGCCGGTGCCGTTGCGGGCGTCGAAGCTGCCGGCCAGTTCACTGGCCACCCCGAGCAGCAGGGCGCCGAGTGTGGACACGTCCGGCTCGGTGGCGGGTCGTCCGCCGTACGCCGGTCGGGGCAGCGGTCGCCCACCCAGCCCCGCCTCCTCGGCCAGCGTGCAGACCAGCGCGCCGGCGGCGGCGAACTCCATCGCGGCGAGGTCGTCGCTGGGTCGGTCCAGTCTGGGCAGCTGTTCGGTCAGGATGGTCAGCCCTCGTTCCAGGTGCCCACCCAACGCGCAGAACCGCAGGTGCGCGGCGAGGTACGGGAACGCGGCCGGCTCACGCCGGTGCCGGCGGTACGCCCGCACGTGCGCCGCCGCGGCCCGCTCCGGCTCCCCGGCCCGCAGGGCGGGCAGCAGACCGGCGACCAGGTCCCGTTCGGGCTGGTCGGTGCAGGGCTCCGGCTCGCCGTCGCGCTTCTCCAGCTCGCCGAGCGCGGCTCGCCACTCACCCCAGCCGGCCAGCAGCTCCGCCCGCCGAGCGGAGGCGCAGCCCGGGCAGCCACCGGCGGGGCCGGGCCGTTTCCCGGACCACCGCTCATACCAGTGGCGGGCGGTCGGCTCGTCGCCCAGGTGATCGGCGATTCGGCAGTGCAGCTCCGCGACGGTTGGCGCGTCCGGACCATCCGTGCCGACCCGGTGGGCCAGGTCGTGCAGCAGGGCCCTGGTCTGGTCCAGCCCGACCCGGGGGGTGCCGAGCAGTGCCTCCACCGCGTACCGCTGGTAGCGCAGCAGCAGCCCGGTCTCGTTGTCGGTCAGCAGCTCGGGTCGGTGGTCTGCGGCCGCCCGGCAGCGCCGGACCGGCTCGACCAGGCGCCACCGCTCCCCGTCGAGCAGGTACGCCTCGATCAGCGCGAACCGGGCGTCCACCCCGGACCGGACGTCCCCGGCGGCGTCGGCGCGCTCGGCGAGCCGTTCCAGGGTCACCTGCCGGTCCGGGCCGTCGGGCAGGTCCCGGGCATCGGCGAGCGCGGCCTCCAGCGCCGGAAGGCGGCCCCCGCCGACCGGGCCGTCGGGCGCAGCGCCGGCCCGGTTGGTGCGACTGCCCGTGAACTCGTCCCGGCCGGTCACGACAGCACCGCGCCGGGCAGTCGGCGGACCGCCACGGCGAGCTGGCAGCCGGTGGAGATGCCACAGTCGAGCAGTTGGTCGAGCTGGTGCGGGGTCACCCCGCGTTCCAGGTCGGTGATCACCTCGCCGTAGACCCGGGCTCGACCGTCGTCGTCGACGTGCACGAACGCCTTCGGCCAGAGCCGGTCGTGGTTCCACGAGTTGCAGAAGGCGTACAGGTCGGGCACCTGCTCGATTCCGAAGGTGGGAGTGACCATGGTGCGTACCTGGAGCAGCTCGCCGTCGCCGCCCAGGCGGAGGAACCAGATCATGTTGTCGTCGAAGCGGCCCACCAACTCGCCGTCCACGGTCAGGCCGACGGGCCGGCCACGGGCGGCGAGCACCGCGGCGACCAGTTCGCCGCTCAGTGGACGCAGCGCACCGGGGTGCCCGGCCAGCGGATCGTCGGGATCGCCCGCGGTTTCCGGCGACGCCATGGGGCATCCCTTCTGAGGCGGATATCACGACCGGCGGTGGCGGTCGTGTTGCGACGCGCGGACACGACCCGGAAAAGCGGGGATCTGCCCGGCCCCACCGTTACCGTGACTCTATGGCGGGCCGTACCTCTCAGGCGAGCCGGCGGCGCGGCGCGTCGCCGCGCGGTGGCACCAACAGTCGTGCCCGTCAACCGGCGAAGAAGACCCGGGCACCGGTCCGGCGGCGCACCCCGCCCGCCCGGCCCGGCCCGGCCGTCTACGTGGGCCGGGCGGTCGGCGCACTGTGGATGGGTCTGGCACACGGGATGGGCTGGGCGGTGCGGGCCGCCGGCCGGCAGGCCGCCTCGGCCCGCGACCTCGACCCGGAGCACCGCCGGGACGGCGCCGGGCTGCTGCTGTTCGGGCTCGCCCTGCTCTCCGCCGTGGCGCTCTGGCTCTCCGGAGCGGGCCCGGTGGGCGCGCGACTGGCCGACACGATCCGGCTGTTCCTGGGCGCGATCTCGGTGGTCGTGCCGGTGCTGCTGATGATCGGGGCGTGGCGGCTGATGCGTCAGCCGGCCGACCCCGAGCACCGGGGCCGTGGGCTGATCGGCTGGGGTTCGCTGCTGGTGTCGACCGCAGCGCTGCTCCAGATCGGCCAGGACCCCGCCGACCCGCTGGAGCGTGACTTCGCGGGCGGTCTGGTCGGCGCGGGCGTCGGTGGTCTGCTGGAGCGGGCCGTCACCGCCTGGGTGGCGGTGCCGCTCCTGGTCCTGCTGCTGCTCTTCGGTCTGCTCGTGGTGACCGCGACGCCGATCAACAAGATCCCCGAGCGCCTCGGGCTGCTCGCCGGTGGGCTGGTCGCCGCACCGGACTCCTCCACGGAGGACGCCGACGAGCAGGCTGCGAAGCCGACGCGTAAGCGGCCGGCGAAGCGGATGCCTCCGCCGCTCGACCCGGACGACTTCGAGGACCTGGACGGCGCGGACCTCCAGGAAACCATGGTGCTGCCGCGCAAGTCGCCGGCGAAGGTGCCGGCGAGCCGCAAGCCGTCGGTCGAGCCGCCGGAGCACTCGCCCGCGCCAACCCGGGCCGAGCAGCTCGCGTTGACCGGGCTCTCCGGGGACTACACCCTCCCGCCGGCCAACATGCTCAGCGCCGGCGCCGCCGCGAAGACCCGCAGCAAGGCCAACGACGAGGTGATCGCCGCGCTGACCGGCGTGTTCGACCAGTTCGATGTGGACGCGGCGGTCACCGGCTTCACCCGCGGCCCGACGGTCACCCGCTACGAGGTGGAGTTGGGACACGGCGTCAAGGTCGAACGCATCACCCAGCTGTCCCGCAACATCGCGTACGCGGTGAAGTCGCCGGACGTGCGGATCCTCAGCCCGATCCCGGGTAAGAGCGCCGTCGGCGTGGAGATCCCGAACACCGACCCGGAGAACGTCGCCCTCGGTGACGTGCTGCGCTCACGGGCGGCGACCAGCGACCACCACCCGATGGTGGTGGCCCTCGGCAAGGACATCGAGGGTGGCTACGTGGTGGCCAACCTCGCCAAGATGCCGCACATCCTCATCGCCGGCGCCACCGGCGCGGGCAAGTCGAGCTGCCTCAACACCCTGCTGGTGTCCATCCTCACCCGGGCCACCCCGGACGAGGTGCGGCTGCTGCTGATCGACCCGAAGCGGGTCGAGATGACCGGCTACGAGGGCATCCCGCACCTGGTCACCCCGATCGTGACCAACGCAAAGAAGGCGGCCGACTCGCTGGACTGGGTGGTCCGCGAGATGGACATGCGCTACGACGACCTCGCCGCCAACGGGGTTCGGCACATCGACGACTTCAACCGCAAGGTCCGCAACGGCGAGATCAAGGCCCCGCCGGGCAGCGAACGGGAGATGCGCCCGTACCCGTACCTGTTGGTGATCGTGGACGAGTTGGCCGATCTGATGATGGTCGCGCCGCGCGACGTGGAGGACTCGGTCGTCCGGATCACCCAGCTCGCCCGGGCCGCCGGCATCCACCTGGTGTTGGCGACCCAGCGCCCCTCGGTCGACGTGGTGACCGGTCTGATCAAGGCGAACGTGCCGTCCCGACTGGCGTTCGCCACCTCCTCGCTCGCGGACTCGCGGGTCATCCTCGACCAGCCGGGCGCGGAGAAGCTGCTCGGCCGTGGCGATGGGCTGTTCCTGCCGATGGGTGCCTCCAAGCCGGTCCGCATCCAGGGCGCCTGGGTCACCGAGCGGGAGATCGCCGACGTCGTCAAGTTCTGCAAGGACCAGCGCGAGCCGGAGTTCCGCAAGGACGTGCTGGCCCCCGCGCAGGAGACCAAGAAGAAGCCCGACGAGGACATCGGCGACGACCTGGACCTGCTGGTGCAGGCGGTGGAGCTGGTGGTCACCTCGCAGTTCGGCTCGACCTCGATGCTCCAGCGCAAGCTGCGGGTCGGTTTCGCGAAGGCGGGCCGTCTGATGGACCTGATGGAGACCCGTGGGGTGGTCGGGCCGTCGGAGGGGTCGAAGGCGCGCGACGTGCTGGTCAAGCCGGACGAGCTGGAGGACGTCCTGGCCGGCCTGCGCGGCGACGGGGAATGACCGGGGAATAGCAGCGAGGGCCGGTCGACGGTACGACCGGCCCCGGAACGCACGACGGGCCCGCCGAGGCAGGGCGGGCCCGTGGCTGGGAAAGCGTGTCAGTTGCTCATCAGAGCGGCGAAGACCACCACGCCGAGGATCGCGGCGACGACGCTGGCCGCGGCGGCGTACCAGCCGAGCGGCTTGTCACCGAGCACGGCGCCGACGATGCCCGCGATCACGCCGAGCACGCCGAAGATGATCGGGTTGAGCAGCAGGGCGAGGACCGCGAAGACGAAGCCCACAATGGTGAGGATGCGGGCGGCGTTGCTGCGGGGACGGGCGGTGCTCGGCATGTCGGCCATGTCTTCCTCCGTGTGAGAGCCTGTCGTGACGGATCGATGACTACCCACTGTGCGGACCTGTCACGCGTACTTCCTCAGTGGAAGATCTTCAGACCGATCACGCCCACGACCACCAGCAGCAGGCAGAGGATCCGGGGCAGGCTCGCCGACTCGCCGAGCGCGAGCATCCCGACCAGCGCGGTGCCGACCGCGCCGATGCCCACCCAGACCGCGTACCCGGTGCCTACCGGGATCTCCCGCAGGGCGTACGACAGCCCGGCCATGCTCAGGAGCAGGGTCACCACGAACACCACGGACGGGATCAGCCGGCTGAAGCCGGCGCTGCGGTCCAGGGCGATCGCCCAGGCCGTCTCCAACAGTCCCGAGATCACCAGCACGAGCCAAGCCATCGTCCACCTCACGAAAAGGCGCCCGGGCTGTCGCGCCGGGACGAGTCTGCACGTCACACGGGGCGTCTTGGCCTGACCGGGTACGCCCACCACTCGTCCGGGGCGGCCACGAGCATCCGGGGCCACCGAAGCCGACGCTAGCACCGGCGTCGGGCGTCGGGCGGTGACTCCCGCCACGGCCCGTTGACCTCCACTTCACTTCAACTTGCAGTATTGCTGGCATGACTCTGCTCTACGCCGACCCCGAGGTCGCCGCCGCGATGGACGCCGCCACCACGGTCGCCGCCATGCGGGCCGCTCTCCTGGCCGCGTACGAGGGACGGCTGATCGCTCCACCCCGGGCCGCCGCCCCGCTCGACGGCGGGCGGATGGTGCTCACCGCCGGGCACCTGGTCGGCGAGTGGTACGGCTTCCGCTCCTACGACACCTTCGGCCACGAGCAGGGCGAACAGTTGGTGGTGCTGCACGACGCCCGCACCGGGGCGGTCCGGGCGGTGGCGGTCGGCGAGGAGTTGGGCTCCCGGCGTACCGGAGGGTTGGGCGGCCTCGCTGTCGACGCGCTGGCCCGCCCGGACGCGGCCACCCTCGGTGTGATCGGCTCCGGCCGGCAGGCGTGGACGCAGGTCTGGGCCGCCGCCGCAGTCCGCCCGTTGCGCGAGGTGGTGGTGCACAGCCGCTCCGCCGCCCGCCGGGACGCCTTCGCCGCCCGGGTCCGCGCCGAGCTGGGTGTGCCGGCCCGCGCGGTGACCACCCCGGGCGCGGCCGTCGCAGGGCGCGACCTGGTGGTGCTCGCCACCACCAGCCCGACCCCGGTGCTCTGCGCCGCCGACCTCAGCCCCGGCACGCACGTCAACGCCGTCGGCTTCAAGCAACTCGACCGCAGCGAATTCGGCACCGACCTGCTGGACACCGCCGACCTGCTGGTCACCGACTCACCGGCCCAGGCGGCGGACTACCAGCCGCCCATGCTCGCGGCCACACCCCCGTACGCCGAGCGGTTGCGCGACCTGGGCGGCATCCTGGCCGGCGCGGTCCCCGGCCGGACCACCACGGACCAGGTTTCCGTCTTCTGCTCCACCGGCCTGGCCGGGACCGAGGTCTTCCTGCTCGACGCGCTGACCCGCGTCGGTGCCGCGGCGCGCTGACCGGCCGCGGCCGGGGCGGAACGACGGTGCGTGGGTCGTGCCCGCAGCCCGCGTGCGTGGGGTTCCCCGGCCGGCCCGGTACCCTCGGATGGTGTCTGCCACCGCTCCTTCTCCTTCCGACCACGCCGAGGGCCGTCGTGTCGCCCTCCTGACCCTCGGCTGTGCCCGCAACGAGGTCGACTCGGAGGAGCTGGCCGCCCGGCTGCACGCCGACGGCTGGCAGGTGAGCACCGACGGCGAGGGCGCCGACGTGGTGGTCGTCAACACGTGTGGTTTCGTGGAGAAGGCCAAGCAGGATTCCATCCAGACCCTGCTCGCCGCCGCCGGCACCGGGGCCAAGGTCGTCGCCGCCGGTTGCATGGCCGAGCGGTACGGCCGGGAGCTCGCCGACAGCCTGCCCGAGGCGCAGGCGGTGTTGAGCTTCGACGACTACCCGGACATCGCCGCCCGGCTGAACGCGGTCGTCGCCGGTGAGCAGATCACCGCGCACACGCCCCGGGACCGGCGGGAGCTGCTGCCGTTGACCCCGGTGAAGCGGCGCGACAGCGGCGTGTCGCTCCCCGGGCACGGCACCGTGACCCGCACCACCACCGACACCGACGAGCACACCCCGGCACACCTGCGGCAGATCCTGCGCCGTCGACTGGACACCGGCCCGGTGGCCTCGCTGAAGCTCGCCAGCGGCTGCGACCGGCGCTGCGCGTTCTGTGCCATCCCCGCCTTCCGCGGGGCGTTCGTCTCGCGTACGCCCGACGAGCTGCTCGCCGAGGCGGAGTGGCTGGCCAAGTCCGGCGTACGGGAGCTGGTGCTGGTCAGCGAGAACTCCACCTCGTACGGCAAGGACCTGGGCGACCCCCGCGCGTTGGAGAAGCTGCTGCCGCAGCTCGCCGCCGTGACCGGCATCGTCCGGGTGCGGGCGAGCTACCTCCAGCCGGCCGAGACCCGGCCCGGGCTGGTCGAGGCGATCGCCAACACCCCGGGCGTGGCCCCGTACTTCGACCTGTCGTTCCAGCACTCCAGCGAGCCGGTGCTGCGCCGGATGCGGCGTTTCGGCTCCACCGACCGGTTCCTGGAGCTGCTGGCGAGCGCCCGTGCGCTGGCCCCGGACGCTGGCGCCCGGAGCAACTTCATCGTCGGGTTCCCCGGCGAGACGCGCGCCGACGTCGACGAACTGGTGCGGTTCCTGACCGAGGCCCGGCTCGACGCGATCGGCATGTTCGACTACAGCGACGAGGACGGCACCGAGGCCGCCGGCCTGCCCGGCAAGGTCTCCGCCGCCACGATCAAGCGACGGTACGACCGGCTCAGCGCGCTCGCCGACGAGCTCTGCTCGCAGCGGGCCGAGGACCGCCTCGGCACATGCGTCGAGGTGCTGGTCGACACGATCGAGGACGGCGTGGTGGAGGGCCGGGCGGCGCACCAGGCGCCGGAGGTGGACGGCTCCACCACCCTGGTCGCCCCGGCCGAGGGTGGGGTCGACCTTTCCGCGCTGCGCCCGGGTGACCTCGTACGCGCAACGGTGACCGGCACCGAAGGGGTGGACCTGCTCGCCGTGCCGGATGAGATGATCTCGGCGGCGCCCGGCGCGGCACGGTGACGGCGGGCCCGAGCGGAGCGGGGGAGCCACGTGGTGCGGTACCGGGAACGCCACGGCGACCCGAGCGGGGTGCGGCGGTGACCGGGGCGACGGAGTCGACGCCCGGCCGGGCGGTGGTGGCGGTGGTGCCCGTCCTCAACGCGGCCAACGCGCTGACCGCCCTGCGGCTGGTGCTGGTGCCGGTCTTCGCCGCCTCGGTGGTGGTGTCCGGGATGACCCACTCCGGCTGGCGGATGGCGGCGTGCCTGATCTTCGCGGTGGCCTCGGCTACGGACCTGGTGGACGGCTGGATCGCCCGCCGGTTCGGGCTGGTCACCTCGGTCGGCAAGGTGGCCGACCCGATCGCCGACAAGGCGCTCACCGGCGCGGCCCTGGTGCTGCTCTCCTGGTACGACCTTCTGCCCTGGTGGGTGACCGCGCTGATCCTCGTCCGCGAGCTGGGCATCACCGGCCTGCGGTTCTGGGTGATCCGGCACGGTGTGATCGCCGCCAGCCGAGGCGGCAAGGTCAAGACGGCGCTCCAGATCCTGGCCATCGCCTGGTACCTCTGGCCGATGCCGGCCGCCCTGGCCGCCGTCGGCCCGTGGATCATGGCCGCCGCCGTCGTGGTCACGGTCGCCACCGGCTTCGACTACATAGCCCAGGCCCTACGCCTCCGCCGCCCCCGCTAAAAACCCCACCCCCACCCCACCCACCCCCACCCCCTCCGTTGATCATGAAGTTGTTGCCATCCGCAGCGGCGTGTCGTGGCGATAACTTCATGATCGACGCGATCGGGTGGGCAGGGTTGGGGGCCGTTGGGTGGGGAAGGACGAATTCATGCAGCGCGAGGCTAGTGGTGGTGTCGAGCGGCCGTCGGATGGTGCGGCGTCGGACGAGGCCGTGATGGGCAGCGCGGCGGCGGGTGTGGTGCACCGGTTGGTGCAGCGGCACGAGACCCTCGCGACTGTCGAATCGCTCACCGGCGGGTCGCTGGCCGCGTCGATCGTCGACATCGCCGGGGTCAGCGGGATCTACCGGGGTGGCCTCGTGGTCTACGCCACCGAGTTGAAGGGCACCCTGGCCGGCGTCCCCACCGACCTGCTGTCCGAGCGGGGGCCGGTGGACCCGGACGTGGCGGCGGCCCTCGCCGAGGGCGGGCGCCAGCGCTGCGGCGCGGACTGGGGGGTGGCGACAACCGGCGTCGCCGGCCCCGAACCGCAGGACGACAAGCCCGTCGGCCTGGTCTACGTCGCGGTCGCCGGCCCCAACGGTGGGGAGGTCCGCCAGCTCGACCTGGACGGCGGGCGGGACCACGTCCGCGCGGTCGCGGTGATCGAGGCTCTGCGGCTACTCGCCGAGCGGATTCACGACGCCGACGTGAAGGACCCCGACCTCGACCCCGACGCCCAGGGCTCCGGCCCCGACGCCCAGACCCCCGAACCCGCAACCGACCACCCCTAGGCCCCAGAAGTCGACGGGCCGGAAGATCCAGTCGAGACCGCCGGGGGCACCCGGGACAGGGCCGGAACGGCCGATGCCGCGCGCCGGTGAGCCCGCGCCGGCGAACCGACGGGCGGGGCGGGATGTCGGCCGGGCCCGCAACGGGTACGGTTGCGGGAAGGCTCCGACGTTCGGGGTCGGCGCGGTCCGCCGCGACCGGCTGCCCAACGGCGGGCGCGAGGTATCCCTCAGGGGGAGGTGCGATGATCCTGCTACGCCGGGTGATCGGTGACGCACTGCGGGCGCGCCGGCAAGGCCAGCAGCGCACGCTGCGTGAGGTCTCCACCGCCGCCAACGTCAGCCTCGGTTACCTCTCCGAGATCGAGCGGGGGCACAAGGAGCCGTCCAGCGAGCTGCTCGCCGCGATCTGCGACGCCCTCGGCGCGCGCCTGTCCGAGCTGCTGCGTGAGGTGAGCGACACCGTGGCGCTCGCCGAGCAGATGCCCGGGGTGCTCGTCTCGATGCAGGAGGAGCAGGCCGATTCCTCGGCCGCGTCCAAGAGCACCAACCGGGGTGTGCGTCAGGTCACCTCCGATGGCAAGGTCGCCGTGTCGGTCCGTCAGGATTCGCCGCTCAAGGCCACGCTGCGCAGTGCCCGCGTCCGCCCGAACGAGCGCGATCGGGACGTGGTCTGCGCGGCCTGAGCCCGTCCTTCCGGTTGACCATGGGCGGGCTGGCCCCGGCCGCGTAGGGTGGCCCGCAGGAGCTGCCGGTGCCGTCGACCGCCCCGTACGGATGCCTCGTTGGCGTTCGGCTGGGACGATGGAGACCGGCCGGTCGTGGTCGGTCGGTCCATCCGGCCCGGCTGTGGTGGAGCGACGCTACTGAGGGGATACCGCGGAGATGGCGAACCCGTTCGTCAAGGGTTGGAACTACCTGATGGCGCTCTTCGGTGCGAAGATCGACGAGCACGCCGATCCCAAGGTGCAGATCCAGCAGGCCATCGAGGATGCCCAGCGGCAGCACCAGGCGCTGGTCCAGCAGGCCGCCGCCGTGATCGGCAACCAGCGTCAGCTGGAGATGAAGCTGTCCCGGCAGATGTCCGAGGTCGAGCGGTTGCAGGGCAACGCCCGACAGGCCCTGGTGCTGTCCGACCAGGCCCGGGCCAAGGGTGACGAGGCCGAGGCGGTGCGGTTCGAGCAGTCGGCGCAGACCCTCGCCACCCAGTTGGTCTCCTCCGAGCAGGCCACCGAAGACCTCAAGACCCTGCACGACCAGGCGTTGGGTGCCGCAGCCCAGGCCCGCCGTGCGGTCGAGAACAACTCGATGATCCTCCAGCAGAAGCTCGCCGAGCGCACCAAGCTGCTCAGCCAGCTGGAGCAGGCCAAGATGCAGGAGACGGTGGCCCGCTCGCTGGAGTCGATGTCGTCGTTGACCGCGCCCACCAACACCCCGTCGCTGGACGAGGTGCGCGACCGCATCGAGCGGCGCTACGCCAACGCGATGGGCCGCGCCGAGCTGGCCGGCAACTCCGTCGAGGGCCGGATGTTGGAGATCCAGAAGTCAACCATCGACTCGGCCGGCTCCGCCCGGCTGGAGCAGATCCGGTCCAGCATGGCGGGGGAGCAGCTCGGCGGCGCGTCGCAGCGACCTGCCGTCCCGCAGGGCGAGAAGGCCGGCCCGGCCACCGACCCGACGGCCGCCGCCCGGCTGGACGAGCTGCGCGCCAGCATGGCTCGCGAGCGCGGCACCGGCGACCCGACCTCCGCCGGCTGAACGACCGGACCGAGGGGGTCAGGGTGGCAGCAGACGAGCGGACTCGATACTTCCGGAGGCTGGACCGGCTTCGCCGCTCCGCCCGACGGTGGAGCGTGCTGGCCGGTGGGCTCGGCGGTGCGGCGGCGGTGCTGACCCCGTACGCCGGCCTTGGTCTTCCCGACGCGGCCTGGGCCGGCGCCGCGGGCAGCGCGGTGGCGCTCGCCGCCTGGCGGTGGATCGACGCGCGCGCCCTGGCCGCCCAGCCGGCGCCCCCGCACTCGATCCGGCCGAGGCCGCGGCCCGGTCGCGGGCCCGGTTGATCGCCGCCGTCGAGCGGCTGCCGGTCGGCCCGGGCGTGCTGGCCGAGGTTCGCCGGGTCCGCTCCCGGATCGCCCTGCGCGGCACCAGCGCGGGCGAGCAGTGGGCCCGACTGGACCGGGCGGCACTCACCCTGGCCGGGATGGCCCCCCGACTCACCGGGCTGGCCGGACCGGCCGTGCAGGAGGCCGCCACCGCCGATGCTTCGTTGCGCGACCTGGCCGCACGGGTGGCCAGCGTCGAACGTGCGCTGCGGCTGGCCCCGGCCGACGCCCGGGCGCCGCTGGCCGAGGCGCACGCCGTGCTGACCGGCCAACTGGAGAGCGGGGTCGCGGCCTACGAGCGGCTGGTGGTCGCTGCCGCCGGCTACCTGGCCGAGGACG
Organism: Micromonospora sp. MGP-C2; assembly: GCF_057766525.1. Taxonomy (NCBI): domain Bacteria; kingdom Bacillati; phylum Actinomycetota; class Actinomycetes; order Micromonosporales; family Micromonosporaceae; genus Micromonospora; species Micromonospora sp. MGP-C2. The sequence goes on from NZ_JBYMEN010000002.1 coordinate 5,816,856, forward strand.
CCCGACCGGAGGCCGCCCACCCGGCCGCCGACCGGCTCACCGAGGCGACCGACCTGCTGCACGGCGTCGCCGGCGCCCTGGCCGAGCTGCGCGCCGTCGGCACGCCGCTGCGCGCACCGACCCGCTGAGAGCAACGCCGACGGCCGGTCCGTCGGGCCGGTCACTGTGGTGTCGTGACCAGCACCAGGCCGGTGTAGGGCGAATTGCCCACGACGTTGAACGACCGGATCCGGTAGTGGTAGGTCACGCCCCGGGCCAGCCCCGTGTTGGTGAAGCCTCGACCGGTCACCGTGAAGGTGGCGACCTCCCGGTCGAATGCCGGGTCGAGTGCCCGCTGCACGATGAACCCGGACCCGGGGCCGGTCGGTGTGCTCGCCGCCCAGGCCAGGATCACCGTCGCCGTGTCCGGCCCGGGAGCGCTGGCCGTGGCGCTCACCCCGCTGGGGGTGCCGGGTGCGGGTGGGCAGCTCACCGTGGCGACTGTCGACCAGGCCGAGGCGGCGCCCAGGTAGGTGGTCCGAACCCGGTAGTAGTACGTGGTGTCCGGTGCGACAGTGACGTCCAGGTGGTTGTCGCTGACCCCGATCGCCGTGGTGCCCGGGCCGCTGGTGAACGTCGGGTTGGTCGCCCGCTGCACGTCGATGCCGGTGGCGAACGACCGGTTCGACCAGCGCAGCGCCACCCGCAGCGGCGCGGCTGGCGGCAGCGCCGCGACCAGGCCGCTCGGTGCCGCCAGGTGCACCGAGGCGGGCACCCCGTTCGACCAGGACGAGTAGCTGACGGCGTTCTCCGCCCGGATCCGGTAGTGGTACGTCACCCCGGGGGTGACTGTCGCGTCCGTGTACCGGGTGGCGGCGGCCGCGACGGTGATCGTGGTGACCTCGCCGCCGAAGGTCGCGTCGGTGGCCCGTTGCAGCAGGTGGCTGGTGGCAGGTGGTCGCCCGCCGTTGCTGGTCCAGGCCAGGGCGATCGCGGGTAGCGCGGTGGCCGAGCCGGGCGCCGGTGTGGCGGTCAGCCCGGTCGGTGCCTTCGGCGCCACCCGCAGCACCAGCGGCCGGGTCATCCCGCCGTCGCGGTGGCCGGCGAGGTGGCTGTGCCAGCGGTACTCCCAGCCCAGGTTGACCAGTTGGTTGACCACCGTGGCGGGCCGCCCGTCCGCGGGGCTGACCGGCGTTGACCCGGTGCGCGCCCCGGCCGGGAGGCCCGGGTCGAGCAGCCGGACGCTGTCGCCCAGCTTGAACGGCAGCACCGGGGCGACCGGGCGCAACGCCACCACGACGTCCTCCCGCGGGTTGACCCGGACGACGTCCTTCCAGCCCAGCTCCGTGCCGTGCGGCGGCCGCAGCGTGCCGTCCCAGCCGACCCGGTTGACCACCTGCACGTCGCAGCCGCCGAAGTGCAGCGGCTCGGTCTGCCGGACGTTGCCACTGATCCGCCAGAGTTGGGTGCCATCGGTAGGGGTGCCCACCGGTACGGCGGGATCGGTGGCGAAGAGCACCTCGGTCACCGGATCGGTCGGGCCCAGCGGCAGCGTCGTCGGGTTGAGCGGCCCGGCGTGCGGGTGCCCGACGCCGAGCCGGCCAACCCACCGGCCGTGATCCGGCTCGAAGACCTGCTGGGCGGCCTTGACCGCGATCGGCAGGGTCACCGGGCCGGCACCGCCCGCCGGGGTGAACGTCACAGTGGTGGCGTGCACCGGCACCGCAGTCTCCGACGTTGTGCGGGTGCCGAAAGCCGGGTCGTACGCCGGCTGCGGCACGATCGGCGGGCGTTGGCTGGCCGCGTACGCCAGGGGCAGCCTCTCCCTTAGGCGGGCCAGGTCGTACGGCGGCGCGGGTGTCCCGGTGACCCGGAACTGGAGCAGGGTGCGGGTGTTCGGGCCGTACCCCGGCTCGGTGGGGGGCGGGCCGCCCTCGGCGGTCCGGTCCGCTGCGTCGGTGTGCTGGTCGTAGCGGGGGTCGTAGCCCGGCAGCGGAGCGGGGGCGTCGTTGTACAGGATCAGCGTGCTGCCCGGTGGCACGGCGGAGAAGTCGACCAGCACGTCGGCCCGCTCACCCGGGGCGAGCAGCAGGGTGTGCCCGTCGACGTTCAGCACGGTCGGGTCGAGCCGGTCGTACCGGTAGCCGATCGGGCGGTTCGGCAGCACCACCGGGGCGGGCAGCAGCCCGGCCTCGTTGCCGATCTGGATGAACTCGGGCCCGGCTGTGCGCGGGTCCGGCACGCCGCCGTCGCGTCCGTCGGTCGGCCACCCCGGCGGTCGGTCCGCGGCCCGCACGGCGGGCACCATCGGCACCTCGCCGGCGTCGGCGTCGGCGAGTGCGCCGTCGGCCGTCCACATCGCCGCGTCGGAGCAGGCGCGGTAGAGCTGGAGGTTGAGGCTGCGGTCCAGGCAGGCGTTGAGGATCCGGAACCGGTACGCGCGCGGCCGAACCTCCAGGTACGGGTAGGCGACGCCGTTGACGAGCGGGGTGTCGCCGTACGCCTCGGGGACCGCCGACGGGTGCGGCAGCCCAGGGCTCAGCGGCGGTTCGTCCGGCGCGTCCACCGGGTCGTGGTGCGGGTTCGGGGCCCACCCGTCGGTGCGGGTGCCGCCCGGGGTGGGGTTGCGCGACCAGGGGCCGTAGTCCCACCGGCCGGTGGGGTTGCGTCCGCCGGACCGGTACGGGTTCTGCCGCGGCTGGTACACGTGGGGGTGCCAGAGGCTTCCCCGGGCACCCCAGCGTTCCCGGTCCCAGGTCGGGTCCTCGGCGGCGAGCTGGGTGTCGTCCGGCACGAACGTCTTGTCCTCGATCACCAGCGGCAGTTGGTCCGCCGGCAGCACGTCGTCGGCGACGAGCTGGTCCTCGGCCGGGTCGGTGAGCAGGTAGAGCGCGAGCTGACCGCCGTAGACGGTGAGCCGGGCCAGGCCGAGGGTGTTGTCGTGCAACCACAGCAGCCGGCCGCTCTGCTCGTTCGGGTAGTAGAGGGTGGTGGCCCCGGCACCCGGCGCCGGCATGTCCGGCACGGGCGTCACGCCCGCCCCCGTCGGGTACGGGGTGATCTCCCCGGCCGGAGTGATCCACTGCCCCGGGTTGCCGGCGCTGGTCCAGCCGGTCTGCGCCCCGGCCAGGTGCAGCACCGCCCGGTTCTGTGGGTACGGGGCCGGCCCGTCCAACGGGCCGGGACCTGCGCCCTCGATCGTGTCGTCCACGGGCAGGAACAACTCGCCGGCCCGGCCGGTGGGGAGCTGGTTGATGAACTTCACCCGGACCGGTCGACCCCGGCGGGCGAGGATCATCGGGCCGAGGTGCCAGGGCCGTTCGGGGGTGCCACCGTGTTGTGGCCCGTCTCGTCGGTGCCCAGGTTGAGCTGCCGGTAGCCGCGCAGTCGGGTGGCCGGCAGGTCCCGGTGCAGCCGCTGCGCGTACTCCTGGAGGCCGATCTCGTAGTAGTCGCATCCGGGGTAGCTGATGGTGTCCGGGGCTGCCACCGGCAGGTGGCTGCCGAGGTCGGTGCGGCTCTGCTGGCCCGGAACGGGCAGCGGGTCGACGAACTTGCGCAGTCCGGTGCCCGGCACCACCCTCCCCGCGGGGTCACGTGCCGGGCGAGGACTGTGGGCGAAGTTCGGCACAGGACCGAAGCTGCGCGGCACCACGGCCGGGTCCAGACTCGGTGCCGGCGTGGTCTCCTCGGCGGTACGCGCGGCCGGCACGGACGCCGTCCGGCCGTTGGTCTCGCGTGTGGTCCGCTCGAAGAAGGTGGAGCGGAGCCTGCGGAACATCGCCATGACTCTCCCCGGGGTCGGGGCACGACGTCCGCCACCCCGGCGTGGCGGACCTCGGCACTCTGCTGACGGTCGGTGAGGGTTCAACCGCAGCATGCGACTCCGACGGCCGGATAGGAATTACCCAATCGTCCGTTTCTGGCGTGGCGTTGGTGAATGGCCGACCTGGTCAGCCGGGCTCAGGCCGGTCCGGGTGCTCGGGTTGGCAGACCGGACACCAGTAGGTGACCCGTTCGCCCAGCTCCTCCTTGCGGATCGCCGTGCCGCAGCGGCGGCACGGCTGGGCGCGGCGGCCGTACACGTAGCTGGTCTGCCCCCGGTGCAGGGAGCCGGTGCTGCTCTGCGTCCACCGTCCCCGGTTGGCCGCGAGCAACCGTTGCGCGAGGGCCACCATGCCGGGCAGGTCCGGCACCGCGCCGACCGGCGTCCACGGCGACACGCCCCGCAGGAACAGCACCTCGCACTTGTAGAGATTGCCGACTCCGGCCAGGTTGTGCTGGTCGAGCAGCGCCTCACCGATGGTCTGCTCCGGGTGGTCGGCGAGCCGGCGGACCGCCTCGGCCGGGTCCCAGTCCGGCCCGAGCAGATCGGGGCCGAGATGGCCGACCAGTCGGTCCTCCTCGGCGGTCGGCAGCAGGGTCATCTCGTGCAGGTGGTAGCCGACCGCGACAGCGCCGGGGCTGTGCAGCACCACCCGGATCAGGTGCGCGGGCCGTCCGCCCCACCGTTCCCCCGGGGCGTACGCCCGCCAGGCGCCGTCCATCCGCAGGTGCGAGTGCAGGGTCCAGTCGGCGTCGGGCGCGGGTCGCCCTGCGGGACTCCTGTCGGGGGCGCTGAGGCGCAGCAGCAGGTGTTTGCCCCGGCTGGCCGACTCGCGCACGGTCCAGCCGCTGAGGTCGGTGGTCGCCAGTTGCGGCACCCGGAAGTCACTCTTGGTGATCCGCGCGCCGGCCAACGCGCGGTGCAGCACGCGCGCGGTGTTCCAGACGGTGTCGCCTTCGGGCACCCTGCCATCCTCCCTCTTTTGAGCATCATTCGCATGTGTCGCCATTTGTACACAGGTTCCTCATGATCTCCCGACATGCGAAGGTCAGGGGGTTCTGAGGAGAATGCCCATGACGCGACCTCGTTGTCGTATCCCATCCGTCGCCCTCGTCGCCACTCTCTCGCTGTTGCTCGCCGCCGCGTTCCTGCCCGCCCCCAGCGCAGACCGGGCCACACCCGTCGCCGGCAGTCCGATCATCCTCACCGCCGGGGCGCCCGGTGGCGAACGGTGGGACGTCGATGTCTCGGTCATCGACCGCGACGACGTGAACGTCCGACGCACCGCCGCCGGGCTGCGACTGCGGGAGGCCCGGGCCACCGGCCACCGCGCCCGAAGCCCACACAGCGCTGTCGCCGAGGGCATGCTGCTGACCACGCCCCGCACCCTGGCCCGGCCGGCCACCCGGGTCCGCGCCGAGATCAGCGCCTCGGTCCCCGGCGGGGCGACAGTGGAGGCGCAGGTCCGCGGCTGGCGGACCGCCGGCTGGACGGAGTGGCAGGCCGCCACCGGCGGTGCGGTCTTCGACCGGCCGGTCACCCGGGTGCAGACCCGGGTGGTGCTGACCGCGCCCAACGGCGGGGCCACCGCGACCGTGAGCGGCGTGCGGCTCACCGCCGACGCGACAGCCGCCGTCTCCGCCGCCACGCCCGGCCGCACCTACCGGGTGTACGCCACCCGTATCGGGTTGGTCGGCGAGGTGACCGCCAACGGCCGTACCGTGCAACCCCGGGACCACTTCGTGGCACTCCCGTCGCGGCGCGGTCTCTCCCCACTCAACACCGGCGACTACACAGTGCGGGTCTGCACGACCAGCGGCGCCCGCTGCGAGTACGCCCCGGTCTGGGACGTCGGTCCGTGGAACACCCGCGACGACTACTGGAACCCCTCGTCGGTGCGGGAGAACTGGAAGAACCTGCCGCAGGGCCGGCCCGAGGCGCAGGCCGCGTACCAGTCCGGCTACAACGGCGGGCGGGACCAGTTCGGGCGTACGGTGCTCAACCCGGCTGGCATCGACCTGGCCGACGGCACCTTCTGGGACGGCCTGCGGTTGACCACCAACGCCTGGGTGGACGTCGCCTACCTGTGGACCGGCGGCGGGCCACGTGGCGTGGTCGGTGACGGCCCGCTCAACATCCGCTCCGGGGCCAGCACGTCGTACGCGACCCGTGGTCTCGCCGCCCGGCTGGCCCACGTGCCGATCCAGTGCTACGTCACCGGTCAGTCGGTGGCCGGCCCGTACCGCACCACCACCCGCTGGAACCGCCTGACCACCGGCCAGTACGTCAGCCACGCCTACATTTCGAGCGTGTACGGCGGCAGCGTGCCGGTCTGCTGACCCGTGCCCGCCTCGTCGAGTGCTGCGTCAGGGGCGCTCGTCGGGGCGGGCCTGGCGCACCATGTCCTGGTAGCGCGGGTGGCTGGCACCGTAGACGGCGTAGTTGAGTCGAGCGTGCGAGAGGCTCAGGTCGCCGTTGGGGCCACCCCGGACGGCGTCGGCGTCCGCGTCGGTCTGGCCGTCGTCGGTCCAGAAACAGACCGGGCAGGTCCCCCCGCCGGTCCGGGATGCACAGCAGGGACAACCCACGGGAACCACTTGTTCACCCACCGGGGCAGCATTCCACAGTCGAACATCGGCCCGATACCCGCAGGAGGTCCCTCGGGAGACACCCCGGGGAGGCCCACCCAACACACCCACGCCCCGGCCCTCCACTCGTCGCCGTCGCCGCCCTGCCGGCCGGGATCGTACCCGCGTCGAGTGGTCCAGCGGTGGGTGGCGGATACGGGACAGCGCAGTGACCGACCGGCCCCTCCCGTCGCCGGAAGCCGTTGGGCAGACTGCCCTGGTGACAATTCGGAGCCTGCCCGCCGTCGGAGCCCTGCTGGTCGCCGTTACCCTCACCGCCGGTTGCGGCAGTGACGACGACGGCCGGTCGAGCGCAGCCCCATCCGCCTCGTCCGAGGTGACCCCCACCGGCGTTCCGAGCGCGCCGACGTCCCCCACCACGAGCGCGCTGGTCGCCCCGGTGTCACCTTCCGCCGGGGCGCAGGGTCCGACCGAGCGCCGGCCGGCCAGCCCGCCACCGGTGGTGCTGCCAAAACGGCCGGCCAGTGCGCCCGGTGCGAAGCAGGTCGTCGACGCCTTCCGGGCCGCTGGCCTGAAGGTGCCGCGCCCGAAGGACCGTTCCGTCGACTGTGGCCCGGACGGCCTCGGTCTGGGCTGCTCCGAGCTGATCGCCACCGACGCGGTCACGGTCTACGTGTTCCCGGACGACACCAGTGCCAGTGACATCGCGGAAACCTGGGGCGGCCAGTCGTACCAGCGTGGCGCGGTGGTGCTGAACTATCTGGAGGCGAAGACCCCGGCCGCTGACCGCCCGCGCTACGAGAAGGTGCTCGACGGCCTGCGCTGAGTACCGGGCCTGGCGGCGGAGGGGCCGGGGCATGTCGTTCTTCTGAGCGTGATGCCTGTGAGTCATCTTGATGACTCACAGGCATCACGGTCTGTGTGGCATCGCCCGGCGAGCGTTGGCTGGGCGGGCGGGTCAGCCCCGCAGGCGCAGGCCGCGGGGGGTGGCCCGGAAACCGGCGGCGGTCAGCGCGTCGCGCAGCGGTGAGGAGTGCACCGCCTCGCCGTCGGCCCGCTCCACCGACATCGCGCCCAACGCCCCGGAGTGAACGGCGTCGGCGAGAGCCTTGCCGGCCGCGGCCAGGGTGTCGGTGTCGTCGCTGAAGGAGAGCAGCGTGCGGCCGCCGCGTTCGACGTAGAGGACGAGGTCGCCACCGACCTGCACCACCAGCGCACCGGCCTTGCGGCCGGCCCGGTGCCCGGTCGCCGGGGCGGCCCCGTCGCCGGAGTCGAGCACCCGTTCCGGCCAGGGCAGCGCCGCGCCGTACGGGTTGGCGGGGTCGGTGGCCGCGAGCACCGTGGTCGGGGTGCCCCGGCCACGGGCGCCGTCGGCGGGCTCCGCCAGGGCGCGCAGTCGGTCCACCGCGCCGGGCACCGCGAACTGCGCCGCGCCCAACCCTTCGACGAAGTAACCCCGACGGGCCGCGCCACGCTCCTCCAACGCCGACAGCACCGGGTAGACCGCCGAGAAGCCGCCGACCACCTGCTCGGCCATCACCGCGCCGCGGGTGACCACCCCGTGCCGCTCCAGCAGGACGTCGGCGAGCGCGGCGGCACGTCGCGTCGGGTCGACGTCCCGTTCCGGGAGGCGTGACCAGCGACCGGCGACGGTCGGCGGACCACCCCGGGTGGGCAGCGCCACCCGGCCGGGCCGCCGGTAACGGGTGCGCGGCGCGGAGGGCCGCGAGCGGTGCGCCCCGCCCGCACCGAGCACCGCGCGCAGCGGCGCCAGGGTGTCGTTGGTGAGGTGCCCGGCCCACACCAGATCCCAGATCACTGTGGTCAACGCCGCGTCGTCGGTCGAGCCGACCCGGTCGGCCAGCGGCCGGAAGAACAGCGCCTGCCCGTCGCCGAGCGCGTCGAGCACCGCGTCGTGCAGCGGGGTGCGGGTAAGCGCCTCGTCGGGCGGCGGGAGCAGCAGCGGTGCGGCGTCCGCGTACGCGAGAGTGACCCAACCGTCGCCGCCGGAGATCGCGCCCGACCCGGCCCAGAGCACCTCCCCACTGGCGCACAGCTCGTCGAGCTGGGCAGGGGAGTAGTCGGCGACCCGACCGGGCAGCACCAACCGCTCCAGGGCGGACGCCGGCACCGCCGCGCCCTGTAACTGCTCCACCGTCGCGGCGAGCGCCTCCACACCTCGGGCGGACGAGCCGACCTGCTGCCAGCGGGGCAGGAACGCGGCCAGCGCCCGGGGTGGCACCGGCTCGATCTCCCGGCGCAGCGCCGCGAGCGAGCCGCGGCGCAGCATCCGCAGGACCTCGGCGTCGCACCACTGGGCGCCGGCCGAATCCGGGGTGAACTCACCGGAGACCACCCGCCCGGTGGCACCGAGCCGACGCAGCGCCTGCTCGACGACGAACACGCCCAACCCGAAGCGGGCCGCGCAGCTGGCCGCGGCGAACGGCCCGTGGGTGCGGGCGTAGCGGGCCACCAGGTCACCGAGCGGATCGGCCACCGGGGCGAGGTACGCCTCGGCCACCCCGACCGGCAACGCCACGCCGAGGGCGTCGCGCAGACGGGCGGCGTCCTCGACACCCACCCAGCGCTGTTCGCCGGCGATGCGGACCCGCAGCACGCGGCGGGTCGCCTCCAGCTCGGTCAGCCAGGCCTCCGGCACACCCCGCTCGGTCAACTCGGCGTCGCTCAGGTCACCGAGCACCCGCAGCAGCTCGACGACGTCCTCCGCATCGCGGGGGCGGCGCTGCTCGGTCAGCCAGCGCAGCTGCCGATCGGTCTCGGTGAGCACGGCCGGGTCGAGCAACTCGCGCAGGTCGACCCGGCCCAGCAGCTCACCGAGGAGGGTGGAATCCAGGGCGAGCGCGGCGGCGCGACGCTCGGCGAGCGGCGCGTCGCCCTCGTAGAGGAACGCGCCGACGTAGCCGAAGAGCAGCGACCGGGCGAACGGCGACGGCGCGCTGGTCTCGACCTCGACCAGCCGCACCTTGCGGGTGGCCAGGTCGCGCATCAGGCCGGCCAGCGCCGGCTGGTCGAAGACGTCCTGGAGGCACTCCCGGGCAGCCTCCAGGGTGACCGGGAAGTCCGCGTACTCGCGGGCGACGTCGAGCAGTTGCGCGGCGCGTTGGCGCTGCTGCCAGAGCGGCTGGCGGCGGCGCGGGTCGCGGCGGGGCAGCAGCAGTGACCGGGCGGCGCACTCCCGGAAGCGGGCGGCGAAGAGCGCGGAGGTGCCGACCGACTCCTCCACGAGCTGGGTGATCTCGTCGGGCTCGAAGACCACCACGTCGGCGCCGGGCGGCTCGTCCGCGGTGTCCGGAAGTCGGACCACGATGCCGTCGTCGGAGGGCATCACCTGGGCGTCCACCCCGTACCGTTCGGCGAGCCGGCGGCCCACGGCGAGCGCCCACGGCCCGTTGACGCGGGCGCCGAGGACGCTGTGCACGGCGAGCCGCCAGTCGCCCAGCTCGTCGCGGAACCGCTCGACCACGACCGTGCGGTCGTCGGGCAGCGAGCGGGTAGCCTCCCGCTGCTCGCGCAGGTAGGCCATCAGGTTGCTGGCGGCCCAGTCGTCCAGACCGCCGTCACGCAGGGCGGCCAGCGCCGCCTCGTCAGTCTGTCGCAGCAGGGTGCGCACCCGGGCGCCGATGGCCCGGCCCAGCTCCACCGGCCGGCCCAGCTGGTCGCCCTTCCAGAACGGCATCCGCGCGGCCTGACCGGGGGCGGGCGAGACCAGCACCCGGTCGGGCGTGATCTCCTCGATGCGCCAGGAGGAGGAGCCGAGCAGGAAGACGTCGCCGACCCGGGACTCGTAGACCATCTCCTCGTCCAGCTCGCCCACCCGGGCGGCCCGCTCGGCGCCGGCCAGGAACACCCCGAACAGGCCCCGGTCGGGAATCGTGCCGCCGCTGGTCACGGCGAGCCGCTGCGCGCCGGGACGGCCGGTGAGCAGGTCGGTGGCCCGGTCCCAGACCAGTCGGGGGCGTAACTCGGCGAAGGCGGTGGACGGGTAACGGCCGGAGAGCATGTCCAACACGGCGTGCAGCGCGGAGTCGGGCAGCTCGGCGAAGGGCGCGGCCCGGCGGACCAGCACGGCCAGGTCGCCCAGCGGCCAGGGCTCCAGTGCCACCATCGCGACGATCTGCTGGGCCAGCACGTCCAGTGGGTTGCGTGGGTAGTGCAGCTCCTCGATCGCGCCGTCGGCCATCCGCTCGGCGACCACCGCGCAGGAGAGCAGGTCGCCGCGGTGCTTGGGGAAGACCACCCCGCGCGAGATCGCGCCCACCTGGTGCCCTGCCCGGCCGACCCGTTGCAGGCCGGAGGCCACGCTGGGCGGCGCCTCGATCTGCACCACCAGGTCGACAGCGCCCATGTCGATGCCCAGCTCCAGGCTGGAGGTGGCCACCACCGCCGGCAACTGGCCGGACTTGAGCGCCTCCTCGATGTGTTTGCGCTCCTCGCGGGAGACGCTGCCGTGGTGGGCGCGAGCGATCACCGGCGCCGCGCCGGTGGCCGCGCCGGACTGGGCCATCACCTCGGCCGGCGGCCGGTTGCGCACCGGACCGGCCGGGTCACCCCACCGCTGCGCGCCACCCGCCGGGTCGTCGCCGGCCGGCAACCCTTCCGGTAGGCCGATCGCGCCGTCGTCCGACGCGGCGGCCACCGCCTCGGCGGCCAGCTCGTTGAGCCGGGCGCAGAGGCGCTCGGCGCTGCGGCGCGAGTTGGTGAAGACGATGGTCGAGCGGTGCTGCCCGATGAGGGTGAAGACCCGCTCCTCCACGGCCGGCCAGATCGACGCGCGGCGTGGCCCGAGGCCGCCGAGGTCGTCCTCCGGTTGCTCCTGCTCGTCCAGGCGGGTCATGTCCTCCACCGGGACCTGCACGCTGACCTCGATGGTCTTGGCGGTGGCCGGCTGCACCACGTCGACCGGGCGGGCGCCGCCGAGGAACTGCGCGCAGGCGTCGATCGGGCGGACGGTGGCGGAGAGCCCGATGCGCTGCGCCGGAGCGGGCAGCAGCTCGTCGAGGCGTTCGAGGGAGAGGGCGAGGTGGGCGCCGCGTTTGCTGCCGGCCACCGCGTGCACCTCGTCGACGATCACCGTCTGGACGCCGCGCAGCGAATCGCGCGCCGCGGACGTGAGCAGCAGGAACAACGACTCGGGAGTGGTGATGAGGATGTCCGGTGGGGTGCGGGCGAAGGCGCGCCGCTCGTCGGCCGGGGTGTCGCCGGTGCGCATGCCGACGGTGATGTCGGGCGGTGCGACGCCCAGCCGTGTCGCTGCCTGCCGGATCCCGGCCAGTGGGGCGCGCAGGTTGCGCTCCACGTCGACGGCGAGGGCCTTGAGGGGGCTGACGTAGAGCACGCGACACCGCTGGCGGGCCTCGGCCGGTGCCGGCTCGCGGGCGAGTCGGTCCAGTGACCAGAGGAAGGCCGCGAGCGTCTTGCCCGAGCCGGTGGGTGCCACCACGAGGGCGTTGCGACCGGCTGCGACCGAGCGCCAGGCGCCGGTCTGTGCGGCGGTGGGAGCGGCGAAGGCGGCCTCGAACCAGGCGCGGGTGGCCGGACCGAACCCGGCGAGCACCGCGCCGGCGTCTGCGTCTGCCCCGGTCACCGATCCATCGTGCCCCGCCGGTACGACAACCACGAGCGACCCCGGGGGAATGCGCCCCGAGACTAGCAAAAAGCGTGGAAGGTGCGCTTGATCCGTTAAGTCTCACTTAACTGCTTGCTTGTACGGAGCAACATAAAGTAACTTCACCCCCAACGCGAACCGGGGTGAGGGGATTTGATGGCCGGCGAGCAGCGCACCATCGAACCGGGCACCGACGTGCTGATTCGCAAGGTCGACAGCCACCTTGCCACTCTCCGTGGCGGCCTGCACGGCCCCGAGCTCGACCTTGCCGAACGCCTCGCCCACTGCCTGCGGGAGCTGGTCCTCTGCACCGCCCAGGCGAGCGCCGCCGATCGCGGCCAGGTGCGCGTCGCCGTCCACTACTTCGTGCTGCGCCGGGAGAGCCGAGGCCGGTTGCTGTCGGTGCGCTCACTGGCCGCCGCGGAACGGGTGGTCGACCGGGTCGCGCGTCAGCTCGGCCGCCTCGACCTGCTGGCCGAGCTGCGCCGCGACCGCCCCGCACCCGACGATGCCCAACCCCTGGCCAACACCCTGCTTCACTGACGAATTCTGGCAAAACCGCCCGGAGGGCCACGAACTGGCGTCTGATCGCTGCTAGGCGCCACCGCTGCACGGGCGTCGGCCACCTCGATCGGGAGCGCAGGTGCTGGTACTGCTCGTCCTCCACCTCGTGGCGGCTCTCGCCGCGCCTCTGCTCGTGCGGTGGTGGGGATCCAATGCCTGCTACGCCCTGGCGCTGGCGCCAGCCGCCGCGTTCTGCTGGGCGCTGGCCCGCACCCCGGCCGTCAGCGACGGCGGGGCCGTGGTCGAGACGTACCCGTGGATCGGGCAGTTGGGCCTGGACATCGCGTTGCGGCTCACCACGCTGTCCTGGTTGATGACGCTGCTGATCGGCGGCATCGGTGCGCTGGTGCTCATCTACAGTGCCCGCTACTTCGGCGCCCGCTCGACCGGCCTCGCGCAGTTCGCCGGGGTCCTGGTCGCGTTCGCCGGCGCGATGCTCGTCCTGGTCCTCGCCGACGACCTGCTGCTGCTCTACGTCGGTTGGGAACTGACCACGATCTTCTCGTACCTGCTGATCGGGCACAGCACCGAACGGCGCTCCAGCCGGTGGGCGGCGGCGCAGGCGTTGACCGTCACCACGCTGGGTGGGCTCGCCATGCTGGTCGGGTTCATCATGCTGGGCGAGCACGCCGGCACCTACCGCTGGTCGGAGATCGTCGCCCAGCCACTGCCCGGCGGCGGCTACCTGGTGGGCGCCGTGCTGCTCATCCTGGCCGGTGCGCTGTCCAAGTCGGCGATCCTGCCCTTCAGCTCCTGGCTGCCGGTCGCGATGGCGGCACCCACGCCGGTCAGCGCGTACCTGCACGCCGCCGCCATGGTCAAGGCCGGCGTCTACCTGGTCGGGCTGCTCGCGCCGGCGCTCGCCACTGTCGGTCCGTGGCGACCGGTGGTGCAGATCGCCGGCGTGGCCACCATGCTGCTCGGCGGTTGGGCCGCGTTGCGGCAGACCGATCTGAAGCTGCTGCTGGCGTACGGGACGGTCAGTCAGCTCGGCCTCCTGATCGCGGTGACCGGGTCCGGCACCCCGGACGCCGCTCTGGCCGGCGCGGCGATGCTGCTGGCGCACGCGTTGTTCAAGTCGGCGTTGTTCCTGGTCGTCGGCGTCATCGATCATGGCGCCGGCACCCGTGATCTGCGCGAGCTGTCCGGGCTGCGGCACTGGTCCAGGCCGCTGTTCGTGGTCGCGGTGCTGGCTGCGGCGTCGATGGCCGGTGTGCCGCCGCTGGTCGGCTTCGTGTCCAAGGAGGCGGTGTTCGGGGCGTTCACCGATCAGCCGGTGCTCCTCACCGGCCTGGTCGCCGGGACGGTGCTCACCGTCGCGTACAGCGCCCGCTTCCTCTGGGGCGCGTTCGCCGACCGGCCGGGGGTGGAACCGGTCCAGTCGGAACCCATCGCCGCGTCCCTGCTGGTCCCGCCGGCGGTGCTCGCCGGGGTCGGTCTGCTCGCCGGTCCGGCCGCGGGTGTGCTGGACGAGCTGCTGCGTCCGTACGCCGACCTGCTCGGTGGGGTCGACGTGCACCTGGCGCTCTGGTCCGGGCCGACCCCGGCGCTCGCCCTGTCCGTGGTGGCGCTCGTCGGTGGCGGCCTGCTGTTCGCCGTGCGCGGGCCGTTGGCCCCGGTGCTGGCCCGGCTCCGCTCGCCGGTGGGAGGCAACCAGGGGTACGAGTGGATCGTGGGCCGGTTCGACCGGTTGGCCATCGAGGTCACCGGCGCGACCCAGCGCGGTTCCCTGCCGCAGTACCTGGGCATCATCCTGATCACCCTCGTGCTGGTGCCCGGCACGGCGATGATCTCCGCCAGCCCGTGGAGGGCCCGGATCCCGCTCTGGGACAACCTGCTGCAACCGGTGGTCGTCCTGGTGATCGCGGTCGCCGCGGTGCTGGCGGTCGGTGCCCGCCGTCGCCTGACCGCGATGCTGTTGGTGGGGATGACCGGCTACGGCACCGCGATGCTGTTCGTCCTGCACGGCGCGCCCGACCTGGCGCTCACCCAGTTCCTGGTGGAGACCGCGACGATCGCGGTCTTCGTGCTGGTGCTGCGGCGCCTGCCGGAGCGTTTCTCGGCCCGTCCGTTGCGGCGGACCCGCTGGGTCCGTCGGGCGATCGGGGTGGCGGTGGGTGTGGTGGCCGCCGGGCTGGCCCTCACCGCCGTCGGTGCCCGCCGGGCACCGGACATCAGTGCCGCCTTCCCGGACCTGGCGGTCCTGGAGGGGTACGGCCGCAACGTGGTCAACGTGACACTGGTCGACATTCGGGCCTGGGACACCATGGGCGAGCTGTCGGTGCTGGTGGTGGCCGCGACCGGGGTGGCCAGCCTGATCTTCGAACGGTCCCGGACCGGGCCGCGACCGCGCCGGCCGGAGTCCGATCAGCGGGTGGACGAACCCGGCCGGCCGGTGTGGCTGCGCGGCGGCCCCACCCTCTACGAGGAGCGCCGCTCGATCGTGTTGGAGGTGGTCATCCGGCTGATCTTCCACACCGTGGTGCTGTTCTCCCTCTTCCTGCTGTTCTCCGGGCACAACGCGCCGGGCGGTGGCTTCGCAGGCGGTCTGGTGGCGGGTCTCGCCCTGGTGGTCCGCTATCTGGCCGGCGGTCGGTACGAGCTGACCGAGGCGGCGCCGGTCGGCGCCGGTCCGATCCTCGGCGCCGGCCTGGCCATGGCGGTGGGCAGCGGAGTGGTGGCGCTGCTGGTCGGCGGGACGGTGCTGGAGAGCGCCAAGGTCGACCGGTCCCTGCCGCTGATCGGGGACGTCCACCTGGTCACGTCGCTCTTCTTCGACATCGGTGTGTACCTGGTCGTGATCGGGTTGGTGCTGGACATCCTGCGCAGCCTCGGCGCCGAGGTGGACCGGCACATCGAGGCCACCGGGACGGCCACCGGTGGCCTGGCCGTCGACAAGGGGGACCGGGCATGACGGAGAGCGGTGCGGGACCGACGCTGGTGCTGGTGCTGGCCGTCGCGGTGCTGGTCGGGTGCGGGGTGATCCTGCTGTTGGAGCGCAGCCTGACCCGGATCCTGCTCGGGGTGATCCTGATCGGCAACGGGGTGAACCTGTTGATCCTGTTGGGTGGGCGCTCGGGTGGGGCACCGATCGTCGGCACCGGTGCGGTGGGGCAGATGAGTGATCCGTTGCCGCAGGCGATGGTGTTGACCGCCATCGTGATCACCTTCGGGTTCACCGCGTTCCTGCTCGCGGTGGCGTACCGCAGCTGGTATCTCACCGGCGACGACGAGGTGCCCGACGACCTGGAGGACCGGCAGATCATCCGCCGGGCGGACCGGAACGAGGCGGGCGCCGTCGACCACGGTGGAGAGGGCCCGGACGCCGACCCGGAGCAGGTCGATCCCGAGCCCGCCCGCCGTCGGCTCCGACGGGGGAAGGAGTCGTGATGAGCGCGTTGGTGCCGCTGCCGGTGGTGGTGCCACTGCTCGGTGCGGCGCTGACCCTGCTGCTGGCTGGGAAGCCCCGACTCCAGCGCGCGATCAGCGTGTTCTGCCTGGGCGGCACTCTCGCCGTGGCGTTGCTGCTGCTCGTGCAGGCGTACCGGCACGGGCCGGTGGTGGTGGCCGTCGGTGGGTGGCCGGCACCGGTCGGCATCGTGCTGGTCGCTGACCAGTTGGCCGCGCTGATGGTGGTGGTCTCGTCGGCGGTGACCCTCTGCGTGCTGCTGTACTCGATCGGCCAGGGCGGCAGCGAGACGAGCGAGTCCGCCCCGGTGTCGATCTTCCACCCGACGTACCTGGTGCTCACCGCGGGCGTCACCAACGCGTTCCTGGCCGGTGACCTGTTCAACCTCTTCGTCGGCTTCGAGATCCTGCTGGCCGCGAGCTTCGTGCTGATCACGCTGGGAGGCACCGAGACCCGGATCCGCACCGGGTCGACGTACGTGGTGGTCAGCATCCTCTCCTCGATGATCTTCCTGACGTCGGTGGGCCTGGTGTACGCGGCCACCGGCACGCTCAACCTCGCCCAGCTCGCCCAGCGCCTCGACGACCTGCCCGACGGCGTCCGACTGGCCCTGGAGCTGATGCTGTTGCTGGCATTCGCGATCAAGGCGGCGGTCTTTCCGCTGTCGGCCTGGTTGCCGGACAGCTACCCCACCGCACCGGCCCCGGTCACCGCCGTCTTCGCGGGCCTGCTCACCAAGGTGGGCGTGTACGCGATCATCCGCACCGAGACGTTGCTGTTTCCCGGTGGGCAAGCGGACACGTTGCTCATGGTCGTCGCCGGTCTGACCATGGTGATCGGCATCCTCGGCGCGGTGGCCCAGTCCGATCTGAAGCGGCTCTTCTCGTTCACCCTGGTCAGCCACATCGGCTACATGATCTTCGGGGTGGCGTTGAGCACTGTCGCCGGGCTCTCCGGCGCGATCTTCTACGTGGTGCACCACATCACCATCCAGACCACGTTGTTCCTCGTCGCCGGGCTGGTCGAGGAGCGCGCGGGCAGCACCGACCTGCGCCGCATCGGCGGGCTGGCCCGGGTGGCGCCGCTGCTGGGTGTGCTGTTCTTCGTGCCAGCCATGAACCTCGCCGGTGTGCCGCCGTTCTCCGGTTTCCTCGGCAAGCTCGGCCTGCTCCAGGCCGGCGTGGCGGCCGGCGGGCCGCTACCGGGGGTGCTGGTGGCGGCTGGCACGGTGACCAGCCTGCTCACCCTCTACGTGGCGTCCCGGGTGTGGAACATCGCCTTCTGGCGCGCGCCCCGGCTGGCCACCAGCGAGCCGGCCGTCCCACTGCCGAGGCTGATGATCGGGGCCACCGTTGCCCTGGTCACCCTAGGGCTGGGGCTGACCCTGCTGGCCGGTCCGCTCTTCGACGTCACCACGGACGCGGCCGCCGACCTGCGGCTGCGCACCCCGTACGTGCATGCCGTGCTGCCGGGCGGTGTGCCGTGACCGGCACCCCTGAGCCGGCTCCCGACGCCCCCGGGCCCGCCGTGGTGGGGCGTGGCCGGCTCGGGCGCTGGCGCGACCAGGTGGTGGCACTCGGGTGGCTGGTGGTGGTCTGGAACCTGCTCTGGGGCGACGTCAACTGGGGCAACCTGATCGGCGGCCTGCTGGTGGGCGGCGCGGTGCTGGTGTTCTACCCGCTGCCGGCGGTCAGCTTCGGCGGCCGGCTGCGGCCCGGGGCGCTGCTGGTCTTCGCCGGCCGGTTCGTCGTCGAGCTGGTCAGCGCGAGCCTGCACGTCGCCCGGATCGCCGTGCAACCCGGCTACCGGCCGCGCGGCGCGATCATCGGGGTCCAGTTGCGGGTGCCCAGCGACCTGAACCTGGCGCTCACCGCCGAGGCGGTCTCGCTGGTGCCGGGCACGTTGATCCTCGAGGTGGACCGGGATTCCGGAACGCTCTACCTGCACGTGCTGGACACCCACGGGCCGGCTGACCTGGAGGTGGCCCGGCAACGCACCCTCACCATCGAGCGGCGGATCGTCCGTGCGGTGGGCTCGGCCGCCGAACTGCGCCGCATCGAGACCGACCCGTCCGAGAAGGGAACCCGCTCGTGACCACGTTCCTGGCCGTCGTCCTCACCGTCCTGCTGTCGGTGACCGCGCTGCTCGCGCTGGTGCGCCTCTACCGTGGCCCGTCACTGGTGGACCGGGTGATCGCCGCGGACATGCTGCTCGCCACCATGGTCGGCGCGGTGGGCGCCGAGGCGGCGGTCAACCGGCACGCCACCACACTGCCCGTGCTGGTGGTGCTCTCCCTGCTCGGCTTCGTGGGCTCGGTGTCGCTGGTCCGCTTCGCGGTCCGGGAGCAGCAGTGATCGCCACTGTCGCGGACTGGCTGGGCGCCGGTTGTCTGGTGGCCGGCGCCGTGCTCGGCCTGGCCGCCGCGATCGGCGTGCTGCGGTTCCCGGACGCGCTGAGCCGGATGCACGCGGCCACGAAGCCGCAGGTGCTCGGGGTGCTGCTGTTGCTGCTGGGGATCATGTTGCGGCTGCGCTCCCCGGCGGACCTGGGCATGATCCTGCTCGTGGCGGTCTTCCAGTTGGCGACCGCACCGGTCGCGGCCCAGATGATCGGGCGGGCCGCGTACCGGTCGGGGCGACTCGATCGGAGTCTCCTCGACGCCGATGAGCTGGCCGAACGCGGTTCCGGCACGGGGTCGGCGGGGCCGGCGTGACGGCCTGGGGCGGGGCCGCGTGACGGCGTGGGGCGGCGCCGGCGTGACGGCCTGGGATGGGGTCGGTGAACCGGACGATCCGCTCCTTCGGCCCACCCCCAGCGGAGTCCCAGCCAGCGCCGATAAAATAGCGGCATGATCGACTCTTCTGCCCAGGAGGGCAGCAGTAGCCAGCCGGGTCGTGCCCGGCATATCCCCGTACCGACGACCCCGGGAGCCCTGAGCGACCCGTGTTGATCGTCGTTGGTCTTCTTCTGATCACTCTCCTCACTGCCGCCACCGGCTATTTCGTGGCGCAGGAGTTCGGCTATGTCGCCGTGGACCGGGGCAAGCTGCGCCAGCTTGCCGATGACGGCGACGCCGCCGCCGCCCGGGCCCTGACCGTCACCAGCCGGCTCTCCTTCATGCTCTCCGGCGCCCAACTCGGCATCACCGTCACCGCCCTGCTGGTCGGTTACGTCGCCGAGCCCTTCCTCGGCGGCGGCCTCGCCGACCTGTTCGGCGTGGCGGGCGTCAGCGAGGCGGTCAGCCTGCCGCTCTCGGTGGCGTTGGCCCTGGTCATCGCCACCATCGTGCAGATGGTCCTCGGCGAGCTGGCCCCGAAGAACCTGGCCATCGCCCGGGCCGAGCAACTGGCCCGGGCGCTGAGCCGGTCCACCCTGATCTATCTGGCCGTCGCCGGGCCGCTGATCCACCTCTTCGACCGGGCATCGGTACGCCTGCTGCGCCGGATCGGCATCGAGCCGATCGAGGAGCTGCCCAGCGGCGCCACCCCGGCGGACCTGGAACAGATCATCGCCGAGTCCCGCGAGGAGGGCAGCCTCGACGTCGAGATGTCCACGCTGCTCGACCGAGGTCTGGACTTCCGGGAGCTGACCGCCGGGGAGGCCATGGTGCCCCGGGTCGACGTGCACACCGTACGGGCGCACGAGCCGGTCAGCCGGGTGGTCGAGCTGCTGGACACCGGTCACTCCCGCTTCCCGGTACGCGGTACGGAGGGCGTCGACGACCTGATCGGCGTCGTCGGCATCGCCGACGTGCTCGGCGTACCCCCGGGGGAGCGGGCGACCACCCCGGTGAGTGCGGTGGCGGGGCCGCCGCTGCTCGTACCGGAGACGTTGCCCCTGCCCACGGTGCTCGACCGCCTGCGCTCCGGTCATCGGCAGATGGCGTGTGTGGTCGACGAGTACGGCGGCTTCGCCGGCGTGATCACGCTGGAGGACATCGCCGAGGAGCTGGTCGGCCCGATCCGGGACGAGGACGACCCACCGGAGCGGGCACCCGCCCGGCAGGACGACGGGTCCTGGGTGGTGCCGGCCCGCTGGCGGATCGACGAGGTCGCCGACAGCACCGGCATCGCCCTGCCCGAGGCCCCGGAGTACGACACCCTGTCCGGGTTGGTGATGCGGGAGCTGGGTCGGGTGCCGGAGGTGGGTGACCGGCTGGAGATCAGCCTGCAACCCGAGGGGGCGGACGGCGAGGTCGACGAGGCGGAGCCCCGCGCGTTGGTCGAGGTGCTGGCCGTGGACCGGCACGTGGCCGACTCGGTGCGGCTTCAGCTCACCAAACCGGGGGTGAGCGCGTGAGCGCGAGGAGTGAGCTTGCGAACCACGCAGTCGCGAATGAAGGAAGGCACCGATGAGCCCCGGGATCGCGCTGTTCAGTTCGGTGGTCCTGCTGGCGCTGAACGGGTTCTTCGTGGCCGCCGAGTTCGCCCTGGTGGCCAGCAAGCGCTACCGCCTGGAGCAGGCGGCGGCCAACGGTGGTCGGGCGGCACGCGCCGCGCTGGACGGCGTCCGCGAGCTGTCGCTGATGCTGGCCGGCGCACAGCTGGGCATCACGCTGTGCACACTGGGTCTCGGCGCGTTGGCCGAGCCGGCGATCGAGCACCTGCTCAGCCCCCTGCTGCACGCGGTGGGCCTGCCGGACGCGGCCAGTCACCTGATCGCCCTGATCTTCGCCCTCGGGGTGGTCACCTTCCTGCACCTGGTGGTGGGGGAGATGGCACCGAAGTCCTGGGCGATCACCGACGCGGAGCGCTCGGCGACGCTGCTCGCTCTGCCGTTCCGCGCCTTCGCCCGGGTGTCCCGGCCGGTGCTGTCCGCGCTCAACGCCCTGGCCAACGCGATCCTGCGGCTGTTCGGGGTCAACCAGCAGGATCAGCTC
Source organism: Micromonospora sp. MGP-C2 (assembly GCF_057766525.1). Taxonomy (NCBI): domain Bacteria; kingdom Bacillati; phylum Actinomycetota; class Actinomycetes; order Micromonosporales; family Micromonosporaceae; genus Micromonospora; species Micromonospora sp. MGP-C2. The sequence goes on from NZ_JBYMEN010000002.1 coordinate 5,837,726, forward strand.
GCCCAGGTGCACGGCCCGGACGAGTTGCGGATCCTGCTGGAGCAGTCCCGTGAGCACGGGCTGCTCGGCGCCGAGCAGCACCAGCTGCTGACCAGCATGCTGGAGTTGCAGGGCACGTCGGTGGCGCAGGTGATGGAGCCGTTCGCCACCATGGTGACCGTCCGTCGGGACGACCCGGCCGGGCGGATCGAGGAGGTCAGCCGCGACAGTGGGCGGTCCCGGCTCGCGGTGCTCGACGAGGCGGGCGACGTCTGCGGCCTCGTGCACGTCCGGGAGGCGGTGCGGGTGGTCACCACCGGTCGCGTCGCCACCGCCGGCGAGTTGATGACACCCGCGTTCACCCTGCCGGCGACGTCCTCGGTCACCGAGGCGGTGGCGGCGATGCGGGCGCGGCAGTCGCAGCTCGCGTTGGTGCGCAACGGCGGTGGCCCGGCCCGGCCGATCGGGTTCGTCGCGCTGGAGGACCTCCTGGAGGAGGTCATCGGCGAGTTCGACGACGAGACCGACACGGTCCCGCGCGGGCGTCGGTTGCGCTGACCTGCCGACCCGGCCGCACTGACGAAGTGCGGCCGGGCCAGCGGTCGGCACGGCAGCGGGCTTGAGCCGACCCCGACCGGGTAGGCGCGCCTGGTGGGGCCGGCGGAGCCCCGTCCCGGGAGGGGGCGCGCGGTGCGGTTGACGGGCGTGTCCCCGGAGTCCGGTGGGACCGGGCTGTCCGTGCAGACCACGCTCCCCAACCCGAGCACCCGGCCGGGCCTGCGCCTGCCGGGGCGGGTGACCCTCGCGGCCGGGCCGGAGGACGTGCTGGTGCGGCACATCCGGCTCGGTCTCGTCAGCACTGTCGAACCGGACGACCCGGCGGCCCCCCGGCGTCTCATGCAGTTTCACCAACTACCGATCGCCGGCCGGTTCGTCGTGCCCGCTGGTCGGCGGCGGGCTGTCGACTTCGCGTTGCCGCTGCCCTGGGAGACCCCGGTGACCACGTTCGGCGGGGTGCCGCTGCTGAGCCTGCGGATGGGTCTGCGGACCGAGGTGTCCCTCGACCCCGATCTCGACCAGGGCGCCATGGTGCCGGTCTTCGTGCATCCGCTCCCGACGCAGCAGCACGTGCTGGCGGCGCTGGACACCCTCGGTTTCATGATCCGTCAGTCCGGGTTGCTGCAGGGTGGGCTGCCCGGGGTGGAGCACACCCTGCCCCTGCACCAGCGCTGGGGCTACTGGGTGGGGCCGCTCTACGCCGGCCCGATCACCGAGCTGGAGGTGATCTTCGTGACGAACTCGGCAGGCCTGGAGGCGATCCTCTGGATGGATCGTCGGCTGGCGCTGGCCGGGATCACCCACCAGAGCATCAGCCGGTTCCGGATCTGGCACGAGGACGCCGAGCGGCGGGACTGGGTCGCCACCGTTGACGGCTGGATCCGGCAGGCGATCAACCGGCATGCCGCCGCGGCCGCGCACGCAGACTGGTCCGCGCAGATCGCGGGGTCCGCCCACGTCAGCCGCCACCCCGACGAGCCGATCCGACCCGGTTACGGCCTCGGCGGCACCGCTGGCGGCGCCGGCGTGGGAGGTGGCGGCTCCGGCGGCGGCGACGGCACCTGACCCCGCAGCCGGGTCAGCCGGCGCTGGCTGTGGCCAGCTTGAGGCTGAAGGCCAGGAACAGGGCTGCCACGGCGGTGGTGCCGCCGGCCGCCAGGCGGCGGCGCTGGCGGAACTGCGCGGCCAGGAAGGTGCCCGCGAAGATCAACGCGGTCAGGTACAGCGCGCTGGTCACCTGGGCGATCAGGCCGAGCAGCAGGAACGACAGCGCCGGCCAGGCATAGCCGGGGTCGACGAACTGGATGAAGAACGAGATGAAGAACAGGATCGCCTTCGGGTTCAGCAGGCTGATCACCAGCGCCTTGCGGAACGGGCTGCGCATCGCCGCCGGCTCCGCGGCGTCGATGAGCCGCGGCGTGCTCGGGTCGTTGCGGTCGCGCCAGCGCCGCCAGGCGCCGAGCAGCATCGTCACCCCGACATAACCGAGGTACGCGGCACCCGCGTACTTGATCACCATGAACAACGGGGGGTACGCCTTGAGTAGCGACGCCACCCCCGCGGCGGAGAGGAACATCAGCACCCAGTCGCCCACGAACACGCCGGCGGCGGCCCGGTAGCCGACCGCGACACCCCGTTTGGCCGCGGTCGAGAGCACGAAGAGTGAGTTTGGCCCGGGCAGCAGAATGATGGCCACGGTGCCCAGCACGTACGTCCAGATGTCGGTGATCCCCAGCACGCCCGCCATCATCACGCCACCTGTGCCGTCCGCAGAAGTCTTTCTCGCAGCGTGGCCTGTGCGTTCGGCCACTCGTCGACGGTCATCGAGTACTGGACGGTGTCCCGCCAGGAGCCGTCCGGGCGTTGCCGGTGCATCCGCAGCACCCCTTCCCGGGTTGCGCCGAGGCGTTCGATGGCCGCCTGGGAGCGGACGTTGCGGATGTCGGTGTGCCACGCCACCCGTACCGCGCCCAGGTCGTCGAAGGCCCGGCTGAGCAGCAGCAACTTCGCCTCGGTGTTGATCCCGGTACGCCACCAGGGTCGGCCGAGGAAGGTGTGCCCGATCGCCACCGACCGCCGCTCCGGGTCGATCTCGTAGTAGGACGTGCTGCCGACCACCGCTCCGGTCGCCGCGCACCGCTGCACCCAGGCCACCCGCTCGCCACGGTGCTGGGCGGTCAGGGCGGTGCCGATCACGTCGGCAATTTCGGCGGGGGAGGTCGGTGGTGCGACGCTGAGGTGCCGCCACACCTCCGCGTCCCCGGTGGCGGCGTGCAGCTCGTCGGCGTGCGCCAGGTCCAGCGGCTCCAGCCGGACGTGCTCGCCGTGCAGCGTCACGGGGTCGTGCCAGGGCGTGCGGGCCGTCCGCAGGTACGCCGGCAGTGGTGCGGTGACTCCGGCGTCGGGCTCGGGTTGCCCGGCGGTCACCCGCAGCGGCAGCACCCCGGCCCAGTGCGGTAGGTGCAGGTCGTCCTCGTCCTCGCGGACCCCACCACTGCGGGCCCGGACGGACACCTCGTGCAGGGGCAGCGCCAGCACGGCGGTCTCCGCCAGCTCCCGCCGGCTGGGCGGGCGGGTCTGGGTGCTGCGTCCCGCGCCGACCTTCTCCACCAGCGCGGTGAGCATGGCGAGCTTCTCCCGCTCCTCGGTGACCAGTCGGGCGGTGCCGTGCGCGACGACCGAGCGGTAGTTGGCGCTGTGGTGGAACTGGGACCGGGCGTAGACCAGCCCGTCGAGCACTGTCACCGCGACGCAGACCGGGAGACCCTCACTCCGGGCGGCGAGCAGTGGCCGGCTGCCGGTGGAGCCGTGCAGGTAGAGCGTGTCGCCGATACGGACGTGCAGGGTGGGCAGCACCCGTGGCTGGCCGTCGACGGTGAAGCCGAGCGCGCAGTCGTACGCCTCGTCGAGCACGGCGTGTGCGGCGGCCCGGTCGTAGCTCATCCGGTCGCGGGAACGGTGGGGTGTGGTCCGGGCGGTGGGTGGATACATGCGCGCCCCTTTGTTCTAGTACAATCCCGTATTTGTGTCAGCACGCTATCAGCTCAGTGGTACGACGGCCGTCGAGATTTCGGCCAGCATCGAGTCAGGCATCCGTACGGGCGCACTTCCTCCGGGGGCCGCGCTGCCACCGGTGCGGGCACTCGCCGCCGAGCTGGGCGTCAGCCCGGCCACCGTCGCCCGCGCCTACCAGGAGCTGCGCCAGCGTGGTCTGCTCGCCACCGCCGGTCGGCACGGCACCCGGGTACGCCCCCGCCCACCGGTGGCCGCCCGCCGCTCCGCGCTGCGCCCCGCCCCGTTACCCGGAGCCCGTGACCTGTCCCGGGGGGAACCCGATCCCCGGTTGCTTCCCCCGCTCGGCCCGCACCTGGCGGCGCTCGCCGCCGACGCCGGCCCGCCGGTCGGCTACTCCCATGCCGGCGTCGTGCCCGAGCTGGCCGAGGCGGCTCGCGCCCGACTGGGCGCCGACGGCGTACCGGCCGGGGAACTCACCCTCACCGGCGGCGCGCTGGACGGCATCGAGCGGCTGCTCGGTGCCCATCTGCGTCCCGGCGACGCGGTGGCCGTGGAGGACCCGGGCTGGGCCAACCTGCTGGACCTGGTCGCCGCGCTGGGGCTGCGCCCGATCGGCGTACCGCTGGACGACGAGGGGCCGCTGGTGGCCGGGGTGGCCGCCGCGCTCGCCGCCGGAGCGCGGGCGCTGGTGGTCACCAGTCGGGCGCAGAACCCGACCGGCGCAGCCGTCTCCGCCGCCCGCGCCGAGGAGCTGCGGGCGCTGCTCGCCGGCCGGCGGGACGTGCTGCTGATCGAGGACGACCACGCCGCCGAACTGGCCCGCGTACCCCTGCACCCGCTGGCCGGGGCGACCGCGAGCTGGGCCTTCCTGCGGTCGGTGAGCAAACCCTTCGGCCCCGACCTGCGGCTCGCGGTGCTGGTCGGCGACGAGACCACTGTGGCCCGGGTGGCCGGCCGGACGCGCGTCGGTGCCGGCTGGGTCTCCACGGTGCTGCAACGACTGGTGCTCGCCCTCTGGCGGGACCCGGCGGTCGACGAGCTGGTGCGGCGGGCGGCGCAGAGCTACGAGCAGCGGCGCGACGGCCTGCTGACCGCGCTGGCGGAGCACGGCCTGAGCGCGCACGGCCGCAGCGGCATCAACGTCTGGCTGCCGGTGCAGGACGAGACCAGCGCGGTCACCGCGTTGCGCGACGCCGGTTGGGCGGTGGCCCCCGGCGCCCTCTACCGGATCGCCGCCCCGCCCGCCCTGCGCGTCACCGTCAGCTCCCTGGACGCCGACGACCTGGAACCCCTGGCCGCCGCCCTGGCCCACGCCACCAACCCCACCCCACCACCGGGCTTTCCCACCTGACCAGACCTCGTCCCGAGGCACGGCCGGCAGGTTGCGGCAGGAAAGTGCACGGTTGCGGTGATTCGGGGCGGACGGGATGGGTATGCGGGCCGCCGGAGGTGGGGGCCATGGCTTCAGGTGGGGCGCGCAAGGGAATCTGGATCGCGGTGGCGTTGGCGATCATCATCATCGTCATCGTGCTGATCGCGATCTCTTCCGGCGGCGACGGCGGCGGCAACGGGTACTGACGCGCGTCGGCGGCGACACCGCGCCGGGGCGTACCCGGCACGATGCATCGAACGGGTATATAACAGTCCGCATGGCTGAGCAGACCGACAGCGCCCCGGGCGCCCAGCGGTTCATCCCACCCGACGCCGACACCATCGACGACCTGCGGACCGCGGCCGGCGGCTGTCGGGGCTGTGAGCTCTATCGGGACGCCTCGCAGACGGTCTTCGGACGGGGCGACGAGAGCGCCCGGGTGGTGCTGGTCGGCGAGCAGCCCGGCGACATGGAGGACCAGAAGGGGTTGCCCTTCGTCGGCCCCGCCGGCAGGCTGCTGCGCCGTGCGGTCGACGACGCCGGGCTGGACCCGGGTCACCTCTACCTCACAAATGCCGTAAAGCACTTCCGGTTCGAGTTGCGCGGCAAGCGGCGGATCCATCAGACCCCGGACCAGTCGCACATCACCGCCTGCCGCCCCTGGTTGGTCGCGGAGTTCGCCCGCCTGCGTCCGGAGATCGTGGTGGTGCTCGGCGCGACCGCCGCCAAGGCGCTGCTCGGCCCGTCCTTCCGGGTCACCCGGCAGCGGGGCGAGCTGCTGCCCTGGCCGGAGTCGGCCCAACACCCCGCAGACTTCGAGCAGGTGCCGGTGGACAACGCAGGAAAGCGGGCCGACGCGCCGCAGGCTCGGCTGCTGGCCACCATCCACCCGTCTGCCGTCCTGCGGGCCGACGACCAGGACAAGGCGTACGAGGGCCTGGTCGCCGACCTCAGCATCGTCACCCGCGCCCTGCCCGATTAGCCCGACGGCTCTGCCGACCGCCGCCGCGACCGCGCGAGTAGAACCACCGCCCGCACAACATCGGGGAAAGTGCTGCTTCCGGGCCCGCTGACACAGCAACTTCACCGAAGTTGCGCAGATCTTGGGGCGGGCGACGGTCGCCGGGGCAGTGGGTTTTGCTGTCGGCAAAACCCACTGCCGCTGGTCGGTGCGGGTGCGCGAGGATGGGTCATCCCTTCCTGAGGAGCGCCGATGGCCACCGACCTGACCACGCCGCGTACCGTCGCCCGACCCGACGTCGCGTCGATCCAGCGGCGTACCCTGCGGCTGCTCTTCACCACCCAGATCATCGGCGGGATCGGTGTGACCATCGGCATCGCCGTCGGCGCGCTGCTCGCCGCCCGCATCGCCGGCACCGCTGTGGCGGGCGTCGCGCAGAGCGCCGGGGTGGTCGGCGCCGCGCTGCTCGCCGTCCCGGTCACCCGGATCATGGCGCGGCACGGTCGCCGGCCGGGCCTGGTGCTGGCGTACGCGATCGGTGCCGTCGGCGGCGTGCTGGTGGTGCTGGCCGCGGCCACCCGCTGGGTGCCGCTGCTCTTCCTCGGCATGCTGCTCTTCGGCGGTGGCACCGCCGCGAACCTCCAGGCCCGCTACACCGCTGTGGACCTCGCGGAGCCGGCCCGTCGAGGTCGGCAGCTCTCCCTCATCGTCTGGGCCACCACCATCGGTGCGGTGGCCGCGCCGAACTTCGCCGCGCTGGCCGACCGGGTCACCACCGGTTGGGGGCTGCCTCCGCTGGCCGGCCCGTTCGCGTTCAGCGCGGCGGCGTTCGTGCTGGCTGCCGTCGTACTCCTCGGGTTGCTCCGGCCCGACCCGCTGCTCACCGCGCGCAGGCTCGCGGCGGCCGACGCACCGACCGCCGGCCCGCCGCTGGCAGCCGACGCGCCGGCGACCGCCGTGGCAGCCGACGCGCCGGCGACCGCCGTGGCAGCCGACGCGCCGGCGACCGCCGTGGCAGCCGACGCGCCGGCGACCGCCGTGGCAGCCGACGCGCCGGCGACCGCTGTGGCGGCCGAGGCACCGGCGGCCGGCGTTGGTGTGACGCCGGCCACCGCGCCGGTCAAAGTGCGCGCGCCGCGTGCCGCCGGGATGCGGACGGCCTGGTCGGTGGTACGAGGGCGGCCCGCGGCCCGGCTCGGCATCGCCGCCGTGGCGGTGGGTCACCTGGTGATGGTGGCGGTGATGGCGATGACCCCGGTCCGGCTCGGCGAGTCGCACGCCGACGCCGACGTGCTGCGGCTGGTCGGCATCGTGCTGAGTCTGCACATCGCGGGCATGTACGCCTTCTCCCCGGTGGTGGGTTGGCTCACCGACCGGTTCGGCCGGCGGGCGGTGATCCTCGGTGGGGTCGGTCTGCTGCTGGCCGCCTGTGCGGTCGCCGGCACCGCCGGGCACCACACACCCCGGCTGTCCGTGGGTCTGGTCCTGCTCGGGCTGGGCTGGTCGGGGACGATGGTGGCCGGTTCGACGCTGCTGTCCGAGTCGGTGCCGGCCGGTGTCCGGCCGAGCGTCCAGGGGTTCTCCGACCTGATCATGGGATTGGCCGGGGCCGCCGCCGCAGTGGTGAGCGGGTTTGTCATGCAGTTCGCCGGTTATCCGGTCCTCACCCTGCTCGCGGCGGTCGCGGCGGTGCCCCTGGTGGCGCTAGCGTTGCGCCCGGTGCCGACCGGGGCACCGGACGAGGAGGGCTGATCACTGTGCGGCTGACCGATTTCTGGACGCGGCTGGATGAGGCGTTCGGGCCCGGCTACGCGGCCAGCATCGCCCGCGACCAGGTGCTGTCCCAGCTCGGCGGACGGACCATCGAACAGGCGCTGGCGTCGGGGGAGCAGACGCACATGGTGTGGCGGGCGGTCTGCGCCGCGTACCCCGACCGAGTGCCTGCCCGACTACGCTGAGCAGCCTTTTCGCCCCTCCCGCGTGTCGCTTGTCGAGTCGTACACCTGTTCGGCTACTGTCCACAGCTGGGTGCTCGTCCACAGCTCGCGGCCCGTCGGCTGGTTTTCTGTCGGACCTAGCGCCTAGCGTGTCCGCGTGACGCGAAGCTCAGCAAAGACGCCGGCGAAGGCAGGGGTGGCAAACATGGCAGCAGGGCCTGACCGGGAGAAGGCACTCGACCTTGCTCTCGCTCAGATTGACAAGCAATTCGGCAAGGGCTCGGTGATGCGGCTGGGTGACCGGCCGGTCGTCCAGACCGCGATTATTCCGACCGGCTCCATCGCGCTCGACGTGGCCCTCGGCATCGGTGGCCTGCCGCGCGGCCGGGTGGTCGAGATCTACGGCCCGGAGTCCAGCGGTAAGACCACGGTGGCGCTGCACTCGGTGGCCAGCGCGCAGCGGCTCGGCGGCATCGCCGCCTTCATCGACGCCGAGCACGCGCTCGACCCGGAGTACGCGAAGGCCCTCGGGGTCGACACCGACGCGATGCTCGTCTCCCAGCCGGACACCGGTGAGCAGGCGTTGGAGATCGCGGACATGCTGATCCGCTCCGGCGCGATCGACATCATCGTGATCGACTCGGTGGCGGCCCTGGTGCCGCGTGCCGAGATCGAGGGCGAGATGGGCGACAGCCACGTGGGCCTCCAGGCCCGGCTGATGAGCCAGGCACTCCGGAAGATCACCGGTGTGCTCAGCAACACCGGCACCACGGCGATCTTCATCAACCAGCTGCGGGAAAAGATCGGCGTCATGTTCGGCAGCCCGGAGACCACCACCGGTGGTCGGGCGCTGAAGTTCTACGCCTCGGTCCGGCTCGACGTGCGACGCATCGAGAGCCTCAAGGACGGCACCGACGTGGTCGGCAACCGCACCCGGGTCAAGGTCGTGAAGAACAAGGTCGCCGCACCGTTCAAGCAGGCCGAGTTCGACATCATGTACGGCAAGGGCATCTCGCGTGAGGGCTCGCTGATCGACGTCGGCGTGGAGCAGGCGATCATCCGCAAGTCCGGAGCGTGGTACACGTACGACGGCGACCAGCTCGGCCAGGGCAAGGAAAAGGCTCGGGAGTTCCTGAAGGAAAACCCGGACGTGGCCGCCGAGATCGAGAAGAAGATCCTGGAGAAGCTCGGCGTCGGGGTCGGCGCGGGTGACGCCGCCGGTGGCCCGGAGCTGCCGCCGGTCGACTTCTGATCGGTCGCTGACCCATGGCAGGACGACGCGCCCGTACGGGGCGGGGCTGGGATGCCAGTCCGCCTCGTACGGGCGACGCCAGTGACCCACCCCGTCCTCGACGGGGCCGCCAGGCCGAGCCGCAGGCAGACAAACCGGCGTCCCCACCCCGCGACGAGTCGGAGATGGCCCGCGAGATCTGTCTGCGCCAGCTCGCCGTCCGGCCACGCACCCGGGCCGAGCTGGCCGGAGCGTTGGCCAAGCGGGGCATCTCCGAGCAGGTGTCGGCCGAGGTGCTCGACCGCTATGACGAGGTCGGCATCATCGACGACGCCGCGTTCGCCCGAGCCTGGGTGTCCAGTCGGCACACCGGGCGAGGCCTGGCTCGCCGGGCGCTCGCCAACGAGCTGCGCCGCAAGGGTGTGGACGGCGAGGTGGCCACCGAGGCGCTCGGTGAGCTGGATGAGGAGACCGAGGCCGACACCGCCCGCACCCTCGTGGAGCGCAAGCTGCGCACCGCCCGAGGTGAGCCCGACGCGGTCTTCCGTCGGCTGGTGGGCATGCTGGCCCGCAAGGGCTACCCGCCCGGCGTGGCGATCCGGGCAGTGAAGGACGCGCTGGCCGCGCAGAGCGCCGAGGCGGCCGAGTTCGCCGAGCAGATCGACGCCGACGCGCTCGCCGACGCCGAGGGTGAGTTGGACCGCGACAACCGTCCGGTCGACTGAGAGTCGCGCTGGGTGCTGTGGGGTGGTCCGATGTTGAAGGCGTGTCTGAACGGTGGGCGCAACAGTGACGCCCACCCGGCGGTGCCGGTCACCCCGGCGCAGTTGGCCGCCGACGCGGCCCGTTGCGCCTCGCTCGGCGTCGCGGCTGTGCACGTCCATCCCCGCAACGCGTCCGGTGTCGAGTCGCTGCGCCCGGAGGTCATCGCCGACGCGCTCACCGCGATCCGCGCCGCCCGGCCGGGGCTGCCGGTGGGGGTGAGCACCGGAGCGTGGATCGAGCCGGATCCGGCCGCCCGGGTGGCCGCCGTCCGAGCCTGGGCGGTGCTGCCCGACTTCGCCTCGGTCAACGCGCACGAGGCCGGTGCCGAGGCCGTCGCCGCCGCCCTGCACGAGCGGGGTGTGCTCGTCGAGGTGGGGCTCTGGACGCTCGACGCCGTCGAGGCGTACCGGTCCTGGCGGGTGCCGGTCGGGCGGATCCTCGTCGAGTGCATGGCGGAGGAGGCGCCGGTCGCGGTGGCCGACGCGGCGCGGATACTCGCCGCGCTGCCGTCGTCGACGGGGGCGCCCACCGGATCGCCGTCGGCGGCACGCTCACCGCAGGGCGCGGTGGCTACACCGGTGCTGCTGCACGCCGAGGGCCCGGCCACCTGGGCGGTGCTCGCCGAGGCGGTCGGCCGTGGGCTGCACACCCGCATCGGGCTGGAGGACACGCTCCTGCTGCCCGACGGCACGCCGGCACCCGGCAACGCCGCGCTCGTCACCGCCGCTCTGGCCGCCGGCGCTCGCTGAGCTGAGATTCCCACCAGCCCGGCCGTTCGGGTCAGCAAGGTCGCTGGTGTCACAAAAGTCGGCTCGACGCGGGGTGATGCCGTCGCTGATCAGGCACGACATCCGGATCAGCGCCAGTGACTCGCCGTGTTTGTCCCGTCGTGTCCGACACGGCATCAGCTCGGAGTGACACCGCAACTTCGCTCCGTTCGGGGGGTTTGATCATGAGTCCTTGACCAGAGCACCCCCGGCGACCTAGCCTCGCCATACAGGCTCACATTGCCCGACCATTGCAGGCTAAGCGCACAACATAGATCGCGTAACAAGACAGCATCACTTTGGCCGGCTCCGCGGCCTTTGGCGGCAACTCCGGACAGGCCGTTCCGGGACGCCGCGACAACTGCACCCGGTCGCCGACGTTGCCCGCGGGCACCGCCGGCGGAGAGAGCTACCCACGGCCAGCCGCTCCGGTCGGGCGTCCACAGCCGCAGGAGTGTGCCCCGGCACGGTCGCTGCGGTCTCGACCTTAGGGGAGGCGGCCATGGCGGGGCGGCGGCACAGGTTCACCGGTAGACCCGACGGGGTCCCGGCATGAACGCCTTCGACGTCGTGCTCCTCGCGGCCGTCCTCGTCCTCGCGGTGGTGGTGATCGGGGCCGTGCTGGTGGGCATCCGGACACTGCGCCGGATGGGCGCCGCGCCGGCTCCGGAGGATCCCGCCTTCATCGCCGAGAAGGACCGTCAGGAGCAGTCCCTCGCTGCCCTGCGGACCGCGGCCGACGAGGTGAACAGCACGATCGACGTGGCGAAGTCCGCCGCTGCGGCTGCCCGTACCGAGGCGGCGGCGGCGAAGGCCGAGGCGAAGGCGGCCCGCGCCGAGGCACGCCGGGTCCTCGACGACGCCCGCGCCGAGGCGGACACCGTTCTGGAGCGCGCCCACAAGCAGGCCGAGGCGGACGCCGAGCAGTTGCGGACGGCAGCCCGGCGCAGCGGTGAGCGGGAGGTCGCGGTGCTCGCCGCCACCACCCGGGAGCAGGCCGCGGAGGTGGAGCGCCGGGCCGCCCGGATGGACGAGCGGGAGCGGATGCACACCGAGGAGGTGGAGCGGTTCGCCGAGCGGGAGCGGCAGCTCACCGCAGCGAAGGCCGCCCTCGCGGCCCGGGAGTCCGCGCTCGCCCAGCGGGAGGCCGAGCTGACCGAGTCGGAGGAGCTGCGCCGCCGGGAGCTGGAACGGATCGCCGGGCTCACCGCCGACTCGGCGCGACTGGAGCTGGTCGAGGCGATCGAGACGTCTGCCAAGCGGGAGGCGGCGCTGCTCGTGCGGGACATCGAGTCCGACGCGCGCAACACCGCCGAGCAGCGGGCCCGACACATCGTGGTGGACGCCATCCAGCGGGTTGCCAGCGAGCAGACCGCGGAGAGCGTCGTCAGCGTCCTGCACCTGCCCGGTGACGAGATGAAGGGGCGGATCATCGGCCGGGAGGGGCGCAACATCCGCGCCTTCGAGTCGGTGACCGGCGTCAACCTGATCATCGACGACACCCCCGAGGCGGTGCTGCTCTCCTGCTTCGACCCGGTCCGCCGGGAGGTGGGTCGGCTGACGCTGGAGAAGCTGGTGCTGGACGGGCGGATCCACCCGCACCGGATCGAGGAGGTCTACGACCTGGCCCGGCAGGAGGTGGAGCAGCTCTGTCTCCGCGCCGCCGAGGACGCCCTGGTCGAGGTCGGCATCACCGAGATCCACCCGGAGTTGGTGACCCTGCTCGGCCGCCTGCGCTACCGCACCTCGTACGGGCAGAACGTGCTCAAGCACCTGGTCGAGACCGCGCACATCGCCGGCATCATGGCCGCCGAGCTGCGACTGGACGTGCCCATCATCAAACGGTCGGCGTTCCTGCACGACATCGGCAAGGCGCTCACCCACGAGGTGGAGGGCAGCCACGCCATCATCGGCGCGGACCTGGCCCGCAAGTACGGCGAGCACGAGGACGTGGTGCACGCTATCGAGGCGCACCACAACGAGGTGCCCCCGCAGACCATCGAGGCCGTCCTCACCCAGGCCTCCGACGCCTGTTCCGGCGGTCGGCCGGGCGCGCGTCGGGAGAGTCTTGAGGCGTACGTCAAGCGCCTGGAGCGGATCGAGGAGATCGCGGCCGGCAAGCTCGGCGTGGACAAGGTCTTCGCCATGCAGGCCGGCCGGGAGATCCGGGTGATGGTCAAGCCGGACGACGTGGACGACATCGGGGCGGCAGTGCTGGCCCGGGACGTGGCCAAGCAGATCGAGGAGGAGCTGACCTACCCGGGTCAGATCCGGGTCACCGTGGTTCGCGAGTCCCGGGTCACCGAGATCGCCCGTTAGTCGGAACAGCGAAAGGGCCAGCCCGGAACGCCGGGCTGGCCCTTCTCCTTGCGAGCTGAGCGTCAGACGGCCCCGCCGGTGCCCTCGGCCTGGGACATCAGTGCAGCCGGCGGCGGGTTCTGCGCCGGGGTGCCCGCGGTCTTGCGGCCCCGGGCGAGCCGCCGCTGAACGTACTGGGCGAGCTTCGACAGCGAGTAGTTCACCACGATGAAGAGCACGGCGATCACGACGTACACCTGGATCGGGTTGCCCAGCGCGCCGATGATCTGCTTGCCGATGTTCAGGGTCTCCTCGTAGCTGATGATGAACCCCAGCGAGGTGTCCTTGAGCACCACGACCAGCTGGCTGATCAGTGCCGGCAGCATGATCCGGAAGGCTTGCGGCAGCAGGATCATCCGGGTGGTCTGTGTCGGGGAGAGCCCGATGGCTTCAGCGGCCTCCGCCTGGCCACCCGGCAGCCCCTCCATGCCGGAGCGGAGGATCTCGCCGATCACCACCGAGTTGTAGATGGTGAGGCCGATGACCAGATACCAGAGGTTGTCGAAGTAGAGGCCGAACTCGGGGAAGCCGCGGGCCACGAAGAAGATGGTGATCACGACGGGCAGACCGCGGAACACCTCGACGCAGACGCGGGTGATCGCCGACAGCAGCGCGCTGAGCCCACGCAGCAGGTACGCCAGCGGCGTCGCCGCACCGACGAACCGCCGTCGGGTCAGGCTCTTGAGCTGGATCCGCAGCACGGCGAGCAGCGTTCCGACGACCAGCGAGGCCACGATGGCCATCGCCGCCGCGATCAGGGTGTTCTTGAAGCCGAGGCCGATCCGCTCCCAGACCAGGGAGAAGTTCTCGTTGGAGGGGTCGACGAGCGGCCCCCACAGCTCCATCGACAGCTGGCCTTTTTCGTCCAGGGGTCGGTAGATCAGGAAGTACGCCCCGACGAGCAGGGCCACGCCGGCGACGATGCTGCTGATCAGGGTGATCCGCCGCTGCCGGGGGCCGGGGATGTCGTAGAGGACGCTGGTCTGCTGACTCATCGGGCCACCGCCTGTCGCTTCTCGATCCGGTCCAGCAGGGCGCCGAGCGGCACGGTCATGATCAGATAGCCGAGCGAGATGCCGATGGCGACCGGGACGAAGGCGTAGCCCTCGGCCGAGGTGAGCTGGTCGGCCGTGGCCGACAGGTCACCGACCACGCCGAAGAAGCCGACCAGCGCCGAGTTCTTGATCATCGCGATGATCACCGAGCCGAGCGGCACGATGGATGCCTTCCACGACTGCGGCAGCACCACGTGGCGCAAATTCTGCCCGAAGGTCAGGCCCAGCGACCGCGCCGCCTCCGCCTGGCCGGCGGACACCGCGTTCACCCCGGACCGCAGCGCCTCGCAGACGAACGCCGCGGTGTAGAGCACCAGGGCGATCAGTGCGAATCGGAAGTACGGAAGGTCGGTGCCGAGCCGGGTGAACAGCGCGTCGATCACCGGGATGCGGAGGAAGTCCGCGTTGGAGCCGAGCGCCGGCAGGCCGAACGCGGCGAAGAACATCACCACGGTCAGCGGCATGTTGCGGAAGACGTTCACGTAACTGGTGCCGACCGCGCGCAGCGGCGGCACCGGTGAGATTCGGAGCACCGCCACGACGGCGCCCAGGATGAGGGCGCCGATCGCGGCGAGGATGCAGATCTGGAGGGTGAGCCAGAAACCACCCGCAAAGACGTCGAACTTGTCGATGAGCACGTTCACGGCTCGGTGTTCCTCCCCACCCTCCAGATCGAAGGATCAGATCAGTAGCGGTTGATGGTGGGCGCCGCGCCCAGTTCCGCGCCGAACTTGCCGGCGGTGTCGTCCCAGGCCTTCTTCCAGCTGCCGTCGGCGACAGCCTTGTCCAGCGTGTCGTTGATGAAGCTGCGGAAGTCCGCGTCCTCCTTCTTCACACCGATGCCGTACGGCTCCTTGGTGAAGTTGCTGCCGGCCAGCTTGAAGGAGGCCTCGTCCTTGGCGATGTAGCCGAGCAGGATCACGTTGTCCGTGGTCACGGCGTTGACCTGGCCGCCCTTGAGGGCGTCGCGGCACTTGTCGTAGGTGTCGAAGAGCACCAGCTGGGTGCCGACGTCCTTGACGTACTGCTTGATCGTCTCGGCCGGGGTGGAGCCGGTGACCGAGCAGACCTTCTTGGTGCCGTCCTTGAACGAGTCCGGACCGGTGATGGTGGTGTCGTCCTTCTTGACCAGGATGTTCTGGCCGGCCTCGTAGTACGGGCCTGCGAAGGCGATCCGCTCCTTGCGCTTGTCGTTGATCGTGTAAGTCGCGGCGACCAGGTCGACAGTGCCGTTGACGATCACGTCCTCGCGGACCTTCGAGGGGGCCTCGACCCACTCGATCTTGTCCTCGGGGATGCCGAGCTCCTTGACGACGATCTTGGCGATCTCGACGTCGAAGCCCTCCGGCTTGCCGGACAGGCCCTTCAGGCCGAAGCCGGGCTGGTCGAACTTGGTGCCGATCTTGATCTTCTGGGCCTTGTTCAGCTTCTCCATGGTGCTGCCGGCGGCGAAGGACTTGCTGCCAGCACCGGTGTCCCCGCCGTCGTCGTCGCCACCGCAGGCGGTGAGGCCGAGCGCCAGAGCGGCGACCGCGGCGACTGCCGCAACGCGCTTGATACGCATACTCTTCTCCTTTTTCAACGGAGCCCACCGAGTACGGCGCGCTCCACTACGGACGCCTAGTGCGTGAGGATCTTGGAGAGGAAGTCTCGGGCCCGCTCACTGCGCGGGTTCGCGAAGAACTCCGCGGGCGGGGCATCCTCGACCAGTTGCCCGTCGGCCATGAAGATGACCCGGTTCGCCGCGTGCCGGGCGAAGCCCATCTCGTGCGTGACCACGACCATCGTCATGCCGTCGCTGGCCAGCGAGGTCATCACGTCGAGCACCTCGCCGACCATCTCCGGGTCCAGCGCGCTGGTCGGCTCGTCGAAGAGCATCGCCTTGGGCTGCATGGCCAGCGCCCGGGCGATGGCCGCCCGCTGCTGCTGACCGCCGGAGAGCTGGGCGGGGAACTTGTCCGCCTGGTTGGCGATGCCGACCCGGTCGAGGAGGGCCAGGCCGCGCTCGCGGGCGGCAGTCGGCTTCTCCTTGCGGACCTTGATCGGGCCGAGGGTGACGTTCTCCAGGATGGTCTTGTGCGCGAAGAGGTTGAAGGACTGGAAGACCATCCCCACCTCGCTGCGCAGCTTCGCGAGGGGCTTGCCCTCGGCCGGAAGCGGCTGGCCGTCGAAGGTGATGGTGCCGGAATTGATCGGCTCCAGTCGGTTGATGGTGCGGCACAGCGTCGACTTGCCGGAGCCGGACGGGCCGATCACCACGACCACCTCGCCCCGACCCACCGACAGCGAGACGTCGTCCAGCACGTGCAGCGGCCCGAACCACTTGTTGACCGCGTCCAGCACGATGAGCGGTTCGCCCGTCGTCACGTCGTCCACCGTCCCCTGTCATCTCCCGGATCGGGGTCGGTTGACCCCCGGTGCGGCCACTGTAGGCGGCCTGATGTGGCGGAATGCAACTCAGCGGGTCACGGAGCGGTAACACCGGCCATGATCGGCCCCGGCCGTCCGATTCTGGTCACCGTAAGGGCCACAACGGTGGCGATCGTGGCGCGTTGTCGCGATCATGGGTGGATGACCGAACCGGTACGGCTGACCCGTTACGCCCGCGGCGGCGGCTGCGCCTGCAAGATCCCGCCGGGCGAGCTGGAGATCATGGTGGCCGGTCTCGGCCCGGCAACCGGCACCGCCGAGTTGCTGGTCGGGCTGGATCACGGCGACGACGCGGCGGTGGTGCGCCTGGACGAGCGGACCGGCCTGGTCAGCACCGCCGACTTCTTCACCCCGGTTGTGGACGACGCGTACGACTGGGGTCGGATCGCCGCGGCCAACGCGCTCTCGGACGTGTACGCGATGGGCGGCACCCCGCTGATCGCGCTCAACCTGCTCTGCTGGCCGCGCGACGTGCTGCCGATGGAGTTGGCCGGCGAGGTCCTGCGCGGTGGGCAGGACGTGGCGCGGGAGGCGGGCTGCCACCTGGCGGGTGGGCACAGCGTGGACGACGACGGCCCGAAGTACGGCCTCGCGGTCACCGGCACGGTCCGGCCGGACGAGCTCATCACCCTCGACGCCGGGCGGGCCGGGATGCCGTTGTCCCTGACGAAGCCCCTCGGGGTCGGTGTGCTGAACACCCGGCACAAGACCACCGGTGAGAGCTTCCCGGAGGCGGTGGCCACGATGAGCGCCCTCAACCGGGACGCCGCCCGCGCGGCGGTCGCTGCCGGCATCCGCTGTGGCACCGACGTGACCGGGTTCGGGTTGCTCGGGCACGCCTCGAAACTGGCCCGGGCCAGCCAGGTCACCGTGGCCATCGACACAGCCCGGGTGCCCTATCTGGCGGGGGCGCGGGAGGCGCTGCGCGACGGCCACGTCAGCGGCGGCAGCCGGCGCAACCTGGAGTGGGTGACCCCGTGGACCGACTTCGGGGCGGCCGGCGAGGGCGAACGGCTGCTGCTGGCCGACGCGCAGACCTCCGGCGGCCTGCTGGTGGCCGGAGAGGTGCCCGGCGCGCCAGTGGTGGGCGAGCTGCTGCCCCGGGGCGAGCACCTCGTCGTCCTGCGCTGACCCGACCCGGCCCGGCACATCGTTCGACCTGCGGTTGTGGTCGTCGGACACGCGGCTGCGATGGTGCGGATCGGGCACCATACCCGATAAACTGTCACCTTCCCGCTACTCCGAGCAATGCTGCTCAGGGAAATTTTGCCCGGAATGGTCACAGACCGGTAACTTGCCCCCGGCTGGGGTCAAATGCCCCCCACCATCGTGTGTAAGGCCCGATTCAGAGGCCGGTGGGGACGAACGCAGCGAGGAGGCGGAATGACCGAGCTGTGGAACTGGAGAATCGACGGGGCTCAACCCGTGGAGGTCTACCCGGCGCTGGCCGAGGCGCTTGGCCGGGTGGTGATGCCGCTGGCGGTGGCCGACCCGGCCCGGTTGCCGGCGTACGCGGTGGTGTGTGACGTCTGGCAGGCGCCGGGCGAGTTCGCGACGGTGGTCGACTGCTACGGGGTGCCCGATCAGCTCCCCGAGCACGCCAGCATCGCCGCGCTCGCACGACTGCTGGGCCGCAACTGCCTGTTGCGCGACGACACGCTCGACGCGGGCCGGCACCTGCTCGTGGCTCCGGACGGCACGGTCCGTCCGGTGCACTTCGACGTGCGGGACACCGACGACGGTGAGGTGCTCAGCAGGTGGCGGCTCTGCACGCTGGGCGACCCGGGCTGCCGGGGCTGGTCGCAGTGTCACCGCTCACGTTGGGCGCCCGACACGGTCGCCCCGGCGCTCGCCGCGGCCTGACCCTCTCCAGGGTCAGGTCCCGGTCGGCCGGGGTGCCGCGCCGGTCCGTCGGACAGGGCTGGCGATCAGTGGGAGGCGGTGGCCTGCCGGTCCGGGGTGCCCGAGCCGGCACCCCGCACCACCAACTGGTCGAGCAGCGTGCGGGTCGCCTCGGCCACGGCGGCCACCGCGGCGTCGAACGCGGCGGCGTTGTGCGCGGCGGGCGCCCGGAAGCCAGAGATCTTCCGGACGTACTGCAACGCCGCCGCCTCGACGTCCGCGTCGGTCACCTGCGGGGTGAACGGCTCACGCAAGGTCTTGATGCTCCGGCACATGTGCGCTCCTCTCGGGTTGCCACTCGTGGTGCCGATGGCTGTACCGACGGTGACACTGGGTCGATATTTGTCTATCCTGGTCACGGACCAGAGCCTTTCGAGCCATTCTCGCCGCTCGCGCCCCCAGCGCCCCGGGCCCCCGGAGACTCATTGTGGACCATGCCCCCACCCGCTCACCCCGTCCCGACCCAGATGACCTCGCACGCAGCCTGCACACCCCGTTGGATCGGATCGCCGTCGAGCACGCCGATCTGATCGAGGCGATCCGCAGGCGCGTCGTCGCGGGCCAATCGGTGCCGTCCGGCAGCGTGCCCGTCGCCGCCTTCAACTCGTCCATCTGAGCGATGGTCTGCCGGTGCGGTGCGCCCGGAGCGGGCGGATCCTGCCGGCCGATCAGCCAGTTCGTGCTGAAGGTGCACAGTCGGTGCGACCTCAGCTGCGACCACTGCTACGTCTACCAGCACGCCGACCAGACCTGGCGGGGCCGACCGGTGCGGATGCCACCGGCGACGGTGCGCGCCGCCGCAGGGCGCATCGCCGAGCACGCCCGCGAGCACGAGGTGCCGGACGTGCACGTGGTGCTGCACGGCGGTGAGCCGCTGCTGCTGGGTGCCGCCGGGCTGCGCGAGGTGCTGGCCGAGCTGCGGGCGGCGATCACCCCGTGGACGCGGCTCGACCTGCGTATGCAGACCAACGGTGTGCTGCTCGACGAGGAGCTGTGCCGACTGCTCGTCGACTACGACGTGCGGGTCGGTGTGTCGTTCGACGGCGACCGTGCCGCCAACGACCGCCACCGGGTCTTTGCCCACGGCGGCAGCAGCCACGACCAGGTCCGGTCGGCCCTGGCCCTGCTCCGGCGACCGGCGTACCGCAGCAGCTACGCCGGCATCCTCTGCACTGTCGACGTCCGCAACGATCCCGACCGGGTCTACGAGGCGCTGCTGGCCGAGAGCCCGCCCCGGGTCGACCTGCTGCTGCCCCACGCCACCTGGGACCACCCACCGGAGCGTCCCGGCCCCGGCTCCACCCCGTACGCGGACTGGCTGGGGCGGATCCACCGGCGGTGGGTGGACGACGGGCGCCCCGGGTCGATCCGGCTGTTCGAGGCGCTGATGCCGGGTGGCGGCGGCACCGAGGCGTTCGGCCTCGCGCCGGCCGACGTGCTGGTGGTCGAGGCCGACGGCACCTGGGAGCAGGTCGACTCGCTGAAGACGGCATACCATGGCGCGGCCGGCACGGGGTTCGACGTGTTCGACCATTCGGTGGACGAGGCCGCCCGGCATCCCGGGGTGGCCATCCGACAGGACGGCGTGCAGGGGCTCTGTGCCACCTGCCGGGCCTGCCCGGTGGTCGACCGTTGCGGCGGAGGCCTGTACGCCCACCGCTGGCGCACCGGCTCCGGCTTCGACAACCCCTCGGTCTACTGCGCCGACCTGCTCCGCCTGATCGACACTGTGGACGCCCACCCGGCGCCCGGCCACGTCGCGCCGAGCCTGTGGTCCGCCGCCTCTCCGGTCGACGACCTGCTGGACGACCTGGCGACCGGGCACGGGTCGCCGCAGACCGTGAGACGACTCGCCGACGACCAGTTGGCCATCACCCGGATGCTGTTGGCGGCCTGTCGGGAGTTGTCCGACAGCGCGACCGCCTGGGAGGTGCTCGCCGACCTTGAGCTGAAGGCGCCGGAGGCGGTCCGAGCGGTCCTGGAGCACCCCTTCGTTCGCCCGTGGCTGGTGCACCGCCTCGACCCGTCGGCCCGGTCCGGCGCCCGCGCGGCTGCCGACCCCCTGCCGGCCCTCGCCGTCGCCGCGGCCGTCCGGGTGGGCGTCCCCGTCACCGTGGACGTCCCGGTGCGGGCCGACGCGATCACGGTGCCCACGCTCGGCAGCCTGCTGCTGCCCGGCCTGGGGGAGCGCGCCGAGGTGACAGTCCTGCCCGGTGGGTTCCGGGTCCGGGGCGGGTCGGCGGACCGGACCGTCCTCCTCGACACGGTCGAGCCGTCGGCCGGCTGGCGACCGGTGCGCGACGTGCCGACGCCGGCTGGTCGGCTGTCCATGGAGGACGGCGACCCGTACCGGGACTGCTACGGCCAGCCGGTGGCATCGCGCCTGGACACCCCGGCCGCGCAGGCGTTGGGCCGTACCCTGGTCGAGGCCTGGCAGATCGTGCGCCGGGACGTGCCGGCGCACGCGGCGACGCTCGACGGTGGTCTGCGCGCCGTCGTGCCGCTGGCACCCGACCCGGCGCGACCACTGCGCAGCGCGACCGCCCGGCACGCGTTCGGTGCGGTCGCCGTCACCCCCCATCCGGACCCGGAGACGATGGCGGTGCTGCTCGTGCACGAGTGGCAGCACGCGAAACTCGGTGCCGTGCTCGACCGGTACGACCTGGTGGCACCCGGGCGCAGCCCCCGGATCACGGTGCCGTGGCGCCCCGACCAGCGGCCACCCGAGGGGGTTCTCCAGGGGGTGTACGCCCACCTGGCCGTCACCCAGGTGTGGCGGGCCCGGGCGGCGACCGACGGCGGGGAAGCGTCGGCGCACGCCGCCCGTTACCTGGCGTGGACCCGGGACGGCGCCGACGCGCTGCTGGCCAGCGGGTCGCTCACCGCGGCCGGTGAGCGGTTCGTCGGTCAGCTGCGCCACGCCCTGGAGGAGACCCGTGTCGGGTCCCGATGAACGCCATCCGCCCGCACTGGGCCGTCCCCACCTCGCCGACGACCTGCGAGCGCTGGGCGTACGCCCGGGTGTGTGCCTCCTGGTGCACTGCGGTCTGCGCCGGGTGGGCCCGCTGGAGCACGGCCCCGCGACCCTCGCCGGCGCCCTGCGGGACGTCCTCGGCCTGGCCGGCACGCTGCTGGTGCCCACCCAGACCGCCGGCAACTCGACCACCTCCCGGGCGCACCTGGCGGCCGTCGCCGGGATGGACCGGGCGCAACGCGAGCGGTACGAGGCGGCGCTGCCGGGCTGGGACCGCCAGACCACGCCCTCGCAGCGGATGGGCGTGCTCGCCGAGTACGTCCGCTGTGCCCCCGGTGCGATGCGCAGTGACCATCCGCAGACCTCGTTCGCCGCGCTCGGCCCTCGGGCCCGGCAGCTCACCGATGGCCACGACCTCACCTGCCACCTGGGAGAACGCTCACCGGTGGGTGGCCTTTACGCAGCCGACGGGCAGATCCTGCTGCTCGGCCTCGGTTACGAGGCGTGCAGCGCCCTGCACCTGGCCGAGTACCGGCTGCCGGTGCCGACGCCGGAGCGCGACTACCACTGTTTCCGGCTCGTCGACGGCCGCCGCGTACGCCTCGACTTCCGCGGGCTCGACCTGGACGACAGCGACTTTCCCCGGGTGGGTGCCGCGCTCGACGGCACACCGATCGTCCGGCACGGGCGGGTCGGGCGGGCCCAGGCTCGCCTGCTGCCGGCACGAGCCGCCGTGGACTTCGCGGTCGGCTGGTTCGCCGCGAATCGCCTGGCGGCGCAGCGTTGACGCGGGGACTACGCTGATGTTCCGGCCGCGTGGGGAGGGCGGAGGGGTGAGCACAGTGGACGCACCCTCCAGACTGCGCGCCCCGCTCTTCTTCATCAGCTATTCCCGGGCCCCGGTCGGCCGCGCCACCGGCAAACCCGCCGAGTACGTCTCCCGGTTCTTCGAGGACCTCTCCGTCCACGTCAGTGAGCTGGTCGGCCCGGTGACCGGAGTGGACGCCGGCTTCCTGGACAGCTCCATCGCCGGCGGTGAACGGTGGAGCCCGGAGCTGCTCCAGGCCGCCGGCACCTGCCAGGTCTTCGTCCCGCTGGTGTCCAGCGCGCTGCTCGGCAGTGACTGGTGCGGCCGGGAGTGGGATGCGTTCTCCCGCCGGACGATTGTCCCGCGGCACAGCTCCGCCTCGCCCCACGAAACGGCCATCGTGCCGGTCACCTGGTCGCCGACGAACGGCACGGCGCTGCCCCGGGTGCTCCGCGACATCCAACGGTTCACCCCGACCGCCGTGCCGGATCCCGACATCGCGGTGCACTACCAGCGGGATGGGGTCTACGGGTTGCTGACCATGCAGTGGGAGAACGCGTACCGGGCGGTGGTCTGGCGGCTCGCCCAGCGGATCGTGGCGATCCACCGGTCGTACGTGGTGCAGCCCTGGGTGCCGGCGAGCGTGGACGAGCTGTGCAACCGGTTCACCGAGGAGCCGGGATGAGCCCGCCGACGGACCGGCGCCGACCGGCAGCGCGCGGGACGTACTTCTTCCTCAGCTACGCCCACTCGGCGCCCCCGCCGGGCGCCCGCGCCGACGCCGACGTCTGGGTCGGCCAGTTCTTCGCCGACCTGTCCGACGAGGTGCGGCGCCAGGCGCGACCGGTGGCGGGGATGCGTATCGGCTTCTTCGACCAGCACATCCCGTTGGGCGCCGACTGGAAGGCGGCTCTCGCGGAGGCGCTGGGCGACGCCGAGGTCTTCGTTCCGCTCTACTCGCCCGGCTACTTCAGTCGCCCCTGGGCGTTGGGGGAGCAGGAGTCCTTCCGGGCCCGGCTGGCCGCCGCCGGGTCGGCCCGGCTGACCGCCGGCCACCTCACCCCGGTGCTGTGGATCCCGTTCCCACCGTGGGAGGCGCACCCGGAGCTGGACGGCGCCCTGGACCTGGGCCGGGACGTCCCGGCGTACGCCGAGGACGGCCTGCGGGCGTTCTGCATGCTGGCCTCCTACCGGGCACAGTACGAGCTTCTGCTGAGCCGCCTGGCCAGCCGGATCGTGCACACCGCCGAGCGGCGACCGCTGGGCCCGTCCCGCGCGCCGGGCCTCGACGAGGTCGTCCGCCCGGGGCCGACCGACCCGGACTTCGTCGTCGCCGTCCTGGCGCCGACCCGGGACCACCTGCCGACCGACCGCGACCCCGCCGGCTACGCGGCCAGCGGCCGGCTGTGGCGACCGTACGGGCGCCGCCAGGAGCTGCCCGCCGCCGAGTACGCGGCCAGCACCGCCGAGCGGCTCGGGCTGTCCGCCCACACGGCGGACTTCGCGCAGGCCGCCGGGCTGCTCGATCGCCGACCGGCCGTGCTGCTTGTCGATCCGTGGATCGCGGCCTCGCCGGACGCCGCCGCGATCCTCACCGGCATGCTGCACGGCCTGCGGGAGTGGGTGGTTCCGCTGGTGGTCACCGACGACGACGACACCCAGGACGCCAGCCGGTGGGCGACCGAGGTGACGCAACTGCTGCACGACGCCGGCCTGCCCCAGGTCAAGC
This sequence comes from Micromonospora sp. MGP-C2, assembly GCF_057766525.1. NCBI lineage: Bacteria > Bacillati > Actinomycetota > Actinomycetes > Micromonosporales > Micromonosporaceae > Micromonospora > Micromonospora sp. MGP-C2. The sequence goes on from NZ_JBYMEN010000002.1 coordinate 5,861,567, forward strand.
GGGCCTGCAGCATGCCGGAGTTCGTCGACCTGATGCCGGCGCTGGTCACCGAGGCTCGCCGTCAGTTCCTCAAGTACGGCCCGGTGGTTCCCTTCGAACCGCCGCCGGAGCCGGTGCCGAGCCTGCGTGATGGCCTGCCGCCGGCCGGCTCGACCGTCACCCCCGATCCCGCGTCCACGCCTGACGATCCGGCCCCATTGCGTCCCCACGGAGAAAACCGATGAACAACGATCGCGAAGGCCAGGTCGTCACCTTCTACTCGTTCAAGGGTGGGACGGGCCGGACGATGGCGTTGGCCAATGTGGCCTGGATCCTCGCGGCCAGCGGCCGCCGGGTGCTCGTCGCCGACTGGGACCTCGAGTCACCCGGCCTGCACCGCTTCTTCCACCCGTTCCTCGACGCCGAGGCGATCCAGGGCACCAGCGGTGTGATCGACATGATCCGCGACTACGAGTGGGAGACCACCCGGGTCGACGACCGGCCGGACCGCTGGATGGAGCAGTACGCCCGGGTCGGGCGGCACGCCTTCTCACTGCGCTGGAACTTCCCCGACGGCGGCGGTCTGGACTTCCTCTCCGCGGGCCGGCAGAACAGCGACTACGCCGTCTCGGTGAGCGGGCTGGACTGGGACAACTTCTACAACCGGCTGGGCGGTGCGCAGTTCTTCGAAGCGCTGCGGGCGGACATGAAGCGCCAGTACGACTTCACCCTGATCGACAGCCGGACAGGGTTGAGCGACGTCGCCGACATCTGCACCCTGCACCTTCCGGACACGCTGGTCGACTGTTTCACGCTCAGCGACCAGGGCATCGACGGCGCGGCCCGGGTGGCGCACTCGGTACGCGACAGGTACCGGCGGCGTGACATCCGGGTCCTGCCGGTGCCGATGCGCGTCGACCAGGCCGAGAAGGAGCGGGCCGAGGCGGGTCGTCTGCTGGCCATGCGGCGGTTCGCCGGGTTGCCCGCGGGCATGACCGAGGCCGAACGGCGGCGCTACTGGGCTGCCGTCGAGGTCCCGTACCGGCCGTTCTACGCGTACGAGGAGACACTGGCGACGTTCGGGGACCCGCCCGGCTCGCCGACGTCGCTGCTGGCCGCGTTCGAGACGTTGACCGGGATCCTCACCGACGGCGCGGTGACCGCGCTGCCGCTGATGGACGAGTCGGTGCGGGAGCGGGGCAAGGCCCGTTTCCGTCGACGCACCGAGGCGATCGACGACCAGATCGTGCTCCGGTGTGCGCCGGAGGACGCCATCTGGGCCGAGTGGCTGGAGCGGGTGCTCAGCTCGGCCGGGTTGCGGGTGGTGGAGCCCACGGCCGCCGTCGGGTCCGCGGGCACGCCCGCGCCGCGCACGCTGACAGTGGTCTCGCCGGCCTACGTGGCGACGCCGTCCGGCGGTCTGCCCGACCGGGACACCAGCACCGGTTCCACGGCGCTCGCCGTGTACGTCGCCGACCTGCGCCCGCTGGCGGAGTTCCCCTCCCAGAGCTCCACCAACCTGGTCAATGTGAGCGCGGCGACCGCCGTGGAGCGGGTGTTGCGGCTGGTCGGCCGGCCGGTGCCGTCGTCTGCGGACGGCCCGGCGGGCGGGAGCACCCGTTTTCCCGGCACCGAGCCGTTGATCTTCAACGCCCCCAACCGGAACGCCCGGTTCACCGGCCGGGAGGACGACCTGGCCCAGCTGCGCGCGCAACTGCAGAGCGGGGGCAGCGCGGTGGTGCTGCCGGTCGCCCTCCAGGGCATGGGCGGCGTCGGAAAGACACAGGTGGCCCTGGAGTACGTGCACCGTTACAAGACCGCGTACGACGTGGTCTGGTGGATCGTGGCGGACCCGCCGCAGTTCGTCGACACCGCCCTGGCCGACCTCGCCAGCCGCCTCGGCATCCTCGCCGGGCCGACCGTGCCTGACACGGTCCGGTCCGTGTTGCAGGTGCTGGGCCGGGGCGAGCCGTACGAGCGGTGGCTCGTCGTGCTCGACAACGCCGAGGAGCTCGACCAGATCGAGCCCTTCCTGCCCCAGGGCCCCGGGCACGTCCTGCTGACCTCGCGCAACCGCGCCTGGGGTGACCGGGCGAACCCGATCCAGGTGGACGTCTTCAACCGCACCGAGAGCGTCGCGCACCTCGCCCAGCGGGTGCCCACGATCAGCGCCGAGGAGGCCGACCGGGTGGCCGAGGCGCTCGGCGACCTGCCGATCGCGGTGGCGGCGGCTGGCGCGTGGCTCGCGGACACCGGCACGTCGGTCGCCGACTATCTGCGGCAGATCGAGCGGCACGGTCCCAGCGCGCTCTCCGTCGAGGCGACCTGGGACCTGTCGCTGAACCGGCTGCTCGACCAGGCGCCCGCCGCGTACCGGCTGTTGCAGCTCTGCTCGGTGCTGGCCCCGGAGATCGCGCTGGAGCTGATCTACAGCGACGAGATGGCGGCGGCCCTCGTGCCGTTCGACCCGTCGGTGTCGGAACGGCTCGTCCGCGGTGCGCTGGTCCAGCAGATCAACCGGCTCGCCCTGCTCAAACTCGACGTCCAGGGCGGCCGGGTCCAGGTGCACCGGTTGTTGCAGGCGGTCGTACGCGACCGGATGACCGACGACGAGATCGACGCGGCCCGACACCAGGTGCACCTGGTGCTGGCGGCGTCCCGGCCCCGCGGTGACGTGGACGACCCGACCACCTGGCCCCGGCTGCGGATGCTCTGGCCGCACCTGGAGGTCTCCGAGGCGTTGAACTGCCCCGACGAGTCGGTGTGTCAGCTGCTCATCGACCGGGTCCGCTACCTGTGGCAGCGCGGCGGTCTGGACCAGGCCGACGGGTTCAGCCAGGAGGTGGACGAGACCTGGTCCGCCCGGCTCGGCGACACGCACGACGAGGTCGAGGCGTCCGCGCTGGTTCGACAGTTGCTGCACCTGCGCTTCAACCGGGCGAACATCCTGCGCAGCCTGGGCCGGTTCGACGAGGCCCGGGACCTGGACGAGGCGGTGCTGGCCGAGCAACGCCGGCTGCTCGGCCCGATGCACCCGCACAGTCTGATGACCGCCGGCAGCCTCGGCGGTGACCTGCGCGCGCTCGGCCGCTACGCCGAGGCGCTGGAACGGGACCGGTCCACGTACGCCTCCTGGCTCCAGGTGTTCGGCGAGGACCACCCCCGGACGTTGAGCGCGGCCAACAACCTCGCCGTCTCCTACCGGCTGGTCGGCGACTACCGGTCCGCCCGCAGGTGGGACGACGAGGTGCACCAGCGGCGGCGGCTGGTGCTCGGCCCCACCCACCCGTACACCCTGGTCTCCGCCGTGCGTCTGGGCAGCGACCTGCGGGAAGCCGGTGAGTACGAGAGGTCGGTCACCCTGCTGCGCACCGTGTACGACACGTACTGCGAGGTGCTCGGGTCGGACGACGGTCAGAGTCTCGCCGCGCAGGTCAACCTGGCGGTGTCCCTGCGCAGCGCCGGTCGGGGAGCCGAGGCCGCGCCGATGTTCGAGACGGCCTACCGCGAGCTCGACGAACGCTTCGGGCCGGACAACCCGGACACGGTGGCGTCCCGGTCGAGCCGCGCGGCGAACCTGCTGGCCGTCGGCGACGCGGCCAGGGCGTTCACCGAGATGACCGCCGTGAGCCAGGCGTACGAGGAACAGCTGCGCCTCGGCGCGGAGCACCCGCACACGTTGGCGACGCTGAGCAACATCTCCGCTGCCGAGCGCGCACTCGGGCGCAGGTCGGATGCTCGTGCGTCGGCGGCCCGGGCCTCCGGCGAGCTGCGCAAGGTGCTCGGCCCCGACCACCCGCACACCCTCGCCGCGGACGTGAACCACGCGGTGTGCCTCGCTGAGGAGGGGGAGTGGGACTCTGCGCGGGAGCGACTGCGGGAGACCGCCGGTCGCCTGTCCACGGTGATCGGCGCGGAGCACCCCGACACGCTGCGCTGCCTCGGTGATCTCGCCCTGGTGTCGAGGCGGGCCGGTGGCGAGGCCCCCGCCGAGGACGTCGGCGCGGTGGCGGACCGGCTGGCCGAGGTGATCGGCCCGGAGCATCCGACGGTGCAGACCCTGCGTGAGCGACGGTTCGTCGTCCGGGTGATCGACCCGCACACGATCTGACCGGGGTCGGTCCGGCGGGGTGGGTCAGGTCCGCCCCGCCGGGTCGAGCACTGAACGACTGTCGGTCAGACCCGCGGGGTGGTCGCGAGGTCCGGCGTGGCCAGCCAGGTGAGGGTCTGCGGCAGGATCTCCACAGCGCCGAAGTGCGCGGCGCCGGGCTGCACCTGGACCTCGGCCCGCGAGATCCGCGACGCGAGCCAGTGGGAGTGCTCCACCGGCGAGAAGCGGTCCTGCTCGCCGTGCCAGAGCCGGACCTCCGCCTGGATGGCGCTCAGGTCGAACCCCCAGCCACGCCGTATCGCCAGCACGTCGTCGATCCAGCCCTCGGGGCCGTGCCGCAACGCCTCGGAGTACATGTCGGTCAGCAGCCGGCGGATCGCGACGTCGTCGACGACCCGGATGTCCTCGTCGGGCAACTGGGGGCGCAGGAAGTCCAGCAGCGTCATCGGGTCCCGCCGGGCCTCCTCCGCGCGGACCTTCAGGTTGAGCGTGAGCTCGGCCAGGTCCTCGTCGGCCTGCCCGTAGTCCTCCACGTTCGACTCGGCCATCCCGGCGTACCAGTCCAGGTCGGGTGCGCCGGCCGGGGCGAGCCCCACCAGCACGGCGGCGCGGGTGACCCGGTCCGGCAGCAAGGCCGCACAGGCCAGAGCGTGTGGACCGCCACCGGACCGGCCCACCACCGCGAACCGCTCGATGCCGAGGTCGTCGGCGATCGCCGCCACGTCGGCCGCCGCGTCGGCGACCCGCCGACCCTCGTGCCGGTCGGAATCGCCGTAACCGGGCCGGTCGTAACAGACGAGGTGCACGCCGAGGCGGTAGACGACGATGCCCCGGGGCCGGGGGCCGCTGCGACTCCCCGGGGTGCCGTGCAGCAGGAAGACCGCAGGACCGTCCGGCGAGCCGGAGGTCTCCACCGCGAGGTGCCGCCCGTCCGGGGTGGTGACGGTGCGCTGTGCCGCATCTTGTCGCGTCACGGTTGGCCTCCCGCGGGTCGTCATGTGCTCCCCCGTGAATGGAGCCGCGCATTGTCGGCGCTGAGTGCAAAGCCCCCGAAACCGCCCAGAACACATTCTTGTTGTGCAGCGTACTGCCCGTCGTGGATGCCCGCTATGGGCCGCCGGGTCAATGCCGGTGGGTTGGGGCCGCCGAACGGGCCGCTACCCTGGTAGCCCGAGGGGAAGGGGCACCAAGAGGGTGGCTAGGACCTACAACGTCGTGACGTACGGCTGCCAGATGAACGTGCACGACTCTGAGCGCATCTCCGGCCTGCTCGAACAGGCCGGCTACGTGCGTGCGGTGCCCGCCGACGACACCCCGGACATCGTCGTCTTCAACACCTGCGCCGTCCGGGAGAACGCCGACAACCGGCTCTACGGCAACCTCGGTCGGCTGCGCCCGGTGAAGGACAAGCACCCCGGGATGCAGATCGCGGTCGGCGGCTGCCTGGCCCAGAAGGACCGGGGCGAGATCGTCCGCAAGGCGCCCTGGGTGGACGTGGTCTTCGGCACCCACAACATCGGCTCGCTGCCGGTGCTGCTGGAGCGGGCCCGGCACAACGCCGCCGCCGAGGTGGAGATTCTGGAGTCCCTCGACGTCTTCCCCTCCACGCTGCCCACCCGCCGCGAGTCCACGTACGCCGGGTGGGTGTCGATCTCGGTCGGCTGCAACAACACCTGCACGTTCTGCATCGTGCCCGCGCTGCGCGGCAAGGAGAAGGACCGCCGTCCCGGCGACATCCTCTCCGAGGTGCGCGCGCTGGTCGACGAGGGTGTGCTGGAGGTGACCCTGCTCGGGCAGAACGTCAACTCCTACGGCGTGGAGTTCGGCGACCGGTACGCGTTCGGCAAGCTGCTGCGGGCCTGCGGTGACATCGACGGGTTGGAGCGGGTCCGGTTCACCAGCCCGCACCCGAAGGACTTCACCGACGACGTGATCGCCGCGATGGCCGAGACGCCGAACGTCTGCCACTCGCTGCACATGCCGTTGCAGTCCGGCTCCGACGACGTGCTCCGGGCGATGCGCCGGTCCTACCGCTCCGAGCGCTACCTGGGGATCATCGAGAAGGTCCGGGCGGCGATGCCGGACGCGGCGATCACCACCGACATCATCGTCGGCTTCCCGGGTGAGACCGAGGCCGACTTCCAGCGCACCCTGGACGTGGTCCGCGAGGCCCGGTTCTCCTCGGCCTTCACCTTCCAGTACTCGAAGCGCCCCGGCACCCCCGCCGCGACCATGGACGACCAGTTGCCCAAGCAGGTCGTGCAGGAGCGCTACGAGCGGCTGATCGAAACCGTCGAGGAGATCACCTGGGCGGAGAACAAGCGCTTGGTGGGCGAGACCGTCGAGGTGCTGGTCGCGGTCGGCGAGGGCCGCAAGGACGAGCGCACCGGCCGGATGTCCGGTCGGGCCCGCGACGGCCGGCTCGTGCACTTCGCGACCGACACCGCGGACGGGGAGTCGCTGGCCGAGCAGATCCGCCCGGGTGACATCGTGCACACCACGATCACGTACGCCGCGCCGCACCACCTCAACGCCGACGGCGCGCCGGTGGCGCACCGGCGTACCCGGGCCGGCGACGCGGCCGAGGCGGGGCGCTCCCCGCGTACCCCCGGGGTGTTGCTCGGTCTGCCCACGATCGGCGCACCGCCGGTCGCCGCCGCACCGACCGCCGGCTGCGCCACCCACTGAGCACGGGAGGGCCCCTTGTCGTCGCACCACGACAAGGGGCCCTCGTTCAGACCGTGACCCGACCGGCGCCGGCGGACGGCCGACGCGCGAAGCGCCGGCCGTCCCGACAGCTCAGCAGCTGGCGCCGTTGAGCTTCACCGTGCCCGGCGCGCTGGCGGTCCCGTTGGCGGTGAAGCCCACGGTGACCGACCCGCCCGCCGACAGCGACGGGGCGTGCCCCGGCGCGGCCGCGGTGACCGTCGTGCCGGACTGGGAGACCGTGGCGTTCCAGCCACTGCCCAACGTCACCCCGGACGGCCAGGCCCAGGTGACCGACCACGGGTTCACCGCGGCGGAGCCGGTGTTCTTCACTGTCAACTCACCCTGGAAGCCGCCCTGCCAGGAGTTGACCTGCCGGTAGCTGGCAGTGCAGGCGCCGGTGGGCGGGTCCGTCGGTCCGTCGGGCGGTGGGGTGGTGGTGCCGCCACCGGTCGGCGCGATCAGGTACGGCTGGAGGATCGCCTGCTTGGTGGTGTTGACGTTCGTCCAGTCGTCCAGCGCGATGCCGCCGGTGTCACCCGAGTTCGGGTTCCACGACCAGTAGGTGAAGGACATCCCGGTCACCCCGGTGCCGGTGTAGGCCATCAACTTCTCCAGCCACACCCTGTCCTTCGGGTCCGCCAGGGTGCTGCCGAACTCACCCATCATGATCGGCGCGATGTTCTGCTTGTACAGGTAACCCCAGTACTTGTCCCAGATGGCCGGCATGTTCGCCGGGTAGTCCGGGGCGTCGAACCAGCTCTGCCGGTAGACCGAGGTGGCGTACTCGTGCGGCGAGTAGACCAGGCGGTTCGCCACGTTCAGCCGTACCGGGAACTGACCGGCCTTGGACAGGTTGCCACCCCACCAGCCACAGTCCTCGTCGTTGCTGGTGTCGCCGTCCCACACGTTGGAGAGGCCACCGCTGGGGCAGCTCACCCCCTCCACGAAGATCAACCAGTTGGGTTGGACGCCGAGGATCGCGTTACCGGCCCGCTCGGCGGCGAGCCGCCAGTCCCGGGTGGTGTCGCCGCAGCCCCAGCACGCGCCGGTGGCCGCCGGGTTGGTGCCCTCGGCGTGCGGCTCGTTGTGCAGGTCCGCGCCGATCACCGTGGGGTTGCCCGCGTACCGCTGGGCCAGCATCTTCCAGTCGTTGATCCAGGTCGCCTCGGAAACCGTCGACGTGTACCACAGCGGCGACTGCCCGGCCGCCGTCGGCCGGTGCCGGTCCAGGATGATCCGCATCCCCTTGCTGCCGGCGTAGTCGATCACCTTGTCCAGGATCTGCAACGGCGACAACCCGACCAGATCCGGGTTGACGAAGTCGTTGATCCCGCTGGCGGTCGCGCCCGGCTTCAGCGCGTCGTTCGAGTACGGCACCCGCAACGTGTTGTAACCCAGCCGGGCCATCGTGTCGAGCTGCCCCCGCCACGGGTTGTTCGACCACAGCCCGTGGAAGGTCTTGTTGTCGGTCTCCATGCCGAACCAGTTGATACCGGTCAACCGGACCGTGGCGCCGGTGCTGTCCACGATCTGATTGCCGCTGGTGTGCAGGTAACCGGTGCCGGTGCCACCCGGCGCGGCGACCGCCGGACCGGTGCTGACCGCGACGGCGACGAGCGCGCCAGCCGCGGCGGTGGCGAGCGCGGCCAGCGCGCCGCCGAAAGAGGTGGGACGGTGCATGCGAGCTCCACTTCGGATGCCCGACGCCGCCGTCGGCGGCGCGGGCGGAAGACCGGGGAAGGCCGTCCGCCCGTCACGCTCCCTCAGGAGTACGCGCACAGCGCGGAACGACCCATGTCACGCGGACGTGATCACTCGCGTAACGCACACCGACGATCCCCGACGACGTCGTACCGCCGTCAGCGCCCTCGCGTCGATGCCCGACCTGGCTCTGTCGCTCATTCTGATCAGCAGTCTTCAATGCGTCAACCAGCCGTCCGGCTGGCCCCACCCACCGCCCCGCGCCCGCGCCCCGTGCCGGCCCCGCGCCCCGCGTCCCGTCCCGCGTCCCGTCCCGCGCCCCGCCCCCCGCCCCCCGCCCCGCCCCGCGCCCCGGCAAGCCGGCAACTTCAGGGAAACTGCTGCCTCCGGCGCATCTGAGGCAGCAGTTTCGGGGAAGTTGCGAGGATCTTGGACGGGGCGCCGGCCGCGAAGGCCTTGGACACGCGGGAGCCCCCGGTCCCCTCTCAGGGAACGGGGGCTCCGGAAGACGTCAGCTCAGCCAGCCTGCTCGGCGAGTTGGAGGAACTGCCGCTTGGCGGTGAGCGCCTGCTCGGCTTCCTTGATCCGGCGTGCGTCCCCGGCGCTCTGCGCCCGGGCCAGCCGGTCCTCGGCTTCCGCCACCTGCGCCCGCATCTGGGCGAGCAGCGGGTTGTCCTCCTTGGTGGTGCGGCGCCACGCCGAGTCCATCACGTCGCGGACCTTGTCGTCGATGGCGCGCAGCCGGCGCTCCAGCCCGGCAGCCGCCTCGCGGGGGACCCGGCCGGCCTCGTGCCACTGTGCCTGGATCTCCCGCAGCTTGGCCTGGGCGCCCTTCGGGTCGGCGTCGATGTCCAGCGCCTCGGCCTCGGCGAGCAGGGCCTGCTTGCGCTCCAGGTTGCCGCGCTGCTCGTTGTCCCGGGCGGAGAAGACCTCACTGCGCCGGCTGAAGAAGGCGTCCTGCGCACCCCGGAATCGTTCCCAGAGCTTCTGCTCGGCCTCCTTGGAGGCGCGCGGCGCGGCCTTCCACTGGGTCATCAGATCCTTGAGCTGGTTGGCGGTGGCGGCCCAGTCGGTGGATTCCTGGAGCTTCTCCGCCTCGGCGACCAGCTCCTCCTTGACTGTCTGCGCCTGCTTGCGCTGCGAGTCCAGGGAGGCGAAGTGGGCGCCCCGACGTCGGGTGAAACCGTCCCGGGCGGCGGCGAACCGCTTCCACAGCTCACCGTCGGCCTTCTTGTCGACCCCACGGATGGTCTTCCACTCGTCGAGGATCTCCTTGAGCCGGTCCCCGGCGGTCTTCCAACCGGTGGATTCGGCAGCGAGCTTCTCGGCCTCCTCGACCAGCGCGGTCTTGCGGGCCAGGGCCTCACCGCGAGCGGCGTCCCGGGCGGCGCGCGCCTCACCGGCCTTCTCCTCGGCGAGGGTCGCCAGCTTGTCCAGGCGAGCGGCCAGGGCGTCGATGTCGCCGACGACGTTGGCCTCGGGGAGCGTGGCGCGGATCCGCCGGATCGTGCTCAGCGAGTGCCCGGCATCCGCCGCACCCGACTTGAGCCGCGCTTCGGTCAGATCCACCTCGGTGACCAGATCGGCGAAGCGGCGCGCGAAGTGTGCCAGACCTTCCTCCGGCGCACCCGCCTGCCAGGATCCGACCACCCGCTCACCCTCGGTGGTCTTGACGTATACGGTGCCGTCCGCGTCCACCCGTCCGAAGGCAGTCCAGTCGCTCATGTGCCCATCCTCGTTCTCCCGGCGTCGAGGGAATGGACCCCCGTCGCCGCCACGGCGCAGCCAAGTTGCTTCCGGCATTGTCACAGGTCTTACCCGGTCCGCGTCGAGCGCCTATCGCCGACCGTGACCATACGGTGTCCTAGGGGCCGAATGACCGGATCGGCGCGGAGACGCACCGGGGATTCCCGCTACGGTGAACGGGTGCCACTGGTCGCCGCCGCTGTCTGCCCGCATCCGCCCCTGCTCGTGCCGGAGGTGGCCGGCTCCGCAACCCCCGAGCTGGACGACCTGCGGACGGCCTGCGACACCGCCGTACGCCGGTTGCTGGCAGCCGACCCGGACCGCGTGGTGCTGCTCGGCACCGGTCCGGTGACCGGGCCGATCCGCCCCCCGGCCACGGGTTCCCTGCAGCCCTGGGGTGTCGACCTGGACGTGCCGCTGGTCCCCGGTCAGCCCGATCGGGGGGCGGTGCTGCCGTTGAGCCTGGCCATCGGCGCGTGGCTGCTGGCCCGGCACGACGCGCGACCGTCGCTGACCGCCGTGCAGGTGGCCGCCGACGCCGGTCTGGCCGAGCTTTCCGCGCTCGCCGACGAGGTGTCCGCCACGGGTGACCGGGTGGCGTTGCTGGTGCTCGGGGACGGGTCGGCCTGCCGGGGAGAGAAGTCACCCGGGTACGACGACCCGCGCGCCCTCCCGTACGACCAGCGGGTTGCCGGGGCGCTGGCCGACGCGGACCTGGACGTCCTGCTCGCCCTCGACCCGGTGGTGTCGGCGGAGCTGAAGGCCGCCGGCCGCGCGCCCTGGCAGGTGCTCGCCAGCGCGGCCCGCGCGGCCGGCGGGGGATGGCGCGGCGAGTTGCTGCACGACGCGGCCCCCTACGGTGTCGCCTACTTCGTGGCGTCCTGGGAGCGGGTGTGACCAGCGACGCGGGGGGCACTGCGGGGGGCACTGTCGTCGCGGTGGTCGGCCCGACCGCGGCGGGCAAGTCGGCGCTGAGCATCGCGTTGGCGCACGCCCTCGACGGCGAGGTGGTCAACGCCGACTCGATGCAGCTCTACCGGGGTATGGACATCGGCACCGCCAAGTTGACCGTGGCCGAACGGGACGGGGTGCCGCACCACCTGCTGGACATCTGGGACGTCACCGAGCCGGCGAGCGTCGCGGAGTACCAGCGGCTGGCCCGCGCGGCGGTGGACGACATCCTGTCCCGGGGTCGGGTGCCGCTGCTGGTCGGTGGGTCCGGGCTGTACGTGCGGGCGGTGCTGGAGCGTTTCGAGTTCCCCGGCACCGACGCGGTGCTGCGGGAGCGGTTGGAACGCGAGTTGGCCGAGGTCGGCCCCGCGCCGCTGTACGCGCGGCTGCGCGCCGCCGACCCGGTCGCCGCGGACGGCATCCTGCCCGGCAACGGTCGGCGGATCGTCCGGGCCCTGGAGGTGATCGAGCTCACCGGTGCGCCGTTCACCGCCTCGCTGCCGCAGCCGACGCCGTACTACCCGTCGGTGCAGCTCGGCGTCGACCTGGACACCGGGCTGCTGGACGAGCGGATCGCCCTGCGGGTCGACCGGATGTGGGCTGACGGCCTGGTGTCGGAGACCCGCGAACTGGTCGGGCGGGGGCTGCCCGAAGGGCGGACGGCGAGCCGGGCGCTGGGCTACCAGCAGGTGCTGCGCATGCTCGCCGGTGAGCTGACGGAGTCGCAGGCGCACGACGAGACGGTTCGCGCCACCCGGCGTTTCGTCCGCCGGCAGCGGTCGTGGTTCCGGCGTGACCCGCGGATCCACTGGCTGGATTCGGCGACTCCGGACCTGATCGGGGCCGCCCTCCGTCTGGTGCCCGCGGCTGCGCGATGATGGGGGCGTGGAGTTCACCAAGGGCCACGGCACCGGCAACGACTTCGTCCTCCTTCCCGACCCGGACGGTCAGCTCGACCTGACCCCGGAGCTGGTCGCGGCGCTCTGCGACCGGCGGCGGGGCATCGGCGCGGACGGCGTGCTGCGGGTGGTCCGCGCGGCCAAGCATCCGGAGGGCGCCGGGCTGGCCGGCGAGGCCGAGTGGTTCATGGACTACTGGAACGCCGACGGTTCGTTCGCCGAGATGTGCGGCAACGGTGCCCGGGTCTTCGTGCGCTACCTGCTCGACACCGGGCTGGCCACGCCCGCCGGCGCGGCGTTGCCGGTGGCCACCCGGGCCGGCGTCGTGCGCGCGCTGGTCGAGGGCGACGTGGTGTCCGTCGAGATGCGCCGCCCCCAGGTGTACGACAGCTCCGCCGCCACCCTCGGCGGGCTGACCCTGACCGGTGCGGTGGTGGACGTCGGCAACCCGCACCTGGTCTGCGTCCTGCCGGCGGGTGTGGAGTTGTCCGCGCTGGACCTGACGACCGCGCCCGGGTTCGACCCGGAGGTCTTCCCGAGCGGGGTGAACGTGGAGTTCATCGTGGCGGGCGACCCGGTCGACGCCACCGACGCGCACAGCCTGATGAGGGTGTATGAGCGTGGCAGCGCCGAGACGTTGTCCTGCGGCACCGGTGCCTGCGCGGTGGGCGCGGTGGCCCTGCGTGACGCCGGACGGGACACCGGAGTGGTCGCCGTGGACGTGCCCGGTGGCCGCGTGACGGTCACGGTGACGGCGGACTCCTGCTGGTTGTCCGGCCCAGCCGTCCTGGTGGCAACAGGCGAGCTGGACCCCAGCGCCCTGCCCCGCCACCCGGGTTGATCAGCGCCCTGCCCCGCCACCTGGGTTGATCAAGAGGTTTGCGTCAGGAACAACGCGGATCCTGACGCAAACCTCTTGATCAACAAGGGGAGCGCGTCAGGGGGTCGCGCTGGCGTTGGCCGCGATCTCGGGGAGGTCCGACGGGCCGGGGTCGGCTGCCGGAAGTGGGCTGGGGTTGTTCGCGGCGGCGCGGACGGCGGCGGCGACCGCCGGGGCGACCCGGGAGTCGAAGACGCTCGGCACGATCACCGTCGGGTTGATCTTGTCCTCACCGACCACGTCGGCGATGGCCTGGGCGGCCGCGAGGGCCATCTCCTCGGTGAACTCCTCGGCGTGCGCGTCGAGCATGCCGCGGAACACACCGGGGAAGGCGAGCACGTTGTTGATCTGGTTCGGCTGGTCCGAGCGACCGGTGGCGACCACGGCGGCGTGCTTGCGCGCCTCCCGGGGGTCGACCTCCGGGTCCGGGTTGGCGAGCGCGAAGACGATCGAGTCCTTCGCCATCTGGGCGATGTCGTCGCCGGTGAGCAGGTTCGGCGCGCTCACCCCGATGAACACGTCGGCACCCCGGATCGCACCCGGCAGGTCGCCCGAGTAGTTCTCCTTGTTGGTGTTCTCCGCCAGCCACTGCCACGCCGAGTTGAGCCCGGTCAGCCCGCGGTGCAGGGCGCCCTCCCGGTCGTACGCGATGATGTCGCCGACGCCCTGGCGCAGCAGCAGCTTCATGATCGCGGTGCCGGCCGCGCCGGCGCCCGAGACGACCACGCGGACGTCCTCGAGCCGCTTTCCGACCACCCGCAGCGCGTTGGTCAGCGCCGCCAGCACGCAGATCGCGGTGCCGTGCTGGTCGTCGTGGAAGACCGGGATGTCCAGCGCCTCGCGCAGCCGGGCCTCGATCTCGAAGCAGCGCGGCGCGGCGATGTCCTCCAGGTTGATCCCGCCGTACGCGGGCGCGATCGCCTTGACGATCTGCACGATCTCGTCGGTGTCCTGGGTGTCCAGCACCACCGGCCAGGCATCCACCCCGCCGAAGCGCTTGAACAGCGCCGCCTTGCCCTCCATCACTGGCAGCGACGCGGCCGGGCCCAGGTTGCCCAGGCCGAGCACCGCCGAGCCGTCGCTGACCACCGCGACGGTGTTGCGCTTGATGGTCAGCCGCCGGGCGTCCGCCGGGTTCTCGGCGATCGCCATGCAGACCCGGGCCACCCCAGGGGTGTACGCCCGGGACAGCTCGTCACGGTTGCGCAGCGCGACCTTCGAGGTCACCTCGATCTTGCCGCCGAGGTGCAGGAGGAACGTCCGGTCCGACACCTTGCGGACGTCCACGCCGTCCAGCGCGGTCAACGCGTCGACCACCTGGTCGGCGTGGCCGGCGTCGGCGGTGTCGCAGGTCAGGTCGACGATCACGTGGGTCGGGTCCGAGTCCACCACGTCCAGCGCCGTGACGATCGCCCCGGCCTCGCCGACCGAGGTGGTGAGCCGGCCGATCGATGAGGCGTCCGCGGTTACGGCGATCCGGATGGTGATTGAAAATCCGGCGCTCGGCAGTCGGGTGATGGCCACGGGATCCCTCCGTCACGGCTGTGCGGCCAGTCGGCCGCCGCCCGCATTTCTACCGGGTTGTCGAGTCCGACCAGCATTCGCCCCCACTTTTGGCGACCTTCAGCATGGGCATATAGCAGGTGCGTTCGGCGTTGTGTCATGTCAGGATTACGTTCTACTTATCAAAACGGACAGGAGAACCGCTTGCGAGACCAGGAGAGCTTTGTCCCCGTCGAGGACGAGCTCGACGACGTCACCACCGGCGAGATGGAGCTGTCGGAGCGGCAGTCCCTGCGACGCGTCCCGGGCCTGTCAACCGAGCTCACCGACGTCACCGAGGTGGAATACCGCCAGCTGCGGCTGGAGCGGGTCGTCCTGGTGGGCGTCTGGACCGAGGGCACGATCGCCGATGCGGAAAATTCGCTGACCGAGCTTGCCGCGCTGGCCGAGACGGCCGGTTCGCAGGTGCTCGAAGGGCTCATTCAGCGTCGCACACGACCCGACCCGGCGACGTACATTGGCCGCGGCAAGGTCGACGACCTCGGCGCGGTGGTGCTTTCCACCGGTGCCGACACGGTCATCTGCGACGGTGAGCTGTCGCCGTCGCAGCTGCGCAACCTGGAGCAGCGCACCAAGGTCAAGGTTGTCGACCGGACGGCGCTGATCCTCGACATCTTCGCCCAGCACGCCAAGAGCAAGGAAGGTAAGGCGCAGGTCGAGCTGGCCCAGCTCCAATACCTGCTGCCCCGACTGCGCGGTTGGGGTGAGACGCTCTCCCGGCAGACCGGTGGTTCCGGCCGGGGCGGCGGCGCCGGTGGCGGTGTGGGTGTGCGTGGTCCCGGTGAAACCAAGCTGGAGACCGACCGGCGGCGGATCCGCCACCGCATCTCCCGGCTGCGCCGCGAGATCAAGAACATGCGCACGGTACGCGTCACCAAGCGTGCCCGACGCACCCGCAACTCGATCCCCGCCGTGGCCATCGCGGGCTACACCAACGCCGGCAAGTCGAGCCTGCTCAACCGGCTGACGGACGCGGGTGTGCTGGTGGAGAACGCGCTGTTCGCGACGTTGGACCCGACCACCCGTAAGGCCACCGCCTCGGACGGGCGGATCTACACGCTCTCCGACACGGTCGGCTTCGTCCGGCACCTCCCGCACCAGATCGTCGAGGCGTTCCGCTCGACGCTGGAGGAGGTCGCGGAGGCGGATCTGGTGGTGCACGTCGTCGACGGCACCCACCCGGATCCGGAGGAGCAGGTCCGGGCGGTGCACGAGGTGCTCGCCGAGGTGAGCGCGGATCGTCTCCCCGAGCTGCTGGTGGTCAACAAGACCGACGCCGCCGACGAGGACACTCTGCTGCGGCTCAAGCGGCTCTGGCCGGACGCGATCTTCGTATCGGCGTACTCCGGCAGGGGCATCGAGGACCTGCGCTCGGCCATCGAGGACCGGCTGCCGCAGCCGGCCGTCGAGGTCCGGGCGGTCCTGCCGTACGACCGGGGTGACCTGGTGTCCCGGGTGCACCGCACCGGCGAGGTGCTCAGCACGTCGCACCTGCCGGAGGGCACCCTGCTGCACGTCCGCGTCAGTGCGGAGCTGGCTGCGGAGCTGGCGCCGTTCGACGTCGCGCGGCAGGGACAGGCGGCCGGCACCCGGTCCTGAGCCCCACGGCGTCATCCACCTGAAACGCGTGGCATGCGACACTGGCCGAATGCGCCGCGTTGTTTCCTCGGTCACGGTTGCCCTCGGCCTGTTCGGGGCAACCGTGGCGCTCGCCGGAGTCGCCGCTGCGGCCCCCGCGCCCGTGTCGTCGGGGCTGCCCGCTGCCGCTGCCGGTCAGAAGCGGTGCACGATCGTCGACGAGCGCCTGCGGGAGCTGTCCGGGCTGGTCGCGACCAAGAGCGGTTACATCGTCATCAACGATGGCACCGAGGTCCCGGCACGCAAGCGGGTCTTCTTCCTCGACAGCAAGTGCAAGATCTCGAAGGAGCCGGTCCGATACTCCGGGCAGGGCCCCTTCGACACCGAGGATCTGGCTCTCTCCAAGGACGGCAGCACCCTCTGGATCGCCGACATCGGCGACAACGCCGACTCGAAGGAGCGCCGCAGCCGCATCGCGCTCTGGTCGATGCCGGTCACCGGCACCAAGCAGCCGACGCTGCACCGGCTCGCGTACCCCGAGGCCAAACCGCGCGACGCCGAGGCGTTGCTCATCGGCGACGACGGTAAGCCGCTCATCATCACGAAGGTGACCAGCGGCAAGGCCGAGATCTACACCCCGACGGCGGCCCTGAAGAGCGGCGACACCGACCCGGTGCCGATGAGCAGGGCCGGCGAGATCGAGTTGCCCAAGACGCAGACGGAGAACCCGCTCAACACGTTCGGTCGGATCGCCATCACCGGCGCGGCCCGGTCCCCGGACGGCTCCCGGGTGGTCCTCCGCACCTACGCGGACGCCTTCGAGTACGACGTGAGCGGCGGCGACATCGTCGGCGCGCTCACCACCGGCAAGCCCCGGGTGACGGCGTTGGCCGACCCGTTCGGCGAGGCCATCAGCTACACGCCGGACGGGAAGTCGTTCCTGACCGTCTCCGACGCGGCCCGCTTCGCCGAGGACGAGCCCCTCGACATCCTCAGCTACACACCGTCCACCTCGACAGCGGCGCCACTCGCAGCGGCCGGCGGTGCCAAACCGGCCGCGGCGAAGTCGTGGACCGACGGTCTGAGCCTCGACGACATCACCTACCTGGTCGGCGCCGTCGGGTTGATCGGCCTCCTGTTGGTCGGCGCCGGGATCATCGGCATCGTCCGGGCTCGCCGACGGCCGCCGGCCGCCGACGGGCCCGACTCGGCGGACCCGGATGGTGAGCCGTCAGGCCCACGTGCCGGTCGTGCCGCCGACGGGCCCGCGGGGCCCACCGGCCGGAAGAGCGGTGTCTACGGTGGTGGCGCGCCAGCGGGTGGCGCGGTCTACGGCGGTGCCGCGGGTCGCGGCGGCCCGGCCCCGGCGGGTGGTGCGGTGTACGGCGGCGGTGGTCGCCCGGCTGACGGTGGCTACGGCACGCCACGGCCGGACGCCGGCAGCGGCGTGTACGGCGGAGGTCGTCCCCCAGCCGGCGGAGGTCGTCCCCCGGTCAGTGGTGGCGCTCGTCCTCCGGTTGCTGGCGGCGGTCGCCCTCCGGCCAGTGGTGGCGGTCGCGCACAGGGTGCTGGCGGTCGTCCGCAGAGTGGGGGCGGTCGTCCTGGCGGCGGTGTGTACGGCGATGGCGGCGGCCAGCCCGGCGCCGGTCGGGCGGAGCCGCCCCGGCGCGGTGGGCAGGAACCCGACCAGCGGGGCCAGCGGCCCGGCCGCCGGCGTGACGACGACGGGCCCGTCGATCCGTACGGGCAGTATCCCGGGGGCGGCCGCGGCTATCGAGGCGACCGCTACTGATGAGCGTCGCCGCGCTCACGCGCCCCTGAACAACCAACGCGGGTAGGCCGCGCGCCTGAACAGCGGGCGTGGGTGGGCCGCGCTTCTGAACAGCGGGCGTGGGTGGGCGCCGTGGGCACCCACCCGCCGGCCGCTCAGATTCGGCGCAAGACCGCCACGACCCGGCCCATGATGGTGGCGTCGTCACCGGGGATCGGGTCGAAGGCCGGGTTCTGCGGCATCAGCCAGACGTGCCCGTCGCGCCGTCGGTAGGTCTTCACGGTCGCCTCGCCGTCAAGCATGGCGGCCACGATCTCGCCGGAGTCGGCGGTCGGCTGCTGCCGCACGACGACCCAGTCGCCGTCGCAGATCGCCGCGTCGAGCATCGAGTCGCCCTTGACCTGGAGCATGAAGACTTCACCCTCGCCCACCAGCTCGCGGGGGAGCGGGAAGATGTCCTCCACGGCCTGCTCGGCGAGGATCGGCCCACCGGCGGCGATCCGACCGAGCATCGGCACGTACGCCGGGGTCGGTCGCTGCGCCCGGGACAGCTCGTCGTCGATGGCCTCGCTGGGAGCACGGACGTCCACCGCGCGCGGCCGGTTCGGGTCGCGGCGCAGGAAGCCCTTCTTCTCCAACTCCTTGAGCTGGTAGGCGACGCTGGACGGCGACACCAGGCCGACGGCCTCGCCGATCTCGCGGACGCTCGGCGGGTAGCCGTGCCGCTCGACCCAGGTGCGGATGAACTCCAGGATGCGACGCTGGCGAGCGGTCAGGTCGATCGTCGCCGGGTCGGGGAAGGCGCTGACCACCGGGGTGACCTGGCGCACGGCGGGCTGACCCGTCCGGCTGCGCGCGGCGCTGCGGCGTCGGGTGGTGGCCGGCGGGCCCGCCTCGGTGATCTGCTGCGGGCTCTTCGGCCGGCTGGCCCGGTCCTCGGTCACGTCCGTCCTCCCTGGTCGGCGCTGGGTGCCTCGTCGGCTCGTGGTGCGTGCGGTGGTGCCACGTTGTTCATGACCGTATAGGTGAGATCGGTCATTTTCAAACATCTGTACGACCTCTCACCGGCGTGTCGGGGTGAAAACCGCTCCGGTCGTACGGATGTTCTGATAAATGGTACGTCAGGTAGCACTGGTGTTCGATCATCAGCCGTTTTCCCTGTCACTCTGGCCCGCTGGCCGGTAACCCGGGCGGGGCGTTCGCGTTGGGTCTTCGGGCGTGCCGATGGTCGCGGATGACCGGATGGTCCGTGACGCGCCGGACACGCCGGTCAACTTGACCCGGCTTCCCCAGCGACATACGGTCAACCCCTAGATGTAGTAGTGACACGGGCGTAAGTTGCCCACAGGTTGGGTCCGACTACCGACCGCACTCCCGTAACGTCGATCACGGCGGGCGCCATCCGAGGGTGGCACCGCCGTGGTGAGTCGTGCCCGGGAGTGTCCGGTGTGGGCGCAGTTGATCATTTTTAGGAGGTGGGCGATGCGGTGTCCGTACTGCCGGCACGCTGACTCCCGGGTGGTCGACTCGCGGGAGGCCGACGACGGCCAGCTCATCCGACGGCGGCGTTCCTGCCCGGAATGCGGCAAGCGGTTCACCACCGTCGAGGAGGCGGTCCTCGCTGTCGTCAAGCGCAGCGGGGTGACCGAGCCGTTCAGTCGTACGAAGATCATCGGCGGGGTGCGCAAGGCGTGCCAGGGCCGGCCGGTGGACGACGACTCACTCGCGCTGCTCGCGCAGCGGGTGGAGGAGACGGTCCGGGCCAAGGGGGCCGCCGAGATCCCCAGCCACGACGTGGGCCTGGCGATCCTGGGGCCACTGCGCGACCTGGACGAGATCGCCTACCTGCGGTTCGCCAGCGTCTACCGCTCCTTCGACTCACTCGCGGACTTCGAGCGCGAGATCGAGACGTTGCGGGCCGCGGCGCGCGCCCGGGGGCAGGGCAGGGCCGATGCGGTTGAGGCCGCCGGCCGTACCAGCTGAATCTTCACACTTTTTCAAGAGATTGGGACGCGCGGTGGGTGACCGCGCAGACGAGGGGGGCGACGGCGTGACAACTAGCCGTTCACGAAACAAGGCAGGCGCGGGGCTGAAGATCGAGCGGGTGTGGACGACCGAGGGGGTCCACCCGTACGACGAGGCCACCTGGGAGCGCCGCGACGTCGTGATGACGAACTGGCGGGATGGCTCGATCAACTTCGAGCAGCGGGGGGTCGAGTTCCCGCAGTCGTGGAGCGTCAACGCGGCCAACATCGTGACCACCAAGTACTTCCGGGGCGCGGTGGGGACCCCGGAGCGGGAGTGGTCGCTCAAGCAGCTGATCGACCGGGTGGTCACCACCTACCGCACCGCGGGCGAGGAGTACGGCTACTTCGCCAGCCCGGCCGACGCCGAGATCTTCGACCACGAGCTGACCTGGATGCTGCTGCACCAGGTGTTCAGCTTCAACTCGCCGGTCTGGTTCAACGTCGGCACGCCGTCGCCGCAGCAGGTCAGCGCCTGTTTCATCCTGGCCGTCGACGACTCGATGGACTCGATCCTCGACTGGTACAAGGAGGAGGGGCTGATCTTCAAGGGCGGCTCCGGCTCCGGGGTCAACCTGTCGCGGATCCGCTCGTCGCGTGAGCTGCTCTCCTCCGGCGGCACCGCCTCGGGCCCGGTCAGCTTCATGCGTGGCGCCGACGCCTCCGCCGGCACCATCAAGTCCGGCGGCGCGACCCGCCGGGCGGCCAAGATGGTCATCCTCGACGTGGACCACCCGGACATCGAGGAGTTCGTGGTCACGAAGGCGCGCGAGGAGCACAAGATCCGCGCCCTGCGCGACGCCGGGTTCGACATGGACCTCGGCGGCTCCGACATCGTCAGCGTGCAGTACCAGAACGCCAACAACTCGGTCCGGGTCTCCGACGAGTTCATGTCGGCGGTGGAGAACGGCGGCGGCTTCGACCTGCGCGGTCGGCTGGACGGCTCGGTGATCGACACCGTCGACGCCAAGAAGCTGTTCCGCACCATCTCCCAGGCCGCCTGGGAGTGCGCCGACCCGGGCCTGCAGTACGACGACACGATCAACGACTGGCACACCTGCCCGGAGACCGGGCGGATCACCGCGTCGAACCCGTGCTCGGAGTACCTGCACCTGGACAACTCCTCGTGCAACCTGGCCTCGCTCAACCTGATGAAGTTCCTCCGCGCCGACGGTGGCTTCGAGGTGGAGAAGTTCGTCAAGTCCGTCGAGTTCGTCATCACCGCGATGGACATCTCGATCTGCTTCGCGGACTTCCCGACCGAGAAGATCGGTGAGACCTCCCGCGCCTACCGGCAGCTCGGCATCGGCTACGCCAACCTCGGCGCCCTGCTGATGGCCACCGGCCTGCCGTACGACTCGGACCAGGGCCGCTCGGTCGCCGCGTCGATCACGTCGCTGATGACCGGCACCGCCTACCGCCGTTCCGCCGAGCTGGCCGGCGTCGTCGGCCCGTACGACGGCTACGCCCGCAACGCCGAGCCGCACAAGCGGGTCATGCGCAAGCACGCCGCGGCCAACGACGAGATCAAGCCGACCAGCCCGGTGGCCACCGCGATCGTCCGCGAGGCGACCAAGCAGTGGACCCAGGGCAACAAGATCGGTGACAAGTTCGGCTGGCGCAACGCGCAGGCGAGCGTCCTCGCCCCGACCGGCACGATCGGCTTCATGATGGACTGCGACACGACCGGCGTTGAGCCGGACCTGGCGCTGGTCAAGTTCAAGAAGCTGGTCGGCGGCGGCTCGATGCAGATCGTCAACCAGACGGTTCCGCGCGCCCTGCGCAGCCTCGGCTACCCCGAGGAGCAGGTCGAGGCGATCGTCGAGCACATCGCCGACCACGGCCACGTGGTGGACGCCCCCGGCCTCAAGCCGGAGCACTACCCGGTCTTCGACTGCGCCATGGGGGAGCGGACGATCGCCCCGATGGGTCACGTGCGGATGATGGCGGCCATCCAGCCGTTCGTCTCCGGCGCGATCTCCAAGACGGTCAACATGCCGGAGGCGGCCACCGTCGAGGACGTCGAGAAGATCTACTTCGAGGGCTGGAAGCTCGGCCTCAAGGCGCTGGCGATCTACCGGGACAACTGCAAGGTCGGTCAGCCGCTCTCGGTCGCGAAGTCCAACAAGGCCACCGAGCCGGCCGCCGTCGAGACCGCGCCGGTCGCGGTGGAGAAGGTCATCGAGTACCGGCCGGTGCGTAAGCGCCTGCCGAAGAAGCGCCCGTCCGAGACGGTCAGCTTCTCCGTCGGAGGTGCCGAGGGCTACCTCACCGCGTCGTCCTACCCGGACGACGGCCTCGGCGAGGTCTTCCTCAAGATGTCCAAGCAGGGCTCGACCCTGGCCGGGGTGATGGACGCCTTCTCGGTGGCCATCAGCATCGGTCTGCAGTACGGCGTGCCGCTGGAGACGTTCGTCAGCAAGTTCACCAACATGCGCTTCGAGCCGGCCGGCATGACCGACGACCCGGACGTGCGGATGGCGGCCTCGGTGATGGACTACATCTTCCGTCGCCTGGCGCTGGACTTCCTGCCGTATGAGCGCCGCGCCGAGTTGGGCATCTTCACCGCTTCGGAGCGGGCCGCCCAACTGCGGGCCGAGGCCGACGCGGAGGCCGCCGGCGTCACCGGTGCCGAGCTCACCGCGATGGCGTCCTCGGCGCCCGTGGAGGCCCCGGCCAAGTCGGAGGCCGTCGCCCAGCCGGCCCAGGAGATGGCCGACGTGGCCGCCGCCAAGCCGGCGCCGAGTGTGGGTTCCAGCACGGAACTGCTGGAGGCCGTGATCGGCAAGGCCGCCGACGCGCCGCTCTGCTTCACCTGCGGCACGAAGATGCGCCCGGCCGGCAGCTGCTACGTCTGCGAGGGCTGCGGTTCCACCAGCGGCTGCAGCTGACGTACGAACGCGAGATCCGCGAGCGCGGCAGGGATCACCTGCCGCGCTCGCGGCGTTTTTGATCGACTCGCGTTCCAGGAAACCGGTGCATCAACCTCGCCAGGACACCCCGACTTCACGAAACCCGAGTCGGTCACGGGGCCGCAGCACTCGAGGAGGCGGGTGAGGCAGCGCACGGGAACGGGGGCTGAATTACCGAGGAACGGGCTGCGACGATGAGGGCATGACGACCGCCGAGGCGTACGCGGAGTTCGGCAGGCGGGAGGCGCGCGGGGTGTCGCCCACCTATGAGCGTCTCTCGCATGCCGTCGCCCACGACGATGCCCTGCTCGCCCTGCTTGATGCGCTTCCGCCGGCCAAGCGGCAGCCCAACCTGTTGTTCAGCGTCGTCCGCTGGCTCGGCGGCCCGGTCGACGACCCGGCCGCCTTTCACGACTTCACGGTGACGCACTGGCCCGCCGTCAAGGCGGAGCTGCTAACCCGGGCCACCCAGACGAACGAGAGCGGCCGGTGTGCGGTCCTGCTGCCGGTGCTCGCCGCGCTGCCGCAGCCCCTCGCCCTGCTGGAGGTCGGCGCGTCCGCCGGGCTCTGCCTCTACCCCGACCGGTACGCGTACCGCTACGGCAAGCACCAGGTCGGCTCCGGCGAGCCGGTCCTGGAGTGCGCGGCCAGCGGTCTGGTGCCGCCGACCCGCGTACCCCAGGTGGTGTGGCGGGCCGGCCTGGACCTCAACCCTCTCGACGCGACCGACCCCGGCGACGTGTCCTGGTTGGACGCGTTGATCTGGCCGGAGCACGCGCACCGGCGGGCCCGGCTGCGCGCCGCTGCGGCGGTCGCCGCGGCCGACCCGCCGCTGCTGGTTCGCGGCGATCTGGTGGACGACCTGCCGGCGCTGGCCGCCCGGGCACCGGCCGACGCGACGCTGGTGGTCTTCCACACGTCAGTGCTCTACCAGGTGCCGCCGCCGCGCCGGGAGGAGTTCGTCCGGTTGGTCCATGAGCTGCCCGGTCACTGGATCGGGAACGAGGCCCCGGAGGTGCTGCGGCACGACGGACTGCCCGACCCGCCGGACGATGCCATGCACAACGTCCTCGCGTTGGATGGCAGGCCGTTGGCCTGGGCCCGGGGCCACGGCCAGGCGATGACCTGGTTCGGGTGACGCCGCGAGTCGGCTCAGCGAGCCGGTTCGGGCATCCGGGCGCGTAGGGCCTGGATGAACCACTCCGCCGCCGGGGCGACCGCGTCGCCGGTCGACCAGCCGTTGAGCACCGACAACAGGTCGACATAGCGGTCCCGGCGGGGATCGTTCGCCACGGTCAGTCGGTCGAGCAGCCGCTGGCGCAGGTCGGCGTCGTCAGGGCGCCCCCGCAGACGCGCGTACCGGTCGATGACCCTCGCGACCACGGCATCCGCCTCGGGAGCGGTCGGATCGAGACCGGCCGCCAGGGCGGGTGCCACCGCGTCCCGAACCACCGCGACGGCGTCCGGGCGCGGCAGTCCCGGGACGTCGTGGTCGGCGGCGTGCTGGCGCGCCAACCGTCGCATGCTCGCCAGGAAACTGGCGTCCTGGCACAGCTCGGCCAGCTCCAGCCACGCCTCGACCTGCTCGGTGCTGGGCTCGTCGGGCAGGCTCGGTGTCATCGACACGACGACGCCGGGCGAGGTGGGCTGGTCGCGCAGACCAGCGAAGACGGTGTTCAGGAAGTCGCCCACCAGGTGCCCCCGCTCGCGAGTGGTGAGCTGGGCCAGACGGTGCAGATCGTCCACCTCCGCCGGGCCCGCCCCGCGCCTCGCCGCGACGGTGAGCACCGCCTGGCGCAGCCGCAGCACCCGGATCTGCACCGCCAACGCCTCGGCGTGCGCGGCGGCCACCTCGGGCAGGGTCACCTCGCGGTTCACCACGCGACGAACGGTGGCCAGGTCCACGCCCAGCTCGCGCAGGGTGCGGACCAGTTCCAGTCGGGCGACCGCCTCGGCGTCGAACAGGCGGTAGCCGGCGGGGCTCCGGTCGGTGGGCGGCACGATTCCCCGGTCGGCGTAGTACCGGATCGTCTTGACGCTCAGGCCGGTTCGCTCGGCCAGGTCGCCGATCGTGTACAGCGGTTTCCCGTTCATGTCCCCACCCTGCTGTCTCCCCCGCTGGAGACTCAACCCGACACCAGCGACAGGCGCATTCGACTCGCTCAGACCCGTCCCTGGCACTGTTGTGTCCTCCGGCCAGACGTCGGTGGTGGGTCGCGCAACCCGTCCCGGACAGGGCATAGTGGCCCGCGGTGCCATCGACCGGTGTTGCCTGCTCTTGCTGAAGGTGGTTGGAAGTGACGACGCGCCTATGTGTCCGATGGACCCGAGCGGCCGCATTGATCACGCTGATCGGGGGGACGTTCGCGGTGTCGGCGGCGCCCGCGACGGCCGCCCCGCAGCCCGTCCGGATTCTGAGCGTGTCGGCGGAGAACGTGAAGCCCAACGAGACGGTGCGCGTGCGGTTCAGCGTCACCAACACCGGCAGCAGGGCCGAAACGGCCATCGTGGTGGTCGGCGGCGGCCTGCGATGCACCTCCGGATGCCGGGCAGAGCCGAAGCTGGGACCCGGCCGGAGCCAGACCTTCGACACGACGCTCGTCGCCCCTGCGGCTCGTCCGAATGAGATCACCGGCCTCAACATCTCAGTCGCCGTGCGGCTTGCCGGGCAGAACAGCTATGACCACAGGACGGTCTACGTCCACGGCCCGGGTGCGTCGCCATCCGGCGGGGACAAGCCGGCAGCCGGGGTGAAAAGTGTCTCCGGCCGGGTCCGCGACGCCAGCGGAAAGGCAATCGGCGGCGTGAACCTGACCGTCACGGACAGCGCCGGGCACGAATACCGGACGACCAGCAACCGCAGCGGCCAGTTCTCGATCACGTCGAGCGACGGCAAGCCGATCGCCGAGGGCACCATCACCGTCCGCGCGACCATGGACGGCTACGGCACCGCTCGCACGACCGTACGAGGCACTGCCGGTGACGTCGCGACCGTGGGGCTGACCCTCTCGGCGGTGGCAGCGCCCACCAGGACGTCGGCGTCGCCCGCCGTGGAGGCAAGCCCTCTCGCCGCGGAGGAGGTGGGCGAGGACACCCCCCAGGCTGCGCTGCCCACCCTCAAGGCCGTCAGCGAGGAGGGAAGCAGTTCGTTGCCCTTCCTGCTCCTGGGTGGCCTGCTGGTCGCCGCGGGCGTGGGCGCGCTCTCTCTGGTGGTGATGCGCCTGAGGAACACCCGGGACGCGGTGGCGGAGGCGGGTGTTCCCTCGACGACCCAGCTGTTGGCGCCGGCCGGTGGGAGCATGGCCGACGCTCCGACCGCGGTACTGCACCTCGGGCAGGTGGGCGGGTTCCCTGGCTCGTACGGCGCGCCCCCGCAGGGTGGCATCCACCAGAACGACTACCGGGGCTGAAAGCGCAGGAACGTCGAGACCCTGGCAGTGAACCTGTCGGCGTCGTCAAGCCACGGGTAGTGCCCCGCGCCCGGCTGCACGACCAGCTCGGCGCCCGGAGCCAACTCCGCGAGTTGGGCGACCAGGCCGGGCGGGGCGCCGAGGTCGACCTCACCGGCCAGCACGCCTACCACCACATCGGGAACCCGGTCGGCGCGGGCGTCCTCCGCGAGGCGGGCGGCGACGGCCCCGGGGAGCGTCCCGCATACGGCAGTGACGGCTTACCGATACCGATCTATCCATGCTGCTCCCTAGCGTTGCGTCCAGTCATCCCGGCCGGACGTGGGAAGGGAGCTCCGATGACCGATGAAGCGATCCGCAGCAAGTCGCCGCAGCGACAGGTGCCGCTCGGCACCCCGGACGATCCGGGCTCGATCCACGGCCTCGCCGTCGCCGGGTCGACGCTGCTGGTGGCCCACTACCCCGCCGCCGGGTGGGGACGGCTACACCGGCTGGACCCGCACACCCTGGCGCCGGTGGCCGATCCCCTCCCGGTCGGCCACCAGCCCCGGGCGGTGACCTGGCACCCGGGCCGGCGGGCCGCGTACGTGATGAACCGCGGGGTGCAGAGCTACAGCGTGTCGCAGTGCGAGCTGGACACCGGTCGGGTCACGGACATCCCGATCGGCTTCGGCATCATCGCCATCACCGTCGACCCGGCCGCCGACCTGCTGTACGTCGCCGACTGGGCGCACAAGCGGCTGATCGTCGTCAACATCGCCGACCCGTCGAGCCGGCGGATGGTCGAGCTGCCGTCGGCGCCGGTCCGGCTGGCGGTGGGCGCCGGTGGCGACGTACTCGTGACGCTGTCCCTGCAATCGGTGCAGCCGCCGGTGGACGCCTTGGCCGTGGTGCGCCCGGACGGTTCGCTCCAGGTGGCACCGATCGAGCCCGCACGCCTGCAACCCGGGCCGGTGGCGATCGGGGCCGACGGCCTGGTCCACGTCGGCTCGCTCGGCGGCGGCACGGTGCACCCGTTGGCCGGCGTGCACGACCCGGACACCGGCGTACGGCTCGGCTCCGTCGGCACCGCGGCCGGGGTGCGGGGTCTCGCGGCGCACCCGCACCTGCCCCGGGCCTGGGCGGCGACCGACCGCGGCGCGCAGCTCGTCGACGCGAGCAACCCGTACCTGCCGCAGGTCCTCGACCCGATCCTGACCGGCCGCAGCCCCTACGGCATCGCGGTGGCCGGGGACGGCACGGTCTACGTCGGCGACGACCGCGACGGCACGGTGTCGCTGCTCGAACCCGACCTGACCGAGCTGCCCCTGACGGCCGTCACCACCCTGCTCGACCACGCCGGCTACCCGAGCACCGGTGGGCTGGGCGCGGCGATCCGGTCCTACCAGACGGTCCACGAGCTGCCCCGGACCGGGCGGCCCGACCCGACGACGGTCGCCCACCTGACCGCGCCCGGCTGCGGGAACGCCGACCCGGGTGCGCCAACCGCCGGCTTCGCCGTGGAGGGGCACCACTTCCAGCACACGAATCTGACCTACCACCTGGGGAACATGCACATGCCGAACGCCCGGCCCGGGTTCACCGACGAGCTCAAGGAGGAGCTGATCCGGGTGTCGTTCGACGAGTGGCGGCGGATCCTCGGGGAGAACTGGTACGGCCCGCTGACGTTCACCCGGGTGGACGACCCGGCGCGGGCGGACATCCTCTTCTCGGTCGGCTACGACCCGGTCTTCGACGACAGCAACTGGTTCCGCACCGTCTACGCGGTGACGAAGTGGGGGGCGTCGCAGGGCTGGCCGGGGGCGGGCGGTCAGCTTCCGGTGATCTTCAACCGAGAGATCGCCTGGGACGCGCCCGGCTACTTCGACCAGGTCTGGTACAACAGCGACTTCCGGCACGTCGCGACACACGAGATCGGCCACGCGCTGGGCATGCACCACGGCAAGAAGAAGAACGTGATGTACCGCAACGCCACCTGGTACCGGGTGCCGAAGTCCGACGACCAGGCCGGCTTCCGTTACATGTACGGCCGCCTGCCGTTCGTCTCCGGCATCGGTACGCAGGTCCTGCCCGGCCACAACCACGTCGCCGGTCCGGACTGCGAGCAGCACCTGCTGGTGTACTTCGGCGACGGCGACGACTGGGCGTACACCCGCCTCACCGCCGACCTGGGCGCGCCGCGACTGGCGCGCGGTCACGCGGTCAGCGCCTTCTTCGCCCACGACGGGGTGCCGTCCTACGTGTACCGGGGCACCGACGACCGGGCGCACCAGCTCTGGTTCGCCGACGGCTCGTGGTGGTGGAACGACCTGAACGCCGAGAGCGGTGGCGCGCCGCCGGCCGGCGGGCAGCCGCACGCCTATCGCAACGGCGACACCCAGCGGGTCGTGTACGCCGCCGACGACGGGCGGGTGATCCGGCTGTCGCAGCCGCCGGAGCAGGGCTGGTCGTGGGAGGACATCTCGCAGCCCGGCGCCGGCCACCCGATCGGCGCCCCTTCGGGTACGTCGACCACGGCACCGGTCTGGACGTCATCGCGTACCGGGACAACGAGGAGGGTCTGCGGATCCTCCAGGAGGGCCCGGCACAGTGGACGAACCTCTCGCTGACCTGGGCCACGCAGCAGGAGAACCCGCTGCCGTTGACCGGCCACCCGGTGTGGGGCATGGCCGGCGCCGGTGAACAGCACCGGCTCTTCGCCCTGGACCACCGGCAGGACATCCGGCTGTACTTCCTCGGCGCCGACGGCTGGCACACCAGTTCGCTCACCGCGGAGCTGGGCCTGCCGCCGGCCAGCGCCCTGGCGGTGCAGCGCATCTTCAGCGTCGACGACGTCGAGTTGGCCTGGGTGCTGGTCTTCGCCGACTTCGACGGGCGGCTGTGGGAGGTGCGCTCCTCCGGCGACGGCTGGACGGCGCACCAGATTCAGGCCGAGGGCATGACGCCCGCCGGGCTGCACCTGGTGTCGGTGTGGCTGAGCGACACCGAGCGGCACGTCGCCCAACTCGCCGCGAACGGCACGATCCAGCTGCTGTCCCGCTCACTCAGCGATGTGGTGGCCGACGAGTGGCGGGCACGGAACCTCACCGTGCTGACCGGGGTGGTGTGACCGGGGCGGTCAGGCCCGGACCCGGGCACGGGCCGGTGCGCGCCCGTTTTCTGTACCGCTGAGTTGTGCGAGCATGGTCGTCCCCTGTGTCTTCCCCCGATGGAAGGATGCCCGTGGCAGAGACGGCACCCCACCGGTCCACCGAGCCCACCAAGATCGACACCACCGTTCCGCACTCGGCCCGGATCTGGAACTACTGGCTGGGCGGCAAGGACAACTTCGAGATCGACCGCCAGGCCGGTGAGCAGGTACGCCAGCTCTTCCCGGCGATGATCGAGACGGCGCGCGAGTCCCGGGCGTTCCTGTCCCGCGCGGTGCGGTTCCTCGCCGGCGAGGCGGGCATCGGGCAGTTCCTCGACGTCGGCACGGGGCTGCCCACCGCCGACAACACCCACGAGGTCGCCCAGCGGGTCAACCCGCGCAGCCGCGTCGTCTACGTGGACAACGACCCGATGGTGCTGGCGCACGCGCGGGCGCTGCTCGTTGGCAGCCCGGAGGGCCTGACCCGCTACATCCACGCCGATCTGCGCGAGCCCGCGGCGGTGCTCCGGCAGGCCGCCGAGCACCTCGACCTCACCCGGCCCGTCGCGGTGCTGCTGTTCGGCGTCATGGGCCACGTCGGCGACGACGACGAGGCGGTCGCCATCATCCGCACGCTGCTCGACGCCCTGCCGTCCGGCAGCTACCTGGCGCTCTCCGACGGCACCGACACCAGCGCGGGCGTGGTCGAGTCGCACCGGCAGTACAACGAGAGCGGCGCGCTGCCGTACCACCTGCGCAGCCCGCAGCGGCTCGCCCGCTTCTTCGAGGGCCTGGAGCTGGTCGAGCCCGGTCTGGTGCCGTTCACCCACTGGCGACCCGAGCACGACGGCGCGCCGACGGACCTGGACGGCTACTGCGCGGTCGGCCGCAAACCCTGACCGGCAGCCGCCGCACCACCGGGCAGAGCCGTCGGCCACAGCGGCGGCGAAAGGTCCTGCTGCGGCTGCTGCTCGCGGGCGGCGCCGACTCCGACGAGGTGAACGCCGCGCTCGCCCGCCACCGATGAGCGCCCGGCCCGGCGGGCTTCCCTAGACTGCCTCGGTGAGCGGAGAGCGACGACCCCTGGCCGACCGGCCGCTCACCGAGCCGCACCCGTCCCGGCTGTCGCCGGAGCACCCCGACCGGGCCCGGATCCTCGCCGCGCACGACGCCGCGCTCGCCGCCGGGGAGGCCGGCTATCTCGACCCGGAGAGCGGGTTGTTCGTGCTCAGCGCCAGCTTCCTGGCCCGCCGTGGCACGTGCTGTGGACGCGGCTGCCGGCACTGCCCGTACGTGGATGATCCACAGTCCGGATAGGCGCGGGCAGACCGGCGGAACGAGGGCTTCCGCCCGCCACCGACACCCCGTACGGTGTCCGACGGACACCTGGCGGGCGCCTTCCGCCGTCGGTCGGCGAGAGGGTGGAACGTGCGCGGGCGGATCGTGGTCGCCGGGGTGGCGGGGCTGCTGGTGAGCGGCTGTGCTGCCGACGCCGAGCCGGTGGCGGTGCCGCCGCCGGTGCCGATCGCCGTGGACGTGGCGGCGGCCTCCTCGGGCGGGGCCTGCCGGCTGCTGGACTTCGCGGTGATCGAGCAACTGGTCAAGGTGCGCTTCGACGTGGCGGCGGCCAGCGAACAGGGCGACACGCACACGTGTGTGGTGCGGGCCAGGAGCGCGACGCTGCCGGAGCTGACACTGAGTGTGTCCGAGACCACGATCGACAAGGCCACCTTCGCCGCGGATGTGGTGCCCGACAAGGCGGCGAAGGTCACCGGGCTGGGTCAGCAGGCGTACCGGCGGACGACCGCTGCGGCGAGCGGGCATGGGCCGGTCGCCGAGGTGGGCTGGCTGGCCGCCGACGGACGGTTGGCCACTGTGAGTTGGACCGCGGCCCGTGGCGGCGAGCGCTCGGCGGCGGAGAAGCTGACCGGTGACCTGGCCGCGCTGGCGAAAAAGGTGGACACCCGGGCGTTGTGACGCCCGGGTGTCCGGTTGATCAGTTGGCGGCGACTCAGCTGGCGGCGACGAAAACCCGGGAGGCGACCTCGCGGGGCAGCCGCACCCGGTCCCCGGAGCGGTCGATCGAGACGCCGTCGCGCTCCTGTGCCACGGTCACCGTGGCGCCCGGGTCGACACCGGCGGCGTGCAGCTGACGCAGCACGTCGGCGTCCTTCTGCACGCTCTCGCAGATCCGGCGCACCACGACCGACCCGGAAAGACCGGGGAAGGCCAGGTTGCGCTCCCCCTCGGCGGCCTCGGTGGCCTCCGCGGCCGGCGAGCCCAGCTCCTGAAGCCCTGGGATCGGGTTGCCGTACGGGGAGCGGGTCGGCCGGTTGAGCAGGTCGTACACCCGCTTCTCCACCGCGTCGCTCATCACGTGCTCCCAGCGGCAGGCCTCCTCGTGGGCCTCCTCGTAGGGCATCCCGATGACGTTGACCAGCAGCAGCTCGGCGAGGCGGTGCTTGCGCATCACCGACACGGCGCTGCCGCGACCCTGGGCGGTGAGCGTCAGGTGCCGGTCTCCCTCGACGGTGAGCAGGCCGTCGCGCTCCATCCGGGCGACGGTCTGGCTCACGGTGGGGCCACTCTGCTGCAGCCGTTCGGCGATCCGGGCACGCAGCGGCGGCACCCCCTCCTCTTCCAGCTCAAGGATGGTGCGCAAATACATTTCGGTCGTATCGACCAGGTCGTGAGACTTCATAAGGTCAGCGGCCCTCCGATGCACGATGCTACCTCGGGTGTTGGCCCGCCGGCCGCCGCCGAACCGTGAGCCCTCGGCACGAATGGTGTTGGATGGTTGCCATGTCCGGTACCCAGAAGCCGCTGGTCGAGGTGGATCGGCTCACCGCCGAGCTCGACGACGCCGATCCGCCCACCCTGCTCGACGTCCGCTGGCGGCTCATCGGCCCGCCCGGCCACGACGACTACCTCGCCGGTCACCTGCCCGGCGCGGTCTTCGTCGACCTGGACACCGCACTCTGCGGGCCGCCCGGCGTCGGCGGTCGGCACCCACTGCCCGACCCGGCCGCGTTGCAGGCCGCGTTGCGGGCCGCCGGCGTCCGCGCCGGTCACCCCGTTGTGGTGTACGACGGTGGCGACGGCCTGGCTGCCGCCCGGGCCTGGTGGACGTTGCGCTGGGCGGGGCACCGGCCGGTGCGCCTGCTGCACGGTGGCTTCCCGGCATGGGTCGCCGCCGGCCTGCCGGTCTCCACCGACGCGCCCGCCCCGACCCCCGGCGACATGGTCGTGCGTCCCGGTGATCTTCCGGTGCTCGACGCGGGGCAGGCCGCCGAGCTGGCCGCCGCGGACGACGCGGTGCTGCTCGACGTGCGGGCGGCACCGCGTTACCGGGGCGAGGTCGAGCCGATCGACCCGGTCGCCGGGCACGTGCCGGGAGCGGCGAACCTGCCCGCCGGGGAGTACGTCGGCCCGGACGGGCGCTTCCCGGCCGCCGATGTGCTGAGCGAGCGGTTCGCCGCCGCCGGGGTCACCGGGGCGCGGGCCGTCGGGGCGTACTGCGGCTCCGGGGTGACCGCCGCGCAGGCGGTGCTCGCGCTGCACCTGGCAGGTCGCACGGACGCCGCGCTCTACGTCGGTTCGTGGAGCAACTGGGTGGCCGATCCGACCCGGCCGGTCGCCTCCGGGCCGACTTCCGACCGCTGACCAGCGCGTGCGGTGGGCCGACGAAGGTCCTCGTGCGACGATGGGCTCATGTCCGACGACACTGTGGTGGTGTGGGACGAGTCGCTGCTCGCCTACGACATGGGTGACCATCCGCTCGATCCGGTCCGGGTGGAGTTGACCATCGCGCTCGCCCGTGAGCTGGGCGTCCTGGATCGCCCCGGGGTGCGCATGGTCAAGCCAGAGCCCGCCGACGACGCCGCGCTGACCCGGGTGCACGACCCGGCCTACCTGGCCGCCGTGCGTGCCGCGCCGCGCGATCCGCTCTTCGCCGGGTACGGGCTGGGCACGTCCGACAACCCGGTCTTTGAGGGGATGCACGAGTCCAGCGCGCTGATCGCCGGTGCGACGATGGCTGCCGCCGAGGCGGTCTGGCGCGGTGACGCACGACGGGCGGTGAACGTGGCCGGTGGCCTGCACCACGCGATGCCCGCCCGAGCCTCCGGCTTCTGCGTCTACAACGACCCTGCGGTGGCCATTGCCCGGCTGCTCGACCTGGGCGCCGAGCGGGTCGCGTACGTGGATGTCGACGTGCACCACGGCGACGGGGTGCAGCAGATCTTCTGGAACGACCCCCGGGTGCTCACGATCAGCCTGCACGAGACCCCGCTGGCGCTCTTTCCGGGCACGGGCTTCCCGGACGAGACGGGTGGGCCGGGCGCGCAGGGCAGCGCGGTCAACATGCCGCTGCCGCCGGGTGTCGAGGACAGCGCCTGGCAGCGGGCGTTCCACGCCATCGTGCCGTCGGTGCTGCGCGCGTTCCGGCCGCAGGTGCTGGTCAGCCAATGTGGCGCCGACGGGCACCGACTGGACCCGCTCGCCGACCTCAACCTGACGGTGGACGGCCAACGGGCCACCTACCTGGCGATGCGGGCACTCGCCGACGAGCTGTGCGACGGTCGGTGGGTGGCCACCGGCGGTGGTGGGTACGCCCTGGTCGAGGTGGTGCCTCGGGCGTGGAGTCACCTGCTGGCCGTGGCCACCGGTGACCCGATCGCCCCGGCCACGCTCACCCCACTCGCCTGGCGGGAGCTGGTCGCCTCCCGTCGTCTGGGCCGGGAGGTGCCGTTGCGGATGACCGACGACGCGGACCCGTCGTTCGAGCCGTGGCAGCCGACCGGCGAGCCCAACGCGGTGGACCGGGCGATCGCCGCGACCCGCAAGACGGTCTTCCCGTTGCTCGGGCTCGACCCGTACGACCCGCGGGACTGAGCCGGGCCAGGGGAGGGCCACGCCGGTGACGACCGTGAGCCAGCCGGTGGACGTGCTGCTCAGCGACGGCAGCACCGTCCAGTTGCGACCGATCGACCCGTCCGACGCGCCGGGCATCGTGGCGATGCACAGCCGCTTCTCCGAGCGCACCCGCTACCTGCGGTATTTCTCGCCGTACCCGCGCATCCCGGAACGGGACCTGATCCGGTTCGTCACCGTCG
The DNA here is from genome assembly GCF_057766525.1 of Micromonospora sp. MGP-C2. Classification (NCBI taxonomy): domain Bacteria; kingdom Bacillati; phylum Actinomycetota; class Actinomycetes; order Micromonosporales; family Micromonosporaceae; genus Micromonospora; species Micromonospora sp. MGP-C2. The sequence goes on from NZ_JBYMEN010000002.1 coordinate 5,896,045, forward strand.
ACCACCGCGACCGGGAGGCGTTCGTGGTGCTGGCCGGCGACCGGATCGTCGCGGTCGGCCGTTACGAGCGGCTCGGCCCGCAGGCCCCGGAGGCGGAGGTGGCCTTCGTCGTGGAGGACGCCTACCAGGGCCGGGGCATCGGCTCGGTGCTGATGGAGCACCTGGCCGACGCGGCCCGGCGCAACGGGATCATGAGCTTCGTCGCCGAGGTGTTGCCGGCCAACGGGACGATGCTGCGCGTCTTCGCCGACTTCGGCTACCAGGTCCAGCGCGAGTACGCCGACGGCGTGGTGCACCTGAGCTTCCCGATCGCGCCCACCGAGGCCACGCTGGAGGTGCAGCGCGGCCGGGAACACCGCACCGAGGCCCGTTCCATCGCCCGGCTGTTGGCCCCACGTGGCATCGCCGTCTATGGCGCCAGCGCCACCGGTCAGGGCGTCGGCGCCGCGGTGCTCGGGCACCTGCGCGACGGCGGCTTCACCGGCGTGGTGGTGCCGGTGCATCCGAGCGCGTCGACAGTGGCGGGGCTGCCCGCGTACCTCTCCGCGGTTGAGGCCGGGGCACCGGTGGACCTGGCGGTGGTGGCGGTCCCGCCGGAGGCGGCGACCGCTGTGGTCGCCGACGCCGCCGCCGCGGGGGTGCACGGCCTGGTCGTCATCTCGGCCGGCTTCGCCGAGGCCGGCGCCGAGGGCGCGGCCACGCAGCGGGCGCTGGTCCGCGCGGCGCACGCCGCCGGCATGCGGGTGGTCGGCCCGAACTGCCTGGGCGTGGCCAACACCGACCCGACGGTACGCCTCAACGCCACCCTCGCCCCGGCGCTGCCGCCGGCCGGTCGGGTGGGCATCTTCAGCCAGTCCGGCGCGTTCGGGGTGGCGCTGCTCGCCGAGGCGGACCGGCGCGGTCTGGGGCTGTCCAGCTTCGTCTCGGCCGGCAACCGGGCCGACGTCTCCGGCAACGACCTCCTCCAGTACTGGCAGGACGATCCCGGCACCGACGTGATCATGTTGTACCTGGAAACCTTCGGTAACCCGCGTAAGTTCGCCCGGCTGGCCAGGCGGATCGGCCGTGCCAAACCGGTCGTCGCGCTCGCCTCGCCGGCCCGTCCGGTCGGGGTCGGAGACACCGCCGGCCCGGACGAGGTGGCGGTGGCCGCGCTCTTCGCCCAGTCCGGGGTGATCCGGGTGGACACCGTGCCGGAGCTGCTCGACGTGGGTGTGCTGCTGGCCAACCAGCCGTTGCCGGTCGGCGGACGGGTTGGTGTGGTCGGCAACTCCTCGGCCCTGACCGGGCTGGCAGCCACCGCCTGCGTCGGGCACGGCCTCACTGTGGCCGACGGTCATCCCCGCGACGTCGGGCCGAGCGCCGGTGCCGCCGAGTTCGCCGCCGCTCTCGCGGAGACGGCCGCCGACGAGGGGGTGGACGCCCTGGTGGTGGTCTTCGCCCCGCCGCTGCCCGGGCAGCTGACCGATGTGGACGCCGACGTGACCGCCGCGCTGCCGGCCGCCCTCGCGCTGGGCAAACCGACAGTGGCGACGTTCCTGGTCGGCCGGCTGCCGCCGGGAGTGCCCGCGTACGGGGGCGTGGAGGAGGCGGTGCGGGCGCTCGCCCGGGTGCACCGGTACGCCGAGTGGCTGCGCCGCCCGCCCGGGGTGGCACCCGAGCTGCCCGGCATCGACCGGGCCGCCGCGCAGGCCGCGCTCCGCGCCGACGGCACCGACCCGGGGGCGCTGCTGGCCGCGTACGGCATCGACGTGGTGGCCTCGGTGCCCGTCGACTCGGTCGGCGCGGCGGTGGACGCGGCGACGCGGCTGGGGTTCCCGGTGGCGCTGAAGGCGGCGGATCCCGGGCTGCGGCACCGGGTCGACCTAGGCGCGGTCCGGCTCGACCTGCCCGACGAGCCGACCTTCCGCCGGGCGTACGCGGAGCTGGCGGCGACCTTCGGCGCGGACGTGCTGGTCCAGCCGATGGTGCCGCCCGGTGTGGCCTGCGTGGTGGAGTTGGTGGAGGACCCGGCGTTCGGGCCGGTGGTCGGCTTCGGCCTCGGCGGGGTCGCCACCGAGCTGCTGGGCGACCGGGCCTGGCGGGCGGTGCCGCTGACCGACCGGGACGCGGCCGAGCTGGTCGACGAGCCCCGGGCGGCGCCGTTGCTGCGGGGGCACCGGGGCGCCGCGCCGGTCGACCGGGCGGCCCTGGCCGACCTGCTGTTGCGGGTCGGTCAGCTCGCCGACGAGCAGCCCCGGGTGCGGTCACTGACCCTCAACCCGGTGCTCGCCCGCCCGGACGGCATCTCGGTCCTGCACGCCCAGGTGCGCGTCGGCGGTGTGGTTGCCCGCCCGGACACCGGCCCCCGCCGCCTGTGACGGGGGCGGTCAGGCGCGGCTGGAGATCTGCTGGACGGCCCAGGCGTTGCCGTCCGGGTCGGTGAAGAAGACGAAGCCGACATTGTCCAACGGGTGCGGCGTGGGGCTTGGGCTGGCACCCAGCACCTGAACGTCGCTGACCTCCACACCACGTTCGACCAGCTCCGCGTGGGCCCGCTCGATGTCGGGCACCACCAGTTGCAGACCCTTGAGCGACCCCGCTGGCATGTCCGGGACGGCGCCCTTGCCGATCACGATCGAGCAGCCGGAGCCGGGCGGGGTCAGCTGGATGATCCGCGCCTCGTCGCCGATCACGGTGTCGTGGTCCACCACGAAGCCGAGCTGCTCGGCGTAGAACTTCTTGGCCCGGTCCAGGTCGGTGACCGGCACGATCACCACTTCCAGCGTCCAGTTCATGGTTGCTCTCCTCGTATCGTCGTTGTGGAACGCAGCAGGTCGGCGAGCCGCGTGTAGCTCTGCCCGACCCCTCGGGTCATCGGGTAGCGCAGCACGGTTTCCCGCCCCTCCGCGGTGGCGTAGCGCAGCGTGGTGGTGACCGTCGTCCGGCCGGCCAGTTCGGTGAACTCGTGGCCGACCAGCGTCTCGCCCGGGTAGGACTGGTCGTCGAACAGCTCGGTGCAGACCAGCCGGTGCGGTGGCTCGATCTGCCGGTAGACCCCAGCCTGGACCATCCGCGCGCCCTCCGGGCCCTGCGACACGAACCGCCACTGCCCGCCGACCCGCAGGTCGACATCGCACTCCACCAGCCTCCAGCCGCGCGCGCCGTACCACCGGACCAGCAGCTCGGGTCGGGTGAATGCGGCGAACACCAGGCGTGCCGGTGCCTCGAACAGCCGGCTCAGCACGATCTCCCGATCACCCGGGGTGTGCACGACGAGCGGGTCGTCGACGCTGCTCACCCGCGCGACCCGTCCGGTCGGGAGCGTCGACGGGCGGAGTCGGTCTGGTCGACTGCCTGGAGTTCGTCGAGCAGCGCGTCGAGGCGCTGATAGCTCTCCGCCCAGTAGTCGCGGTAGTCGGCGAGCCAGGCTGTCGCCTCCCGCAGCGGCCGGGCCTCCAGGCGGCAGGGTCGGCGCTGGGCGTCCCGTCCCCGGCTGACGAGGCCGGCGCGTTCCAGCACCTTGAGGTGCTTGGAGATGGCCGGTTGGCTCATCGCGAAGGGTGCTGCCAGCTCTGTCACTGTCGCCTCCCCGGTCGCGAGCCGGGCGAGGATGGCCCGTCGGGTCGGGTCGGCCAGCGCCGCGAAGGTCGCGTCCAGCAGTTCGGTGCCCACCACGTATAACCTCCTGGTTTTATAACCACATGGTTTCTACCGTGGATGGTGCCACCGGTCAAGCACCCCGACAGCATGGAAGGCCCCGGCGAACCGCCAGGGCCTTCCACGAGCAGGTGCGTCAGCAGGCGTACGACTCCAGGCGCTGGGCCCGCTCCGGCGCGCGCAGCTTCAGCAGCGTCACCTTCTCGATCTGCCGGATCCGCTCCCGGGACAGACCGAACTCCCGACCGACCTCGTCCAGCGTGCGCTGCCGGCCGTCGTCGAGACCGAACCGGAGCCGGATGACCGCCTGCTCCCGCTGGGACAGGGTGGCCAGCACGATGCTCACCTCGTTGCGCAACTCACCCTGGGCGGCGGCGTCACCCGGCTCGGTGCGCGGGTCCACGGAGGCCACGAAGTCGCCGAGCGCGCTCTCACCGTCGTCGCCGACGGCCTGGTCCAGGCTGACCGGCTCCCGGTCGTAGGAGATCAGCTCGATGACCTGGATCTCGGGGATCTCCAGGGCACGGGCCACCTCGGCGACAGTGGGTTCGCGGCCCAGCGTCACCGCCAGCTCGCGGCGGGCGCGGACCATCCGGTTGACCTGCTCGACCATGTGCACCGGGATGCGGATCGTGCGGGCCTGGTCGGCCATCGCGCGGGTGATCGCCTGCCGGATCCACCACGTCGCGTACGTGGAGAACTTGTAGCCCTTGGCGTAGTCGAACTTCTCCACCGCCCGGATGAGACCGAGGTTGCCCTCCTGGATCAGGTCGAGGAACGCCATGCCACGGCCGGTGTAGCGCTTGGCGATGCTGACGACCAGCCGCAGGTTCGCCTCCAGCAGGTGGTCCTTCGCAGCCCGGCCCTCCGCGACGATCAGCTCCAGGTCGGCCCGCAGCTCCGCGGAAACCGGGGTGCAGGTGGCGAGCTTCTCGTCGGCGAACAGGCCGGCCTCGATCCGACGGGCCAGGTCGACCTCCTGCGCGGCGGTCAGCAGCTTCGTGCGGCCGATCCCGTTGAGGTACGCCCGGACCAGGTCGGTGGAGATGCCACGCTCGTCGGTGGCGTCCAGGTCGGTGAGGACCTCGGAGGTCCCGTCGGTGTCGGTCGTGGTGGCCGGGCGCATCCGGTGTTCCGTCATCTGAAGGGCCATCTCTGTCTCTCCCCGTTTCCACGTCTGTGCCGTGTCTCCGGCCCAGTGGTGCCGGTGTGCACACAGCTTGGCGGTCGGGGCGTAAAACGGGAGTGAGGCGATCGGGCACCCGACAGGAATCAGGTCGGGTCTCTGGCGCGGTGTGTCGTCCCGGTGTGCGGTTGCCCGCCCCGACTACGTTGCGGACGGCCGGCCAGCTCGGGTCGGCGACGACGAAAGATGGAGGACGGCGTGGTCTTCAAGCGGCTCATGAAGGCGATGGGGGTCGGCGGCCCATCGGTGGAGACGGTGCTGGCCAACCCGAACTGCCGCCCGGGCGGCCAGCTGGAGGGCCGCATCCAGGTGGTCGGCGGCGACCACCAGGTCGACATCGACCACGTGACTCTCGGTCTGGTCACCCGGGTCGAGGTGGAGAGCGGCGACAACGACTACGACACCACTCAGGAGTTCCGCCGCCAGCAGATCACCGGCGCGTTCCGGCTGGAGCCGGGGCAGCGCCACGACATCCCGTTCCGCTTCGACGTGCCGTGGGAGACACCGGTCACCGAGCTGTACGGGCAGCACCTGCACGGCATGACGATGGGCCTGCGTACCGAGCTGGAGGTCGCCCGCGCCGTCGACAAGGGTGACCTGGACGCCGTGTCGGTGCACCCGCTGCCCGCGCAGGAGCGACTCCTGGACGCGTTGCTGCGACTGGGCTTCCGGTTCGCCCGCGCCGATGTGGAGCGTGGGCACATCTACGGCGTACGACAGACGTTGCCCTTCTACCAGGAGATCGAGTTCGGCCCGGCGCCCCAGTACGCCCGCTCGATCAACCAGTTGGAGGTCACCTTCATCGCCGACGCGCAGCAGATGCAGGTGGTGCTGGAGGTCGACAAGCGCGGCGGCGTCTTCACCGAGGGGCGGGACGCCTTCGGCCGGTTCACTGTCGACCACGCCACCGCCGACCGCACCGACTGGACCGCCGAACTCGACAACTGGCTCCGCCAGTCCCTGTCCCGCCGAGGCCTCTTCTCCTGACACCACCCCCGCCCCCGGCCCCCTTCCGGCCCGTTGATCATGAAGTTATTGCCACGACACGCCGAGGCGGCGGGCAATAACTTCATGATCAACCAGGGTGGCGGGGGTTGGGGTTAGAGGTCCAGGAGGAGGGTTCGGGGGCCTACGTTGGTGCTTTCCACCAGCATGTGGGCGCGGAAGCGGCCGGTTTCCACCGGCGAGTTGCGCTGGCGCAGTGCGTCGACGACCGCGGTCACCAGTGGTTCGGCCACCTCGGCGGGGGCGGCTGCCGTCCAACTTGGCCGGCGACCCTTGCGGGCGTCCCCGTAGAGGGTGAACTGGCTGACCACCAGGATCGGCGCGCCGGTGTCGGCGGCGGACCGCTCGTCGTCCAGGATGCGCAACTCGTGCACCTTGCGGGCCATCGTCTGAGCGGTCTCCGCGGTGTCGGTGTGGGTCACCCCGAGCAGCACCAGCAGGCCGTTCTCGATCGCGCCGACCACCTCGCCGTCCACTGTCACGCTGGCCCGCCCGACGGTCTGCACCACCGCACGCATCAGCAGCCCGCCGCAAGGCAGCCCGCCGCAAGGCAGCCCGCCGCAACGCCGGCAGCCGGCGCAGAGCATGCCCGCGTCACGCGGTCACCGCCTCGATGAAGCCGCGCTCGACCAGGTGCGCCACGATCGGGCCCGCGGCCTCGGCCATCTCGTCGGGCTCGACGTCGTGCGCCGTGGCGAGCAGGGCGAGCTGGTCGCGCAGCGGTAGGCGGCCGTCGGCGCCACCGACCAGGGCCAGCACCAGCGGGTCGATCTCCTCGGTCCAGCGCAGGCCGTGCGGCATCGCGAGGACCTGCCGATCCACCCCCCAGCCCTCGTCACCCATGGTGGCCTCCTGGCGCAGTTGGAGGCCCTCGGCGGCCCGGTAGCGCTCGGCGAGCAGCGCTTCGGTGTCGCGTACCCGCAGAAAGTCCTGGCGGTCGAACCAGGCGGCCACCTGGTCGCCCAGCGGCGGCTGCACCCGCTGGCGCAGGTCCTCCACCCGGACCAACGGGTCGGCGTGCCCGCCCCGTCGCAGCGACACGATGCCGAAGCCGATCCCCTCCACCTTGTGCGCGTCGAACCAGTCGAGCCAGGCGGCCATCCGCTGCGGGTCGGTGGTCTCGCCGGCGTCGGTGAGCCACAGGTCGACGTACGCCATCGGGTCGGCCACCTCGCGCTGGATGACCCAGGCGTCCAGGCCGGTCCCGGAGAACCAGCCGGCGACCCGCTCGTCCCACTCCTCGCCGGCGACGTGCACCCAGTTCGCCAGGTACTGCATGGTGCCGCCCTCGGTGAGCAGGCCCGGGGCGGCGGCGGCCAGCTCGGCGCCGATCGCGTCACCGACCCGGCCGGAGTCACGGTAGACGTGCGTGGTGGTGCCCGGGCCGACCACGAACGGCGGGTTGCTCACCACCAGGTCGAAGCGCCGGCCGGCAACCGGGGCGACCAGGTCGCCGCGCAGCAGCTCCCAGTCCTGACCGTTGAGGGCGGCGGTGGTCGCGGCGAAGCGCAGTGCCCGCTCCGAGAGGTCGGTGGCGGTCACCGAGTCGGCGTGGGTGGCCAGGTGCAGGGCCTGGACGCCGGAGCCGGTGCCGAGGTCCAGCGCGCTGCCCACCGGCCGGCGGATGGTCGCCCCGATCAGGGTGTGGGTGGCCCCGCCGATGCCGAGCACGTGCTCGGCGTGCAACGGCCGACCCGGTCGGGCACTGGCCGGCACGTCGGCGAGCACCCACCAGTCGTCGCCGTACGGCTCCAGGTCGACGCCGGCACGCAGCCCGTCGCCGTACCGCTCGACCAGCCCACCGGCCAGCGCCTCCTCCAGGCTCAGCGGCGCCAGCGCAGCGGCCACCTGCCCTTCCGGCTCGGTCTGGTCGCAGATGAACACCCGGATCAGGGTGCCCAGTGGGTCGCCGTCCTCGGTGGCGCGCAGCGCGGCCCGGTAGTCGTTACGGGCGACGGCGGTGGTCGCCTGGGCGCCCAGGCGCTCGGCGATGCCGTGGCTGGTGAAACCGGTCCGGGTCAGCGCGTCGCGCAGCGCGTCGACGCCGGCGGGGGAGAGCAGCATGTCGTGTTCGTCCACCCCGACATCCTGCCTGCCGTCGCGGAGAAAGCCGTCACCACCCGCGAGATTCGACCCCGACCTCCGGCCGCTTCAGCTCCGCACCGGTCGCGGCCGAGGGCCCGCCGGGCACCGCCACGACCGGGTCCGGCGGTACGACCGTCGCCAGCCCTCGACGCGCGGCCATCCGGTCGACGACCAGGGCGTACGCGGACAGCACCAGCACGTCGACGAGGACGAGCTGCCATGGGGCGTCGGCCATCGTCTCGTCGGCGCTGAGCTCGCCGAACGCCGCCGCCAGGGTGAACGCGGTCAGATTGTTCACCACGTGCAGCGCGATCGCGGCCTCGAGCCCGCCGGTTCGCACCGTCAACCAGCCGAACAACGCGCCCATGAATGCCAGGTCCAGGAAACCCCAGACCGTGCCCCAGCCGTGCGCCGCGGCGAAGAGCACCGCCTGAAGGGCGATCGCGGGCCAGGGTGAGCGGAGATACGCGCCAACGGCCTGTAACAGCCAGCCCCGGAAGGCGTACTCCTCGGCGGCGGCCTGGAATGGCACCAGCAGCAGGACCATCAGCAGGCCGGCGGCGAACTCCGGCCCACCCACCCACGTGTCCGCCGGGGCGAGCACCGAGCTCTCGCCGGTCAGCCCGAGCAGCAGGTCCGCGCCGAACAGCATGACGATGATCAGCGGCGTGGCGATCAGGAGGCAGCGGCCGAGCCAGTTCCACCGCAGCCGGCCGAGCACCGACGAGAGCGTGCCTGCGGGCCGGCGCTGCACGAGCCAGGCCGCGCCGAACAGAAGTGGGAGTAACAACGCCAGCGAGGCGATCAGCAGTGCGGCGTCCGGAATCGGGCCGAAGGTGGGAAGCCCGTCGGCGTCGTACGGGCGGTTGGTGAGCTCGGCCACGACGGCGGCGACGCCGAAGAGCAGGCAAAGGACCACCACCGCCGAAACAACCAGCGCGACGGTGCCGACGATGGGTTGCCACCAGTGATGCCGGGCAGTGCGGCCGAGCCGGTGGTACGGGGAACCGGGCGGGGCGGTCAAAAGCATGTGAGCGAGCGTGACAGACGAGTGCCACGTGTCGCGAGACGATCGGAGCGTCGGCGTCCGCCCGGATCGGTGGGCCAGGCAGGATGGTCCGCATGACGCTAGTGCTGCCCATCGACCCAGAGGCCAACCGGTTGCTGGAGCGCAGCCCACTGGCCCTGCTCATCGGGATGACCCTGGACCAGCAGGTGCCGATGGAGAAGGCCTTCTCCTCGCCGTACGTGCTGGCGCAGCGGCTCGGCCACGAACTGGACGCGGTCGAGCTGGCCGGGTACGACCCGGAGGCCCTGATCGCGCTCTTCGCCCAGCCGCCCGCACTGCACCGGTTTCCGAAGGCGATGGCGGCCCGGGTGCAGGAGGTCTGCCAGGTCCTGGTGGAGCGCTACGACGGTGACGCGGCGATGCTCTGGGCCGACGTCGCCGACGGGCCGGAGCTGCTGCGCCGGGTCTCCGGGCTGCCCGGCTTCGGCAAGCAGAAGGCGCAGATCTTCGTGGCTCTGCTCGGAAAGCGGTTCGGGGTCTTCCCGCAGGACTGGCGGACGGCGGCCGGCGGGTACGGCGACCCGGGCGCGTACCGGTCGGTGGCCGACGTCACCGACGCCGACTCGTTGCGCCGGGTGCGCGAGTACAAGCAGCAGATGAAGGCGGCGGCCAAGGCGAAGACCGCCGGCGGCTGACGCGACCGGCCTGGTGAGGGCTGCCGCTCAGGCGGCGGTGGGGTGCGCCAGCGAGGCCAGCGCGCGCCGGACGTCGGCCAGCGAGACGGTCGCGGAGTCGTCCAGGTCGGCGAGGCCGGCCTCGATCCACTGGCGCATCAGCGTGGTGACCCCGATGCCTCGGGCGTCGGCGGCGGCCCGCACCCGCTCGTACGTCTCCAGTGGCAGCCGGACCGACCGGCTCACCATCGGCACGTCGGTGTCGGGGGCGGGGAGGTCCACCCCCGGGCCCTCGTCGATCAGCTCGGCGATCCGGTCGTCGCCGCTGTGGAACTGCTTGGTCGCGTCGTTTCGGTGCATCGTCACGGCCTCCTCATCGGCGAGATCTCCGCACGGCCTCGTCGTAGCGCTTGGACTCGGCGTCGCTCAGCTCACGAGCGGAGAGGATGTCCCAGTCGTTGTCGGTGCCATCGGCCTCGGCGAGCAGCACCGCCAGTCGGCGGCCCCGACGGGCGGCGGCGTAGACCACCATCACGTCGTCACCCAGATGGCGGATCACCCGTCGGGCGCTGTGCAGCGCCTCCCAGACTTCCCCGGGTGTGACGTCGTAGACCCTCAGGTTGGCCAACGCCTCGTCAGTGAAGCTGAACCTGCTGCCCACGCCAGGCAGCGTACCACGCACGTAACACGCGACGGGATGAGTCGAAGTTCGCTGATCACGGCCCTGCGGTGACAGGATGAGGCGTAACCCCCTCGAGGAGGTCCATGGTGAAGCGTCAGGCGTACCAGCCGATTCTGATCACCGACGCCTCGCGCAGCCAGGGTGACCAGCTCACCAGCCGTCAGCGCCGCTACGTCCTGATGATGGGCATCCGGGTGGCCTGCATCATCGCCGGCGCGATCCTGGTCGGTGCGAACGCCCCGCTGCTCTGGCTCTGGCTGCCGTTGTGCGCCCTCGGCATGGTGCTCATCCCCTGGCTGGCCGTGCTGCTGGCCAACGACCGGCCGCCGAAGGAAGAGCACCGGCTGGCCAACAGGTTCCACCGCCGGCACACGGACGACACCCCGCCGATGAGCCTCACCACCGAGGAGCGCCCGCACAAGGTCATCGACGCCGAACCCTGACCCGCGAACGGGCCAGGGTTCGAGCACTCGGGAGCCGCGACCGTGCGCCGACGACTACGGCTGCGGTCGTGCGCCGACGGTGGAGACGGCCAGCGCCCCCAGGTCGGTGGCGCGGCTCAGCGCCGCGGCCGGGGTGGCACCCGTGAGCCAGGCGGTGAGCAGGCCAGCCGCGAAGGCGTCCCCGGCCCCCGTGACATCCACCACGGCAACCCGCCGGGCCGCAGCAACGCGGACCGCCGCAGTGCGGTCGACCCAGACCGCGCCGGCCCCGCCGCGCTTGACCACGACCCGCCGGGCCGTCGCCGACAACGCCCGCCCCTGCGCCGCCGGGTCCAGCCCACCGGCGAGCACGGTGGCCTCGTCCGCGTTGACCAGCAGCAGGTCGACGTCGCGTACCCAACTCAGGAACGCCGCCGCGCCCACTCGCCGCAGCGGCGCCGCGGAGGCCGCGTCGACGCTGGTGGTGAGCCCACGCTCGCGCGCGGCGGCCAGCGCCCGCAGCCCGGCGTCGCGCGACCCGGCGTCCAACAGGGTGTACGCGGACAGGTGCAGATGCCCTGCGTCGGGCACCGCCGCGAGGGCCCGCTCGACGTGCGCGCCGGTCAGCCGCAGGTTCGCGCCCCGCTGGCTGATCATGGTGCGCTCGTCGTCGGTGGCCAACACGATCACCGTGCCGGTCGCCACGCCCTCGACGCGTTCGATCGCGCAGTCGACACCCGCCCGCTCCAGCTCGGCCACCCGGTCCCGCCCGGCGTCGTCGTCACCGACGGCGCCGACGAGCGTGACGTCCACCCGCTGCGCGGCTACCCAGGCGGCGGTGTTGGCCGCCTGACCGCCGCCGCCGATGCTGATCTCGGCTCCGGTGTCCGAGCCGGCCGCGAGCGGCCCGGACAGCACGGCGACCACATCGGTGATCACGTCCCCGACGACGACCATCCGGGCCGGTCGGGTCATGCCGAGGCGGTGGTGCGGCGGGCCGCTGCGGCGACCGCGATCCGCGCGGCCAGGTCGGCGTTGCGCAGGATGATCCGGACGTTCACCGCCAGGCTCGCGCCCTCGGTGGCCGAGTGGAAGTACGACAGCAGGTACGGCGTCACGGCCTTACCGGTGACCCCGTCCCGCTCCAGCAGGGCCAGGCCGTCGGCGAGCGTCCGGTCGTGCAGCTCCGGGTCGAGCTGCTCCTCGACCGGCAACGGGTTGGCGACGAGCAGTCCGCCGGTGTGTACGGCGTGCTCGTCGCGGGCGGCGAGCACGGCGGCGACCTGCTCCGGCGAGTCCACCGACCAGTCCAGGTCGAAGCCGGCGTCGGTCAGGTAGAAGCCGGGGAACCGGCGGGTGCGGTAACCCACCACGGCGACCCCGAGGGTCTCCAGCCGCTCCAGCGTCGCGCCCACGTCGAGGATCGACTTGACCCCGGCGCAGACCACCGCGATCGGAGTCTGGGCCAGGGTGCCCAGGTCCGCCGACTCGTCGAAGGTGTGCGCTGCCTCCCGGTGCACCCCACCCAGCCCGCCGGTGGCGAACACCCCGATCCCGGCCGCGGCGGCCACCGCGCTGGTCGCGGCGACGGTGGTGGCGCCGTCCGCGCCGGTCGCCGCCGCCAGCGCGAGATCGCGGACGGAGAGCTTGGTCACGCCGTCGACGGTGGCGAGGCGGGTCAACTGTGCGTCGTCGAGACCGACCACCAGCCTGCCGCTGATCATGCCGATCGTCGCCGGGACGGCCCCGGCGTCCCGGACCGTCTGCTCGATCTCCCTGGCCACCCGCAGGTTCTCCGGCCGGGGGAGGCCGTGCGAGACGATGGTGCTCTCCAGGGCGACGACGGGCAGGCCGTCGCGCAGGGCTTCGGCGACCTCGGTTCCGTAGCTGATGCGAAAGTCATTCACACGAGCACGGTACGGGGTGGGGCATGGGCCGGCCTCAAGTGGACCCGGCCGTGATGACCTGCCAAACTTGTCGGTTGGAGGTGCAGACGTGAGCACAGAGGTTCTCGAGCGTCCGGAGCTGAAGGACGCCGACACCGGTCCCGAGATGTTCCACTACGTCCGCAAGGAGAAGATCGCCGAAAGTGCCGTCATGGGCACCTACGTCGTCGCGCTCTGCGGCGAGACGTTCCCGGTCACCAAGGCGGCCAAGCCGGGTTCTCCGGTCTGCCCCCAGTGCAAGGAGATCTACGACTCGTACCGCGAGTGAACCTCGGCCGGTGCTCCGGCCGGCGACGTAGCCTGCGGCGGTGACCACCTCCACCGCCCTGCTCCTCGCCGACCTGACCGGGGTGGCGGTGTTCGCCGCGTCCGGGGCGTCGGCAGCGGTGGCGAAGCGACTGGACCTGTTCGGCGTCGCTTTCGTCGGTTTCGTGGCCGCCCTCGGCGGCGGGATCTTCCGGGACCTGGTCATCGACGAGGTGCCGCCGCTGGCCTTCGCCGACTGGCGGTACGCGGCCACCGCCGCGATCACCGCCCTCGCCGTCTTCTGGCTGCACCCGCAACTGGCCCGACTGCGCACCACCGTCCTGGTGCTGGACGCGGCGGGCCTGGCACTGTTCACCGTGACCGGCACGCTCAAGGCACTCGACGCCCGGGTGCCAGCGGTCGGTGCCTGCCTGATCGGCATGCTCACCGCCATCGGCGGCGGGCTCGGCCGCGATCTGCTCACCGCCGAGATCCCCGTCGTGCTGCGTCGGGAGATCTACGCCCTCGCCGCGCTGGCCGGCTCGGTGCTGGTGGTGCTGCTCTACGTGACCGGGCAGACCGGGCCCGTACCGCTCACCGCCGCTGCCGCCCTGGTCTTCGGGCTACGTCTGATCGCGTTGCGTCGGCGCTGGTCCGCGCCGGTGGCGACACTGCGCCCGCCGCGTGCCGATGGGGCGGATCCCCGCGCCGACCGGGAGTGGTGAGGCCATCCGCGCCAGGGTGGCGAATGTGACCAGCGTGGCGTCGCCTGGGCCGTGGGGCTCGCGCTGGTTATGCTGAGTCGGCCTTCGCGGCAGCTTCTGCGCGGAGGCGTTTTCATGGGCGGCGGTCATCGTGGCCCTCGCCCCGGGTCCGCCGTCGTGCGGTCGGAGAGGAGCTTTCGCGTGGCAGCCCGGACGCCGGTGCTCGAGACGTTCCCGGCACTACGCGCCTGGCAGCGCAAAGCCCTGGTGGAATACCTGCGCCGGCGCACCGAGGACTTCACAGCGGTCGCCACGCCGGGCGCCGGCAAGACCACCTTCGCCCTGCGGATCGCGGCCGAGCTGCTCGGTGACGGCACCGTGGAGGCGGTCACCGTGGTCGCCCCGACCGAGCACCTGAAGAACCAGTGGGCCGACGCCGCGGCCCGGGTCGGCATCCAGCTCGACGCCGCTTTCCGCAACGCCGACGTGCACTCCGCAGCCGACTTCCACGGCGCGGTGGTCACCTACGCCCAGGTGGGCATGGCACCGCAGGTGCATCGGCGACGCACCATGACCAGACGCACCCTGGTCATCCTCGACGAGATCCACCACGCGGGCGACTCCCGGTCCTGGGGAGACGGCGTGAAGAACGCCTTCGACCCCGCCGTACGCCGGCTGATGCTCACCGGGACGCCGTTCCGCTCCGACGACAACCCGATCCCGTTCGTCAGCTACGAGCGGGGCGGGGACGGGCTGCTGCGCTCACGTGCCGACTCCGTGTACGGCTACTCCGACGCCCTGCGCGACGGCGTGGTCCGGCCGGTGCTCTTCCTGGCGTACTCCGGCGAGACCCGTTGGCGGACCAACGCGGGGGAGGAGCTGGCCGCCCGCCTCGGTGAACCGATGACGCAGGACCTGGTGGCACAGGCGTGGCGTACCGCCCTGGACCCGGCCGGGGACTGGATGCCGCAGGTGCTGCGCGCCGCCGACGCCCGACTGACCGTGCTGCGCAACGCGGGCATGGCCGACGCCGGTGGTCTGATCATCGCCACCGACCAGCAGACCGCCCGTTCGTACGCCAAGCTGATCGAGCAGGTGACCGGCGAGAAGGCCGCCGTGGTGCTCTCCGACGACCAGGGCGCGTCCGCGCGGATCGCGACGTTCGCGGCGTCCGACCAGCGATGGCTGGTCGCGGTGCGGATGGTGTCCGAGGGTGTCGACATCCCCCGACTGGCGGTCGGCGTCTACGCCACCAGCGCCAGCACGCCGCTCTACTTCGCCCAGGCGATCGGCCGGTTCGTGCGAGCCCGCCGGCCCGGTGAGACCGCGTCGGTCTTCCTGCCCAGCGTGCCCCACCTGCTCGGCCTGGCCAGCGAGATGGAGACCGAACGGGACCACGTCCTCGGCAAACCCAAGGAATCCGACGGGCTCGACGACGATCTGCTGGAACGGGCGCAGCGCGACGACCAGGCCAGCGGCGAGTTGGAGAAGCGGTTCGCCGCGCTCTCGGCCACCGCCGAACTGGACCAGGTGATCTTCGACGGCGCGTCGTTCGGCACCGCGGCCCAGGCCGGCACCCCGGAGGAAGAGGAATACCTCGGCCTGCCCGGCCTGCTCACCGCCGACCAGGTGTCGCTGCTGCTGACCAAGCGGCAGGCCGCACAACTCGCCGCCCAACGCCGCCGTACCGCCGACGGGGCCGCTCAGCCGGCCTCTGCGCCCACGGCGGCGCCACCGGCACCCATGAGCGCCGCTCAGCGTCGCGTGGCGCTCCGGCGCCAACTGAACGCCCTGGTGGCCGCTCGCCACCATCGCACCGGCCAGCCGCACGGCAAGATCCACGCCGAGCTGCGCCGGCTCTGCGGCGGCCCTCCGAGCGCCCAGGCCACCATCGAGCAGCTCGAGGAACGCATCGCGACCGTCCAGACCCTCTAGACCTGCCGCATCGGCGATGCCTGCGGCCGAGGTCTGCGGTCGGGTCTGCGGCCGTGCTTGCTTCCGGCGTGATCCATTCGGTTTCCTTGAAAACGCGGTATTCGAGCGCGGCGGAAAGCGCGACTTCCGTGAAGTCGAGTGGATCACGGGCTGCCTGGGGTGAGACCGAGGTTTACGTGCCCGGGACGCCCGCGCGGGCCCTCTGCGGAGCGTCCTACTTCAAGATCGCGCAGTAACCGGGATGTAGTGGCATCGGCGCGTCGATGAGGCCACTACATCCTGGTTCGAGCACGATCTTGGGCGCGGGGCGCGGGGCGCGGGGCGCGGGGCGCGGGGCGCGGGGCGCGGGGCGCGGGGCGCGGGGCGCGGGGCGCGGGGCGCGGGGCGCGCGGGGCGCGGGGCGCGGAGCGCGAAGATCCGCACAGTTTCGGGGAAGTTGCTGCCTCGCGGGCGCCGGAGGCAGCAACTTCCCCGAAGTAGTGCGGATCTTGGCCGCACTCCGGCGGCGTGCGTTCCCTGGGGCCGGCGCGGGCAAGCGCGCGGGCGGGGCAAGCGCAACGGGAGGTGGGGCGAGCGCGCGGCATGGGTGGGGCGAGCGCGCGGCATGGGTGGGGCGAGCGCGCGGCATGGGCGGGGCGAGCGCGCGGCATGGGCGGGCGAGCGCATGAGCACGGGCGGGGCAAGCGCGGGGGGCAAGCGCACCGGGCGGAGGCAAGCGCGGGGCGGGCAAGCGCACGGGCGGGGCAAGTGCACGGGCGGGGCAAGCGCGGGGCGGGCAAGCGCACCGGGCGGGGCAAGTGCGGGCGAGGGCGATGGCCGGGCCGAGGTGGTTTGGGTAGCGAAAAGCCGACCGGAGACACCCTCGGGGTGCCTCCGGCCGGCTATGTCGGTTTGCGGATTTAGTTCGCCATCAGATCGGCGCCACGCCAGCTGAAATCGGGCTCCGTCGCGAACCGCTCGGTGATCTTCACGAGATCCTCCGCGTACTTGTTCGCATGGTGCCCGCAGAACACCAGCTCACTCCCACCCGTCAGGGTGATCCGGAGCTTCCCGGCAGCATTGCAGCGGTCGCACCGTTCATCGGCGGCTGGGGGAGCCGCCGTCACGGGCGGCGGCGTGAGGGTCGGGGTCATCGCCTTCCTCCTCTGGTCGTCACCGATGAACAATCTCTTCGGTCGTTGCTCACCTATGGTGCAACACCCTTACTAGGCACTGCCTTCCCTGTGTGCCCGCGGGGGACCGAGGTCACACCTGGCAGGGACAGTGTGCCGTGCACCCAGGGTGCCACGTCAACGATCACATTCGTGCATCCGGACGATCACCATCTGGTGTTGCACACCAGGTGGTCAAAACGACACGTTCGGTTGACGAAACCCGCTCAGTCCAGGTAATCCCGGAGGACCTGCGACCGGGACGGGTGACGCAGTTTGGACATCGTCTTGGACTCGATCTGCCGGATCCGCTCCCGGGTCACCCCGTAGACCTGGCCGATCTCGTCCAGCGTCCGCGGCTGACCGTCGGTCAGGCCGAAGCGCAGGCGTACCACACCCGCCTCACGCTCGGAGAGCGTCTGCAACACCTGCTGGAGCTGGTCCTGCAGGAGCGAGAACGAAACCGCGTCAACCGCGACCACGGCCTCGGAGTCCTCGATGAAGTCACCGAGCTGGCTGTCGCCCTCGTCGCCGATGGTCTGGTCCAGTGAGATGGGCTCCCGAGCGTACTGCTGGATCTCCAGCACCTTCTCGGGTGTGATGTCCATCTCCTTGGCCAGCTCCTCCGGAGTGGGCTCGCGGCCCAGGTCCTGGAGCAGCTCACGCTGTATGCGGCCAAGCTTGTTGATGACCTCGACCATGTGCACCGGGATGCGGATGGTGCGGGCCTGGTCGGCCATCGCGCGGGTGATCGCCTGCCGGATCCACCAGGTGGCGTACGTGGAGAACTTGTAGCCCTTGGTGTAATCGAACTTCTCCACCGCGCGGATCAGGCCGAGGTTGCCCTCCTGGATCAGGTCGAGGAACGCCATTCCACGGCCCGTGTACCTCTTGGCCAGCGACACCACCAGTCGGAGGTTCGCCTCCAGGAGGTGGTTCTTGGCCCGCTCGCCGTCGCGGGAGATCCAGCCCAGGTCACGGACCATGTCACGGACGAGCTTCTCCTCGCCCTCGTCGGCCGCGCGCAGCCGCTCGGCGGCGTAGAGCCCGGCCTCGATCCGCTTGGCCAGCTCCACCTCCTGCTCGGCGTTGAGCAGCGGAACCTTGCCGATCTGCTTCAGGTATGCGCGGACCGAGTCGGCGGAGGCGGTCAGCTCGGCGTCGCGCCGGGCCTGCTTGAGGGCCTCGGACTCCTCGTCGTCCCACTCGAAGTCGTTGTCGGTCGCCGAGGCGGCGGCGTCGGTCTCGGCGGCCTGGGCCAGCTCGGCCGGCTCCTCGACCACCACGTCCTCGATGGCGGCGGCCAGCTCCTCCGGGTCGATCTCACCCTCGGCGCCCTCGCCCTTGGCCTTGGTGCCGGCCTTGGCGCCAGCGGCGGCGACCGTGGCCTTGGTGGCCCGGGTCGACTTGGTGGCCTTCGCCGGCGTCGCACCGCCCTCGGCGGGGGTGGCCTTGCGGGCGGCCACCTTGCGCGGGGCAGGCGCGGACGGCGCGTCGTCGGAGGCGGGCGACTGCTTCGGGGCGGGCGCCGCGGCCTTCTTGGTGGTCTTGGCAGTGGTGGCCCGGGACGCCGGCGTGGTCGAACGGGCCGCGGCGACGCGGCGGCGGGTGCTCGCCGAGCCGTCCACCACCACGGTCACTCCCGCCTCGGAGAGCGCCCGCAGAATCTTCTTGGCCTGGGCCGGAGTCACCTCGGCGGACTCGACGGTGCGCGCGAGCTGGGCCGACGTGAGCTGACCACCGGCGCTCTGCGCGTGGGCGATCAGGGTGTCGGTGAGCGAGCGAACGTCGGCGCCGGTCTGGCGGGGTTCTGTCACGAATGACCTTCCGGAGGCGAAGAGCGGGCACGGCCGGGTTGTCCGGCACAGCGTGGGGCAACCGGGCCGGGCAGTGTGGTTGAGGGACCCCCGTGTCCCGGACCGGCCGGTGGTCGGCGGTCCGTGGCGCGTGGGCAGGGGTGAATTGTAACGCCGTCTGCCGCGATCTTCCTGCGCCGCACTGCTTAACGGCGGTGGGACCGCCGATTCGGCGCTGATGTGGACTTTGTAAGGATGATACTCGCGCGGGGCGCGGAACGCCCCGGTCGCGTGGAAGGGGACGTTGGGATGGACCGTTCGGCGCCGTCACCTCGGGAACTTTTGGCGGTCGCGCTGGGCGTCGCGCGCGATGCGGCGGCCACCGCGTACCGGATGCGGGTCGAGGGTGTCTCGGTGGCGGCGACCAAGAGCACTGTCACCGACGTTGTCACCGCGGCGGACCGGGCGGTCGAACGGCAGGTGCTCGACGCGCTGAAACAGTTGCGGCCGGACGACGCGGTGCTCGGCGAAGAATACGGCATTCGGGACACCGGGCCGGTCGCGCCGGGCGGGGTGCGCTGGATCGTCGACCCGATCGACGGCACCGTCAACTACCTCTACGGGCTGCCGTACAGCGCGGTGTCGCTGGCCGCCGAGGTGGACGGGGTGGTGGTCGCCGGCGTGGTGCGCAACGTGAACACCGGCGAGGAGTGGACGGCCACAGTCGGGGGCGGGGCCTGGCGCGACGGTGTCCGGTTGCGCTGCTCCGGCGAGACTGACCTGGGGCAGGCGCTGGTCGGCACCGGCTTCGGCTACGACGCTGGACGCCGCACGCACCAGGCCCAGGTGGTGGCCGGGCTGATCGCACACGTCCGGGACATCCGTCGGCTCGGTGCCGCCGCGCTGGATCTCTGCCTGGTCGCGGAGGGTCGGCTCGACGCGTACTTCGAGAAGGGCCTCGCGGCCTGGGACCTGGCGGCCGGCGGGCTGGTGGCCGCCGAGGCGGGCGTGCGTGTCGCCGGCCTGGCCGGTGGGCCGCCGGGGCCCGATCTGGTGGTCGCGGCCCCGCCCGCGCTCTTCGGGCCGCTGCATGACCGGCTGGCCGAGCTGGATGCCGCCGGCGGGCCCTGAGCGGCCGTCAGGGCGGTCAGGCCGTCACTTGGCGACGGGGGACGGGCAGGAGCCCTTGGGTGCCCGTGGCGCGCCGATGTCACCGAGGGACTGGTTGACCTCGGTCGTGGTGGCGAGCTGCTGGAAGCCGTTGCCCAGCACCACGTCCACGACGTCGTCGGTGCGCTTCTCGTCGTAGCCCGGCACGGCGTTGTTGAGGAAGTACGCCTGCAGCAGGTGCGCGGAGCCGACGCCCTTCGGGCCGTAGCGCAGCACTGCCACGTCGTCGATCCCCTTGGGGTCGTTGCCGACCTTCTTGACCTGGAACTTGCGGTTGCGGAAGTCGTCCGCGACGGTGCCGGCCCGGCCGGGCTCGTCGGTCGCGTTGAACACGTTGATCTTGACGTCCTTGGGCTCGTGCAGTGTCACGTCGGCCAGCGGCCAACCCTCCGGGCAGCCCGCGGCCGTGCCCGCCTTCCCCTGGGTGTCCCGGATGATCGCGGTGACCACGAACGCCAGGGCCAGCACCCCGAGCAGGCCGACGACGACGAGTGCTCGCACTCGCGCAAAACTCATCTGGGCACTCCCGGGACCTCAGGTGGGTGGCGGCAGCCGGCAACGATCAGACTGGCCGCCGGCCGTCGAATACGCCGCTGAGGTTAACGGTTGTCCGGCCGTCGCGTGGAAACAGCCCGACATGCCGGCGCGCCGACCGCGAACCGGGTACTACTACCCCTATCTTCGTGTCGCCTGAATCACATTGGGAACAACTTCGCGTGCGGGGGCGTACATCTCAGCCGCAAGGGCGGTATACATGCCTCGCCCAAGGGGGGGTAAGGTTCCGCGCTCGCAGGGGAGTCGCCCCAGCGAGCTCGACCCGTTCGGTCCTCGGGTCGGGTGCCCGACACAAGTGGTGGCCGGCCAGCGGAACCGAAACAGCGTCGTCCGGCGTTACAACCGGAAGCGACAACATCGATATGGGAGAGTGAAACCGATGGCCACCGACTACGACGCCCCGCGTCGCGACGAGGTCGACCTCGGCGAGGACAGCCTGGAAGAGCTCAAGGCACGGCGCGTCGACTCACAGTCGGGCGCGGTGGACGTCGACGAGGCCGAGGTGGCCGAGAGCTTCGAGCTGCCCGGTGCCGATCTGGCCGACGAGGAGCTCACGGTCAAGGTGCTTCCGATGCAGCAGGACGAGTTCCGGTGCGCCCGCTGCTTCCTGGTACATCACCGTAGCCAGCTGGCAGTCGAGCGTAACGGCGAGTTGATCTGCCGCGAGTGCGTCTGACAACCACGACACCGGCGGCGGCCTCCTGAACGGGGCCGCCGCTGCTGGTGTAGGCGTGCGCCGGTAGTGGGTACCTGCTTGACTCGTAGCGGGTAGCCACAGCACCGGGAGGTCCGATGAGCGATCGAGGCGGCACCACCGACGATGGCACGGGCAGCCTCGGTGCCACCGGCGGCACGGACGACCTCGGCGCCACCGTCGCGGCGTTGACCGCGGACGACCTCGCTCCGGCCCGTCGCCGCCAACTGCTGACCCGGATGGTCGGGCAGGCCCGCGCCCGGGGCATCTCCGACCTGTTCAAGCCCCGTGCCGCCGTGCGCTGGATGGTCGACACCGTCACCGAGGTCGCCCCGCACATCCCGGTGCGGGACCTGGCCACCCTGCGCCGGCATTTCCCCGGCCTGGACGATGCCGCCCTGGCCGACCGGCTCATCCGCAACGCGTCCCGGGCCACCGCCGCGATCGGCGCGGCCGGCGGGGGAGTCGCCGCCGTCGAGTGGACGGTCGCCCCTACCCTGCTCTCCGCGCCGGTGCTGCTCGCCGCCGAGACCGTCGCCGTGGTGTCGGTGGAACTGAAACTGGTCGGTGAGCTGCACGAGGTCCACGGCGTGGCGCTACCGGAGGGCGGCAGCCAACGGGCGGTCGCCCTGGTGCACTCCTGGGCCACCCAGCGTGGGGTCAACCCGATGGTGCCCGGCGTGGGGGTGGGCGCGGTGCTCGGCACCGCGGCCCGCAAGGAACTGCGGGACATGCTGCTGCGGCGTTTCGGTCGCAACCTCACCACGCTCGGGCCGTTCCTGACCGGCGCGGCCGTGGCCAGCTTCCTCAACCGCCGGGCCACCCAGCAGATGGCCGAGCAGCTTCAGGTGGACCTGCGCCGGCGGGGCATCGCCCGACCCGCGCCACCGGCAGCCCTGCCCGGCCCACCGACCGGCACCTGACCGGGTCGGCGGCGTCGGATCAGCCCTGCTCACCCGTGGTGGGTCGGGAGAGCGCCAGAGCGTCCCGCGCGGCCAGCACCGCCTCCGCCAGCTCGACGGGGTGCCGCGTGCTCACCACCCAGAACGGGGTCGGATCGGCCGGGTCGTCGAGCACCACCTGCACGGCGCCGCCGATCCACGGCCGCTGCACCACGAAGGCGAGCGGGTCCGCGCCGACCCCGAGCACCTCACGGCGGCCGGCCGCGTCCAGCGGCACCACGTCGGCCACGAAGCGGACCGGCAGGCGGGCGTCGTCCACCCGCAGCTCGGAGTCGGCGACCCCGATCCGGATCCGGCCGAGCCACCACAGCCCTGCCGCGGTGAGGGGCAGCAGCACGACGAACGGCAGCCAGGCGCGCACGCCGGCGGCGCCCATCCAGATCTCGACGGCCAGCAGCGCGGCGGCCACCAGCCCGCCCAGCCACAACCACCAGGGCAGATCCAACCGTTCGGCGTACGCCGGGCGGGCGTCGACCGGCGGCTGATCGGCGGAGGGAGAGGGCGACATGCTCACTCCTGCGAGGGTACGGCGCACGGCGGCTCGGCGAACCGGCAGGATGGCAGGGTCACCCCGAGAACCGGACGGAAGAGGGGACCCGTGACCGACGTCGTACCCGTGCCCGTGCAGCTGCTCGACTCCGAGCTGCCGCTGCCCACGTACGCCCATCCCGGCGACGCCGGGGCCGACCTGGTGGCGGCCGCGGACGTGGAACTGCCGCCCGGTGGCCGTGCCCTGGTGCCCACCGGCGTGGCCATCGCGCTGCCGGAGGGGTACGTGGGTCTGGTCCATCCCCGTTCCGGTCTGGCGGCCAGGCTCGGCGTGACGGTGCTCAACGCGCCCGGTACGGTCGACGCCGGCTACCGGGGTGAGATCCTGGTCAACCTGATCAACCATGATCGGGATGTGCCGGCGAAGATCTCCCGCGGCGACCGGATCGCGCAGCTCGTGGTCCAGCAGGTCGCACGGGTGCGGTTCGAGCCGGTGGTCGAGCTGCCCACGTCCCGGCGTGGGGTCGGCGGGCACGGGTCGACCGGCGGGCACGCCGGGCTGGTGCCGTCGCCGACGGGCCAGGACCGGGTCGAGCGGCGGCCAGACGAGCCGGGCCGCGGGCAGACGGAAGAGGTGGCAGGGTGAGTGTGAACAGCGGAGGGCAGGCGCAGTGATCTTCTCCCGAAAGCGGGCCGACGCCGAGCGGCAGACCCGTGACGAGCGGGCCACCCAGGTCCCCGACCAGGGCGATGCGGCGCCGACGTTGGAGCGCGGCCCGTACGACATCTCCGAGAGCTACGACGACGTGCAGCGACTCGACCTGGGCAGCCTGCACATCCCGGCGATCGCCGACGTCGAGGTGCGGGTGCAGGCCGACCCGCAGGGTGTGGTCCAGCAGGTGGTGCTGGTGCATGGCGACAACGCACTCCAGCTGGGCGTCTTCGCCGCCCCCCGGTCCGAGGGGATCTGGGGCGAGGTGCGCGAGGAGATTCGGCAGTCCCTGCTGCGCGACGGCGCGAGCGCGCAGGAGGTCGAGGGCGAGTACGGCCCGGAGCTGCACGCCCAGGTGAACACCCCGGACGGCCCGACGAACCTGCGGTTCGTCGGCATCGACGGGCCGCGCTGGATGGTCCGCGGGGTGTTCCAGGGCCCGGTGGCCACCAACCCGGCCGTGGCCGGGCCGCTGGTGGAGTGCCTGGACGGCCTGGTGGTCGACCGTGGCCAGGAGGCCAAGCCGGTCCGTGAGCCGCTGCCGCTGCGGCTGCCCCGCGAGATCGCCGACCAGGCCGACGCCGAGGCGGGCGCCGCCGACGCCGAGCCGCGCCAGGTCTGACCCGCGCGCACCGGCCCGCCGGAACCAGCCCCGTCGGCGTACGCTGGCGGCACGGTTCCGGCGCCGCCGGTGCCGGCCGGGGACGGCGAGCGTGGAGAGGGTGACGCGGAGGTCATGACGACCGACGAGGGCCGGGTGTCGCTGCGGCGCATCCTGCAACGGTTCACCGCCAGCGAGGCCGAGATAGACGCGCAGGAGCTGCGGCGCGAGAGCGCCCAGTGCGGCGGGATCCCGGCACAGCAGTGCTCCCGGGGTCAGCTGGTGTCGGTCGCCGGTCGGCTGCGCACGGTGGTCTACACGCCGCGCACCAACCTGCCCACCCTGGAGGCCGACCTGTATGACGGCAGCGACGTGGTCACCCTGGTCTGGTTGGGTCGACGGCACATCGCCGGGATCGAGCCGGGCCGGCACCTGACCGCCCGTGGCCGGGTGGCGGTGCGCGACGAGCGCAAGGTCATCTACAACCCCTACTACGAGCTGGACTCGCCGAAGTGACGGCGTTGCGGACGGAAGGCCGGCGATGACGACGGGACAGCACCGGGCGGCGCAGCCGGAGACCGGCCCTCCGGAGGAGGAGCCGCTGCCGACGATCGCCGAGCAGATGGCCGACCAGCTCGGCGGCTGGCGGGGGCTGGTCGAGTCGAGCATCCCGGTCGTGGTCTTCGTTCTCGCCAACGTCATCGGCGAGCTGCGACCGGCGGTGATCGCCTCGGTCTCCGTCGCGCTGCTGATCGCCGGGCTGCGGCTGGCCCAGCGTCGGCCGATCCGGCATGCCATCAACGGGCTGTTCGGCGTCGGCGTCGGCGCGGCCATCGCCTGGCGCACCGGCGACGAGCGCGATTTCTACCTTCCCGGCATCCTCTACGGCATCGGGTACGGCGTCGCCCTGCTGATCTCGGCGGCGATCCGGCAGCCGCTGGTGGGCTGGATCTGGTCGGTGCTGGTCGCCAAGGGCCGCTCGGAATGGCGCACCGACCCGAAGCTGGTGCGCACCTTCACTCAGCTCACCGTGCTCTGGGGCGTGGTCTGGTTGGCCAAGGTGGGCGTGCAGGCCGGGCTCTACCTGGCCCATCAGGACACCGCGCTGGGCGTGGCCCGGCTGGCGCTGGGCTACCCGCCGTACGCGCTGCTGCTGCTGATCACGGTCTGGACGGTGCGCCGGGTCACCCGGGAGTCGTCGCCGACCCCGCTGCCCGGCGCCTGACCGAACGGCCCGTCGGCTCAGCGTGAGCCGCGGGTCCGCTCGACGCTGTCCGGCCCGAGGATCACCGCGCGGACCTGGTCCTCCACCTCGGCGGTGCAGACGAAGATCAGCTCGTCGCCGGCCTCGATCGGGTCGTCCGGGCTGGGCACCAGGACCCGCTTGCCACGCAGGATCGCCACCAGCGCGGAGTCGCGGGGCAGCGGCACGGCGTGGATCGGCTGACCGACGTAGGGCGCGGTCGGCGGCAGGGTGATCTCGACCAGGTTCGCCTCACCCTGGCGGAAGGTCATCAGCCGGACCAGGTCGCCGACGGTGACCGCCTCCTCGACCAGAGCGGCCATCACCCGCGGCTTGCTCACCGCGACGTCGACGCCCCACTGCTCGGTGAACAGCCACTCGTTCTCGGCCCGGTTGACCCGGGCCACCACGCGCGGCACCGCGAACTCGGTCTTGGCCAACAGCGACAGCACCAGGTTGGTCTTGTCGTCGCCGGTCGCCGCGACCACCACGTCACACCCGGCGACGTTGGCCTCCTCCAGGCTGGCCACCTCGCACGCGTCGGCGAGCACCCACTCGGCCGCCGGCACCCGGTCCGGGCGCAGCATCTTGGGCTGGCGTTCGATCAGCATCACCTGGTGGCCGTTGTCGATCAGCTCCTGGGCGATCGAGCGGCCCACGTTGCCCGCGCCCGCGATGGCGACCCGCATGGCTCAGTGCCCCCCTTCCGGCGGCGCCGCCGCCACCGACGTGACCGTCGCCACGATGTCATCGCTGACCAGCATGAACACCTGGTCACCCTCCTGTACGACGGTGGAGCCGGTGGGCAGCGTGCCGATGCCGAAGCGGATCAGGTAGGCGATCCGTGCGCCGGACGCCTCCTCCAGGGTGCGCACCGACCGGCCGATCCAGTCCTTGTGGACCGGCACCTCGACGATCGACACGGTGCTCGTGGGGTCGCGGAAGATCTCCACGTTGCCCTCCGGCACCAGGTGCCGCAGCATCCGGTCGGCAGTCCAGCGCACTGTCGCGACGGTGGGGATGCCCAGCCGCTCGTAGACCTGCGCCCGGCGCTGGTCGTAGATGCGGGCGGCGACCCGGGACACGCCGAACGTCTCGCGGGCCAGCCGCGCCGAGATGATGTTGGAGTTGTCGCCGCTCGACACCGCCGCGAAGGCGTCCGCGCGCTCGATGCCGGCCTGTCGGAGCACCTCGCCGTCGAAGCCGGCCCCGGTCACCGTGATCCCGGCGAAGTCGGGGCCGAGCCGGCGGAAGGCGTCGGCGTCCTGGTCGATCACCGCCACCGAGTGCCCTCGGGACTCCAGGCTGTGGGCGAGGGTCGACCCGACCCGGCCACATCCCATGATCACGACGTGCACGCTGTCCCTCCCAAGGTGCGTACCGCCCCCGCTTCCGGTGGCCTCCGAGTGCGAGCCTGCCACGTCCCGGTGGGAAGCGGGGACCGACCGTACCCCGTCGTCGTGAGCAGCCGTGATCGCCCACCCCCTCGCCCCCGTCGTGGTGGTCGTACCCTTGGCGTTCGTGGCCAGTCCCACCTCGCTGCTGAAGCGGCTCCTCCTCGGTCGACCGTTCCGGTCCGACCGGCTCCAGCACACCCTCCTGCCGAAGCGCATCGCGCTGCCCGTGTTCGCGTCCGACGCGCTGTCCAGCGTCGCGTACGCGCCCGACGAGATCCTGCTCACCCTGTCCATCGCCGGCGCCTCGGCGTTCCTGTTCTCTCCATGGATCGCGCTGGCAGTGGTCGTCGTGATGCTCACCGTGGTGGCCAGCTACCGGCAGAACGTGCACGCCTACCCGTCCGGCGGTGGCGACTACGAGGTGGCCACTGTCAACCTGGGCCCGAAGTTCGGCGTCGGGGTGGCCAGTGCGCTGCTGGTCGACTACGTGCTCACGGTGGCGGTGTCGGTCTCCTCCGGGGTGGCCAACCTCGGCTCGGTGGTGCCGTTCGTGGCCACCCACAAGGTCCTGATCGCGGTGATCGCGGTGGTGCTGCTGACCGCTGTCAACCTGCGCGGGCTGCGCGAGTCGGGCACGGCGTTCGCCATCCCCACCTACGGTTTCGTGATCGTGATGCTCGGGATGCTGCTCACCGGGCTGTTCCGGGTCTTCGTGCTGGGCGACGACCTCCGTGCCCCGAGCGCCGACCTGGTGATCCAGGCCGAGCACAGCGTGACCGGGTTCGCGCTCATCTTCCTGCTGCTGAGGACGTTCAGCTCGGGCGCCGCCGCGCTCACCGGCGTGGAGGCGATCTCCAACGGTGTGCCGGCGTTCAAGGCGCCGAAGAGCCGCAACGCGGCCACCACCCTGCTGCTGCTCGGCACCATCTCGGTGAGCATGCTGGTCGGGATCATCTGGCTGGCCCGGCTGACCCACCTGCAGTTCGTCGAGGACCCGGCCCTGCAGATCGTCTCCGGCCCCGAGGGGTACGTGCAGAAGACCGTCACCACCCAGCTCGGTGAGACGGTCTTCGGGTCCGGGTCGATCCTGCTCTACGTGCTGGCCGGGGTGACCGCCCTGATCCTGTTCCTGGCCGCGAACACCGCGTTCAACGGGTTCCCGGTGCTCGGTTCGATCCTCGCGCAGGACCGCTACCTGCCCCGCCAGTTCCACACCCGCGGCGACCGGCTGGCGTTCTCCAACGGCATCACCTTCCTCGCCCTCTTCGCGATCGTGCTGATCGTCGGCTTCCAGGCCGAGGTGACGAAGCTGATCCAGCTCTACATCGTCGGGGTCTTCGTCTCGTTCACCGTCTCCCAGGCCGGCATGATCCGGCACTGGAACCGGCACCTGCGGACCGAGCGGGACCCGGAGGCGCGCCGCAAGATGTACCGGTCCCGGGCGATCAACACGTTCGGCATGGGCCTGACCGGCACGGTGCTGGTGATCGTCCTGGTCACGAAGTTCCTGCTCGGCGCCTGGATCGCGATCGCCGCGATGGCGGTGATCTACGTGCTGATGCTGGCCATCCGCCGGCACTACGACCGGATCGCCGTCGAGCTGACCCCGCCGGACGAGGGCCGGGCCACGCTGCCCGCCCGCAACCACGCGATAGTGCTGGTCAGCAAAGTCCACCAGCCGACGCTGCGGGCCATCGCCTACGCCCGGGCCACCCGGCCGGACACGCTGACCGCCGTGACCGTCAACGTGGACGAGAAGGACACCCGGGACCTGCAGGCCGACTGGGAGCGGCGGGAGATGGCCATCCCGCTCACCGTGATCGACTCGCCGTACCGGGAGATCACCCGCCCGATTCTGGACTTCGTCGCCTCCACCCGCCGCAAGTCACCCCGCGACGTGGTCACCGTCTTCATCCCGGAGTACGTGGTCGGCCGCTGGTGGGAGAACCTGCTGCACAACCAGAGCGCCCTGCGCCTCAAGGGCCGGCTGCTCTTCGAACCGGGGGTGATGGTGGTCAGCGTGCCGTGGCAGCTCGCGTCGACAGCGAGCAAGAACCTGGACCGGCTGGACGCCACGCTGTCCCGGACACCGGCGCGGGGGCCGCGCGGCACCGTGCCGCCGCTGGTCTCCGCACCGCCGGTGGTTTCTCCGCCGCCGCCTGGTGAGGGCGGCCCGGCGGACCGCGCAACGGAAGGAAACGGCCGTGACTGAGTCGGGCGGACAGCGAACCGCGACAACCCCGGTGCCACCGGCACCCGAGCGTGGGCTGGCCGAGGCGGAACGGGTCGAGCTGACCGTCGACGCGGTCGCCCCCGGCGGGCACTGCGTGGCACGGGTGGACGGGCAGGTCGTCTTCGTCCGGCACGCGCTGCCCGGTGAACGGGTCATCGCCGAGGTCACCGAGGTGCACCGGGGGTTCGTCCGGGCCGACGCGGTGACGGTGCTGGACCCCTCACCGGACCGGGTCGAGCCGCCCTGCCCGTACGCCAGGCCGGGCGCGTGTGGCGGCTGCGACCTGCAACACGTCGCCCCGGACGCGCAACTGGCCTGGAAGACCGCCGTGGTGCGCGAGCAGCTGGTCCGCCTCGGCGGGCTGACCGACGCCGAGCTGGACCAGCTCGGCATCCGGGTCGAGGCGCTGCCCGGCGGGCTGCTCGGCTGGCGCTCCCGGGTCCGGTACGCCGTGGATGCCGCGGACCGGGCCGGTCTGCTCAAGCACCGGTCGCACGAGGTGGTGCCGATCGACCGCTGCCGGATCGCCCACCCGGCCATCCAGCAGCTGCCGGTGCTCACCGAGCGCTGGCCGGCCGCCGAGGCGGTCGAGACGATCGCCAGCACCGGCGGGGACGTGACCGTCACGGAGATCCGCGACGGGGTGCCCACCCTGGTGAGCGGGCCGGCCGAGGTCCGCGAGGTGGCCGCCGGACGGGACTGGACGCTGCCCGCGTCCGCGTTCTGGCAGGTGCACCCGGCCGCGGCGGACACCCTCTGCGCGGCGGTGCTGGACCTGCTGGACCCACAACCGGGCGAGACCGGATGGGACCTCTACGGCGGCGCTGGGCTGTTCGCCGCGGCCCTCGCCGGACGGGTCGGCGACGCCCGGATCACCCTGGTCGAGTCGAGCCGGGACGGGGTGGACGCGGCCCGGGCCAACCTGGCCGACCTGCCCCAGGTCGAGGTGGTCGCCGCCCGGGTGGAGACCGCGCTGACCCGCCGACGGATCACCGGCCCGGTCGACGTGGTGGTGCTCGACCCGCCGCGCTCCGGCGCGGGCGCCCAGGTGGTGCGTGACATCGTCGCCGCCGGCCCGCGAGCGGTCGCGTACGTGGCCTGTGACCCGGCGGCCTTCGCCCGGGACGTACGCACCTTCACCGAGCTCGGTTGGCGGCTGGCGGCGCTGCGGGGCTTCGACCTGTTCCCGATGACACAGCACGTCGAGCAGGTGGGGCTGCTGCTCCCGCCGCGGATCGCGCTCTGACCAGGGGCTCAGCCGACCCGCACGGCCCGGGCCTCTCGGCCCAGGCTGCGGAGTACCGGGCGGCCGATAGACTCTCCGGTCATGAGTGTTGAAGAGGACACGGCCAACCACGGCCGGCTGCTGGGGACGGTACGCGGTCCGCAGGACGTCAAGCGGATGTCGGGCGAGGAGCTGGACGTCCTCGCCGCCGAGATCCGGGACTTCCTGATCGCCAAGGTCTCCCGCACCGGCGGGCACGTCGGGCCCAACCTCGGTGTGGTCGAGCTGACGCTGGCCATGCACCGCGTCTTCGACTCGCCCCGGGACCGGCTCCTGTTCGACACCGGCCACCAGGCGTACGTGCACAAGATCCTCACCGGACGCCAGGCCGGCTTCGACAAGCTCCGTCAGCGCGGTGGCCTCTCCGGCTACCCCAGCCAGGCGGAGAGCGAGCACGACCTCATCGAGAACTCGCACGCCTCCACCGCGCTCTCCTACGCCGACGGCCTCGCCAAGGCGTACGCGCTGCGGGGTGAGGCCCGCAGCGTCGTGGCCGTGGTCGGCGACGGCGCGCTCACCGGTGGCATGTGCTGGGAGGCGCTGAACAACATCGCCACCGCCGGCAACTCCCTCGTGATCGTGGTCAACGACAACGGCCGGTCCTACTCGCCGACCATCGGCGGGCTGGCCGACCACCTCTCCTCGCTGCGGCTCAACCCCGGCTACGAGAAGGTCCTCGACACCGTCAAGGACGCCCTCGGCTCCACGCCGCTGGTCGGCAAGCCGATGTACGAGGTGCTGCACGCGGTCAAGAAGGGCATCAAGGACGCGGTCGCCCCGCAGGCCATGTTCGAGGACCTGGGCATCAAGTACGTGGGCCCGGTGGACGGGCACGACGTGGCGGCCGTCGAGGCGGCGCTGCGCGCGGCGAAGAACTTCGGCGGCCCGGTGATCGTGCACGCGGTCACCCGCAAGGGCTACGGCTACCGCCCGGCCGAGGAGGACGAGGCGGACTGCCTGCACGGCCCGAGCAGCGCCTTCGACGTCGAGACCGGCGCGCTGCTGGCCGCCCCGTCGGTGAAGTGGACGCACGTGTTCGCCGACGAGCTGCTGGCCGTCGCCGACGAGCGGCCGGACGTGGTGGGCATCACCGCCGCGATGGCCGAGCCGACCGGCATCGCCAAGCTGGCTCGCAAGTACCCCGAGCGGGTGTACGACGTGGGCATCGCCGAGCAGCACGCCGCCACCTCGGCGGCCGGGCTGGCGCTCGGCGGTCTGCACCCGGTTGTCGCGGTCTACGCCACCTTCCTCAACCGCGCCTTCGACCAGGTCCTGCTGGACGTGGCGATGCACAAGCTGCCGGTGACCTTCGTGCTGGACCGGGCGGGCATCACCGGCCCGGACGGCCCCAGCCACTACGGCATCTGGGACATGTCGGTCTTCGGGGTGGTGCCCGGGCTGCGGATCGCCGCTCCCCGAGACGCCGCCACGCTGCGGGAGGAGCTGCGCGAGGCGGTGGCCGTCGACGACGGCCCCACCGTGGTGCGCTTCCCGACCGGCGCGGTCGCCGCGGACCTGCCGGCGCTGCGCCGGGTGGGCCCGGTCGACGTGTTGGCCGAGTCGGCGCGTACCGACGTGCTGCTGGTCGCTGTCGGCTCGTTCGGCCAGCTGGGCATGGAGGTGGCCGCCCGGGTCGCCGAGCAGGGCTACGGCGTCACCGTCGTCGACCCCCGCTGGGTGCGTCCGGTCCCGGCGGAGCTGGTCGACCTGGCCTCCCGCCACCGGCTCGTGGTCAGCGTCGAGGACGGGGTCCGGGTCGGCGGGGTGGGCGACGCGCTCGCCCAGGCCATGCGCGACGCCGATGTCCGGGTGCCGCTCAAGGACCTGGGCGTACCGGCCGAGTGGCACCCGCACGGCACCCGCGCGCAGATCCTCGCGGACCTGGGCCTGACCGCCCAGGACGTGGCGCGCAACGTGACCGGCTGGATCTCCGGCCTGGACGCCACCCCGGACCGCCTCACCCCCAGCGACGCGGCCGCGCAGAACTGACGAAACGACAACGGCGGGCGCCCCTCCCGAGGGACGCCCGCCGTCGTCGTTCGCACGAGCGGGTCAGTTGGTTGGCTTCACCGAGCGGTAGTGGGTCTTGTCGGTGTTGGCGAGGCTGTAGGTCTGGGAACGGGACGGGCCGGGGATGACCGCCAGGCCGGGGCGCTCGACCAGCAGGGGAGTGCCCGGCGGAACGGACAGGGAGCTGTCCCGGGTGGCTCGCCAGCTCAGCACCACGAGCGGCTGACCGGGCACCGGCAACTGGTACGCCTGCAACGGGGTGGCCCGGTCGGCGGGTGAGACGACGGGCGCGCTGCCGTCGGCCGGTCGGTAGACCACAGCGGTCATCGCGCCGGCGTCGGTGTCCCAGCTGAGCTGCTGCAACTCGGCTGCCTCACCACCGCCGAGGGCGACCTCGCCGAGCGAGCGGACGGTGAGTTTCGCCATCGGCCAGGACGTCGGCACCGAGCGCGGCGCGTCCCGGTCCCCGATCCGGCGGGGGATGCTGCCGAACGGGCCCCGGTCACCGCCCAGCACGCAGGTGTCCAGCCCGGTGAGCGCCTTCCGGCCGGTGCCGGACTCGTCGCGTACCAGTGGATAGCGCGGGTCGACGGTGCCGGTGCCCAGGTCGAGCAGCCGGTCAGCGGCCCGCCCGCGGGGCAGCGACTCGGTGGTCCGCAGGGTCGCTGTCACTCCGACCGCCGTGCAGGACGGCACGTCGACCGGCGCGCTGAGGCCGTCCGTGACGGGCAACGTCCGATCCTGTGGCCCGACCAGCGTCTGCACCCGCGCCGAGACCAGGTAGCGGCGGCCGGCGGCGGTCTGCACCGGCAGCACGTCGGAGTAGACGAGGTAGCCCGGGTCGGTGTACTCGGTGGCGCGGGTCACCGCGTACCGGTCGCCGTCGCGGGTGAGTTGCAGCAGCCAGGAGGCGCTCTCGCCGGGCACGTCGGCGGCCACGAGTGCCACCGGCGCGCCGTCGACCCGGCCGGAGAAGAGGATGCCGGACGAGGGCAGGTGCGCGCGGTCATCGGCCGGTGACCGCCAGTCGCGGACCGTCCTGGTGACCGCTGCCGTCACCGTGGAGTCCCCCGAGAGGTCGCCCCGGGGCGGCCACACGGCCAACGCGCCGTCCAGGCTGTCGTAGCCGACCCGTAGATCCTGCGGCTTCCTCTCGGCCACCGGACCGCAGGCCGTGGCGGCCAGCAGCGCGCTGAGCAGGACGGGAAGCGCCCTGCCGTACCGACGGCCTGGAGTCACCTGGTCCGCCCCCGATCGCCTCGCCGTCGCTGTCGGAAAGCGCCATAGTACGAGATGTCCGGTGCGGGACCCCAGGTGGTCGCCGTCAGACCCACCACAATGGACGTCACCGGGGCTTTAGTGCGTTTTCGTTGCTCCGGTAGACTCCGCCGACTGTGACGCCTGCCGAGTCCCGCGCCCTGCCCGCGCCGCACCCGGAGGCCGCAACCGGCCCCGACGAGATGGTGAGCTACCGCACACCGGGCGGCCTCTTCGCCGCCACCGCCCCCACCGAAGCACCGGCCGAGCCCGAAACACCGACGGACCCGGACACGCCGTCAGGGCCCGCGACGCCATCAGGGCCCGCAACGCCGTCCGAGCCCGCAACGCCAGCGGCCCCGCACGCGCCGGCGGAGGACGTGGCGGTGGCCGACGGCGCGGAGGTCGTACCGACGCGGGCGCGGTGGCGTCGCTGGACCCGGCGACGGCAACACCTCGCGGTGGGTGGCCTGTTCCTGCTCGCCGCGCTCTGGGTGACCAGTCGGATCTGGCTGGACCCGTCCGGTCGGGTGGCCTCGCTCTACACCGGTGACCCGGCCCAGGTGCAGTTCTTCCTCGCCCACTCGGTACGCGTGGTGCTGCACGGCGAGTACCCGTTCTACACCGAGCAGTTCAACTACCCCGACGGCGTCAACCTGATGGCCAACACGGCCGTGCTGGCGCTGGGCATCCCGATGGTCCCGGTGACGCTGCTCTTCGGGCCGGCGGTCTCCTTCGTGGTGCTGGTGACGCTCGGCCTCGCCGGCACCGCCATGGCCTGGTACCTCATGCTCTCCCGCCACCTGGTGCGTACTCCGCTGGCGGCGGCGGTCGGCGGCTGGTTCTGCGGCTTCTCGCCCGCGATGCTGTCGCACGCCAGTTGGCACCCGAACATCATCAGCCAGTTCCTGCTGCCGTTCATCGTCTGGCGGGTGCTGGTGCTCACCCGGTCCCGTCGGCCGGTCCGGGACGGGGCGCTGCTCGCCCTGCTGGTCACCGCGCAGGCGTTCATCAACGAGGAGATCCTGCTCTTCACGGCGCTGGCCTGCGGAGTGTTCCTGCTGGCCGTGCTCGCGCAGGAACCCGCCCGCTGGTCGGCGGCCTGGCGACCGCTCGGCATCGGCGTGGTGACCTGCGCGCTGCTGGCCGGGGCGCTGCTGGCGTACCCCCTGTACGTGCAGTTCGCCGGGCCGATGGCCTACCACGGGCTCAGCGATGCGGTGAAGGACTACGGCAACGACATCGCCGCCTTCTTCGCCCCCGGCTCGCCCACCCTCGGCGGCAACCAGCGAGCCAACATCAACCTGGCGCCGAACTACTCGGAGGAGAACGCGTTCTTCGGCTGGAGCCTGTCCATGCTCGCCATCGGCATCGTGGTCTGGCTGCGCCGGGAGCTGATCGTCCGGGCGCTCGCGGTGACCGGCCTGTTCTTCGCCGTCCTGTCGCTCGGTGAGCGGGTCTCCTGGTGGGACCGTGAGCTGGTCAGCGGGCCGTGGCAGTTGCTGGTCCACCTGCCGTTGCTGGACGCGGTGGTGCCGACCCGGTTCGGTCTGATCACCAGTGTGGTGATCGGTCTGCTGCTCGCGCTCGCCGTCGAGCGGGCCTGGGCGTTGCGACCGGCCGACCGGCGCACCGTGCGGACGCTCACCGCGGCGGGGCTGGCGTTCGCGCTGCTGCCGATCGCTCCGATGCCGCTGCGGATGGTCTCCCGACCGCCGGTGCCGGACTTCATCACGGCCGACCGCTGGCGGGCGTACGTCGGGCCGGACCAGACGCTGGTGCCGATCCCGGTGCCCAGTATGGGTAACACGCACGGGATGCGCTGGGCGGCGACCACCAACCTCGACTTCAAGATCCCCGGCGGTTACTTCCTCGCCCCGCGCAACGGCAACACCGGTGACGCGGGTCGGTTCGGTGGCCGACCCAGCGGGGTGGGTCAGATGCTGGAGGAGGTGGCGACCACCGGGCGGATGCCGAAGCTCGACGACCGGCAACGCCGCCGCTTCGCCGACGAGCTGCGTCACTGGCGGGCCGCGATCCTGGTGCTGCCGCTCCGTCAGCAGAACGCCGAGCCGTTGCGGCGTACCGTCGAGGACCTGGTCGGCCCCGGCCGCCAGGAGCTGGACGTCTGGGTGTGGGACGTCCGGGCGCTGACCGACCGTTCGGTCTGATGACCACCGGGACGACGTCCCCGGCCACCTCGCCCCTGGCGGTGGTGCCGACGTCCCGTCCGGTCTGGCTGCGGGACCTGCTGGTGGTGGTCGGCTATCTGGGCCTGGCCGCGGTGCTGACCAGCGCCCAGTGGGGCCAGCCGGGGCGGCTGTTCCACCAGGCGGGCGACCAGATCCTCTTCGAGTGGATGCTGGCCCACGCGGCGCACGCCGTGGTTGCGGGGGACAACCCCCTCCACAGTGCCGGGTTGAACGCGCCCGACGGGGTCAACCTGATGGCGAACACCTCGGTGCTCGGCCTGGGTGTCCCGTTGACCCCGGTCACCCTGCTCCTCGGCTCGCAGGTGGCGTTCTGCGTGGCGGTCGTCTGCTGCCTCGCCGGCACGGCCGCCGCCTGGTACGCGCTGCTGCGCCGTCGGCTGGTCACCACCCGTTCCGCCGCCGCGGTCGGTGGGCTGATCTGCGGCTTCGCCCCGGGAATGATCGCCCAGGCGGGCGCGCACCTGCACATCGCCGCGCAGTTCCTGGTGCCCCCGATCCTCGCCCTGGTGTTCCGGCCCGCCGTGGACCCGGCGCACCGGCTCGTCGGCGTGTGGCGGCCCGGCATCGTCCTCGGGCTGCTGCTGGTCTGGCAGGTCTTCATCGGTGAGGAGGTGCTGGTCTTCCTGGCGCTCGCGGCGGGGGTGTTCGCGCTGGGCTACGCGCTGGCCGACCGGGTGGCCGCCCGGCAGCTCGCCCCGGCCCTCCTCGGCCGGCTGGCGGTGGCGGCCGGGGTGGCGGCGGTGCCGCTGGCATACCCGCTGTGGTTCCAGTTCCACGGCCCGCAGCACTACTCCGGGATGGCGTTCGCCACGCACGCCTTCCAGTTGGACGCCGCGTCGTTCACCGCGTCGGCCCGGCAGACCGTGCTCGGCGACGACTGGCTGCCGGGCCTGCTCGCGCCGAACCCGACCGAGGAGAACTCCTTCTTCGGCCCGGGGCTGCTGGTGCTCGCCGTGGTGATCGTGATCTGGCTGTGGCGACGGCCGCTGGTCCGCGCGCTGGCCGGCTGTGGGCTGGTGTTCGCGCTGCTCTCCCTCGGCACCGAGCTGCGGGTCGACGGCACCGCCACCGGCATTCCGGGGCCGTATCGGCTGGTCGCCGGGCTGCCCCTGCTCGACCTCGCGGTGCCGGCCCGGTTCGCGCTGGTCTGCGTACCGGTGCTGGGTGTGCTGGTGGCGCTCTCCCTGGACCGGGTGCGGGCGGCGCGTCGGCTGTCGGCCGCACCCGGGCTGCCGGTGCGGCTGCTCTGGGCCGGCGCGGTGGCCGCCGCGTTGCTGCCGCTGGTCCCGACGCCGATCCGGGTGGTGCCGGTCACGCCGGTGCCGGGGTTCGTCGCCGACGGCGGGTGGCGTCCGCTGGTGCCGCCCGGCCGGACGGTGGTCGCCGTACCGCCGGTCACCGGCGCGGCGCAGAGCCCCGCGATGCTCTGGTCCGCCCGTACCGGTCTGGCGTTTCCCACGCCGGGCGGTTACTTCATCGGCCCGAGCGGCCCGGACGACCCGGCGGCCCGCTGGGGCGCGCCGGATCGGCCCACGTCGGTGCTGCTGCGGCGGGTCGCCGAGACCGGCACGGCGCCGGTGCTCACCGACGCCGACCGCCGCCAGGCCGTCGAGGACCTGCGGCACTGGCGGGCCGCCGTGGTGGTGCTCGGCCAGTTGACCAACGGCGAACCGGTCCGTCGGACCGTCGACGGCCTGCTCGGGCCGGGCCGCCAGGTCGACGGCGGGTGGATGTGGGACGTCCGGAACCAGGCCGACTGATCAGCTCACCAGGGCGCGGACGTCCCAGACCCAGACGTCGTCGACCCGCTGGGGCGGCCCGATCAGGCCGGTGATCAGCTCACGCAGCACCGCCTCGCGGGGATGCGCCCCCAGCACCACCACCGACGCCTGCCAGAACCGCAGATCCTCGACGGCCTGGCGGCGGTTCTCGTCGGTGAGCACCGGGACCGCGCCGGCGTCCATCGTGGAGTAGATGAGGGTGCTGGTGGGCCGGTTCGGCGCGCCGAAGACACCCTCGCCCAGCTCGTTCGGCCCGATGAAGTAGCCGCCCGGGACGGGGAACTCCTGCCTGGTCAGCGCACTCCACCGCAGCGTCGGCAGGCCGTGCACGTTGCTCGGGATCGGCACCGGCACCAGGGTTCGACCCGCCGGCACGTACGGCCGCCAGCCGCCCGCGCTGATGAAGTGCGGTGGCGGGTCGATCTGCTGGGCGGGCAGCGGCCGGGGAAAGAGCGGCAGAACGGCGAGGGCGACAGCCGCGTACCCCACCGGGCGCAGCCACCGGCGGCCCGCCGCGACCGGCGCGGGCGGGCTCGGCTCGTCGGACGTCGCCGGGGCCGCCTCCCCGACGCGCTGGGCCGGCACCCGCGGCTGGTCGGCCACCGGGCGCCCCTGGCGGTGCGCGGCGTCCCAGGTCAGCGCGAGCAGTACGCCCACCGCGGCGGCCACCACCAGCGTCAACCGGGTCGGCATCATCATCTCGACCAGCGGCAGGTCGTCCGGCACGTACGACCACGGGCCGCGTACACCGGTCTCGACGCCGTTGAACCGCACCCAGGGCCCGATCGACGCCACTGTGAAGACGACGATCAGCACGGCGGCGATCCGGGCCGGCAACGATCGGCGTACGAGCAGCACCAGGGCGACCACCGAGAGCAGCACCAGGGGCCAGCCGAACCAGGTGTTCTGCTCGGTCAACCCGATCGTCTTCTCGACGGCCGGATCACCGGCCCAGGTGTCCCGGGCGAAGGTGACGAAGGCGACCAGGTCCTCGCCCCAGTTGTGGAACACGCCACCCTGCAGGCCCCGGTAGGAC
Organism: Micromonospora sp. MGP-C2; assembly: GCF_057766525.1. NCBI lineage: Bacteria > Bacillati > Actinomycetota > Actinomycetes > Micromonosporales > Micromonosporaceae > Micromonospora > Micromonospora sp. MGP-C2. The sequence goes on from NZ_JBYMEN010000002.1 coordinate 5,934,163, forward strand.
TGCGGGCCGTTGAACTGGAACCAGATCGGGTAGGCGGCGAGCACCAGGGCCAGCCCGCCAGCGACGCCGAGCCCGGCCAGGAACGTGCCGGCGACGGCCCGGGTGGCCGTCGGGCGCTGCACGGCGTACGCCAGCACGACGACCAGGCAGGCCAGCGCGGTGAGCAGCAGCATCTCCTCGTTGATGAAGATCTGGTACGTCACCAGCGCCCCGAGCACCAACCCGTTGCGCCGCCACCGGCCGGGCTCGCCGAGGCGCAGCACCCGCACCACGATCAGCGGCAGCAGGAAGTTGGACACGAAGTTGGGCTGGCCGTTGGCGTGGTGGATGATTCCCGGCGCGAAGCCGAGGAACGCGCCGCCGACGAAGGCCGCCGCCCGGGAGCGCACCAGGTGGCGGGAGAGCATCCAGTAGCCGGTGCCGGCGGTGGCGGCCAGCGCCGCACCGAGGTAGAGCGCGTACATCACCTGCGGGCCGAGCAGCATGGTCAGCGGGGCCAGCGGCAGGGTCACCCCGAGCAGCGAGGTGTTGGCCATCATGTTCACCCCGTCCGGGGCGTTCTGCTGGGCCGTGAACAGCGGGTTCTCCAGGTGCCGCACCGAGTACGCGCCGTGCGCGAACAGCCACTCGAACCAGCTGTGGTCGGTGGGCAGGTGCGAGGAGACCCGGCCGGTGACGTCACCCCAGTAGTTGAGGCAGACGAAGACGCCCAGCAGGACATAGGCTCCGAGGGCCAACAGGTCGGCTCGGGCCGGGCGGCGTCGAGGCCGCCGTGTCGACTCGGCCTCGGCCGGGTCGGCGTCGGTCAGGGGATTCAGCGAAGGGTCTACCACCGGCACAGCCACGACGCGCCATCGTACAGGCGGGGTTCCGCCGCTTTTGCCGGCCCGGTGCGCTCACGGTCGGTTTGCCGGACGGTCACCCGTCGGTCAGCCTGAGTGGTGACGGAAGGACGATCGTTGTCGATCATCGAGCTGGGCGAGATCCGGGAGGAGCCGGCGTCGGCGCCTGCGGTCCGCCGCCCGCGCGCCGCCGGTCGCCCGCTGCGCAGCGCGGCGGTGCTGGTGCTCAGCCTGGTGGTGCTGGCCGGCGCCACGCCGTCACCGCAGCGAACGGTGAGCATCGTGCCGGCGTCGCCCACGGCCACGGCATACCTGGCCGGGGACGGCATCTTTGTCATCGACCCGCCGACACCCGACGGGGACCGCTACCTGACCGCCTACGCCCAGCCGGCACCATCCGGAACAGTCGTGCGGCGGCGGTGGCAGACGCCGCTGGTCCGCACCGGTGACTACCTGGACGTCCGGGTCGAGCGAGGGTTGGTGTTGACGATGGCGGTCAGCGCCCCGAACAGGGTGTTCCAGACCACCGCCTTCGACACCGTCACGGGCCGGCAACGCTGGCAGCATCCTGGTGCTCCCCAGCTGACAGCCAGCGGCGCTCTGCTGGTGACCGACGGCCGGGAGGACGGGTCGGGCGCGGTGAGCGGGGTCGAGCCCGACACCGGCCGGGTGCTCTGGTCGGTGTCGGTCCCGCCGGCCGCCAACCCGTCCTACCACCTCACTCCCGAGGGCCAGGTCGACCGGTTCGTGCTCCTGCAACCGACCGGCGAGGTGCAGTTGCACGACGCCAGCACCGGCCGCCTGCTGCGCAGCATCGACACACTGCCCGGTGACCGGTCGGCGTACCAGCGGGTGCAGGTCGTCGACGACCTGCTGCTGCTCGTCCCGCCCGGCAGCACCCGGCTGGTGAGCTACGGGCTGGCCGAGTTGGAACCACGATGGACGGCCGAGGTGACGCTGGTGTCGCATGTGGTCGACTGCGGCGCTCTGCTCTGTGCGGTACCGCAGACCGGCGGCCTCCAGGTGCTCGATCCCGCCACCGGCGCGGTGCGCTGGTCCGAACAGGGCCAGGACAACCTGGCCGACGTCCGGTACGGCCGGTTGCTGATGGCCAGGCCCGGCCAGGGGTACGAGGTGCGGGACGCGGCGACCGGGCAGGTAAGGACCGAGCTGGGCGCGTGGGGCCTGCTGCCGGTGCTCGGGCCGGACGATCCGCTGGTCGGCCTGCGCCAGGGGGCCGACGGCCGGATGGTCGTCGCCGAGTTGGACCTGGTGGCAGGTCAGGCGCGGATCCTCGACGTGCTCCGGGTCATCGCCGGCAGCTGCCAGGCGTCCCTGCCGGTCCTGCTCTGCCAGCGTGTCGACGGCGCGACCGCGTTGTGGCGGTTGACGCGGTGAGCGACTCGGTGATCGACCTCGGCGAGCTGCGGCACGGCACGGACCCGGAGCCGTTACCCCGCCCACCCCGCGCCGACGGCCGGCAGCTGCGCTGCGCGCTGGTCCTGCTCCTCGCGCTGGTCACGCTCGCTGCCTCCGCCGTGCCGCCACCCCGGCGGGCCCCGGTGACGCTGCCGACCCAGCCCGGGGCCGACGTCCTGGTCGACGGTGACCTCGTTCTGGTCATGGAGCCGACCAGCCCGGGGCGGCAGGGGCGGCTGGCCGCGTATCGGCTGCCCGGCGGCGAGCCGGTCTGGCAGGCGCCGCTGTCGGCGGAGGCGCGGTACTGGGGAATGACTCCGCTGGCCGGGATGATGCTGGTCACCGGGTACGAGATCGGCCCCGAGGGCCGGGAGACACGCACCGTCGCTCTGGACCGGGCGACCGGGGCGTACCGGTGGCAGCAGCCGGGCAGCGTCTTCGAGCTGACCGACGGCAACCTGCTGCTGCGTACCGGTGGCGAGACCCAGCCGTCCGGTCTGCGCGTGGTCGATCCGTGTTGCGGCACGGTGCGTTGGCAGCTGCCCGCCACCACCGCCGAGATCAACGTTCGGGACATCGGGCACGGAGTGGACCGGGTGGTGCTCAACCAGGTGGACGGACCGGTCGAGGTACGCGACGCGGTCACCGGCGCAGTGCTGGCCCGCGCCGACCTGCGCCCGCCCGACGGTGGTCCGATCAGAGTGGACCTGACGAAGGACCTGCTGCTGGCCATCGACAGAGGTTCCGGCACGGTCGCCGCGTACGGGCTGGACAAGCTCGACCAACGCTGGAGCCGCGCGGGTGTCAACGTGGACTTCGCGCTGGACTGTGGCCCTGTCCTGTGCGTGCGCACCGGCAACAACGAACTCCAGGCGATCGACACCGCAACCGGCGCGTTGCGCTGGCGCAACACCCGGTGGGGTTGGGCCTGGCCATACGACGGTCGCCTGCTGGTCAACGTGTTGAGCAGCGAAGACGGGCCGGAGCACTTCGTCGTGCTCGATCCGCTGACCGGGCGGGAGTTGGCCGACCTGGGCCGGTGGGACCTCTACCAACTCAGTCTCGGTGGTCGGCTGGTCGGCACACGACGGCATCCCGACGGAGGGGTGGTCGTCGGCGAGGTGGACGTCCGCGCCGGGAAGGTGCAGGTCCTGGACGTGCTGCCCCAGGCCATCGGCGAGTGTCAGGCGATGACCGGTCACCTGGTGTGCGGTGCCGCCCCGGCCGGCGCGTACCGGATCTGGGAGTTGCCGGACTGACTACCAGTTCGCCTGAGGGGGCGGTGGGGGCAGCGGCACCGACGGGGGCCGCAGCACGTACGCCACACCGCCGCTGCCGCTCTGCCAGACCGCCTCGAACCGCTGCCGGGGCACGGTACGGCGGACCGCGTCGTCGTCCGGGGCGTACGGGTCGTTGAGCACCGGGTCGCCGTCGACGGTGAAGCCGACCAGCACCATCAGGTGCCCTGCCGTGTCGTACCCGAGCCCCGGCACCTCGTCGGCCCGGAACGCGGCGGAGACGATCAGGGGGATGCCGGCCGCGATGAACGCCTCCGCCTCGACCAGCGACCGCAGCCGGGTGACGAACGCGTCCACCCCGTACCGGCCGGCGTACGCGGTGTTGAACGACCAGTTGCCCGCCCCGGCGTACGCGTGGTCGTAGCAGTGTCGGGCGGCGTGCACCACCACCGGACGTGGGCCGGGCGGCTCCACCCAGGCGTAGTGCTCCGGGGTCGGCTCGGCACCCCAGTGGGCGAGCACCATCGAGGTGCAGGTGGGGCTGCACCAGGAGTCGCCGCCGCCTCCCCACTGCGGGTACTGGCCGGCGTGCAGCCGCTGCGAGTAGCGGGGCACGTCCAGCACCCGGCCCCAGGCGGCGGACGAGGCGGGCTGCGCGTACCCCTGGTCGGTGCCCGTGGGACCGGTGGCGACCGCGCCGACGCTGCGCAGCACCGGGCCGGTCGGGCTTTCCGCCGGCCGGCACAGGGTGACCCGCGCCTGCCAACCGGTGACCGTCGCGCCGGTCACGATCAGGGTGTCGGTGTCGACCCGGGCGTCGCCGTCGCGCTGCCCGGGCACCGAGGTGCGTTCAACCGCCAGGTCGTCGGCCGCCCAGCGGGCCAACCGGTACCAGCCGGTGCTCGGCGCGTCATCGTGCCAGCCGCGCAGCTCGACCTCGATCCAGCAGCCGGCCGGGGTGTCGGCGGTCCAGGACGGCACCACCTCGCTGACGGGGAAGCCGACCCGCACCGGCGGCGACGTCCAGGTGCCCCGCTGGTTCACGCCGTCGAGGGCCAGCCCTCGACCGGTGGCGAGCAGGCCGTCGCCGTTGCCGGCCGTCGTGTCGGCCGGGAGGTGGAAACCCCGGTAGGCGATGTCCCGCCCGGTGGGTGGTGCCGCGATGGTCATGCCAGGTCCGTCCGTCCCTCGGTGCCGCGGGCCAGCATCGCGTACGCCGAGGTGGTCCGCAACGCCGACCGGTGCGGGCGGCGAGGGACGATGGTTGCCGACCGGCACTAGGTTGTCGGTGGTCAGCAGCGAGGAGGCCGGGATGCGGGTACTGGTGGTGGAGGACGAGCGCAACCTCGCCGACGCGATCGCGCGAGGGTTGCGCAAGCGGGGGATGGCCGTCGACGTGGCGTACGACGGCGACGCCGGCCACGAGGCGGCGTTCGTCACCCGGTACGACGTGGTGGTGCTCGACCGGGACCTGCCGGGTGTGCACGGTGACCAGATCTGCGCCGACCTGGCCGCCTCCGGCGCGCTGACCCGGGTGCTGATGCTCACCGCGAGTGGCACGGTGGCCGACCGGGTGGAGGGGTTGCAGCTCGGAGCGGACGACTACCTGCCCAAACCGTTCGCCTTCGACGAGCTGGTCGCCCGGGTGCAGGCGCTGGGCCGGCGGGCGACCCCGGCCGCGCCGCCGGTGCTCGAACTGGCCGACCTGGTGCTCGACCCGGCCCGTCGGGTGGCCACCCGCGCCGGCGTGCCCGTCGACCTCACCAACAAGGAGTTCGGGGTGCTCAGCGAGCTGCTCAAGGCTCGTGGCGCGGTGGTGTCCAGCGAGGAGCTGCTGGAACGGGTCTGGGACGCGAACACCGACCCGTTCACCACCATCGTCCGGGTCACCGTGATGACGCTGCGCAAGAAGCTCGGCGACCCGCCGCTGATCGAGACGGTGGTCGGAGCGGGTTACCGCACCGCCGAGGTTGGCGCATGAGCCGCCGGTTGCGGCCCACCCTGCGGTTGCGGCTGACCCTCCTCAACGGTGTGCTGCTGATCGGGGCCGGTGCGATCCTGGTGCTGCTGGCCTGGCTGCTGGTCCGTGACGCGCTGCGACCCACCGACGAGTTGCTGCCCGGCACGGTCGTGCTGCTGGCCGACGGCGAGTCGATGGACGCCGCCCAGTGGCAGCGGCAACTCGTCGACGCCGCCTCCGGAGAGTTGCTGGCCAAGGGCCTCGTCGCGCTGTTGGCGATCAGCGTCGTCGGGGTGGCCGGCGCGTACGCGGTGGCCGGGCGGGCGCTACGCCCACTGCACCAGGTCACCGCGACCGCCCAGCGGCTCGGCGAGGCGACCCTGGACCAGCGGATCGGCTACTCGGGCGCAGACGACGAGGTGGCCGAGCTGGCCAAGACGTTCGACGCCATGCTGGACCGGATCGCGTCCGCCTTCGAGGCGCAGAAGCGTTTCGTGGCCAACGCCTCGCACGAGCTGCGTACCCCGCTCGCCGTTATGCGCACCGAGATCGACGTGACGCTCAGCGACGACGACGCGGACGCCGCCGAGTACCGCCGGATGGCGACAGTGGTCCGTGACGCCTCGGAGCGGGCCAACGGCCTGGTGGACGCGCTGCTGGTGCTGGCCCGCAGCGAGGCCCAGGCCGGGCGGCAGTTGGGCCGGCGTACCGAGTGTGACCTCGCCGCCGGCACTGCCAACGCGCTGTCCGCGATGCGCCGGGAGGTGGAACGGATCGGGCTACGGGTCCAGACGTCACTGGAGTCCGCTCCGGTGGTCGGCGACCCGGGGCTGCTCGACCGGTTGGCCGGCAACCTCATCGAGAACGCGGTCCGCTACAACCACCTGCACGGCCGGCTCTGGGTGCGCACCGGCACCGACGGCGACCGGTCCTGGCTGGTGGTGGGCAACACCGGCTTCGAGGTGGACCAGGCCGACGTGCCGGGGCTGTTCGAGCCGTTCCGTCGCGGTGGCCGGGAACGGACCGGGGCCCGCGGCTCCGGCCTGGGGCTGTCCATCGTCCGGGCGGTCTGCACGGCGCACGGCGGCACCGTACGGGTGATCGCGCAGTCGGGTGGTGGTCTGGAGGTGACTGTCACCCTCCCCTCGGCGGACGCTCCGGCGGTCAACGGGTCGGTGCCCGGCCAGGGCTGAGGGGGTTGCGCGCGGCGTTCGGCCGGTGGCAAGATCACGGCGTCAGCCAGGAAGCGAAGGGGGGTGCGTCGATGTCCACCAATCATGACTCCGCACCCCGGGTGTGCGCCGGCTGACTCCCGGAAGCGGAGCGTCCCATCCCGTACGGAGGGAACACCCGTGTATCCACGGATCCGCAACATCAGTTTTGACTGTCACGACACGTACGCCCTGGCGGGCTTCTGGGCCGCCGTGCTCGGGTACGCCCGGCACTCCGAGGACGCCCCCGGTGACCCGGAGGCGGCCCTGCTGCCGCCGGACGACGCCACCCCGAACCTGTTCTTCCAAGAGGTGCCGGAGGAGAAGGTGACCAAGAACCGGCTCCACATCTGCCTGGAACCCGTCGACCGGACCAGAGATGAGGAGGTCGAGCGGGTGCTCGGCCTCGGTGCCACAGTGGTCGCCGACCGTCGGCGTGCCGACGGCACGGGTTGGGCGGTGCTCGCCGACCCCGAGGGCAACGAGTTCTGCGTGGTCCGCAGCGCTGGGGAACGTCTCGCCACTACCACCGTGGAGGACCAGCTGTGAGTTCGACGATCCACAACATCAGCATCGACTGTCACGACACGTACGCCCTGGCCGGCTTCTGGGCGCAGGTCTTCGACTGCCCCCGGCAGCCCGACGACTTCCCCGGTGACCCGGAGGCGATGCTCCTGCCGCCGGGCGGCCCGGAGGTGCTCTTCCTCGCCGTGCCCGAGGGCAAGACGGTGAAGAACCGGCTGCACCTGGACCTGCAACCCGCCGACCGGACCCGGGCCGAGGAGGTCGAGCGACTGCTCGGCATCGGCGCGACGCTCGTCGCCGACCACGTCGGCCCGACCGGCGGGGGTTGGGTGGTGCTGGCCGACCCGGAGGGCAACGAGTTCTGCGTGCTCGGCAACGCCGCTGAGCGGGCGGCCGCGGCGGCCGCGCGGGCCGCGGCAGCGGTTGCCGAACCGGCCTGACCGTCCACGGACGGCACGGGGCCCCGACCACCCTCAGGTGGCCGGGGCCCCACGCCACCCTGCTGGGGCAGGACTTGCCCGCAAGATTCAGGCGGTGGCCGTGTCGTAGCGCGGTGACTAGACGAAGTTCGTCACGCCCTCGTATTCCGCCACCGGGGCGGCGCCGACATGCTCGTACTCGAGCAGGAGCAGGCCGTTCGCGGTTGCGTCGTGGTGGACGAGTCGAAGGCCGGTGGCTGCGCTCGGGTGGTCGAGCAGCCGTCGTCCGGAACCGACCACGGTGGGGGCGACGACGAGTCGGAGGGTGTCGACGAGGCCGGCCGACAACAGGGCCCTGCCGAGCCGCGCGCTGCCGTGGATCTGGATCTCCCGTCCTGGCTGCGCCTTGAGCTCCCCGACGGTGTGGATCGGGTCACCGTGGAGCAGTGTCGTCGGGGGCCAACAACCCTCCGCCAGGGAGTTGGTCACGACGTACTTCGGTAGTGAGTTCATCCGTTCGGTGAACGGATCGTTCGGGTCGGTGATCTGCGGCCAGTCGCGAGCGAACGCCTCGTAGGTCCGCCGTCCGAGCAGCAGACCGTCGGCGAGACCCAACCAGTCAGAGGTGCGGCGGACGAAGGCCTCATCCAGGTAGGGCACGAGCCAGCCGCCGCGGGTGAAGCCGTCGCTCGGATCCTCGGTCGGCGAGCCGGGACCCTGGCTGACGCCGTCGAGAGTGACGAACTCGGTAAGGACGAGCTTCACGGCGCACCCTGGCTCTCGGCGACCCCGGCGAGTTGTTCGGTGACAGAGCCCCAGCCGTCCACAAAGCCGATCTTCTCGTGCAGGTCACGAGCGGCGGGATCACCGTGGCGGACGATGATCCGGTAGTCAGTACCGTCCGGATGATCTCTCATGGTGATCTCCGCGGTCATCGGGACCGGGGCAGGGTTCGTGGGCCGCCAGGCGCTGTCGATCACGTTTGTGAACACGATCCGCTCATGATCGTCGACGACGAGGAAGCACGCGTCGAGGTGTGGGACGAACTCCACCCCGTCATCGCTCAGTCGGGTCACCAGCGCTCCACCGGGCCGGACGTCCAGGCGGTCGACGCGGCACAGGGACGGCGCCGGGATCCACCACCTCGCGAAGCGGGACGGGTCGGTCCAGGCGCTCCACACGGCGGAGCGGGGGGCGCGGATGACCCGCGTCATGGTGAGGTCCAGGTCGGGATTCACTGCTGATCCTCCTGCTGATCGGTGACGAGGCGTTCGAGGCGATCCGTGCGCTCTTCCCAGATCCGGCGCTGCTCCGCGAGCCAGTCGTCGACGAGGGCGAGGCGCTCGCGGTTGAGCACGCAGGTGCGGACCCGGCCGGACTTGGTCGTGCGGATCAGCCCGTTCGATTCGAGCGTCTGCACGTGCTTCATGAACGAGGGAAGGGTCATCGGGAACTCGCGGGCGAGGTCACCGACGCTCGTCGGGCCGTGGCCGAGGCGTCGGATGACCCAGCGCCGGGTCGGGTCAGCGAGGGCGACGAACACGCCGTCGAGCTGCGCCGAATACTGTGCCATGTGGCTAAGTATTGCGGGAGATGACACTTAGCGCAAGGGCTAAGTATTTGCCAGGATGGGCAACCCGATGCTCGGCAGACACGGCACGGGGCCCCGACCACCCGAGGGTGGCCGGGGCCCCGTCGTCCACTGTCAGGAGCGCTGCTCGACCTGGCCCCGGATCGTGATGAACTCGGCCTTGGCCTGTTCGGCGGACTTGAAGTACGTGACCACCATGCCCAGGCTGCCCTTGTCGGCCCAGACGCAGACGCCCAGCGGCACGCTCTCCGCCTTGCCGTCGCCGCAGCTCGCCTCACCGCCGAGTGGGCCGGGATCGACGGCCACCATGTTGGTCACCGTCAGCTCGGTGGAGAGCCCGCTGATGGCTTCGTCCATCTCCTTCTTCGGGTCGGACATCAGGCCGGACGCGCCGGCGATCATGACGAGGTCCTGCTTGGTCGGGTCGCCGTAGAAGGCGCCGACCGTGCTGGTCTCGTTCTGCACCGACGACTTCATCTCGCGGACCAGCTGGTCGGCGGCCGTCTGGAGCTCCGCGTCGGTGACCTTCGGCCGGCCGGCGAGGGTGGCCGGCGCGACCACCCGGGTCTTGCTGGCGTCGACGACGTCGCCCACCTCGTCCTTGACCGCGAACCAGGTGATCACCGCGCCGCCGACGCAGAGCACCAGCACCACGGCCAGCACGATCAGCACGATCTTGCCGACCTTCGACTTCTTCGCCGGCTGCGGGGGACCGAGAAGGCTGGGGTCGCCGTACGGCTGACCCGGCTGCGCGGGCGGGAATCCCTGCTGCTGCGGCGGGGACCAGCCACCGGGCTGCTGCGGCTGGCCCGGCTGACCGGGCTGCTGCGGCGGGGTGGGGGAATCGTGCGGCGGGCCGTAAGGGTTGGCCGGCGGCTGGGACATTCAGTCAGCTCCAAGTTGGGGGTGCAAAGCGCGTGATCTTAACCCGCCGAGGACCCCGGCGTTGTCCCTGCACGGGCCCCTGCCAGCCGCCATGTGATCACAAACAGTCGCGGTGGCCGGATCGTCCACGAGGGACGCTCCGACCACCGCGACGGTGGTGCTGCGATCTCCTCAGGCCGGCAGGCTCGCCGCCCCGCGCGGCAGGAACCGCTGACCGGTGACCCGCTCGGACGTGCCGGTCCGGTCCAGGTATGGAGTGACCCCACCCAGGTGGAACGGCCAACCGGCGCCCAGGATCATGCACAGGTCGATGTCCTGCGCCTCGGCGACCACGCCCTCGTCCAGCATCAGCCGGATCTCCTGCGCGAGCGCGTCGAGCGCGTTCTGGCGCACCTGCTCGGCGGTCAGCGGCTGGTCACCGACGACGAGCAGCTTGGCCACCTCGTCGTTGACCTGGTCGTCGACCACGATCGGTTGGCCCGAGTCGGCGATCCGCTTGAGGTTCTCGCTGACACCGAACCGGTCCGGGTACGCGGCGTGCAGAGTGCCGCCCACGTGGTACGCGACGGCCGGACCGACCAGCTGGAGCAGGGCCAACGGGCGCATCGGCAGGCCCAGCGGGTCCAGTGCGCTGTTGGCCACGTCCAGCGGGGTGCCCTGGTCGACAGCGGCGAAGACGGTGCCCAGGAAGCGGGTGAGCAGCCGGTTCACCACGAACGCCGGAGCGTCCTTGACCAGCACGCTCGACTTCTTGAGCTGCTTGCCGACCGCGAACGCGGTGGCCAGCGTGACGTCGTCGGTGCGCTCGCCCCGGACGATCTCCAGCAGCGGCAGCACCGCCACCGGGTTGAAGAAGTGGAAGCCGACCACCCGCTCCGGGTGCTCCAGCTCGGCGGCCATCTCGGTGATCGACAGCGAACTGGTGTTGGTGGCGAGCACCGCCTCCGGGGAGACGATCTTCTCCAACTCGGCCCAGACCTGCTTCTTGACACCCAGGTCCTCGAAGACCGCCTCGATGACGAAGTCGGCGTCCGCGAAGGCGCTCTTGTCGACAGTGCCGCTGACCAGGCCGTACAACTTGGCGGCGGTGTTCTTGTCCATCCGGCCCTTGGTGACGGCCTTCTCGATCTGGGTGTGCACGTAGCCGACGCCCTTGTCCACCCGGGACTGGTCGAGGTCGGACATCACCACCGGCACCTGGAGGCGGCGGGCGAACAGCAGCGCCAACTGGCTGGCCATCAGGCCGGCGCCGACGATGCCGACCTTGGTGATCGTGCGGGCCAGGCCCTTGTCCGGCGCGCCGGCCGGCCGCTTGGCCCGCCGCTGCACCAGGTCGAAGGCGTACAGACCGCTGCGCAGTTCCTCGGAGAAGACCAGGTCCGCGAGGGCCTCGTCCTCGGCGGCGGTGCCGGCGGCGAAGTCGCCGTCCTTCGCCGTCTCCAGCAGGTCGAGCGCCTTGTACGCGGCCGGGACCGCGCCGTGCAGCCGCTGGTTCAGCGTCTCCCGGGCGAAGTAGAGCACGCCCGCCCACATGTCCTTGTCGACCTCGGGCCGGGTCACGGTGACCTGACCCCGGACCACCCCGGCGGCCCACTCCAGGGACCGCTCCAGGAAGTCGGCCGGCTCCAGCAGGATGTCAGCGATGCCCAGCTCGGCGGCCTGCTTCGGCTTGAGCATCTTGTTCTGCATCAGCGGGTTCTGGATGATCACCTGGGTGGCGGCGGGAATGCCGATCAGGTTCGGCAGCAGCTGGGTGCCGCCCCAGCCCGGTACCAGACCGAGGGAGACCTCGGGCAGAGCCAGAGCCGCCGCACCACCGGAGAGCGTCCGGTAGTGGCAGTGCAGCGCCAGCTCCAGGCCGCCGCCCATCGCCGCGCCGTTGACGAACGCGAAGGTGGGGACGGTGCTGTCCTTGAGCCGGGCGAAGACCCGGTGGCCCAGCCGGCCGATCTCCAGCGCCTGCGCGCGGTCGGCGAGCTGCGGCAGGCCGACGATGTCCGCGCCCACGCAGAAGATGTACGGCTTACCGGTCACCGCGATGAACGCCGGGTCGGCGGCGAGCGCGGCGGTGATCGCCTCGTCCAGGCTGGCCAGACCACCGGGGCCGAACGTGTTCGGCTTGGTGTGGTCGAAGCCGTTGTCCAGCGTGATCAGGGCGGCCGGACGGTCCAGCCCCGGCACGTTCACCTGGCGCAGCAGCGCCTTGGTGACGACCTCGTTGGTTGCGGCGAGCGCGCTCACTTGTTGCCCTCCGTCCAGTGCGGGTTCTCCCAGATGACCGTGCCGCCCATGCCGATGCCGATGCACATCGCCGTCACGCCGTAACGGACCTCGGGGTGCTCGGCGAACTGGCGGGCCAACTGGGTCATCAGGCGTACGCCGGAGGAGGCCAGCGGGTGACCGATGGCGATCGCGCCGCCCCACGGGTTGACCCGCGCGTCGTCGTCGGCGATGCCGAAGTGGTCGAGGAACGCGAGCACCTGCACGGCGAACGCCTCGTTCAGCTCGAACAGGCCGATGTCGTCGATGCTGAGCCCGGCCAGGCGCAGCGCCTTCTCCGTCGACGGGATCGGGCCGACGCCCATCACCTCCGGCTCCACACCGACGAAACCGAACGACACCAACCGCATGGCGATCGGCAGGCCCAGCTCACGGGCGGTGGCCTCGTCGGCGAGCAGGCTCGCGGTGGCGCCGTCGTTCAGGCCGGCCGCGTTGCCCGCGGTGACCTTGCCGTGTGGGCGGAACGGGGTCTTCAGGGTGGCGAGCTTCTCCAGTGAGGTGTCCCGTGGGGCTTCGTCCACTGTGGCCAGACCCCAGCCGCCCTCGGCGTCGCGGATCGACATCGGCACCAGGTCGTCCTGGAGCTTGCCGTTGGCGTACGCCTTGGCGGTCTTCTGCTGCGAGGCGAGCGCGAACGCGTCGGTGCGTGCCTTGGTGATGTGCGGGACCAGGTCGTGCAGGTTCTCCGCGGTGGAGCCCATGACCAGCGCGGACGGGTCGACCAGCTTCTCCGCGATGATGCGCGGGTTGGGGTCGACGCCCTCACCCATCGGGTGACGGCCCATGTGCTCGACGCCACCCGCGATGGCGATGTCGTACGCGCCAATCGCGATGCCGCTGGCCACGGTGGTCACCGCGGTCATCGCGCCGGCGCACATGCGGTCGATGGCGAAGCCGGGAACGGTCTTGGGCAGACCCGCCAGCAGCGCGGCGGTACGGCCGATGGTGAGGCCCTGGTCACCGATCTGGGTGGTGGCCGCGATGGCGACCTCCTCGACCCGCTCCGGGGGCAGCTGCGGGTTGCGGCGCAGCAGCTCACGGATGCAGCGGATCACCAGATCGTCGGCGCGGGTGTTGGCGTACATGCCACCCGCCTTGCCGAACGGGGTACGGACGCCATCGACGAAGACGACATCCCGAACTTCACGGGGCACTTGAGCCTCCTATTCGACCATGATCCGGCTTTCGCGCCGAGCGGCGCTGCGGACTGAACCAAGGGTCGCCGACACGGGCAGGTTCCCCCGAAATGCTACTCGCCAGTAACCAACCCCGTCCCGACCCCCCGCTGTGGCCCACCCCACACCGCCCGGTGACCCACGCCCCCGAGCACCGTGCCGGGAGCGTGGGGTCAGGGGGTGGGGTCCAGGGCTTCGGTCAGGTCGGGTGTGAGGAGGCCGATCTGCCACTCGCGGGCGTTGAGACCGCGCAGGGTCTCCGCGACCGTCTCCTCGGTCAGCTCCTCCGGCGGGGTCCAGGCCAACCGGCGGACCGAATCCGGCGTGATCAGGTTTTCCGGCGGCAGGTTGTGCTCACCGGCGATGCGGATCACCACCTCCCGGCAGCGGGCCAGTCGACCAGCCGCCACCGGGTCCCGTTCGGCCCAGCGGTGTGGCGGGGGCGGGCCCTCCACGGTCGGGGAGACCGGCAGGGAGTCCTCCGGGAGCTGTCGGGCGTCGTCGAGCGCGGCGAGCCAGGTGCGAGCCAACCGCCGCACCGACCGGCCGCCGAAACCGGGCAGGGTCAGCAGGGTCTTCTCGTCCTTCGGGTCCAGCTCGGCCGCGGCGATGATCGCCGAGTCGGGCAACACCCGACCGGGCGCGGCGTCCCGCCGGGAGGCGATCTGGTCCCGGGCATACCACATGGAGCGGACCCGGGCCTGGGCCCGCGCTCCCCGCAGCCGGTGGATGCCGGACGTGCGCCGCCAGGGCTCGGCGCGGACCCGCGGTGGGCGCGCCCCGGTGCGGACCAGCGCGGCGAACTCCTCCGCGGCCCAGGCCGACTTGCCCTGCCGGGTCAGCTCGGCGTCGAGCGCGTCGCGCAGGTCGGTGAGCAGCTCCACGTCGAGAGCGGCGTACGTCAGCCACGACTCGGGCAACGGTCGGCTCGACCAGTCGGCCGCCGAGTGGTGCTTCTCCAGGGTGAATCCGAGTAGCTGCTCGGTCAGCGCGGCCAGCCCGACCCGCTCGAATCCGGCCAGCCGAGCAGCCAGTTCGGTGTCGAACAACCGGCGCGGGCGCAGCCCCACCTCGGCCAGGCAGGGCAGATCCTGACTGGCAGCGTGCAGCACCCACTCGGCCTCGCCGATCGCCGCGTCCAGCGTGCTGAGGTCCGGAAGCGGCAGCGGGTCGATCAGCGCCGTACCCGCACCGGCCCGGCGCAGTTGCACCAGGTACGCGCGTTGGCTGTAGCGGTAACCGGAGGCTCGCTCGGCGTCCAGGGCGACGGGGCCGGTGCCCGCCGCGAAACGGGCAACGACCTCGGCAAGCTCGGCCGGAGCGGCCACCGGATCAGGGGTGCCGTCACGCGGGGCGATCAGCGGAACGGGCCCACCGTCGGCCGGGTCGGCTCCCTCGCCTGCCAGCTGCGGCTGGGCCGACGGCGGGTGCTGGGGTGCGTTTCCCGGAAGGTCTTCGGTGGGCCGACGGCGCAGGGGTGGTTCGTCGGTCACCTGCCAACCCTAGTGCGCGCGATGATCCGGCGGGTGCAGCCGGTCCGGCGTGTGTCGGTCAGGTGTCCACAAGGTGTCCCTTCGGATGCCGGACATCGGGGGAGACAAAGCCCGATCGCACAGGTACGTTCCATCGAACCGCCGGCCGGGACGACGAGTCGACGGCGGCGGGAAGACCACGGGAAAGGCACGGCGATCATGACGGCTGGCTTCGGTTCGGGGGACGGGCGACCGGCGGGTGCCGAACCCGCCGACGCGAGCGGGTCGATGGCCGGCCGACCCGGTCCGCTGCCACCGCGCATCGAGCCCCAATCCGGTTCGACCTGGTCCACGCCCCCCTCGGGCGGCACGGACCAGGCCCGACCCATCCCCGCACCCCGCCCCGAGCGTCCCGTCCCGCCCAATACCGGGCAGTGGGGCCCGCCGCCGACCCCGTTCGGCGGCGCCGGACACCAGGGCGCGGGCGCTCCGACGGCCGCCCCCGGCCCCGCCGCCTATCCGACGGCCGCCCCCGGCCCCGCCGCCTATCCGACGGTCGCCCCCGGCCCCGGCGCCTATCCGCCGGTCGCCCCCGGCCCCGGCGCCTATCCGCCGGCCGCACCCGGGTTTCCGGGCGTGGCCGGTTATCCGCCGCCCGGTCCGGCCGGCACTGGGCCCTCCACGGCCGCCGGTTACCCCGGCGGCCCCGCGCACTGGCCAGCCTCCCCGCCGGCCGGCCGGCCTACCCGTCGTCGGTGGCCGGCCGTGCTCGCCACGGTGGCCGTCGTCGTGCTCGCGGCGGTGGCCGGGCTCCAGGCTTACCAGCTCGACCGGCTCGGCGACCGGCTCGCCGACACCGACCGCCGGCTGGCGCAGGCCCAGGACGGCGACCTCGCCCGCCTCGACAGCCTGGACAAGCGCGCGGAGACATTGGAGAAGCAGGCGGGTGCCGCGTTCAACCCGGAAGCGGTGGCCAGCGCGGTGCTGCCGAGCGTGTTCCGGGTCCGGGCCGGTGAGTTCACCGGCACCGCGTTCGCGGTGGGCAAGCCGGCGAGCGGCGGCGGGACGAACCTGTTCACCAACTTCCACGTGGTCGAAGCGGTCTGGGACCGCGGCGGCCGCGAAGTGTTCCTGGAGCGCACCAGCCAGCGCTTCCCGGCGACGATCGTCAAGGTCGACAAGACCAACGACGTGGCGCACCTGCGTGCCAGCGGCAAGTTCAGCGGCCTGGTCACCGCGCCCGCCGCGGCGAAGTCCGGCCAGCAGATCGTCGTCGTCGGCGCGCCGCTCGGCCTGGAGGACAGCGTGACAACCGGCGTGGTGAGCGCGTTGCGGCCGGCCCAGGGCGGGTCCGGGCCGGCGATCCAGTTCGACGCCCCGATCAACCCGGGCAACTCCGGCGGGCCGGTGATCAACGGCAGCAAGGAGGTTGTCGGCATCGCCACCGCCAAGGCGCGCAACGCCGAGGGCATCGGGCTGGCCGTACCGATCAAGGTCGCCTGCGACGGCTTCAAGATCTGCTGAACCGGTGGCCGGCGACGCCGCCGGCCGCACGCACCACCCACGGCCATTGCCGACCCATCGCCGACCCGGCTGATCAGCCGGTATCAGGCGATCTCTTCGCCGCACGTCACCGCGCCTGCCGAGGCGGGCGCGCCCATCTGGAGGAATGAAGATGTCCCAACCATCGCCCGAGTCGCAGGCTGCCCCGCCGGTCTCTCCGACGCCCCCCGACCCCGACCGGACCGTGGCGCACGCCGTAGGTCCCCAGGCCGGTCCGTCCCGCGCTGAACCGACCGTTCCGCAGCAGGCCGTTTGGCAGTCGACCAACGCCGACCCGACCGTCCCGCACCCGGTCGCCCAGCCCGCCCCGCAGCCGTACGCGCCGGGACAGGTCCCGCCGCAGTACCCCGCGAACCCTCCCGTGCCACCCCAGTACGGCATGCCGCAGGGCTCGCCGGGCTACCCGGCCAGCGCCCCGCCGTACACCGGCCAGCCGATGTCCGCGCCGCCGATGTCCGCGCCGCCGGTCTCCGGCCCCGGGTACGGGCCGCCGATGTCCGCGCCGCCCGTCTCCGGCCCGGGATACGGGCCGCCGTACGGCCCTCCCGGTGCGCCGGCGGCCGGGCGTGGGCGCGCGGTGCTGGTGCTGGCCCTGGTGGCCGCGCTGCTCTTCGTCGTCAGCGGCGTGATGACCGGGCTGTTCGTGACGAAGAACAACGAGCTGAACCGCACCGAGAAGCGTCTCACCGGTCAGGTCAGCCAACGCGACGGCACCATCGCCGCCAATGCCACCGAGATCACAAGGCTGAAGGCCGACCTGGGGACGATGCAGGCGAAGCTCGACAACACCGAGCAGGACCTGACCGGCACCCGCAACGACCGTGACGAGCAGGCCCGGCAGAAGACGGTCATCGCGAGCTGCCTGGACAAGCTGACGACCGCGCTGGGAGCGGCGTCGGCCGGCAACAAGGCCGCCTACGACGCGGCCATGAAGGGTCTCGACAAGGTCTGCGACGAGGCGGAGAACTACCTGTAGCCCCCCCGCCGCCCCTCGCCGGGTCAGGCTGCGCCGGCGGGGCGGCGGTCGGACAGGGCCGTCACGCCGGGTGGGGGGAGCCCGGCCGTGGAGGCGAGCAGCGCACACCAGCCGAGCAGGTGCGCGCTGAGGTCGTCGTCGACCGGCGTCCAGGAGGCGCGGATCTCGATGTCACCGACTGTCGGTGGGCCGGCGAGGTCACCGAACCGGGTCGACATGGTCTGCGTCACCGTCCCGCCGATCGCCCGGTGGCCGGCGTCCTGGGCGTCCAACGCGTCGGTCAGCCACGTCCAGCCAACCCCGGGCAGCAGCGGGTCGGCGGCCAGGTCGACCTCCAACTCGGCGGTCACGTAGGTGACCAAACGCAGGGTGCCCTGCCACGCCTCGTGCCCGACCGGGTCGTGCAGCAGGATCAGCCGGCCGGTGGCCACCTCGTCGCCGTCGCGCAGCACGGCCGCCGAGAGCGCGAACGCGTACGGGGCGAGCCGCTGGGGGGCGCCGACCTCCTCCAGAGTGATTTCCGGCCGGGGGGCCGCCGACCGCAGCCCGGCGACCGCGCGGGCGAACGTCTCCGGGAGCGCGATCGGGGGGGCCATGTCGGCAGCCTATGCCGCCCGCCCGTCCCCCGCTTCGACGGCGCGCCGACGCTCATCGAGGGGCCCCGGCTCCGACGTGGGAGTAAGGAACGGTGCCCTTCATCTCACCCCCACCCGGGTGGGGGTGGTGGGCGTGGCACGATTGCGGCGATGACCACGGACACCACGGGCACTGTCGCCCGAGACGGAGAATCCCGCCCCGGCGGGCCGGCCGACTCGCCCTTCATTCGGGCCTGCCGACGCCGGCCAGGCCCGCACACCCCGGTCTGGTTCATGCGCCAGGCCGGCCGCTCGCTGCCGGAATACCGGGAGATCCGGGCGACCGTGCCGATGCTGGAGTCCTGCCGCCGCCCGGAGCTGGTCACCGAGATCACCCTCCAACCGGTGCGCCGGCACGGGGTGGACGCGGCCATCCTGTTCAGCGACATCGTGGTGCCCGTGGCCGCGGCCGGCGTCGACCTGGACATCGTGCCGGGCACCGGTCCGGTCGTCGCCGAGCCGATCCGCACCGCCGCCGACGTGGAGCGGGTCCGCCCGATCACCCGCGACGACGTCTGGTACGTCGACGAGGCAGTCCGGCAGTTGGTGGTCGAGCTGGGTGACACCCCGCTGATCGGTTTCGCCGGCGCGCCGTTCACCCTGGCCAGCTACCTGGTCGAGGGCGGGCCGTCGCGGACCCACGCGAAGACCAAGGCCCTGATGTACGGCGACGAGGAGCTGTGGCACGCGCTCTGCGGCCGGCTGGCCGAGGTGACGCTGGCCTTCCTGCGGGTGCAGATCGACGCCGGCGTGTCCGCCGTGCAGCTCTTCGACTCGTGGGCCGGGGCGCTCTCCGAGGCCGACTACCGCCGTTTCGTGCTGCCGCACTCGACCGCCGTGCTGAGCGGGCTTGTTGACGCCGGGGTGCCGCGGATCCACTTCGGGGTGGGCACCGCCGAGTTGCTCGGCGCGATGGGTGAGGCCGGCGCGGACGTTGTCGGTGTCGACTGGCGCACCCCGCTGGACGTGGCCACCGGCCGGATCGGCCCGGACAAGGCGGTGCAGGGCAACCTCGACCCGTGTGTGCTGCTCGCGCC
The DNA here is from genome assembly GCF_057766525.1 of Micromonospora sp. MGP-C2. Classification (NCBI taxonomy): domain Bacteria; kingdom Bacillati; phylum Actinomycetota; class Actinomycetes; order Micromonosporales; family Micromonosporaceae; genus Micromonospora; species Micromonospora sp. MGP-C2. The sequence goes on from NZ_JBYMEN010000002.1 coordinate 5,953,391, forward strand.
GTGGCCGGTGGTCGAGGCCGAGGTGCGCCGGATTCTGGAGCAGGGCCGGGCGGCTCCTGGGCACGTGTTCAACCTCGGTCACGGGGTGCTGCCGGAAACCGACCCGGAGGTGCTGACCCGGGTGGTCGCGCTGGTGCACGAACTGTCCAGCCGCCGGGCCGACCAGGGCTGACCGGCGATGCGGCAGCCCTGGCGGGTGGCGGTGGTCGGCGGCGGGATCGCCGGGCTGGCCGCCGCGGTCCGCCTGCGCGACCGCGCACCGGCCGGCACCGAGATCACGGTGTACGAGCAGTCCGGCGCGCTCGGCGGCAAGCTGCGCACCGGTGAGCTGGCCGGCCAGCCGGTGGAGTTCGGCGCCGAGTCGTTCCTGATGCGCGACCCGGCGGGCGCCGAGAGCGCGGCGGTGGCGTTGGCCCGCCGGCTCGGTCTCGCCGAGAAGATCGTGCACCCCACGGTGGGGCAGGCCGCGCTGGTCGTCGACGGTGGGCTGCGCCCGATCCCGGGCGGCACGCTGGTGGGCGTACCCGGGGATCTGGACCGGGTGACGTCGGTCGCCCGCCCGCTCGCGGGCGCCGACACCGACGGTGGTCGGCCGCTGGTCGGGCCGGACGCGGACGTCTCGGTGGGTGCGCTGGTCCGGTCCCGCTTCGGTGACGAGGTGGTCGAGCGGCTGGTCGACCCGATGCTGGGCGGCGTGTACGCGGGCCGCGCCGACGACCTCTCCCTGGTCACGACGATGCCGGCGCTGGCCCGCACGGCCCGGGTGGAGCACACCCTGACCGGTGCGGTCCGGGCCGCGCAGGCCGCCGCGCCGCGCGCGCCCGGCGCCCCGGTTTTCGGCACCCTGGTCGGTGGGCTCAGCACCCTGATCGAGGCCGCCGTGACGGCCAGCGGCGCGACGGTACGACGGGACGCCGCCGTCCGTGAGTTGACCCCGACCGACACGGGTTGGCGGCTCACTGTCGGCCCGACGCGTGGGCCTGAGCTGGTCGACGTGGACGCCGTGGTGCTGGCGGTGCCGGCGCGACCGGCGGCCCGGCTGCTCGCGGGCCCGGCCCCGGCAGCCGCAGCGGGCATCGGCGAGCTGGACTACGCGAGCGTCGCGTTGGTCACCCTCGCGGTGCCGCAGCCGCAGCTGCCCGAGCTGTCCGGCTTCCTGGTGCCGAGCACCGAAGGGCTGCTGATCAAGGCCGCCACCTTCTTCACCACCAAGTGGGGGCACCTGCGCCGGCCGGACGGCGTGGCGTTGGTGCGCGCCTCGGTGGGCCGGTACGGCGAGGAGGCGCATCTCCAGCGCCCCGACGCGGACCTGGCGGCCACCGTGCATCGAGAGCTCTCGGCGGTGCTCGGCACCCCGCTGCCGGCCCCGGTCGACGGGCACGTGCAGCGGTGGGGCGGGGCGCTGCCCCAGTACGCCCCCGGGCACGCCGACCGGGTCGCCGCCGCGCGCACGGCGTTGCGGGCGGCGCACCCCACACTGGTCCTCGCCGGCGCCGGATACGACGGCGTCGGCATCCCGGTCTGCGTCCGCTCCGGCGAGACGGCGGCCGAGGAGATCGTCACAGCACTGGGAGGATCGGCGAGATGACCGAGCAGACCAACGCGGCCCGCCTGCGGGAGCTCAACGACAGCATCCGCTACACCATGTGGTCGGTGTTCCGGGCCAGCGCGCCGCTGCCCTCACTGCGGGACAACGTCACCAGCGAGGTCGTGGCGCTCTTCGACGAGCTGGCCGGCAAGGACGTGGTGGTCCGGGGCGTGTACGACGTCGCTGGTCTGCGTGCCGACGCGGACGTGATGATCTGGTGGCACTCCGCGTCCCCCGACGCGCTCCAGGACGCGTACCTGCGGTTCCGCCGCACCACGCTGGGGCGGGCGTTGACCCCGGTCTGGTCGCAGATGGCGCTGCACCGGCCGGCGGAGTTCAACAAGAGCCACATCCCGGCGTTCCTGGCCGGCGAGGAGGCCCGCCCCTACATCTGCGTGTACCCGTTCGTCCGCTCCTACGAGTGGTACCTGCTGCCCGACGCCGAGCGGCGCGAGATGCTCGCCGAGCACGGGAAGATGGCCCGCGGCTATCCGGACGTCCGGGCCAACACGGTGGCCTCGTTCGCGCTCGGGGACTACGAGTGGATGCTCGCCTTCGAGGCCGACGAACTGCACCGGATCGTGGACCTGATGCGGGACCTGCGCGCGTCCGGCGCCCGCCGGCACGTCCGGGAAGAGGTCCCCTTCTACACCGGCCGCCGGCGCTCGGTCGCCGAGATCGTCAACTGCCTGGTCTGAGCAGGGACGCTGCCTCGTCTGAGCCCGGACGCTGCCTGGTCTGAGCCCGGACGCACGCTTCGGGCCCGCCGGCCGGTGCCGCACCCCCGCCCGGGTGCGGCACCGGACGGGGGTCAACTGGTCGTCGTGCAGGAGACCAGCGGAACCGGGTTGCTGCCGTTCCACGAGCCGAGGAAACCGAACGTGGTGCTCGCTCCGGCGGCGAGGGTGCCGTTGTGGTTGGCGTTACGTGCGGTGACCAGCGTGCCGTTGGCGCTGACCGTCGCGTTCCACGACGAGGTGACCTGCTGGCCGTTGCCGTAGTTCCAGCTCACCGACCAGCCCTTTGTGGGTGAACCGCCCGCGGTCACCTTCACGTCGGCCTGGAAGCCACCGGACCACTGACCGGTCACCTGGTACGTCGCCGTGCAGGCACCGGCCGGCGGCGGGGTGGTCGGCGGCGGGGTGGTCGGCGGCGGGGTGGTCGGCGGTGGCGTGGTGGGCGGCGGGGTCGTCGGCGGGGGAGTGGTCGGTGGCGGGGTGGTCGACCCACCGCCGAAGTCGACGTCGCTGCACAGGTAGTACGACTGGTCCAGGTGGCTGGCCTGCCAGACGGTGTAGACGATGTGGCGCCCGGTGCGTCCCGACGCGTTGACCGGGATCTGGATGGAGACGCCACCGGTGTCCGGGTTCCACTGCGAGGCCGGGGTGTTGCCGATCTGGCCGGCCAGCTCCAGGTCGTCCCAGCCGAGCGGCTCGGTGAGCGCGTTGAAGCCCTGCTTGGTCACGTACACGCGGATGTAGTCGGCGCCGTGACTGGCCTGGTCGAAGAAGCGGAGCCGGAAGTTGTTCGACACCGAGGTGGTCTTCCAGGCGCCGATGGTGTCCAGCGAGTTGTAGCGAGGGCTCTGGGTGCGCCCGCCGCTGCACAGCTGGCCGTTGGGAACGGCGCCCTGGTGGTTGCCGCCCACGCCCTCACGGAACAGGCCGTTCCAGTTCCACATGGCGGCCGGATCGGCCTGCCAGGCCTGCCAGCACATCGGGTCCTCGGTGGCCATGCGAGGGTTCTGGAAGTCGTCACCCCAGCGCTGCCAGCAGCTGTAGTTGCGCGAGGCCGGGTCGACGACCGAGCCGTGCGCGGAGGCGGGCCTGGCCTGGATGGTGGTCAGCGCGGTGGTCAACAGGAGCGCGGCGGCCGTCGCGATGGCGAACAACCAGAACACGCGTCGTGATCGGATGAGAGTGGACATGGAGCCCCCGGGGGGATGAGGTCGGACGACGACACCCGGACCGACGGGAGTTGCCCACTCCCGCGCCTACTCGCTGGCTCCTGCGATGGCTCTACCCGGCACCATGCCAGCTCGATCGTCAGACGTCAATGGCATCGCGTCGCATCGGCGTGTGCGGGATGCCGTCCTCGACGTACTCCGGGCCGCTGACCGCGAAGCCGTGCCGGGTGTAGAAGGCGACCAGGTGCGACTGGGCGTCCAGCACGCAGGACCGGTTGCCCACCACCTCCAGCGCCGCGGTCATCAGTCGGCCGGCCTGCCCGCCGCCGCGCGCCGCCGGTGCCACCACCACCCGACCGATTCGGGCGGTGCCGTCCGGGTCGGCCAGGATCCGCAGGTACGCCAGCGGCGCGCCGCCGTCGGTCAGCCAGAGGTGCCGCGTGCCCGGCTCGACGTCGCGCCCGTCGAGTTCCGGGTACGGGCAGTTCTGCTCCACCACGAACACGTCGATGCGCAGCTTGAGCAGGTCATGGAAGGTGCGGGTGTTCAGGTCGGCGAAGGAGGCCGTCCGGATCTCGGTGGTCTGCGAGGGCATCCGACGATGGTAGGCCGCCTCACCTGGTGTCCGGTCGAGGTGCCAGGTAGGTGGCGGCCACGGCGGTGAGCAGCAGGACGCCGCCGGCGACGACCGGCAGCGGAAGCGGCTCGTGCAGCAGCACCACCGCCAGCGCCGCGGCGGTGAGCGGTTCGAGCAGGGTCAGCACGGCGGCGACGCTGCCCGGGGTGGTGCGCAGCCCGGCGTAGAACAGCGCGTACGCCACCGCGGTGGTGATCACGCCGAGGTGCAGCAGCAGTGCCACCGTGTCGGGGCGTACCGGCACGCTCACCCCGGCGACCACGGCGAACGGCGCCAGGGTCAGCGCTCCGACAACTGTGGAGATGGTGGTCAGCGTCATCGGTGCGACGCGCTGCGACACCTGTCGGCTGATCAGGGTCGTCACCGCGTACCCGAGGCCGGAGCCGGCAGCCGCGAGCAGGCCGAGCAGCGGCGCGGGCGCCGCGGCGGTCGGGTCCGCCGTCGCCCCGGTGATCAGGGCGAGACCGACCACGGCCGCGACCAGCGTGGCGAGACGCAGCGGGCCGGGGATCCGTCGGGCGCGCGCCGACTCCCAGGCCGCGGCGAGCACCGGGGCCAGGCCCAGGCTGACGACGGTGGCCACGCTGACGCCGGCCCAGGCCACGGCCGCGAAGTAGAGCGCCTGGTAGAGGCCGAGGCCGACGCCGGTGAGCAGCAGGGGTACGGGTGCCGCGCGCAGGGCGGCCAGGGTCGCGCCGAGCCGACCGGCGGTGCACGCCAGCAGGACGAGCGCGGCGATCGCGAGGCGGTGGAAGCCGATGCTCACCGGGCTGAGCCCGGTGCTGTCGTGCAGGAGTTGCACCGCCACACCGGTGGTGCCCCACAGCACGCCGGTGACGGTGATCTGGATCAGGCCGGTGCGGGCCTGGTCGACGGCCGGCGCCGAGGCGGCCGGTTGCACGGTACGGGAAACGGACACGGATGCGCTCCGAAGGATGAGCCGTTGACGGGGACGACGTCGACGGAGCGCGTGCAGCGGCGAGCCGGGTCGGGTCAGGTCACCCGATCGGCGAGAGGCGCGGCGCTCCGATCAGGAGCGCGGCGGGGGCAGGACGCCCAGCAGTGGCCGCATGGGGACGACCGTACCGCAGGCGCGGTCAGGCCGGGCGTGCGCCGACGGCGTCGCGGATCTCCGCGCCCACGTCGCCCTCGACGGCACGGGCGCAGTGCCCGCAGCAGAAGAAGCGGCCGTTGACCTCGACGCCGTGCCCGACGATCTTGATCTGGCAGTGCTCGCAGATCGGTGCCAACCGGTGGATCGCGCACTCGAACGAGTCGAAGGTGTGCACGTCACCGCTGACGGTGCGCACCTCGAACGCCATCCAGTAGTCGTTGCCGCAGACCTCACACGTTGCCACTGAAACCTCCCATATCACGACATGTATCTACAGACTGCTCTCGGCTCGGCGGCTCGCGAGGCGAAATGTCGAGGTGCAGGGGTCGTGGCGGCGTGTCGGCGTCGGCGTGTTGTCCGTTGTGTGGGGTGAACCGCCGCAACCCCGGAGGATCACAGTGATCAAGCGCAACAAGCTCTTTGGCAACCAGACCCGGGTCACCTTCTGCCTCCCCCGGGACGCCCCGCCCGGCCCGGTGAGCGTGGTCGGCTCCTTCAACGGATGGGAGCCGGGCCGGCACGAGATGGTGACCCGCCGCGACGGCACCCGGACGGTGACCGTGAAGCTTCCCCCTGGTGAATACCGGTTCCGCTACCTCGCCACCGGCGGCGTCTGGCTGGACGACGAGTCAGCCGACCAGGTCGACGACCGGGGGAGCCTGCTCCGGATCTGAGGGAAAACTCGCCACCATCGATGGATTTATCGATGGGAGCCTTTACTGTTAACAAAGTTTAAATTACCTTGAGGGGCACCCACCGTACCTGGAGAAGGAGCTGCCCCGATGCGTCGAAGAATGACCATTCCGCTGGTGGCGGCGGGTGCTGTCGCCGCCACCCTCACCGTCGCCGCCCCCGCGCAGGCGCACGGCTACGTCTCCGCCCCACCCAGCCGGCAGGCGCTCTGCGCGCAGGGCCGGGTGCCCGACTGCGGGCAGATCAAGTACGAGCCGCAGAGCGTCGAGGGCCCCAAGGGCCTGCGCAGCTGCAACGCCGGAATCGCCCAGTTCGCCGTCCTCAACGACGACAGCCGGGGCTGGCCGGCCACCTCGGTCGGCAGCTCGCTGACCTTCACCTGGGTGAACACCGCCCGGCACGCCACCAGCAACTGGGAGTACTGGATCGGCAACACCCGCGTCGGCGTGGTCAACGGCAACAACCAGCAGCCGGGCGCCACCGTCTCGCACAACGTCAACCTCGGCGGCTTCTCCGGCCGGCAGAAGATCCTCGCGGTGTGGAACATCTCCGACACGGCGAACGCCTTCTACTCCTGCATCGACGTGCAGATCGGCGGCGGCGGGTCGAACCCGACCCCCACGCCCACCCCCACCACTTCACCCACCCCACGGCCCACGCCGACCGCCACGCCGACCACTCCGCCCGCGCCGGGCGGCAGTTGGACGACGGGTCGGGCGTACCAGGTCGGCGACCAGGTCACCTACGGCGGAGCCACCTACCGCTGCCGGCAGGCGCACACCGCGATTCCCGGCTGGGAGCCGCCGAACGTACCGGCGCTCTGGCTCCAGGTCTGACCGCACGGGTGCGGCCCATGGCCGCACCCGTGTTCGCCGCCCTCGCGTGAACGGAGCACCCGGCATGCCTCGCCGTACCCGTCTGGCGTCCCTGATCGCCGCTCTGCTGCTCACCGGCGGCTGCGCCGGGTCGCCCACGTCGAACCCGTCAGCCCGGCCGCAACCGGCGCCCGCGTCCCCGGCCGGGTCGGCGGCGGCCGGGTCCGCGGATGCCGGTTCCCCGGGCGCCGGAGCCTCAGGCGCCGGTGCCGCCCCGGCCGGGGACACGATCGACGCCGCCACGATGAGCGGGATCGACGTGGTGTTCCTCAGCACGATGGTCGGGCACAGCGAACGCACCCTGCAGATCGTCCGGTTGGCTTCCGACCGGCTGCGCGACGACGCGCTGCGCACCCTGGCCGCCGCCATCGAGGCGACCGAAGCCGACGAGCTGGCCGCGATGCGTGGCTGGTTGCCCACTACCGGGCCCGGCGCCAGCGCGGCCGCCCACCACCACGAAGGGCACGGCGACGACGCCGCGCTCGACCGGCTGCGGACCGCGCCGGGCGCGGACGTCGACCGGGTGCTGCGCGAGGTGCTCGCCGACCACCAGCGGTCGGCCGCCGACCTGGCCCGGGCCCAGATCGACGTCGGCCGCAACGAGCGGGTCCGCGACCTGGCCCGGCGCATCGAGCAGTCCCGGACCGCCGAGGTCGAGCTGTTGAGGGGTACGCCCTGAGCGTGGTCACGCCCTGGGCGTGGTTATGCCCGGGGTGCCCTGGTCAGCGGGGTTCCAGCTTGATGGAGACCGAGTTGACGCAGTGCCGGGTGTCCTTCGGGGTGAAGCCCTCGCCGTGGAAGACGTGCCCGAGGTGACTGTCGCAGCGGGCGCAGCGGATCTCCGTACGCGCCATGCCGAGGGTGCGGTCCTCGATTTCCTTCACCCGGCCCGGGATGGCGTCGTCGAAGCTCGGCCAGCCGCAGTGCGAGTCGAACTTCGTGTCACTGGAGAACAGCTCCAACCCGCAGGCGCGGCAGTGGTAGACGCCCTGGGTCTTCGTGTCCACGTACTCGCCGGTCCACGGTCGCTCGGTGCCGGCCTCCCGTAGGACGTGGAACTCCTCGGGGGTCAGTCGGACCCGCCACTCGTCGTCGGTGCGGGGCAGCTCATTGTCGTCAAGACTCACCCGTCAACGGTACGTCGAAGGTCGGGGTCGTGGCATAAGGTCGCGGGATGGCTGGCACCAAGGCGGCGGTCACCGAGGTCGAGGTGGCCGGGCACAGCGTACGGCTGAGCAGTCCGGACCGGGTGATCTTCCCCCAGCGGGGGTTCACCAAGGCGGACGTCTTCCACTACTACCTCGCCGTCGGCGACGGGATCATGCGCGCCCTGCGGGACCGGCCCACAACGCTGCAACGCTTCCCCGAGGGCGTCGAGGGTGAGGCGTTCTTCCAGAAGCGGGTGCCCACCCGAGGGGTGCCGCCCTGGGTGACGACCGCGCAGATCACCTTCCCCAGCGGTCGGAGCGCGGCGGAGCTGTGCCCGGTCGACCTCGCACACGTGGCCTGGGCTGCGCAGATGGGCACCATCGTGTTCCACCCCTGGCCCGTCCGCGCCGCCGACGCCGACCGGCCCGACGAGCTGCGCATCGACCTGGACCCACAGCCCGGCACCGACTTCGCCGACGCGGCCCGGGCCGCCGGGGAGGTTCGTGCGCTCCTCGACGAGCTGGGCGTGGCCGGTTGGCCGAAGACCTCCGGCGGTCGAGGTGTGCACGTCTACCTGCGAATCCAGCCCCGTTGGACGTTCACCGAGGTGCGCCGGGCCACCATCGCGCTCGCCCGGGAGGTGGAACGCCGCCACCCCGACCTGGTCACCACCGCGTGGTGGAAGGAGGAACGCGGCAGCCGCGTCTTCGTCGACTTCAACCAGATGGCGCGCGACCGCACGATCGCCTGCGCGTACTCGCTGCGGGCCAACGCCCGGGCCACCGTCTCGACCCCGGTCACCTGGGACGAGCTGCCCGACGTCGACCCGGACGACTTCGACCTGCGCACCGTCCCGGCCCGGCTCGCCGAACGCGGCGACCCGCACGCCGGCATCGACGACGCACCATGGGACATCACCCCGCTGCTGGAGTGGGCGGATCGGGACGCCGCCGCCGGTCAGGGCGACCTGCCGTACCCGCCGGACCACCCGAAGATGCCCGGCGAACCCAAGCGCGTGCAGCCCAGCCGCGCCAAGCGCACCCCCGACGACGACAACGCCTGACCGACCTCGCCTCAGGTGGGTGACGGGGCAGTCCACGCCAGGAACCTGTCGAACAGCTCTCGGGGGTCCGGTGCCGGTTCGGGGTTGAGTTTGAGCAGGTCGGCCGTCGCGTCGAACAGTTGGCTGGCCATGTAGATCGACAACGCCACCCGGTCGGTCCCGTACTCCACCCGCAGCAACATCCGTGCGGATGGGCACGGCCAGGTGGCGGCGCACACCCGGCACAGCCACGAGGGCCGACGCGGCAGATGCTGGTGCACGGGGTGCAGGTTGCTCAGCGGTGGACGGTCGTGGCTGGGGGAGGGCTTCGGCGCGGTCACCGGCCAATCGTGGCGTCATCTATTGCTTGTGTCAACGGTCTCCGTAGTTGTCGCCGTCTGACGACGCCGCCGCTGTCATCGTCAATGAGTGGACCTGGTGGGCGTGTCGGAGATTCGGGAGATGCTGGGCAATGTGTCCCGGCAGCGTGCGTCCGTGATCGCCAATCAACGGAACTTTCCTGAGCCGGTCGCCGTGCTGGCGATGGGGAAGGTCTGGCGGAAGTCGGACGTCGCGGCCTGGATTCGGGAGCACCGCCCGGAGTTGGCCGACAGCTGAGAGAAATCTCTGGGCGGTCGGCCCGAGCTTCATCGTGCGGCCGAGATTTGTCGTACACCTGTTCTAGAATTCGGGTGTGATCGATGAGTTGGTGCGGGCGGAGAGTGCGGTGGCGACCTGCGCCGACGCGGCCGCCTGGCCTCTCACCGAGCACGAGCTGATCGCGGCGCTCGACGCCGCGCACCGCTTGGAGCAGCGTCTCGCCGCCGTGAAGCTGGCGTTGGTGCGGGAGGTGGACGGTCGGGGCACTGCGGTCGAGCAGGGTGCGTCCAGCACGGCGGTCTGGTTGCGTGAGCGACTGCGGTTGACCGTTCCCGCGGCCCGTCGGTTGGTCGATCTCGCGGCGTGCGTCGACGCGGCCCCGACGGCCGTGCGGGGCGCGCTGGCGGCCGGCGCGGTCAGCGTGGAGCAGGTGCGGGTCATCGCCGACACCGTGAGCATTGTGCAGTCGGCCGCTGGGTCGGAGGTGGCCGACAAGGCCGTCGGTGTGCTGGTCGACTGGGCCGGGCAGTTCGATCCCATGCTGCTGCGCAAGCTCGGCACCCGCATCCTCGACCACGTCGCCCCCGACATCGCCGACGCCGCCGCGGCGGCGGCTCTGGAAGCCGAGGCGGCCCGGGCGACGCGCGACCGGCACCTCACCATCTCCGAGCAGACCGACGGTCGGCTGCGCCTCACCGGCACCCTCGACGCGGAAACCGCCGCGCTGCTGCGCGCCGCCATCGACCCCCTCAGCGCACCCGCCGGCCCCGACGACAACCGCTGCGCCGGCCAGCGCCGCCACGACGCCCTCGCCGACGTGTGCCGCCTCGCCCTGCGCACCGGTGAGCTACCCGACAGCGGCGGCGACCCCGCCCAGATCGTCGTCACCACCAGCTACGACACGCTGACCCGGCAACTGGGCGACGGGGCGCTCGACATCGGCCTGCACCTCACACCGGAAACGGTGCGCCGACTCGCCTGCGACGCCGCGATCCTGCCCGCCGTGCTCGGCGGCACCGGTCAGGTCCTCGACGTGGGCCGGCAACGCCGCCTCATCACCGGCCCACTACGCCGGGCCCTCGTGCTGCGCGACGGCGGCTGCGCCTTCCCCGGCTGCGACCGACCACCCCGCTGGTGCGACGCCCACCACATCCACCACTGGGCCGACGGCGGCCCCACCAACCTCAACAACGCCGTCCTACTCTGCGGCCACCACCATCGACACCTCCACCACAACGACTGGACAGTCCGACTCGGCGACGACGGCCATCCGGAGTTCGTGCCGCCGGCCTGGCTCGACCCCGACCAGCTCCCGCGCCGCAACCACTACCACCGACGGACGTAGGCAACCGGCACCGGTCACCGGTGATCTGCGAGTGCGAGGTTCTCGTGGCTCATCCATGCATCCGAGCGCGTGCCTGCTCGATGTCGGAGGCGTGCGCGACTGCCCATTCGCCGACGGCGATGACCAGTGGCAGAAGTGAGCGGCCCAGGTCGGTGAGCGCATATTCGACACGCTCCGGTGTCTGTTGACGGCTGATCAGCCCGTCACTCTCCAGGGTGCGCAGTGTGCGGGTGAGGATGCGTCGGCTCAGACCGTGGATGGTGCGGTCGAGTTCGTTGAAGCCGTGGGGGCGTTCGCGGAGCACCGCGAGAACGAGAACGCTCCACTTCTCGCCTACGCGGCGCAGCACGTCGGTTGCCGGACACGCCGCGCGGTCGGCCGGGGTCACGGGTAGCTGCAGTGCCGGTGACATCGATGTGCCTTCTTTCGAGTGGGCCGACAGAAGCCAACGATGAAGTATGCGCACAGTGGTGATTGCGGGCGGGACACGTGGCATCGGCGGTGCCCTTGCCGACAAACTGCGGCGAGCCGGAGATCGGGTGGTCGCGATCGGCAGTGCCGACGCCGACCTCACCTCGGTCCGGCAGACCTCCGCACTGGCAGACCGGTTACCGGACAAGATCGACGTGTTGGTACTGGCGGCAGGGCGTTTCGACCAGCGGCGGATCGTCACCGGTGAGGGCTTCGAGCAGACCTTCGCGATCTACGTCCTCGGTCGCTATCTGCTCGCCGAACGGCTCCGCCCGGCATTGGAACGTGCTCAGACACCGGTCATCCTCAACCTCAGCGGCACCGGCGGAATCCGGGCCGGCCGAATCCACTGGGACGATCTGCAGCTGGTCAGCGGATACACCATGTTCAAGGCGACGATGCAGGGCGCGCGCGCCAACGACCTCCTCGGCGCCGGCTTCGCCGCGCACAACCCGAACAGCCCGATCCGATACGTGCTGTACAACCCGCTGTTCGTCGACAGCGGTATGCACCGCCAGTTCCGCCAACCGATGCGCGCCCTCGTAGGGGCGTCCGCCGCGCTCTTCGGATCCTCCACCGCTGACGCTGCCACCCTCCTGGCGGCCCTGCTGGCCGAGCCGCCGGCCGCTCGGCTGACGGCGCTGCGGCGCGGCGCGCCAGTCCCTCTCACGCGACCGGAGTTCGACCAGTCGGCGGCTGCCCGGCTCTACACGGTCCTTGCCGAGCTGACCGCTGCCGCGTGAGTCGCCCTCCAACGCCCGACAGCGCCCCGGCTCGCCGATTGACTTTCGATAGGTAACGAGCGAAACTCGATGCATGGTTACGGAGCATCGAGCGGTAGCCGCTCTCAGAGTCTTTCTCGTGGTGCTGTTCGGGGTGCTGGTCGTGTTCCAGACCCTCTCGCTGCCGGGGCAGTTCGCGTACATGGCCCAGGAGTCGCCGGAGGACGCCTACCTGCGATGGCCGGCGACCATCGTGACGGTGTTCTGGGTGCTGTGCGTGCAGGTGGTCATCGTCGCGACGTGGCAGTTGCTCAGCCTCGTCAAGAACGACCGCATCTTCACCGAAGCGTCCCTGAAATGGGTGGACGCGATCGTGTGGGCCATCGGCGCCGGGTGGGCTGTGCTCGTGGGCGTCTTCCTCTACGTCGGCTTCAACGCGGATGACCCGGGCGTGCCGCTGCTGCTGTTCCTGCTGACGGTGGGCGTCACCGTGCTGGGGCTCCTGATGGTGGTGATGCGTGCGCTGCTGCGGCAGGCGACCACGCTGCGGACCGACATGGAAGCGGTGATCTGATGCCCATCGTCGTCCGCATCGACGTCGAGTTGGCCAAGCGCAAGATGAGCGTCGGCGAGTTCGCCGAACGCGTCGGGCTCACTCCGGCCAACGTGGCGGTGTTGAAGAACGGCCGAGCCAAGGCCGTCCGCTTCAGCACCCTGGAAGCGATGTGCCGGGTGCTCGACTGCCAGCCCGGAGACCTGCTCGAGTGGGTTGAGGAGGAAACCTCATGAGGTACGTCCTGACCGTCGTCGCCGTCCTCGGCGTCGCGCTCGGTGTCGCCGGCATCGTGCACGGGGAGGCCGACGACTCGCCGGGGCTCCAACTCCTCGGCGTCGTGCTCGTGATCGGCGCGGTGGCGTTCGGCATCCGCAACGTTAGGGGCGGTAGCTGACCGTCCGAGGCGCACGGGCCGGCGTGAGCTGACCCTCTCGTAATAACGATCATGTAACGGGCGCGAACCTTTCCCGGGGGGTGGCCTGTCTTGATGGTCGTCGGCCCACCGGGGCCAGGGGAGGCGTCGGATGAAGCTGGTGTGGAGGCGGGCCCGCGAGGCGCGAGGGCTGCTGGTTGCCGCGGTGATCGCCGCCCTCGTCGCCGTCGCGTTGGTTACCGGGCTGTCCGACTACAACCGCCGGGCGGTGGACGCCGGGCAGCGTGCCCTGGTCGCCGCCTCGCCGGCCGAAGAACGCGGCCTGTTGGTCAATGGCTCAGGTGGGCGTGACGCGGCCGAGTTCGCCACCCGGGACCAGGCGGTCCGAGCCGAGTTCGCCAACGGGCTCGCCGGTGCCCCGGTCAGCGTCGCCGCCGCCCGCTACGGCACCGGCCGGGAGCTGACCGGCGATCTCGGGCAGGTCACCCGTCCGGACGACGAACCGGTCTTCGCGAACCTGGCCACGCTCGACGACCTCGCCGCCCACGCGGAGCTGACCAGCGGAGCCTGGCCCAGCCCGGGCGCGAACCCCGTCCAGGTGAGCCTGCCGGAGCGGGTCGCCGGCACGCTGGGCCTCAGCGTCGGCGAACGCATCCCGGTGCGTGACCGGGCCACCGAACGACGCGGTGAGCTGGTCCTCGCCGGCACCTGGCGGCCCCGCGACCCGACCGACGCGTACTGGCTGCTGGCCCCCGGAGTGGGGGCGGGCAGTGCCGGTTCCGGCACCTCGTACGGGCCGTTCACCCTCGACCCGGCCGACTTCGTCGCCACCTCGTCGGGGTCGGTGTCGGCGTCCTGGCTGGCCGAACCGGACCTCGCGGGCGTCGACACCGCCGATCTGCCCGCCGTGCGGAAAGCCCTCACCGAGGCGACCTCGGCCGTGCCCGAGGCCGCTCAGCTCGGTAGCTCCGGGCAGACGGTGACCAAGATGGAGACACTGCTGGACCGGATCGCCCGCGCCGACCTGGTGGGTCGTTCCTCGCTGGCCACCCCGCTGTTGCTGATCCTGGTGCTCGGTGGGTACGCGCTGGTGCTGGTCGCCGCGCTCCTGCACGAGGACCGGCGCCCGCAGACCGCGCTGCTGCGAGCCCGCGGCGCCGCCCGTCGGCAACTGGCCGGCCTGGCCGCTCGCGAGGCGACCCTGGTGGTCGCCCCGGCCGCCGTGCTCGGCCCGCTGATCGCCGGCGAGGCACTGCGGTTCGTCCGACCCGGCGGGTCGGCCGACCTCTCCACCGCCGGTGGCAACACCACACTGATCTGGGCGGCAGCGGCGGCCACCGCGGCCGGTTGCCTCGTCGCCATGGTTCTCCCGACGCTGCGCAACGCCGGCACGTACGTGGCCGACATGGCCGCCCGGTCCCGGCCGAACCGGTCGGCGAGCATCCAACGTGCCAGCGTCGACCTGGTCCTCGTGGCGCTCGCCGTGCTCGCCTGGGTGCAGCTACGCCGGTACGCCTCCCCGCTGGCCGGATCCGGCGGTCGACTCGGGATCGACCCACTGCTGGTCGCCGCCCCGACGCTCGGCGTGCTGGCCGGCGCCGTGCTGGCGCTGCGGGTGCTTCCGCCGCTCACCCGGTTCGCCGAGCGGTTCGTCGACCGGCGGCCCTGGACGGCCACCATGTTCGGTATGTGGCAGGCCGGTCGGCGTCCGCACGCCGGCCCGGTGCTCCTGCTGGCCCTCGCCGTCGGTGGCAGCACCCTGGCCTGGTCCCTGATCAGCACAGGGGAGCGGTCCCAGGTCGAGCAGGCCGGACACACGGTCGGCGCCGACCTGCGGGTCACCGAACGGACCGGCGCCGCTCCGCCGACCCGGGGCGACCAGCTCGCCGCTCTGCCGAGCGTCAAGCGGGTGCTCCCGGCGTGGCGGGACGAGATACGGGTCGGCCGGGAGGACCTCCAGGCGACCGTGATCGGTGTCGACGCGGCCAGCGCCGCCGGGGTCGTCCGTCTCGCCGACCGCCTGAGCGACGGAACCGCGTCGACACAGTTCGAGCGGATGGTCAAGGCGCGGGGAGCCTTCGCAGGCGTCGAGCTGCCCGCCGACGCGCGCGCGATCACCGGCACGGTCCGTACCCCGGTGAGCAACGCGAGCCGGCCGGTTCAGGTCGCGGTGACGCTGCTGGTCACCAGCTCCGACGGTCTCGCCCTGCGGCTGCCCGCGGCCAACTCCGCCAGCGACGGCCGGACCACCCGGTTCACCGTGCAGCTGCCCGACGCCCGCGGGGCACGGCTGCGGCTGACCGGATTCGAAGCTGACGGTGGGTTGGCGGCCGGCAACGCCTACCGACTCCAGATCGACGGGCTGACGGTGGTCAACGCCGACGGCACCACAGCGCCCGCCGGTCTGAGCGGTAGGTGGACGATGACGGCCCCCCGCGAGCAGCAGCCCACGCCGGTGCGGACCACTCCCACCGGGTTCGCCGCGGTGCACCCGGTGGACGTGATTCCTGGCGGGCAGTTCCTGTACCAGCCGCCGACCCGGTTCACGATCGTGCCCGGCGGGGAGAGCGAGCCCATCGCGGTCCTGATGACCCCCGGGGTCCGTGAGGCGCTGAGCCTGCGCGTCGGCGACACCGTCGACCTGACGCTTTCCGGGACGACGCTGCCGGTCCAACTGGTGGGCGAGCTGAGTGCGGTGCCGACCACCACCGGGGAAGGCATGCTGCTGGACCTGCCCGCGGCCGTCGACGCGCTGGTCCGGGGCAATGGCACGATGCGACCCGTACCGGAGTGGTGGATCGGCGCCGACGACGCGACGGCCGCCGCCCAGGCGGCCGGCGAGCTGTCGGGCGTCACAGTGCTCAACCGGGAAGCGGTGTACGAGTCGGCCGCCGACGACCCGTACTGGCAGGGCTCGCGTACCGGAATGCTCGCCGCCGCGCTCGGCGCGGTGCTGCTCGCCCTCGTCGGCCTGATGGTGGATGTCTGGGCCACCGCGCGACACCGGCTCGGCGAGTTCGCGGTGCTGCACACCCTCGGCGCCACGCCTGGGCTGCTGGCCCGGGCGTTGCTGGCCGAACAGACGTTCCTCGCCGGCATCGGCGTGGGGGTCGGGTTGTTACTCGGTGCCGGAGTCGGCGCCACCATGGCGCCACTGGTCATCCTCACCTCGGCCGCCGATCGGCCGATCCCTCCGGCGACGTTCGCGCTGCCCTGGGTGCCGATCGGCCTGACCGCGGTCGGCCTGTTGCTGGCGGCGCTCGCCTTCAGCGCGTTCATCGCCGCCGGCATCCGTCAGCGGGTGGCGGCGGTGCAGCTGCGAATCGGGGGAGAACGATGAGCGTCGGCGCGGCCGTCCGGCGGGTCCGGGCGTACGGCGGGCAGTTCCTGCTGCTGGCGGTGCTGACCCTGGTGGTCACGCTGCTGATCAGTGGGGTGCCCCGGTTGGTCAACCGGCTCGCCGAACAGGGCCTGCGGGCGCAGCTGAGCAGTGAGCCAGCCGCCCGCAGGGACATCTCGTACACCACCGGGGTGGTGGCCGCGACCTCCAGGAACACGGCCATGGGCGGCGCTGCCGAGCGGTTCGACCGCCTGGCCGCGGAGATGCCGCCGCAGGTGCGGTCGGCGGTGACCGAGCGGTGGTACAACGTGGACTCCCCGGCGGCCCGCGTGGTCGGCCCGGATCTCGCGGCTCGCAACCTGCTGGTCGACCTGGGCCTACGCGCTGTGCCGGACATCCAGGACGCGGGCACCCTCGTCGAGGGGGCGTGGCCGAGCGAGACCTACATTCCCGACCGGCCGATCGAGGTGGCGCTCGACGTCGACGTGGCCGGCAGGCTCAACCTGCGCGCCGGCAGCCAACTGCGTATCGGCAACGCCGATGACAAGGGAAAACTCTCGGACGCTGCCCCGATGGTGGTGTCCGGGCTGTTCCGCCCCGTCGACCCCGCAAACGGCATCTGGGACGGGCTGCCACAGCTGCTGCGGATCATCGAACCGCCCGGTGACGCCCAGGCGTTCGTCATCGTCGGCGTGGTCGCCCAGTCGGCCCTCAACAAGCGGGTCGCGGCGGGCTGGCCGGTCCAGTACAACTGGCGATACCGCCTGGGCGCCGACCGGATCGACGCACGCGAGCTGGACCAGATGATCGACGGTCTGCAGACGATGCAGCGCACCCGGCCGCAGGACCTCACGTTGACCCAGGGCGTCGACGTCCCGTTGCGCGCGTTCGCCGCCCAGGTCGATGCCGCCCGGACCCTGCTCGCGGTGATCGCCGCGGGGGTACTGGCCACTCTGGCCGGGCTCATCGTGCTCGCGGCCAGCCTCGCCACCCGACGGCGCCGTTCGGAGTTCGTGCTGCTGCGGGCCCGTGGTGGCGCGGCCACCGCCGGTGCTCGGCGCAGCCTCGCCGAATCGCTGCTGGTGGTGCCGGTCGCCGCCGCGCTGGGCTGGTGGCTGGGCACCCTGTTCCCCGGCGAGCCGGACCCGACCACGCCGTACGTCATCGCGGCGACCGTCCTGGTCACGCTCGCGCTGCCGTTGGCGACGCTGGCCGTACCGGTCGGTGCGGCGGCCCGCCGTGACCTGATCCGGGTGCGCCCCTCGGCCCGCCGGCTCACCGTCGAGGTCTCCCTGCTGCTGCTGGCCGGGCTCGCCGCGGTGCTGCTGCGCCGACGTGGCCTCACCCTCGGCGAGGTGGACCCGCTGCTCGTGTCGGTGCCGGTGCTGCTCGCGGTAGCGGCGGCAGTGCTCGCGCTGCGGGCGTACCCCTGGCCGTTGTTGCTGGTCAGCCGGCTTGCCGCGCGGACCCGGGGCAGCGTGGCCTTCCTCGGCACGGCGCGGGCCGGCCGGTCCGCCGTCGCCACCCCGCTGGTCGTCGTGGTGCTGGCGATCGGCACCGCGGCGTTCTGCGCGGTCGTCGCCGCCGGCGTCGACGCGAGCCGGGAACGGGCCGCCGAGCAGATCGTGCCCGCCGACGCGGTGATCCGCGGGGAGCGGTTCGCGCCCGACACCATCGACGAGTTGGGTCGTCTGCCGGGGGTTCGGGCCGTCACCCGGGTGCTGTACCAGGCGGACGAGCGGCTGGCGGTCGACGAGATCGGCACCGACGCGTGGGTCGCGCAGACGGACGTGCTCCTGGTCGACGGTTCGGGGCTGGATGCGGTGGCCCGCGAATCCGAGGTCGACCTGGCGGTGCCGCCCGCGCTGCTCGCCGCCCGGCCCGGGGCGGGTCCGCTGCCGGCGATCGTCTCCCCGGCGGTCGCCGCCGACCTGGCCAAGGCCGGGCTGAACGACTCGGCCTTCATCTCGGTGCAGGGCCAGCGGTACGAGTTCCGGGTGGCCGACACCCAGGAGGGTTTCCCGCTGTTGTCGGCGAACACCAGCCGGTTCGTGATCCTGCCCTGGCAGGCGCTGCCGGAACGCACCACCACACCCGTGCCGACCAGCCTGCTGGTCGCCGGGGACCCGCTGGACGCCGAGGCGCTGCGCGTCGCCGGTGACCAGGGGCAGGCACGCTACCAACGCGACGGAGCGGTCACCGGTCGGGACCGCCCACTCGGGGTCACCGTCGACACCCGCGCGGACGTCCGCCGGGAACTCGGTGACGGCGGTGCGAACGGGGTGCTGGCCTTCGGGTTCGTGGCCGGCGCCGTCGGCGGCACCGTGCTCGGGCTGCTGGCCATCGCGTTCACCGTGCTGGCCGGGGCGCGTGCCCGGGGTCAGGTGCTGTCCCGGCTGCGTACCCTCGGCCTGTCCCGCCGGCAGTGGCGAGGGCTGCTGCTGGTCGAGTTGACCCCGCTGGTCGCGGTGTCGGTGCTGACCGGTGCGCTGGTCGGTGCGGTGCTGCCCCTGCTGCTCAATCCGGTGCTCGGCCTGTCCGCGTTCACCAGTGGTGTGCCGGTCCAGGTGGCTTTCGAGCCCAGCCTGGTCGCCGCGGTGCTCGCGCTCGGGGCGGTCGCCCTCGGCTTCGCGGTCGCCGTCGAGGCCCTGAACAACCGCCGGTTGCGCCTCGGTGAGGTGCTTCGGCTCGGAGAGGAGAGCTGAGATGACCGCTACCGCCCAGACTCCACTGGTGCCGGACCTGGCCGCCCTGCAACAGCGCGCAGCGCAACGCGCCGCCGAGCGGGCCGGCGGGCAGGACCGCCTGCGCGGGCACATCGTCTGCGACGGCCTGGTACGCATCTTCAAGACCGAGGGGGTGGAGGTGGTCGCCCTGCAGGGGCTCGACCTGGTCATCGACCGGGGTGAGCTGGTCGCGATCGTCGGCGCCTCCGGCTCGGGCAAGTCGACCCTGCTCAACATCCTCTCCGGCCTGGACACGCCGACCGCCGGCATCGCCCGGGTGGCCGACTACGACCTGCTGTCGCTCTCCGCGAAGCGTCGGCTGAGCTACCGGCGGGAGCTGGTCGGGTTCGTCTGGCAACAGACCGGCCGCAACCTGCTGCCGTATCTGAGCGCGCTGGAGAACGTCGAGTTGCCGATGCAGTTGGCCGGCAAACTCAGCGGCAAGGCCCGTCGGCAGCGAGCCCGGGAACTGCTCGACATGGTCGGCGTGGGCTACTGCGCCGACCGGCGGCCGGGGCAACTCAGCGGCGGCGAGCAGCAGCGGTGTGCGGTCGCGGTGGCCGTGGCCAACGACCCGGAGGTGCTCTTCGCCGACGAGCCGACCGGCGAACTGGACGAGGCGACCGGCGCGGAGGTCTTCGCGGCGCTGCGCACCATCAACGCCGAGCTGGGCGTGACCATCGTGGTCGTCACCCACGACCACGCCGTGGCCACGCAGGTCCGCCGGACCGTCGCGATCCGCGACGGCCGGACCGCCTCCGAGGTACGCCGGACCGCTCGGGTCGGCGCGGACGGCAACACCGAGCTGGTCAGCGAGGAGTACGCGGTGCTGGACCGGAACGGCCGGATGCAGCTACCGGCCGCGTTCGTCGACGCGCTCGCGCTGAAGGAACGGGTCCGGCTCGACCTGGAGCCGGACCATGTGCAGGTACGGCCCGGCGATCGGGCCTCGGACGAGCGGGGGGCACGGGCATGAGCCAGCAGGACATGGTGGTGACCGGCGCGGCCGGGTTCGGCGGTGTGCCCTCGGCGCACCCCGCAGAGGTGGTCCGGGTCAGTGACGTCAGCCGGACCTTCGGCCGGGGCGAGCACGCCGTCCACGCCGTGCAGAGCGTCTCGTTCACGGCCAACCGGGGCGAACTGGTCGCCATCCGGGGCCGGTCCGGAGCCGGTAAGACCACCCTGCTGAACGTGATCGGCGGGCTGGACCGACCGGACAGCGGTCAGGTGGTGGTGGCCGGGCACGAGGTCACCTCGGCCGGGGAGGCGGAGCTGCTGCGGCTGCGCCGGGGCACCGTCGGGTTCGTGTTCCAGACCTTCGGGCTGGTGCCGATCCTCTCCGCCGCCGAGAACGTCGGAGTGCCGTTGCGGCTGGCGCAGGTGCCGGCGGCGGAACGGGAGCAGCGGGTCGCGGTGCTGCTGGAACTGGTCGGCCTGGGCGGGCACGCCCTGCAGCGCCCGTACGAACTCTCCGGTGGCCAGCAGCAGCGGGTCGCGGTGGCCCGGGCGTTGGCCAACGAGCCGGACCTGCTCATCGCCGACGAACCCACCGGTCAGCTCGACTCGGAAACCGGACGCTCCATCATGGACCTGCTGCGCGCGGTGGTGCACGCCCGTGGCATGACGGCCCTGGTGGCGACGCACGACCCGGCCCTGATCGACCTCGCCGACCGGGTGCTCGTGCTGCGCGACGGTCGCCTGGTCGACAGCTGACGCTGCCGGATAGTGGCCCGACGTTGGCCCACGCCGTCGCGGTGCGGCGCTTTGGCGCGTTGGTACGGCGGTAGGGCGAGGGCGTTCCCTACTGCGTCCGGTCGGGCCGGTCGTGCTCGGGCCGGTCGGCGCGTCTCTGGCCGTCAGGAAGGGACCCGGCGAGCGGGATCAGCAGGTAGCCCAGCAGGGCGAGGAGAAGACCGGCGCCCGGCCTGGTCGAGATCAACTCGTGTTTGACGTAGGGGTCTTCGGCCTCGAAATACCAGTACGCCCCGGTGAGGCTGCCGCAGGCGAGCACGTTGGAGATGAGCATTCCCAGGCTGGCTTGCCGCCAGACCCAGCGGGCCGGGCCGGTGTTGGCGAGCGACAGCACCGCGAACACGGCGGCTATCACCGCGAACGGTAGCGCCCAGACGAGCATCGTCGAACCCGGAGTGGTCTCCGTCCGAACCAGGTAGACGCTGTGCCACGCGGGCAGCCAGAACGCGACGACGACCAGGAGGACGCCGACCGCCAACAGCGCCGAGCCAGTCCGCCACCATGCCGGGCGCGATGCTGCGGCGCCGGGAATCGTCGGCCTGCTCATGGCAGCGAACGTAACCCGGTCGGGGCGACTCCCACTGCCCCGCCGGGTGAACGCGACGCCGGGTCAGAGCGCGAGCTTCATGCCCTCGTGGCTGGCCACGAAGCCGAGGCTCAGATAGAAGCGGTGCGCGTCCTCGCGGGTCTTGTCGGTGGTGAGCTGCACCAGCGCGCAACCCCGCTGCCGGGCCTGGTCGACCGCCCAGGTCATCAGCTCCCGGCCCAACCCCTGGCCACGCCGGTCGGAGCGGACCCGGACCGACTCGATCAGCGACCGCTCGGCACCGTGCCGGCCCAGCCCGGGGATGTAGGTGATCTGGAGGCAGCCGACCAGCTCGGCGTCCTGCTCGGCCACGATGAGCTGGTTGCGCGGGTCCGCGCTGATGTCCGCGAACGCCCTCTCGTAGGCCTCGTCGACCTCGGTGAAGTCGCGGGCCTTGCCCAGGACGTCGTCGGCGAGCAGGGCGATGACGGCGGGCAGGTCGGCCCGGACCGCCTCCCGGTAGGTCACGTCGGTCATGCCGACGAGCCTGGCACAGCGACGTCGACGGATGGGTCGGCGGCGGTTGCCACCACGGGGCAGCATGAGCGGCATGGAAGTCTTGCTGCTGCCGTTCCGGTGGATCTACCGGGCGTTGGTGTGGTTCGCGAACTCACCCCGAACGCTGATCACCTCGTACCTGCTGATGATCGTCGTGGCCGGGGTCATCTACGGGGAGGTCGAGCAGCGCAGCCCGGCGGACGCCGTCTGGTGGGCGGTGGTCACCGCCTCGACCGTCGGGTACGGCGACATCTCGCCGACCACCTGGGCGGGTCGTACGCTCGCCGCGCTGCTCATCTCGACCATGGTGCTGCTGGTCATCCCGCTGATCACCGCGCACTTCGCGAGCCGGCTCATCGTCGACGACGACGCGTTCGTGCACGAGGAGCAGGAGCAGCTCAAGACCGACGTGCGCCGGATGCGGGCGCTGCTGGAGGAGTTGGCCGCCCGGCAGGGAATCGAGGTGCCACCGCTGCCGCCGGTCCAGCCGGTCAACGGGCAGGGCAGCGCAGGCCCTCGCGGGGGACGGTCAGGTCGATCAGGTACGCGTCGACCGCGTCGGTGATGCAGGACGTCTGCGGGTAGGCGGTGTGCCCCTCACCCTCCCAGGTGAGCACCCGGCCGACGCCCAGCATCGAGGCGAGCCGGGGCGTCTGCTCGTACGGTGTCGCGGGGTCGCCGGTGGTGCCGACCACCACGATCGGCGGGGCACCGTTGGCTTTCCCGGTCGGGTAGGGGTCACGCCCGCCCGGCCACTCCACGCAGCTCAGCATGCCGACCGCCAGCGCCGGCCCGAACAGCGGGTATTTGCCGCGCCACTCCGACTGCAACTGCCGGATCTGCTCCCGGCTCGGCTTCTCCGTCTCGTCGGCGCAGTTGATGGCCAGGTTGGCGTCGAACAGGTTCGAGTAGTGCCCGTCGTCGGCCCGGCCGGCGTACGCGTCGGCGAGCCGGAACACGTCCTTCGGGTCACCCTCGCCCAGCCGGTCGATCGCCTGGGCCAGCTCCTGCCAGCCGGATTCGGTGTAGAGCGACGAGATGACCGCGTAGAACACCCAGCCGGCGGTGGCCTCCCGGCCGTCGGCGCCGCGGACCGGGGAGGCCTTGGCCTTGTCGATGGCCGAGGTGACAGCGGCGCGCGCGTCCGGGGCGATCGGGCAGCGACCGGCGTTCGCCGCGCACCAGCGGGTGAAGTTGGTGAAGGCCCGCTCGAAGCCGCGGGCCTGGCTCTCCGAACCCTCGACCAGCCGCTGCTGCGGGTCGACCGCGCCGTCGAGCACCAGCGCACGCACCCGCTGTGGGTAGAGCTGGGCGTACGTGGCGCCGAGCAGGGTGCCGTAGGAGTAGCCGAGGTAGGTGAGCTTGTCGTCGCCCACTGCGGCGCGCACCGCGTCCATGTCGCGGGCGGCCTGCTCGGTGCCGTACAGCGGCAACTGGTCGCCGTAGCGGTCGCCGCAGCCGCGCCCGATCCGCTGGCTCAGGCCGACGAAGCCGTCGAATGCCGACTGGCTCGTCGGGTCCGGGTCGAAACCGAAGCTGGCGTCCAGATTGGCGTCGGAGATGCACTTCACCGGGCTGGACCGGGAGACCCCACGCGGGTCGAAGCCGACGATGTCGAAGCGCTCGGTGATGGAGGCGGGCAGCCCGCCGAACTGAGGGCCGAAGGAGAGGTAGACGGCGGTGTCGACACCGGAACCGCCCGGGCCACCCGGGTTGACCACCAACGAGCCGACCCGGTCGCGCTGCTTGGTGGACCGGGCGCGCAGCAGGGCGATCTCGAACGTCTCCCCGGCGCCCGGGCCGGTGCTCGCTCCGGCCCCGGTGCCCCAGTCGCGGGGCACCGCGATGCGCGCGCACTCGTAACGCATGTCCGGTGCGCCACGCCCGACCAGCTCGTCGGGCACCTCCGGGCAGGGCCGCCACGTCGGGGTGCTCCCGGTCGGCGCGGCGGCACCCTCCACCTCGGTGCGCGGCGCGAACGCCGGCAGCGTGCAACCGGCGGTGAGCAGCGCGGCCGCCACGAAGGCGGCCAGGTGCCGACGGACCCGGCGAGTGGTCGCCATCCGGGGCTGACGGTCGGTGCGGGTCACGTGGTCCTCCGGGATCGGGTCGACGGCCAGGTTACGCCGGGCCGGTGGCGGCTCGGTCCACGGTGGCCGTCGGGTCGCCGCGCAGCACCTGGTCCACATCGAAGCGGATCGGGCGCTCAAGCTGGTCGTAGCGGCAGGAGCGGGGGTCGCGGTCCGGGCGCCAGCGGACGAACTGGGCGGTGTGCCGGAACCGCTCACCCTCCATCGCGTCGTAGCCCACCTCGGCCACCAGCTCCGGGCGCACCGGCTCCCACTCCAGGTTCTTCGTGCCGGTCCACCGGCTCACCCCGCCCGGGATGCGTTGGCCGCGTTCGTGGTCGCCGTGCACCCACGGGTGCTCGCCTCCGGTGTCCCGGTATGGCGCCAGCTCGTCGAGCAGCTCGGCGCGGCGGGCCATGCTGAACGACGCGCTCACGCCCACGTGGTGCAGGACCCCGGAGTCGTCGTACAGGCCGAGCAGCAGCGAGCCCACCACCGGGCCGGACTTGTGCCAGCGGAACCCGGCCACCACGGCGTCCGCGGTGCGGGCGTGCTTGACCTTGAACATCAGCCGCTTGCCCGGCTCGTACGGAAGGTCGGCCGGCTTGACGATCAGCCCGTCCAACCCGGCGCCCTCGAACACGTCGAACCAGCGGCGGGCAGTGTCCGGATCGGTGGTGACCTGGGTGACGTGCACCGGCGGACGCACCCCGGCCAGCGCCTCGACCAACCGCTCCCGGCGGCGCGGGTAGGGCTGGTCGAGCAGCGCCTCGTCGCCGATCGCCAACAGGTCGAACGCGACGAAGTCGGCCGGAGTGGTCTCGGCCAGCATCTTCACCCGGGACGCGGCCGGGTGGACGCGCTGGGCCAGCAGCTCGAAATCCAGCCGCGGCTGGCCGCTCGGCCCGTCACGCCGGATCACGATCAGCTCGCCGTCGACCGCGCACCGCTCGGGTAGCTGCCGGCGGGCCTGCTCGACCACCTCGGGAAAGTAGCGGGTCATCGACTTGCCGCCCCGGCTGGCCAGCTCGACCTCGTCGCCGTCGCGGAACACGATGCACCGGAACCCGTCCCACTTGGGCTCGTAGGTGACGCCCGGGGTGGTGGGCAGCTTGGGCACGCTCTTGGCCAGCATCGGCTCGACCGGCGGGTTGATCGGCAGGTCCACGGCGCCAGTCAATCAGACGGTTCCGACAGTCGTGAGGCAGATCACCGTGGGCGCCGGGGCGGCGTGTCCGCCGCTGCGCTGCTCGTCCCGACCGACCGGATCGGATAACCGCAGGTCAGAGCTACTTTCGCGGGATGTCCGAGTGGGTCTGTGACTGCTGTGGGCGGTGGCGGGTCAGCGTCGAGCTGATCCGGGGCCGCTACCGCTACCGGCTGACCCGGCGATACCCGGAGCGGTTCGGTGGCGGTCGCAACGTGCTCGGCGAGGTCGGTTCGGTGCCGGAGCTGGAGGAGCTGTTGCGCCGGCGTACCCCGCTGAGCCTGGCCGACCTGCGCGAAGCGGCCTGATCCCACCCAGCTTGCGCCCGGGTGTCACGATCCACCCGGAGGCCTCGTCCGCACCCTGGCGGTGCCGGCCGGCGCCGCCGGGAGGAGACACGATGCGGTTCGAAGCGGATACGGAAATCGCCGCCGACGTCGAGCAGGTCTGGGCGGTGCTGGTCGACGTGCCGCGCTGGCCGGAGTGGACGGCCTCGGTGTCGCGGGCCGAGCGGGGAGAGCCGGGACCGCTCGCCGTGGGCGCGACGGCCCGGCTGACCCAGCCGAAGCTGCGGCCGGCCGTGTGGCGGGTCACCGACCTGACCGAGGGCCGGGAGTTCACCTGGGCCTCCCAGACCCCTGGTGTACGCACCCGGGGCGAGCATCGTCTGCTGCCGCTGCCCGACGGGCGCACCCGGGTCGAGCTGGCCATCGCCCAGTCCGGGCCGCTGGCCGGCGTGATCGGCTGGCTCTACGGCGACCTGCTCCGGCGCTACCTGCGTCTGGAGGCCGACGGGCTCAAGCGTCGGAGCGAGCGGGGCTGACCACCGGCTTCTCCAGCACGGCCAACCGGATGCCGTTCGGGTCCGGCCGGTGCGCCACGATCCGGTAGCCGTGCCGCTCGTACAGCCGCAGGTTGCGGGCGCTGTCCGCGCCGGTGAACAGGGTGAACAGGGCGACCCGGCCGGCGCAGGCCACCTCGATCGCGGTGAGCAGCCGCCCGCCGACCCCGCGACCCTGCTGGTCCGGGGCCACCGAGAGTCGCCCGACGTGCGCGGTGTCCCCGGCCAGGTGGGCCCGCACCGAGCCGACCAGTCGGTGCCCCGACCGGGCCGCGAGGACGACGCCCGGGCCGGTCAACACCGCCCGGACCTCGTCCAGCGTCTCGGTCAACGGCGGCAGGAACGGGTCGCCGTAGTGCTGTGCCTCGGTCAGGTACGCGGCCCGTTGCACGGTGAGGATCTCGCCGGCGTCCGCGACACCGGCCGGGACGATGCTCGCCTCGACGCTCATCGGGGCAGCACACCACGACCGCCGATGTCCTCGGCGGGCGGCCCCGCCCGCGCCGGCCGTACGCTGGCCCGTGTCCAGCCGAGAACGAGGGGGGAGCGGTGGCCGAGCTGACGTACCCGGAGGTGGGGCGGACCCGGCACGGGGCGCTGCCCGGCGGCTACCACCACCTGCGCCACCGGTATCCGTTGCCGGCGGGCAGCTTCGACACCGCGGCCGAGGCGGTGCTGAGCTGGCGGCTGCACCGCGCCGCCGGGGTCCGGATGCGGACGACCGCCGCACGCGCCACCGAGGGGGTGCTGGTCACCGCCGGCCTGGGCGTCGGCCCGGCCCGCATCTGGGGGCCGTGTCAGGTGATCTGGAGCGAGGAGTCACCCACCCGCGCGGGCTTCGGCTACGGAAGCCTGACCGGGCATCCGGAGCGGGGCGAGGAGGCGTTCGTGGTCGGCCGCGAGGACGACGGCGCGGTCTGGTTCGAGGTACGCGCGTTCAGCCTCCCGGCCCGCTGGTTCACCCGTGCCGGCGGCCCGGCTGTCCGGGCGGTGCAGCACACCTACGCCTGGTGGCTCGGCCGTACCCTGCGGCGGCTCTGTGTGAGCCGCTGAGCGGCGGGCACGATCGCTCCGACGAGGCTCAGTAACCGGCGAACGAGCGGATCGGGGCGCGCGGGCCGTACTTCGGCGCGCGGATGCCGGCGGCCTCCAGGAGCAGGCAGACCCGGCCCCGGTGACCCCGGAACGGCTCCAGCAGGGCCAACATCCGGGCATCGTCGCCCCTCGGCTCGCCGGCGAGCGCCCAGGCGACAGTGTTCGGGATGTGGAAGTCGCCGACGCTGACCGCGTCCGGGTCCCCGTACGCGATCCGGACCACCTCCGCGGCCGTCCACGGCCCGATGCCGGGAATTGCGGTCAGCCGTCGGGTGGCGTCGGCGGCGTCGGTGCTGCGCTCCAGGCGGTCGGCGAGCGCCGCGGCGCGACGGAGTGTGTCGGCCCTGCGCTGTTCCACCCCGAACGGGTGGAACACCCAGTACGGGGCCGCGGCCACGGTGGCTGCCTCGGGCGGCAGGAGCAGCGGCTGCAACGGGCCGGGAGCCGGCTCCCGGAAGTGCCGCACCATCGCCGCGTACGCCCGGTAGGCCTCCTTGCCGGTGACCTTCTGCTCGAAGACCGCGCGCAGGAGTCGGGGGAAGACCTCCCCGGTGGCGGGCATCCGGAGGCCCCGGTGCTCCCGGGCCAGCCGGGCTACCAGCGGGTGCGCCGCTGCCAGTTCGGTGAAGCCGGTCAGGTCGTCGCGCAGCCCGGCGATCGCGTCGGCGCGAGCCAGGACGTGCTCGGCGCCCGGCCCGTAGCCCTCGGCGAGCAACTCGCCGCCGGCGGCGCGCAGGGCCAGGGTGGCCGGGCCGTCCGGGGTGCGGGTGGCCCACCAGAAGGTGCCGGCGGCGACCCGCGCACACGGGTCGTACGGGCTGAAGGTGAGTGCGCGCACAGAAGCCGCCAGCCGATAACCGACCGGAGGGCGCAACACCCTGCTCGCGGCGGGTTCGGTGTCGGTCACGCCGCCAACTCTGCCACGTACGGGCGGGACGTCGGCACCACCGGTGTGCCGACGTCCCGCGTACAACCGGTGGCCGGCCGCGCCCTCCCCGGCGACGACCGACCACCGCGTCCTGGTGGTGTGCCTGGCTCAGTACGAGTAGCCCGAGCCTCCGGCGTCGTTCGAGCCGCTGTCCGCCGGCGGTGCGACCGCCTTCGGCGTGGAGGTGGGCAGGCAGCTGAGGTTCTTCTTGCCGTCCGGCTGGACCACGAACCAGGTGCCACCAACGGCCTGGCCCTTCCACTGGCCGGGCTTCTTGTCGCCGATGTAGCGGTACACGGGCCAGCCGCCGACGGTGAGCTGACGGGTGCCGTCCTGGCGGGTCACGCTGCTGACCTTGTCGTCGGAGACGCCGGTGAGCTGCGGGTTGCCGTCGGTCAGCGCCGGGGGCCACACCTCGGCACACTTGTCGACGCAGTTCGACGACGGCGGGTCGGCGGTGTCCTTGTCGAAGCGGTACAGGATCCAACCGTCCTGGTCGGTGACCACCTTGCCCATCCGGGCGACGCTCTTGCCGACCAACTTCTCGGTCAGGTCCACGTTCGCGGGCGGCGCGTCGGCGGCGGGCGCCTCCGCGGACGCCGAAGCCTCGGGTACAACCGACGCGGTGGGCTCGGCCGCGGCGACGGCGACCGGCTCGGCCGCGCTCGAGTTCGCCCCGTCGTAACCTGCGGGAGCGCAGGCCGTTAGTGCGACCATCGCGCTCGCGACGATGACGGTCCGCTTCATCTGTGCCACGTGCCCTCCTCATTCTTGGCAGTTCACCCATAGGTACGGGAAGTGGGCTGTCAAGGTTGAAGTAGTAACAGTGGTCAATTTCACGTTCTTTGATTGAACCGATCGGGGCAGCGATACGTACGCCCCAAGCAGGGGAAGAATCCCCGCAACGACAGATCGGCGCCGGTCATTGTGACAATGACCGGCGCCGAAGCGTACGCGCGACTACAGGGGGACCGTCACCAGCGGGCTCGCCACACCATTGGCGTCGATCGACTGCACCTGGAGCTGTTTGATGTCACTCACCAGAGCAGACGTCGAGGCACTCAACTCAAGACCCTGCGGGCGGGTGTTGGTGCCATAGCCACCCTCCGGCACCGACCAGGTCGAAATCACCTCGGGGTCGGCGTTCTTGCGCACCACCACCAGCCGGCAGACGCGCGGGCCGGGCAGCTTCCGCAGGCTGAAATTGATCCGGGTGCCGTACTCCCGCTTGACCAGGAACACTGTCGTCTGCACGCCCGTGGTCGGGTCGGTCGCGTCGACCTGGTCGCCCTCCTCCTCCGTGCCGCCCACACCAGGGCCGCTCGGCGGAGCAGTCGGCCCGCTGGTCTGCGGGTCGATCGGTGCGTTCGACGTCGGGCCGGCGACCGGAGTCGAGCCGCTGTCGGTCACGCTGACGAACCCGTACCCGCTCAGCCCGCCGAAGACCACCACCGCGGCGGCCGTCGCCAACATCTGCCGGAACCGGGTACGCCGACGATCGGCCCGGACCGCGCCCAGCGTCCGGTTCAACAACGCCGGATCGGTCGCCGTCTGCTCCAGCGCCATCATCGTCTCGCCGTCGATGTCGGAGAGCAGCCCGACCACCGGCACCATCGTCTCCAACTCCGCCGCACACGCCCAGCAGGTCGCGAGATGCTCCTCGAACCGCTCGGTATCCTGCTCGTCGAGCACACCGAGCGCGTACGCCGCGACGTCCATGTGGTCCGGCCGGCTCATTCTGTCACCCCCCGCTCCTGCAGAGCCGTGCGCAGCGCGCGCAGCGCGTAGTAGACCCTCGACTTGGCGGTGCCGAGCGGCAGCCCCAACTCCTCGGCGGCCTCCGGGACCGTCCGCCCCCGGAAGTACGTCGAGATCAGAATTTCCCGGTGCGACTGACTGAGCGTACGCAGCGCGTCCGCCACCGTCATCGTGCGCAACACCCGGTCGGTGCTGTCCGCCTCGGCGAACGCGGTGAGGTCCCGGTCGTACGTCTCCGGTGGCCGGGCCTCCTGGCTGCGGTGCTCGTCGATGGCGATCCGACGGGCCACCGTGACGAGCCACGGCCGCAGCGAGCCCTGCCCCTGCGTGCCGAGGCGGTGCGCGTTGCGCCAGGCCCGCAGCAGCGTCTCCTGGACGATGTCCTCCGCACGCTGCCGATCCCCCCCGGTGAGACGCATCACGAACATCAGCAGCGGACCGGCGTGCTCGGCGTAGAGCTGACGGATCAACTGGTCGGAATGGCTGGCCTCGGTTGTCGTCGCCTGATGGCGCCCGGGCGCCGGTCGCGGCGTCACCGGACCATTCTGGCGAGACGTCGCGTGCGCGTCGACCCCACGAGCAGGGGGCGTCGGCCGCGACGAGGACCGCGCCGACAACCAGTCCGCGCGTACCGCGTCACCATGCCAACCGGCCGCCACCGCATGCATGCAGACCTCCGGGATGTCCGTCACCAACGCCGGCCCACGAGGTGGGCCGCCCGGTGGTACGCGCCAGCGCCCCGAACGGATCAACAAACCGCGAAGAAAAGTTCTGCGCCGGCGCCGGGTGGGCGGTCAGCGGCGAACCGAGAACAGCCCTGGAGGCGGGGGATCGGAGCCGGTCGCGTCGGCGTCCCGGACGACCTGGGACCCACCGGCGAAGCGGTCCAACTCGTCGCCGGCCACCACCCGACCCGGAAACCAGTCACCGGCCGCACGCCGGGTCAGCTCCGGCACCGGCGGTGTGACCCGCCCGGCGACCAGCACCAGATTGCCGTACCGGCGGCCACGCAACACCGCCGCGTCGCCCACCAGACAGGCCTGCGGCAGCACCGAGCGGACCGTGGCGACCTGCGCGCGGGCGTGCCGCAGCGGCGGGCCGTCGGCCAGGTTCGCCAGATACCAACCGGCGGGGCGCAGCACCCGGGCCACTTCCGCCGCGTACTCCACGGACGTGAGATGAGCCGGGGTACGGGCACCGGCGAACACGTCGGCGACCACCACGTCGTAGCTGGCGTCGCGGGTGGAGGTCAACACCGCCCGCGCGTCCTCCACCCGCACCCGCAGCCGGGTGTCGGACGGCCACGGCAACGCCCGTCGCACCAGTTCCACCAACGCGCCGTCCACCTCGGACACCCGCTGCGTCGACCCGGGACGGGTTGCGGAGACGTACCGGGGAAGGGTCAGGGCCCCACCGCCCAGATGCAACACCCGCAGCGGCTCACCGGCGGGCGCGATCAGGTCCAGCGCGGCGGCCAGCCGTCGCACGTACTCGAATTCCAGGTGGGTGGGGTCGGTCAGGTCGACGTGGGACTGCGGCGCGCCGTCCAGCAGCAGCGTCCACGAGCCCGCCCGGTCCGGATCCGGAACGAGCTCGGCCTGCCCGGTGTCGACCTGCTCGACCACCCGGTCAGCCGCCCGTCTACGTCCCATCGTGACCAGCGCCCGTCTACCGCGCGGCGCGAGCCGCGGCGGTCAACGCGCGGTGCAGCAGTCGGGAGTCGCCGAGCAGGGCACGCAGTCGGCGCTCCAGACCGGCAATCGGGATCAGGTTCTGTGGGGCGCGAGGATCCTTGTACGGGGTGGAGGCGAAACGCGGCAGGGTGACCAGCGACAGGTCGGCCAGCTCGATCGCCGCCTCGACGGGCAGATCAGCCGAGCACTCCACCCGGACGATGCCCGCCCACGGCGCACCGACCGCCACCGGCAACCGCAGATACCACGACCAGCCACCCCAGGCGGTGCCGAGCCGGAACACCGGCGAGCGCTCACCCGACGCCATACCGGTCACCACCGCGGTCAACCGGGCATCCAGGTACTGGCTGTGCTGCGTCTTGATGTAACCCAGTGTGCGCGGCAACTGCCGGCGACTCCGCAACGGGCCGTCCACCACCAGCAGGTCACCGTCGACCCGGGCGGCGTCGGACACCGCCACCTCCAGCGCGGTCAGCGGGCCCTGCACCGCGGCCGGCAACTTCGCCAGCTCACCGGTGCCACCCACCCGGTGCACCGGATAGCGGATCGCACCCGCCACCACGTCCTGCGCCGACGGGCTCGCGGTGAACAGACCCCGGCCAACCCGGGTGCCGGCCAACTGCGCCGCACCCCGGCCCAGGTCGCACCGGACCACCCCGGCAGCGTACGAGGCGGCCAACCCGGGAAACGACACGCCGTCGGTCTCGGCCGTCCAGATGCTCGCGTCGATCCGGCGAACCCCGTCGACCAGCAGCACCACGTCGGGCGCCCGCACCCCCGCCCGCACCCCGATCGCCCGCCAGTCGACAGCGGGCACCTCGGCGTCCGCGTCGACCTGCGCGCTGCTCGGCGCGGCCGGCCCGGCAGCGGACGCCTCGAACGACGCCCCGTACGCCGGATCCCACGAGTCGACGAAGAACGCGGCGTCGCTCACCGAGCTGGCCCTTCGTTCGCGACTGCGGGGCTCCGCTGCGCTGCACTCCTCGCGCTCACCGGCCCGTCCGCTCTATGCGCGCCGAACGCGCGTCCTTGCGCACCTCGAACCGGACCGGGATCCGCTCGGCCAGCGCCGGCACGTGGGTGACCACGCCTACCATCCGGTCACCCCGGGCGGCCAGGTTTTCCAGGGTGGCGGCCACCGTGTCCAGGGTGGCCGCGTCGAGCGTGCCGAAGCCCTCGTCCAGGACGATCGACTCCAGGCTGGCCGCCGTGGTCGACATCCCGGCAAGCTGCTCGGAGAGCGCCAGGGCCAGCGCCAACGACGCCTGGAACGTCTCACCCCCGGAGAGGGTGCGAACGCCCCGGCGCAGCCCCGCGTCGTGGTGGTCGACCACCACGAACTCGCCCTTGTCGTGCACCAGCTCGTACTGGCCGGAGGACAGCTCCCGCAGGATCCCCGACGCGCCGTCGACCAGCAAGTCCAACGCCTCCGCTAGCAACCACCGCTCGAAGTTGTTGGCCCGCAGGTGCCCGGCGAGCGCCCGCGCCACCTGCGCCTCCCGCTCGTGCCCGGCACGCTGCTCGCGCAGCGTCCCGGCCTGCTCCCGGCGCTCCCGCAGCCGGCGGAGGTCGGCGTCGGCCCGCTCCACAGCGACGGTCGCGGCGTGCACCGGGTCGTCGCCGACCGGCACGTCGGCGTCGGCGAAGATGCCGGCGATGCGCCGCCGCACCGCGTCAGCCACCGACTCGGCCTCGGCGACGGCGACCGCCCGGCTCGCCCGGTCTTCGCGGCGGCGGTCGGCCTCGGTCGTCGCCCAACCGGTCAACGCGGCCCACGCGGCGGCAACGTCGTCCCGATCGGTCGCCGGCGGGCCGAACCGCGCCAACCCGTCGCGGGACGTGTCGAAGGCCCGCCAGGCCGCCCGCAGCCGCTCCTCGGCGGCATCCACCCCGGCCCGGGCCTGACGTGCGGCCTCGCGGCCCGCCCGGACCGCTGTCGCCGCCTCCTCCAGGGCGCGCCGCAACCGGGCGTGCTCGGCCAACTCCCGGCGCAACACGGCCGGCTCCGCGGCCCCGGTGAGCTGCCCGTCCAGTTCGGCCAGCCGGGAGTCCACCTGCTCCTGCCGGGCCCGCGCCTGCACAAGCAGGCGCTCCAGGTCACGCGCCGCCTCGTCCCGCTGCCGCACCGCGGTCTGCGCGGCCTTGGTCGCGGCCCGCGCCGCCTTGCCCGCCGCCGTCGCGGCCGCCACCGCCGAATCGGCCGGCACCGCCGGCACCCGCGCCACTGGCTGCTCGCAGACCGGGCAGGGCGCGCCGGCATGCAGGTGCACCCGCAGACTGACCGCCAGGTCGGTGGCCTTCGCCTCCTCGTGCGCCCGGAAGGCCGCCTCCAGGTCGACCTCGGCCTGCTCGGCCGCCGCGCGGGCCACCGCCAGCGCGGCCACCGCCGTGGCATGCTCGTCGCTCGCCGCGCGCACCGCCGCCCGGACCGTGTCGGCCTCAGCGGACAGCCGGTCCCGATCGTCGTACGCCCGCAGCAGCAGCCGGGCCGCGCTCTCGTCGCCAGCGCCGGCCAGCTCCCCGCGCAGCTTCTCCTCGCGCTCCTCGGCCAACGACACGCCCGTCGCCGCGGCCTCGGCGTCGGCCCGCGCCGCAGTGACCGCGCGTGCCACCTCGGCCACCCCGCGCGGCGCGCGGATCCCGGTCAGCACGGACAACTCGTCGTCGAGAGCGGTCAGCGCCGCCGCCGCCTCGCGCGCGGTGGTCCGGGCCGCCGCCAGCTCCGGCACCGCGGCCGTCACCGCCGCCGCCAGCTCGGCCATCCGCTCGACCCGGGCCTCGGCCTCAGCCAACGCCTCGTCGTCCACGCCGGTGAGCCCGGCGAGCACCTGGTCGACCGCGTCGAGTCGGGCGTCCGCCTGCGCGGCACGCGCCGTCGCCTTCTTCTGCACGTCCTCGTAGACGCCGAGGCCCAGCAGGTTGACCAGGATCTGCTGCCGCGTCGCCGGCTTGGCATGCAGGAAATCGGCGAACTGCCCCTGCGGCAGCACCACACAGCTGGTGAACTGCTCGTACGGCAGCCCCACCGCCTCCAGCACCGCCTGCTCCATCTCGGCAGGGGTGCCGGCCACCACCTCACCGAGGTCGTCCGGGCTCAACCCGGTGTCCAGCTTGGTCACGTCGAAGCCGGCCGGCATCAGCTGCAACCCGGCGTTCGCGGTCTTCACGTTGCCCCGGCCGTCCCGCCGGACCACCCGGGTCGCCACGTAGCGGGCCCCGCCGGACTCGAAGACCAGCCGCACCCGGGCCTCGGTCGCCGACGGCGCTAGCGCGTTCGCCAGCCCCCGGGCGCCGACCCCAGCGGGGGACCATGCCGTAGAGCGCGAAGCAGATGGCGTCCAGCACTGTGGACTTGCCCGAACCGGTCGGGCCGATCAGGGCGAAGAAGTCGGCGTCGGTGAAGTCGACTGTGGTGTCGTCCCGGAAGACCGTGAACCCGGCCATGTCCAAGCGCATCGGACGCATCAGTGCTCGACCTCCTCGAAGAGCTCGTCGAAGAGTTCCTGCACGCCCTCGTCGGCGTGGCCCCGGCTGTCCAGGTAGTCGGCGAACAACTCCCGCGGCGAACGCCCCGAGCGCTGCGCGATGCGGGCACCGCTGCCCGGCGCGGCCAGCAGCTCCGGGTCGATGCGGATCTCCAGCGCCCGGGGGAGCAGCTCCTGCACCTCCTCGCGCAGGCCAGCGCGGGGTTGCTCCCGCACGTACACCCGCAGCCAGGCGTCCGGTGCCTCGATCTCGGCGAGCTGGGCCAGGGTGCCCCGGACCGTCCGCAGCGCGCTCGCCGCCGTCACCGGCACCTCCCGCACCCGTGCGGCGGTGCTGGCCGTCACCTCGACAATCGTCACGGAGGGGACGTTCTCCTGCTCACCGAAGTCGACGGCGAGCGGGCTGCCGCTGTAGCGCACCGGGCAGGGGCCGATGACCCGCTGCGCCCGGTGCAGGTGGCCCAGCGCCACGTAGTGCGCGGTGGCCGGGAAGACGGTGGCCGGGACGGCGTAGCCCAGCACCGTGTGCGCGTCGCGTTCGCCGCCGCCGGTGGTCGCGCCGGTCACCGTCACGTGCGCGGTGACCAGGTGCACCCGGTCCGGTTCGGTGAACCCCTCGGTCAGACGCCCGAGCACCCGGCCCAGGTGGTCGGCGTACGTCTGGTTGGTCTCCGCCGCGGTCAGCTCGTACATCTCCAGCGCGCGCACCGCGTACCGCTGGGACAGGAACGGCAGCGCGGCCAGCTGCCACCGCTCGCCGCCGGCGGTGGTGCCGTCGATGACGTGCTCGTCCGGATTTTCCCGCACTCCGCCGCGCAGCGTGATGCCGGCGGCATCGGCCCACGGCCGCAGGGCGTCCAGCGCCGGGCCGTTGTCGTGGTTGCCGCCGATCGCCACCACGTCCGCGCCGGTGCGGCGCAGCGCGGTCAGCGCCCGGGTGACCAGACGGGTCGCCTCCGAGGTGGGCGCGGCGGTGTCGTAGAGGTCACCGGCGACGATCACCAGATCCGGCTGCTCGGCACGGGCGATGTCGATCACCCCGGCCAGGACGGCCTTGTGTTCCTCGGCCCGGGACTGCCCCTTGAGCACCTTTCCCACGTGCCAGTCGGAGGTGTGCAGGATCTTCATTGCTGTGGCTGGCCCCTGCCTAGAACGGGATGTCGTCGTCGGTGCCGCCGCCGGAGCCCACCACGGCGAACGGGTCGGCGGACTGGGTGATCGAGCGCAGCGTCTCCGATGGTGCCCGGCCCGCCTCGGAGACCCGGGTGGCCCAGGCCGGGAAGGGGAACTCCAGACAGAGCGGCACCGGGATGTCCGGCTGGTTGACGAACATGGTGCCCGGCTTGGCCAGCAGCGCCCGCTGGCGCTGTGCGGGCGGGAGGAAGCCGTATTCCGGGCGGGACGCCTCGGCCGGGTCGAGCCGGCCGACCACCCGGATCGCCGAGTTGGTGACGATGCGCCGCTCCACCTCGCTCGCCGTCTGCTGCGCGCCGATCAGGATCACCCCGAGCGAGCGGCCCCGCTCGGCGATGTCGAGCAGCACCTCCTTGATCGGCGAGGAGCCCTCCCGGGGGGCGTACTTGTTGAGCTCGTCGAGCACGACGAAGAGCAACGGCTTGGCGGTGCCGGACTTCTCCTTGCGCTCGAACTCGCTCTTCAGCGTCACACCCACCACGAACCGCTGGGCGCGGTCCGGAAGGTTGTGCAGGTCGACGACGGTGACCTGCGCGGACTCGCTGGTGTTGATCGAGTGCGGGCGACGGGTGGCGAGGTCGCCGCGGATCAGCCGGGCCAGGTCCTTCTTGCTGCCGATCAACCGCCGGGCGAACGCGTTGACGGTGCCCAGACCGACCGCGCTGCCCGCCCAGTCAGAGCGGGTCTCGTCGTCGTTGAGCTGGTCGACGATGTGGTCGACCAGGTCGCCGTAGGAGCCGAGCCGGACCCCGTCGATGCTCACCCCGCCGTCGGCCGGCTGGGCGTAGCGGGCCAGGTGCGCGGTCACCGAGTGGACCACCATCGTGTACTGCTGGCGCTCGTCGTCGGCGTCGGCGAAGACGTACGGCAGGAGACGGTCGGCGCAGAACTCGTCCAGCGTCCAGTAGAACGAGTCCACCCCGGTGAGCCGGCTGCTCACATCCGGCGTGCCGGCCGCGTCACCGACCCGGGGCGGGGCGTAGACCCGCACGTCGGGGAAGGCGCCGGCACTCAGCCCGAGCTTCGCGTACGCCGCGCGGGTGGGATCGTCGAGGCGGGTGTTGGGGTGGTCCAGGAAGAGCAGGTCCTCACCCTTGACGTTGAAGATCAGCGCCTTGGCGTTGACCGCGTCGCCGCCCAGCACCCCGGAGCGGAAGACCGAGTAGAGCAGGAAGGTCGCGAAGCTGGTCTTGGTGGCCACCCCGGAGATGCCGGAGATCGAGACGTGCGCGCCCCGGCTGCCGTCGAGGAAGTCGGCGTTGAGATAGACCGGGACGCCGTCCCGACCCATCCCCATCGGGATGCGCCGCTCCATCCGGTCGAAGTGCAGCGCGCGCGCCCGGGCGTCGCCCTCGGCCCGGTGCACCACCGCGCCGGGGGTCGGCGGCACGTACAGCTCCGGATCGACCCGGGTGGTGGTGACCTCGGCGGCCTCCTGCACCTGCGCGGGCAGCGTGCCGTCGGCGATGGCGAACACGTCGGACTCGAACTGGGCGCCCTCGTGTCGAGCGCGGACCTGGGTGACCACGCCGGCGATCGTCACCGGCTCCCGGTCCGGCAGCTCCCGTCGGGTGACCACGACGTCGTCGAGCTGGAGATAGCTGCCGGGTGCCACGGCCGTCCAGAACTGCAACGGGGTGGCGTCGGCGGTGCCCAGCACCCGCCCGACCACCTCGCCCGGGCTGTCGAGCTCGGCGTCGGTCATCGGGCGACTCGGGTCGGTCGGGCAGCACGGTCGGGAACCATGAGGTGCATCCTGCCCGAGGAGTACGACAGGTCGCCACGCGACGCGGCGGACGACACCATGCGCCGTCACACCCGCGACGGTGGGTGTGTGGCCGGACGACGGCCCGTTACGGGCGGGCGTGGCGGAGCATGAGGACGCCGTCCTCGGCGGCCAGCACGTGCCGCAGTGGCAGGTGGCGCGGCGGCGCGGCGTCGCCTGCGCTGATCCGGCCCGGTCCGGGGCCCGCGAGAAGCGGCGCGACGGTGAGGCACAGCTCGTCCACCAGGTCGGCGGCGGTGAGCGCGCCGAGCAGGTGCGGGCCGCCCTCGCAGAGCAGTTGGGTCAGCCCGCGTCGGTGCAGTTCGGTGAGGCCGGCGGCCAGGTCGACCCGCCCGGTGCCGCAGCGCAGCAGGTCGGCGACGTCCGTCAGCCCGGGCGGTGGGTCGGCGTCGGCGTGGGTGAGCACGATCGGACGGGTGGGCGCGTCGGCGAAGGCGGCCTGCGCCGGATCGAGGTCGAGCGAACCGGAGACGACCACAAGCGTCGGATACTCGGTCAGCCCGTGCTCGCGTCGCCAGGCGCGGCGCCGCTCGTCGAGGCGGACCGCCCGGTATCCCTCGTGGCGCAGCGTGCCGGCGGCCACCACCAGCGCGTCGCAGACCATCCGCAGCACGCCGAACACCCGCTTGTCCGGCTGGCCGGAGAGCCCTGCGGAATAGCCGTCCAGGGTGACCGCGCCGTCCAGGCTGGCGACGAAGTTGACCCGCAGTCGGGGCTCGTCGGCGCGGCCGTAGAGGGCGGTCAGCGCGCCGTCGTCGAGTGGCTGCGTGGAGGGCTCGGGCCAGAGCCGTCGGATCGGAATTCCGACGCTCATTCGCCGGCCGGACCAGTGACGGGAGGGGTCGGTTCGGCGGTACGGTGCTGGCAGTCGCACCAGTTCCGGCCCGGGCAGTCGTCGTGTCGCCGGGCCCGGCACGCTCGGCAGATCATGCTCGCAGCCTAAGCCGCGGGAGGACAGGACAGCATGCCCCGTCAGATCTTCCAGCTGAAGATGTCCCTCGC
Source organism: Micromonospora sp. MGP-C2 (assembly GCF_057766525.1). Classification (NCBI taxonomy): domain Bacteria; kingdom Bacillati; phylum Actinomycetota; class Actinomycetes; order Micromonosporales; family Micromonosporaceae; genus Micromonospora; species Micromonospora sp. MGP-C2. The sequence continues at coordinate 5,992,423 of NZ_JBYMEN010000002.1, forward strand.
CGGCGTCCGCCCGCCGGTGTGGCGCCGGGTGCTCGTGCCGGCCGGCTACACGCTGGACCGGCTGCACCGGGTGGTCCAGCACGCGATGGGTTGGCGCGACTGCCACCTGCACTCGTTCGAGATCGACGCCGTGCAGTACGGCGATCCCGACCCGGACGGGGAGTTGGCGCTGCACGACGAGCTGGACGTGCGGCTGGACGCGGTGCTCGGCAAGGGCAGCCGGTTCTCCTACACGTACGACTTCGGTGACTGGTGGGAGCACGACCTGGTCGTGGAGGACGCGCTGACCGCCGACCCCGACGAGCGGTACCCGGTCTGCCTGGACGGTGAGCGGGCCTGCCCACCGGAGGGCGTCGGCGGGCCGCTGGGCTACGGGGCGCTCCTGGTCGCGTTGGCCGACGAGGACGATCCGGTCGGGCCGGTCGATCCACGGCACGCGACGTTGCGCGACTGGGCGGGCTCCACCTTCGACCCGTCCCGCTTCGACCCGGACCAGACCACCACCCTGCTCCGCCGCTTCTGCTGAAGCTCCGCCGGTCCGAGGCGGAGTTTGCGAGGCGGAGTTGCCAGGTGAGCTGAGCGGTAACGATCTGGGAACGCTCCCATCGCCCTATTGACACTCCCGTTACCTGTCGGCAATCTCATGGGAGCGCTCCCGAGGGTGGCATGGGTCACTGACGCATCCCCGGCCAGGCGTGATGAGCACCCCACCACACACATCCAGCCTCACCACCGGAAAGAGGGGTCAGCGAATGAGTGTCACCACGCGGCGTACCCGCCTGGCGGCCGCTGCCCTGGCCGCGATCACCGCTATCGGCGGTCTCGCAGCCTGCGGCAACGACGACGACAAGCCGGCGGCCGGCGAGAAGCCAGCCAAGCTGGTCGTCGACACCTTCGGCGAGATGGGCTACGACGAGCTCGTCAAGCAGTACGAGAAGGACACCGGCATCAAGGTCGAGCTGCGCAAGACCGCGCAGCTCGCCGAGTACCGGCCGAAGCTGGTCCGCTACCTGGCCACCGGCAAGGGCGCGGCGGACGTCACCGCCCTGGAGGAGGGCATCCTCAACGAGTTCAAGCCCAACGCGCGCAACTGGTCCGACCTCGCGCCGCTGGTCTCGGACCACTCCAAGGACTACCTGCCCTGGAAGTGGGAGCTGGGCAAGGCGCAGGACGGTCGGCTGATCGGCCTGCCGACCGACGTCGGCAGTCTCGCCGTCTGCTACCGCAAGGACCTGTTCCAGGCTGCCGGCCTGCCCACCGAGCGCGACCAGGTGTCGGCGCTCTGGTCGGACTGGAACGGCTTCCACGAGGCCGGCCTGAAGTACAAGCAGGGCAGCGGCGGCAAGGCGTTCATCGACTCGATCACCGCCGTCTCCAACGGCGTGATGTTCCAGGGCAACGGTGACCTCTTCTACGACAAGGAAGACAACATCATCGCGGACACCAGCCCCGCGGTGAAGAACGCCTGGGACACCGCCACCTCGATGGCGGACATCTCCGCCAAGGCGCAGACCTGGTCGCCGGAGTGGTCCGGTGGCTTCAAGCAGGGCACCTTCGCGGCCACCTTCTGCCCGTCCTGGATGCTCGGCATCGTCACGGAGAACTCCGGTCCGGCCAACAAGGGCAAGTGGGACGTGGCGTCCGTGCCGGGCGGCGGCGGTAACTGGGGCGGCTCGTGGCTCGCGGTTCCGGCGCAGAGCAAGTACCCGAAGGAGGCGGCGAAGCTCGCCGAGTACCTGACCAACGCGAAGAGCCAGGTGGAGGCCTTCAAGGCCAAGGGCCCGCTGCCCACCAACCTGGAGGCGCTGAAGAACGAGGCGTTCATCAGCTACACCAACGAGTACTTCAGCAACGCGCCGACCGGCAAGATCTTCGGGGAGAGCGTCGCCAAGATCCAGCCGACCTACCTGGGTCCGAAGCACCAGGCGATCAAGGAGAACGCGCTCGAGCCGGCCCTGCGGGCGTTCGAGAGCGGGCAGGCCGACAAGGCGAAGGCCTGGGAGCAGTTCACGAAGGACGCCAAGACTCAGGGTGCCTTCTGAGTGATTCCCTGCCGGTGGCGTTCGGGGCTTCCCGGACGCCACCGGCCGGTCCCCTCCGCGTAGCGCCCTGCGCGAGGGCCCCCGGGCCTCGCCGGAAAAGGAAATTCGCATGAGCCTGTCGGCCACGACGGCACCGCCGTCGCCAGCAGCACCGCCTTCTCCCGATCTCCCTTCCCGGCAGCGCCGTGGAAGGCTACTCAACCGCCTCGATGTCAAGTACTCGCCGTACCTCTACATCGCCCCGTTCTTCCTGATCTTCGGTGCGTTCGGGCTGTACCCGATGGTGCGTACCGCCTGGATGTCTCTGCACGACTGGGACATGATCGGCGATCACTCGTTCATCGGCTTCGACAACTACACCCGGCTGTTCTCCGACGAGTACTTCTGGAACGCGCTGGTCAACACGTTCGGCATCTTCGCCATGTCGACCATCCCGCAGCTGTTGCTCGCCCTCTTCCTGGCGAACCTGCTCAACCGGACCTTCCTGCGCGCCAAGACCTTCTTCCGGATGGCCATCTTCATGCCGAACGTGGTGTCGGTGGCCGCGGTCGCGATCGTCTTCGGGATGCTGTTCCAGCGAGAGTTCGGCCTGTTCAACTGGCTGCTCAGTTTCGTCGGTGTCGACCCGGTCGACTGGGACGGGCAGCGGTGGAGCTCGTGGTTCGCCATCTCATCGATGGTCAACTGGCGGTGGACCGGTTACAACACCCTGATCCTGCTCGCCGGCATGCAGGCGATCCCGAAGGACCTCTACGAGGCCGCGGAGATCGACGGCGCCGGACCGTGGCGGCAGTTCTGGCAGATCACCCTGCCCATGCTCAAGCCCACCTTCACCTTCGTGGTCATCCTGTCCACGATCGGCGGCATGCAGCTCTTCACCGAGCCGCTGCTCTTCGCCAACGGCAACATTCTCGGCGGCAGCCAGCGGGAGTTCCAGACGCTGGCCATGTACATGTACGAGATGGGCATCGCGAACCTGAACACCGCCGGCTACGGAGCCGCGGTCGCCTGGGCCATCTTCATGATCATCGTCGTGGTGTCGCTGGTCAACTTCCTACTCGTCCGCCGCTCGGCGAAGTGAGGAGAGATCGATGATCTCGGCTTCCCAGCGCCTGTGGCGCACCAGCCCGCTGACCTACGTGGCGCTCATCCTGGCGGCACTGCTGTCGATCTACCCGTTCTACTACATGCTGGTGATCGGCAGTCGCAGCCTGGACAACATCAACGACGTGCCGCCGCCGCTCACGCCGGGCGGGGCGTTCGGTGACAACTTCGGGCGAGTGCTCGACAACGACGCCGCCAACTTCCTCACCGGCATGATGAACTCGATCATCGTCTCCTCGGTGGTCACCCTGTCGGTGGTGCTCACCGGTTCGCTGGCCGGGTTCGCCTTCGCCAAGCTGAAGTTCCGGGGCAGCAACGCTCTCCTGCTGGCGATCATCGTCACCATGATGATCCCGACCCAGATGGGCCTCATCCCGCTCTGGTCCATGATGCAGGACCTGGGGTGGTACGACACCCTCTACGCGGTCACCGTGCCGTTCCTGGTCAGCGCCTTCGGCGTGTTCATGATGCGGCAGTACGCCAGCCAGGCCATCTCCGACGAGCTGATCGAGGCCGGCCGCGTCGACGGGGCGAGCACGTTCCGGATCTACTGGAGCATCGTGCTGCCCGCGCTACGTCCCGCCGCCGGCGTGCTCGGTCTGCTGACCTTCATGGAGACCTGGAACTCGTTCATCTGGCCGTACGCAATCCTCACCCCGGAGAACCCGACCCTCCAGGTCTCGCTCTCCTTCCTCTCGTACGCCTACTACACCGACTACTCGCAGGTGTTCGCCGCCACGGCGATCGGCACCATCCCCCTCGTGCTCGTCTTTCTCGTGTTCGGCCGCCAGATCATCGGCGGGATCATGGAAGGTGCCGTCAAGTCGTGAGCAACCCCGCCAGCCCACCCGCCGTCGACGTCCTCGACGAGCGCCCCGGGCTGACCTTTCCACCCGGATTCCTCTGGGGGGCCGCGACTGCGGCGTACCAGATCGAGGGGGCCGCGGCCGTGGACGGTCGCACCCCGTCGATCTGGGACACCTTCAGCCACACCGAGGGTCGGGTCGTCGCCGGGCACACCGGGGACGTCGCGTGCGACCACTACCACCGGCTCGGCGACGACGTCGCGCTGATGGCGGAGCTCGGCCTCAAGTCGTACCGTTTCTCGGTCTCCTGGCCCCGGGTGCAGCCCGGCGGAACGGGCGCGGCCAACCCGCAGGGCCTGGACTTCTACCGGCGGCTGGTCGACGAGCTGTTGGCCAACGGCATCGAGCCGTGGCTCACCCTGTACCACTGGGACCTGCCGCAGCCGCTGGAAGATGCCGGCGGCTGGCCGGCCCGGGACACCGCGGCCCGCTTCGCCGACTACACGACGCTGCTGGCCGACGCGCTCGGTGACCGGGTGCGTTACTGGACCACGCTGAACGAGCCGTGGTGCTCCGCGTTCCTCGGCTACGGCTCCGGTGTGCACGCCCCCGGCCGCACCAACGGGGCGGACGCGGTTCGCGCCGGGCACCACCTGATGCTCGGTCACGGCCTGTCCGTGCAGGCGTTGCGGGCTGCCCGGCCGACCGCCGAGGTGGGCGTGACCGTCAACCTCTATCCGGTCGACCCGGCCAGCGACACCCCTGCTGACTCCGACGCCGCCCGGCGGATCGACGGGCTGGCCAACCGGTTCTTCCTGGACCCGCTGCTGCGCGGGTCGTACCCGGAGGACCTCGTGGCCGACCTGCGCACGGTGACCGACTTCGGCCACGTGCGCGACGGCGACCTGGCGACCATCTCCACGCCGCTGGACCTCGTCGGGGTCAACTACTACAGCCGGCACGTGGTCGCCGCACCGACCGAGGGTGTCGCGACCGACAGTGCTCCCTCGTGCTGGCCGGGCAGCGAGGACGTACGGTTCGTCACCCGGGGCGTCCCGGTCACCGACATGGGCTGGGAGATCGACGCCCCGGGCCTGACCGAGACGCTGCGGCGGGTGCACGACTACACCGACCTGCCGCTCTACGTCACCGAGAACGGGTCCGCGTTCGTCGACTCGGTGGTCGACGGGCAGGTCGACGACGTCGACCGGCTGGCCTACTTCGACGCGCATCTGCGCGCCGCGCACGAGGCGATCAACGACGGAGTTCCCCTGCGGGGATACTTTGCCTGGTCGTTGATGGATAATTTCGAATGGGCCTGGGGTTACACCAAGCGGTTCGGCATGATCCACGTCGACTACGACAGCCAGGCCCGCACCCCCAAGTCCAGCGCCAAGTGGTACGCCTCGGTGATCCGGCGCAACGGTCTGGCCGCACAATAGGTTCGGGCCAGCCATCAGGACGGTCCTGGCGTCCACCTCCCGCAGGTGGCGCCGGGTCCGTCCGCCGTCGGAGGAGCAGACGATGACAACGCAGCGCACCCGGTCGCTCGGGCGCCCGACCCTCGACGCGGTCGCGGCGCGTGCCGGCGTCGGCCGGGGCACGGTCTCCCGCGTGGTCAACGGCTCGCCCCAGGTCAGCCCGGAGGCCCGGGCCGCGGTCCAACAGGCCATCGCCGAGCTGGGGTACGTGCCGAACCGGGCTGCCCGTGCGCTCGTCACCCAACGCACCGACTCCGTCGCCCTGGTGGTGTCCGAGTCCGGCGAGCGGGTCTTCACCGAGCCGTTCTTCGCCTCGATCGTGCGGGGCATCAGCTCCGCGCTGCTGGAGACGCCGATGCAGCTCTGGCTGGCCATGGCGCAGTCGCCGGTCGAGCGGGAGCGGGTCGAGCACCACCTGACCAACCAGCACGTCGACGGGGTGCTGCTGCTGTCGTTGCACGACTCCGACCCGCTGCCGACCCTGCTGGAGGAGCGCGGCCTGCCCGCCGTGCTCGGCGGTCGGCCCGCCCGGATGCTGCAACCCGGCGCCCAACCGGCCTGGTTCGTCGACGTGGACAACGTTGGCGGGGCGCGGCAGGCGGTGGAATACCTGACCGGGTTGGGGCGCCGACGCATCGGCACCATCGCCGGGCCACAGGACATGGGCGCCGGCCTGGCCCGCCTGGCCGGCTACACCGAGGCGGTCAAGGCCACCGGGGGCGGCGTCAACCCCGACCTGATCGCGTACGGCGACTTCAGCGAGGGCAGCGGCGCGGCCGCCATGCGCCGGCTACTGGACTCCTGCCCGGACCTGGACGCGGTCTTCGTGGCGTCCGACCTCATGGCGTTCGGCGCGCTGCGTACCCTGCGCGAGGCCGGCCGGCGCGTGCCCGAGGACGTCGCGGTGATCGGCTTCGACGACGCCACGATCGCCCAACAGGCGGAGCCGCCGCTGACCACCGTCTTCCAGCCGGTGGAGGAGATGGGTCGACAGATGGCCCGCCTGCTGGTCGCCCGCATCCGAGGCGACGACCTCCCGGCCCCGCACATCCTCCTGGACACCCAGCTGATCCACCGCGCCAGCGCCTGACCCCCACCTCGGGGGCGGCGCTGGGCGGGTTACGGGGCCCAGCGGCGGAGTTCCCGCTTGGCGAGGGAGTTGCGGTGCACCTCGTCGGGGCCGTCGGCCAGGCGCAGGGTGCGGGTCTGCGCCCACAGGGCGGCCAGTGGCGTGTCCTGGCTGACGCCGGCGCCGCCGTACCCCTGGATGGCCTTGTCGATCACCCACTCCGCCATCGCCGGGGTGCCGATCTTGATGGCCTGGATCTCGGTGTGCGCGCCCTTGTTGCCGACGGTGTCCATCAGCCAGGCCGTCTTGAGCACCAGCAACCGGGCCTGCTCGATGCGCACCCGTGACTCGGCGATCCACTCCCGGACCACGCCCTGCTCGGCCAGCGGTCGGCCGAACGCGACCCGCTCGAGCGCCCGCTTGCAGAGCAGTTCCAATGCCCGCTCAGCCATTCCGATCAATCGCATGCAGTGGTGGATCCGGCCGGGACCCAGCCGGGCCTGGGCGATGGCGAAGCCGGTGCCCTCGGCGCCGATCAGGTTCTCCGCGGGCACCCGGACATCGGTGAAGTCGATCTCGGCGTGCCCACCGTGGGAGCCGTCGGTGTAACCGAAGACGCTCATGCCCCGACGGACGTTCACCCCGGGGGTGTCCCGGGGGACCAGCACCATGCTCTGCTGGCGGTGCCGGTCGGCGTCCGGGTCGGTCTTGCCCATCACGATGAAGATCTCGCAGCGCGGGTCCATCGCGCCGGACGACCACCACTTGCGCCCGTTGATCACGTACTCGTCGCCGTCGCGGGTGATCCTGGTGGCGATGTTGGTGGCGTCGGAGGATGCCACGTCCGGCTCGGTCATGCAGAACGCGGAACGGATCTCGCCCTCCAGCAGCGGCATCAGCCAGCGCTTCTGCTGCGCTTCCGAGCCGAACTCGGCCAGCAGTTCCATGTTGCCGGTGTCCGGTGCCGCGCAGTTGACCGCCTCGGGCGCCAGGTGCGGGCTGCGCCCGGTCAACTCGGCCAGCGGCGCGTACTGGAGGTTGGTCAGGCCGGCGCCGTAGCGCGGGTCGGGGAGGAACAGGTTCCACAGGCCGCGTTTGCGGGCCTCCGCCTTCAACTCGGCCAACACCGGGGTACGCGACCACGGGTCACCGGTGGCGACCTGCTCGGCGTGCACGGCCTCGGCCGGGTAGACGTGCTCGGTCAGGAACCGGGTCAGCTCGCCGCGCAGTTCCTCGGTCCGGCTGTCGAATGAGAAGTCCATCACCGCTCCCTGGCGGCGGTCAGCCCGTGTGCGACCAGCGGTGCCACCATCTCGCCGATCCGGTCGAAGCCCTCGCCGAGCGTCTGCCCGAGCGTGTGGCGGTAGTGGATGCCCTCGCAGATGACCGCGAGCTTGAAACAGCCGAGTGCCACGTGCCAGTGCAGCGGCCCGACGTCCACGTCGCTGCGCCCCGCGTACCGGTCGATCAGCTCGGCGCCGGTGGGGAAGCCGGCGCGCGGCCCGAGCCCGTCGGCGACCGGGTTGCCGTCGGCCGTGTCGCTGCCGCCGAGCACGTCCCAGTACGTCAGGAGCAGCCCCAGGTCGGCGAGGGGGTCGCCGAGGGTGGCCATCTCCCAGTCGAGGACGGCGTGCACGGCCACCGGGTCGGCCGAGGCGAGAAGGTTGTCCAGTCGGTAGTCGCCGTGCACGATCCGGCCGGCGTTCGCGCCCTCCGGGGCGGTGGCCGCCAGCAGGTCACGCAGCTCGTCGATGCCGGGCAGATCACGGCTGCGTGAGCGGTCGAGTTGCCCGCCCCAGCGGCGGACCTGCCGGGCCAGGTAGCCCTCCGGGCGGCCGAAGTCGCTCAGCCCCACCGAGGACGGCTCGACGCTGTGCAGCGTGGCGAGAGTGTCCATCATCGCCATGGCGAGGGCGCGGCGTCGCTCGTCGCCCAGTGGGTCGGTCTGTGCGCGGGTGCGGAACACCTCACCGGGCATCCGCTCCATGAGGTAGAACGGCGCGCCGATCACCTCCGGGTCGGTGCAGAGCAGCAGCGCACCGGGCACCGGCACCTCGGTCGGCGCCAGCGCCGAGATGACCCGGAACTCCCGGGCCATGTCGTGCGCGGTCGCCAGCACGTGCCCCAGCGGCGGGCGGCGCAGCACGACCTCACGGTCACCGAGGCGCAGCAGGTAGGTGAGGTTGGACTTGCCGCCCGCGATCAGGTTGGCGCGCAGTGGCCCGACGGCCAACTCGGGTCGGTGCTGGGCCAGATAGTCGGCGAGTCGGTCCAGGGCGAGCCCGGTGGGGGAGCCTGGGACGGCCTCCGGCCGCAACGCATCGATGGCCGGATCACTCATCCGACTAGTTGATGGCAGCCGGTTCACGTTGTCAATATGAGATTTTCCGCTCGGGACATGCCTTTGCAACAGGGACGAAATGGTCAACGACCAGGCTGGGGCCAGCCTGCCGGTCGCACTCTGCCGGCCCGCCGAGCGGAAGGACAGACATGTTGCTGCGAGTTCGGGTCACCCTGCCGGACCGTCCAGGCACGCTCGGCCAGGTCGCCCGCACGCTGGGCGTCTCCGGCGCGGACATCGTCCAGGTGGTGGTCCTCGAACGCCTCGGCGGGCGCGCGGTGGACGACTTCACGGTGGTCTGGCCGGGCGCGGCGCGGGTGGAGCGGCTGCTGGCCGGTCTCGCGGCGATCCCCGGCGTGCGGGTGGACGGCGTGTGGCGGGCGATCGGCGCGCCCACCACCACCGGCCAGGACGCGGAGCTGCTGGCGCAGGTCGCGGCCAACCCGGCCGACGGGCTTGCCACCCTGGTCGACGCGGTTCCCGGGCTGCTGGCAGCCGACTGGGCCGTCGCCGCCGGGGTGCCGGTCGACTGGGCCTCGCGGACCGGGGGCGGCGGGGCGACAGTGGGGCACGCGAGCTGGCGTGCACCCGTACCCCTGCGGTTGCCGGAGGTGACCCCGCTGCGCGGCCGGTCGATGACCACGCCCGACGGCACGCACCACGCGGTCGCGCCGTTCGGACGGGCGGGCCTGGTGCTGGTGGTGGCCCGCGAGCACAGCGAGACCCTCTCCGCCGCCGCGTTCCACAGCACCGAGGTGGATCGTCTCACCCAGCTCGTCCGGGCCTGCGCGGTGATCCTCGGTGACCGGCTCGACCTGGTCGGCGCGCCCCCGGTGGTCGCCAGCCCCTGAGTCGCTACAGTCGGGAGACCGGTGGTCCGCGGGTCCGAAATCGTTGATCTAGTCTCGTCAAATGGACTCGTCTCCTGCGTCAGCGGGCAAGCGTCGTGCCGGCACCCAGATGGAACCCACCTACGCCGACTTCGGCACCGAGCCGCCGCGCCTCGGGAACGTCACCATCACCGGCGTCCACCGGTCCTCTGTTCCGGGCGATCACCTGGCCCTCCACTCCGGCGGCTCCGTCGAACTGGAGTTCGACGTGCCCGACCCGACCATCGTCCGCGAGGCGTGCGTCACCCTCGTGGCGCTCGCGTCGATGCTCTCCGGGGGGCCCGGACACGCCCCGCTCACCGTTCGCCTCAACGGCAGGTCGCTGGCCGACCGGCTGCGGATCCCGAATGGTGGTGGACTCCCGCAACGGCTGGTCTTCGCGGTCCCGGCCGAGGAACTGGTGGCCGGCCGGAACACGGTGCGGATCGAGAGCGGTAACGACGCCCGGAGCATGTTGTGGTTGTACCGGGTGACGGTCGACCCGATGAACGCCCACGATCAGGCGGGCCTGGCCCTGGTCCGACAGGCGGTCGCCGAGCCGGTGCTGCGGTACGCGAGTGACGTCGGCGAGGTCACCATCTTCGTCGACCGCGGCGAGCAGGCTGTCCTCGACCAGGTGGCGTGGGCGGATGCGTCCGGCGCCGAGTACGCGATGATGTTCGAGCAGCAGCAGGCCGCCTTCTACGGCTGGAGCCGACAGCCGGGTGAGCGGCCGCGGGAGTTCCGCGGCCGGCTGATCGAGCGCGGCTCGGTGGCCCGGAATGCTCAGCACTTCACCACCGAGGACGGCTGGGGCGGTGGGTGGCATCGCTCCGGTGACCTGCGGGTCGCGGTGGGTGTGCCCGGCCACCCGGTCACCAGGCTGAACTGGCGCGACCTCCGGGGCAACAACGGCACAGTCGCCTTCGGCGACGGCGGCTTCCTGGGGATCTACCAGCGGGTCGGCGAGGGCCCCATCGGTTACCGCGGCCGCCCGGCATAGGGCGATCCGGTCCGCCGCACGGTCTGGCTCTGCCGGTGGTGTCCAGCGGGCCACCAGCCGTCAGGTGCCCCTACCCGACCCGATTCCTGAGCGAAACCCGTGACCGCCGAGCAACAGGGTGGCAACAGCGGGGGACGAGGGTGGTACCCGGGGAAGGGAGCCAACCATGACGTTGTGGCGGATCAGGGCCACCGTGGACGACCGGCCGGGTTACCTGTCGGTGCTCACGGCGAGCCTCGCGTTGCGCGGGGTCAACATCCTCACCGTGCAGGTGCAGCCCACCGAGCAGGGCGCGGTGGACGACTTCCTGGTCGACGCGCCGGACGCGCTGGACGAGGCCGGGCTGATCGCCGCCGTCGAGCGGGGTCGGGGCCGGGACTGCTGGGTGGCGCGCAGCGAGGCGCGCGGCCTGGCCGACCAGCCCACCCGGGTGCTCGGGCTGGCCAACCGGCTGGTGCGTGACCCGGACGCGACGGGCGCGGCGCTGCGTACCCTGCTCGGTGCCGACTCGGTCAGCTGGCGACCCGCGTCGACCGGCGTCGAACGGGGGATCACCGGCGCCACCATGCTGCTGGCCGACCCGGCGGGCGGTTCGTTCTCGCTGCGTCGGGTCGCGCCCGCCTTCACCCCGGCGGAGTACGCCCGGGCGCAGGCCCTGGTCGAGCTGGCCGCCACGGTGGTCCGTCGGGCCGCCGAGCAGATCACCCTGGTGCTGCCCGACGGTGCCGAGGTTGCCGTGCGGCCCGCCTGCGCTGACGATCTGTCCGGTGTCGTGGAGCTGCACGAGGCGTGCTCGCCGCGCAGCCGGCACCGGCGTTACCTGGGCGGGGCGGGGTTGCCGCGGCCGGCCCGGCTGCGTCGGCTGCTGGAACCGAGCCGAGGGCTGACCCTGGTGGCCACGGCCACCGGCGCCGACGGTGAGGCGGAGTCGGTGGTCGCCCTGGCGAACCTGCTCGGCGAGGGTGACGAGGCCGAGGTGGCGCTGCTGGTGCGCGACGACTGGCAGCGGCGGGGGCTCGGCTCAGCGCTGCTGCGCCGGCTGGCCCAGCATGCCGACCGATCCGGGTACGCGGCGCTGGTGCTGCACGTCCAGGCCGACAACGCCCCGATGCTGCGGACGCTGCGCCGGCTGAACCGGTCCAGCTCGGTGGAGCGCGACGGCAGCCTGCTCACCCTCACCGTCCCGCTCGCCGCGGACCGGAAGGGCACCCTCTCGACGCCTGGTTCGTAGGACGGGCCCTGTCACCGCGCGGGGCGTTCCCGGCGGCCGGACACGCAGAACCGGTTGCCCTCCGGGTCGGCGAGCACGACGTACGGGGGTTCGGTCGGGTGCGGGTCGGTGGGGTAGTGCCGCCAGTCCACCCGTTGGGCGCCGAGCGCGAGCAACCTGTCGAGTTCCTCGTCGAGGCTGCGTTCGCCTGCGTCCAGGTCCAGGTGGAGGCGGGGAAAATCCTGCACCGGGCTTTCGCTCAGGTCCATCGCGATCGCCATGCCCGGCGCGCCCGGCTGGGGCTCCAGCACGATCCACTCGTCGCCGTCGAATCGCGGTGCCCGGCGACGGTAGTCGAGGGCCGCGGCCCAGAACCTCGCCGCACGTTCGGCGTCGGACACACCCAGGGAGAGCTGCTCGATCGTCGCCATCTCGCGACGGTACGCCGCCGGCCCCCTGTCACACGCGCCGGGCGTCGACAGGGGGCCGGCGACGACCTCAGGTGGCGGGGTAGCTGTTGTAGTCGGGGAAGTTGCCGTAGAGACGGCTGTCGCCGCCCACTGTGACCGCCTGCACCAGCAGGTCGCCGCCGACGAACGCGCCCTTCCAGGAGGCGCCCCGGCCGCCGAACGGCTCGTCCCGGTCCCCCCGTGAACGCGGCTTGTTGATGCCCACCTTGAACGCCTGGAGGTCCACCGCGAGCTTGCTGGCCTCGTCGGTGTCGTCACAGGCCAGGGAGGCGACCAGTGCCCCGTTGGAGGCGTTCATCGCGGCCAGCAGCTCGTCGGTGGTGTCCACCACGACGATCGTGTCGACCGGCCCGAACGGCTCGGCGTGCATCAGCCGGGACCGGCCGGGCGGGGCGAGCAGCACCGACGGCGCCACGTACGCCGAGGTGTCCTGCCCGGGCAGGAACGGCGCGCCGGTGAGCTTGCCCCGGTGCAGCGGCACCGCTCCACCGCGGACCGCCTCGTCGACCTTGCGGTGCAGCTCGTCGGCCTTGGCCGCGCTGATCAGCGGCCCGAAGTCCAGCTCGGGCAGCGGGTCTCCCGCGGCCCAGTCGTCGCCGACGGCGAGCGGGTGACCGAAGCGGACAGAGCGAACGACGGGCAGGTACATGTCGAGGAACTCGTCGACCAGGTCACGTTGCACCACGAACCGGGGGTACGCCGTGCAGCGCTGCTTGCCGTACTCGAAGCCCTTCTTCAGGTGGGCGGCGAGCAGGTCCCACTGGGAGAAGTTCCAGATGCCCCAGGCGTTGAGGCCCTCCTGCTCGATGAAGTGCCGCTTGTCGGTGTCGAGCAGTGCGGCCGCGACCTTGCCGCCGTTGGAGCGTCCGCCCACGAACGCGACGGCACCGATCTCGGGTGCGCGAACCAGCACCTCGGACAACTCCTCGCCACCGCCGCTGACGAGGGTCGCGGGCAGGCCGGCGCGGCGCATCAGCGCGTGTGCGACGGTCAGGCAGACGGCACCGCCCTGGGACGGGGTCTTGGCGATGACCGCGTTGCCGGCCAGCAGCTGCACCAGCTCGGCGTGCACGAGGACGCTCATCGGGTAGTTCCACGACGCGATGTTGCTGACCGGGCCGGGCAGTGGCTCGCGACCGCCGGCGAGCATCCGGTCGATCTCGTCCGCGTACCAGCGGACGCCGTCGAGCGCGCGGTCCACGTCGGCGCAGGCGAGCCGCCAGGGCTTGCCGATCTCCCAGACCAGCAGCATGGCGAGCAGGTCGCGGTGGGCGGTGAGCGAGTCCAGTGCGTCGGCGACGCGGGCCTTGCGGTCGGCGAGCGGGGTCCGGGCCCAGGTCCGGTGCTCGGCGGCGGCGTGCAGGACCGCGGCGCGGGCGGTGTCGGCGTCGAGCCGGCGCAGGTTGATGACGACGGTGTTGTCCACCGGGGTGCGGACGGGGGCGGGCTGACCGGTGGCCCGCCATTCGCCCTCGACCAGGTTGTGCAGGGTGGTGACGCCGTCCACCTCGGCGCCGAACGCTTCTCCGGTGGCGGCCACCGCGCGGGCCAGGACGTCGGACCAGGCGGTGCCGTCGGCGAGTCGTAGTGCCATCGCTTCTCCTCAGGGTCGACCGGGGAGCGGCGGCGTCGATGACACCGCTGATGAGCCGTACTGTCTCGCGGCGGGTAGCGGGTCGGCAACAGTACGTTTGTCTGACAGGGGTCGCGACGCTCGCGCGGCCCCGTTGTCGGCCCGGCGACGGCTGGCCTGAACAGCGGCGATGCGACTTCCTCCATCGAAGATCATCGATGATGTGAGATGGTTTTAGGGGTCCTCTGGCGCGGGCCTTGACGCAGGTCGCGGTCGCGACGACGGGGTGGGCCCGGGTGCCTCTTCACAAAGCAGTGACGAGCGCATTACATTGTCGCTTATCCATGGGAGCGCTCCCGCGCTTCCGGTTCCACCACCACAGCCGCCGGCAGCCCGCACCACCCGACACCGTCCCGCGTCCAGGTCGGTGCTGACCGGCGGCGCCACCGACAGGAGCCCGCCATGCACCGACCGCAGCGGTTCCGCTTCCGATCTCGGCGACCGGTCGTTGACCAGCCCTGGCCGCGGCGGTTGCTGGCCGCTGGCGTCGCCCTGCTCACGGGTCTCGCCCTCGCGGTCGCCGGGCCGACGTCGTCGCCCGCCTCCGCCGCGCCAGCGGCCTACAACTACGCCGAGGTGCTGCAGAAGTCGCTGCTCTTCTACGAGGCGCAGCAGTCCGGCCGGCTGCCCGACTGGAACCGGGTCTCCTGGCGCGGCGACAGCGCGCTCACCGACGGCGCCGACGCTGGGCTGGACCTCACCGGCGGCTGGTACGACGCGGGTGACCACGTGAAGTTCGGCTTCCCGATGGCGTTCAGCGCCACCATGCTCGCCTGGGGTGCTGTGGAGTACCGCAGCGGCTACACGGCGTCCGGCCAACTGCCGCACCTGCTCAACAACCTGCGCTTCGTCAACGACTACTTCATCAAGGCGCACCCGTCCGCCAACGTCCTCTACGGACAGGTCGGCAAGGGCGACGACGACCACAAGTGGTGGGGTCCGGCCGAGGTGATGGCGATGGCGCGGCCCGCGTACAAGATCGATGCGAGCTGTGGCGGCGCGGACCTGGCGGGGGAGACGGCGGCCGCGATGGCCGCGTCCTCGATGGTCTTCCGTCCCACCGACGCGGCCTACGCCGACCGGCTGCTCGGGCACGCCCGGCAGCTCTACACCTTCGCCGACACGGTGCGGAAGTCCTACCACGAGTGCATCACCGACGCGACCAGCTTCTACCGCTCGTGGAGCGGCTGGCAGGACGAGCTGGTCTGGGCGGCGATCTGGCTGCACCGGGCCACCGGCGAGGCCAGCTACCTGGCCAAGGCCGAGAGTGAGTACGACAAGCTCGGCACCGAGAACCAGTCCACCACCCGCTCCTACAAGTGGACGATCGCCTGGGACAACAAGCAGTTCGGGGCGTACGTGCTGCTGGCCAACCTGACCGGCAAGCAGAAGTACGTCGACGACGCCAACCGCTGGTTGGACTACTGGACCGTCGGGGTGGACGGGCAGCGGGTGCCGTATTCACCCGGTGGGATGGCGGTGCTCGACTCCTGGGGTGCGTTGCGCTACGCGGCCAACACCTCCTTCGCCGCGCTGGTCTACAGCGACAAGACCACCGACACCACCCGTAAGGCGCGTTACCACGACTTCGCCGTCCGGCAGATCAACTACGCGCTGGGCGACAACCCGCGCAACTCCAGCTACGTCATCGGGTTCGGCGCCAACTCGCCGCGCAACCCGCACCACCGCACCGCCCACGGCTCCTGGTGGGACAGCCAGACCGTGCCCGTCGAGACCCGGCACACCCTCTACGGCGCGCTGGTCGGCGGCCCGTCCTCGGCCAACGACGCGTACAGCGACAGCCGGTCGGACTACGTGATGAACGAGGTGGCCACCGACTACAACGCCGGCTTCACCTCCGCGGTGGTCCGGCTGGTCTCCGAGTACGGCGGCACGCCGCTCGCCAACTTCCCGGTCGCCGAGACGCCGGACATCGACGAGCTGACAGTGGAGACCACTGTGACGCAGGCCGAACCGCGGGCCACCGGGCTCAAGGTGATGGTCTACAACAAGTCGGCGTTCCCGGCCCGGGCTCTGACCGACGGCCGGTTCCGGTACTACTTCCGGCCCGACGGCACCGGCCCGGTGCAGGTCACCGCCGGCTACACCCAGGGCTGCCCGTCCCCGACGACGGCCAGGCAGTTCAGCGGTGACATCTGGTACGTCGAGGTGGACTGCACCGGGCACACCATCGCCCCGGCCGGGCAGTCGCAGCACCGGATGGAGGTCCAGTTCAAGATCGGTGTGCCGGAGGGTGGCACCTGGGACCCGACCAACGACCCGTCGTACCAGGCCACCGCCGGGCCCAACCGGAAGGTGCCGCTCTACTCCGGCACCACCCGCGTCTGGGGCGAGGAGCCGGGCCCGGTGGTGCCGGACACCACCGCGCCCACAGTGCCCGGCACGCCCGTCGCGTCCGCCGTCACGTCCAGCGGGCTCACGCTGACCTGGACCACGTCCACCGACACGGGCGGCAGCGGGTTGGCCGGCTACGAGGTGACCCGCACCTCGGCCGGCGCCGACCCGGTCGTCACCGCCTCGACGGGGGCCTCCCTGGCCGTGACCGGCCTGGCACCCGAGCGGACGTACCAGTTCACCGTGCGGGCGCTCGACGGTGCCGGCAACCGTTCGGCGGCATCGGCCGCCCTCAGCGTCACCACGCCGGCCGGTCCGGCGCCGGACACCACCCCGCCGACCGCACCCGGTACGCCCACCGCCGCAGCGGTCGGCCCGACCGGCCTGACCCTGACCTGGGGCCCGTCCACCGACGCGGCGGGCGTCACGGCCTACCGCGTCTACCGGGGCGGGAACGTCCTGGTCGGCTCGGCCACCGGCACCACGCTGGCCGTGACCGGGCTGACCGCCTCCACCACGTACACGTTCACGGTGGAGGCGGTGGACGCGGCCGGAAACGTCTCGGCCGCGTCGCCCGGCGTCACGGTCACCACCACGGCCCCGCCCGCCGGCGGCGGCTGCGCGGTGACCTGGACAGCGAACAACTGGGACACCGGGTTCACCGCGAACATCACGATCGCCAACACCGGAACGACGCCGATAAACGGCTGGACGCTCGCGTTCACGTTCCCGAGCAGCGGGCAGAAGATCGGGCAGGCCTGGTCAGCGAACGTGACCCAGACCGGCACCGCGGTGACCGCGTCGAACCTGTCCTACAACGGGACACTGGCGCCGGGTGCGTCGACGAGCTT
This sequence comes from Micromonospora sp. MGP-C2, assembly GCF_057766525.1. Lineage (NCBI taxonomy): Bacteria > Bacillati > Actinomycetota > Actinomycetes > Micromonosporales > Micromonosporaceae > Micromonospora > Micromonospora sp. MGP-C2. Next base: position 6,009,657 of record NZ_JBYMEN010000002.1, read on the forward strand.
CGGCTTCAACGGCACCCACACCGGCAGCACCACCAGGCCGGCCGCCTTCACCCTGAACGGCACCGCCTGCACCGTCTCCTGACTCATCGACGCGGCGTGGCGTGGTCGGTACCGCGCCCGGGCGACCGGCCACGCTACGCCGCGCGCGGCACAGCATTTCCGAAACTTTTCCGTAACACATTGTCCGGACCGACACGTGGTGTAAGCATCGACTGGATTAGATGTCCAAATCGAGACGTCCGGTCGTCCCCGCCTCGGCGGCCCGGGTGTTGGCCAGTAAGGAGGCTGAGATGGCAATGAGCCCATCCGTTCATCGCGGCGCGACTGGGCGACGGCGATCGCCCGCCGTCCGAGCGCTGCTCGCCGGCGCGTTCAGCGTCGTGACCGTGGCCGCCGTCGCTGTGATGATGCCCTCGGCGAACGCCGCCGCGAGCACGCTCGGCGCGGCCGCCGCACAGTCGGGCCGGTACTTCGGCACCGCCATCGCGGCGGGCCGGCTCGGCGACTCGACATACAGCACGATCGCCGCGCGCGAGTTCAACATGATCACGGCTGAGAACGAGATGAAGCCGGACGCGACGCAGCCCCAGCGGGGCCAGTTCAACTTCAACTCCGGCGACCAGATCTACAACTGGGCGACCCAGCGCGGCCTGAAGGTCCGTGGGCACACCCTGGCCTGGCACGCGCAACAGCCGGGGTGGATGCAGAGCCTGAGCGGCAGCAACCTCCGTCAGGCGATGATCGACCACATCAACGGCGTGATGGGCCACTACCGGGGCAAGCTCGCCGCCTGGGACGTGGTCAACGAGGCGTTCAACGAGGACGGCAGCCGTCGCCAGTCCAACCTCCAGGGCACCGGCAACGACTGGATCGAGGTCGCGTTCCGCACCGCGCGGGCGGCCGACCCTTCGGTCAAGCTCTGCTACAACGACTACAACATCGAGAACTGGTCGTACGGCAAGACGCAGGGCGTCTACCGCATGATCCAGGACTTCAAGTCCCGTGGCGTGCCGATCGACTGCGTCGGGTTGCAGACCCACTTCACCGGCGGCAGCTCGCTGCCGAGCAACTTCCAGACCACGCTGTCCAGCTTCGCCGCGCTCGGCGTGGACGTGGCGCTGACCGAGGTCGACGTCACCAACTCCTCCACCACTCAGTACGCCGGGCTGACCCAGGCGTGCCTGAACGTGCCGCGCTGCATCGGCATCACCGTCTGGGGCGTACGCGACAGCGACTCCTGGCGCTCCAACGAGAGCCCGCTGCTCTTCGACGGCGGCGGCAACAAGAAAGCCGCCTACAACTCGGTCCTCAACGCGCTCAACGCGGCCCCCCCGACCTCGAGCCCGACCGCGACCCCGACGGTGAGCCCGACCACGAGCCCGCCACCGAGCGGCGGCGCCGGCCGGATCGTCGGCGTGCAGTCGGGCCGGTGCATCGACGTGCCCAACGCCACGCAGACCAACGGCACCCGCGTCCAGCTCTACGACTGCAACAGTCAGTCGAACCAGCAGTGGACGTACACCAGCGGCAAGCAGTTGAGGGTCTACGGCAGCAAGTGCCTCGACGCGAACGGCGCGGGCACCGCGAACGGCACCGGAATCATCATCTGGGAGTGCAACGGCCAGCCGAACCAGCAGTGGAACATCAACTCCAACGGCACCATCAGCGGCGTGCAGTCCGGCCGGTGCCTGGACGTCTGGGGCACCGGCAACGGCCAGCAGGTCCAGCTGTACGACTGCCACGGACAGACCAACCAGCAGTGGCGGACCGACTTCGGCGGCGACACGCCGCCGACGTCGACCCCGCCGACCACCACGCCGCCGCCGACGGGTGGCTGCGCGCTCCCGTCGACCTACCGGTGGTCGTCGACCGGCGCGCTGGCGAACCCGCAGAACGGCTGGGTCTCGGTCAAGGACTTCACAAACGTGGTCTACAACGGCAAGCACCTGGTCTACGCGTCCAACGTCAACAGCAGCGGCCAGTACGGATCGATGAACTTCAGCCTGTTCACCAACTGGTCCGACATGGCCTCGGCCGGCCAGACCGGAATGAGTCAGGGCACCGTGGCACCCACGCTGCTGTACTTCGCCCCGAAGAACATCTGGGTGCTGGCGTACCAGTGGGGACCGACCTCGTTCAGCTACAAGACGTCGAGCGACCCGACGAACGCAAACGGCTGGTCCTCGGCGCAGACGCTCTCCACCGCCACCCTCTCCGACGCCCCGTACGGGGTGATCGACCAGACCCTCATCGGCGACGACCAGAACATGTACCTGTTCTTCGCCGGGGACAACGGCAAGATCTACCGGTCGAGCATGCCGCTGGGGAACTTCCCGGGCAGCTTCGGCTCGACCTATACGACGGTCATGACCGACTCGACGAACAACCTGTTCGAGGGCGTCGAGGTCTACAAGGTGCAGGGCCAGAACCAGTACCTCATGATCGTCGAGGCGATCGGGAGTCAGGGACGCTACTTCCGGTCGTTCACGTCCACCAGTCTGAACGGCTCGTGGACCCCGCAGGCCGCCACCGAGAGCAACCCCTTCGCCGGCAAGGCCAACAGCGGCGCGACGTGGACCAACGACATCAGCCACGGTGACCTGGTCCGCACCAACCCCGACCAGACCAAGACCGTCGACGCCTGCAACCTGCAGTTCCTGTACCAGGGCAAGAACCCCAGTGCGGGCGGCGACTACAACCTGCTGCCGTGGCGGCCGGGTGTGCTGACTCTCCAGCGTTAGGCGTCACTCCGTTCGCGGAGAACCGGGGCGTGCCCGGCACCGTGCGGTGCCGGGCACGCCCGTCCGAGATCTGCGTCCGGGTACCCACACCGTCGTACCCGGGATGATCATCCTGCTGACCGGCGCCCTCTCCGTCGCGCTCGCCACGAGCGCTGCCCGGCGGGTGCCCCAGCGGCACTGACCCCCGGCATGCCATTGAGTGGCATCGCTCGCCCGTACCCAAGATCCCGCCAAGGCCGGGGGATAAGCAGGCGGGATTCGGGGCAAGGCAGCAGTGTGATTGAGCTGCTGACCGTTGGACACGGCACAGCCGACCGGGTGCGGCTGGGAGAACTGCTGACCGGGGCCGGGGTGGCGCTGCTGGTGGACGTGCGACGCTACCCGGCCAGCCGCACCAACCCCGACGTGCACCGCGAGGAGCTTGAGCGGTGGTTACCCGAGTACGGCATCGACTACCGCTGGGAGCCGCACCTGGGCGGCCGGCGGCACGTCCCGGCCGGGGAGCCCGAGCCGGACACCTGGTGGAAGGTCGCGGCGTTCCGGGCGTACGCCGCCTACACCCGCACGCAGGACTTCGACACGGCGCTGACCGGGGTGCTGGCCGACGCGGCCGAACGCACCACCGCTGTCATGTGCAGCGAGAGCCTCTGGTGGCGCTGCCACCGCCGGCTGATCGCCGACGTCGCGGCGCTCGGCCGCGGGACGCCGGTGGCCCACCTCATGCCGGAGGGGCGGCTCAGCCCTCACCAGCCCGCCGAGGGTGCCCGTCGACTCCCCAACGGGCACCTCTGCTGGGCCGGTTGAGGTGGCCGCTCACTCCACCAGGTCGTCGGCGAGCAGGTCCATCAGCAGACCGTCGTGCCAGCGCCCGTCCTCGCCACGCTCGTAACGGCGCAGCACCCCCACCGGGCGGAAACCCACCTTCGCGTACGCGCGGATCGCGGCGCTGTTCGCCGCCGCCGGGTCGATCGTGAAACGGTGGTGGCCGTACTCGTCGATGAGGTGCCGGGCCAGGGTGCGGATCGCGTCCCCGCCCAGGCCGGCACCGCGGGCCGCCGGTTCGAGGAAGACGTCCAGGCTGGCGTGGCGGTAGTCCGGGTCCGCCTCGGCATACCACTGGATGGCGCCGACCACCCGGCCGTCGTGCTCGATCGCGTACACGTGCAGGTCGTCGTCGCCGAGGTCGGCGCGGACCGAACCGGTCAGGTCGTCGCCGCCCCGCCACCACCGGCGGACCTCCGGGTCGGCCCGGATCGCGACGAGGGCCTCCACGTCCGCGGCCGTCGCCGGTCGCAGGACAACCGCCCGCCCGCGCAGCACCGGCTCAGCCCCGAACTTCGCCGTGCTCGACGCAGACCGCCGACCAACCAACCGGCAGCACCTGCACCTTCATCCGGCGCCGGCACCGGGGACAGAACCGGGGCGGCTCCAACTCGCGAGCGGACGCGCAGGCCGCATGGGCGGTGGCCGTCGCCGACTCACCGCATCGGTCGCACCACAGCTCCGTCGTCGTCACGGTCGTCACAGCGTGTCGGAGAGCGCCTTGACCGGCATCTTCAGCTCGGCCAGCAGATCCAGGTCGGCGGTCGCCGGTCGACCCAGCGTGGTCAGGTAGTTGCCGACGATCACCGCGTTGATGCCGCCGAGCAGACCGTCACGGGTGCCCAGGTCACCGAGGGTGATTTCCCGGCCGCCCGCGTACCGCAGGATGGTGCGCGGCATGGCCAGCCGGAACGCGGCGATGGCCCGCAGCGCGTCCTTGCCCTCCACCACCGGGCGGTCGCCGAGCGGGGTGCCGGGGCGCGGGTTGAGGAAGTTGAGCGGCACCTCGTGCGGGGCCAGCTCGGCGAGCTGCGCGGCGAACTCGGCCCGCTGCTCGACGGTCTCGCCGAGGCCGAGGATGCCGCCGCAGCACACCTCCATGCCGGAGTCGCGGACCATCCGCAGCGTCTCCCAGCGCTCCTCCCAGGAGTGCGTGGTGACCACGTTGGGGAAGTAAGACCTGCAGGTTTCCAGGTTGTGGTTGTAGCGGTGCACGCCCATGTCGACCAGGTCGTCGACCTGCTCCTGGGTGAGCATGCCCAGGGACGCGGCGACCTGGATGTCGACCTCCGCCCTGATGGCGGCGACGCCCTCGCGCATCTGCTTCATGAGCCGGGCGTCCGGGCCGCGCACGGCCGCGACGATGCAGAACTCGGTCGCCCCGGTCTTGGCGGTCTGCTTCGCCGCCTCGACCAGCGACGGGATGTCCAGGTAGACCGAGCGCACCGGAGAGGTGAACAGGCCGGACTGGGAGCAGAAGTGGCAGTCCTCCGGGCAGCCGCCGGTCTTCAGCGAGACGATTCCCTCGACCTCGACCTCCGGGCCGCACCAGCGCATCCGCACGTCGTGGGCGAGCTGCAGAGCGGCGGGCAGGTGCTCGTCGGGCAGGTTCAGCACGGCGAGGATGCCGGCCTGGTCGAGGCCGACACCGTCACCGAGGACCTGGGTCCGGGCCTGGTCGAGGATCGCTGGCATGGCTCGTACCTTACAAGGCGCCCCGATCAGCCGGAATGACCTAACAGCCGTCGATGCCTCGCAGCGAGTGGATCCGCCGGGCGTCGGCGGCGGGTGGTAATTTCGCCCGGCGGGTGTCGGGCTGACCGGCGCGGACGGCGGTGAAGGGGTGACGTGGCGGACTGGCTGGCGGCGCTCGACCGCCGCGCGGAGTTGCGGGCGAAGGCCGGGTTGACCCGGCGACTCAATCCGCGTCCCGCCGACGATCAGATGACCGATCTGGCCGGCAACGACTACCTCGGTCTGGCCACCCATCCGCAGGTCACGGCCGCTGCCGCGGCTGCGCTGTCGGCGTACGGGCTGGGGGCGACCGGGTCGCGCCTGGTGCGTGGCTCCACCGACGCGCACCAGGCGTTGGAGGACGAGCTGGCGCAGTGGCTGGGCACCGACCGGGCACTCGTCTTCTCCTCGGGCTACCTGGCCAACATCGGCGCGCTGCGGGCACTCGTCCAACCTCGGACGCTGCTCGTCTCCGACGCGCACAACCACGCGTCCCTGATCGACGGCTGCCGGATCTCCGGTGCGGAGACGGTGGTCACCCCGCACGCCGACGTGGACGCGGTGGCTGCCGCACTCGCGGCGGCTCCGGGTCGCCCGGCGGTGGTGGTGACCGAGTCGGTCTTCTCGGTCGACGGTGACCTCGCCCCGCTGGCCCGGCTGCACGCGGTGGCCCGCCGGCACGGTGCGCTGCTGCTGGTCGACGACGCGCACGCGCTGGGCGTGATCGGTCCAGCCGGCGCGGGCGGGGTGGCCGCCGCGAAGCTGTCCGGTGAGCCGGACGTGGTGGTCACCGCCACCCTGTCCAAGGCGCTCGGCGGCGCGGGTGGGCTGGTGGCCGGCCCGGCCGAGTTCGTCAGGCACCTGGTCGAGACCGGGCGTACGTTCATCTTCGACACGGCCCTGCCGCCGGCGGTCGCCGCCGGTGTGCACGCCGCGCTGGGGCTGGTCCGGGCTGGCGACGACCTGCGTGCGGAGCTGTCCGACCGGGTGGGGTTGGCGGTCGACCGGCTGCGTGCGGCCGGGCTGACCGTCTCCGCGCCGGACGCGGCGGTGATCTCGGTGACGGCGCCCGGGCCGGAGGCGGCGACCACCTGGGCCGCCGACTGCCGGGACCGGGGCGTCGCGGTGGGCTGCTTCCGGCCACCGTCCACCCCGGACAGCCGCTCCCGTCTGCGGCTCACGATCAGCGCGGGGGTGCCCCGGGCGGCGTTCGAGCGGGCTGTGGACGTCATCGTGGAAACTGCCCCATGACCGCGTGGGAGGGCCCGGTTTTGGTTACCGGGACTGACACCGAGGTCGGTAAGACCGTGGTGACCGCGGCGATCGCGGCCGCCGCGCAGGCCGCCGGGTTGCGGGTGGCGGTGGTCAAGCCGGGCCAGACCGGTACGGCCAGCGGTGAGCCCGGCGACGTGGACGCGGTCAACCGGCTGGCCGCCCCGCTGACCGGGCGGACCTTGGCCAGTTATCCCGATCCGCTCGCCCCGCTGGCCGCCGCCCGGGTGGCGGATCTGCCGCCCCTGGAGTTGTACGCGGTGGTGGACGCCGTCCGCGCGGAGGCGGACAAGCACGACCTGGTGTTGATCGAGGGCGCGGGTGGGCTGCTGGTGCCGATGGGGCTGCGCCCGTCGGGCGAGCCGTGGACGATGGCCGACCTGGCGGTGTCGCTCGGCGTACCCGCGGTGGTGGTCGCCCGCGCCGGGTTGGGCACGCTCAACCACACCGCGCTGACCCTGGAGGCACTCGACCGGCGTGCCGTGCCGGCCGGCGTGGTGATCGGCGCCTGGCCGACCAGACCGGAGCTGGTGCACTGGACGAACCTCACCGACCTGGTGCCGAATCTGCTCGGCGCGTTGCCTGACGGCGCCGGTGCGATGGACCCGGGGGTGTTCCGGCGGTCCGCGCCGGGTTGGCTCACCCCGGCCCTGCACGGCGTGCTCGACGACTGGCGGGTCTGGGCCGAGGAGAGCGGCTGAACACCTGACTTTCGTCGGTGTCCGCCCAGGTCGGACGTGGGTAGCCTGACCGCCGTGCCGATTTTCGACTTCTCGCCGCCGGGTTGGTCGGACCGGTGGCGTCGGCTGCTGCGGGACGTGCTGCTCTGGGCGGTGGTCGCCGCCCCGGTCGGCTATGCCGGGTTCAGCCCGCCCTATCCGCGGTATGAGTTGCCGCTGGTGGTCGGCAAGTTGGTGCTGCTCGGCGTGGCGGTGGTGCTGGCGGGTCGGCGCGCACCGTTGTTGGCCCTCGTGCTGGTGGTGCTCGGGTCGGTCATCGACGGCAACTTCGTGTTCGCGATCCCGGTCTTCAGCTATCTCGCCGGGCGGCGCAGTGCCTCCGCGGGCCGGGCGGCCGGGGTCTTCGTGTTGATCGCGGCGGGCGGCACGGCGCTCAACCTGGGCGTGCTCGGCACCGGCCCGGCCACCTGGTTCCTGCTCGCCTCGGTGCTGCTCTTCGCCGCGGTGTTCCCCTGGTTGGTCGGGCGGTACCGCCGTCAGCAGCAGGAATTGGCTGACGCCGGTCGACGGCACGTGGAGGCGCTGACCCGCGAGGAGCGTGGTGCCGCCGAGCGGATCCGGCTGCGGGAACGGGCCCGGATCGCCGGGGAGATGCACGACTCGCTCGGTCACGACCTCAGCCTGATCGCGTTGCGGGCCGCCGCCCTGGAGGTCGCCGCCGACCTGGACGACCGGCACCGGGCTGCCGCGGGGGAGCTGCGGGCCAGCGTCTCCGCCGCCACCGAGCGACTACACGAGATCATCGGGGTGCTCCGGGAGGAGGGCGGCGCTTCGGTGCGTCCGAGCGGGGAGACCGTCGCCGATCTGGTCGAGGGTGCCCGGGAGGCCGGCATGGCGGTACGCATGGAGGCCGGCCCGGCGGTCGCGGAGTTGCCGGCGATGACAGGTCACGCGGCCCACCGGATCGTCCGTGAGGCGCTGACCAACGCCGCCCGCTACGCACCGGGCGCCCCGGTGGAGGTGCGCCTGACCCGGGACGCTGATCGGGTCGAGGTCGCCGTCGTCAACGGCGCCGCGCCGGCCGGGCCGCTGCCCGCCCCACCGTCGCAGGGCAGCGGGCTGCTCGCCCTCGCCGAACGGGTCCGTCTCTCCGGTGGGACGCTGCACGCCGGCCCGCGTACCGAGGGCGGCTTCGTCGTGCGGGCGGTGTTGCCGGCGACCGCGCCGCCGGTGGAGGCGATCGAGGGCGGCGACCAGCCCGGCCCGGTGGAGCGGCCGGTGGACGCCGAGCGGCGGCTGCACGACGCCCGCCGACGGGTGCGCCGCAGCCTCCTGGTGGCGCTGGCGGCGCCGGTCGGCTTCGCCCTCGTGCTCTCCCTCGTCTACTACCCGGTGGCGACCGCCGGGACGGTGCTGGACCGGGCCACCTTCGACCAGATGCGGGTCGGCGCGGCCCGGTCGGAGCTGGCCGGGCTGCCCCGGCGGCAGTTGGATCGCCCCACGCCGGCCGACCGGGCGGACTGCGAGTACTACACCGACGGCAACTTTCCCCTCGCGCAGCCGACCTGGCGGCTGTGTTTCACCGATGGCCGGCTGGTCAGCAAGGAGTGGATCGCGTAGTGAACACCGACACGACCGGGGCAGCGCCGGTCCGGGTCGTCCTGGCCGACGACGAAGCGATGATCCGGGCGGGCGTCCGGGCCATCCTCGCCACCGATCCCGGCATCGAGGTGGTCGCCGAGGCCGGCGACGGGCACGCGGCGGTGGAGCTGGTCCGTGCGCACCGACCTCGGGTCGCGCTGCTGGACATCCGGATGCCGCGGATGGACGGGCTGGCCGCCGCCGCCGAGATCCGCCGGGTCGTGCCGGAGACCGCGACGATCATGCTGACCACGTTCGGCGAGGACGACCACGTGGCCCGGGCGCTGGGGCACGGCGCCAACGGGTTCCTGCTCAAGGCCGGCGACCCACGTGAGCTGATCGCGGGCGTGCACGCCGTCGCCGACGGTGGTGCGTACCTGTCGCCGCAGGTGGCCCGCCGGGTGATCGAGCTGGGCGCCGGTCGGTTGGCCCGCCGGCCCGCCGCACGGGACCGTACGGCCGGGCTGACCGAGCGGGAACGGGAGGTGCTGGCCCTGGTCGGGGCGGGGTTGTCCAACGCCGAGATCGCCCGCCGGCTGCACCTGGTGGAGGGCACCGTGAAGAGCTACCTGACCAGCATCTTCACCCGGCTCGACGTGCGTAACCGGGTGCAGGCGGCGATCCTCGCGTACGAGGCGGGGCTGGTCGACGGCTGAGCGGGGGCGGCGCGGCCCCCGCTCAGCCGCCGACGTCACGCGTCGCGGCGGCGCAGCGCGGCCCGGCCCAGCAGGAGCGCGGCCCCCGCCCAGCCGGCGAGCAGCAGCAGCCCGACGAGGCTGGGGTACGGCTCGGTGTCGCCGGCCAGGAAGTGCGCTCCGGCCACGCCGGGGAACACGTCGGCGATCCGGTTCAACACGTCGATGTCCGGCTCCTGAAGCGACAGCGGCACGATCATCAGGGTGGCGAGGAGCACGGTGATCGTGAGTACCGCGTTGCGCAGCGCGGCGCCGAGGCCCAGGGCGAGCACGCCGATCAGTGCCAGGTAGGCGGCCACCGCGACGATGTCGCCGATCGTGCCGGCCACCGGGGCGCTGCCCCACTCGCCGAGCACCGGTCGGGCCACCAGGGCGCCGACGCCGCCGAGCAGCAGACCGAGGGCGAAGGTGACGGTGCCGGCGACGGCGGCCTTGGCCAGCAGTACGCGGCCACGCGACGGGGTGCACTGGAGCGTGGTCCGGATGGTGCCACTGGTGAACTCGGCGGTGATCGCCAGCAGGCCGAGCGCCAGCACCACGTACTGGGTCAACTCGACCGAGTCGATCAGCACGCTGCCGACGGTGACGATCCCCGCATCGTCGGCCGGGTCGCCGTTGGTGTTGCCGTTGGCGACATAGATGGCCAGTTGGCCGGCGCTCGCTGCCATCACCAGCAGCCCGGCCAGGGCCGTCCACCAGGTGCTGCGCACCGAGGAGAGCTTGGTCCACTCGGCGGCCACCGCGCCACCACGGGTACTGGTGCTCATCGCGCCCCACCTCCGGTCGTTCCGCCCGCGTACTCGACGCTGTCGGCGGTCAGTTCCATGAACGCCTGCTCCAGCGACGCGCCGTGCGGGCTCAGCTCGTGCAGTCGTACGCCCAGCTCGTGTGCCAGGTCCCCGACGCGGTCGGCGGTGGTGCCGGTGACGGTCAGCTCGTTGCGGTCGGCCGCCTGCACTGTCGCGCCGGCGGCGGTGAGGCGCGCGGCCAGGGCGGCGAGGCCGTCCGGGTGCGGGCTGCGGACCCGGACCGCGACCGCGCTGCCGGCGATGACCTCGTCGGTCGGGGCGTCGGCGAGCAGTCGTCCCCGGCCGATCACCACGAGCTGGTCGGCGGTGAGCTGCATCTCGCTCATCAGGTGGCTGGAGACGAAGACAGTCCGTCCCTGGTCGGCCAGCGAGCGCATGAGCTGCCGCACCCAGCGCACCCCGTCCGGGTCGAGGCCGTTCACCGGCTCGTCGAACATCAGCACCGGAGGGTCGCCGAGCAGCGCGCCGGCGATGCCGAGCCGCTGGCCCATGCCGAGGGAGAGGGTCCGTCCCGGTTTCCTGGCGGCCGGCGCGTCCAGCCCGACGGTGTCGAGCACCTCGTCCACCCGACGGGTGGAGATGCCGTTGCTGCGGGCGATGGCCAGCAGGTGCGCCCGGCCGGAGCGGGCCGGGTGGATGGCACGGGCGTCGAGCAGCGCCCCGACCTCGTGCAGCGGCCGGCGCAACTCGCGGTACGCGCGCCCGCCGATGAGGGCCTGCCCGGCGCTGGGACGATCCAGCCCGAGGATCATCCGCATGGTGGTGGACTTGCCGGCGCCGTTGGGGCCGAGGAACCCGGTGACCCGGCCGGGCGCGATGTCGACGGTCAAGGCGTCGACCGCGACGGTCGCCCCGAACCGTTTCGTCAACCCACGTAATGTGATCATGCGCTGACGCTAGGCGCGCGGCCCCCTGCCGCACCGCGCCCGAACGGCAGCACCCGACCCTGACTTTCGTCAGGTCGCGGGCGGGTCGGTCAGCCGACGTAGTCCTCCAGCAGAGCCGGTGTGAGCCCGGCCCGGTGGATCGCCTTCAGCGCCGCGAGCAGGTCGTCCATCAGCGCCGGCCGGAAGTGCATGAGCAGCACGTCGCCGGGCTGGACCACCTTCTCCGGGGTCTGGTAACGCACCTTGCCCTCGTGCACGGTCTCGGTCCAGTGGAACACCGCCTTCGCGCCGCAGTCGTGCGCGGCCCTCAACGTGGTGGCGTCGTGCTCGCCGAACGGTGGCCGGAACAGCGTCGGTCGCTTGCCGAACAGCGCCTCCAGCTTGTCCGCGGCACCGCAGATCTCGTGCCTCTGCCGGTCGTACGACCGGCCGGCCAGCGAGTTGTGCGTGATGGTGTGGTTCTCGACGACCCCGCCCGCCACCATGATCTGCCGGAAGTAGACGTCGTGCTCCTCGGCGGCCGGTGAGTTCAGGAACATCGTGACCGGGATGTGCGCCCGCCAGACGAATTCGGCCACCTCGGGCGGACGGGCCAGCCCACCGTCGTCGATGGTGATGAAGGCGACCCTCTGGTCGGTGGGCAGGCGGTGCCAGAACTGGGCCGCGCCGGTCTCGGGCAGCGGCACCGGTTGCGGCGGTGGCGCCTCGGGGAAGGTCGGCACTTGGGACACGTACCAGTCCAGGCTCCCGGGCACGGGCTTCGTCGTCGGGGACGGCGAGGTCGACGGCGCGGCAGGCGAGGCGGACAGGGCCGGCTGGTCCGTGGCGATCCGTCGGACGTGCAACGCCGGTCCGGCTGTGCAGGCACTCAGCACCAGCAGGGCCAGAAGTGTTACGACGGCGAGGATCCGACGCGCAGGGGTCGCTGACACGCCCGGAAACCTACCGAACAGAGATCAGGATCTCCTCAGGCCGGTGCCCCGGACGACGAAGGCGTCGGGCATCCGGAAGGTGAGATTGTCCGGGCACCAGGGCGGACGTACCACCCGCACCCCGTCCAGCAGCGGCGCTGCCTCGGCCACCACCACGGCCGCCTCCATGCGGGCCAGCACGTCACCGACGCAGCGGTGCGCGCCCGCCCCGAACGCCAGGTGCCGGCGGGACCCGCGCTGACCCGGGCGGAACTCGTCGGGGGACTGCACGACAGCAGGGTCCCGGCCGGCGCGACCCAGCCACAGCACGAGACTGCTGCCGGCCGGCACCGCCGTGCCGCCCAGCGTGCTGTCCGTCGCCGCCACCCGCCGCCAGGTGACGATCGGAGGTTCCAGCCGCAGCCCTTCCTCCACCACGTCGGCCACCGCGACCTCGCCCGTGCTCAGGCCGGCCCGGACCGCGGGCTCGCCAGCCAGCCGGTGCAGCAGCAGGGTGAGGAACTGCGAGGTGGTTTCCTGGCCGGCGACCAGCAGGAAGAAGAGCGCGCCCACCACCACGTCCGGCGGGTGCCCGGCCGCGCGCAGCTCGGCGGCCAACCCGCCGCCGGTGGTCGCGAAGTCGCGCAGTACGCGGTGGAACCGCCCCACCTCGGCGGCGAGGGTCACCTGCCGGTCGACGTCCAGCGGGGCCCAGAACAACTCCAACGCGGCACGGGCGAACTCCTTGACCGCGCCGACCGGGGCGTCCGGCAGCTCCACCAGCCGGGCCAGCACCAGCAGCGGCAGGTCGGCGGCGAGGTCCGCGTACAGGTCGACCGGCTCGCCGGCGTCGAGGGCCGCGCCGAGCCGAGCGACCCGGTCCCGGACCAGCGCGGTCAGCCAGGGCCGCTGCGCGGCGACTCGGGCGGGGTGCAGCGCGTCCGCGACGATCGCCCGGATCTGCGGGTGGCTCGCGCCCGAGTTGTTGGCGAGGGTCGGCGGCAGCCGGAACCGGTGCCCGGCCAGCACCCGCAGCGCGGTCACCGGCATCGGCGTCACCGCGTCCAGCGCGTTGTCCGGCCGATAGGTGACCGGGTCGGCGAGGACCTGACGGACCAGCGCGTGCCGGGTGACGACCAGGTGCGTGCCGCCGACGTGGTCCGGCACCCGGGCCACGTCCGGCCACGCGGGGTCGGTCACCTGCGCCCAGCTGCGGAACAGCACCCGGACACGCTAGCCGGGGCGCCCGGCAGCCCGGCGCGCAACCTCCAGACGGTGGTGCGCTTCACCCGGACGCTCTCCAGAGCTTCCGGCACCGGCACGTCGTACGCCGCCAGCTCGTCGAAGCGGTCCCGGGGCAGGAACGCCCGGCCGGGGTCACCGACCAGCGCCGGTGCGCCGGCCCGGGTGGCGCGCAGCAGGAACCGCAGCACCCGGCGGGCCATCGCGTCGCTGTAGAAGACGTCACCGGCGAGCACCACCTCGGCGTCCCCGGCGTCGCCGTCGAGGATGTCGCCGAACTCGGCGTCGACGCGTACCCCGTTGGCTTCCGCGTTGAGGGCGACCGCCGCCACCGCCAGCTCGTCCACCTCGACGGCTCGCACCGACGCCGCGCCGGCGCGGGCGGCGGCGATGGCCACCAGACCGGAGCCGGAGGCGAGGTCGAGCACCCGGCGGCCGGCGACCAGCTCCGGGTGGTCGGTCACGTAGCGGGCGAGCGCCTGCCCGCCGGCCCAGGCGAACGCCCAGAACGGCGGCGGCCGATCGGTGGAGAACTCTCCCTCGGTCAGCTCCCACAGCCCGATCGGTTCGTCCGCCTGGTGCAGCCGCACCTCGGGGACGAACGGGACCGGGGCCAGCCGGGCGTGCAGCCGGACGAACGTGCTGGAGAGCTCGGACACGTCGCCGATTGTCCCAGCGGCCCGGTGTCCGGCGTGTCGCGGGGGAGCGGTGACCGGTTCACCACCGTCGGTGAAAACCCACCCCGTCCTTGCCGGTCGGTGCGAACACACCCGTCTGGTCCGGCCGACGGGCCGCTCCTAGCGTTGCTCAGTGGAGACGACCGAACGGAGGGCGGCGGTGGTGACGGTGTGGCGGAATGCGGTGCGGGTAGGGGTGGTGCTGGCCTGTCTGAGCGGGGTGGAGCTGGCATTGGCCGCACCGGCGCAGGCGGCGTTCAGCACCGAACTGAGTGGGCTGCCGGCCCGGTTCACCGCCGGCGAGCAGGTGCGCACAGTGTCCGCCGTCGTCTCCCGGACGGACCGGCGCGGGGGCTGCGTGAAGGTGCGCTGGTCGATGGTGCTGAGCGTGCAGGGCCTCCGGCTCGACCAGGTGAAGATGGACCGGGTGGAGGAGGACGGTGACTTCCCGCTGCAGATTCAGACCGACGGTGACGTGGCCCGGTTGACCGACCGGCAGCTCGACCCGGGCACGCTCTGCCCGGGTCGCACGGTCACCGCCCGCTACCGGGTGGCCTTCGCCGAGGACGTCACCCAGGGGCGGGTCACTCTCGCCGCCGAGGCGTACGACGCCAACGCGCGACTGCTGGCCCGACAGACGGCCACCCGCTCGGTGGTGGGTGCGGGTGGCACCCCGACCAGCACGCCGAAGCCGACCGCCACCCCGTCGGAGCCCAGCGAGACACCGAGCGCGCCGGCCGAGGAGGAGAGCACGTCCGTGGATGAGCCGGTGGGGGACTACCCGGTCGACGCCGCGCCACCGGCGCCCGGGCGCCCGGTCTCGCAGACCGGCGGGTTCGGGGTGGTGCAGGCCGCGTTCCTGCTCGGCGGGCTGCTGCTCTTCCTCGGCATGGGGTTGCTGATGCGGCTACGGCACCTGACCCGGGCCGCGGGCGGAGATCCCGCGGAGCCCGACGACCCACCGGTGGACCGGCGCTGGGAGCGGCCCACCACCGCCGACCGTTGGCGACCGGCCCGCCGCTGACCTCAGGGCCGTGGGGGCCGGCGGACCTGCCGCCGACCCCCACGGTTGCTCAGTTGGAGAACGCCTGGAACTCGGCGATCCTGACCTGCGACCGGGCCGGACTGGCCGTCGCGCAGTCCGTCGTGGTGGCCGGGTCGTCGTCCTGCTCGCCCGCGTAGTGCGGGCCACCGGTGCACTGGCTCGCCAGGACCTCCAGTCGCAGGTGGGTGGCGACGGTGCTCGGCACCGCGAACGTCCGGAGGTTGATGTCCCGGCTGTACGCCCGGTACGCCCCGCCGGGGAACGCGTCGCCCGCGCTGGTGTAGATGCGCTGCCACCGCGCCGGGTCGGCGCAGTCGGTGGTCGTCGCGTTGCAGGCGGACACCGCGAACGAGCGCAGCGCGCTGAGCGCGTTCTGACTGCCGGTGTCGGCGTCGCCGGCGATCGCCGGGCGCAGCATCGCGCTGACGTTCACCCGCTTGACCGTCTGCGGGGCGCCCCGGGCAGCGCCACGGTGAGCTGCCGGCCGGCCACCCCGTCCAGGGAGGCCCAGTTCGTCGCCTCGGTGTCGTCGGCGACCCGGTCCAGGTTGACCCCGTCGCCGGTGATCGTCGCCCCGGACGCGGTGGACGCCAGGTTACGGCTCATCCGCAGGTCCACGTACCCGTCCTGACCGGCCCGGGCGACCACGCTGAGCCGCTGGTGCCCGAAGCCGGGCGCGACGGCCAGCAGGTCGTACGTGCCGGCCACCATCTCCACGGTGTCCGGGATCGGCGTCGCCGGGTCGGTGTCGGCGATCGGCGTCGCCCGAGCCTCGTACGTCCCGACGTACACCCGGATCGGCGCGTCGGCGCTGTCCCCGCGTGGACGGAGGGTCAGCGTGGCGTTGCCACCACGCGGGGAGGCGAAGCTCGGCGTCGGGTCGGTGTCGGTGGCACCGTTGGTGGCGGCGTCCCGGCCCATCCCGGAGCGGGCGAACTCGGCCCAGATCAGGTCCTGGTTGGCACCACCGAAGCGGAGCAGGTCGGCGGTGAGCATGTTGTCCCGCATGTCGAGCATGCTGACCTGGCTGGCGGCCTGGAGCAGGAACGAGTCGAACACCAGTTGCGACCAGCGCCGGTTGCCCGGGCACTGGTCGGCGGCGACCTTCCCCTGTGCGCAGTCGAGCTGCCGCTGCGGGGTGCCGAGGCCGTACCGCTTGACCAGCGCGGAGCGGACCCGGAAGTTGGTGGCGCGCCCAGATCTCCCCGTCGGCGTGCACGGCCGGGCCGCCGGTGTTGTAGCCGATGTCGGAGTAGTTGAGCGGGCTGCGGCTGAGGTCGTAGTTGCGGATGCCGCTGACCAGGTTGCCGGTGACGTAGCCGCCGGTGATGAAGGGCGTCTCGCCGGGCGCGCGCAGCCCGTGCTGGAAGAGGTACTCGGCGGCGAGCAGGTCGCCCCACGACTCACCCATCGACCCACCCTGGTGGCCGCTGATCCCGCTGTCCGGGCCGGCGATCATCCGGTTGGTGATCGCGTGGGTGTATTCGTGGCCGATCACCGTCATGTCGTAGTCGCCGTCCACACACGGCGGGTACGGCCCGCCCGCCTGCGGCTGCCACAGGTACATGTTGGTGGTCGGCGGCACGCCGTCGCGCCCGGTGCCCTGGTTGGCGTTGTTCCGGTTGCCGGTCAGCGCGCCCTGCTGGGCACGGCCCTGCTCGGCGTCACCGCCCAGCCCGGCCGGGGTGAGGTTGACCGCCTGGAGGTTCCACGCCGACTCGGTGAAGCCCAACTGGTACGACCAGTCGTGCATCCGGTTGTGCATGGCGAACAGATTGGCGATCGACGCGTCGGCGTCGTTGCGCTGGGCGGAGGTGAACACCTCCGGGTTGCACTTCGACTGGTGCCACTGGTCGGTGAAGGGGTATTCGTAGCGACGGTCCGGGCTGGTGGGCGCCGGGACGACCGGGGTGCCGGCACCCCAGGAGAGCACCGTGTTGGCCGAGTTGCCACGCGAGGTGAAGGTCGGCGTGCCGGTGGCCGCGTCGACGTCCCACGGCTGGCCGGTGGCCGGGTCGCGCCAGGCAGCCTGGCAGCCGGGTGCCGGGTCGCCGCACCAGCGCACCCGGGGGTCCTGCCCGGGGCCGAGGTCGCGGGGCGGGGTGGCCGGGAAGACCGCCCAGCTCGGGTTGTCGGAGTCGAAGTCGACGAGGTCCTCACGGACCAGCACCTGCCCGGTGCTGCCGTCCACGTAGCTGGTGAACGCGGCCGGGTGCTCGGTGTCCGCGCCGATCATGGTCACCTCGTAGGCGGCCCGTGGCCCGTCCAGCGGGGTGGGTACGGCCACCGACCGGATGGTGTGGCTGGCCACCGCGCCGGGGGTCAGCTTGGCGTCGGCGAGCGCGGCGGCGTACGCCTGCTCGGCGGTGCGGGTCGCGGGTGCCGGTGTTCCGGTGTTGCGGGCCAGCGAGGAGTTGACCGAGAGCACCGTGCCCTTGGCGACCGCGAGGGTGACGAGGCCGTCCGGCCCGGCGGGCAGGTCGCCGAACCGTTGCCGGAGGGTGACCACGGCACCGCTGCCGATCGGCCGGACCAGCACGCGTTCCATGGCGGCCACCGAGGCGGCGTCCAGCCCGAACAGGTCGCGGTTGGCGGTCAGGTAGGCGCGTGCGGCGGCCTCCGGGTCGGCGGGCAGCCCGGTGGCGAGAGGGGTACGACCGGGGCCGAGCGCCTGCGGGGTGCCGAGTCGGTTCCACCGGACGTCGGGGTCGGCGGCGCGGGCCAGGCCGCGCTGGCGGGCGTCGGGTGCCGCCGTACCGGTGCGGTTGTCGACGTCTGCGGGCTCGTGGCCCTCGGCGAACGGTCCGGAACTGCGCGCGGCGGACGCCGCGTTGCCGGTGGGGGCCGCGGTGCTCACGCCGGTGGGGAGCAGCGCGGCGACCGTCGCCGTCGTTGCCAGGACGGCGATGAGCCGGCGTCGACGCCGGCTCATCGGGGGTAACCACTCCGGTTGTGGCACGGGACCTCCTCGTGGGAGCGGGATGGCCGGCGAATCGCCGACCGTCAGTGCGCCATGACGCATGTGCATCTGTGGATATCAGTCGATCGTGGCGGCGGCAAGGGCTGAGGGCGCCCACGGGCCAGGAGTTCGAAGTCTTCGCCCTGGTTCCGGTGATCGACATGCTGCTCCGCGACTACCGGCTACGGGCATTCCACGTCGCGCACGACGACGGCCACCACCCACGGTGGCGGCCGTCGCGCTGGTGCCGCCGCTGTGGCGGCGGGTGAAGGATGGGCGGGTGCTCGCCCCAACGGCGGCGACGGCACACGGGGGCGTCCACCGCCGGAGCGTGACGCCGCGGGAGGGGTCAGTCGCTCGGCGCCCAGTCGGGGTCGCGGCCGAAGGCGGCCAGGAGGTGATCCTGCTCGTCGGCGTCGTCGGGCACCCGCACCCCGGTCCGGACCAGGTTGTTGCGCCGGTAGTCGTCGATCTCGTTGGCGAACCACCGTGCGGCCACGCGCACGGCGTCCGGGTCGAGCCGAGGCTGTACGCCGATCGCCACCGCCACGTCCCAGCCGTGGATGAGGTGCTCGGCGAGGAGTTGCTGGAGGTATTCCGCGGCGGGGGTGTCGCCACCGGAGAGGTGCACGGTGCGGTCGATCGTGCCGGGATGGGTGGCGGCGATCTCGGCCTGCGCGGCCGCCTCCCGCGCCGCCGTGATCGGGTCGGCGCCGAGCTGGTCACCGTCGAGTCGGTCGCCGACCTCCTCGATGGTCCGGCCAGCGAGCAGCGGAACGCTCCACCGGTCCTCGTTCACCACGTGGTTGACCAGGGTGCGCACGTCCCAGTCCGAGCAGGGTGTCGGGTCGGACCACTGGCCGGGCTCGACCTGGTCCACCCGGTCGACGAACTCGGCCAGGCTCCGGCGGTACGCCTCCAGCAGATCCATGCTGCCGATTGTTCCGGTCCACGGGGCGGGCCGAGCCGTTTTGCCCGGCCTGGTGTGGGTGATTGCGCTGGCCGCCCGGCTCAGTCCAGGTCGGTGGGGTCCAGGCCGAGCTCCCGGGCGGTGACCAGCCGGACCCACTCGCCGAACTGCCGCCGGGAGATCACCCGGTCGTGCACGGCGAGTTGGACGGCGAGGCCGTCCATGACCGCGCTGATCCGCCAGGCGGCCCCGTCCGGGTCGGCGCACTGGAAGGTGCCGTCGGCCACGCCCGCCGAGATCACCGCCGCCAGGTCCTGACGCCAGCGCAGGTCGAGTCGGCGGGAGACCTTCTCCAACTCCGGCGTACGCAGCGACTCGGACCAGCCGTCGATCCACATCGACCACGAGGCGCCCCGGCCGGCCGGGGTGTAGAGCTTGAGGATCCGGCGGAGTTTGGTCAGCGGTGGGGCCGAGGACCGGGTCACCACGTCCAGTCGGGCGAGATCCTGCTCGACCGCGTACGCGAAGGCCTGTGAGAGCAACCGCTCCTTGGTGGCGAAGTGGTAGAAAACCAGTGCCTGACTCACGCCGGCGGCCTGCGCCACATCCGCCGTTCGGGTATTGGCCAGCCCGCGCTCCACGATCACGTCACAGGCGGTGCGCAGCAGGGCATCCAGGCGGATCTCGGCCGCACGTCTCGTCACGACCGTTACCGTAACCCATCCGAGTGAACACGAACAGTTACCACGACACCCTGATCCGCGCTGCGACAGTCGGAAGCCGGACACTTTCTCAGGCCCTCTTCGATCGTTCTCCAAGGAGTGTCCGTCGAGGTCCGCCGGCACGACCTGATGCGCGCGTACACCCTTCTCGCGACCTGCGACACGATGATGACGATGATTGCCTAATGGTTTCGGAGGGTGACCGTCCGCAACGAATGGCGACATCAGGGCAGCCCCCTAGGAAGCCCTGCGGGATGGCGCTGATCCCACCCGCGCCGAGGGCGGGACGCGCCGAGGCGACCCCGAGTTGGCAGTCGTTCACCGGCTCGGCTAAAGTTCTCATCCGTCACCCGGGAACGTCCGGGGGCGTGCGGACGTAGCGCAGCTGGTAGCGCATCACCTTGCCAAGGTGAGGGTCGCGGGTTCGAATCCCGTCGTCCGCTCGGAGCTGCCGCCACGCATGACGGGGGCAACCTCGGTGGGGTGGCCGAGAGGCGAGGCAACGGCCTGCAAAGCCGTCTACGCGGGTTCAAATCCCGTCCCCACCTCGGCAACAAGCACGGGCGATTGGCGCAGTGGGAGCGCGCTTCCTTGACACGGAAGAGGTCACTGGTTCAAACCCAGTATCGCCCACCACAGAGAACGGCTCGTCACCGAAAGCCCGGTGACGAGCCGTTCTGCTTATCCCCTGGGCTCATCCGACGCTGAGCCGGTAACCGATCCCGCGAACGGTGTGCACGCGCAGGGTGTCGTCGGCGGCGCGCAGTTTGCGGCGTAACCGCTTGACGGCCGAGTGCAGGATCGACGTGTCGCCGAGGTACGCGCAGCCCCAGACCGACTCGAAGAGTCTCTCGTACGTCCAGACTCCGAGCGGTGCCGTGGCGAGTTGGGTGAGCAGGCGGCGCTCGAGTCGGGTCAGGGCCAGCGGTTGTCCACGCCACGTCACCAGATGGCCGAGCGGGTCGATCGTGAGGTCACCGAGACTGGTCCGGCCGGCGGTGACGGCGGGAGCGGCTGCGGCGGGAGTGGGAACGGCTGCGGAGGTGGAGAGCCGCGCCGGCCGGCTGCTGGCCGGCGGGCCGATCATCGCCTGCAACTCCGCGAGGTCGGTGCAGATCACCAGGGTGCCGAGGCCGTTCAGGCGCCGCACCATCCGCTCGCGCACCGACACGTCGGCGGTCACGCAGAATACGAGGGACACATCGTCGATCACTGTTGTACCTCCCCAGGGCCAGTGAAAGACAACGCTGTCTGAACCCCGTAGTCAATGGTTTCCGCACCCCGTGACCCGTTCGGGTTCGCTGACTACGCGCTCTCCGCTTCGCCCGCACGCCGCGTTCTGCGCTAAGTCGAGCGGATCAGGCTGGCTCGGAATCTCCCGTTCGACCGTCGCGGCCCCGCCCTCCGCCGGGGTTCCGGACACCCGGGCACAAGCCGGCACGAACGAGGCCAGGTCGGTGGTTTCGGCGCCGAGGGCGACGCGGCGATGGAGGTGTTCCGGACCAAGGGCTACGAGGGCACCTCCATGCGCGACCTCGCCGAGGCCACCGGCCTGGGCAGCGGCTCGATCTACGCCGCGTTCGGCAGCAAGGACGGCCTCTACCTGGCGGTGCTCGACCTGTACCGGCAGCGGGCCAGATCACGTCCGCTCGCAGCGCCACCGATCTGGCCGGCTTCCTGGTGACCAGCCTCCAGGGTCTTCGGGTGATGGGCGCCATCAACCCGGACCGGGCGGCGCTGACGCGCTACGCCGAGGTCGCGCTCACCTGCCTGGACTGAGTGGGGTGTGGCGCGCACGGGCCGACCACCTCGATCGAGGCGGCCGGCCCGTGACGTTGAGCCCTCACAGCGGAGGCGCGATGTCCCGCCGCTCCTCGACCTGGCGGTACTCCACCGGCTGCTCGGTGGTCGTGACGACCTGGCGGCGGCGACTGAAGATCAGCGTGGTCATGATCAGGCCGAGCACGCCGGCTCCCATCAGGATCCAGCCGACCACGTCCAGGTCGATGCCGCCGACGCTCGCATCCAGCGCGAAGGTGAGAATCGCGCCGAGCGCGATGAGGAAGATGCTGGTGCCGATACCCACGACAGCCTCCTTAAGGGGGTGTGGTGTGCTGTCGAGATTCCTCAATACCCCGCCGGCGACCAGTGCAACCGCAACCGCGCAGGGTGCCGCGCCAAGCGATCTTGGCGTCAGGTAGAGTTCACCTGTCGCCGGCGGTTGTCGGGGACGTGCGGACGTAGCGCAGCTGGTAGCGCATCACCTTGCCAAGGTGAGGGTCGCGGGTTCGAATCCCGTCGTCCGCTCGCGATGTGCCCCACGGGGCCACCACGGGCGATTGGCGCAGTGGGAGCGCGCTTCCTTGACACGGAAGAGGTCACTGGTTCAAACCCAGTATCGCCCACCACCCTGGCCGCCGGGCTCCGCCCGGTCTGCCAGTAACCGGCTACTCACCGGCGCGGAGAACCTCGCTCAGCCGGTGCCGTCGCCGCAGCGCCGACTCGACAGGTATGACCGCGGCGGCCGTCGCCAGCAGCGCCACGCTCACCAGGCCCAGCAGCCACCACGGCAGCACCGCCGCAGGTTCGGTGGCGTGGCCGGTGAGCAGCCGCAGGTCGAGCGGGCCGAGAGTCAGGCGTGCGAGCAGGGCCCCGAGTGGCGGGCCGCACACCGCAACGACCACGACCGGCGGCAGCAGCTCTCCGGCGGCGACCCAGCGGGCGTCGCGCGGCCGCAGGCCGAGGGTCCGCAGCCGGGTCAGGGTCTGCCACCGCTCCGACGCGCCGGCGGCGGCGGCGAGCGTGAGGCCGAGCAACCCCAGCGCCAGCAGCACCGCGGCGGCCGTCCACGCCAGCCGTAGCAGCCCAGCGGTCAGCGGAGCCACTCGCTGCGCCCGCAGGACGTCCGTGCGCAGCACGACATCGGCGGCTACGCCGGTGTTCGACAAGGCCCGCGACGCGCCGGGGCCGGTCACCCAGACGGTGTTCGGAACGGCGGGCAGCCCGGCGTCGGCGAGGGCCTCGGCGTCCACTATGACGACGTCGTCGACACCGCCGACGGAGGGAGCGGTACCGACCGCGGCGAGACGAATCGCCGGGGCACCGTCGCGGGATAGCTGCAGCTGCGTGCCGGTCCGCAGGTTGCCGTCGCTCGATCGGACCAGCGCTGGGACGTCCCCGGGGCCAGGGCCGGGTGCCGTGAGGCGGGCCAGCGCCGGCGCGTCGGGCAGCGGAGTGGTGGCCAGCAGACGCTGGAACGCGGCGGCGTCCACGATGACCAGACGTGGGGTGAGCAGTGTCGATTCGGTGAAGACGCGTGCCGAGTCGGTCACCTGCGCGACGACGACCTGCCCCACCCCGGGTGCGGCGGCGATGCGCTCGGCGAGTGCGGGCGTGGCCGCCTCGGCGTCGGCGCCGACGTCGAGGCGGGCGTCGGCGCCGACGGTGCTCCACGCGCCGTCGTCCAGACCCCGGGTGACGGTGGTGCCGAGGATGAGCGCGAACGACGCGAGCGCCGTGGTGCTGACCAGAACCAGCAACGGCAGCGCGCGCCCGGCCGTTGTGGCCGCCTGGGCGGCACCGAACACGGCCAGCGGGCGGCGCGAACGCAGGGCCCCTCGGAGCGCGAACCGTGCCCCGAGGGGCAGCAGCCGGAGCAGGACGAGCGCGCCGACGAGCGCGCCCAGAGTGAGGGCGCTGATCGGCAGGATCAGATCGCCGGTCAGCTCAGCGGTGTCGCCGTCGGAGGCGACGGGCAGGAGCCCACGCTGGTGCAGTGTGACGAAGGCGGCGACCGCGGCGATCAGGACCGCGGCCTCAACTGCGGCGCGGCGCAGTTGGCCGGTGGCCCGGATCCAGCGTCGGGCGGCCGGGTTGGCGGGTTGGCGCCGGTCGCGGCTGGCGCGGGCGGCGGCGAGGGTGCCGAATGCCGGCCCCGCGATGGCGCCAGCCAGGACCACGGGGACGGCCCAGGTCCAGGAGACGCCCGGAGCGGCCGCGCGGGCCAACGCGAGCCCGACGGCGGCGGCCGACAGGGACACCACTGTGGACTCGATGATCAGTTCCGCCCCGAGGTCGGGTAGCGCCGCCCCACGCTGCCGGGCGGCGCTCAGCACCGGGGTACGGCGGCGGACCAGCAGGTCGGCGGCGAGCAACAGGACCAGTGCCGTGGCGGTCAGCACTCCGGTGAGCAGGACGGCGGCCAGTGCGAAAGCAGCGCTGTTCCGTGTACGGGTGTCGCGTAGGGCGGTGTCGAGCTGCGACTCCCACTTCAGGGTCTGGCCGCGGTCGCTTGATGAGCCGGAGGCTGCCTTGAGCTTGACCACCTGGCTGGCGAGCGCCGCGGTGGCGTCCCAGCTGAGCGCGTCGGGAACGGGTGCGAAGTGGACGGTACGTCGCAGTTGGTCCTCGTCGACGGCGAGCCGGGCGTCCGGCAACGACTCGCGCGACAGCAGGCCGGCGAACCGGGTGATGCCCACGCCGTCGGCGCCGGCCACGGGGCGCAGGAGTGCAGGAGCCAGGAGCCAGGCGGGGTCGACGCTGTCCGCCGGTCGATAGATCCCGCTGACCCGGATGTCCTTGTCGCGACCCTGGCCGTCCCTGACCGGGATTCGGTCGCCGGGGCCGAGATCGAGTGCGGTGGCGTCCTCCTCGGAGAGGCCGACCTGCACCGGCCAGGGCGGTCCGTCGTAGCGGGTCTCGACGTACTCGTCGGAGACGGTGGGGCCGGGCGGGCTGCCGGCGATCCAGGTCACGTCCGGGCCGCCGAGGTCACCGGCCAGGTAGGTGAACTGGAAGGTACGCGGCACGCTGCCGCCGGTGATGTTGAGGACCGGGCCGTTGACAGCGGCGACGGGTGGGAGCAGCGCGGCGTCCAGGTCGGGGCCGAGCGCGTAGGTCGCCTGGGCGCGGAAGTCGTCGAGCTCCTCGGCGAGGCGGGGCATCCGGACCCGTCCGCCGGTCGGCCCGTCGTCGCGTTCCCAGTTGGCGTGGACGAGGACGTTCGAGTCGTGGCCGGCGCGGCGGACCGTGTCCTGGACGGCGTCGTCGGCGGCGGCGCGCAGCAGCGCCGGCACGGCCCCGGCGAGCAGCGTGACGGCCGCGATGACGACGGCGGTGAGCAGCAGTGGCCCCGCGTCGGTACGGCCACGGCCGCGGATGCTGGGCCAGTGCAGCGCCGGCCACCGGCGGGTCAGCCACCGGTTCACGGCGACACCCGCAGGTGCGCGGCGTCGGCCCGGCGGACCTGGACGGTGACCACGACGGCGACCGCCAGCATGCATCCGGCCAGCAGTACGGCGAGCAGTGCGGCCTCGGCTGGCCACGGCCAGTGTGGCTGGGTGGCCGGAACGGGCGCGGCACCGGTGTCGGAGCGCACGAGCAGGGGAGCGACGACGCGGGTGGCGAGCGCGCCGACGACGGCGCCCGCCGCGAGCAGGGGCAGCAGAACGCCGGCGTGCTGGCCGAGCAGCACGGCCCGGATGCCGCGCCGGGACATCCCCAGGCCGCGCAGCCGCGCCACCTCGACGGCGCGGACCTGTAGATCACAGGTGACGTGCAGGACGACGCCGGCGAGCAGCAGCAGGGCCGCGGCCGGGACGATGAGCCGGAGGGCGGCCGGCAGCCCGGCGCGCAGCGGGCCGCCGGTGAGGCGGGCGGTCTCCGCCTCGCGGGTCGCGACGGTGCCCAGGTGCAGGGCGGTGGCCCGTTCGGCGGCACCGGGACCGGCTGGGTGGCCGACCCACCAGGCGTCGACCGGGAACGTCAGGTCGCCGGTGACGGCGCGTGCGCGGGACAGCGTGTCCAGGTCGGCCAGGACGGCGACGGCGCCGGGGGCGGACGGTACGGTCGGCACGACCTCGGTGACGACGACCGGGACGGGCGTGATGCCGACCGTGACGCTGAGCTGGCTGCCGTTCTCGGCACCGACCTCGCTGGCAAAGCGGGCGGAGACGGCGACGGGCACCGGGCCGGGGTCCGGGAAGGCGGTGGCGACGAGCGTTCGGGCGGCGTCCTCGGCGCCGTCGAGGTCGACGGTCGCGGCCATCCGTAGCGCGGATCCCGTCGGCGTGGCGGACACCATGACGCTCGGGTCTCTCACCTTGCTCGGGACCGGCGGTGCGGACGTGGCGGTCCAGTCCGATCCGTCTGTGGATCTCTCCGTCGACGCGGCGGGCGGCACGGTGAGCGTGACGGCCACGGCGACGGGTCCGCCAACCGCGTCGGCGGTGACCGGCAGGGCGACAGCGACGAGGCGCTGCCCGTCAGCCGTCGCGCAGGCGGGCAGCCGATAGTCCTGGCCGTCGAGCGGTACGGCGGGACCGGTGCAGGACGTGCGCAGGCCGCTGGCGTCCTGCAGCAGCAGCCGGGGCGTCACGGTGAGCGGTGCGTCGTCGTCGGCGGTCCCGCTCAGGACGAGCGGGGCGCCTTTCCCGATGGCGAGGCCGGTGACCCGCGTGCGCGGCGCCAGCGTGGCGCCGACGCCCGCCCATCCGCGGTCACTGTCCAGCCGCCCGCGCAGCAGCGCGTCGGCGCGCGTGGTGTCGACGGCGACCAGGCGCGGCGCATCGCCGGCGGTGCCGAGCCACTGACCGACGGAGGTACCACGGTCGAGGGCCGGACTGACCACCCCCGCGGTGACCGCGCTGACGACCGCGCCCTCTCCGGCGACCGGCGCCGTGCTGAGGGTGAGTGCCAGGTCGGTGCCGACGGAGAGCGCGGCCTGGTCGCGCTGCGACTGGTGCCACGTGCTGTCGAAGGCGAGACCGAAGGTCCCGGCCGCGCAGGCCAGTCCGACGAGCAGCCCGGCGGCGACCGCCTGTGGCCGGCGGGCGGCCTCGGAAGCCGCCAGCGGAAGCGCCAGCCCACGGGCGCGGTACGCCAACCGTTCGGCGCCGCGCAGGGCGGGCATCACCACGCGGAGAGCCAGGGCGGCGCCTGCGGTGAGCAGCAGCGCGGGCGCGAGCACCCGGACGGCATCGGCGCGTGGGCTGGCGGCGGTGGGCTGCGCGTACAGCTGCCACCATCCGGCGGCGGCGAACACCGCGAGCATCAGGTCGGCGCCGGATCGGGCCAGCAGTTCGCGGCGGGTGCCCCGATCCCCGGCTGCCGGGACGGGCCGGATCGCCAGGACGATGAGGGCGGCGGCGAGCACCAGCGCGCCGCCGGCGACCGCGAGGACCTGGGCACCGGCGATGGCCGGCCGGACGGTCAGGCCGGCGCCGTCCAGCGGCGGCAGGTGGGTCAGGCCGGCGTGCAGGGCCGACGAGGCCGGTGTCGCGAGCGCTGCGGCGACGGCGGCGACGAGCCCGGCCTCGAGTGTCGCGGTGGCGGCGAGTTGGCGACGGCTGGTGCCCAGGGCGGACCGCAGGGCGGTCTCGTCGGCGCGTATGCCCGCTGTCAGCCGGCCGGCGAGGACGAGTGCTGTCGCGGCCAGGACACCGCCGAGGGCGGCGATGGCGAGCACGACGGCGGCGGTGACGTGCCGTTGGTCGTCGGCGGCCCGCAGGGTCAGCGGCAGGTCGGAGGCGACACGGGCGAGCGTGACACGGTCGCCGAGGGTGCCGGCCAACCGGCGGTCGGCGCCGCCGACGGCCCCGGCCGCGGTCTCCAGGTCGTGGCGGTTGGCGTGGGACAGGTCCGGATGGGCGGTGACCTCCATCCGGTCCACTGTGGCACCGGTGGTGACCAGGTCGGCGAGGTCGACGAGGAACGGGCCGTAGGCGTTGACCGGCTGCAGGAAGCGGCCGTCCCGATAGCCGGTGGCGGAGCCGGCCGCGGCCAGCGGGTCGCGTTCCCAGCCGCGCCCCGCCAGCGGTCGTACGACACCGACGACTGTCAGGTCGATGGCCGGGACGGGCGGGTGGGCCAGCTCGGCGCCCAGGCGCACCCGGTGACCGGGGGTGAGGCCGAGCAGGTGGGCGGTGGACTCCAGCAGCACCGCGTCGCCAGGGTGCTGTGGCCAGCGCCCGGTGACCAGCTCGGCGCGGGCCGGCAGGTCGTCCAGCCCGGACAGGTACGCCTGGGCTCCGACGGTGGTGCCCTTGGCGAGCGTGGGCGGCAGCGCTCGCAGCACCGTCGACGCCCGCGCGGTCGTCGTCACCGGGAACGGTGCGAGCGCGGAGGCCACCACGGTGCGGGTGTCGGCGGCGACGGACCGCGTGTCCCCGCCCTCGACGGTGCCGGTGTAGACGGTCACGTCGACGGCAGCGGGGGCGGCGCGGGCCATGGCGACCTCCAGCGCCTGCTCGGCGGTGCGGGTGACCAGCAGGGTGCAGGTGCCCAGGAGTGTCGCGCCGATCGTGACGACCCCGAGGAGGGCTGCCAGCAACGGCCACTGCGCGCGGGCGCGCCGGCTGACCAGCCTCAGCATCGTCGGGTCATCCGGCGTCTGGCACGGACTCGTACGGCTGCCCGGTCGCCTGTTCGTCGAGGTGCCCGTCGTGGATGCGGATCACCCGGTCGGCCAGGGCCATCATCACCGCGTCGTGCGTCGACACCAGCACGGTGACGCCTTCGGATTCGGATATCCCGCGCAGCAGGGCCATCACCGACAGGCCCGTCTCGGCGTCCAGTTGCCCGGTGGGCTCGTCGGCGAGCAGGAGCCGGGGCGAGGCGGCCAGCGCGCGGGCGATCGCCACCCGCTGCTGCTGGCCACCGGACAGCTCGGCCGGCCGCTGCTGGGCGTGGTCGGCCAGGCCGACCAGTTCCAGCAGCAGCTCGACCCGCCGCTCGCGCTCGGTCGGGGCTACGCGGGCCATCCGCAGCGGGGCGGCGACGTTCTCTGCGGCCGACAGCACCGGGATCAACCCGAAGCTCTGGAAGACGTACGACACCTTCTCGCGCCGCAGCCGGGACAGGCCGTCCTCGTCGAGCGCGGTGACGTCGCTGCCGTCGACGTGCACGGTGCCGGCGTCCGGGCGGTCCAGGCCGCCGATGACGTTGAGCAGGGTGGTCTTGCCCGAGCCGGACCGGCCGACGAGCGCCACCATCGAACCGGCGGCCACGTCGAACGACACGCCGCGCAGGGCGTGTACGACGGTCGGCCCGGTGCGGAAGCGCCGGTGTACGCCGCGCACGCTGAGCAACGGCTCGCTGCTCATTCGCCGCTTCCCGAGTCGGGGCGGATCGTGATGTGGTCGGGTTCCAGGGCCAGCCGGACCCGTCGGGTCAGCGCCAGCGCCTGGCGGAACTCACGGGGCACCTGGACCCGACCGGCCCGGTCCATCACGGCGTACTCCTCGGCGATCACATGCGTGTCGCCCTCGGCGTCGGTGGTGGTGCGGCGCAGCACCTCGCTGCTGGTGCGTCCATCCCGGATCGCGACGGTCCGTTCGACCTGGCTGCTGACCTCCGGATCGTGGGTCACGACGACAACGGTGACGCCGTAGCGTCGGTTGACGTCCCGCAGGACGCCGAAGACCTCGGCGGACGTGGCGGCGTCCAGCTCGCCGGTCGGCTCGTCGGCGAGCAGGACCCGCGGCTTGTTGGCCAGCGCCACCGCGATCGCGACCCGCATCTGCTGCCCTCCGGAGAGCTGCCCGGGGCGCCGATCGGCGCAGTCGGCGACACCGAGGCTGTCCAGCAGTTCGGCCGCGCGCGCCCGGCGCTCCTTGATCGCGGTGCGGGCCGCCGTCATCGGCAGGTCCACCATCTCCCGTGCGGTCAGGTAGGGGATCAGGTTGCTCGCCGTCTGCTGCCGTACGAACCCGACGGTGTGCCGCCGGTAGTCCACCCGGTCCGCGCGGGACATCGCCAGCAGATTCCACTTCTCGACCCGGACCCGCCCGGCGGTGGGGGCGTCGATGCCGGCCAGGATGGAGAGCAGCGTCGACTTGCCCGACCCGGAGGCACCGACGACGGCGACCAGCTCACCGCTCTCCACGGCCAGGTCCAGCCCCTGCAGTGCCTGCACCTCGATCGAACCGGTCTGGTAGATCCGCACCAGGTTCTCGCAGACGATGAGCGCGTCCCGGCCGAACTCGGGCGCCCGTGCGGATGGCTGCGGCAGGGACAGCGGTGTGCTGGACATTCCCTGCTCCGTCCGGGTTGTGCTCACGCAGATTGAAGCAGTTTCGCAATCGGCAGCTCCGTTGACCATGCCCTGGGCGGCTTTCCTGCATTCTGGACGAGGGTGCCGCGGGATCGCGCACCGCGACGGCCACGCACCGGGCGGGTTCTGCCACGGGCAGATCCGCTACCGGTGAAACGGGGTGCCGCCCGCCGGGCCGCGGCGGCACTGTGGGGCGCATGAGACTGCTGGTGCTGGGTGGTACGGGTTTCGTGGGCGGGGCGACGGTCACCGAGGCCGTGCGGCGGGGTTGGTCGGTGACCGTGTTCAACAGAGGTCTGCACGGCTCGGTCCCCCCGGGCGTACACCGGTTGCGGGGTGACCGCACCTCGCCAGGCGGTCTGGCGGCGCTGGCGGGCGGCGAGTGGGACCTGGTGGTGGACACCTGGGACGGCGCGCCGCGCGCTGCCCGCGACGCCGCCCGCGTCCTGGTCGACGCGGTCGGCCACTACGTGTACGTGTCCAGCGGGTCGGTCTACACCGACCCGGCCGCGCGCGGGTTGAGCGAGAACTCCCCGGTGGTGGACGCCGACCCGGGCGCCGTCGACGGCGACTACCCGCAGCTCAAGGCCGGTGCCGAGCGTGCCGTGCGGGAGGTTTTCGGCGACCGCGCGCTGGTCGCCCGGGCCGGGTTGATCCTGGGCCCGGGGGAGGACATCGGCCGGTTGCCGTGGTGGTTGCGGCGCATCGAGCGCGGCGGCGACGTGCTCGCGCCCGGGCCGGTCGACCTGCCGGTGCAGTACGTCGACGTTCGCGATCTGGCGGGGTGGATGCTGGACGCGGGCGCCCGGCGGTTGGGTGGCACGTTCAACGCGGTCGGTCGTCCCGGGCAGACCACGATGGGTGAGCTGCTCGAGGCGTGTGTGGCTGCTACCGGTGCCGACGCCCGGTTGCGCTGGACCGATCCGGCGACGATCCTCGCCGCCGGTGTGCAGGCGTGGAGCGATCTGCCGATCTGGCTGCCGACCGGCCACCCGTACCGGGGGCTGCTGGAGCGGGACGTGACCCGCGCTCTCGCCGCCGGGTTGACCTGCCGGCCGGTGACCGAGACTGTCGACGACACCTGGCGGTGGCTACGCGAGGTCGGCACTGTGCCCTCCCGGGCCGGGCGACCGCTGCACAGCTCGATAGGGCTGGACCCGGCCCGGGAGGCCGCGGTGCTCGCCGGCTGACCGTCCCGTCAGCCCTGCCCGCCGCGCACCGCGGAGGTGTCGACCACCTGCGCGGCGGTCAGTCGCGGCGTGTGCGGTGGGCCCGAGTGTGCCGGGTCCGCGATGCCCAACCGCAGCACGATGTACGGGTAGCCGATCACGGAGAGCATCTGCCGCAGGGTCTGCCGGGTGCCTGGCACCTCCACCGCGGCGCTGAGCGGCACCACCGACACGCCGAGCCGAGTGGCGGTCAGCCAACCGGCGGACAGCGCCTCCCCGGCACGCAACCAGCTGTCCCGCTCGTCCTCGTCGCCGTGCAGGATCGCGTACACCGCCATGCGGTCGTGGCCGGGACTCACGGGCAGGCTGCCGGGGCGGCCGAAGTCGCGACCCGGCACTGTGGTCTGCGGCGGCTGTTCGGGCAGCACCTCCGCCGGCAGGCCGGTGCCCTCGCCGGCGCGGCTGGTCCAGTAACGCAGCTCTGCGCGCAGCTCCGGGTCCTCGGCCTCGATCGTGTCGGCGTGACTGGCGGTCGCGGCCAGCTCCAGCACCTGGTCGCGGTCGAGGATCTGCAACCGGCAGCCCTCCGCGTTGACCGCCCGGGTGATCTGCTCGATCGCCGTGGACGGCACCGGCTCGTCGCTGACCGGCCGCCGGTCGGTGTGCCGGACCTGCATGCACTGCACCATGTGCATGGCGTCCGGGTCCGCCTTTGTCTGGCTCAGGTCGGTCAGTCGGGCCAGCAGCTCGCTGTCGCCCGGGTCGGGCAGTCGCTCCACCACGGCGCGCCACCCCTCGGCCGCCAGCGCGAGCCGTGCGTGGTGCAGGGCGGTGCCACAGCTGATCGCGAGCAGCCGACCCTCCGGGTCGGAGGCGGCGAGCTGCCGATCGGCGACCGAGCGCAGCTCCAGCGCGTCGGGCAGCACCCGCCAACGCCACGGCTGGGTGTTGTGCACCGAGGGGGCGTGGCCGGCGGTGGCGGCGGCCTCCGCCAGCGCGGTGGTCAGCTGGTTCTCCTGACTCATGGTCACGACCTTTCCGTCTCTGCTCATCGTGCCTCACGACACGGCTGTGGTGCGGGGGTTGCCGCACCATCGTGTGGCATACCGGTGGTGTCACCGCAGGGCCACAGGTCCCGACCTCGGCGGGCCGGTCCGCCCGCCGAGGTCGGTCCAAAACCCTCGACACCGTGGGTACGGCGCTCCAGGTCGGCGGAGGTCAGCGTTCCCGGACCACCGCCACCGGGCAGTTGGCGTGCTGGATGAGCTGTTGGCTGACCGAGCCGAGCAGCATCCCGGCCAGCCCGCCCCGGCCCCGGCTGCCGACCACCACCAGCCGCGCGTCGCGGCTCGCCTCGATCAG
This sequence comes from Micromonospora sp. MGP-C2, assembly GCF_057766525.1. NCBI lineage: Bacteria > Bacillati > Actinomycetota > Actinomycetes > Micromonosporales > Micromonosporaceae > Micromonospora > Micromonospora sp. MGP-C2. The sequence continues at coordinate 6,041,986 of NZ_JBYMEN010000002.1, forward strand.
CATCGCCGCCGGGCTGGCAGGGACCAGGTCGACAGTCACGGCCAGATCGGGGAACGTCCGCCGCCACGGCTCCAGCGACTGCTCCACAGCGGCCTGCTCGTCGGGCACACCGGCCGCCCCGCCGGGGCCCGGTGTCCAGGCGTGCAGGACGCGCAGCGGCACCTGGCGCTGCGCCGCCCGTTCGGCAGCGAAGCCGAGCGCCACCAGCGACGGTCCCGAGCCGTCCACACCGACGGCCACCCGGCCGGTCGACGCGTCGACCGGAGCGCTGCCGACCCCGTCCCGGACCACGACGACCGGGCAGTGGGCGTGCGCGGCGACCGATATCGCCGTCGACCCGGCCAGCAGACCACCGAAGCCACCGTGACCCCGGCTGCCGAGCACCAGCATGCCCGCCTCCGCTGAGCGTTCCTGCAACACCAGGGCGGGCGGCCCGTCGTACACCTCGCCGGTGATCCGCAGGCCGGGGTTCGCGGCGGCGGCGTCGGCCGCCGCCTTGCGGACCAGCTCCTCGACCTGCCGGCGGGCGGTGTCGTCCGGCCAGACCCCGGGCGCCACGCCGGGGCCGACCCAGCTGGCCACTGTCAACCACTCGAAGACGTACGCCAGCCGCACCGGTTGGCCGCTGTGCCGCGCCTCCTCCAGCGCCCAGTCGAGAGCCACCGAGGCGTCGGTCGAGCCGTCGTAGCCGACCAGGATCTCCGCGTCGCGCACGTCGTCCTCCTTCAGGGGTTGGTCGGGTCGGTTTCGCGGACCCAGCGCCACTCGGCGACCTGCGGGTCGTCCTCGCCGTACTGGCGGGTGTAGTCGCGGGCAGCCTGTCGGGCATCGACCATCCGTTGGCGCAGGTGCGCGGCCCGGGCGCCCAACCCGGGCACCCGGTCGATGACGTCGATGACCAGGTGGAAGCGGTCCAGGTCGTTGAGCATCACCATGTCGAACGGGGTGGTGGTGGTGCCCTCCTCCTTGTAGCCGCGCACGTGCAGGTTGTCATGGTTGGTACGCCGGTAGGTGAGTCGGTGGATCAGCCACGGATAACCGTGGTAAGCGAAGATGATCGGCCGGTCCGGGGTGAAGATGGTGTCGAATTCCTTGTCCGGCAGGCCGTGCGGGTGTTCGGTGTCCGGCTGGAGCCGCATCAGGTCGACGACGTTGACCAGTCGCACCTTCAGCTCCGGCAGGTGCTGGCGCAGCAGTTCGGCGGCGGCCAGCGTCTCCAGGGTGGGCACGTCCCCGCAGCAGGCGAGCACCACGTCCGGCTCGCTGCCGTCGTCGTTGCTGGCCCAGTCCCAAATGCCCAGGCCGCGGCGGGTGTGCTGGATCGCCTCGGTCATCGTCAGCCAGTTCGGCGACGGTTGCTTGCCGGCCACCACCACGTTGATGTAGTGCCGGCTGCGTAGGCAGTGGTCCATCGTGGCGAGCAGGGTGTTGGCGTCCGGCGGCAGGTAGACCCGCACCACCTCGGCCTTCTTGTTGACCACGTGGTCGATGAAGCCCGGGTCCTGGTGCGAGAAGCCGTTGTGGTCCTGCCGCCAGACATGGCTGGACAGCAGGTAGTTCAGCGAGGCGAGCGGCTGCCGCCACGGGATGGCCCGGGTCACCTTCAGCCACTTGGCGTGCTGGTTGAGCATCGAGTCGACGATGTGGATGAACGCCTCGTAGCTGGTGAACACGCCGTGCCGGCCGGTCAGGAGATAACCCTCCAACCAGCCCTGGCATAGATGCTCGGAGAGCACCTCCATGACCCGGCCGTCGGGCGAGAGGTGGTCGTCGCCGGGCACGGTCGCGGCCACCCACGCCCGGTCGGTCACCTCGAAGGCAGCGCCCAGTCGGTTGGAGGCGACCTCGTCCGGGCCGAACAGTCGGAACGTCTGCGGGTTGGCGCTGATCACGTCGCGGATCCACGGACCCAGCACGCCGGTCGCGCCGGCCATCGGGGTGCCCGGCTCGGGGACCTCCACGCCGTAGTCGCGGAAGTCTGGCAGGGCCAGGTCACGCAGCACCAGGCCGCCGTTGGTGACCGGGTTGGCGCTCATCCGCCGGTCACCACGCGGCGGCAGCGTCCGCAGTTCGTCGACCGGTGCACCGGTGGCGTCGAACAGCTCCTCCGGCCGGTAGCTGCGCAGCCACTGCTCCAGCTCGGCCAGGTGCGCCGGGTTGTCGCGTACGCCCGACAGCGGCACCTGGTGGGCACGGTAGGTGCCCTCCACCTGGATGCCGTCGACCTCGGCGGGACCGGTCCAGCCCTTCGGCGTCCGCAGGATGATCATCGGCCAGCGGGGGCGTTCGACGACGCCACCGGAGCGGGCCCGCCGCTGGATCTCGGCGATCTCGTCCAGTGCCCGGTCCATCGTCGCGGCGAGCGTGCCATGCACCTGCGCCGGGTCGTCGCCGGCCACCACGTACGGCTGGTAGCCCGAGCCGCGCATCAGGTCGAGCAGGTCGGCCTCGGGGATCCGGGACAGCACGGTCGGGTTGGCGATCTTGTAGCCGTTGAGGTGCAGGATGGGCAGCACCGCCCCGTCGCGCGCCGGGTTGAGGAACACGTTGGAGAGCCAACTGCCGGCCAGTGGCCCGGTCTCCGCCTCACCGTCGCCGATTACACAGGCCACCACGAGGTCCGGGTGGTCGAACGCGGCGCCGTAAGCGTGGCTCAGCGCGTACCCCAACTCACCGCCCTCGTGGATCGAACCTGGCACGTCCGCCGCCACGTGGCTGGGGATGCCGCCCGGGAAGGAGAACTGGCGGAACAGCTTGGACATCCCGGCCTCGTCGCGCGCCACGTCGTGGTAGCGCTCGGACCAGGTGCCCTCCAGCCAGGTGTTGGCCACGATGGCCGGACCGCCGTGGCCGGGGCCGGTGACCAGCATGGCGTTGACGTCGCGCGCCACGATCACCCGGTTGAGGTGGGCGTAGATCAGGTTGAGGCCGGGGCTGGTGCCCCAGTGACCGAGCAGCCTCGGCTTGACGTCGTCGACTGTCAACGGCTCCCGCAGCAGCGGGTTGTCCAGCAGGTAGATCTGCCCGACGGTGAGGTAGTTCGCGGCGCGCCAGTAGGCGTCCAGCCGACGCAGTTCGTCTTCGGTCAGAGGGCTGTGCAGGTCAACAGCAGAATCCATGCTGCGTAAGCCTCTCGCGGGTCGGGTGGGCGTCCGGCGTCCAGTCTCGTCGCTGCGGTCGCCGGTGGTCAGGGCCGTTGGTCCCGGGCCGGGCGGGCAGTGTGCCCGGTGAGCGGCTTCTCGGCCAGACCGCGGACGACGACCACCGGGGCTGGGGAGTGGTAGAGCAGGGACTGGGCCACGGCCCCCAGCATGGCTCGGCCCGGTTCGTCGCCACGGGCGGCGACCACCGCCACCTGTGCCGAGCGGGACATGTCGATCAGCACCTCGGCGGGATCGCCTCGGACGACGCGGCACTCGGTGGGCACCCCGCCGTGGAGATCGGTGTGCCGGGCGAGCGCCTCGCTGAGCTGCTCGGCGACCGCGTCGGTGTCCTCGTCGTACTCCACCACCCGCAGGGCCAGCAGTCGGGCGTCCCTGCGGGCCGCGCACTCCACGGCCCACTGCAGGGCCAGATGTGAGCTGGGTGAGCCGTCCACGCCGACCAGCACCGGCCCCTGCGGCGGCGGTTCGCGGCGGACGACCATCAGCGGGCAGCCGGCCCGCGCGGCCAACTGCACGGCAGACGTCTCGGCCGGGATGCACTGGCCGCTGCCGGCCATGCCACTGTCACCGACCGCGAGCAGGAATGCCGTCTCGGACCGCCGGATGAGGGTGGGCAGCAGGGCGCTCTCGACGATCTCAGCGCCAACGGTCAGCCCTGGCTCGGTCTGGTGGGCGAGTTGGGCAGCCTGTGTGATCAGTTGCTCGGCCCGGTCGCGGGGTGCGGCGACGGTGTCCGCCGCGAAGGCAGCCTGCCAGTCGAAGGTGTGCAGCAGGTGCAGTGGCCGGCCGTGGCCAGCGGCCTCCTGCGCGGCCTGTGCGACGACCGGAAGGTCGAGGTCCGACCCGAGGCCGACCAGCACCGGTGCGTCGGCGGGTGCGGCCATCCGATATCACCTCCCGGGCGTCGCGCCCGGCACGACCAGCCTGTCCTGACCGAGGCTAGTCGGATGGTTTCGGCGGCGGGGCGGTTCTCGTTACGTCACCGTCGTCCGTCAACCAGGGTTGACAATGATGGCGCTGTCAACGTATGTTGACGGCATGAGTCAGGCGACAGAACTCGCGGCGGCAGCCGGCAGCACCGACCCCCGGGTCGGGCTGCGCGCCGTCCGCGCGCTGCGCCGGCTGCTCGAGCGGCTCGAGGTGGTCCAGGTGGACAACGCCCGTCGACAGGGCTGGTCCTGGCAGGAGATCGCCGACGCGCTCGAGGTCAGCCGGCAGGCGGTGCACAAGAAGCACGCCGGGCGACCGGCGGTCAACCAATCCTGGGAGGCGTGATGTTCGAACGGTTCACCGACCGGGCGCGCGACGTGGTGCGCCGGGCGCTGGAGGAGGCACGGGTCGAGGGCCAACGGCCGGTCGGCACCGAGCACCTGCTGCTCGCCCTGCTCGCCGACGACGCGGGCCTGGCCAGCCGGGTGCTCGCCGACGCGGGCGTGCGCGCCGACGACCTGCGCGAGCGCGTCCGCCGGCACACCGTCAGCGGTGGCGCGGGCCTCGGCGACGCGGACGCGGCGGCCCTGCGGGAGATCGGCATCGACCTGGCGGCGATCGTGGCCCGCATCGAGCAGTCCTTCGGCCCGGACGCGCTGCGCGAGGCCGTGCCGGCGCCGCGTCGTCGCTGGGGGCGCAAGCGGTTCCTCGGCGGCCCGTTCTCACCCCGGTCCAAGAAGGTGCTGGAGCTGTCCCTGCGGGAGGCGCTGCGCCTGCGCCACAAGCACATCGGCACCGAGCACATCCTGCTGGGCGTCCTCCGTGAAGGTCACGGGCTGGGCGCGCAGGTGCTCACCGAGTCCGGCGTCGACCTTGACGATCTGCGCCAACGGGTGGAGAGCGCGCTACGGGCGGCGGCCTGACAGGTGGGCTCGCGTTGAAACCTGTCTGTGGCACTTTCGACGCGAGCCCCACGCTGGGTCGCTGAAGATGCCCCGGTGATGCACACTGGCGCCCGTGGATGCTGGACAGGACAGGCGACCCTCGGGCGGCGACGGCGGGCTGCGCTCCGCCGTGGTGGTCAACCCCGTGAAGGTCGACGATCTCGACGAGTTGCGCCGCACCGTCGACGACGCCCTGGCGGCGGCCGGCTGGCCCGCGCCGCAGTGGTTCGAGACGACAGTCGACGACCCGGGCCGCGGTCAGACCGAGCAGGCCGTCAAGGACGGTGTCGACCTGGTCTTCGCCTGCGGTGGCGACGGCACCGTGATGTCCTGCGTCAGCGGTCTGGTCGGCACCGACGTCGCCCTCGCCGTTCTGCCGCAGGGCACCGGCAACCTGCTCGCCGCCAACCTGGGCCTCTCCACCGACCTGGCCGCCGGGTTGCAGGTCGCCGTCGAGCGGGGCCGACGGCTGCTCGACGTCGGCGCGGTCGAGGACAAATACTTCACAGTGATGGCCGGCATGGGCTTCGACGCCCAGATGCTCGAGGCCACCAACGAGACCACCAAGGCCCGCATCGGCTGGCCCGCGTACGTGGTGGGTGCCGCCCGGCACCTGCGGGACCGGCCGATGCGGGTGCAGATCCGCATCGACGACCGTCCGCCGCTGCGGCGCCGGGCCCGCTCGGTTCTGATCGCCAACGTCGGCCGACTCCAGGGCGGTGTTCGCCTGCTCACCGAGGCCGAGCCGGACGACGGCTGGCTGGACGTCGCAGTGCTCACCCCGCGCAGCCTGCGGCACTGGCTCGCGCTCGGCTGGGCGGTGATCCGCCGCAGCGGCCAGGTGCCGCGGATGGAGGTCTACCGCGGTCGGCGTGTCGTGGTCACCAGCAACCGTGCCCAGCCCCGGGAGCTGGACGGCGACCTCATCACTCCGGGCCGGCAGCTGCACGCCGAGGTTCGCCCCCAGGCGCTCTGGCTCTGCGTCCCGCAACCCGAGGACGCCCCCGACCTGGCCGTCGACGCGCAGGGCGCAGGGGAGCGGGGCGAGCAGCTGATCGAGGAAGCGCGCCGTGAGTAGCACCCGGATCGTGCCGGAGACCCGGCTGATGGCCGACGAGGAGCTGTCCGCCGACGACGCCTGGCACACACTGCGCCGCGAGGGCGGCTGGCACCTGCTGCGCGACGCCTTCATCCGCTTCCGCTACGGCGACGGGTTCAGCCACTCCCGGGCCTTCGCGCTGCAGCTGTGCCTCGCCGTGGTGCCCTTCCTGATCGCCCTCACCGGCCTGATCAGCGAGCTGGGTGTCCAGGAGGGCGGCCAGGTGGTCGCCGACACCGTCCTGGCGGTCACCCCCGGCCAGAGCGCGCAGATGGTCGGCGAGCTGCTCGGCGAGGGCGAGAGGGTGGAGGACGCCGGGGAGCTGGCACTCACCCTCGGTCTGCTCACCGGCCTGTTCGCGCTGACCACCACGATGGCCCAGATCGAGCGGGGCGCCAACCGCATCTACGGGGTCGAACGGGACCGCCCGGCGCTGCGGAAATACCTCCGGGCCGCCGTGCTGGCCGTCACCGCCGGTCTGCCCGCGCTCGCCGGCTTCCTGATCCTGGTCGGCGGCGGCGCGATTGGCGACTCGGTACGTGAGCACTACGAGTGGGGTGAGGTCGCCCACGGCGTCTGGAACGTGGTCCGCTTCCCGCTGAGCCTCGCGTTGACCGTCCTCGCCGTTGCCGTGCTGTTCCGGCAGGCGCCACGCCGCAACCAGCCCGGCCTCTCCTGGCTGTTCTTCGGTGCCGGCATCGCCACGGCTCTGTGGTGGCTGGCCAGCCTGCTGCTCGCCGCGTACGTGCGGTTCAGTGACGATTTCGGGCAGACCTACGGTGCGTTGACCGGCATGATGGCGTTGCTGCTCTGGGCCAACCTGACCGGGATGGCCCTCTTCGGTGGGCTGGCCTTCGCCGCCCAGTTGGAGGCGCTGCGCATCGGTGTGCGGGAGCCCGCCCAACCGGACCTGTGGGAGCCCGAGGCGGACCGGGCCGAGCTGGTCGACACGGGGGACATGACCGCGCTTTAGCTGCCCGGCGTGTACGCGTGACGCGGATCGGGTAAAGCGCCTCGCCAGACAACAAGGGAGGTGCGGGGTGACCGCGGTCAAAGAGGTGGCACGGCGTCCGATCGGTCATTTCGCCGAACGGAGCATCGCCGGCCTGGTGGCCGTCACCGGCGCCGGGGTGGCCTTCGGGCTGCTGTTGATGCTCGTCCGGGTGCGGTGGAGCCCTCTGCAGGACGCCGACCACGCCGTCGCCGAATGGTTCAACGGACTCGTCGCCCCGCACCACGCACTCGTCACCGTCCTGCAGGCGGTGACCGACCTGGGCGGCCGACCGATCCTCATCTGGTTGGTCACCATCGCCGTGGTCGGGCTGCTGATCCGGCGCCAGCCCCGACTGGCCGTCTATCTGATCATCACCGGGGTCGGTGGCCTGATCCTCGACCCGTCGCTGAAGACGCTGGTCGGCCGGCTCCGCCCGGTCGTGGACGTGCCGATCGCCAGCGCCCCGGGCAACAGCTTCCCCAGCGGGCACGCGCTCGGCTCGTTCGTCGCGTATGGGGCCCTGCTGCTGGTGTTCCTGCCGGCGATGGCGCCGCGCTGGCGCAAGCCGGTGATCGTCGGGGTCGGCGTGCTGGTGGCGTTGATCGGTTTGACCCGGATCGCGCTGGGCGTGCACTTCATCTCCGACGTGCTGGCCGGCTGGCTGCTCGGCGCCGCCTGGCTGGGCGTCACCGCGTACGCCTTCCAGCTGTGGCGGCGCGAGCGCGGGCGACCGGTGCCGCCGTTGAGCGAGGGCCTGGAGCCGGAGGCGGGGCACGACATCGCCGCCGCCCCCGACGAGGAGCACGTGCTGGCCCACCCCCGCTCGGCGGTGGCCGAGCTGCTGGTCGGCTGGGTGCTCGTGTTCGGAGCGTTGTACGGCTTCGGCACGTACGTCAGCTACCACGCCAAGGGCACCTTCTTCGACACCCTCGACACCGACGTGCCGCGCTGGTTCGCCGAGCGGCACACCGACGTGCTGACCGAGGTGAGCTGGTGGTGGAGCAAGTTCGGTGACACCCACGCGATCCTGCTGATCTCGCTGGTGTTCTGCCCGCTGGTGCTGGCGGTGTGGCGGCGCTGGCGGCCGGTGCTGTTCGTGGCGCTGGCGATGGTGGGTGAACTGACCCTGTTCCTCGCGTCGGCGCGGGCGGTCGACCGGCCCCGCCCGGCCGTGGAGAACCTCGACGGGCAGATGCCCACCTCGTCGTTCCCGTCCGGGCACATCGCGGCCACGATCTGCGTCTGGCTGGCGATCACCCTCATCGTGTTCCCGCGTACCGACCGCTGGTGGCGTTGGATCTTCGTGGCGGTTGCTGTGATCATGCCGGTCGGGGTGGCCACGTCCCGGATGTACCGGGGCATGCACCACCCCACCGACTTCATGGGCGCGATCCTGCTCTCCGCGCTCTGGATCGGGCTGCTCTACCTCGTGGTCCGTCCCAACGCCGACCTGTTGGAAGGCAACCAGCCGGCCATCGAGTCGGAGGACGTGGACACCCTCGACGACGAGCTGGCGCGGGCCGGCCGAGCCGACTGAGCGCCGCCGTGCTGCGGGTGATGACGTGGAACATCCGCACCGGCGGTCGGGATCGTGGCGGCCCCGGCCGGCTGGATCAGGTGGTCCAGGTCGTCAACGAGCAGGCACCTGATGTGCTGGCCCTCCAGGAGCTGCGCGGTTTCGACCGTGACGGGCTGATGGCCACCGTGGCGGGCCGGGTGGGGATGACACCCCACCTGGCCCGGTCCTGCTTCGGGCAGCCGGTGGCGGTGCTGGTCCGGCCTCCGTACCGGGTCGTCGACGCGGGGACGCTGCGGCGGCCTTTCCACCACGGCGCGGCCCGGGTCGTGGTGGCCACCTCCGCCGGCCCGTTCACAGTGTTCGGCACGCACCTCTACCCGTATTCGGGGGGACGGCGGCGGATGGAGGTCGACTGGCTGGTCGCCGAGCTGCGGCGTACCCCCGGCCAGTTGGCGCTGATCGCCGGTGACCTCAACTCGCTCGACCCGACTGTCGACCACACCGCTCAACTGGCCGGCATGCCCGCCCTCTACCGGCGGCGGCACCTGCGCCGGCGCGGCGGCGCCGTGGACACCCGCGCGATCGCCCGGCTGCTCGCCGCCGACCTGGTCGACCTGTGGCCGTCGTGCAACGTCGGGGCACCGGAGGCTGTCGGCCACACCGTTCCGACCCGGTTCGGCGGGGCCGAGTTCGCCGGGATGCGGCTGGACTACCTGCTCGGCACCCGGGCGGTGGCGCAGCGGGCGGGGGAGTGCCGGGTGATCCGGGGCGCGACGGCGGACACCGCCTCGGACCACTACCCGTTGCTGACCACGCTCGACCTCGGCCCGGCCGCAACCGACACCTGAGGCCTGGCACGGACCGGTTACCGTGCCCACCGTGACAGACCGTCCCATCGCCCACTCGCCGCTGCCCGGGCCGTCGAGCGAAAACCGTGGCGCACCAACGGTGGTGCGTCCGACATCGTCGACTGTGGACACGGCGGAGCCGGCCGCCGTCGCGCTCCCGCTCGTCGCGGCCGTCGCGCGGGGTGTGGCGCTGGTCGTGGTGCTGCCGGTACGCCTGCTCTGGGAGCTGATCGCGGCTGCCGGCCGGCTGGTGTACCGGAGCCTGCTCAGCCCCGTCGGCCGGTTCCTGCACCGGTGGCTGCTGTCCCCGCTGTCCTGGGCGCTGCACCGACTCCTCTGGGTCCCGCTGGTCTGGTGCGCCCGCAACCTGCTCTGGCTTCCGTTGCGTTGGGTGGCCCTGACCCTCGTCTGGCTCCCACTGGTCTGGCTGGGGCGGGGTCTCGCATGGGCCGCCCGCACCCTGATCTGGCAACCGCTGGTGTGGCTGGCGTACGGGATCGCCTGGGTTGCCGGCACGCTGGTCTGGGCGCCGCTGGTCTGGCTCGTCGAACGCCTGGTCCTGCCGCCGCTGCGCTGGCTGGGCGCGGCGCTCGCCCCCGTCGGACGGCTGCTGTGGCGGGGCGTCGGCGTGCTCGCCGGGGCGGTGCGCGCAGCGCTCGTCGGGTTGGTCCGGGGGATCTGGTGGGTCGTCGTGGGCTTCGGCCGGCTGGTCGTCACCGCGGTGGTCGGCGCGTGGCGGGCGGCCGGCCGGGTGCTGCGGCTGCTCCACCGCCTGCTGCTGCTCCCGCTCGGGCGTGGGCTGCGCTGGGTGTGGCGGCACACGGTGCTCCCGCTGCTGCGGGGTGTCCGGTGGGTCTGGTCGGTGACTGTCGTGCCGGTGGCGCACGGGCTCGGGGTGGCCTGGCGGGCCACCGTCGTACCGGTGGCCCGGTGGACCCGCCGCGCGGTGCTCGACCCGGCCCGGTTGGCCTACCGGGAGGTGCTCAGCGCCCTGGGTCTGCGCCGCTGACCGTCACGCGCCGAGCGACGCCGCTGACAGTGGCGGCGCCGAGGCGCGGACGCCTCAGAGCACCAGGTTGAGCAGGACGGTGAGCACCACCGAGGCGAGGATCGAGAAGAGGATCATCAGGAGGCAGCCGAGGCCACCACCGAGCGGGCGGATCTCCACGTTGCCGAAGCGCATGAGCGTCACCTGTCCAGGAGTGCGGGATGAGGGGTGAGCAGACGGCGGCACGCGTCCGCCACCTGCGTCGGGGCCGTCGTGACCACGTTGTGCGCGGCGCCGGGGACGACCACCAGGTCGGCGTCCGGCACCAGCCCGGCGGCCTCGTCCCGCCACGGCGCCGGTACGACCGGGTCGCGCGCACCGGTCACGACGAGGGTGGGCGCGGTGACGCGGACGAGGTCCGCCTCGATCGCGTTGTGCACCGAGTGCGACAGCGTCGCGAAGACCCGCCAGGGCCGGGCGTTCCAGACGTCCCGGACCAGGATCGGCGCCTGCAACGGCGCTTCGCGCAGGCAGTCCACCAGCCAGCGGCCGAACAGGGCCGTGCGGGACCGCGCGGACGGGTCACTGGTCGGTCCGGCCAACACCAGAGCGCGTACCGCGTCCGGGTGGTTCGCGGCGAGCGCGGCGGCCACCTCCGCGCCGAACGAGTGACCGAGCAGGCAGACCGGCGGCAACCGGTACGCGGCCAGCCAGGCGGCCACGTGCTCGGCGTGAGCGGCCACGTCGTATGCGCCCCGCGGGTGCTCGCTCAGCCCGAACCCGGGCAGGTCCGGCACGTACACCGGGTGGGTGGGGGAGAGCGCGACGGCCAGCGCGGTGAGGTACCGGTGCGAGACCGCCAGGCCGTGCAGCAGCACCACGGGAGGCGCCCCGGTGCCCGGGTCGGCCCCGCGCCGGGTGTGGGTGCGCAGTCCGTCGACCAGCCGCCACTCGCTGGTCAGCCCGGCGGCCGACCGGGGAGCGGCCATGGCGAGCCGCAGCTCGCCCGGGCCGAACCGGCCGGCGGGCGTGAGACGGGTCGACTCCTCCGACTCAGCGGTCGGGTTCACAGCTCGCGCAACCGGGGCAGCAGTTGCTCCTGCGCCCAGTCCAGGAACATGGGCTGGGTCTCCCCACCGACCTGGATGATCGCCACGTGGGTGAAGCCGGCGTCGACGAACTTGCGGAACGCCTCCACGTGCGCGTCCACGTCCGGGCCGCAGGGGACGCCCTCGGCGACGTCCTCCTCCCGGACGAACTGGGTGGCGGCGGCGAAGGAGTCCGGCCCGGGCAGGTCGGCGTTGACCTTCCAACCCATCCCGAACCAGCGGAACTGGTCGTGCACGATCTTGCGACACTCCGCCTCGTCGGGGCCGTAGCAGATGGCCACCTGTCCGTAGCGGGGCTGACCGGCCCCACCGGCGTCGTCGTACATCTCGATGATGTGCCGGTCGGGTTCGGTGGAGATGATGCCGTTGCCGTACTCGGCGGCCAGCGTCGCGGACTGCCGACCGGAGGCGGCGACGGCCATCGGCACCGGCCGCTCCGGCCGGTCCCAGATGTAGGCGTCGGGCACGTCGAAGTGGTTGCCGGAGAAGGTCAGCGTCTCCCCGTTGAGCAACGGCCGGATGATCTGCAACGCCTCCTCGAACATCTCGTGGCGTTGCTGCACGTGCGGCCACCCGCCGACCACGTGCTCGTTCAGGTTCTCGCCCGCACCGAGGCCGAGGGTGAACCGGCCGTCGGAGAGCGCGCCGATCGTGCTGGCCTTCTGCGCCACGACGGCCGGGTGGTAGCGGCGGATCGGGCAGGTCACGAAGGACATCAGCTCCGCGCGGGAGGTGGCGTGGGCGACCGCGCCGAGCACCGACCAGGCGTACGGCGAGTGGCCCTGCGAATCCAGCCAGGGGTAGTAGTGGTCGGACATCACGAGCTGGTCGAAGCCGGCGGCCTCGGCGCGTACCGCGTGGTCCACCAGTTGCTTGGGACCGGCCTGCTCGCCCATCAGGGTGTAACCGACGCTGACCATCCTGTATCCCCTTTCACCGACGGATCGTTCCCGGGATACCCAGGTCGGCGGCCGTCAACCCTCCCGTCCGGTTCGACGCGGGTGCTGCTTGACGGATCGCGGCGACCTGCCTACCGTCGCTCTTAACCGGTTAAGAGCCGGCTGTGGCGCACATCCTGTGGTGGGGATGATCGCCCCGTGACGGCCCGCGTTCGCGTGGGCCGTTGCGGCTGTCTGGGCTCGGAGCCTGTCAACTGAACCGGTTGCGGTGGCCAAGCCATCGTCCTACGCTGATGCCTGCGCGCCGGGATCCGGGCGCGGCTGCCGGGCTGCAGCCGCCTTCCCCTGTCACGTCCCACCCCTGTCGGGCACCGGGGGTCCTCCCTGAGGAAGGCCATGAAGACTCGACTCTCCGCCGTCGCGGCGGCCCTGCTCGCGTTGCTCGTCGCCGTGCTGGCATTCGGCCAGCCGGCGCACGCCGCGGCTGGTTTCTCCGTCGCGAACGGCAGGTTGTACGACGCCAACGGCGCCGAATTCGTCATGCGCGGCGTCAACCACGCCCACACCTGGTATCCGCAGCAGACCAGCTCGTTCGCCGACGTCAAGGCGCTCGGCGCGAACACCGTGCGGGTGGTGCTCTCCAGCGGCGACCGGTGGACGCGCAACACCAACGCCGACGTCGCCAACGTCATCTCGACGTGCAAGGGCAACCGGCTGATCTGCGTGCTGGAGGTGCACGACACCACCGGGTACGGCGAACAGAGCGGTGCCATCACTCTCGACCGCGCCGTCGACTACTGGCTCAGTCTCGCCGACGTCCTCGCCGGACAGGAACGATTCGTGATCGTCAACATCGGCAACGAGCCGTACGGCAACCAGAACTACGCTTCCTGGGCCACCGACAACGCCAACGCGATCAAGCGCCTGCGTGCCGGCGGGCTGACCCACACGATCATGGTGGACGCCCCGAACTGGGGACAGGACTGGTCGTTCACCATGCGCGACAACGCCGCGTCGGTCTTCGCCGCGGACCCGGCCCGCAACACCGTCTTCTCCATCCACATGTACGGGGTCTTCGACACCGCCGCGGAGATCAGCGACTATCTGGGCCGCTTCCGTTCCGCGGGGCTGCCCATCGTGGTCGGTGAGTTCGGCTTCAACCACTCCGACGGTGACCCGGACGAGGACACCATCCTCGCCTACAGCCAGGCGAACGGGATCGGCTGGCTCGGTTGGTCGTGGAGTGGCAACGGCGGCGGCGTGGAATATCTCGACCTGGCCACCTCGTTCAACCCGGCCAACCTGACCACCTGGGGTCAGCGGCTCTTCAACGGCGCCAACGGCATCCGGCAGACGGCCCGGGAGGCGAGCGTCTTCAGCAGTTTGCCGCCGACCACCCCGCCGCCCACGACTCCTCCGCCGACCACGCCGCCCCCGACCACGCCGCCCCCGACCACGCCGCCCCCGACCACGCCTCCACCTGCGGGTGGCTGCACGGCGACCTACACGGTGACCGGCCAGTGGCAGGGCGGCTTCCAGGGTGAGGTGCGGGTGACCGCCGGCAGCGCCGCGATCACGGGCTGGACCACCCGGTGGACGTTCGCCAACGGCCAGAGCGTCAGCCAGACCTGGAGCGCGACAGTGACCAGCAGCGGGGCCACCGTGACCGCCCGCAACGTGGACTACAACGGCCGACTGGCCGCCGGTGCCAGCACCACCTTCGGATTCATCGGCGGCTGGACCGGCACCAACAGTCTGCCGGCGGTGAGCTGCACCGCCAGCTGACCAGGCACCACGCATCGGTGGCCGGGTCCCGCGCGGACCCGGCCACCATGCCTACCGCAGCGACCTACGCATAGCCCATGATGGATGGACCTCGCAAGACGTCAGGCTGTGGGATTCTCCACATTGATGGGGGACAGTGGCTCACGAGATTGATCCCTAAGGTGAGCCTGCGGTTGCTTTCCGGTAACCGCTCAGCCCGCAGGGGCCACGGGGGTCCTTCATGTACGACTGTGCACAGTCGTGCCCACGATCGACGGGCACGACCCGCTTCACCACGCCCGGAGCCAGCGCGCCGCTCTCAGGAGCAGGCCAGTGAGCGCGGCACGGCGTGTCCTTGCCGCGCTCCGACGCACGTCGTCACTGACACCGGTGCGCGCCGCGCAGCGTCCCTGCCTTCTGATCCAGAAAGGATCATTGGTGTCATCGTCTTATCGACGGCGAGCAGCGCAGGCAGGCCTGCTCGCGGCAACCCTGGTGGCGGGGCTTCTCCAGGCCTCATCCGCTCAGGCCGTTACCGGAGGAACGCCCGTCACCGACGGGTCGTTCGGCTTCGTCGCCAAGGTCGACGTCGGGCCGCTGGAGCGCTCGTGCAGCGGTTCGGTGGTCGACCCCTGGTGGGTGCTCACCGCCAAGAGTTGCTTCAGCTTCAACGGTCAGGCCGTGGTCGCGGGCAAGCCGACCAAGCCGACGACGGTCACCGTCGGGCGCCCCAACCTCACCGCGACCACGGGCGCGGTCGTTCCGGCCTTCCGGATCGTGCCGCACCCCGATCGTGACCTCGTCCTCGTGCGGTTGGCCCGTCGGGTCGACGTGACCCCGGTGGCACTGGGGGCCGCACCGACGGTCGGCGAGCAGCTCACCGGTGCCGGCTTCGGTCGTACCGCCAGCGCCTGGGTTCCCGATCAGTTGCACAGTGGCTCGTTCGGTGTCCAGGCGGTCGGGGCGTCCACCCTCAACATCCTGGGGAGCGGGCAGACCGGAATCTGCCGCGGCGACCTCGGCGGCCCCACCGTCCGGGTGGTGAGCGGCAAGCCGCAGCTCGTCGGTGTGCACTACAGCTCGTGGCAGGGTGGGTGCTTGGCCGAGACGGAGACTCGCCGCGACGCGGTGGACAGCCGGGTCGACGACCTCGCGCCGTGGTTCGCCGCGACGATGCCGCAGGGCGTGGCGACCGACGGCTACGAGGACCTCAACTTCCTGTACACGTCCGACCCGGGGCAGGTCTCCCCGAACACCTTCCCGGCGACCTCGACCGGCGGATTCGCCGACCCGCTCGGCTCCTGGAAGAGCACCGAGACGAGGTACAACCGGGACCGGATCAAGGTGTTCAACGACGACTTCGACGGTGACGGCATCAAGGACCTCGTGGCTCTGTCGACGGCTGCCGATGGCAGCTTCGCCATCGACACGTTCATCACCCGGGCGGACGGCAAGTACGGCGCGCCCATCCGTTCCTGGACGGCCGGAGCCAACTGGGTCATATCACCAGCATGAAGATGGCCTCCGGCGACTTCAACGGTGATGGCCGGGCTGACCTGACCGCCTTCTACGGTTACCAGTCCGGCAACGGCGACGAGGCATGGCTCAACTGGATCTCCCGTCCGGACGGCGGCTTCGACGCCCCGGTCACGGTGTGGCAGGAGTCCACCTTCGGCACCTGGGGGTTCACCTCGGTCTTCGCCGGCGACGTCAACGGGGACGGCCGGGCCGACGCCTCGCTCTTCTACCGCTACAGCAACGGGGCCATGTCGATCTTCACCTGGCCGGGTCAGGCAGACGGCAAGTTCGGCACCCCGTACACCTCCTGGTCCACCCCAGCGGACAAGCCGTTCGCCGCACTCGCCGAGATGAAGGTGATGGACGGCGACTTCAACGGCGACGGTCGCGGTGACGTGGCGGTCCTCAAGTATCGCGGTTTCAGCAGCACCAGCCTGCACACCTTCACGGCCAAGGCGGACGGGAACTTCAACGCGCCCGTCCAGTCCTGGTCGTCGACCGAGTTCGGTCACTTCGCCAGCATGAAGCTGGCCTCCGGTGACTACAACGGCGACAAGCGCGACGACCTGGCCGTCCTCTACAGGTACGCCGATGAGGGCCTCAGCATGAACACCCTCACCTCGACCACGAGTGGCGGCTTCAACGCGCCCATCGGATCGTGGCTGAACCGGCCGCGCACCTACGGCTGGTGGCTGAACATGAGGTTCGACGGCGAGTGACCGTCTCTGCGTGATGGCGGTGCCCCCGCCTCCCGGATGGGAGGCGGGGCACCTAACCGCCGTGCGGCGGGTCAGTGCTCCCCGGTCAGGTTCACGATGACCACCCCGGCGATGATCAACGCAATGCCGGCGAGCTTGGCCAGCCCGACCGGCTCGTCCAGGAACACCGCCCCGATCGCCACGATGGTCGCGGTGCCCAAACCCGACCAGAGGGCGTACGCGACGCCCACCGGGATCTCCTTGACTGCCTGGGCCAGCAGGAGAAACGCCAACAGGTAACCGGTGACGCAACCCAGGGTCGGCCAGAGGCGGCTGAACCCGGCGGTGCTCTTGAGCAGACTGGTCGCCAGCACCTCGGCGAGGATGGCAATCCCCAGCAATACGTACGCCATGCGTCCCCAGTTCTGACTGCTCGGCCGAAGTCGTCGGTGGTCAGGCTAACGCCGGCGGGCGGGCGGCACCGGTTCGGCGGCGAGCCGGGCCGCTCGCATGGTGAGGTAGCGCTGCTCGGGCAGGCTGCTCGTCCGCGCCGCGGCGGCCCGGTAGTCGACGATCGCCCGCTCGCGGTCACCGGCCATCTCGTGCAGGTGGGCGCGGGCGGCGGGCAGCCGGTGGTGCCCGGCCAACCGGGGGTCGTCGGCCAGGGCGTCGAGGGCGGCGAGACCCGCTGCCGGCCCGTGCACCATGGCCGTTGCCACGGCCCGGTTGAGTGCCACCACCGGGCTGCCGACGAGCCGTTCCAGCACCTCGTAGAGCGCCAGGATCTGCGGCCAGTCGGTCTGCTCGGTGCTCGTTGCCTCGTCGTGCAGGGCGGCGATGGCGGCCTGCACCTGGTACGGGCCGACCGGCCCACGCGGCAACGCCCGGGTGACGAGGGCGACGCCCTCGGCGATCGCCGTCGCGTCCCAACGACCGCGGTCCTGGTCCGCCAGTGAGATCAGCTCGCCGGACGGCCCGGTCCGTGCCGGGCCGCGCGCCTCGGTGAGCAGCATCAACGCCAGTAGACCGGCCGACTCGCTGTCGTCGGGCAGCAACGCGTGCAGTGCGCGGGTCAGCCGGATCGCCTCGGCCGCGAGGTCGATCCGGCGCAGGTCCGGGCCGGTGGTGCTGGTGTGCCCCTCGGTGAAGACCAGGTAGAGCACCTGCCGTACGGCCGCCAGCCGTTCGGACCGCTCCTCCGGCTCGGGCATCCGGAACGACAGCCCGGACGCGCGGATGCGCTGCTTGGCACGGCTGATCCGCTGGGCCATGGTCGCCTCGGGCACCAGGAACGCGCGGGCGATCTCGGCGGTGCTCAGACCGCCGACGGCGCGCAGGGTCAGCGCCACGGCCGACGTCGGGGCGAGCGCCGGGTGGCAGCAGAGGAAGAGCAGGACCAGGGTGTCGTCCCGCTCGGCGGTCAACTCGTCGTCGGCGGCGGGTGCGTACCGCTGGTCGTCCGGGTCCCGACGGGCGACCAGGTCCTCCCGTCGGCGTCGGGCCTGCTCGCCGCGGATCAGCTCGATCATCCGGCGGTAACCGACCTGGATCAGCCAGCCGCGCGGATTCGCCGGCAGCCCATCGACCGGCCACTGGGTCGCGGCGGCCAGCAGGGCCTCCTGCACCGCGTCCTCGGCGGTGGCGAAGTCACCGAAACGGCGGGCGAGCACGCCGAGGACCTGCGGCGCCAGCTCGCGCAGCAGGTCCTCGACGTGGGGGTCGGTGGCCAGCGTTCACAGCTCCTGCGGTGGGGCGGACATCACCGGGTGCACCTCGATCGGCATGTTCAGCGGCCGTCCGCCGGGGCCGGGCGCGGTGGAGATGTGCGCGGCCAGCCCCACCGCCCGCTGCGGGCTGTCGCAGTCCACGATCCAGAAGCCGGCGAGGAACTCCTTCGTCTCGGCGAACGGCCCCTCGGTGACCACCGGCGCGCCGCCCTCCCCGGCGCGGACGATCCGGGCCTGCTGCGGGCCGCCGAGGCCCTGCCCGTCGACCCACTCCCCGGCGGCGGTGAGCTTCTCGTTGACCTCGCCCATGAACGCGATGTGCGCCTGGACCTCCGCCGGGGTCCAGGTGTCGATGCTCGGGAAGTCGGTCCCGGCGGCGCTGAACTGCATCAGCAGCATGTACTTCATGGTTTGCTCCTCACAGCTGCGCACCATCCTCGGTGCTCTCACCCTGAGGTAGAAGCAGCCAGCGCCGTTCTCGACACCCCGCCCGAAGAATCTCCAGAATCTTTTCAGTCGACGGCGTCGACCTCCAGCACCAGGCTCTGCTCCGGGTGCAGCGCGGGCAGTTGGACACCCATCCGGGCCAGTGCCGCCCCGCTCAGGACGACGCCGTCCGCGACCCGGCCCGGTGCGGACCGGTCGATGGTCGCCGGCGCCGGCACGCCGGATGCCGGCCGCACCCGGTAACGGCGGTCCGGGTCCAGGCCCGGCAGCCGGACGGGGCCGGGGTACGGCGTCGCGGAGGTGGCCAGCCGCGCCACCGCGTACACCGCTCGGGTGCCGTCGTGGTCGATGACGCCGTGCGCCCAGACGGCCGGGTCCGGGTGGTCGACCCGGACCACCCGGCCGGCGTGCAGCAGCGGGCGCAGCCGCTTGTGCAGTGCCACCCAGGCAGCCAGTTCGGTCTGCTCGTCGGTGCTGATCGAGGCGATGTCCCACTCGATGCCGTGGTGGCCGAAGAGCGCGGTGGCCGCCCGGAATCCGAGGTCGTGCACGCGGTTGGTGGTGTGCGAGCGTTGCGGGCCGATGTGCGTGCCGATCAGCTCCGGCGGCAGCAGCAGGCCGGTCCAGCGCTGGATGCTGAGCCGTTCCAGGGCGTCGTTGCAGTCACTGGCCCAGACCCGGTCGGTGCGCGCCAGGATGGCCAGGTCCACCCGGGCCCCGCCGGACGAACAGCTCTCGATCTCCAGATCCGGGTGGAGGCTGCGCAGCTCGTCGAAGAGCCGGTAGACCGCAAGGGTCTGCCCGTGCACCCCCGGGTGGCCGTGGTGCCCAGCCTCGGTGAGGTCCCGGTTCTGGTCCCACTTGAGGTAGCTGATGCCGGGGTGTTCGGTGAGCAGCGCGTGGAGCCGGTCCCGCACGTGGTCGTACGCCTCCGGGCGGCTCAGGTCGAGCACCTGCTGGTTGCGCCAGGACGGCGGCAGTCGCCCCGGTACGGCCAGCAGCCAGTCGGAGTGCGCGCGGAACAGGTCGGAGTCGGGGTTGACCATCTCCGGCTCCACCCAGAGACCGAACTGAAGGCCCTGGCCGGTCACGTGGTCGATCAGCGGCTGCAGGCCGTCGGGCCAGACGCCCTCGTCGACGTACCAGTCGCCGAGGCCGGCGGTGTCGTCGCGCCGACCGCGGAACCAACCGTCGTCGAGCACGAACCGCTCCACGCCGATCTGCGCGGCCCGGTCGGCGAGGGCCCGCAGCCGGTCCAGGTCGTGGTCGAAGTAGACCGCCTCCCAGACGTTGAGGGTCACCGGGCGGGGGGAGCGCGGGTGCCCGGGCCGGGCCCGCAGGTGCGTGTGCAGCACGTCGCTGAGCCCGTCCAGCCCGGTGTCGGACCAGACCGCGTAGAGCGACGGAGACTCGTACGACTCGCCGGGGCCGAGCCGGATCTCACCGGGGGTGAGCAGCTCGCCGCCACCGAGGGTCGATTCGCCGGTGGGCCGACGCTCGGCGAAGGTGACGTGGTCACCGCTCCACGCGGTGTGCACCCCCCACACCTCGCCGTGGCCGAAGCCGAACCCGGCGGTGCCCGCCACCAGCAGCAGCGTGGCGTCGTGACCGGTGCGACCGTGTCGACCCTCGCGCACCCAGGCGCCCTGCTGCCACCGGTGCCGCTGCGGGGACCGTTCCCGGCACCACCGGCCGGTCAGGTCGAGCAGCTCGGTGGCGACCGCCGGCACCGGCAGCACCGGGGTCAGCTCCCGTAGCTCGTACGCCGTGTCGCCGTCGTTGCACAGCCGGTGCCGGACGGTCAGCAGCCCGTGCGGGTCGAGCATGATCTCGCTGGTCAGGGTCAGCCCGGCGGCCGGGTCCGACGCCCGCACGGTCAGCAGCGCCGCGCCGGGCCCGTCGTCGCGCACGTCCAACCCGTCGAGGCGGAAGGAGGTGGACCAGTCCCGTCCGTCGCGGTGCCCGGCCAGCCCCGGACGGCCACTCCAGCCCGCACTGGCTTCCGGCAGCAGCGACAGCACGGGCGGCTCGTCGAAGCTGCTCGGCACCACCGGCGGCACTGTCGCGTCCACGAGCTGCCGCAGGCCGTCGTCGTCGAGGTCGCCGACGTCGCCGCCCCAGTGCACGACCCGGGGCAGCCCCGGGCCGCGCGCGTCGAGCACCAGGCTGGTCCGCGCGCGGCGCAGGTGCAGGATCGTCATCCCTTCGAGGCTCCCAAGGTCAGGCCCCGAACGAAGTGCCGCTGGAGCATAAAGAAGATCGCCAGGGTGGGGATCGCGACGAGCACGCTGCCCGCCGAGACCAGGTTGTTGTCGGTGAAGAACTCGCCGCGCAGGTTGTTCAGCGAGCTGGTCACCGGGAACTTGTCGCCGGTGCGCATCAGGACGGTGGCCCAGAAGAACTCGTTGTAGATCCAGGTCACCTCAAGGGTCGCCAGCGCGGCCAGGGCTGGCCGGCACAGCGGCATGGTGACCTGCCAGTACTGCCGCCAGATGCTCGCCCCGTCGACCATCGCCGCCTCGTACAGGTCGCGCGGTAGCGCCTTCATGTAGTTGCTGAGCACGAAGACGCAGAATCCACACTGGAAGGCGACGTTGATCAGGATCAGGCCCCAGTAGCTGTCGTACAGCAGCTCCGAGTCGCTCATGAACTCCGGCAGTGGCACCTCGGTGAACACCCGGAACAGTGGGATGAGCAGCGCCTGCTGGGGCAGCAGGTTGGCCGCGGTGAACACCCCGAGCAGCACGATGTTGAGCTTCCAACTGAACCGGGCGATCACGAACGCCACGCAGGAGGCGAGGAAGAGGGTCAGCAGCACGGCCGGGACGGTGATGTAGACCGAGTTGAGGAAGTGCTGGCCGAACTCCGCCGTCTGCCAGGCGGTGATGTAGTTGTCGAAGGTCCAGCCGCCGAACGAGACGTAGCCGTTGGCGGCGGTGTAGTCGTACGAGCGCAGCGAGGTCAGCACCGCCCAGGCGATCGGGAAGAGCCAGACCAGCGCGACGACGATGAGGAAGCCGTGCAGCAACAGCCGCAGCGGGGTCAGCTTGCGGCGGCGCGCCGGCGCCTCGGGCTCGCCCTCGGTGGGCCGGGTGACGGTGGCGGTGCTCATTCCCGGTTCTCCCTCATCACGGTCGCCAGGTAGATGGTGATGAAGACCAGCGAGACGATCAGCATGATCGTCGCCAGCGCCGAGCCGAACCCGATCCGGCTCGCCTCACCCACCACGTTCTGGGTGACCAGCGCCGAGATCAGCTCCAACCCGTTGCGGCCCTTGTTGACCACCCAGACCAGGTCGAACGCGCGCAGCGACTCGATCACCGTCACCACCAGCACGATGATGTTGATCGGCCGCAGCACCGGGAAGACGACCCGGAAGAAGGTGCGGCTCTCCGAGGCGCCGTCGACCGCCGCGGCCTCCCGCAACGACGGGTCGACGCCCTTCAGCCCGGCCAGGTAGAGCAGCATGATGTACCCGACGTGCCGCCAGCCGGAGGCGACCATGACCGCCCAGATGTTGACGCTGGAGTCGCCGTACCAGTCGACGTTGCTGCCGAACACCGCGTTGATCAGGCCCTGGTCGCGGGAGTACAGCAGCTGCCACACGAAGCCGATGAGCGCCAGCGAGAGCACCACCGGCAGGTAGAGCGCGGTCTGGTAGAAGCGGCTGCCTTTCAGCTCCTTGTCGAGCAGGACGGCCAGGAACATGCCGAACGGGGTGGCGATCACGAACAGGACCGCCAACCACAGCAGGTTGTGCTGGACCGCCGGCACGAACGGCGGATAGTTGTTCACCACGTCGCTGTAGTTGCGGGCGCCGATGAACTCGATTTCGTTGAGGGGGCCGATGCCGTCCCAGTTGGTGCCGGAGAGCAGCACGGTGGCCGCCGCCGGCAGCCAGACGAACCCGGTGACGAGCAGCAGCGGGACGAGCACCATCAGCGTGATGACCACGCGGTCGGTGCGGGACAGGAGCCGTAGCCGCCGACGACGGCCACGACCACCCGTGGAGGTGGTCGCGGCCGGCGGCGGCACGGCGCGATCCGCTTGGATCAGGGGCAGGTCGGACACGATGTCCTCCCCTTTCCGCCGTCAGTCAGTGAAGATCGACTTTTTCTGGTTCTCGATGGACGAGGTGAGCCCGCTGATGTCCTTGGGGTTCTTGATGAACTGCTGGATCGCCGGGATGATCACCGTCGAGGCGAAGTCCGGCCGGGTGTCGCGGTCGAGGAACTGGGCGATCTCGGTGGCCGAGCCGACCAGCTCGGCGGCCTTCTTCTGCAACGCGGTGTAACCGCTGACGTCGGCGCTGCTGTTGGCGACGAGGGTGGCCGGGTCGTTCTTCACCGTGATGTTCGCGGCGTCCTTGCCGCCCACGTACTCCAGCAGCTTCCTGGCGTTGGCCTCGTTCTTGGGCTTGCGGGCCATCATGTAGCCGTCGATCGGCGCGTCCAGCGCCTTGGCCCCGATCGCCGGGTCGATCTCCGGGAAGGTGAAGAAGTCGAGGTCGCTCTGCTCCTCGTTGCTGAACTGCTGGCCGACGAAGAGACCGAGCAGGTACATGCCGCTCTTCTTCTGCTGAAGCGACTGCGCCGCCTCCTGCCAGGTGCGGCCGAGGCTGTCCGGCTGGTGCAGGGGGAGCAGACCGGCCCAGGTGTCGAAGACCTTCTTGACCTTGTCGGAGGTCCAGGCCTCCTTGCCGGCCATCAGGTCGATGTGGAACTGGTAGCCGTTGATCCGCAGGTTGAGGATGTCGAAAGTCCCCATCGCCGGCCAGCCGTCCTTGTCGGCGAACGCGATCGGGGTGAGGCCGTCCCTCTTCATCTGCGCGCTGAGCGCGGTGAGCTGGTCCAGGGTCGTGGGCACCTGGTAGCCGTACTGCTGCCACACCGACTTGCGGTAGAACATCGCCCACGGGTAGTACGACGAGGGCACGAAGTACTGCTTGTCGTCGTCCCCCGTGGACGCCTTCTTGAAGGCGTCGGAGAAGCCGGAGAGCTTGCCCCACACGTCGCTGATGTCGCTGGCCAGGCCCTTGGCGGCGAAGAAGCGCATCCGGTACCCGGCGAACCACATGTAGACGTCGTCCGGCTTGCCCTGCAGGTAGTTGTTGATGTTCTCCTGGTACGTGTTGTGGTCGACCGTGTTGATCGCCGGCGTGATGCCGGATGCGGTCTTGAACCCGTCCATGACCTTGGCGGTGACGTCCTTGGGCTTCGGGTCGGACTGGTTCGAGCCGACTGACACGTCCTTCGAGTCGGACCCGGAACCGGAGTCGTCGCCGCAGCCGGCGAGCAGGCCGGTGCCGAGCAGCGCGCCGGTGCCGGCAGCGCCGGCCAGCAGCGAGCGTCGGTTGAGGCCGGCGACCGAGGGTGGTACGAGCCGAGCCAGGTACTCGGCTTGGGATTGGGGACGGGACATCTGTGCCTCCTGCGGGTGAAGAGGTGCTACGCCCAAGGGTCATCAGGGTGGTGAAGGCAGAGCGGCCGTCGTGGTCAGCGATCGGGATTCACCGAGAACCCACATTGACGAACACGAACGGCCATTGGGGGCTCAAAGTACCGCTCCGACGGGCGCTGTCAAGAGGGCGTTCCGCCTCCGCTAACCCAGTTGTGACATGGCTGTTACGAGGTAAACGTTGGAAAAAAATCCATGTTGGAACCTGTTGACTTGCGTGTCCGGGCCGGTGCACCCTCAGCTCTCATGCGGCGATGGCAGGGTGACGGCATCTATTTCGGCGGCGACTACAACCCCGAGCAGTGGCCCCAGCAGACCTGGTCCGAGGACGTCGAGTTGATGCGCCGGGCCGGGGTCAACCTGGTCTCGGTCGGCATCTTCTCCTGGGCGCTGCTGGAGCCCACACCGGGCCGGTTCGAGTTCGGATGGCTGGACCGGGTGCTGGACCTGCTGCACGACGGAGGCATCCAGGTCGACCTCGCCACCGCCACCGCCAGCCCACCGCCGTGGCTGGCCCGCGCGCACCCGGAGACGTTGCCCCGCCGCGCCGACGGCGCGATCCTCTGGCCCGGCGGACGACAGGCGTACTGCCCCAGCTCACCGGTGTTCCGGGAGCGGTCGCTGGAGCTGGTGCGAGCGGTCGCCGGCCGGTACGCCGAGCACCCGGCCGTGGTGATGTGGCACGTCTCCAACGAGTTGGGCTGCCACAACGTGCACTGCTACTGCGACGTCAGCGCCGAGGCGTTCCGCGGCTGGCTGCGGGCGCGCTACGGCGACCTGGACCAGCTCAACGACGCCTGGGGCACCGCGTTCTGGAGCCAGCGCTACGGCGACTGGGCCGAGATCAACCCGCCGCGTACCGCGCCGACCTTCGCCAACCCCACGCAGCAACTCGACTTCCTGCGCTTCTCCTCCGACGAGCAGCGCGCCCAGCTGCGCGCCGAACGGGAGGTGTTGCGGACGTTGGTCCAGCAGCCGGTCACCACCAACTTCATGATCGGCATGGGCGTCAAGCACATGGACTACCACTCCTGGGCCGACGACGTGGACCTCGTCTCCAACGACCACTACCTGACCGCCGCCGACCCGCAGGGACATCTCGGGCTGGCGCTCGCCGCCGACCACACCCGGGGCGTCGCCGGCGGTGATCCGTGGCTGCTCATGGAGCACTCCACCAGCGCGGTCAACTGGCAGCCGCGCAACGTGGCCAAACTTCCCGGACAGCTGCGCCGCAACAGCCTGGCGCACGTCGCCCGGGGCGCGGACGGCGTGCTGTTCTTCCAGTGGCGCGCCTCCCGGGCCGGCGCCGAGAAGTTCCACTCCGCGCTGGTGCCGCACACCGGCCCGGACACCAAGGTGTTCCGCGAGGTCTGCCAGCTCGGCGCGGACCTGAAGGCGCTGGCCGAGGTACGCGGCAGTCGGGTGGACGCCGAGGTGGCGATCCTGTTCGACTGGGACGCGTGGTGGGCGGTCGAGTTGGATTCACACCCCAGCGCCGACGTCACCTACGCCGACCGGCTGGGCGCCCTCCACGCGGCGCTGTGGCGAGCCGGCGTGACCGCCGACATCGTCCACCCGTCGACGGACCTCAGCGGCTACCGACTGGTCCTGGCACCGACCCTCTACCTGGTGCGGGACGCCGACGTCGAGGCGCTGCACCGCTACGTCGAGGGCGGTGGCACCGCCGCCGTCACCTACTTCAGCGGCATCGTCGACGCGAACGACCACATCCGGCTGGGCGGTTACCCGGGCGCGTTCCGTGAGCTGCTCGGCGTACGGACCGAGGAGTTCTTCCCGCTGCGGGAGGGCGAACAGGTCCGGCTCGACGACGGGAGCACCGCGGACGTGTGGACCGAGTGGCTGCACTCCGAGGGCGCCGAGGTGCTGGCGTCGTACACCGATGGGCCCTTGCCGGGTGTGCCGGCGCTGACCCGCCACCGGGTCGGCGACGGCGCCGCCTGGTACGTCGGCACGCGGCTGGACGAGCCGGCCACCGACCGGTTGGTCGCCCGACTCGTCGACGAGGCAGGTGTCCGCCCGGCCGCGTCGGCACCGTCCGGTGTGGAGGTTGTCCGTCGACTCGACGGCGACCGGAGCTGGCTGTTCGTCATCAACCACACCGATGCCGAGGTGCGGCTCCCGGTGCGCGGCACGGAGTTGCTGACCGGGGCGCACTGCGCCGGTGAGCTGACCCTGCCGGCCGGTGAGGTGGCGGTCGTCCGGGAGGATCGGGCCGACGACCCGGCCTGACCCCGGCGACAGCCACGGCACGAAGGAGGTTCCCCAGATGCTCGCCCAGCAGCGGCAGACCGCCATCCTCGATCTGATCCGCCAACGCGGCGGCGTGCGGGTCAGCCACCTGGTCAGCCGGTTCGGTGTCTCCGACATGACGATCCGGCGCGACCTGGAGGTGCTGGCCGAGCGTGGTCTGGTGGACAAGGTGCACGGCGGCGCGACGCTCGCCGGGCCCGGTTCGGCCGAGGAGCCGGGCTTCGCGGCCAAGTCGATCCGCCAGCAGGCGGAGAAGCGGGCCATCGCCGAACGCGCGGCGAGAATGGTGGAGCCGGGGATGGCCATCGCGCTCTCCGCCGGCACCACCACCGCCGCGCTGGCCACCCTGCTCTCCGACGTACGCGGGCTGACCGTGGTGACCAACTCCATCCCGGTGGCTGACGCGCTCTACCAGAACCCGCGCGCCGACCAGACCGTCGTATTGACCGGTGGCATCCGCACCCCGTCGGACGCGTTGACCGGGCCGGTGGCCGAGGCGGCGATCAGCGCGCTCAACGTCGACCTGCTCTTCCTCGGTGTGCACGGGCTCAGCCCCCGCACCGGGCTCACCACGCCGAACCTGCTGGAGGCCGGTGTCAACCGCTGCCTGATCGGCGCGGCGCGTCGGCTCGTGGTGCTCGCCGACCACACCAAGTGGGAGATCATCGGTATCGCCACCATCGCCCCGCTGGAGGCCGCCGACGTGCTGATCACCGACCGCGGCCTGCCGACGGAGGCGCGTGCCGCGATCGGCGAGCAGGTCGGTGAGCTGGTGATCGTGGAACCCGACTAGGCCGCGCGCAGGCAGGGTCGTCCGGGCAGCGGACGTCGCGAGGGGCCCCGCGCTTCACAGCCACCTCACAGGGGTGCTGGATAGGGTGCCGTTCGAGTCAACGTCCGACTCCAGCCTGGAGCGGTCGGCGTCGCACAGGAGTTTCGATGGTCTTCAAGAAGATGTTGAGCGCGTTCGGTGTCGGCGGTCCCAGTGTGGACACCGTGCTGACCAACCCCAACACCCGGCCCGGCCTGACCCTCGACGGGCAGGTCAACCTCGTCGGCGGCGACGCCGAGGCAGCCATCGAGCAGGTTGTCATCGGGCTGGTCACCCGGGTCGAGGTCGAAGGACACGACACGGAGTACGCGGGCACGATGGAGTTCCACCGGATGGCGGTCAGCGGTGCGCTCCAGCTCGCCCCGAAGCAGCAGCTCTCCATCCCGTTCCAGCTGCCGGTGCCGTGGGAGACCCCGATCACCGACGTGTACGGCCAGCGCCTGCACGGGATGACGATGGGCCTGCGCACCGAGCTGGCGATCGCCCGCGCCGTCGACAAGAGCGACCTGGACCAGGTGGCCGTGCACCCGTTGCCGGTGCACGAGCGGATCCTGGAGGCGTTCCAGCGGCTCGGCTTCCGGTTCAAGCACGCAGACCTGGAGCGGGGCCACATCCGTGGTGTCCAGCAGACGTTGCCGTTCTATCAGGAGATCGAGTTCTTCGCCTCCCCGCAGTACGCGAGCACGATCAGGGAGGTCGAGCTGACCTTCGTGACCAGTCAGCGCGGTGTGGAGGTCATCCTGGAGTGCGACAAGCGGGGCGGGTTCCTCAGCTCCGGGCACGACACCTTCGGCCGCTACCAGGTGTCGCACACCGACGCCGACCGGGTGGACTGGGCGCAGGTCGTCGACGGCTGGCTGCGCGAGACCACCTCCCGCTACGGCAGCCTCCGCTCCCAGTACGGCCCGAGCCACGGTCACAGCCGGGGGCACGGGATGGGCGGGATGGTGGCCGGTGCGGCCCTCGGCGTCGCGGGCGGCATGATCGCCGGCGAGATGATCGAGGATGCGTTCGAGGGTGACTTCGGCGGTGACTTCGGCGGCGACGAGTAGTCGTCCAGACACGACGATGGCCTCCGGGAGGTACTCCCGGAGGCCATCGTGCGCTGTGCTCGCGCTACCCGCTTAGTGGCGGGCCTTGCGCTCCTCGCTGCTGCGCCAGTTGCTGCCGGCCTTGGCCAGGCCCCGGCTACCGAGGTAGCCGAGCGTCAGCAGGGTGATCAGGAACCAGGCGTTGTCGGCCCGGAAGATGTCCACCCCGGCGGAGTTCTTTCCGACGACCTGCGACGCGCCCAGTACGGCGGCCACCGCGATCAGGTAGATCCAGAACTCGGTGGTCTTGAACGCCTGCTTGGTCTCCGTACCAGGTGCCTGCATGTCGTTGCGATGCCCGTCGCGCATGACCGGCATCTGCTGGGTGGGCATGTCCCGCGTCGAGGCGGGGTTCTGCGGGTCGTTCATCGGCCGGTTCATCGGCCGGGTGGAAGCAGCCTGCGTGCTCATCTGGTCCTCCTCAGGATGCGATGAGTCGTACCTGCATTCCCTCGCCCCGCTACCGCGTTTCGGCCACGGCACGGTTCGCTTTCGTGGCGGGGACAACCCCCGACTACCCGAGGCCCGGGAGCAGGTAACACCGATCGCCGGCCGGAAAAATCCGGCCGGCGATCAGGTGGGCCTGCGTGTCAGCGCAGGCCGTTGCGGATCGCGACGCTCACCAACAGGTCCGGGTCGTCGGTGATGATGCCGTCGACACCGAGGTCGATCACCCGCTGCATGACCGCGGCGTCATCAACGGTGTACGGGATCACCTTCAGGTCGTCGCGCGTCTGGAGGGTCCGGACGTCCGGTCCGTGGAAGTACGCCGGGTTCTCCCGCAGGTACCAGTCCGCCGAGGCGACAGTGCCCTGCTTGGGGTCGTGCACCTGCCAGTTGGCCGAGACCGTGCCCGCACCGGCGGCCCGGGTCAGCCTGCCCAGGTCCTGGTGCTTCCACCAGTCCAGTCCACCGGTCCACGGGCTCTTCACCGACGGGTTCCCGTACACCGCCTGCAACGAGCACTCGTCGGCGAGGGACGTGCACTCGGCCGGGCCGTACTGCCAGACCAGCGCGACAGTGTCGATCCGCCGGTCGAGCTGCCGCGCGTACGTGATGGTGCGCCAGTCGAACGACTGGATGGTGGCCCGGTTGGTGAAGCCGGCGCGCTGGATGGCGTCGACGAGCTTGCGGGTGAAGCTGCGGTACGGCTCGGTGTCGTTCACCACCGGGCTGATCTTCGTTTCGATGTTCATCCCGATGTCGGTGCGACCACTCGCCTTCACCAGGGCGAAGACCTCGTCCAGGGTCGGGATCCGGGCACCCGGTGCGGGCACCTGCGCGGGCAGCTCGGGCAGCGTCCTCGTGCCGCAGTCGACGGTCTTGAGTTGCGCCAGGGTCAGTTCGTGCACCGGCCTGCCGACGTACGGGAATTTCCGGTCTCCCGGGCGCACCGGGGCGGTGTCGACGCAGTGCGACCCGTTGACGGTGCGGTCGTGCAGCACCACGAGCCTGCCGTCGGCGGTCACGCCGGTGTCCAGTTCCAGCGTGGAGATGGCCCGGTTGGACAACGCGTTCGAGAACGCCGGCAGGGTGTTCTCCGGACGGGTGGCCCGTCCCCCGCGGTGCGCCTGGATGTCGAACGGCGCCGTGTACGCCTTCGGCAGCCGGTAGCCGCGCTGCGCCAGCAGGCCACGCAACCGGTCCGGGTAGTCGGTGATCATGCCGTCCACGCCGTCGTCGATCAGCTTGGCCATGGTCGGCACGTCGTCGACGGTCCACGGGATCACCTTGATCCCGTAGCGGTGCGCCTGGGCGACCATCTCCCTCGTGACGTACGGCTGGTAGCCCGGGTCGGTGACGGTGCCGTTCTGCGGGAAGCCGTGCACCGGTGAGAAGGCGCTCGCGCCGAAGCTGCGGATCGCCCTGATCGGGTCGCCGCCGAAGTCGTCGATGTCCAGCCCGCCCAGCCACGGCGAGGCGCCCGGCTGTCCGGTCTGGAGGAAGTCGTAGTTGGTCAGGGCGACCAGCGGCAACTTCGGCTCGACCTGCCGCATGCGCATCAGCGCGCCCCAGTCGAAGCTCTGGATGGTGACCTGCTTGAGCAGCCCGGCGGCGCGGATCTCGGCCGCGGTGACCCGGACGAACTGGTCGCGGGGCGCGGTTTCGGTCGGCGCGCCCGCCTCCACCTTGGTCTCGACGTTGAGCTTCACGTCCTTCGCCCGATAGCGGTTGACCAGTGCGAAGACCTCACGCAGCAACGGCATCCGGGCACCCGGGACGGCGAGCTGGCCGGGCTTGTCCGGCAGGGTCTTCGAGCCGCAGTCCAGCGAGCGCACCTGGGCCACGGTGAGCGTGTTGACGTACTTCCCGACGTACGGGAACTCCGGGTCGCCGGGCGTCACCGCGGCGGTGTCGACGCACTTGGCGCCACTGATCTTCCGGTCGTGGGTGACGACGGCCTGACCGTCCTCGGTGATCTGCACGTCCAGTTCGAGGGTGGTCACCCCGAGCTGGAGGGCGTTGCCGAAGGAGGCGAGGGTGTTCTCCACCCGCAGCCCGAGGCCGCCCCGGTGGGCCTGCACGTCGAATGTCCGGTCCGGTCGCGGTTTCGCCTGGGCGGGCACCGCGAACCCGGTCATCACCGTCGCGGCCACCAGGGCCGCGACGGCGGTACGGCGTACTGTGCGCACGCTGTCATCCCCTCTGCCGGCGGGCATCTCCCACCGGTCGCCGGACAGCATGGACATCGCGGACTGCGGGCAGGCGGCCAGTGGACGGCGCGACGATGAACCGCCGTGGACGACCTCCCGGTCACGCCGGGTTTGGTCGGCGGGTGGCCGGGCACGCAGTCAGTTCCACAGCTTCTGCGAGGTGATGATCGTGCGTGAGGACGACATGCGGCAGGACGCCGCCCGCCAGGCCGAGGATCGGATCGCCGGAGGCGTGTACGGCAAGGGAGCCGTCGAAGAGGTGACGGTGCCCCGCACCGATGTGCTGAGCGAGATTCAGCGCGACGACCCGCTCGACCCGGCGCACGAACGGATCGATCCGCAGGTGCTGCGCGACGGCGGCCCGGTCGGCGGGCAGGGCGCGGTGACCACCACCGGTGGTACCGCCGGTCCGGCGAGCGTACGCAGGGTGGCCCGGCAGCCGGAGCGACACCCGGGCAAGGTCGCCCCGACCACGACCGGCGACGCCACCACCGGCGGTCTGAGCACCCCGATGGGCGGAAGCACCAGCGACCAGTCCACGTCCGCGACCGGACCCGCCAAGTCCACCCAGGATCACGCCGGCGACTAGAGCGGAACCCCACCGTGATCAATGAGGTTGGCGTGGCTGTCGTAGATCACAGTCCACGCCAACCTCATGATCGACGCAGGGGTTGGCCGGGAGGCCGTGGGGGATCAGCTTGTGGGGCGCAGGATGCCCAGGCGTTGGGTGGCTCGGGTGAGCGCGACGTACAGGTCGCTGCGCCCACGCGGCGACTCGGCCACCATCCGGTCCGGGTCGACGACCAGCACCGAGTCGAACTCCAACCCCTTGGCCTGCGCCACGGTCAGCACCACGACCCGGCTCTCCAGCTCGGGGTGCTCGCCCACGGCGGCCTCCGGCAGGGCCGCGGTCACTGCCGCACCCAACTCACCCACCCGGCCGGCCGGCACCAGCACGCCGAGCCGACCCTCGGTCAACCGGGCCGCCTCGCGGGCGGCTTCGGCGACCAACTCCGCCGCCAACCGCTCGTCGGGCACCGCGCGGTCCCACGGGGGTACGCCGCTCTCCCGCACCGAACGCGGCGGACGCAGCGCCGGGTCGATCTCCGCCAGCACCTCGGCGGCGACCGCCATGATCTCGGCCGGGGTGCGGTAGCTGACCGTCAACTCGGTCAGCCGCCACCGCTGGGCGACGTACGGGTCGAGGGCGTCCGCCCAGGAGGGCGTGCCGCTGAGCGCGCCGGTCTGTGCGACGTCCCCGACGATCGTCATCGACCGGCTCGGGCAGCGGCGCATCAGCAGCCGCCACGCCAT
Organism: Micromonospora sp. MGP-C2; assembly: GCF_057766525.1. Classification (NCBI taxonomy): domain Bacteria; kingdom Bacillati; phylum Actinomycetota; class Actinomycetes; order Micromonosporales; family Micromonosporaceae; genus Micromonospora; species Micromonospora sp. MGP-C2. The sequence continues at coordinate 6,074,253 of NZ_JBYMEN010000002.1, forward strand.
CGGCGAGAGCTCCTGTGCCTCGTCCACGATGACGTGGCCGAACGCCCACGTCCGGTCGGCGGCGGCCCGCTGCGCGGTGGTGAGGCGGTCGGCCTCCTCCTGCCGCTCCAGCAGCCGGTCCGCGTCGATCAGGTCGGTGACGCCGAGGATCTCACCGCCCTCGGCCTCGTCCTCGACGTCGATTGAGCGGGAACCTCGGGCGATCTCCAGCACGCCCTCGGCGTACTCCCGTTCCATCATCCGGATGCGGTCCCGCCGGGCGGCGGCGGCCCGCTCGTCCTCGCCGAGCAGCTCGGCGGCCTCGTCGAGCAGCGGCACGTCGGCCGGCGTCCACCCACCGGGCTCCCGCCGCAGCAGCTCCCGCTCGTCCTCGGTCAGCATCGGCGTGGCGGCGGCGATGCGCTCCGGGTCGGCGTACAGGTCGGCGAGCAGCCGCTGCGGGGTGAGCACCGGCCACAGCCGGTCCAGGGCTGCCTGGATCTCCGTCTCCTCGCGCAGCTCGCGGCGGATCTCGGCCCGGTCCGCCTCGTCGAGCAGGTTGTCCCCGCCCAGCGGGTCGGCGCCGATCCGCTCGGCCACCTGGTCGGCGATGGCGTGCACGATCTCCACGTCGAACAGCGCGCGGGCCAGGTTGTGCGGGCGGTCGATGCGACGTACCCGGTCCCGGGCGGCCCGCACGATCTCCGGGTCGAGGGTCAGCGTCTCCCGCTCGACCTCGATCTCCAGCGGCTCGTCCGGCACCCACTGCCGGTCCCGCACGGCCAGCGCCAGGACCTCGGCGAGCACCGCCCGGCCCTTGAGCGCCGCGGTCTCGGCCGGCTCGGTCCGTTGGGCGCTCACGCCCGGGAAGAGATCAGCCTGGGTACGCAGCAGCACGCCGGTCTCCGCCAGCGTCGGCAGCACCTGGGAGATGTAGCGCAGGAAGGTCGCGTTCGGGCCGACCAGCAGCACGCCCCGGCTGGAGAGTTCGCGGCGGTGGGTGTAGAGCAGGTACGCCGCCCGGTGCAACGCGACAGCGGTCTTGCCGGTGCCGGGGCCGCCCTGGACCACCATGACGCCCGGCAGCTCCGCGCGGATGATCTGGTCCTGTTCGGCCTGGATGGTCTCGACGATGTCGCGCATCCGGCCGGTCCGGCCCGCGTTGAGCGCGGCGAGCAGGGACGCCTCGCCGGTCAGCTCCTCGTGGCCGCCGGGTGCGGCGGTGTCGATGTCGAGTACCTCGTCGTTGAGGCCGGTGACCTTGCGCTGGCGGGTGCGCAGGTGCCGGCGCCGGCGTACGCCCTGCGGGTTGGCGGCGGTGGCGAGGTAGAACGGGCGCGCTGCCGGAGCCCGCCAGTCCATCAGTAGCGGGTCGTAGTCACCGCTGGTGTCGAAGATGCCGATCCGGCCGATGTAGCGGCGGGAGTCGTCGTCACCGTCGAGGCGGCCGAAGCACAGCCCATTCTCCACGGCGGAGAACTGCTCGACCTGATCGGCGTACATCGCTACCGAGCTGTCGCGCTGCGAGCGGTCCTGGAGGGTGCCGCCGGTGTTGCGCAGCTCGGCGGTGAGCCGGTGGGCGGCCTGCTCACGCAGCCCGTCCAGCCGGTCGTAGAGCATCGAGACGTACTCCTGCTCGCGACCGATCTCGTCGTCGAGCGGCAATTCGCCGGAACCGCCGGAGTGCCTTGACAAGCCGTCTCCCTAAAGATTAGAATCCTTTGCAGGAACGGCTTTTAGCCGTTCTTTTTTGTGTCCTCGAACTGTTGAAGATAGCGCGTTCCGTCGGCTCTCACCAAGCCGGACGGGTCGGCGCGCCGGTGATCGCGAGGTGGCGGCGGATGATCCTGCGGACCGGGCAACGGGTGGTCTTCATCGGCGACAGCATCACCGATTGTGGTCGACGTGACGTCGCCGCGCCCTACGGCAGCGGATACGTGAGCCTCGTGCGCGCCCTGGTCGACGCACGGCACCCCGAGTTGGAGTTGGAGTGGGTCAACCGGGGTGTGGGCGGCGACACGGTGCGGGACCTGGCCGCCCGATGGGACGACGACGCCATCGGCGAGCGCCCCGACTGGCTCGCGGTGCTGATCGGCATCAACGACATCTGGCGGCACTACGGTGACCGGCCGGATGAGGCAGTCGGCATCGAGGAGTACGAGCGCACCCTGCGTAACCTGCTTCGGCGGGCGGTCGCCGCCACCGGCTGCCGACTGATCCTCGGTGACCCGTTCTTCATCGAGGCGGACCGGAGCGTCCCGCAACGCGCCGACACGGACCGGTACGCGGCGATCGTGGCGGGGCTGGCCACCGAGTTCGACGCGGTGCACGTGGCCAACCAGGCGGCGTTCGACCGGGTGCTGGCGGTGAGCCCGTCGACGCGCTGGGCCGACGACCGGGTCCACCCGCACCTGCCCGGCCACGCGGTCCTCGCCGACGCCTACCTCACCGCACTCGGCGTGACCTCCGCCCGCTGACCGGGCGTCCACCGCAGCGAAGCGCCGGGCCGACCGTCAGGTCGACCCGGCGCGAACACCGTGTGGATCAGCCGCGCGCGGCCTGGTACAGCCGCTCCGGAGTGACGGCTCCGGCGAGCACGCGGCCGTCATCGGTGAGCAGCACGCTGAACAGCTTGCTGCTGAAGAGCCGACCGCTGCCCCAGTCACCACTGACCGCCGGCAGTCCACCGAGCAGCTTCGACATGTCCACGTCCGGCGAGCCGGCTGGTGGCGTAGCCAGCTTCGCGGAGGTCTTGGGGCCGCCTTCGAGCCCGTCGAGGCGGCCGACCAGCACGGTCGCCCAGCCGGAGCCCACCGTACGCACCTGCGGGTCACCCGAGGGTGCGACGTGGCCGAGCTTGCCGGCACCCGGGCCGCCGGCCGGCCGCTCCGCCTTCTCCTCGGTGACTGTCACACCGGGCGGCGGGTTGAACGTGAACTGGTCGGCGTCCGGGCGGCGGTAGTCGACCTGCGTGAAGGCCATCTCGAACGCCGGCCGGTCGCTGCCCTTCGCGAGCACCTCGAAGCGCAGCGGCACGTGCTGCTTGGCGTCGATGGCGATCCGCACCTGGTGCACCAGTGAGTCCTTGTCGCGCGGCTGGAGCACCAACTCGTAGGCGTCCTGGCCGGCGACCGTGGCCGACCGGCCGACGCTGACCTCGGTGCTCGGGTCGATCGCGCCCAACGCCAGGTCGGCTGCCTGCTGCGGGGTGGCCGGCATGGTCGCCGCCGGCTCGGGGACCGGCTTTCCGGCGCCGGCGTCGCCGCCCAGCGTGAGGTGCTTGGCGGTGTTGCTGCGACTCTGCCAGGTCCAGACGTCCCGGCCGTTGCGGATCACGTCCTGCTCGCCCAGGGTGTCCAACAGCGCGACCCGCTGCTGATCCGGGCCGGAATACCAGACCCGCAGGGTGTGCGTGCCGGTCAGCATGGTGGTCAGCTCGTTGCCGGGGACCAGCCCGACGAGAGGCGGCAGGCCGAGATCGGCGCGCTGCACGACGGTCCCGGACAGCCCCTCCAGCCGGGAGGTCTGCAGATCGACCAGAAGCTGGGCCGCGGTACGCGGTGGCAGGCTCGGCTCCGCCTCGGCGGCGAACGTGCCGATCGCCGCGCCCCCGCCGATGACGGCGACGGCAGCCGTGGCCGGGACCAGCCAACGAAGGACGGGACGGCTTCTCAGAACGGACATGGTGACACCTCCTCCGCACATCCTCCCCCCTGTGCCCTGTGAGTGTGCTGAGGACGCCGGACCAGCACGTTTGACCCGGGTGGCACCCTTGGACCGTGCGCTTGCTGGTGGTGGAGGACGAAGCCCGGTTGGCGGCCGCCCTGCAACGCGGCCTCCAGGCGGAGGGGTTCGCGGTGGATGTGGCGGGGACCGGTCCGGCCGGCCTGGACGCGGCCCGGCACGGCGGGTACGACGCGATGATCCTCGACGTGATGCTGCCCGGCCTCTCCGGCTACGAGTTGGTCCGGCGGCTGCGGGCCGAGCAGCACTGGTTGCCGGTGCTGATGCTCTCCGCCAAGGACGGCGAGTACGACCAGGCCGACGGCCTCGACTGCGGGGCCGACGACTACCTGACCAAACCCTTCTCGTACGTGGTGCTGCTGGCCCGGTTGCGGGCGCTGCTGCGCCGGGGCGCGCCGGAACGCCCGGCGGTGCTGGCGGTCGGTGACCTGCGACTGGACCCGGCCCGCCGACGGGTGACCCGGGCCGACGACGAGGTGACCCTGACCGCGCGGGAGTTCGCGCTGCTGGACTATCTGATGCGCCGGCCCGGCCAGGTCGTCTCCAAGACCGAGCTGCTGGACCACGTCTGGGACGCGAGCGTGGAGACCGCGCCGAACGCCGTCGAGGTGTATGTCGGTTACCTGCGCCGCAAGCTCGGCCGCGACCGGCTGGAGACGGTCCGGGGCGCCGGTTACCGGCTGGCGACGTGACCGCCGACGCCCCGGCGGGTGCCCGCCGGGCGTGGCTCGGCTGGATGCCGGTGCTCGGGCTGCGGGGGCGGCTCATGGCGCTCGGGGTGTTCGGCCTCACCATTGGGCTTGCCCTGGGCGGGGTGGTGCTGCTCGGCGCGCTCGGCTTCGTGCTCCAGCGGACGGTCGACACCGAGGCGTTCCGAACCGCCGACGCGGTCGCCCTGCTCGCCGCCGAGGACGCGCTGCCCGACCCGCTGCCGGTGGCCGGTGGCCAGGTGCGCGTCCAGGTCGTCGACGCGCAGGGGCGGATCAGGGCCGCCTCGATCGACGCCGACCGGCTGGTGCCGATGGTCCGCCCGGAGCGGCTGGACCGGGACCGCCGCCAGCGCCTGGACGTGCCGGCCGAGCGGGTCGGGCTCGCCGGTCCGGTCCGGGTGGTCACCGTGCCCGCCGGCACCGCGGCCGACCCGCTCACCGTGCTGGTCGCCCGCTCGATGGCCGACGTGCGGCACAGCGCGCACGTCGTCCGGACCATCCTGCTGGTGGCGTTCCCCCTGCTGGTGGCCGTGCTGGCCGCCGTGGCGTGGCGGGTGGTGGGCGCGACCCTGCGCCCGGTCGAGGCGCTCCGCCGAGGCGCCGAGGAGATCACCGGGCGGGCCGGCGCCGGCCGGTTGCCGGTGCCCGCGTCGGCCGACGAGATCCACCGGTTGGCGGTCACCCTCAACGGCATGCTGGACCGGCTGGAATCGGCCCGGATCCGCCAGCGGGCGTTCGTCTCCGACGCCGCACACGAGCTGCGCAGTCCGTTGACCAACATCCGGACCGAGCTGGAGGTGGCTCAGCGTCTCGCCGACCGGACGGACTGGACGGCCGTCACCACCAACCTGCTCACCGACACCGAGCGACTGAGCCGGCTGGTCGACGACCTCCTGCTGCTGGCCCGCCTGGACGAAGCGCCACCGACCCGAGGCGTCGGCCCGGTGGAGTTGGGCGCGCTGCTGGCCGAGGTCGCCGCCCGTTACCCGTCGCCGCCGGTTCGGTTGACGCCGCCGCCGGGCCCGCTCTGGACGACCGGCAACGCCGACGAGCTGCGGCGCGTGCTGGCCAACCTGGTCGACAACGCGGTCCGGCACGCGTACGGCAGTGTGGTGCTCGCCGCCGAGGCGGCGTCGACGGACGGGCGTGGCTCCGGGGCGTACCACCTGGTGACGGTGACCGACGACGGCCCGGGGATCCCGGTCGCGGACCGGGAGCGGGTCTTTGATCGGTTCACCCGGCTGGATGACGGACGGGCCCGCGACGACGGGCGCCGGCCTGGGGCTGGCCATCGTCCGGGAGTTGGTGCGACGTGCGGGCGGCAGCATCAGCCTGACCGACGCGCCGGAGCAGTGCGGGCTGCGAGTGTGTCTGCTGCTGCCGGCGTTTCCGGGCGAGGACGGCCCTGGGCCACAGATTGACGGTCCGTGACGGCGAGCCTGCCCCCACCCACCCACCGATGACCCCTTTGCTCTGCACCCGCGGACGCGACAGCTACTTAGCGTGACACTTCACCGATGCCTGTCGAAGCGGCTGCCGCGACGTCTCAGCTGCTCGTCAGCAGTGGTGCATCGAGGTAAGCAGAGCAAAGGCTGGGTGGGATGTCTGGCTGGGTGCGCCGGAGGTAACGGAATGTCACGGCGGGCTCGTCAGTGGGCAAGCCACGCTGAGTGAGGTCGGCAGGGTGGGGCCGGCGGGGCTTGGCCGGCGAGGGCGTGGTCGGCGGGTCGTGCCTGGCGGGTCAGCGGCGGCGGGTGCAGACCTGCTCGGAGCTGGCGACGGTGTCGGTGGACCAGACGACGGCGACCGTGAAGCAGTAGTCGTTGGTGCGGTTGAGCGCGTAGATGACGTAGCTGGTGGTGCCGGCGGGCAGCGTCGCGAAGACGTTGCGGTCCTGGCCGGTCCGGCCACCCGCGATGACCACCGGGCCCTCGCTGCCGGCAGGGTAGGTCCAGTTCAGCGCGATGCTGTCCCGGCTGTCGCGCAGCGTCACCGCGCCGGGCGGGCTGCCGGGCGGTGCCGCGGGGCCAGCCGACGGCGGCAGGGTGCCGGTGGAGGCGGGCGCGGTGCTGGCCAGTGAGGCGGTGCTGGCCGGTGAGGTGGCGCTGGGGGAGCCGCTCGCCGGTGGCGGGGCCGGCTCGTCGTCGCCGTCGACCTGGGCCACCCCGGCGATCACTGCGGCGGCGCCGAGCAGGACCACGACCACGCCGGCCACCAGCACCGGCACCAGCCGCTTGCGCTGCGCCGACGGCACCCGGTGCACGGGCACCGGCAGCAGCCGGGACGGTGTGTACGGCTCAAGTGGCGCGTACGGGTCGGAGGGCTCGTACGGGTCGGACGGGTCGGACGGCGGGTGCGCGTCGGCCCGGCGCAGCCTGTACACCCCGGACTGCTCCTCCGTGCCGCCGGCCAGCCCGACCACGGACGGGGGCACCGGAGTGTCGGTGGTGTACGACGAAGGTTCGCTCGCCGGCTCGGGTGGCCATCTGGTGCCCGCCGGCCCGACCGGTTCGTCTGCGGGCACCCGGGGGTTCGGAACGGATCCGCTGCCCGCCGCCGCCCCGGTGTGGTGCGGGGGAGGCGCGGGCGGGTCGTAGTCGGAGTCGGCCGGGCCGTCGCGGTGCGGAGGGACACGAGCTGCCGGCACCACCGGGGTGTCCCGGGCCGTGGGCGGGTCGTCGGCGCAGGCATGGTCGGGGTTGGCCGCCGCCCGGGCCAGCGTCGCCACCTGTGCCGCCAGCGGGTCGTCGGCGGGCAGGTGCTGCCGGCACAGCTCGCGGGCCAGCGCCAGGTTGTCGTGCGCCTCGGCGAACTGCCCGCAGTCCCGCTGCATCGCCCCGAGCCGCGCCAGCATCTTGATGCCGCTGGGGTGCCCGTCGCCGTACACCTCGCGGTGCAGCTCCCAGGCATCCTGGAGCCGGTCACGGGCCACCGTGCACTGCCCGCGGGCGTACTCGACGGTGGCCAGGTCGGCGTGCGCCGCGAGCACCCGCAGCGACTCCGGACCGTCCTGTGCGGTCAGCTCGATGATGACTTCCTGGTAGAGCCGGGCGGCCCTCGAATGGCTGCCGACCCGGTGCAGCACCGCGGCCAGGGTTGCCGCGGCGGCCACGGTGCGCGGGTCGGAGCGGCCATGCAGTCGGGTGGTGGCCGCGTACGCGAAAGCGGCCCACCCCCGGGCCGAGTGCGGCTCACCGAGAGCCACCAGCACCCGCGCCTGGAGGCTGGCCGCCTCGGCCAGCTCGCCGGTGGCGTTGGCCGGGCGGGGGTCAGCGTCGGTGAGCGCGTCGGAGAGCAACTGCTGCGCGCCGGCCAGATCACCGGCCGACACGAGGTGGTGCGCCTGATCAGTCAGTTCGCCGAAGCCGGAAGACACGCCCCATCGTGCTCATCCGACGACGGTAAGTACAAGACCCGCGCCGGTGTCGATTGGTCAGGAACCGGTCAGGTGCTCGGCCAACGTCTCGCTGATCCGGCGCAGCTGGTCGACCTGGGCGGGGCTCAACGCGTCGAACAGGTGCCGTCGTACCCCCTCGACGTGGCCGGGCGCGGCGGCCGCGAGGGTGGCGAAACCCTCGTCGGTGAGCACCGCGATCTGCCCTCGTCGGTCGGTGGGGCACTCCTCGCGGCGTACCCAGCCGGCGGCCTCCAGCCGGGCCACGGCGTGCGACAGCCGGCTGCGCGACGAGCCGGCGGCCTGGGCCAGCTCGCTCATCCGCAGTTGGCGGCCTGGAGCCTCGGAGAGTTGGACCAGGATCTCGTAGTACGCGTGCGGCATGCCCGCCTCGCGTTGCAGCTCGCGGTCGAGCGTGTCCATCAGCACCCGGGAGGCGGTGAGGTACGCGCGCCAGGTGCGTTGCTCGTCGGGGTCCAGCCAGCGGGTCATGACAGCCATCATATCCCCTGTAGTTGAACGTTCAACCAAATCGCGCTAGTCTCGGGCCATGGGTATCCACCGGCTCAACCACGCGGTCCTCTACGTCAGTGACCTCGCCCGCAGTGTCGCGTTCTACAGCGACGTGCTGGGCTTCCGCCCGGTGGCGATGACCCCGGACGGCTTCCGGGGTGCCACCTTCCTCCAGGCCCCCGACTCCACCAACGACCACGACCTCGGTCTGTTCGAGATCGGCGCCGCCGCCGGGCGGTCGACCGCCGGTCGAGCCACCGTCGGCCTCTACCACCTCGCCTGGGAGGTGGACACTCTCGACGAGTTGGCCGCCACCGCCGAGCGACTCGCCGCCGCCGGCGCGCTGGCCGGCACCTCCGACCACGGCACGACCAAGAGCCTCTACGGCAAGGACCCGGACGGTCTGGAGTTCGAGATCGTCTGGCTGATCCCCGCCGACCTGCTCGACGACAGCGCACTGGCTGCCCGCAAGCAGATCGGTCGGCTCGACCTGGACGCCGAGCGGCAGCGCTACGGCGGGCAGACCAGGGGCGGAGTGGGGATCTCCGTCCCGGCCTGATCGGTCGTACGGTAGAACGGACCGATGCCGACCGACCGGACCACTGATTTCCTCCGCGAGCTGCTGGTCCGCCAGTTGACGACCTGGCTGCCCGCGGCCCTGCACCGTTCCCGGCGGGCCACCGTCGCACTCGCGGGCACGACCGCGGGCAGCGCGGAGGCCGCGCTGCGCCTGGTCGCCGCGCACGGCGACCAGGTGCGCGGCCGGCAGGTGACGGTGCTGGTGCTGGCCGACGGCGCCGCCGATCTGCCGGCCCGACTCGGCCCGATCGAGGCGGAGCTGCCCGCCGAGGTCACCGTGCACCTTCTGCCCGGTGACCCATACCGGCTTCCGGTCGCCGTGAAGGCCGCCGGGGCCGCTGGCGCCCCGCTGTTCTCCTTCGTGGACCTGCCCGGCGCCGTGACGCCGAAACTGCTCACCGCCGCGACCAACGGTCGCACCGGAGAGCTGCTGCTGCACACCGGCGACAGCGCCCGTGACGCGCTCGTCTCCGCCGGCTTCCCCCTGGTCGCCGAGGTGGCGCCGGTGCTGCCGGACGGCGACGCGGCCGGTGTGATCGCGTTCGGCAGCCGCTCCGACCGGAGCCTGGAGGCGGTCCGCGACGCGCTCTGGGCGATCGGCGCGGATCTCGACGTGCGCTACCGCGACCCGGCCGACCCGATGGGCGCGACTGTCGACGTGGCCGGCGATCCCGACCTCGAACCACTGATCCGCGAGCTGCTGGCCGAGCTGCGTGAGGGCGGGTCGCGGCCGGTCACCGAACTGCGCCGGCACACCCTCACCGCGACCGTCTACCGTGCCGTCGACACCAACCGGGCGCTCGCCGACCTGCTCGACGCGGGTGAGGTGCGGCGCGACCGCGAGGCCGGCAAGCTGGCCGGTGACGAGATCATCGCCCTGGCGCGCTGAGCATCCCGCACCCCCACAGACGCCGAGCGGGGTGCCGGTGAATCACCGGCACCCCGCTCGACTCCCGGGATGATTACGACCGGGACTTGTCCTGCTTCCAGGACAGCGGACCCGGCAGGTCGACCCGGTGCGCCTTGGCCTTCGAGTTCCAGGACCAGCGACCGATCTTGATGCTCCACGAGGAGAAGCCGTTCTCGGTGAAGTTCAGGATGATCGGACCGTACTTCTTGCGCTTGCGAAACATGAGGCCCATCGGAGGTCTCCCCTCGTCACCGTTCCCTGCCGTGTCGAGATCGAACATGCCCGAACCGACAACTTTTGAAACCCTCTCAATGTCCGTCCTGGACACTGCTCCGCCGCGTACCCGAATCTCTATCCAACAGATAGGTGTTGCGGCACGGTAAGCGCTGCTGAGAGCACTCCGTAACATCGGCAGCGGCGGAAGTCTCATCTGCTGGAAGGTCGTTGACCGCTCGATCCCGTGCCCGGCAACATGAGGTCATGTCGCAGCGCGATGAGCTTCTCCTCACCGCTCGTGTGCACGTCGACCTGGTCCGGCACGCGAGGCCCGTCACCCTGGTGTCGGCGTGACCACGCTGGAGCGTCCGACGACGGACGCCGCCGAGCTGCGTACGCCGAGCCGGGACCTGTTCCGTGCCCTGCTGCGTCGGCAGGCCACCAGCGTCACAGTGGTCACCGCCGTCGCCCGCGCCACCGACCCCGCGTGCCTGGGTGGGATCGGGGCACCGATCCGGGCGGGCTTCACCGCCACCTCGTTCACCTCGGTGTCGCTGGATCCGCCGCTCGTCTCGTTCTGCCTCGGGACGGCGTCGTCGAGCTGGCCGGTGCCGGCCCGAGCCGAGCACGTCGCGGTGCACCTGCTGGCCGCCGGGCAACGGGAGGCCGCCGCCGTCTTCGCCACCAGCGGCATCGACCGGTTCGCCGCGTACCCGGACTGGACGCCGGGGCCGTTCGGGGTGCCGTTGCTGACCGGAGTGCTGGCCCGGCTGCTCTGCCGGGTGGTGCACCGGGTGCCGGCCGGCGACCACACGCTGGTGATCGCCGAGCCGCTCGCGTTGGGCGACGGCGGGGACGGCGCGCCGCTGGTGCACCACCAGGGTGGCTACACCACGGCGGTCGAGGTGTGAGCGCACCGACCACGCCGGACCTGCTCGCGTTGGACCGGGCCGCCCAGGAGCTGCTGTTCCGGGCGGCCCACACGGTCAGCACGTTCACCGACGAGCCGGTCACCGACGCCCAGGTCGCGGCGATCCACGACCTGATCCGGTACGGGCCGACCGCGTACAACGGCCAGCCCCTGCGGGTGCTGCTGCTCCGCTCACCGGCGGCGCGCGCCCGACTGCTGCCGTACGTCTCCAGCAGCAACCGGGCCAAGACGGCCGCCGCTCCGTTGACAGGGGTCCTCGCCGCCGACGTGGACTTCCACCAGCGGCTGCCCGAGCTGTATCCGCACCGTCCGCAGGCGCGGGACTGGCTGGCGAACCGGGCGGCGCGGGTCGAGCAGGCCCGGTTCAACGCCACCCTGCAGATCGGCTACCTGATCGTCGGTGTCCGCGCGGCGGGTCTCGCCGCCGGCCCGATGGCGGGCTTCGACGCCGCAGCCGTGCGGCGGGAGTTCTTCCCCGACGGTCGCCACGAGGTGCTGCTCCTGCTCAATTTCGGGCACCCCGGCCCCGAGGCCTCGCACGAACGTCTGCCCCGGCTGGACACCGGGGAGGTGATCCGCACCCTCGACGATGCCGGCTGAGCGGTGGCCGGGGAAAAGGGCCGTCCCCGGTGTCGGCGGTGCCGGCACCGGGGACGGGAGTTTCGCGGATCAGGCGCCCTTGACCCAGTCCAGTGTGAAGCGGGCGAAGAAGATGCCTCCGGTGTTGCCCACCTCGTACAGGTTGCCGATCGTGCCGTCGTTCAGCACGGCCATCGTCGAGTAGCCCGCGCCGCCCGGCTTGACCAGTGCCCGCGCCGGCCAGCTCGCACCGTCGTCGGTGGACAGCCGGACGGTGAGGTCGTTGCGCGCGGCCGGGGCCGCGTTGTTGCTGAACAGCGCGGTACGGGTCCGCACCGGCGCGCCGTTCGTGCCCAGCTCCGACGGGCGCAGGTAGGAGATCTCGTCGGCGTTGCAGAGCGGATCGGTCAGCAGGGCGCTGGCCGTGGCCGGGCCGAACGTCGCGCCGCCGTCGGTGGAGGTGGAGTAGAACCGGCTACGGGTGCTGTTGTGCCGCATGTTCTGCACGATCGCCCCGGTGCCACGCTCGATCGCCTTGCTCTCGTTGATGTTGCCGCCGGCGGGTCCACCGCGCTTCCACGTCGCGCCGTTGTCGTCGCTGTAGACGTTGCCGGTCTGGGTGAGACCCGCACCGTCCCGGTAGACGAACGGCTGGATCAGGCGCCCGGTGCTGCTCTGGATGCCGTGACCGGAGGAGAAGAACGCCTGCTGCCACGTCGGCACCTTGATGGTCGGGTTCAGCTCGACCGGGGCACTCCAGGTGGCGCCGTTGTCCCTGCTGGTGATGTATTGCAGGTGCAGGCTGTTCGGGTCGTTAGCGGTGTTGAGACCGGATGAGCCGGACCAGAAGCTGATGCCCGGCTTGGGGGAGTAGGTGTAGAAGCAGTAGACGACGCCGGTCTTGCGGTCCACCAGCAGGCTGGGGTCGCCCGCTCCCTCGCTCGTGGTGGCGGGGGCGTGGATGATGCGCGGCTGGTCGAAGGTGCGACCGCCGTCGGTGCTGCGGGTCATGGCGATCTGGATGTTGTTGGTGCCGCCACCCAGGTCGTACGAGCCGTTGATCCGGGCGTCTGCGACGGCGATGACGGTGCCGTTGTTGGTGACGGCCATGCCCGGGATGCGGACCGAGGCGGAGGTGCCGTCGTAGCGGCCGTTGGGCCCGTTGAGGTTGCGGATGACGGACTGCGTGCTGATGACCGTCGTGGCGTTCATCTGCGGAGTGCCGGCGGCCAGGCCGCACCCGGCGGTTCCCCGCAGGGTGCTGTCGAAACCGGGGGCGGTGACCCGCAGGGTGTACGCGGTGCCGGTGCCGACCGTCCAGTAGTGCAGGTAGTTGCCGCCGGCGGCGATGGTGCGCGTCCACGGGGATCCGGTGCGCCCGGGCCAGGCGACTGTGAAGTCCCGGGCGGTGGTGGTGCGGTTCTCCACCGCGAGCTGGAGCCGGCCGGCCGTGCAGTCGTAGCTGGCGACCGCGGACATGCCGGTGCCGCAGTGGAAGATGCCGGCGGAGGTGTCGTCCAGTCCGGTCGGCGTGGTCGTGCGCAGCGTGTACGCCGTGCCCGCCGGCAGGGTCCAGTACAGCTCGTTACTGCTGCTGCCGGCGGCGACCGTGCGGGTCCAGGGGGAGTTGGTGCGGCCCGGCCAGGTGACGGTGAAGGTCTGCGAGGTGGTGCTGCCGTTGGTGAGCCGCAGGTTGAGCCGGCCGGTCGTGCAGTCGGTGCTTGCCGTCGCGCTCACACCGGCGGGGGCGGCGTGAGCTGGCGTGGCGGGCAGGATCGCGGCCACGCCGAGGACGGCGACCACGACCGCCGTCACTCGGCGCGTCAGTACTCGGACAGGAGACACGGGGGATGTCCTTCCGGGGACGGGGGTGAGGAACGGAGAACTTAGCCATAAGACGTCGGATATCTGACGTCCAAGACGCTAAGGGGCGCCGGGCGGGTCGTCAATAGATCGACGCTCGGGTGCCCGTGGCGGCTGCCGGGTGCGGGCGTGTGGGCTCGATTGCGGACGCAGATGATCGAAGATGCAAAACGAGCTTAGATATTTACATCTTGTTGCATCGTCTGGCAGGCTCGCTCTACATCGATCATTGTCGACACGCTGGCGACCCGGCCCGTCCCGGCCCTCGGCCGCCGCCGGCGTGCCGACGATGCCTGTCCGAAGGAGACACCATGCAACGGCGCCAACTCCTCACCCTGGGTGTGCTCAGTCCGTTCGCGGCGATGCTGGCGTCGGGCGGCCCGGCCGGTGCTGCGGCCGCGGCGCAGGTCTTCGGGTTCTCCGCCGATGGCAGCAACTTCCTGCTCAACGGTCAGCCGTTCCAGATCCGCAGCGGGGAGATGCACCCGTCCCGCATCCCTGTGCAGTACTGGCGTCACCGGATCCAGATGGCCAAGGCGATGGGCATGAACACGATCGCCATCTACGTGATGTGGAACCACATCGAGGAACGTCCGGGCGTCTTCGACTTCACCACCGACCGGCGGGACATCGCCGGCTTCATCCGGCTGTGTCAGGCCGAGGGCATGTACGTGCTGCTGCGTCCCGGCCCCTACGTCTGCGCCGAGTGGAACCTCGGTGGTCTGCCGCCATACCTGCTGCGCAACCCGAACATCAGTTTGCGGGTCCGCACCGCCTCCGACCCCAACTACATGGCGGCCGTCACGCGCTACGTCAACGCGCTCGCCGCGCAGGTCAGGCCGCTCATGGTGGCCAACGGTGGGCCGATCCTGATGGTCCAGATCGAGAACGAGTACGGGTCGTACGGCAGCGACGCCGTCTATCTCGAGGAACTGCGGCAACTGTGGCTGGCCGCCGGGATCACCGGGCCGTTCTACACCGAGGACGGGCTCGGCCAGGTGCAGGGCAACCGAACGGTCGTGGCCGGCGGTGCGATCGCACTCAGCGGTGGTGACGCGGCGGCCATCGCCGCGGCCCGGCAGTCCTTCCCGACCGTCCCGGCCATGTCCGGCGAGCTCTACACGGGCTGGTTGACGCACTGGAGCGACGGTGGCTTCGCCGGGTCGAACACCGACATCTCCACCCAGCTGCGGGGCCTGATGGCCGGCAGGCTGTCGTTCAACCTCTACATGATCCACGGCGGGACGAACTTCGGGTACTCCGCGGGCGCGAACGCCGCCGACAACGGGACCGGCTACCAGGCGGACATCACCAGCTACGACTACGGCGCGCCGATCAACGAACAGGGCGGCCCGTCGCGGCTGTACCCCACCTACCGCGAGATCATCGGCACGGCCCTCGGGGTGACGCTGCCGGCCGTGCCCGCGCCGAACCCCACCATCGTGCGTACCGGCGGTCAGGCGGTGGTGCCGACGCCGTACGCCTCGCTGTGGGACAACCTGCCCGCCGCGCTGTCGACGCAGACGAACCCCCAACCGATGGAGATGTACGGCCAGAACTCCGGCTTCATGCTGTACCGCCGGGTCCTGCCCGGCTACACCCGGGCGACGCTGGACATCAGGTCGGTGCGCGACTACGCGACGGTGTTCCTCGACGGCGTCTACCAGGGCGGTCTGTCCCGGAGCAACCTCCCGGCGGCCTACACGACCCCGCTCGGGGTGACCGTGCAGGACGCGCCGCTGGCGTTGAAGACCTCGGCCAGTGGCAGTCCCACGCTCGACATCCTGGTGGAGGGCATGGGCCGCAACAACTTCGGCCAGGCCCTGGTCGACCGCAAGGGCATCACGGAACGGGTGTCGCTCGTCGACGCGGGCACCCTGACCGGCACGTTGACCAACTGGCAGACCCACCTGCTGCCCGTCGACGAGGCGTTCGTGGCCGGCCTCCGTCCGGTGATCACCAACAGCTCGCGGCCCGGCATCTTCTTCAAGGCCACGGTGAATCTCACCCAGACCGGCGACACGTACCTCGACATGTCCCGGTGGACCAAGGGCGTGGTCTGGGTCAATGGTCGTAACCTCGGCCGCTACTGGAAGGTGGGGCCACAGCAGCGGCTCTACTGCCCGGCGCCGTGGCTGCGGGTGGGGGCCAACGAGATCGTCGTCTTCGACCTGCACCAGGTGCAGGCGCAGCCGATCTCCTTCGAGGCCACACTGAGCGGCCAGTCGGGCGCCGTCCGCCACACGGTGGTCAACCGGGCCAGCGGCAAGGCCCTCGACGTGCCGGACCTGTCCCGGGTCACCGGCGTGCAGTTGATCCAGTGGACCCCCAACGGCGGGACCAACCAGGCGTGGTTGATGGCTGGCGCGGTGGGTGGCGTCACCACGATGACCAGCGTCAACTCCGGGCTGCTGGCGGACGTCGAGGCTGGCTCCACGGCTGAGGGGGCGCGGGTCATCCAGTGGAGCGCGACCGGCGGCGGCAACCAGCAGTGGCGGGTCGTCACCGCCACCGGCGACTTCGTGAAACTCGTCAACGTGCAGACCGGCAAGGTCCTCGCCGTGGCCGGCGGGGCGACCACCAACGGTGCCGCCATCGTGCAGCAGAGCGACGCCGGCAGCGCCTCCCAGCACTGGCGGCTCACCCCGAGCTGATGCCCCGGGCGACATGACACCGGCCGGACCAGCGGTTCGGCCGGGACGGTGAGGGCCGGGCAGGCGACCGGCTGCGGTGCGGCGACCGCAGAGGTCACCTACCGGCCCTCACCGGCACGGGCTCACCGACGCGTGATGTCCACCCCGCGCTCCCGGGCACGCTCCGCCGTGGTGCGGTACGGAACTTTGCATCAGGGATGCAAGGATGGGCGCATGGGCGGGCCGAGCGACCGGAGTGAGACGTGAACCAGCGCGAGCGGTGGCACCGGCTCCTGGAGATGGTCGCGGTCGAGGGTCAGCTCGACATCGAGTCCACCGCCCGCGAGCTGGGCGTGAGCACGGCGACCGTCCGACGTGACTTCGACGAGCTCGCCACGCAGCAGTTGGTGACGCGTACCCGGGGCGGAGTGGTCGTCACGAACGTGTCCTACGACCTGCCGCTGCGCTACAAGGCGGTCCGGCAGGCATCGGAGAAGCAGCGCATCGCCGCGGCAGCCGTCGCACTGATTCCGCCGGGGAGCACGGTGGGGCTCAACGGGGGCACCACGACGACAGAGGTGGGCCGGGCTCTCGCGCTGCGCACCGACCCGAACGGGCAGACGACGGCGAACACGGTGGTGACCAACGCGCTGAACATCGCCCACGAACTCATCGTGCGGCCGCACATCCGGGTGGTGCTCACCGGTGGGACGGCCCGCCCACAGTCGTACGAGCTGGTCGGCCGAATCGCGGAGACGATGCTCGCGTCCGTGGCGCTGGACGTGGTCGTGCTCGGGGTGGACGCGATCGACCACCAGCACGGCGCCAGCGCGCACAACGACGGCGAGGCGGCGGTCAACCACGTCATGGTGACCAGCGCCGCCCGGACGATCGTGGTGGCGGACGCCTCGAAGCTGGGCCGCCGGAGCTTCAACCGGATCTGTCCGTTGGGCAACATCGACACCCTGATCACCGACAGGGCGGCGGACCCGGAGCAGGTGAGCCTCGTCGAGCAGGCCGGGGTGAAGGTGGTGCGGGTCTGACGGGCGTCTCTCGACGGCAAAGATGGAACTCGATGCGAAATCGTCGCCGATTTCTTGCATCTTGAGTCAAGTGGGTGCAGCATCCCTGCTTATCGGCCCTCGTGAATGTCCGGAGCCGCGTCGACCCCTCACCACACCGGGAGAAATCGATGATCTGGTCATCGCTGCCCGCGTTCCGTCGCCCCCGCACCGCCGTCCGGGCCGCCGTGGTGGCCCTCATCCTGCTCGCCGCGATGCTGCAAGCCGTACCCGCTCATGCCGGCACACCGGGAAGCGCCACCGGCCTCACGCGGGCCGGGAACACGTACACCATCGCCACCAACACGGCCGCCCGCATCCGGGTGACGCTGACACGCGCGGACATCTTCCGCGTCTGGGCGGCACCCAACGGCACATTCACCGAGCCGGCGGCGAACGAGATCACCGTACGGACCGACTTCGGTGGGGTCGCCAGCACGGTGACCGACGACGGCACCGCCTTCCGCATCACCACCGCGGCGGTGGTCATCCGGATCAACAAGAACCCCCTGACCATGCAGGTCCTCCGCCCGGACGGGCGGCCGGTCTGGCGGGAGGCACAACCGCTGGACTGGTCCGCCGGCCGGACCACGCAGCGGCTGGTACGCGACGCGGACGAGCAGTTCTACGGCACCGGCCTTCGGCTGGGCGAGTGGGCGCTCCGCGACAAGACGGTGCCCATCGCCGTGGACAACCAGTGGCGGGAGAACACGAACGCCAGCCCGGCGCCCTTCTACCTGTCCACCAATGGCTACGGCGTCCTGCGCAACACCTGGGCAGCCGGCTCCTACGGCTTCACCGCACCGGTGACCACCACCCACAACGAGGAACGCTTCGACGCGTACTACTTCGTGGGTGATTCGCTCAAGGCGGTGCTCGGCGCGTACACCGACGTGACCGGCAAGCCGTTCCTGAGCCCGATGTGGGGCCTCGAACTCGGCAACGCCGACTGCTTCAACGCGTCCAACCCCACCTACCAGGGCGACCACAACCGGGCCGGGCACCAGCGGACTCCCGACGTGCTGGCGTACGCGCGGGAAGCCCGGGCCAAGAACATGCCGTCCGGGTGGTTCCTGCCCAACGACGGGTACGGCTGCGGCTACACCGACCTGCCGTCGACAGTGGCGGGCGCCAAGGCACTCGGCTTCCAGACCGGTCTGTGGACCTCCGCCGGGCTCGGGTCCATCGACTCGGAGGTCGGCACCGCCGGCTCGCGCGGCGTGAAGACCGACGTCGCCTGGGTGGGCGGCGGTTACCGCGACGCGTTCCGTGGTGTGCAACAGGCGGTGGACGGCATCGAGCGGAACTCCGACGCGCGCCGCTACGTGTGGACCGTCGACGGCTGGGCCGGTAGCCAGCGCAACGCCGTTGTCTGGACCGGTGACACGTACGGCCGGTGGGACGACATGCGGTGGACCGTGCCGGCCGTAGCCGGCGCGGGGCTGTCCGGCTTCAACTACGCCACCGGCGACGTCGACGGAATCTTCGGTGGCAGCCCGAACACCTACGTGCGGGACCTGCAGTGGAAGTCGTTCACGCCGGCCTTCATGACGATGTCCGGCTGGGGCGCGACCAACCCGGCACCCGGCTACCAGGACAAGCAGCCCTGGCGCTATGCCGAGCCGTACCTGTCGATCAACCGCAGGTACCTCCAGCTCAAGATGCGGCTGATGCCGTACCACTACACGATGAGCCGCGTGGCCAGCGTGACCGGCGTGCCGGCGACCCGGGCCCTGGTGCTGGAATATCCCAACGACCCGGTCGCCCGCGGCAACGCCACCGCCGGGGAGTTCATGGCGGGCGACGCCTTCCTCGTGGCGCCGGTGGTCTCCGACACCGAGTTGCGCGACGGCATCTACCTGCCGGCCGGCACCTGGACCGACTACTGGACCGGGCGGGTGTACCAGGGGCCACTCACGTTGAACGGGTACGCCGCACCGCTCGACCGGCTGCCCCTGTTCGTCAAGGGCGGTTCCATCGTGCCGATGTGGCCGCAGATGAATTACACCGGCGAGAAACCGGTCTCCACACTCACCTACGACCTGTATCCGCGCGGCGCGTCGAGCTTCACGCTCTACGAGGACGACGGCATCACCCGCGCTTACCGGAACGGGGCCTATGCCACCCAGCAGGTCCAGATGACGGCCCCGGCGTCCGGCACCGGAACGGTCACCGTGGACGTGGGCGCCTCCACCGGCACGTACGCCGGCAAGCCGTCGTCGCGGTCCTACGAGTTCAGCGTGCACCTGGCCGGTGCTCCGCAGGCGGTCACGGTCGCCGGCCGGACGCTGCCGCCGCTGAGCACGCGCGCCGCCTACGACTCGGCCAGCAGCGGATGGTTCTACGCGGACGGAGTTCTGTGGATCAAGGCCGGTGCGCGGAACACCGCGTTCCAGACCCGGATCGACGGCGCCGTGCTGCCGGTCGCCGGCACCAGTACGACGCCGCCGCCGATCCCGAGGGACGGCTGGCGCCTCGTGTACGCCGACAGCGAGGAGACCAGCGCGGAGAACGGCGCTGCCACCAACGCCTTCGACGGTAACCCGGCCACCTTCTGGCACACCGCCTGGTCGTCGGCGGCCGCACCCCTGCCGCACGAGATCCAGATCGATCTGGGTGCCACGTACCGGATGGATGGAGTGCGGTACCTGCCACGGCAGGACGGGGGAGTGAACGGCCGGATCGGCCGCTACGAGGTGTACGTCTCGGACAGCCCGAGCAACTGGGGCACCCCGGTGGCGTCGGGGACCTTCGCCGACACGTCGACGCAGAAGGTGGTGCCGTTCGGCGCTTTCCGCAGCGGCCGGTACGTGCGGCTACGGGCACTGAGCGAGGCTGGCGCCCGGGGCCCCTGGACGACGATGGCCGACCTGGCGATCACCGGAACCCCGGTGACGTCGGGGAGCTGATCCCCGCGCGGCCCGTCGGACAGGGTTGCCGCCCTGTCCGACGGGCCGCGGCCAGAACCGGGACCGAAAACGGGGTCAGGACAAGGACCACTGCTGGTTGGCCGCACCCGTGTACGTCCACTGGACGACGGCGGCACCGTCGTTGGTCGCGGCATTCGCCACGCTGAGCGCCTTGCCGGAGTTCCTGTTGATGATCTTGTAGTGCGCGCCGACCGGGATGACGCTCCACAGCTGGTTCGTGCCGCCGTGGCTCGTCCACTGCACGACGCTCGCCCCGTCGGCGGTGGATGCGCCAGACACGTCCAACACCTTGCCGCTGCTGCGGTTGACGATGCGGTGGTAGCCGCCGCCGGCCTCGACGAGAGTCCACCGTTGGTGCGCCGCACCGTTGCTCGACCACTGGATGGCGCCACCGCCGTCTCCGCTGCCGACCGGCACCTCAAGCACCTTGGCGCTGTTGCGGTTGACGACCCGGTACTCGGTCGACGGGTCGAACGCGGCGGCCGGGGTCGCCGCCCGGGACACCTCGACCTTGTCCGCCGTGACCGCGGTGCCGGACGAACTGGCGTTCCTGCTGTTCAGCACCCGCACCCGCAGGACGTGCGAGCCCTGCGCGAGCAGTCCACTGGTGAAGACCATCGCCTGGTCCACCCGCGTGGGGGAGTACAGGTCGACCACCGTCTCCTGGCCGCCGTCGATCGAGACGCCGGCCCGTCCGTGATTCGCCGCCCTGGCGGCGAAGAGCTTGACCTTGTTTCCGGTGAACCGGACCTGGTACGCGCTGTCGAGCGTGCTGCTGTAGTGGTCGTCGCCCTGGAACTGTCGGGCGCCGTTGGTCCCGTACTGCCAGGTGCCCGAGTAGCTGAACTGGTTGTCGCCGGTTCCCGTGGTGTTGTCGTTGACCTGGACCACGCTCGGCACGCCCGGGGCGTCCCCGATCGCGTCCACGCGGGTGAAGAACGCCTCCACGGTGCTCGACCGTGGGCCACCCCACAGACGCTCGGCGAGGACCTCCGTCGGCCGCTTCGCGTACTGGTCGAACCACTCGTCCGTCTGGTGTTCCACAGCATCCGACCAGCGCGCGATCTTGTAGCCGTTGACCTTCGCGTTCGTGTCCGGAGTCCAGCTCTCGTACACGTTCTTGGCGTTGACGTAGAGGTTCAGGCCGGGAGTCACGTACAGGGTGCTCTCCGGAACGCCGACGACCGTGTAGCCCAGGTTGTAGAAGTAGTTCAGCGACCCGGTGTACGGCGTGAGGACGATGCTGGTCGACGGCTTGATGCTGGTCTGCTGGCCGTTCGTCTCCCACCAGTTCCAGAGCTGGGCTGTCTTGCCGTACGACCGCACCTTGTCGTTCATCAGGTTCATGAACTCGGTGAAGACGTCGCCGGTGTAGGGGAAGCCGCGTGCCTGTGCGTAGCTGACCAGCTCGGGGCAGCTGTTCTTGGCGGCGTCGTTCTGGTATTCGTCGCCGCCGATGTGAAAGTAGGGGCCGTCGAAGAGCGGCACGAACTCCGACAGCAGGTTCATGGCGAACGTCCGGGCGGAGTCCTTGGTCAGGTTGAGCGTCCAACCGCCGTTCGATCCACCGGGCCAGGGCGCGTAGTCCATCGACGGGCAGGTGAACCGCGTCGTCGGGTCGTACGTCGTCATCGTGGTGGCGTGCCCGGGCAGGTCGATCTCGGGAACGATGGTGATGTGGTACCGCTTGGCGACATCCTGCATCCGGCGCAGGTCGGCCTTGCTGTAGGACTGGGCAGACGCCAGACCGGGGTACCGGTCGCTGCGGAGGCGGAAGCCGTTCCATTCGGTGAAGTGCATGCGCAGCGTGTTCAGGCGCAGCCACGCCATGCGGCGCAGCAGGTTCTCGAGATAGTCCATCTCGTAGAAGTGCCGGCCGACGTCGAGCATCAACCCGCGCTCCCGGTACTGCGGGAAGTCCCGGATCGTTCCCGCCGGCGCTGTGGTCGCCGTCGCGCTCTGCTTGATCATCTGCAGGAGGGTCTGCGTGCCGTAGTACACGCCGGCCGCCGCGTTTCCTCGGACCACGACGTTCGGGCCGGCGGTCAGCAGGTATCCCTGGTCGCCGATGCCGGCGTCCGTCGTGGTGAGGGTGAGCAGGATGTCGCCGGTCGCGGGCGCCGACGACGAGATGACAGGTACGTCGACACCGCTGATCGCGCCGAGGTCGACGCGTAATGCGGTCGCGGCCGTCGACAACTGGGCGGTGTGGGCGGGGTCCACCAGGATCCGGGAGGTCGCGGTCAGCGTGTAGACGCCGGTGCCGCCGGTCCATTCCCGGACGCTCGGCGCGACCTGCGGTGCCGGGTTGGCCGCGTGTGCCGCCGACGGAACCTGGAGCCCCGCGCCGGCCAGCAGGGCGGCGAGTACGAAAAGAAGACGCTGTTTGCGGGATGGGAACACTGTCGCCTACCTCCGGTCGGGTGACGCTCAGAGCGGCAGAAGATCCTTGACGTTGCCCTGCAACAGGGGCAGGTTGCCGCTGTTGGCCTGCGTGCCCACCAGGTGCACCGGGACGGAGCCGGTGCAACTGACGGCGAGATTGGACAGGGTGCAGCCGGACAGCATCCAGCGGGTGCCCAGCAGGTTCGTGGCGCGGATGTCGCTGTACCAGAGGGTGTTGCCGGTGAAGGTCGGCGGCAGGACGCCGTCGACGACGACGCCGGTGCCGGGATTGCGGTCGACCCCGCCGATCGGAAAGGCCAACGCGGTGCTCCACCGCACGGGCACGCCGCCGTTGGAGTGGTTGACGGTGTTGCCGGTCAGGCTGCCGTGACCCCAGTTGTCGCTGGTGAGAGCGCCGTACGGGCTGGTCTGGGCAAACGAGTAGTAGGCGCCGTAGCAACCGACGACCACGTTGCCGTTGATCGTCCAGTTCCCGGACGAGTTCCAGATCGCGAGTCGGCACGACGTGAAGCTGTTCGCGGTCAACTGCGAGTATTCGCTGCGGTCCGCCATCGACACACCGAAGTAGCAGCGGTGGAAGGCGTTGCCGCTCACCTTGAGCCGGTAGCCGAAGTAGTCGTCCGCCGTCGACCCGGTGACCGCCAGGCCGGCGCCGCGCCAGTTCGTGAAGTCGCAGTCCAGGATCCGGACGCCGGTGCTGCGGCTGATCCGTATGCCGACGTGCGCGAACTGCGGTGCTGAGTCGACCGGGCTGGCCGGGCGTCCGAGGAAGTGGACTCCGCTGATGGTGACACTGCTGCGACCCGCGATGGACAGGGCGCCGGTCTGATCGTTGGCGACGGTGACCGTCGCGCCGTTGCCAACGATGACGCAGCGATCGGGCAGCGCGACAGGAGCGGTAAGGGTGTACGTGGCACCGGATGTGAGCTGCACCTGGGGCGTGCGGGCGAGGACGGCGTTCCAGTCGTCGGTGACGCCGAGGACCGGGAGGGACGTCGAAACGATCGCGGCGTCGGCCCGGCCGGGCGGCGCGACAGCGGCGAGGGCACCGGCGGCACCCGCCACAGCGACCGCGCGGCGGGAGATTCCTGTGGTCATGGTTGTCCTTCGGACAGCGGGGGAATTGTCCTACGTCAGATGTCGGACGAACTTACGAGCCTTATCGATACTCGTCAAGGGCACCCCGGCGCCCGGTTGGGCCGTCCGTGCGGTCGTCTGAGGTGTGCGATCTGTGCAACTTTCTGCAATATCCGTGTCGTCCGCGTGGCAGCTCACCGACCGACTCCGACGCCTCACCAATCCTCGCTGATCCTCGCGTCTGTGGGGCGACCCAACGTCGTACACCGGCTCCGGGCGGGCTGGGAGACCTTGACGGCAGTAGGGTCAGATCCTAGGGTCTGCAACATCCTGATTGATATAGGTGGTCGGATTTCACGAAAGATCATGCGTGCTCGTGTAGCCGGCATCTGCCGGAGGAGGCGGCCAGATGACGATCGAAGACCCGCCGCGGGTCCCGGATCGGCGTGACCTGATCATCTCGGTGGCGCTCAATCCGGCCCTGGACATCACCTACACCGTTCCCCAACTGGTCCCGGACACGTCGCACCGGGTCACCGGCGTGGTCGCCCGTGCCGGGGGCAAGGGTCTGAACGTCGCCCGGGTGCTGCGTCAACTGGGCGCCGAGACAGTGGTCCTGGGTCTGCTCGGCGGTGCCTCCGGCGAGCACATCGAAGCGGAACTGGCGGCGGCCGGCGTGCCGGCGCAGTTCACCCGCCTCGGCGCGGAGACCCGTCGGACGGTGACCGTCCTCGCGCAGGGCACGGCGACCGTCCTCAACGAACCTGGCCCGCACGTCACCGAGGCGCAGTGGGCGGCGTTCCGGGACGCGTTCGCCGAGCGGGTGCGGGGCGCACGGGTGGTGGTGCTGTCCGGCAGCCGGCCGCCGGGCGTACCCGAGACCGCGTACGCCGATCTCGTCACCATCGCGCGAGCAGCCGGGGCCGAGACCATCGTGGACGCCGACGGCCCGGCATTGCGGCATGCGTTGGCCGCTGGACCGGCGTTGGCGAAACCGAACGCCCACGAGACGGCCGACCTGCTCGGACGCTCGGTACGCACCCGCGAGGACGCCGTCGCGGTGGCGCACCGGCTCGTCCGAAGCGGCGCCACCGCCGGTGTGGTGTCCCGCGGCGCGGACGGATTCGTGGCGGTCACCGGCGGGGCCGCCTACAGCGTCCGTGCGCCCGAACGGGTGTCCGGCAACCCGACCGGCGCGGGCGATGCCCTCGCGGCCGTGCTCGCGTACGGGCTCCTCACCCGCGCGCCCTGGCGGAATGTCCTCGCCCAGGGCGCGGCCGTCTCGGCGGCCGCCGTCGCCTGCCCGTGGGCGGGCGAGTACGACGACGACGTGGCTTCCCGGCTGCTGCCCGGAACCACTGTGGAAAAGCTGGAAGAACACCGCACCGACAGAGAGCAGGAACCGTGTCGCACGTCGCCTCCGAGATAGCCTCCCAACCCGAGACGTGGCGTCGCGCCGCGGACCTGGTCGCCCAGCCGGGCGTGGCGCGGGCGCTGCCCCAGCCCGGTGAGCGCGTCGCCGTCGTCGGCTGCGGCACGTCGTACTTCATGGCGCAGAGTTTCGCGACGCTGCGCGAGTCGGCGGGCCAGGGGGAGACCGACGCCTTCGCGGCCTCGGAGTTTCCCTCCGGGCGGCGGTACGACCGCGTCGTCGCCATTACCCGCTCCGGCACCACCACCGAGGTGATCCGGCTCCTTGAGCAGCTGCCGCGCGGCAGCCGCTCGACCGTGATCACGACCGATGCCGACCGGCCGGTGAGCCGGCTCGTGAGTGACTGCGTCGTCCTCGACTTCGCCGACGAACAGTCGGTGGTGCAGACCCGCTTCGCCACGACCGCGCTCGCCGCTTGGCGCGCCGGCCTCGGAGAGGACCTGACCGAGCCGATCGAACAGGCGCGCGCCCAGCTGAACACGCCGGTCGACCCGGACGTCGTCGGTCGGAGCCAGTTCACCTTCCTCGGCACCGGCTGGACCGTGGGGTTGGCGCACGAGGCGGCCCTCAAGCTGCGGGAGGCCGCACAGATGTGGGCCGAGTCGTACCCGGCGATGGAGTTCCGGCACGGCCCGATCAGCGTGGTGGACCACCGGTCCGTGGTCTGGATCTTCGGGCCGGTGGTCCCCGGCCTCCGCGACGATCTGGCCGCCACGGGCGCGATCGTCGTGCACGAGGACGTCGACGCCATGGCGCACCTCACCACCGCGCAGCGGCTCGCGGTCGAGCTCGCGAAGCGGCGTGGCCTGCACCCGGACCAGCCCCGGCTGCTCACCCGGTCCGTCGTCCTGACCGCGCCGGTTGCCTGAGGACCACTGATGACCCTCGTGCCCACCGCCGACCTGGTGGCGGCGGCCCGAGCCGCCGGCACCGGCGTGCTCGCCTTCAACGTGATCACGATCGAGTACGCCCAGGCGATCGCCGCCGCGGCGGAGCGTGCCGGCCGGCCGGCGATCCTGCAGATCAGCCAGAACGCGGCGCGCTACCACTCGGGCCTGTCGGCCATCGCAGCGGCGACGGCCGAGGTCGCCTGGAGGTCCAGCGCGACCCTGTCGCTGCACCTGGACCACGTCGACGACATCGGTCTGCTGGGGCAGGCTCCCGACTCGGGCTTCAGCTCCGTGATGGTCGACGCATCCGCGCTGGCGTACGCCGCCAACGTGGCGACCACCCGCAAGGCGACCGAGTGGGCGCACGACCACCGGCTGTGGGTGGAGGCCGAACTCGGCTACGTCGGCGGTAAGCCGGACGCTCCGGCGAGCGCCCACACCGCCGGCGTCCGCACCGACCCGTCCGAGGCCGCCCGGTACGTGGCCGAGACCGGCGTCGACGCTCTCGCCGTCGCGGTGGGCAGCTCGCACGCGATGGCCGACCGCACCGCCTCGTTGGATCTCGACCTGGTGGCCGCGATCCGCGAAGCCGTACCCGTGCCCCTGGTCCTGCACGGTTCCTCCGGGGTGCCGCTGGACCAGATCCGCGCCGCGGTCGGTCATGGCATGGTGAAGATCAACGTTGGTACGGCCCTCAACGTGGCGTTCACCGACGCGGTCCGTGAGGCCCTGCCGCAATCCCGAGACCCGCGCCGCTACCTCGCAGCGGGACGGGACGCGGTGACCGGGGTTGTCGAACGACTGCTCACGCTCCTGCCCGCGACGCCGTAGCCGGCCGCCGCGCCGCCGGGCGGTGCGCTGGCCCTGTGCCGCGTTGCCGGGCCGCGCGCTGGTCCTGTCCCGCGCTGCCGGGCCGTGCGCTGGTCCTATGCCGTGGGGAGGGCCGGCAGGGGCTCGGACATGTTGAGCCGCAGGGCTGCCGCGACGGCGCCTAGGGCGCCGCCCTCGTCGCCGAACTGGGCCGTCACGACGTCCAGGCGGCGGGTGTGTCCGGGGATCGCCAGCTGACCGATGGCCGTCCGGACCGGTTCGAGCACCGTTTCGCCGGCATGGGCGAGGGTGCCACCGATGGCTACCTTGCCCGGGTCCAACTGCACCACCATTCCCGACAGGACTCGGCCGAGCAGCGTCGCGGCGTGCCGCACCACGTCGGAGACGATCGGCTCGCCGGCGATTGCCCGCGCGACCAGATCGGCCGGGTCCGCGACTGTGACACCGCGCCGGGCGCACTGCTCGATCAGCGCCGACGGTCGGATCAGCAGCTCAAGGCAGCCGCGGCCACCGCACGGACAGGGGTCGCCGTCGGGCTCGACGCTGACGTGACCGATCTCGCCGGCCGCGCCGTGCGCGCCTCGGGCGAGCCGGCCGTCGACGATGAGCCCGCCGCCCACGCCGTCACTCCACCGGACGTAGATGGCGTCCCGCACGTCACGGGTCGCCCCCCAGGTGCCTTCGGCCAGCGCGGCCAGTCGGGAGTTGTTGTCGGTGACGACGGCGACGCCGTACCGGTCCTGAATTCGGGTGCTGATCTGCTTCGCGGCCACCGAGGGGCTGCTGCCGCTGTCGCCGGCCGAACGGCTCCGACCGGCCACCAGGCCGGGCAGGCCGAGGCCGATCGCCTCCAGGGCCCGCAGGTCGATGTCGTGCTGCTGCACGAGGTCGTCGATCAGCTTGATCGCGGCGTTGGCCCGTCGGGCCGGCCCCGCCGTCAGCGTGATGGGGCGGCTGCCCCGGGCCAGGATGTCGTGGCCCAGGGTGGCGACGATGACGGTGATCGTCGCCCGGCCGAGGTCGATGCCGACGATCCGGCCGGCGGACGGGTTGAGGCTGACGGTCGTGGACGGCCGTCCCCGGCCCCGGTGGCCGGACAGCGCGGGCTCGCGCTCGACGACCACACCGCGGGCGATGAGGTCGCCGATGATGTCGAACAGCGTGGTACGCGAGAGCCCGGTCAGCCGGATGAGCTCGGCCCGGCTGAGCGGGCCGGCGCTGCGGAGCTGAGCCAGCAGGACCTCGGTGTGTGCCAGCCGCACACGCTGCATGGCATCCGGGCGTTCGATCACCGGACCATCATGACCGATGCCTCGTTTTCAATGTCGTTGCGGCAGCGTACGGGCGCGGTGGCCGGCGCCGTCACCAGCGCGAGGTGACGGCGCCGGCCGGTGGTCAGGGTGCTCGGACCGCGACGGTCAGCGCCGCCTCGACGGGGGAAGCCCCGGCCGAGCGCGCCGACAGTCTCCCGGTGTACGTGCCCGGTGCGCCGAACGTGCGTCGGGACACCACGGTGAACGCGCTGTTGATCTGCATCGCGGGGATGCTCGGTTCGCGCGTGGCGGTCGGTGTGAGCGCCTCCACCCGCCCGTCGCTCCAGGTGACCGTGGCGGTCAGGTCGGCGGACCGGAGTCCGGGGGCGGTGACCGTCCAGGTGGCGCCGGCCGGTGCGCCGACGACCGCGGTGGCCGGACGACCGGTCGCCTGCTTGCGCCACGCGACGTCGGCGGTGGGGAAGAAGTTGACGCCCTGGACCGTCAACCGGCCCCCGGCCACCGACAGGCGGGTGGTGAAGTCGGCGTAGCTGCGCTGCGCCTGTGGCGTCCACCCGACCTCGGCGGTGGCGACGAGGCGCGGGAAGCTGTAGTACTGCGCCTGACCGATGCGGCGGATGAACTCGCCCCAGAGCGCCGATTCGACCCCGAGCACGCTGGTCTCGGCGATGTTCGGGATGAAGGTGCCGGGGTCCCAGTTGTAGTGCCGGTCCAGCCCGCACGGTCCGCCGCACGCCCAGGTGCCACCGAGCGGCTGACGGGAGTCCTGCTTCTGCGGCACGTACGTGTGGGGGGCGGGGGAGAGGACGACCTGGGCGCCGCGGCCGGTCACCGCGTTGGCCACCGCGGTGCGGTCGCCGTTCCAGTACTGCACGACGGCCCTGTTCTGGGGCAGCGTCGTGCCGGCGTACTCGTTCCAGCCGACCACCGTCTTACCGAGCGAGGCGACAGTCGAGGTGAAGGCGTTCACCATCGTGGTGTAGTTCGCGTGGCTGGTCACGTGGGCCTCGTCGCCGCCGATGTGCAGGTACGGCCCCGGCGTCATGGCGGCGATCTGGGTCAGGACCTGAGTGACGAACTCGTACGTCGTCGTGCTGGCCGAGTCGAACGTCGAGTAGCCGACGTTGCCGGTGCCGTTGGCCGGGGCGGTCCGCTGTCCGGCGGCCGGTTTCGGCTGGGCGCCGGTCGTGTTCAGCTGGGGGATGGCGTGCAGCGCGGCGTTGGTGTGCCCGGGCATGTCGATCTCCGGGATGACGGTCATGCCGTTCACGCCGGCGTAGCGCACGATCTCGGCGTAGTCGGCCTTGGTGTAGAAGCCGGTGACACCCAGCTCGGTGCCCATCAGCTGGCCGCTGTCGTTGTAGGTCATGGCGGTACGGCCACTGACCGTGGTGAGCAGGCCGTAGTCGATGCCCGCCGGGTTGCTCGCCGGGTTGTCGAGGGCGATCCGCCAGCCCTGGTCGTCGGTCAGGTGCAGGTGCAGACGATTGATCTTGTATTGGGCGGCGCCGTCGATGTACGCCTTGATCTCGTTCATCGGGTAGAAGCTGCGAGCGACGTCGAGCATCATCCCGCGGTGGGCGAAGCGTGGGTAGTCGGAGATCGTCACCGCCGGCACGGTCCACGTGGCGTCGACGACGCTGTCGGACTCCACCCACTGGGGGAGGAGTTGGCGCAGCGTCTGCACCCCGTTGAGTGCGCCGTTCGCCGTGTCGGCGCTGATCTGGACCTTCGTGGTGGTGACGACGAGCCGGTACCCCTCGGCTGCCTGACCGGCGGGGCCCTTGCCGGCGCCGACCTCGACGACGATGGGCGCGGGCGCGCTGCTCTGGGTGACCACCGGCAGGCCGTACCCGGTGGCCGGGCGTAGCAGGCCGGCGAGGTAGGTCGCGGGCGCGGTCGCTTGCGCCCCGACCGCGACGATGGGCGTGTTCCGGTTCAGCGTGTACGGCGTGCCGCCGTTCTCCGTCATGGACACGGGTTTGGGCAGCAGGCCCAGCGAGGGCGCGGGTGCGGGCGCCGTCTCGTTCCAGATCTCGAATTCGGAGATGGAGTAGCCGTAACCCGCCCACCGCTGGTGCCCCTGCATGCGCACGTGGGACACGGGCTGCGCCGAGTTCACCGCGATGACGTCCGTCCGGGGGCAGGTGTCGCGTTGGACGCGGGTGACGTCCGTCCAGGTGGTGCCGTTGGTCGAGGTCTGCAGTGTGAAGTCACGGGCGCACGCGTTGGGCCAGGCGAGCACGACGTGGTCGACAGTGGCAGGGGTCGCCAGCCGTACCTGCACCCAGTTGGCGTCCTGGTACTTCGACGACCACCGGGTGTTGCGGTCGCCGTCGTTGACGTGCGCGGCGACGAAGTCGGCCCGGTCGAGCTCGACGCTCGACGCGGTGGCGGTGCCGGTCCGGGCCAGGTTCACCGGCGTGGCGGCGGCCGCGGCCGGCGTGCCGGAGGTGACCGGCGCGACGAGCGTCGCGGCGATCAGCAGTGCGAGGGGGGCGGCGATGCGTCGGCGTCCCGATCCGGTGCTGTGGCGGGAGCGTGGAATCGACATGGGACTCCTTGGGCCGTCGCCCGGAGCGCCGGGCGGCTGGGGTGGCTCGGTACGCCGCAGTCTGACGAGAGTCGTCAATTTAGTCAATGCGTCGAACAATATCCGGCGCCCTCGGTGGGGTGGGCGGGCGTTGTCACGGCAGCGCCGTCACCCTAGGGTTGCTGGTCACCAGACATCGGATGTCTTATGAATCGAGGCAGTGCCGCCAGCTCGGCAATTTTAGTCCGAAGGGTTGACATGATTAGTCCGGTCACCAAAGATTCCCTTACCTTGAGCGCCGCCCACCCGGAAGGCGCGCTCCAATCCGACCTGGGCTACGGAGGGCCACCGTGCCGATAGACGTTCAACCGCCCCGGACCCGCGGGTCGGAGACCACCCGCACGGCGTCGCCGCCACGCCGTGCCGTACCACTGCTGGCGTGGAACGTGATCGCCGTCGTGCTCGGCATCGGCATCTGGACCGTGCTCGCGCGGGTCGGGGTGTCGGGCCTTCCCGGGCCGCAGGCGGTCGCCGTCCGCGCCGGTGAACTCGCCATGGACGGCACCCTGCTCGACGACAGCCTCGCCAGCCTGCGCCGGGTGCTCATCGGATTCGCGCTCGGCACCGCCCTCGCGATTCCGGTCGGCTTCCTGATGGGGTGGTACCGGACGGCACGTGGCCTGATCGAGCCCTACGTGCAGTTCTTCCGCACGATCCCGCCCCTGGCCGTCATCCCGTTGGCCATCCTGCTCATGGGCATCGGGGAGACGCCGAAGATCTTCGTCATCTTCCTGGCCGCGTTCCTGTCCTGCGTCGTGTCGACGTTCCAGGGTGTGGTGAGCGTCGAACGCACCATGATCAACGCAGCCCGGGTGCTCGGCGCGAACGACGCCGTGGTGTTCCGCCGGGTCATCGTCCCCGCGTCCACCCCGTTCATCCTGGTCGGCATGCGCGTCGGCCTCGGCGCGGCGTGGGCGACCCTGGTGGCCGCCGAGCTGATCGCCGCGCAGGAGGGCCTCGGCTACCGCATGCAGCAGGCGCAGATCTACTACGACCTGCCGAGCATCTTCGTCGGCCTGATCACCATCGGTGTGCTCGGCCTGATCATGGACCGGCTCCTGCTCACCGCGGAAAAGCACCTCACCGGATGGCAGGAACGTCGATGACCGAGAAAATCTCCTTCCGCTCCACCAGCCGCACGTTCGAGGTGGGCGGCAAACCGTTCCACGCGCTGCAGAACGTCGACCTGGACATCGCCGACTGCGAGTTCGTCACAGTGGTCGGCCCGTCCGGCTGCGGCAAGTCGACACTGCTGAACATCGCAGCCGGCCTGGTCGAACCCACCGGCGGCGAGGTGCTCGTCGACTCGCGACCGGTGCGTGGGCCCGGCCCGGAACGCGGCGTCATCTTCCAGCAGTACGCGCTGTTCCCCTGGCTGACCGTGCGCCAGAACGTCGAGTTCGGTCTCCAGATCGCCAAGGTCGGGCGGGCCGAGCGGCGGCGACGGGCGCAGCACTTCATCGACCTGGTGGGCCTCACCGACTTCGCCGACGCGCTGCCCCGGATGCTGTCCGGCGGTATGCGGCAGCGGTGCGCCATCGCCCGCGCGTACGCCGTCGACCCCGGCGTCCTGCTCATGGACGAACCCTTCGGCGCCCTGGACGCCCTCACCCGGGTGCAGATGCAGGATCAGCTGCTGGCCACCTGGGGCTCCGAGCGACGCACCGTCATGTTCATCACCCACGACGTCGACGAGGCCGTCTACCTCGCCAACCGGGTCGTCGTCATGGCTGCCCGGCCCGGCCGGGTGCACGAGGTCATCGACGTCGACCTGCCGTACCCACGCACCGAAGCCGTTCGCCTGTCACCGGAATTCTCCCGGATCCGCAATCGGGTCTGGCGCGCCGTCTACCACCAGACCCCTCAGGAAGGTGCATCGCAATGAGCCCTCTCTCCCGTCGATCCCTGCTCACCGGCATCGCCGGCCTCGGCACCGCCGCAGCCCTCGCCGCCTGCGGCGACGACGACCAGTCCGGATCCGGCGGCTCCGGCAGCGAGCCGGTGAAGCTGGGCTACATCGCCGACTTCACCGGCGCGAGCCTCATGGCGATCGCCGACGACAGGAAACTGTGGGCCGAACACGGTCTCAAGCCGGACCTCAAGGTCTTCACCAACGGCCCCCTGCAGGTGCAGGCGCTCGGCGCCGGCGACCTCGACTTCGGCTACCTGGGCCCGGGCGCGATGTGGCTGCCGGCCTCCGGCAAGGCCCGGGTCATCGCCATCAACTCGCTCGGTTTCGCCGACCGGGTCATCGCCCAGCCGGGCATCACCTCCATGGCCGCGCTCAAGGGCAAGAAGGTCGGCGTGCCGGAAGGCACCTCCGGCGACATGATCGTGCGGCTGGCCCTGCGGAGCGCCGGCCTCTCCATCGACGACGTCCAGAAGGTCGCGATGGACCCGAGCACTGTCGTCACCGCGTTCGGGTCGGGCCAGATCGACGCGGCCGGCATCTGGTACCCGCTCATCGGCACCATCAGCAAGCGGGTGCCGAAGCTGACCGAGCTGGCCAAGAACGACGACTTCTACCCGGCCATCAGCTTCCCGTCCGCCTATGTGGGCCGCAACGACGTGGTGACCGGCAAGCCGGACCTGGTGAAGAAGGTGCTCGCGGTGCTGCGTGCCGCCAACGACGAGCGGGCCGCCAACCTGGACCGCGCTGTCGAGGTCACCGCGAAGTTCCTCAAGTCGGCCCCGATCGACCAACTGCGCGCCGAGGCCGCCAACGCCCGGTTCCTGCCGTCCGCCGAGCTTGCCGCCAAGTCCACCGACGGCACCGTCGCGGGTTGGCTCACCGGCCTCAACGGCCTCTTCAAGGACCTGGGGAAGCTGCCGAACGCTGTTGACCCGAGCACCTACTACGACGCCGCCGCGTACGCGTCCTGAGGCGGGTCGCGTGAGAAAGGATCAGCACGTGCGGCCCAACATCGTCTTCATCATGGCCGACGACCACGCCGCGCACGCGGTGGGCGCCTACGGAAGCAAGATCAACGAGACGCCGCACATCGACCGTATCGCGGCCGGCGGTGCTCTCCTGGAGAACTGCTTCTGCACCAACTCGCTGTGCGCGCCCAGCCGGGCCACCATCCTCACCGGCACCTACAACCACGTCAACGGCGTGCAGACGTTGTCGACCGAGTTCGACAACAGGCAGCTCGTCTTCCCGGAGCTGCTGCGCCGCGCCGGTTACCAGACCGCCCTGGTCGGTAAGTGGCACCTCGGGCACGGCCCGGAGCACGACCCCCGGGGGTTCGACTACTGGGAGGTCGTGCCCGGCCAGGGGCGGTACCGCGATCCCGTCTTCATCGGTATGGACGGCACCGAGCAGGTCCGTCCCGGCTACTGCACGAACATCATCACCGACCTGGCCGTCGACTGGCTCGACCAGCGCGACCCGCAACGACCCTTCTGCCTGCTGGTGCACCACAAGGCGCCACACCGCAACTGGGAGCCCGACGACAAGCACCGCGACATGTACGTCGACGACGTGGCCGTGCCGGGCTCGTTCGACGACGACCACTCGGGGCACGCCGCCGCCGCCCGGGCTGCCCGGATGCGGGTGGACCGGGACCTGACGGCCAACGACATCAAGGAGATGCTGCCACCACACCTGGACCCCGACGAGGCCGCCCTCTGGACCTACCAGCGCTACATCAAGGACTATCTGCGCTGCGTCGCCAGCGTCGACGACAACGTCGGCCGCCTGCTCGACTATCTCGACGAGCACGGGCTGACCGACGACACCATTGTCGTCTACACGTCCGACCAGGGCTTCTTCCTCGGTGACCACGGCTGGTACGACAAGCGGTTCATGTACGAGGAGTCGCTGCGGATGCCGTTCCTGATCCGCTACCCGGCGGAGATCCCGGCCGGCTCCACCACCAACGCGCTCGCCATGAACGTCGACTTCGCCCAGACGTTCCTCGACTACGCCGACGTGCCGGCCGACTCCCGCATGCAGGGACGCTCACTGCGACCGCTGCTGCGCGGTGAGGACGTCGACGACTGGCGGCAGTCGGTGTACTACCGCTACTGGGAACACGACGACGACGAGCACCACGTGTGGGCGCACTACGGCGTACGCACCCACGACCACAAACTGGTCTACTACTACGCCGACGGGCTGGGTCTGCCCGGCACCTCCGCCACGGCGCAGGAGCCGGAGTGGGAGCTGTTCGACCTGCGCGCCGACCCGTGGGAGATGCGCAGCGTCTACGACGACCCGGCGTACGCGCGGATCAGGGCGGCGCTCGTCGAGGAACTCGCCCGCGTCCAGCGGGAGTGTGGCGACCTCCCGTGGCAGCCGCCGGCACCGGTCAGCGGGTGACGGACGAGGCACCTCCCGCGCCGGCCGGCCCGGGCCGCCCCGACCGTCGCTGGCCACGCCGCGTCTACGGGGTCGGCACGGAGCCGGACCCCCGGTTCACCCTCGCCAACGAGCGCACCTTCCTCGCGTGGCTGCGGACCGCGCTGGGCCTCATGGTGGCCGCCGCGGCGGTCAAGGCCTTCGGCGCGGAAGGCTCGCAGTGGGCGGCGGCCGTGCTGGCGGTGCTCGCCGTCGGGGTGGCAGTCGAGGCGTTCCCTCGTTGGAGCCGCAACGAACGGGCGCTGCGGCTCCAACTGCCGTTGCCGTCCACTCCCGTCGCGGTCGTGGCGGCGGCGGGGGTGGTCGTGGCCGGCCTGACCATCCTCGTCGTGGTGCTGATCTGATGTCGGTGCCGATCTGATGTCGTGGTGCTGATGTGACGGAACCACCACGGCTCGCCGACCGGGGAGCACAGGCCGAACGCACCCTGCTGGCGTGGCTTCGTACGGCGTTGGCGACGGCCACCGTGCTGGTGGCCGTGGGACGGGAACTGGTGCCGCGTCATCCGTTCGCGGCGGGACTTGTGCTGGCCTGCGCTCCGCTCGCCGTCGTGGTTGCCGTCCTGGCGCGGCGTCGGTATCGGACCGTCCGACTGCCCACCCACCTGGGTCAGCCGGAGGGTGCCGCACTGCTGGCCGCCGGCAGCGCGCTGGTCGTGACGGGCGGCGTGG
Source organism: Micromonospora sp. MGP-C2 (assembly GCF_057766525.1). Taxonomy (NCBI): domain Bacteria; kingdom Bacillati; phylum Actinomycetota; class Actinomycetes; order Micromonosporales; family Micromonosporaceae; genus Micromonospora; species Micromonospora sp. MGP-C2. Next base: position 6,109,832 of record NZ_JBYMEN010000002.1, read on the forward strand.
CGGTCCTCGCCCATGTTCTCGCCCGATAGGGCGGGTTGCCGTCGATCCTGCCGTTCCGGGGTGACACCAGCGTCGCCCCGGAACGGCAGAGAGACCGGTCAGGCCGTCGAGCCGTACAGGTTGATCTCGGCGGCGGAGGCGTACCCGGCGCCGTTGGCGGCGCGGGTGGTGCGCAGGCGTACGTGCCGGGCCGTGGTGGGCGCGAAGAGCGCCGACTTCACTGTGCTGCCGGAGCCGAAGGTGCCGGCGGCGATCTGGGTCCAGGTGGTGCCGTCGGTGCTGGTCTGGATCTGGTAGTCGGCGATGGTGCCGTTGGTGCCGCCGTCCTGGCGGGACAGGTAGTCGAGTTTGTCGATGCGGAAGGTGCCGCCGAGGTCGATGGTGATCTGGTGCGGCATGGCGGCGACACCGCCGACGTAGCGGGTGTGCCAGATGGTGGCGGGGTTGCCGTCGATGGCATTGGCGGCGGCACCGTTCTCGCCGACCGTCTCGACGCTGTCCGCCGTCGCGGTCCAGCGAGCGCGCGACAGCTGCGGGCTGTCTCCGCCGCCGATCGCCTCGTCCGTCGGCGTGGCCTGGAAGACGGCCACCTCGAACGGCGCCAGCGTGATGGTCACCGGTCTGGCGGGACCGGACACGAAGCCGGATCGGCGTCCGTCGCGTTCGGTGAACTTGTACCGCTGGTGGGTCCCGCCGGGCAGCTCGAAGACCGTCTGCGGGTTGACCGTGAAGGTCTGCGCGGACGCCGACGGGTTACGCAGCATCAGCATGCCTCTGGACGCCCCGGCCGAGGAGTTCCAGGCGGCCGTGCCGTAGACGGCGCCTGCCGCCGGGTCACCGCCGACCCAGTGCACGTCACTGAGCAGTCCCTGGTTGGCGCGAGCCCACTTGGCGTTGGCCGCCACGGTGTCCCAGAACCAGGCCGCGCCCGGCCTGCTGGCATCGACGAGCGTGTTGCGCACGTACAGCTCCTGCAGGCTCAGACCGAGCGCGAAGTAGGCGCGGATGTCCTGCGACACCTCCGCCTGGACGCTGGCCTTGGTCAGGTCGTAGTCGGCGGTGAACTGCGGTGTGCGGTCGGAGAAGATGACCCCGTGGTTCATCAGGCTCGGGATCGGGAACAGCGGGTTCTGGGTGGCGACGTTGCGGAACGTCTCCGAGTCGCGGTAGTTGACGTAGCGCTGTTGCGCGCTGCCCGCACCGGTCAGTGACGCGTCGTGCCCGTCGCGCCAGATGGAGTCGGCGTACCACAACCAGTACGGCGAGCCCCAGGTGCCGACTGTGGCGTTGACGAACACGTCCTTCTGGTGCGCCCGCAGATCCCCCGTCAGCCCGAGCAGTGCCTCGTAGTCGGCGATGTAACTCGCGTTCGGGCCGGACTGGTAGAGCCCGCCGCCGATGCCGTCGAGCTTGAAGCCGCGTACCCCCTGGTTGTCCATCATGTCGAAGGCGACCGACCGGAACCGGTCGTAGTAGCGGCTGCCGCCGAGTTTGAACTGACCGCCGCTGTGGGTTTCCAGCCGCTGGTCGGCCGGCTTGCTCGCGTTGATGGCCTGGCGGGTGGCGGCGCTGGTGCCGTACCCGCCGAACGGCGACATCCACACCGACATCGATGCGCCGTACTGCGCGGCCGCGGCCTTCTGCGGTGCGAAACCGGTGGGGAACTGGGTCGGGTCGAACGACCAGACGTTCAGGTTCGTCTCGTCGACCCGTGGTGAACGCAGATAGTCCCAGCCGTCGTCGACCCAGAAGCTGTCGATGGTGGCGCCGCGGTTGCGCAGCTGGGTGCCGAACAGGTTGACGGCCCGGGTCAGCTCGGCGCTGTTGATGACCTCGCCGGGTGGCTTGAGGTCCAGCCAGCTCTGGTAGTGCAGGAACGTGCGGCGGTCGTGAGCGCGTTCGCGTTGCAGGTAGTACTGGAACGAGCGGCGTAGCTGACCGGCGGGCGACACACCTGTGGAGGCGGTGTACACCCACGACGCACCGGCGGTGAGATCCCCGGCACGGGGCACCGCGATGTCGACGGCTGACCCGGTCACTGTCGCCTTCGCCATCGGGTTCTCGATGCCGACGAACACCGTCTCGCCGCCGGCCGTGCCGTGCACCACCGGGCTGCCGTCGTCGTTGCCACGCACCCGTGCGTTCGCCAGGTTGAGCTCCACCAGACGCAGCGACGTCACGTCGAACGTGCCGGCCACCGAGCGCACGGTGAAGCTGTGCTGCACGGAGTTGGCGCCGCCGCGCAGCCGTACCTGCCACTGCACGTCGAGGGTCCGCGCGCCGCTGCCGTACCGGAAGGTGGTGGTGACCGCCTTGCCGGCGAAACGTTCCGCGAGCCGTGCCGACGCCGCGTTCGCCGGCAGGTCGCTGACCACCGGGCCGGCGGAGACCGTCGTGTTCGCCGTCGTGATGGTGCTGCCGTCGGCGAGGGTGAGGGTGAAGAGCCCACGGAGGCTCATCGGCACCGTGGTGTTCGCTGCCCGGTTGTCGAACCGGGTCAGCGACACCGTGCTGCCGAGCACGCTCCACGTGGTCGACAGCGCCGCGTTTGCCAGGGTGAAGCTGCCGCCGGACAGCGACGCCGTCGCCGCCCCCGGTTGGGGGCCGGGGAAGACCAGGCCGGCGGCATCGGTGTAGGTCGGGTCGGCCGGGACCGCCGCCCCGGCCGGGTCCTGATGGCCCCCGACCGTGGCGACGGCAGCGGCGATCAGAGCCAGGACGATGGTGGGCACGACGAGCCGCCGTGGCCGTGCTGCCGATGAGGATGGCGAGGGGATGGCGTGCTGCATCGTGCCTCCATCGGTGGTTCAGGCGGTGGGGGTGCTCCAGCGCTGGTTGGCGCCGTTGGTGCAGGGCCAGAGGATGAGGCGGGTGCCGTTGGCGGTCGCGCCGCCGTTGGCGTCGAGACACTTGCCGCCGGTGCGGTAGGTGCTCGTGGCGGTGTCGTAGGTCCACCGTTGGGTCGTGGCGGTGGTGCAGGTGCCGATCACGATCGTGGTGCCGTCGGTGAGGCTTCCGTTCGCCGGCCACAGGCACTTGCCCAGCGCGGTGAGGGTGCCGTCGTTGCGGTGGGTCCACGTCTGGTTGGCGCCGCTGTTGCAGTCCCAGAGGTTGACCGCGGTGCCGTCGGTGGTGTTGCTGCCGGGGATGTCGACGCAACGGCCGCTGGCAGCGCCGGTGATGACGCCCTTCTTCGGGCCGTAGACCTCGAACTCCCAGAGGGAGTAGCCGAAGGTGGTGGCGCGCGTGGTGCCCTGCATACGGACGTACCGGGCGGTGGTGTTGACGAGGTGCTCGTCGGTGCCGCCGTCCCCGGCGGTGACGGTCACCGCGGTGCTCCAGGTGGTGCCGTTGGTGGAAGTCTGGATCTGGTACGCCCGGGCGTAGGCGGCCTCCCAGCGCAGTGCGACGCGGGACAACTCCTGACTGCTGCCGAGATCGACCTGGATCCAGCTCGGGTCGGTGTAGGCCGAGGACCAGCGGGTGCTGATGTCGCCGTCCACCGCCGCCGAGGCCGGGAAGCTGGCCGTCTCGGTCGACGACGCGGTCACCGGGCGGTTCGTCGCCAGGTTGCCGGTCGCCACCGCCGGGCCGCCGGGAGCCCGGCCGATGCGGTCGATGATCGCCCCGAAGGCGGTGTACGTGGCGACCGGCTTCGGTGACCCCCAGGTCTGCTGGGCGATCACACGCAGGATGGTCCGGATGCCCGCCGCGATCTGGTCCTCGGTCTCCGCGTCCGGGTAGTCACACCAGATGTGCAGCACGGTGCCGAGGTTGCGGGACGTGTCGCCGACGGTGGTGTTGCCCTGGAACCGGTCCGGGGTCCAGGTCTCGTAGGCCCACGTCACGTTCGGCTTGCTGATGGCGGGAACGTAGTAGGTCGGATCCCACGCCTGGTTGGAGATGGTGTGCCCACGGTCCAGCAGGGCCTGCGGGGTGATGCCGTAGTTGTACCAGACCTCGACGTGGATGTTGGACGCCGGCCGGATGGTGCCGTCGGTGCCGATGCCGTCGTTCCACATGCGGGTGGTCTTGCCGCCGGCGCGGACGATGTCGTTGGCCCAGTTGATGAAGCCGTAGTAGGCGTCCTTCGCTGTGGCGTTCGCCCCGTAGGTCGCGCGGGCGTAGGTCAGCAGCTGCGGGTAGGCCGCGTAGTTGCCGATGTACTCGTCCGCGCCGATGTGCCAGTACCGGCCGGGAAACAGCGGCAGGAACTCGGTGATGAGGTCCCGGGCGAGGGTGTAGGCACCCGGCTTGGACAGGTCGAGGTAGTAGGGGTTGCGGTTGCCGTTGGTGTCGGTGAGTTGCAGGTCCGGGTGGTCGGCCAGAATGGCGTTCATGTGGCCCGGCATGTCGATCTCGGGGATGACCTCGATGTGGTACTGGGCCGCCAGGGCGATGAGGTCGCGGATCTGCTGTTTGGTGTAGAACTGCTCCGACACCACCTCCGGGTGGGTGGTGCTCTCCAGCCGGAATCCGAACGTGTCGGACAGGTGCAGGTGCAACCGGTTCATCTTCAGGTAGGCGAGCTCCTTGACGTGCCGACGGAGCCAGTCGACGGTGAAGTACTTGCGACCAACGTCGACCATCATGCCGCGTTCGGACTTGGTCGGGGCGTCGGTGGTCGTGCCCGCCGGCACCGTGCTGGACTGCTTGAGCAGTTGCAGCACCGTCCGGGTGCCGTAGAAGGCGCCGGCGTCGGTCGAGCCCTGGATGGCGATGCTCGATCCGACAGTCATCGTGTAGCCCTCGGCGGGTTGGCTGCCGCCCAGGGTCAGCCGGATGTCGCCGGTGGCGGCCGTGCCGGTGGTGACCGGGACGGTGCGGCCGGTCAGGTCCCGCAGGTCCGCGGCGAAGGTGGCAGCGTCGTCGTTGAGCTGGGCGGTGTACGCGGGATCGACCACGATCCGGGTCGTGGTGCCGAAGGTGTAACTGCCGGTGCCCGCCGTCCACTGCTTCAGCGCCGGGATCACCTGAAGATCACCCGGTACGGCCGAGGCCGGCGTGGCCGGCACTGTCAACAGTGCGGCGGCGAGTACCCCCACCGCGCCGGTCACGCTGATACGTCGAAGACGCATTGTTCGCTCCTCTCGAAAGGCTGGGAAATCAGCAGGACGCCGGGTTGGCGGTGCTGTCGGTGGCGTACGCGGTGAGAGTCGCGACCTGCGGGACGCCGCGCGCGGCGGTGACCCGCAGCCGCAGCCGGTCGCTGTTCACGGCGGCGGTCAGCGGCACGATCCGCTTGTGTCCGACCGTTCCGGCGGCGGCGACCTGTTGCCAGCCGCCGTTGATCCAGGCGTCCACGGCGAACGCCTCGATGCGCTGGCCGTTGCCGACCGACTCCTGCAACAGGAGCCGGTCGAACGTGCGGGCCCGGCAGGCGGTCAGTTCGACAGCGCCGGTGGTCGGCGCCACCCGAGGGCGACCAGTACGTGCCCAGGGCCGTGTCGGTGAGGGCGGCGTGGGTGCCGGTCGCACCCGCCGTGGCGAACAGCTCGCGGCCGTACCGTGAGCGCTGGGTGGTGCCGAACCCGTCCAGGGCGGTGACGTCCGGCGCGTCGATCACGCCGGCCCGATTCGGCGGGACGTTGAGCAGCAGGTTGGCGTTGCGACCCACCGCGTTCTCGTAGAGCTGCATCAGCGCGGCCGGCTGCTTGACCGAGCCGTTCTGGCCGGCGTGCCAGAACCAGCCGGGTCGGATGGACACGTCCGCCTCGGCCGGATACCAGGACAGGTACGTGACAGTCCCCAGGTTGCGCCCGATCAGCGCGCTGGAACCCAGGTCACCCGACGCGGCGCCACTGAGCATGTCGTCGTCACGGTTCAACGCCCCGGGATCAGCGCCCTTGAACGGCAGTGCGCTCCACTCGTCGGCCCGGAACGCCCCGGACTCGGAGCCGACCCAGCGCACGTCCGGGCCGTTGATCGCGATCGTGGCGCCTGGTTGCAGGGCCCGAATCAGCCGGTACCAGTCACCGACCTGGTACGGCTGCGGGTACGCGGTGTACGGGTTGGCGCCGTCGAACCACACCTCGGCCATCGGTCCGTACTCGGTGAGCAGCTCGTAGAGCTGGTTGAGGAAGTAGGCGTTGTAGTCGTCGGCCTGGTACGTGTACGTCTGCGTGGGGGCGCGGGTGTCCCCGGCGACGAGCGTCGGGATGGTGACATTCCGCTTGGCACTGCCGTTGCCGAACCGGTCGCCGCCGCGCCGGCCGGGGATCTCCGCGCCGTCGGCGGGGGAGAGGTAGAAGCCCACGGCGAGACCTGCCGAGCGGGCGGCGTCGACTGTGGCGCGAAGGATGTCGTTCTGGCTGGTCCGGCCCCACCAGGGGCTGCTGCGCACCGAGTGGGTGCTGTATCGCGACGGGTAGAGCAGGAACCCGTCGTGGTGCTTGACGGTGAGGATGACCTGCTTGAAACCGTTGCGCTTGAGCACGTCGATCCACTGTGTTGGGTTGACCACCGTCGGGTTGAACTGGGCCGGGTCCTCGTTCCCACTGCCCCATTCGACGTCGGTGAAGGTGTTCATTCCGTAGTGCAGGAACGCCGTCAGCTCGCGTTGTTGCCAGGCCAGTTGGGCGGCTGACGGTGTGACCTGGGCTGCCTTCTGCCGGATCCGGTCGAGGGTGTCGCACCGGTCGACGGTGATGACGGTGGCCGGCGTGACCGGGCCGCTGCTGCCCGGGTCGCCCGCGCAGCCGGGGGGCGGCGGGGTGCCACCACAGACCGGCGCTTCGAGTTGGAAGTCGGCCGGACCGGCGGCGCCGGTCATCGACGCGAGGGCGATGGCGTCCAGCGTGCCGTGCCAGCCGCGGTTGCGAGTGCCGGCGTCGTTGCCGAAGGCCAGCAGACCCTGCGACGCGTTGGCCGCCGCCACCGGTGTGGTGACTGTGGTGCCCACCTGGCAGCCGTTGACGTACGCGACGAGCCGTGCCGCGGTGTCACTCACGTACTCGTAGGCCAACGCCACGTGGGTGTCCTGCGTGTCGGCCAGGTTCGGCCCGCTCTGCCGGGTGTCGTGGTACGGCGCGTCCGGCCCGTACATGCCGAACTCGGTAGTGGTCTGTGAGCCATTGGCGTAGCGGTAGTAGCCGCCGCCGGCGAGGCTGAGCAGCGTGTCGAAAGTGATCGTGGCGCCGCTCTGTCGGCGTACGACCGCCTCGGCCAGCAGGCTCTTGTTGACGTACTTCGCGCTGGTCACCGGGATCCGTGGGGTGAACCCGATGCCGGTGCCCCCTCCGGTGAGCGTGACGGTCGTACCGCTGATCACCTCACTGCCGGCCAGCCGGGTGAGCTGCCCGTCGACCAGTTCCCCGGTCGAGGGGGTGTAGCCGGTGGTGGAGGTGAACGTGCCGCTGAAGCCGACGTCGAGCAGCGGTTGGTAGTCAGCCGCCGCGACGCGCCACTGCTGGTTGGTGGCGGTGGCGCAGGGCCAGAGGATGAGTCTGGTGTTGTTGGAGGTGGCACCGCCGTTGGCGTCGAGGCAGGTGCCGGTGGCCTGGTTGCGCAGTGTTCTGGTGGTGGTGTCGTAGGTCCAGCGTTGGTTGGTGGCGGTGCTGCAGGTGGTGATGGTGGCGGCGGCGCCGGCTGTGGTGCTGGCGGGTGCGAGGCATTTGCCGCGGTTGCGGATGGTGTTGTCGGCCTGGCGGGTCCAGATCTGGTTGGTGGCTCCGGTGCAGTCCCAGAGGATCAGGGCGGTGCCGTCGGTGGTGGCGGCGCCGGGCACGTCGACACAGCGTCCGCTGGCCACTCCCGTGATCGTGCCGTCCCCCGGAGCCGCGGCGGCCGGTGCCGCCGGTGGGGTGAGCTGGACCAGGCAGGTGGCGAGCAGGGCCAGGGCGGCCAGTGTGGCGCCGCTTGCGCGCGCGCGGCGGCGCAGGGTGGGGGTCATGGGGGTGTCCTCTCCGGGAACGGGTCAGGGAGGGGCGGCGCAGAGGTGAGGTGACCTACGGGTACGGCCGGCCGGCGGTGAGGGCCGGTGTCACACCAGCCACTGCTGGTTGGTGGCGGTGGTGCAGGGCCAGAGGATGAGTCTGGTGTTGTTGGCGGTGGCACCGCCGTTGGCGTCGAGGCAGGTGCCGGTGGCCTGGTTGCGCAGGGTTCTGGTGGTGGTGTCGTAGGTCCAGCGTTGGTTGGTGGCGGTGCTGCAGGTGGTGATGGTGGCGGCGGCGCCGGCTGTGGTGCTGGCGGGTGCGAGGCATTTGCCGCGGTTGCGGATGGTGTTGTCGGCCTGGCGGGTCCAGATCTGGTTGGTGGCTCCGGTGCAGTCCCAGAGGATCAGGGCGGTGCCGTCGGTGGTGGCGGCGCCGGGCACGTCGACACAGCGTCCGCTGGCCACCCCGGCGATCGTGCCGGTCGCGGCGTCGGAGACCGCCTGGTAGCGGTGCCCGGCTTCGGCCGTGAACGTCACCCGGTCACCTGTGCGGTTCACCGGCACGGCCTGGTTCGTGGTCAGGTCCACCAGCGACGCGGTGGCCAGCATCGGATTCCGTACGGTGAGTGAGCCGCCGCTGCCGGCGGTCAGCGTGATCCGAGTGGCCAGCCGGTTGCGCCACTCGGTGTCCACTGTGACGTTGCCGCGGGCCCGCAGACCGCTGACCGAGCCGGTGGGCCAGGCCGCCGGCACGGCGGGCAGCACGTCGACGATGCCGTTCTGGCTCTGCAGCAGCATCTCCGCCATTCCGGCGGTGGCCCCGAAGTTGCCGTCGATCTGGAACGGCGGGTGGGTGTCGAACAGGTTGGCGAGCGTGCTGCTCTTGAGCTGCTCGCTGAGCATCTTGTGGGCGTGGTCGCCGTCGAGCAGCCGGGCCCAGAAGTTGATTTTCCAGGCCTTGCTCCAGCCGGTGCCGCCGTCGCCGCGCGCCGTGAGGGACACCTTGGCGGCGTTGGCGAGAGCAGGGGTGGTCGACGGGGATATCTGCCGACCCGGGTGCAGGGCGTACAGGTGCGAGACGTGCCGGTGGTCGTTGGTCGGGCTGTCCCAGTCCGCCTTCCACTCCTGCAACTGACCCCAGGAGCCGACCCGCAGGCCGGGGTCGAGCTTGTTCAGCGTGGTCTGCCACTGCCCGCGCAGGGTGGCGTCGACGCCGAGCGTGGCGCTCGCCTCGATGGTGTTGGTGAGCAGGTCCCACACGATCTGCTCGCTCATCGACGCGCCGGCCGAGAAGTCACCCTGCTCGGGTGAGTAGCTGGGCGAGACGACCAACCTGCCGTCGCGCGGATCGACGTGCAGGTTGGCCCGCCAGAACTCCGCTGCCTCCTTCATCGCCGGGTACGCCTGGTCGCGGAGGAACGTCGTGTCGCGGGTGAAGCGGTAGTGCTCGTAGAGGTGCTGGCACAACCACGCGGCCGCCTCCGGGAACCAGAAGGCGGTGGCCCAGTCCTGGACGCCGGTGAAGCCGTACGGGTTGGTGCTGAGGTGCGTGACCCAGCCGGTCGTACCGTAGATGTTCTGCGCGGTGACCCGGCCTGGCGCGCGCAGGGCGTCGATGAAGTCGAACAGCGGCGTGGCGGTCTCCGCCAGGTTCGTGGTCTCCGCCGGCCAGTAGTTCATCTGCACGTTGATGTTGGTGTGGTAGTCGGCCTGCCAGGGCGGGGTGTTGGAGTTGTTCCAGATGCCCTGCAGGTTGGCTGGCAGGGAGCCGCCGCGGGAGGACGAGATGAGCAGGTACCGGCCGAAGGAGAAGTACAACGACTCCAGCGCGCGGTCCTGGGCTCGCCCAGCGGCGCCGGTGTAGGCCGACCGCAGCTCGTCGGTGGGAACGTTCGGCATCTGCCCGCCCACGTTGAGCCGGACGCGGTCGAAGAGACTCTTGTAGTCGGCGAGGTGGGCCGCGCGCAACGCCGCCACCGTCGAGGCCGCCGCGCCGTCGACCGCCTGGGTGACCTGGGCGTGGGGGTCGGCGCCGCGATAGCTGGGGTAGGTGTCGGCGTACGACGTCGCGGCGGCCAGCACGATGAACGCCGAGTCGGCGCCGGTGACGGTGATCCGGTCGGTGCCGTCGGTCCGGGTGCCACCTGTGGTCACCACCCGGTACTGGGTCTCGTGGGTCAGCCCGTTGCCGGGCAGCGCGCCCCGCACGGTGATCCGGCCGTTCGCCACCGTGACGGTGCTGCCGGGCTGGGCCGAGGCGGTACGCAGGACGAAGGAGACCTTCCCGGCCTGGCTGGCCGACAGCCGGGTGACGATCACGTTGCGGGGGTGGCTGGCGAAGTATTCGCGCTGGTAGGACACCCCGCCGTAGGAGTACCCGACGCGAGCGGTGGCCTCGGCGAGATCCAGCTCGCGACGATAGTCGCTCACGGTGGCCGGGGTGCCGGTCATGTCGAGGTACATGTCGGCGAGGTTCTGGTACGAGCCGAATCCGGTCGCTGGCTGGCCGAGTGCCGTGGCGACCGCGCCAGGTGCCATCCGTGTGTCCCGGTCGATCTGAGCCTGCACGCCGGTCAGGGCTCCGGGCCGTGGTGACGTCCAGTTGCCGTGGTTGTAGCCGCTGGTGCCGGGACCGCCCGTCCACAGTGTCTTCTCGTTGAGTTGCAGGCGTTCGGTCTGGATGCCACCGAAGACCATGGCGCCGAGCGCACCGTTGCCCAGCGGAAGCGCGTTGCTCTCCCAGTTGGCGGCGGGCTCGTCGTACCAGAGCGCCAGCCCGGGGTCGGCGGCTGCTTCGGCCGGAGCGGAGTTCGCGGACGCGGCGGTCAGGGCCGCGGCCACGACAAGAGCCGCTGCTGCGGCTCGCAGGATCGTCTGGGTACGGCCGATGACAGGCATAGGGCCTCCTCTATGCCATGGGAGTTAACGTGGGATGTATATTTTTGTCAATGGGTCGTACTGGATAACCTGGTGAGGTTGCCTGCGACGAAGATCGGGACCTGAATGGTGGATCGCCAGCCCATCTCGGCCTATTGCCTGAACCATCGATAGCTGTTAGACATCAGATGTCCGAGCTCTCAGAACCGGAAACATCCGATGTATGCGGGGTGGTGTTGGTGAAGCTTCTGCGATCACGGCATCGCGGTTCGGGCGTGGCCAGCCGCGCGGCGTCAGCCGCGGTGGGGCCTGCGTGCTGACGGTCGACGCGCACCATCACCTCTGGGGGAAACCGCCCGCCTGCGCCCGGCTCGACGACGACCGGATGCGGTCGGTCCGGCGTCCGTTCACAGTGGCCCAGTGGCAGGCGCAACTGCGCGCGGCCGAGGTCGATCGCTCCATCCTCGTGGAGAGTGGGCGATGCGACGAGGCGGAGTCGGAGGACCTGCTCCGGTGGGCGACCGAGGCGCCGCAGATCGCCGGTGTGGTGCTGTGGGCTGACCTGACCGGTCCCGGCTTGGAGGCCCGCATCGCCAGGCACCTCCGGCGCTCCGGTGGCGATCGGGTGGTCGGTGTCCGCGCCCAGGTTCAGGCCGAGCCCGATCCGGACCATCTGGACCGCCCGGACGTGCGCCGCGGCCTCCGTGTCGTCGCGGCAGCCGGGCTGGCCTTCGACCTGCTGGTCCGGGTGGACCAGCTGCCCGCCGCGGCGCGGGCCGCCGCGGCGCTGCCGCACGTCCGCTTCGTCCTCGATCATCTCGGCAAACCGGAGATCCGGGCGGGTGCGACGGGACTGGTCCGGTGGCGCGGGCCTTTCGCGGCGCTGGCCGAGCAGCCCAACGTCACGGCCAAGATGTCCGGCCTGGTGACGGAGGCCGACTGGGTCTCGTGGCGGGCCGACGACCTGCGACCGTTCGTCCGCGAGGCGCTCGACCGTTTCGGGCCGGATCGTTTGGTGTTCGGTTCCGACTGGCCACTGTGCCTGCTCGCGGGCAGCTACGGCCGGGTGCGGTCCGCGCTGCACCAGGTGTTGCCGGCGCTGTCCGAGGCGGCCTCACACGCGATCTTCGGAGGCACCGCCGCGCGGGTCTACCGGCTGGCGGTCTGACCCGGCGATCATGGGAACGGGCCCAACCCCGAACATGTGCGGAGGCGGCGATGGCTCTCACCGACGAGGCGATCGGCAAGATCAAGATGATGATCACGTCGGGCGAGCTCGGCCCCGGCGATCGACTGCCGAAGGAGGCGGACCTGGCCCGGCGGCTCGGTCTGTCCCGCAACTCCCTGCGTGAAGCGGTGAAGGCCCTGTCCATCATCCGGATCCTGGATGTCCGCCAGGGTGACGGCACCTACGTCACCAGCCTTGCCCCACAGTTGCTGCTCGACATGCTCAATTTCGTCGTGGACTTCCACCGCGACGACACAGTGCTGGAGTTCCTTGAGGTGCGGCGCATCCTGGAGCCGGCCGCCACGGCGCTGGCCGCGCAGCGGATGGCCGCCGAGGACGTCGCCGGCCTCCAGGCCGTGCTCGACAACCTCGGCGACACCCACGACGTGGAGGCCCTGGTCGCCAACGATCTGCAGTTCCACCGCCTGATCGCCGTCGGCTCCGGAAACACGGTGCTGTGCTCGCTGCTCGACGGGCTCTCCGGGCCCACCACCCGGGCCCGCATCTGGCGCGGTGTCACCCAGCAGGGCGTCCTCGCCCGGACCCGGGAGCAGCATCAGGCGATTGTCGACGCGATCACGATCGGGCACGCCGACCTTGCGCGTTCCTGGGCGACAGTGCACATCGCCGGAGTCGAGGAGTGGCTCCGTCGGGCACTGTGACCGACCATGGCCGCTGACCGGCTTGCGGGGGTCGTACGGCGATGGCGGTGTCGATTCAGGCCCGCACGACGCGGGCGATGCTCGCCCGGATGGGCGCGTAGTGGTCGGCGATGGCGGCTTGCAGGCCGGCCACGTTGCCGGCCGCGATCGCGTCCACGATTGCCCGGTGACGGTGGGCGGTGATCAGCCGGTCCTCCGGCTCGGTGCGCAGCGTGGGAGCGACGATGGCCTGGACCTGCCAGAACGCCTCGGTCAGCTGGAGGATCAGGTCGTTGCCGAGGGGCTCCAGCAACTTCACGTGGAAGGCCCGGTCGACGTCGAGGAAGTCCTTCCCCTGGGCCGCCAGGCTCTCCATCTCGTCGACGAGCGCGGAGAGGGCCACCCGGTGCTCGCCGTCGAGGACGGCGATGACCTGGGCTGCGAGCCCCTGCTCGAGGGTCTGGCGGACATCGACGACCTGCCCCAGCACGTGGTGATCTTCCTCGCCACTCAGGAGACCGCGGAAGGTCAGGCCCTCCACGAGAGCGGCGAGGGACATGCGGCCGACGAAGGTGCCGTGACCGTGCCGCACCTCGACGATGTCGAGGGCAGAGAGGATCTTGACGGCCTCGCGCACGCTGGACCGGCTGGCGCCCACGGCGTCACACAGCTCCGCCTCGGTGGGGAGGATGTCTCCCGGCTTGAGGCGATTCCGCAGAATGTACTCCTTGATCTTGGTAGCGACTTCCTGCCGGCGGGGACCTGGGCGCTCCGCACCGCGTAGCGGAGTGGCGTCAATGGTCGTCATCTGGCACTTGCCCTTCCCTCACGAATCTGACACGCTCACCCTATCGGCATCAGATGTCAGACGTCAGACCCCATTATCTTCGAATCCCTCAGCGCGAGCGTCACGCGAGCGCATGAAGAGCCTATGGAGGCAGCTACGTGAGCACCACCGTTAAGCCATCGGGGAGTTGGCGCGTCCCCCAGCGTCGGCTCCGCTCGCTGGCCGTCGCGTCCACTGCGGCAACCCTCGCTCTCGGACTGGTCGCGTGCAGCGGCGGGCCGGCTTCGACCAACGCCGTCGAGGGGGGCGGGGGGAAGACCTCCATCGAGACCACCCTGGCGTTCACCCTCTCCAGCGGGTTCGACCCGGGTAACGCCTCGTCGGCGGTGGCGACCGCGGTCAACCAGCACATCTTCGAGGGTCTGATCGATCTAGACCCGGTCACGCGGGAACCCTACCGTGCTCTCGCGAAGGAAGACCCGGTGGCCAGCGCCGACGGGCTCACCTACACCGTGGCGGTGCGTGACGGCGCGAAGTTCTCCGACGGCACCCCGGTCACCGCCGAGGACGTCGCCTGGTCCTTCACCCGGGTCCTCAAGCCGGCCGACCCCAAGGCCCCGCCGCTGATGCAGGGCTTCGTGTCGTTCATCGACTCGGTGACCGCCAAGGACGCGACGACCGCCGAGTTCAAGCTGAAGTACCCGTTCGCCCTGTTCTCCGAGCGGATCTCGGTCATCAAGATCCTGCCGAAGGCGAAGACCGCGGACGCGGCCGCGTCGAAGGCCTTCGACACGGCACCGATCGGCTCCGGCCCCTTCAAGATGGACAGCGCGTCCAAGGAGTCGGGTATCAAGCTCAGCAAGAACCCGAACTACAGCGGGCCCCGTCCGGCCAAGGTCGAGACGATGACCTGGAACACCACCTCCGAGGCCTCCGCGCGGGTGTCGGACCTGCAGGGCGGCCGGGTCCAGGCCATCGAGTCGGTGCCGTACCTGAACGTCGACTCGCTCAAGGACAAGTACACGGTCGACGTGAAGCAGGCCTTCAACCAGGTCTTCCTCATGTTCAACTCGTCTGCGGCGCCGTTCAACGACAAGCGGGTGCGCCAGGCCCTGCACTACGCGATCAACAAGGACGAGGTCATCAAGACCGCGCTCAACGGTTACGGCACGGCGGCGACGAGCTACCTGGACGAGGGCAACAAGGACTACCAGAAGGCCGCCACCGTCTACGACTACAACCTGGAAAAGGCCAAGAGCCTGCTCCAGGAGGCCGGCGTCTCGAACCTGAAGTTCCAGCTCGACACCACGGACAACTCCGCCGTGAAGGATGTCGCCCCGCTGGTCATCGAGCAGTGGAAGAAGATCGGCGTCACCGCCACCCTCAACACCGTGCCGTCCTCGGCCATCTACGGTGACATCGTTCCGAAGGACACCTTCCGGGTCCTGATGGCCACCGGAGACCCCAGCGTCTTCGGCGTCGACACCGACCTGCTGATGCGCTGGTTCTTCTACGGCGAGACCTGGCCGGGCCTGCGCTACCGGTGGAACGCCACCGACCGCAAGGCCATGGCCGACCTGCTCGACAAGGCCGCGCAGACCTCCGACGAGGCGGCCCGCAAGGCCCTGTGGAAGCAGGCTCTGGACAAGGTGGCCGACGAGGTCCCCCTGTACCCGATCCTGCACACCAAGGTCGTCACCGCGTACGACCCCGCGAAGCTCAGCGACTTCTCGGGCGCGGCGACCACAGGCCTGTACTTCCTGGGCAGCAGCCGAAAGGGCTGAGCCCGCTTCGGGGGCCCGGACCCCGGCCCCTAGCGTCCCGCCCAGCCCTGTCCCTTGGGCTGGGCGGGACGTCCCGGCGGCCCTCGACGAAAGAAAGACACCATGCTGAGCGTTCTGAGCCTGGTCACGCGACGACTCCTGACCCTGATACCCCTGGTGCTGGGCATCACGATCTTCGTCTTCGTGATCATGCAGTTCTCCCCGATCGATCCCGCGTTGTCCGTCCTCGGCGACCAGGCAACCGCCGCACAGGTGGCCGCGTTCAAGGCCGCCAACGGCCTCGACGACCCGCTGCCCCTGCGGTACCTGCACTTCCTGGGCGACCTGCTCCGGGGCGATCTGGGCATGACCTTCCCGCCGTCCGTCCCGGTCGCCGACAAGATCGCCACCGCGCTGCCGCTGACGATCCAGCTGACGGCCCTCGGCATCGTCGGCGCGCTGATCATCGCGTTGGCCCTCGGCATCCCCGCGGCGCTGTACCGCGATCGCTGGCCCGACCAGGTCATCCGGTTCGTCTCGATGGCCGGTATCGCCATGCCGTCGTTCTGGCTGGCCCTCCTGCTCATCCAGGAGTTCTCGGTCCGTCGCCCCGTCTTCCCGACCGGCGGGTACGTCAACCCCGGTGACTCGTTCTCGCTCTGGCTCCAGTCGCTCGCCATGCCGGCGCTCGCTCTCGCCGTCCCGGTTGGCTGCTCACTGGCCAGAATCGTGCGGACGTCGATGGTCGAGGAACTCGACAAGGACTACGTGCGCACCGCCATCGGCGCCGGCCTGCCGCCCCGCGTGGTGGTCGGCCGCAACGTGCTGCGCAACGCGCTCGTCAACCCGCTCACCGTGCTGGGCCTGCGGATCGGCTACCTACTGGGCGGCACTGTCGTCATCGAGGCCATCTTCTCGCTGCCCGGCATGGGCACTCAGATCATGAGCGCGGTGCAGCAGAACGACACCGCCCTCGCGCAGGGAACCGTGCTGACGATCGCCATCTGCTTCGTCGTCGTGAACCTGGTGGTCGACATCCTCTACCTCTTCGCCAACCCTCGACTGCGCGGAGCCCACTGATGCGTCGAACACTCACCGCCCGGCTGTCGGCTCCCGGCATCGCCTTCAAACGGCTCAGCATCACGGCCCGGATCGCACTGAGCTTCGTCCTGCTC
This sequence comes from Micromonospora sp. MGP-C2, assembly GCF_057766525.1. Lineage (NCBI taxonomy): Bacteria > Bacillati > Actinomycetota > Actinomycetes > Micromonosporales > Micromonosporaceae > Micromonospora > Micromonospora sp. MGP-C2. Next base: position 6,126,176 of record NZ_JBYMEN010000002.1, read on the forward strand.
ATCGTCGTGGTGGGCATCTTCGCGCCGCTGCTCCTGCGGCACGACCCCGCGCAGGCCGGGCTCGGTGCCGCGCTGACCGGCCCGAACGGCGACTACTGGTTCGGCCTGGACAAGCTCGGACGCGACGTGTTCTCACGGCTGGTCGCCGGCACCCGCCGCTCGTTGATCGTGGGCTTCGGCAGCGCCGGCATCGCCCTGGTGGTCGGCGCGATTCTGGGCGCGCTGGCGGGAACCAGCCGGCCCGCGATCGACGAGGTGGTGATGCGGTGCCTCGACGTCGTCATGGCATTCCCCGCCATCGTGCTCTCCGCCCTGCTGATCATCTCCTTCGGCAAGAACAGCCTCGTGGTCCTCGTGGTCGCGATCGGGTTCGTCTTCGTGCCCTCGATCGCGCGCATCGTGCGCGCCAACGTGCTCTCGCAGTATCGGGAGGACTACGTCGCGGCCGAACGGATCATCGGTGCCCGACGGCCGCACATCCTCTGGCGGCACATCCTGCGCAACTGCGCCGCCCCGATCCTCGTCTTCGTCACCGTCATGGTGGCCGACGCGATCGTGTTCGAGGCGTCCCTCTCCTTCATCGGTGGCGGGCTCGCGCCCCAGGAGGCGGCCTCCTCGTGGGGTTCGGTGATCGCCTTCGGCAAGGAGATGGTGCAGATCGGTGGCTGGTGGGCCACGTTCTTCCCCGGCCTGCTGATCCTGCTGACCGTGCTCGCCCTGAACGTGCTCTCCGAGGGGATGTCCGACGCCTGGGCCGCCCCGGCGGCGCGGCGTGCCACCGCGACGAAGGCCGGCGACGCGCAGGAGGAGGCGCAGCCCGGCTCCGGTGAGGTGGTGCAGCTGCCCGGCCTGCCCGAGGCGGCGCAGCGGCTGCGCGAGCGGGCCCGTCCGCTCCCGCAGGGTGAGCCCGTCCTGGAGGTCCGGAACCTGTCCATCGGGTTCGAGGGGCGCCACCGTGGCGTCGACATCGTCGACGACCTGACCTTCGACGTCCGCCCCGGCGAGGTGATGGGCCTGGTGGGAGAGTCCGGCTCGGGCAAGTCCCTGACCTCGCTCGCCGTGATGGGCCTGCTGCCGCAGGGCGCCCGGGTCCGAGGCGAGGTCCGCTTCGCGGGCACCGATCTGCTGACGATGAGCACCAAACGACGTCGTGCCCTGATGGGCCGCGAGATCGCGATGGTCTACCAGGACGCCCTCTCGGCGTTGAACCCCTCGCTGCGCGTCGGCCCCCAGCTCGCTCAGATGATCAGCCGAGGCGGCACCCGGTCGGCCGAGGAGCTGATGGACCTGGTGGGCCTGGACGCTCGGCGCACCCTGTCCGCGTACCCGCATGAGCTGTCCGGCGGGCAGCGGCAGCGCGTGGTGATCGCCATGGCGCTGTCCCGGGACCCGCGCCTGATCATCGCCGACGAGCCGACCACCGCGCTCGACGTCACGGTCCAGGCGCAGGTCATGGAGCTGCTGCTGCGGCTGCGCGGCCAGCTGGGCTTCGCGTTGATCCTGGTCAGCCACGACCTGGCGCTGGTCAGCGACGTCGCGGACCGCGTCGTGGTGATGTACGGCGGGCAGATCATCGAGAGCGGCGTCACCGCCGACGTGGTCGGTGCGCCGGCACACCACTACGCCCGGGGTCTTCTCGGCTCCGTCCTCTCCCTTGAGGCCGGTGCGGAGCGGCTCACCCAGATCCGTGGTGTGGTGCCGTCGCCGGCCGACTTCCCGGCGGGATGCCGGTTCGCTGATCGCTGCCCCATGGCGACCGAGGTCTGCCGGACGGAGACGCCCCGCCTGGAGGGCGACGCCAACCACCGGTACGCCTGTCACCACCCGGCCGTCACCGTCAGGGAAGAGGAGCTGGCCCGATGAGTGCGACATCCCGGCGCGACTCGATCGTCGAGCTACGCGACGTGCACGTGGTTCACCGCACCCGCGGTGGCGGCCTGTTCGGCCGCGAGCGGGTGTACGCCCTCACCGGCGCGGACCTGACCGTGCGTACCGGCGAGACCATCGGGGTCGTCGGTGAGTCCGGCTGCGGCAAGTCCACGATGGCCAAGGTGCTGGTGGGCCTCCAGCGGCCGACGAGCGGCACTGTCGCCTTCGCCGGCAAGGAAGTCTGGTCGATGAACGCGTCGGAACGACGGCAGCACATCGGTGCCGGCGTCGGCATGATCTTCCAGGATCCGGCCACGTCGCTGAACCGGCGCATGCCGGTCCGCGACATCCTGCGCGATCCGCTCGACGTGCACCGCCGTGGCACCCGCAAGCAGCGTGAGGAGCGGGTCAACGAGCTGATGGCCCTGGTGGGGCTGCCCCGGTCGGTCGCCGACGTCCTGCCGAGCCAGCTCTCCGGTGGTCAACGCCAGCGGGTGTCCATCGCGCGTGCCCTCGCCCTGGAACCTGGCCTGGTCATCGCCGACGAGCCCACCAGCGCCCTCGACGTGTCGGTGCGGGCGCAGATCCTCAACCTGCTCCTGGACCTCAAGGAGCGGCTGAACCTGGCCATGGTCTTCGTCTCGCACGACATCCAGACGGTCAAGCGGATCAGCGACCGCGTGGTCACCATGTACCTCGGCCGGATCGTGGAGCAGACACCCGCCGCCGGGCTTCCCGAGGTCGCGCAGCACCCGTACACGCGTGCGCTCTTCTCGGCCACGCCGGGTCTGCTCTCGCCCCTGGATCCCATCCCGCTCGTCGGCCCCGTCCCGCTCGCCACGAAGCCGCCGACCGGATGCCCGTTCCGCACCCGGTGCTGGAAGGCGACCGACGGCTGCGCCATCGAGATGCCGCCGGTCCGGTCGGGCGACGGCGGCGCCGGCTCCCACGAGTTCCGGTGTTACCACCCCGTACCCGCTGGATCCAGCAACACGGAGCTGGTCGAGCTCGCCAGAGCAGCGACCGGCCGCACCACCCCCCTACATCTCGAGGAGACAGCGTGACCACCCCTGCCCCGCGGTTCGCCGGAGTCGTGCCGCCGGTCGTCACCCCATTGACCGAGGAGGGTGCGGTCGACGTCGCCTCCCTGGAGCGGCTCATCGAGCGGATGCTCAGCGCAGGCGTCGACGGCATCTTCGCCCTCGGCAGCTCCGGCGAGACCGTCTTCCTCACCGACAGCCAGCGGGACCAGGCTCTCGAGGTCGTCGTGAAGACCGTCGCGGGCGCCGTACCGGTCATCGCCGGCTGCATCGAGCCGACCACGCGCCGGGTCCTCGACCGGGCCGACGCGTCGACGCGCCTGGGCGTCGACGGCCTGGTGGCCACTGCACCCTTCTACGCCATCGTCGGCCCGTACGAGGTCGAGCGTCACTTCCGGTCGCTCGCCGCGTCGGTCGAGCTTCCCCTGCTGGCGTACGACATTCCCGTCTGCGTGCACACCAAGCTCTCCCCGGGTCTGCTGAGCCAGCTGGCGGTGGAAGGCGTCCTCGCGGGCGTCAAGGACTCCAGCGGCGACGACGTCGCCTTCCGTCAGCTGGTGCTGGCGATCACGGAACGCGCGCCGGACGCCGGGTTCAGCCTGTTGACCGGGCACGAGGTGGTGGTCGACGCGATGATGCTCGCGGGCGCCTCCGGCTCGGTTCCCGGCCTGGCCAACGTGGACCCGGCGGGCTACGTGCGACTGCACCGGGCTTGCGTGAACGGCGACTGGGACACCGCCCGCGTGGAGCAGGACCGACTGACCCGGTTGTTCCGGATCGTCGACGCGGCCGACCCGGCGACGGCGGCGGGGGCGACCCGGGGCGTGGGCGCGTTCAAGACCGCCCTGGCCCTGCTCGGCGTCATCGACAGCAACACAGTGTCACTTCCGATGCGGCCGCTCGACGCCGACGAAGCGGCGCGGGTTCGTGCCCAGCTGGAACTGGCGGGGCTGCTCTAGCCATGTCCAAGGTGCGCAAGCCCCCGGTCGTCGACGAGGCGGTAGCCGCGCTCGACATCGGGGGCACCAAGACGGCTGCCGCCCTCGTCACGAGGCAGGGCGAGGTCGTCCACCGGGCCACGGCCCCCACCCCTGGTCGGGCCGGGGCGACCGCCATCCTCGACACCGCGGCCGATCTCGTCGATCGGTTGCGGGCGAGGGCGACGGGGACACGCGTCCGTGCCGTCGGAGTCGGTAGTGCCGGAGTGATCGACCACCGGACGGGCCTGGTGCTCTCGGCCACCGACGCCCTGGCCGGTTGGGCCGGCACGGATCTGCGACGACGACTGCGCGAGCTGCTGGACCTGCCCGTCGCGGTGATCAACGACGTGCACGCGCACGCCCTCGGCGAGACGCGCCACGGGGTGGCCGCCGGCCATCAGACGACGCTCTTTCTCGCGGTCGGCACCGGCATCGGTGCCTCCTTCGTCGTCGACGGCACCGTGCTGGCCGGCGCCCACTCCGCGGCCGGGCACGCCGGCCACCAGCCGTCGCCGTACGCCGGGCAGTTGCCCTGCACCTGCGGCGGGCAGGGACATCTGGAGGCGATCGCGTCCGGGCCCGGCCTCGCCCAGGAGTACGCGCGGCGTACCGGCCAACCGGTCGACGACCTGCGGTCGGTGGCTGCGCGCGCAGCGGACGGCGACGCGACGGCCCGGGAGGTGGTCCTGCTGGGCGGGGCTGCCGTGGGCTCGGCTGTCGGCGGACTGGTCAACATGCTCGATCCCGCTGCCGTCGTCATCGGCGGCGGGGTCGCCGGCCTCGGTGACCTCTGGTGGCAGGCACTTCGGGACGGTGTGCGGCGGGAGACGTTGCCCAGCCTGGTCGACGTGCCCGTGCTGGCCTCGACCCTCGGATCGGACGCCCCACTGCTCGGCGCCGCGTCACTCGCCTGGGAGGGCACCGAATGAACAAGCTGATCGCGCATCTCCGCCACCGCCTCGTCGTCTCCTGCCAGGCGTACCCCGGTGAGCCGATGCGCACCCCGGACACGATGCGCCGGGTCGCCCTCGCCGCAGCCAAGGGCGGTGCCGCCGGCATCCGCGCCCAGGGTGTGGCGGACATCGCGGCCATCCGGGAGGCCGTCGACCTCCCGCTCATCGGGCTGTGGAAGGACGGGGACGACGACGTCTTCATCACCCCCACGCTGGAGCACGCGCTGGCCGTGGCACGGGCGGGCGCGCACGTCGTCGCGCTCGACGGCACCGCACGGCCACGGCCGGATGGCCGAACCCTCGCTGACACCATCGCCGCCGTCCACGAACTGACCGGGGCTCTGGTGATGGCCGACTGCTCCACGCTCGGCGAGGGCATCGCCGCCGCGGCGGCGGGCGCCGATCTGGTCGGCACCACCCTTTCCGGCTACACGGCGTACACCAGCAAGCAGCCCGGCCCCGACCTGGACCTGGTTGCTCAGCTCGCCTCCGCGATCGACGTGCCGGTGATCGCGGAGGGTCGGATCCACACCCCGGCCCAGGCGGCGCAGGCGCTGCGGGCCGGGGCGTGGGCGGTGGTGGTGGGCACCGCGATCACCCACCCCAGCACCATCACCGGCTGGTTCGCGTCGGCGATGGCGGACGCCAACCCTGCTGTCACGGAGGCCAAGCTGTGGCTTTGAGCGATCTCACTCTCGCCGAATGCTGGGCGTACCGACCCGATCTTGCTGTTCCGGAGGACCTGGACGCCTTCTGGGAGCGGACACTTCGCGTCGACGAACCGGTGGAGGCGACGTACGAGCCCGTCGACACCGGTCTCACCCAGATCCGCACCTGGTCGGTCACCGTCGCCGGCTACGGCGGCGAGCCGGTGCACGGCTGGCTGCACCTGCCGACGAATGCCACCGGGCCGTTGCCCTGCGTGGTCGAGTATCTCGGGTACGGCCGTGGTCGTGGCCTGCCGCACGAGAAACTGTTCTGGGCCTCGGCGGGCTTCGCGCACGTCATCATGGACACCCGGGGTCAGGGTTGGAGTGCCGCGCCCGGCGACACCGCCGACCCGCACCGCTATCCGGCGGGCACCGTTCCGGGCTTCCTTACCCGGGGGGTCACCAGCCCGGAGGACTTCTACTACCGCAGGCTGATCACCGACGCGGTCCGGTTTGCCCGGGCTGCCCGGGAGCATCCCGCCGTCGACCCCGACCGGGTCGTCGTCACCGGCATCAGCCAGGGAGGTGGCCTCTCGCTGGCGGTGGCCGCGCTGTTCCCGGAGGTGGCGGCCGCCATGCCCGACGTGCCCTTCCTGTGTGACTTCCCGCGTGCCGTCCAGGTCGCCGGTCAGGGCCCCTACGGCGAAATCGCCGAATATCTCGCGCTTCACCGGGGTCAGAGCAGCCAGGTTTTCCGTACGTTGTCGTACGTCGACGCCGCCGTGCTCGCACCCGGCGCGACAGCGCCCGCGCTGTTCTCCATCGCGATGATGGACCAGATCTGCCCGCCCTCGACCTGCTTCGCCGCCTACCACCGCTACGGCGGTGACAAGGAGGTGCGCGTGTACGAGTTCAACGACCACGAAGGTGGCGAGGCGCACCACCAGCTCGAACAGCTCGCCTGGCTGCACAAGCTCTTCGGCCGCTGAGGCCTTGAGGCCTTGAGGCGCTGAGGCCTTGAGGTGCTGAGGCCTTGAGGTGCTGAGGCGTTGAGGCCTTGAGGACAGGGCCGCGGCTGGCGTCAGCGCGGCTCCCAGGCGTCGGGCAACGCGGTGAGCTTGCGGACGTGGGCGGGCAGCCGACCGCTGACGATCTCGGCGAGGCTCACCTCGTCGACGACCCGCCGCACGGCGGCGCGCACCGCCACCCACAGGCCGGGCAGGTTCTCCGCCGAACCCTCGTACCGGGTCTCCTCGGGGCGCAGCCCGCGTACGCCGGCGAGCGGGCCCTCGACGGCCCGCAGCACCGCGCCGACGGTCACCTCGCGCGGCGGTCGGGCCAGCGTGTAGCCGCCCTCGGCGCCGCGCTGAGCGCGCACGATGCCGGCCCGGCGCAGATCCGCCAGGACCGCCTCCAGGAACTTGCGAGGCATGTCCTGCTCGGCGGCGATGGCCTGGGTGGACAGCAGCGAAGGGTACGCGGTGGCGAGGCTCAGCGCTGCCCGTACCGCGTAGTCGCCGCGCGCGGAGATCTGCACAGTGTCATCATGCCCGCCCGGCGCCGTTGGCCGGTGTGGTGGGCGACCCGGGTCGCGTGGTGTGAGAACCGTTGGCCGATCCGCCGGCGCGGAAACCGCCGCCGACGGCGCCCGTCGGCTCGGCCGGCGGCCGGGGCCGGATCACCCGGGCGGCCGGTTGGTCGCGCGCGGCCCGGAACGCGCCGGGGCTGACGCCGACCTCACGGGTGAAGAAGCGACCGAAGTTCGTGGGCTCGGAGAAGCCGAGGTGCCGGCCGATCTGGGCGATCGGCTGGTCGGTTGCGGCGAGGAGTCGGCCGGCCTGCAACGCGACCCGCTCGTCGATGACCTGCTTGGCGCTGCGACCGGTGACGGCCAGGCAGGCCCGGGTCAGGGTCCGCACCGAGCAGCGGAGCTCGGCCGCGTAATCCTCCACCCGGCGGGTGTGCGCGTAGCTGTGCTCCACCTCCCGACAGAACCGGTGGAACGTCTCGTCCTCGGGGCGGGGCGTCGACCGGTCGGCACTGCCCAGGGCCAGCCGCAGCAGCAGTACGGCCAGTTGGTGGCGGAGCAGCGCGCGGGCGGCGACGGTGTCGGGGTGGCGCTGGCAGTCCACCACCAGTTGGCTCACTTCGGTGATCACCGCGTCCTCGTCCTCGCCGGCCAACTGCCGCCAGGTCACCGGCGTGTCCAGGTCGACGTCGAAGCCGCGCAGCGCCTCCGGGTCCCAGGCGACCACTGTCGCGTCGAACTGCGGACCGGAGCAGCGCAGCACCTGGCCGGCGCGGACCCGCAGCAGCGTGCCAGGCCGACAGGGCAACGGGTGGAAGTCGGGTTCGGCGTCGCCGTGCCCACGCGTGGTGAGGATCAGCAGCTCCCGCTCGACGATCACGGGCCGACGCCAGCGCGGGTCAGGGGAGAGGTCGGCCAACGCGAACGTGGCTATCTCGTCGGGGACGGGTGACGCCGTTCCGATCGGTGGCGCGGGGGAGGGACCGGTGGAGACCATCGCCTGCGACGGTAGCCCGAACCGCAGGTCACCGCATCCCGATCGACGCGCGCAGCGAAGTTGGCGCGTCGATGCGGGCTTGTCGCGATCGTCGTGGCCGGGCTACGTTACCCGGCGGTAGCGCCGTCCGGTCCGCGGTCCGCCCGGCGCACCGCCGGCCGCCTACCCGGCTGGCGGCCTCCGCCGACTCGCGATGGGATGGGCATGACGCAGCTGTTCTCGGTCGAAGGCAAGACGGTCCTGGTCACCGGTGGTTCGCGGGGGATCGGTCTGATGATCGCCCAGGGGTTCGTCCGAGCCGGCGCCCATGTGATCATCTCGTCCCGCAAGGCGGACGTCTGTGCGGCGGTCGCCAAGGAACTCTCCGCCGAGGGCCGCTGCGAGGCCATCCCCGCCGACCTGGGCGACGACAGCGGCGCCGAGGCGCTGGCTGCCGCCGTACGCGAGCGCTTCGGTCGCCTCGACGTGCTGGTCAACAACGCCGGCGCCACCTGGGGCGCGCCGCTGGAGGGCTACCCGGAGGCCGCGTTCGACAAGCTCTGGGCGGTCAACGTCAAGGCCGTCTTCCGGCTCACCACCGCGCTGCTGCCGGCGCTACGCGCCGCCGCCAGTGCCGACGACCCGGCCCGCGTGATCAACATCGGGTCGATCGACGGCATCCGGGTGCCGTGGATGGAGGTGTACGCGTACTCGGCCACCAAGGCGGCCGTGCACATGCTCACCCGCAGCCTGGCCCACCAACTGGCCAGCGAGCAGATCACCGTCAACGCGATCGCGCCCGGCCCGTTCGAGAGCAAGATGATGGCGTTCGCACTGGACGACCCGGAGAGCCGGGCCGCCATCGAGCAGCAGGTGCCGCTGGGCCGCATCGGCCGCCCCGAGGACATGGCCGGCACCGCCATCTACCTGTCGTCGCGCGCCGGCGCGTACCTCACCGGCGCGGTCATCCCCGTCGACGGCGGCATCACCACGCACGGCTGAGCACCGGTTGACCCGGGTCGGGCTGCCCGCGTACACCTTCGGGTGTGTGCCGGGGCCGCGCGGACTCGGCAGATCCGCGCGGCCCCGGTGTGGCCGGTGTTGCCCGTTCGGGCGGTGCTCAGCGACCGGCGAGCAGCCGGTTCACCGCCGTGTCGACGTCCAGGTGCTCGGCCTCACGGCCGCGCGGGACGACGACGTACGTCCGTCGAAGGAAACGCACCAGGACGCTGCGCGGCACCTCGAAGAGGGCGTTGCCGTCCGGTGACGAGAGGGCCAGCGCGACGAAGTCACCGCGCGGTGTGGCCCAGGGCCAGACCCGCACATCCCCGATGCCGGCTGGCTCGTCCAGGCCGGTGACCAGCAGTTCGCGGGCAAAGGACCAGCTCACCGCCTCGCCGCCGGCAGATTCGGCGTGGAACAGGACATGGACCGCATACGGGTCAGCAGGGTCGTAACGCAGACTGGCACGCACCGGCAAGGCGGTGGCGTCAGGTGCGACGAGCCTTAGCGACGTCTCGACCTCTACGGTCGTCGGTCGGATGACACTCATGGACGTTCTCCCCCCGGCACCGCTGCGGAACGCGCGTGTCCCGCTTTTCCCATACTCAGGTGCTACTCCTGGCTACGCTCCGCCATACGCTGACTTCACCCAGTGGTGGGAAGGGGGACGGAAAGGCCACGTGAATACGAGGATTCGCGTAGAATTTCCGGTTCTGCCCAGTGCGTGATCCCGCCCGGCATCGGGTGGTTCAGTCGTCGACTTACTCCGGTAACGTCCAGTCGGCCGTTGCAGTGACGGGCCCGAGCGACACTGGGGGGTGAAATGGTGACGAAGAGATCCCCTATGGATCCGTCGGCGGCGCCCGGCCCGCCGAACGTCGCGGTCCGAGCAGCCGAAAAGCGGGGGTACGCAGTGCCGATGGAGCAGCCCGAACGGGCCGGTCGGCCGGCGCCCGATGCCGATCATCCGAGCGGCCGAGGCGCGGACCGGTCAGCTGTCGGCCCCGGCGGTGGCAGCACCGCTGTGCAGGACCCGCCACGCCGCCCCCGCTGGCGGGAGCGGATCACGGTGACCCTCGATCTCATCCGGGCCAACCCCACCGGTCGGATCGCCCTCAAGATCTTCATCGCGATCGCCGGGGCGCTCGTGGTGACCATCGGCATCGCTCTCATTCCCCTGCCCGGTCCAGGCTGGCTGCTGGTGATCGCCGGGCTGGGCATCTGGGCCGTCGAATACCACTGGGCGCGCCGGCTGCTCGGCTTCACCCGCCGACACGTCCACGGATGGACACATTGGGTGACCCGACAATCACTGGCGGTGCGAATCGTGCTCGGCTCCGTCGGCCTCGTCTTCGTGGGCGCCGTTGTCTGGCTGTCCCTCAAGTACAGCCTCGGCATCGACGTGGTGGCCGAGGCGATGCACTACCTCGCGACGCACTGACCCGGATTTCCGGTCCGGTTCCACGATCGGGTAGAGTCAGTGGCGCTGAGGGCGATTAGCTCAGTGGGAGAGCGCTTCGTTCACACCGAAGAGGTCGCTGGTTCGATACCAGCATCGCCCACCCTTGGTTTTGCAGGTCAGAAGCCCGTTACCGGAGTCATCGGTGACGGGCTTTGCCGTGTGTGCTGCTTACATTGGAGCAGATGGGGAGTAGCGGCGAGCCCACCGCCGACGCTATTGAGGTACGCGGTTCCACGGTGCGACCTCGCATCAGGCCCGATCCCATGGGCCTGACGCGAGGTCGCACCGTGGTTCGCTGGTTCGATTCCCGCATCGCCCACCAGGTTTGGCAGTGCGCCCGTTCGCCTACCTCGGCGTGGCGGGGCTGAGCTCGATGACGCTGCCGGTGGCGCGGGACCGCTCCGCCGCCCACACGACCCGGTGCGAGGAGATGCTCTCCTCGGGCCCGGAGGTGACCAGTGAGCGGTCCCCGGTGGCGACCGCCGCGATGAACGCCTCGATGAGTGCCGCGTCGGCGCCACCGTGCCCGTCGGCGGCCGAGGCGTCACCGTCGGGATCCAGGTCGATGGTCTCGACGGTGTCGGTGAGGAACTCGTGGACGTGCAGGCTACGGCCGTCGCCCTCGATGCTGCCGAGCGTGCCGAAGATCCGGGTCTTGCGGAAGTCGAGCGCGGTGAACGCCGTCATCGTGAAGGCGACGGTGACGCCTCCCTCATATTCGAGGTTGACCACCTGGTGATCGACGACGTCGTTGCGTCCTGTGTAGACGCAGGCGCCGTACGGGCCGTCCTCCAGGGCCTTGCGGACGCCGTCGGCGCTGACATCGTCGGTGAGGACGCCCAACGGCCATGCCTCGTGGACGGGGTCGCCGAGGAAACGCTCGTAGATCCGGATCGCGGAGTAGGCACACGACCGTTCGACCGGGCAGTCGACGCAGCGCCCGGCCGCTCCGGCCGGGCGGTTCTCCGGCCGGAAGTGGGCGAGGCCGCCGAAGGAGGAGACCCGGCGGACGGGTCGGCCGATGAGATGGCCGAGCCAGTCGATGTCGTGGCACGACTTGGCCAGCAGCATCGAGGACGACTCGGCCTCCACCGCCCAGTTGCCGCGCACGTAGCTGTGGGCGTGGTGCCACCAGCCGACCGGTTCCAGGTGGTCGATGCTGACGATTGCACCGATCCGCCCGGAGTCGACGAGTCGCTTGAGCGTCCGGGAGTAGGGCGTGTACCGGAGTACGTGACAGACGGCGAGGAGGACGTCGTTGTCGACGGCTGCGGTGACGATGCGTTCCGCCTGCTCGGGCAGCGGCGCCATCGGCTTCTCCAGCAGGATCGCGTAGCCGCGTTCGGCGAAGGCCACCACCGGCTCGACGTGCGCGCGATCGGGGGTCGCGACGATCACTGCGTCGGCGAGCCGGGGCTGTGCGGCGAGGTCTTCCCACGAGGCGAACCGGCGCTCCGCGGGTACGTCGAATTCATCGGCCAGTGTGCTGCGGCGGGCGGGGTCGGGATCGGCGACAGCTGCGATGGTGGCTTTGGAGGTGGCGACGGCGAGCCGCGCGTAGGCAGCGCCTCGCGCTCCGGCACCGGCGATCGCCAGAGTGATGGACATCAGGTGTCTCCTATTTGATGGCGCCGGAAAGGATGCCTTTGACGAAATGGCGCTGGAAGAAGAGGTAGAGGATGACCACGGGCACGATGACGATGATCGTTCCGGCGCTGAGCAGCGGGATGTTGCGGCCGTAGGCCTGGATGAACTTGCCGAGCCCGGACGGCGCCGTGCGCATCGCCGGGTCCTGGATGAGGATCAGCGCGAGCAGGAACTGGTTCCACGCCCACATGAAGTAGAGAAGGCCGAGAGTGGTGAGCGCCGGCCGGGCGGTGGGCAGCAGGACCCGGCGCAGGATCTGCCTGCCGGACGCGCCGTCCATCTCGGCGGCCTCGATGAGCTCCGGGGGCAGCGACTCGAAGTGACTGCGCATCCAGAACACCCCGAACGGCATGAACGCCCCGATGAGCGGCAGGATGACCGCCCAGTAGGTGTTGAGGAGACCGATCGACTTGAGGTCGTAGTAGAGCGGGATGACGATCGACTCGTACGGCAGGGCCAGACCCAGCATGAGCAACGCGAAGATCGGCCCCCGGACGGCGAGCCGCATCATCGCCAGCCCGTATCCGGCGAGCGTCGCGAGCACCAATGCGAGGGGTACGACGCCGAGCGCAATGATCAGACTGGACCGCATGAGGTCCGCGAACCCGCCGGTCGACCAGGCGTCGACATAGTTGTGCCACTGCGGATCCGACGGCCACGCGAGGCCCGGGCTGAGATTGTCCTGTGGTTGCAGCGACGCGGCGAGGATCGCGTAGAAGGGAACGAGCACCGAGGCTGTGGCAGCCAGCAGCGACAACCGGGTCAGCGACCGGATCATGGCTTCTCCCGGGTGAGGCGGTTCAGGGCGAACATGACCGCACAGGTCAACAGGGACAGGACGACGGCGAGCGCACAGGCGGTGCCGACCTGCCCTGCGGTGAAGGTCAGCCGGTAGATGGCGACACCGGGCACCATGGTCGACTCGCCGGGGCCGCCGCCGGTCATCACGTAGACGACGTCGAAGCTGGCCAGGGCGGCGATCACGGTGACGGTCGCCGCCACCGACATCTCCCGGCGCAGACCCGGCACGGTGACGTGCCAGAACTCGTGAATCGCGCCGGCGCCGTCGAGCCGGGCGGCTTCGTACAGGGCCGGATCGATCTTGCCGATTCCGGAGTACAGCAGCAGGAAACAGAGCCCGGTCGAGACCCAGGTCCCGACGACTCCGACCGCCGGGTAGGCCCAGGTGAAGTCACCCAGCCAGGCCCGGGTGACGTCGGACAGGCCGACCGCGCGCAGCAGCGCGTTGAACGGTCCGTCATCGTCGAAGAACAGCTTCCACACGCTGCCGACGGCTACCAGTGGAAGGATCTGCGGCAGGAATATCACGGTACGGACGAACGGCATGCCCTTCCAGGGCACGTTCGCGACCAGCGACGCCAGCACCAGGCCGAAACAGATCGGGATGACCGAGTAGAAGAGGATCAGCCCGAAGGCGTGGACCAGGGAGAGCCGCAGCGCCGGGTCGGCGAGGATCTCCCGGTAGTTGTCGAGCCCGGCCCAGGTGGCGACGCCGATCCCGTTCCAGTCCCAGAATGAGATCCACAGGCTGTGTAGCCATGGCGCGATCACGAAGGCCGCGTAGAAGAGCAGCGCCGGTGCGGTGTAGAGCAGCGGTACGTGTCGTGCCCGCGAGCGCCGGGCCCGCACCGGCGTCGCGGATGCGAAGACGGTACGGTCCTGGACGGTCGCGCGATTCGCGAGGCTGTCAGCCATGCGTCTTGGCCCAGTCGGACTGGACGGCTCGGATGAACGTGGCGGCGTCGACCTTGCCCGCGATCAGCTTCTGGGTCTCGGCGACCAGCGTGTCGTTCATGGTCGCGGTGGCGTTGTTGTTGAACCCGATGAGCCCGTCATCGGCGTTGACCTTGTTCCACGCGGCGATCAGGTCGGCGGAGATGGTGCCGGGCTCGGCGGTCACCGTCGAGGTGTCGGAGGGCAGGAAGCCCTGCGCGAACGAGGCCTTGGCGGCCTCCGGGCCGCGCAGGAAGTCCAGGAAGGCGGCGGCGGCCTGCGCGTTCTTCGACTTCCGCGAGATCCCGTACGCGACCGACGTGCCGATGGCGGTGGCCTTGGGGCCGGGGAAGGGCACGAAGCCCGCGTCGCCGCGCAGCGCGTCGCCGATCTTCTTCGAGTCCCAGGAACCGTCCACGAAGAAGACGCCGTCGCCCTTGGTGAACTTGTCCACCGCGCCTTGGAGGTCGATGCCGTTGGCGTCCTTGGAGTAGTAGCCCTTCGTACCCCAGTCGGTGATGCTCTGGGCGCCCTTGGCGTTCCCGGCGGTGTCGAAGGTGGACCCGCCCTCTCCGAAGACCCACTTGGCGTACGCGGCCGGGCCGTCTGTGGACTGACCGATGAGCTGGATCGGGAAGGAGGCGTGACCCTCCTTGTTGCCGAGTTGCAGCGGGGTCTCACCGCCGGCCTTGGCCTTGGCCAGGGCGGCCTCGAGGTCCTCCAGTGAGGCCGGAGCCGCGGCGATGCCGAGCTTCTTCAACTTGGCCTTGTTGTAGTAGAGCCCGACCTGGGAGAAGGACGCGGGTGCCGCGTACAGGTCGCCCGAACCAAGGGTGGTGCCGTCCTTGGCGATCCGCCACTGGTTGAGCTGTCCGGCCGGGTACGCCGACTCCCAGCCGTACGCCTTGGCATAGGGCTGAAGGTTGAGGATCAGCTGGTCCTTGACCGTGGTGCCCACCGCGTTGAGCAGCACGATGTCGGGCGAGGTGTCGCTGGACAGCGCGAGGTTGAGCGACTTGTTGTAGTCATCGTACGTGGTGTCGACGTAGTTGATCTCGACGTTGGGGTGCTTGGCCTGGAATGCCGGGATGATGTCCTTCATGGCGGCACCCGACTCGGGGGTGGCGATCAGGTTGAGTTCCACCTGTCCGGACGGAACGCCGGTCTGGACGGCCGCGTTCGCGTCGGCGGCCGGTTCATCGCTGGATGAGCTGCCGGGTGCGCACGCTCCGAGCGCGAGAAGCACGGCGGCCGCGCTGAGCGCACTCTTCACCGATGGCATGGACTTCATGGGGGTCTCCCTGGGGCAGGAGTAGTTCCGAAGGAAACTTGCGTTCGCTATAGTGAGCCGTCTACGAACGCACGTCAAGGGGCAGCGAATGACCGTAGGTGATGCTCTTCCAGGCGGGGGCCAGAGCGCCTTACGGCACCTGAACACGCGTCGTGTGCTGCGGCTTCTCTACGAGGGGCCGTCGCTCACCATCAGCGGTGTCGCCCGCGAGACCGGGCTGTCCCGCCCCACCGTGCAGGGCATCCTGACCTCGCTGGTGGAGTCTCGACTCCTGGTCCTGGACGGCTTCGACAACGCCCCGACCGGAGGGCGACCCGCCCAGCGGTACCGCTTCGCCGCGGACGCGGGCATCGTGGCCGGCCTCGACATCGGGGCGCACGCGGTGTCGGTGCGGATCGCCGACCTCGCCGGCGCGCAGGTGGCGGCCGCTCGGGCCGCCATCCACCCGGACCTGGACCCGGCCGGGCGCATCGACGCCGCTGTCAACCTGCTGCGACGGACGATGCCGGCCGACGCGCCGCGGTTGTGGGCGGCCTGTGCCGGCTCCCCGGGCATCATCGCCGACGGTGTCGTGCGGCTGAGCGTGGCCATTCCGGACTGGACCGGCACGGCGTTGGCCAAGGAGCTCACCGCCCGTCTGGACTGCCCGGTGAGCGCCGTCAAGGACGCCAACCTCGCGGTCCTGGCCGAGCACCGGGTCGGTGCCGCGCAGGGGGTCGACCACGTGCTGTACGTGCATGCCGGGCACCGCCTCGGCGTCGGCGTGCTGGTGGACGGCAGGCCGTTCGGCGGCGGCCGGGGGGCTGCCGGCGAGATCGGCCGGCACCCGGGCCTGGGCTGGGAGGTGGCACCCCGCAAGCTGCTCTCCGACGCGGGGGTCGCTCCCGGCATGAACTCCCGCGAGTGGGTCTTCGCGCAGGCCAGGCGGGGGGACAAGCGCGCTGTCGAGGCCGTCGACGACTACGCGCGGGCACTCGCCGAAGGAGTGGGCGCCATGGTTCTCGCCATGGACCCGCAGTTGGTCGTGGTGGGCGGCGGCATCGCGCGCGCGGGTGAGACGGTGATGAAGCCGGTACGGCGCCACCTCGCCGAGATTCTGTACGAGTTGCCAGTTCTGGCGATCTCCGCGCTGGGAGACGACGCGGTGGCCATCGGCGCGGTCGAGACCGCCCGGGACGCGGTCCGCGCAGAGCTCTTCACCGATGGCTCTTGACAGCGGTAGGGCTCACCGGCATATTCCGAAAGAACTTTTCTTTCGTTTCCCCGGGAGTGTCTCATGGCGCATCGCTTTCGAAGAGTTCTAGCCGCCGCCGGTTCGATGATCCTCGGTGTCACCCTCGCCGGTGTCGTCACCGCGCCGCCGGCCCAGGCCGGCGACACCCCTCCCAGCCCGCTCGCCAAGCCGGGCTACACCATCGACTTCGCCGAAGAGTTCGACGTCAACACCCTCAACACGAATCGCTGGCTGCCCTACTACCTGCCGCACTGGACCTCACCAGCCAACCGGGAGCTGGGTGCCAAGGCGCGCTACACCATCGCCGACGGGGTGCTCACCCAGCGGCTCGACGCCGACACCCCGGCGTGGAATCCGCAGTACGACGGCACGGTCAAGATCTCCTCGTTCCAGACCTACAACAAGGACTACTGGCACAAGTTCAACGCCTCGATGCCGTTGAACCACCACGAGCCCGACTTCAACGGCTACACGTTCCAGTACGGCTACGTGGAGATGCGCGCCAAGAAGTCGAACGTCGGCGGAGGCGGCCACCAGGCGCTCTGGCTGGTCGGCACCGGGGACACCTCCAGCGCCTCGCGCAACCCCGAGGTCGACATGGTCGAGACGTTCTTCAACGAGCCGAACAACTGGCGGATCGCCGCCCACGGCTGGGGCGACCCGAACTTCCTCTCCAACTCGTACGCGTCGATCGCCCCCGTTCCCAGCGGGTCGCCGACCACCGAGTTCCACACGTACGGCATGGAGTGGACGCCCAGCGACATCAAGTTCTACTACGACGGCCAGCTCTACCGGACGATCAACGACGCCCCCAACATGCCAATGGGGCTCATCATGGGCATCTACACCGACGCCGGCTCCGGTCGGCACAACGACGTCTGGCCCAAGACCTGGAGCGTCGACTACCTGCGCGTCTACAAGAAGGACGGCGGCTACCCGGTGTCCTATCAGCGGCTGAAGAACCGGCAGACCGGCCAGTACGTCAAGGACGACGGCACCGGCACCGCCAAGTACGTCGCCGCTTCCGGCACCGACCAGTCCGCTCAGTGGGCCGTCGAGAACGTCGACGGCTACGTCCGGCTCAAGAACCGCGCCACCGGCAACTACCTCCACGTGGAGAACCAGACCGGCACCGTGCAGACCGGGACGGTGCCCGGCACCTACTGGTCGGCGCAGTGGAGCCAGGAGTCCGTCGACGGTCACCTACGCCTGAAGAACCGTTGGAAGGGCACCTACGCTCATACCGAGAACATGACCGGCAGCGTCCAGTACGGCGCTGCGCCCGCCGGCTGGTGGACCAGCCAATGGACGCTCGAACCCGGCTCCTGACGAACCGCGAGAGCCGCTGATCGGCGCGCTCGACCCCGCGACCGGAGCGGTGCACGTGCTGGGCCGGGCCGCCTCCCCGCCGACGCAATGCATCACGACCGCGACGCTCATGGCCTGTTGGAGCGGCCGGGTCTCGATCTGGACCCCAGCCGCCTGAGGAGAGAGGCAACGCTGTGCGAGCAATCCCGCTGTTCGTCGTGGCACTGGTGCTCTGCGGGTGTACTGCACCAGCCCCGCCCGCCGCCGGCCCGGCCTCGCCGGCCGGGTCGGCGCCGGTGCCGTCGTCGCCGGCCGCGTCGCCGCCGGTGCCGGCCTTCCAGCAGAGCCTGCCCGGCAGCGCCCGGCGCGAGTGCGTCGCGGTGCCCGGCGACGCCACGCTGGTGCGCTCGGGCGACTTCATCGCCGGGGACTTTGTGGAGTACCGCCGGCAATGGCATCCTGACCTCGGCCCCGACCTGGGCAAGCTGTTCTGGCTGCCGGCCCGCCCCCAGCTCAACGCCGCGCTCACCGTGACCGCGACCTCCGGCGGCCGCACCGAGACCTACAGCGCCGGCTCGCTGGCGACCAACGACGCCGGGCAGGCGATGTACCCCAGCGGCATCCCGTTGCCGGCCGCCGGAACGTGGAAGCTCGTCGCGCAGGCCGGCGACGGGTGGGGGTGCTTCGAGCTGACACTGCTCTGACCGGCGTTCGGCGCGCGCCCGGGCCCAGCTCAGCGGACAACACCAGCGCCAGTCAGCTCCGGTCCCAAATGAACGGCTACGTCAAAGACGGGGCGCTCAACAGCTACCACGTCTCCTGCGCCTGTCCGACGCCGAGATAGCAACGTTCCTGATGCTGCGATTCATGCCGGCTTGATGGCGCCGTAAGCAGGACGCGTCACGGGTGTTCGTCACCTCCGGCTAGCGCGAGATGCTGTTCCGGCAGCGCCGCTCCACACGGCGCTCGGCCGACATGCTCTTTCAACGACCAGGCGCTGCAGGCCAACGCTTTGACCACGGGTGGCAGGTGCTGACCGAACGAGAGTCGCTATTGGGCGACCGTTTGCCGTCGGACCTCGGCGCCTGAACACTTCCCCGCCTGATCGGCAATGTCAGGGTGAAGCGCGGACTTTGCCGAGGAGGGCCATGGATTCGGATGCGGATTTGATAGGCCGGTCGCTGGATGGCGATGTCGACGCCTTCGTGGCGGTGGTCGAGCGTCATGAGGCCGCCGTCGGTTCGTACCTCGTTCGCCGGGCGGGGCGGGATGCGGCTGAGGACCTCTTGGGCGAGGTTTGGGTTGCGGCGTTCGAGTCGCGGCGATCGTACGACCGGTCGTACAACGATGCGCGGCCGTGGCTGTACGGGGTGGCATTGAATCGCTTGCGGCGCTACTGGCGGTCCCGACCGGCCGAGGACCTGGTCGCGGACGTACCGGACGTGGCTACTGGATGGGATCCGTGGTCGGCGGTGGACCTCGGCATGGACGCCCGGGCGGTGCTCCGGTCGGCCCTGACGCGGCTCAAACCCGAAGAGCGGGAGGTCCTGAGGCTCGTCGCCTGGGAGGACCTGACCGCAGCCGACGCCGCGCGGGCACTCGGCATACCGGCCGGCACCGCGCGGCGGCTACTGAGCCAGGCCAGGACGGCAGTGCGCGACGCCCCGGGGGTGTCCGCGCTTTTGAAGGACCCCAACAGCACGAAGGAGAGACACCGATGACCGACGAGCTCGATCTGGTCGGTGCGTTGGGCAGCGCAGAACCACTACGCCCGGAGGCGTATCAGCGGGCGCGGGCGGTGCTGCGGGCGGCTATGGCCGACCCCGGAACCGTGCGGCTGCTGGGCGCGATATCAGCGGAGGACACGACTATGGAGGCGACTTCAACCATGGAAACGACGACAACCACGCGGGACCACGAATCCAGCCCGGCGATTCAACGCCGCCGCCGGATCGGTATCGCGGGCCGACTGGGCATCGGCGCCGGGGTGGGGGTTGCCGCCGCGGCGGCAGTCGTCGCTGTGGTGCTCAACTCGCCGGCGACCGGGGGCATCGAGGCCGGCAAGGATTCGTCAGCCGCCACCTCGGGCTCGACCACCGTCGACGGGTCCGCAGAACGCGCGCCGCTGATGACCCTGGCCGGGTCCATCAAGACGGTCACCCCGTCGGCGGGCGACGCGTGGCTGGTGAAGGCGACGCAGGTCCACGGCACCAAGACCATGCAGGTCGTCTACACGCTGTACACCGACGGTCACGCGATCTATACGGGCAACAGCGTGAAGGACATCAAGCGTGCGATCGCCCGTCACCAGGACCAGATGACGGACGGTGGCTACGCTCCGCTCCTCAAGGCAGCCGTCGCCGCGGCGGACAGCAGCCCGGCCGACGGCCGGACCCAGATGCTCAAGGCAGCCAAGGATCCGCTGGTGGGCCTCGACCCCGCAGCGCAGAAGGCGGTATGGGACAAGCAGCAGGCGGCCGCCCAGGTGATCATCAAGCAGAAGGGCGGCAACGCCAAGCCGAAGCCGTACAGCCCCCAGGCCGTTCAGCGGCACTTCGACAACGCCCTGTGGACCTACAGCACCCAAGCGCTGTCCGCTGGCGACGGCAACACGCAGGTCCGGGCCGGCGTGCTGCGTCTGCTGTCCACCATCTCCGCGGTCAGCGTCAAGAACTCGACCACCCACGGCAAGGCCACGCTGACGATCACCGCCGGCCCCGAGGCGTTCGGCGGCGAGGGCAGCGAGGTGCTGACCATCGACGCCACGACCGGCATGCTGGTCAAGGACATCTCCACCGTGCCGGGCCTCCCCCAGGCCTCCACGACGTACGAATCCTCGCGCGTGACGAAGGCCGACCTGTAGGCCGGGAACTCCCACCCACCAGCATTCCGGCAGACGGGCGTAACGCGCCCGGCGATCGATAACGGTGCGGGCCGCCCAGAGGCGGCCCGCACCGTCGTTTTGTTGTTCGCACGGCCCGCGCCTGACTGCGATGATCGATCGGGAGCAGCGGGGCTGGTTCTCGGTTCGGGGCCGCCATGGACCCGCCCGGCTGAGTGACCTGATTTGCGGTCCCGAGCGGGGCCTGCCGGCTGGTTGAGGAGTCCTACCGCCGGTGACCCGGTCCCTGGACCGCACCGGAGCAGGAAAAAATCGATGGACGATGCGCTGGAGACCCGCGTTGAACGCCGCGCCGGATGTCCGGTGCCGCATCCCGTTCGAGGCCGCGCGCACCTCGCCGGAAGCAGCGGTGCGGGTCTGGCCAGGGCTCAGTCGAGTAGATAGCTGGCAGGGACCGCGTTGGTGAGCCAGACGCCGTTGGCGCTGCGGTGGAACACGTGCCCGTCGGCGGCCATCGCCGCCGCGTCGATGGTGAGGATCACGGCCCGACCAGCGCGTCGGGCGCCGACCCGGTGGGCGGTCTCGGTGTCGGCGGAGAGATGGACGTGGTGCCGGCCGCCGCGGTGCAGGCCGCTGGCCCGGATCGACTCCAGCGCACCGGCGCTGGTGCCGTGATAGAGCCGGTCCGGTGGGGTGACCGGGGGCAGCCCGAGGTCCACCGGGACTGAGTGGCCCTGGTTGGCCCGGATCCGCAGCACCCCGTCGGTGCCGCGCTCGACAGCGAACCGCTGCTTGTCGTTGCCGGCGACGACCGCGTCCAGCTCGGCTCGCTCGATCCGTAGGGCGGCGAGCAGAGCGTCGACGGGAGTCCAACCGGCCGGATCGAGCACCAGGCCGGCCCGGTCGGGATCGTGCCGGAGTGCCTTCGACATCCGTTTGCTCAACTTCACCAGGCGCTCGCGTTCCACGGTGGCATTGTGGTCGATCCCCGTCGCTCGAATCGAGAGGTTTTTCGGCGACCCCGATCCCGGGTCTTTTCTCCGTGGGCCTGTCGGGTACGAACCGCCGGCTCCAACCTGTCTACTGCGGAGGCGGGCCACCCCGAAGATCGTCGCGTTCCGGACCCTCAAGGAGGTCGACTTCGGTGCCCGGGGAATCGGCAGGAACCTGGCCGACGCGAGGGGGCTAGACCCGGGTGATCCGCACCGCGTCGGCAACCACGAGTCCGGTGCCGCTGGTCCAGCGACTCACGCCGACCTTGTTGCCCGTGCCCGCAGCCAGGGTGAACACGCCGATCGAGACCCACCTACCGCCGTTGACCCGCTGATTGACGGAGACGGACCTGCTGCCTGTGGTGGTCTCCACAAGGTAAGGCGTCTGGTTGTTGTAGCCCGCGTCGGCCGGGTACCAGACTGAGATCTCATAGCTTCCGGTCGCCGGGATGGTCGACCGGAACCAGGCGACGTCGCTGGACGACACCGGACTGCTAAACCGGTAGTCGGTGCCGAACCGTTGGCCGGAGTAGGCCGACGTGCCCCATGCGGTGCTCGCGGTGAACCCGCCCGAGGCGCTGTTGTCGATGGTCGTGGTCCACTGCGGCGGCGGGGTCTGCGTAACTCTCACGTCGAGGTAGTTGCGGTCGATCTTCATCGTGACGCCACCCCACGTCTCGGTGACCTCCCCGGCGTACTGGTGCAAGCGCTGCTGGTTCGCGTAGTAGGCATCGGCGCAGTAACTTCCAGCATCCGTGTCAGCCACCCCGTTCCACCAGGCGATCCAGATCTGGTCGAGTCGCGTGTAGCTCGGGTTGTCGTATGCATCGCAGACGTCCTTGATGCCGGACGAACCGCTGGAGTACATGCCGGCGAGGTAGCCCCTTACGTGCAACTGCTCGGTCCAACCGGACAGGAACGACAGCACGGCGGCCCGGCACGACGCGTTCGACGGGTACTGCTCGATGTCGTTGTAGATGGTGCTCGCAGTGCCGATGCCCAGTGCCTGGGCGGCATTCGTGGCGCTGTTGGCCGCGGAGACGCCTTGCGACCGGGCGGTGGTGGGATCGGCGGACATCTTTGGTGTGCGGGTGCCGCACGGTGCCTGGTAACCCAGTTCGATGGGGATCAGTCGCCATCCGTTGCTGGTCTGGTTGGCCACCCAGCTTGCGGTGAGGTTGGGCTGGGAACAGGAGCGGCTCGCCCCGCTGATGTAGATGCCGACCGCGCCGTAGGGCGAACTGGCCCGCCACGCGTTCATCGTGGTCTGTGACGGAGCGGCGCAGGTGTCGAATCCCCGGCCGGTGAAGGTGCCGGGTTGCGGGCCGGTGGCCAGCGGGGTCACTGCAGTCGATGCTTGTGTGGGTGTCGCGGCCACAGCAATCGACTCGGCGGGCGCCACGATTGCTGCGGCAAGGATGAGACTCGCCAGCCACCCGGCAGTGACTCTCACGTTGCCTCCATCTGAAGAAATTCTTGCCTGGGAACGGGCAGTGCGAAAGATTTCTACCACGAATCGATGAGTAGCAATAGAGGGCCGGCGTTGACCCGCTGTCCGTTCGCACACGCCTGCGGCGTCGTCGGCCTCCTGAGCCCGCCGGTCGCGCAACCGAGGGCGGGC
Source organism: Micromonospora sp. MGP-C2 (assembly GCF_057766525.1). Classification (NCBI taxonomy): domain Bacteria; kingdom Bacillati; phylum Actinomycetota; class Actinomycetes; order Micromonosporales; family Micromonosporaceae; genus Micromonospora; species Micromonospora sp. MGP-C2. The sequence goes on from NZ_JBYMEN010000002.1 coordinate 6,149,305, forward strand.
CGACCGCGCCGGACGGAGACCGGGCGGCGAGAAATGCGCCGCACCGACGCCATCACGTCCGGGCCCTGACCCGCTAGTGTGTGGAAACAGCGTTTCCATTCCATGCCATCACAGGGCAGGGGGACCAGCGTGCATCGCAGTCAGGAAGACACCGCCGCCGCGCCGGAGGTCGGCGAGCAGACCACCACGTTCGGCCCACTCCAGCTCGCGCCGGGCACGACCCGGGCCAACATCAGCGGGTACTACTGGCTGGCGCTGACGTCGATCATGACGTTCACGTTCATCCCGGCCGCGCAGACGGCACTACTCACCTCCATCCTGGGCGTGGCCAAGGGGGAGCAGGGTTCGATCGTGGGCACCGCTGGGCTGATCAGCGAAATCGTCCTGATCGCGGCGGTCGGCCTGGCCGGTGCCTGGTCCGACCGCCTCGGACGGCGCCCGATCGTGGTCGGCGGCTACATTCTGCTTGGCCTCGGCGTCGGCATGGCACCGTTCGTCGACTCGGTCCTGCCCTACTACCTGGCCCGGGGTGTCGCCGCCGTCGGCGTGGCGATGGTTACCGTGATGCTCACGGCCGTGGTCGCCGACTACGTCCAGGACACCACCCGCGGCAGGGCCAACGGCATCCTCGGCTTCTGCAACGGTCTCGGCGCGCTCGTCACGTTCTTCGTGCTGATCAAACTGCCCGACATCTTCGAGGGCATGGGGATGGACACGATCGCCGCGCTGCGGGCGACCTACCTCATCGTCGGCGGGCTGGCCCTGCTCACCGCGATCCTGATGCGGCTCACCCTCCGGGGCGGGCTGGCGACAACGCACTCCGAGCACATCCCGATCCCGAGGCTGCTGCGCGAGGGCGTCGCCGAGATCCGGCGCCCCGGCGTCTCCTTCGCCTACCTCAGCGCCTTCGTCGCCCGAGCTGACCTGGCGCTCGTCGGCGCCTACCTCACCCTTTGGGCACAGCAGTACGGCACCCAGCACCTCGGGCTCAGCGAGGCCGAGGCGCTGGCCAAGGCAGGTCTGTTGCTGGGAGTCGCCAACGGCATCGCGCTGATCGGGGCACCGGCCATCGGCATCATCGCCGACCGGCTGTCCCGCACCGACGCGGTGCTGATCTCCCTGGGGACCGCCGCCCTCGGCTACACCGCCACGATCTTCGTCGGGGACCCGTTCAGCCCGCTCGGCTACGCCGTCGCCGCGCTGATCGGGCTCGGCCAGGTCAGCGCCGTCATCTCCAGTCAGGTGCTGATCGCCGAACAGGCTCCCAGCCGTACCCGGGGCTCGGTCATCGGCACGTTCGCGCTCAGCGGCGGCATCGGCATCATGATCGCGTTCGCCGCCGGTGGCACCCTGTACGACAACTGGCGCCCCGCCGGCCCGTTCGTCCTGTTCGGCATCCTGGCCGGGCTGGCCTGCCTGTACGGCCTGGCCGTCCGGTCGAGGATCCCCAACCACCCGGTGGGCTGAAAACCCCAGCCGCACCCCGCAGGACGTTTGACGGTGTCCGAATTTATGGAAACACTGTCACTTCCAGGGAAACGCAACGGGAGTGCCGGAGGTGGGTGTGCCGACCATGATCGTTGTGGGCGCCGGGCCGGGTGGCCTGGCCTGTGCCATCGCCGCCGCCGACGCGGGCGGCACCGTGCTGCTGTTGGAGAAGGCGCCGGACGTCGGGGGCGCCCTGCCGTACTCGGGCGGGCACCTGTCCGCCGGCGGCTTCTCGCTGCAGCACGAGCGGGGCATCAGTGACGACCCCGAGCGGCACTTCGACGACGTTTGGCGGATCAGCCGGGGCGCCGCCCGGGCCGACCTGACCCGGCTGACGCTGCGCGAACAGCCGGCGGTGCTGGAGTGGCTGCTCGCCGCCGGGCTCACCGTCGATCCGGGTACGCCCCGCATCGTTTACGGGCACGAGCCGTACCGCACGCCGCGGACTGTCCACGCCACCACCGTCCCCGGCGGTCCGGCCATTCTGGCCGTGCTGCGCCCGATGCTCGACGCGCATCTGGCCGCCGGCCGCATCGATCTGCGCTGCGAGGTGCGCGTCACCGAGCTGCTGACCGAGGGCGGTGCGGTGGTCGGGGTGGCCACCGCCGACGGCGCGCGGTGGCGGGCACCCGCCGTCGTGCTCGCCACCGGCGGATTCGGGTACGCGCCGGAGCTGTTCGCCGAGCTGGAGGGCGCGCCGCTGACCACCTCGGCGGCGCCCACCTCGACCGGCGACGGCCTGCTCATGGGCCGGTCGGTCGGCGCTGGCCTGCAGGGCCTGGGCCGCTACATCCCCACCTTCGGCGGGCTGCCCCCGGTCGACGGCGACCTTCGGGTCGACTGGGCGCACCGGCCGCACCTGGTGGCGCCGGAGCGGCCGCCCTGGGAGATCTACGTCGACCGCGCCGGAAGTCGCTGGATCGCCGAGGATGAGCCCAGCATCGACCACAAGGAGCGGGTGCTGACCACTGTCGACCGGATGACCTTCTGGACGGTCTTCGACGCCCATGCCCTCCGCGAGTCGTACCCGATGGTGCACGGTTGGAGCGCGGCCGACCTGGACGCCCAGTGCGGCCGGCGCCGCGGCGTGCACCGGGCGTCCGGGCTGGCGGAGCTCGCCGGGCTGGCCGGCATCGACCCGGCGGGGCTGTTGGCCACGGTGGCCCGCTACAACGGTTTCGTCGCCGACCGCCGGGATGCCGACTTCGGCCGAACGTACCTGCCGGCGCCGATCGTCGAGCCGCCGTTCTACGCGCTGGAGAACCATCCGGTCACCCTGATCACGTTCGCCGGCCTGGACGTGGACGAGCTGCTGCGGGTCCGCCGTGCGGACGGCACGACGATCCCCGGTCTGTACGCCGTCGGTGAGGTGATCGGCTCCGCCGCTGTCAATGGCAACGCGTTCTGCTCCGGAATGTGCCTGACGCCGGCCATGGCCTTCGGTCGGCTGGTCGGGCGTCGGCTCGCGGGGACCGCCGGCTGAGCCGGTATCGGCCGGTCCGTCCACGGCGGACAGAAGTTCCGGGCCGAGTCAGTGTGCGAAGGCGAAGCCCTCCGCGCGCAGCTTGCCGGAGCTGATCGGCACGAACGGGGTCCTGATCTCACCCCGGTAGGTCAGCGCGGGCCAGCCCCCGGCGGCGCAGAGCTCGTCGAGGACGGCCTGGTTGGTCTGCGGCACGACCGCGTCCGGTACCGCGTTGAAGACGCCCGTGAGGTCGCGGGTCACCACGAAGTCGAGCGCGGCGGCGGCGTCGCGGTAGTCGATGCGGTAGTGCAGGGCCTCGGCCGAGAACGGCACGCTGCCGCCGAGCATCTCGTGGGCCAGCTTCACCCGGGTCGGATAGTCGAGGTCGCGCGGATGCCCGTACACGTCGGGGATCCGCAGCGCGGCGCCGCGCGGGGCGGTCAGCACGGCGGCCTCGGCGGCGGCGAAGTTGCGGGGGGAGGCGTCCGGGTCGTCGGTGACCGGGGTTGCCTCGTCGACCAGCGCTCCATGGCCGGCACCGTAGACCGACACCGAACTGGTGAAGACCACCCGGGGATGCACGGCGGCGGCGGTGCGCGCGGACGCGGTGAGCGTGTCGGCGTACTCGGCGATGCGCTGGTCGGCGTCGAAGGCTCGGGCGATGCGCGGGCTCACGGTGAGCACGACCGCGTCGGCGTCGCGGGTGACCCGCTCGACGGCGGGACGGTCGCTGCCACGGAGGACCGCCACCTCGGTGCAGACGGGGGCCAGCTCGGACACCCGGTCGGGGGAGGTGGTCGTGCCGATCACCTGGTGGCCGGCCGAGACCCAGCGACGGGCCAGCTCCATGCCGACATTGCCGCACCCGATGATCACGTAACGCACCTGGACCTCCTCATGGAAACGCCGTTTCCACACTCTGCCCCATCTTGGGCCCCCTGCCAAGGCCGTGCCGCCGAACCCGCCCGTCGGCGCTGCGCTGGCCCGGGGAATCGATCACATCGGCCGGCGTCAAATCGCCTGTCGGGCTATTGACAGGAGGCCGGGGCGGCTGCCTTTATGAACCTATCCAATTTTGGAAACTGCTGTTTCCACTAGCGAAACGGCAGCCAGGGGTGCACCGTTCCCCACAGGAAGGAGAGCGGGACCGCAATGGGATTGCTCAGAACTACGGCAACAGCGGTGGGCGTAGCGGCGTTGGCCGCCGCCGCGACCGCGGTCTGCGTGTCCCCCGCGCAGGCGTACGGCCCCACCCCGGGCAACCTGGGATGCCGGCTGTACTTCAACGACGCCGGTACCGGCAGCTCGCCGACGAACTGGGCCGACTCGTTCGGGCTCACTCAGACGCCGGCGACGCCGAGCCCGGGTCAGACCGTGACGGTGACCTTCACCGCTGCGGCCGGTCCGAACAACGGCCCGGTCGCGATCAACCCCGGTGACGTGCCGATCGTCGTGGAGGCGGCGCTGGGTGGCTCGCAGAGCGGCCCGGTCACCCTCCAGCAGACCAACTACCCCGCCGGTCCTGTCCCCGGCAACACCCCCACCGGCCCGATCACCGCCACCGGCACCTATGTGGCCGGAGCGACCGGAGCCGCGACGCTCACCGTCAACCGGGTGATCCTCAACAACCCGATCGCCAAGACGTACTGCTCCGCCGCTGGCGACCGGGACCACAAGGCAGCGCCGGTCCCGACCTCCATCGTGGAGAGCTTCACCGTCTTCGGCGGCACGGTCTCGGTCACCTCGGTGACCGGCCAGACCGTGACCGGGGCTGCCCGGGCCGGCAACGTCATCAACTACGCGGTGACCGGGCTCGCGCCGTCCACCGCCCTGACCGCAACACTGCGCGCGGCCGACGGCACCGGAACGGCCGAAGGCTCCGGCACGGGCACGACCGACGCCGCCGGCGTCGGCACCGGCACGCTCACGGTGCCCAGCGGCGCCACCACGGGAGCACGTACCGTGGCGGTCTCGGACGGGACCAACACGGTCTCCGTCCCGATCACGATTCTCGGCTCGCCGGGCATCGCGATCACCCCCAGCGGTGGCGGCTCCGGCACCGTGGTGACGGTCACCGGCACCAACTGGAACCCGGGCAGCACGGTCACGATCGGCGGTTACAAGGCGCTCACCGGCGCCCCGCCGCCGCCCGCGACGAGCGACCCGGCAACGACGGCCACGGCCGGCGCCACCGGTGGGATCAACGCCACCTTCACCGTCACGGACAGTGCCACCGCGTACATCGGCGCGCAGTCCGGCGCCCTGTTCGCGATCTCCGCGTGGACCGGGTCGGCTGACTCGTGCACCGCCAAGACCGGCTCGGCCACGACCGGCAACTGCACCCTGTCGTACAACCTGTCGGAGACCGTGACCGCCGGAAACCTGTCGATGGCTCGCGCCGCCGGCACCGGCAACATCCCGTTCTCCGGCGTCACCGTCGGCGGCAGCGTGCAGACGGCGACGGGCAACCTGTCGACCGTCACGGTGACCGACCACCGGGGCAGCACCTTCGGGTGGAGCCTCGTCGGCACGGTCACCGACTTCACCGGCACCCCAGGCGGAACCATCGCCAAGAGCAACCTGTCCTGGACACCGGCCTGCGTCGACACCGCGGGCGCGACCAACGCGGTCACCGCGGTGGCCGGCACCCCGGGCACGGTCGACGCGGCGACGCTCTGCTCCGCACCGACCAGCGCCACCGGTACGGGCGGCAGCTTCGACGCCTCAGCCGGGCTGACCCTCTCCGTGCCGGCGAACCAGCTCGCCGGTACCTACGCCGCGACCCTCACGCTCACCCTGAGCTGAGGACCGCATCGAGGTGAGGGCGGTCGGTGCGAGCCGGCCGCCCCCACACCGACCAGTCGAAGGGTGGAACCGCGTGCGTCACCCCCTCTGGCCACGCCGCCTCCGCACCGGTGCGGCAGCCCTCGCCGCCGCAGTCGCCGCTGTCACGCTGACCGTCGTCCCGATCAGGCCGGCCGCCGCTGCGGACAACGGCGAGTGGGCCGTCGTGCCCACCCCGCCGGCCAACGCCGGACCCACCCCCCGGCTCTACTTCTTCCTCGAGTCACCCGCCGGCCGGACCCTCACCGACTCCGTGCGGGTGATCAACCGCACCGACACCGAGCGCACCTTCACCGTGTACGGCGCTGACGCCTACAACACCGCCCGCGACGGCGGATTCGCGCTGCGCCAGCTCACCGAGAAGCAGTCGGACATCGGTGTGTGGACGGTGGTCGGCGCCGGCACCGTGGTGCTCCCGCCCAAGGCGCAGGCCGACATCCCGTTCACCATCACCATCCCCACGAACGCCAGCCCCGGCGACCACATCGGCGGCATCGTCGCGATGGAGTCCGTTCCGGGCGGCCGGAGCGAGCAGAACGGCGTCGCCGTCGCGGTGCAGCGGGCCGTCGGCGCCCGCATCTACCTGCGGGTGGCCGGGCCGGAGATGCCCGGGCTCAACCTCGCCGACCTGGACCTGACGCACCCGACGCCCTGGCTGCCCACGCCGGTCGACGGTGCCCTGGAATACACCCTGGCCAACACCGGCAACCTGAGCCTCGCCCCCACCATCACGGTCACCGCCTCCGGCATGTTCGGCCACCGGATCCACCAGCGTGGCGCCACCCCACAGCTCGACCTGGTTCCGGGCGCCGAGTCGCGGATGCGTACCCGGTTCACCGGGCTGTGGCCGGTCGACGTCGTCACCGCCACCGTGACGGCGAAGGCCGACGGCGGCGTGCTCACGGTGCGGACCACCCGTACCGTCGTCGTCTCCTGGACCGGCGTCGCCGCACTCGCCGCGCTGATCGCCGCCGCAGTCGTGGCCTGGCGCAGGCGCCGCCGCGCCCAGGTGGCCCGTCCCCGGGGCGTCCCACGCGTCCGCGCGCACGCGGAGGTCGGATGACGAGGATCGGACGCACCCTGACCGCCGTCGTGTGCGGGCTGGTCATCGGGCTGGCACTGCCCACCGGGCCGGCGTGGGCAGCCGAGGGACTGACCCTCGCCGCCCCGGCGGCGGCACCGGGCGACCGGCTCGGGGTGAACGGCACCGGCTGGCCCGGCGGCACACTGGTCCAGCTCGTCACCTGCGGGCAACTCGCCATCGGTGGTTCGGCCTCCTGCGACACACGTGCCGCCCTGGCCGTTCCGGTGCGCCCGGACGGCACCTTCGCGGTGCAACTCGTGCTCGGCACCCCGCCGGTGCCCTGCCCGTGCGTCGTGCACGCCACGCTCGTCGGCGGCACCGCGCGCGGCCAGGTCGACGCGCCGCTGGAACTCACCGGGCACACCATGGGGGAGACCCCCACCGTGTCGGCCGCCCCGGTCCGCCTCGACCTGGTCGAGGCGAGGATCGCCGGCCGGCCGGGCTGGCAGAGCCTCTTCGGCGCCGCCGCGACCCGGACCCTCGTCTACACAGTGCACAACCCCGGGCCGCACCCGCTGCCCAACCCGCCCCTCAACGTCCGGATCGGCCGGGACGGCGGCGGCGACCGGGTCAGCACGCCCGGCACCGGCAGCATCCGGCCGGGCGAGACACGCACCTACCGGATACCCGTCACCACCCCGTTCGCCGCGTTCGGCCGGTACACCGTGCAGGCCGACCTGGGCGGGTTCGGCCCTGCCGAGACGACGCTCCGGACGTACCCATGGGGCCTGTTCCTGGTGCACCTGCTCGGCGGGACGCTGATCATCGTGGGCATCGCCCGCCGCATCGCCAACCGACGCGACCGCCCGCCGCTGCCCGCGATGGCCGCCGCCCCGACCGGCACGCTGCTGCCGTCCGTCGTGCGGGTCGGCTCACTCGGGGCGTACCTCGTCTTCGACGACGCTCCCGGCGCCGGCCGGCTACGTCGACGGGCCAACGCCCACCTGAGCGCCGCCGCGCTGCGGGACCTGCTCGGCGACACCGGACTGCCGAACGGACCCGGCACCGAGGCCGCCGGCACCGCGGTCATCGACCTCACCGCCCTCGACGCGGTGCTCGCCGCCCGCCCAGGCGCGGCCACGCCGGCCGGAGCACGCACCGGCAACCAGAGCGCCGCCGCCGTGATCGATCTGGCCGCGCTCGACACCTACCTCGGGAGCCCTCGATGAGTCGCGACCCTGGCACCCACACCACCGGCTGGGACCGGGCCCTGACGGTACGGGCGGCCGTCGCCACCGTCGCCGCGCTGCTCGCCTTCGTCGGCTGCGGCGCGGTGCTGCCCGGAGTGGGCGGCGCCGACGGCACCGGCGTCGGACCCGGCGTCACCGCCGACGCGGTCACCGTCGTGTTCGTCGGCACCGACCTGACCAGGACGGCGAACCTGACCGGGTTCAACACCGCCTCGGCCGGCGACCCGGTACGCCAGATGCGGGCGCTGGAAAGCCACGTCAACGCCAACGGCGGCATCGCCGGCCGGCGGATGCGAGCGATCTTCCGCAACTACGAGGCGAGCGACGACTCACCGGCCGCCGAGGAGAAGCTCTGCAACCAGATCACCCAGGACGACCGCGCGTTCGCGGTCGTGCTCACCGGCCAGTTGCAGGCCAACGCCCGCCCCTGCTACGCACAGCGGCACACCCTGGTGCTCGACGCCACCCTGATCACCATCGACCAGGCGACGAACGAGCGCCTCGCGCCATACCTGTTCGCCCCGGCCTACCCCGCGTACGACGACTTCGTGCGCGCGTACCTGCCGGCGCTGGCCGCGCAGGGCTTCTTCGACGGTGCCCGGCAGGCGGGCATCGTCGCGGTCGACGCACCGGCCAACCGCGCGATGTACGAGCAGCACGTGGTGCCGTACCTGAAGCAGCGGGAAATCACCCCGACCGTGGCCTGGATCGACTCCACCGACCTGGGCACCCTCAACACGGGGCTCAACCAGGCCGCCGTCGACCTGCGGGCCAAGCGAGTCGAGCGGGTCTTCTTCCTCGGCGGGACCCGGCTGGCCTCCTTCTTCCTCACCTCCGCGTCCGCCCAGGGCTTCACCGCCCGGTACGGCATCTCCAGCTACGACAATCCCAGCTTCCTGATCGGCAACCCGGACATCATTCCGCGCGAGGCACTGACCGGGGCGGTGGGCATCGGCTTCAACCCCAGCCAGGACGTCGCCGACCGGGAGTACGCCTTCCCCGCCACCGACCCCGAACGAGCCTGCCTGGGCATCTTCGCCGCAGCGGGGGAGTCGTTCGGCACCCGCGAGAACGCCCGCGTGGCCTTCCCGTACTGCGACGCGGTCCTGCTGCTGCAGACCGGCGCGAAGGACCTCGGCGCGGACCTCAACGCGCACCGGTGGCTGGCGGCCGTGGGCAGGCTCGACACGCAGTTCCAGCCGGCCACCGGTTTCTCCGGGCGGCTCGGCCCGGACCGGTTCGCTGCCTCGAACGGCTACCGGGCGTTCGGCTACGACAGCGGCTGCGCCTGCTTCACCTACCGCGGGGAGGACGTGTCCTTTGCGACCCGATGACAACACCCGCCGGAGCGTCCCGCCGGGCACCGCCCGCGACGGTGCGAGAGCATGGCGTTCCCGCAGCGCGGGCTGGGGAGCGGGTACGGCCAGCGGCTTGCTGACCGGGGTGCCGCTGCTCGGCGCCGCGGGACTCGCCCGGGGTCTCGATGTCGACCTGACCAGCGTGCTGACCGCGGTGATCGCCGCCGCGGTGGTCGGCGCGGCCGCGACCGTCGCGGTCGTGCAGCGGGTACCGCACCGCCATCCGGTACGCGCCGCGCTGCTCGCTGGCGCCGGGCTGGGCGCCGCGCTGCTGCTGGTGGTCAACGTCGCCGCCCCGGTGCCGGGGCTGCTCGCGCTCACCGCGCTCGGGCTGCCCTGGGCGGTCCTGGTGGTGTCTGGCCGCGCGATCGCCGCCGCGACGGCCGCCCTGCGGTACTGGCACGTGGGGCTGCTGAACGGGCTCGGCCTGGCCGCGCTGCTCGCCAGCGGCACCGGCGGCGGATCCGGGTACCACTGGGCGGCGGCGGGCGTCCTCGCGGCGCTCGGCGTGCTGGCCGGGGCGACCGCCGCGGAACTGCCGGGCGATGCCGGCTGGCCACCGGCGCTACGCACCCTGTTCGACAACGCCACCCGCCCACCCACCGCGCGTACCGCCGTCCTGGCCCAGGCCGGCCTCGGCATGATCGTGCCCGGCGCGCTGATCTTCGCCGTCGACGTGCTGCGCACCGGGTTCGGCCTCGGTCCGCGCGGCGCCGTCGGAGTCATCGGCGACGCGCTGCTCGCCGGGGCCGCGCTTGCGGTGCTCCTGCGCGGGGAGCGGGCGCTGCGCCTCGCCGTCGCCGCAGCCCCGGCCGGGTTGCTCGTCGCCGCCGGTGCCCTGTCCGTAGGGGCCACGGTCGGCGTCGTGCTGTTCGCATCCGGCCTGGCCGTCGCCGTCGGTGCGCTGGTCGCGCTCGCCGTCTCGGGCGAACGCATCGCCGCCGAGGTGCTCCACCCCGACGCCCGCCCCGCGTTCGTGGCGGCGACATCGGTGCTGTCCCTGGCCGGTGGCCTGGGCGGCGCCGGCCTGCTCGCCCTGCTCAACACCCGGTACGGCGCCGGTCCGGCGTTGGCGGTGGCCGCGGCGGCGGTGCTGGTCGGCGCCGGCTACGCCCGACGGCTCCGCCGCACCGCCGCCGCCGACGCCGAGCGGTTGGCCCGGGTACTCGCCGACGAGGCGGAGGTCGCCCGGCTACGGCACAGCGGCGCACGTCCGGCCGCTCTCTCCTGCTCCGGCATCGACGCGGCGTACGGTCCGGTCCAGGTGCTCTACGACGCGGCAGTACGCGTCGGCGACGGCGAGATGGTGGCGATCTGCGGCCCGAACGGGGTCGGCAAGACCACGTTCCTGCGGGTGCTCTCCGGCCTGCATCGCCCCGCAGCCGGGGTGGTTCGGCTCGGCGGGGTCGACGTGACCGCGCTGACCGCGCCCCGCCGGATCGAGCTCGGTCTGTCCACGGTGGTCGGTCAGGCGGTGTTCGGCTCGCTCACCGTCACCGAGAACCTGCGCATGCACGGCTACGCGCTGGGCCGGCGCAGCGACGCGGTGCACCGGGGGGTCGACGCGTCGTTCGCCGTCTTTCCCCGCCTCTACGAGCGGCGCGACCAGGTCGCCGCCACCCTGTCGGGCGGTGAGCGGCAACTGCTCGTGCTCGCCAAGACGCTGATCCAGCGCCCCCGGATGCTGCTGGTCGACGAGTTGTCGCTCGGTCTGGCCCCAGTCGTCGTCGGCGGCCTGCTGGAGATGCTGCGCCGACTCAACGCGCTGGGCACCTCGGTGCTGGTGGTGGAGCAGTCCGTCAATGTGGCGCTGTCGCTGGCCGACCGGATCTACTTCATGGAGAAGGGTGCGATGGTCGCCGAGCACACCGCGGGCGAGCTGGCCGGTCAGCCGGACCTGGTTCGGGCCCTGATGCTCGGCGGCCACGCGCCGGCCGAGGCCGCCGAGCCCGCGCCCCAGGCGCAGGCCACCGAGCCCGCGCCCCAGGCGCAGGACGCGCCCACGTCGGAGGCCACCCCGGTGGACGGGGCGGTGATCCGATGATCGGCGGTTTCGACGTCGGCCCGGACCGCATCGTGCTGGGCCTGTTCACCGGCCTCACGTACGGGCTGCTGGCGGTCGGGCTGGTGCTGGTCTACCGGTCCAGCCGGTTCGTCAACTTCGCACACGGCGCGGTCGGGGTGTTCGGCGCCGCCGTGCTCGGCCGGCTGGTCGGTGACGGGGTGCTGCCGTACTGGCTCGCCCTGCCGGTCGGGATGCTCGCCGCCGCCGCGGTTTCCGGCGCGATCGAGCTGAGCGTGGTCCGCCGGCTGCGGCACCGGCCCCGGGTGATCGGCATGATCGCCACCCTCGGGCTGTCCCAGTTCGTGCTCGTGCTCGCCCTGCTGGTGAACAGCTCGGGTGCCAGCGGCCCGGCGTTCCCGGCGCCGCCCGGCATGCCGTCGTTCACCATCGGCAACACCCCGGTCGGCCCGGCGTTCACCGCGATGCTGCTGCTCACTCCGGTGCTGCTGGTCGGGCTCGCCATGTTTCTCAAGCGCAGCCGGTTCGGGCTGGCGATCCGGGCCGCCGCCGACGCCCCCGACGCGGCCACCCTCAACGGCGTCACCGCAGCCCGGATGGCGACCCTCGCCTGGTCGATCGCCGGTGCCGTGGCCGCCTTCTCGGCGATCCTCATGGCGCCGACCCAGGGCACCCAGTCGATTGAGTCGCTCGGCCCGGCTCTGCTGGTGCGGGGCCTCGCCGGCGCGGTGATCGCCCGGTTCTCCTCCGTCCCGATCGCGTTCGGCGCCTCGCTGGGCATCGGGGTGGGCGAGCAGATCCTGCTGTCCGGTCAGTCCAGCGGCGGCCTCGTCGAGCTGGCCCTGGTCGCGGTCATCCTGGTCGCGCTGCTGGCCCAGCCGGTCCGCGCGCGCCGCGACGGCGAGGACAGCGGCTGGGGCCGGATCGGTGCGCCGCCGCTGCCCGCCGCCTACCAACGGGTCTGGCTGCTGCGCAACCTGGGCCGGGTCGTCGCCGGGGTGGGCTTCGCCGTCGCCGCCGTGCTGGCCTTCGTGATCAGCAATGAGACCGCCTCGGTGCTCATCGCGATCATCGGCTTCACCCTGGTGGGCCTGTCGATCGGGCTGGTCACCGGTGTGGCCGGCGAGCTGTCCCTGGGCCAGTTCGCGTTCGCCGGCATCGGCGCCGCGGTGTCGGTGCAGGTCTCCGTGCGGACCGGCAACCTGTTCCTGGGGATCCTCGCCGGCTGCGCGGCGGCGGCGCTGGCCGCAGTCGCGGTCGGCGTGCCGGCGCTGCGCCTGCGCGGGCTCGCCCTCGCCGTCACCACGCTCGCCTTCGCGCTGGCCACCAGCACGTTTCTGCTGCGGCAGGGTTGGCTGCTCGGCGATGGCGCGCAGGTGCCCAAGCCGCGCATCCTCGGCCACACCTTCGACCTGGCCACCGACTACTACCTGTTCGCGCTGGTGGTGCTGCTGCTGGGCCTGTGGGTCACCGCCAACCTGCGCGCCGGCGCCTTCGGGCGGATCCTGGTGGCGCTGCGTGACAACGCCGACGCCGCCCGCGCGTTCACCGTCGCGGTGCCGGTGCGGGTCCTGCAGGCGTACGCGGTCGCGGGCGCGCTCGCCGGTCTCGGCGGGGCGGTGATCGGCCACGGGCAGAGCCAGCTCACCGTGAACACGTTCCCGGCCTCGGCCAGCATCGACGTCGTCGCCACAGTGGTGGTCGGCGGGATCACGCTGCTGGGCGGCCCGCTGCTCGGGGCGTTCCTGATCGTCGGCGTACCCGGATTCCTGGAACTGGACATCATCGGCCAGGCCGCGCTGACCCTGGTCTGGCTGGTCGTGGTGATCGCGCTGCCGGCCGGACTCGGCGGGCCGGTGCTGTGGCTGCGTGACCGGATCGCCGCGCTGATCGCCCGCGACCGCGACGCGCCGACGCCGTCCACCACCGAGGAGATGGGCGGGCCGGCGCAGGCCGCCGGCTCCGGTGGCCCGATCACGCTGCCGCCGCGCACCGTCCCGCTGCGACCGGCGGCGATCGGCGAGCCGCTGCTCTCGGTGCGGGAGGTGGCCCGCTCCTTCGGCGGCGTGCGGGCCGTCGCCGGGGCCAGCCTGGACGTCGCCGCCGGCGAGGTGGTCGGCATCATCGGCCCGAACGGCGCCGGCAAGACCACCCTCTTCGAAATCATCGCCGGCTTCACCCGCCCCGACCGGGGCGCGGTCCTGTTCGCCGGCCGCCCGGTCACCGGGCTGTCGCCGCAGCGGCGGGCCGGTCTCGGGCTGGTGCGCTCGTTCCAGGACGCCCGGCTCTTCGCCACCATGACGGTGCTGGAGACCGTCATGGTGGCCGGTGAACGCACCGCACCGACCAGCCTCGTCGCCGCGGCTCTTGGTGCCACCGGGCCGGACCAGGCCAAGCGCCACCGGGCCGAGGAACTCGTCACGCTGATGGGCCTGGCCCCGCTCGCCGATCGGTTGGTCGGGGAACTGTCCACCGGCACCCGCCGGATCGTCGAGATCACCTGCCTGCTGGCGCTGGAGCCGGCGCTGCTGCTGCTCGACGAGCCCTCATCGGGAGTGTCCCAGACCGACGGCGTTGCGCTGGGCGAGGTGCTGCGCCGGATCCACGACGAACTCGGGGTCACCATGGTCATCATCGAGCACGACCTGCCACTGCTCGCCCGGCTCGCCGACCGCCTGGTCGCGATGGACGGCGGCCGGGTCATCGCCGACGGCACCCCGCAGGAGGTCCGCGCCCACCCCGACGTGGTCCGCTCCTACCTCGGCACCGACCACGCTGCCGTCAACCGCTCCGGCGTGCCCGCTCAGCGTACGACGGTGCCGTCGTGAGCCCGCTCCGCGTCGCCCCGCCACTTGCCCGTGCCGGCCTGCGCCGAACCTGTCAGGAGATCGCCGTGCGAACCTTCCGCCGCCGGGCGCTCACGCTCGCCGCCCTGCTCGCCACCAGCAGTGGCCTCGCCGTCGTGGCAGCACCCCCGGCCGCGTTCGCCGCGCCGGCCCTCACCGTCAGCGTGACCACCGGGCTGACGGACAAGCAGCAGGTCATCGTCAACGGTTCGGGTTTCGCCCCGAACCTGAAACAGATCGCCGTCGGTCAGTGCGTCGCCGGCTTCAAGGGCCCAACCGACTGCAACCTGTCCGGCGGCGCCGCGTTCGTCAACGCCGACGGCAGCGGGAAGCTGCCCACGGTCACCCTGAAGCTGGCCCAGAAGTTCGGCGCGTTCGACTGCACCAAGCGCGAGTGCGTGGTCGCGGCGCAGATCCTGCCCACGAGCGGCAACGCCGACCAGGTCGAGGCCAACAAGGTCTCGGTGACGTTGACGTTCGGCAAGAAGCCGGCGCAGAAGCCCGCACCGGCAACCCCGTCCGCGACCCCAGCCGCGCCGGCGGCACCCCCGGCCACGCCGGCCGCCACCACCCCACCCCCGACCGGGCCGGCGGGCGCCGCCGGCACATCGGCCCCGACGCTGGTCAACGCCAACCGGGTGAACGCCGGCCCGGACCGGTACGCCGTCACCGTGCTGGTCGGCTCCGGCCTGCTGTTGCTCTGCATCGGCCTGCTCGTGCTGATGCCCTACCGGAACCGGAGGTCCTCATGACCCGACGTCGTTTCCCCGTCCGGATGGCAGCGCCCGCGCTCGTCCTGGCGCCGCTGCTGCTGACGATCCCGGCGGCGGTCCCCGCCCGGGCGGCGCCACCGGCCGCGGCGATCGGTCCCACGGCCGCGACGCTGGGCTGCCGGCTCTACTTCAACGACGCCGGTACCGGCAGCTCGCCGACGGTCTGGCAGGACACCTTCACCCTGACCCAGTCGCCGGCCGAGCCGAAGGTCGGCGACACGGTGACCGTCACACTCACCGCGCCCACCGGCCCCGACAACGGGCCGGTGGGGCTGAACGCCGGTGACGTTCCGGTGAACGTCACGCTGGCCCTGGGCGGCTCGCTCTCCGGCAGCGCGATGCTGCGGATGTCCTCGTACCCCGCGCGGGCCGTCGCCCCGGCGCAACCGCTCGGCCCGATCACCGCGACCGGCACCTACTTCGCCGCCGCCGCCGGAGCGGCGACGCTCACCGTCGGGCGGGTCACCTTCGCCAACGCCTCGGCCACGACGCACTGCTCGGCGGCCGGCGACCGCGACCACAAGGCTGCACCGGTGCCGACCTCCATCGTGGAGAGCTTCACCGTCGGCGGTACCGGCACCGCGACCCCACCGCCGAGCCCGTCCGCCTCGGCAACGCCGCCGCCCTCGGCGAAACCGTCGCCGTCGCTCCTGCCGTCCGCGACGGACGACCCGCCGCCGACGGCAACCGACGAGGTCGACACGCCGGCCCAACCCTTCGGCCCGAAAAGCGTGAAGCTGAACTGCAAGACGCTGAGCAGCCTCTCCACGTGGACCGCCACGCACACGTTGAGCATGTCGCCCAGCAACCCCGGTCGGGGTGCCAAGGTGACGGTGAGCCTGAAGTTCTCAGCCGGCCCGAAGAGCGGACCGGTGCCTGTCGGCGCCGGTGACCTGGTGCCCAAGGCGACCGTCAAGGTCGGCGGGGTGGGCAGCGGCACGGTCAACCTGACGGGCCCGGCGTACGGCGCGATCGACGCCAACGCGATCCTGCCCGGCGCGACGCTGACCGGGACCTACACCACCTCGCAGGCGGGCCTGGTCAGTCTGACGGTCACCAACGTCGTCTTCGATCACCCGCAGGTCGACACCGAGTGCAACGCCGGCGCCGACCCGGTCACCGGCCCGAAGGAGACGTCGATCGTCGCCAAGTTCACGGTGAAGTCGCGGGCCGCGACCGACGACGAGGGCGAAGGCGGCGGCGGTGGCAACGGCGACGGTGGTGGGTCGCTGCCGACCACGGGCGAGGGGGGCGTGACGACGCTGATACTGCTCTGGTCGAGCGCGGCGCTCCTGCTCGGTGTCGGTCTTGTCGTGGTGCTGCCGAGGCGTCGCCGTCTGCTACGCAGCTGAACCGGCGAACGGCGCGGGCCGGGGATGCTGCCCCGGCCCGCGCCGCTTGCGTTCGCCGACAGCGCCGTGTCAGTGCTCGCGCAGCAGGGAACCGGCGCCGTACACCTTGTCGGTGATCCCGTTCTCGCGCAGCGCCATCCACCAGGTCGCCGCGTTGATGGCGATCACCGGCTTGCCGAGCCAGCGTTCGGCCTCGTCGGCCAGCCCGACCATCGACAGGTTGGTACCGCACTGGACCAGGGCGTCCACGTCCGGGCCATCCACGGCCAGCAGCGCCCGGCGCAACTCGTCCTCCGGAACGTGCGCGATGGAGACCGCGGTCGGGCACTTGAGCCCCTCGATCGCGGCCACCTCGAAGCCGATCTCGGAGAAGAACTGCACGACGTTCGTGTCGCCGATCGGTTGGTACGGTGTGACCACGCCTATGCGGCGTGCGCCGTAGAGGCGCAGTGCCCGCTCACACGCCTCCGCGCCGGTCGCCACCTCCAGCCCGGTGATCGCCTTGATCTGGGCGACGAACTGCCGATTGCCCTCGACGCCGCCCCAGAACGTCTCGGCGGACATGCCCATCACCATGTAGTCGGGCTCGCAGGTCAGCACCCGCTCGCAGGCCCCGCCGATCTCGTCGCGGATCTGGGTCAGGAGGTTTTCGAAGTTGCCGTCGCTGGAGAGGTCCTGGTCGCGGATGTGGATCCGGGAGAAGTGCGCGGTCACCCCGGGCACTGTCATCCGGTAGAAGTCCGGCTCCACGATGGTGTTGGTCGACGGGGCGATGACGCCGAACTTGCGGCGCCAGCCGAGCGCGTCGGTCATGAGCGGACGGCTCCTTCCTGGGCGGGGGTCGGGTGGGACGTGGTCGTGGTCGAGGCCGGGTGGTGAGCGCGCACGGTCAGCCACGCAGCGGCCAGCAGCGCCGCCTGTCCGAGGGTGTTGGTGCCCTGCTCCACCCACTGCATGGCCAGGGTTTCGTGATCCGGGTGGTTGCGCAGCGGCACCAGCAGCAGCACGCAGGCCAGCCCGGTGACGTAGAGCGCCACCGCACCCCAGGCGCGCCGCCGGCCGGCGATGATCGCGGCCAGGACGCTGACGGTGGTCACGCCAGTGGTGGCGAGGGCGAAGATGGGGGCGAAGATGGCGTACGCGGCGGCCACGCCGGCGGTCACGGCCAGCACGGCGGCGAACGGCCACCACGGCATGCTGCGCCCGCGCAGCGCGTTCGCCAGGCCCCAGATCAGCCCGACCGCGCCGACCGCCATCAGCGGGAACAGCGCCGCCTCCAGCCAGGGCAGGTCGATCGAGAATCCGGCCAGCAGCAGCTTCCAGGTCGACTTGGCCAGGCCGCCGAGGCCGATCAGGACGGCGCTGGCGCGGGCGACCGGGCCCACCCGCGGCACGACCCGGGCGGCCACGCTGGCCAGGATCCAGAACCCGACCAGCGCCAGACCGGTCGGCACGAAGTCCTCCAGCGCGAGGACGACTGTGTAGTCGCTGCCGTTCACGACAGGTGCTCGCGCCGGATCACCGCAGGCCCGCCGACGGGCTCGTCGAAGAGGTCGCGCTTGCGGAAGGCGGCGACGGCGAACCGAGCGGCGGCCTTGCGGCTGGTCAGCCAGGCGGCCCGGCTGCCGTTGCGGCCCCCGGCGAGGACCCGGTCGGCCAGCCACGGGGTGACCGTCTCGACCCGGTCACCGAGGATGTTGAAGACCTTCTTGGCCTTCGCCAGCTCGTCCGGCGGGTAGTCGTGGGTGAGCAGGTCGGTCACGACGATGCCGGGGGAGAGGTGGTGCACGGTGACCCGGTCGGCGACCTTGGCTGCGGCGAGCTCCTTGGCCAGCCCGTCGGTCAGGTAGGTGACCGCGCGCTTCGATGCCCCGTAGCCGGTCAGCCCCGGCCGGGCCTGGCCGTTGGAGCCGAAGCCCTCCATGTTCCACAGCGCGCCGCGGCCCTGCTCGATCATCGCGGTGAGCACCACCGCGCTGGCCCGGGCCACCCCGCCGAGGTTCGCCGCGAGCACTCCGTCCAGCTCTGCCGGCGGCAGCTCCCACAGTGGGCGGCGGGCATGGTTCGTGCCCGCGTTGTTGATCCAGATGTCGACCCCGCCGAACGCCTCGGCGGCCGTCGACCAGAGCACGGACACGTCGGCGCGGTCGGTGACGTCCGCACGTACCCCGAGCACTTCGGCTCCGGCCGGCACGGAGGCTTCGGAACGCAGTGTGGTGAGCGCAGTTGCCACCGACTCCGCGTTGCGTCCGCAGAACGCGACCCGGGCGCCGCGGGCCAGCAGCGCGCGTACCAGGCCGGCACCGATCCCGCGGGTGCCGCCGGTCACCACCACCGCGGTCATTCGGCTGGCTCCCAGGCGAGCAGGCCGTGTAGGACGCTGTCCAGCACGTTGCCCCGGAACAGCTCGTACACCACGGCGAGGCGCCCGCCGGCGGACATGCCCGGTTCGGCGTCGATGGCGAACTCGCGGCCCTTGACCTTCCACACGTCGCCGCCGTCAGCGTGAAAGTGCCAGGACGGGTAGCTGGCCCGGCCGAAGCCCTGCGCGTTGCCCCAGGCGTCGGGGCCCTCGAAGAACAGCCGGTCACCGTCGCGGCGCTGCTCGACCACGTACCGCCGGTCCAGGCCAGCACCGGCCCAGCTGACCACCCGCCGGGTGCGCAGCAGGTTGATCGGCTCCAGGTCGAGGCGCACCGCGACCTCGCCGCGCAGCTGCTGGTCGGCGCCCCACAGCTCGCAGCTGCCGGTGAACGCGCCGGCCTGCTTGGTCGGCAGGATGTACGGCACCGGACCGCGCCGCTCCTCGGCGGACAGGAACCCCGCCACCCGCTCGCGGGTGTCCGGGTTGGTGTCGTGGTCGAAGCTTCGGGTGTAGACGCCGTTGAAGCAGCCCACCACCGTCCAGCCCTGGTAGAGCATCGACGAGTAGACCTGGGTCTCGCCGTCGGGCAGCACCTGATTCCAGGTGTTCAGGTCGACCTGCCAGCCGGGGCCGTAGTAGTGCGAGTCTACAAAGGAGCCGTACGGCTGGCCGGTGCCGAAGAAGTCGGGGCCGGTGTAGACCCGGTCGGCGTCGGAGTCGATGACGCCGAAGGCGAACGGCGCGCCCAGCCGGTAGCGCCCGGCCAGCTCGCCCCCGCCGACCAGCCCGCCGTCCATGAAGTACGTGGTGACGCCGTCGGCGAAGACCGACGAGCGGCGGATCTTCTCGAAGCCCTGCCAGACGCCGGTGGCGGTGAACAGCGACGGCCGGCCGTGCCACTCGCCGGCGATCCGCTGCTGCCACTCGCTCGGTTCAGCGGCCGCCGGTGCGGTCGGTTCACCCATTGCCGATCAGCTCCGCCCGGATCCGGTCGGTCGCCGGCTCGCCGATCAGCCGGGTGACCCGGGCCCAGACCGGGTCGACGTCGGGACTGAACAGGTTGACCCGCACGGCGGTGTCGCGGGCGGCCAGGTCGGTGTCGGCCAGGCCGGCCACGACGTCGGCCGGTAGGCCGTCGGTGACCAGCGCGGACCAGTGCTCGGCGTACGCGGAGACGGCGGTTCCGATCTTCCGGAACGCCTCCTCGGTGGCCCGGCTGACCAGCATCCACGGCGACATCAGCGCGTGCTGGCGCGGCCCGATGTCGGCCCGGCTCAGCCCGTCCATCGCGCTGGCCTCGGTGAAGACCGGGGTGAGCGGCTGGTACGCCGCGTCCAGGTAGGGCAGGTGGCTGCTCAGCTCGGCCCGGGGAATCAGGTCGAGGTGGTAGGCGTAGTAGTCGCCGCCGTACACCGAGTCCAGGGTGAAGTGCGGGACCGCGCTGTCGGCGGCGGTGAAGGCGAAGACCATGTGGCTGTCGAGGCGGATCATCGGAACGACCAGCCCGACGTAGACCACCTTGGCCACCGGCTGACCGGGTGCGCCCTGCCAGACCCGCAGCGCACCCACCGGGTCGGGTGACATCGGGCTGCTCAGCGGCTCGTCGATGACCGCGGTGAGCGGGTGCCGGGCGGTCAGGTGGGCCACCGTGTTCTCGCAGAGTTCCAGCGGGAGACTCATGCCTGCTCCTTCGTCGTCGCGCTGCTGGTGGGGCTCGCCTGCGCCTCGGCTCCTGCGGCGGCGTCGGCGCCCTCTTCCTCGGTGATGCGCTTGAGCCCGATCCGCTGCGCCTCCGCCACGGTCGGGTGGTCGCCCTTGGCCTTGTGCACCCAGGCGCGGGCCAGCTCCGGGTTCTCCCTTCGGGCCGGCGAGGGGATGACTGTCGCCTCCCGGCGCGGCACGTCGCCCGTGATCCGGTCGGCGTCGGAGAGCATCCAGCCTCGTTCGGCCAGCTCCTGGCGGCGTCGCCGGTAGTGCACCGCGATGAGGTCGCTCTTGACGTGCAGTTCCGCGCCGAGGTCGAACGGAAGCAGCTCGGGGCGGACGTTGTTCACCACCTCGGCGTCCTGGTAGAAGATCTTGAGGACGCGCTGTACGGCGTTGCGGTTGGCCCACGCCCCGGTGAAGAAGGTGCGCAGTGCGACCCACTTGACCAGCGTGGTCGTCTCGTCCACCGGAATGTTGGTGTCGTAGATGATCAGCTCACCGATCGACAGCCGGACGTGGAGCTTGATCATGTTGGGCAGCATCCAACCGGCGGAGGTGACCACCGGCGGGCGGTTGGCCAGGTCCGCGTTGTTGCGGTTGACCAGCGACCAGAGGCCCTTGGAGCGCGGCGGGTGCAGGCTGACAGTGGCGAACGCCGACCACTCGTCGGGGATTTCGAGCTCGTACTCGGGAACCTCGGGCTTCTGCGGGTTGCCGAATGCGCCGCCGTGCACGAAGGGCGCGTGCGCGATGTCGCAGCCGTTCTCCAGGATCCGCTCGTAGTTGGCCTTCCACAGGAACTCGCCGGTCACCGCGCGGAACTTGCCGCCGTTCTCCACCAGGTTGTCGAACTCCGGCCAGACCGGGATCGGCGGTCGCTCGGCCTCGGGCAGGTCGCCCATGAAGACCCAGACGAAGCCGTAGCGCTCCTGCACGGGGTACGAGTCGACCCGGGCCTTGTTCGGGATGCCCCGGCCGGGCTGGTTCGCCGGGATCTTCGTGCACGCCCCACCCGGCTCGAACTCCCAGCCGTGATACGGGCAGACGATGTTCTCGCCGGCCGTCGAGCCGCCGGAGAGCGCCGCGCCCCGGTGCACGCACAGGTCGGACAGAGCCACCACGCGCCCGCGCGGGGTGCGGTAGAGGGCCAGGTACTGGCCGAGCACGGTGATCCGGGCCGGCTTGGTGGTGACCCGGTCGGAGAACTCGACCGCGTACCAGAAGTTCTTGAGCATGGTGGCTTACCTCCGACGGAACGAGGCGATCGAAGAGGTGGTGCCGAGCTGTGCCAGCAATCGGTCGAAGCCGTCGGCCGGTTCGCCGCGAAGGTGGACGGCGAGGAACCCGGACAGCAGGTCGACCAGGAGCGCGCGGGTGGCTTCCGGCTCGGCGGTCGCCTCCTCGTCGAGGAAGGCGCGCGCCGAGGTGGGATCGAGCGGGTGCACGATGCTGAAGTGGTTTGCGCCGGCCAGCCGCACCAGCAGGTTGGTGCCGCCCGCGTCGGGCAGCGCCTCGTCGAAGGTGCGGGTGATCGGGTCGGCGCGGGTGGCCGTGTCCTCGCCGTACCGGTCGGCCGAGCCGTTGATCACGCCGTCGTGGGTGCCGGCGAGCAGCATGACCGGGCAGTCCACCTGGGCCGGCAGCACGGTGCCGGCCGGCCAACCGAGCATGGTCGCCACCATGGTGTGCGCCCCGTAGCTGGCCACCGCACGGACCTCGGGCAGGAACCGCGCCGACTGCAGCGCGACCGTACCGCCGGCCGAGTGACCCACCAGCGCCACCCGGTCGAGGTCGAGCAACCCGTCGA
The DNA here is from genome assembly GCF_057766525.1 of Micromonospora sp. MGP-C2. Classification (NCBI taxonomy): domain Bacteria; kingdom Bacillati; phylum Actinomycetota; class Actinomycetes; order Micromonosporales; family Micromonosporaceae; genus Micromonospora; species Micromonospora sp. MGP-C2. The sequence continues at coordinate 6,171,607 of NZ_JBYMEN010000002.1, forward strand.
GCGGCCCGGTGAGCTGCGCCAGCGCGTCGAGCACCGGGCGTAGCGACGGGCTGGTCGGTCGTTTGCCGTATCCGTCCGGCCGGGCCGCGTCCAGGTCGACGCCGGGAGTGATCCCGTGCAGGCCGGCGAAGAGCACTCCGACCCAGTCGTAGGTCACCGCGACGACGCCCCGGGCGGCCAGTTCCACCGCCAGCCAGCGGTAGGCGTCCTGCCCGACGTTGACGCCTGAGACCAGCAGGACCACCGGGTACGGGGCACCGGCCGGGTCGGCCGCCAGCACCCCGCTGAGCCGCTCGGCGTCCGAGCCGGTGGGCCGGGCCGGGTAGTAGACCCGCAGGTGCGCGGTGTCGAACGGTGCCGGCGCGCCAGGGACGCGTACGGCCCACCAGACCGACCGGACACCGCCCTCCTGCCCACCGCTCATGCCGACGGCCGGGGGAGTTCGCGGTCGCCGCCCCAGAGCGCGCGGACGAGTTGGTTGGTGGTCTCCTCGCCGAAGTAGCGCACGCCCATCACGTTCGCCGGGTCGCGGTCGGCGATATTGCGGCGGATCCGCAGATCGGTCTCGGCGAGCGCGGCCCGCTCCTCGGCCGGCACCGGCTCGGCCTCGTCGACCCAGCGCAGCCAGCGGTCGACGTGGGCGTGGGTCACCTGGCTGACCTTCTCGATGTTCTCCGGGCTGCGGTCGAAGGAGTAGCAGTACGCCGTCGGTGACAGGCTGGCCCGGATGAACCCGGCGCGGCTGACGAAGTAGTCGAACGCCGGGTCGTTGCGCAGTTGCAGCCACTCTTCGTTGGCCGGCTCGTAGTACCGGTCGTAGTAGTCGCCGTCCTCGACCATGTTGACCCGGGGCACCGAGTCGACGTAGAACCAGCCGCCGGGCCAGACCAGCAGGGCCAATCCCAGGTGCGGCACCCTGACCTGCGGGCCCAGCCAGCACGTCAGGTGCAGGTTGGCGAAGCTGGCACCCGGGTTGCCCAGCCAGGAGTGCACGAGCCAGTCGACCTCGGGTCCGGTGTACGCGGCGAGTGAGCCGCCCGGTCCGTTCGGGTAGTCCCCGTAGTTTTCCAGCGCCTCGGTGGACGGGTCGCGGGTCAGCGCGAACCGTGCGGTGATCTTGGCCTTCAGCTCATCCAGGAGTGCCTGGTACCGGTGGAACGTCTCGTGGACGTCGACAGTGGGGGAGTCGTCGAGCATCTCCTCGACGTGTTTCAAGATGTCGGCCACGGTCAGCGCCTTTCGGTAAGGGCCTGGACGAGCCGCCACGGGCGGCCGTCGACGAGGTCGGTGCGGCGGGAGACGAGCCTGTTCGCCGCCTGCGCCGGGGCCACGACGGCATGCGTGACGGGCCGGTCGGCGGCGATGTCGGTGCGCAGTGGGCTGCTGATCCGGCCGGTGAACGGCCCGGCCCAGGTGGTCCAGAGGGTGAAGTCGGCGCTGAGGGCGAAGACCGCGGCGCCGGTGCCGAGCGGCCCGGCGGCGATCACGTTGAGCCGGTTCTCCGCGGCCCGCTCCGGCAGGCCCAGCGCCAGCTCCCAGGGCTCGCTCGGGGTGAACGGCACGGCGACCACATCGGCGTCGGCGAGCGCGGCGAGCCGGAACGTCTCCGGGAAGATCGCGTCGTCGCCGACCACGATCGCCAGCCGCCCCCAGGGCAGGTCGAAGGTGCGCAGCGCGTCTCCGGGCCGCGCGGCGTCGCGGGCCGCGCCGGCCGGATGCAGTTGTGGCTGCTCGCCGAGCACGCCATCCGGGCCGATGAGCAGCCCGACCGGGCCGTTGGCGGTGCGGGCGGTGGCCACCGCGTACCCGTTGGTGCCACGCAGTGCCGGTGCCAGCGTCGCGGCCACCTCGGCCGGCCCGACGTGCGTGCCGAGGGCGTTCTCGGCGAGCACGGCGAGCAGCGCGCCTTCGGCGACCGCCTTGGCGAGCAGGTCGGCCGCCTCGCCCGGGTCCTGCGGGCGGACCACGGCGACCGGCAGGCTCGGCGCGCTGGGCGGCCGACGGCGTCCGGTCGGCGCGTCCCCGAGCGGGCCGTAGAGTTCCGGCCGGCGGGCCGCGAGGATGTCGCTGCCGTCCGGGCGGTGCTTGTCGTCGGCGCGCTCCGGAGCGATGTCGGCGATGACGACCGCCTCACCGGTACGCGGCCCCTTGGCCAGCACCGTGCCGTCCGGTGCGACGATCTGCGACTCGCCGGCCCCGTGCAGCCACTGCTCCGGCACGCCCAGGCCGCGGCTCATGGCCGGCAGATGCTCGGCGGGCAGCAGCGGACCGACCTTGTTGGCGGCGATCACCCAGGCCCGGTTCTCCGCGGCCCGCACCGGAATGTGCAGCGCGGCCTCATCGGTGGCGAACGAGTTCAGGCTGTTGAGCAGCACCTGCGCGCCGCGCAGCGTGAGCCCGCGGGTGGTCTCGGGAATGACGCCCTCCATGCAGGCGTACATGCCGAGCCGGCCGATCGGGGTGTCGAGCACCGGTCCGACCTCGGTCGCCGGGTCGAGGTGGTCGTTCTCGGCACCCATCAGGACCTGCTTGTCGCAGCTGCCGAGCAGCGTCCCGTCCGGGCCGAAGAGGAAGTTGGTGCCGCCGGTGCGCCCGTCGGGATAGGCGTGCGTGACATTGATCTTTATGTACACCCGGTGCTCGGCGGCGCTCGCGGAGATCGCGGTGAGGAAATCGTCGCCCGGCCGGGTGGCCAGGGCGTGCGCCTGGGCGCGGTCGGTGTACCAGGCCAGATGGTTGCAGAACTCGGGTAGCACAACGAGTTGTGCGCCCTGTCGGGCGGCGTCGGTGACCAGGCGCAGGCAGGTGGCCAGATTGGCCCCGATGTCCTGGCCGGCCTCGAACTGTACGGCGGCAACCCTGATGGTCATTCCCGCTCCGGTTCCCCTGGCGAAACGCTGTTTCCAGAACATACACTCGGGCGACGCCGGGGAACAGGGGGAAGAACAGGTGTTTACGCACGTGGTACTCATGAAGTTCGACGATGCGGCCGATGCTGCCAAGGCGAGGTCGCTGCTGGAAGGTCTGGCCAGCACAATTGATGAGATCGCGACGCTGACCGTCGCCCTGGACACGCTGCGGACCCCGGTCTCCTACGACCTGTGCATGATCAGCACACACACCAACGTGGACGCGTTGCGCGCCTACCAGTCCCACCCCGCCCACCTGGAGGTTGCGGGCTGGCTCAAGCCGCGCCTCGCGGCCCGCGTCGTCGTCGACTACTGACGGCAGCGCTCGACCGACGCGGCCCGGCCTCAGCCCGGGTACGCGTTGGCGGGCAGCCCGGCGCCACCTGGCCGGAACGGGCCGGGCGCGTGCACGACGCAGGTCTGCGCGTACTCGGCCAGCCCCTCCTCGGCATACTCACGGCCATAGCCGGAGCGCTTCACCCCGCCGAACGGCGCCCGCAGCGACAGCCCGGTGCGGTTGTGCGTGTTGACGAAGACGAAGCCCGCCTCGACCCGACGGGCCAGCGCGAACGCCCGCTCCTCGTCGGCCGACCAGACCGAGCCGCCAAGGCCCAGCTCGTCGGCGTTGACCCGGGCCAGCAGTTCCTCCTCGTCGTCGTAGAGCAGCAGCGGCACCGTCGGCCCGAACTGCTCCCCGGTGATCACCTCGGCGTCGTCCGGTGCGTCCAGCACGAGCGTCGGGGCCACGAAGTACCCGCCGGCCAGGTCGGTGCCACCGTCGACAGTGCCCAGCGGCAGCGCCGTGGCACCCCGGGCGACGGCCGCCGCGACGATCCGCTCGACCCGGGCGACGGCACCGGCCGAGATGACCGGGCCCATGCTCACCCCCGGCGTGAGCGCGTCACCGACGCGCAGCACCTCCGCCGCGGCGGCCCGGTACGCCGCCACGAACTCGTCGCGGCGGCCGCGGTGCACATACAGGCGCTTGGCGGCCATGCACACCTGGCCGCTGGTGGCGAAACTCGCCAGGACCAGCCGGCGCATCGGCTCGGTGCCCAGGTCGGCGTCCGGCAGGAAGATCGCCGCGTCGTTGCCGCCCAGCTCCAGCACGACCGGTGTGGTCTGGGTGGCCGCGGTCGCCGCCACCTGCCGGGCCGCCACGCCGCCGCCGGTGAACGCCACCTTGCGCACCAGCGGGTGCCCGACCAACGCCGCACCGGCGGCGGCGTCGCCGTGGACGACCGCCAGCGTCCCGTCGGGCAGCGCCCCGGCGAGCAGGCGCAGCACCTCCGAGACCGCCAGCGGGGCCAGCGGCGAGGGCTTGACCACCACCGCGTTGCCGGCGGCGAGGGCCGGCGCCACCTTGAGCAGGGTGAGGATGATCGGCGCGTTCCACGGCGTGATCGCGGCGACCACACCGTACGGCCGGGGCAGTCGCAGCAGCCGACCGGCCGCGTCGTCGATCTCCCGATCCGCGTACGCCGCCGGGGCGTGCTCGACGACCCAGCGCAGGTACGTGCCGGCGAACCCGACCTCGCCGCGGCAGTCGGCGAGCACCTTGCCCGACTCCCGGGCCAGCAGCTCGGCCAACGGTTCGAGCCGCCCGGCGATCGCGTCGGCGCCAGCGGCCAGCGCCGCGAGCCGCCGCGCGATGCCGGTGGCCGCCCAGCTGCGCTGCGCGGCGTCGGCCCGGCGGACCAGGGCGTCCACCCGCTCGGGCCCGCTGACACCGACAGTGCCGACCAGCTCGCTGGTCCTGGACGGGTTCTCCCGCTCGATCACCGCGCCGCGCGGGCCGTCGCCCGGTGCCGTCATGCCCGGGCCGCCGGCTGCCCGGCGTCGGGGCGCAGCGAGGCGATCATGGAGCTGCGCAGCAGGTACGCCCGGGCCGCCGCCGGATCCTCGGCCAGCGCGCGCAGGTCGGCCAGCTGCGCGGACCGCACCTGCGGATCGGTGGCCCGCATCCGGCGGTAGTTCTGGTCGGAGACCTCCTGCACGTAGGTCAGGGCGATCCGGCGCCGTTCGTCGGCCACCGCCGTCACCGCCCGGTCCAGCTCCCCGCCGTCCGGTGCCGGGCGGTCCGCGGCCAGCACCTGCGCGTAGGCGACCGCGTCGTGGATGCCCGAGTTCATGCCCAGCCCACCGAGCGGGTTGTTGACGTGCGCGGCGTCGCCGGCCAGCAGCACCCGCCCCTGCCGGAACGACGCGGCGACCCGCTGGTGCACCCGGTACAAACTGGCGTGCGCCACCCGCCACGGCCGGCCCGGATCGGCGATCGTCCGCAGCCGCCCGTCGAGCCGGTCCAGCTCGTGCGCGTCAGGGGTGTCGTCGGGGGTGGGCAGCAGCACCCGCCAGTGGTCCGGCGTGCGCAGCAGCACCGACCACTCGACCGGGTCGAAGACGTAGTTGACGTACGCCAGCGGGCCGAGCAGCGCCGGCAGGTCCTCGTCGGTGGAGGCCACCAGGAACCGTTCGGGGTAGGTGATCCCGTCGAACGGCAGCTCCAGCGCCCGCCGTACCGCCGAACTGGCGCCGTCGGCCGCGATCAGCCAGTCGCCGGTCACCTTCCGGCCGTCCTCGGCGATCGCCACCACGCCGCCGTCGGCCTGATCCGCGGCCTGTCGTACCGAGTCGACCGGCCAACCGAAGCGGACCCGGGCCGTCGGCTGCCGGGCCAGGTGCGCCAGCAGGATCACGCACAGCTTGGACTGCTCGCACTGCACCCGGTACGGGTACGGGGTGTCGTCGGCGAGCACCGAGAGGTCCAGCTCCGCGATCAGTCCCTCCCGGCGATCCCGGTAGGCGAACGTCGGCGCCACCAGCCCGCGCGCCAACAGGTCCGCGCCGACCCCCAACGCGTCGAGCATCTCCAGCGTCGGCGGGTGGAACGTGGAGGCACGGGACTCGGCGGCGAGGTCGTCACCGGCCTCCAGCACTGTCACCTCGCAGCCCCGGCGGGCCAGCGCGAGCGCCGCGGTCAGCCCGACCGGCCCCGCTCCGGCGATCAGCACGTGCATCAGGCGTACCTCCGATCGAGAGTCAGCGCATCGTCCTGGCCGACCAGCGCGGTGAACGACGACCAGGCGAGCCGGGGCACCGCGTCGGCGTGACCGTGCCGGCCGATCGCGGCGTAGGCGGCGGCAGCCGCGCGCAGCGCGGCCAGCATCGGCGCGACCGGGTGCAGCACGACCCGGACCCCGAGCGCGCCGAGCGCGTCGTCGGGCGGGAAGGCGCGCACACCAGCCGCCTCCGAGCGATTCACCACCAGGGGTACGCCGGGCAGCGCGGTACGTACCGCCGCCAACTCCTCGGCGGTGTCCACACCCTCCAGGAAGACGGCGTCGGCGCCGGCGTCGGCGAACCGGCCGGCCCGCTCGATCGCCTCGTCGAGGCCGGCCACCGAGTAGGCGTCGGTGCGGGCGATCAGCACCAGGCCGGTGCCCGCCTCGGCGATCGCCCGGATCTTCGCCGTCGCACCCGCGATGTCCAACAGCTCCTTGCCGTCCAGGTGGCCGCAGCGCTTCGGGCTGACCTGGTCCTCCAGGTGCAGCCCGGCGACGCCGGCCGCCGCGTACCGCTGGGCGGTCCAGACCGCGTGCAGCGGATTGCCGTAGCCGGTGTCCGCGTCGGCGATCAGCGGCACGCCGGCCAGCGCCGGGACCAGCCGGGTGGCCCGCTCCGCGACGTGTGTGCCGTGCAGGTATCCCAGGTCGGGAAGGCCCAACTCGACCGCGGCGCAGACCGCACCGGACAGGTGCACGACGCGGTGTCCGGCCCCGGCGGCCAGCGCGGCGGTGAGCGGGTCGTGTACGCCGGGGGCGTGCACCGGCGACCCGCCGCCCAGCAGTGCCCGCAGCACGTCGGCCGGGCGTGCGGTCGCCGCGCCGCCGGCCGTGAGCGGGGGCGGAGCCTGCGCCGGGGCGGTCTCGCCCGGGGTCATGAGCGGCCGTGCAGCGCGAAGCCGCCTTCGACGCCGACGACCCGCGGGTTGGTGAAGAACCGCAGGGTTTCGGCGGTGCCCTCCTCGCCGTACCCGGACAGCCCGAACGCCGGGCGCGGGCTGAACAGGTGCAGGCTGAGCACCGAGGAGCCGTTGACCTTGACCTCACCGGCTCGGATCCGGCGGGCCACGGCCAGCGCGGCCTCCTCGTCCGCGCCGAGCACGTACGCCTCCAGCCCGTACGACGTGCCGTTGGCCAGCGCCACCGCCTCGTCGACGGTGTCGTACGGGTGCACCGCTGCCACGGGCCCGAAGATCTCGTCGCCGGTGTGCGCGGCGGCGACGCCGGTGACCAGCGTCGGGGCGAGGAAGTTCCCGCCGGCCAGCGGCCCGGCCGCCGGAAGCGTGGTGCCGGTGACCGCGGTTCCTCCGTGGGCCAGCAGGTCGTCGCGGGCGGCCACCACCCGGGCCAGGTGCCGGGAGTGCACCAGCGGACCGAGGTCGGTCGCGGGGTCCAACGGCGTGCCGGCGACCAGGCCGGCGAGCCGGTCGGCGATCGCGGCGACGATCTCGTCGTGCCGGTCGGCGGGCACGATCAGCCGACCCAGCGCCCGGCACCACTGCCCGTTGAGGGTGCTGAGCAGGTCGACCGCGGCCCGGGCGACATCGGCGACGTCGGCGTCAGGGAGCACGACCAGCGGGTTGTTGCCGCCGAGCTCGAGCTGCACCGGCTTGATGTCGTAGGCGCAGGCTGCCGCGACCGCCCGCCCGGCGGCGAGCCCGCCGGTGAAGGAGACCGCCCGGATCCGGGGATCGCCGACCACTGCCGCACCGGCCTCGGCCCCGCCGTGCACGAGCTGGAACACCCCGGCCGGCACGCCGGAGGCGGCGAGCGTGGCCCCGACGACGGCGGCGAGCCGTTGGCTGCCGTGCGGGGCGTACTCGCTGGGCTTGAGGATCGTGGGGCAGCCCGCGGCGAGCGCGTTCGCGACCTTGTGCGCGGCCATCGGCGCGGGCGCGTTCCACGGCACCACACAGGCGGCCGGTCCCCAGGGCAGTCGTTCGGCGTACGCGATCCGGCCGTCCTCGCGCTGGAACTCCTGGCTCTGCGGGCCCTGCCGTAGCTGGGCGGCGGCCAGCCGGAACGAGCCGCCGAGGATCACGCCCAGCGGTGTGGTCTGCCGGATCGGCACGCCGGTGGTCGCCGACTCCAGCGCGCAGATCTCGGCCGCGACGCCCTCGACCGCCTCGGCGACGGCGTCCAGTACGTCGGCGCGATCAGGGGCCGGTAGCGCGGCCCAGCTCCCGGCCTCGTGCGCCGCCGACGCGGCGGCGACGGCGGCCTCGATCCGGTGTGACGGCGTGCCGGCAGCGGGTCGCCGCACCGCACCGGTCGCCGGATCCTCCAGGTCGAACCCGAGCGGTGCGTCGCTGGGCGTCCAGACCCCGTCGACCAGGTCGGCGAGATCGGGCAGGTCCGGCTGGGTCACCCGGCCACCGCCGCGAACAGGTTGTTGGACCGGTCGCTGGTCACCGAACTGGCCGCCTCCAACCGGCCGCGCTCCGGCGGGAACGTCATCACCAGTCCCATCGCCAGATCGCGCAACGCCCGGCCGACGGACCCGTTCATGGTGGCGCCGGACGTGCCGGACGCCTTGAGCGCGCCGACCGCCACGTCGAAGCACGCCTCGCAGATCGAGCCCTTGGCCAACCGCCACTGCCGGTAGACGTCGGCGTGCGGGCGCAGCGGCGGCTCACTGGTCTCCAGCAGCAACTGGCGGCGCAGCCAGAGGTACGCCGTCTCCAACCGTTCCGTCATGTTGCCGATGATCACCTGGTGCATGGGGCTCTCCGCAATCGGCCGACCGGTGTCGGCGAAGGTCTTCTGGGTGAGGCTGGTCAGCGTGTCGTCGTAGACACTCTGCGCCGCACCGACGTAGACCGCCGTGATGGCCAGCTGGTTGCCGACGAAGCTGCCCCGACTGCACTGCAACATCTTCACGAACGCGCCGGGCACGGTGAGCGCCTCGTCGGCCGGAATGAAGACGTCGTCGAGCCGGATGCCGTGGTTGGCCGAGCCGCGCATGCCGATGCCGTCCCAGGCCGGCCGTGAGGCGACCCCGGCGGCATCGCGGGGGACCAGGAACAGGGCCAGCCCGTCCGCCGTCTCGTGCCCGGCGAGTCGGGCGGTGACCAGGTAGGTGTCGGCGACGCCGGTGGCGCAGCCGAACGACTTCTCGCCGGTGAGCGACCAGCCGTCGGCGCCGTCGCGGCTCGCGGGCGTGGCGGTGGTGGAGATGGCGATGTTGGCCGACGAGCTCTTCACCGCCTCGCTGGCGAAGTTGGCCAGCCACACCCCACCAGCCATCCGGGTCAGCACCTTCTCGGCGAAGGCCTGCACGGCGGGGACGTCGGCGTCGTCGAAGAGGCCGCGCTCGATGGCCTCCAGCGGCAGCAGACCCCGGGAGGCGCTGGTGTTGTGGAAGAAGAAGGCCAGCGCCGTCGACGGGCACGCGCTGCCCATGGCGAAGGTGGCGGCGGCGAGGTCACGCAGGCCACCGCCGAGACCGCCGTACTCCTGCGGAACCACCAGGCCGAGCAGCCCGGCATCGCGCAGCAGCGCGACGTGCGCGGCGGGGAACACCCCGTCGGCGTCGGCCTGCGCGGCGGCGGCCCGCAGCGCGGGCAGCACCTTCTCCACTCGGGCCGCGCGATCCTGCTCGGCCGGGGTGAGGTCGTCGATGAGCCGTCCGCCGGTGGACATGTGGGTCACTCCTCTGGTTTGTTGGCGGGGAGCCGGGGACAGGACACCCCGAGTTGCCGGGCGAGAAAGACCAGGTCGCGGGTGCGCAGGGCGCTCGCTCGACCGCTGAGGGTGGTGTCGAAGCCGGTGACGCCGCTCTTCATCGCGACCATGGCGTTGACCAGGCCGAGCCCGCGCTGGGGCCGCAGCCGCACCCGGAGTGAGGCGCGGCGGGCGCGTACCGTGGCGTCGGCGAGCACGGCCCGCACCTGCACCGGGCTGGCGTCGGCCTCCTCGACCAGGGTGACGGCGGTGTGCCCGGCACGCAGCAACTGGTCCAGCTCGGCGAGGGTGGCATCCTCGCCGCCGGGCCGGAAGGCGTCGGCGATCATCGGGCCGGGGGTTGCCCGCACCGTGAAGCCGGCCGTCACCAGGGTGTTCGCGCGCAGGCGGGAGAGTCGGCCCCCGATCGCGATGTCGATCTTCTCCGGCAGCGGGTCGGCGAGCTGACTCCACGCGCTGGAGTGGAACAGCAGCGGGGCACCGACCCGGGGGGTGCTGGCCGCGAGCACCTCGCCGACGAAGATCGTGTGGTCGCCGCCGGGATAGGCGTGCACGACCCGGCAGTCCAGCCAGGCGGTCGCGTTGGCCAGGACCGGGCAGCCGGTCTCGGCGTTCGCCCAGTCCAGCCCGGCGAAGCGGTCGGTGACCTCGGGACGCATGCCGGCGAAGCGCTGGCCGATGCCGGCCTGGCCCTTGCCGAGAAAGCTGATCGCGAAGACGCCGGCCCGCTCCACCAGGGCGTGGCTGGGAAGGTGGACGCCCAGGCAGACGGAGACCAGCGGCGGGTTGAGGCTGACCGACGAGAACGAGCTCGCGGTCATGCCGTGCCGCTGGCCGTCGATGACCGTGGTCACGACACCGACGCCACTGGGCCACTGGGCGAGGGCCGAGCGGAACGTGATGCTGTCGACCGACACTGGCGAGTTCTCCGTTTCGCATGAGGAAACGTCGTTACCAGAAACGTAACGAGGGGTGGTGGCCCGTGTCAACCGCCGATCGGTCCGGGCGCCTCGCCGCCGAAATCGGTGACCCGCTCAGGACACGGTGTTTCGCTAGGTGAAATCGAGCGCCCTACACTGCTCTGGAGACGGACGCACGAACAGCGCTGTGGAGGCCCAACCATGCCCAGTCGGACATCGGAGGCGAAGGCACCGGCCGCGGAGGACGGCGAAGGCCAGTCCCGCTCGATCGCGGCGGTCGAGCGGGCGATGGACGTGCTGCTCTACTTCGGGCGCAGTGGGCGCCCGGACCTGGGCGTCACCGAGATCGCGACCGCGTTGGACCTGACCAAGGCCGCCGTGCACCGTATCCTCACGGCGCTGCGCAGCCGGGAGCTGATCACCGTCGACCCGAGCACCCGTCGCTACGCGCTGGGCCACGCGGCCGTCACGCTCGGCCGGGCCTACCTGGCCCGCACCGACCTGCGCGCGATGGCCGGCCCGGAGCTGCGCGGGCTGGCGGCCGAGACTGGCGAGACCGCCACGCTGTCGCTGCGCCGGGGCGACACCCGGCTGTACGTCGACCAGGTGGTGCCCGAGCAGGAGCTGCGGCTGGACGTCAACATCGGCATCCCGTACCCGCTGCATGCCGGCAGCTCGTCCAAGGCGTTCCTGGCCTTCGTCGACGACGACGAGCTCGACGTCTACCTGGAGCGGCACCGGCTCGACGAGATCACCGACCGCACCATCACCGACCCGGCGAAGCTGCGCAAGGAGTTGGCTGCCATCCGTAAGCGCGGCTACGCCACCTCGCGCGGCGAACGCCAGCCCGGCGCGACGTCGATCGCCGCGCCGGTCTACGACCACGACGGGCACGTGGTGGCGGTCGTCAGCGTGGCCGGGCCGGTGGGGCGGTTCAAGCCGGACTCGCCCGAGCTGGCGAAGTCGCTGCTGAAGGCGACCGGCCGGATCTCCGCTCAGCTCGGCTACAGCGGCGCCTGACCGACCTGCCCGGGTCACAGCGCCGCGAGCGGCTTCAGCACGCCGAGCGCCGCGGCCGCCAGCACGCTGCCCCAGATGCCCCACACGTAGGGTAGGCAGCCGTCGATCGCCCGCCGCATCGCGCGCTCCACCTCCGGCGTGGAGCCTGTCGTCATCAGCGCGCCGAACGCCGGCCCGAACGGGCGCAGGGTGAGCCGGATGCCCAGTCCGCAGGCGATCGCGATGCTGTAGAGCAGGATCTTGCCGCCCAGCCACCTCGGGTTGGTGTCCACCCCGAACGGTGCGGCGGCGAAGAGCGTGTAGAGCGCGGTCCCGGCCAGGCCGGCGATCAGCACGGTCCGGACCGTCCAGTCCGCCCGGCGTACCCACCGACGATGGCCCGGGCGGTGGTGGTCGGAGATCGTGGCGGCCAGCCACGCCACCGCGAACACCCAGACCAGTGCGACGATCGGCCAGCCGAACGGGTTGATCCCGAAGACCCGCGCGCCGTGCGGGTCCAGCGCCATCAGCGTGACGCCGCTGGGCAGGAAGAGCACCAGGCAGATCTTGGGCCCCAGGTCGAGCCCGCCCATGATCTTCAGCGCGGTGGCCCGGGCGGCCGGCGTGAGGTCGGGCTTGAGGACGAACCGGCTCGACCAGAAGACCCCGAGATCCCCGCCCAGCCAGAAGACGAAGAGCACGATGTGCAGCAGAATCCACCAGCCGTGCGCGTGCGGTCCCATGGGGCCTCCTTGACGTCTCGACCACTGATGGAAACACTGTATCCGTAGCCGAAACAATGGCCGCATCGCCGGAGCATTGTCGAACGGAAGGGCCCGAAGCCGTTGAGGTCGTACCTGTACGTGCCCGGGGACGCGCCCGACAAGCTGGCCAAGGCGGCGGGGCGCGGCGCGGACGCGGTGATCGTCGACCTGGAGGACGCGGTACCGCAGGCCGGCAAGGACGCCGCCCGCTCGGCGGTCGCCGCCTTCCTGCGCTCCGCACCACCCGGGGTCGCCTGGTGGGTGCGGATCAACCCGGGCCGGTTGGGCCACGTCGACGCGGCGACCGTCGTGGGGCCGGGGCTCGCCGGGCTCTGTGTGGCGAAGGCCGAGTCCGCCGCCGAACTGGTCGCCCTGGACGAGGTGCTCGGCGCGGCCGAGTCGGCGGCAGGGTCGCCGGTGGGCACGACCCCCGTAGTGCCGCTGCTGGAGTCGGCGGCGGCCGTGGTCGCGGCCCTCGACATCGCCCGCGCACCCCGGGTACGGCGGCTGCAACTCGGCGAGGCGGACCTGCGCGCCGACCTCGGTGTCACGCTCGGGCCGGACGAGCGGGAACTGCTCTTCGTCCGCTCGCAGGTGGTGCTGGCCAGCGCGGCGGTCGGCATCGAGCCTCCGGTGGGGCCGGTCAGCACCGACTTCCGGGACCTGGTCGCGCTGCGCGAGTCGACGATGGCGCTGCGGCGGCTCGGCTTCGTCGGCCGGGCCTGTATCCACCCGGCTCAGGTCGCCGTGGTGAACGAGGTGTTCACCCCCGCACCCGACGAGGTGGCGACGGCGGCGGACCTGGTGGCCCGCTTCGACGCGGCGGTCCGCGACGGCGTGGGAGTCTGCCTCGACGCACAGGGCCGGCTGGTGGACGAGGCGGTGGTCCGCTCCGCCCGGCGCCTGCTCGCCCTGGCCGTGTAGACGCCCGCCCAGGACCCGGGCACTCGCCGGCACGCGCGGCTGCGTGTGACCGGGGTGTGACGCGGCGGTGGTCGTGGCCGCGTCACACCCCGTCGCCATCACATCCCGTCGCCGGACCAGGGGCCGCGCGAACGGGACCGCACCGGCAGGGTGGAGATGACCGGCGCCTCGTCGTGCTCGTGGTAGTTGGTCGCCGTGCCGCCCCACTTGACCCACTCGTCGGTGGTGTACCAGTTGATCAGCTCGCCGTCCGACCGGATGATCCAGTCGATGTCGGTCTCGGCGACGAAGTGGCCGTGCTTCACCCCGGCCGGCCGGAAGCAGTAGGTGCCCTCGTCGATGTCGCCGAAGTTGTACGCCATCTTCCCGCCGAGCGTGTAGAACTCCTCGTAGCAGGGGTGGTGGGCCAGCCGGTGGTCGCTCCAACCCTTGTGGGCCCGGATCAGGCGGGTGTAGAAGTTGGTCACCGGGTCGCGGTGCAGCAGCTTGATGTAGAGCGGGGTGATCGGCCCGACCGTCGGGGCGGCGGTCCACTCCATGTCGTTGGAATCCACCACCGTCACCTCGCCGACGGCGGACTCCCACCGCGCTGAGGCCGGGCTCCACTGTGCTTTTCCGACGTCGAAACCGCAGTCGCCGTACTCGCGCCAGTGCAGCACCGACGAGCCCTCGCGGATCTTGATCCAGTCCATCGGCACGCCCCGGGGCACCTGAAGATAGCCGCCCGGGCCGATCTCCTGCCCGCCGTAGATCAGCGAGCCGGACCGCACGAAGAACTCGGTGTCGGCGTGCGGCACGCCGGGCCCGCGCCCCCAGTCGCTGTCGAACCGCAACGCCAGCGAGGACGATCCGTCCTCCTCGTCTGTGGAGAGCCGGCGTTCGTGGACCCCGCCCTCGCCGTGCGGCAGCTCCCCGACGTGCCAGATGTAGTCATTCTCGTGAATCAGTTCGACGTGCGCTCGCACCCGCTGCTCCTCACTTCGCGTTTCAGGGTCTTCCCGGCGGCGTTTGCGGGCGGCGCCCCCAGCCGGAGGTGCAGGGCGCCAGGCAGCCGGCGATGGTGAGATCGGCGCCGTCCGGGACCAGCATGGCTGCAATGGAAACACTGTTTCCACGGGCACGGCAAGCCCTGCAATGTTCCCCCTAGCGAAACGGTGTATCCAGCGCATACGATGCGTCGAATGAATGGTGCCGAGCTGTCCGCCACCCCCGGCGGCACCGCGCGCGGCGGCAGGCTCGATGCCGACTACGCCGGTGCCGGGTTCGCACGCCGGCTCGGCTGGGGCACCCGGCCCGCGCTCGTGCTGGTCGACCCCGTCGCCGCGTACGCCGTACCCTCGTCGCCGCTGTTCCTGGCCACCGCGGAGGCCGCGCTGGTCGCGATGGCCGCGCTGGTGGCGGCGGCCCGCGCGGCCCGGGTTCCGGTGGCTTTCACCGCGGTGCGGTACGCCGACGAGTCCTGCGCCGAAGCACCCCTGTTCGCCGCGAAGGTGCCGGCGCTGACCGCGTTCGCCGCCGGCAACCCACTCGGCGACTTCCCGACCCAGATCACGCCCGCCCCGGGCGACCACATCGTGTACAAGCACTACGCCAGCGCCTTCGCCGGAACCGCCCTGGCCGCCTGGCTCACCGCGGCCGGCGTCGACACGGTGGTGCTCGGCGGCTTCTCCACCAGCGGCTGCGTCCGCGCGTCGGCGGTGGACGCCCTGCAACACGGGTTCCGCCCGATGGTGGTGCGCGAGGCGTGCGCCGACCGCGATCCCGGCCCGCACGAGGCCAACCTCTTCGACCTCGACGCCAAGTATGCCGACGTGGTGCCGCTGGCCGACGCGGTCGCCCGGTTGGCCGGCCACTGACCGGACCCGTTCTCCCGACTTGAGTGGGCAGGAGCATTCATGCGTAAGGCAGTCATCACCGGCAGCACCAGGGGGATCGGCTTCGCGCTCGCCCGCGAGCTGCTCTCGCGGGGCCACTCCGTCGTCGTCTCCGGGCGCTCGCGGACGGCCGTGGACGACGCCGTCGCACGGCTGCGCCCACAGGCCCTCACGGCAGCGACGGTCCACGGGTTCGCCGTGGACGTCACCGACGCCGAGCAGGTCGAGCGGATGTGGAGCGCCGCGGTCGACGCGCTGGGCGGCGTCGATCTGTGGATCAACAACGCCGGCGTCGCCAACACCACCCGGCCGATCGTCGACACCGCGCCCGAGGACGTCCGGACGATGGTCACCACGAACATGCTCGGCACCGTGTACGGATCGCAGGTCGCCGTCCGCGGCATGCTCACCGCCGGCGGCGGCCAGGTCTTCAACGTGCTCGGCGGGGGCAGCGACGGCCGGATCCGCCCCGGCATGGGGGTCTACGCGGCCACCAAGCGTGGTCTGGACTCCTTCACCCGGGCACTGGCCAAGGAGGTCACCGGTACCGGCGTGCGGATCGGACAGATCCGCCCCGGCATCCTCATCACCGAGGGGTGGCTGCGCGAAGCCGCCGCCGCGCCGGAGCAGGTGGCGCGGCAGCGCAGGTGGCTGAACATCCTGTGCGACCACGTCGACGACGTCGCGCCGTACCTGGTCGAACGAATGCTGACCAGCACCAGGAACGGCGACGCGATCGCGTGGCTCACCACCGGCCGGATGACCCGCAAGGTCCTCATCCCCGGCAAGCGGGACGTCCTCGCCCGCTACGGACTCTGACCGGGCCGTCGTGCACATCAATGACTCAGGGAAGGACGGCACCGGGTGAAGGGTGTGCAGCTCAACATGGCCGCCGGGATCCGCGAGTTCGGCCGGGCCACGCCGGGCCGGGTCGCGGTCGTCGACGGCGACCACGCCGTGACGTTCGGCGCGCTCGACGAGCGCTCCAACCAGCTCGCGTCCGCGACGCTCGCCCACGGCATCGCCCCCGGTGAGCGGATCGCGGTGCTGAGCAACAACCGCTACGAGTACTTCGAGATATCGGCGGCGATGGCCAAGGCCGGCATCCCGACCGTGCCGCTGAACACGAAGAACAACAGCTCGGACAACGCCTACATCCTCGCCCACTCCCGGACGAGGGGGATCATCCTGGCCGACGAGCTGGCCGGCAACGTCGACGGCCTGCTCGACGACCTACCGCTCGTGCTCAGCTTCGCCGGCGAGGTAGGCCAGCGGTACGAGACGTTCCTGGGACAGGGCCGCGCGGTCGATCCGCAGATCCCCGTCGACGAACTCGACCCGTTCTGCATCACCTACACGTCCGGCACGACCGGGCGGCCCAAGGGCGTCCTGCTGACCCACCGCGGACGGGTCCTCACCGCGTTCGGCGTCGGGCTGGACTACGGGCTCGGCCCCAACCGCAGCACGATCGCCGTCGCACCGATGTACCACGGCGCGGGGTTCGCGTTCGCCTACACCGCCCCGATGCTCGGCGGCTCGTGCAGCGTGCTGCCGACCTGGGATCCGGAGCGGCTGTTGGACCTGATGGCCTCCAGTCGCGCCTCCACGGTGTTCCTGGTGCCCACGCACGCCCAGCACCTCCGCCGGTTCTGCGAGGAGCCGGCCGCCCGGTACGACCTGTCGGCGCTGCGGACGCTCTACTTCAACGCGGCCGCGTTGCCGGTCGCGCTGAAGGAGTGGGTGATCGCCGCGTTCCCCGGCGTCGACGTGCACGAGCTGTACGGCTCGACCGAGTGCTCCATCGTCACCAACCTGCGCCCCGAGTTCGCCCTGGAACGGGCCGGCAGCGTCGGGCATCCCTGGTTCTGGAACGAGATCCGGCTCAAGGACGACGACGGCAACGAGGTCGGGCCGGGTGAGCCCGGCGAGCTGTTCGCCCGCTCGCCGCTGCTGCTGGCCGGGTACCTCGACGACGAGGAGGCCACCCGGGCCGGATACGACGCCGACGGATTCTTCTCCGTCGGCGACGTGGCCGTGCGCGACGAGGAGGGTTTCATCACCATCTTCGACCGGAAGAACGACATGATCATCGCGGGCGGGGTCAACATCTTCCCGCGCGAGATCGAGGAGGTCATCGCCCGCCACCAGCCGGTCGACGAGGTCGCCGTCATCGGCGTGCCCGACGAGGTGTACGGCGAGCGCATCGCCGCGTTCGTGGTGGGCCGCCCGGGGACGCGGATCGACGTCGGAGCCCTGGAGGGCCACGTCCGGCAGCACGTGGCGCGCTACAAGGTGCCCCGCGAGTGGCACGTCGTCGACGCGTTGCCGCGCAACCCGAGCGGCAAGATCCTCAAGCGGACGATCCGCGACGGGTACCTCGCGCGTTGTCAGAAGGAGATTGACTGATGGGGCTCAAGCAAGGCTGGACCGGGCGGTTCTTCGAGGACTTCGAGATCGGAGACGTCTACCAGCATCCGCTGGGACGCACCGTCACGGAGACCGACAACACCTGGTTCACGCTGCTGACCATGAACACCAACGAGATGCACTTCAACGCCGAGTACGCCGCACGGTCGGAGTTCGGCAAGCCGCTCGTGGTGTCGACGCTCACGGTGGCCATCGCGGTCGGGCAGAGCGTCACCGACCTGACCCAGAACGCGTTCGCGAACCTCGGCTGGGACGAGATCCGGATGACCCACCCGGTGTTCGCCGGTGACACGCTCTACAGCGAGTCACTCGTGCTGGAGAAGCGCGAGTCCGCGTCCCGCCCGCATGCCGGCATCGTCACGGTGCGCACCCGGACGCTGAACCAGCACGGCGACGAGGTCTGCTCCTTCAAGCGCACGTTCTACGTGTACCGCCGGGGCGCCGAACAGCTGGAAAACCTCTTCCCGGTGGGGAAGTCCCCACTCTCCCTCGACGGCGACAGCAGGGAAACGGCATGAGGCTCACGTACCAGCCGTGGGGGGAGACGCTCGCGGAGCTGGCCGACGCCGGGCGCCGGGCGGAACGCGCGGGCGCCGAGGTGCTGTGGGCCTCGGAGCTGCACCGGAGCGCGACCGGCACCGCCGCGGCCCTGGCCGGGGCGACGTCGACCGCACGGATCGGCACCTCGATCGTCCTGGCGTTCACCCGCAGCCCGATGATCACCGCGCTGGAGGCGCTCGACCTGGACGAGCTGTCCGGTGGCCGGTTCGTGATCGGCCTCGGCTCCGGGGTGCGCCGGCTCAACGAGCAATGGCACAACGTGCCGTTCGGCAAGCCGGTCGGTCACCTGCGCGAGACGGTCCACAACATCCGGCTGTTCTGGGACGCCTGCACCACCGGCGCCGAGATCCGTGCCGACGGCGAGTTCGAGCCGATGCACATCCGCGGTTACGAGCGGCCGTACGCCGTTCCGGAGCGGCCGATCCCGGTGTACCTGGCCGCGATGGGCCCGCTGATGACCCGGCTGGCCGGCGAGATCGGCGACGGCTGGATCAGCCACGAGCTGTGCTCACCGGGATACCTGCGGGAGCACATCCTGCCCGACCTCACTCTCGGCATCGACCGCGCGGACGGCAAGACGCGCCACGACGTCGACGTCGTCGTCTCCGCGTGCTGCTCGGTGGCCGCCGACCCCGCGCTCGCCCGCCGCCGCGCCGCGGGTGTGGTCGGCTTCTACGCCACGGTCCGCACCTACGCCGACTTCTTCGCGTTCCACGGCCTCGCCGAGGACCAGCAGGCCGTCATCGACGCGTTCCGGGCCGGTGCCGGCGCGGACCACCTCGCGGGCAGCGTCAGCGACCGGATGGTCGACGCGCTCACCATGGCCGGCACCCGCGACGACGTCGCCGCCCGGATCGCGGCCTATGACGGCATCGCCGACACCGTGAAGCTGAGCCCGCCGACCCACGGGCTGCCGGCCGTCGAGATCCGCGCGGCACAGGACGAGATCATCGCGCTGATCGGTGAGCTGACGGGAGCGACCACGTGAGACCGCTGGAGGACCTGCGCATCATCGCGGTCGAGCAGTACGGCGCCGGGCCGTTCGGCAGCGTGCACCTGGCCGACCTCGGCGCCCAGGTCATCAAGATCGAGGACCCGCGGGCCGGCGGTGACGTCGGCCGGTACGTGCCGCCGTACGCCGAGGACGAGGACTCGCTCTTCTTCGAGACGTTCAACCGCAACAAGCGCAGCGTCTCTCTCGATCTGGCTACCGCCGCCGGGCGCGGCGTCTTCGAACAACTCGTCGCGGTCTCCGACGTCGTCTACTCCAACCTGCGCGGGGACGTGCCGGAGAAGCTGCGCATCCGGTACGACGACCTCAAGCACCTCAACCCGCGCATCGTGTGCGTGTCACTGACCGGGTTCGGGATGACCGGGCCGCGCAAGCAGGAACCCGGCTACGACTACGTGTTGCAGGGTCTCGCCGGCTGGATGGAGCTGACCGGTGAGCCGGACGGACCGCCCACCAAGTCCGGACTGTCACTGGTGGACTACTCGGGCGGCTTCGTGGCCGCGATCTCGCTGCTGGCCGGGGTGCACGCCGCCCGCCGCGACGGCGTCGGGATGGACTGCGACGTCAGCCTCTACGACACCGCGGTGTCGATGCTGACCTATCCCGCGACGTGGCACCTGAACGCCGGGTTCCAGCCGGTCCGCACACACCACTCGGCCCACCCGTCGCTCGTGCCGTTCCAGGCGTTCGAGGCCAAGGACGGCTGGATGGTCGTCGGCTGCGCGAAGGAGAAGTTCTGGGCCCGGCTGTGCCAGATCGTCGGCCACCCGGAGTGGGCCGAGGCCGGCTCGCCGTACGCGACCTTCGCCAGCCGGCGGGAGCAGAGCGCCGACCTGGTGCCCCGGTTGGAGGCGATCTTCCGGCAGAAGACCGTCGACGACTGGCTCACGCAGCTCTACGCCGGGTCGATCCCGTGCGGCCCGATCAACGACGTCGGCGCGGCCCTGGCGGACGAGCACACCGCCGCCCGGAACCTCGTGGTCACCACCGACCACCCCCGCTACGGCGAGGTACGGCAGCTCGCGTCCCCGGTGCGGGTCGGCGACGAGACGCCCACCTACCGCCGGGCACCGCAGCGCAACGAGGACCTCGTACTCGTCACCGAGGAGATCCTGGGCCTGGACGCGCAGCAGGTGGTGGCGCTGCGGGCGGCCGGCGCGTTCGGCGATGCCGAGCCGGCACACGGCGCGAACACCCCCGACACCCTCGACACCACAGCCACGTCACGATGATCGCCGAGGAGCTTGCCGAGTGGGGCACGGGCCACGTCGAAGTGCCGGCCGCGGTCCGGGCCGCAGCGCTGCGGCACCTGCTCGACGGGGTCGGAACGGCGCTGGGTGGGCTGCGCACCAGCCCGGTGACGGGGGAGCCCGGTGGGCGGTCGCCGATACCGGCCGTCGTCGTCGCCCGGGGCCTCGGCGGGCCGCCGGAGGCGACGATCATCGGGTCGCGGGGCCGGGTCGGTGCGCCGGCCGCCGCGCTCGCCAACGGCACCCTCGTGCACGCACTGGACTTCGACGACACCCACGCCGGCGGCCTCGTGCACGCCACAGCCGTGGTGCTGCCGGCCGCTTTCGCCGTCGGCGAGCAGGTCGGCGCGCCCGGCCGGGCCGTGCTCGAGGCCGCTGTCGTCGGCTACGAAACCGTGTGCCGGGTCGCCGCCGCCGCGCCACACGGCTTCCACGCCCGCGGGCTGCACGCCACGATGGTGGCCGGCGTGTTCTCCTCGGCGATCGTCGCGTCCCGGCTGCTCGGCCTCGACGCCGCGCGGACGACCGACGCGGTCGGCATCGCCGGCAGCCAGGCCGGCGGACTCCTGGCGTTCCTGCACAGTGGAGCCTCGACGAAGCAGCTGCACCCGGGATTCGCCGGGCACGCCGGCATCCTCGCCGCCCGGCTGGCCGCGGCCGGGGCCGGCGGCCCCGCTAACGTCCTCGACGGCCCGCACGGTGTCTACGACGCACTGGCCGCCGGCGCGGTCGACCTCGCGTCCATCACCGCCGGGCTCGGCACACGCTGGGAGACCACCCGGATCGGCATCAAGCCGTACCCGGCGTGCCAACTGTCCCACGCCGCGATCGACGCGGTCCGCGACGCGGTGCGCCGCGGCGGTGTCCGTTCCGGCGACGTCGCCGCGATCGACGTCGACGTGCACCCCGACTCGGTGCCCACGGTCTGCGACACCCGGCGGGACCTGGCGCGACCGGCGTCGCCGTACGCGGCGAAGTTCTCGCTGCCGTGGAGCATCGCCGCCGCCGTCGTCGACGGTGACCTGACCACCGCAACGTACGAGCCGGACTCGCTCGGCCGACCCGAGGTGGAACGCGTTGCCCGGCTGGTGCGTTGGCACGTTGCCCCCACCGGCGGCCCCGCAGCCGACGCGCCCGGCACCGCCCGTATCACGCTCGTCGACGGCTCGGCCGTTCCCGGCAGCGTGCCACGCAGCGCGGGCGGCCCGGACAACCCGCTGACCGACCAGCAGCTCGTCGCGAAGTTCCACGGCAACGCCGGTGGCGACACCACAGACGTCGTCGACCTGCTGTCCCGTCTGGACGAGCTGGACACCATCGAACCGCTCATGGCGGCGCTGGCCGCCGCCGGTACAGGCAGGGACCGCCCGTGACACCACACGCCATCAAACCGCCCTCCTTCCGCTGGTTCCCGTACGACGGCTTCACGTTCTGCCTCGGCCTCGCCGAGGGCGACGCGGCCTGGACCTCCGGCCACACCTCCGCCGCGTTCGACGAGGCCGTCGGCAGGATGACGGTCACCGGGGACATGGCGGCGCAGGCGCGCATCGCGTACGAGAAGGTGCTGACGATCCTGGCGGCCGCCGGCTTCGGGCCGCAGGACGTCACCCGGGTCACCGAGAACGTGACGGTCGCCGGGCTCGCCGAGTACGAGGCGGCCGCGGCGGTCCGGCGGGAGGTCTTCGGCGACCACGAGCCCGTGCTGCGGACGGTCGTCGTCGAGCGGCTCGTGCGGCGTACCGCACTGCTGGAGGTCGAGCTGCACGCGGTCCGCGGCGGCGGCGAGGTGCTGGCCGCCAGCGAGCCCCGGCCGGCCGGCACCTGGCAGGCCTCCACCGTGCGGGCCGGCCACGACGGCGCGGTGTACCTACCGACGATGGTCCCGGTCGACGCCACCGGCGCCGTGGTCCACCCGGGGGACTTCGCCGCGCAGTACGCCTACTGCCTGGACCGGGCGGGCGACCTGCTGACGGCGGTCGGGCTGTCCCTCGACGCGGTCGTCACGACCTACGACTACTCGACGCCGGAGACCCGCGACGTGTACCGCCGGACGCACCGCGTGCGGCGGGAACGCCTCGGCGGCGCCGGCGTGTACCCGGGCGCGGGCGGCATCCTGATGAGCCGGCTGCACCACCCGGACGCGCTCGTCGCGATCGACGTCACCGCCTCCCGGCACCCCCTGGAACTGGTCAACCCCGGCTGGTCCCGCTACGACACGCTCACCTATGCCCCCGGGGTCAGGGCCGGCCGGACCCTGTACATGTCCGGGTTCGCGGCGCTGGACATGCAGACGCAGCAGGCCCTGCACCCCGACGACATCGTGGCGCAGGCCGAGGCGACGTACGGCGCGATCCTGCACCTGCTGCGCCACGCCGGCCTCGGACCGGAGCATCTGCTGGAGACGACCGAATACTGCGTCGAGTCCGCGCTGTCGGCGTACCGGGGCGTGGCCGGCGTGCGGGAACGGCTGCTCAGCCCGCCCTGGCCGGCGTCGACCGGAGCGATCTGCAAGGCCCTGCTGCGCCCCGAGTTCCTGCTCGAGGTGTTCCCGACGGCGCTGTACCCGGTATCAGCGCCGCGCGGCGTGGCGGAGGAGACGGCATGAGCCTGCTGACCGACGACCTGCGTGCACTGCTGGGCACGAGGAAGGTCTACACCGCGCCGGAACCGCTCGGCGCCGCGGCCGGCCGGTACTTCGGCATGGCCGTCGGCGACGACAACCCGCTCTACTCCGACCCCGAGTTCGCCCGCGCGCAGGGCCTGCCGGGCGTGACCGCCCCACCGACGCTCATCTGCGAGACCAACCAGTACGCGAACCTCCCGATGGACAGCGACGGCTACGCCGGGCACTCCTGGCACCTCGACC
Source organism: Micromonospora sp. MGP-C2 (assembly GCF_057766525.1). Lineage (NCBI taxonomy): Bacteria > Bacillati > Actinomycetota > Actinomycetes > Micromonosporales > Micromonosporaceae > Micromonospora > Micromonospora sp. MGP-C2. The sequence continues at coordinate 6,194,859 of NZ_JBYMEN010000002.1, forward strand.
TCCCCGGTACCCGCCAGGTCCGCGGCGGCAACAGCTACACGTTCCACCGCCGGGTACGCCCCGACGACGTCATTACCGCGAGCTGGGAGATCCACGACCTGACCGAGAAGCGGACCCGCACCGGCGCGGACATGCTCGTGGTCTCCTCGCGCGCGACGTACACCAACCAGGACGGCGAACTGCTCGCCGTCAACGAGGAGACGATCATCCTGGTCGGCCTGGACGGTGCCGCATGACACCTCCGGTGCCACCGAACGTCGGGGCTGCGCTGCCCACGCTGGAGCGCACCATCACGCTCACCGACATGGTCGCCTACGCCGGCGCCACCTGGGACTGGTACCGCCTGCACTACGACAGGGAGTTCGTGGCCGCCGCGCAGGTCCCGGGTCCGGTCGTGGACGGGCAGGTGTTCGGGGCGCTCTTCGTCGAGCTGCTGCAGGACGCGCTCGGTCCGCGCTGCTTCGTGCACGAGCTGTCGTTCACGTTCCGGAACCTGATGTTCGCCGGCGAGACCGTGCGGTGCGAGGCGACAGTGGTCGAGGTCGGCGCCGACCGCGTCCGGGTCGACCTCTCCGCCACGATCCTGGCCAGCGAGTACGGTCCGCAACGGCCCGCCGCCCGCCCTGCCCACGCGACGGTCCTGCTGGGCACGGCCGACGGGCCGGGCGCGCAGTGACCGGCGTGGCGATCGTCGGCGCGGCCGAGTGCGACCTCGGCAGCACCGGGAAGTCCACGCTCACGCTTCAGACCCAGGCCGTCACCCGGGCGCTCGCCGACGCCGGGCTGACCCTCGCCGACGTCGACGGACTGGCCACCACCGGAGTGTCCCGCTTCTCCACCACACAACTCGCCGAGTATCTCGGGCAGCAGCCCCGCTGGGTCGACTCGACGTTCGTCGGCGGGTCGGCCGCCGAGATGATGGTCGCCCGCGCCACGCAGGCGATCGACGCCGGCCAGGCGTCCACAGTGGTCATCAGCTTCGCGTCGAACCAGCGCTCCGCGCGCTCGCGCAGCCTCGGTGGGATCGTCGAGGAGCACACCCCGGAGGCCCAGTTCGAGGCGCCGTACGGCCCGTTGTACCCGCTGTCGTACTACGCGATGGCGGCGCAGCAGTACTTCCACAGGTACGGCGGCACGCGGGAGAAGCTGGCCGAGATCGCGGTCGCCGCCAGGGAGTGGGCACTGCTCAACCCGGCCGCGTTCCGCTACGGCGCCGGGCCGCTGACCGTCGACGACGTGCTCGCCGCGCCGATGGTCTCCAGCCCGCTGACCGTCGCCGACTGCTGCCTGGTGACCGACGGAGGCGGGGCGGTCGTGCTCACCACGCTCGACCGGGCCCGCGACCTGCGGCACCCGCCGGTACGGGTCCTCGGGTACGGCGAACGGTCGACGAACACGTCGATGACCGCTGTCGAGGACCTGACGGTCACCGGCGCGCGCGAGTCCGGCCGGGAGGCGTTCGCCCAGGCCGGCATCACACCTGCTGACGTGGACGTGCTGGAGGTGTACGACTCGTTCACCATCACCGCCGCGCTCAGCATCGAGGCACTGGGCTTCTGCGGACCGGGGGAGGTGCTCGACTTCATCTCCGACGGCCGGATCCGTCCCGGCGGTGAGCTGGCGCTGGACACCTCCGGCGGTGGCCTGTCGTACTGCCATCCCGGTCAGTACGGGGTGCTGCTGCTGGTGGAGGCGGTCCGCCAACTGCGCGGCGAGGCGGGAGCCCGGCAGGTGCCCGACGCCCGGGTGGCCGTGGCGCACGGCACCGGCGGGATCCTGTCCACGCACGCGACGGTCGTGCTGGGGGTGCGGTGATGCACGTGCCGCCACCCGACGACGTGACGGCCGGCTGGTGGGACGCCACCCGGGAGCACCGCTACACGCTGCAGACCTGCGGGTCCTGCGGGCACGTCCAGCATCCGCCGCGTGCGCTGTGCACCGGCTGCTCGTCGATGGTGGATCTCGGGTTCGTCGAGGCCTCCGGCCACGGCGTCGTGGACACGTTCACCGTGGTGCACCGGGCACCGGTGCCGGGGGCTGCCGTGCCGTACACGATCGCCCGGGTCCGGCTCACCGAGGGACCACTCGTGCTGTCCACCCTCGAAGGGCAGGACTGGCGGATCGGTGACCCGGTCCGTGTCGGTTGGCTCGACCTCGACGACGGCCGGGCGCTGCCGGTCTTCCACCGCTGACGGAGGCTACCCATGGACTTCACGCTCACCGAGGAGCAGCAGGACTTCCGCGCCCTGCTCCGCACGTTCGTCGACCGGGAGATCATCCCGGTCGCGCGGGAGTGGGAGCAAACCGGGCGGTACCCGACGGAGATCGTGCGGGGGATGGCCGAAATGGGGCTGTTCGGCATCACCGTGCCGGAACAGTACGGCGGCCTCGACCTCGACCCGGTCTCGTTCGCGCTGGTGTTCGAAGAGCTCGCCCGCGGCTGGATGGGCATCGCCGGCATCCTCGGCAGCCACTCCCTGGCCTGCCGGATGATCGCCATACACGGCACCGAGGAGCAGAAGCAGGCCTACCTGCCCGACCTCGCCACCGGCACCCGGCGGAGCGGCATCGGCCTCACCGAGCCGGACGCCGGCACCGACCTGCAGGGCATCCGCACCACCGCCCGCCTCGACGGCGACCACTACGTCGTCAACGGCACCAAAATGTGGATCACCAACGCGCGGTACGCCGACCCACTGCCGGTGCTGGTCAAGACCGACCCGCACGCCACGCCCGCGCACACCGGCATGAGCATGCTGCTCGTCGACGCGACGCTGGACGGCTTCCAGGTCCTGCGGGACATCCCGAAGCTCGGCTACAAGGGCACCGAGTCCTGCGAGATCCTCCTCGACAACGTGCGGGTACCGAAGGGCCGGTTGCTCGGTGGCGTCGAGGGCGTCGGCCTCAAGCAGGCGTTGTCCGCCCTGGAGTGGGGCCGGGTCAACATCGCCGCGCGGTCGGTCGGCATCGCGCAGCGCGCCCACGACGAGGCGCTGGCGTACGCCCAGCAGCGCAAGGCGTTCGGCAAGCACATCGCCGAGTTCCAGGCGATCCAGCTCAAGCTCGCCACCATCGCGATCCAGCTCCAGGCCGCCCGCCTGATGGCGTACTGGGCGGCCGACGCGGTCCGGCGCGGTCGCGCCGACGGGCAGACCGGGATGGCCAAGGTGTTCTGCTCGGAGGTGGCCCTCGAGGCCGCGATCGACGCGATGAAGGTGCACGGCGGCTACGGCTACTCCACCGAGTTCGAGGTCGAGCGCCTCTACCGGGACTCGATCCTGATGAGCATCGGCGAGGGCACGAACGACATCCTGCGGACCGTCGTCGCGAAGGCGCTCGTACGCGGCGACCTGACCGTCTGACACTCCACCAGGGCGGGTTCGTCGTGCCCGGCCGACGACCGCCGAGGCGCGGAGCGGCGGTATGGGGGTCGTGGCGGAGTGGGCCCGGTGGCCCACTCCGGGCGGGGGGATCGGACCTTCCGCAGTGGGCCACCGGATGCGTGCTCAGCGGGACGCGGCAACGTCGGCCAAGATCTTCGTCAGCTCCTCCGGCGTGTCACGCATGAGGTTGTGTCCGCCGGCAAGAGCATGGGTGGTCCAGCCTGGCTCCGCGCGGAGCTTCTGGTAGATCGTGGTGAACGGGGACTGGTCGGCCCACCCGGCGGCGTAGACGTAGTCCCGGCGGCGGATTTGTCCCGCGTCGCCGGTGAGTCGGAGTGGCTGGAGCACCGAGGCGATCGGGTGCGGCGTCGCCCGGGCGTCGAAGAACGGCAGTGCTCGGGATGCACAGCCGGTCTCGTCCACCTCCAGATACCACCTCCGCTCCTGGTCGGACACCAGTGACCAGCAAGAGTCGCCGTCGGCGGGTACCACGGCGTCCAGGTAAACCAGCGAGTCGATCCGGTCCGGTGCCCGGTCGGCGGCGCCGGTGATGACCATCCCGCCGTAGCTGTGCCCGACCAGCACCGTGTCGTGTAGGTTCTCGCCTTCGAGGAGGGCGACGACGTCCTGGATGTGCGTGTCGAGGTTGACCGTGCCGTGCAGCAGGTGGCTGCGTTCACTCACGCCGGTCAACGTCAGCGGGTGGACGGTGTGTCCCAGGTCGCGCAGCCGCCGGGTGACGTGCTCGAAGCACCAGCCACCGTGGCACATCCCTGGGACGAGTAGGAAGTTTGACATCGGGCCTGCTCCTTCGGTTGATCTGAGGATGGGTGGTGGGTCGTCCGAGGAGGGCGCTCAACGCTGCGGCGGCGCACAGGACAGCGGTCCACCCGAGTGTGGCCGCGGTGGAGGTGTGGTCGGCGACCAGACCGGCGAGCCAAGGACCAGCGGTCTGACCGGCGGCGAACACGGCGGTGAAGACGGCGAGCGTGGCGGTCCAGTCAGCGGTCGGAGTGTGAGCCCTGATGAGAGCGGTGATCGCGGCCGGCACACCCATGAAGGTCCCCCCATAAATGAGCGCGGAGGCCAGGACGACCGGTGTCGCGGATGACGTCAGCGCCAGTGCCGCTCCGCCGCTCAGGACGGTCAGCAGGATGGCCAGGGCGCGGGTGCCGGGCCACCTGGCGATCGGGCGAGTCCAGACGGCGGGCGCCGCCGCCACTGCCGTTCCGAGCACCGTCCAGGTGAGCATCACCTGCAACACGGAGCTGTGCCGTTCGACCAGATAGGCGGAGAGAAAGGTGATGTAGGTGATGTAGCCGGCGGCGAACAGCAGGTAAGCCAGGGCCGCTGGCAGGAGTGGCCGAAGCCGGGCGCGGCCGACCTCAAGCCGCCGGGCACCATCGCAACTGACCACGGTCCAGCTCACCCCGGTCGCTACGGCGGCGGCAGCACCGAGAGCCACCCAGGCGAGCCGCCAGTGCACGCCGAGCAGGGGTATGGCCAAGCCACTGACCACGATGCCCAGCCCAGCGCCGGCGAAGTAGACGGTGAGGGGAGTAGCCGAGGCGGCGTCTGCGGCGAGGCGGGACGCGATCACACTGCCTGCGACGAACACCACCGCTCCGGCCGCGCCGGACAGCGTTCGGAGAACCAACAGCACAAGGTAATCGCCGCTGACCGCGGTCGCCAGCAGCGACGCGGCGGTCAGCGCCATGCCAGCGCGGAACGCGGTGGCGGCACCGACTCGGCGTACCAGCCCGTTCGTCAGCAGCGCGCCCAGCAGGTAGCCGAGCCCGTTCGCTGTCCCCATTCCGCCGGCAGCGGCCAGCGTCCAGTTCAGGTCGTCGCGCATGGCCGGCAGCAGCATCCCGTAGGCGAAGCGTGCCAGGCCGAGCGCGGCGGCGGTGCCCAGGGCCAGCCGTGCGGCGCGCCACACACTCGCGGGCGCGGTCGACGTCATGAGCCCTCCACATCATCGAACCGATCGGTACGAACTCGGCGATGGTAGCAGTAGAAGGAACCGGTCGGTACCATCTCTGTTATGCCAGTCCCCAAAGGTTCGACGATCGACCCGGAGCGCACCCGCGCCGGCATCATCGAGGCCGCCGCCCCACTGCTGTACGAGCGGGGCCTCGACGGCATCGGCGTCGCCGAACTGTGCGCCAGGATCGGCGTGTCGAAGGAAACCCTCTACCGATATTTCGGCACCAAGGACGGTCTCATCCAGGCGGTGCTGGAGGCCCGCAGCGAGCGGGTGACGGCCTGGATCGCCGGGGCCGCAGCCGCAGCCGGGGACGATCCCCGCGAGCAGCTCGCCGCCGTCTTCGACGAACTTCAACGGTGGTACGAGGAACCGACCTTCCGTGGCTGCGCGATGCAGAACGCCGCCGCTCAACACCAGGTCGAGGCGGTACGGACGGTCACCGCCCGCCATCTGGAGCGCCGCCTCGGCCTGCTGACCGCGATCGCTGAGCGCGCTGGCGCAGCCGACCCCGACGCTCTCGGGCGACAATTGCTCCTGTTGGTCGAGGGCGCAACGCTGATCGCCGCCCACCACGACCGGACCGGTGCTGGCCACCACGCCAAGCAGGCCGCCCTCGCACTGCTGCCCGCCAACCGGCCGAGCAGGGCCGCCCGGGCCACGCCCGACGCAAAGCCAAATGACGTTGAAGTATCAGCGGATTAATTATCGCCGACCGACTTGACGGTCAGTGCAATGGCAATGTTGATCACTACAATTACTGCGAACGAAGTAGCGAGTGCACGATTCCCAAGCGCATGCAGGGCCAGCGCGGCCGAACCGAATACGAGCGCTTTTACCACGAGCACCCCAATGAGTGGCAATGCAATTGTCGCCTTGGGTGAAGCAAACAGTCCCCATGTGATCGCCGCCAACAGGGGCGCTCCGACGGCGAGCGCGACCTTGACCGGGACGGCCGAGTCAGTCTTGAGGCCCCAGTAGCCGAGAACGGCCAGTGCTGCAAGTTCAAGAAGAAAGGCCAGCAGGTCGTTGACATGTCGCAGGAAGTTCATCCCAATTCCTCGTTCAAAGTCGATTGTCGCAGGCGTGTCGAAAACTCAGGAACCAACGATCCGGGTCAACGTCGCCAGCAGGCGCTCGAGCTCCCTGCGGTCGGCGTCGGACAGCTTGCGGAGAATGGCCGCCTCGTTGGCCAGGTGCTGCTCGATGAGGCGGTCGGTCAACGCCGCGCCGGCCGGGGTCAGCCCCACCACTCTGCCTCGAGCGTCGCTGTCGGAGACCGAACGCGACACGAGGCCCCGGGCGATGAGCCGGTCGACTCGCTTGGTCACCGCCCCGGTGGTGACGAGCATCCGTTGGCTCAGCTGCCCGGCCGTGAGCGTGTACGGCGGGCCTTCCCGGCGCAGTGCCGCCAGCACGTCGAACTCGCCGTTTCCCAGATCCGCCTCGGCGAACGGCGGCCGTAGGGCCGCGTCGAGCACCTCGGCCAGCCACTGGATCCGCCCGATGATCAGCAACGGGTCGGGGTCGAGCTCGGGACGTTCACGACGCCACTGGGCGACGATGCTGCCGACGCGGTCCTCATTCATGCTTGCATCTTACCTTCCACGGAAGGTAAATTTCCTTCCGTGGAAGATAAATCCGATCGTACGTCGGTCCCGTTGGTCACGGCCTATGTGGACCCGTCCTGCCCGTTCGCCTGGATCACCTCCCGCTGGCTCAAGGAAGTGGGGAGGCTGCGTCCGATCGACCTGCGGTTCGAGGTGATGAGCCTTTCGGTCCTCAACGAAGACCGCGAGCTGGAGCCCTGGTACCGCGCCTTCAACGACCGCGCGTGGGGGCCGGCGCGGGTGTGCGTGGCAGCGGCGGTGCACCACAGCCCGGCGGCCCTCGCCCGCCTCTACCCGGCGCTCGGCCGCCGTATCCATGACGAGGGCGACAAGGACTTCGCCACCGTCGTCCCGGCGGCCCTGGCCGAGGCAGGCCTGCCCGCCGACCTCGCCGACGCCGCCCACCGCAGCGACCTCGACCCGCAGATGCGCGCCGGCACCGCCAAGGCCCGGCAACTCGTCGGCGAGGACCTCGGTACCCCGACCGTCGTGATCGACGGCGTCGCCTTCTTCGGCCCCGTGCTGACCTCCATCCCCCACGGCGAGGAGGCCCTGCGGGTCTTCGACGGCGCCCGCCTGCTCGCCGGCTGCCGGGCCTTCTCCGAACTCAAGCGGGCCCGCTCCGATGGCCTCAGCTTCGCCTAGCCCGGCCGCGCTCACCGCGGTCCCTCGCCGGCGGCCAACCACCACCCTCATCCGGGCACAGCTCGTCACCGCCCTGGGCGACGGTTGCTTCTACGTGATCTTCGTCGTCTACCTGGTGCAGGTCGGCCACCTGAGACCGGCGCAGGTCGGTGGCCTGCTGACCGTCGCGTGGGGGGCCGGCTTCCTCCTCACCCATCCCCTCGGAGCCTTGGGCGACCGGATCGGACTGCGGCGGGTGACCATCCTGCTGTCCGCGGCCACCGCGGCCGCCCTGCTGACATTGGCGTCGGCACCGACACCCTGGTTGGCCTCGTCCGCCTGCGTCGCGTACGCGATCGCCCAGAGCGGGGCCGGCGCGACCCGGCAGGCCCTGCTGGTCTCCCTGGTGCCGTCCACCGAACTGGTCGCGGTGCGAGCAGGTATCCAGACCGCCGTCAACGCCGGCATCGGGCTCGGCGCCACTGCCGGAGGGCTGGCGCTCTTCGCCGGTACCCCCACCGTCTACCGCGCCGCCCTGGTCGGTGACGCGGCGCTCTTCGCCGTGAGCGCGATCATGCTCACCCGGCTGCCGCCCGCCGCACGGGCCCCCGTACGGACGGGCCACGGATGGGACGCCCCGCGGGACACCCGCTACGTCGTGGTAGCAGCGCTCAACGCGGTGCTGTACCTGTACATGCCGATGCTCAGCGTGCTGCTGCCCCTCTACCTGACCAGCCGCACGGCGGCGCCGTCCTGGATCGTGGCGGCGGTCTTCGTCGTCAACACCCTCGGCGTCCTCGGCTGGCAGCGCCGGACGGCCCGACGCGTGACCATCCTGTCCGAGGCGACCCGGGCGATCCGCCTCGCCGGCCTCGCGCTCTGCGTAGCCTGCGTGCTCTTCTCGACGGCGACCGCCACCACCGACCCTGCCGTCACCACGGGTCTCCTCCTCGCCGCCGTGGCTGTGCAGGTGGCCGGCGAGCTGCGACTGGCCGCCGGTTCGTGGTGCGTCGGATTCGAGTTGGCCGATCCAACCCGCCCCGGGCAGTGGCAGGGCGTGTACTCCAGCGGCGTCCCGCTGGCCCGTGCCGTCGGGCCGGCCGCCCTGACCGCGCTGGTGATGGTCTGGTCCGGTCCGGGGTGGCTCGTTCTCGGGCTCGTCTTCCTGGCCACCGGGCTCACCACGACTCTCGCCGTCACCTGGGCCGCGCACCGCCGGCCCTTCCAGACACTCGACCCGGAAGCCACATGACCACTTCGACACCGAATCGCGTACCACGGGAAGGTCGTCGGCGTCGGCTGACCGATGAAGATCACCCAGGTACCCATGGCCGCAACGAAGATCGTCGCGTAGGCGACGGTCTGTCGCATGTTCCGGTACGGTTCACACTGCGGAGGTCCGGTGGTCCGCCCACTCGCCGGTCCACACTGCAAGGTCGTGTACCCAGGTTTCGGTGCTCCGCCTGGACTTGGCGGCCCACTTCGTTGCGTTCCTTGACGCGAAGCCGTCCAGGACCTGACGGTCATTCGCTGTCCATGCGGGAAGCTGGGTGAGCCACTGTTCTGCCTGTTCGGCGCTGTGGCCGCTGCCGATCAACCATGGAACGAGCAACGCGAGTTCGACCCATGCCGCGGCCTTGGTTGCCCACGCCCAGTCCACGATCCGTAGGCCGAATGGCGTCACGATCAGGTTGGCCGGGTTGAGGTCGGAATGGATGAGTGTTTCGCCGTCCATCGCGGGGTGCGTGAATCCGAGCCGGGCTGCTGGGGTGAACCACGTCTTGCCAGGCGCCGGCGTCTCTTGAAGTGCTGTCAGTGTGGCTAGGAACAGATCGAGGTCCGGGCTGCCGGGAGACAGGTCGGGGTGGGGGCCGGCAAGGTGCTCGGTCCCCACCACCAGCCAGCCATCGGATTCGAAATGCCACAGGACTGCGGGCGGGTGCCGGTCGATGGTCCGGGTTGCAGCCAGTTCGTAGCGCAGCGACCGCACGCTCACCTCACCGGAGGCCGCCTTGACGAAGACCTGTCCGGCCGGTCCGGTGACTGTCGAGGCGATCTCAGCATGGTCGCCGCCAGGCGCCGGGACGACGTCGAAGGTTCCGCCGACCCGTTCGGCGATTCCTGCCGTGACACTCTCCGGCAGGGTGGTCCAGTCGCTACGCATCGGTCTCCTCCCCTGCTGCATGGCGAGGTCCGGCGAACAGCGGGACTCGACCTCGGCACTCGGGCAACTATCGCTTGACTTCAACCGGACTTCAGTTTGAAGACTCCACTGCATGACGAGTTTCGTCCTCGACGAGGCGTACGAACGGGTGCGCCACACTGGTCCGGAGCGCAACCGTTGGCTGTCCAACCACGCCCCGATGGCGGTCGAGGCCCTGGCCTACCGCGGCCACGAGCAGGCAGTGCACCGATGGATTGATGGTTACGCGGACAGGCTGGAAGAACGGCCACGTGGTATTCGGCCCATCCCAGGTGACGAGTGGCGCGACCCGCTCGGCGACCCGGTTCGTACCGGAGACTGGCTGAACTATTTCGACCGCGAGTTGGCCGACGAACCCTGGCGGGAGGTGTTGGTCCGGTGGTGGCCGCGCCTGCTACCTGGCATAGCTGCCGGCGCGACCCACGGAGTCATCCGGGTCGGCCACGCCGTACGCGCGTTGCTCGACGAGGAGACCCAGCCGCGCGTCGCCGAACTCGGTCAGGGGCTGGCCTACTGGGCCGCCCGGTGGCAGCCCCTCGCGCCACCTGGCGCCGGGCCGTACCCGACAACCGACGCCCGGTCCGCGCTCGACGCGGTACCCCGCGTACCCGACCAGCGGTCCGGCATTCGAGCCCGCCTCGCCCAACTGGCCGACCTGAGCCGGTGGCCTTCCGTAGCCGGCGCGGTGCCCGGAAACAACACGGACGACGTGCCGACACGGCTCGCGGGGATCGTCGACGCCGCGGTGGTCCGGCACGGCACTCACGGGTACGCGAGCCCTGTCATGCTCGTCCACGCCGCCACCGCGCCGAACGCGGTCCTGCGTGCGTTGCCGGCTCTACCGCAGGCGTTCTGGGTGCCGAGCCTCGCCGCCGCCTGGGCGGCAACAGCTGCCGTTACCGCCGCCTACGCCCCGGCCGAGGCGCGGCCCGCCCCGTCCGCTGGCACCAACCTGAGCCTCGATGAGGTCATGCGCCGCGCAACAGACAGCGGAGACGCGCACGCGATCAAGTTCATTGATGCCTTGAGCGACACGTACACCCGATCCGGAGATTCCGCACTGCTCGCCATCGCCGCGCAATCCGTCGAGCAGATCGCCGCCGACTGACGAGTCCGCGGCCGCTGGCGGTGTCGTCGTTCGTCCGATCTCTCGTGCCGTCAGTCAGGCAGGTCGGAGATCCGGGTCGAAAGTTTGCGCAGCACCTCGAGCTCGTCGGGACTTAGATGATCGAGGAAGCGCGCGCGTACGGAAACGACATGGTGTGGAGCAGCTTCATCCAGCACCCTGAAGCCGTCGTCGGTCAGGTGCAGGATGCAGCCCCGCGCGTCCTGTAGGTCGGGCTCCTTGTCGATGAGTCCGCGCGCCTCCATTCGGGTCGCGTGGTGGGACAGTCGGCTGCGCGACCACTCCATCTTGTGGGCGAGGTCCTTTAGCGCCCACCGGCGGTTCGGCTTCTCCGACAGCGTGCTCAGCACCTCGTAGTCGGCTGGCGACAGCCCTGAGTCGCGGGCCAGGTCCCGGTTGAGCCGCGCCGGCAGCGTTGTCAGCAGGCGCCGGAAAGCGCGCCAGGCGTGTTCCTCGTCGTCGCTCAACCAGGCAGTGTCCATGCGGTCACACTACATCTCGTTGACACGTCATCGAAAGCTCGGCTATGTTCGTTGACATGTCATTGAACGCGCAGATTGCCCAACTGAACGTCCTGGTCATCGTCGCGAGCACCCGCCCCGGACGGCTGGGACCAGCAATCGCCGACTGGTTCGTCCAGGCGACCCTCCCGACAGCCGCAGCGGCCCGGATCACTCTCGACGTCGCGGACCTGGCCGACATCGGGCTGCCGCTGCTCGACGAGCCCGAGCATCCGTCCAGCGGCATCTACGTCCACAAGCACACTCGCGCGTGGAGCCAGCGGGTTGCCGCAGCTGACGCATTCGTGGTGGTGACACCCGAGTACAACTACGGCATGCCAGCGGTGTTGAAGAACGCTCTGGACTTCCTCTACCACGAGTGGGCGTGGAAGCCGGTGGGATTCGTCAGCTACGGCAACACCTCGGCCGGCACCCGGTCGGTGCAGATGACGAAGCAGGTCGTCACCACCTTGAAGATGATGCCCATCGGCGCCACCGTCGCCCTCCGCATCGCCGACAGCACCCAGGACGGGCAGGTTCTCCGTTCCGCGGGACTCGACGACACGGCTCGCAGGATGCTGCTTGAGTTGACCCGGGTGGCCTCGGCGATGCGGCCCCTGCGCACCGAACCGGACAGTGACGTCACCAGCGTGCCCGGGCCGGTCGAAGGACTACGGCTGACCATCGCCCAGCCGGACGACCTCGCCGAGCTGCTCGTCCTCCAGCGGTGCTGCTGGGTGCAGGAGGCCCTCGCGAACGACACGCTCGACCTGTCGCCGCTCCGGGAAACCCTCGACGAACTGCGCGAATCGACGTCGACATGGCAGCTGTGGTGCGTACGTCGACACGGACGCCTCGTCGCAGCGGTCCGAGCCCAGGCACGCGGCCGTGGGTGGTTGGTCGGTCGCCTCATGGTGGCTCCCGACCAGGCCGGAAACGGCATCGGCTCCTGGCTTCTCTCATACGCCGAACAGCAGGCCCCCGAGGAAACCACGCACTACGAGCTGTTCACTGGCCACCGCAGCACGAGCAACATCAAGATGTACGAACGCGCCGGCTACGCCCTCACCCACGCTGACGACACCCCGGATGGCAGCGTCCACCTCGTCAAACAGAGGCAACCGAACGCCTGACCCTAATCGCCGGTTGTCAGCGGTTACCTCGGCGCGCGGGGCCGCCGTACAGGTGGACGCGGTTGTCGACGTCGTGGTCCGGTTCGCCGTGCAGGAAGCGGTCGTGTGCGACACGGCCGTTGCTGACATGGACCACCCAGTCCTCGTAGTACCAGCTGGGGTCGCACGCGCACTGGGTGAACCGGAACCGAAAATTGGCTCGATACCGGCCGACCTGTCCGTGGGCGAGGGTGAACAGGCGGGCCGACACTCCCGGAGGGGGGAACGCCGCCGCGCCGGGCAGGCGCTCGACGGTTACCGCCGGGCCGTCGGAGGTGAGCCACAGATTGAGGTTGCGGGCGATGCTCACGTCACCGGTCAGTACGTCGCTACGACGTACGTAGCCGCCGGCCTCATCGGCCAGGACGTCGTGGACTACGACGTCGCCTTCTGGGAGTGGCGCCGAGAGTGCCACTGGGCGGTTGAGCCCTCGACGGGCGTTGGCCTGTGGAGCGCCGCGCCCTGCCGCGCTCCATCGCACGCGTACCCGCTGAACGACGATCACGCCCAAACCATGGCCCACGGAACACACGTCTCGCCAGTCGGTATCCGCTCATGCCGCTGCGCTGCGGCACCCGGCGAGCAGACGAGGTGATGTCCCACTGTGCCGTTACCTTGCCGGCAGTGAATGATCAACCCGACCCGAACCGTCAGAGCTGAACTATCGCAGGGAGATCCCGCCTCGTGGAGACGGCGGCGAACCCGGCCGAGGGCTGGGCACGGCGCGGATAGATGATGGTGTTGCTGCCGGTGCTCGTGGGCGGAGCCTGTGGCGCCTGCCGTAATCGCGTCAGACAGATAGGGGTCGGGAGTGCCGATCGATCTGCAGGAAGTGCGGGTATGGCGAATGGGTGTCGCGTTGAGGATCTTCAGCGGCCTGCTGTTGGGCGTTGTAGCCGTTGGGGTGCTGGTGTTCTCCGCCTACCAGGCTTCTGCACCCGACGGCGATCTGCGTCCGGTGCTCGCCATCGCCGTGCCTTACGGCCTGCTGGGATTCGTGTTGTGGCGGCACATATTCCATCCTCGACTGTCCGCAGGTCCCGAAGGACTGATCCTGCACAGCCAGTGGCGTACGTTCCACGTGCCGTGGTCAGCCGTTGTGCGGTGTGACCCGGGCTATCACGGAATCGCCATCACCTGCGCCGACGGCAGTCGGGTAATGGCTCCCGCCCCGCAGAAGTCGAACCTGAGCCGCTGGCTCGGACGTGCGACCCGGGCGGACGACGTCGCTGACTACCTCGAACAGCGCGCCCGAGAGCACCAACGGCAGTCGAAGCGAGTGGCGTCCCGGGTGAGTGACGGCGGACAGGGCAACAACACGTGACAGACCCTTTAGGGCGGAACGGTTGCGTCGTACCTCCGATGTTCCTCCTCGCCTGATCGATCGAGGCGACCGGACCGCGGATGTGCGTCGGTGTGCTCGTGACTCGCACAAGGCTGGTCAGGTGGGTGACTCCCGAAAGGGCGGAGTGGGTTCTGCTCCTGGCCGCCGGGCTCGCTGGCGGGCTGGTGTGGAAAGCCGGTGCACCCGAGTGGGCGGGCCTGGTCCTGTCACTCGGCGTCGCCCTGTTGGTCCGATGGATGCGGCAACGAGGACACATCGAACGCGCTCTCGTCCGATGGCTCCACCGTCACGAGGAGCCGTCCGGGGTATAGATCAACACGGTGCCCGATCTGACAGCTCAGCTGGATCAGGAGCGGCTCGCCCTCTCTATCCGGTTCGGGCGGACCCGGACGCAACTCTTCTGTCAGCCGGATCGTTGGTGCGACAAGGGGAGGACGGGGGCGGACGATGGCGGCGGAACGCGGCGCCGCACTGCTGCGCCCTCCGACGAGTTCGGGCCGCGCGACCTTCCTCGAACTCTTCTTCGATCTGGCCTTCGTAGTGGCCCTCACCCGGGTCTCGCAACGATTCGCCGGCCTGAGCGATGACACCGGTTGGGCCCTCGTCGAGGGGTTCGGTCGTACGCTGCTGCTCTTCTTGGCCCTCTGGCTGATCTGGTCGCACACAGCCTGGATCACCAGTCGCTACGAACCAGAGCAACCGATCATCCAGGCCGTCGTGGTCGGCACCATGTTCGCCAGCCTGGTCATGGCGGTGGCGTTGCCTCGGGCCATGGAGGAACGGGCGCTGCCGTTCGCGGTCGCGTACCTGATGGTGATGGTGGTGCGGCCGCTGGTGATCGCGGCCGCGCTGCGTGGCCATCCGCGACGACTGGTGCCGTTTCGGCTTGCCGTGTGGGCTTCGGCGAGTGCGCCACTGTGGCTGGCCGGCGCATTGGGGCCGGATCGACTTCGCCTGCCGCTGTGGGCTGCCGCCCTTACTGTCGACTACGTCGCCTGGGCCCTGGGTTGGCCGTTGCCGTGGCTCGGGGCCTCAGAGGTGGGCCGCTGGCGGATCGCCGGCACGCATCTCGCCGACCGTTACCAGCAGATGTTTCTCATCGCACTCGGTGAGTCGATTCTGGTCATCGGCGTGGTCTTCAGCGGGACGGACTACTCCGCGGTGCGGGCGGCCGCCTTCGCGGTCGCGTTCGCCATCAGCGCGCTGATCTGGCGGATCTACTTCCACCGCGCCGGCCTGCTGTTGGCCGAGGCGTTGGAACGGTCGGCCATGCCCGGCCGGCTGGGCGCTTCGTCGGAACGGACGCATCTGCTGATCGTGTTCAGCGTGCTCGTCACCTCGGTCGGCTACGAGCTGGTGATCCACAATCCGTTCGGGTCGCCGCGTCCCGGTTGGCTTCTGTTCGTGGTGGGCGGTCCGATGCTCTTCCTTGTCGCCCGTATGCGGCTGGAGTACGAGATCTTTGGCCGGGTTTCGCCTTCCCGGGTGGCCGGAGTGCTGGCCCTGCTGCTGTTCACGCCGGCATTGGCCCGCTGGGCACCGATGGTCGGGTTGAGCGTGGTGGCCGCAGTGCTGGTCCTGGTCGCGCTACTCGACAGCCTGCGGAGCCGGGGCCGACCGCTGGAGGGTTCCGCTTCGCCGATCGGGCGAGAGGCATCCGGCGAGCGTGACTCCGAGGCGTGACCGCGCGACTCTTTGCACCAACCAGGCGTACTAAGGCGCGGACTCGGTCGACTGGCGCTCGGTATTGATCCGGAGCAGTCCTTCGACCCCGCTGAGGAAGGTCTCGGACACCAACGCGGGGTCGAAAAGGCACCCGGCCGCCATGGCGCCGTCGCGGAGCATGACGAAGTGGCGTGCGGCGGCAGCCGCCGTTTCCTCGTGGACCTGCGCCATCAGCGTGGTGAGCGTGTCCAGAAACCATTGCCGGTGGGCGATGATCTCCTGGTGCACCGGATGGTCGGTGTCGGGATACTCGGCTGCGGCGTTCAGGAAGGCGCATCCGCGGAACCCGGGGGACTGGATGTTTCCAGCGATGGAGCCAGCAACGGCCAGCAGGCGGTCGACCGGCGCGGAGTCGGCGGCGATGGCCGCCTCGACCGTGCCGCGCTCCATGCGGTGGATCTCCCGCAGGTACGCCAGAATGAGGTCGTCCTTGCTGGGGAAGTGCCGGTAGAAGGTGGCCCGGGTCACTTTCGCCTCAGCAATGATCCGGTCAACGCCCACGGCGTGGATGCCCTCGGCGTAGAAGATCCTGGTTGCCGTGGTGAGGAGCCGGAGCCGCGCCTCAGAAGGCCGCGTGCCGGGTTCGGTGCGGAGCATCCCACTATCTTAGCGATAGAACGTTCGGTCTGACGCTGCGCGCGGCGGAAGCCTTGTGGTGGCGGCCCCTCAGCGGATTAGTAGGTAGAACGGTCTGTCTTGACAGGCGGGCGGGGGCTCGTCATGCTTGGGACTCGACAGAACGTTCGTTCTCGTCAAGCCTTCGCCGAAAGGGTCACCGTGACCGCCACTGCTGCTTCCCCCGGTATCTCCCAGCCCGCCTCCGCCCTGCGGCGGCTGTACTTCACCCGCTTCGCGTTCGCCATCGTGTGGGCACTCGTGACGATCGCCACCGCCAAGGAGATCGGCCCGCTCACGGTGGCACTTTTCGTGCTCTACCCGTTGTTCGACGTGGGCGCCGCCATCTACGACCTTCGTTCGACGCAGCTCGCCGGCTCGCCGGCCCTGCTGTACGTGAACATCGCGGTCAGCCTGATAACCGCCGTCGGCGTGGGCGTCGCCAGCGCGTCCGGCATCCCCGCCGTTCTGCGGGTGTGGGGCGCCTGGGCGATCGTGGCCGGACTGGTCCAGTTGATTGTGGGTGTCACTCGTCGGAGGATGGGTGGCCAGTGGCCGATGATCATCAGTGGCGGTATCTCGGTTCTGGCTGGTGGGTCCTTCATCGCCGGTGCGTCCGCGGCTGACCCGTCGCTGACCAACGCGGCTGGCTACGCCATCCCCGGTGCCATCTTCTTCCTCATCGCGGCCGTCCGTCTCGGCCGTGCCGCGAAGGGCAACTGACATGACCGCCTTCGAGTACGACGTCGTCGTGATCGGTGCCGGTCCGGTTGGGGAGAACGTCGCTGACCGGGTCGTGCAGGGCGGCCTGACCGCCGCCATCGTCGAGCGGGAGTTGGTCGGCGGGGAGTGCTCGTACTGGGCCTGCATGCCGACCAAGGCGTTGCTGCGTAGCGCGTCCGCGTTGCGGGCGGCTCGCCAACTGCCGGGTGCGCGGGAGGCGGTGACGGGACGCCTGGACGCCGCAGCGGTGCTCGGACGCCGGGACTCCTTCGCGTCCCAGTGGAAGGACGACGGGCAGGTTTCCTGGCTTGAGTCGGCGGGGATCGCGCTGCACCGCGGGCAGGGGCGAATCCGTTCGGCCCGGGTCGTCCAGGTGACGGGGGTCGACGGCGTGACGGTCACGCTGACCGCGCGGCACGCGGTGGTCGTCGCGACCGGGAGTAGCGCTCTGCTGCCGGATATTCCAGGCCTGCGGGAGGCGGCGCCGTGGTCGAGTCGCGAGGCCGCCTCGGCCGCCTCGGTGCCCCGCCGGCTCGCGATCATAGGTGGTGGCGTGGTGGCGGCCGAGATGGCGACCGCGTTCGGCGCTTTGGGATCTTCGGTGACAGTGCTGGCCCGTGACGGTGTGCTGCCGTCGGCAGAGCCGTTCGCGGGGGAGTTGGTCACGGAGTCGTTGCGCGAGGCCGGTGTGTCGGTACGCCTCGGCGCGAATGCCGTCTCCGTCAGCCGCGGCGACAGCGGAACCGTCCACGTCGACACGGCCGACGGTGAGCAGGTTGAAGCCGACGAGGTACTGGTGGCAGTCGGTCGTATCCCGAACACCCAGGACATCGGACTGGAGAACGTTGGGCTGGCGCCGGGTGTCTGGTTGGCGGTCGACGACACGCTGCGCGTCGTCGGCGGCGGGGGATGGTTGTACGCCGCCGGTGATGTGAACCGGCGAGTGCTGCTGACCCATCAGGGCAAGTATCAGGCGCGCGCGGCGGGCGACGTGATCGTGGCCCGGGCGAGGGGTGAGAAGGTCGAGGACGGTCAGTGGGGCCGCCATGCCGTGACGGCTGATGAGCGTGCGGTGCCGCAGGTGATCTTCACCGACCCGGAGGTCGCGTCGGTCGGGCTGACCGCAGCTGCGGCCGCGGCGGCCGGGCTGCGGATCCGGGTCGTGGATTACGACCTGGGCTCTGTCGCCGGATCGTCCCTGCACGCCGATGGCTACAAGGGGCACGCCCGAATGGTCATCGACGAGGATCGAAAGGTGATCATCGGCTTCACCCTCGCCGGCCCGGACGTCGCGGAACTGATCCATGCCGCGACCATCGCCGTCGTCGGCGAGGTTCCGCTGGACCGGCTGTGGCACGCGGTTCCGGCATACCCGACCGTCAGCGAGGTCTGGCTACGGCTGCTGGAGACATACGGCCGGTGACGGTGCAACCAAGCGCTCGCCCCGCGTCGTCGAGTTGTACAGCTGGCATTCCAGATCTCGCTGACAGAGGTCTGAGTCGCCTTGAATACTGGGTGCTGCACCGTTCCCACAGCCGAAACTGCGGGCCGGTATGACGGCCGCCAGCTCGGAAGGAATGCCGCGATGAACGCTGCATCTGACATGTCCGCCCAGGACGCTGGGATGCCCACCATCGTGCTTGTTCACGGCGCATTCGCCGACTCGTCGAGTTGGAACGGGGTGATCGCTCACCTCAAGGGTCGGGGCTATCCGGTCATCGCCGTCGCGAACCCGCTCCGCGGTGTGCACAAGGACGCGGCGTACGTTCGATCTGTCGTAGACACCGTGTCCGGTCCGGTCGTGATGGCCGCTCATTCATACGGCGGATCAGTGATGACCGAGGCTGCCGATGGTGCCTCCAACGTCAAGGCTCTGGTGTACGTCGCCAGCGTGAGCCCGGACGTCGGCGAGAGCGTGGCCGACCTGGTCACGAAGTTCCCGGGAAGCGCGCTCCTCACTTCCGTCAAGATGGTGCCGTACCCCCTCGACGAGGGCGGCACGTCCATGGAGCAGTACATCTATCAGGAGAAATTCCCTGCGGTTTTCGCCGCCGACGTCGACCCCGACACCGCTGAGCTGATGGCGGTGACGCAGCGGCCGCCCACCGAGGCCGCCCAGACGGAGAGCGTGACCAGGGCCGCCTGGAAGACGATCCCGTCCTGGACCCTGATCACCACCCAGGACATGGGGATCCCGCCGGACCTCCAGCGCTTCCTGGCCAAGCGGGCCGGCTCCACGACGGTTGAGATTGAGGCGTCCCACGCCGTGGCGGTCTCTCAACCCGTCCCGGTCGCAGACCTCATCGACACCGCCGCCCGCGCCACCACGCGCTAGGTGTTCGTTCCGACTGGTCGGACTGCGCTGGCCGTGCCTGCTGGGAGCAACAGGGTACGTTGGCGCGGTGGGCACTCTTTGGACCCTGGGCTGTGATGCCGAGGATCCCCAGCGGATCGCTGCTTTCTGGGCGTTGGCCCTCGGCTATGTCAATGAACCCGGCTTTGACGAGCCCGACAACGCGTCCATCGTCGACCCGGACGGCCGGGGCCCCGCCATTGCGTTTCTCAAGGTGCCTGAGGGCAAGTCTGCCAAGAATCGCATGCACATCGACATCCGAGTCGCCGGTCCGGGCGCCGGTGACACGGCCGAGCGCACCCTGTTGATCCGGCAGAAAGTGCCCGATCTGGTCGCCGCCGGTGCGACGGTGGTCCGCGAGGAGTGGTACGGCGATGTCCTCGGGCACGTCGTCATGCTCGACCCCGAGGGCAACGAGTTCTGCGTCGCTTGAGGCCATGATCAGGGCCCATTCCGCAACCGGGCCTGTCGTTGTCCGTTACTGCGTGGGCCCACTCACCGGCGGCTCATGGATCTCGGGAAACCAGGCGCAGGGTGTGACACGTCCTGCACAGTCACCGACGACGACTGACCCGGGGATCCGGCATGCGGCTCACCAATGGTTGTCGATGTTGGCTGCCCACGATCGGACCGGATGGCACCCTGGGCACGTGGACAGGGCAGGGAGCCGGGGGAAGCTGGCATCGGGATTGCGGTGAACGTCCTCTGATGCGTACCGCGATGATCGTAGTGGCCGCGCTCGCGGCGGCAGTGATCGTGGACCTGATCTCTGGCCTGCTGGCCCGCCGCGTAGCCCGTGGCCGTTACCAGTGGCTGCTGGAGCCGCTGCGGCAAGCCTGCCGCCGCCCGGCGGCAGCGGTCCTGTTGGCCGCGGCGTTGCACTACGCGCTGCCGTCGGGACCGGCCGGGTGGCAACGTCATCTGCGGCACGTCGTCCTGGTGGCTTTGATCGTGGCCGGGGCCTGGCTAGTGATCAAGGCGTTGCACGTCGCCGAGGCGCTCGCGTTCAGCCGACTGCCGGGCGACGTGGCCACCAGCCGGAGGGTCCGGCGGGCTCGGACGCAGATCCGCCCCGTGCGGCGGCTCACCGTCGCCGTGGTCACGATCGTCGCGATCGGCCTGATCCTGATCACCTTCCGGCCGGTACGCCTCTTCGGTATCTCCGTGCTGACGTCGGCAGGAGTGGTCGGCGCTCTGATCGGCCTCTCCGCCCGAACCGCGCTCGGCAACGCGTTCGCCGGCATCCAGGTCGCCTTCGCCGACGGTCTGCATGTCGACGACGTGCTGGTGGTGGACGGCGAATGGGGCCGAGTCGAAGAGGTGAAGCTGACCAACGTGGTGATCCGGCTCTGGGACGAGCGGATGCTCATTCTGCCGACCACGTACTTTACCGAGCGGCCGTTCCAGAACTGGACCCGGAACGTGTCCCGGGTCGTCGGCAAAATCCAGATCCATGTCGACCACACCGCCGACCTGGACGACCTGCGCCGGGAGGCGCGCCGGCTGGTCGAGTCCTCACCGTTGTGGGATCGCAGCCAGTGGGTGCTCCAGATGGTCGACTCCACCCCTCAGACGGCGGTCATCCAGGTGCAGGCCTCGGCCGCCGACGGCGCCAGCGCCTGGGACCTGCGCTGCGACCTGCGCGAGGGACTCGTCGCCTACCTGCGCGACCATCATCCCCAGTGGCTGCCCCGCACCCGCAGTCAGTACCAACCCTGACAGGCAGGTTCTATTCACAACCTGATCCGGTAATCGCTTCGGGTATTCCGTACATGATCCGTTCGAGCTGGAACGCTGAACGGGTGGAGCAGCAATCGGGACGACCGGCGCGGGAACGGCTGTTGTCGGTCAGGCGTGCCCTGTGGTCGTTAGCGGCCGGAGTGGTCGCAGGGGCCGCCATCGCGCTGGTCGGGGCGCCGGAGTTGACGCCGCTGGTGATCTGGACGATCGCGGCGGGCACGATCCTCGTCTGGGTGTGGAGGGCCTGCTGGCCAGCGAGCCCAAGGCTCACTGAGCAGCTTGCCGAGGCGGAGCAGCAGTCCCGTTCCACCGATGCGGCGATCCTGATCGCATCTGCCATCAGCCTCGTCGCCGTGGCCGAGGCGCTCGTCCGCGCCTCGAACCAGCAGGACGTGGTGGCTGTGACGCTGGTGATCCTCAGCGTCGTCGCGGTGGTCCTGGCGTGGGCGCTGGTGAATACGGTCTTCGCATTCAAGTACGCCCGGATGTACTTCCGCGACGATGGCGGCATCGACTTCAAGCGGGAAGATCCGCCGGCGTACGCCGACTTCGCGTACGCCGCGTTCACGGTCGGCATGTCCTACGCTCCGGGCGAGACCGAACCGACAAGCAACCGCGTGCGCCGGGTCGCGCTAGGGCATGCGCTGCTCTCCTACACCTTCGGAACTGGCATCCTGGCCGTCGCCGTCAACCTGGTCACCAACCTGGGCCAACAGTGACTCCGCGGAGCATGTAGTGGGGTGACCTGGCCAGTCTCTGCCACTACCACGGCAGACGTCGATCAGCTCTGCGGCTGTTGCCCCTGCGGTCCCGCTAGCCGCGTCGTGACCTGCCTCAGCGGCTGACTACTGTTGACGATCCTCTTCATCCGTTGCCACCCCGCTCGGGCCGGAGACCTGCCGAGAACGCTGCTGAGACCCCCCACACCGCCACCAGCCGCCGTCCCGCTGCTCTGAGCCAGTTGCTGGGTACCCTGTCCGAGCTGCTGGGTGGCCTGTCCGAGTTGTTGACCCAACTGCTGGGTGGCCTGCTGCAGCGTCTGCGACAGCGGCCCATCCGGCCCCAGCGCCTGCTGCGCTGTCTGCCCGACCTGGTTCACGGCCGTGTCCACCGTCTTCACCACCGACTCGATGATCTGAGGGTTGCGCTCGATTGTGCGGAGGGCGCTGTCGAGAATGCCCCTGACCTCGTCGAGCCGAACCTCGAGCATCGCCTCGGCCTCGACGCCCTTGATGTCGATCTTCACCGTGCCGAGATGCGCCTGAACGCCCACGTCGAGCTGGAGCAGGCTGCCCAGCCGGGCTCTCAGAGAGACAGAGGCGTCCAGATCGTCGACCTCGACGTAGATCTGTTCGACCTTGACCTGCGGAATCTGGAGGACGACGTCCGGGTCTGACATCGTCTTGCTGCTGTGCCCACCAGCCGGCTGAGGAAGGCCGCGCTCGCCTTGCGCGGGCGACTCCCCATGCGTGTCCCGGCTCTCCGATTCGGTCATCCCGCACTCCTTGGGCCTCGCCTAAGGTCCGGATGGAGCCCCACCATCGGTACGTGGCTCCGATCCTCGGCCCATCCCCTGGTGTGAAGGCCCACCACGCCTTGCTGATTCGGTGATCAGCCGGAGCGTCACCGCAGCGAGGGTGCGCCTAGGTGCCGATCCGGCGGGTCTCGAGCAGCCCGGACCCTGGCCCCGTCAACTGCCAGAACTCCTGCGGCAACTGGTCGACGAAGTCCCCGTACTCCTTCGCGCTGGCAGCCTCGCGGAGGGTATCCAGCACGGCCCGCGCTCCGTCGGTGGCCACCTGGCGATCCACCCCTGCCCGGGACTGCACCCGTTCCAGGAATTCGGTGAGCCCGAACCGTTCCGGATCTTCGGTGGGCCTGGACACCAGGCCGCGTAGCTCCTCGGGGAGCTGGGAGGCGAGGTCCCTTGCCTGGCCACCGGTGATCCGTTTTGCCACAGTCTCGAGCGTGGCGCGGGTGATCGGTTCTGCCTGCCCCGGCGGAACCTTGGGTCGTGCCGCCACAGACTGAATGAACTCGCTGTAGTTCACCTCGGATCCCCTCTCGAACGGATTGCGGCGGGTACCCGCCCCCGCCCGGGTGAAACGGCGATTACCCGCCTTCAGGGGGCGGCGGAGGGCGGTATGGAGGCGATCCCTGTCCCACTGCTCAGGACCGTCGCAGCAGCGGTCACCAGCACCTGCTTGGCGGGAGCGGTGGCGTTTCGGCCGGCGGGACAGCCGCCGCCACGGGTTCAGGACCAGCCTGATCCTCCGGTCCTGAACCCCACCGGTCAGGCCGTCGCCATCTGGCGGACGTCTTCGCCCTGGGCGAACTCCTCGACCATCGCCGCGCAGAAGGCCGGAAGGTCGCTGGGGCTGCGGCTGGTGACGAGGCCGTTGTCGACCTGCACCTGTTCGTCGACCCAGTTCCCGCCGGCGTTACGGATGTCTGTGCGCAGGCTGGGGAATGAGGTGAGAGTCCGGCCGTTGACCATGCCGGTCTCGACCAACGACCAGGGGCCGTGGCAGATCGCCGCCACCGGCTTCTGTTGTTGGAAGAACGCCCGGACGAAGTCCATCGCCTGTGGGTTCATCCGGAGCCGGTCGGGGTTGACCGTCCCGCCCGGCAGCAACAAGGCGTCGTAGTCGGCCGCATTGACGTCGTTCACGGTGCGGTCCACCCGATAGCGGTTGGCCGGGTTGATGTCCTGGTTCATCGACTGGATCTCGCCCGATTGCAACGAGATCAGATGGACCTCGGCTCCCGCCTGCTCCGCGGCAGCTCGGGACTGGGTGTATTCCACGTCCTCCACTCCGTCCGCGGCGAGGCAAGCGATTCGCTTGCCGGTCAGTGGCTGCTGGTTCTGCGCCATCTCTGCGGCCTTTCCTTCGCGGCACCGCCCCGTCGGCGGCGCGTCGCTGGACCGCGGTCGCCTTCCCGGTGTGGGGGACGGGCAAACAGGCCAGCGAAGCCCGCTCGAGGGTGGACAATTCCGCACCTGCCCGCCGCACGGCCAGTGGCTGTGCGAAGAAGGCACGCGCTACGCGTGTGCTGGCTGTCGCAGCGGGTACCGAAGACAACCCACTGGCACCCGGAAGGCCGACATGAACCTTGCTGCCGACGCGATCGAGTTGCCGTCCGGCCAGACCATGCCCGTGCTCGGCCAGGGCACCTGGTACCTCGGCGAGCGCCCCGCGAGGCGCCAGGACGAACTGGCGGCCCTGCGCACCGGACTCGATCTGGGCATGACCATGATCGACACTGCGGAGATGTACGGTGACGGCGCTTCCGAGGAACTCGTCGGCGAGGCGATCGTCGGACGGCGCGCCGACGCCTTTCTGGTCGACAAGGTGCTGCCGTCCAACGCCAGCCGACGGGGAACCGTGCAGGCCTGCCGCCGCAGCCTGCAACGACTCGGCGTCGACCACATCGACCTCTACCTCCTGCACTGGCGCGGCACGCATCCGCTCGCGGAGACGATCGAGGCGTTCGCCGAGCTTGTCGACGCCGGCGACATCGGGCAGTGGGGTGTGAGCAACTTCGATCTTTCGGGTATGACGGACCTCCTTGAGGCGGGCGGAAGCGCCTGCGCGACCAATCAGATCCTGTACAACCTCACCCGTCGCGGTCCCGAATGCGACCTTCTACCGTGGCTCCGCGAGCACCGCATCCCGGTGACGGCGTCCTCGCCGATCGAGCAGGGGCGGCTGCTGGGCCACCCGCAGGTCGCGGAGGTAGCCGCCCGGCACGGGGCCACGCCCGCTCAGGTCGCGCTGGCCTGGCTGCTGCGGCAGGAGATGGTCGCGGCCATCCCTCGATCGTCCAAGCCAGAACACACGCGGGAGAACGCGGAGGCGCGCGACGTGCAGCTGACCGAGGAGGACGTGGCGGCACTCGACACGGCGTTTCCGCCGCCGGCCGGTCCGCAACCGCTGGAGATGTTGTAGGGCCAACGGCCGTTCTGGCGGGAGCCAGGTCGAGCAGATGGCGGCGAGGCTGACCGGTACGACCGCCGCCACATCTCTCCCTCGCACCGCCCGGTCCATAGCTGGTCAGGTAGAGACTCGGGGCATCCCACTCACCTCCTGCTGCCGCGCTGCCCGACTTTCTCGTCCCGCCAGCCATCTGGCTCGGGGTGGTAGCCGTAAGCGGCAGCCCGGACTGTTTCCTCGTTCTCCAGCCCGGAGCCGATCGCGCCGCCGACGGTGGCCAGCGAGCTGGTGATCCAGGCGAGCGTCAGATAGTCGGTGACGTTGACTGGCCGCTGCAAGACCTGTTCCAGCACCGATGTGTCGATCAGCAGCGCCCCGACGAGCACCGTTCCAGCGAACAGCACCACGTACGACAGCCCCGTCGCCAGAGCGAGGGTGAGGATCGTACCCAGGTTGAACAGCCGTGACAGCTCAGCCGGTGTCTCCCGGTCCGGTTTCTCCCACAGGTTGTGCGCGACGATCAGCCAGGTCACCAACGCCGACAGCCCGAGAAGCATGATCACGGCCAGCCGGAGTCCTCCGAGGGCGTCGCCCATCTGCCAGATGGTGTCCGTGGTGAGCGCGAACGCGGCCGTGCCGAACGCGCCGACCAGCAGCTTGGACAGGCCCAGCAGGGCTCGCCCCGGGCGGTTGGCTCGGACCATGCCGGTCAACAGCCGCACCCGGCCGATGAGCCGTGAGGCGACGTAGCTTCGTTCCCCGGCGTCGGCCTCGCCGACCATCCGGTGGATGGCGGGAACCCGGCTTGCCATTTCGGCCGGTGCCCAATCGGCTCGCGGCACCCGCTGGTCGGAGGCGTCGGTCAGTAGTCGGCTCACCAGATCCGGAACGGTTGCGCGGGCCGCTCGTAGCTGGGGCAGTCCGAGTGCGGGCAGGGACAGCACCGCGACTCGGCGCCGCGCGGAGGTCTGCGCGACCAGCGGCACTCGCTCGGCGTGCAGTGGTAGGTCCGTCAGGCAGATCGCGACGTCCCACTGGTCGTCGGCACGCCGTTGGGCAAGATCGTCGAGCAGAGCCTCAACGCCGCCGTCGCGTCGCGGTGCCACCTCGCCCCAGCCTTCCCGGACAGTCCACCGCACGTCCGCGTCCACCCGATCGGCAAGCCCGCCGGCCAGCTCGGCGGTGAGCCGCGCGGCCACCCGGGCCGGGTGATCCGGCGGGGTCGCCACCAGCCCGACGACGATCTTCGGGCGGTGCTCTTCACTGTGGGTCATCGCTGCTCCTCACCGCTGGCCGGGCTCGTCGCCGTCCGTCGTCACCAACGCCGGCTGCGGAGTAGGCCATGAACCCTTGCAGCGCCCGGCTCGACGACCGCGGCGGCGGACGGCAGTGGGGCACGCCGAGCAGCACGTCCTGAGAAGCGAGTGCTTTCCAGTGTCGACCGTCGGGGTGCAGCGGAACCTTGGTCCTGCCGTCATCACGGCAGCGAAGTTCTGGTAACCCGCTGCCCTTATCTGCACGTCCCTCGCGGAAATTCCACGCACTGCCGATCCACAACCCTGGCGTTCACATCGTCGCAGACGGTTCCGATCCTCAAGGCCGGTTTGCGTCACGTGTGCGCTCGTGCCGCCGACCGGGCGTTACGAGCGGCCAGGGGAAGCGCTCACCACGTTGCTCTAAGCTGCCGACGTGCCGGCGCTGATCGAGATCGTGTCCGTCATCGACGCTGCCCCGGACGTGGTGTTCGACCTGGAACTCGATGTGGACGTGCACGCCGCGTCCCTGCGCGGCAGCCAGGAGACGGCCACCACCAGCACCGGACGTCGTCTCCTCACGCTCGGGGACGAGGTCACCTTCCGCGCTCGCCATCTGGGTCTGCGCTGGTGCATGACCAGCCGGATCACCGTCTATGAACGGCCCCACCGCTTCATTGACGAGCAGACACGGGGTCCTTTCAGCGCCTTCCGTCATGAGCACCACTTCCAGGGCCTCGACGGCGGTGGGACGCGGATGACCGACCGCGTGACGATGAGCGCACCCGGGGGGCCGCTGGGAGCGGTGGCCGCCCGGGTGCTGGTCGCGCCGTATCTGCGACGCCTGCTGAGGCAGCGGGCAGCGCACATCAGGTCCTTGGCGGAAGCCCACGACCGTCGGGCGTGACGACGCCGGGTGGCGTGTCGTGACCGTCCCGAGAGCCTGTCGATCACGCGGATTCCTCCCGGGCTAGTCTTCGCCGCATGGCTTTGCGACCGGACGAGTTCTACGACCACGCAATCGCCGCCGCGGACAGCGAGCGTCGGCTTCCGTTGGCACGGATGACAGGCTGGGAGATCAGTCCCTTCGAGCCGGACGGGTTGCGCGTAACGCCCCTGCGCCCGCCGGTGCTCCCGGAGCCCCCGCGCCACGGTGAGGATCCGTCGGACTGTGACGCGTGCCGCGACCGGGACAAGGGCATCTGGTGGAACGACCACTGGCGACTGGTCCGGATCTCGGGCGTGGGCGTCCCGCTCGTACTCATGCTGCATCCGCGTGACCACTACGACATGGCGGACCTGCCGGACGAGCTGGCCGCCGAACTGGGGCTGTTGGGCACCCGCATCGTTCGCCACATGCAGTCGCTGCCGCACATCTCGCGGGCTCACCTGTATCGCATCGGCGATGGTGGCGCCCACCTGCACATCTGGTTCTTCGCCCGGCCCGAAGGGCAGGCCCAGTTTTTCGGGTCGTGGCTGCCCGTCTGGGACGACCTGCTGCCGGAGTATCCGGCCGACGTTGCAGAGGCCGACGCTGAGATCGTGGCGGAGGCGCTGCTCGCGTCCCACGGAGGCCACCGGCCGTCCACGGATCGAACGGGGTCCTAGCGGACGCGCTGTCCCAGGCGGAGCCGGCCTGGTTGGACGACATCGGCGTACGTCCCGAAGCAGGCTGCGTGCCCGAGCCCGGCGACTGGGACGCGGTAGTGCCGAGCCAGGGCGCTCAGCACCGAGCGGTCCGCCGGCAGGTCGGCCTGGGGCAGGCCGGGAATGACGCACCTCGGGGTGGGCAGGGTCACCCGGAGCACGACGTCGCCCAGACGTAGCTCCTGCCCCGGTTCCGGGTCACCGGGTGCGTCGATGACCAGGTTCGGTCGAAAGCGCGCCGCGGCCACACTGGCGCCTCCGGTGCGCTGGCCCAGCAGATCCAGCGCACCGGTGGTCACGATGTGGACGGCGCCGAAATCGACGAACCGGCCGACCCGTTCGGTGCCCGCGATCGTCGTGATGGTTTCCTGGCCGGGCCGGGTGCCGCTCATCCAGTCCGGCACCATGCCGACCTCGTCGGGCAACGTCCGGTGCAGCCGCGCGTCAGGCTGCAGCTCCCGGCTCAGCCGCACCGGGCGGCCCAGGTGCCTGCTCAGTGCGGCATCTGCCGCAGCGCTGCCGGCTCGCAGCGAGGTGCCGTCGACGTCCAGCGTCACCGTCGTCTCCGCGCCGTCGACGTGTGTCGTGGCGGCGACACCGCACAGGCGACCCCATCGTCGTGGATGTTTGGCGCTGCCCACCGTCCCGTCCATGCGATCGATGCAGGCCCACGTCCGATCGCCGCGCAGACCGGTCGGCTCGACCTCGACCGCCGTGAGTGCCTCGCCTTGAGCGCTCTTGAGCGGATAGCGCCGGAGCATGACAACCGAACTCATGACGACCATGCTGCCCGATCACCGCTGGTAGGGCAGGGGCAGCAGGGGTTGTCGTCATGCCCGGGAGGACGAGAGCGCTTCCGCGATCATTCGATGGCCCTGCGCTTCGAATGGTTCGTCGCCCACCCGGTGGGCCCAGATGGCCGTGCCTATCGCCGCGCGGACCCGGTCGCGGTGCCACGCGCCCGCATCGCGCGGATCGGGCCCGTACCCGTCGAGGAACGCCGTTTCGAGGTTCGGGTCGCGGTTGAAGTCCTGGACGGCGAGCCGGGCGAAATCCGTGGACGCGGGACGCATGCCGCACGGCCGAAGTCGATGATGCCCACGACGTCGTGGTGCACGAGCCAGTTTCGGGGCTGCCAGTCTCCATGGGTGGGCACCAGGGTCGCGGGCGGCGTCGACCAGGTCCCGATCTCGGCTCGTAGGCGCTCCGCGGTGGCGGCGGCGATCCCGTGTGGTTGGCGGAGCCACCACAGTGACTTCTCGTTCTCGCGCCTCTCGTAGTCGTCGTCCACGACGACACTCTGCGCATGCAGCAAGGCCAGCAGCTCACCGGCCTGCCGATACACGGCGGGGTCGTCGG
Source organism: Micromonospora sp. MGP-C2 (assembly GCF_057766525.1). Lineage (NCBI taxonomy): Bacteria > Bacillati > Actinomycetota > Actinomycetes > Micromonosporales > Micromonosporaceae > Micromonospora > Micromonospora sp. MGP-C2. The sequence continues at coordinate 6,224,156 of NZ_JBYMEN010000002.1, forward strand.
CGTGCGTGCTGCCCAGCACCAGCTCACCGGGCAGGTACCGGGTGACGAGGACCTTCGCGTCCGCGCTGCCGTGCACCAGGGCAGGCGCGCGTCCCCTGCTGGTCCAGGGGTGCAACCAGTTGAGGTGGGCATGGAGTTCTCGCTGGATGTGGTGGTCGTCAGCGCCGGCGGCTTTGACGATGAATCGTGACCCGGCGTGGGTCATCTCGACAACGGTGGTCGTCGTCAGGCCCCAACTGTGGTCTCTCTCGACTGTCGCGTTCGGCAGCCACCGATCCACCAACGCCCGCTGCTGGGCAGAGAGGTTCCCGAGCGCAGAGGTCACGGCCGAAATGATACGACTGAGCGCGGTGGCCTTCCGGGGGTTACAGTCAGCCGCCATCAATCCCCATGATCGAGGAGAGCCCCATGTCGATTCAGGCATTTCTTTACATCGTCGCCGTCATTCTCATCGTGCTCGCCGCCCTGCCCCTGCCCACCCGGGGCGTCTCGCTCGCGCTTCTGGGTGCGGCGTGCGCCCTGCTCGCCTACGCCTGGCCGGTGATCACCAACTGACGTGAGGGTTGGGTCGTCGTCGCGGCCGGTGGCCGGCAGTCACAAACTGCCGCCTGCCCGCCGTGTGCGGTGTCGCGGCGCGGTGCTGCGCGGCGGAGAGCAAGCCCTCCTCCCGTACGCGCACAAGGGCGTCAATGCCTTTGTCGGCCTGCCGGGGCGGTGTCTAGGGTCTGGTGATGCGTTCGCGGCTGCTGGCAGTGACCGTCGAGGCGGACGACCCGGCTCGTGCGGCCCAGTTCTGGTCCGCTCTGCTCGGCCGGGAGGTCGTCGAGGACGCCGTCGGTGCGCTCCTGCCGGGCGACGACGCCCAGCTTGCTCTTCGGTTCGTTCCGGGCCGCGCTGGTCAGCTCGGCGCGAACCGCATGCACCTGCACCTGACCAGCGCTGATCTCGACGAGCAGCAGCACACGGTGGCGACGGCGTTGAAGCTGGGTGGCCGCCACCTCGACGTTGGGCAACGACCCGAGGAGAGGCACGTCGTCCTGATCGACCCCGCGGGCTACGCGTTCTGCGTGATCGAGCCGGGCAACGCCTACCTCGCCGGATGCGGCTTCCTCGGTGAGCTCACCTGCGACGGCACCCGGGACGTCGGCCTGTTCTGGAGCAACGTGCTGGGCTGGCCGCTGGTGTGGGACCAGGACGAGGAGACCGCGATCCAGTCACCACGCGGCGGCACCAAGATTGCATGGGCGGGCTCGCCGGTGGCCCCGAGAACCGAGCCGAACCGGCAGCGCTTCGAACTGGTCCCGGCGGCTGGCGACCAGCAGGCGACGGTCGACGAGCTGGTCTCGCTAGGCGCCACCCGACTCGATGTCGCTCAGGACGGCGCAGTCGTGCTGGCAGACCCGGACGGCAACGAGTTCTGCGTCAGACCGGCGCACCACAGCTCCGCCGCATCGCCTGCTGCGGCACCTCAATGAGATGGCGTGACGCAGGGGCCTCCCCACCCTTGCACGGCTGAGCACGAAGGGCTCGACCTTCACACCGCGATCGCCGCGATGGCGGCATGCGGTCGCTGGTCGCCTTCTCTCGGTCGCTCCAGGCGCTCGACCTCCTTGAAGCCGGCCCGGCTGAGTCGCTCGGAGATCTCGTCCAGGGGCCAGCGGTAGGCGGTCACGACCTTGTGGTCGAAGGCGCCGACCTCGTCGGCGACGAACACGCCCAGCACCACCGTCCCGGCCGGGGCGATCGCTCGCCGGAACTCGTTGAGGACGCCGTCCAGCTCCTGCGGCGGCAGATGGATCGTCGAGTACCACGCGAGGATGCCGTCGAGGGAACCGCTGGCGACGTCGAGGTTCTCCAGCGACCCGAGCTGGAACTCGACGTCCGGGTGGGCGGCCCGCGCGTGGGCGAGGAACTCGGGCACCAGGTCGATCCCCGCCGCGTCGACGCCCAGCGAACGCAGGTAACCGGTGAGATGGCCGGGGCCACACCCTAGATCGAGCACCCTGCCCGCCCGAGTCCCCAGATGCCGGCCGATGAACGAGAGGTCGGCCGGATCCACCTGCTCGCGGCTGCCGAACAGCCCGATGTACAGCTCCGAGACGGACGCGTATGCCTGCCGGACCTTGTCCCTGTCCACCCGGGCACTATACGGCTCACCGGAGCGGGCGCGTCCGCCCTGGGCGTTGGCTGCCCGGGCCCGTTTGTCGGACCGGCACGCCGGGCAGAGAAAGACCATGACGAATGAACGGGTCAAGTCTGTCGGCGGCTACTTCATGCGATTTCTCGGCGGAGTGGCAGTCATCATCGGCATTCTGGCGGTCTTCTCCAGTCTGGCCCAGGGCAATCTCGTCGGGATCGTCCTCGGCGTCGTCTTCGTTGCCGGTGGGGCGTACATGCTCAAGCGCTCAGGCGGGGCCAGCCGGGCGCGCGGCGCGGCACCGACGTCAGGCAGCACCCGCTGAGGCGCGACCGGGTCGTCGGTCGTGCCGGCTCCGCACACCTCGCAGAGCCGGCACGACCGACCTGATGGTGCACGTGGTCAGCTACGGGTGGCCCACTGCTGGTTGCTGCCGCCGTTGCAGGCCCAGAGGATGAGTTTGGTGCCGTTCGCGGTGGCGGCGCCATTGGCGTCGAGGCAGAGCCCGGACTGGGCGCCGGTGATGGTGCCGTTGGCGTTGAGGTTCCACTGTTGGTTGGTGCCCCCGTGGCAGTCCCAGATGATCGCCTGGGTGCCGTTGGTGGTGCCCTGGCCGGAGGCGTCGAGGCACTTGTTGCCGTACACCTGGAGTTGCCCGGCGGCGGTGTAGGTCCAGCGTTGCGGCGTGCCGCCGGTGCAGTCCCACAGTTGGGTCTGGGTGCCGTTCGTGGTGCTGCCGTTCGGTACGTCGACGCAGCGGCCGGACTGGCCGCCCACGACCTGGACGTTCTGTTGCGGGTTGCCGCCGCCGGCTGGTGCGTAGGCGGCGGCGTTGATGTTGGCCTGCACGGCGTTCTCGGTGGCCGCTGACGGGTAGCCCGAGGTCAGCACGCCCTCGAAGAAGGTGCCTCGGCCGGTGATGCTGTTGTCGCCGCCGATGCCGAGGAGGATGGCACCCTCCTTCTTCATCGGGTGGTAGCCGTTGGGGCGGGGCCCGTCGAAGTAGGTGGTCAGGCTGCCCGACTGCGCGTTGCCGCCCCGGATCGCCCAGTGGTTCGGCTCGCCCTTGACCATGGCCGTGACGAAGCGGTGGTTGATGGACGCGATGTTGTTGTAGCCCGCGTTCACCCCGGAGAACAGCCCCCACTCCAGGTCGGCCATGACCCAGGGGCCGCTGCCCGCGCCGTAGCCCCACTGCTTGTTGGCGCCGAAGTAGACGGTCTCCATGATGGCGCGCTCGTCGGCAAGGTTGTTCGTCTGGGCGTTGCCGTAGTCGAAGCAGCACCACTGGTTGTAGTGCGTGCCGTCGACGACCGCGTAGATCCCCTCGGGCTGGTCGCCGGTCGCGACGCCGTTGGTGTTGTTGTTGCGGTAACCGGTGCCGGGCGCGATGTAGACGCCGTACGCCTTCTGGCCGCCGACGGTGACCGGCGCGGCCTTCGCGTCGGCGAGGTTGTCCCATCCACCGGGGGCGGGGCCGGTGAAGCCGCCGGGCGGCGCCTGGGTGAGACGGTTGTTGCGACCGGACTGGTCGTAGATGACGGTGATGACGCAGCTGGTGTTGGCGCAGAACGAGTCCTGGGTCGCGGCATTCGCGTATCCGCCCGCGCTCAGCAGGCCGATGTCGCGGGTGGTGCTGTCCGACGAGCGTCGGACCTGATAGAGCGGGCCGTTGTACGCGCCGTACAGCGCCCGGGTGGTGCTGTGCGCGGCAACGCACGGGGTGCCGCCGGTGGCGTAGATGTCGCACGGGCCCGAGACTGCGGCCCGAGCGCTCGGCGCGTCCGAGGCGACGTAGGCGCCAGCGCCGGCGAGGAGGACCAACACGGTCCCCGCGGTGGCAATGAGGCGACCCAGCTTTTTCTTCGCGTTCATCGGATCCTTTCCGGTGTGCGGTGGGATACGGCGTGGCGACGATTCTTCATCACACGTAATACCTATGACATTAACGGTTGTCCATGCGATAGCGCCAGGTCGCGGGCCGGGGCCCCCGGTTGTCGAGCGTCGGGTGGATATGCTCGTCAGCGCAGCCTGGTGCGTCCCGTGTCGGGGCAAGATTCGATTCGAGGGCGGTCTATGAACATCGGGGAGATCGCTCGCCGGGCCGGGGTTTCCCGCAGCACCGTGTCCTACGTGCTGAGCGGAAAACGGACGGTGTCGGAGGCGACCCGGCAACGGATCCAGGCGGTCATCGACGAGCTGGACTATCGGCCGAACGCCAGCGCCCGCGCGTTGAAGGAGGGCCGCACCCGCACCCTCGGGCTGGTGATCCCTCCGGCGAGCCAACGGTTGACCGACATGCAGTTGGGCTTCGTCGCCAGCGTCGTCGAGGCGGCCGCTCGCCACGACCTCGATGTGCTGCTGTCGCCGTCCGGTGGCGACCACGACCGGTCGTTCGAGCGGATCGTCACCGGGCGTCGGGTCGACGGCGTGGTGCTCATGGAGATCCGCCTGGAGGACGAGCGGGTGACTCGGCTGACGAGGGCCGGCCTGCCGTTCGTCACGATCGGGCGGACGGCCGAACCACACGGCATGAGCTGGATCGACATCGACTACGCCGGGTTGATCGCCCGGTGCGTGCACCACCTGGCCGATCTGGGGCACCGGCAGGTGGCCCTCGTGAACCGCTCCGCCGAGCTGGTCGCCGCGGGTTACGGCCCCAGCCACCGGGCGCTGGCCGGGTTCCGGGCGGCTGCCGAGGAGCGGAGCCTGACCGGTGTGGAGGTCTGCTGCGGCGACGACACGGCCTCCGGCGAGGCGTGCGTCGAGCAGCTGCTCGTGACGCACCCGGACGTCACGGCGGTCGCCACCATCAACGAGGCAGCGCTGCCCGGAATGCAGCGCGCGTTGACCGGCGCCGGGTTGTCCGTGCCCGGCGACTTCTCCGTCACCGGCGTCGCGGCCCAGCACTGGGCGGAGGATTTCCGCCCACCGTTGACCGCTGCCGACGTGCCGATGGTCGAGATGGGCGCCGAGGCGGTGTCGCTGCTTCTGGAGAACATCGCCGAGCGCGGGGCCGTGCCGCGACACCGGCTGTACAGCCCGCCCATCTCGTTGCGCTCCAGCACCGGCCCGGTCCGGGCCCGCTGAGCCCGCCCTAGCCTCCCGTTGCCCGCCGTTGCTCCTGCGCGGCGGCGAGGATGAGATAGCTGCTGGCGGTCCAGGTGTAGGCGCGGTCGCGCAGCCCGGCCCCGGTCTCGGCGTCGAAGTTCTCCGCGAACCCGGACTTCTCACACAGGGCGAGGAATCGTCGACTGATGTCCTCGGCCATCCGGCTCTGGCCGGCCCGCCGCAGACCGTCCTCGACCAAAACCGTGGAGGGCGCCCAGATCGGCCCGCGCCAGTAGCCGTCGGCGACGTAGTGAGCCGAATCCGTCGGTTCGGTGGCCAGCCCGTGGGTGGTCAGATGGGTTTCGACGCCCCGCGCCAGCGCTGCCGTGACCGGTGCCGGCAGGTCGGCCCCGAGCGCGATGGGCATCAGGTCGAGCAGGCTGCGGCTGGCCCTCCGTCGTCCGGTGCGGGGGCTGCGGGCGGTGAAGCGTTCGCCGTCCCACAGCTCCCGCAGCAGGGCCGCGCAGATCCGGTCGGCCTCCCGGGACCACGGCTCGGCCGGCTCGCCCAGCTCGGTGGCGAGGTCTGCCAGGCAGCGGAGCTGCGAGACCAGGAATGCGGCGAGGTCGGCCGTCTGGAGGACCCGGCCGGCGTCGAAGGTGGTCGCGTTGTCCCAGCCGCTGTCATTGCCGTGCTGGTAGTGGGGCAGGTCCTGGCCGGGAGCTCGACGGGCGTCGAGCCAGAACCGGGTCCAGCGGGCAAGCCGGTCGTACGTCTGCGCCAGCGCCGCCCGATCCGGTGGCTGGGGAAGTCGTCGGCGCAGGTGTCGCAGGGCCCAGCCGTGGATGGGGGGCTTGACGTAGTTGTGCAGGACCTCGGAGTGGGTGACCGAGTCGGGCAACGCACCGGCCTCGTCCTGGTGGTCGAAGGGCAGATGGAACTGGTGCCAGGCCAGCTCCGGCTCACCGGCGGCCAGGGCGATCGCGTTGAAGCAGTGGTCCCAGCTCCAGACCTTGTCCATCCAGTGCTTGGACATCAGGACCGCCGGTCGGGTGACGAAGCCCGCCGGGGCGACGGTGGCCGACCACAGGACGTACGCGGCCAGCTCGGCGGCCGGGGTTTCCGCGCCGCGCCACGGCGCGATCGCGTCGACGAACGCGGTGAACTCCGCGGTCCGGTCCCGGCGCAACTGCTCGAAGGTGACCGATCCGGGGTACGGGCGGCGGGCGGTGGCGTACTCCTCGACCGCGATCTCCCAGGGCTGGTCGCCCGGCAGATCCAGTGAGCGGTCGGCGGTGCCGAGCGCCTCCGCGCCGTCGGTCCGCGTGGGAGTGCCCGAGAGCACTGTGACCCGGTAGCGGCGACCCGTCTCGTACGAGGTGAACACGTGTGACCCGTCGAGCGGGTCCAGGTACAGGTAGGTGCCGCTGAACGGTGTGAGGGTGCGCGCGGCGGCGGCCACCCGCAGACCGAGCCCTCGGCCCCGGATCCGCAGGGTGTCCGGTCCGTCGTAGACGGCCTCGATCCGGCCGGTGCCGTCACGCCAGGTCAGCAGCGCGGGTGTGGCGACGACAGTGGTGCCGGCGACCGTGGGGGACAGGCGCAGCACCGGATGCATCCCGGTCTGGTGGGAGACCAGGTGCAGGTCCTCGGCGTACGTCTTCTCGGCTACCACCGGGGAGATGTTGAACCAGGAACCGCGGTAGCTGAACGGGATGTCCTGGATTGCGAACTCCGGACCGGACGGGGCGACGGTCATGGGTGGCGGGTGCCTTTCTGTGGTGCGGGTGGTGAATCCTCGACCGCGTGGGTGGTCAGTCCTTGACGGCGCCGGCGGTCACGCCCATCGAGACGTACCGCTGGGCCAGGATCAGCAGCGCGGCGGCCGGGATGGAGGCGACGACGGCGGTGGCCATGATGGCGTTCCACTGCTGGTTGTTGTTGCCGATGTAGTGGTAGATGCCGAGGGTGATCGGCTGGTGGTCGCCGCCGCCGGCGAGGGTCGAGGCGAAGATGAAGTCCGACCAGGACCACAGGAACGCGAACAGCGACACCGTGACGATCGAGTTGCGGCTCACCGGCAGCACGACCGACCAGAAGGTCCGCAGCCGGCCAGCGCCGTCGACCACGGCCGCCTGGAGCAGCTCGTCGGGAATTCCGGACATGAAGGCTGTGAAGATCAGTACGCCGAACGGCACCGCGAGTGTCGTGTCGGCCAGGATCAGGCCGGGCAGCGTGTTGAGGATGCCGAGGGTGAGATAGATGGCGTAGAAGCCCATCGCCATGATGATCCCCGGGATCATCTGTGCGATCAGCAGCACGAAGCTCAGCGCCGGGCCGCCGGGCGGCCGGAGCTTCGCCAGCGCGTACCCGGCGGGAGCGGCCAGCGCCACGGTCAGCACCACAGTGCCGAGGCCGACCAAGAAGCTGGTCCCGAGGTACGGCAGTTGCTGGTCGAGCACCGCCCGGTAGCCGTCCAACGTGCCGTTGGTCGGGATCAGGTGCGGGGGACTGGCCCGCATGTCCCGGTCCCGGGTGAACGACACGTTGATCATCCAGTAGACGGGGAAGAGCATCAGCCCGGTCAGCACCAGACCGACACCGGTCTTCCACCAGGCCCGAGGCGTTGATGTGGTCATCGTAGGTGCTGCCTTCGCTCGATCCGGATGTAGACGAGCCCGGCGATCAGGGCCATCACGATGAGCAGGTTGCCGACGGCCGCGCCCGGACCGAACTCGGGCAGGAGGTTGCCGAAGCCGAGGCGGTACGACCAGGTCGCGAGCGTGGCCGAGGAGCCGGTCGGCCCGCCTCTGGTCATGATCCAGACGATGTCGAAGACCTTCAGTGTGTAGATCAGCCCCAGCAACAGCGTGATCGCGGAGACGGGGCGCAGCAACGGGAAGGTGATCGACCAGAACCGCTGCCATCCCGTCGCGCCGTCCAGCGCCGACGCCTCGTACATCTCGGTGGGGATCGCCTGTAGGCCGCTGTAGAGCACCACCAGGTTGAACGGGATGCCGATCCAGATGTTCGCGATGATCACCGAGGTGAGTGACCAGCCCGGCGAGGTGAGCCAGTTGACCGGGTCGATGCCGACGACACCGAGCGCGGCGTTGACCAGCCCCGAGTCGCTGTTGAGCAGCCACGACCAGGTCGACGCCGACACGATCAGTGGCAGCAGCCACGGTACGAGGATCAGCGCCCGCAGCGTGCGCGACAGCGGGAAGTGCTGGTGGAAGAAGAGGGCCAGGGCCATGCCGATGGTGAACTGGAAGGCGAGCGACGCGGCGGTGAAGACCACTGTGTGCGTCAGCGTCGGCCCGAAGGCCGGGTCGGTCAGCACGGTCCGGTAGTTGTCCAGGCCGGCGAAGGGCGCGCCGCCCTGCACGAACGAGCGGACGGTGTACTCGCGCAGGCTCAGCTCGACGTTGCGATAGAGCGGGTAGGCGTAGAAGGCCAACAGGTAGATGGTGACGGGTGCCAGGAAGCCCCATGCCGACCATCGGCTGGGCCGGCGGCCACGGGACGGGGGAGGCCCGGGTGGGGCGGTCTTCGCCGCCCCACCCTGGTCTCGTGCGGTGGTGGAGCTCTGTGTCATCGGGGGCATGGTGTCGGTTCGGCGTGCTTACCTGGTCGTGGCGGCGGCCTGCGCGGCGGTCAGCGCCTCGCGCGGCGACTTCCCGCCGCTGAGCGCCGCCTGCACCGCGTTCCACAGCGATTCGGAGATCTTCGGATACTTCGTGCCGAGGTTGTCGCCGGTGCGGCCCTTGGCCGCTCGGACCGCCTCGACCCACACCTTGAGCTTGGGGTCCGCGGTCGCCTGTCGATCCTGGACGGCGGCGACGGGCGCGACGTAGGAGAGCGTGGTGTCGGTGGTGAGGAGGTTGTCGGCGTTGGTCAGGCAGGCGACGAGCTTCTGCGACGTGTCGTACCGACCGGTGTTCTTCTGCACCGGGATGGAGACGAACTCTCCACCGGTGGGCGCGGGGGCCGGGCCACCCGCGCTGGCCGGGATCGCGACGGTCCCGTACGAGAAACCGAGCTTCTCCGCGTTGGCCAGCTGCCAGGTGCCGTTCTCGGCGAACGCGTAGTCGCCGGTGGCGAACTCCTGCCAACTCGTGGTCTGGGTGTTGTTGATGACGGAGTTGGGGGCGTGGCCCTGCTTGAGCCAGTCGGTCCAGAGCGTCAGCGCGGACACCGCCTGCGGCGAGTCCAGAGTGGTCAGTTGGGCTCCCGATCCCCAGAACCAGGGCAGGAACTGGAAGCTGCCCTCCTCGGTGCCGATGGCCGAGAACGTGATGCCCTTCTTTCCCTTGGCCTTGACCGTGGTCAGCGCCGCGGTCAGGGACGTCCAGTCCTTGATCGTGGCCGGGTCGACGCCGGCGGCGGTCAGCAGATCCTTGTTGTAGTAGAGGGCAAGGGTGTTTGCCCCGATCGGCACTCCGTACGTCCGGCCCTCGCTCTGGCCGGCGCCGAGCAGGTTCTTCTCCATGGCCGAGACGTCCAGCTTGTTGTCGTCGGTGGTGGTGAGGGCGCCGGCCTCGGCCAGTGTCGAGATCACCGGGTTGTCCACGATCAGCACGTTCGGCGAGTTGCCCTGCTGGGCGGCGAGCAGCGCCTTGTTGGTCAGGTCGGTGGTGTCGTAGCCGGTCCGCTCGATCGTCGCCCCGGCGGAGGTGCCGCACTTCTTGAGCAGCGTGACCCAGTCGGAGTCGTCGGCAAACTGCGGGTACGGGTCCCAGACGACGTAGGCGCCGCCTTCGGCGGGGTCGTCGGCGGACGACGAGCAGGCGCTGCCCGCCGCTGCGGCGAGTGCCATCACGACAACGGCGGCCAGGTGCCGCCGACGACTGAGTCCTGTCATGTGTTGCCTCACTTCAAGTCGATCGTCAGGTGGGGTGTGCGGGTGACCGTCGCGGGCCGGACCCAGTCCGACCATGAGGCGAACCGATTCGCCGAATCGGTTCGCCCGAAGATAGGTCTGTCCACGCCTGCGGGTCAAGGGATCGGCCAGCCCATCGAGGGACCTGGGTGGAAACGCCAGCTTCATCGGGTCTTCACTTCATTGACACAGATCAGTCCCCGGTCCTACGATCCGTGCGAATCGATTCGCAAGTGCTGCCTCCGGAGAGCGTCCCCCGCGCCCCACCAAGGAGCCGCCCGTGAAAACCCCGTCCCGCGGCAGGTCAGACCGAGCCCGCGCGCTCGTCGCCCGACTCGTGGTCGGCCTGCTCGCCGCCGCTGCCGCCGTAACCGTCGTCCCGTCCCCGGCCCAGGCAGCGAACGAGTCGATCAGCGTCGACTTCTCCACGACCAGCGGCACGCCGACCTACCGTGCGTCCGGCTGGATCTACGGCATGACCGAGAACGCCAGCGGCCCAGCCGACCACTTCTACCGAGACGTCAAGTTCCAGTACATGCGCGCCGGTGGCGCACAGCTTCCCGGCAGCGGCTGGGTCGGTGGCACCTACGACCGGCGGTGGAACTCCACAGTCGCCCAGGCCCGTCGGACCACGGCCCTCGGTGGGAAGTTCATCATCCTGCCGCACGACCTGTGGGGCGCCGACGGTGCCGGCATCTCCCGCTTCCCCGGCGACAACGGCAACTGGACCGACTACGACAACTTCCTGACCCGCCTCATCAGCGACGTCCGGGCGTCCGGGCTGTCCGTGCAGTGGGACATCTGGAACGAACCCAACATCACCATCTTCTGGAACCGCCCGATCTCGCAGTACCTCGAACTGTGGCGCCGCACCTACCAGCGCATCCGAGCGGAGTTCCCCAGCCAGCTCATCGTCGGGCCGAGCTGCGCCTGCGTGCCGTCGACGACGCACACCTTCTGGAACCAGTACCTGGACTTCGTCCGCTCGACCAACACCGTGCCGGACATCATCAGCTGGCACTCGCTGCCGGGTGACCCGGTCGCCAACGTCGCCGCCGCCAACGCCACCCTCGACCCGCGCGGCATCGCCCACCCGCGGCCGTACCAGATCAACGAGTACGGCGCCCCGACGAGCAGAACCCGGCCGACGGCGCCTGGTACATCGCGCGCCTGGAGCGGGCCCGGGCGGACGGCCTCCGGGCGAACTGGGCCAGCGGCGGCAGCCTGCACAACGACCTCGGCAACCTGCTGATCCGCAACTCGGCCGGTCAGCACCAGCCCAGGGGCGAGTGGTGGGCCTACCGCTACTACGCCTCCCAGGCAGGGCAGATCGTCGCGGTGACCCCCAGCCAGTCCTACGACGCGTACGCCACCAGGGCGACCGGCGCGGCGAAGGTGCTGGTCGGTGGTGGTCGTACCACCGGAAACCTGACAGTCAACCTGCAACGCCTGGACACCACCAGCGGCATCGTGCAGAACAACCAGGTCCGGGTCCTCACCCAGCGCATTCCCCACAACGGCGGCGGCGCCGTGCAGGGGCCGGTCACCGTCTCGAACAGCGTGGTCGGCGTCTCCAACAACAACGTCACAGTGACAGTGCCGTACACCAACCAGACCGACACCTACACGGTCACCCTGCTGCCGCCGTCGGACGGCGGCTTCCAGTCGGTGGCGGTGGCCCAGCACTCGCAGCAGTGCCTGGACAACCCCAACCTGAGCACCGCCGACGGCACGGTCCAGCAGCAGTTCTACTGCGAGGGCGGTGATCAGCAGCTCTGGAACTTCCGCCCGGTCGCCGGGGTGGCCAACACCTACACGGTGGTCAACCAGCAGAGCGGCAAGTGCCTCGACGTCAGTGGCGTGTCCACCGCCGACGGCGCGGCCGTGCATCAGTGGACCTGCCTGAACGGCACCAACCAGCAGTTCACCCTGCGCAAGGTGACCTACTCGGGCAACGACTCGCACGACTACCAACTCGTCGCCCGGCACAGCGGCAAGTGCGTCGACGTCAGCACGGTTTCCACGGCGGCGCGGGCGCCGGTCCACCAGTGGACCTGCATCGGAGCCGGCCAGGGCAACCCGCTGAACCAGACGTGGCGGGTCCTGGGCCGGTAGGCGTCTCGGGGGAGGTGAGGCGCTGGCTGTCTGCCCACCGGCCAGCGCCTCACCAGAGACACACATTTATTGACATGAATTCAACAAAGGTCATACGATTCGTTGCGAATCGATTCGCCATCACCGCCGCCGCGACCACCGCCCTGGCGCGTCGACAATCCCCCGCGCCCTCACGACTCCGAGGAGCAACCTCGTGCGAACCCCGTCCCCCGGTGGGCCAGGAAAAGCCCCCGAACTCATCCCGAGGCGCCATCGCGCCCGACGCCTGACCGCCCTGGCCGGCGCGCTGGTTGGCGTTCTCGTCGGCATCGGCGCCACCCCCGGCGCCCCCTCGCCGACCGCCGAGGCAGCCGCTGCGGCACCGCTGGCGGCAGCCATCGAGCCGGGGCAGAGCACCCCGATCATCGGTACGGCGTCCGGCCGCTGCCTCGAAGTGCCTAACTCCAGCACCACCAACGGCACCCAGACGCAACTGTGGGACTGCAACGGCGCTGCCGGCCAGACCTGGACCTGGACGTCGACCAGACAACTCCAGGTGTACGGCAACAAGTGCCTGGACGCCTCCGGCCGAGGCACCACCAACGGCACCCAGGCGATCATCTGGGACTGCAACGGCCAGAACAACCAGCAGTGGAACGTCAACAGCAACGGCACCATCACCGGCGTGCAGTCCGGGCTCTGCCTCGACGCCAACGGCGCCGCCACCGCGAACGGCACGAAGATCATCCTCTGGGCCTGCAACGGCGGCACCAACCAGCAGTGGGCCTCGCCGACGACCCCGCCTCCGACCAACCCGCCGACCGGTTCACGCCCGTGCGACATCTACGCCTCCGGCGGCACCCCGTGCATCGCGGCGCACAGCACGACGCGGGCGCTCTACGAGACGTACGCCGGCAACCTCTACCAGGTGCGGCGTTCGTCGGACAACACGACCCGCAACATCGGGCTCACGGGTACGGGTGGCACCGCCAACGCGGCGACGCAGGACTCGTTCTGCTCCGGCACGACCTGCGTGATCACTGTCGTCTTCGACCAGTCCGGGCGTGGCAACGACCTCTGGTACCAGGGGTCGAGCGTGGTTCCGGGGTCACCGCAGAGCAGGCCGGCGACCGCGACGTCGGAGTCCCTGACGGTGGGCGGCGCCAAGGCGTACTCGCTCTACATCAACCCCGGCAACAGCTACTGGCGCGACGGCCACCTGACCGGGGTGCCCACCGGCGCGGCTCCCGAGGGCATGTACATGGTGACCAGCGGCACGCACGTCAACAGCGGCTGCTGTTTCGACTACGGCAACAGCGAGACGACGAGAAAGGCCGACGCCGCCGGGGCGATGGACGCCATCAACTTCGGTACGCAGTGCTGGTTCGGCGGCTGCTCGGGCAGTGGCCCCTGGGTGCAGGCCGACCTGGAGTGGGGTCTGTTCCCCGGCGGAAGTAGCTCCTGGAACCCGAACCAGCGCGCCTTCACCAGCAAGTTCGTGACCGCGACACTCAAGAACAACGGCGTGAGCCGCTTTGCCATCAAGGGCAGCAACGCCCAGTCCGGCAGCCTCTACACGCTCTGGGACGGCTCGCTCCCGCCGGGATACAGCCCGATGAAGAAGCAGGGCGCGATCATCCTGGGCAGTGGCGGTGACTGCTGCAAGCCCGACGGCGGCGCGAACCTGAGCGCCGGCACCTTCTACGAGGGGGCCATGGTCGCCGGCTATCCGTCCGACGCCACCGAGAATGCCGTGCAGGCCAGCGTGGTGACCGCCGGTTACCGCTGACCATGCCGGAACGACCCGTGCGCCGGTCACCACCTGAGTGGTGACCGGCGCACGGCCTCGTCGGGCGTCGGCTGGTGTCAGGAGACCGCGCAGGATGCGCCGTTGAGGGTGACCGCGCTGGGCTTGGCGGTGTTACCAGAGTGCGTGGCCTGGAAGCCGATCGTCACCGACCCGTTGGCGGGGATGCCGGCGTTGTAGGCGACGTTCTTGGCAGTCACCTGCCCGGAGCTCGGGGAGTAGGAGGCGTTCCAACCTGAGGTGATGGTCTGCCCGGAGGGCAGGGTGAAGACCAGGGACCAGCCGTTGACGGCGGTGGTGCCGGTGTTGGTGACGGTGATGTTCTCGGTCAGGCCGGTGTTCCAGGCGTTGATGGCGACTGTCACACCGCAGGTGCCGGGAGCCGGCGGCGGTGTGGTCGGGGGCGGGGTGGTCGGGGGCGGGGTGGTCGGCGGCGGCGTCGTCGGGGGCGGTGTGGTCGGGGGTGGCGTCGTCGGGTTGGTCAGGCCGAAGAACTGGATGGCGGACGCGGCCATACCGCTGGAGGGCAGGCTGTGTCCGGCGCCCTGGATGCTGTACGCCTCGACCTGGACGGTGCCGCTGGTGTCGGCGTACCTCCGCCGGTTCCAGTTGGCCTGGGGAGTGTCGGTGGAGGTCGGTGTCTGGCTCAGCCCGAACACGTTGGTCCACTGCTCGATCGTCTCGGTCAACAACGAGTACGGCACGAGGGTGTCGTTGGTGCCGTGCCACAGCTGCACGCGCGGGCGGGGGCCGGAATAGCCGGGGTACGCCTGGCGCACCGCGTCACCCCACTGCTGCGGGGTCCGGTTCATGGCACCGCCGGTGCACTGACTGCTGGTGGGTGGGAAGTCCGCCGCGTTGGCGAAGCAGTTGTACGGCACCCCCATGAACGCCGCGCCGGCCTTGAACAGGTCGGGATAGAGGGCGAGCATGTGGTTGGTCATCATGCCGCCGGACGAGCTGCCGGTGGCGTAGACGCGGTCCGGGTCGGCGGCGTACTGCTGTTGGACGTGCCGGACCATCGAGACGATCGACACCGGGTCGCTGCCACCGCCGCGGCGCTTGGCGGCGTCCGACCAGACGTCGAAGCAGTTGCCGAAGCCGGCCTGCTGGGTCGCGGACGGGTAGATCACGATGAACCCGTACCGGTCGGCGAGGCTGGCGAACTCGCTGCCGGAGTAGAAGCCGGGGCCCGACCCGCCGCAGCCGTGCATGGCCACCACGGTGGCCGGCCTGGCCGGGCGGTTGTCCGGCACGTAGACGTGCATGCGCATCCGGCCCGGGTTGTCGCCGAAGCTGGTCACCTCGGTCAGCGACGCCGCGTACGCGGGTCGGATCGCGGGGACCACCAGGCCGGCAGCCACCAGTGTCATGGCGAGGGCGAGCAGCAGTTTCCTTCTGGTTCTCAACGAACGACTCCTTCGGTTGCCTGTGCAGGCTGGGACTGGCTGCGCGGTCCGCTGGCGGGGACGCCCGGCTCCCGCGGGTGATCGCGCGATGCCCGCTGTCTGTGACTCGCCCTGCCCGGCTCCGGACGGCATCGTGTGGCAATTAGTGTTCCCCGAGGACCCACAAGTGTCAATCGAAGCGTCTCTATCGAGGTGGCCACCGCGGCCCGGCTCGGCGGCGGTCCGTCTACAGTCGTCACACCGTCCCTGAGGAGCACGGAGCGCCTGTGGCAAGCCCGTTCGACATCGACGAGATATATCCGGACGACGGAGACCAGCCACTCCGACTGCCCCGGCGGCAGGTGGGCAACTCACCCCAGGGCGTCGCGGTGACCCTGCTGGCGGACTACACGCTGCGGACCAGGGCCGCCCTCCCGTCCGCCGCCATCGTGGAGCTGCTCGCCGAGACCGGTGTGACCACGGCCGGGGCGCGTACCGCGATCAGCCGGCTGGCCCGCCGTGGCGTCCTGGAGGGCAGTCGGCTGGGGCGGCGCAGTTCCTACCGGCTCAGCCGGGCGGCCGCCGCCAACCTCTCCGCCGGCGGCCACTGGATCATCACCTCCACCACCGCCGCGGCACTGTGGGACGGGTGCTGGACGGTCGTCGCCTTCTCGCTGCCCCAGGGCCTGAGCACGCAGCGACGGGCCCTGCGCGCCCAGCTCCGCTGGCTCGGATACGCGCCGTTGTACGACGGGTTGTGGATCTCGCCCCGCGAACTGACCGCTCCCGCTCGGGCCCAGCTCGACCAGCTCACCCACGGTGCTGTCACGGTGTTTCGCGGACGGCAGGTCGCGCTCGACTCGGCCGGTCACCGTGCCCCGATCGACGCCTGGGACGTCGAGGCGATCAGTCGCAGCTACGAGGAGTTCCTCCGGCACTGGACGCCACTGTTGCCCCCGGTGGCGTCCGGGGCGGTCGACGGAGCCGCCGCTGTGCGAGCCCGTACCGAGATCATGGACACCTTCCGCCGTTTTCCCGTTCTCGACCCGCAACTGCCCGTGGAACTCCTTCCGGACGGATGGCTCAGGCGGCCGGCCCGCGAGTTGTTCGCGGCCGTCTACGACGGCCTCGCCGCACCCGCCGAACGACACGTACGGGCGGTCGTCGCCCGTTTCACCGATGCCGCCCAGCCCGGCATCGAGGCGCACACCACTGCCGACATCCTCGCCGGTCTGCGGGTCGACGCGGATCCGGCGCAGCCGGCCCCGGGCGGCCCGGCCACCGGATGCCCGTGAACCGCGAGAAGTCCACGGTCGTCCTCGGCTGACGACTGTGAGCGATAACAGCGTCGCCGTACGGCAGCACCCCGGCGGCGCGGCGCTGCGGCTCGTCCGCTGGTCGCGTGGGGGCTGAGCACGGCTGCTGCGGGCCCGTTGGTACCGGGCGAAACGCGGCGTTCCGGGAGATGGGCGTGAACGGCTCGTTACGTCTTGACGAACGACATGTTATCGCTCACTCTCGATATAGAGGCCGATCGTTGTGGTGGCTCACCGGGCGAGCCGCACGGGTCGTACCTCCGATCGCGACGTCCCCAGGGCATGCGGACGTCACCTCGGGACCCGGCAGGTGCCGGCAGTCCTCTCGGACCGGGCGCGCCGACGCCTGGTGGCCAGGATGGCCGGCTCGGCCATCTGTCCCGAGTGAAGTGGCACATCACCACCACCGATGCAACCACTGAAAAGGAACGACATGAAGCCCATGAGAAAGATGCTGGCGGCGGCGACCCTCGCCGTCGCCCTCACCACCGGTATGACCGTGGCGCTGAATCCCGCAGCCGCCGCTGGCACGACCCTGAAGGCCGCGGCGGCGGAGAAGGGCCGCTATTTCGGTGCGGCCGTCGCGACGGGCAAGCTCTCCACCAGCGCGTATACGACCATCCTGAACCGTGAGTTCAACAGTGTCGTGGCCGAGAACGAGATGAAGTGGGACGCCACCGAGCCGCAGCAGGGTCAGTTCAACTACGGCGGTGGTGATCGGTTGGTCAGTCATGCGCAGGCCAACGGCATGAGCGTGCGGGGTCATGCGCTGTTGTGGTATCAGCAGCAGCCGGGCTGGGCGCAGGGGATGTCGGGCAGTGCGTTGCGGAACGCGGCGATCAATCATGTGACGCAGGTGGCGACGCATTTCCGGGGCAAGATCCACTCGTGGGATGTGGTGAACGAGGCGTTCGCCGATGGTGGTTCGGGGGCGCGTCGTGACTCGAACCTGCAGCGCACCGGCAACGACTGGATCGAGGCGGCGTTCCGGGCGGCGCGGGCGGCGGATCCGGGTGCGAAGTTGTGTTACAACGACTACAACACTGACGGGATCAACGCGAAGTCGACAGGCATCTACAACATGGTGCGGGACTTCAAGTCCCGTGGGGTGCCGATCGACTGCGTGGGTTTCCAGTCGCACCTGGGCACGTCGTTGGCCGGTGACTATCAGGCGAACCTGCAGCGTTTCGCCGACCTCGGCGTGGACGTGCAGATCACCGAGCTGGACGTGATGACCGGCGGCAACCAGGCCACCATCTACGGGTCGGTCACCCGCGCCTGCCTGGCTGTCTCGCGCTGCACCGGCATCACCACCTGGGGCGTACGCGACTGTGACTCGTGGCGGGGATCGGACAACGCCCTGCTCTTCGACTGCAACGGCAACAAGAAGGCCGCGTACACGGCCGTCCTGGACGCGCTCAACGCCGGCTCGACCCCGCCGACCACGCCTCCGCCGGGCTCCGGGGTGGACACCAGCGCCTGGTACGTCCTGCTGAATCGCAACAGCGGCAAGGCCCTGGACGTGTACGCCAACGCGACCACTGACGGGGCGCGAATCAGCCAGTGGACGCGCAACAACGGCGTGAACCAGCAGTGGCAGTTCGTCGACTCGGGCGGCGGCTACTACCGGCTGAAGTCGCGGAACTCCAGCAAGGTGCTCGACGTCTACAACTTCTCCACCGCCGACGGTGCGGCGATCGTGCAGTGGAGCGACGGCAACGGCACCAACCAGCAGTTCCGGCTCGCCCAGTCATCCGATGGCTACGTGCGTGTGATCAACCGCAACAGCGGCAAGGCCGTCGAGGTGCAGGGCGCGTCCACCGCCGACGGCGGGAACATCGTTCAGTACGCCGACTGGGGTGGCAGCAACCAGCAGTGGCAGCTGGTCCGCATCGGATAGTGACCGCAACGTCGTAGGTGACAGGGATGGCGGCCCGCCCGGAGGGCGGGCCGCCGCAATCCTCCTCGTCGAGGTGCCGCAGGCGCGGCCACCGGTCGCCGCCTGCCGCACCTCGCCCGCACCCATCCCCCCAGACGTGCTGACGCCACCACCAGGCGCCGGCACGTACGCCAGGGCACCCGCGTGCGTTCTGCTCGTGGATGACCCCGATCGAAGGAGTGGACCATGAAGGCCATCGGTGAGGCTCGTCCCGCCTCTCCACGGAGACGTCGCTGGCGGGCAGGCTTGGCCGCAGCGGCGGCCGCGGTCATGGCGGCCAGCACGCTCGTCGCGGTCAACGCGGCCCCCGCCTCTGCGGCGACCGTGGACACCAACGCCTGGTACGTCCTGGTCAATCGCAACAGCGGCAAGGCGTTGGACCTGTACGGCTCGGCCACCAACGACGGCGCACGGATCAGCCAGTGGACCCGGAACAACGGCGCGAACCAGCAGTGGCAGTTCGTGGACTCCGGGGGAGGCTTCTACCGGCTGAAGTCCCGGCACTCGGGCAAGGTCCTCGACGTCAGCAACTTCTCGACCGTCGACGGCGGAGCGATCGTGCAGTGGTCCGACCTCAACGGGACCAACCAGCAGTTCCGGCTGGCCGACTCCGACGGCGGCCACGTGCGGCTGATCAGCCGGCACAGCGGCAAGGCCGTCGAGGTGCAGGGAGCGTCCACCGCCGACGGTGGCAACATCGTGCAGTACGCCGACTGGGGTGGCGCTAACCAGCAGTGGCAACTCGTCCCCACGGACAGCGGCAACCCGCCGCCGACGGGTGGCAGCGGGTGCGGCAAGGCGCCGACGCTCTCCAGTGGCACGCACACGATCCAGACCAACGGCAAGAGCCGCACCTTCATCCTGCGGGTGCCCGCGAACTACAACAACAGCAACCCGTACCGGCTGATCTTCGCGTTCCACTGGCGAGGCGGCACCATGCAGGAGATCTCCTCCGGCGGCACGAGCGGGACCCCGTGGTCCTACTACGGGCAGCAGGAGCAGTCGAACAACAGCGCGATCCTGGTCGCCCCTCAGGGGTTCGGCAACGGCTGGGGCAACGCCGGCGGTGAGGACATCACCTTCGTCGATGACATGATCACCCGGATCGAGAGCAGCCTCTGCGTCAACCCGAGGCAGCGCTTCGCCCTCGGCTTCAGCTGGGGCGGCGGCATGAGCTACGCCATCGCCTGCGCGCGGCCCACCGTCTTCCGGGCCGTCGCGGTCATCTCCGGCGGGCAGATCAGCGGTTGCAGCGGCGGCACGCAGCCCATCGCGTACTTCGGGTTGCACGGCATCTCGGACAACGTCCTGAGCATCTCCCAGGGGCGGTCGTTACGGGACACGTTCGTCCGCAACAACGGTTGCACCGCGCAGAACCCGCCCGAGCCGGGCGCGGGCAGCCGCACCCACATCACGACCACCTACTCGGGCTGCCGGTCCGGTTACCCGGTGCAGTGGGCGGCGTACGACAACGGTCACATGCCCGGTCCGGTGGACGGCACCTACGCCGAGAGCGGCATCACGACCTGGACCAAGGGTGAGATCTGGAGGTTCTTCGCGCAGTTCTCCTGATCCCGGTCGCCGGCGAGGCCGGCGCTGACATCGGCGGTGGCGCCTGCTCCGAGATCGCGGGAGCGGGCGCCACCGCCCCTCAGCGTTGGAGCTGCCGCCTTTCAGCGCTGAAGACGTACCGGCTTGCCCGAGCCGCTGCGGCGGACCAGCCAGGCCTCGGTGATGTGGGTGAACATCGCGTCGGCGGCGCCCTCGGAGTCGTGGGCGGCGATGCGCTCGTAGATGCGTCGGTGGCCCTTGTTGGATGCCACGCACAGCGAGCGTTCGGTGCGGCCCATGTAGCGCGCGGTGTTGATGACCTGGCTCTCCAATGCCCGCACGACGCCGCGGGCGATGCGGTTCCCGGATGCCTGCATGATCGTGTCGTGGAAGGCCCGGTCATGGTCGTGGTACGTGACGTGGTCGTCGACGAGTTCGTCCATCCGGTCCACCATGGCGCGCAGCCGGTCGACGGTCTCGTCGTCGGCGAGGCGGGCGGCGACGTTCGCCATGTCGGACTCCAGCACCCGCCGGGTGACGACGAGGTCGTCGAGAATGGCGAGGCTGTCGTCCTCGGCGATGGTGGCCGCGAGGACGAGCTCGTCGAGCATGTCCCAGTGTGACGGTGGGGTGACCATGGTGCCGGCACCCTGGCGGACCTGCACCAGCCCCTTCTCCTGAAGGATCTTGACGGCTTCCCGGACGACGGTCCGGCTCACGGAGAAGGTGTCGCAGAGGACCGGTTCGGGGGGCAGGGACGTCCCGGACGGGTGTACGCCACGGACGATGCGCTGCACGAGTTCGGCGGTGACCGCCCTGGCGAGGTTGGTCGGTCGACGCACCCACTCCGGGGTCCCCGGATTGTTCAGGGCTGTCTCCTGCGCTGGCGTCATGTCCCCCTCCGAATGGCTCGCCGTGGCACGACGTCGACATCAGTCTACGGCCGACTATTGACGTCACACGTCATACGAGT
Source organism: Micromonospora sp. MGP-C2 (assembly GCF_057766525.1). Classification (NCBI taxonomy): domain Bacteria; kingdom Bacillati; phylum Actinomycetota; class Actinomycetes; order Micromonosporales; family Micromonosporaceae; genus Micromonospora; species Micromonospora sp. MGP-C2. The sequence continues at coordinate 6,245,294 of NZ_JBYMEN010000002.1, forward strand.
TACTTTCCGATCAACATTGGCATGGCGGCCCGCCCGCCGGCCACCCCACGTTCAGAGGTGACAACTGATGAGACAGCGCGCAATGTGGTCGGCCGTCCTCGTTGTGGGACTGGCCTTGGCCGGCTGTGGCAGTGCCAGCGATTCGGGTAAGTCCAGCGGCGGCTCGGACGACAAGTTGGTGGTGTGGGACTGGAAGTCCGGCGAGCCGTTCGCGAAGTCGTACCTGGACAAGGCGACGGCCGACTTCAAGAAGAAGCACGCCAACGTCACTGTCGAGTTCGTCGCGCAGCCCTTCGACCAGTACTACACGCTGCTCGGTGCGGCCATCCAGTCCGGCAAGGGCCCGGACGTCATGCTGTTCAACGGTGGTGGCCAGATCCGCGACCGGGTGGACGCGCTGGTGCCGCTCGACGACTACGTGGCCGAGGACAAGCAGCGGCTGGCCGGCTGGGAGGCGTTCGGCAAGGACGGCAAGACCTACGCCGCCCCGGTGACGCTGCAGGGCTACCCCATCTACTACAACAAGGCGATTTACCAGAAGGCGAACCTCGACCCGGCGAGCCCGGCCACCACGTGGGACAAGTTCGTCGCCGACTGCGCCGCCATCGCCAAGGCCGGCTCCAAGTGCTTCGCCCTCGGCAACAAGGAGGGCGTCGGCATCCAGTTCTGGCTCTCCAGCATGGGCTCGACCACCCTCACCGCCGCGGAGTACGACGCCTGGATCGCCGGCAAGCGCGACTGGAACTCGGCAAACGTCAAGCGGGTCTTCCAGCTCTGGAAGGAGACCGGTGAGAAGAAGATGAACAGCGACGGGGCCAACTCGACCGCCATGTTCAACGACTCCTTCGCACTCTTCCAGTCCGGCAAGGCCGCGCACGTCATGGGCCTGATGTCGGACGTGGGGCACTGGCAGGACTTCAACGAGTTCCTCACCCCGGAGAAGCTCGGCGTCATGAAGGCCCCGGTCGTCACCGCCGGCACCACCCCGAGCCTCCCGTACGACGGTGGCATCGGCTACGCGGTCGCCAAGTGGACGAAGGACCCGAAGGTGGCCGCGGACCTGGTGCGCTCCCTGAGTTCGGCCGACGCGCTGAAGGCGTTCTACGCCGACGCCGGCGCGATCGCCGCCGACACCACCATCGACGTGTCGCAGGGCGGGCCGGCGGTCTCCACGATCGTCAGCGAGCTGAAGAGCGGCAAGCCCGCGCTGCACGTCGCGCTCTCCTCGAAGACGCTCGACCTGATGGGCCGCCTCTCCCAGCAACTGCTCAGCGGTTCGATCACCGTCGACGAGGTGGTGAAGCAGTTGGCCGCTTCCGACCAGGCGGGCTGACCTCGTGCCAATCGGAAACACGCAACCGTCGGTCCGTCTGGCTCCGGCCGGACGGGCCGGCGGGGCGGCGGGCACCCCCGCCGCGCACCGGGGTGGCGTACGCCCCCGTCCCGACCGGGGTGGGCTGCGCGCGGAACGCTTCGCCCCCTACATCCTGGTCGCCCCAGCCGTCCTGATCATCGTGCTGCTGCGGCTCTACCCGCTGATCCTCGGGGTCAACTTCTCCTTCACCGGCGACGGTGCGCAGAACGGGACGGCTGTCGGTTTCGGCAACTATCGGGAGCTCTTCGCCGACCCGCTGTTCCAGACCGCGCTGAAGAACGTCGGGTTGCTGGTGCTGCTGCTGCCGGTGGCGGTGGCGATCCCCGGTCTGCTCGCGACGTTCATCTACCTGCGGGTGCCCGGTCACCGCTTCTATCGCAGCGTCTACTTCTTTCCCGCGGTGCTCTCACCGGTCATCGTCGGTGCGATCTTCAACCTGCTGCTCGCCTTCGACGGCCCCCTCAACGCCGTCCTCTCCTCGGTCGGTGTCGATCCGATCGACTGGCTCGGTGACCCGGGCATCGCGATGTTCATGGTGGTCGGCGTGCACATCTGGGCCACCTTCGGTATGGCCCTGGTGGTGTTTCTCGCCGGGTTCGCCACGCTGGACCCCGCGCTGCTGGACGCCGCCCGCGTGGACGGGGCGTCGCTGCGCCAGGTGGTCTGGCACGTGATCGTCCCGAGCCTCTCGCGCACTATCCAGTTCGTTTTCGTGACCACGATGATCGGGATGCTGACCTCGATGTTCGGGCTGCTCTACGTCATGACCAGCGGCGGGCCGGAGGGGTCGACGTACCTGCCGGAGTTCTACATCTGGAAGCAGCAGGGCCAGATGAACCGTCCCGCGCTCGCGTCGGCCGCGTCGACGATCCTCTTCATGATCATGCTCGTGGTGGGGCTGTTGCAGATCAAGCTGCTCGAACGATCCGGAAAGGAGGACTGATGTCTCGCCTCCGCCTGGGCTGGTGGCTGATCGCCATCCCCATGTCGTTGCTCGCCCTGGCGACGATCTACCCCCTGCTGTTCACCGCCAACGTCGCGATGAAGACGCGCCGTGACTACATCCTCGACCGATTCTCGCTGACCGACGCTCTGCGTTGGGAGAACATCAGCACGGCGTGGAACAGCGTCGGCATGGGCCGCTACTTCGTCAACTCGCTGGTCGTGGTGACGGCGTCGGTGCTCCTGCTGCTGCTGCTCGGGTCGATGGCCGGCTTCGCCCTGAGCCAGTTGCGGTTCCGTGGCTCGTCGGCGTTGTTCCTGGGCTGCCTCGCGGGGCTCTTCATCCCGTTCCAGGTGATCATGGTGCCGCTCGCCCGGATCATGGCCGACACCGCGCTCATCGACACGTACCCGGGCCTGATCCTGGTCTACGTGGCCCAGTTCCTGCCCTTCACCGTCTTCCTGATGACGAGCTACTACAAGGGCATCCCGTCGGAGATCGTCGACGCGGCCCGGATCGACGGCAACACCGTGTACGGCGTGTACCGCCGGATCATGCTGCCCCTGGGCACCCCGGCGCTGCTGTCGGTCGGCATCCTCAACGCCCTGTTCTGCTGGAACGACGTCCTCATGGCACTGGTGATGATGCCGTCGGCCGAACACCGGACGCTGATGATCGGGGTGACCTCGCTGCGCGGGCAGTACTCCGACAACATCCCCACCTTCGCCTCCGGGGTGCTGATCGCCGCGATACCCGTCCTGTTGGTCTACCTGTTCCTCCAGCGCCAAATTGCCGACGGTGTAGCCGCCGGTTCCACGAAGGGTTGACATGCGCATCACGGGATATCGGACGCTCACCACGGTCCAGGAATGGGGGCGGCCGGTCGGCGATGCCAACGGCGTCTTCGCCGACGGGGTGGTCCCGGTCTCGATCGTCGTCGTCGACACCGACGAGGGCATCTCGGGCGTCGGCCTCGGGCCGCACGTCGAGATCGAACGGGTCTTCGCCGCCATCGAGGGCGAGGACCCGCGCGCGGTGACGACCCTCTACGACCGCATGTTGCGGCACACGTTCAAGGCGGGCCACGCAGGCCCGGTGTTCGGCACCATCGGCGCTCTCGACACCGCACTCTGGGACATCAAGGCGCAGGCCGCCGGTGAGCCGTTGTGGCGGCTGCTGGGCGGACGTGACCGGCGCGTTCCCGCCTACGCGTCCGGCCTGGACATCGGGCTGACCGACGACGAGCTCGTCTCCGAGTACCAGGTCTACGCCAGCCACGGCCTGCGAGCCGCCAAGCTCAAGGGTGGCCTCGACATCGAGCGCGACCGGCACCGGCTCTGCCTGGTCCGGGACGTCCTGACCGAGGCCGGCCACGGCCGGCGGCCGGGTCTGATGCTCGACGTGAACGAGGCATGGACCCGCAAGCAGGCCGTTCGGCACGTCTGCGAACTCGAACGCAGCCTGGACCTCATCTGGATCGAGGAGCCCGTCCGACGCTGGGACGCCGAGGGCAACGCCGCAGTGAGCAGAGGAGTGCGCGCGTCGGTCGCCACCGGGGAAAACCTCACCGGGCTCGAACAGTACCGCCCGCTGATCGCCGCCGGCGCGGTCGACGTCGTCCAGATGGCCGCCGTCTGGGGGGTCACCCACTTCCTGCGGGCGTCCGCCCTGGCACACGCCCACGACCTGCCGGTCAGCCCGATCGGCAACAGCCCGATCGGGCTGCTGCACGCCGCGACCTCGGTGCCGAACCATCTGACCAGCGAGCTGCAGGACCTGCACCGACCGGTCGGGGTGTCCATCGACCTGCACGTCGAGGACGGTGCCTTCGTCCTCGGCGACTCACCCGGGCTGGGTGTCCGGGTCGACGAGGAGCTGATCCGGGCCGCCAACCGCCGCCCGCAGCCGCAGACGGCCGACAGCCCCAACGTCCGGCCGGAGCGCGCCGGCCGTCGGCTGCTGGCCGGGGTCGACGGCATCGTCCCCGGCCGCCAGGTGCCCGTCGTGTCGCTGAACTCGCACAACGACGTGGCACCCACCGCGCGGCACTGAGCTGACCACCACATCAAAGGGAGCGTGGGTGCACCACCGAGGCGGTGCACCCACGACCATGCCGGTCGGCACGACCGACGTACCGACCGTCGAGACGGAGGATCGATGAAGGCAGTCGTCTACCGGGGGGCGCGTCACCTCGGAATCGAAGAACGCGAACCGGTGCCACCCGGTCGCGGCCAGGTGCGGATCGAGGTGGCCTACACCGGAATCTGCGGCACGGACCTGCACATCTATCACGGGGACATGGACGCCCGGGTCGGTGACTACGCGATCATCGGCCACGAGATGTCCGGGCGGATCGCGGCCCTCGGCGAGGACGTCGACGGTTGGAGCGTCGGCCAGCCCGTCACCGTGATGCCGACCCGGCCGTGCGGGCAGTGCGCCGCCTGCGAGCGCGGCAACTCCCACGTCTGCCACGCCATGAACTTCCTCGGCATCGACTCACCGGGCGCCATGCAGTCCTCCTGGAACGTGCCGGTGGAGCTGGTCCTGCCGCTGCCCGAGGAGTTGCCGCTCGACCACGCGGCGCTCGTCGAGCCGGTCGCGGTCGCCGTGCACGACGTCCGGCGGGGGAACGTGACCGCCGACGACCAGGTGGTCGTGGTCGGCGGTGGACCGGTAGGTGTCCTCATCGCCACCGTCGCGCAGAGCCGCGGCGCACGGGTGCTCCTCGTCGAGCTGGACCCGTTCCGCCGCGAGGTGGCGGGCGGGATCGGGATCGAGGCCGTCGACCCGGGATCGACAGATGTCGTGGCACTGGTCAACGACCGCACCGACGGCGCGGGCGCCGACATCGCCTTCGAGGTGTCCGGCTCCGCGGCCGGCGTCACCACGGCGGTCGACGTCCTCACCACCCGGGGTCGGCTGGTGATGGTGGCGATCCACCCCAAGCCTCGCGAGGTGAACCTGCACCGGTTCTTCTGGCGCGAGCTGGAACTCCTGGGTGCCCGGCTGTACCAGCGCGACGACATGGTGGAGGCGATCCGGTTGGTCGCCTCGGGCGCGATCCCGGCGCGACAGCTCATCTCCCGTGTCGAACCGGTCCAGGCGGCCGCCGACGCCTTCACGGCCCTGGAAGGTGGCGGTGTCATGAAGGTGCTGCTCGACCTGCGGGAGGGCAACCAGTGACCGCCCTGTTCGACCTGTCCGGACGGACCGCCGTCGTGACCGGGGCACGGCGCGGCATCGGCCTCGCCATGGCCGAGGCCCTGGCCCTGGCCGGTGCCGACATCGTCGGGGTCTCCGCCCAGCTCGAAGCGACCGGCAGCGAGGTGGAACGCCGGGTGCGGGCCGCAGGCCGCGGGTTCACCGCGCTGCGGGCCGACCTCGGCGACCGCGCGGCCGTGCACCGGCTGGCCCAGGACATCACCGCTCTCGGGCCGATCGACATCCTGGTGAACAACGGCGGCACGATCGCCCGTATTCCGGCCGCGGAGCACCCGGACGAGATGTGGGACCACGTGATCGAGGTGAACCTCAGCAGCCAGTTCGTCCTGAGCCGGGAGATCGGCCGGACGATGGTCGAGCGGGGCCGAGGGAAGATCATCTTCACGGCGTCGCTGCTGAGTTTCCAGGGTGGCATCACCGTCCCCGGCTACGCCGCGTCGAAGTCGGGGGTGGCCGGTCTGACCAAGGCGCTGGCGAACGAGTGGGCGGCCCACGGGGTGAACGTCAACGCCATCGCCCCCGGCTACATCGCCACCGACAACACCCAGGCGCTGCGCGACGACCCCGACCGTGCCCCGGCGATCCTCACCCGGATCCCGGCGGGTCGGTGGGGCCGGGCCGACGACCTCGGTGGCGCCGCGGTGTTCCTGGCGTCGGCGGCATCCGACTACGTCAACGGAATCGTCCTGCCCGTCGACGGCGGCTGGCTGGGCCGATGACGGGCGCAGAGGTGCCCGGACGAGCCGGGATCGTCGACGCGCACCACCACCTCTGGGTCCGCGCACGGCACCCCCAACCGTGGATCGACCCGGTGACCATGGCGGCCATCGACGCCGACTTCGAACCCACGGATCTCGTGCCGGTGGCCCGGGCCGCCGGGGTCACCGCGACCGTGGTGGTGCAGTCCATCGCCTCGGAGGCGGAGACGGTGGACCTGCTGGCCGTCGCGGCCGGGGACACCCTCGTCCGTGGTGTCGTCGGCTGGGTGGACCTGACCGCCGACGACGTCGCCCAGCGCCTCGTACGCCTGCGGGCCGCACCGGGCGGGGAACGTCTCGTCGGCATCCGCCACCTCGTGCAGAGCGAGACCGACCCGGCGTACCTGGACCGTCCGGACGTCCGCCGGGGGATCGCGGCGGTCGGCGCGGCCGGCCTGGTCTTCGACCTGCTGGTCCGCCAACACCAGCTGCCCATGGCCGCACGTCTGGCGCACGACCTGCCGGAGGTGCGCTTCGTGCTCGACCATCTGGGCAAGCCCGCGTTGGGCCGTCCGGAGATGACCGCGTGGACTCGCGGTCTGCGGGCGTTGGCGGCCTCGCCCAACACGACGGCGAAGCTCTCCGGTCTGGTGACGGAAGTGGAGCGGTCACCCTGGACGACGGAAGACCTCCGACCGGCCGTCGAGGGCGCGCTCGACACGTTCGGACCGGACCGACTGATGTACGGCTCGGACTGGCCGGTCTGTCTGCTCGCCAGCTCGTACCCGCGATGGGTCGAGGCGCTGGCGGAGTTGCTGGGCGACCACGACGAGGCCGACCAGGCGCTGCTCTGGGGGGACACGGCGCGGCGCGTATATCGGTTGGAGGCGTCGTGAGGGTGCGAGCACTGCCGCGTCGCCCGGAGGTGCGTCTCACCGAGCTGGGCTTCGGTGCGGCCCAGGGTGGCAACCTGTACCGGGCCACGACGGACGAGGAGTTCGCGTCGGCGGTCGACACCGCGTGGGAGGCGGGCGTCCGGTACTACGACACCGCGCCGCACTACGGGCTCGGTCTGTCCGAGCGCCGACTCGGCGCCGCGTTGCGGCACCGCCCGCGCGACGAGTACGTCGTGTCGACGAAGGTCGGGCGACTGCTGGTGCCGTCGCCGCAGGACGCCCACCTGCGGGACTCCGACGGGTTCGATGTCCCCGCGAGCCACCGGCGGGTGTGGGACTTCAGCCGCGACGGCGTCCTTCGCTCGATCGAGGCCAGCCTGGATCGCACCGGGCTGGACCGGATCGACATCGTCTACCTCCACGACCCGGACGACCACTGGGAGTGGGCCGCCAGTGAAGCCGTGCCGGCCCTGGTCGAGCTGCGTGACCAGGGCGTGGTGGGTGCCATCGGCGCCGGCATGAACCAGTCGGAGATGCTGGCCCGGTTCGTGCGGGAAGCCGACGTCGACGTGATGATGTGCGCCGGGCGGTACACCCTGCTGGAGCAGGGCGCGGCCGATGACCTGCTGCCCGCCGCCGAGAGTCGCGGGGTGGGCGTGGTCATCGCGGGCGTCTACAACTCGGGGCTGCTGTCGCGGGACCGGCCCCCGGCTGACGCCGTCTACAACTACCAGCAGGCGCCGGCAGAGTTGATCGAGCGGGCGCGGCGGATCGCGACGGTCTGCGAGACGTACGACGTCACCCTGCCGCAGGCGGCACTGGCCTTCGTCCGCCGGCATCCGGCGGTGGTGTCGACGGTGGTCGGTGTGCGCAACACCTCCCAGGTCGCCGAGGCGGTGCGACGCTCGGAGGCCGTCGTGGCGGAGGAACTCTGGGACGCGCTGGCGGCGGCGGGGCTGCTCGCCACGGCGCACTAGGGCGACGTTCTCCCTCTCAGCCTGACGACGACGTCCCGGCCGGGACCGGCTCCGCTCATCGGATACCGGTCCCGACCGGGACGTCATTCGCTACGGCGACAGCCGCGGGTCACACCGCGGTGAACCGCCACTGCTGGTTGGCCGCACTGTGGCAGGTCCACTGCAACAGACGGGCGCCGTCGGTGGTGGCGGCGCCGTTGACGTCCACGCACAGCCCGCTCAGCACGCTGCGCACCGTGTAGACCCCAGAGGTTCCCGTCGCGGTCGCGGTGAACTTCTGCTGGTTGCCGTTGTTGCAGGTGGCCTGCTGGAGGAAGGCACCCGCCGCCGTGGAGCTGCCGACCACCTCGACGCACTTGCCGCTGTGCACGGCCTTCAGGTAGACCGCACCGCTACCGGCGTCGACGGCCTGCCACTTCTGGTTGTTGCCCCCGGTGGCCGCCCACTGGGTGATCTGTGCGCCGTCGGCGGTGGAGACACCGCTGACGTCCATCAGCTTGCCGCTGTGCTGCGCCGTGAGCGTCCAGGTCTTCCCCGCCACGCCACCGCCGGTTCCGGGTACGCCGACGCCGACGCCCCCGAAGGTGTGCGAGTCCAGATCGAACGAGTTGTTGCTGTTCTTGAACACCATGTAGAGCGTCTGTGTCCCGCTGAGCGCGGCGACGCTCACCGGAGTCGTGGACTGGTAGTTGTCCCAGCCGCCCGTACTGGGCACCGGGGTGGTGGCCAGCAGGGTGCCGGTCGGCGAGCCGGCACGCAGCTCGATCGAACCGCCACCGGACGGCGACGACACCCGGTAGCTGACCGTCGAGATGCCCGACAGGCTCATCGGGCTGAACGCGATCCAGTCGTTGGTGGAGATGTCACCGACGCGCTTGGTGCTCTCCGCCGCCGCCTGGTCGACGACCCGGATGCCGGACTGGCTGCTGAAGTACTCGGACTGCTTGTGCTTCGGTTGCAGGATCGCCTGCGCGGTGCCGGTGAGCGGTGCCGCGCCCCCCGCGCCACCGCTGTCGGTGTAGCGCGCGTTCAGCACGTAGAACAGGTTGGCGCCGTCCGGATGACCACCGAGCAGGTCGGTGGAGATGGTGCCCGAGCAGCCCGGGTACTCGGTGGTCTCGTGCGCGTGGTCGTCGTGACCGAGCGCGGGGTTGAGGACCACCTTCGAGCAGTCGACAGTGCCGCCGTCCGGGTCGGTCACGGTGATCTGGTACGACACCTTGTCACCGAAGGTGAGCATGCCGCCGTTGGATGGTGTGGTGATGGTGACCACCGGGGCGCTGTTGCCGACGGTGATCTGGACGTTGGCGAAGCCCGTCTTACCGGTGTTGTCGGTGACCTTCAACTGCGCTGTGTAGTTGCCGTTGGCGGTGTACACCTTCGACGGGTTCGCGGCCGTGGAGCTGGTGCCGTCGCCGAACGTCCACTGGTAGCTCAGCGTGTTGCCGGGGTCCGGGTCGGACGTGCCCGCGCTGCTGAACTGGACGGTGAGCGGGGCGGTGCCACTGGTGGGTGTGCCGGTGGCCTTGACGATCGGTGACCGGCCACCCTGGATGTAGTCGATCCGGTAGAGCCCGGAGTCGCTGTTGCCGCCACCGAAGTTGGTGCCCCACTCCAGCAGGTAGAGCGAGCCGTCCTTGCCAAACTCCATGTCCATCGGCTTGTTGAACCCGCCACCGGGCAGGAACGGGTTGGTGCGGGTCACCGCCGTGGAGGAGTCGAAGTGCACCTCCTTGACGTAGCTGCGCGACCACTCGTAGAAGAAGTGCACCCCGTCGTAGTAGGGCGGGAACTTCGTCGCGGACGGGTTCGACGCGTCGTACCGGTAGACCGGGCCGCCCATCGGCGCGGAGCCGCCGGAGCCCAGCTCCGGGAAGGTCGTCGAGGCGGGGTAGCCGTACCAGAGGTTCGGCATGACGACCGGCTTCAGGCTGGTCAGACCGGTGTTGTTCGGCGAATTGTTGACCGGCGCGGAACAGTTGAACTTCGAGCCGACGACGCCGGTGTCCGGGTTGAACGGCGCGTACGGCTGGTTGTTGCCGTGGCAGAACGGCCAGCCGTAGTTGCCCGGCGTCTTGATCACGTTGAGCTCGACCAGGCCCTCGGGGCCGCGGTTGGTGGTGGGCGGGTTGCGGTCCGGCCCGTAGTCGGCCAGGTAGACCCAGCCGGTGGCCGCGTCGATCGAGAAGCGGAACGGGTTGCGGAAGCCCATCGCGTAGATTTCCGGCTTGGTCTGCGCGGTGCCCTGGGGGTACAGGTTGCCCGTCGGGATTGTGTAGCTGCCGCTGGCTCCGGGGCGGATGCGCAGCAGCTTGCCGCGCAGGTCGTTGGTGTTGCCGGCGGTCCTGGCGGCGTCGAGGTTGGACTTGCCCGACCGCCAGTCCAGCGGGGCGTAGCCCTGCCAGTTGGGGTCGAGGTTCGGCGGCGTGTCGTCGCCGGTGCCGATGTAGAGGTTGCCGTCGGGACCGAACTCGATGTACCCGCCGGTGTGGCCGGGCTCCGGGAACGTCCGGTCACGGTAGGCCGGGATGTCGATGATCGTCACACCGCTGGACATGTTCAACGTGTCGCCGGAGAGCGTGTAGCGGGAGACGCGGTTGACGTCGGTCGTGCTGCTCGCCGGCGAGTGGTACAGGTACACGTACCCGTTGGTGGCGAAGTTGGGGTCCAGCGCCATGCCGGTGAGACCGTCCTCGCCGCCGGTGTAGACGCTCAGCGTGCCGGCGGTGACAGTGCTGTTGGTGGAGGGCTTGAAGATCTTCAGTTGCCCGCCGCGTTGGGCGTAGAGCACCCGCCCGTCGGGGGCCACTGCCATCGCCATCGGGTCGACGGTGTTGTCGTCGAGGGTGCGCTTCTCGAAGTTGCCCCAGACCGTGCCGCCGCAGTCGCCGGCGACGTTGCCGGCGGCCCACCGGACGCCACCGAGGACGTGGTTGCGGAAGTTCGTCTCACTGTAGGAGTCGATCGCGTGGCCCATCGCGGTGGCCCACACCCGCCCACCACCGGCGTTGCGGCACCAGGAGATCGGGTGGTCCGGGCCCATCGCCCGGGACCCCGGGTTGTACGTGCGCTCGTCGGCGGTCACCAGGACGTGCACGTTGCCGCGCGGGTTGGTGTCGAAGTTGTACCACTCCTCGCTGCGGTTCCAGCGATCCGGCAGACCGGCCGTCGACGGGTGCTGCTTGTCGGCGACGATGGCGGTGCCGGGCAGCACGCCGGGGGAGTGTTCGGGCATGTGGGCGCCGCCGTTGATGGTCTGGTCCCACCACGGGTACTCCGACTCGATGCCCATGTCGGTGGCGTTGTGGACGCCGACGATGCCCTTGCCGCTGGCGAGGTAGCCCTCCACCGCCTGGCGCTGCGCCGCCGAGGTCCAGACCATGCCGGAGGTCTGGAACATGATGATGACGTCAAAGGTCGCCAGGTTGCTGGCGGTGAAGACGCTGGAGTCCTCGGTCGCCACCAGCTCGAAGTTGTTCGCCGCCGCCTGCTGCTGGAACATGGCGATTCCGGCGGGGATCGAGTCGTGCCGGTAGCCGGCGGTCTTGGTGAACAGCAGGGCACGGAAGGCCGGGGCCGCCGATGCGGGTGGGGCGAGTCCGAGCGACAGTAACAGGCCGGCGATCACCGCGATGATCAATGTATTGCGACGCATGCCGTCTCCTAGGTTGTGCGGTGGTGGGGGTGCGATCACGGGCCCTTCGGTGCGTCAGGTTCTGCCTGGACGCCTGGGCGGGCACGAGCGCGCGCTGGGCTGTCCTCGTGCCGTTCGCCGAAACGGCAGTCAGACCGGCAGGACGTCACACAGCGTGATGATGGCCGTGGTTGTCGTCCCGTGGCCCACGAGGTCAGGATGAGCTAGAGATCGATGAGTGTCAATCAACGAGGGTAACATCCGATGTCCTGCCCGGTGGACGACGGCCGTGAGTGGCTCCCTGGCTGCGGTGCCACTGTCGATCATGGACCGGCCTGCCAGTCGGCCTAGATCGAGGATTGCGGACCCGCATCCAAACATCTATCTTCATACGTGTGATGTTTCGCGGATGTCAAGAGAATGTTTGCAACACGCGAACGTAAGCCGCCTCCGTTCCTACGAAAGTTTGATGTCCAGCGCTTCAAAGTCACCGTAGTGTGGCATTGAATGCTGTCGATAACTACTGTCTGTGAGGGCACTCGGGATGTCAGACTCGCGGCCGGTGCCGCTGCTCACCCTTCGGGGTATCGGCAAGTCCTTCCTCGGAGTACGCGTTCTCGGCGAAGTCGACCTCGATGTGGCGCCAGGCGAGGTCCACGCCGTCGTCGGTGAGAACGGCGCAGGGAAGTCGACCCTCATGAAGATCGTCTCGGGCGGATACTCGCCGGACGAGGGCACTGTCGAGTTCGCCGGGGAACCCCGGGTGTTCCGTGGCCCGCGCGACGCGCAACGGGCCGGCGTCGGCATCATCCACCAGGAGTTCAACCTGCTCCCAGAGCGCACCGTCGCCGAGAACGTCTACCTCGGCCACGAGCCGGTCCGCCGCGGGTTGGTCGACCGCCGGGCGATGCTCGACCGCACCACGCGGCTGCTCGCCTCGATCGGGGAGACCACGTTGCCGGCGGACGCCCGGGTGGGGCAGCTCGGCGTCGCGCAGCAGCAGGTCGTCGAGATCGCCAAGGCGCTCGCCCTGGACGCGCGGCTGCTCATCATGGACGAGCCGACCGCCTCGCTGGCGGACCACGAGGTCGAGCTGCTCTACGGGTTGGTGCGCCGACTCCAGGAGAGGGGCATCGGCCTGCTGTACGTCTCGCACCGGCTCGCCGAGGTCTTCGACCTGTCCAGTCGGATCACCGTCCTGAAGGACGGCCGCCGCGTGACCACAGTGGACACGGCGGACACCACCGCCGACCAGTTGGTGCGGCACATGGTCGGCCGCGAGCTCTCCAGCTACTACCCCGACCGGGCCAGCCCGGACGACCTGGGCCCGGTGCGGGTCACCGTCCGCGACGCGGGAAACCGGAAGCTGCGCGGCGTCAACCTTGAGTTGCGTGCCGGCGAGGTGCTCGGCGTCGGCGGCCTGCAGGGCTCCGGACGTTCTGCGCTCGCCCGCGCGCTCTTCGGGGTGTCGCCGTTCACGGCCGGCGAGGTCACGCTCGACGGCAGGCCGGTCCGGCTGCGCTCACCACGCACCGCGATGCGGGCCGGCATCGCCTACGTCACCGAGGACCGCAAGGGCGAGGGGATCGTCCCCCGACAGTCGGTCCTCGACAACACGCTGCTCGCCAGCCGGGCCGTGTTCGCGATCCGCTCCGGCCACGCCGCCCGCACCGTCCGCGCCCGCGAGCTGCTCGCCGCCGTGGAGGTTCGTGGCGCTGGCGACGACCAGGAGATCTGCTTTCTGTCCGGGGGCAACCAGCAGAAGGTCGTGCTGGCCCGATGGCTCGCGCTCAACCCGCGGATCCTGCTCTTCGACGAGCCGACCCGGGGCATCGACGTGGGCGCGAAGTCAGCCATCCACGATCTCGTCCGCCGTCTCGCCCGCGACGGCGCGGCCGTGCTGATGATCTCGTCCGACCTACCGGAGCTGCTGGGGATGAGTGACCGGATCGTCGTCCTGCGCGACGGCCGCATCGTGGGCGAGTTGCCCGCCGGCGCGTCCGAGGAGGACGTCGTCGCGTTGGCGGTCGGGACCGCGCGGGAGGCAGCTGCATGAGCGCCCTGTCGCTCCTTCCGGCCCGCCGTCCCGTACCGGGCGTCTTCGTGGCACTGACCCTCACCCTCGCGATCGGCTGGCTGGTCGTCCTCGTCGACGGTGGTCAGCTGTTCAACCAGTCCACGACGGTGAGTCTGCTGCACGTCGCCGCCGGCCTCGGGCTCGTCGCCGTCGGACAGACCCTGGTCATCCTGGGCGGCTCGCTGGACCTGTCGGTGGCGTACGTGATCAGCCTCAGCACTCTCGTCGCGGCCGAGACGATGAACGGCAGCGACGGCGCGTTGGTGCCGGCGATCGGCCTGGCGCTCGCCGTCAGCGCCGGTGTCGGGCTGCTCAACGGGCTCCTCGTCACCAAGTTCCGGGTCAACGCGTTCATCGCGACCCTCGGCGTCGGGTTGCTGCTCAAGGGTTACCTCGACAACGGCTACGACGGCCCGGCCGGCACGACCTCGCCCACGCTCGTGCAGTCTCTCGGCTACCAGCGCGTCGGCCCGGTGCCACTGTCGTTCCTGTTGCTGATCGCCGTGACCGCGGCGGCCTGGTTCGCGCTCTCGCGGACCCGCTTCGGCCATCACCTGGTCGCCGTCGGCGGCGACCCGGAGGTGGCCCGGCTCTCGGGTGTCCGCAACGACCGGATCCTGGTCACCGCCCACGTGCTCTGCTCGATGTGTGCCGGGCTCGCCGGTATCTACCTGGCCAGTCGGCTCGGTTCGGGCGCTCCGCGGGTGGGCACCGAGGGTCTCTACGACCTGGAGTCGATCGCCGCCGTGGTGATCGGCGGGACCGCCCTCGCCGGCGGGCGTGGCGGTGTCATCGGCACCGTCGGTGGGGTGCTGCTGCTCGCCAGCATCGACGCCATCTTCAACCAGCTCGAGGTGGATGCCTTCTTCAAGCAGGTGATCCGGGGCGTCATCATCATCGCCGCGGTCGCCGTCTACGCCCGCAGGGCCATGCGAAAGGCGGCCTGACCGTGCAGACCGTCCAGCCCCGTTCACTGCCGCTGCGTCTGCCGCGGGTGCGCCCCGGTGGTGTCCTGCCGATCCTCGCGATCCTCGCGGTGCTGCTGGTGCTCGTCGGCATCCGGCAGCCCGACTTCCTGTCCCCGCCGTCGCTGATGTCCTTCCTCGGTCGTTCGGCGCCGATCATCCTGCTCGCCGCCGGTCAGTACTTCGTGATCGTCTCCGGTGAGTTCGACCTCTCGGTCGGTTCCCTGGTCACGGCGCAGGTGGTCGTCGCCGCCCGGCTGATCGACGGAGACCCGGCGCGTACCTGGCCGGTGGTGCTGCTCCTGCTCGCCTTCGGAGCACTCGTCGGGCTGGTCAACGGCCTCATCACCACCCGGCTGCGGGTGCCGTCGTTCATCACCACCCTCGGCATGTTCCTGATCCTGGTCGGGGCGGTCTACCTGTGGTCCGACGGTGCACCGAAGGGTGGGCTCTCCGAGGAGTTCCGGCGGTTCGGCCGGCGCGCGTTCGAGGACGTGCCGGTGCTCGGCCGCATGCCGTACGCGCTGCTGGTCCTGTTGGTCCTGGCGGTGGTGGCCGTGCTGCTGATGCGGTCCGACTTCGGCCGGACGCTGGTCGCCGTCGGCGACAATCCGCGCACCGCCGAGTTGAGCGGAGTGCGCGTGTGGCGTACCCGGACCATCGCCTTCATCCTCAGCGGGCTCGCGGCGGCCGTGGCGGCGATCCTGCTGGGCGGCTACAGCGGCGTCTCGTTCCAGGCCGGAGCGGGCCTGGAGTTCGGCGCCATCACCGCGGTCGTCCTCGGTGGCGTCGCTCTGGGCGGGGGCCGCGGCGCGGTCGTCGGCGCGATGCTCGGGGCGCTGACCCTCGAACTGCTCTTCGCCCTCATGAATTTCTACGGCGTCTCCGGCGCCCTCAGGTCGGCCGTCCAGGGCGGGATCATCCTGCTCGCCGTGGCGGTCTCCGCAACTCGTTCTTCGTCGAGATAAAGGGGAAACCATAGTGCGACGTTTCATGGCGGCGCTGGCCGCTGTCACCCTGCTGTCCGTCACCGCGTGTTCCACCGACGAGCCGGCCGCCGGCCCCTCGGGCAGTGCCCCCGCCGCCGGTTCGGGCACCGGGGACCAGTCGAAGTTCTTCGTGCAGGCCGATTACGACGCGGAGCTCGCGCTGCTCGACGCCGCCGCCACGGGCCCGGCCGACAAGCCGTGGGAGCAGGTGCTCAACCCGACGATGGTGGACACCGCCAAGTTCAAGAAGAAGGGCCCGCACAAGATCTGCTTCTCCAACGCGGCCCTGAACAACCCGTGGCGGCAGGTCGGGTTCAAGACCATGCAGGCCGAGGTCGAGGCACAGAAGAGCCGCATCAAGGAGTTCGTGCACGTCGACGCCGAAGGCAAGGACCAGAAGCAGATCGCGGACATCAACGACCTGCTCGGCAAGGGCTGCGACGCGCTCATCGTCTCGCCCAACACCACCGCCACGCTCACCCCGGCCGTCGAGGCGGCCTGCCAGGCGGGCCTGCCGGTCATCGTCTTCGACCGTGGCGTCAACACGAAGTGCCCGGTGACCTTCATCAACCCCATCGGCGGTTACGGGTTCGGTCACGTCGGCGCCGAGTTCGTCAGTCAGAAGATGAAGCCCGGCGGCAAGGTCCTCGCCCTGCGGATCCTGCCTGGTGTCGACGTCCTGGAGACCCGGTGGTCGGCGGCGAAGGTGGCGTTCGACAAGGCGAAGGTCGACGTCGTGGGTGTCGAGTTCACCGACGGTGACCCGGCCAAGACCAAGAAGATCGTGGACGACTACATCCAGCGATACGGGACGATCGACGGTGTCTGGATGGACGCCGGAGCAGTTGCCGTCGCGGCGGTCGAGGCGTTCCAGGACGCGGGCAAGCCCGTTCCGCCGATGAACGGTGAGGACCAGCTCGACTTCCTGAAGATCTGGAAGGACAAGCAGCTCACCGCCATCGCGCCGACCTACCCGACCTACCAGTGGCGTACGCCGATCATCGCCGCGCTGCGGATCCTCGACGGCGAGCAGGTCTCCAACCCGTGGAAGCTGCCGCAGCCGACCGTCACCCAGGACAACCTGGACCGCTACCTCGATCCGAGCATGCCGCCGCTGCACTACGCGATGTGCGGCTGCACCGACCTGCCCGGTTACCCGCAGCGCTGGAAGTAGGTTCGGGTGTACGCCATCGGTGTCAACCCCTGGGTGTGGGCCTCGCCGGTCGACGACGAGGCCCTGGCCGAGCTGATCCCACGGATCGCCGCGTTCGGCTTCGACGCTGTCGAGTTGCCGATCGAGCAGCCCGGTGACTGGGACCCGGTCCGTACCCGGGACCTGCTGGCCGCGCACGGCCTCGCCGCCGCCGGGGTTTGCGCGGTCACCCCGCCGGGACGGGACCTGGTGGACGCCGCGCCGGCCGTCGTGGAGTCGACGGTGGCGTACCTCATGGGCTGCGTGGCGAGCGCCGCGGCCGTCGGCGCCCCGTGCGTCGGCGGCCCGGTGTACGCCTCGGTCGGCCGCACCTGGCGGATGTCACCGACGGCTCGCGCCGACTGCTACACGGACTTCCGGCGGGCCCTGGCGCCGGTGGCCGAGCGGGCGGGCGAGTGCGGGGTGAGCATCGGCGTCGAGGCGTTGAACCGCTACGAGACGAGCGTCGTCAACACGATCGAGCAGACGGTCGAGCTGATCGACGGCCTACCGCCGAGCGTCGGCATCATGATCGACACCTATCACATGAACATCGAGGAGGCCGACCCCTACGCGGCCCTCGCACTCGCCGGCCCGCACATCAAGCACGTCCAGGTCAGCGGCACCAACCGGGGCGCTCCCGGTGCCGACCACTTCGACTGGCCCCGTTTCTTCACAGTCCTGCGCGACACCGGCTACCAGGGCGCGATCTGCATCGAGTCGTTCACCGCGGAGAACGAGACCATCGCCACCGCCGCGGCGATCTGGCGCCCGTTGGCCCCCTCACAGGACCGCCTCGCCACGGACGGCCTGCGCTATCTCCGGGAGACCCTCGGCTGACCGGCGCCGCGCGCCAACCCCGCGCTCGTTGAGGCGATCCGCCCACCCCCATCCCTTTGTCATGTCAGGAGCACCGTCCCGTGTCCTCGTCCCTTCCGCCGCTGTGCCGAATGCTGGCCGGCGCCGCCGCGACAGCGTTGACCGCGCTGGTCGTGGTGGCCGCCTCGGCGTCCCCGGCCTCCGCTGCCACCACCACCCTCTACGCGTCGCCCGTTGGCACCGGCACCAGTTGCTCGGCCAGCCAACCGTGCTCGCTGACCGCCGCCCAGGCCGCGGTCCGGGCGAGCAACGCCACGATGTCCGGTGACATCGTCGTGCAGTTGGCCGATGGCGTGTACCGGCTCTCGTCGCCGATGCGCCTGACCGCTGCCGACTCCGGCAACAACGGCTACCAGGTGATCTGGCGGGCGGCGCCGTCCGCCCGTCCGACGATCACCGGTGCCAGGGCCGTCACCGGTTGGTCGCAGGTCGACTCCGGCAGGAACATCTGGCGTGCCAACGTCGGCGCGGGGCTCGACTCCCGCCAGCTCTACGTCAACGGGGCCGTCGCCACCCGGGCGCGCACCGCCGTGAACCGCTCCGACTTCACCTTCACCACGGCCGGCATGCGGTTCAGCAACAGCGCTCTCAACTATCTCAACAACCTCGGCAACCAGAACCGGGTCGAGGTGGAGAGCGTCGGCTCGTTCACCGACCGGTACTCGCCGGTGCAGAGCATCAGCGGCAACTTCCTCACGATGCAGCAGCCCGCGTGGAACAACAACACCTTCGGGTTCGACACCCTCTCCAGCCCGCACCGCGCCGGTCCCTTCTACCTGACCAACGCGTACGAGTTCCTGGACTCACCGGGGGAGTGGTATCTCAACCCGGGCAACGGTCAGCTCAACTACATCCCGCTCGCCGGGCAGAACATGAGCTCCGTCAGCGTGGAGCTGCCGCAACTCCAGTCCCTGGTCAACATCGGTGGCACCTACGACGCGCCCGCGCACCACATCTCGTTCAGCGGCATCACCTTCACGGGCACCAGTTGGCTCGGCCCCAGCAGCAGCAACGGCTTCGCCGACCAGCAGACCGGCGCGCACATCACCGGCACCTGGGCGCGTCCGTCCGACGCTCTGACCTCCTGCCAGGCCGGCTGCCCCCAGTTCGAGGCCACCCGGCCGAACTGGAACCAGATGCCCGCCGCCGTGCAGGTGTCGGCCGCCAACACCATCACCTTCAGCGACTCGCAGTTCGTCAACCTCGGGCAGACGGCCATCGGCATCGGTAACGACGCCAACGCCCACGCCAGCGGTGTCGGCCTGGGCGCCAGCAACATCACCGTCACCCGATCCGAGATCGCCCGGAACTCCGCCGGCGGCATCGTGGTCGGCGGCGTACGCGCCGACGCGCACCACCCCGGCGACCAGCGGATGGTCAACCGCAACATCACCGTGAGCAACAACCGGGTGCACGATCTCGGCCTGGAGTACCGGGGGGTCGTCTCGATCCTGACCACCTACGTGAACACGTCGCTGATCTCGCACAACGAGGTCTACAACATGCCGTACACCGGTCTGTCGGTCGGCTACGGCTGGGGCGCCAACGACGCCGGCGGTAGCCAGCACTACGCGAACCGGGGCCTGTACAACTACCAGCCGCGCTACACCACGGCGACCACCGCGGCCAACAACCAGGTCATCGGCAACTACGTCCACGACGTGATGCAGCAGATGACCGACGGCGGGTGCATCTACACCCTGTCGGCGAACCCGGGCGGCACCATCAACGAAAACTACTGCCTGCGGACCAACGGCTGGTTCGGGCTCTACTTCGACGAGGGTTCCCGCTACTACACCGCCCGCAACAACGTGTTCTCCTCCACCGGCACCTGGGCCACCGCCAACTACTGGTACGCGGAGAACATGGGCAACTTCACCGTCACCAACAACTGGTCGACGAACAACTCCACGAACGTGACCAACGGCGACCGCGGCAACGTCGTCAACGGAAACGTCACGGTCAGCAACGGCAGTTGGCCGTCGGGCGCGCAGACGGTGATCAACGCGGCTGGCGTGCAGAGCGGCGGCAGCACCAACCCGCAGAACGTGCAGATCGTGGGCGTCCAGTCGGGCCGGTGCGCCGAGATCGGCAACTCCAGCACGACCAACGGCACGCAGGCCCAGATCTGGGACTGCATCAGCTCCGCCACCAACCAGCGGTGGACCCACACCGCCAGCCGGCAGCTCATGGTCTACGGCACCAAGTGCCTGGACGCCTCCGGCCAGGGGACCACCAACGGCACCACGGTGGTGATCTGGGACTGCAACGGCCAGGCCAACCAGCAGTGGAACGTCAACGCCAACGGCACGATCACCGGCGTGCAGTCGGGCCTGTGCCTCGACGCGAACGGCGCCGGAACGGCGAACGGTACGAAGTTGATCCTCTGGTCCTGCAACGGCGGCACCAACCAGCAGTGGCAGCTGCGCAGCTGAGACAGCGGCCTGCGTCAACAGGTCCGGGCCGGGGCGACACCGCCCCGCCCGGGCCTGCGCGGTTACGGCTCCTCGACCACGCTCAGCCCGGTCGAGGAGCCGTTCCGTAGGTCCGTGCATGGTCTCGTCGGTCGAGAACAACGACGTGGGCTCCCCGTCGACCACTGCAACAAACCTGCAAGCGCTAACCCTTGCCTTGAGGGAAACCGCTTTCCTACGATTGCGTTACATCGATGTTTCATTCATGAGCCCGGGTGATCGCATTTAGGGCGATGCCAGCAGTGGGTGCCGATTGCACGACGCCCACTGCGTTCACCAGGGGCAAGGGGATGTCGAGGGCAGTCTGGCGATTTACTACCGCCAATTTCTGAGACGCGAGGTGCCGGCCGGTCGCGACGACCGTCGCGTTGCGTCGGCAAAGACCAGACGAATGCGAAGTGAGGCGAGATGAGACGAGCAGTTTCGGTACGACTACCGGCAGCGCTGGCCACGGCAGCCGTGGGGATCGCGGTCGTGGTTGCCATGCCGACCCCTCAGGCGTCGGCGGCGGTCGGCAGCGCCACCGGCTACGCCACCCAGAACGGCGGGACCACCGGCGGCGCGGGTGGGCAGACGGTGCGGGCCGCGACCGGCACGGCGATCCACGCGGCGCTGTGCGGCCGGGCCAGCAGCAGCACCCCGATCACCATCGAGGTCACCGGGACCATCAATCACGGCAACACCACCAAGGTGTCGGGGTCGAGCTGCAACACCGCGGCGGGCGTGATCGAGCTCAAGCAGATCAGCAACGTCACCATCATCGGGGTCGGCAGCGGAGCCGTCTTCGACCAGCTCGGCATCCACATCCGCGACTCCAGCAACATCATCATCCAGAACGTGACCATCCGGAACGTCAAGAAGTCCGGCTCGCCCACCTCCAACGGTGGAGACGCCATCGGCATGGAGAGCACGGTCCGCAACGTCTGGGTCGACCACGTCACCCTGGAGGCGTCGGGCGGGGAGTCCGAGGGGTACGACGGCCTCTTCGACATGAAGGACAACACGCAGTACGTGACCCTGTCCTACAGCATCCTGCGCAACTCCGGCCGCGGCGGCCTCGTCGGCTCCAGTGAGAGTGATCTCTCGAACGGCTTCATCACCTATCACCACAACCTGTACGAGAACATCGACTCCCGTACGCCGTTGCTGCGCGGCGGCACGGCCCACATCTACAACAACCACTACGTGAGCCTGCACGAGTCCGGCATCAACTCGCGGGCCGGCGCCAAGGCCAAGGTGGAGAACAACTACTTCCGTGACTCGAAGGACGTCCTCGGCACCTTCTACACCAACGAGCGCGGCTTCTGGCAGGTCAGCGGCAACATCCTCGACAACGTGACCTGGTCTGGCACCGGCAGCGAGAACTACCCCGCCGGCCCCAACCTGACGTCCACCACCACTGTCAGCATCCCGTACCCGTACAGCCTCGACGGCGCGAGCTGCGTGCCGGACATCGTTCGGCAGACGGTGGGCGCCAACACGGGTCTGCGGGTGTCGAACGGCAGTTGCTCACCGCAGACCCCGCCGCCGACCACACCTCCGCCGACCACGCCCCCACCCACCACACCTCCGCCGACCACGCCCCCACCCACCACGCCTCCGCCCAGTGGGACCAACCTCAGCCTGGGTGCCAGTGCCGACGGCTCCAGCAAGGCCAGCGGAACGAGCTACGGCAACGTGCGCGACGGCAACATCACCAGCTACTGGTCACCGGCCGGCACGACCGGCTCCATCTCGATCAAGTGGGGCTCGGCCACCCGGGTTTCCCGAGTGATCATTCGTGAGCCGTCGGGGACCCAGGGCTCCATCGGGTCCTGGCAGCTGGTCAACCACGACACCGGGGCCGTCCTGGCCTCGGGCAGCGGGGCCGGCTCCATCAGCTTCTCCGCTACATCGTTGAGCAAGATCACCTTCAAGATCAACAGCTCCAGCGGTACGCCGCGGGTCGGCGAGTTCGAGACGTACGCCAGCTAGGGCGGTTTCGGATCGCGGGCGCTGCCGCGCTCCGGACTCAGGAGCGCGGCAGCATGCCCACGAGCGACGTGATGATCGCGACCCGCAGGGCTGTCCGCAGGTCGACCTGGTGGACCGCGAGCGCCGGCTCGGACTCGTAGACGGCGAGCAGGCTCGGCGGCGGCGAGGTATAGGCCGACAGTGCGCCACCCACGAGCAGGGCGTTCAGGCAGAACAGCTCGGCACGGTCGCCGACCTCGGGCAGGTGCCGCCGGACCAGGTCGGCCATCACCGCGAGGTTGCCCAGCGAGGCCCGCTTGTGTCGGCGGACCACCTCGACCGACACGTTGTGCTCAAGCACCCCGCCCTGGGCGCCATAGAGATCACAGAGCACGGTCTGGGCGGCGAGCGACCGACTGAGCACGTCGGCCACCTGCTCCGCCCGTTCCAACGCGGACCGGCCCAGGTCGACGCCGTGGGCCAGCTCCTGGTCAAGCTCGGCCAGCCAGGTCGTCGTCCGGTCGTCCATCAGGTCGAGCAGCACCGCCTCGCGGGACTCGAAATAGCGCAGCACCGCCGTCTTGGCCAGGCCGACCCGCCGGCTCAGCTCGTTCAGGGTCACCTCGGCGACCGGCATCTCGTCGAGCATCGCCGAAGTGGTCTCCAGGATCGCCCGGCGCCGGATCTCACGCTGCTCCTCGCTGCGCGCCCGCTGGAACGTCATGACGTCAACCCTAGCTTAGGTACCGGCGGTCCCTTGACATCGTACCGGCGGTACATTACCGTTCGAGCTTAAGTTACCGGCGGTACATTGGGGAGCCCGAAATGAAGTGGACCGAGCAGCAGATCCCGCGCCAGGACGGCCGGGTGGCCGTGGTCACCGGCGCCAACATCGGACTCGGCTTCGAGACCGCCCGGCTGCTCGCCGAGCGCGGGGCCTCAGTCGTTCTGGCCGTGCGCGACACCGGGAAGGGCAAGCTGGCCGCTGCCCGGATGAACGGCGACGTCTCCGTACGGGAGCTGGATCTGACCTCGCTGGAGTCGGTGCGCGCCGCCGCGGACGGCCTGCGCGCCGCCCACCCGAGGATCGACCTGCTCATCAACAACGCCGGCGTGATGTACACCCCGAAGCAGACCACCCGCGACGGCTTCGAGATGCAGTTCGGCACCAACCACCTGGGCCACTTCGCCCTCACCGGCCTGCTGCTCGACCTGCTGCTGCCCGTGTCCGGCTCCCGGGTGGTCACGGTCAGCAGCACCGGCCACCGCATCCGCGCGGCCATCCACTTCGACGACCTGCAGTGGGAACGGTCCTACGGCCGGGCTGCCGCCTACGGCCAGTCGAAGCTCGCCAACCTGATGTTCACCTACGAGTTGCAACGTCGGCTCGCCGCACACGGCACCACCGTTGCGGTGGCCGCACACCCCGGCGTCTCCAACACCGAACTGACCCGCAACACCCCGTCGGTCGTCCGCCGGCCGGTCACCTGGCTCGCCCCGGTGATCACGCAGCCCGCGACGGCGGGCGCGCTGCCCACCCTGCGGGCCGCCACCGACCCGTCCGTCCTAGGCGGGCAGTACTACGGCCCCGACGGCCTGGGTGAGGTGCGCGGCCACCCGAGGCTGGTCACGTCCAGCCCCGAGTCCTACGACGTGACAGTGCAGCAACGCCTCTGGGCCGTCTCGGAAGACCTCACCGGCGTGCGGTTCCCGGTGGGCCAGGCAGCCGTCGCGGCGTGACCGTGCCACGGGCGCCCGTCACGAGGGCGTGGCCGGCAGGGTGTCCATGAAGGAACTGACCGAGAATACGGCCCGGCCCGGTCCGGCCGGGCCCTATCCGGGTGGGCTGGACAGGCCGTTGGCGTCCATCGTCGCCCGGTAGACCATCAGAAGTCGCGGTACGCCGGACCGGGTGGCCTGCGCCACCCGGTCCCGGTCGGTCAGCTCTGCTTGGTCTCCCAGAAGATCTTCGAGATCTCCTCGATCTTCCCGAGGAGCCGGTCCGCGACGGCCGGGTCAGCCGCGCCCTTCGCGCCACCGGCGCCGGCCAGCTTGGTGGCCTCGTTGAAGAGGCTGTGCAGCTCGGGGTACTTCTCGAAGTGCGGCGCCTTGAAGTAGTCGGTCCACAGGACCCAGAGGTGGTGCTTGACCAGCTCGGCCCGCTGTTCCTTGATGAGCAGCGATCGGGTGCGGAACTCCGGGTCGTCGCTGGCCTGGTACTTCTCGGAGATCGCCTTGATCGACTCGGCCTCGATGCGGGCCTGCGCCGGGTCGTAGACGCCGCAGGGCAGGTCGCAGTGTGCGCTCGCGACGGTGCGCGGGCGCAGAAGGCGTGGCAGGTACATCAGATTTCCTCCGGCGGCAGTGCTGGGGTGACGGACGTCCGGCGAAACAGCTCGTCCGCCTTCCGGCCGTCAACGTGATCCACCACCCGACGCTAGAACCTGAACCGCGGTTCATGTCAAGCTGCCGGGCCCGGGCCTCGGCCTTCAGTCCCTTTCGGTGCGCTGTCTGCGGATGAGAGCCAGCAGAGCGGCATGTGTCTGCTCGTCCGCGGCGGCGACGAGGCCTTCGCCGCCAGCGTGCAACGGCCGGCCGTCGATCCCGGTGACCACACAACCGGCCGCCTCGCAGAGGGCGATGCCGGCCGCGAAGTGGACGCTCTGGCGCAGGTCGCGGCCGTCCGTCACGTAGGCGGCGCGTCGGCCGGCAGCGACCCAGGCCACGGCCAGGGTGCTGGAGACCACACGTGGGCGGAACTGTGCGATGAAGCCGTCGTCGGCGAGCATCCGGGCGGCCAGGAACACGTCCCGGTGAGGAAACGGTGGATCAAGATTGACGTCGACCAGCGTCGACTCGGCCGACGGCACGAGTCGTTGGTCCGTCCCTGCGCGTCGGACGTACGAGGCGACGCCGTCGGTCCAGAAAACCTCCTCGCTGAACGGGTCCGCCGAGGCGGCCACGGCGAGGTGTGTGCCGGTGCGTAGAGCGACGTTGACCGAGACCAGCATCGTCCGCGCGCTGTAGTTCAGCGTGCCGCACAACGGGTCGACCAGCCAGGTACGTCCGTTTCCGCCGGTGCCCGTGCGTCCGCTCTCCTCGCCCAGCAGGCCGTCGTCCGGACGTGGCGCCCGCAGGACGTCGAGGATGGCCTTCTCCGCCTCGATGTCGGCGGTGGTGGCGAAGTCGGTGCCGACCTTCGCGAAGCGCGTCAGCGAGGATCCGTACTGCGAACGGACCACCGCGGCTCCGGCCTCCGCCGCCGTGATGGCCAGCGCATGGTCTGTGGTGGACATCGGTCACTCCGCCGGTTCGGTGATCGGGGCATGACTGACGACCGCAGTCATGATCATTGGGGCGTCGCCGTCACACTGGTTGACCGAGACCGCGATCCATCGGCCTCCGGTCGCCGTGGGCCCCCAGACCGTCAGGTCGCCGAAGCAGTCCAGGTCGCCCAGCGCCTGGAACAGTGCCGGCAGGGGTGCGCGGGCCTGGTGCCGAAACAGCGGCACGCGCATGGAGACCTTGCGGTGCGGGCCCCACCGATGGTCCGACTCCCGGACGACGAGAGCCAGGTTCGCCTCGGCGGCATCCTCGGCCTGGTTCCAGTCGGCGCCGTACACGCCCGTGAGGGCTTCGCTCTCCCACAGCGGGATGATCCGAAAACCCGCGCCCCGGGTGCCGGTCCACTCCCCGGTGGCCGGGTCACCCTCGCTGACCGTCGCGCCGCCGGTGGGCAGATCCGCGGCGAGCAACGTCTCGATGTCGGACACCGCCCGAGTGGTGTCGAACACCTCACCGGCCCGGCCCGTCACCGGGCGACCCGTCCCACCGCTGTCGGCCTGTGCCACATCGTTCGCACTGCCTGCCTCCCTCAGCCTCCGGCCCCCGATCATCGTCCACGTCACCGCCGTCCGGTCAGCGAGGGCCGGACGCCGCCCGTGCCGAGGGGCGGACGCGGCGGGGCGTAGGTCAGGAGACCGCTGCCTTCACCAGCTCGGTGACCTTCTTCTCCACCGCGGGGCTCCACTTCTGCAGCGCGTACGCCACCGGCCACAGGTCTCCGTCGTCGAGGTTGGCCGCGTCCTGGAAGCCCACTGTCGAGTACCGGTAGTTGAACTTGCCGGAGTCCTGGAAGAAGACGACGATCTTGCCGTCCGCGTTCGCGTAGGCGGGCATCCCGTACCAGGTCTTGGGCGTCAGGTCCGGAGCGGCGGCGGTCACCGTCACGTGCACGCGCTCGGCGAGCGCGCGATCGTCCGGCTCCATCTGCGCGATCCGGTCGAGGATCGCCTGCAGCCCGTCGGCCTTCTTGGCGCCCTTCTTGCCCTCGGCGCGCAGCTCGGCGGCGCGCTCCTTCATCGCGGCCCGCTCGTCGGCGCTGAAGCCGTCGGAGGTGGTCGTGGAGGTCTTCGCGGACATATCTAGGCTCCCTCTCGTTGGTCAGGTCAGGCGCGCTGCCGGTGACCTGGGAAAAGGCTAGGCCGGGTCGTGCCCGTCGGGCTTCTCGATTCCTGATCGGTTTCGCCGCTCGGACGGACGCGAGCTCGGGACGGCGGGGCGGCAGGCACCGTCAGGGCGTCCGGGCGGTGATTCGGACACATGGGTGGGGGAGAGGCTTCGTGACCTTCAGTGAGAGCGTGCGTTCGGCCTTTCGGCGTGGTGAAACCGACGCCGTGGTGCGGATGAGTGAGGCCGAGATCGAGCGAGCCCAGGCGGCCGGTGACCCGGCGGGTGAGGTGGAGGCCCGCTACAGCCTGGCCCGGGTGGCGATCCGCGGCGGCGACCTGGCGGGCGGCGAAGCGCGGGCCCGGGAAGCTCTGGAGGTGGCGCTGCGCTCTGGCGACCGCAGCCTGGAGGAACGGCCGAGGCACGTGCTGGCCGGCGTGGCGCGCATGTCCGGCGATCTGCTGCGGGCTCGGGACCTGTACCGGGAGAGCATCGCGCTCAACGAGTCGCTGGGCCGGCCGATGATGGTCAACTCCGAGTTCCACAACCTCGCGTTCTGTGAGCTGGGGCTGGGCAATCTCGAAACGGCGAGGGCACTGTTCGCCGAGAACCGCGAGCGGGTGTTCGCCAACGACTGGGCAGACTTCGTGCCGTACGTCTGTGTCGCGGGCGCCGCGCTCGCGACGGCCGAGGGCGATCACGCGCGGGCGGCGCTGATGATCGGTGTCGCGGACGCCGCGTTCACGGCGCTGGGCCAGGTGCCGGACCCGGACGACGCGGCCGACCTCGCCACGATGCGCACCGCCGCGATCGAGGCGCTCGGCCGCGCCGCCTTCGACGCGGAGTACGCGGCGGGTCAGGGCCTCGAACCACGGGCGGCCTTCGCGCGCGACCAGCGCTGAGGGCCGGTGACCGCTGGTCGCCGGTCAGGCGTCGACCGACGTCCGGTACGCCCCAGCGCGCGATGTCTGACGGGCGACGCCACTGTCGACTACGACGCCTCTCGGGCTGCCGCGATGGTCCGTCCGCGCTCCGACTCGGGAAAACGGTCGAGCATGGCGCGTACCTCGTCGGCGCTGACGTTCGCGCCGAACATCTCGCTGCCCGGTTCGAGCCGTACCCCCTCGGCCAGGGGGCCCGCGACGACCGGATCGAAGCCGAGCGCGTCCACAAGGGAGGCGACCGCCGTGACGGCGGTGGTGTCGTCGCCGGCGACCGCGATGGCCTTGCGGCCGGTCGTCCCCGCCGGCCGCGCCTCATCCTCAAGATCGTGGTAGCCCATGTGGTTGAAGGCCTTGACGACGCGCGAGTCGGACAGGAAGGCCTGGACGATCTCGCTCGACGAGGTGTGCGGATCGGTGAGGTCCGCGCGGATACCGTCGATCTCCCACCAGTAGTTCATGGCATCGACGACGAGCTTGCCGCGCAGTGCGTCGACGGGAACGCTGCGGTACTTGCCCAGCGGGAGGGCGAGGATGACGATGTCGGCTTCCGCTGCCGCGTCAACTGCGGTGGTGGCTACCGCCCCCGGCGCGAGCACCTCGACGGTGAGGGCGATCTTCGCGGGGTCGCCGGAGCCGGCGACCAGCACCCGGTGGCCGGCGGCGACGGCGAGACGGGCGAGCACAGTGCCCACCTTGCCGGCCCCGAGGATGCCGAGGGTCACCGGCCGGCTCCGGTCGTTGTCGTTCATGTCGTCCTTCCGGTACGAAATGCGTGCGCTGGTCAGCTCGCCAGGATGTCGCGGACCATGGGGATCACCTTGGAGCCGTACAGTTCCACGGCGCGCATCCGGGCACTCACCGGTTGCGCTCCGGCCGAGTAGATGAGGTCGAACCGGCCGACGCCGAGGCTGCGGATCGCGCGGGCCATCCGGCGGGCCACGGTCTCCGGGGAGCCGATGTAGAGCGAGCCGTCCTCCACCTCGGAGTCGAACTCCTGGCGGCGGATCGGTGGCCAGCCCCGCAGCGCGCCGATGCGGTTGCGCATCACGCGGTAGTGCGGCCAGTACACCTCCTTGGCCTCCTCGTCGGTGTCGGCGATGAAGCCCGGCGAGTGCATTCCGACCGGGTGTGCCGTCGTGTCGAGTTGGTCGGCCGCCCGGCGGTACAGGTCGATGTAGGGCGCGAAGCGCTCGGGCGCGCCACCGATGATGGCGAGCATGAGCGGAAGGCCGTACTTGGCGGTGCGGACGACCGACTGCGGTGAGCCACCGACGCCGACCCAGGTGCTCAGGTGACCCGACTCCGTCTTGGGGAAGACGTCGGCGTTCTCCAGGGGCGCGCGCAGGGTGCCGCTCCAGGTGACCGGCTTCTCGTCCAGCAACTTCACGAACAGTTCGATCTTCTCCTCGAACAGCGTGTCGTAGTCGCGCAGGTCGTAGCCGAATAGGGGGAACGACTCCGTGAACGACCCGCGACCGAGGATCACCTCGGCCCGGCCGTGGGACAGCGCGTCGACGGTGGCGAAGCGCTGGAACACCCGGACCGGGTCGTCGGAGCTCAGCACCGTCACGCCGGAGGCCAGCCGGATCCGCGACGTACGGGTGGCGATACCGGCCAGCACCGTCTCCGGCGTCGACACCGAGTACTCCGGCCGGTGGTGCTCGCCAAGGGCGATGACGTCGACGCCGAGCTGGTCGGCGAGCACCGCCTCGTCGACGACCTGCCGGATCGCGGTGGCGTGGGAGACGAGCTTGCCGGAGTCGTCCTCCGGTACGTCGCCGAACGTGTCGAGGCCGAACAACAGATCAGACATGGGTGGGCTCCTTCGCCAGCAGCTCCCGGACCCGCGGCGCGACCTCACTGCCCAGCAGTTCGATGGTGCGCGCGCGTGCCTCGCGGGGCAGGTGCATGATGTCGTACTTCAGGTCGAAGCGGCTCAGTCGCAGGTCGCGGGCGACCGTGGCGATCTTCTGCGCCACCGTCTCGGGTGACCCGACGAAGAGCGCGCCGTGGTCGATTTCGGCCTCGTAGCGCGCGCGGTCGGGTTTGTAGAAGCCGCGTTCCTCGGCCAGCGCGGCCACCACCGGCTGCCAGTATCGCCACCACGTCTCCACCGCCTCCTCGTCGGTGTCTGCGACAAGGCCGAGAGAGTGCTGCCCGACTGGCTGCGGGGTATGCCCGAACTGTTCGAGCGCCTTGGTGTAGAGCTCGACGTGGCCGGCGAACCGCTGGGGTCGCCCGCCGATGATCGCGAGCATCAGTGGGAGTCCGTGCCGGGCGGCGCGGATCACCGAGTTCGGGCTTCCCCCGACGCCGATCCACGTCGGGATGCCGCCCGGCTGCATCCGTGGGTGCAGGCGCTGCTCGACCAGGGCACTTCGCACGGTGCCGGACCAGGTGACCGGTTCGTCCCGTTGGAGCCGCAGGAAGAGGTCCAGCTTCTCCTCGAACAACCGCTCGTAGTCGGTCAGGTCGTAGCCGAACAGCGGGAACGACTCGGTGGCCGACGCGCGTCCGAGAACCATCTGCGCGCGCCCGTTCGACACCGCGTCGAGGGTCGCGAACTCGTGGTACAGGCGTACCGGGTCGTTCGTGCTGAGCACCGTGACCGAGGTGCCGAGGCGAATCCTCTCGGTGGCCGTAGCGGCCGCCGCGAGCAGGACGGGTGTCGCCGAGTCGTTGTGGCCTTCCCGGTAGTGCTCGCCGACGCTGAACACGTCGAGCCCGACCGACTCGGCGAGTCGCGCCTCGTTGACGAGGAGCCGGACGGTCTCGGCGTCGCTCAGGACGCGGCCGCCGTCGGTGGCCACCTCCCCGAACGAGTTGAGCCCCAACTCGAAGCCTGTTGCTGCCATCGTCTCCTCCTGCCGGTTGACGTGTCAATCATGCTAACTTGGCAATTGACACGTCAATTCCCGGGAGAATGACATGACGGACACCACACCCGGCCGGCGGGGAGGACGCCAGCTCCCGACCGCCGAGGAGCTACGCGTCTGGCGGGACTTCATCGAGACGACGGCAGCGCTGAGTTCCCGCCTGGAGTCCCGCCTGCAGGGCGACTCCGCGTTGTCGACGGGGGACTACGCCGTGCTGCTCGCCCTCAGCGAGGCGCAGGGCCAGGCGATGCGGTCCTCCGAGCTCGCGTCACACATCGGCTGGGAGCGGAGCCGCCTCTCCCACCACCTGGGGCGCATGGAGCGACGGGGCCTGATCCGGCGCCAGGAGTGCGCCACCGTGCCCCGGGGAGCCGAGGTGCTGCTCACCAAGGTCGGAGCCGACGCGTTCGCCGGGGCCACCTTTCCGCACCTGCGCGCCATCCGTCAGCTCTTCGTGGACGCCCTCACACCGGATCAGATCGTCGCGGCGGGCGAGATCGCC
The DNA here is from genome assembly GCF_057766525.1 of Micromonospora sp. MGP-C2. Lineage (NCBI taxonomy): Bacteria > Bacillati > Actinomycetota > Actinomycetes > Micromonosporales > Micromonosporaceae > Micromonospora > Micromonospora sp. MGP-C2. The sequence goes on from NZ_JBYMEN010000002.1 coordinate 6,276,339, forward strand.
GCGGCGCTGCGAGCGCGCCTCGACGTCGTGGGCAAGGGCTGATCAGCAGGGGACGCTGCGGTCAGCTGGTGAGTTGCCCGAGTGTGCTGCGGCCTTCCGCCAATCATCCGCTCATTCATGACTGCGAGTGATCAGGCAATTGCTAACGGCTATGTCCGAGTGGTCCAATCCTCCAGGAACCCGCCAATCCGCCTGCCCTGGCTGAGACGGCGACGGTGCGCCGCCCCGGGAGGTACGACCATGATCGAGACCGCCGCCGCAGAGCCCCACCGCACCCGGTCAGGCCGCCCGGGTCCCGGGAGCACCGAGTCGGTGTTGCCGGAGCTGCGGGAGATGTGGTGGGAGACGGGTGTGCGGGCGCGAGCCGAGGCCGGTGTCTTCGCCGTCTTCGCCGAGCTGCCCAGGCTCGTACGGACAGCCCTGGGCATCAGTTGGCGCGCCGACCGACTGCGTACCGGCGTGGTGGCCGCGGCGACGGTCGGCGCGGGTGTGATGGCCGCCTTCGGCCTGTTGGCCACGCAGCGGGTGCTGGTGGAGTTGTTCGCCGGCGGGCCGACCGCGGACAAGGTGCGGGCGGCGATGCCGGCCCTGGCCGTGCTGGCGGCGGCGGTTGCCCTGCGCGCCGGGATGGGCATCGCCACGGGGTACGCGCAGAACGGGTTGACGCCGCGGGTGAGCCGCGAGGTGGAACGGGGTCTGTTCGAGGTGTCCACCGCGGTACGCCTGGAGGCGTTCGACGCCGACGCGTTCGCCGACGACATGGAGCGCGCCTCCCGGGGCACCGAGTCGACGATCGGGCTGGTGCAGGCGTCGATGAACCTGCTCGCCGGGCTGGCCGGGCTGCTCGCCGTGGCGGCCGCCGTCATCGTCATCCACCCGCTGCTGCTGTTGGCGCTGCTGGTGGCCACGGTGCCCAACGCGTGGGCGTCCTTGCGGGCCGGGCACCTGCGGTACCAGACGTACACCGCCGGATCCGTGCGCAGACGTCGACTGTGGTTGCTGCACAAGCTGATGGCCGAACGGGCCTCCGCCCCGGAACTGCGCTCGTACGGGCTGCGCGGGTTCCTGCTCGATCAGTACGACCGGGTGATGCAGGTGGAGACCGACATCCAACTCGCCCTGGCCCGTCGGGTCACCACGACCACCACGGTCGGGGCGATGATCGGCGGTCTCGCCACGGGCACCGTCTACGCACTGCTCGGCCTGCTGCTCCTGGACGGGCAGATCCCGCTCGCCGCCGCGGCGACGTGCGTCATCGCGGTACAGTCCGCGCAGCGGTCCCTGGCCATCGCCACCTTCCAGGTGGACCACGTCTACACCGAGGGCCAGCATTTCGGCGACTACACCGGCTTCATGACCCGCGCCGACGCCTACCTGCCGGACGCGACGCGACCCGCCGCCGCCGGCCCGGAACGGTTGCGGGAGTTGACCGTCAGCAGGGTGAGCCTGCGCTACCCGGACCGGGACACCCCCGCCGTGGACGACGTCACGTTGACGATCACCGCCGGCCAGACGGTCGCGTTCGTCGGGGAGAACGGCTCGGGCAAGACGACCCTCGCCGCGATGATCGCCGGCCTCCGGGCCCCCTCCGAGGGCAGCATCGAATGGAACGGCCGACAGTTGTCGGAGTGGAACGTCGCCGGGCTGCGGGCCCGAATCGCGGTGGTGACGCAGGAATACCACAAGTGGCCGTTCACCGCGGCGACGAACATCGCCATCGGCGACGTCGACACCGAGGCCCGGCAGGACCTCATCGAGGCCGCCGCCGCACGCGCGGTCGCCCACGACATGATCAACGAGCTTCCGCACGGGTACGAGACGCTGCTCGACCGGACCTTCGCGAGAGGCCAGGACCTGTCCGGCGGTCAGTGGCAGCGCATCACCGCGGCTCGCGGGTTCCTGCGCGACGCCGAACTGCTGATCATGGACGAGCCGTCCTCCGCTCTCGACCCCCGAGCCGAGGACGCGCTGTTCCAGGCCATCCGCGACCGTCGAGGCCGGGCCACCACGATCCTCATCACGCACCGGCTCGCGAACGTCCGCCACGCCGACCGGATCTTCGTCCTGCACCACGGCCGGCTGGTCGAGGCCGGCACCCACGACGAGCTGGTCGCCACCGGCGGTCGGTACGCCGAACTGTTCGCCCTCCAGGCCGCCGGCTACGACGCCAACCTGACCAGGGAGCCCCAGCTTCCGCACCAGGGCACCGCGACCTCCCACTGAGCAACGACGCGGGGAAAGGGGGAACGAGCGCCGGCCACGTTCGACGGTTCGGGCGTACTCCCGCCTTCGCGCCGGAGGTTAGGCTTCGGCCTATGTCAGGGTCGCGGTGGCGTGGCCGGGCGGCGGACGCGGGCCTGGTGCTCGGCGTCGGGCTGGTGGCCCTCGTCGGCCTGGTGGTGCAGTCGCGCGGCATCGACACCGCAGCCGAGTCGGCGGCGCTGCTGGCGGTGCTGGCCTCCTCCGGTGCGCTGTACGTCCGCCGCCGCCACCCGGTGCCGGTGGGCGTGGTGGCGTTGGCCGCCGTCGGCGCGTACGGGGCGTTGTTGCACAAGACCGGCCCGATCATGTTGGTGTTCGTCGTGGCGCTCTACACCGTTGTCGACGAGGGCCATCTCCGGGTCGCCATCGGGCTCGGCCTCGCCTCGGTGATCGCCTTCGCCGTCGCCGACAGCGGCAACCGTTCCCCGGACACCAGGAACGGTGCGACGCTGCTGCACGCCGGTTGGCTCGTCGCGGTCATCGTCGGGGTGACCCGAAACCGCCGGGCCTACCTCGCCGAGGCGCAGGCCCGGGCGGTTGCCGCCGAGCAGCGGTTGGAGGAGGAGTCCCGGCGACGGGCCACCGAGGAGCGGTTGCGCATCGCCCGCGAGCTGCACGACGTGCTCGGTCACCATCTCTCGCTGATCAACGTGCAGGCCAGTGCCGCGTTGCACCGACCGGACCCCGCCCGGTCCGAGCAGGCGCTCACCGCGATCAAGGAGACCAGCAAGGAGACACTGCGTGAGTTGCGGGCGACGCTGGGCGTGCTGCGGCAGGAGGGTGAGGCGCCGATCGTGCCCGCGCCGGGCCTCAACCGCCTCGACGACCTGATCACCACGGCGGGGGGTTCCGAGCTGGAGATCCGCACCGAGTTCGCGGAGATCCCGGCGCTGCCGCCGGAGGTCGATTTGGCGGTCTACCGGATCGTCCAGGAGGCACTCACCAACGTGGCCCGGCACGCAGGCGCCACCAACGCCGTGGTCCGCGTCCGACCCGACCGCGACGACGTGCTGGTGGAGGTGGAGGACGACGGCACCGGCGCACCAGGCGCGCCCGGCAGTGGGATCCTCGGCATGCGCGAACGGGCCCGGGCGCTGGGCGGGTCGCTGACCACGGGCACGGGGCCGGACGGCGGCTTTCGGGTTTGCGCCCGCCTGCCGCTGCGGCCCGACCCGACGCCGGTGGGGGAGCGGGCGTGATCCGGCTGCTGCTCGTCGACGACCAGACCCTGGTCCGCGCCGGCTTCCGCTCCATCCTGGACGGTGAGGATGGCATCGAGGTGGTCGGTGAGGCCGCCGACGGGGTGGAGGCGGTGCGGCTCGCCGTGCGGCTGCGGCCGGACGTCGTCCTCATCGACATCCGGATGCCCGTGCTGGACGGCCTCGCCGCCACCGGGCAGATCGTCGCGCGCACCGATGCCCGCGTCATCATCCTGACCACGTTCGACCTGGACGAGTACGTCTACGGGGCGTTGCGAGCCGGCGCGAGCGGGTTCCTGGTCAAGGACACCGAGCCGGCGGAGCTGATCCACGCGGTGCGGGTGGTCGCCCGCGGTGACGCGCTGATCGCACCGGCGATCACCCGTCGACTGATCGCCGAGTTCGCGGCCCGGGTCCGGCATCCGGACCCCGGGCCGCGACTGAGCGTGCTCACCGAGCGGGAGCGTGAGGTGCTGACACTGGTCGCCGCGGGCCTGTCCAACGACGAGATCGCCGCGCGACTGGTGCTGAGCCCGGCCACCGCCAAGACGCATGTCAGCCGGATCATGACCAAGGCGCAGGTGCGGGACAGAGCCCAGCTGGTGATCCTCGCCTATGAGTCGGGTCTGACCGTTCCCGGCTGGCTCACCCGATCCTGAGCCACTCTCAGGCGGCCAGCCGGCCGGTGCGGCGGGCGCGGGCCAGCGCCAGCCCACCGAGGAGCACGCCGACCAGGCCGACCGCCACGGCCACATACGCCCCGCCCCGCCCGTTGCCGGTGCCGATGCCGCTGTCGGAGGTGGCCACCACCAACCCTCCGAGCGCCAGACCGAGCAGGCCCGCCGCCAGGGCCAGGACGGCGCCGAGCAGCCCGGAGCCGGTGCCGAGGCGACCGGCGGGGCGGGCCAGGGCCAGCCCACCGATGACCGCACCGACCAACCCCAGCAGTACGCCCAAGCTGGCGCCGAGCCGCCCGGAGCTCATGGCGGTGGCGGCGGTCGGCTGGACGGAGGAGTGCGCGGCTGCCGGCGCGGCCAGGGCGACTGCCCCGGTAGCGCCGGCAACGGCGGCGGTGAGCAGGCGACGGATCGACATCACGTTTCCCTTCGGTCCCACGACGGTTACCGCCGCAGCGTATGAACCGGAGTGCACGTGAGTCGTCATGCCGAGGATGTCGATGGGCCTACCACCGGGGATGTACGCGCGGGCGAACACGTACCGCCGCAGTTGTCCCCGGCCCGGCTCCTACCGCTGCCAGGCGTCGATGGTGCGCACGCCGTCGCGGAGGACCCGGTCCACCATGACGGGGTCGCCGTTGGTGCCCTCCCACCCCTGGTCGTCGAAGACCGTCACCGTGGTGTCGACGCGCGCCACGGCGATCTGGCTGGACGAGCTGCCGCCGGTGCGGTCTCCGTTCAGGTTCGTTCCGGCCCACGTCCGGTCCAGCAGCAGCGCCTCGTCTCCGACGCCGGACAGGGCCCGGGTCTTCACGGTGCCGGGGCTCCCGAAGTGGTCGTAGGAGGGGCACGCCTGCACGGCGGTGCGCAGACGCGCCATGTACGCCGAGGCGCCGTCGCCCTCGAAGGTGAAGATGGTCTGGTGGATCATCCCCTGCGGCACGTTGCTCTCCGGTTCGCCGGCCTTCTTGTAGGTGACGGTCATCGCTGCGCTGGCGGTGACCTGTCGACCTCCGGTGCCGAACTCGTTGGCGCACAGCTTCGGCAGGGCCTCCTCGACGGGCGTCGTCCGTCGGGGGACTTCCGCAGCTCGGTGGGCAGCTCGACGAAGGCTGACGTCGGGATGGTCGCCGGAGCGCTCGCGCTCGACGATGGCGGGTCGCTCGGGTTCGTTGCCGCCCCCGCGGTCGTCGGCGCCGCGCTCGACGGGGTCGCGTCGGGCGAGTCCTCGGCCGTGGTGCAGGCACTCGCGAGTGCGATGCTGCCGAGCAGCGGGACCAGCACAAGCAGACTTCGCGTACGGGAGGTCGGCAGTGTCACGTGTCGGCTCATGGTCACCCCTTTTCTGTTCCGACGCAGTTCCCTGCGACGAGTCGTCCGAAACGACAGTGGGCGGAGGCCGGACCGAGCCTCGGTAAACGGGGTGCCGCCACTGCGGTCGGGCAGTTAGGATGCCCCGCATGACCAGCGTGAGCGCCCACCGCACCGGACCGTCGTGTGACGTCCTGGTCGGTGCGCGACGACGCCGGCGATCCGTCGCCCGCCCGCGCTGACCTGTTTCCTGCGACCGGCGGATCGAGCCGCCGGTCATCCGCTGGTCGTCCTCGGTCCGCCCGCATCTCCCCCTTTCAACGACTCGCGTGACGGCGCGGGTACGAGTGAGATCGGCGTACTCATGGATCTTGAAAAGCTGTTGTCCGACCGGCTGGCGCCGGCGTTCGCGGCGGTGGCCGGCGGCCCTGTCGACCCGCTCGTGCGGCGGTCTCCGCGCGCGGACTTCCAGTCCGACGCGCCGCTGGCGCTGGCCCGGCGGCTCGGCCGCCCACCACGCGACATCGCCGCCGCGGTGCTGGAGCACGCGGTGCTCGACGACGTCTGCGTGTCGGCGGAGGTTTCCGGGCCGGGTTTCCTCAACCTCACCATCGCCGACCAGACACTGGCCGACCTGGTCGCCGGGCTGGCAGCCGACGCCCGGCTCGGCGTGCCGCTGGCGGCAGCACCGCAGACCGTGGTGGTGGACTATTCGGCGCCGAACGTGGCGAAGGAGATGCACGTCGGGCACCTGCGCTCGACCGTCATCGGCGACGCGGCGGTGCGGCTGCTGGACTGGCTCGGGCACCGGGTGGTGCGGGTCAACCACCTGGGTGACTGGGGGACACCGTTCGGGATGCTGATCGCGCACCTCGCCGACCTCGGTGAAGCCGAAGCGGCGCACGAGTTGTCGATGGGCGACCTGGACGGCTTCTACCGGGCGGCCCGGGTGAAGTTCGACGCCGACGAGGCGTTCCGGGAACGGTCGCGGCTGCGGGTGGTCGCGTTGCAGGGCGGCGACGAGCGGACGCTGCGGTTGTGGCGGCTGCTGGTGGAGCAGTCCGAGCGGTACTTCCTGACCGTGTACGACCTGCTCGACGTGACGTTGTCCGAGGACGATTTTCGGGGCGAGAGCGCCTACAACGACCTGCTTCCGGGCATCGTCGACGAACTGGACCGGTTGGGGCTGCTGGCTTCCAGCGGCGGGGCCGACTGCGTCTTCCCACCCGGGTTCATCGGGCGGGACGGCGATGCGTTGCCGCTGATCGTGCGCAAGAGCGACGGTGGGTACGGATATCCGGCCACCGACCTGGCCGCGCTGCGGCAGCGCACCGGTGAGCTGGGCGCGACCCGGTTGTTGTACGTGGTCGGGTTACCGCAGCGGCAGCACTTCGCGATGGTGTTCGCCGTCGCCGAGGCGGCCGGTTGGCTGTGCCCGCCGGTCCGGGCCGAGCATCTGGGCTTCGGGTCGATCCTCGGCGCTGACGGGCGGATGCTGCGCAGTCGGACCGGCGAGTCGGTGAAGCTGGTCGGGCTGCTGGAGGAGGCGGTCGCCCGTGCCACCGACCTGGCCCGGAGCAGGAACCCCGAGCTGGACGCCGGGGCCGCCGCCGAGATCGGGCGGGCCGTCGGTATCGGCGCCGTCAAGTACGCCGACCTGTCCACCGATCGGAGGAAGGACTACGTGCTGGACTGGGAGCGGATGCTCTCCCTGGACGGCAACACCGCGCCCTACCTCCAGTACGCGTACGCCCGTATCCGGTCGGTGTTCCGGCGTGCCGGCACGGAGGCGCGGAGGGATGCCCCCATCGTGCTCGCGCAGCCGGCGGAGCGGGCGCTGACAGTCGAGTTGCTCGGCTTCGGCGCGGTGGTGACCGAGGTGGAGCGGAGCCTCGACTTCCACCAGCTCGCCGGTTACCTGCATCGGCTCGCGACCGCGTTCAACGCGTTCTACGAGCGCTGCCCGGTGTTGCGCGCGCCGGACGAGCTGCGGGAGAGTCGGCTGCTGTTGGCCGAGCTGACGGCCCGGACCCTGCGGCAGGGGCTGCACCTGCTCGGCATCCGCACCCTGGAGCGGATGTGACGGGGCAGCCGCCGGGTCAGCGGGCCTTCTTCGTTGCCCGCTTTCGAGGCGGCGTCAGCAGATCGGCGATCTGCGCGATCGCGGCGGGCACCAGGCGGTAGTACGCCCAGACCCCGCGCTTGTCCCGCTCGAGTAGGCCCGCCTCGGTGAGGATCCGCAGGTGATGACTCACTGTCGGCTGGGAGAGGTTGAGCGCCGCGGTGAGGTCGCTGACGGACGCTTCACCCTCCGGGGCGGACTGGATCAGGCTGAGCAGCCGGAGTCGCGCTGGATCGGCGAAGGCCTTCAGCACCCCCGCAAGCCGTTCGGCATCGGCCCGCTTGATCGGGTCGCCGGTGAGCGGCGAGATCGCAGGCATGGCAGTTTTCGCAGTTCCCACGCCTGCCATAGTGACACCAACACCATCAATAAGCCGGTAGAACCGGCACCAGTCCTCCGATAAGTCCGGATGGCCGCCCGGTACGTCCGAACGTGAGTCGAACCTCGACGTCCGTGGTGACGTACGGGCCGTGTGGGGCTCCGCCGCGCCCCACACGGCCCTACGCCGGCATACGTGCCGTCGGATCAGCCGGGCCCGCGGGTCAGCGGCGGGGCCTGGGCGTGATGCGCGGCAGGACGTACGGCGGTCCAGCGAGGATCAGGTCCGACTTCAGTTCCTGGTACGCCCGCTTGGGTTGGTAGTTCTCGTCGTAGATGGTGGCCAGGCCCTCCGGCGGGTCGTCGAACCAGTCCGGCACCCAGGAGTGCCTGTCGCTGAAACCCCAGACCGTGTACGACAGGCAGCTGCGCACCGCGAGGCACGCCTTCATCAGCACGCTGAAGTTGGCGGCCGACGCTTGGAGCCGAGGGTTGATCTCCTCCGAGTTGCCGGCCTGGACACCTGCCGTCATCTGACTGCGGACGTCGACCTCGGTGAAGGCGGTGGCGAGGCCGAGCCCGCTGAACTTCTTCAGCGCGGCGGTCACCTGAAGGGTGTCGAAGTTGCCGTACTGCGTGCCCAGGTGGCCCTGGGAGCCGACGCCGTCGATCGGGACGCCCTGTGCGCGCAGCCCCTTGGTCATGTCGTAGACGAACTGGGTCTTGTCGTCCGCCGGGTTGCCGGAGCCGAACGCCTCGATGTTGTAGTCGTTGTAGAACAGCAGGGCCTTCGGGTCGGCGGCCCGCGCCCAGCGGAACGAGTCGGCGATGTAGCCGGGCCCGAGGTTCTGCGCCCAGAAGCCCTTGTAGTGCAGGGTCGACGGGGTGTCCCACGGGTCGCTGACCGCCTCGTTGACCACGTCCCACTGCCAGATCTTGCCCTTGTAACGGTTGACGACGGTGGTGATGTGCTTGCGCAGAATCTCGCGCAGCTCCTGCTTGCTGATGGAGCCGTCGGCGACACCGGCGGTCAGCCAGGCGGGCAGTTGGTTGTGCCAGACCAGCACGTGGCCGCGCACGCTCTGCCGGTTGCGCTTGGCGAACTCGACCAGTTGGTCGGCCGCCGCCCAGTTGTAGGTGCCGCGGGTGGGCTCCAGGACCTCCCACTTCATCACGTTCTCGGCGGTGACCGAGGTGAACTCGGAGGAGGCCAGCGCGCGGTACTGCGGGTCACCGGCGTCGTTGAGGGCATCCATGTTGACCGCGGTGCCGACGTGGAGGCCGTGGCGCAGACCGAGGGCGCCGAGGCTCTGCGCCGTGGGGTCGTAGGGCCGGCTCGCGGTGGCCGGCACCGTGTTCAACGCCGCGACGGTCGCGACGGCGACCACGGCGACGGTCGTCCACTGTCTCAGCTTCATGTGCCTTCCTTTCCAGACCCTTGATCGACAAGTGTCGATCAAGAAGGTGCGGGTCCGGTGTGGGCGGGTGGGGAGCGGGGTTCGGAATCGAGCGCCCTGGTCCGGGCGAGGGGCCGGTAGTTCCGGCCGGTGACCGGAAACCTGCTCGAAACGTTAAGGCCGTCTATGTCCGGGCGTCAACGCTGAAAACTTCCGGAAATTCGTCATATGACCTGCGCGGGGTCACTTGACAGCGCCGCGAAACTTCCGGAGACCGGTGGCTTGCTGCTGCGCTCGCTCCACCGGGCCGATCCGATACCGTCGCTCACGTGATCGAGCAGCGGACGCAGTCGTACCTCGAGTTGGTCGACCGGGAGCTGCCCGGCTACGTCACCGGCCTGTACGTGGTGGGGTCCGCGGCACTCGGCGCCTGGCAGCCCGAGGTGAGTGACATCGACACGGTGATCCTGACCTCGCGGCAGGCCAGCGGCGACGATCTCGTCGCCCTCGCGGCGGTCCACGCCAGGATGCTGGAGTCACCCCGCTTCGACGGCGTCTACCTGGATGCGGCCACGGCGTCCTCCTGGCCGAGCGACCGGCAGGTCGTACCGTTTGTCGTCGATGGTGAGTTCCGGGCCGACACGCCGTGCGGTGAGCTCAACCCGATACTGTGGTTGACCTTGCGGCGGTACGGCATACCGGTGCGCGGCCCGACCGTCGCCGACCTGGGGGTGCGCGTCGATCCGGAGGCGATGCGGCGCTACAACCTGGACAACCTGCGGGACTACTGGCAGTCGACGGCCGCGACCTGTCGGTCAGCGCTGGTTGGTGTCGCCGACGACGAGGTCGTGGATGCCGGGACGGTGTGCTGGTTCGTGCTCGGGCCACCGCGCCTGCACTACACGCTCGCCGAGGGTGACGTCATCTCGAAGCCCGCCGCGGGCCCGTACCTCGGGCGCCTGTTCCCCGAATACGCCGCTCTGGCGCAACGGGCCGTCCGTTGGCGGGCAGGGGAGACGGAACAGTTCACCGCAGCCGACCTCCTCGCCGCCGCAGACATCGTCGACCGGGTGGCCGACGATGCCTGGCGTCGCTACGGGAGCTGACCCGCGGTCAGCGCAGACCGGCGAAGAGGTCGTCCTCGGGGGTCGGCGCGCCGGTCCGGTCCCGGACCCGCACGAACGTCTCGACACCCATCAGCTCGGTGAACCGCTCGCGGCCCAGTTGCAGGAAGAAGATGTTCTCGGTCTGACTGGCATGGGTGGCCAGCGCGTCGAACTTCTGCCCGCCGTAGCTGCTCGTGTCGACCCAGGTGCTGATCTCGTCGTCGGGCAGGCCGAGCTGCGGCATCGGCTCCGCCGCCGGGTCCGGCTCGGACCACTCCACGCCGAGCTCCTGCATGATCCGGCCGAACTGCTCGAACGCCGTACGCGGCACGGTGGTCCAGTAGACCTTCGCCGGGCTGTCGGTCATCTCGACGGCGGCCATGGTGATCCGGTGCGCCTGGATGTGGTCCGGGTGGCCGTAGAAACCGTTCTCGTCGTACGTGACGATGACGTCCGGCTGGTGCTGCCGGATCAGCTCCGCGAGCCGACCCGCGGCCTCCGCAACCGGCGTCGTCCAGAACGCGCCGGGCTGGTCGTTGGTCGGCCAGCCCATCATCCCCGAGTCGGCGTAACCGAGGGTCTCCAGGCGGCTCACCTTCAGCACCGCGCAGCTGGCCTCCAGCTCGGCCTGGCGCATCGCCACGACAGCGGCCGGGTCGTGCCCCGGGTCGCCCGGCTTGACCCCGCCGGGGCCGTCGCCGCACCGCCCGTCGGTGCAGGTCACCAGCACCGTCGTGATGCCCTCCGCGGCGTAGCGGGCCAGCACGCCACCGGTGCTCGTCGCCTCGTCGTCGGGGTGGGCGTGCACCGCCATCAGGGTCAGAGGTCGCTCAGCCATGCACCCACCCTACGGTCATCCCCCGACGGCCCCACGACCTCCACCGTCGTCCGGTTCGCGTCCCGCGTTCGTGGCTGACTTCGGGCCGGCATCCTACCCAGCTCGGCGTCCGTGCAGCGGTCCTTGCCGCAAAGCGCCATCAGGTCCGTCACCGGCCCCTACATTCGGCAGGGCCAGCAGGTCGGAGCAGTTCGGGACGCGGGGAGAGGTCGATCGCGGTGGCCGGTGCGGGGTCGTTCGCCGAGGTGAAACAGGTCGACGCCGGGGTCCTGAACGTGGGCTACGTGGACGCCGGGCCGCCGGACGCGCCCGCGGTGATCCTCCTGCACGGCTGGCCGTACGACATCCACAGCTTCGTCGACGTCGTACCGCTGCTCACCAACGCCGGCCACCGGGTCGTCGTCCCGTACCTGCGCGGCTACGGCACCACCCGCTTCCTCTCCGGCGACACCATGCGCAACGGTGAACCGGCGGCCATGGGGCTCGACCTCATCGCCCTCATGGACGCCCTGCACATCGACATCGCGAAGCTGGCCGGGTTCGACTGGGGTGCGCGTACGGCGGACGTCGTGGCCGCGCTGTGGCCCGAGCGCTGCCGGGGTCTGGTCTCGGTGAGCGGCTACCTGATCGACGGCCAGGAATCGGGCAAGGTGCCGCTGCCGCCGAAGGCGGAACTGGCCTGGTGGTACCAGTACTACTTCGCCACCGAGCGCGGCCGGGAAGGCTACGACAGGAACCGGCGCGACTTCGCCAGGCTGATCTGGCACACCGCGTCCCCCCAGTGGATGTTCGACGACGCGACGTTCGACCGCAGCGCGGCGGCGCTCGACAACCCCGACCACGTCGACATCGTGATCCACAACTACCGGTGGCGACTGGCCCTCGCCGCTGGCGAGCCGCAGTACGACGAGGTGGAGAAGCGCCTGGCCGCGAAGCCGAAGATCACCGTGCCCAGCATCTCCCTGGAGGGGGATGCCAACGGCGCACCGCACCTGGAGCCCAGCGTCTACGGCAAGCAGTTCTCCGGGCGCTACGAGCACCGGACCATCGGCGGCGGTGTCGGGCACAACCTGCCGCAGGAGGCCCCGCAGGCATTCGCGGATGCGGTGCTGGAGGTCTGACCCGGCGCGTCAGCCTCGGCGGCCCGGTCGCTGCGGCTCCCGACGTTCCACCCGCACGGGGTCGCCGCGTACCAGTTCGTCGTGGATGCGCCACCGCGCGGTCGTGACGGCACGCCGCGCTGTCTCGTCGCCCTGCTCGATGCGTTGCCGCAGCAGTTGCAGGGCGATCCGACGGTTGAGGCTGAACTGCCGCTCCTCGTCCACCACCACGACGATGCCCGACGGACGGTGCGTCGCCCGCACCGCCGTGCTGGCCTTGTTGCGGTGCTGGCCGCCAGGCCCGCCGGTGCGACAGGCGACGATGTCGACATCCGCCTCCGAGAACGTCGTCGGCGCGGCGTCGAGGCGGGGCGGCTGGGCGGTGACGTACCAGTTCTTCCGACCGACGCTCGTCCGGTAGGGGCTGGGGGCCTGCCAGCAGAGTGTCCCGGTCCAGGACCCGGCGAACGTCTCCGCGTCGGCGCCGGAGATCTCGATGAGCACCGACCGGTAGGTGCCCGCCCGGTCACCGGGCACGGCCTTGACCTGCCGGATGGTAAGACCTCGCCGGCTGCCGTCGGCGTTGAGGCGGTGCAGGAGCTGGGTCAGCGCCCAGGCGCATTCCCGCGGCCCGCGTCCGGCGGACAGCAGCAGGAGCGTGCTCACGACCCGCCTCGCCTGCCGCGGTGGCCCCGCCGGTCGGACCGCGCCGTGGACCCGAGATCGGGCGTCTTGTAGGTGACCAGGGGAATCGTGGTGACCACCGGCGTGGCCAGCTGGTGCTCGACGAGGTCGGCGATCACCTGCTCGATGCGCTTGTAGGCGGTGGGCGCCTCCTCGAAGAGCAGTTGACGGTCGCCGCACACCACCAGCGAGCCCACCGGCGTGCGGCGCAGCTCCTCCACCGTGTGCTTGGCGCGGCCCCGCCGCAGCGCGTCGGCGCGTGACATCTTGCGGCCGGCGCCGTGCGCCACGGAGTGGTTGGCCTCCGGCCCTGCGTGGGCGGCCACCAGGTAGGACGCCGTCCCCCGCGTCCCGGCGACGAGGACGTCGCGGCCGTCACCCGGCGCCGCGCCCTTGCGATGCAGGTACACCCCGTCGCGGATCTCGACCAGGTTGTGGCACTGGTCGACGATCGGGTCGGTGGGCTCGGCCCCCAACGCGTACGCGACCCGGGCCGCCAGCACCCGGCGGTTGAGCGAACCCCAGCGCACAGCGTCGTCGTGCCGCGCCAGGTAGGCGGCGGGGTCGGGGGCGGCACCGGCGCCGTGGGCCTCGGTGTGCGCCCGCAGGATCCGCTCGCCCAGACCGCGCGAACCACTGTGTACGACCAGCACGAGGTCGCCGGCGTCGAGCCCGAGCCGACTCGCGTGACCCGGGTCGAGGACGGCGCCGACGCGGGCCAGCTCGACGAAGTGGTTGCCTCGGCCGACGGTCCCCAGGCCATCGAGGTGACCGGCCGGGACGTCGCCCTGGACGACGGCCCAGGCCGGGTCGTCGGCGTCCCGCTCCCGGTCCAGGGCGCGGTCGAGGTCGGGGAACCGGGAAGCCAGCCGCTCCGGTACGGCCCGCTTGAGCTTGATGGGGAACACGGCGATGCCGCAGCCGATGTCCGATCCGACCAGGAACGGGTACAGCACCGTCGACGCCATGGCCGCGCCGATCGGGCGCCCTTGCCCGGGTGCAGGTCCGGCATCGCGGCAACGTGGACCATGCCGTCGAGGGCGGCCACCTGCTGACACTGTGCGAGCGCAGCGGACTCGATCCAACTCGCGGCCGACGCGAACACCGTGACGGAGGCAGAGGTGGGGGAGGGCGTGGAAATCCGAGGGGGGTGGTGCTCAGACAAGGGGTACTCACTTCTCGTTGAGAAGGTGGAAACGGACGACGTCACGCCGCCGGGAGGCGTCACCGGGGGCGGAGCGGGGGAGGGAGTCCGTCAGTACGTCATGGACGCCACTCTCGCGGAGCGCGCCGGGTACGACAAACGATTTTTTCCTTCACGTCGTACGCTGCCGCGATGAGCGCACCGCGTCGCATCCTGATCTACGGCGTGTACGGCTCCGGCAAGTCCACCCTCGCGGCGCGGTTGGCCGACCACCTCGGGCTGCCCTGGTATCCGGTGGACGACCTGGTCTGGCAGCCGGGTTGGGTCGAGGTGCCGGTCGCCCAGCAGCGCAGCCGGATCGAGGAGGTCTGCCGACGGGACCGCTGGATCATCGACGGGGCGTACCACGGCTGGCGGGACGTTCCGCTGGCCCGTGCCGACCTGGTCGTCGGCCTGGACTATCCACGGTGGCGCTCGTTCTGGCAGCTGCTGCGGCGCACCGTACGCCGGGTGGTGACGGGTGAGGAGATCTGCAACGGCAACCGTGAGTCGTTGGGCAGTGTGCTGTCCGGGGACTCGATCCTGCTGTGGCACGCCACCGCGTTCGGTCGGACGCGACGGCGGATGCGGGCCTGGCGGAGCGACCCGTCCGCGCCGCCGGTGGTGTTGCTGCGCTCCCCGGCGGAACTGGACGACTGGCTGGCCCGCCTGCCGCGCCAGGGTGTCGACCGGAACCCTGCCTGACATGCTCGCGGGCACCGCCACACCCGTCGTCGGCCCACCCCTGATCGGGAGTGGGCCGACGACGAACGGGATGACAGTGCCTGGAGTGGTCCGGCCGGCAGTTCACCCGCCGGACCACCCGATCAGGACTCCTGACGTCGACGCCGCGCGAGGAAGAACGCGAACGCGCCCAGCACGACCATCACACTTCCGACGCCCGTCATGGCCGGGACCACACTGCCGCCGGTCACCGGCAGGATGGGGCCCTTGCCACCAGGGTTACCAGGCGCTCCGGGGCTGCCGGGGGCTCCAGGGCTGCCCGGCGCTCCGGGGCTGCCGGGGGCTCCACGGCTGCCCGGCGCTCCAGGGCTACCGGGTGCTCCGGGTGCTCCAGGGCTACCGGGTGCTCCAGGGCTGCCCGGCGCTCCCGGTGCACCGGGACTGCCGGGTGCTCCTGGGCTACCGGGTGCGCCGGGGCTGCCGGGCGCGCCAGGAGAGCCGGGTGCTCCAGGGCTGCCGGGTGCGCCGGGGCTGCCGGGTGCGCCGGGGCTGCCGGGCGGGCCGGACGGGCCGGTGGGGCCAGTTGGTCCGGGCGGACCGGTCGGTCCCGCACACACCGGTGCGCTGATGACGTTGTTGTCGAGGGTGACCGCCGCGGTTCGTGCCAGCGCGCGGCCCTGGAGGGTCGCGCCCGTGGCCATGGTGATCGCCGCCTGCGCCATGATGGTGCCGACGAAGGTCGTCCCCGTGCCGATCGTCGCCGAACTGCCGATCTTCCAGAACACGTTGCAGGCCGAAGCGCCGTTGATCAACACGACGCTGCTGTTCGACGCCGTCGTCAACGAGGAGTCGACCTGGAAGATGAACACGGCCGACGGATCGCCCTGCCCGTTGAGGGTCAACGGTCCGGTGAGCTGGGCTGCCCCGATCCGGTAGACCCCTTCGTTGAGCGTGTTGCCGCCGAGTTCCGCGGGCAGGTTGGTGAACGGGGTTCGACCGGCGGCGTCGTTGAAGGCGATGGTCAGGTCGCTCTGGGCCTGGAGAGCGACCGCG
Source organism: Micromonospora sp. MGP-C2 (assembly GCF_057766525.1). Lineage (NCBI taxonomy): Bacteria > Bacillati > Actinomycetota > Actinomycetes > Micromonosporales > Micromonosporaceae > Micromonospora > Micromonospora sp. MGP-C2. The sequence continues at coordinate 6,292,273 of NZ_JBYMEN010000002.1, forward strand.
TCGCCAAGGTGGATCTCGCCGCCGATGGTCGCCGTTTCGAAGCCGGCCGCGGTGCTTCCTGGGAACCGCCCGAGGCTCTGCGCCAGGAAGCTGGAGCCGGTGTTGGTGGGCTCGGCCCCGGCCAGGACGGAGAAGTTCGCCGCCGTCCCGAGGTTCACCGGCGCTTCCTGCGCGCTGGCGGCAGTCGAGCTGAAGAGCAGTAGGCTCGCCGCGACTGTCGCGGCGGCTCCGGCCGCGAGCGCCGGCAACACCACCCGCCGCCGTAGGCCGAGTCTCGGTTTCACTGTCACAGAACATCCTCCGTGGGTACTACTCGCGGGAACGCGTCTCGTGAGCCGCGTCCTGCGCGCGTTACGGCCGATATGGCACCGACAAGCGGCGCTGACCACCACATCACGCACGCCGAGTGAATGCCCGCAAAACGGAATAATCGACCGCAGTCGTCCGTACAAAGAGGATCGGGTCTCACGTTCCCGTTCGACGGCCTCGCGTTTGCACCCCGGCCCACTGCCACGACGACCCGTGCCGCCTCGGCCCCGCGCCGCCTGATCTCAGGGCAGCGGGTCGGCCGCCTCCACTATCGGGCTGCCGGCCAGGTCGCGCGCCCGTGTACGCAGGGCGAGGACGGGCTGTTGCTGCCAGCCGGAAAATGGAACCGGCGCAACTCCTCGATCACGAATCCGGCGTCCGTGATCGCGGCGATGGTGTCCCGGCCGGTGTGGCAGCCGGCGAACAGCTTCGGCCACAGTGTCGCGTCGAGCAGCCGCTGGGTCCGGTGCAGCCTGCTGGCCTCGTCCGCGGCGACGTGCTCGAAGAACCGCAGCTCGCCACCGGGGCGAAGCGTCCGGCCGATCTCGGCCAGCGCGCTCGCCTGATCGGGCACGGTACACAACACCAAAGCGACCACCGCGGCGTCGAACTCGCCGTCGCGGGCCGGCAGGCTATCGGCCAGGCCGTCGACGACAGTGATCGGCACCGGCGCGGTCGGTGCCGCGCGCTCGGCGGCGGCCCGTAGCCGGCGTTCCGGCTCGACGGCGACGACCTCGCTCACCCCCGGCGGGTAGTGGGAGAACATCCGCCCGTTGCCCGCGCCGACCTCGATCACCCGGCCGGACAGACCGGCGACCAGGTCCCGTCGGAACTCCGCCGTGCCGGCACGGTCCATGGCGACGCTGAGCCGCTCGTAGACCCGGGCGAACACCGGGTGGGACACGGTAGCCACGTCGACCTCCGGGAAGCGGGTGGAACAGTTCTCCCGCGATTGTCCTGCATCGGCGCACGCTTTCCGTCTTACTGGTTGGCAGCGCGATTCGACCAGGTGCAGACAGGACGTGGTACGACCATGAAGATCGTCGTCATCGGAGGCAGCGGCCTCATTGGTTCCAAGCTCGTGGACAGCCTCGCCGGACAGGGCCACGAGGCGGTGCCGGCTTCGCCGAAGACCGGCGTGAACACACTGACCGGCGAGGGAGTCGCCGACGTGCTCACCGGCGCCGAGGTCGTCGTGGACGTGTCGAACTCGCCGTCGTTCGAGGACAAGGCCGTGCTGGAGTTCTTCGAGACGTCCACCCGGACGATCCTCGCCGCCGCGTCGGACGCAGGGGTGGGCCACTACGTCGCGCTCTCCATCGTCGGTTGTGACCGGATCCCGGACAGCGGTTACATGCGGGCGAAGGTCGCCCAGGAGAAGCTCATCGTCGCGTCCGGAACCCCGTACTCGATCGTGCACGCCACCCAGTTCTTCGAGTTCCTCCAGGGCATCATCGACGCCGGCACGGACGGTGACACCGTGCACCTCGCGCCGGTGCTCATCCAGCCGATGGCCGCGGACGGCGTCGCGGCCGCGGTGGCCGAGGCCGCGGTCGCAGCGCCGACGAACGCCGTGGTCGAGGTCGCCGGCCCGGAGCAGTTCCGTCTCGACGAACTGGGCCGGTCGATGCTCGCCGCCCGGCAGGACCCTCGTTCGGTGGTGGCCGACCCCGACGCCCGCTACTTCGGCGCCAAGCTGGGCGAACGCTCCCTCGTTCCCACCGACGGCGCCCGCATCGCCGGTACGCGTCTCGACGACTGGCGTGCCCGGACGGCCGGCGGTCGCTGACGCTACGTCGGGGCGTCTGGCGGATCGGCTCGCCCGAGACGCTGCACCAACTCCCGGACCACCTCGGTGAAGTGCTGGTCGGACTCGCCCGGCCAGTGTCCCTGGATGGGTGGGGGGACGCTGTCGCTGGGCGGCGTCACCACGTCGCGAGGGTCGCGATACCGGCGATCCACGGCGGCGGCCGGGCCGCTGGCGCCGGCCGGCGCGTGCGGCCGGTGAGCGGAGAAGATCCAGCCGCCGATGGGGTCGGCGTCACTCCACAGGTTCACCCACCGCCAACCGACCCGGTGGCCGATCTCGTGCAGCGCCGCGTCGTCGACGTATGCGGGGAAGAGCCGCGCGTAGAGGCGGCGCAGCGGTGACCCGTGGGTGAGCAGAGCGACCCGACCGCCGACGTGCGGCGGCAACTGGAGCGCCGTCGCGGCGAGCAGGACCGAGCCGTGGCTGTGCCCGGTGAGCAGCACCGCGTCACCGCGCTCGACGAGGTACGTGATGCGGCGGGCCAGCTCCGGCACGGCCCGCTCGGAATAGCAGGGCGGCGCGAACGGGTGGGCGGCCCGAGGCCAGAAGGTGCCGAGGTCCCAGAGGACACCGATGTGCCGACGGAACGGCACGGTCCGGTAGGCGAAGATGCCCCCGACGAGCAGGCCGAGGATGATCGCCGCGATCACCCAGCTGCCGAACGCGATGCCGAAGATGACCGAGTCCGCGGGCAGACCGAGGTTCCGCTCGATGACGTCGGCCGGGAACTGCCCCAGCAGGCCGACGGTGGTGGTTGCCGTGGCGAGTCCGGTGAGACAGCCGTAGAGCACGGCCAGCGGCACCAGTTTCTCGGTGAAGCGAGCCCGCGCGATCGCGTCCCGGACCTGCCGCAGTCGCGGCCCGGCCTCGGCCGGGGCGTCCGGGTAGTCGTGGGCGACGATCGCCGCCGCGGCTCGGCGCCGACTGCGCCGGGAGAGCACGATGACGAGGCCGGCGACGATCAGGGTGGCCAGCAGCGCCCGGAAGAAGCCGTAGATCGCCCAGGTGTACGCCCGAGGCGGACCGGTCGCGATGCCCTCCCCGGTCGGCACGTCGCGATCGAGGAAGTCCGCCACCCGGTAGACCAACTCCGCGGAGTACGCCACCGCCAGGCTGATCCCGGTGGCCGCGACCACGAGGGCGCCCAGCCCGAACAGCGGGGTGGCGCCGCGATTCCGGCGGCAGAGCAGCACCACGCCCAGAGCGGCCAGCAGCGCCGTCTGTGCGACGAACAACCCGGCCAGGTGCGTCTCGTAGCCGGGCAGTCCGTGCCCCTCGTGCCACTGCGGTGGACCGGTCGCCAGGTGAGCCAGGACGACGACGGTCAGGACGACGGCGGCGGTCCGCAGCGTACGGGTGACCCGGTCGAGCCGCTGGTCCCCGGCGGCCCGGTCGATCAACGGTGGCGTGCAGAGCAGCACCGCGCAGACCACCAGGACCACTGCGGTGACGACCGTCAGCGTGATCGTGATCGCCGTGGCGTCGCTCGCGGCCCGGGCCAGGAGCAGGGTGAGGTCCAGCGTCGCGAACGCGGCGGCGACGTGGATGGAGCGCAGCCGGCCCACCAGCGGCTCGGCGTCCCACTGACCGACGGTGCCGAGCCGCGACCCCGAGAACTCCCGATCGGGTGCGCGAAACGCCTCGAACGTTCGACCCGGGCGGTTGCTGATCCGCCAGATCAGGCCGATCGCGGCGGCCGGGACCAGCGCGAGCACCGCCAGTCGCAGTCCGACCGGTCGTCCGCTCAGCCAGGACAACCAGCTGCGCCCGGCCAGGCAGCGCGGCGAGGAGAGGCATTTCCAGCCGACCAGGTCCACTGCGACGCCGGCGATGGCGAGCACGTACAGCACGGTGAGTGTGAGCGCCAGCAGCCGGCACAGCGACTTGACCACCGCCTCGGAGCGAGGGTTCGCCGGGCGCATCCAGATCGCGACGTTGACCAGCATGAAGGGCAGCAGGAAGACCACTGCCAGGGTGCGGGCCACGGTCCCGGACGGCAGGTCACCCCAGCGGTACGCCTCCAGCGTCACCCCGTGCGCGCCGGTGCTGTCCTCGCACCGGGGCCGCGGCCGGTAGAAGCCACCGCTGCGGTCACCCGCGACCTGTGCCGTCTGCTGAAGGTCGAGGACCTGTGCGGCGCTCGCGCCCGAGACGCCGTGCACCCGCAGCTCCACGACATCGCGGGGGATGTCCGACCCGCTCAACCGCGCTGATCCATGCGACGACCCCCCGAGGCGCTCGGCAGCCCCGTCTACCCGATGCGGACTGCCTCAACCGCACGAGCTGACGGGAGCGGGTCGGTGACCGTTGGCGAGGCTCAGCGCTCCCGGTCGGGTGTCAGGTCCGTCCTCGCCTGCCCGGTGTCCGGGTCGAAGGGGAACGATACGTGCTGGTGGATCATCACCCAGCCCCGACCGGCCCGCTGGAAGACGCGGGTGCCCCGCGACCAGCTCACGATCGTGGTGCCGTCCGGCTGCTGCGCGGTCATCCGGTTGAGGCCCCACGACACGGCCAGGTCGTCGCGGGCGATGATCGCCAGGTCCGGAACGGTCCAGGTGACGGTGCCGGTGCTGGCGTCGAGGCCGTTGGCGCAGACCTCGCGAACCTCGTCGCGGCCGACGTACTCCAGCGGCAGTTCGTGCTCGTACGACACGACCGTCGCGGCGACGGGCTCCATGATCCCGTCGAGATCCTTCGCTTCGGTGGCCTCGTACCAGCGCTCGTGCAGTGACCGCACCTCCCGCTCGGAGGTCTCGCGGTCGTCGGCGCCGCTGTCGTCGGCGAACGAGTGGTGCTCGTGCGCCACGACCCACGAGCCGTTCTCCTTGCGCAGACCGAGAGTCAGGCGCAGCAGGAGCTCGGGCCGCCTGGCGAGGTCCTCGGGCGTGGCGCAGCGCAGCAGCGCGTTGGCGTAGGCGACGGTGTCGCCGGCGGTGATGTCGAGGCTGGTCAGCTCGAAGACGGCCCCCGACGCCTGCCACCGGAAGAAGTCGGGCCAGGTCCGCTCGTACGCCTCGATGCCCCGGACCCCCTCATGCGGCGGGGGTACGTCGTACATGACGATGTCCGCGGAGTGGCAGGCGAGGACGCCGGGCAGGTCACCGGCATGGACAGCCTGCGCCCACCGCTCGATCAGTTCCCGGATCTGTGTCTCGTCATCGACCATGGTGCTCCCTCGTGCGTCGGGTTGCTCTCACCTCTACAACCTGCGCGGAGCGACAAACTCATCGCCGTGTGCCGACCGGATCTGCTCAGCCTGGTCCAGGTGGGTCGGCAGACCGCACATGGGCAGTGTCTCCGGGGTCAGGAACGACACCACCTCGGCGATCCGGTCGCCGCGCAGCGCGACGACGTCCAGCGCCGCCGCCGTGAAGACCGACGCTTCCGGGTTCCAGAGGTACGTCCCGAAGGCGAGTTGCCCGTTCGCGTACGTCGGGACGAACCGCCACCGCACCGCCAACGGGCCGTCCAGCAGGAACTTTCGGATGGCGTCGCGGCCCTCGTACCACTGGGGCAGCGGCGGCATCGAGTACCGGGCGTCGTCGGTGAGCATCGCCAGGATGGCCTCGACGTCGCCGCGCTCCCACGCGGTCACGTACCGCCGCGCCAGCTCGCGCACGGAGTCGTCGCCGAGGCTGCTCAGCTCCGCCTGCTGGCTCTCGGCCGGGCGCAGCGCGTCCACGACCCGTCGGGCCCGTTGCAGGGCGCTGTTGACCGCCGGGGTGGAGGTGCCGAGCAGGTCGGCCACCTCGGCGGCGGGGTAGCCGAGCACCTCCCGCAGCAGCAGCACGGCCCGTTGTCGGCCGGGCAGGTGTTGCAGCGACGCGACGAAGGCGAGCTCCAGGTGCTCGCTGTCGATCACCCGCTGCGCTGGGTCCCGCTGCTCCGGAGGCAAGGAGCGTCGGTCCGGGTACGGCCCGAGCCAGGCCGTCTCGGCCACGGCGGCGGCGCCCGGGGTCAGGTCGGTCGGCAGCTCCCGGCGGCGATCCCGACCCTCGATCATGCTCAGGCACCGGTTGGTGGCGATCCTGTAGAGCCAGGCTCGTAGAGTGCCGCGATCCTCGTACCGGTGCTGGTGCTGCCAGGCCCGCGTCAGTGTCTCCTGCACCGCGTCCTCGGCGTCGTGGAAGGAACCGAGCATCCGGTAGCAGTGGGCGGTCAGCTCGTCGCGGTGCTCGTCGATCAGCCGAGCGAACGTCACGGTCGTGGAGCCTACCGTCGGCCCGGCCGTCGCGCGCCTGCTCGCTGGCGCCGATCGATCGGCGGGGGAGGGGATTGATCCGACCAGGGCGGGGTAGGTGCGGCCATGGTCGCTGCCGGTCGGCGCGGAGCGGACGGTGGCGTTCCGGCACGTGCCGGGGACATCGCCCACGGCGGCCTGGCGAACACCGCGGCCCGGCTGCTGGACCGTGCGCTGGACACGGTGCGGGAGCGGTTCCGCCGGGTACGGGCCGTCGGCGGCCTCGCCCTGCAGGCCGGGCTGGCCGCGGCGCTGTCCTGGTTCGTGGCGCACGAACTGCTGCACGTGTCGCAGCCGGTGTTCGCGCCGATCTCCGCCGTCTCGACCCTCGCCGCGTCCGTCGGTCAACGGCTGCGTCGCACCGTCGAGCTGATCCTCGGCGTCACCGTCGGGGTGCTGATCGGCGATCTGCTCCTCCTGGTGATCGGCACCGGCTGGTGGCAACTCTCCCTGATCGTCGTCCTGGCGATCATGGTCGCGTTGTTCCTCGCGGGCAGCGCCGCGGTGGTGATCCAGGCCGGGGCGACGGCGGTGCTCATCGCCACGCTCAGCCCGTCGATCCGCGACCTGGAGGTTCCCCGGTTCGTGGACGCGCTCATCGGGGGAGGGGTGGCGCTGCTGGTCACCGCCGTGCTGCTGCCGTTGAACCCGCTGCGGGTGCTCAACCGGGCCGCGCGCCCGGCATTGGATCTCCTGGCCGCCCAGCTCGACGCCACCGCCGACGCGCTGGCCGAGCGTGATGCCGCTCGCGCGCGTACCGCCCGCAGCGAGCTGCGGCAGAACAAGGGCCCGCTGAAGGCGTTCGTCGAGGCGACCCAGGGCGCCCGGGAGGCCAGCACCCTGTCACCGGTGCACTGGCACCAGCGACGCGGGCCGGTGGGCCGCTACGCGCAGGCGGCGGAGCCGATCGACCGGGCGATGCGCAACAGCGGAACGTTGATCCGTCGCTCGGTGACGCTGATCGAGGACCGCGAACCGGTCCCGGAGCCGCTGCCGAGGGCGGTCGCCGATCTCGCCGAGGCGGTCCGGCTGCTCAAGCGGCAGTTCGCCGCGGGTGACGAGCCGGACCGTGCGCGCGAGCAGGCACTGTTGGCGGTCGAGACGGCCGGTCACGCCTACCGGGAGGGCGTCGGCTTCTCCGGTGCGGTGGTGGTGGCGCAGGTTCGTACGACGGTCAGCGACCTTCTGGTGGCCATAGGACTGAGCCAGGAAGACGCGAATCGCCTGGTCAGGCGCTCGTTCGGTGGCCTCTGAGCGCCTGCCGGTCGGACCGTGACGGAGTCAATGGCATCACCCTGAGCCATAGGTGTTGCATGTTGAGCCAAAGTGGTGCCATGATGGTGCCATGGAGCTGAGGTCATACGTCGAGAACCTGCGTGACGAGTTCGCCGTGGCTGCGGAGGGCGTCGACGCGGACGGCCGCGCGCTGGCCGAGCGGCTCTTCGCCCAACTGGAGGCCGCTACCCGACTCACCCTGCTGGAGGCGCTGTCCGACGCAGCCGACGAGATCACCCGCGAGCTGGCACCGGGCTCGGTGCACGTCCGGCTGCGTGGGCGCGAGCCTGACTTCGTGGTCACCCCGGCCAGCCCGCCACTCGACGAGCCGAGCGAGGCCACCGGGCCGCAGGCACCCCCTGCGCCGGTGCTCCCACCGGACGGTGACGACGGCGGCACCTCACGGATCAACCTCCGGCTCCCCGACCACCTGAAGGCCAGCGTCGAGGAGGCCGCCGGGCGAGCCGGGCTGTCGGTCAACGCCTGGCTGGTGCGAGCCGTCGCCGGTGCCATCGGGGCGGGCGACACCGAACGTCGTCCACCCCGGCGGGTGGAGCCGCGCTCCGGGCAGCACTTCACCGGCTGGGCCCGCTGACCCCCCCGTACCCCTTTGTTTTCGCGCCGCTGACCAGCGGCGACATTCACCGACCACCTTTCGGGAGACCACCATGCCTGTTTTCGAAACGCCAGAGCCCATCTCCGTCCAGATCGAGTTGCCCGTCGGGGATGTCTGGATCAGCGCGACCGACCGCACCGACACGGTGGTGACGGTGCGGCCCCGCGACCCGTCGAGCAGGGCCGACGTGAGCACCGCCGAACAGTGCACCGTCGAGTACGCCGCCGGAAAACTGCTGATCAGGGTGTCGAAGAGTTGGCGCCGCTACGGCTTCGGCCCCGGCCCGTCGGTCGACGTCCTGATCGAGCTGCCGACCGGGTCGCGGGTGCACGCAGAGTCGTCGTGGGCGGCATTCCGCTGCGAGGGCCGGCTCGGCGAGTGCCGGATCAAGACCGGAAGTGGGATCCGGCTCGACGAGACCGGCCCGCTGGACATCGACAGCAGCCACGGTGAGGTCGCCGTGGAGCGCGTCGCCGGTGACGCCCGGGTGAAGGCCTCGTCCGGCAAGGTGCGCATCGGTGCGGTCGACGGCACCGCCGAGATCAAGAACTCCTCCGGCGACTGCTGGATCGGCCGCAGCGGTGGCGACGTCCGGGTCAACACCGCCTACGGCGACATCACCCTCGACACGTCGACGGCCTCGGTGACGGCACGCACCGCCTACGGCAACCTCCGGCTGGGGGAGGTCGCACGGGGATCGATCGACCTGAACACCTCGTACGGGGCCATCGAGGTCGGCATCCGTCGGGGGACCGCCGCCTGGCTCGACGTCAGCTCCAAGCACGGCCGCGTACACAACGCCCTGGAAACCGCCGACAGCCCGGCGCAGACCGACGAGACGGTCGAGGTCCGGGCGAACACCGCCTACGGCGACATCATGATCCGCCGCGCCTGATCCGCCCCCACGCAGACCACAAAGAGGAGACCATGAACAGCTCCACGAAACCCGCAATCGTCGCCACCGACCTGCGAAAGTCCTACGGTGACAAGGTCGTGCTGGACGGCATCGACCTCATGATCACCGAGGGAACGATCTTCGCGTTGCTCGGCCCCAACGGCGCCGGCAAGACCACCACCGTGCAGATCCTCTCCACGCTGATCAACGCCGACGGCGGCCACGCCCGCGTCTTCGGCCACGACCTGGCCCGAGAGCCCAACGCCGTACGCGAACTGATCGGTGTCACCGGCCAGTTCTCCGCCGTCGACAACCTGCTCACCGGGCGGGAGAACCTGAGCCTGATGGCCGACCTGTGTCACCTGGACAAGGCGGCCGGCCGGCGACGGATCGCCGACCTGCTCGACCAGTTCGACCTGGTGGAGGCGGCGGGCAAGCCGGTGTCGACGTACTCCGGCGGCATGCGCCGACGGCTCGACCTCGCGATGACCCTGGTCGGTGAGCCCCGCGTCATCTTCCTCGACGAGCCGACCACCGGCCTCGACCCGCGCAGCCGCCGGGCCATGTGGCAGATCATCCGCAACCTCGTCGCCGAGGGCGTCACCATCCTGCTCACCACGCAGTATCTGGAGGAGGCCGATCATCTCGCCGACCGCGTCGCCTTCCTCGACCACGGCCGGCTGATCGCCGAGGGCACGCCGCGCGAACTCAAGCGGCTCATCCCGGGCGGCCACGTCGTGTTGCAGTTCGCCGATCAGGAAGGGCTCGACTCGGCGGCCCAAGCGTTCGCCGCCGCCACCCGCGACGACGCCGCGCTCACCCTCCAGGTGCCGAGTGACGGCGGGGTTGGCACGCTGCGGTCCCTGCTCGACCAGCTCGATCGCGCCTCCATCACCGTGGCCGGGCTCTCCGTGCACACCCCCGATCTCGACGACGTCTTCCTCACCCTCACCGGCCAGCCGGACACCCGCGCCGGCCGCCCCGACCACGAAAGGGCTCCAGCGCGATGAGCACCCTCTCCCTCGCCGTCCGTGACTCGAGCACGATGCTGCGGCGCAACCTCCTGCACATGCGGCGCTACCCGTCGATGACCCTGCTGCTCGTCGGCGTCCCGGTCATCACCCTGCTGCTCTTCGTCTACGTCTTCGGTGGCACGCTCGGCGCCGGCCTCGGGCCGACCGGCGACCGTTCCCAGTACGCCAACTACGTCACGCCGGGCATCCTGCTCATCACCGTGGCCAGCGCGGCGCAGGGCACCGCCATCTCGGTCGCGATGGACATGACCGAGGGCATCATCGCCCGGTTCCGAACGATGGCGATCTTCCGACCGTCGGTCCTCACCGGACACGTCCTGGGCAGCCTGGTCCAGACCCTGCTCAGCCTCGCGGCCGTCACCGGTGTGGCGCTGCTCGTCGGGTTCCGGCCCACGGCCAACCCGGTCGAGTGGCTCGCCGCCATCGGCGTCCTCTCCATGATCACCTTTGCGCTGGCCTGGCTGTCGGTCGCCCTCGGCCTGGTCAGCGACAGTGTCGAGACGGCCAGCAACCTGCCCATGCCGCTGATCCTCCTGCCGTTCCTCGGCAGCGGGTTCGTCCCCACCGACTCCATGCCCACCGTGGTTCGATGGTTCGCCGACTACCAGCCCTTCACTCCCGTCATGGAAACCCTCCGCGGCCTGCTCCTCGGCACCGGGATCGGCGCCAACGGGATCATCGCGGTGATCTGGTGCGTCGTCATCAGCGCGCTCTCCTTCCTCTGGGCCAAAACCCTGTACAACCGCAGTCGAGCGACCTGATCCCGACCGGCGCCCGATGTCCCCGCCATCGCGACGGACAGCCGGCGGCTCGGCCCACTGGGCCGAGCCGCCGGCTGTCCACGTCGCGCGGGACGGGGTCGAGGTGGTGCAGGGCTGGCGGCGTCGCGAAGGCTTGACCGACTCGGGTTTCATGAATTCGGCCTGTCGCCGCGCCTCGGACCCCCCGATTTCAATGAACGCGAGTGGATCTACCAGGCCGCACGACGTGGCCGCGCCACTGCCCGCGTCGCGCCCCGGCGCCGGGCGGGGGAGGCCGCCCTTGAGCGTCCGTCCGACCCGAGGGCACGCGACCGACGCAGCCGTCACTGAAACGTCGAATGTTATCGATAACACCCGCCGGTTGTCCGATCATGAGATGCGCCGGTCGTCCGCCGGGGCGCTAGCCGATGAGCCCGCGCGACCGTCGGCTCCGCTTCCATAGATCTGATCAAGAGATCGTGAGGCCTCGATGATGTTATCGCCAACATCATCGGCGAGCGGCACGCGGTCGCCGTCGGACGGCCGTCTCGTGGTGGCGGAGGGTGGGACCTTGTCGTCGTGCCCCCCGAGAAGCATCCGGGTGCCGGCCGGTCCGCGCGGCAACCCCGCCCTGAGTGCAGAGGAAAGGTCCGGCACCGGATTCGCGCCTTTTGCGCCGGTCCGTTATCGACCCTCCCGAGTCGGCCCACCTTCGGCGTTCCGTTACGGAGCTGTTGCGGGTAGATGTCTTGACGAGGCTGGATGTGAGCGTTAACACTATCCCCGTTAACGGTGGAGGTGAACATGAACCGTGTGGACGGAGCAGGCGACCGCTATGTCGTCGGTGTCGACTACGGCACCCTGTCCGGGCGCGCTCTGGTGGTCCGTGTCGGTGATGGTGCCGAGTTGGGGACCGCGGTGCACGAGTACGGCGACGCAGTGATCAGCACGGCGCTTCCGGGAGGTCGACCGCTTCCCCCGGACTGGGCCCTGCAGAACCCGGAGGACTACCGCGACGTGTTGCGGTACGCCGTCCCGGCGGCGGTGTCCGCCGCAGGGGTGGATCCGGCCGCGATCGTCGGCATCGGCATCGACTTCACCGCCTGCACGGTGCTGCCGACGACCGCCGACGGCATCCCGCTCTGCGAGGATCCCGAGCTGCGCGACCGGCCGCACGCCTGGGTCAAGCTGTGGAAGCACCACGCGGCGCAGACGCACGCCGACCGGATCAACGCGCTGGCCCACGAGCGGGCCGAGCCGTGGATCGGCCGGTACGGCGGCAAGATCTCCGCCGAGTGGCAGTACGCCAAGGGGCTCCAGATGCTGGAGGAGGACCCCGAGGTCTACCACCGCGCCGAGCGCTTCATCGAGGCGGCCGACTGGATCGTCTGGCAGCTCTGCGGCACCGAGACCCGCAACGTCTGCACGGCCGGTTACAAGGGCATCCTTCAGGACGGTCAGTACCCCAGTGAGGACTTCCTGACCGCGCTCAATCCCGGGTTCGGCGACTTCGTGACCAAGCTGGACGGTCCGTTGCTGCCCCTGGGCGCCCGCGCCGGCTCGCTCACCGCGCGGGCCGCCGCCTGGACCGGCCTGCCGGAGGGGATCGCGGTCGCCGTCGGCAACGTCGACGCGCACGTCACCGCGGCGTCCGCGCAGGCCGTGGAGCCCGGCCGGCTCGTCGCCATCATGGGCACCTCGACCTGTCACGTGGTCAACGGCGCCCAGGTCGCCGAGGTGGCCGGGATGTGCGGTGTCGTGGACGGCGGCATCAGCCCCGGCGCGTGGGGTTACGAGGCCGGGCAGAGCGGTGTCGGCGACATCTTCGGCTGGTTCGTCGAGCACGCGGCTCCGGCCGGCGTCGACTCGCACGAACGCCTCACCGAGCTGGCCGCGAGCCAGCCGGTCGGCGCGCACGGTCTGATCGCCCTGGACTGGTGGAACGGCAACCGTTCACTGCTGGTCAACCACGACCTCAGCGGGATGATCGTCGGAATGACCCTGGCCACCCGGCCGCAGGACATCTACCGGGCGCTGCTGGAATCCACCGCGTACGGCACTCGGATGATCATCGAGGCGTTCGTCGAGGCCGGAGTCGCGGTGAACGACCTCGTGATCGCCGGCGGCCTCACCAACAACGCGCTGCTGATGCAGATCTACGCCGACGTGACCAAGCGGCCACTGAACATCATCGCCTCGACGCAGGGGCCGGCGCTGGGATCGGCGATCCACGCCGCCGTGGCAGCCGGCGAGTTCCCCACGGTCCACGAGGCGTCGCAGGCGATGGGTCGGGTGCACGAGGCCGTGTACCGACCGGATCCCGAGCGGGCGCGTGCCTACGACGCCCTCTACGCCGAGTACCGGACGCTGCACGACCACTTCGGTCGCGGCGGCAACGACGTCATGCTGCGCCTGCGGGCGATCCGCAACGCGGCAGCCGGAACCGCTGCGGCCGCACCCGAGGCCGCGTTGGAGGTGGTCGCATGAGCACTGAGGTGACCCGACAGATCCGTGAGCTGCGCGAGACCGTCGCACGCCTGCACTCCGAGCTGACCCGGTACGGCCTGGTCGCCTGGACGTCCGGCAACGTCTCCGCGCGGGTTCCCGGCCAGGACCTCCTGGTGATCAAGCCGAGCGGCGTCAGCTACGACGACCTCACTGCGGACAACATGGTGGTGTGTGACCTCGACGGCGCTCTCGTCGAGGGCGACTTCGCCCCGTCCAGTGACACCGCCGCGCACGCCTACGTCTACCGGGCCATGCCCGAGGTCGGTGGGGTCGTGCACACGCACAGCTCGTACGCCACCGCCTGGGCCGCCTGCGGCGAGGCGATCCCGTGCCACCTCACCGCCCAGGCCGACGAGTTCGGCGGGGAGATCCCGATCGGCCCGTTCGCTCTGATCGGCGGTGACGACATCGGCAAGGGCATCGTCGCCACGCTGGCCGGTCACCGCTCGCCTGCGGTGCTGATGCAGAACCACGGCGTCTTCACCATCGGGCGCAACGCCCGCGCCGCGGTCAAGGCCGCGGTCATGTGCGAGGACGTGGCCCGTACGGTGCATCTGGCCCGCGCACTGGGGCAGCCCGTGCCGATGGCGCAGGCAGACATCGATGCTCTTTATGACCGTTACCAGAACGTCTACGGTCAACAACCAGTCGCACCCGCGGGTTCCTGACCATTCGGCCAGGCCGAAGCCCGCTGGTCTGCACCACCGAAGCACCACCGACGCACCAGCACGCACCAGTACGCACCACCCGCGTACGCCGCTCTTTCGCACCTCGGCGGTTGGCGCGGTTTCCCACCACATGAGCCAAGGAGATCCGATGAGAAAGATGCGAACGCAGTCCGCTCCGTGGCGCGCTGCCGCGGTCCTCGCCAGCGTGCTGCTCGTCGGCGGCGTGGCGGCCTGCGGCAACAGCGACACCGGCGGCGGCGGTTCCAAGGACGACGGCAAGATCACGATGGGCTTCTCCCAGGTCGGTGCGGAGAGCGGCTGGCGTACCGCGAACACCACCTCGATCAAGGATGCCGCCGCTGCGGCCGGGATCGAGCTGAAGTTCGACGACGCTCAGCAGAAGCAGGAAAACCAGATCAAGGCGATCCGCAACTACATCCAGCAGAAGGTCGACGTGATCGCCTTCTCGCCGGTGGTGGAGTCCGGGTGGGACACCGTGCTCAAGGAGGCCAAGGACGCCGACATCCCGGTCATCCTGACCGACCGCTCGGTGGACTCGGCCGACAAGAGCCTGTACAAGACCTTCCTCGGCTCGGACTTCGTCAAGGAGGGCCGGCTCGCGGGTGAGTGGCTGGTCGAGCAGAAGAAGACCGCCTCGGGCCCGGTGAACATCGTCGAGTTGCAGGGCAACACCGGCGCGGCGCCGGCGAACGACCGCAAGAAGGGCTTCGCCGAGGCCATCGCCGCCAACCCGAACCTGAAGGTCATCGCCTCCCAGCCGGGTGACTTCACCCGCGCGGGCGGCAAGCAGGTCATGGAGCAGTTCCTCAAGGCCAACCCGAAGATCGACGTGTTGTTCGCGCACAACGACGACATGGGCCTGGGCGCACTCGAGGCGATCACCGCTGCCGGCAAGGTGCCCGGCAAGGACATCACCATCATCACTGTCGACGCTGTCAAGGACGGCATGCAGGCTCTCGCCGACGGGAAGTTCAACTTCATCGCGGAGTGCAGCCCGCTGCTCGGCCCGCAGCTGATGGACCTGGCCAAGAAGGTGCACGCTGGCGAGCAGGTGGCGCCTCGGATCGAGACCGAGGAGACCACCTTCACCCAGGCGCAGGCCAAGGAAGCACTGCCCAACCGCAAGTACTGACCGACGCCGGGGTCGCCGCGCTCGCGTGGCGGCCCCGCCGCGTCGTCCCCCTACCCGCAACGGACCGGGCATGGCCCGCGACCATTCCGCAGCACGCCCGCCCGGACGATCCCCAGGGACGACCGGGCGGGCGCACGGGGCGGTGGCGGCCCTTCCGTGTCGACAACCCAGAAGAGGTCTGATGGGATGACGGATAGCCGTCCGGTCCTGACGATGACCGGGATCAGCAAGTCCTTCCCCGGGGTGCGCGCACTCCACGACGTCAACTTCCGGCTCTTTCCCGGCGAGGTGCACGCCCTGATGGGCGAGAACGGCGCCGGCAAGTCGACCCTCATCAAGGTGCTGACCGGTGTCTACGACACCGACGAGGGCACCATCACCCTCGACGGCGAGCCGGTCTCCTTCAGCGGGCCGATGCAGGCGACCGCCGCCGGGGTGAGCACGGTCTTCCAGGAGGTGAACCTCTGCACCAATCTCTCGGTGGCGGAGAACATCTTCATCGGCCGCGAGCCCCGGCGCCTCGGCGCCGTGCACTGGGGGGAGGTTCGCCGCCGGGCTCGGGCGCTGCTTGCCCTCCTCGACCTCGACCTCGACGTCAGTGCGCCGCTCGGCTCGTACTCCCTGGCTATCCAGCAGATGGTCGCCATCGCCCGCGCCATCGACATCAAGGCTCGGGTGCTGATCCTGGACGAGCCGACGTCCAGCCTGGACGCCGGCGAGGTGGCCCAGCTGTTCCGCATCATGCGGCACCTGCGTGACGAGGGCATCGCGATCCTCTTCGTGACCCACTTCCTCGACCAGGTCTACGAGATCGCCGACCGCATCACGGTGTTGCGCAACGGTGGGCTCGTCGGCGAGTACCTGACCACCGAGCTGCCTCAGCTCTCCCTGGTCGAGAAGATGATCGGCAAGGAACTCGACGTCCTCGAAGGCATCGAGGAGCACTCCCGCCGGGACCTGGCCGCGCTGGAGGAGGGCACCCCACTGGTGGCGGTGTCGAACTTCGGCCGGGCGGGGGCGGTCGAGCCGTTCAGCCTCACCATCCACGCCGGCGAGGTGGTGGGCCTGGCCGGCCTGCTGGGCTCCGGGCGTACCGAGGTGGCGCGCCTGTTGTTCGGCGCCGACCGGACCGACGGCGGTCAGGTCGCGGTGGACGGCACGGCGAGCAGCCTGCGCACCCCCGCCCAGGCCATCGACCATGGCATCGGCTTCTGTTCGGAGAACCGTCGCGCGGAGGGCATCGTCGCCGACCTGTCGGTCCGCGAGAACATGATCCTCGCCATGCAGGCCGCCCGCGGCTGGTTGCGGCCCATCCCGCGTCGCCGGCAGGACGAGCTGGTCGACAAGTACGTCAAGGCACTCAACATCCGGCCGGCGGACCCGGAGGTGCCGGTCCGCAACCTCTCCGGTGGCAACCAGCAGAAGGTGCTCCTGGCCCGGTGGCTGATCACCGAGCCGCGACTGTTGATCCTCGACGAACCGACCCGGGGCATCGACATCGGCGCGAAGACCGAGATCCAGAAGCTCGTGACCCAGTTGTCCGACGGCGGCATGGCGGTGCTGTTCATCTCGGCCGAGCTGGAGGAGGTGCTGCGCCTCAGCCACAAGGTGGCCGTGATGCGGGACCGGCAGATGGTCGCGCAGCTCGCCAACGACGACACCCTGGACGCGGACCGCATCATGCAGACGATCGCCAGTGGGTCCCACCGGGAGGAGGCAGACCGATGAACGCCACCATGGGCCGCTACCGGGCGGTGACCGGTCACCGGTTGTTCTGGCCCGTCGCCGTGCTGGTCGTCATGCTCGCCGCGAACACGATCTACCGGCCCGGGTTCCTGTCGATCGAGCTCAAGGACGGGCACCTGTACGGCTCGCCGATCGACATCCTGCGGCTGAGCGCACCACTGATCCTCGTCGCGCTGGGGATGACCCTGGTCATCTCGACCGGCGGCATCGACCTGTCGGTGGGGTCGGTGTGTGCGATCAGCGGCGCGATCGCCTGCATGTACATCAGCAAGCAGTCCGACCAGAACAGCCTTGTCGTGGTGCTGACCGCCCTCGCGATGGCGTTGGGCGTCGCGCTCGTGCTCGGCGCCTGGAACGGCGTGCTGGTGGCCGTGATCGGGATCCAACCGATCATCGCCACCCTGATCCTGATGGTGGCCGGCCGGGGCCTCGCCCAGCTGATCACCCAGGGTCAGATCATCACCATCAACTCCGAGCCGTTCCGGGCGATCGGGCTTGGCCACCTGTTCACCCTGCCGCTGGCCATCTTCATCGCCCTCGCCGCGGCACTGCTCGTCGCCGCGTTCACCCGGCGCACCGCACTCGGCATGATCGTCGAGTCGGTGGGCGGCAACGCCGAGGCGAGCAGGTTGGCCGGCATCCGCTCCGGCCGGGTCATCTTCCTCGCGTACGTGCTCAGCGCCGTCTGTGCCGCGATCGCCGGTTTCATGATGACGGCCAACGTCTCCAGTGCCGACGGCAACGCGGTGGGCCTCTGGGTGGAGCTGGACGCCATCCTCGCCGTCGTCATCGGCGGTACGTCCCTCGCCGGTGGCCGGTTCTTCCTCAGCGGCACGATCATCGGCGCGCTGATCATCCAGACGCTGACCACCTCGGTGTACGCCATGAACATCTCACCGCAGACCTCGCTGCTGTTCAAAGCGGTCGTCGTCATCGCCGTCTGCCTCATCCAGGCGCCGGCCTTCCGGGCCCGGTTCGCCCGCCGCAGGCGCAGCGCGCCGAAGCCCACCACCATCGCCGACAAGCCGAAGGAGCAGGTACCGGCATGACCACTGGATCGCTCACCGCTGGTCGTGCCCGGTTCCGGCTGCCGAGGCGGCAGATACCGGTCCTGGCCACGCTCGTCCTCCTGCTGGTGATGTACGGCATCGGGGTGTCCCAGTACCAGGCGTTCTCCAACGTGCAGGTCATCTTCAACGTCTTCATCGACAACGGTTTCCTGCTCGTGGTCGCGATCGGGATGACCTTCGTGATCCTCACCGGCGGCATCGACCTGTCGGTCGGGTCCGTCGTGGCGATGACGGCGATGGTGTCGGCCTGGCTGCTCCAGGAAGGCCTGCCGGCGGCGCTGGTGCTCGTCATCGCCCTGCTCATCGGGCCGACGCTCGGTCTGCTGATGGGCTGCGCCATCCACTTCTTCGACATCCAGCCGTTCATCGTCACCCTCGCGGGGATGTTCTTCGCCCGGGGGATGTGCACGTTCATCTCCGGCTCGTCCATCCCGATCACCGACGGGTTCTGGACCAGGATGTCGCAGGAACGGATCGGTGATCCCCGGGGCAACTTCGTTTCGATCAGCGTGCTGATCGCCTTCGTCGTGGTCGCCGTCGCCGCGTACGTGCTGGCCTACACCCGGCTGGGACGCAACGTGTACGCCATCGGCGGCAACCCCCAGTCGGCCCTGCTGATGGGTCTGCCGGTGGGGCGGACCAGGATCGCCGTCTACACCATCAGCGGTCTGTGCTCCGCGATCGGCGGGATCCTGCTGTCCTTCTACACCCTCTCCGGCGCGCCGTTGATCGCCGTCGGGATGGAGCTGGACGTCATCGCCGCCGTCGTCATCGGAGGCACGGTGCTCACCGGCGGCTCGGGTTACGTGTTCGGCACGGTGCTCGGCGTCCTGGTGCTGGGCGTGATCCAGACCCTCATCACCTTCGATGGGAGCCTCAACTCCTGGTGGACGAAGATCGTGATCGGCGGTCTGCTCTTCGCGTTCATCCTCCTCCAGCGCCTCATCGGAATCCGTTACAAGTGACAGTTCCTCTCGCGGAAGGCAACCCCATGGCACCACAAACCCAACCCGAGATCTGGTTCCTCACCGGCAGCCAAGGCATGTACGGCGAGGAGACGCTCCGGCAGGTCGCCGAGCAGTCCCGCCAGATCGCGGCCGCGCTCGACGACTCGCCGCAGATTCCCGCCCGCGTGGTCTGGAAGCCCGTCCTGACCAACAGCAGTGAGATCCTGCAGGTCTGCCGGGACGCCGCCGCCCAGGGTGCCGTCGGGGTCATCGCCTGGATGCACACCTTCTCTCCAGCGAAGATGTGGATCTCCGGTCTGGACGCGTTGCAGACGCCGTTGCTGCACCTGCACACCCAGGCCAACGTGCTGCTGCCCTGGAACGACATCGACATGGACTTCATGAACCTGAACCAGGCCGCCCACGGCGACCGGGAGTTCGGGTACATCCAGACCCGTCTCGGTGTGGCCCGCAAGACGGTGGCCGGGCACGTCAGCGACCCGCGGGTCACCGCCCGGGTCGGGGCGTGGGCACGTGCCGCGCTCGGCTGGTCGGCGATGCGGTCGCTGCGCCTGGCCCGCTTCGGTGACAACATGCGCGACGTCGCGGTGACCGAGGGCGACAAGGTCGAGGCGGAACTGCGGTTCGGGGTCTCGGTCAACACCTACGGCGTCAACGACCTGGTCGAGGTGGTCGGCCAGGTCACCGACGCGCAGGTGGACGACCTGGTCAAGGAGTACCAGGACACCTACCGCATCGGCGGCGACCTGCTGCCCGGCGGCGATCGGCACGACTCGTTGCGGTACGCGGCCCGCCTGGAGCTGGGCATGCGCACGTTCCTGGACGCGGGCGGGTTCCGGGCCTTCACCACGAACTTCGAGGACCTCGGGGGCCTGCGTCAGCTGCCGGGCATCGCCGTGCAGCGGCTCATGGCCGACGGCTACGGCTTCGGTGGCGAGGGCGACTGGAAGACGTCGGTCCTGGTGCACACGCTCAAGGCGATGTCGGTGGGCGTGGACGGCGGCACGTCGTTCATGGAGGACTACACCTACGACCTCACCCCGGGCGAGGAGCTGGTGCTCGGCGCCCACATGCTGGAGGTCTGTCCGACCATCGCCTCCGATGTTCCCAACGTGGAGATCCACCCCCTGAGCATCGGCGGTCGGGAGGACCCGGTCCGGTTGGTCTTCGACGCCGCGCCCGGTCCGGCGGTGGTGCTCGGGCTCGCCGACATGGGGGAGCGGTTCCGGCTCGTCGCCAACGAGATCGACGTGGTGACGCCGCCGCAGCCGTTGCGTCGACTGCCGGTGGCCCGTGCCGTCTGGCGTCCGCGGCCTGACCTGCCCGTTTCGGCCGAGTCGTGGATCACCGCGGGGCGCCGCACCACACGGTGCTGTCGCAGGCGGTGGGCGTGGAGGAGTTGCACGACCTGGCCGAGATGAGCCGCACGGAACTGGTCGTCATCGACGCCGACACCCAGCCGCGCCGCTTCGCCGACGAGATCCGCTGGAACCAGGCCTACTACCGGTTGGCGCGCGGCTTCTGACCCATTCGCTCGGAGCGTCCGGAAACGGGTGGTCCATCCCTGCCTGCGGGCCGGGGTGGCCACCCGTTCGCGCGTGGTCCTGGCAGGAACGCGGGCCGACTGTGTTACGTCTTGACTAACAGCATGTTATCGCTCACAGTCTATAGCCAAGATGGTCGATGTCTTGACTGTCCGGCCATGCGCGCGTTGCACCCCCTCGGTTGCGGCACCTCGTCGCCGCGACGGTCGGGCTGGCGGTGTTAGCGATCACAAGGTCGGACGCGGGTCAACTCGGTGCCCCGCCCGGTGCCGCGGACGCCGACCCAGACCGCTCGGTTCGCGTCAGCAGAGGAGGATCATGCTTTCCATCGGTCGGGTTCCCCGGGGTGCGCCACGTCGGCGCGGGTGGCTGTCGACACTCGCCGTCGCCGCTATGACACTGGTGGTCGGTGGCGCGGCCGTAGCCGTCGCCTCGTCGCCCGCGTCAGCGGCCACCGTCGACACCAGCGCCTGGTACGTGTTGGTGAACCGCAACAGCGGCAAGGCCGTGGACGTGTACAACCTGGCGACGAACGACGGCGCGCGGATCACGCAGTGGACGCGCAACAACGGCAACCAGCAGCAGTGGCAGTTCGTCGACTCCGGAGGCGGCTACTACCGACTCAAGTCGAGGTTGTCGGGCAAGGTGCTGGACGTCTCCGGCCGCTCGACCGCCAACGGCGCCAGCGTCGTGCAGTGGACCGACAACAACGGCACCAACCAGCAGTTCCGGCTGGCCGACTCGGACGGCGGATACGTCGGGTTGATCAACCGCAACAGCAACAAGGCGATGGAGGTGCAGGGCGCCTCGACCGCCGACGGCGGCAACATCGTGCAGTACGACGACTGGAACGGCGCCAACCAGCAGTGGCAGCTCGTCCGCGTCGACGGCGGGACCGACCCCACGACGCCGCCCCCGTCGAACGGCACGTACTCGAACCCGGTGGTCTGGCAGGACTTCGCCGACGTCGACATCATCCGGGTCGACAACGCCTACTACATGTCGGCGTCCACCATGCACTACTCGCCGGGAGCGCCGGTGCTGCGCTCGTACGACCTGGTGAACTGGGAGTTCGCCGGTCACTCGGTGCCCCGGCTCGACTTCGGCTCGAAGTACGACATGAGCGGCGGTAACGCGTACGTCGACGGGATCTGGGCGTCGACGTTGAACTACCGGCCGAGCAACCGGACGTACTACTGGGCCGGGTGCATCGACTTCGCGCAGACCCACATCTACACCGCGTCCGCCGTCGACGGTGCGTGGAGCAAGCACACCACCATCCCCAACTGCTACTACGACGCCGGCATGCTGATCGACGACAACGACACCATGTACGTGGCGTACGGCAACGGCACCATCAGCGTGGCGCAGTTGTCCGCGGACGGTAAGTCGCAGGTTCGCGCCCAGCAGGTCTACACCACGCCGTCGAGCATCGGCACGCTGGAGGGCGCCCGGTTCTACAAGCGCAACGGCGCCTACTACATCTGGCTCACCCGCCCGGCCAACGGCCAGTACGTGCTGAAGTCGACCAATGGCCCGTTCGGCCCGTACGAGCAGCGTCAGGTGCTGCTCAACCTGCCCGGACCGATCTCCGGTGGCGGTGTGCCGCACCAGGGTGGGCTGGTGCAGACCCAGAACGGCGACTGGTACTACATGTCCTTCGTCGACGCGTACCCCGGTGGTCGGATGCCGGCGATGGCCCCGATCACCTGGACCGGCGACGGCTGGCCGGTGCTGCAGACGGTCAACGGCACCTGGGGCACCTCGTACCCGAAGCCGAACCTGCCCGCGCCGCCGCGTGCGGTCAAACCGCTGACCGGCACCGACACGTTCGCCGGCACCACCCTCGGCCCGCAGTGGGAGTGGAACCACAACCCGGACAACAGCAAGTGGGCGGTCAACAACGGGCTGAACCTGCAGACCGCCACCGTCACCAGCGACCTGTACAAGGCGCGCAACACGCTGACCCACCGCATCCAGGGCCCCACCTCGACCGCGACGATCGAGTTGGACTACTCCACGATGCGCGACGGTGACCGGACCGGCCTGGCGGTGCTGCGCAACTCGTCGGCCTGGATCGGGGTCCGACGGGACAACGGGTCGACACGTCTGGTCATGCAGAACGGCCTGACGATGGACGGCAGCTGGAACACCACCAGCACCGGCAGCGAGGTGGCGAGCACCGCTGTCTCCGGTGGCCGGATCTGGTTGCGGGCCAACGCCGACATCAGACCGGGGTCGGGCCGGCAGGCGCGTTTCTCGTACAGCACGGACGGGGTCAACTTCACCTCGTTCGGCAACGCGCTCACCCTGGCGAACAACTGGCAGTTCTTCATGGGCTACCGGTTCGCCATCTTCAACCACGCGACCCAGGCGCTCGGTGGCGCTGTCACCGTGCGCCGATTCGACCTGACAACGCCGTGACACCAGTCACAACAGGATCGGTCTGATCCGGTGGCGTGGGCGCGCACGTGCCCGCCGGCCCGTCGAGCCCGCGCCACCGCGTGATGCCGTCGCCGGCCTGCTCCACGCTCTGTCCAGGGAGCGCAGGGCAGGCCGGCGTGGTGTCTGGCAACGACGGAGTACGCCGCCTGGCCGCGTACTCCAGGTGGGGGATGCGTTGCGCGGCTCTGGCGCGTTGCGCGGACCCCCTACCGCCGTCCGGTGTTCGGGGCGGTGGCTGGCGTAGACTGTCGGCGATCCAGCGCTGGTCACCTGGGATTCAGCACCGGCGTGGTGACTGAGCGAGGGGGATCGGGCCGGGCCGCTCCAGTCGACGTCGACGGGCTGCGGGCCGGAGATGCAGCGGGGGGAGCGAAATGGCCGTCCACGGTCCCGCGATGACGGACGTTGCTCGTCTCGCCGGTGTCTCCCATCAGACGGTGTCGCGGGTGCTCAACGGGCACCCCAATGTCCGTGAGCAGACCCGGCTCCGGGTGCGCGCGGCGATCGCCGAACTCGGCTACCGTCCGAACGGCGCGGCACGCGCGCTGGTGACCGGTCGATCGCAGGTCATCGGCGTGGTCGCACAGAACACGACGCTCTACGGTCCCGCGTCACTGCTGGCGGCGTTGGAGCAGACGGCCGCCGAAGAGGGCTTCGCGGTCAGTGTCGGCAGCGTCCGCAACCTGGACCACCGGTCCATCTCGGCGGCTGTCGAGCGGCACCTGTCGCACCGCGTCGCCGGCATCGTGGTCATCGCGCCGGTCGAGTCGGCCGGTGAGGCGCTGGAACGCCTGCCGAAGGATGTCCCGCTGGTCACGGTCGACGGTGACCCGAGCCGACCGGTGCCACTGGTGACTGTCGACCAGGTGGCGGGTGCCCGAGCGGCGACGCAACATCTGCTCGACGCGGGGCACCGCACCGTCTGGCACGTCTCGGGCCCGTCCGACTGGTTCGACAGCGTTGGTCGGATCGACGGCTGGCGGGAGGCTCTGCTGGCCGCCGGGCTGGTTCCGCCACCGCTGATGCCGGGGGACTGGTCCGCGGCCTCGGGTTACCGGTGTGGGCAGATGTTGGCGCGGATGCCGGAGGTCACCGCGGTCTTCACCGCCAACGACCATCTCGCGCTGGGCGTGCTGCGGGCGTTGCACGAGTTCGGCAAGCGGGTGCCGGACGACATCAGCGTCGTCGGCTTCGACGACGTGCCGGAGGCGGCGTACTTCATTCCACCGCTGACCACCGTTCGCCCGGACTTCGACGCGGTGGCGCGGGCGAGCCTGCAGATGCTGCTGAGCCAGATCGAGTCGGGCACCGGCGGGGCACTACGGCAGACCGTCGCCCCGACACTGGTCTCCCGCGAGAGCGTCGCGCCACCGCGTCGCTGACGCTCGTCCGTCGACGGACGCGGTTGGATTGCCGCAGAGCGCCCCTATCGATGCCCGGCAATGCGCCGAGGGCAAGGTATTGAACCTCATGAAATGTCGCCGTAACATGATGGGCGTCTCTGTTAACGCTAACAATATTGGCGTCCAGCAATAGGCCCAGCGACCCAAGATCGTAGTCAGGGGCGGGCGCCACCGACAAGGAGGCTCGATGAACCGCATAACCCGAGGTCGTCGCTGGGGGAGCGTACTGGCGGCCGGAGTGCTGCTCGCCGGCGCTCTGGTCGGCCTGCGCGCCCCCGCGGCGCAGGCACTGGACAACGGGGTGGCGCGTACTCCCCCCATGGGTTGGAATTCGTGGAACTCGTTCGGCTGCAACATCAACGAGGCGCTGATCCGGCAGACGGCGGATGCGATCGTCAGCAACGGTATGCGGGACCTCGGCTACAACTACGTCGTGGTCGACGACTGCTGGTTCAACCCCAACCGGGACAGCTCCGGCAACATCCAGGGCGACCCCGGCCGGTTCCCCAGCGGGATGAAGGCGCTCGGCGACTACCTGCACGCCCGGAACCTGAAGTTCGGCCTGTACCAGGTGCCGGTCGACAAGACCTGCGCGCAGTACTTCGGCGCCTACCCCGGCGCGACTGGCAGCCGGGGCCACGAGGTGCAGGACGCGCGCCAGTTCGCCGCCTGGGGCGTCGACTTCCTCAAGTACGACTGGTGCTCGCCGGAGGGCAGCATCAACGACCAGGTGACCACCTTCGCCAAGATGCGTGACGCGCTGGCCGCGACCGGCCGACCGATCGTCTACAGCATCAACCCGAACAGCATCCACGCCAAGACCGGCCCGCAGCGCAACTGGGGCGACGTGGCGAACATGTGGCGAACCACCGAGGACATCACCAACGCGTGGGACACCGGTCAGAGCAACGGCTACCCGATGGGCATCCAGAACATCATCAACGTGACCGTCCCGCTGGCGTCCTACGCGAGGCCGGGTGGGTTCAACGACCCGGACATGATGGAGGTCGGCCGGGGTGGCATGAACGACACGGAGATGCGCAGCCACTTCGCGATGTGGGCGATCATGGCGTCTCCGCTGATCGCCGGGAACGACGTGCGGAACATGAACTCCGCGACGCAGACCATCCTCAAGAACGCCAACCTGATCGCGATCAACCAGGACTCGCTCGGGTTGCAGGGGACGCAGGTGTCCTTCGACGGCACCCGTCGGGTGCTGGCCAAGCCCCTCGCCAACGGTGACGTCGCCGTCGCCCTGTTCAACCAGGGCGGCTCGACGACGACGATCTCGACCACGGCCGCGGCCGTCGGCAAGTCCGGCTCGTCGTTCACGCTGGTGGACGCGTGGACGGGTGGCACCAGCTCCAGCAGCGGGACGATCAGTGCCAGCGTCCCCGCGCACGGCACCGTGGTGTTCCGGGTCAGCGGTGGTGGGACGACCACTCCGCCGCCGACCACGTCGGGCGCGTTCGCGAGCGCCGCCTCCGGCCGCTGTCTGGACGTTCCGCAGAGCAACACCACCAACGGCACCCAGCCGGTGATCTGGGACTGCAACGGCGCCGCCAACCAGAACTGGACCCTCAACGGGCAGACCCTCCAGGCTCTCGGCAAGTGCCTGGACGCACCCCTCAACGCCACTGCCGGCACCAAGGTGCAGATCTGGGACTGCAACGGGGGAGCCAACCAGCGGTGGGCGATCAACGCCAACGGGACGATCAGCGGCGCCCAGTCCGGGCTCTGCCTGGACGTCAACAACAACGCCACGGCCAACGGCACCACAGTGCTTCTCTGGACCTGCACCGGGGCGGCGAACCAGCGGTGGACGCGGCGATAGCCGATCGGGTCGGCCGACCGACCAGGTCGGGGCAACCCACCTGATCCTCGGAAGTGCCGGTGCCCGCTGACGACAGTCGTCGTCGGCGGGCACCGCTCTGTGCGGGGTCGCGCCGATGACGGTGAGTCGTCGCGTCAACCACTTCCCGCTGACCGACCGCATGACTACGCTCGCCTGGATGCTCCGTTACGAGACCGTGACACCGGTATTTCGGCTCTGGTGTTGACGTGAACTTTGTGAGCGCTAACACTACCCGAAAGATGACAGTTGGCCCCGGCAGTCGCGGGGAGTCCAGAGAGGAGAAGCCCGTGGGCAGGAAATTCCTGGTTGCTCTGGGCAGCGCGGCACTGGCGCTGAGCCTGGCGGCGTGCAGTGGCGAGGGTGCGGGCAGTAACGGCAGCAGCGGGGGTGACAAGCCCAGCGACCTGACCATCGGCGTGTCCATGCCGACCCAGACCTCGGAGCGGTGGATCGCCGACGGCAACGCGGTGAAGTCGAAGCTTGAGGCCAAGGGCTACAAGGTCGACCTCCAGTACGCCGGTGACGACATCCCCACGCAGTCGCAGCAGGTCGACCAGATGATCACCCGCGGCGCGGACGTTCTGGTCATCGCGGCGATCGACGGCACCGCGCTCAGCAGCCAGTTGCAGGCCGCCGCGTCCGCGAAGATCCCGGTCATCTCCTACGACCGGCTGATCCGCGGCAGCAAGGACGTCGACTTCTACGTCAGCTTCGACAACTACAAGGTTGGCGTCGCCCAGGGCACCGCACTGCTCGTCGGCCTTGGCCTGCTGAACAAGGACGGCTCGAAGGGCACGGCCAAGGGGCCGCTGAACGTCGAGCTCTTCGCCGGGTCGCTGGATGACAACAACACCCAGTACTTCTTCGGCGGAGCGATGGACACGCTGAAGCCGTTCATCGACAACGGCACGCTGGTCGTCAAGTCCAAGCAGACCACCCCCGAGCAGGTCGCCATCCTGCGGTGGCAGCAGGAGACCGCGCAGAAGCGGATGGAGAACCTGCTCACCTCCAGCTACAACGACGGCTCGAAGGTCGACGGGGTGCTGTCGCCGTACGACGGCATCTCCCGCGGCATCATCACCGCCCTGCAGAACGCCGGCTACGGCAGCGGCGCGAAGAAGCTCCCGGTGGTGACCGGCCAGGACGCGGAGATTGCCTCGATCAAGCTGATCAACGACGGCGTGCAGAGCTCCACGGTCTTCAAGGACACCCGCCTGCTGGCCGACCAGGCCGTCAACGCCGCCGAGGCGTTCCTGCAGAAGAAGCAGCCGCAGGCCAACGACTCGGAGACGTACAACAACGGTGTCAAGGTCGTCCCGGCGTACCTGCTGCCGATCGCGACCGTCTACAAGGACGACATCAAGGCGACCCTGATCGACTCCGGCTACTGGACGGCGGAAGAGGTCGCCGCCGGTCAGGCCAAGAAGTAAGCCACCCGTCGGGCCCGGCGATCCTCGCCGGGCCCGACGCTGTGGTGTACCGCGTCCGACCTGACAGAGGACAGTGACCATGGACGACACCATCCTGGAGATGCGCCGCATCACCAAGACCTTCCCCGGCGTGACCGCGCTGGAGGACGTCACCCTCGCGGTGCGTCGCGGGGAGATCCACGCCATCTGCGGGGAGAACGGCGCCGGCAAGTCCACCCTGATGAAGGTGCTGTCCGGCGTCCACCCGTCCGGCTCGTACGACGGTGAGATCCTCTTCGACGGCAAACCGATGCAGTTCCGGGGCATTCGCGACAGCGAGGCCAACGGCATCGTCATCATCCACCAGGAGCTCGCCCTGGTGCCGTACCTGTCGATCGCGGAGAACATCTTCCTCGGCAACGAGCGGCGTGGCCGCAGCGGGCTCATCGACTGGAACTTCGCCAACGCCGAAGCGGCGAAGCTGCTGGCGTCCGTCGGGCTGCACGAGAACCCGGTCACCCCCGTCATCCAGCTCGGCGTCGGCAAGCAGCAACTGGTGGAGATCGCCAAGGCGCTGTCGAAGAAGGTGCGTCTGCTCATCCTCGACGAGCCGACGGCCGCACTCAACGACATCGACTCGGCGCACCTGCTCGACCTGTTGCGGGCCCTCAAGGAGCAGGGCATCACCTGCATCATGATCTCGCACAAGCTCAACGAGATCACCGCCATCGCCGACTCGACCACCGTCATCCGGGACGGGCGCGCCGTGGAGACCCTGGACATGAAGTCCGACGAGGTGACCCAGCAGCGCATCATCCGGGGGATGGTCGGGCGCGACCTGGACAGCTTCTACCCCGACCGAGAGTCGTCCCCCGGCGAGGAGGTCCTCCGGATCGAGGACTGGACGGTGCGACACCCGGTCCAGGACCGGAAGGTCGTCGAGGGCGTCGGCCTGTCCGTCCGCGCCGGCGAGGTCGTCGGCATCGCGGGCCTGATGGGCGCCGGGCGGACCGAGCTGGCGATGAGCGTGTTCGGCCGCTCGTACGGGCGTGACATCAGTGGCCGGCTGTTCGTGCGCGGGCGCGAGGTGCACGCGCGTACCGTCGCCGAGGCGATCGACAACGGCATCGCGTACGTCACCGAGGACCGCAAGCGGTACGGCCTCAACCTCATCGACGACGTGCGGCGCAACGTGTCCGCCGCCGCGTTGGACCGGTTGTCCCGGCTGGGCTGGGTGAACGGCAACGAGGAGATCAAGGTTGCCGAGGCGAGCCGCAAGGAGATGAACATCCGGACGCCGAGCGTCATGGCGGTGGTGGGCAAGCTCTCCGGCGGCAACCAGCAGAAGGTCGTGCTGTCGAAGTGGCTGTTCACCGACCCGGACGTGCTGATCCTCGACGAACCCACCCGAGGGATCGACGTCGGCGCCAAGTTCGAGATCTACACGATCATCAATCGGCTGGTGGCCGCCGGCAAGGCGGTGATCGTCATCTCCTCCGAGCTGCCGGAGCTGCTCGGGATGTGCGACCGCATCTACACCCTCGCCGCCGGCCGGATCACCGGTGAGATGCCGGTGGCCGAGGCGACTCAGGAGAGCCTCATGGAGCTGATGACCAAGGACAAGGAGCTCGTCGGATGACCAGCATCAAGACCCCTTCGACGGAGCGCCCGACGCCCCCGGACAGCACACCCGCCGCCGCCCTGCACAGCGGGACGAGCGACCTGCGGGCGCTGGTGTTGAACAACCTGCGGCAGAGCGGGATCTACGTCGCGCTGGTCGTCATCGTCGGGCTCTTCGCGATCCTGACCGACGGGGTGCTGCTGAGCCCGGGCAACATCACCAACATCGTTCTCCAGTACTCGTACATCCTGGTGCTGGCGATCGGGATGGTCATCCTGATCATCGGCGGGCACATCGACCTGTCGGTCGGATCGGTCGTCGCGCTGACCGGAGCGGTGTCCGCCGTCCTGGTGATCCAACAGGGCTACCCCTGGTGGGTGGGCGTCCTCGCCGCGCTCGCCGTCGGTGTCGCGGTCGGTGCCTGGCACGGCTTCTGGGTGGCGTACGCCGGCATCCCGGCCTTCATCGTGACCCTGGCCGGCATGCTGCTGTTCCGGGGCCTCACCCTGCGGGTGCTCGACAACATCTCGCTGTCGCCGTTCCCGTCGGAATACCAGCAGGTCGCGGCGGGCTTCCTCAACGGCCTGCTCGGCGGAAACGGTTTTGACGCCTTCACGCTGCTGATCGGCGCCGTCGCGGTGGCCGGTTACGCGGTGAGCGGCTTCCGCACCCGCGTGGCGCGGATCCGCTACCAGCAGCCCGTCGAGTCGTTCCCGCTGTTCGTCGCCCGGGTCGTCGTGGTCGGCGCGGTCATCATGTACTTCGCCTGGCAGCTGGCGCACGCCCGTGGCCTGCCGATCGTGCTGATCATCCTCGCGGTCC
The DNA here is from genome assembly GCF_057766525.1 of Micromonospora sp. MGP-C2. Classification (NCBI taxonomy): domain Bacteria; kingdom Bacillati; phylum Actinomycetota; class Actinomycetes; order Micromonosporales; family Micromonosporaceae; genus Micromonospora; species Micromonospora sp. MGP-C2. The sequence goes on from NZ_JBYMEN010000002.1 coordinate 6,322,404, forward strand.
TCGTGCTGGTCTACGGCCTGCTCACCCGGCGTACCGTCTTCGGCCGCCAGGTCTACGCGATCGGCGGCAACCTGTCGGCGGCGGCGCTGTCCGGCGTGAAGGTCCGGACCGTCAACTTCTGGATGTTCGTCAACATGGGCTTCCTGGCGGCGGTGGCCGGCGTCATCTACTCGTCGCGGTCGAACGGCGCTCAGCCCGCCGCCGGCAACATGTTCGAGCTGGACGCGATCGCCGCGGCCTTCATCGGCGGTGCGGCGGTCACCGGTGGTGTCGGCACCGTCGTGGGCGCGATGGTCGGTGGTCTGATCATGGCGGTGATGAGCAACGGCATGCAGCTGATGGGTATCGACCAGTCGACCCAGTCGGTGGTGAAGGGTCTCGTCCTGCTCGTCGCCGTCGCCTTCGACGTCTACAACAAGCGCCGGGCCGGCACGGCCCGCTGACCTCGCAACAGCACGACCGTGGCCCCTGCCCGCCTCCGCGGGCAGGGGCCACGCGTCAATGGGTGGTCCGTATTCAACGTGCCCGCCTCCCGCTCCGCGCCGGCGCCCGGCACGCCGACAGAGGGGCTTCGCGCGCTGATGCCTGGGCCGCCCCCGCAGGGTCGACCCCAACTGTCGGTGGTCCTGTAGAGCTGCCCCAGATATGGACCGCATCCTGCGGAGGTTTCTGCGGTGCTCTGGCTGCTCTGGCTGCTCCGGCTGCTCGTGGTGCTCGTGGTGGTCGCGGTGGTCGCGGTGGTCGGTGCTCGTGGTGCTCTGGTGCTTGTGGTGCTTGTGGTGCTTGTGGTGCTCGCGGCGATCGGGTCGGCGCTGCCCCATATCCGGGGCAGCTCGACAGGAGCCGGACACACCCAGGGCCTGCCAGGGAGGCGACACCGAAGCGCCGCAGGGCCGAGCGCGAGACGATCCCGCTGCGCCGCGGACGACGCAGCGGGATCACGCGGTCAGTGGCAGTTGCCGGTGCCGCTGTCGTTGTAGGTCTGCCCGGCCACCGGCACGAACTGCCAGTCGTAGCTGCCGGAGTGCAGGGTGAACTTCAGGACACCCCACGCCGAGCTGTTGCGCGCCTCGCTGTTGGGCTGGATGGTGCCGAAGCCGTAGTGGCTCGCACCGCCCATCCCGGCGACGAAGCTGCGCATGCCCCGGCTGGCGTCCGCGCCGCCGGAGGGGTTCATCGGCGCGAACCGTTCGTACACGTGGTTGTGCCCCCACACCACGACGTCGGCGTTGTGGTCGTAGAGCGCCTGGTACAGCGGACGCGTCGACGTCGACGGCGCGTGGTTGGAGCTGGACGTGAACAGCGGGTGGTGCCAGTACGCGAGCGTGCACGGCTTGCTGCTGGCGGCCAGGTCCGCGCGCAGCCACTGCTCCTGGGTCGAGCCGGCCGACATGCTGATGTTCGAATTGAGCGACACGATGTGCCAGTTGCCGAGGTCGAATGAGTAGTAGCCGCGGCCGCTCGGGCCGGCGGACGTACCAAAGTAGTTGTAGTACCCGGTCGCTCCCGACGTGTTGTAGTCGTGGTTGCCCGGCGACGGGCGGGTGCGCGTCTTGTGTCGACCCCAGGTGGGCTCGTAGTAGCTGCTGAACTGCGACGCGGTGCCGCTGTCGTAGACGTTGTCGCCGGTGGTGAAGACCGTCCCCGGGATGTTGTCGAGCAGCGTCGCGGTGGCGCTGTCGCCGGAACCCGAGTCGGCGATGTCGCCGGCGCCGACGAACACCGGGTCCCCGGACGGGGGTGGCGTGGTCCCGGTGGTGACCACCAGCTGCGGGGCGTCGGCCCCGCTCTCGCGGGTGTCGTAGTAGGCGCCGTCGCCGCTGGAGGAGGTCGCACCGAAGCTGTATGTGCCGTTGCCGGTGACCGCCGCCGTGACGTCGACCTCGTACCAGGTGTTGCCACTGACCGCGCCGACCGTGCCGAGCGTGGCCCCGTCGATGGTCGGCTGATTGTTCCAGGTGGTGCCGGTCTCGGACCACGTCGTGTTGGACATGCGGCGGAACGTGCCACCGGCGTCGCTGCCGCTGTTGCCACTGATCGTGCGCAGTCGCAGCTTGGCGCCGGTCACCGTGCCGCTGACGCCGCTCACCGTGAAGCGCAGGAACGAGCGCCGCACCGGCGAGTTGTCGACCACGATCTGCGTTGACGTGCCGTAGCTGGTGGAGGCTGTGTCGCTCTGGACGTAGGTGTCGGCGACCGGCGTGAACGTCACGCTGCCCGCCGACGCCGCGACCGAGCCGGTGAGGACGACGGCGGCGCTGGCGACGACGAGCACCGCCGCCGTTGCCAGCGTCAGCGGTGGGCGGGCGAATCGAATGTCCATCCAGGACCCCTTCTCTGCGGGTGGAGAGCGCAAGGAATGTAGGAAGGCCGATGAACCGACGCACTGCCGCCAGATGAACAGTACGCTCAAACAGCGAAACTTCTCGATGTTTGTCACCTGTTCATCCGTCGCATGTCTGCGTGACGCCCACAGTCCCTTGCGGCCCCTCCGACCCGGTCGCCACGATGGCTGACCGTCAGTCGTCGACCCGAGGAGATGCTCGTGTACCTGTCGACCGTCTCCCGGCCGGCCGCCGAGGAACCCGGACCCGGACCACGGCGCCGGCGGTTCGCGTTGGTCAGCGGCAACGTCGTCGCACTCGGCACGGTCAGCCTGATCACCGACATCTCGGCCGAGATGGTGGCCGCCGTCCTGCCCCTCTATCTGGTGCTGGGCCTGCAACTCAGCCCGGTGGCCTTCGGCGTGCTCGACGGCGTCCACACCGGCGCCACCGCCCTGCTGCGGGTCGTCGGTGGCTTCGCCGCCGACCGGTTCCGGCGGCGCAAGCTGATCGCCGGCATCGGCTACACGCTCTCGGCGGTCGCGAAGCTCGGCCTGCTGCTCGCCGGCCGGTCGATACCGGCGATCGGCGCCGTCATCGCCGTCGACCGGCTCGGTAAGGGTGTACGGAGCGCGCCGCGCGACGCGCTGATCACGCTCTCCAGCCCACCCGAGGCGCTGGGTCGGGCGTTCGGCGTGCACCGGGCGATGGACAGCTTCGGGGCGTTCCTCGGGCCGCTCGCCGCGTTCGCGGTCCTGCTGGTCGTCGGGCAGTCCTACGACGCGGTCTTCGTCACCAGCTTCTGCATCGCCGCCCTGGCCGTGGTCGTGCTCGTGCTCTTCGTCCGCGAGCGTCCGGCCGGTGAGCCGACGGAGCAGCCGAGCGACCGGACCGAGCAGCCGAGTGACCCGACGGTCTCCGTGCGCGAGGCGTTCGGTCTGCTGCGCGGCGGGCCCGCCCGCCGACTGGTGCTGGCCGCGGCGATGCTCGGGTTGGCCACCATCGGCGACGGCTTCGTCTACCTGTTGCTGCAACGCCGGGAGGACCTCGGTCTGCGTTGGTTTCCACTGCTCGCGGTGGGCACCAGCCTGGCCTACCTGCTGCTCGCCGCCCCGCTCGGCGTACTCGCCGACCGGATCGGCCGCCTGCCCGTGGTGATCGGCGGCTACGCCGCCCTCGGCGCGACGTACCTGCTGCTGGCCGGTCCGGTCGACGGTTGGCCCCTGATCGCGCTGACGCTGGCCCTGTACGGCGCGTTCTACGCGGCCACCGACGGCGTGCTCATCGCGCTCGCCGGCCCGGTGCTGCCGGCGCGGCTGCGGACCACCGGTATCGCGCTCGTGCAGACCGGGCAGGCCCTGGCGTACCTCGTCTCCTCCGTCCTGTTCGGTCTCGCCTGGCAGTCGTGGGGACCGGAGAACGCGATCCGCGCGGCGGCCGTCGCCGTCGCCGGGGTCCTGGTCGGCACGCTCCTCCTGCTGGCCTCCCCGTCCCGCCTGATCACCCGGAAGGTGCCCCGATGACCGTGATGTCGACCCGAGCCAAGATCGGCGTGGTGGTCGCCTCGGCCGTGCTGCTGGGCAGTGTGGCGGCCGGCTATGTGGCCATGGCGGCGGAACCGGCCCCGCCGCCGCCTCCCGCCGCCGGCGACCAGGCGGTCACCCTGACACCCGGCCCGCGCCTGTTGGCGATCACCGACCGGTACGTGTCCACCGTCGCGACGGCCGACCCCGCCGGGTCGCGTACGGTCTCCGGCCTGGAATGCCTCCGGGTGTACGCCGCCGCCGGCACCGGTGTCTGCCTGAAGCCGGAGACCGCGTGGTCGTACCGGATGGTCGTGCTCGACGCGGCGCTGCGCGAGACGCGGACGATCAGCGTGCCGGGCCTGCCGAACCGGGCCCGGGTCTCGGCGTCCGGCCGGATGGTCTCCTGGACGACGTTCGTCGGTGGCGACTCCTACACCTCCAGTGGCTTCTCCACCCGCACCGGCATCCTCGACACCACCACCGGCGTCACTGTGGCCTCGCTCGAGGAGTTCGCGATCACCCGGGACGGCCGGAGCTACCGCCACCCGGACGTCAACTACTGGGGTGTCACCTTCACCGCCGACGACAACCGCTTCTACGCGACCATGTCCACCGGGGGCAGGAGGTATCTCGTGCGGGGTGACCTGGCGGCCCGTACGGTCGAGACGCTGAAGGAGAACGTCGAGTGCCCGTCGCTGTCACCGGACGGCACTCGGCTCGCGTTCAAGGAGGCGATCGACGCCGACCCGGCGAAGGGTTGGCGTCTCTCGGTCCTCGACCTGGCGACCATGCGGGTCACCGCGACGACCGAGACGACAAGCGTCGACGACCAGGCCGCGTGGCTCGACGACGCCACGCTGGCCTACACGTTGCGGCAGAGCGACGGCCGCCCGGACGTGTGGAGCGTCCCGGCCGACGGGTCAGGGGCACCGAAGCTGGTGATCCCCGGGGCCGAGTCGCCGTCCCCACTCACCTGACGGAACGTGCTGCACCGACGGCAACGACGGCAACGCGTTCAACCAGGTTCAGACGGCGTGGTCAGGCTCGCCGCTGGCGCTGGCCACCCCGTCGTCTCCGCCGAGGGACGACGGGGCGGCCACGGCGCGCAGCGTGATCGACTCATCGTTGTGGTCGACCTCGAACAACGTCCCGGCCGGGAAGGCCGCCGACGTCTCGGGCGGCAACTGGATCGTCCCGTCACCGGCCACCACGGCGAAGTCCCGGCCGTTACGCCCCTCGGCGCCGACCCGGCCGTCGCGGATGGTGACCGCTCGGCCGAGCTGGGCGCCCACCTCGCCGTCGTGGGTCACCACGACCACCGTGGTGCCCCGCTCCGCGTTGACGGTGGCCAGCGCCGCGAGCACCTCGTCGCGACCGGCCACGTCGAGCTGACTGGTCGGCTCGTCGACCAGGAGCAGGCCGGGCCCGGCGGCGAGCCCCTGCGCCAGAGCGGCCCGCTGGCGCTGCCCCGGGGTCAGGTCACCCACCCGCCGCGCGCCGGCACCGGCGAGACCGACCAGGTCCAGGATCGCCTCCGGTGGGTCGAGCCGGCGTCCGGCGAGGCGCGCCGCCGGTCGCTGTGCCAACCAGATGTTGCGCGACAGCGACAGGTACGGCAGCAGGTTGCGTTCGGCGCCCTGGAGCACGGTGCCGACCGTGGCTCCGCGCAGGGCGGCCAGACCCTTGGAGGAGAGTCGGGACAGCTCGTGGTCGCCCACGTAGACCCGCCCGGCGGAGGGTTGCATGAGCCCACCGAGGATGGCCACCAACGTGGACTTGCCGGAGCCGGACGGACCCACCAGCGCCAGCATCTCGCCGGCTGCGATGTTGAGGTCCACGCCGGAGAGCGCGACGACGTCACCGGTGGCGGTGGGGTAGATGTGGATCAGCCGGTGACAGGTGACCGCCACACCCCCGGACGGCTGTGCGGCGGTCACCGGCTCGTCCTGCCGCGCGGCGGTCATCGACCGCTCCGGCGGCGCACCGAGGCGGCGATGATCCGACCGAGCACGACCGCCGTGAGGGCGAACAGGATGACGGCCGGCACCGCGAACAACAGCAGCCGGCCGACGTCCGGCCAGTCGGGTAACGGGACCGGTGAGCGGCCGTCACTGAACAGACGCTGCCCGCGCCGGGTGAGGAGCCAGATCACCAGGGTGACGAGAGCACCCGACCCCACCGCGAACACGACCGGCCACCCGTAACCGCCACGCACGGCGCGTGGTGGCAACCCCTGCCGGCGGAGCGCCACCAGCATGGCCACCCGGGTGCGCTGCTCGGCGGAGGCCGTCGCCACCAGGCCGGCCGCCCCGATCAGCACCCCGGCCAGCGCGGCGAACACGTTGAAGCGCAGCGCCAACGCCGCTCCCTGCCGATCGAAGTCCTCTCGCACGCGGGTGATCGTCTTCTCACCTCGCACGACCAGACCCTGTGCGCGAAGCCGGTCGAGGACGTCTGCGGGAGCCGACTGCGCCAACCAGACCTCCTCGTTGCCGTTCTGGCTGGCGACGGCGAGTCGGTCCGCGTACTCCAGGTCGACGATGAGACCGGCGCCACCGAGTCGCGGCAGGCGGTCGGCCAGGCCTCGAACCGACCCGTTGGTCGGTGTCCCGTCGACACCGTCGTACGGATGAGACCCGCCGAGCCCCGTCCCCTTCGACCGGGTCAGGTAGACGGGCAGCGGGAACGGCGCATCGGCGACACCGACGCCGGCCGGCGCCGCCCGTCTGTTTTCGCTGATCTCGAGGACCAGCCCCGCCTTGGTCCCGCTCGCGGCGTTGAGAAACGTGTCATCCGGATCGAGCAGCCGCCACCGTCGCAGATCGGCGAGCTGCGCGCCGGTCAGCACGACAGTCTCGCCTCCGCCGTCGGCTTCGGCGGTGCGCAGCTCCTCGAACTGGACCCTGAGTGGCCGGGGCACCACGGGAGCGTCGATTTCGATCTTGACGAGCCGGCACTCCTGCGCGCACTCGGGCACCTGGAGGACGTAATCCTTCTGGCCGGGCTGGATGTCGTCGCGGGGAGGGAGGACCACCCGGGTGCCGTTCCGGCCGGAGATCGTGATCGCGAGGCGGACTCGATTCCCGGCGAAGACCTCGGCGTCGAAGTCGGCGGAGATCGCCACGGTAAGCTGTCGGCCTCGCAGCGGCACGGGTGCCCCCGGTGCGGCTGGGCGGATCTGTCGTGCGACGTCCGCCAGGGACACGCCGTAGGACGGATGCGGCGCGGCCACCGTCGCCAGCCGGTCGGAGTCCACGGCCAACAGCGGCGTGCCGGCCACGTCAGGCGAACCCGACACCACGGCGGCCATCGCGAATGTGCCCTCGGGATCGACCGCCCGCACGGCTGTCAACAGGTGTGAACGGGAGGTCGCGTCGACCTCGACGACGCGGGGCGCACCGACCTCGACCGCCGCCCGGTCGCGGTAGGCAGCCGAGGCGACCTCACTCGTCGCGACGGTGAAGGCGAGCATTGCGACGACAACGGTGAGCAGGGCGATCAGGGGTCGGAACCGCGGTTGCCGGGCCACCTGCACCAGGGCGAGGCCGACCGCCGTCCGGCCGCGCAGGAGCAGCTGCGCACCCACCGCGGCTCCGGCGATCATCGCGACCCGCGCCAGCAGCACACCTGCGGCGAGCGCTCCGGCGACCGGCGCCACCAGCGCGAGGCCGCTGGGCGAGCCGCCGGAGCGTAACTGCACCACGGCGGCCACAGCGATGGACACCGCGACGACGTCACCGATGGTCGCCCGCCATCCTCGTACCCGTGCCGGCACCCGGCGCAGCAGGTCGACGACCGGCGCGGACATCATCCGAGCCTGGGCCAGCAGCACCGCGGCGAGTGCGCCGACGGCGCCGATGGTGGCGAATCCGATCGTGGTCGCGTCCACCGCGACGTCGGCGTGGGCCGGGAGGGTGTGCGCGGCGAGCAGTTGGGCAGCGGCCAGACCGGCCAGGCAGCCGAGGGGAATCGCGACCAGCACGGGCACGGCGTGCTCGCCGATCGCCAGCGCCCACAGTCGTCGGCGCTGCACCCCACGGAGCAGGAGCAGGCCCTGCTCCGGTCGCCGCTGGTCGGCCGCCGACGCAACAGCGACGAAGAGGACCAGCCAGCAGAGCAGGACGAGCAGCCCCGCGCCCAGCGTCACGCCGTCGGCCAGTTGCCCGCGTTGCAGCGTGACGCGGTCCAACAGACTGGGCAGGGTGGTGCCGGCGCCGAAACCCTCACGCTCCCCGTCGCGCTGCACCACGGCGATCGCCGCCTGCAGGTCCTCTATCGATCGGTTGTCCAGCAACTGCTCGGTGGCGTAGAGATCGGCCGTCGACCGGAAAAGGATCACCTGCTCGTCGACGAGGGGCGAGGACTCGGCGCTGAAGATGGCGTCCTCGGCGCTGCCCGGAATCGACGTGCTGGTCGAGTCCGCCGGGGGTGGCCGGATGAACTCCTCGCCAAGCCAGAAGGGGTCCTTCACGTCCAGCGGCTGGTAGATGCCGGTCACCCGCACCGGCACCGCGCCGAACGTGAACTGATCCCCGACGGCGACACCGAGCCGCGCCGCGGTGTGCGTGCTGACCATGACCTCGGGGAGCTGACCCCTCGATGTGGCCCGGGGGCACGCGCCGGTCATGGTGACGCGTTCGCAGACCCCCGCCCGATAGGTCAGGTTCGAGGTCACCGTGCCGGCACGGCCGGTGGCGACACCGCCACTCTGGGCGCCCAGGACGACGTCGAAACCGGCCGGCGTCAACTGCCGGACCTTGCCGGCGAACACCGTCCTGGTGGGATCGCCGGGCATCCCCGGATATTCGACGGGATCGGCGAGTCGCATCCGAAGCTCGTTCGGCTGCGCGGTGGACAGTTCGTAGCGCCACAGGGCCTGCCCGGCCGCGGCGACGTAGGTCGGTGCGGCCGCTGCGGCGGCGCTGGCGAGCACCGCGAGCAGCAGCACGGCCATGGCCTGTGCACGGCGGGCCGCGATCGCGCCCCAGATGACGGTCAGCATCAACGCCAACGGTATTGACTCCGCCGCCGGCCCGCTGCCCCGTGCGGGTGGACTGAGACCTGCCGGTTATTCGGGGCCTCAGTCGCGCAGGATCTCCGCCCGACCCTCGACGAGGTGCAGCTCCGCTTCGCAGGCGGCGGCCACCTCCGGGTCGTGGGTGGCGAACACGACGGCGGCACCCCGGCGTGCCTCGTCGTGCAGCAGATCCAGAACCCGCTGCCGATTGCCAGCGTCCAGTTCGCTGGTCACCTCGTCGGCCAGCAGCACGCCGCCGCGCAGCGCCAGACCGCGAGCGATGGCCGTGCGCTGCTGCTGACCGCCGGACAGCTCCTCGACCAACTGGTCGGCCTGGCCGGCGAGACCCAGCCGATCCAACATCGCTGCGGTCTGCTGGCGGGCCTCCGGCGCTGCCACACCGCTGGCGACCAGTGCCACCTGGAGGTTTTCGGTCGCGGTCAGGATCGGGGCCAGACCGTTGTCCTGCGGGACGAGGACGATCCGCTGCGCAACCGCGTGATCACGGTCGCGGAGCGCCTGCCCGTCGACAGTCACTGTGCCGTCTCGTGGGCGCAGCAGCCCGGCCATCGCGTTGAGCAGGGTGGTCTTGCCGGCACCCGACGAACCGGTCAACGCCAGCACCCGACCCGGACGGACCGTCACCGACACGTCCCGGAGGACGGCCGGCGCGTCGCCGTAGCCGACCAATACCCGTTGAAGAGTCAACATCTGCGCTCGCCCCCTCCGGTATCGGCGTTCCGCACAGTGCCACGCCCGACCGGATCGCGCAATCCTCGTCCACGGGCCGTGCAGTGCGCCGAACCGGCCCGCACGGGCGCGAATCCAGGGATGTAGAAAACCTTCGATGGGTGCGTTGACTTCGACGATTTGCTACATAACAATCAGCGTCAATATCGACGGTTGTCTCTCGGTTGTCATCCGGAAGGAGGCACCCGTGGCGGAAACCGGCGGCCCGAAAACCCATCCGAGAGTGAGGCCACGATGAGACACGGTCGACGACTGGTCGGCGGCACAGCCGCGGCCCTGTTGATGGTCACGAGCCTGATCGGGGCGGCGCCCAGCGCCTCGGCCGCGGCTGTCACCCCCGCGCTCACCGCAGCGGTGACCGCCAAGCTGCTCGGCTCCTCCCAGCTGTCCACGGCCGACGCGCGACCGGAAACCCGGATCACCGTCAGCCGCACCAGCGGCCGCTGGGCGTTCGGCACCGCTGTCGCTCTCGCGCCCCGACAGGAGGACGCCCACCCGACCGGGTCGATCTTCCTCGCCCGCTCCGAGTCCGCCGGCTGGCGGATCGCCTTCGACGGCGAGGCCGCCTTCGGCGAACTGGCCGCCGAGTCGCCCCTCATGACGGGTCAGGAGAGGAGCGTGCTCACCACCACGCCGGCCCCGATGTACGCGGGCGGCGACTACCGGACCGGGATGGCACTGCCGTTCGGCGTCGGCCAGACGTGGACGCTCACCAGCGGCCCGCACGGCTGGGGCGGAAGCGAGTCGCCGTACAGCTCGGTCGACCTGGCCGGCGGCGACCAGGTGGTCCGCGCGGCCCGGGCCGGAACGGCGTACACGATGTGTCAGGGGTGGATCCGGGTCATCCACGACCGGGGCTACTCGACCGACTACTACCACCTGTGGAACAGCATCTCCGTCAACGGCGCAGGTGTCGGCCAGGGCGCGGTCCTCGGCAACACCGGCACCGACGTGACCTGCGGCGGCGCGGCCTACGGCCGGCACGTCCACTTCGGGCTCCGGCAGAACAGCGCGTACGTGCCGATCGCCGGCCACGACATCGGCAAGTGGGTGCTGGCCAACGGGGCCGCCGCCTACCAGGGCGGGGCGCGGCACGGGTCGGCCTGGGCCGGTGCCGGGGCGGGCCTCTACAACTACGGCGCGCTCGGCTTCAACCAGGGTGTGGTAGACGCGAACGGCGGCGGGGTGCTCACCCGACGTGCCGGGCCGGGAACCGGCTACGGCTCGCTCGGCTCGGTCGCCGACGGCGCCACCGTCACCATCTCCTGCTCCGCCAACGGCACCTCGCACACCGGGCGGTACGGCACCACGGCGCTCTGGAACCGGTTGAGCGACGGCAGTTGGGTTTCCGACGCCTACCTGTCGACCGGTGTGAACGGTCCGATCAACGGCTGGTGCTGACGAGTTCGACCACCGAGGTTGGCGGCTGACCGGCCGCCAACCTCAGTCACCGCAAGGAGAGCTGATGCCCGTTCGAAGCTTCCACCGAGGCCGGATCCTGCTCGCCCTGACCACCGCCCTGACCGGAGTCGTCGCGGTCGCGTCACCGGCCGTCGCGGATCCCGCTGGCACGCCAGTGACGGCCGCCCCGCTGGCCGTCGCGTTCGACACCGCCGCCGCGCGGTACGACGTTCCGCGCGACCTCCTGGTGGCGCTGGGCTACGCCGAGTCGCGGCTGGAGATGCACGCCAGCACACCGAGCGCGGCGGGCGGCCACGGGCTGATGCACCTGGCGAGCAACCCCGGGGTGCGCACCCTGGACGAGGCTGCCACGCTCACCCGGCTCAGCCCGGCCGGGTTGCGCACCGAACCCACAGCGAACGTGCTCGGGGCGGCTGCCGTCCTGCGCTCGTACGCCGATCAGGCGGGCCTCACCGCCGCCGCGCGCGACGACGTGAACGGTTGGTTCGGACCGGTCGCCCGGTACGGCGGCGCCGCCGAGCCGTCGGTCGCGCGGCTCTACGCGGACACCGTCTACGACCTGCTGCGTGCCGGTTTCACCGGGCGCGGCGAGGCGGTGGCCGGGCGGCCGGTAGCGCCCCGACGAGGTGGCCTGGAGCGGGCCGCCGTGCTCGGCGGGATCGGCACCCTCAGCACCGACTACGGGCCGGCCGCGTGGGCGCCGGCCAGCACGAGCAACTACACAGCGGCCAGTCGACCGGGCAGCCACCCGGTCACCCGCATCGTCATCCACATGACGCAGGGCTCGTACGCCGGCGCTGTCAGCTGGTTCCAGAACCCGGCCGCCCAGGCCAGCGCGCACTACACCTTCCGCTCCTCCGACGGGGCGGTCACCCAGTCGGTGCGGGAGAAGGACATCGCCTGGCACGCCGGCAACTGGACCTACAACACCGAGTCGATCGGCATCGAGCACGAGGGGTTCGTCGACAACGCCGCCTGGTTCACCGACGCGATGTACCGCGCCTCGGCCGCGCTCACCCGGAGCCTCACCACGAAGTACGGCATACCCAGGGATCGGGCGCACATCATCGCCCACCGTGAGGTGCCCGGTGCCACCCACACCGACCCGGGCCCGAACTGGAACTGGACCTACTACATGCAGTTGGTGAACGGGGTCACCGGCATCGGCTCCGGCACTGTGAACACCGAAGCGTCCAGCCTCAACGTGCGCTCCGGCCCCGGCGCCAGCTATCCGGTCGTCGGCTCGGTCGCCGACGGCGCCACCGTCTCCGTCTACTGCCAGGCCGTCGGCAGCACGGTCACCGGCCCGTACGGCACGACCTCCGTCTGGAACCGGATCGGCACCAACCGCTACGTCTCCGACGCCTTCGTGCTGACCGGCTACGACGGGTACATCCCGAACGTGCCGCGCTGCTGAGGGCACACCTACGACCGCGACCGCTCAGGCGGCCGCCGACGAGCCGAAGAGCAGGTCCAGCTGGGCGTCCAGCGCGTCCAGCGCCTGCTCGGCGGTGTACTGCCCGCCCAGCAGATAGAGGCCCAGCCCCTCCATCAGCGCGAGCAGGCCGGCCGCCTCGGCGGCGTCTCCGCTGGGCAGGACGCTGGCGATGAAACTGGTCAGCTGCATGGTGTCGGCGCGCAGACCGGTCGCGGACGCCGGTCGTACCGCTGTGTAGGCGAGGAAGGCCAGCGCCACCCGCCCGTCGTCACGGGTCCGGTCGTCGAGCGGCAACAGCGCGGCGATCATCGTGCGCAGCAGCAGCCGGGGGGCGGGGTTCTCGCCCAGGCGCGTCAGGGCCTCGGTGACCCGGATCTGGCCACGTTCGCGGACCACCGCCATCGCGAACGCCATCATCTCGTCCTTGGTCCGGAAGTAGTGCTGGACCATGCCGGCGGACACGCCGGCCTCGGCAGCAACGTGACGGAGGCTGACGGCCTCCAGGCCCTGATCCGCGGCGACCCGCATCAGCGCGTCCGCGATGAGGGTGCGTCGCTCCTGGTGATCGACCTTCTTGGGCATGGCCTCGATCGTTTCACAGTGGGAGACCCGGACACCCCGCCGGCGCGGTGGCGGTCACCGGCTGACGGTGGTGCTGGCGGGGGGCGCCGCGCGCTGCGCAGGAGGCCGTCCGGGTCGTCGGCGTAGAGCCGCAGCTCGTCCACGGGCGTGGACCCGGTCTTCGCCAGGTCGCGGCCTCGGCCTGGGCCGCCCGGCGCAGCAGCGGGCCCACCCGCGCCCTGGTCGGTGCCGTCGTGTCGGTCATGGTCCTCCTTCTCGGTAGGGGCAGACGGTTCAGTGGACCGTGATGGTGCCGGCGCTACCGTCCACGGTGACGAGCTGTCCCGTGGAGATCGTCCGGGTGGCGTCCGGTACGCAGATGACGGCGGGAATGCCGTACTCGCGGGCCACCGTCGGACCGTGCGCCATGATCGCGCCGGTCTCGGTGACCAGCGCCGCGGCCGTGAGGAACAGCGGGGTCCAGCCGGGGTCCGTGGTCGCGGCGATCAGGACGTCGCCGGGCTCGATGTGGGCGGTGCCCGGATCGTGGACGACCCGGGCCGGGCCGGTCACCCTGCCCGCCGACGCGCCCACGCCGGCGAGCGTCCCGTCGCCGGCGGGCCGCGCCGGCAGCACGGTCTCCACGTCCGTGCCGTCGGAGAGCAGCGCCACCGGCACCGTCCTGCGGCGCAGCTCCCGGCGGTGCACCGCCCGTCGGGCGGTCACGGTCCCGCGCGGATCCACACCCTGGTGTACGGCGGCGTGCACCTCGTCGAGGGTCAGGAACATGATGTCGTCGGGCTGGTCCAGCAACCCCGAGCCGTGCAGGTCGGCGCCGATGAGCAGCAGTTGTCGGCGCGTCTCGCGCAGCGGGTACAGCCCGGCGAACTTGCCGGCCTCGCGCAGGCCGGCCAACGACCGCGCCCGGCGCAGCAGGAAGCCGGCGATGCGGCCCCGCACCGGGCGCCGACGGCGGGCTCGCGCGACCAGTGCCGTCAGCGACGCCTCCGCTGTCGCGGCGGCCCGCTGGAAGCGCTGGTCGGGGCCCTGCCGCGGATCGGTAACCCGCAGGTAGTTGGCGAGCGCGGCGAACACCGGCGTCGGGTCCTCCGCCCAGCGCGGCACGCCGAGGTCGACTTCGGCGACGCCCCGGTGACCGTAGACGTCGAGGAAGGTGGTCATGCCGATGTCGGGCAGCGTTCCGCGCAGATGGCGCGCGGCCAGCTCGGCCGGCGGGGTGTCGAGGAGGAGCTGACGGTGGTCGCCCACGCCCTGGGCGAGCCGCCACAGGGCCAGGTCCATCTCGATGGTGACGTTGTGCGGCATGCCGCCCAGCACGGTGTGGATTTCGTCCGGGCCGGCGACGCCCTTGAGCAGCGCGGTCGGCAGCGCGGCGGCGAGCATCCCCGCCACGATCGGCCACATGATGGCGTCGGCGCTGTCGTCGGGGTCCTGCGCCTGCACGAAGCGCAGCCGGTCGGCGGCGGTCCGCAGGTCGGCGGGGGCGGCCGACCGTACCCTCATCTGCTCGATCGCCTCGAACATGCGGGTCCGTGCTGCCTCCGGGCGGGCCAGAGCCCGCAGGATCCCCACCACCGCGCGGCCGGCCGTCCGCAGCGACGCGGCACCCTGTGCCCCACCGCGCCTGGCCCCGCCGCTGGTCGGGGCGAACCGGGGGTCGGCCAGCACGTGCTGCATCACCGCCTGGGCGCGCGGCCCGAAGTCGACCGCCAGGAGCTTCACCAGTCGCTTGCGGGACGACCTGTCTCGCGCCAGGTCGCTCAGGTCGCCGTAGAGCCGGCCACCGATGTCGACGATGTCGACCCGCACGCCGAGCGCGGCGAGCATCGCGGCGATCTGCGTCCGCAGTGTCGACATGCCCATCGGGGTGACCGGTTGCAGCATGCCCTGGACGTGACCGAACTCCAGGTAGACCCGGGGGAGGGGCTCCCCGGTCCGTGGTGGGAGGGGGAACAGGCTGGTGATCGGCCGGGACTGCAGCAGCCACAGGACGTCGTCGGCGTCGATCGCCCACTCCACGTCCTGGGGAGAGCCGAAGTGGGCCTGCAACCGCTCGCCAGTGGCCCGCAGCTCGGCCAGGTGGGCGGACGTCAGGCATCCCGTGTCGTCGCGTGGGACGCCGTCGAGGACGTAGTGGTCGACGGTCGCCGCGCCGTCCACCACGGTCGTCCCGAGGCCGGCAGCGGCGTCGACCGCCATCTCGTCGCGACGCCCGGTCAGCGGGTTCGCGGTGAACAGCACCCCCGCCACCGTGGGCGTGATCATGCGTTGCACGACGACGGCCATCCGCACCGTCTGATGATCGATCTGGCGGGCGTCGCGGTAGGCGGTCGCCCGGCCGCTGTGCAGCGAATCCCAGCAGGTCTCGATGGCGGCGATCAGCTCGGCGGTGCCCGTGACGTTGAGGACGGTGTCCTGCTGCCCGGCGAAGCTGGCGTCGGGCAGGTCCTCCGCGGTGGCGCTGGAGCGCACCGCCACCGGGCCCGCCCCGAGCCGCTCGTACGCGGCGACGACCTCGGCCGTGGGAATGACGCCGAGTCGGTGGGCCTCGGTGGTGACGCAGAAGCCCTCGGGGACCCGTTCACCGCGCCGGATCAGCTCGCCCAACCCGGCGGCCTTGCCCCCGACCAGGTCGAGCATCTGGGTGGTCGCCTCGGACAACGCGATCACGTGCATGGGGCCCACTCTCGTTGCAATACGACTGCATTGCATCTGACCGTACCCCGTTCACGATGCGACTGCAATGTCTCCTTCGGTCGGGCGGCCGGGAGCGGAAGCGTTGCCGGCGTCTGCCATGCTCGGGCCGGTGACGACCGGCCGCCCCGACACAGCCCGCACCCACCGCCGCCCTCGAAACCGCACTGTCCGGGTTCTCCTTGCGCTCGTCGCGGTGGCGGCCGTTCTCGGCGTCGCGCTGGTCGTGGTGCCGATGCTGCGACCGGCAGGTCCGCGCCCGCTCTTCCAGATGCCGGTCAGCTGCGGCGAGACGTGGCAACTGGGCACCTACCCCGGCCACGACGACTACGACGTCGACCTGTTCCCCACCGAGGGCGAGGCGTGGGGGCGGCCGGTGCTCGCGTCGTACGCCGGCACCGTCACGGTGGCGGGCATCAACGGGTCGCTCGGTGGCCGTACGCCGGACAACCCCGACGGCCCACGGGGGCGGGGTGGCGGTTACTGGGTGAAGATCGACCACGGCGGCAAGTGGGAGACGCAGTACCTGCACATGCTCGAACCACCGCTGGTCGAGGTCGGCCAGAAGGTCGCCCAGGGTGAGCAGATCGGGCGGCTCGGCAGCACCGGCAACTCCGGCGCGCCGCACCTGCACTATGAGCAGCGACGCGGCTGGGACAAGGTGGAGACCCACTTCGACGGGGTGCCGTCGACCGTCACCACCGACGACCGCGAATACACGGTCAAGCGGACGAGCAACAACTGCCCTGCGGCCGTCTCCTGAGGACGGCAGTTTGCCCCGGTGCGCCTGGGGGCACCTATTCGGGAGACATTCAGACGCAGGGAGGGAGCCGGCCATGGCCAAGGGTGACGTCGATACCTACCAAGAGGACGGGCAGTGGAAGAACAAGCCGGAGGGCAACGAGCGGGCCAGCAGCACGCATGACGTGAAGGCCGACGCGCAGGCCCAGGGCCGCGAGATGGCCGCCGACCGCGGCGTCGAACACGTGATCAAGAAGCAGGACGGCACGATCGGGGAGAAGAACACCTACCCCCGCAGTCGTGACCCCCGTGACATCGAGGGCTGACACAGCTCGCTTTTCGTCCACTGACCTCCTCGGCATCGCCGAGGAGGTCAGTTGGCTTTCACGGCCTGTTGGTCGCCGGCTGGGCCGTCAGGCCATCTCCGTCGTACGGGAAATATGGGCGTTTTGGGGGGATATAGTCCAGAACGGGACTGGAGTGAAAGCTGGGAGTGGGCATGTCGTTTTGGGGCCGGCGTCGTCCGACCAGCACCGCGGCGCTGGTCGTCGTCGTGATCGCGGGGGTCCTCGCGTTCGCGCCGCAACCGGCGCGGGCGGCCGGGTCCGTCCTGTTCGACCAGCCGTTTCACAACAACACAGCGAACGGCCTCGGCGCTGTGGCGGTGCCAGGCGTGCCCGGAGCCTCCGCGACCAACGCCGCCTGTCTGAGCGCCTCCGGCAACTCGACCATCGGCCCGCTGCTGAGCTGCCCGACGGCAACCGATCCGCAGGGTTCGGGAAAGCTGCGCCTCACCCCGGCCGTCGCGAACCGGCAGGGCGGCGTGTTCGGTGCGGTGAGTGTGCCCACCTCCCAGGGACTGCATGTCACCTTCAACACCTATCAGTACGGCGGCATCAGCACCGGAGCGGACGGCGTGGCGTTTGCGCTGGCCGCGGTCGACCCCGCCAACCCGCGGTCCCCGGCGGTGATCGGCCAGTCCGGCGGATCGCTGGGCTACTCGGCGGCGTTCAACGGTGGCTCGGTGGGTCTGTCCAACGGCTACCTGGGGATCGGGCTGGACGTCTTCGGCAACTTCAGCAACAGCCTCTACCAGGGCACCGGTTGTATCAACCCGCCCTACATCTCGACCACGAACACGCGGGTCCCCGGCCAGGTGGTGATCCGCGGGCCGGGCCGCAACGGGGTCGGCTACTGCGCGATCAACAGCACCGCCACCAGTACGTCGTCAGCCGCGCTGCCGTTGCGGGCTACCACCCGCGCCGCCTCGGTGGTGCCGGTCGAGGTGGTCGCCAACACCACCTCGTCCCCGTTCACCACGGACACCGGCATCACCGTTCCGGCGGGGGAGTACCGCGTCCGGTTCACTCCGGTGGGCGGGTCGGCGCGGACCTTGGCCGGCAGCCTTCCGGTCGT
Source organism: Micromonospora sp. MGP-C2 (assembly GCF_057766525.1). Classification (NCBI taxonomy): domain Bacteria; kingdom Bacillati; phylum Actinomycetota; class Actinomycetes; order Micromonosporales; family Micromonosporaceae; genus Micromonospora; species Micromonospora sp. MGP-C2. The sequence continues at coordinate 6,340,314 of NZ_JBYMEN010000002.1, forward strand.
TTCGGCGGGCCTGTATCCGTCGCCGACCTGGCTGAACGCCAGCGGCTACCCCCGGCAGCTCGCCTTCGGCTGGGTGGGCTCCACCGGTTCGGTCACGGACTTCCACGAGATCGACAACGTTCGGGCGGTGAGCTTCAACCCGGTGCCGGACCTGAACGTGTCGCAGACCAGCTCGGTCGGGGCCACCCCTCAGCCCGGTGATCCCGTCACCTACTCGATCACCGCAGGGGTCGACGCCGGGACCACCGAGACGTCGCCGATCTCGGTCACCCAGACCGCACCCACCGGTGTCGTGCCGCGCGGCGCGTACGGCTCCGGCTGGGTCTGCGGCGCCCCGTCCGGGCAGAACATCACCTGCACGAACAGCAACGGCCCCTTCGCCGGCGGAACCTCACTGCCGCCGATCACGGTCGCGGCGACCGTCACCGGCACAGCGGTGACGCCGACGCTGATCCAGACCACGACGGTGACGACCTCGTCCTCAATCGACGCGAACCCGGGTTTCTCCACCGTCACCACACCCGTCGCGCCGGCCACCGCACCCGGTGGCGTCACCGTCACCCCGGACCAGAGCTCGGTCTCCGGGGGAATCGCGGTCACCGTGGGCGGCAGCAACCTCACCGGAGCGACAGCGATCACCATCGGTACGGCCGCCGAACAGCAGGCCGGCACGTCGGTGCTGCTGTTGCCGTGCACCTCCGGCCCGGCCGCCGGCTGCTTCACAGTGAACCCGGGCGGCACCCTCGGCATCTCCTCCATGCCCGCCCGGCCCAGCCCGGCGACGGTCACGGTCAGCGTCGTCACCCGAGGCTCGGCGGGATCGGCGAGTTACGTCTTCGCGTCCGCGCCGGGCACCCCGACCACACCGACCGCCGCAGCGGGCGTCACCAGCGCCACAGTGAACTGGACCGCGCCGCCGGACAACGGCAGCCCGATCACCGGCTACCTGATCACCCCGATCCGCGACGGGGTCGTTCAACCGGTCCTCTCCTTCGACGCCTCCACCACCAGCCGCACGCTGACGGGGCTGACCGCTGGCGCCTCGTACGCCTTCCGGGTGGCGGCGGTGAACGCGTACGGCACCAGCACGGCCAGCCCGCCCTCGGCGGCGGTGGTCCCGTACACCCTGCCGGGAGCACCGACGATCACCTCGGCCACGGCGGGGACCAACGCCGCCACGCTGACCTGGACCGCCCCGGCCAACGGGGGCTCGCCGATCACCGGCTACACAGTGACGCCCTACGTCGGCGACGTGGCGCAGACACCCCAGGCCTTCACCGGGACCGCCACGACCCGGATCGTCACCGGGCTGACCGCTGGCACCACGTACACCTTCCGGGTGGCCGCGACCAACGCCGCCGGGACCGGTCCACAGTCGGCCTCCTCCGGGTCGGTCACGGTCAACGCGGCACCGACGTTGACCTTTGCACCGCCGCCGCCCGGCAGGGCGTACGACCCGTACCAGTACCAGCTGACGGTGACCGGCGGGACGGGCCCCTTCGCCTGGGCGGTGAGCGCCGGGAGCCTGCCCGCCGGGCTGACCCTCGACCCGGTCACCGGCCTGCTCTCCGGTACGCCCACCGTGTCCGGAACATTTCCGTTCACCGTCCGGGTGACCGACTCGTTCGACCAGTCGGCGACCCGAGGAGTCGAACTGGTCATCAGCCCGCTCGGTGGGCTCTCCATCAGCGTCCCGGCGATCTCCCCGCTCGGCACCGCCAGCGCGGGCACGACCGGCGTCCGGGCCAACTCGGCCCGGTGACAGTGACCGACGATCGCGGGCCGTTCTCCGGAAACTGGGTCAGCGTCGTCTCCAGCACGAACTTCACCACGGGCACCGGCTCGGCCGGCGAGACGATCCCGAACAGCAGCATCACGTACGCCTCCGGTGCGGCCCTGACCACCACCGGCGTCGGCACCTTCGTCCCGCAGGCCGGCGCGGTGCTGGACACCACGCGTACGGCCGCCAGGTGGTCCGGCCAGACCGGCGGCCCGAACTCCGTCACCTGGAGTCCGACCCTCTGGGTGACGCTCCCGCCGGGAGTGGTGGTCGGCGACTACGCGGCGGTCGTGACGCACTCGGTCATCTAGGGCCCGCTGCGCCGGGGCTGGGCCCTGAGAAACATCACTGCCCGGCCGTTCCTCGGGAAACGGCCGGGCAGTCTGTGTGGACCGGAGGTCAGGCGAGCCGGGTGCGTTGTCGGCGGACGAGATACCAGCCGGCAAGGGTGACGAGCACCGACAGGGCGATGCCGCCGACCGCGTAGACCAGCCAGTTCGGCCCGGCGGAGTTCGCGACCACCATCGGCGCCGCGACGGGCAGGCTGATCTTCCCGGTCGCGGTGCGTTCGACGATGCCGCTTGCCAGCTTCGCGTGCACGTCCCAGGTCCCCGCGGGTAGGGCCTGGTTGACCTCGATCTGGACCTGGCCGCTCTGGCCGGGCAGGATCGTCACGCCGTTGGTCACCTTGAACGGGCCGGCCTGGACCGCCGCTCTGGTCAGCGACAGGGTGCCGGTCATGTCCAGCGCGCGCTCGCCGGTGTTGGTGACCTTCGCGGTGATCACCGGAAACTCGCCGGGTCCGGGTTCCGCGGCCAGCCCGTCGATGCGGAAGTCCGTCGGCGGCTCGCCACCCGGACCGATGTCGAGGTAGACCCGGATGCCCACCCGGTGGATCTGGGTGATGTTGCCGGTGCGCTCCTTCGCGCTGGTGACCTGGGCCCAGATCGCCCCGTACCGCTCGCCCTTCGACGCCTTCCTCGGCACGGCGATCTCGACCTCGACCGGCCGTCGCTCGCCCGGGTCCAGCTCGATCCCGGAGGTCTCCAGCCGGATCCAACCGCTGAGTTCGTTGCCAGTGCGTCCCTCGGGAACGGTGAAGGCGTTGTTTTCGACCGACGCCGCCCCGGAATAAAAGTCGATCTTCTGCGTCTCGCCGGAGGTGTTCTGCACCTCGACCCGACGGCTGATCGTCGCCCCGGGCTTCAGGTGATCCACTATGTAGACCTGGGCCCGGGGATCCTGCACCCTGCTGGCGGGGATGTCCAGCATGCGGATGCTGATCGCGGCGTCCTCGGCGGGCTCCTGTCGCTGCTCCCGCACGGCAGCGGCTGGTGCCGCCGAAACCCCGAGCGCCACGAGGGCGACCGAGGCCAGCAGCACCAGCCGGCCGAGCGGGTCAGAACACCGAATGCGTCACCGTCCCCGTGTAGACACCCTGGACGGTGCCGACGGGCACGTTCACCACCAGTGTGGGGTTCCAGGTGGCGAAGTTGTTGCCCGTGCCGCCGGTGTGGCTCATCGCCGTCCGGGGGACGTTGACGATCACCTGCTGGGCGGCGGTGGGCTGACCCGGCGTGAAGGTGCCGCCGCCGGCGGTCGCCGTGGCGGGGCCGGACCAGTACAGGACGTTGATGTTGGGGATCGTCTCCCCGGAGCTGCCGCCGCCGGTGATGAAGTCGGTGGAGGTGACGTTGGCGGTCCAGTTGGGGGTGAGCGCTCCACGCTGGTCCAGCACGGTGACCGGGCCGAGCTGACCGGAGATGGTCGTGCCCTCCACCCCGTTGCCGATGTTCGCGGTGGCCGGCACCGTGATCGAGAGACCGCCGGCGGCGTCGACGGTGAGGGTCACGACCGTGTCGCCCGTCGTGTCCGCGGCGGCCGGCCCGGCGAGCGCGACGACGGCGGCAACGCCGGCCAAGCCCGCGAGAAACTTTCTACGCATCAAGTCTCCTTCTGTCCTGAATGACCATGGGAAGCAGTTCGAGCGTAACTACGCAAATGCCCCATCAGGGGCTGAATCACGCAGGGTCACTCCGGCAGGCGGAGTCGATGCCCGAGCGGGTCATCTGGAGGTGGGCGATCCTCTCGCTCGCAGCAAAAGTCGGGGTATCCGGAACGTTCCGGATACCCCGACTTCTCGGTGAGCGACGGCTCGTGTGCGGCTCGCGGATCTCCGTCAGGCCGGGACCACGTAGGGGAAGGAGGCGGCACGGGCCGATTTGGTGACCTCCGGGGTGAGCCCGGAGGTGGTGCCGGTGTTGAGGATCAGGGAGAACATCACCTCGGGCGCGTTGTCCGCCATGGTGCGCCCGTTGCGGATCGCGAAGCCGAAGTTCGCGGCCGTGCCGACCTTGTACGACAGCAGGTCGGGGTAGAGCTGTCGGGCGACGCTCCAGCCGTACGCCTGGGGGTCCGGTGCGGTGCCGTTCGCCGCGACGACACCCGCGACCGCGTTGGCGATCTCCTCGCCGTCCTCGGTGAGGTCTTGACTGGGGTGACGGAAGTTGGCGGGATTTGAGAAGTCGGTGTCGTGCGGCCAGAAGATCGGCCACATCATGGGGTGGCCGGCGCGGTTGATCTGGCGCCAGCCACCGGCATCGGTGGCCAGCAGCGTGCGACACCACACGCCGATCTCGGTGCCGTCGCGCAGCAACGGCTCGTCATGGGAGACCTCAAGGACTATCGACTCCACTGTCGTGCCCGCGAAGCTGTTCTTGGCCTGGTCGACGCGCCACGCTGAGCGGTCCACCATCGACCCGTCCTTCACCGCGCCGTTGATGGTGGCGAGTTCGTCGAGATCGATGAAGAACGGGTCGGTGATCCGCCCGGCCCAGATCCGGACGTTGCCGCCGGTCGTCACCTCGCCGGTGCGCCCCTCCGCGATGGGAGTGCCCATCGCGGCGTCGTCGCGGGCGTCCGCCCCGGTCAGCTCGTACAGCTGGAAGGTCTGCCTGTTGTCACCGTCGAGCTCGCCGAAGGCGAACCGGTAGGTCAGATCCTCCATCTCGGCGCCGTTGACGTGGATCTTGATTTCGTAACGGCCCTCGGCGTGGAAGCCTCGCTTGATGTCAGCCTTGGTCACCGAGCTGTTGACGTCCATCACGAACACCGTGGCGCGGTTGCCGTCGAAGACGTACAGGTCGTCGATGTAGAGCTGGCCGCCCTGGGCGGCGAGGGGGGTGTCGAGGTGGTGCGACATGGGTTCACTCCCGGAGCGGCCGAATATCTGGATTAATCCGAACATAGCGGGCAGGAAGCAACCTGCCGCGCCATCGGCTGAATCCGGAGTCGCCCGGGTTGGGCCCCTACACGGCGGTGGGCCGCCCCGGGCTGTGCCCGGGCGGCCCACTCGTCGGTGCTGGTGTCGTCAGATGCGAGACCACTTCTGGTTGGCGGCGCCGAGGCAGTCCCAGAGGTGCAGCTTGCCGCCGTTGTTGGGGTTGGCTTCGCGCACGTCCACGCACTTGTTGGCGTTGAGGTTGACCAGGTCGCCGGCCGCGTTGAGGGTGAAGCGCTGCGCGGGATTGCCGTTGCACGTGACGAGGTTGACCTCGGTGCCGTTGGCGGTGCCGGCCCAGGCGGGGTCCATGCACTTGCCCATCGCGCGGATGGTCCCGTCCGAGGCGAAGGTCCAGGCCTGCGCGGCGGTGGTGTTGCAGTCCCAGATCTGGAGCTTCGCGCCGTCGACCGGGTTGGCGCTGGGGATGTCGATGCAGCGGCCGCTCTGCGCCCCGCGGATGCGGCTGGTGCCGGGAGTCGGGTTGCCGCCACCGTCGGAGGTGTAGCTGGACACCCGGACGTAGTCGACGAGCATCTGCTGCGGGAACTGCGTGGAGCCGTCCGGGTAGCCGGGCCAGTTACCGCCGACCGCCACGTTGAGGATCATGAAGAAGGGGTGGTCGAACACCCAGCGGTTGCCGCCGAGCCGGGCGGGGTCGACCCGGTGGTACTGCACCCCGTCCAGGTACCAGGTGATCGCGTTCGGCTCCCAGTCGACCCGGTAGGTGTGGAAGTCGTCGGCGAGCGGTGCCCCGACGGTGCGGCTGCCGGTGATGCCGCCGCCGCCCGAGTAGCCGGGTCCGTGCACCGTGCCGTACACGGTGTTGGGCTCCCGGCCGATGTTCTCCATGATGTCGATCTCGCCGGCGTCGGGCCAACCGCCGCCGGTGCCGAGCATCCAGAACGCGGGCCAGATGCCCTGACCGCGCGGGATCTTGATCCGCGCCTCGAACCGACCGTACGTCTGGGTGAAGGTGGCCGCCGACAGGAGCCGGGCCGACGTGTACTCACAGCGCCCGTAGTGGCACTGGTAGTTGCCGGGGTTGTCCCGGCGGGCCGTGATGACGAGGTTGCCCTGGCCGTCGTGGACGGCGTTGCTGATGCTGTTCGTGTAGTACTGCCGCTCGTTGTTGCCCCAACCGCTGCCGCCGATGTCGAACCGCCACTTGTTCTGGTCGACAGGCGTGCCGGCGGGGGAGTTGAACTCGTCCTGCCAGCTGATCGGGCCGATGGCGGCCTCGGCCCGGTCGGGATGCGGCGGGACGACGAGCGCCGCAGCGGTCGCGACGAGGGCGGCCGCCACGAGTACGAGTGGGCGGAAGCGGAGTCTGGGGCGGGCTGTGAACACGGGAGGCTCCTCAGCGAGGGGGGTGGCGGAGGCTGCGTGCCGGAGAGGCGGAGAGCGCTCTCTAGAATGAAGCATTTCGATATCGTGACCTTCTGTCAAGACTGTTTCCAATATGCCAACCGTCCGTTACCGCCCGATGCTGCGCAGTGATCGGTGGAGTGCCGGTGGGCGACCGGATCACCAGGTCGATCGATGTCTCCGAGGTGGACGGCAGCCGCCGCATCGAAGCAGGTCGCGACGATCGAGTACTACTCGATAGCGGTCGAATCGACCCTTCCTATTGCCGTGAGGCGTCCACCCGGGACAGGATGGCGAGGCGAGCGGGAAACCTCCCCGTAACCTGCGCGCTGCTGGTCTCTGTCACAAGGAAGTGGGAGTCAGTCATGAGCGACGCGTCGACGGCGCTGGGTGTGCGCCTCTACCCGGATCTGGTCGAGCGGGGTGGCCTGGCCCCCGCGCTCATCGAAACCGCTGCCCGTCATGGGCTCGATCTCGGCCGGGTCACCGCCCCCGAGCAGGGGCGGAGCCGGTTCACCTGCGCCGAGCTGCACTCCGAGCAGGGCGTGGTCTGCGTGAAGCTGGGATCGCAGGCCCGATACTTCATGATCGATCTGCGGGTCTCGGGCGAGGTCCTCGCACGCGGCGACGTCATGGACCTGTTGCAGGTCGCCAAGGTGGCGGCGGCCTGGCAGGCCGGGATGACGATCGCCGAGCTCACCGCCCAGTTCCCGTTCATGGAGGAGATCAAGCACCGCCCGGCGCCCGTGGCCCAGGTCAGCTAGCGCGCCGTCGGTCAGGTCAACACCGCAGCCGGGGCGGCAGAGCAGCCTCGACGTCGACCTCACGGTTCAGCCAGGTCGACTGGACGAAGGCGACGAAGCGTTCCGCGTCGGTCGCGGTGGAGGCCAGTCCGAACGAGACGCGGACCGCGCCGCCCGTCGGCAGCCGCAACGTGGCGAGATACTGGTCGATCGTGTCGACCCGCGCCAACAACCGCCGCCGCAGCGACTCCCTCCTGATGCCGAACGCGCCCTCACCCGCCCCCGGGTTGCAGAAACAGCCGGTACGCAGGGAAAAGCCCGCCGCTGCGGCATCCCGTGCGACCAACCGCTCGTCGACCAGCGTGCCGTCCGGATGGCGGAGGTTGAAGGTCACCGTCGCGCCGCGCGCCGCACCCGTCGTCGGCCCGTACACCTGGACCAGTGGCCCACCGGTGCCGTGCCGCAGGGTGACCAGCCGCTCCAACAACCATTCGGTGAGCAGGCCGACGCGGGTGTGCACGAGATCGACGCCGATCGAGTCGAGCCAGCGCAACCCGAACTCCACGTCCGGGATGCTCAGGAAGTTGAGTGTGCCGTCCTCGAACGCCGACTCGTCATCCATCGACCGGTGCCAGTCGCCCTGCACGCTGACCGCGCGGATCGTGCCGCCGGCGAACCACGGCCGGCGCAGCCGGGCCAGCGCATCGCGCCGGGCCAGCAGCGCGCCGACCCCGGTGGGATAGCCGAAGAGCTTGTACCAGCTCAGACACACGAAATCCGGCCGGACGACGCTGAGGTCCAACCGGTTCGTCGGCGCGAAGGCGGCGGCGTCGAGCAGCACGTCGTACCCGCGCTGCTGGGCCAACTCCACCCAGCTCAGCGGGTGCTGCACGCCGGAGAAGTTGCTCTGCGCCGGATAGGCGAACAACCCCCGGCGGCCCGGACGACCCCACCCTCCGGCCAGCCCGCGCGGACCGGCGTCGAGCACCCTGGTCAGATCCGATTCGGCGACCCGCAACTCCGGCCCGCTCAGCGGTACGTAACGCACGGCCCCGCCGGCTGCGCGGGCGTACTCCCGGATGCCGTTGACCGAGTTGTGGTTGTCCCAGGTCAGCACCAGCGGCGAGGCCCGGCCGAAGTCGTACGCCTCGCCGACCAGCCGGCAGGCGCCGCTGGCGTTCGGGGTGAAGACGACGGCGTACTCGGCCGGGTCGGCGTGGAAGAAGTCGAGCACCGCGCGTCGGGCCGAGTCCACCAGGGAACCTGCCGCCGCGCTGGTGGGGTTCTCCGAGTGGGGATTGCTGTACAGGCCGGCGAGCAGCCGATCGTGGTGTTGGCGTACCTGGGCCTGTGCCGCCACCCCGGCCCCGGCGTAGTCGAGATACACCTGCCCGCCCGTGTCCAGGTGGCGGTACTCGGTGGCGCGCAGCTCGTCGATCCGCCCGGTGGCGGCGTATCCCGGCAACGCGGTCGGGGAGGTGCGCGGCGGCTCAGGTCGTTCCACGGGAGTTCCGTCGTGCCAGCACCGCCCAGGTGGCGCACAGGAAGAGCAGCACGAAGCCGCCGAGCACCAGCCAGTTGACCCACACCGGCCGGGAGAAGCTGTCACCGTACGTGGCGAGCAATGGCGGGCCGATCGGGGAACCGCCGCTCCGCCAGAGCTGCTCCACCCCGGCGGTGTGCCCGAGGGCCTCGAACGCCCACCGGTTCGACATCGCGTGGCTGAGCCACTGACCGCCGGTCGCCATGGCGGGCACCGGCAGGATCGCGCCGACGAACAGCACCTGCGGGAAGCAGAGCATCGGCAGCATGAGCGTCGCCTGGGCCGCGTCGGAGACGGCCGCGGAGCACAGCAGGCCGAGGGCGAGCGCCGCCGCCGAGGAGAGCAGCAGGGTCGCGTACAGGGCGGCGAAGTCCCGGCCGCCGACCGGTGGCAGCCGGTCGATGCCGCGCAACACCCCGAGCAGGGCCAGGTCCACCAGGGCCAGCAGCGGAAGCAGCACCGCGACCTTCCCCATCAGGTACGGCACCAGCCGGACGCCCGCCAGCCGCTCGCGGCGCAGGATCGGCAACTCGGTGCAGATCTGCAGCAGCCCGTAGGTCAGCCCGAAGAAGAAGCCGCCGAACGCGATCCAGAACAGGATCATCACAGTCACCGTCGGGCTCGGCCGGGTCGGGTCGAACGCACCTGGCCGGAACAGCAGCGCGAACATGCCGAGCACCATCAGCGGCGAGCCGAGCAGGATCGCCAGGGTCAGCCGGTTGCGGACGACGATCTCCGCGTTGCGCGTGGTGAGGACGGCCCACTGACGCAACCGGCCGGCCCGCCGGGGCGCTGGCGCGGAAACGTCGCAGTGGTCGGTCGCGCGGGCCGGCGGGCCGGCGTCGCGCTGAGCGGCGAAACGCTCGGGCCAGGCGGCCGGGTCGGTTTCCTCGTCGAGGCGCAGATGCACCTCCACGAGGGACCGCAGGCCGAAGAACTCCCGGGCGGCGGAAGGTGTGCCGGTGAACGCCAGGCGGCCCTGGCGGGTCAGCACCACGACCCGGTCGCAGTGGTCCACGTCGGTGATCTGGTGGGTGGTGAGCACGACTGTGGTCCCCGCGTCGGCGAGGGTGCGCAGCACCCGGAGCAACTCCACGGCGATCGCCGGGTCCAGCCCGGAGGTGGGCTCGTCCAGGAAGAACACCCCGGGCCGGTCGAGCAGCTCGACAGCGATGCTGGCGCGCTTGCGCTCACCGCCGCTGAGCCTGCCCACCGGCACCGCGGCCCGCTCGGCGAGCCGCAGTTCGGCGAGCACCTCGGCGACCCGGTCGCTGATCTCCGTCGGCCCGGTCCCGGATGGGAGGCGTAGCCGAGCCGCGTACCGCAGGGTCCGGGCCAGTGGCAGCTCGCGGTGGATGATGTCGTCCTGGGGCACGAAGCCGATCGCGTGGACCGCGTCGGCCCCGTCGTGTGCCACGGTGCCCGTCGTCGGCCGCCGAACCCGGGCGAGCGTCTCCAACAGGGTGGTCTTGCCGGCACCGCTCACGCCGATGACGGCGACGACCTCGCCGGGCTGGATGGTCAGCGAGATGTCGTCGAGGATGCGGCGGCCGCCTGGGACGGTGCGGCCGAGACCGGTGGCCGTGATGCCGACGCCGGTACGCGGGGGAGACGTGGTCTGCTCGGTCGTCATGTCGGGTGCCCGATCCGGTCGGTGGGTGGTCCGCCTGAATATCGTGCCTCGCCGATGCTACGTCCGGGGTGGACCATGCCGGCCCCGCCAGCTCAGTCGATGGTGATGGCCCACCACCTCGCGCCGGTGGGTGGGTCACCGGTCGCCGTCACGTCGGCGTCGGGGTCTCGGCTCGGCTAGGTCGCCGAGACCTCGGCGAAGAACTGTCGCAGGGCGTCGGCGACCAGAGCTGGTGCCGTCATCGTCGCGAAGTGTGACTGGCCCGGCCAGACGACGTGGCGCGCGGCCGGAATCGTGGCCGCGATGGTGTGCGTCGTCGTGGGCATCGGCTCCCACGTGTCGGCGCCGGACAGCACGAGAGTCGGCACGGTGATCGAGGACCACCGGGCGATGTCCGTGCTGTCCCCGGCGAGGGCCTCGAGATCGTGCAGCCAACCGATCGCCGACCGCCGCGCCTCGACCGGGTCGGGCGTCCGGTCGCCGGCCGCGGCGGCGAAGGCGGCGACGACCTCAGCCGGAACCCGTGTCACGCCGTTCAACGCCGCTGCCATCGCCCCGGCGTCGTCGCGCTCGAAGGCGGCACGGTACGCGTCGAGCAGGGGTGCGACCTCCGCTCCGGCCGCGAATAGCGGGGGCTCGAAGACAGCCAGCGAGCGTACGTCGCGCGGATCGGCCGAGGCGGTGTGCAACGCCACTGTCGCGCCGTAGGACGCTCCGACGAGATGAACCGGCTTGCCGGACGGCTGGCGGGCCGCCGCGATGACGGCGGTCAGGTCGGCGGTCTCCTCCGCGAAGGACTTGGGGCCGGGCGGGACGTCGCTGGGACCGTAGCCGCGCCGGGCCGGCATCCACACCTCGTGGTCGTGGGCCAGGTCGTCCGCGACAGTGGCCCAGGAGTGCAGCCCGCCGCCCGAGCCGTGCACGAGGACGACGGGGTCGCCGGCACCCAGGCGCCGGACCACCAGGCGGGTCCCGTCGGCCGACTCGACATGGTGATCGTGACTGGTCACTGCTGCTTCCGCGTTCCGGTCGGCCAGTTGGTCACTGTGGTGTGCACCGCGTCGAGGATCGAGTGCCAGGACGCGTCGACGGCGCGGGGATGCCCGAAGCCGTCCGCCGACTCGAGACTCACGAAACCGTGCAGGGTGCTGCGGACGAATCGCAACGCGTCGGTCAGAGCGGGCTCGTCGAGCCCGTAACCGCGCAGCATCGCGTAGCTCAGCTCGATGAGGCGCAGGTGCCCCGTCGAACTCGTGCCGACCTCGGCCGGCAACGGGAGCTGGGTCGCGGCGTACTGCCCCGGGTGCGTGACGGCGAACGCGCGCCAGGCGTCGGCGAACCCGACGAGGGCCTGGTGGCCCGCCCGACCAGCCACGGCGATCGCGAGTGCGTCGGCGAACCCGGCCGCCGCGCGGACCGCGACCTGCTCGATCAACGCGTCCCGGCTGCGGACGTGCACGTACAGGGCGGCGTCCGAGACGCCGAAATGCCGGGCGACGGCCGCGACGGTCAACCGGGACAGGCCGACCGAGTCCGCCAGCTCGGCTGCGGCGGCCGAGACGCGCGCGCTGGTCAGTCCCTGCCGTGGCATGCCGTTCCTTTGGCTGGCTAGGAGATAACTTAGGGTCCCTGAAGATAGCACCGCCGCCAACCCGGTTGCCGATTCCAGCGGCATGAACGGCGCAGCCGGGGGAAGGCCGGCCTTTCCGCTGCCGAACAGGAGTGCCGGGATGAGAGCCGTCGTCTACACGGGCGTCCGGACCGTCGCCGTGCGGGAGGTGCCCGACGCGACGCTGGAGGCGGAGACCGACGCGGTCGTGCGAATCACCTCCGCCGCCCTCTGCGGCACCGACCTGCACATGTACGACGGACGGACCAGCGCCGAGCCCGGCCTCGTGCTGGGTCACGAACCGTTGGGTGTGGTGCAGGAGGTCGGCAGCGCGGTGCAGACCGTCCGGCCGGGCACGCGGGTGGTGATCCCCACGCACCTGTTCTGCGGGACGTGCGTGATGTGCGCGCGAGGGCTCTCGGCAGCCTGTCTGCGGGCCCGTGCCGAGGGGCCGGGCGCGGCGTACGGCTACGCCGGAATGGGTCCGTACCGGGGCGCACAGGCCGACCTGCTGCGCGTGCCGTGGGCCGACGCCAACTGCGTACCCGTGCCCGGGGAACCGGGAGACGCGTACGAGGACGACTTCGTGCTGCTCGCCGACGCGTTCGTCACCGGGTGGCACGCCGCGGCCACCCTCGCCGGGGTCGAGCCGGGTGACACGGTGGCCGTGTTCGGCGCCGGCACCATCGGCCTGCTGAGCGCGTACTCGGCGCTGCTCCGGGGTGCCCGGGTCGTGTACTGCGTCGACGGTGTCGACGCCCGGCTCGACAAGGCCGGCGAGATGGGCGCCGTGCCGATCGACTTCCGCCGAGGCGACCCGGTCGAGCAGATCCGCGCCGACCGGGCCCGGACCGGGCTGCCGCTCGGCGAGGAGAAGCTGGGCGGGGTGGACAAGGTCATCGACGCGGTCGGGTTCCAGGCCCGTGACCGGGAGCACCCCGAGCGGGAGCGTCCGAACCAGGTCATCGCCGACGCGGCCCGACTGGTCAATGCCGCTGGCGCGATCGCGGTCGCCGGTGTGTACCCGGACCGGGACCCACACCCCGGCCCTGGCGCGGACGGTCACGAGAACCTGGTCGCGCCGTGGGGAGCGCTGTTCAGCAAGGGAGTGGCGGTCCGGTTCGGTCGCACCCACGACCGCCGCTACACCGTCCTGCTGCGGGACCTGGTCGTTGCGGGTCGAGCGCGGCCCAGCATGATCGTCACCCACCACGGCACCCTTGACGACGCTCCCGATTTCTATCGCAGCTTCGACCGCCGAGAGAACGGCGTGATCAAGGCGGTGCTGCGCCCGAGCTGACCGGTCGGATCGCCGATGCCTACGGCCGCGAATCGGCCTTAATGGGCGTTAAGGCGCGGATCTCTCTCCTGGTGGCGGACGTGTCACGGCGACCGTCGTCGATCCGGGTCATCCGTAGAGGCGTGGGTCACACCGTTCGGCGAGGGTCGCCGTGGCGGCCTCGAGAGGGCGTCGGCGTCGCGGTCCGATCAAGATCTTTCGATGATGGCGGGCGCGCGGGTGCGTCGTTGTTTGTCCGGCCGCTGTGGATCACCCCTGGTGGTGGGCTTGTCAAGGGCGGCTGGAGCCAACGGCGGCGTCGCCGTCATTTGACAACGTTGCCACTGGCACGCGAGGGTGCCCGGAGTGACTGCGGGGGCGGCTGTGACGGGCGAAGACAGTGTGGCGTCTATATTGCCGGATTGTTACATTTTCAACAGGCCCTCGCCTTGCGGATGACCCTCTGGCCGCAATACGTTGCCGTCAACAACAAAACCAAGTGAAGGTTCAACCTTCCGGAGGCAACCGATGACGTTGGCGAGGTGGTACGAGCGATGAGCGACGTGCCCATCCTCCTTGAGATGCGCTCCATCACCAAGGAGTTCCCTGGAGTCAAGGCCCTCTCCGACGTCAACCTGGTGGTTCGCGCCGGCGAGATCCATGCCATCTGCGGCGAGAACGGCGCGGGCAAGTCCACCCTGATGAAGGTGCTCAGCGGGGTCTACCCGCACGGCACCTACGACGGCCAGATCATCTACCAGGGGTCGGAGAGCAAGTTCTCCGACATCCGGGCCAGTGAGAACGCCGGCATCGTGATCATCCACCAGGAGCTCGCGCTCATTCCCGGAATGTCGATCGCCGAGAACATCTTCCTCGGCAACGAACCGCGCAAGCGGGGCGCGATCGACTGGAAGGCCGCGAACCGGATGGCGCTGGACCTGATGGCCCGGGTCGGTCTGCAAGAGGACCCGGACACCCTGATCAAGGACATCGGGGTCGGCAAGCAGCAGCTCGTGGAGATCGCCAAGGCGTTCGCCAAGGACGTGAAGCTGCTCATCCTGGACGAGCCCACCGCGGCGCTGAACGAGGCCGACTCCAAGCACCTGCTGGACCTGCTGCGTGGGTTCCGCTCCCGCGGCATCACCTCGATCATGATCTCGCACAAGCTCAACGAGATCGAGGCGATCGCGGACCAGATCACCATCCTGCGCGACGGCCGGACCGTGGAGACCCTCGACGTCAAGGCGGACGGGGTCGACGAGGACCGGATCGTGCGGGGCATGGTCGGCCGAGAGCTGAGCAGTCGGTTCCCGGACCACACGCCGAAGATCGGCGAGGTCTTCTTCGAGGTTCGCAACTGGAACGTCCGGCACCCGATCTCCGCCGACCGGCAGGTCTGCAAGAACGAGAGCTTCGTGGTGCGCCGCGGCGAGATCGTCGGCTTCGCCGGTCTGATGGGCGCGGGCCGTACCGAACTCGCGATGAGCATCTTCGGCCGCTCGTACGGGGTGTTCGAGTCGGGCACCATCATCAAGGACGGCAAGGAGATCGTCCTGAAGTCGGTCGCGGACGCGATCGACAACGGGCTCGCGTACGTCAGCGAGGACCGCAAGGCGATCGGCCTCAACCTGCTCGACGACATCAAGGCCTCGACGGTGGCGGCCAAGCTGTCCAAGATTTCGCACCGCGGCGTCCTGAGCGAGGTCGAGGAATACCAGGCGGCCGAGTCGTACCGCAAGGAGTTGCGGACCAAGGCCCCGACGGTCGACGAGAGCGTCTCCAAGCTCTCCGGCGGCAACCAGCAGAAGGTCGTCCTGGCGAAGTGGATGTTCACCGACCCGGACCTGCTGATCCTCGACGAGCCGACACGCGGCATCGACGTGGGTGCCAAGTACGAGATCTACGGCATCATCCAGCGGCTCGCCGACCAGGGGAAGGGCGTCATCGTCATCTCCTCGGAGCTGCCTGAGCTGATCGGGCTGTGCGACCGCATCTACACCGTGTTCGAAGGTGCCATCACGGGCGAGATCGCCCGGGCGGACGCCACCCCGGAAAACCTCATGAAGCAGATGACCTCGACGAAGAAGATGGCCACACGATGAGCCGATTGAAGGACCTTCAGAAGAACCTGTTCGGAGGCACCACCTCCAACGCTCGACAGTTCGGAATGATCTTCACCCTGGTGGCGATCGTCGTCCTGTTCCAGATCCTGACCGATGGCCTCACCCTGCGGTCGGACAACCTGATCGCGCTGTTCCAGCAGAATTCCTACATTCTGATTCTGGCCATCGGCATGCTCATGGTGATCGTCGCCGGGCACATCGACCTGTCGGTCGGCTCCGTCGCCGCCTTCGCGGGCATCCTGGTCGCCAAGTCGATGACCGAGTGGGACCTGCCCTGGCCCGCCGCCATCCTGTTCGGCCTCGCGATCGGCGCGGTGATCGGCGCCTGGCAGGGCTTCTGGGTGGCCTACATCGGGGTGCCGGCGTTCATCGTCACCCTGGCCGGCATGCTGCTGTTCCGCGGCGGCAACCAGTTCATCGGTAACGCGAGCACCGTCCCGGTGCCGGAGGGCTTCCGGGAGATCGGCTCCGGCTTCCTGCCGGAGTTCGGTCCGAACACCGGCTACAACAACGCCACGCTGCTGCTCGGTCTGGTCGCGGCGGTGGCGGTGGTGTGGCGCGAGATCCAGGCCCGCAAGACCCGACGGGCGATGGACGCCGACCCGGCGCCGATGTGGATCTCCATCCTGCGGATGGCCATCATGGTCGGCGTGATCGCCTTCGCGGCGCTGCGCTTCGCCAGCGGTCGCGTCGGCACCAGCTTCCCGATCTCCGGCATCATCCTGCTGGTCCTGGTGATCGCGTACTCCTTCTACACCCGCAACACTGCCGGTGGCCGGCACATCTACGCGGTGGGCGGCAACTCCCGGGCGGCCGAGCTGTCCGGCGTGAAGCTCAAGCGGGTCAACTTCTTCGTCATGATGAACATGTCCGTCCTGGCCGCGCTGGCCGGCATGATCTTCGTGGCCCGTTCGGCGGCCTCCGGTCCGCAGGACGGCAACGGCTGGGAGCTGGACGCCATCGCCGCGGTCTTCATCGGTGGCGCGGCAGTCGCCGGCGGTATCGGCACCATCAGCGGCTCCATCGTCGGTGGTCTCGTCATGGCCGTGCTCAACAACGGCCTCCAGCTCATGGGTGTCGGCACCGACCGCGTCCAGATCATCAAGGGCCTGGTCCTGCTGCTGGCAGTCGCGATCGACGTCTACAACAAGAGCCAGGGGCGCTTCTCGATCGTCGGGAGCCTGATGCGGCCCTTCCGCCGCGACGACTCCGCCCCACCCGCCTCACCGCCGGACGCGGAGCGCGAGCCCGCCAAGGCAGCGGTGTCCGGCTGACGGCCACCGACCTCTCCACCCGCCTCACCATCTAGAAAGGCAAGTCCTCACCATGCGTAAATTCTTCGGCACGTCGGTGGTGGCCATCAGCGCCGCCGCCATGCTGGCCCTCGCCGGCTGCGGCTCCGGCCGTGACGGCGACAGCGACTCCGGCGGCGAGGCCGCCAAGGGCTTCGCGGCGAACTCGCTGATCGGCGTGGCCCTCCCGGCCAAGACCTCGGAGAACTGGGTCCTCGCCGGTGACCTGTTCACCAACGGCCTCAAGGAGGCCGGCTTCCAGGGTGACGTGCAGTACGCCGGCGCGTCGACCACTGTCGCCGACCAGCAGGCTCAGATCACCGCCATGGTCACCAAGGGTGCCAAGGTCATCGTCATCGGCGCGACCGACGCCGCGCAGCTGTCGACCCAGGTCGCGGCGGCCCACCAGGCCGGCGTGAAGGTCATCGCCTACGACCGGCTGATCACCAACACCCCGGACCTCGACTACTACGTCGCGTTCGACAACTTCAAGGTCGGCCAGCTCCAGGGCCAGGCCCTGCTGGAAGGCATGAAGGCCAAGAAGCCGAACGGCCCGTACAACATCGAGCTGTTCTCCGGCTCGCCGGACGACAACAACGCCGGTGTCTTCTTCAACGGCGCGATGGACGTGCTCAAGCCGGAGATCGACAAGGGCAACGTGGTCGTCGCCTCGGGTCAGAAGGACGTCAAGCAGACCGCCATCCAGGGCTGGAAGGCCGAGGGTGCGCAGGCCCGCATGGACCAGCTGCTGACCTCGACCTACGGCAACAAGGAGCTGGACGGCGTCCTCTCCCCGAACGACACGCTGGCCCGCGCCATCCTGACCTCGGTCAAGGGTGCTGGCAAGCCGACCCCGGTCGTCACCGGTCAGGACTCCGAGGTTGAGTCGGTCAAGTCGATCGTCGCTGGCGAGCAGTACATGACGATCAACAAGGACACCCGCAACCTGGTGAAGGAGACCATCAACATGGTCAAGGCTCTCCAGGCCGGTAACGCCCCGCAGGTGAACGACACCAAGTCCTACAACAACGGCAGCAAGGTCGTCGACACGTACCTGCTTCCGCCGGTCGCCGTCACCAAGGCGAACGCGGCTGAGGCGTACGCCAACGACCCGAAGCTCGCGCCGCTCACCAAGTAATCACCGCACGGTAGGCAGCAACGCCGATGGGTCCCGGATCTCCTCTTCCGGGACCCATCGTCGTCCTGACAGCCCCGCACCACCCGGCACCGACCCGGAAGGAGGTCTGACCGTGGCGTCACCCGTCCGGTCCAGGCCAGCCGGCGTCGGCCGCAACACCGACTCCCCGCTGCCGTCCGTCCCCGGCGCCAGCCAGGAGGAGATCCGGCGACAGAACCTCGGCGCCGTGCTGCGCTACGTGCACCTGCACGGGCCGACGTCCCGGGCCGAGCTCACCGGTCGGCTCGGCCTCAACCGCAGCACCATCGGCGCCCTCGCTGCCGATCTGGTGGCCAGCGGACTGGTCACCGAGGAGGCACCC
The DNA here is from genome assembly GCF_057766525.1 of Micromonospora sp. MGP-C2. NCBI lineage: Bacteria > Bacillati > Actinomycetota > Actinomycetes > Micromonosporales > Micromonosporaceae > Micromonospora > Micromonospora sp. MGP-C2. Next base: position 6,358,463 of record NZ_JBYMEN010000002.1, read on the forward strand.
ACCACCGCCCGCCGCGCCGGCAGGCCCTCGCTGGTGGTCAGCCCCCGCTCCGACCGGGTCTACGCACACGCCCTGAGCATCGACGCCGACCGGCTGCGCGCCGCCCGGGTCGGTCTCGGTGGGCAGATCCTCGATCTGCGAGACATCCCTCGACCCGGTGGCATGTCGGCGATCGACGCCGTCGGGCCTCTCGCCGACCTGGTCCGTGACATGGAACGCTCCGTGGCCCCCGACGCGTTGCTGGTCGGTGGCGCGGTCGCGGTCACCGACACCACCCGGGAACCGGACGGCAGGATCCGGATCGCCGGCGTGGACGAGACGCTCGGCACCGCGCTGGCGGCGGAGTTCCGCGCCGGCCCGGGGTTCGTGGCCGGTGACCTGGCCGACATCGCAGGCCTGGCCGAGCACGTACGAGGCGTGGCGGTGGGCATCGACGACGTCATCTACCTGCACGGCGACCGGGGCATCAGTGCCGGCATCATCGTCGGCGGTCGACTGATCATCGGCCACCGTGGCCACAGCGGCAAGGTCGGCCACATGGTCGTCAACCCGAACGGTCTGCCCTGCGGCTGCGGCTCACGCGGCTGCTGGGAGACCGAGATCTCCGAAGCCGCGTTGCTGCGGCACGCGGGCCTGGACCCGAGCGACCGTGGGGCGGTGGCCGAGGTGCTGCGCGCGGCCGCCGAAGGGGACCGGACCGCCCGGGAGGCGGTCGAGCAGGTCGCCGACTGGCTCGGCTTCGGTGTGGCCAACCTGGTCAACGTGGTCAACCCGGACGCCGTGGTGTTCGGTGGAACTCTCCGCGACATCTTCACCGCGGGTGCCGAAGTGGTACGCGATCGACTGGACACCATGCCGCTGCCGGCCTCCCGCGAGCACCTGCGGCTGCGCGCGGCGGCCCTGGGCCGCGACGCCGTCCTGATCGGCGCCGCCGAGTTGGCGTTCGACAAGCTCCTGGCCGACCCGCTCAACGTCGGTGTCGTCGGCCAGGCCGCGAGCACCGAGCCCGCGTAGCCGCGACTGCCCCGTCGGTGAACCGTCAGGGAGCCGGCACCTCATCCACCACGCTGCTGCCGCTGCCCGGCCGGGACTCCCACGACCAGGTCTCGTGCAGCCGGACCCGACCGTCGGGCAGCACCGACACCTCCGAGACGCAGTGCCCCGAGGACGTCTGACCGTCGGTGTTGAGCTGGACGTACCGGAAGTCCAGTCGGTCGCCCGTACGGGTGCCGACCAGGTGGCCGCGTCGGATGGACCCGCCGGCGTACTCGGCCCACACCTCGCCGGCCCGTTCGTGGTACGCGAACACGGTCTGCGTGCCCACCTCGCCGGCCACCACGTCCGCCACGGCCCGGAACCGTCGACCGTCCAAGGAGATCGTCATCTGCCGAACCTAATCGAGGCAACGTTCCCGTATTCCCTACCGTATGTTGTACGGTAACGGCGGTTTGACGCCTGCGGGAGGGGAGCGCTGTGACGACGAGAGACGACGCGATAGTGGCGGACGGGCTGCGTAAGCGATATCGGGACCGCTACGCGCTGGACGGTTTCGACCTGAGGGTGCGGCAGGGCACGGTGTGCGGCCTGCTCGGCCCGAACGGTGCCGGCAAGACCACCTCGGTACGGATCCTGTCCACCCTGCTGCGGCTGGACGAGGGCCGCGCCGAGGTCGCCGGGTTCGACGTGACCCGCCAACCCGACCGGGTCCGCTACCGCATCGGGCTGGTGGGGCAGAACCCCGCGCTCGATGAGGCGCTGAGCGGCCGGCAGAACCTTGTGCTCTTCGGCCGGCTGTTCCACCTCGGTCGCCGCCGGGCCAGGCAGCGGGCGGACGAACTGCTGGAGCGCTTCGGTCTCGCCGACGCGGCCGAGCAGCCGGTCAGCACGTACTCGGGGGGCATGCGCCGTCGACTCGACCTGGCCGCCGGCATGATCCTGGCTCCCGCGGTCCTCTTCCTCGACGAACCCACCACCGGGCTGGACCCGCGTGGCCGCAACGAGGTGTGGGAGTCGGTCCGGGAGTTGGTGCGCACCGGAACCACAGTGCTGCTCACCACCCAGCACCTGGACGAGGCCGACCAGCTCGCCGACCGGATCTCGGTGGTCGAGGCCGGCCGGGTGATCGCCGAGGGCACTCCGGACGACCTCAAGACCCAGCTCGGCGGCGATCGGATCGAGGTGGTCGTCGCGGATTCGACCGACCTCGCCACCGCCGTCGCCCAGGTGCGCCGGGTGGCCGACCGCGAGCCGACGGTCGACGTGGACCGGCGGATGGTGAGCGTCCGGGTCGGTCACCAGGCCGGCGCGCTCGTCGACGTGTTGCGGGCGCTCGACGCCGGGAACGTCGCGGTGGCGGACGTCGCGCTGCGCCGTCCCACCCTGGACGACGTGTTCCTGCACCTCACCGGGCACCGGACCCGGACCGCCGAGGAGGTGGCGGCATGAGCGCGACGAGCATGCCGGCCCCGACGGTGGACCTGACCCCCGGCCGGCCCGCCCTCCTGACCGACAGCGGCACCCTGATCTGGCGCGGCCTGGCCCGGTGGCGACGTGATCCCGGCCCGCTGATCGCCTCGCTCGGCTTCAACATCCTGATCGTGCTGATGTTCGCCTACCTGTTCGGTGGCGCGTTGCAGGTGCCTGGCGGCGGCAGCTACCGGGAGTTCCTGATGCCCGGCATGTACGTGATGACCATGGTGTTCGGCATCAGCCTCACCACGATCGCCGTCGCCGAGGACCTGGAGCGCGGGGTGACCGACCGGGTCCGGTCGATGCCCGTCTCGCCGCTGGCCCCGCTGGTGGCCCGGGCCGTGGCCGACATGCTGTTCGCCCTGGTCACCCTCGCGGTCCTGCTGTTGACCGGTCTCGCCATCGGGTGGCGGGCGCACGGCGGGGCCGGTGCCACGCTCGCGGCGGTGGGACTGATCCTGCTGCTGCGCTTCGCCCTGATCTGGGTCGGCATCTTCCTCGGCCTGGTCACCCGCGGGCAGACGGCCGTGGTGGCCGTGCAGACCCTGGAGTTTCCGCTCGGCTTCCTCTCCAACGCGTTCGTCGCACCGTCCACCATGCCCGCGTGGCTCGGTGCGGTGGCCGCCTGGAACCCGCTGTCGGCAACCGTCGGCGCGACCCGCGAGCTGTTCGGCAACCCCGGTTGGGGCGGTGACTCGTGGGCGGCGCAGCACTACCCGTGGCTGGCGGTGCTCTGGCCGGTCGTCCTGGTCGCGGTCTTCCTGCCGCTCTCGGTCGCCCGCTACCGGCGACTGGCCGGTTGACCCGCCCGACGAACGCGCCCCCGGTGGTCGATCCACCGGGGGCGCGGTCCGTTGGCGACGGCCGGAATCCGACTGCGGTGACAGGTGCTCGCCGAGGCCCCCGCCCCCCGACGAGCACCCGTCGCTCGGCTACGCGATCCGGCGGATCCGTCGCACCGCGAGATAGAGCAGCAGCAGGGCGAGAGCGACGAAGACGCCCGTCTCGATGCCCTGGAACAGCCAGAACCGGTCCGCCGGTTGGTACAACTGCCAGTTGTACGCGCCCGGCTCAAGTCCCAGTTCCGCACCGCAGACCCGGCCCTCCGGCCCCTTGCCACCCGGCGGGCACTGGATCCGGCCGCCCTCGGCGATCATCGTGCCGTCGGGGTTCCGGACGCCCTGGGCGAGGATCCAGTCTCCCCGGCTGATCTCCGGTGGCCCTTCTCCCTCGATCGGGAAGGTCTGGGTGCGGGCCGGCTGGTAGTGCCGTCGGGCCAGGAGCTCCACCGCCGCCCGTACGCCGATGAACCCGGCGAGGGTGATGCCCATGGCGGGCAGCATCCGCTTCCAGACGGTGCCGGCGAAGACGCCCAGCGCCACGGCGAACAGCGTGTACCCGATCGGGACGATGCCCTGCAGGTCGAAGACGATCATGCCGAACCGGCCCTCGTACGCGGCCTGGGTGAGCGGGTCGACCCACCACGACATGCCCAGCCCGTAGACCGCCGCGAGGATCACCACGGCCGCGCTCACCAGCCCGAACTTCACCAGAGCCCAGCGGGTGCGGCCGACGCCCTGGGTCCAGACGAACCGGTGCGTGCCGTGCTCCACCTCGCGGGCGACCAGCGGGGCACCCCAGAACAGGCCGACCAGCGCCGGCAGGGTGATCAACAGCACGGCCACCAGGTTGAGGCTGCCGTACTGGTTGCCGAAACGCCGGAAGCCCGCGTCGCAGGCCTCCCGGGTCGCCGTCGCCACATTGGTGTCGGCGAGCTGGCGTGCGCAGTCCGTCAGCCCGAGGTCGGCGAAGGTGTGCCGCATCGCCAGGCCGATCGGCACCAGCAGAGCGGCGAGCGCCGCGAGCCCCAGCAGGGTGTAGAACGCCTGCTTGCGGTGTTGTCGCCAGGTCAGCCAGATCATGCTGCCACTCCCCACTCGCTGTGACTGGTCTGCGTGGTGCCGTCGGCCAGGTAGGCCAGCACGACGTCCTCCAGGCTGACCTCGCGGACCGTCCAGGCCGGGTCGGTGACCGGGCCGTCGGTGCGGACCAGCAGCGTGGACTGCCGGTCGGTGTGGCTGGCCCGGACGACGGCGGCGACGCCCCCGATGACGCCGCCGTCGTGCCGAGGGCCGACCAGGTGCCGGTGCCCGGCGACCAGGTCGTCAACCGTGCCGGTGAGCTGCACCTGGGCCGAGTTGAGCACGATCAGGTAGTCGCAGACCCGTTCCAGGTCGGCCAGCAGGTGCGACGAGAGCAGGACGGTGGTGCCGGAGTCCGCCACGCTGCCCATCAACGACTGGAGGAACTCTCGCCGGGCCAGGGGGTCGAGGCTGGCCACCGGCTCGTCGAGCAGCAGCAGCCGGGGCTGCTTGGCCAGCGCGAGGGCGAGCGCCACCTGGGCCCGTTGGCCGCCGGAGAGCTTGCCGACCGGTCGGTCCGGTGGGATGCCGAGCTGCGCCAGCCGCTGGCGGGCCAACGCGGCGTCCCACCGCTTGTTCAGCTTGCCCCCGGCGATGACCAGTTCGGCGGCGGTGAAGTCCCGGTACAGCGGGGTGTCCTGGGCGACGAACCCGATGTCGGCCAGGCCCTCCGTGTCGCCGTACGGGGATCTGCCGAAGACCCGGACCGCGCCCGCATCGGGCCTGAGCAGGCCGACGGCCAGGTGCAGCAGGGTGCTCTTGCCCGCGCCGTTCGGGCCGACCAGCGCGGCGATCCGACCGGCCGGCAGGTGCAGCGAGCAGTCCCGCAGCGCCCAGGTGCTGCCGTACCGCTTGCCCAGCCGGTCGGCCTCCAAGACCATGTCCATTCTCTGTCCTCTCGTTCCGCTCATGCGTGCTCCTTGCGCGGGACGTCGTCGGCGAGGGTGGCGCGCAGGGTGGTCTCCACCAGGGCGATGACGTCCTCGGCCGTGAGGCCGGCGGCCTGCGCCCGGTCCAGCCAGGCGACCAGGTCGTCGCGTAGCTCGGCCTGGTTGGGCAGGGAGGCGCCGGCCAGGGTGCGCTGGACGAACGTGCCCACCCCGGGTCGGCCGCCGACCAGACCCTCGATCTCCAATTCCCGGTACGCCTTCAGCACCGTGTTCGGGTTGATCGCCAGGGATTGCGCGACGTCCCGAACCTTCGGCAACTGGTCGCCCGGCGTCAGCAGGCCGACCCGCAGAGCCTGTTTCACCTGCTGCACGAGCTGCATGTAGGTGTTCACCTTCGACCGGCTGTCCAGTACGAACTCGATCACTCGCGATGATCCTTCCTGTTGTCCTACGACACTAGGACTAATAGACAGCTTCATCGGCGGTCGGTGCGCTGTCAAGGCCGGCGCGGCGTGTCCGCTCCGGCACGGCGCGTCACAGGCGATGTCCCGGCGTGTCGATGGCGGTGGCACCGGCAGGCCAGAGGTTGGCACCGACGGGTCAGCCCGAGGGGAAAGGACCGGCAGCAATCCGTGTGGACGGGGAGGTGTGCGATGGTCACCAACGAGCTGACGACGTCGAGGGCGACTCCACTACAGGTGGCCCGCGCACGTGGGCGGGTACGCGGCCGGTTGATCCTGCTCGGCCCCGCGTTCGTCGCCGCCGTGGCGTACGTCGACCCGGGCAACTTCGCCACCAACTCCGCCGCCGGCGCCCGCTACGGCTACCTGCTGGTCTGGGTCGTGGTCGTGGCCAACCTGATGGCGATGCTGGTGCAGACACTCACCGCGAAGCTGGGTCTGGCCACCGGGCGCAGCCTGCCCGAGCTGTGCCGGGAGCGGCTGCCCCGGCCGGTGAACCGGGTGATGTGGGTGCAGGCCGAGTTGGTCGCCATGGCCACCGACCTGGCCGAGGTGATCGGCGGCGCGGTCGCCCTGTACCTGCTCTTCGGCATCCCACTGCTGCCCGGCGGGCTCATCATCGGCACCCTCGCGTTCGCCGTGCTCGCGCTGCGGTCGCGCGGATTCCGCGCCTTCGAGATCGCCATCGCGGTGGGACTCGGTGTGATCGTCCTGGCGTTCGCGGCGAACCTGCTCGCGGCCAACTCCGATCCGGGATCGGCAGTGGCCGGCCTGGTGCCTCGGCTCCAGGGCACCGACAGCGTGCTGCTGGCCGCCGGCATCCTCGGTGCCACCGTCATGCCGCACGTCATCTACGTGCACTCCGCGCTGACCCGCGACCGCATCCCCGCCACCGACGACACCGAGCGCCGGATCCTGTTCCGTGGCCAGCGCACCGACGTGCTGCTCGCCCTGACGGCGGCCGGCGCGGTCAACCTCGCCATGCTGCTGATCGCCGCCGCGAGCTTCCGCGGCGGTGGTCCGGTCGGCGCGGACAGCCTGGAGGGCGTGCACGCCGGGCTCGGCCAGACCATCGGCACCGCCGCGGCGTTCGGCTTCGCCATCGCACTGCTGGTGTCCGGGCTCGCCTCCACCAGCGTCGGCACCTACGCCGGGGAGGTGATCATGCAGGGCTTCCTGCGGCGGCGGGTCCCACTGCTGCTCCGCCGCCTGGTCACCCTGCTGCCCGCTCTGGCCGTGCTCGCCATCGGCCTCGACCCCACCAGGGCGCTCGTGCTGTCCCAGGTCATCCTCAGCTTCGGCATCCCGTTCGCGCTGATCCCGGTGGTCGCCTTCACCCGCCGACGCGACCTGATGGGCAACCTGGTCAATCACCCGCTCACCACCGCCGCCGCGTCCCTGGTGGCCGTCCTGGTGGTCGCGCTCAACGCCTTCCTGCTCTGGCAGGTCGTCGCCGGTTGAGCCTGGCTGGCCGGCTTCGCCGGTTGGTCGGGCGTGGCCGGTTGAGCCGAGCCTCCGGGCGGCGACGTCCGCACGAGCGTGATGCCTGTGAGTCATCTTGATGACTCACAGGCATCACACGCGTTGGCGGCCCTGCCCCCGGCGTGGACGGCCGGGCCGGCGGCGTGCGTGGTTCAGGTGCGACGGCCCTCGTCGCGGGTGGGGATTTCCTGGCGCTGTTCGAGGGCGTCGGCCGGGTTGGCGTCGGCCGGCAGCGACGTCGCCTCCTCGAGCGTGCCCGCCGGGAGCGCGCCCTGCTCGGCCAGATCCGCCTCGGACGCTTCCGGGTCGACGTCACCCGACACCCGGTCCGGCGGCCCGTAGTCGACGGCGTTCTGCCGCTGCTCTTGGGCATCCGCCTCCGGGGGCGGAAACGTGTCGCCCTGATCATCCCGGTACGTGCTCATCGGAGCCTCCTGACCGGCGGGTGTCGACATGCCGCCGGGCTGCTGCCTACCCGCCGCTGCCGCTGGCACGCCTGGGTGGAGGCGCCGCGTCAGTCAGCCGGGACTGGTCTGCGGGACCGTTCAGCGCAGCCAGCGCGACGTTCGGCTCGCGCCCGTGCCGTTCCCGGTCCCGGGCACCCCGACGATCGTCAAGCATCAATGGATGTGTCGGGGCGTTGCTGTTCTCGGCGGACCGCACCCCACCGAGGTCCCGGACCACCTGCGAGGAGAGGGAACACCCATGCGATGGAACGCACGACGGGCCGCTGCCGGCGGCTTCGGGCTCGTCCTCGGTGCCGTGCTGGCACTGGTCCAGGTCGCACCCGCCCAGGCTGAGTCGAACGGCGGCGTACGCGTGATGCCACTCGGTGACTCGATCACCGACGGGTACAACGTGCCCGGCGGGTACCGGATCAACCTGTGGCAGCGCCTGGCCGGTGGCGGTTACACGGTCGACTTCGTCGGCTCGGGGTTCAACGGGCCAGCCAGCCTCGGTGACCACGACCACGAGGGTCACTCGGGCTGGCGCATCGACCAGCTCGACGCCAACATCGTCACCTGGTTACGGGCCACCGACCCGCGCACCGTGCTGCTGCACATCGGCACGAACGACGTGAACCAGAACTACGACGTGGCCAACGCACCGGCCCGCCTCTCCGGTCTCATCGACAAGATCAGGTCGACGGCCCCGGGTGCGGACATCTTCGTCGCCACCATCACGCCGGAGTCCGACCCGAACCGGGAGGCCCGGGTGCAGGCGTACAACGCGGCGATCCCCGGCATCGTGGCCCAGAAGGGCAGCAAGGTGCACCTGGTCGACATGCACGCCGCGCTCACCACCGCGGACCTCGCGGACGGCGTCCACCCCAACGCCGGCGGGTACGACAAGATGGCCGCCCGCTGGTACGACGCGCTGCGTTCGGTGCCCGACAGCCTGGTCCCGGCGGGCGGGCCGCCGGTGGGCACCCCGGTCGGCCTGGTCAATCCCACCTCCGGGCGTTGCCTGGACGTCTCCGGCGCCAGCACCACCGCTGGTGCCCCCACCATCATCTGGGACTGCCACGGCAACACCAACCAGCGCTGGACCCGTACCGCCGCCGGGGAACTGCGCGTCTACGGCGACCGGTGCCTGGACGTGAACGGCGGAGCCAGCGCCGACGGCACCCGGGTGCAGATCTGGACGTGCAACGGCACCGCCGCGCAGCGCTTCACCTTCCGCACGGACGGGACGATCGTGCTCACCTCCGCCGGCAAGTGCGTGAGCGTGACCTCCGCCGGCACGGCCAACGGCACGACCACGCAGCTCCTGACCTGCAACGGCACCGGAGCGCAGCGCTGGTCCACCCGGTAACGGACGCCCGTCCGTCCACCCGGTAACGGACGCCCGGCCGGTCCCACCCCGTACCCCGGTGGGACCGGCCCTGGGCGGCCCGTGACCGGCGCGCGGTCGCGGCCACCGGCGGTCAGCCGACCGGGTCTCCAGAATGAGGCGGAGCGACACTACGTCCACCAGGGGTGCGGGCGCGTACCCCCGATGACCGCCGCCGGTGGCCGGGATCGGCCAGGATGGGCGGGTGGCCGGGTCACGGCCGCGACGAGGAGGGTGGGCGATGCGGGTACGCGGGCGGTTGAGGTGGGGGCGAGGTGCCCGTGTCGGGGCGGTGCTGGCGGCCCTGCTCACCGGCGTGGTGACACCTGCCGTGCTGCTCACGCCAGGGGCGGCGGGCGCGGCGGCGGCCGGTGCGCCGGTGTGCCAGATACGCGACGACCGGCTCAAGGAGATCTCCGGGATGGTCGCCACCGACGACGGGTACGTGGTGGTCAACGACGGCGCCGACGACGAGGCCCGCCGCCGGATCTTCTTCCTCGACCAGCGCTGCGCGGTGGTCCGCACGGTGTCCTACCCGTCCCAGCCCCGCGACACCGAGGACCTGGCCATCGGCCGGGACGGCACCGTCTGGGTCGCCGACATCGGCGACAACGACCGCTCCCGCACCAGCGTCGCGGTGTGGCGGCTCGCGCCTGGGAAGGACAAGCCGGTGCTGCACCGGATGGCGTACCCGGACCGCCCGCACGACGCCGAGGCGTTGCTGCTCGACTCGGACGGCCAGCCCCTGATCGTCACCAAGGGCGGCAGCGGCACGGTCTTCCTGTACGCGCCGAGCACCGCGCTGCGGCCGGGCGCGACGACACCGCTGGCCCCGGCCGGCCAGGTGTCCCTGCCGATGACCGACACCAGCAACCCGTTCTCGTTCATCGGGCGGGGCGTGGTCACCGGCGCGGCGAACGCGCCGGACGGGCGCCGGGTGGTGCTGCGCAGCTACGCCGACGCCTTCGAGTACGACGTGCCCGACAGCGACGTGGTCAAGGCGTTGACCTCCGGCACCCCGCGGATCACCCCGTTGCCGGACGAACCCCAGGGCGAGTCGATCACCTACAGTCGCGACGGCAGGTCGTTGCTCACCGTCTCCGAATCCGCCGACCAGCCGCCGGGGACCCGCCCGACGATCCTGCGTTACCCGGCCACCGACGGGCCTGTCACCGCCGCAAACCCGACGGGGTCCGCCGCCCCGGTGTTGCCCACCGCCGTCCGTCCGATCGCCGAGGACACCATCGGCCTGGGTGGCCGGACCTGGCTGCTGATGGCCGGAGGCGGGACCCTGCTGGGCCTGCTGGCACTGGCCGGTGTGCTGCGGTGGAGGTACACCGCGCGTCCGTGAGCGGGCGGGTCGGTGCGGCAGGATGGGTCCATGTCCGTGCTGTCCACGTTGCGTCACCCGATCGTCGCCGCCCCGATGGCCGGCGGCCCGTCCACGCCGGCGCTCGCGGCAGCCGTCTCCGCGGCCGGTGGGCTGGGCTTCCTGGCCGCCGGAATGATCGACACCGGCCGGCTGGTCGCCGACGTCGCCGAGGTCCGTGCGCGCACCGACCGGCCGTTCGGCGTCAACCTCTTCCTGCCCGACCCCGGCGGCGTCGACAAGGCCGCCATCCAGGCGTACGCGCAACGGCTCGCCCCGCTGGCCGCCGAGCGCGGGGTGAGCCTGGGCGCACCGGTGGGCGGCGACGACGCGTACCCGGAAAAGCTGGCCGCGCTGCTCGCGGACCCGGTCCCGGTCGTGTCCTTCGTGTTCGGGCTGCCCGATCGGGCGGTGGTGGCCGCCCTGCGCGAGCGGGGCACCGAGGTGTGGGCCACGGTCACCCGCCCGGACGCCGCGACGGCCGCCGCGGGCCTGGGGGTGGACGCGGTGGTGGTGCAGGGCACCGAGGCCGGTGGGCATCGCGGCGGCCTGCCGGACGACGACGACTACGCGTTGCTTCCGTTGCTCCGCCTGGTCGCCGCTGGTTGCGACCTGCCGCTGGTGGCGGCGGGCGGCATCGTCGACGGCCCCGCGGTGGCCGCCGTGCTGGCTGCCGGCGCCGCCGCCGCGCAGCTCGGCACGGCGTTCCTGCGCTGCCCGGAGACGGGCAGCTCGCCGATGCACCGGGCGGCGGTGGCCGGTGCCGCGCCGACCGCGTTGACCCGGTCGTTCACCGGCAAGCGGGCCCGTGGCGTGGCCAACGACTTCCTGCGTCAGCACGACGCGGCAGCGCCGATTGGCTACCCCCAGGTGTTGCACCTGACGCGTCCGCTGCTCGCCGCCGCCCGCCGCGACGGGGACGCGTCGGTCGCCAACCTGTGGGCCGGGCAGGCGCACCCGCTGGCCCGGGACCTGCCGGCGGCCGAAGTGGTCACCGAGGTGAGCGCCGGGGCGCGGGCGGCGCTCGCCGCAGTGCTCGAGCGGTCGACCCGCTGGGGATGACCAGGACGCCGGCAACCAGCTGTGGCGGGCCGGGGCGGGACGGACCGGAGACCCGTTAGAGTCTCGCCGTGATCGAGATCGGTGCGCAGGTCGAGCTGTCCCACCCACCCGACCGGGTCTGGCTCGCACTGACCGATCGGCAGCTGCTCGGCCGGTGGTTCGCCGACGCCGACACGGTGGAGGGCGTACCGGACCGGCTGCTGCTGCACACGGCCGGGTTGCCCGGCTTCGAGGCCAACGTCGAGGTCGAGGTGACCGAGCGGCGGGAGCCGGAACTCCTCGTCCTGGCCTGCGACGAGGCCGGCCGGCTCAGCGAGCTGACCTGTGCGGTCACCGCCACCAGGCAGGGCTGTCGGCTGGAGATTCGGGAGGTCACCACGCACGGCGCGTGGTCCGCCGAACAGCACGATCCACGCGAGCAGCAACTCCGGCAGGCGCTGACCGTACGGTTGCCGGCGATCCTCGACTGGCTCGCCTTCCAGCAGGTCGATCTGCGCCGCGGCGACGGCGGGATGACGGCGGAACTGCCGTTGGTCGGCGTGTCCGGTGGGCCCACCCGTGCCCGTCGCCGTCGCCGGCAGGTGGCCGCCGCGCTGGTCGGGGTGGTGGCCGTCGGAGGGGTGGCGGCGTGGGTGGCGCTTCCGGCCGGATCGGAGCAGCGCGCCGCGCCGCCCGCGGCCCCGTCGCCGTCGCCGTCCGCGACACCCGTCGAGGTCGCCGCCACGCCGCGGCCGACGACCTCGGTACGCCCCTCGCGAACGGCCGCGTCGCCGACCGCCCGTCCGAGCCGGAGCCCGTCGGCGAAGCCCTCGCCGACCCTCACGTCGGCGCCGCCGCCCCCACCGCCGCTGACGGCCAGCTACGACACCGACTCCAGCCGCCTGTTCGGCTACACCGGCGAAGTCGTGCTCGGCAACCGCGCCGCCACCGCCGTGGACGGCTGGGTGGTGGTGGTCAGCCTCGCCGACGGCAGCACCGTGGACGACGTCGACGGCGCGGACTGGCGACAGAACGGGCGGTCGGTCACCTTCACCGGGGCGGCCGTGCCCGCCGGTGGGTCGCAGACGTTCCGCTTCGACGTACGCGACAACCGGCCGAAGGCCCGGGAACCGGAGACCTGCACGGTGGACGGCAACCCCTGCGCCGGCCTCTGACCTAGGCTGCGGTCATGGCACTGCTGCACCGGGCCACGCTGCGCCCCACGAAACGCGACCTGCTGACGGCCTGGCTGCCCAGCCAACCCTGGTTCCTCGGGCCGACCGACGTCGCTGGCGAACTGGCCGGCGTCACCGGCGGCCTGACCGGCGCCGACGTGGTGAGTCGGGGCGCGTACCGCTTCGACGACCCGGCCGACGAGGTCGGCATCGAGACGATGCTGGTCGGCATCACCGACGGGCCGGTCCACCAGGTCCCGCTCACCTACCGCTCCGCGCCCCTCGACGGTGCCGACGACTGGCTGGTCGGCACCACCGAGCACTCGGTGCTCGGCACGCGCTGGGTGTACGACGGCTGCGCGGACCCGGTCTACGCCGCCGCGCTCGCCCACGCGATCCTCGCCGGTGGTGGCCAGGCTGAGCAGTACTTCGAGGTGGACGGTCGGCGTGAGGTGCGTGAGCCGACCGTGACGATCGCCGTCAGCGGCGCCGGGGACGCCGACGTGGCGCCGGTCGGCGTCGTGCGTCAGGTGGTCGACGAGGACAACACCACCATCGTCACCGACTCCGCCGACCTGGTCGTCGTCCGTCGGCCGGGCGCGGGCGACGCCACCGGGCCCACCCTGCTCGGCAGCTGGAACGGGCAGCCGACGAGCGTGCCGCTGGCGTACGCCAGGACGCGGTGAGCGTGCGGTGGGCGGCCCGACGAGTCGGACCGCCCACCGCGTTCACCACTGCGTCGGAGGCGGGGGCGGCGACACGGGTGGCCGGTCGTCGCAGGTGATGGTGTTGGGCAGCAGCCACGGGGCGAGCCAACCGCCGTCGTTGCCGCCGAGGTCGGTCAGTGTGAACTCCGAACCGGCCGGGGTGAAGTGGAACGAACCGCAGTTGTTGACGCCGACAGCGCCCACGTTGCGGGCGTCCACGTTGGCGAACGAGGCGGACCCCGCCGTACGGGCGCTGAGGACCGAGGTGCCGGTGCCGTCGACCCGGACGTCCCGGAACCGCACGTTGCTGATCGAGTAGAGGTCCTTCACCGGCCAGTCGCTGACCAGCATGATCGCGTTGTACGTGCTGTCGAGGTATGCGTCACCGGTCACCTGGACGTCCGCGTCGATGCTCCGGTCCAGGGCGAAGATCCAGATCGCGCCCAGCCCGATGTTCCAGTTCAGCTCGTACGTGCCGGCGCGGGCGGTGGTGTTGTTGGTGAACCGCAGGTGCCCGGTGAACGGCTCCGCGCCGAAGCGGGAACCCGCGTGGATGGCGCTGCCCTCGCGGACCGGGTCGGCGACGAGGTTGTGCGAGACGGTGGTGTCCGTGCCGCCGTAGATGGCGATGCCGTTGGCCAGCGTCGGTGACTGCACGGTGTTGTGGTCGAACGTGTTGCGCGCGTTCGCCGTCTTCTCCGACCACATCGCCAGGCCGTCGTCGCCGGTGTTGCGGACGAAGTTGTGGGCCACGACGGAGTCGGTCACACCAGTGTGGAAGTTGAGCGCGTCGGCGATCTGGTCGACGATGATGTTGTTGGTGACCCGGACGTTGCGCATCGGCCCGTCGAACCACACGCCCACCTTGGTGTGGTGCAGGTAGAGCCCGTCGATGGTCGAGTCGCTCATCGCGCCACCGATCGCGTTGACCTGGTCGGTGTCGATGCGTTCCCGGACGTCTCCCTCGATCGCGAAGCCGGAGAGGTGGACGTTGCGGCTGCCGCCGTCGGCGGCGTCGCGGCCGTAGAACCCGACGCCGGTGTGCACCGAGCCGTCCGGTGCGGGGGTCGGCAGGGCGACCTCACGGCCCTTGATGATGGTGTGCCAGTTGCCGGCGCCCTCGATGGTCACGTCGTCGACGGTGATGTGCCGGTTGACCTGGTAGGTGCCCGGCGGGATGTAGACCTTGAGGTGGGTGCGCCTGGCGAAGGCGATGGCCCGGTCCAGTGCGTCGGCGGAGTCCCGCCGGCCGGTGGGGTCGGCCCCGAAGGCCAGCACGTTCGCCGCGAGCAGCCGGACGTGCGGCGGCGCGACCAACTCGGAGTCGAGCAGGTCGATGACGGTCCAGGCGGCGGCGCTGCCGGGCGGCGCGGTGAGCCGGATCTTGTCGCCGGCCCGGTAGGTGCGGCCGAGCAGGAGCCGCTGCTCGTCGTAGAACTGGCCGGGCCGGAACGGCGTGCTGATGCTCGGGGCCGGCGTGGTGGCCGACGGCACGCACTGGCACTCGGTGATCCACCAGTCCGGGTGCAGCAGCCCGGCCTGTGGGTCGTTGGTGAACGGGTACTGGTTGTAGAGCCACGAGTACTGCGACGTGAGCGTCATGGTGCGCACGTGCTTGCCGTTGACCGCGACCCGCAACGGAGCGGTGATCCCGCCGCCCTGCGGCGCGTCCGGGATGCTGTACCGCACGGTGATTCCGTTGGCCGCGCTGGGCAGGACGAACTCCACGTACTCGCCGGGGGTGAGCCGGACCGCCCGGCGGCCGGAGGCCTCCGCGGGCAGCGTGTAGGCGGTCCGGTCGGGGCCGATGACCTCGCCGGTGGTGCGGGCGTTCTCCGCCTCCTGCTCGACGAAGTCGACGTCCGCGCCGCGCCCGGCGACCAACGCCGGGTCGAGGGCGGCCCGGGTGACGACCGGCTGGGCGCCGGCGGACGCGGATGGACTGGCGGTGGCCACTGTGGGCCCGGCGACCAGTACGGCGAGGCCGGCCGCGAGCGCGACAGCGGTGCCGCCGGGCCGGCCGGGGCGTCCCCGCGCCGGCATGAGGCTGCGAAACATCGGTGACCCTCCTGGGTGGGTGGTGGTGGAGGTCCGCCCGGCGTTCCCCCGACGCCCGACATTGATCGTCATGATGCAGCACCACACATCGCACTGCAAGACGTCTATCGAACAATGAAAATAACGGGCTATCAGGCCGCAAGAAATGGACGGTCGTCGAATTGAGGTGTCGCGCGTCGCCTGCCCCGCCCAGCTCACGCCGGGCGTAGGCTGGCCCTCGTGGATCAAGAAGACCGGATCGCCCTTTTCCTCGACTACGAAAACCTCGCGTTGGGCGCACGCGACAACCGTGGCGGCGCGGACTTCGACTTCCGGCCCATCGCCGATGCGCTGGCCGAACGAGGCCGCGTCGTGGTCCGCCGTGCGTACGCCGACTGGTCGTACTTCGACGAGGACCGCCGGATGCTCACCCGGTCGCACGTCGAGCTGATCGAGATCCCGCAACGGATGGGCGCGTCCCGTAAGAACGCCGCGGACATCAAGATGGCCGTCGACGCGATCGAGCTGGCCTTCGAGCGCGACTACATCTCGACGTTCGTGATCTGCAGTGGCGACAGCGACTTCACCCCGCTGGTGCACAAGCTCCGCGAGCTGAACAAGCGGGTCATCGGTGTCGGGGTCGAGGGCTCCACGTCGGCACTGCTCCCACCGGCCTGCGACGAGTTCCTCTACTACGACCGGCTGGAGGGTGTGGACATCCCGCCGACCCGCAGCCGACGGGGCCGTTCCAGCCGGCCGGCCGGCACGGACCAGCGCCCGCCCGAGCCGGAGCAGGAGCTCGAACGGGAGCGCGAGCCCGAGGTGGACCGTCGACCCGCCGGCGAAGAGCCGGGACGGGACGTCGACGCACTCGCCGTGCTGGTCGCCCAGACCGTGGCCGGGTTGCAGGGCAGCGCCAACGGTGACGTCACCGCCTCCCGGCTCAAGCGCACCCTGCTGCGCAAGGACCCGACGTTCAGTGAGTCCGACTACGGCTTCCGCACCTTTGGGGAACTGCTGCGGCACCTCGCCGAGCAGACCGTGATCGAGCTGGCCGAGGGCCCCGCGAAGGGTGACCCCGAGGTCTCGCTGCCCGAACACGGCGACCGGGAGGTGGCCTTCGGGTTGCTCCGCGGTGTGGTGGCCGAGCTGGGGAGCAGCGGCAACCCGGTGGCGCTGTCCGGGTTGAAGAACCAGCTTCGCCGGGCCCGCCCCGACTTCAGCGAGAAGAAGCTCGGCTATCGCAGCTTCCTCCAGTTTTGCAAGGCCGCGGCTACCGGGGGAGTGGTCGATCTGCGCTGGAGCCCGGAAGCCGACGACTACCTGCTCACCACCCAGGGATGAGCACCGCCCCCGGTCACTCCCTGTGATGTTCACATCACGGGCGAGGGTCACTCGCCGCACCCGGCTCCTCGGGGCAGGGCGGGTCGGCAAGCGCCCTGACCGGTGTACTCAGCGATATCTCATATCCGCCTGATCCGCCACTCAGGGCGGGGAGGATCCGCCCTCGCGGTTCCTCCCTGTCACCAGATCGGTCGAAGTACGCCTGAATTATGGCTATCGCCCTGGTATCCACCCGCCTGCGCCGTACCCTCGACGCAAAAATTGCTATACGGTCGGCGAATGAAGGTCGAGGAGCATTGGTGGAACGGAGACACGACCCCGCGCGGGCGCCGGGACGTGTATATCCGTACTGACGGGCAGGGTTGGGAGGTCCGCGCCCAGATCGGTGGGGCGTCGGGTCGTGAGCGGGTGCAGCAGTGCCCAAGCCGGGCCTCGGCGGCCATCCTCGCCGACGCCTGGCGCGGCACCCACCCTTCCTGGCGCGAGCTAAAGCAGCGCTGATCCGGCTCCGGGCCGGGCCGGCAACGCTCCTGGGCTCCAGCCCGGCGCGCTCGCCGGCCGGCCCGGTGCTCGGTGCCCAGAGGTCCGGCGTTCGGCCTGCAGTGGTCCGGGGCTCGGCAACCTCCGCTGCAGTCGGCCGCCAACGACGTCTTCACCGCTTCTGCGACATGACCTGCGCGACGTTTCCCGCAGGTGCCGGCACACAGTCACGTTGCGACCGTCCCGATCGAGGCAGCGGCCTGTTTCCTGAGGGCCGCGGTCGCCGAGGACGGTGGGTCTTCTCGGTCGGTTTGATGCGCAGTGGCGTCTGTGTACCGGTGTCCCCGCCGTCAGGCCGGGTACTCGGAGGTCCCCGATCGCGGGTGCTCGGCGGCGCCCGGTCATGGGTGCTCGGAGGCACCCGGTCGAGGGTGTCGGAGGTTCCCGGTCGCGCCCGATGGAGGTCGCCATGTCGCACGGTCCCGACGAGGAGAACCCCAGGCTCGACAAGGAGGTCCGGGAGGCCGAGCGTCGGCTCGGCGACGACGCCAAGCCGTCGGACGACGCACTGACCGACGACGACGCCCGGGTGCCGGACGACGCCCCCTCCGAGCAGGACCCGGGCACCTGAGCCGGACGAACCGTCCGTGAACCCGACACGTGCGCTCCCGACCGCCCCGGCGCCGGCCGCCCGCGCGCTGGCGATGCCGCCAGCCCCGCCCGTCGGCGGTGCGCGGGTGGACGTCCACGGGCCTGCCCGGCGGAAGATGCCGGACAGGCCCGTGGTCGTAGGGAAAAGCGGTCAGTGCTTGAGGGTGAACGTGAAGTCGCCGGAGAGCTTGCCGTTCAACCGGACCGCCGAAACGAGCTTCCCCTGGACGATCAGTCTCTCGACCTCGCCTCGGGTAAGACCGCAACCTTCAGCGATCAGTCGTACTGGTCGGACCGGGATCCGCGCCGCGAAGCGGACCGAGACGTCGATCGTCTCGCCGTCCGGGTGATCCGATCCGCCGGTGTCGAGGCGCCAGGCGCCAGTCCAGTCGAGGGCGATGCGGTTGGCGCGCTGCACGTCCGGATCCTGGATCAGCTCGGCTGTCAGCCCAGGGTCGTTGTCGTGCAACCGGTCCAGCAACTCCGGTGGGATGGTGCGAACGGTCATTCGCTCCAGGACGGTGAGCTTTGCCGTCTCCCCGCAGGCGGTGCAGAGCGCGAGGAGCCAGACGTCGATGAGTTTGTGGTTGGCGTTGACTCGAAATTTTCCGCTTGGCCGGAGGCGTTCGGACGCGCACGAGCGGCAACGGCGGTTGATGAGTGGCAGGCAGGTGGGCACGACGGCCCAGTTTCTGAGCACAGAGGTACACCGGTTTCAGTGAGAGGTCCGCAGCAAAAAGGAGCGCGGCGCACACGGCGCGACGCGCGACAGATCAGCGCTTGGGATGTCTCACAGGGTGTACAACGGCACGTCCTTGCCTAGACGACCTGGTTCCGCGCACGGTAACGGCGCCCAGCGGCGCCGATCCACTGGTTTTCGAGCGCTTCAGGACCGTCCGACCGGACAGGTGCCGGTTACGACAAGCTCAGACGGTGGGGACCGGCAGCACCGTGCCTTCGACCGCGGACCGGTGGGCCAGCTCGATCAGCTCGACCGTGGCGACCGAGTCCCGTGGGTCCACCGGCATCGGCGCGCCGTCGCGCAGCGCCGTCGCCACCTGCGCGTAGAAGCTCTGGTACGCACCGGGTTCCGTCGGCACCGGTCGCAGGTCACCGTCGACACCGAGCTTGCCGTACCGCTCCGGCGGGACCTCGCCCCAGCCCGGCTGGTCCGGCCGGCCGCCGTCGTGCAGCGCCGCTTCCTGCACGTCCAGCCCGTACGTCGTGTAGCCGGCCCGGTCGCCCAGCACGCGCAGGCGGGGGCCGAGTTGAGCGGTGACCGCGCCCATCCACAGGTGCGAGTGGACCCCGTTGGCGTGGGTCAGCGCCACGAAGGCATCGTCGTCGACAGCTGCGCCCGCGCGGCGACGGTCCACCTCCGCGTAGACGCGGTCGACCCGGCCGAAGAGCTGCACCGCCTGATCGACGAGGTGGGCGCCGAGGTCGAAGAGTGCGCCGCCGGCCTCCTCGGGACTGGCAAGCTCCCGCCAGCCCGGCTTGATCGTCGGACGGAACCGCTCGAACCGGGACTCGAAGCGCAGCACCCGCCCCAACTCGCCCTGCTCAACGAGGCGGCGGGCGGTCAGGAAGTCGCCGTCCCAACGCCGGTTCTGGAACACCGTCAGCGGCACCCCACGCTCGGTCGCCTCGTCGACCAACGTGCGACCCTCGGCAGCAGTCGCGGCCAACGGCTTGTCGACGACGACCGGAAGGCCGGCTGCGAGCGCCGCCCGTGCCATCGGCACGTGCAGCCGGTTCGGCGTGGCCACCACGACCAGGTCCAGAGCGTCCGGCGTACGCCAGAACTCGTCGGCGTCGTCGGCCAGGCGGGCGTCCGGGAAGTGCTGCCGGGCCTGCTCGCGCCGCTGCGGGTCGCGGGTCACGATGGCGTCGAGCCGCAGCCCGGGCGTCGCGGCGATCAGCGGTGCGTGGAACACCCGGCCCGCCAGCCCGTACCCCAGCAGGCCAACCCGCAGCGCCTCCGCCATGCCGTGCCCCCATCTCCCTGGTCCGCGCCCGACGTGGCGGCGGTACCGCTGAGGAAAACCTATCGCCCCAACCGGCCCGACCCGATCTCGGCCCGACGCTGGTCAGCTCGCCGGGTCGGCCCGCAGGTAGGTGAGCACCGCCAGCACCCGACGGTTGGTGTCGTCGCTCGGTGGCAGGTCGAGCTTCAACAGGATGTTGCCGACGTGCTTGCCGACCGCCGCCTCGGTGACGTGCAGCCGGAGGGCGATCGAGGCGTTCGACCGGCCCTCGGCCAGCAGCGCCAGCACCTCGCGCTCCCGGGCGGACAGCGCGGCGAGCGGATCGCGGGGGCGGTGCAGCAGTTGCCGGACCACATCCGGGTCGATGGCGGTGCCACCGGCCGTGACCCGGCGCAGCGTGTCGACGAACTCGGTGACCTCGGCCACCCGGTCCTTGAGCAGGTACCCCACCCGTTGGCCGTCTCCGCTGTCCAGCAGCGCCGCCGCGTACCCGGTCTGCACGTACTGGCTGAGCACCACGACGGGGAGGTGGGGTCGTTCGGCGCGCAACGCGACGGCCGCGCGCAGCCCGTCGTCGCGGCGGCCGGGCGGCATCCGGATGTCGGTCAGCACCAGGTCCGGTTCGTGCTCGCGGGCGGCGTCGAGCAGGTCCGGCGCGGAGCCGACCGCGGCGCAGACCGTGAAGTCGAAGCGGGTCAGCAGCGCGACCAGGCCCTCCCGCAGCAGCACCTCGTCCTCGGCGAGCACCACCCGGGTCAGCGACGGCACGGCAGCTCCACCCGGACCAGGGTAGGCCCGCCGGGCGGGCTGGACAGCAACAGCCGTCCGTCCACTGCGGCGACCCGGTCGGCGAGACCGGTGAGGCCCGTGCCCCGGGTCGGGTCGGCACCGCCCCGGCCGTTGTCGGACACCTCGACCACGAGGTCGCCACCGGCCCGGGTGAGACGGACGTCCGCGCTGGTCGCGCCGGCATGCCGGACCACGTTGCCGAGAGCCTCGGACACCACGAAGTACGCGGTGGTCTGGACGATCTCCGGTAGCTCGTCGTCGAGGTCGGCGCGGACGGTGACCGCGACGGTGGCCGCGTCGGCCAACTCGCGTACGGCGCCGGCCAGGCCGAGGTCGGTGAGGCTCTGCGGCCGGATGCCGTGCACCAACTGGCGCAGCATCACCATCAGGCCCCGGGCCTGCTCGTGCGCCACGGCGAGCGGCCGGGCGGCGGGGGAGTCCTCGGGTACGTCCAGTCGGGCCAGGCCGAGTTGAAGGGTGAGGCTGGTCAGTCGCGGCTGCGCGCCGTCGTGCAGGTCCCGTTCGATCCGGCGGCGTTCGGCCTCGTACGCGCCGACCAGCCGGGTGCGGGACCGGGCGACCTCGCGCAGCGCCGCGGCGTCGACCGGCGAGGCCAGCGCCCACCGGGCCACGGCGGCCTGGGCGGCGGCGAGCAGACCGACGGCGTACCAGAGCACCGGGATCAGCAGCACGCCCACTATCGCGTACGGGATGGCTTCGCCTGTGGTGTCGATCGGCTGCCAGATCACGACGGGCTGGTTGGAGTCGCCGGCCAGCCAGGGGCTGGTGATCATCCCGAGGTCGAGCAGCACCACCACCAGGAACACCCAGTACGCGACCGGGGCGACCCCGCCGAGCCAGAACAGGTACGCCACCTCCCGCCACCCGGCGGCGCTGCGGTAACGGGCGGCCAGGCCGGGCCACGGTGACGTGGGCAGTGGGCGGCCGTCGACAAGCCCCAGCCGCCACCGCTCGATGACGGCCACCGGGAAGCTCATGAGCGGCGCCAGCGCCAGCAGGGTGAGACTGCCGACCGCCAGGAACAGCATGAGCGGGATGCTTGGCGGTCGGCCGTGCAGCAGCAGCGCGTTGAGGGCGGCGAAGAGGGGCGCGCCGATGACGAGCAGCCCGACGGCGAGCACGCCCGCGATCGGCACTGTGCTGACCAGGTAGGCCAGCGCCCGCCACGGCCAGGCGGAGACCAGCCAGTCGCGGCGACGCAGCGCCCTGGCCAGGTGAGAAGGGCTTTCCGGGGTCATGCCAGAGACGCTAATCGGGGACGACCGCGCGCCCCAGCCGTCCAGATCCACTTCCCGGGGTATGCCCAGCACTACCCACCGAACGGCCGTGCCGCGCTGTCCGACGACCGCGAGGCGTTTGCGACCGGACCTCGGCGGCTGCGCGTGGCCATCGGCCAGCCGGGCGGCGTACGTCGTACGCCCGCGTTGTTAGGATGGCCGCACCATGGCAAGTGAGCGCAAGGCGACCGCGGACCCGGCCCGCAGCCTGGCCATCCTCTGGCGCACCCGGGAGCCGACCAGCCGCAGCGCCGGGCCCGGCCTCAGCGTCGACCGGATTGTCCGGGCCGCGATCGACATCGCCGACGCGGAGGGTCTCGACGCGTTGACCATGCGACGCGTCGGCGAGGCGCTGGGTGTCGGCACCATGTCGGTCTACACGTACGTGCCGGGCAAGGCCGAACTCGTGGACGTGATGGTCGACACCGCGTACGGCGAGATGCCGCGACCCGCTGTCGAGGGTGACTGGCGGGCCCGGCTGGAGCGGATCGCCCGCGACAACCTGGCGCTCTACCAGCGGCATCCCTGGATGCTGCGGGCCGAGACGACCCGACCGGTGCTCGGCCCGCACCTGCTGGCGAAGTACGACTACGAGCTCGGCGCGGTCGTCGACATCGGTCTCAGCGACGTCGAGATGGACGCGGTGCTCACGCTCCTCCTCGGCCACGTGAAGAGCGCGGCGCGGGCCGCCTCCGAGGTGGTCGACCTGGAGCGCCAGTCCGGCATGACCGACGGCCAGTGGTGGCAGTCGCACGCGCCCTGGCTGGAGACGTTCATGACGGCCGGCAGCTATCCGATCGCCTCCCGCGTCGGCACCGCGGCCGGTCAGCAGCACGGTGCCGCGTACGGCCCGGAGTACGCCTTCGAGTTCGGTCTGCAACGAGTCCTCGACGGGATCTCGGTGGTGGTCTCCGAGCGGGCGGCCTGATCAGCTCGCGCCGGGCACGCAGGTATTCGCCGAGCGGGCCGGCTGTGCTCACCCGCTCATCGTAGGAGCCGCCACCGGCGCCCATCCTGGTCCTGCCAGTCCCAGGAAAAGCAGGGATCCGGCTGGCACCGGCCGCCTGGGTGACAGTGTCGGGGTAAGCGTGATCGAGAGACGGGACAGCAATGACAACTCGGATCAACACTCCCTTCGGTTTCGCCTCGACCGCCGACGAGGTCCTCGCCGGTGTCGACCTGACCGGCAAGCGGGCCGTCATCACCGGAGGCGCCGCCGGCATCGGCGTCGAGACGGCCCGTTCGCTCGCCGCCGCCGGCGCCGAGGTGGTGCTCGGGGTACGCCGGGTCGCCGCCGGCGAGCAGGCCGCCGCCGACATCGCCGCCAGCATCGGTGCGGACCGGGTCAGCGCCCGCGAGCTGGACCTGGCCGACCAGGATTCGGTACGCCGGTTCGTCGCCGGCTGGGACCAGCCCCTGCACATCCTGGTCAACAACGCGGGGATCATGGCGCTGCCCGAGTTGGAGCGCACCGCCGAGGGCTGGGAGATGCAGTTCGCCACCAACTTCATGGGGCACTTCGCCCTGGCCGTGGGCCTGCACGACGCGCTCGCCGCGGCCGGTGGCGCCCGGGTGGTGTCGGTCAGCTCCAGCGGGAACCTCTTCTCCCCGGTGATCTTCGACGACCTGCACTTCGCGTTCCGGCCCTACGACCCGCTGCTCGCGTACGGGCAGTCCAAGAGCGCCGAAGCGTTGCTCGCGGTCGAGGCGACCCGCCGCTGGTCCGGTGAGGGCATCCACGCCAACGCGCTCAACCCGGGCGCGATCGCCACCGGGTTGCAGAAGCACACCGGCGGGCTGCGTACGCCCAAGGAACGGCAGAAGACCCCGCAGCAGGGTGCCGCCACCTCGGTGCTGCTCGCCGCGTCCCCGTTGCTGGACGGCGTGGGCGGTCGCTACTTCGAGGACTGCGCCGAGGCGGCGGTCGTCACCGAGCGCCCTGCCGACTACACCGGTGTGGCCGCGTACGCCGTCGACCCGGGTAACGCCGAACGGCTCTGGAATGTCGCGTCGGACCTGATCTCTCATCGCGTCGGCACCACCGGCCGCTGAGTACGACGCGCCGATGGATGACACGCCGCACCAGCAGCGGCCCGGTCGGCACGACGTCGTGGAGTTGCGGGTCCACGGCGTGTCGGGGGCGCGACCGGAGCAGGTCCTCGGTCGGGCGCACGTCCGGCAGGTCGCGGGTGACGACAGCGGTGGTTTCCACCGCGCCGCCGAATCGGAGGACGCCGAGCCCGACGGTGTGACGCTGGAGGCGTACCGGTGGGGTGACCTGCCCTCGGGCACCGTGGCCCGGACGCTCTCGCTGGTCTTCCTGTTGCCGTTCATGCTCAGCAACGTGGCGGTCTGGATGCGGCCGACCGACCGTCGCAGCGGCGCCGCGGTCACCGTGCTGTGCCGGCTCCTCGCCCTGAACCTCACGGTGCTGTACGTGGTGTCCATCGGCGGGGTGGCCCTCGATCTGCTCGCCTGGCGGTGTCTGGGCGCGGCCCGGTGCCGTGGTCCCTTCGACACCATGGCGGGCTTGGACGGACGGGAGGTCGGGCCGCGGTTGGCGGTGCTCGCTCTGCTGCCGATCGCCGCCGTCGCCTTCCTTCGGCTGCTGGGCACCCGTCGGCCCCGTCCGGCCGGCAACCCGTTGTGGGCCGTCGAGCCGATGGTGGGACGGCTGCGCGCGGTCCACGTCGCCGCCGCGCTCGCGGTGCTCAACCTGATGCTGCTCGTGGCCCGGACCGCTGGCGGTGCGACGGCCTCGACGACGGTGCTGCTGACGCTCAGCGCGGCGGTGCTGCCGGTCTGCGCCGTTCTGCTCGCCGTCCCCGGCCTCCTGGACCGGGCGGCGACCATGCGGATGGTCACCCGGACCGCCAGCACGGTGGGCGCGATGGCCGTTGCCCTGAGCGTGGCCACCCTGGTCGCCGTCGCCCTCGACGAGCGCCCCTGGCCGTCGTCGGACGGGCTGCCGGGCTACGACGAGCTCGCGAGCTGGGCCCTGCTCACGCAGATGACGCTGCTGGTGGCGCTGAGCGTGCTGGTGCTGGGGCACCACGGCCGGGGAGACCGCCGCAACGCGCTGCCGCAGGGGTTGGGCGCGGCGGTGGTCGCGGCCATCGCGGTCGGCCTCGGCAGCGCGTTCGCCGCCAACCTCGTCTACCAGGCCGGCAACCTGCTCGGCGGCTACCGCGGCGACGGTGGGCCGCCGCTGCCGTACCAGTGGACGCTGTTGGCCTTCTTCGTGCACGTCATCGCGGGCGTGGTGTTGTGCGGTGGGCTGACCCTCGTGTCGCGACGCCGCCGGTGGCGGGCGGCGGCGTCGATCACCGCCCGCGACTTCCCGGCGGTGGGGCCGGAGGGCGCCGAGCGGCTGCGACAGGTGACGAGGGCGGTGGCCCGCGCGCGGTTCGTCGAGTGGCTGGGACTCCTCGCGATCACGTACGCGGCCCTCTCGGTGATCGGTCTGGCCACGAGTCTGTTGAGGCTGACCGACCTGGCGCCGGACCAACTGGCGTGGCGTGTCCTCGGGCTGCCAGCCGGGGCCGTCGGCATGGGGCTCGCCCTGGGCAGTTATCTCGTCGCCGCGGTGCTGGTGGCCCTGATCCTCGGAGGCGTGTTCGCCTACCGCACGGCGTGGTTCCGCCGGCACGTCGGCATCCTGTGGGACCTGGGGACCTTCTGGCCCCGGGCCGCGCACCCGTTCGCACCGCCGAGCTACGCCGACCGTGCGGTGCCGGAGCTGGCCGACCGGATCACCCACCTGACGGAGCGGCACGACGGGGTGCTGCTCTGCGGGCACAGCCACGGGTCGGTGCTGCTCGCCCTCGCGGTGCTGCGGCTGCCCCCGCGGGTACGCCAGCGCGTCGTCCTGCTCACCTACGGGTCGCCGCTGGACCGCCTGTACGCCCGGCTCTTTCCGGCCTATCTCAACGAGACGGTGCTCCGCGCGGTGGGGGACCGGGTCGAGTGGCGGTGGCTCAACCTCTGGCGGGACACCGACCCCGTCGGTGGTTGGATTTTCGCCCCGCACCGGCCCGGCGATCCGCCTCCGGACCCCGCCGACCCGGCCGGCCGGGTCGACCGGCGGTTGCGGGACCCACAGGGCCTGCTGCCTCCTCCGGGGGAGCGCCGTCCGCCACCGGTGCGGGGGCACCATCCGGGCGAGTCCGATCCCGACTTCCGGGCGGCGATGAGCGAGCTCGCCCGACGCCTCCGTCATTGAGCCTTCCCAGCCGCGTGCCGGTCAACGGTCCTCTGTCGACCTGTCGGTCTCCGCCACCGTCGCTCGGACCTTTCGCAGTGTGGCATCGGGCGCACGGATCGCGGCCCGCCAGCGGTCCAGCGTCCGGTTGAGGATCCGGACCAGGAACTGCAACTGGTTGACCTGCTCGCGGAGCACGTTGAGCTCGGAGCGGGCGTTGAGCGCCTCACCCTCCAACTGGGTGATCCGGGTCTGCAACGGCTGCACCAGGGTGAGGGCGGCCTCGGTGAGGGTGTCGGCGGCATCGGCCTTGAACTTGCCCCGTTGCACCACCACGGTGGCGATCGCGGCCAGGCCGGTGCCGCCGCCGAGGATGCCGAGCACACTGAGCACCATCTGCACCCAGTGCGGTGCGGCCGGCGCCGGAGAAGTCATCACGTGACACCCGCCTGCAACTGTTCGTAGCTCACCAGCTCGCATGCCTGGGCCAGCCTTCGCAGGTCGACGGCGATCTGCGCCGCCCGCCAGAGCGACCCGATCGTCACCGCGACGACGAACGACGTCGCGACGATGGACTGCCGGCCCGACATGGCCACCACGGACACCGCGTACATGCCGGTGATCGTGCCGAGCACCAGCACGGACGCGAGTTCGATGCCCAGCCCGGTGGAGAGCCGGCCGGGCCACACGATGCCCAGCAGCCCGCCCACACCCACCGCGATGAGACCCAGCTCCCAGGCGACCTGGATGGGGACGGGCATGGCCGTCTGCACGGAGGTCGGCCGGACCTCGAGGGTCATCATCAGCACGCCACAGACGGGTGCCGCGGCCAGGACAGCGATCTCGTAGGGCTGGTGGCGGGATCGGATACGGAGGTTTCCCACGGCAACTCCTTGGTCGAGGACCGGCGTCCAGCAGCGGCCGGTGGGCCGGTGCCGTTCGGTGGGTCGCGACTGTGGAGCGGCGGTTCCGTGCGGCGTGGCCCGTTGGTGCGCTGCCTGTGGACGGTCGTTGAGCGAGAAAGCTGCGACTCGCCGTCGTTGGCTGCCGATATCTGCCTGTGTAGCACCGATGACCGGTTGTCGTCCACCAGGTGCAACGTCGTGTTACCGCAGGTCAGAGCCCATTCCGGGCCGGATTCGACCGTGTCGGGTCGCCCGGAGCGCGGCGACCCGACCACACCATCACCTCGGTGACGAAGAGTGTCGGATATCTTGCCGAGGGTGACAATGGTGCGATCGGGTCGCCGATCGGTCAGCGGGCGAGCAGCGCCCGCAGCGCCCGGACCACCTCGGCGGGTGCCTCCTCCGCCATGAAGTGCCCGCAGGTGACCGTCCGATGCTCCAGATCCGGAGCCCAGGCGCGCCACACCGCCGCCGCGTCGTAGCCCAGCGCGGCACCCCAGTCCTGCTGGAGCACGGTCACCGGCACCCGCAGTTGGTTGCCGGCCTCCCGGTCGGCGGTGTCGTGGGCGACGTCGACCCCGGCCGACGCCCGGTAGTCGGCGACGATCGAGGTGACCGCCTCCCGGGACGCGCGCAGGTACTCCGCCCGGACGTCCGCCGGCATCGCCTCCGGATCACGGGTCCAGACGTCCAGGAAATGGCCGAAGAAGGCGTCCGGGCTGCCGCCGATCAGCGCTTCCGGCAGACCGGGCGGCTGCGCCATCAGGTACAGGTGGAACGCGACGGCGGCGGAGGTGCCGTGCAGCACCTCCCACGTGTCGAGGGTGGGCACCACGTCGAGCAGCGCGAGATGGCTGATCACCTCCGGGTGGTCGAGACCGGCGCGGAACGCGACCAGGGCACCACGGTCGTGGCCGGCCAACGCGAACCGTTGGTGGCCGAGCGCGGCA
Source organism: Micromonospora sp. MGP-C2 (assembly GCF_057766525.1). Taxonomy (NCBI): domain Bacteria; kingdom Bacillati; phylum Actinomycetota; class Actinomycetes; order Micromonosporales; family Micromonosporaceae; genus Micromonospora; species Micromonospora sp. MGP-C2. The sequence goes on from NZ_JBYMEN010000002.1 coordinate 6,386,455, forward strand.
GCCAGCGCCACGACGTCGGCGGCCATGGTGCGCTTGGCGTACCCGTCGCCGTCGGGGTCGAGGGGCTTGTCGCTGTCGCCGTAGCCCCGCAGGTCGGGGCAGATGACCGTGTGGTCGGCGGCCAGGTCGGCCGCGACGTGCCGCCACATGAGGTGGGTCTGTGGAAAGCCGTGCAGCAGCACGATCGCCGGCCCGGAGCCGCCCACGGCGACGTTGAGCGTCACACCGTCGGCGACTGTCACACGGCGGTAGTCGAATCCGTTGATCCTGGGGTTCACGGGAAACCTTCCTGGTGAGCGGTGCCGGCAGGGGCGGTGGCCCTCGCCGTCGTACCTGGTCGAGCCTGCGCGGTGGTGATCAGCGGGCGATCAGTGCCGAGTCAGTGCGGTCCGCCCGGCGCGCCTAGATTGATGCCATGACCAGGCAACCGGCGGCACCGGACGCGGTGACCTTCGGCGTCCTCGGGCCGGTGACCGCCGTGACCGCGCGTGGCCCGGCCCCGCTGCGCGGGCACCGGCAGCGCCTGGTGCTGGCGCGGCTGCTGATCGCCCACGGGCGGGTGGTGCCGGTGGAACGTCTCGTCGACGACCTGTGGGAGGTCGCAACCGACGGCGCGGTGGGCGCCATCCGCACCTTCGTCGCCGACCTGCGCCGGGCTCTGGAGCCCGACCGACCACCCCGGCAGCCGCCCCGGATCCTGGTCACCGAGCCACCCGGGTACGTGCTGCGGGCCGCCCCGGACGCGGTGGACGCCGGGCAGTTCGAGGCGGCCGTCGGCGAGGCGGGCCGGTTGCTGGCGGCGGGACGTCCCGCGCCGGCCCTGGCGACGCTCGACGGGGCAATGCGGCTCTGGCGCGGGCCCGCGTACGCGGACTGCGCCAACGAGCCCTGGGCGGTCGCCGAGATCAACCGGCTGGACGAGTTGCGGATGCTGGCCGTCGAGCGGCGGGCGGAGGTGCTGCTGGCCTTGGGTCGGCCCGACGAGGCCGCCGCCGACCTGCCGGCCCACCTGGCCAGCTATCCGCTGCGCGAGGATGCCTGGCGGTTGCTCGCGGTGGCCCGCTACCGCGCCGGGCGACAGGGCGACGCGCTGGCCGCGCTGCGCGAGGCGCGACACGCCCTGGTGACCGAGCTGGGCGTGGACCCCGGGCCCGAGCTGCGCCGGTTGGAAGCCGACATCCTTGCCCAGGCGCCGCACCTCACCCCGGCCCTCGACGACGAGGCCACCCCCAGCCCCGTGCGACCCGTCGAACCGGGTCCGGCGCGGCAGCGCCCGTTCGTCGGTCGGGACGCCGAGCTGGATCGCCTGCGGCAGGCCGCCGAGGCCGCGTGCCGCCGCCACGAACCCACCCTCGCGCTGCTCAGCGGCGACCCGGGGGCCGGCAAGACCGCGATGGCCGAGACCCTCACCGAGCGGCTCGCCGCCGAGGGCTGGACCACGGCATGGGGACGCAGCCCGGAGTACGAGGGCGCGCCGCCGGCCTGGCCGTGGACCCAGATCACCGACGCGCTCGCCGGACCGGCCGATGGCCTTGTTGCCGACGACGGCTCGGGTGACCCCGCCGGGACGCGCTTTCGCCGACACCGTGCGGTGGCGTCACTGGTCTCGGCGGTCGCCAACCGCGGGCCGGTGCTGCTGGTCCTCGACGACCTGCACCGCGCCGACGGCGACACCCTGGACCTGTTGACCGCCCTGCTCACCGGCCCGCAGCCGGCCACCGGGCCGGTCTTGATCCTCGGCACCTACCGGGCCACCGAGATCAGCCCCGAGCTGACCGCCGCCCTGGCCCGCGCCGCCGGGCTGGAGCCGACCCGGGAGTACCTCGCCGGCCTGCCCGTGTCGGCGACCGACGAGTTGGCCCGAGCCGTCGTCGGTGCGGCACTGGACCCGGCCACCGCCCGGCTGATCCACGATCGCAGCGGCGGCAACCCGTTCTTCGTCCGGGAACTGGCCCAGTTGTACGCGAGCGAGGGGGAGGCCGCGCTGGCCGCGGTGCCACCCGGGGTGCGCGACGTGATCCGGCACCGGTTGGCGCAGCTACCCACACCGACGCGTACGGTGCTGCGGCAGGCAGCCGTGCTCGGCCGGGACCTCGACCCGGAGGTGCTCGGTGCGCTGGCCGGTGACCCCACCGCCGTGCTGGACGCCGTCGACCGCGCCCTTCAGGCCGGCTTCCTCACCGAGCGGGAGCCCGACGGGCGGCTGCGCTTCACCCACATCCTGGTCCGCGACACGCTCTACGCCGACCTGTCCACGCCGCGCCGCGCCGCCTGGCACGCGGCCGTCGCGGAGGTGCTGCGACAACGGGAGCCCGTCGAGCCCGCCGCGCTCGCGCACCACCTGCTCCGTGCCGGCGGACCGGTCGCCGCCGGTCGCGCTGCGGCGTACGCCCGCACAGCCGCCGAGCAGGCCGAACGGGGCGGTAACCCGCACGAGGCCGCCCGCCTCTGGAGGCAGACGATCGAGGCGTACGACCGCGCTGGTGCGGGCGAGCAGCGCGAGCGGTTGACGGCGTTGCTCGGTCTGGGACGCGCGCTGGCCGTGACGGGTCGGCTGGCCGAGGCGCGGCGACGGCGTGCCGAGGCGATCACCGCCGCCGAGTCCGTCGGCGATCCGCTGCTGATCGAGGAGGTGCTGGCCGGTTTCGACGTGCCCGCCATCTGGACGCGCAACGACGACGACCTGCTCTCCGGGCACATCGTCCGCGCTGCCGAGCACGCCCTGACCGCTCTCGGCCCGACCGGTTCGGCTCGGCGCAGCCGGCTGCTGAGCACCCTCGCGCTGGAGCTGCGCGGCACCACCACCGACCTGGGCCGCCGTGCGGCGCACGAGGCCGAGACGATCGCCCGGACCGTCGGTGAGCCGGGGCTGCTGGCCTTCGCGCTCAACGCCCGCTTCATGCACTCCTTCGACCGCGTCGGCCTGGCCGCAGAACGGGCCCGGATCGGCACCGAACTGGTCGACCTGGCGGCCCGGCACCGGCTGGTGACCTTCGAGGTGCTCGGTCACCTCGTTCTGGTCCAGGCACACTGCGCGCTGGCCGACCGGCCCGCTGCCGATGCGCACGCCCGCGCCGCCGACCGCTTCGCCGAACGGTACGAACTGCCGCTGGTCGGCGTCTTCACCAGCTGGTACGCGGCACTGCGCCTGGCTCTGGACGGCGACCCGGCCGCGGCGGCGGACGCGTACCGGTTGGCTGCCGACCGGCTGAGCGCCGACGGCATGCCGGGCCTGACCCGCGGGTTGCTCCCGCTCGCCCTGCTCGGCCTGCGGCTCGCCGAGGCCGTCGGCGGTGACCGGCCGCACACCAGCCCGGACCAGCCGATCCCCGGACCCGGCGGCGCGGACTGGGCAGATGGGCCGGGCGGCGCCGGCTGGGCAGACAGGCCCGGCGGTGCCGGGTGGGCGGATCTGGACTGGGGGCCGCACGAGCCGTGGGTCCGGCCGTTGCTGCTGCTCGCCGACGGTGACCGGGACGCTGCCGAGGCGGCCCTGCGGACTCTTCCGGACGGTCCGCACGATCTGCTGCGGGAGGCGCGGCTCTGCCTCGTCGGCAGGGCGGCGCACGCCCTCGGAGACCGGGTCACGATGGAACGGGTCTACGTCGAGCTGCTCCCGGCGGCGGATGAACTGGCCGCCGGCAGTGGGGTGCTCACCGTCGGCCCGGTGGCCGGGCACCTCGCCGCCCTGGCCGACGCGCTGGGCCGCGACGAGGAAGCGGCCGCGCACCGCCGCGCCGCCCGCGCGGTCACCGCCCGGGCCCGCGCAGTCACCCCCGCGCCCTGACCGCCCGGGCCCACGCCGCCACCCCGGCGCCCTGACCGCCGCCCGCTGCCGGCGGCGACTTGCCGATTCGCGTCGGAACCCCGCGGCGGGTGCGGTCAGATGGAACCACCGGCGCGGCCACCGTCGGCCGTCGATCAAGGGGGTACGCCGTGGAGGTGCTCGTCCTGATCGTGGTGCTGGGCGCGACCGTCCTGATCGGCACCACCCTCGGCGGTCGCTACCGGGTCGCCCCGCCGGTCCTGCTCATCGCGTTCGGGGTGCTGCTCGGCCTGACGCCGCCGCTGTCCGAGGTGACCCTGGAACCCGACCTGGTGCTGCTGATCTTCCTGCCGGCGATCCTGTACCGGGAGAGCCTCACCATCAGCCTGCGTGAGATCCGGGCCAACCTGCCGGTGATCGGGCTGCTGGCCGTGGTCCTGGTGGTGCTCACCATGGTCACGGTGTCGTTGACCGCGCAGGCGTTCGGGGTGAACCCCGCCGCCGCATGGGTGCTCGGCGCGGTCCTCGCCCCGACCGACGCGGCGGCGGTCACCGGTCTCGCCAAACGGCTGCCCCGGAAGCTTCTCACCACCCTGCACGCGGAGAGCCTGATCAACGACGGCACCGCACTGGTGGTCTTCGCCGTGGCCGTGGGTCTGCTCAGCCAGAGCGCGGAGCCGGGCGTGCTGGGCATCGGCGAGGAGTTCGTCGGTGCCAGCGTCGGTGGGGTGGTCGCCGGTCTGCTGGTGGGGGCCGCCGTGGTGCTGATCCGCAAACGGCTCGACGATCCGCTGCGCGAGGGCGCGCTCAGCGTGCTGACACCGTTCGGCGCATTCCTGCTCGCCGACTCGGTGCACGCCAGCGGTGTGCTGGCGGTGGTGGTCGCCGGCCTGGTGCTGGCCTATGCCGGCCCCCGGGTGATCCGCGCCCGGTCCCGGGTGCTGGCGTACGCGTTCTGGGACCTGTCCACGTTCCTGATCAACGGCGGTCTGTTCGTCCTGCTCGGCACGCAGATTCCCCGCGCGGTCCGGGGCATCACCAGCACCTCGGCCCAGCGGGCTCTGCTGATCGTGGTGATGGTCACCCTGGTCGTCGTGGCCACCCGGCTGCTCTTCATCTACCTCACCGCCCAGTCGGCGCGGCTGCGGCGTCGCCGGATGGTGAACGAGGGCCAGGAGTCGTCGAGCTGGCGGGTGGGGACCGTCGCCGGCTGGGCCGGTTTCCGGGGCGCCGTGTCGCTCGCCGCGGCCCTGGCCGTCCCGACGATGACGGCCTCCGGTCGACCGGTGGTCGAACGAGACCTGATCATCTTCGTCACCGCGCTGGTGATCGTGCTGATCATGCTCATTCAGGGCACCACCCTGCCGCTGGTGGTGCGCTGGGCCCGGCTGACCGGCGACCCGGAACGCGTCGACGAGACCCGCAACGCCCGGCGGCGGGCCACGGAGGTGGGCCTGGCCGCTCTTCCCCGGGTCGCCGCCGAGATCGGCGCCCAGCAGGAGGCGGTGCAGAGGTTGGAAGCCGAGTACCAGCGGCATCTGGCGGACCTCAACGAGAGTGGCGGGAGCACGGCCGAGGAGCGCCGGCTGGAACGCAGGCTGCGCCTCGGGGTCCTCGCCCACAAGCGTCGGGAGGTCACCCGACTGCGGGACAACCGGGAGATCGACGATCTCGTGCTTCAGGAGCTCCAGGCCGCGCTGGACAACGAGGAGATCCGGCTGCTGGGCCGCGGACCCAACGAGTGAAGACCCGCGCCCCTACTCCCGGTCGGCTCAGAGCACCTGGGCGAGGAAGCGGCGCAGCCGAGGATGCTCGGCCCGCTCGAAGACCTGCCCGGGCGGACCGGCCTCCAGCACCACGCCCCGGTCCATGAAGGCCACGGTGTCGGCGACCTGCCGGGCGAAGCCCATCTCGTGGGTGACCACCACCATGGTCATGCCAGCGGCGGACAGGTCGGCCATCACCGCGAGGACGCCCTTGACCAGCTCCGGGTCGAGCGCGGAGGTGGCCTCGTCGAAGAGCATCACCTCGGGTCGAAGTGCCAGCGCCCGGGCGATCGCGACCCGCTGCTGCTGACCGCCGGAGAGCTGAGCTGGTCGGGAGTTGGCCTTGCCGGCCAACCCCACCAGCTCCAACTGGGCCCGTGCCACGGACTCCGCCTCGTCCTCGCCGAGCTTGCGGAGCCGGCGCAGCGCGAGGGTGACGTTGCGCAGCACGCTCATGTGCGGGAAGAGGTTGAACTGCTGGAACACCATGCCGACCCGCTGCCGCAGCGCGTCCGGGTCGTCGCCCAGCACGCTGCGTCCGTCCAGCAGCACGTCGCCACGGTCCGGCTCGATCAGCCGGTTGATGGTGCGCAGCAGTGTGGACTTGCCCGACCCGGACGGGCCGATCACGCAGGCCGTGGCTCCGCGCGGCACCGTGAGGTCGACGCCGCGCAGCACCCGGTTCGGCCCGAAGGCGAGGTGCACGTCGCGGACGTCGAGGCTGACCGAGGTGGTCGTGTCGGTGCTCATCTCCGGTCTCCTTCGGTCGGGGCGTACGCCGGGGTGGTGTCTTCGTCGTCCTCGTCTGTCGGCGCGACGGCCGGCCGACCGTTGCGCAGCCGTCGGTCGATCCAGTTGACGACGTGCGTCAGCGGGACGGTCAGCGCCAGGTAGAACAGCCCTGCCAGCAGTAGCGCCGACTCGTTGCCGGTGGTGGCCGCGTAGTCCTGCCCGATCCGGAACAGCTCCCGCTGGCTGGCCACCAGGCCGAGGAAGTAGACCAGGCTGGAGTCCTTGATCAGCGCGATGAGCTGGTTGACCCAGGCCGGCAGCACCCGCCGGATGCCCTGCGGGATGATCACCAGCCGCATCGAGTCGGACCAGGAGAAGCCGAGAGCACGTGCACCCTCCAACTGGGCGGCCTCCACCGACTGGATGCCGGAGCGGAAGATCTCCCCGATGTACGCGGCGGCGATGAGCGACAGCGCCAGGATCCCCAGCGGGTAGGGGTCCGGTCCCCAGACCTGCATGCCCAGCGGGGCCAGCCCGACGCCGATCAGCAGGATCGTGGCCGCGGCCGGCAGGCCACGGAACACGTCGGTGTAGACCCGCGCCGGCCAGCGCAGCCACCGGCTGCGGGAGATTCCGGCGACGGCCAGCAGCAGGCCCAGCACCGAGCCGAGCAGGGCGGCGGAGACCGCCAGGATCAGTGTGTTGGGCAGCCCGACGGTCAGCATCTCGGGCAGCGCCTCGCCCATCGCGTCCCAGTCGAAGAAGGTTTCCCACAGGGTGCTCAACGGATCCATCGGTTGCCTCTCCTACCGCCCTGCTCGCTCGTCACCGGTTCAGGACGCGGACGACGCGGACGCCGACGGCGCAACGGACCCGGACGCCGACGGCGCGACGGACGCGGACGGTGCCGCCACGGTGCCGCTGCCCGGCGTGAAGTCCGCCGGGATCGGCCGGCCCGGGTAGTACTGCGCCTGCAACCGGCTCCAGGTGCCGTCCGCGATGACCTCGTCGAGGCCCTTGTTCAGCGCCTCGCGCAGCTTGTCGCTGCCCTTGGCGACGGCGTACGCGGTCGGCGTCGGGCTGAGCTGCTTGGCCGCCACGGTGATCTTGCCGTTGCTGTCGGCGGCCGACTTCTCGCCGATCTCGGCCGGGGCGATCCACGCGTCGGCGGTGCCGGCCTTGAGCTGGTTGAGCGCGCCGTTGTAGTCCGGCACCCGCACCGGGTCGAGCTGCTTGCCGGTGGTGTAGTCGTCCTGGACGGTGCCCTGCACCACCACGACCCGCTTGCCGGCGAGCTGGTCGAAGCCGGTGATCGGGGAGCCGGCCGGGACGTCCAGACCGAAGTAGCCGAAGTCGTAGCCGTTGCCGAAGTCGACGGTCTTCTTCCGCGCCTCGGTGATGGTGATCGAGGAGCTGCCGACGTCGAACTTGCGGTTGTTGACCTGGGAGAGCAACGCGGAGAAGTCGGTGCCGACGAACTCCACGGTGAGGCCGAGCTTGCCGGCCACGGCGGTCAACAGGTCGTTGTCGAAGCCGGTGAACTTCCCGTCCTTGAGGAAGACGTTCGGCGGGGCGTCGGTCAGGGTGCCGGCCCGCAGCACGCCCGGCTGGGCCAGGCCGTACGGGTTGGCGGTGACGTCGGACGAGCTGTCGTCGCCGCAGGCGGTGAGCGCGGTGGCGGCCAGGATGGTGGCCGCGCCGAGGGCGGCGGCACGGGTCAGGGCAGGAAGAAGTCGCACGGGTGTCTCCGAGAGGTCGTGTCTCGGCACGCACGGGTGTGCGTCGCCGACGGTGCGCCCGATGGGCGTACCGGTGAGGGAGAGGGTTCGGGAGAAGTGCTGCGCTAGTGCGTGGTGCCGGGGCAGGCGGCTCTAGTGCGTGGTGCCGCGACAGGCGGCGCTGCACATTCGCATCATGTCCACGTGCCGTCGCCGGGTCAGTGCCGGCGAGGGCCAACCGGCGCGGAGTTCCGCGACGTCGGTCGGTGGGGCGGTGCTGAGGATGCGCATGGTTCTCCCGGGTCTGTGCTGACCTGGGTGCCAGGCCACGCTTGCACCGACGTCGTGCCGGTGCCTGGTCTTCACCCGGGGCACCCCACCGCGGAGGAGGGTTGCCGGCCAGCGAGCCGGGGCTTCGCGCTGGCGCTCATGACCTGGGCCGAGGCTAGCAGCAGGCACCGGTGGGTCGTCCAGTCGTTATGACCACGCTCACCGCGCGCGACGGGGTGCCCGGCCCCGCAGGTCAGCCGGCGTGCACGTGCGGCCGGCGGCGCGGGTCGGGCTCCTGGCGGCGCAGGATCTCCCGGGTGACCGAGGCGATCGCACCCTGCCCGAACGCCAGGTAGCGCAGGATGTTGCGGCCCGGGCTGCCCTCGCTCCACTCGAAGTAGATGTGTGGGCGTCGCCGGCTCCGGTCGCGGATCTCCAGCAGCAGGGCGGCGAGCGCGGTGGGCACCGAGGAGCTGGCCAGGATGAGCACCGGGAAGCGGTGGTCCGCCATGCTGCCGCGGACCAGCAGCTCGGTTTCGAAGTCCGAGGGGTCGGTGACGTGCACTTCGACGAAGATGACGTCGCTGTCGTCGGGGAAGTCGTTGTCCGCCATGGTCTGTGCCAGCTTGGCGCGGTACTCCGCCACGTCCCGGCGGTCGGGTTCGTGCGCGATGAGGCGGATCCGCCGCCCGGTGCGCTCGTCGATCATCCGGGTCGCGACCGGGTCCAGCTCGACCTGGCTGACCCGCAGCTCGTAGGCCCGGGACAACCGGGAGAGCACCGAGACCACGATGATCGCGCTGATGAAACAGGCCGCGATCTTGACGCCGTCGGGGCGTTCCACCACGTTCGCCACCGTGGTGTAGATGAAGATCACCGCGATGGTTCCGAACGCGATGGTGCGGCCGTGCTGCCGTCGCCGTCTTGCCGCGAGCGTCACCGCCGTCGCCGCCGACGTGATCAACACCAGGACCCCGGTGGCGTACGCGCCGCCCTGCGCGTCCACGCTGGCCTCGAAGAGGATCGTGATCAGGAACGCCACCGCGGTGAAGACCAGCACCAGCGGCCGGACCGCACGCGCCCAGGTGGGTGCCATGCCGTAGCGCGGCAGATACCGGGGTACGAGGTTGAGCAGACCAGCCATCGCCGACGCCCCCGCGAACCAGAGGATCCCGATGGTGGACAGGTCGTAGACGGTGCCGAACACCTCCCCGAGGTGCTCGTGCGCCAGGTAGGCCAGCGCCCGGCCGTTCGCCGGCCCACCCGGCTGGAAGGCCTCCGGCGGGATCAGGACGGTGGTCGTCACGCTGCTGGTGATCAGGAAGACGCTCATGATCACCGCGGCGGTGGTGAGCAGCCGGCGCGCGCCGCGGATCCGGCCCAGCGGGCGCGCCTCGGAGTCCTGCGGGTCGCCTCGTACGCTCGGCATGACGGCCACCCCGGTCTCGAAACCGGACAGCCCCAACGCCAGTTTCGGGAAGACCAGCAACGACAGCCCGACCACCATCCAGGGATCGCCGTGCCCGGTGCTCAGCATGGTCGTCCAGTCCTCGACGGCGCTCGGGTGCGTCACCACCCGCCACAGCGAGTCGACCATCACCACCGCGTTCAGCCCCAGGTAGAGCGCGACCAGGACGACGGCGATCCCGATGGCCTCGGTGAATCCCTTGAGGAACACCGCGCCCAGCAGCGACACGAGCACCAGCGTGACCAGCACCTCGTGTCCCTTGAGCCCGCTGGGCCAGAACGGGTTCTCGTCGATGTGCGCTGTCGCGTCGGCCGCCGAGAGGGTGATGGTGATGATGAAGTCGGTGGCCGCGAAACCGAGCAGCACCAGCACCAGCAACTTGCCCGGCCAGTAGCTCAGCAGGCGTACGAGCATCGCGATGGAACCCTCACCGTGTGGGCTCTCCACCGCCACCCGCCGGTAGACCGGCAGCGCGCCCAGCAGTGTCACCAGCACCAGCACCAGGGTCGCCACCGGTGAGAGCGCCCCGGCGGCCAGGGCCGCGATGCCCGGCTGGTAGCCGAGCGTCGAGAAGTAGTCGACGCCGGTCAGGCACATCACCTTCCACCACGGGTGGTGCCGGTGCTCCGGGGGTCGCCCGTGCGGCCCCGGGTGCTGCACGGGCTGCTCCGAGCCGGTGCCGAGCAGCCACCTGCGCAGCCGGCCCGCGCGTCTGTCGACCTGCACCGGCGCGTCCCCCGTCATCCCGCCCATGGTCACCGTGAGTATCCGCCCGCCGTACGGCGCCCGTCCGCCGGTGCGCGGAACCCAGCCGCCGCCGCGGCGGGTTTCGGGCCCGGGGCAGGGGGGAAGCAGCGCCCCCGGGTCGGCGGGCGTGCGCCGTGCCGGGCGTCGCCGGGGGAGGGGACAGGGCATGGTCGGTGGCCGTCGCTTCCGCCCGGGTGGTGGCTTCGGTCGCCAACTCGACGAGTACGAGACCAGGATCGGCGTGCCGCCGTCCACGGACTCGTCCGCTACGCCGGCCGGCGGGCTGGTGGACAGCGCGGTCTACATCCGAGGCCACCGGTTCGCCTCGCCGTCCGGCCTCGCCGAGACGTACCGCTGCCTGCAGGAGCAGGACGGCGCGATGGCCTGGATCGGTCTGTACCGGCCCGACATCGAGCAGATCACCTCGCTGGCCCGGGAGTTCCGGTTGCACGACCTGGCGGTCGAGGACGCGATCAACGCCCACCAGCGCCCCAAGCTGGAACGGTACGGGGAGACCCTGTTCGTGGTGCTGCGCGCCGCCCGCTACGACGACCTGCGCGAGGAGGTCGAGTTCTCCGAGCTGCACCTGTTCATCGGGCCGGGCTTCGTGGTCACCGTCCGGCACGGCGAGGCACCGGACCTGGCCGCGGTGCGGCGGCGGTTGGAGACCGAGGCGCACATGCTCGCCCGGGGCCCGGAGGCGGTGCTGTACGCGATCCTCGACCAGGTCGTCGACGGGTACGCGCCGGTGGTGGCCGGGCTGGAGAACGACATCGACGAGATCGAGACCGAGGTGTTCGGTGGCGACCCGAACGCGAGCCGGCGCATCTACGGCCTCAGCCGCGAGGTCATCCAGTTCCAGCGGGCCGCCCGCCCCCTGCTCACGGTGCTCGACGCGCTGGCCGACGGCGCCGGCAGCGGCAGCGAGGACGAGGAGCTGCGCCGCTACCTGCGCGACGTGACCGATCACCTGACGCAGGTCGTGGAGCGGGTGGACGGGTTCCGGCACCTGTTGCAGAACATCCTCACCGTCAACGCCACGCTCGTCTCGCAGCAGCAGAACGAGGAGATGCGCAGCCTCACCGCGGCCAGCTACGCGCAGAACGAGGAGCTGAAGAAGGTCTCGTCCTGGGCGGCGATCCTGTTCGCTCCCACGCTCATCGGCACCGTGTACGGGATGAACTTCGTCCACATGCCGGAGTTGAACTGGCGCTTCGGCTACCTGTTCGCGTTGTTGCTGATGCTGTTGGTCTGCGGCACCCTCTACCTGATCTTCAAGCGGCGCGGCTGGCTGTGAGCCGCGCGGCCGGGATCACTCGATGCCGCGCAGGATGTGCCGTTCGTCCTCGACGTCGTCGTCGCCGGCACTGATCCGGCCGAGCAGCACGGCGGCGGCCCAGATCGTCAGTGGCGTGGCCGCCCCGGTCATTCCGCCCCCGGTCCGGTCGTCCCGGGTCTGGCTCCGCTCCGCGCGCGGTGGCCTGCGCTGAGCCTGCATAGGCACTGCCTCTCCTCGTCGAAGCCGCCTCGGCGACACGGGGTGCGCCCGCGCCACCGGCCGGGCCACCCGCGCTCGGGCAGGTCACCACCGGTACGGCATCCATGTCGAACCATCCCACGTCGGGCCGCGTCACCACCGCTTGTTTTCAGTTTCCCGACTGTCGCCCGCCAAACCGGACATTTTGTGGGTGCCTCCCGCGCCCGTCAGGGGCAGACCCCTGGACAGTGCTCAGGGCAGTGGATGGGCGATGCCGCGCGCGTGGTCGGTGAGCGCCGCGCCGACCACGGTCGCGGCCAGCGGCAACACCTCCAGACAGCGCCGCACCGCGGCGGCCATCAGCGCGTTCGGAACCCGCATCGAGAGCGTGCAGTGCGGCACCCAGCGACCCGGCTGGTAGTGCTCGGCCAGCGGGATGCCGGCGGCGGTGAGCCGGTCGGACACCAGGCGCTGGTGGGCCAGCAGCTCCGGGGTGGGCGCCGGGCCGAGCCAGAGCACCCGACCGACGAACTGGCCGGCGTGTTGGAAGTCGAGGCGCAGCGGGGCCGCGACCACAGTCCCGCGCAGCGCCTCGGCGACCTGCTCCGGGTCGAAGCGAGGCGCCACCGCGAGAGAGACGTGCGGTCGGTGGCGCCGCTCCAGCAGCGAACGCATGCTCTGCACGCCCTCGGCCTCCAGCGCGTCCCACAGCACCCGGATGCGGCGGCTGGCGTCCGGGTCCAGATACAACTCCAACGCCGCGACCATTCGATCACCGTAGCGGCCGAGGTTTGAGCACCCGTCTCCGGCGGTACCTGGTGCGAAACCGACCAGGAGGCGTGCCCGGTGGACGTGAGTGACCTGCTGACCGAGACGTACGACCGGCTGCCCGACCTCGTCCGCGCGGCGGTCAACGGGCTCAGCCCGGAGCAACTGCGCCACGAGCCCGGGCCGGGCACCAACTCGATCGGTTGGCTGGTCTGGCACCTCACCCGGGTGCAGGACCACCACGTCGCCGACCTGCTCGACGCCGAGCAGATCTGGGTGAGCGGCGACTGGGCGGGCCGGTTCGGCCTTACCGCCGACCCCGACAACACCGGCTACGGGCACTCGCCCGCGCAGGTCGCCGCAGTGCGACCGGAGAGCGCACAGGCGCTGATCGACTACTACGAGGCGGTCGCGTCGCGTACCGGATCGTTCGTGGCCGGCCTGCGCCCGGCGGACCTGGACCGGGTGGTCGACGAGGCGTGGGACCCGCCGGTCACCCTCGGCGTCCGACTGGTCAGCATCGCCGAGGACGACCTGCAACACGTGGGCCAGGCCGCCTACGTACGCGGCCTGATCAAGGCCGGCTGACCGGGGTCCGCCGGGCTCAGGGCACTATCACCGCCCGGCCGTCCAGTGTGCCGTCGCGCATCTGCCGGTACGCGTCGAGGGCGTCGTCCAGGGCGAAGGTGGTGGTCCTCGGCCGGATCAGGCCACGGGCACCCAGATCGAGCACCTCGACCAGTTCTGGGCGACTGCCCCAGTAGGTGGTCGCGATGCTCACCTCGTACGGCACGGAGAAGAACGACACCGCCACGGTGCCCCCTCCGATGCCCACGATGGTCAGGTCACCGACGGTGCGGGCCGCCGCCACACCGAGCGCCATGGTGGCGTCCGCACCGACGAAGTCCAGCACCACGTCGGCACCCCGACCGCCGGTTGCCTCGCGGATCTCCTCGGCGGCGGTCGGACCCGACATCACGGTGCGGTCGGCGCCGCACTCCTCGGCCAGCCGCAGCGCCTCGGCGCGGGTGTCCACCGCGATGACCCGCGCGGCTGTGGTGGCCTTGAGGATCTGCACGCCCACATGCCCCAGCCCGCCGACCCCGATGACCACTGCCGTGCTGCCCGGCGGCAGCTTCGCCCAGGAGCGCCGGACGGCGTGGTACGGGGTGAGGCCCGCGTCGGTCAGCGGCGCGGCGTCCACCGGATCCAGCCCCTCGGGAAGGGGTACGACGTGCCGGGCGTCCGGGACCAGCTCGAACTCGGCCATGCCGCCGTCCAGTCCAAGGCCGCCACCCCCGCTCGGCACCGGTGCACCGGCAGGGTTCTCGCAGTACGGGTCGACGCCGACCCGGCAGCGGGCGCAGGTGCCACAGCCCCACGGGCCGAAGACGGCTACTGGTTGCCCGACGGACAGCCCGGTCACGCCGTCACCGAGGGCGTGCACCCAGCCAGCGTTCTCGTGGCCGAGGGTGAACGGTGGGTTCCAGGGCATGGCGCCCGGCTCGAAGTCGTCCATCAGGTGCAGGTCGGAATGGCAGGCGCCGGCGCCGCCGATCCGGACCACCACCTGACCCGGCCCGGGCGTCGGATCGGGGACCTCGACCAACTCCGGTTCCGACTTCCACTCCTGCAACCGCAGCGCGCGCATCCGATGCTCCCGTCCGTCCTGACTCTCGGCTGGACCGGTGGCTGCCCGCTCTGCCGCCGCGCAAACGGGCCGAGGCGGGCGCAAGCTCGGTGGCCCTCATCCGATGCGGGTGAACCGGCGTCACCCCGGCGCCGGTGATCCTGCGGAGAACCGTGGGGAGGGGAACCTGATGCGTACGACGGCGGAGCAGTATCTGCGACAGCTGGATTCCGGCCGGCGCCCCGACCTGCCGGAAACGACAGCGGGCACACTGCGCCTGGACGTACGCGCCGACGGCTGCACCGACCACTGGTATCTGACCATCTCCGACCAGCACGTCAACGTGGCCCGCTCGGCCGACGACGCCGAACTGGTGGTCCGGGCGGACCGGTCGGTCGTCGACCAGATGGTCAACGGTGAGCTGCATCCGGGCGCGGCTCTGCTGCGCAACGAGCTGAGCGTGCAGGGCAACATCCAACTGTTGATGCTGCTGCGGCGGATCTTCCCGGGGCCGACCGGTGCCCGCCATCCGCGGGAGCTCGGCCGGGCCGCGTTGGCGCGCCGGGCACCGGGGCGGGACGCGATGGCCACCCGGGAGGCCGGGCGGTGAGGCAGGAACTGCTCCACGTGGTCGCCGGCAGCGTGTTCGCCAACAGCGACGCTCAGGGCGACATGGAGGTCGACCCGCAGCAGCCGGTCGGTCTCTTCGCGTTCGACACCCGCTTCCTGTCCCACTGGGTGCTCAGGATCGACGGCGAGCGGATCAACGCGCTCTCCCGCGACGACATGACGTATTTCGAGACCCGGTTCTTCCTGGTGCCCGGCGCGGCGAGTCACTACGTCGACGCCGACGTCTCGATCATCCGACACCGATCGATCCACGACTGTTTCCACGAGAAGATCACCGTGCTGAACCACTCGGCGCAGCCCGCCGAGTTCACCGTACGGATGGAGATGGGCAGCGACTTCTCCGACATCGCCGAGCTCGGGCTCCGGCAGCGGACCGTCGAGGCCACCGCCGACTCGGCGAACAACCAACTCGTGCTGCGCTATCAGCGGGACCGGTTCGTCCGCCAGACCACAGTGCGAAGCACCCTTCCCGTCGAGGTGGACGAGGGGGGAATGACGTTCCGGATCCGGATCGACGCCGAGGGGCAGTGGGAGACGGACCTGCACGTCGCCATGACCATGGGCGGCGAGGACGGCCAGGACATGCGCGCCCACCTCAAGTCGCACCAGTGGGCCGTGCGGACCGGGATGCGCGAGGACCTGGCGGACTGGATGGACCGGGCGCCGCAGCTGGTGGCCGAGCGCCGCGGGCTGGAGGAGATGTACCGGGGCAGCCTGGCCGACCTGGCGGCGCTGCGGTACAGGCCGTTGTCGTACGACGATCGGGTGCCCGTCGCGGGTCTGCCGTGGACGATGTGGTTGTGCGGACGGCACAGCATCATCACCAGCCTCCAGACGATGGCGTTCACTCCCGAACTGGCCCCCGCGACGCTGCGCATGCTGGCGCTCATGCAGGGCGGTCAGCTCGACGACGACATCGACGAGGAGCCGGGCAAGATCCTGGCCCATCTGCGCTACGGCGAGTCCGGAGCGTTTGGCGACCGGGCGAACGCGCTGTACTACGGCTCGGCGGACACCACCCCGCTCTTCGTCGTCCTGCTCGACGAGTACGAGCGCTGGTCAAGTGACGCGGACCTGGTCCGCGAGCTGCGCCACCCGGCCCGGATGGCGTTGGACTGGATCGACGAGTACGGCGACCTGACCGGGGACGGCTACGTGCGCTACCAGCGTCGCAACGAGCGGTACGGTGCGATCAACCAGGTCTGGAAGGACTCCCCGGAGTCGATCACCGACGCGAACGGCCGGCAACCCGCCTTTCCCCGCGCCACCTGCGAGGTGCAGGGCTACGTCTACGACGCGAAGATGCGCGGCGCCCGGCTGGCCCGGGAGTTCTGGGACGACCCCGCGTACGCCGACCGTCTGGAGCGGGAAGCCGCGGCGCTGAAGGAGCGCTTCAACCGGGACTTCTGGCTGCCGCACCAGGAGTATTACGCGTTGGCCCTCGACCCGTACGGCGAGCCGGCCGATGCGCTGTCATCCAACATCGGGCATCTGCTGTGGAGCGGGATCGTCCCGGACGACCGCGCCGGGGCGATCGCCGAGCACCTGGTCGGGTCGCGGTTGTTCGGCGGTTGGGGGGTGCGCACCTTCGCCACCGGGCAGCGGTCGTACAACCCGATGGGCTCCCACCTGGGCGCCGTGTGGCCGGCGGACAACGCCCTGATCGCCGCCGGGCTGCGCCGCTACGGCTTCGACACCCAGGCAGCCACCATCGCGGCCGCCATCTTCGACATGGCGCAGACCCTCGGTGGGGCGGTGCCGGAGATGATCGCCGGCCACGAGCGTCGGCTGACGAAGTATCCCGTCCAGTTGCCGGCGGCCGGGCGGCCGCAGGCATGGTCGTCGGGTGCGCTGCTGATGCTGCTGAGCACCATGCTGGGGCTGCGACCCACCGGCGACAACCTGCTGGTGAACCCGTCGGTGCCGGCCGGCTTCGGTCGGTTGGACCTGTTGGACATCCCCGGTCGTTGGGGTCACTCCGACGCCTACGCGAGGGACCGGAGCACCGCGCACAGGGCCCGCCTGCGGGAGCGCTGAGACCCGCCGCCGTCGACGCTCAACGGCGCCCCGGTCAGCCCATGGTCCTGGCGCCGTCGATCGACTCCCGCAGGATGTCGGCGTGCCCCGCATGCTGGGACGTCTCGGCGATCAGGTGCAGCAGCACCCGACGAACCGTCCAACTCGCGCCCGGCTCGAACCACGGCGCCTGCGGCAGTGGGTGTGCCGCGTCCAGGTCGAGGGTGGCGACCAGCTCGTCGGTCTGGGCAGCCACCCCCTGGAATCGCTCGACGAGCCCGGCCAGGGTCTCGCCCGGCTCCATCCGGAACTGACCGACCCAGTCGACGGCCTCGCGCTCCATCGCCTCCGCGCCGCCCACGGCGAAGAGCATCCAGCGGTGCTCGATGCCGGCAACGTGCTTGACGAGGCCACCGAGGCTGAGCGCGCTGACCGTGGGACAGGTGGCCGCCTGCTCGTCGGTGAGCCCGTCGACGGTCTGCAGGAGGAAACCGCGATGCCTGCGCAGACTCTGCAACAGGTCGGCCCGCTCACCGGTGAGCTGCTCCGTGCTGGTCATGCCGCCACCCTTCGTCGCTGTGCGCTCGACACCCGAAATCTCATCCGGTGTCACCGTAGGACGAGGCACCGACACTTCCCGGGCGCGACACCGGGGCGACGCGCGACCCGCCAGCGGTTGCCGATCCGCGCCGGCGGCCGTCCACTGAATGACATGGGTGTAATCAAGGTGGGCACGTCGTCCTGGGCGGACCAGTCGCTGCTGCGCTCGGGGTGGTACCCGCGCTCGGCCAACACACCGGCCCGTCGACTGGGCTTCTACGCCGGCCGGTTCCCGTTGGTCGAGGTGGACACGTCCTACTACGCCGTCCCGGTGCCCGAGACCACGCAGGGCTGGGTCGACGCCACCCCGGACGACTTCACCTTCGACGTCAAGGCGTTCAGCCTCTTCACCGGCCACCCGACGCCGGTCGCCGCGCTGCCCCGGGACCTGCGCCCGGCGGGTGGCCCGAGCCGGATCCGCCGCCGGGACCTGCCGCCGGAGGCGTACGACGAGTTGTGGACCCGGTTTCGCGCGGCCCTCGACCCGATGGCGGCGGCCGGCAAGCTGGGTGTGGTGCTGTTGCAGTTCCCGCCGTGGCTGGCCCGCGGCGTCGCGGCCGAACGCCGGATCGTCGAGCTGGCGCAGCGCTGCCGGCCGTGGCGGGTCGGCGTGGAGTTGCGGAACCGGTCCTGGTTCGACGGTCCGGCCGCGGCGGAGACCCTGGACCTGCTGCGCGCGCACGAACTGTCCCTGGTCTGCGTCGACATGCCGCAGGGGCATCCGTCGTCGGTGCCACCGATCCTCACCACGACGGCGGAGCCGGCGATCGTCCGGTTCCACGGCCACAGTGCGGCCTGGCGGGACGGCGACAAGCAGGAGAAGTTCCGGTACGCGTACGCCGAGGACGAGCTTCGGCACTGGGCCGGTCTGCTGGCCGAGCTGGCCACCGAGGCCGACGACCTGCACGTGCTGTTCAACAACTGCTGCGCCGGGCAGTCCCAACGCGACGCCACCCGGCTGGCGCAACTGCTCGCCGAGACGATGATCGCCGATCAGGCTGTCCCGGCCCGGGCGGCGTCGCCCACCGGTTGACGAATCGGGAAGGCCGGCGTTCGGGTCAGGAGCGCCGGCCCCGGGCACGGAACGCGTCCTGCGTCGACTCGCCGATGTCCGCGTCGTCGGGGAAGGTCCGGCCGCTGGGCGCCGGGTCCGGTGGGGCACCCGGACCGGCCATCGTCGTGCGGGTCGGCTCCACCGAACCGAAGCCGTGCCGTCCCGCCGGATCGGACGGCCCCGCCGGGGCACCCGCGCGTCGCTCTCCGCGCCGTCCCTCGGGCACGGCGGTCTCCTCGCTGCCCTCGTCCATCGGTGAATCCTCGTCCGTGCCCCAGGGCGCGTCGGCGTCGAAGCCGTCGCTGGTGCCCCACGGCTTCACCGCCTCCGGCTCCTGCCGGTCGTTGTCGCCGCTGCGTGCCTCGTACGCCGCCATGGCCACCCCGCTCGTCGGTCCGCCGCTGCCGGCGGACGGTGTGCCGTCCCCGCCCACCGTCGTCGCCACCTGGCCTGCGCGGCGCGTCGATGAGCCTGCGTAGGGCCAGCCAGCGCCCCGCCGTCGAGGTGGCGGCGGGACGCCGGCCGGCCCGACGTTCAGCGTCCGGCCATCGCCATCGGCCGCTTGCCGTTGCTCATCCCCGCCATCTTGATCATGGTCTTCGAGGCGCTCTTCATCCCGCCGCCCCGGCCGAGCATCCCCCGGAACACCTGCCCGGGCTTCTGCTGCTCGCCCATGTACGCGGTGACCACCACCAGGGTCCCGGTCAGTGCCGGAATGGCCCACTGGAGCAGCTTCATCTGCCGCTGCGAGGAGGCCACACTGGCCGGAGTCTGGTGGTTCGGTTCGGTGGCGCCGCTCACCGACGGGCCACCCGCCTTCTCCAACCGCATGCCGAGCAACCGGCTGTAACCGGTCACCGCGAGGGCCCCGATCGTCAACGCGGTCTTGATGACGCTCGTCCGGGCGACGCCGGACTGGGCCGCCACCCGTGGGCTCTCCGTCACCAGCTCGCCCACCGCGCCGGCCAGGTGTGCGCCGATCGCCGCCGCGTTGACGGGGGTCCACCTGGACCATCCCGCCGAGGCGACCGGGAGTCGCTGGGTCGAGTCGCTGATTTTCGCCGCTGCGCCGTTGACACCGAAGGCACCCATGAGGGAGCCGCCAAACCAGGCCGCCAGGCCCAGATCGTGCATCGAGCGCAGTGCGGTATGCCGTTCGGACATGTGATCCCCTTCCGCCGTGTCGGGCGCTGCGGCTTACCCGCCGGTCGGGCGGCTAACCCCGCCCCGTGCGGGCCGATCCACCCCGTACCGGGCAGCCAGGGGACGTTGGGGGCGCCGCTGGGCCGTATCGCGCAAGCAGGAGTCGTCCGCGCGGTGGCGGGTAGATCCCGAGCGACGCCGACGAGAGGGGAACGCGATGTCGCAGCCGGACGAGAGCCGGGAGAAGACCCCCAAGACAGACGCTGTGCTCATGCACCCGGACAACGACCCGCACAAGAACACCGCAGAGGTCGCGCCGCGCAAGGATCACGCGGCGATCCAGGTGGAGCGCGACGATGAGTTGGTGCCACTGGAGCGGGACGAGTGAGTCGGCCGGCCGGGCCGTCGCACGGCGACCGGCCGGTACGACTCAGCGTGGCGGCAGGTCGCCGGCGAACTCGGCGACCCGCCGCGCCAGCGGTGCGCCCGCGCGGACCCAGGTGAAGTGGTCCAGCGGCGCGCCGGCCTGGGCCACTGTGTAGCGCTCCCGGGTCACCGGGGCCGTGGCGAGCTTCTCGCAGAGGTTGTCCACGGTCTCGTGGGGGGTGAACTGGTCGTCGTCCACACTGACGGCCAGCACCGGTGTCCGCACCGCGCGTACCGCCGCCTCGGTGTCCGTGCCGTTGAGCCGGGGGAACCGGCCGGTGCGCGCGGTGTACGCCCAGTCGCGGATCACGCCGCGCGCCTGCCGGCCGCCGAACCCCCAGCCCGGCCACACGCCGAGCAGCGCCGTGGTGGCGGCGATCCCCTGGGTGTACGGCAGCACGCCGAGGCCGCGCCGACCCGGATAGTTTCGCCAGTACGGGATGCCGACAGCGATCAGCGCCAGCCCGTCCACCTCGTCGCCGCCGTGCAGGGCGAGGTGCAGCAGGGCGGCCTGCCCACCGAGCGAGTGCCCGACCAGCAACCGGGTGCGTCCGTCCAGTCGTGGCTTGAGCGCGGCCAGCACGGCGCCGACGTCGGCGGCCAGCTCCGGGTAGCCGTACCGGTCGGCCCGGCTCGGCGTGGGGGTGCTCGCCCCGGTGCCACGCAGGTCGGCGACGACCACGGCCAGCCCGGCGGCGCGCAGCTCGGCGGCGAAGGGCCGGTAGTAACGGGCGCGGACGCCCATCGCGGGCCAGATCACGGCCACCGGCGCATCCGTCACACCGGTCGGCTCCGGATAGACCTGCACACCCAGCCGACCACCGTCGACCTCGACGAACTCCTGCGCGTACTCCGGATCCCCGTTCACCGGCCCAGCCTACGGCCTGACGTTACTGGCGGGTAGCCGCAGGTGGTCGGACACGACGGAGGCCCCGCCGATCGGCGGGGCCTCCGGGATGGCGATGCGGTCAGGAGACGGAGATCGTCCCGTTGCCGGCGCGGACGCAGGCCACCGACCGGGCGCTGGTGGAGGCCGCGCCGCTCAGGCACTGGCCGAGCACCTGGTGCCCGGTCGCGTTCGGGTGCCACGACTCCTGGCAGGTCTGGAAGTAGCTGACGCAGGTGTTGGCGATCCGCTGGATGGCGATCTTGTCCTTGCCGGCGAGGCTGGTGACGAACGTGCCGGTCGCGCCGTCCTGGAGCCGGATCGGCGTGGCGAGCGAGCCCGTCGGGCTGCTCGTCTGCTCACAGAGCCGGGCGCCGTTGAAGGCCTGCTGCACGTTCAGGTACACCAGGTCGTCGCCGGGGAACTCGGCCGCCAGAGTGTCCCGGGTGGACTTCACGATGGTGCCCAGAGCCTGCGAGAAGCGGTGCCCCGGGGCCAGGCTGGCCCGGTGGATCGGGCAACCGGCCGCGTACCGCTCGGCACCCAGGTCGCGGAACTTGTCGCGGGTGTCGTCCCGGCTGTCCTCCTCGTGGAACTGCGGGTTCAGGTCCAGCGGCAACGGGTTCGTGTAGTCCTGGAACACCACCCGGTGCTGTCCGTCCGCGTCCACCTGGTCCAGGGTGGTCAGCAGCTGGCGTACGGCGGCGGTGGTCTCCGCGGTCGCGGCGCTGATCTGCGCTGCGGTGGCCAGGTCGGCGTCGCTGCACGGCTTCTGCTCCACCGGGCCACCCAGGTACGCCCAGAACTCCCACCAGCCGGTCCACGCGTCGGCGATGAACCGGTTGGCGCACTTCTCCGCGACGCTGCCGAACGTGAACGAGCTGTTGTTGGACCCAAGGCCGATCAGCACCAGGTCGATGTCCTGGGTCTGCGCGACGGCGCGGAGCTGGTCGATCTGCGCGGCCACCGTGCGGCCCTTCTCCCGGGCGGCGGAGGCGGTGGCGATGTCGCGTGGCTGGCCGCCGGAGCAGGCCAGGTTGAACCGGTTCTGGATGCCCGGCAGGTTGGCCTTGTTGAGCGAGGCGTTCGCCGACCGGTGGCAGAAGAACGCGTTGTTGTTGGCCGCTGTCCAGCCCGGGAAGCCCTGGGCGACCCCGTTGACGTCGACCACCGGGGTGTACGCCCCGGCGCCCTCGCCGCTGATGAAGCTGTCCCCGAGTGCCACCGCGGCGGTGGGCAGCGCGGCGGACGCGGGTGCGGGCAGCGCGACGGCTGTCGACAGCGCGGCCATGGCGATCGTGAGTCCCGCGGCGAGCGCGGTACGGCGGAACCTGGGCATGGGGCCCCCATCCATCGAAAGATGAAAGATTCTCTGAGGGCGCGATCAGATCACCCCTGTGCGACGGGCGTCAATGGCCCGTAACAGAATCGTTCGATGAAAGACATGCGCGCGTAGACGTACCGTGCGCCTCGCCGAGGCGGACCAGCACTTCCGGATGACGGTGGCCGTCGACCACGCCGGCCTTCGCCGGGGTGGCCGCGCCGAGCTACCTGCCGCTCAGATCGCCGCCGCGCTTGAGCACGGCCGCGCCGACGGCGTTCAGACCGACACCCCAGAGCAGCAGTACGCACAACCACTGCGCCCACCGCAGCACTGTCATGTCCCCCGAGAGCAGGTTGCGGACACTGCCGAGCGGGGTGAGCCACGGCTGCGCCGGACGCAGGGCGTCCACGGCGCCCAACAGCCCGAAAAGGCCCAGCGGCAGGACGATCGTGGCGAGGAACGCGACCACCGTCGACCGCAGCAGCAGACCCAGCCCGGTGCCGACCAGGCCGGCGACGACCTGCACCAGCACGCTGCCCACAGCGACCGTGCCGGCGTGCCGCCACGGCTCGTCGGCGACCTCGGCCGGGGAGAGCGCCAGCGTCGCCGCGCAGATCAGCACCCCGACGACACCGATGACCACGGCCGGCAGCACCACCGCGAGCACGCTGGGCAGGACCGGGGCGGAGCCGGGCGCCCGGCGCAGGTCGCGCACCAGCAGGATGCCGAAGAGCGGCGTCACGACCGACATCAGGCTCTGGACCGTCTCCGAGAGCGCCGCGAACGTCCGGTCGGCGGGAGCCGCCGCCGCCACCAGCGCCACCGCGTACAGCACACCCGCCAGCAGGGTGCCCACGAGCAGCCATCTCCGAGCGCGGGTGCCGAGGGAGCGTCGCAGGGCGTCACGTGTCGTCTCGTCCATCCCGGTCGCCTCCCGACGAATGCCCTCGACCAGCCGCGATCATGAGAGCGTACCGACGCCGGTGCCTCTGCGTGGTCCCGTGATCACCCGCAGGCTGTTCCCTCGCTCACGTCCGGAGGCTCCCGCGCGGCGGGTCGCGCGGGCCCTCCGGGAGTTGTCCTAGCCTCGGGCTAGGCTCGCTGCGGCGCGCCACGCCGGCTGATGTCGCCGGTGACCGGCTGCACACCGCCGAGACCGGGGAGTACGACCAGTTGACCGCAGAGCCTGACACCCTGTACGGGGCCGATGACCTCACCCACCTTGAGGGGCTGGACGCTGTCCGCAAGCGGCCCGGCATGTACATCGGTTCCACCGACAGCCGTGGCGTGGGTCACCTCGTCAACGAGATCCTCGACAACTCCACCGACGAGGGTGTCGCCGGTCACGCCAGCACCGTCGAGGTGATCCTGCACGCCGACGGCTCTGTGCAGGTCGACGACGACGGCCGGGGCATCCCCACCGACGTCCACGCCAAATCCGGCATCTCCGGCGTCGAGCTGGTGCTCACCCGGCTGCACGCCGGCGGCAAGTTCGGCGGCTCCGGCTACAAGACCTCCGGCGGCCTGCACGGCGTCGGCGCCTCGGCGGTCAACGCGCTGTCCCGCCGGTTCGACGTGACCGTCCGCCGGGCCGGAAAGATCCACGCGATGTCCTTCCGGCATGGCGTCCCGGGCATCTTCGACGGCGACGGGCCGGACGCGCCCTTCACCGCCGGCCCCGGGCTCCAGGTCGTCGGCGCGGTCAAGCGCGGCCAGCGCACCGGCACGTCGATCCGCTGGTGGCACGACGCCCGCTACTTCGAGACCGGTGCCGCGCTCGACATCGAGGCGGTCCGCACCAAGCTGCGCAACACCGCCTTCCTGGTCCCCGGCGTGACCTACCTGCTGCGCGACCTGACCGGCGAGGCGCCCGCCGAGGAGCGGTTCCACTACCCCAACGGGCTCAGCGACATGGTGGAGTTCCTCGCCCCGGCCGGCGACCGGCCGGTCTCCGGCACCCTGCTGGTCAACGGCGAGGGGACCTACCGGGAGAACGCCGCCGACGCCAACGGCGTCATGCAGTCCAACGTGCAGCGGCGCGCCGAGGTCGAGGTGGCGTTCCGGTGGGGCACCGGCTACGAGCGCACCGTCGAGTGCTTCACCAACACCATCCGCAACGCCCACGGCGGCACCCACCGCAAGGGCTTCGAGCGGGCCCTCGTCCGCAGCCTCGCCGACGCGATCCGCAACACCCGCGGCCTGCTCAAGGCCAAGGAGGAGCCGCCCACCCTCGACGACGTCCTGGAGGGGATGACCGCGGTGGTGCACGTGCGGATCCCCGAGCCGCAGTTCACCTCGCAGACCAAGGACGAGCTCTCCACCACCGGCATCACCAAGGTCATCCAGACGCAGGTCGACGCGCACGTCAAGGCCTGGCTGGAGGACCGGCGCACCAAGGCCGAGGCCCGCACGGTCCTCCAGAAGATCGTCGACGCGGCCCGGGTGCGGCTCACCCAGAAGCAGCAGAAGGACGCCGCCCGGCGCAAGACCGCCCTGGAGGGCGCGTCCATGCCGCCGAAGCTGGTCGACTGCCGGGCCACCGGCATCGACCGCAGTGAGCTGTTCATCGTGGAGGGTGACAGCGCACTCGGGACGAGTCGCATGGCCCGATCCTCGGAATACCAGGCGCTGCTGCCGATCCGCGGCAAGATCCTCAACGTGCAGAAGGCCAACCTCCAGCAGGTTCTGGACAATGCCGAGTGCGCGGCGATCGTCCAGGTCCTCGGCGCGGGCTCGGGGCGCACGTTCGACCTCTCCGCACTGCGCTACGGCCGGGTGCTGATCATGGCCGACGCCGACGTGGACGGCGCGCACATCCGCACGCTGCTGATCACCCTCTTCGCCCGGTACATGCGCCCGTTGATCGAGGCCGGTCGGCTCTACGCCGCGATGCCGCCCCTGCACAAGATCACCACCAAGGGGCGCAGCCCGCAGACGGTCTACACCTACACCCAGGCCGAGATGGAGACGACGGTCCGCAAGCTGGAAAAGGCCGGCAAGCAGATCGTCACGCCCATCCCGCGCTTCAAGGGTCTCGGTGAGATGGACGCCGACGAGTTGTGGGACACCACGATGAACCCGGCCACCCGCGCCGTTCGCCGGATCACCCTCGACGACGTCGACGCCGCCGAACGCATCCTCGAACTGCTGATGGGCGAGAAGGTCGAGCCGCGCCGCAACTGGCTGATCGACTCCGCCGACCGCGTCGACCGGGATGCGATCGACGCATGAGCGAGCGACAGCGAGCGAATTTCGATACAGCGCGATGGTGTCTCATGCCGTTGCGAAGCGACTGCATGGGCGCCCTTTTCGTTCCGATGGAGAGCTGAGTCATGGCACGCCGTAAGGAAAACAAGGTCGACCTCTCCTCGTTCGACCAGGCCGGCGCGCGGGTCTTCGACAACCCGCTGGTCACCGAGGTGTCCGACTCCTACCTGGAGTACGCGTTCTCGGTCATCCACTCCCGCGCGCTGCCCGACGCGCGCGACGGCCTCAAGCCCGTGCACCGGCGCATCCTCTGGTCGATGTACGAGCAGGGCTACCGCCCGGATCGCGGGCACGTGAAGTCCGCCCGAATTGTGGGTGACTGCTTCGTCGCCGGCACACTCGTCTCGACGCCCGCTGGCCTTCGGACCATCGAGGAGATCGAGGTCGGTGACCTCGTTCTGGATGGTGCTGGCGCACCAGTGCCGGTGACCGCTGTCTATCAGAACCCAGTGTCCGACCTCGTGCGCGTGACCTGGAGCAACGGGCACACGATGCTCGTCACGCCGGGCCAACGCTTCCGCGTGGTCGCCGATGACCTTTCGGTTCAATGGGTGGAGGCTCGGGACCTCCCGGGGCGACTGGCGTTGGCGTACGGCAGCCGCCGAAATGTGGTGTCAACACCGACCGGCGACATCTACGACTATGTGCGCGGGCTGCTGGTAGCCGAGGGCTTCCCAGTGCACCGATCCCGTGCGGCGGACGGTCGGGTCCGGATCCACATGTGTGACATTGAGCCGCTCGATGTCGCCCATGGTTGGGCCATCGCCAGTGGGCTGAACGTTTCCCGAGGAAAGCGTGAGGCCGAGAATCCGCTGCATCGCGACCAGCACATTCTTACCTTCAGCCGACACGAAGGACTGCTAGAGGCCACGCGGCCGCTCAGCCGCGACAAGTGTGTGCCCGCCGACATCATTCGCCACCGGTCGGCCTGGGTGCCATTTCTCGCCGGCTTCTTCGATGGAGACGGCTACATTCGTAAGCGTTTTCGGGAGGTTGTCTTCGTCAGTACCAGCGAGGTGCTGGTGCGGCAGATTTACGCCATGCTTGCCGACCTGGGGCTACATGGGCACCATTGGACCAGCGGTCGTGGCTCACAGGAGCACCCTCTTCATGGCCTGTCGGTCAGCGGCCGGGACGCCTCGGATCTCGCCCGTCTTCTGCTGCCGTGGGTGCGGATCGGTTACAAGCACGACGACTTGCAACGGGTCGCCGAGATCGACTACCAGTACGGCGGCAAGCAGGGCAATGACCGGCTGCCGTACGCCCCGGTCATGGCCGCGTTCACGGCCGCGCACCAGGGCGGCGGGTGGTTTCGGGACCGGGATGGCCAAGCGTTCCGCGACTCCCTGTCGGCTAGCGGCGGACCGAAGGTGCGATATGGCAAGGACCGCAATGGCGTCCCGCTCGCTGAACGATCTTTCCAATTAGAGCGTGCGGTACGAGACGGCTGGATCCGCAAACTCCACCGCCTCGGTTCACCGCTCGCTTCTCGGCTGGACGCGTTGGTCGGTGGATCCTTCCTACGGGTCACCTCGGTGGAGCCGGTGTCGCCCGACGTCACCTACGACATTCAGGTCGGCAGCGACGAGCACGCCTTCGTTGCCGAGGGCTACGTCGTCCACAACTGCATGGGTAAGTACCATCCACACGGCGACACGGCGATCTACGACGCGATGGTTCGCCTCGCGCAGGACTTCTCGCTCAACGTGCCCCTCGTCGACGGGCATGGAAATTTTGGATCTCCAGACGATGGCCCGGCTGCCTCGCGTTACACCGAAGCACGAATGTCCCGTGAGGCCATGCTGCTCGTCGGTGAGCTGGGCGAGGACACCGTCGACGTCGAGCCCAACTACGACGGGTCACTGACCCAGCCGACAGTGCTGCCGGCCGCATTCCCCAACCTGCTGGTCAACGGCGCGTCCGGGATCGCGGTCGGGATGGCCACCAACATGATCCCGCACAACCTGGGCGAGGTCGTCCAGGCGGCCCGCTGGCTGATCAACCACCCGGACGCCACTCTGGACAAACTCATGGAGTTCGTCCCCGGCCCCGACCTGCCCACCGGTGGGGTGCTGCTCGGCCTGGACGAGGTGCGCCGGGCGTACGAGACCGGGCGCGGCGTGGTGCGGATGCGCGGCAAGGTGGAGATCGGCCCGATCGAGGGCAGCCGTGGTCGCCAGGCGATCACCGTGGTCGAGCTGCCCTACGGCGTCGGCGCGGAGAAGGTCATCGCGGCCATCACCAACGAGGTCACCAAGACCAAGCGTCTGACCGGCATCGCCGACGTCAAGGACCTCACCGACCGGGAGAGCGGCACCCGCCTCGTCGTCGAGTGCAAGGTGGGCGTCAACCCGCAGGCGCTGCTCGCCGACCTCTACCGGTTGACCCCGCTGGAGCAGTCGTTCGGCGTCAACAACCTGGTCCTGGACGGCGGTCAGCCGCGCACGTTGGGGTTGAAGGCGCTGCTGGAGGTCTTCCTGGCCCACCGCTACGAGGTGGTCACCCGGCGCACCTCGTACCGTCGGCGCAAGCGGCAGGAGCGGCTGCACCTGGTCGACGGTCTGCTGATCGCCCTGCTGGACATCGACGAGGTGGTCCGGCTGATCCGGGGCAGTGACGACGCGCAGGCCGCGAAGGACGGGCTGATGAGCCGGTTCGGCCTGTCCGACATCCAGGCCACCTACATTCTGGACACTCCGCTGCGCCGGTTGACGAAGTTCGACCGGATCGAGCTGGAGGCCGAGCAGGAGCGGCTGCGCGCCGAGATCGCCGAGCTGAGCAAGATCCTCGACGACGAGCGGGTGCTCAAGAAGTTGGTCTCCGACGAGCTGGCCGCCGTGGTCAAGCAGTTCGGCACCGAACGGCGTACGACGCTTGTCGACGGTGACCTGAAGGAGGTGCTGGCCGCGTCCGCGCCGGCCGGGCCGCTGGAGGTCGCCGACGACCCGTGCCAGGTGATCCTCTCCGCGACCGGGCTGGTCGCCCGGACCGCAGCCGAGTCGGAGGAGAGCTCCGAGGGGCGCCGACGCAACGGCCGGGTCAAGCACGACACCGTACGCGCCGTTGCGCACTCCACAGCCCGTGGTCGGGTGCTGCTGTTGACCAGTGCTGGCCGGGCCTTCAAGGTCGACGTCCTGCCGCTGCCGGTGTTGCCGGAGCAGGCCGGCACGGTGTCGCTGCGAGGCGGGATGTCCGCGGCCGAGCTGGTGCCGTTGGAGGCGGGGGAGACCGTCGTCGGCCTGGCCCCCCTGGGTGGGCAGGCGGAGGGCTCGCCGGGGCTGGCGCTGGGCACCCGGCAGGGCGTGGTGAAGATCTGCGCTCCGGAGTGGCCGGTGCGCTCCGACGAGTTCGAGGTGATCGGTCTGCGCGACGGTGACGAGGTGGTCGGGGCGACCTGGCTGGCCGATGGCACCGAATCGCTCACGTTCGTCACGTCGGAGGCGTCGCTGTTGCGCTTCCCCGCCGGGCTGGTCCGTCCACAGGGCCTCAAGGGCGGCGGGATGGCCGGCATCAACGTGCCGGCCGGTGCGCGGGTGGCGTTCTTCGGCGCGGTCCGCACCGACGACCCGGGGCACGGCGAGCCGATGGTGGTCACCTCCACCGGGGCGACGGTCAAGGTGACGCCGTTCAAGGCGTACCCCGCGAAGGGTCGGGCGACCGGCGGCGTGCGCGCGCACCGCTTCCTCAAGGGTGAGACGGACGTGGCGGTTGCCTGGGTGGGCCCGCGCCCGGTCGGTGCGACCGGCACCGGCGATCCGGTGGAGCTGCCGGCGGCGGATCCTCGCCGCGACGGCAGTGGCTTCGCGGTGATGCTCGGCCCAACGGTGGTAGGCCACCTCATCGAACGCGACTGACGCACCAACCCCGCCGTCCCCCGGGGCGTGGGGGTGTCCCGACCTCAAGATCCGCGCAACTTCGGGGGAGTTGCTGCCTCCGACATGCCGTAGGCGGCACTTTCCCTGAAGTTGCGCGGATCTTGGCGTCTGAACGCGGTCCGCACGCGCGGTATGGTGAGGGCTCTTGTTGTCGGTGATGGCCTGGGTGCGCCGCCAAGCACCTCTCACATGATCTTTCTTCTGTCCGGCGGAGTCGCCGGCGCGGCGTGAGCGCCGCCATCCGGGTCCGGCCAAGGCGTGAGCTGCGTGCCGCCCGCCGACCCCGCCAGCATCGCTGCTGGGGTCATCTGATCGCCGCCCCGCTCTGGCCGCTGCACGGCGCGAACCTGGGCACCCTGCTGCGCACCTGCGACGCGGTCGGCGCCTGCCTGGCCGTGCCGCCGTTCCGGTGGGTGGACGAGGCTCTGGCCCGCGGCAACACCCTGCGCCGGCCGGGCTGCGTCCACCGGGTCGGCAGCCCGCTGCGGTGGCTGGCCGCCGAACGGGCCGCCGGCACCCGAATTCTCGGGGTGGAGCTGGCCGACGAGGCCGTCCGACTCGGTGACCTGCCCGCCGCTCGGGGGCGCACCGTGGTGCTGCTCGGGCACGAGTCGACAGGCATCCCACCCGAGGCACTCGACCACCTGGACGCGGCCGTGGAGATTCCCATGGTCGGGCACGGCCACAGCCTGAACGTCGCCGTCGCCGGGTCGCTGGTCCTCTACAGACTCGCCGGCCTGCTGTAGGGCAGGCCGGGGCGGCGCCGCCAACGTCAGGCGACGTTGACGGGGCGGAACTGCACGCTGACCCGGGGGCCGACGGGGCGGGCGGTCTTCGGGATGGCATGTTCCCAGGTGCGTTGGCAGGAGCCGCCCATCACGATCAGGTCGCCGTGGCCCACCGGGAAGCGCAGGCTGTCGCCGCCGCCACGAGGGCGCAGGAGCAGGGGGCGGGGCGCGCCGAAGGAGACGATCGCGACGATGGTGTCGCTGTGCGCGGAGCGGCCGATGGTGTCGCCGTGCCAGGCCACGCTGTCCCGACCCGAGCGGTAGAGGCACATGCCGGCGGTGACGAACGGCTCGCCCAGCTCCGGGGCGTAGTGCCGGGTCAGCTCCGCTCGTGCCGTGGTGAGCACGGGATGCGGCAGTTGCCGGTCGGCGTCGTACCAGCAGAGCAGGCGGGGCACGTCGACCTCGCTGTCGAACATGGTGCGCCGCTCGGCTCGCCAGGGGACCTCGGTGAGCAGGGTGTCGAGGACGGCGTCGGAGCCGTGCACCCAGCCGGGGAGGTGGTCGACCCAGGCGCCACGGCTGAGTTGGTGTCGGCGGATCTGGCCGGGCAGTGGCCCCAGAGTTGGCCCGGCGTCGGCCAGGTCGAGCATCGACGGCTGGTAGGCGGCCTGCGTCATGCAGCCACCCTAGCAGCACTTTCGTACACCCGTGCTATCGGCGGACCGTTGGCGGTCAGCCGGTGACGGCGGCCGGGCGTACGGCGTCGAGCACCGCGTCGACGACCCGGGCCCGGCCCCGCCCGTCGACGGTCGACCAGGCCTTTCCGGCCAGCGTGGCGCGCCGTTGCGGTGAGTTGAGCAGCCCGAGCAGGGTTCGGGCCGCTGCTGCTCGGGTGGCCCGTCCGGCGACTCCGGTGGCGGTCAGCTCCGGCAACTCGCCGAGACCGGCGGCGAGGCCGTGCCGCACCACCCGGGCGTACGACTCGCGTTGGTTCTCGACCACGCAGACCAGCGCGGCGGGTGCGCCGAGGCAGCAGAGTTCCCAGGTGGAGGTGCCCGCGGCGCTGATCACCAGGTCGGCTTCGGTGATCAGGGTCGGTAGCGAGGTGGTGGACGGGACCGGTCGGATGACCTGCCCGCGCCCGGGGGTGACGTCCTCGACCTCCGCCTCGATCTCGGGTCGGCCGACGATGACAGTGAGGTCCATCGGGTGACCGGTGGCCACCAGCACCCGGGTCAGCACCGGGGCCGCGCCGACCGCGTCGGTGCCGCCGAAGAAGGCCAGCACCCGGGGTCGGCTGACCGCCGTGACGGGCGGGGGGACCGACGGTCGGGCGGTGATCACGGAGTCGCGCAGCAGGGCGTACCCGCTGCCGGCGAGCAGCCGGCCGGGCAGCCCCGTCAGATCGGCGCCGAAGTTCTGGTCGAGGTAGAGGTTGGCGACCTGGCCCCGGCTGTCCCCGTCGATCACGGCGAGGGTGAACACCCCGGCGGCGCGCAGGGCGCCCGCCCCGGCCGGGTTCAGCTCGTAGGAGTCGAGGACCATCACGTCCAGGTGGTGTCGGCGGGCTGCCTCGACCAGCTCGGCCGGCGAGTCCGGGCCCGGGTGCAGGGGAATGCCCCGGGCGGCGAGCTCCGCGGTCGCCCAGTCGAGTCGTTCGACGGTGCCGAGTACGGCCACGTGGGCGCCTCGGGCGAGGAACTCCTCGGCGAGTGCCAGGCAGCGGACGAGGTGGCCGACGCCCCGCCGTGGGCTGGCGTCGCAGCGCAAGCCGACCCGCAGCGTGCTCAGGACTCCTCCAGGTGCTTCTGTCGGACTCCGGCGTTGAGCGCGCGCAGGTGGGGTTGCCCGTCGAGCCAGTCGGCGAGTTTGGCCAGTGGCACGCTGACGTCACCGAAGTGGTCGATGACCGCGCTGACCAGCGCCCAGTCCTGCTCGGTGTCGAGGGTCAGCCGCAGCGCGGAGCGGTCCGGGGTGAGCGTCACGCCGAGCACCCGGAACAGCTCCGGATGGGTGTACGCGTACGAGGTCACGTGCACCCGGTGGTGGTCGGCGGCGAGCCGGCCCAGGGTGCGGAGCGTCTCCGCTCGGATGATCTCGACGTCCAGTCCCCGCGGCAGGGTGCGGGCGATCGACGTGCTTGCGTAGTCCAGCCCGGGCACGGCCCGGTACACCGACGCGACCAGGGTGATGATCTCCGGGTCGAGCAGCGGGCAGTCGGCGGTGAACCGCATGACCGCGTCGCCCGGGTGTGCCGCGAGCGCGCCCACGAACCGGTCCAGGACGTCGTCGACCGGCCCGCGGTGGCACGCCACGCCCAGCCGTTGGCACTCGGTCGCCACGGCGTCGTCGACCGGGTCGGTGCTGGTCGCGACCACCAGGTCGGCCAGGACGCCGCTGTCGGAGGCGGCGCGGACCACCCGGCCCAGCACGGAACGCCCGGCGAGCGGGCGGAGCACCTTGCCGGGCAGCCGGGACGAGCCCATCCGGGCCTGCACGATGCCGACGATCCGTGGCCCGGCGTCGTCGGTCGCGCCCACCCCGGGCACCGGTACGCCGGTCACTGCTGTTCCTCAGGCTTCGGGGCGAGCGCCGCGGTGGCCCGACGTTTGGCGGCGCGGGCACCCCGCTTGGCCAGCCGGGCCGGGGTGATGGCGAGTCGGCCCACCCGGTAGCTGAGTGATCCGCTGAGTAGGCCGATCGTCGTCTCGGCCCGGCGCAGCGCGCGTTCCCGCGAGGTGAGCAGTTCCTCGGTCCACGCGGTAAGTGCGGCCAGCCGGGCGAGTTCCTCGCGCTGGCGCAGCCACGCCTCACGCAACTGCTGGTAGCCGCGCGCCGCACCCACCGGAGGGTCGGTCGGCGCGATCGCGCGCAGCTCGGCGGCGAGGTCGACGGTGCCGTCGACGTCCAGACCGTGCAGCGCCGCGGCGACGGCGGCCTCCGTCTCCACCGCCTCGGTGACGGTCGGGCGGTCCAGGTCGTGGCCGGCGAGGCCGCCGAGCACCACGGTCAGACCCGCGACGTCGAGAGTGGACGACCACGGGTGGGCGTACCCACCGGTGAGCAGGCCCGCCGCGAACCGCCACAGCCCACGCGCCAGCACCACGTCGGCGGGCAACGGGCTGGTGGCCCGCCAGCTCGGGTCGAGCACCGCGTAACGCCCGCCGTCGACCACCACGTTGTCGGTGCCGGCCAGCGCCGTCGCGCCGGCGATCCGGCCGTCGCCGTCGGCCTGGTCGGCGAGCCAGCCCGCGTACCCGTGCAGCAGCGTGCGTAGGGTCGCCAGGTCGCGGCGCAGGGCCGCGTCGAGCAGCAGGGTACGCAGCAGCCGGCCGGCCGGCACCGGCCCGGACAGCGCATCCGTGTCCCGGTACGCGGCCTCGCGGCTGGCGAACGGCGCGGCGGCCGGCACGTCCCGGTCGGTGGCCGCGGTCCGCCCCCAGCGCCACCCCGACGGGCCGTGCAGCACCTCCAGCACGCCGCTGCCGGGACGCCCGGTCTGCATCAGCGCCACCGGCAGATCCCTGTCGGCGGCCGGTGTGGTGGGGTCGTCGGCGGGCCGGCGGGCGAGCACCAGCCAGCCCGGTGCGAGGTCGGCGGCGCGCCCGGCGTGCAGCGCGTCCACGGCCAGCCGGGCCGGGTCCTGGAGCACTGTGTCACTGGTGAAGCCGCCGGCGCACGCGCCGTGCAGCACGGCGTCGAAGAGGCCGGAGCCGGTGTCCCGGTCGAGGTGGTCGGTGTCGAGCAGCGCTGTCGGGCTGCCGGCGTCGGGGTACGCGGCCCAGCACGCGGCCGGGCGCAGCCCCACCTCGGTGAGCCGCTCGCGTAGCTGGTCCCGGTTGGCCGGGTGGCCGCGATCGAGGACGCCGCCGACCGTCCAGGCGGAATCGTCGCGGCCGGCGTACCAGGGGGTGGTGGCGACGAGTCGGTGCAGGCCGAGCGGGTTGTCCAGGCGCAGCAGCAGCGCGCCACCCGGTCGGACGGCGGCGACCAGTCGTGCCAGCACGCCGTCCCAGCCGAGCCGGACGCCCTCCACCGACTCCACCGGGTCCAGGCCGGCACCGGCGATCACCACGTCGTACGTCTCGTCGGCGGGAAGCCCGGTCGGGCCGCCCACGACCACATGGGCGGCTCTTGGAGCCAGCGCGACCGCGTCCGGGTGGCTGCGCAGCAGGCAGGTCACCTCGGCGTGACCGAGCTGGTCGAGCAGGGCCGGGTCGTGCGGGCCGGCCACCAGGACCCGGGCGCCGGACGGCACGAGTCGGGCGGCGAGCGCGGCGAGGGGCCCACCGTCGGCCAACCGCATCTGCGGCAGGTCGGACCAGGCGAGCATCTCGCCACCCGGCAGCGTGATCCGGCCGGAGGGTGCCGTCTCAGTCGTCACTGTGGTCCTCTTCCTCCTGGAGGTTCGCCCAACCGAGCAGCTCGCGCAGCTCGGCCGGCGTGCAGCGGTGGTCGGTGCCGAGCTCGGCGTGGGCGATCTGGACCGCGGTGGGCAGGTCGACCTCGGTGCCGTGCAGCTCCGGCCACTGCCGGCGGATGCGGGCGGTGCCACCGAAGGTCGGGTCCTCATTGGAGAGGATCATCGGGTCGCCGTAGACGGCCGGTTCGCAGCCCGCCGCTATGCCGTAGAAGATCGCGCTGGTCAGCCGGTTGGATGCTACCCGCCGATGTCGGCGCAGCTCGGTCAGTTGCTTGTCGAGGAACTCGGGGTCGGTGTCCTTCCACCAGTGCCCCCGGTAGCCGTGGCAGATCACCCGGAACCCGGCCCGCTCGTAGAGGCGGCGGACGTTGCGCATCCGGTACTCGTGCCAGTAGAGGCAGACCGTGACCGGGCCAGGCTCGGTGGCCTGGATCAGGGCGATCAACTTCCGGTGGTCGCCCTTCACGTGCTGGCCCTCCCAGCCGTGGAACGGGTACCAGATGGTGCCCTCCCGCTCCTCGGCCGGCGGGTCCTCGGGCCGCATCGCCAGCAGGTAGGCGAACGGCGCGCCGATGACGACCACGTTGCGCCGCCCCACCGACCAGGCCCGGCGGCGGGTCTGTTCCGACCAGAGCAGGCTGGGCGTGCGCTCGGCGTACGGGTGACCGGGCGCCAGGCCGTCACCGATGTTCCAGCCGTGCTGCACGTACCCGTTGATCCGCGGTGGGTGCCGGTCGCCGAGGCCGACGTAGCGGGCCAGCACGTGCGCGTGGCCGTAGAAGTGGTTGGCGTGGTGCATCAGGTTCCCATCAGGCGGCGGAACGCACCGAGCCGGCCCGCAGGGCCGCGGTCAGCGCGTCGACGACGCGATCCTGGTCGGTGTCGCTGAGCCCCGGGTAGAGCGGCAGCGACAGTTGCTGGGAGTAGAACCGCTCGGCCACCGGGCAGGACCCGCGCCGGTAACCGAGGTCGGCGAAGACCGGGTGCCAGTGCACCGGGAGGTAGTTGACCTGGACGCCGATGCCGGCAGCCCGCATCCGGTCGTACACCTCGCGGCGACGCCCGTCGAGCACGCGGATCGGGTAGAGGTGCCAGGCCGGGTCGGCCCACGACCTGCGGGTCGGCAGCAGCACGCCGTCCAGGTCGGCCAGCGCCTTGTCGTAGCGGGCGACGAGGGCGTCGCGGCGCGCCTTGAACTCGGCGAGCCGGCGCAGTTGGCTGCGGCCCAGGGCGCAGAGCACATCCGGCAGGCGGTAGTTCAGCCCGAACTCGTGCACCTCCTGGTGCCAGCCGCCCTCGTCGGGGAACCGCAGGTCGTCGCGCTCGCGCACCAGCCCGACGCCGCGGAACCGGCGGGCCCGCCTGAGCACGGCCGGGGCCAGCGCGGCGACCGCGCCGCCCTCGCCGGTGGTCAGGTTCTTCGTGGGAAAGAACGAGAAGGTGGTCAGGTCGGCGAGCGAGCCGACCGGTCGGCCGTGGTACGTCCCGCCGATCGAGTGCGCCGCGTCGGCGAGCAGCAGCGCGTCGGAGCCCGCCAGCGAGGTGCGCAACGCGTCGTAGTCCGCGGGGTGGCCGGCGTAGTCGACAGCGGAGACCACCCTGGTACGCGAGGTGACCGCGTCGGCGGCGGCGGCCGGGTCGAGACAGAAGGTCTCGTCCTCCACGTCAGCGAACACGATCTTCGCGCCGAGAGCGGCCGCGCTGCTGGCCGTCGCCACGAACGTCATCGGCGGGACGACCACCTCGTCACCCGGGCCCACCCCGGCGGCCGCGTACGCGACGTGCAGGGCCGCCGTGCCATTGGAGACGGTCGTGACGCCGACACCACCGGTCCACGCGGCGAGGTCGGCCTCGAAGGCGTCCACCTGCGGACCGGTGGTGAGCCAGTCGCCACGCAGCACGTCGGCGACGGCGGCGACATCCTCCTCGGTGACCGACTGCCGGCCGTACGGGAGCATTCCCGTCATGCGGCGATGCCGAGCATGTCGCGCAGCTGGTCGACGCTGAGCCACTCGTCGTTGGTGTCCGACTGGTAGGCGAAGCCGTCCGGCACCGGGTCGCAGTCGACCGGCGGCTGGTAGCCCCAGGTGGCGATGGTCGGCTGGACGATGAACCGGCCGTCGGCGCGCAACGTCCGCCGGCTGTCGTCGGGGGCGATCATCTCCTCGTGCAGCTTCTCGCCCGGTCGGATCCCGATCTCGTGGGTGGTGGCGTCCGGGGCCACGGCCTCGACCAGGTCGAGGATGCGCATGCTCGGGATGCGCGGCACGAACAGTTCGCCGCCCTGCATCTGGTCGAACGAGTCCATGACGAACTGCACGGCCTGGTCCAGGGTGATCCAGAAGCGGGTCATCCGCTTGTCGGTGATCGGCAGGCTCTTGCCCTCGGCGGCGAGCCGGCGGAACAGCGGAACGACCGAGCCGCGGCTGCCCACCACGTTGCCGTAGCGCACCACGGCGAACCGGGTGGGGTGCTGGGCGGCGTAGTGGTTCGCCGAGACGAACAGCTTGTCCCCGACCAGCTTCGTCGCGCCGTACAGGTTGATCGGGCTGGACGCCTTGTCGGTGGAGAGCGCGATG
Organism: Micromonospora sp. MGP-C2; assembly: GCF_057766525.1. NCBI lineage: Bacteria > Bacillati > Actinomycetota > Actinomycetes > Micromonosporales > Micromonosporaceae > Micromonospora > Micromonospora sp. MGP-C2. The sequence goes on from NZ_JBYMEN010000002.1 coordinate 6,423,751, forward strand.
ACCTTCTTGACGCCGGCCTCGATCGCGGCGTCCACGACGTGCTGGGAGCCGGTGATGTTGGTTGCGATGTACTCGGAGGGGTTGTACTCGGCGGTGTCCACCTGCTTCAGAGCGGCGGCGTGCACCACGTGGTCCACCCCGTGCATGGCCCGGGTGAGGCGGTGCCGGTCCCGGATGTCGCCGATGAACCAGCGCAGACGCGGGTCGTCGCCGAGTTGCTGGCGCAGCTCGTACTGCTTGAGCTCGTCGCGGGAGAACACCACCACACGGGCGGGGTCGGCCTCGGTGAGGAGGTGCCGCAGGAAGGTCCTGCCGAAGGAACCCGTTCCTCCGGTGATCAGAATGGACGATCCATTCAACTCACTCAATTTGGTGCTCCCGTGATCGTGGATGAACGGGCGGCCCTCGGCCGGCCGACCGGGGTGAGACGCTAGCCATGGCGGGTTAACTCCCCGGCGTTCGCGGGTTAATCGCGACCCCTGCTCCTGTGAATGCCGGGCACCGCGTAGGCGAACACTTCCGGCCCGCCCGCAACGGGCCTGACCTGGCCACATTGGGCCGTTACAGTGACCGCGCGAGTGGCCCGGCAGCCCCCTTCCCAGCCGGTCACCGCGTTCACCCGACCTCCGCACCGGCCCGGTGCGGGTGGCTCATCCCGAGCGTCACCGACGCGGGCCCACCTGCCCGCCGGGTTCGCGCGGGCCGGTCCGGCTGGCAACTCTGGAGGCGTTGATGGCATCCGGTAGCGACGTGATCGAACGGCCGGAGGCGGTGGCGGCGACGTCCGAGGCCGCACCCGCGCGCCGCTGGGTGGTGCCGCTGCTGCTGGTCGTCGGTTGGGTGCTCGGCGTCGCCTGGCGGATGTGGCTGTCCCGGCACATCGTGCTGCCTATCGCGCACACCGACGAGGACAGCTACCTGAACACCGCCCGCGCGCTGGCCGGCGGGCCGGGTGGCTTCAGCAGCGAGAACGACCTGCTGCGCCGGGTCGGCTACCCGATGCTGATCTCGCCGGCGTTCCTCGGGGACCGGGACTTCACCGACAGCTACCGGCTCGTCCAGCTGATCAACGCGATGGTGAACTCGACGTTGCTGCCGTTGGCGTACCTGCTCGGTCGCCGCCTGCTCCGGCTGCGCCGGTCGTACGCGCTGCTCGGCGCGGTCGCGGCGGCGACCCTGCCGGCCACCGCCTTCTACACGGGCGTCGCGATGATCGACACGGTGATCGGCGCCGTTGGTGGTTGCCTGGCTGCTCGCCGTGCACCGCTGGATCGAGCGGCCCGGCCCGCTCGCCGCCGCCACCGTCGGTCTGCTGGTCGGCGGGTTCCACCTGCTGCACTCCCGGGGCCTGGTGATCGTGGCGGTGCACGCCGGGTTGGTCCTGCTGCTGTTCGCCCGCCGCCGGATCAGCCCGCCCGCGATTCTCGCGGCGCTGCTGCCGGTGCTCGCCCTGGCGCTCGTCAACGACGCAGCCATCCGTCACCTCGGCGACAAGGTCTACCTGCTGGGCAGCACGCCCGGCGGTGGCACGGTCGAGGCGCTCGCCTCCGCCCAGGGGGTGGTCCGCGTCAGCGCGGGCGTCGCCACCCAGCTCTGGTACCTCGTGGTGATCACCTTCGGGATGGCGGGGGTGGCCTGGGCCGCCGCCGTGCGCGAGCTGTGGCGCCCACGGCACGGCGACGCCGTCCGCTGGACGATGGGTGTGGCGCTGGTGGTGACCGTCGGGGTCGCCGGCGGCGCGTCGGTGATCCTGGCCGGTGTCACCGGCAAGCCGCTGGACGCGATCTACGGCCGCTACGTGCAGATGCTGGCGCCGTTCTGGCTGCTGGTCGGGCTCGGGGTGCTGCTCACCGCCGGCCGCCGGGTGGTCCTGCGTCGGGCCGTCGTCGCGGTGGCGGTGCTGGTCGGCGGCGGCGCCCTGATCGCCGTCCGGCTCGCGTACGTGGCCAGTCGAGGCCACCGGCTGCGCTACGGCGGTTTCAGCGCACCGGACCTGGTGGCGTTGACCGGGGGCCTGCGGGAGATGCGGCCGGTGATCGGGTCGCTCGTCGGCATCGCCGGCTGTCTGCTGCTCGTGGCCACCGTGCTGGTGCCCCGACTGCGAATGCCGGTGCTCGTCGTGCTCGTCGTGGTCAACCTCGTCACCATGCAGGTGATCGACCACCGCATCGTGCGGCCCGCCGTCGCGAGCACCGCGCCGACGCCCCGGGTCGCCGACGTCGGCGTACGCCCCGGCGAGCGGGTGTGGGCCTCGACCGGCGTGCACTACGTCACCCGGTTCAACCTCAGCCACCAGGTGACCTGGACAGACGTCCGGTGGTTCAGCGAGCAGCCGCCGGCCGCGGCGCAGGTGGTGTTCGCCCGCTGGGCGCCCGGGCAGGTCGACGACTGGGACGGCACCGCGTACGGCTTCGTTCGGCTCGGCGGCAACCCGGTGCAGCACTGGGCGGCCTGGCGACGAGCCTGACCCGCCGCGCTCTCGGTGGAAAACCGCTGTCCATGAACGGCGGATGTCCACCGGGAGCACTGTCGGTTAATGGTTTGGGACGGCGGCGGAAATATGTGCGGCAATCAGCGCTGGCGACGATCGGCGCGAGCCAGGGAAATCGGGATGACAGTGATTTCCCGACCGTCGGACAGCTCCTGTCGTGGGGTGCCCTCGACGAATCGGAAACGTCGGTTCATCTGCCGTACGACGGTATTGTGCCCGAGCACCTCACCGTCGAGGCGGTCCAGGTGCAGCCCGTCGAAGGCGTACTCGACGGCCTCCCGCATCACCCCCAGCCAGGCGGGCAGGGTCTCGCCCCGCCCGTCCAGCCCGTCGGCGTCGAGATAGAAGCCCCACGCTCCCGACCGAGGGCTCTCCAACCGCAGGTCAAAGAAGGTGACCACACCGCAGGGCAGGTCCTCGCGGACGTACATCAGAACCCGCCGGGACGGGTCGTCCCGGACCGCCGACCACCACCGGGCGTGCTCCTCGGCGGTGATCTCGTGACTGGTCTTGCTGACCTGACGGTTCGTTTCCTGATTACGCCAGGACAACATCAGGTGAACGTCGTCCGCCGTCGCTTCGCGCAGCACGTGCGTCTCGCTTTCTAATCTGTTCACGTCCGGTCGGAGCACCTTACCCGGGTCTACCGGGAAAGCAGATATGCATTCGCTGGGTTGTAGACTGCGGCGCATGAACGAATTGAGTCGCGCGCAGATTCGCGACCTCATGGCTCAGGTGCTCAAGAACCAGGACAAGGAGCTGCCCGCGGACGACGCGGCACAGTTGCGGGAGATCGGTTTCCGGTCGCTCGACTTCTCCGAGCTGGCCCTGCGGGTGGAGGACGAGACGGGGGAGGAGCTCAACTTCGACGCCCCCGGCCTGCGCCGCATCGCCACCGTCTCCGACGTCCTCGACTTCCTCGTCGAGCTCCAACACCAGTGACCGTCGCGACGGCGGGTCACCCCACACCGGCGCGTCCGGAGCCGGCTGGTGTCGACAACCGGCTCGTCGTCGGTGGCGCCACGCTGACCTGGCGTTCGCTACCAACGCCCACAGTGCCCGACCCGGCGGCGGTGCTCGCCCACTCCGCCCTGCACGCGCTCACCGCCGCCCGGCAGCACGCCGTGTACGGCACCGAGCTGCTGCTGAGCACCGCGAGTCGGGTCGACACGGTGATGCGCGCCGAGCTGCTGGAGGCCGGGTTCACCGTGAGCGTCCTCGACGACGAGGGCGTGCACCCGAGCGCCCCGACCCGGCCGCGAGCCGCCGAGCCCGGCCGACTGTGGCTGCTGACCTCGGGCTCGACCGGGCGCCCCAAGCGGGTCGGGCACACCCTGGACACGCTGACCACCGTGCGGGGCGACCAGCCCGACCGCACCTGGCTGTGCCCGTACGCCCCCGGCACGTACGCCTGGTGGCAGGTGGTCACGCTGTCGCTGACCCACCCCGGTCAGCACCTGGTGGTGGTGGAGCCCGACGAGCTGGACGACTGGCCCATGGTCGCGGCTGCGCACGGCGTCGACGCCGCCTCCGGCACCCCCACGTTCTGGCGTCGCACCCTCTACCGCGATGCCGCCGCGCTGGCCCGGGTGCCGTTGCGGCAGATCACCCTCGGTGGTGAGCCGGTGGACCAGGCCATCCTGGATCAGCTCCGCGACGTCTTCCCCACGGCCCGGATCTCCTGGATCTACGCGTCCTCGGAGGTGGGGGCGTCCATTGTGGTGCACGACGGGCGGGCCGGCTTCCCGGTCGACTGGCTGGACCGGGAGAGCCCCGGCCGGCCGACGCTCTCCGTCCGCGACGACGAGCTGGTGGTCACCTCCCCGTACCACGGTGCCGGGTTGGCCGGCCCGATCCGCACCGGCGATCGGGTGCAGGTGCTGGACGGCCGGGTGCTGATCACCGGCCGACTGGATTCCGACGAGATCAACGTCGGTGGCAGCAAGGTCTCCGCCGGGGTGGTCCGCAATGTGCTGGCCGGCCATCCGGCGGTGGCCTGGGCCCGCGTGACCGGCCGCCGCGCACCGGTGCTCGGCCGGATGGTGGTCGCCGAGGTGGTCCTCGACCCGGCCGACCCCGTCGACGAGGCCACGTTGGTCCGCTGGTGCGCCAGCCGGCTTCCCGAGCACGCGGTGCCACGCCGCATCCGCGTGCTGACCGAGATTCCCGTCAAGGAGACCCTGAAGAGCGATGTCTGACCCCGCCGACACCCAGCTCGTCCCACCCAGCTCCGTGGTCCTCGTCTCCGGTGGCTCCCGGGGGCTGGGCCTGGCCATCGTCACCGACCTGCTCGACGCCGGCGTGCGGGTGGCCGCGTTCGCCCGTAGCGTCACCCCGGAGCTGGAGAAACTCGTCGCCGAGCATCCCGACGAGGTGTGTGTCGGCTCGGTGGACGTCACCGACCTGCGCGCCGCGCAGAGCTTCGTGCGCGAGGTGGAGCAGCGCCTCGGCCCGATCGACGGCATCGTCAACAACGCGGCCATCGGGCAGGACTCCCTGCACGTTCACACCGCCACCGACGACATCGCCCGGATCATCGAGACCAACCTGACCGCCCCGCTGCAACTGACCCGGCTGGTGGTCCGCCGGATGCTCGGCAAGGGGCTACGCGGGCGGATCGTCAACATCACCTCGATCTGCGCGCAGCGCGGCTTCCCGGGCCTGGTGGCGTACTCGGCCACGAAGGGCGGCATGGACGCCGCCACGCGCTCGCTCGCACGGGAGTTGGGCGGCCGGGTGCTGGTCAACGCGGTGGCGCCCGGCTTCTTCGCCTCGGAGATGTCCGCAGTGCTCGGCCCGACCCAGCTTGAGCAGATCGTCCGCCGTACCCCGACCGGTCACCTGACCGAGCCGGAGGAGGTCGTGCCGGTCGTACGGATGCTGCTGCGGGAGCACACCAACATCAACGGCCAGGTCATCGTGGTGGACGGTGCCGCCTCCATCTGACCTGGACCGGCTGGTCCGTCCCCGTCCGGTGCCGGGTCTGCTCGTCGCCGCCGAGCGGCACCTGCGGATCGGCGCTCCCGCCGACCTGACCGATGCCGTGACCCGCAGTCACCTCGACGACGGGCGGTGCGTCGGCTGGTACGGCCCGCCGACACCCGGATGGCGGGTGGCCATCGACGCGGAATGCGTGGCCGCTCCGGTGCCTCCGGCGCTGGCCCGCCGGTTCGGTGTGGAGGACTTCTGGGCGCGGTGGACCCGCGCCGAGTGCTGCTGCAAGCTGGCCGACGTCCCGGTGGCGGCGTGGTGGCGTCGCCACGGGCTGGGTACGCCGGCCGACGGCTCGGCGGTTTGGCGGACCCTCTGGACGGCCGACCTGGTGGTGACCGTCGGCTTCGGACCCGATGGCCGGAGTACCGCCGGCTGCCGCCTGTAGAGCTGCCCCACATCTGGGGCAGCTCTACAGGCGCTCAGGTGAGCCCGCCGGGCCGGGCTGCCTCCGCTCGGCGGCCCGGCCTCGGGCGACGGTCAGATCAGGTCCCAGCTCAGGGGAGTGCCGCGGGGGACGTTGGTCGTGAAGGTGCGGCCCAGCACCCGGTCGATCTCCACCGGGGCAAGCCCGCCGGCCGGTCGGATCGACCGGACATTGTGGGCGGTCACCGGATCGCCGGCCCGCACGTCCTCGACCACGAACAGCGAACGGCGGAACCGCAGCCCCTCCCGCTCGGCCGGGGTCGGGCCGATCGCGGTCCCACCCAGTGCCGCGTACGCGCGGCCGGACTCGGCGACCAGGGCGGTCAGCTCCGCCGGGTTCAGCGAGAAGTCCGAGTCCACGCCGCCGTCGGCCCGGTCCAGCGTGACGTGCTTCTCGATGAAGCAGGCACCGAGCGCCACCGAGGCGACCGCCACCCCGATGCCGGGCGTGTGGTCGGACAGCCCGACCGGCACGTCGAACGCACCGGCCAGCACGGGCAGCCGGCGCAGGTTGCTGTCGGCCGGCGGCGCCGGGTAGGACGCGGTGCAGGCCAGCAGGACGATGCCCGCCGCGCCACCGTCACGGGCGGTGCGCACGGCGGCGTCGATCTCGGCGACCGTCGCCATGCCGGTGGAGATCACCATCGGTTTGCCGGTGCTGGCCACGAGCCGGATCAGCGGCAGGTCGACCAGCTCCGAAGAAGCGATCTTGTACGCGGGCGCGTCCAGTGACTCCAGCAGCTCCACGGCGGTCGCGTCGAACGGTGACGAGAAGACGGTCAGACCGCGCTCCCGCGCCCGCTCGAAGATCGGGGCGTGCCACTCGTACGGGGTGTGCGCCCGCTCGTAGAGGCGGTACAGGCTCTCCCCGCCCCACAGCTCGTGCCCACTGGAGATCCGGAACGCCGGGGTGTCGACGTCGATGGTGATGGTGTCCGGCCGGTACGTCTGGAGCTTCAGCGCGTGCGCCCCGCTCACGGCCACCGCGTCGACGATGGCCAGCGCCCGGTTCAGATCGCCGTTGTGGTTGCCGGACATCTCGGCCACCACGAACGGTCGCTCCCCGGCACCGACCACGTGTGGTCCGATCTTGATTGTCGCCGTCATTCCGACCTCTGCTCACTGACGCCCGCACCGGGGTGCGGTGGTGCTGTCGTCGTCCACCCGGCGGGCGGGCGACCTGGAGAACCAGGGCGCCGGAAACCAACCCGGCCTCCGGCGTGCTGTGCGGTGGGTGCGGTCACGACCGGCGGCTCCCGGCCAGCGCGTCGCGCCGATCCGTTGCCACGGCGAGCCCGTCGACCGCTGTCGCGGTGCCCGTTGCTCGGCCAGGGTCGTCGTCGGCGGTGACCGAACCCGCGCCGCTGTCGACAGCCGCCGGGCCGGGTCGGCGCAGGCGACCAGCGACCCGGTGCGCCTGGCGCAGCGCCGAGTACGCCAGCCAGTCACCGCGCCCGACGAGGCGGTGCTTGAGCCCGGCCACGCCCGACGGCACGGGGTAGCCGCCGGTGGGCAGATACCGGCGGTAGTGCTCGGCGGCCCGGTGGAAGAAGTCCCGCCGCAGATGGGGGTGCAGCCGACCGTCGTTGCCCACCACCACCAGGTAGTGGCTGATCATCAGCTGGAACAGCTCGGCCTGCAACCGCTCGTCCGGGTGCTTCCGGGCGACCCAGTCCAACAGTCGCTCGTACTGGGCGAACGCGTCGAAGTGCCGGCCACTGCGGGTGGAGGTGATCGCGCCGTGCCGGCCCTGCCGGTACAGGTAGCAGACCCGGTCCAGCACGGAGATCTTCTCGGCGCCGATCAGCAGGGGATGGCTGAACGGGATGTCCTCGTACCAGCCAGGGAAGAACCGCAGCTCCAGTTGGTCCAGGAAGTCCCGGCGGACCACCTTGTTCCAGGCGGTGTGCTGCACCCGCAACAGCTGCGGCTGGTCGTCCAGGCGGTTGACGCCGGGGATCGCGCGCAACAGATGACTGCTCGCGTCGACCTCCCGCCGGCCGTCCTCGTGCACCCGCAAGTGGTCCAGCATCAACACGTCGGGCTCGTGCTGGCGCAACCGGTCCAGCACCGCCGGGATCGTGCCGGGCGGCACCCAGTCGTCACTGTCGATGAACCAGACGTACCGGCCGGTGGCGACGTCGAGCCCGGCGTTGCGGGCCAGGCCCAGACCCACGTTGCTGCTCAGGTGCACGACGCGGACGCCGTCGTGGCCGGCGGCGTAGGAGCGCAGCATGTCGCCGCAGCCGTCCGGGGAGGCGTCGTCGACGGCGATCAGCTCGACGGCGTCCGACTCGCCCGCCGGGACGTCGGCCCGGATCGACTCGAGGCACTGGTACAGGTACGCCTCGACGCCGTAAACGGGCACGACGATGCTCAGCAGCGGTGCGTGCGTCGGCTCATTGACCACGCCCGCCACCTTCGGCGACCAGGGTGGCCGGCCCCGGAACCCGGTGTGGCCGCCGGTGGTGGAGTCTCTGAACTCCCGCCCGACGAAAGGTTAACGACGGCCGGCCGGCGCCTGCCCGGCCCGGGAATGACGGGGTGGGATGCGTCCGGTTCACCCGGGAGTGACCCGGTAGGGTGCCTCGGTGCGGCCCTGCTGGGCCGTCGCGGGCGTCGCCGTCGCGCCGTCCGACGCCGCGCCGCGGAGGGATACGAACGTGCTGGTGACCCTGCCGAGCTTCAGGATCCCGGCATGACGAGCGCTCCCGCGGTGTCGGCCGACCGACCAGCCCTCACGTCGGCCCGGCTGCCCTCGCTGACCGGGCTGCGCTGGATCGCCGCGTTGCTGGTCTTCGGTTTCCACGCGGGCACCATGCGGATCATCGCCGAGCCGAACTACAAGGCGGTGATCGACGCGCTGTTCACCCTCGGCCTGTCCGGGGTCCAGTTCTTCTTCATCCTCAGCGGTTTCGTGCTGGTCTGGTCGGCCCGGGACGGCGACTCCCCGCTCGCCTTCTGGCGGCGACGGGTCGCCAAGATCTACCCCAACCACCTGGTGCTGTTCGGGGCGACGCTGCTGGTCGCCTGGTGGTTCGCCGACCCGGTCCTGCCGGCCGCCGCGCTGGAGAACCTGTTGCTGTTGCAGGCCTGGGACCCCCGGCCGGGCTGGTTCTACAGCATCAACACGGTGAGCTGGTCGCTGTCCTGCGAGTTCTTCTTCTACCTGTGCCTGCCACTGGCCCTGCCGCTGCTGCGCCGGGCCCGGCCCAGGCTGCTCTGGGTGCTGATCGTCGCGCTGCCGCTGCTGATTCTCGCGCTCTGGCCGGCCCAGCAGCTGGTCCCGGAGGTGAGCCGGTGGTGGTTCACCCAGATCTTCCCGCCGGCACGGTCACTGGAGTTCTGGTTGGGCGCGGTGGCGGCCGAGTTGATGCGCCGGGGTCTCTGGCGCGGCCCGGGACTGACCGTCGCCACCGTGATCTTCCTGGGCACCTGGGTGGCAGCCGCGCAGTGGATCCGCGCGGAGTTGTGGACCACGCTGCTCGCGGTCGCGTACCTGTTGGTGATCACCGCCGCCGCGAACGCGGACGTGTCGAACAAGCGCTCGCCGTGGCGGTCTCGGCCGCTGGTCTGGCTCGGTGAGGTCTCCTTCGCCTTCTACCTGGTCCACGTGCTGGTGATGACGAGTGTGCTGCGCTGGAGCGGTGACTGGGGGACCGGGTTCGAGGGCTGGCGTGGCCCGGCCGTGGTGCTCGGCTTCCTGGTGGCGAACCTGGTCCTCGCCGGGTTGCTGCACCGCTACGTCGAGACTCCGATGATGCGCCGGCTCGCGCCCCGCCGTCCGGCCCGACCGGCGCCCGTCCCCCGACAACGCACGGCCGAATCGGATGCCGCCCGGCCGCAGATCGGCGCCGCCGGCGAGGGTGACCAGAGCGGCGGCCGATCGCCGTACGTCGACTCGCGCTGACACTGTCCACCCTGCTCAGCGGGGTTCGGCGCGGCGTGAGCCGACACGCCCGTGGTCGGTGCGCACGGGTCGGCGCGGCGGTAGCGTGGGGACGTGCTTCCGGTCGCGATCACCTGTCCGCTGTGGTGGGTGGCGCGCTGGGCGACACGGGTGCTGACCAGCCTCGCCGTCGTCGCGGCCCTGGCGCTTGGCGCGGGCCCGACCTCGGCCGCTGTGCCACCTCCGTTCGCCCTCGGTGCACTTCCGGCGTCCTGCCCGTTCAGTTCCTCGGCGGGCACCGCCCACACGACCCAGGCGGTCCCCGAGGGGGTCGTCGAGGAGTCCTCCGCTGCCTGGTCCGACGACGCTCAGCCAGCGCCGCCCGACGGCCAGGGCGTCATCCCGACCGGTGTGCTGCCGGTGCGCGCCGCCGGGCCTGACCGGCTGCCCCTCGCCGACGGCCCGAGCAGCCGGGCACCCCGGGCCCCACCCGGGCGCTGAGCCACCGGGACGAGCGTCCCGACGCCGCGCCTGTCGACCCACCAGCACCGCTCCGCCGACCCGTGCTCCGCCGCGGCCAGGTGGCCGGTGCCGATCCCCATCGCACTGCTCTCTCCCCGAGGTGCCGACCATGAAGACCGCTGTCTTCTACCAGTTCGTGACCGAGGTGCCGCAGGCCGCCGCCATCTGGTCGACCCTGTTCCTGCTGACCCTGGGTCTGCTCGCCCTGCTGGTTGCCCGCCCGGAGCGGGACCGGCCCACGGGTGATCCGCTCCCAGCCCCGCCCACCGCTCGGGAGGTGGCCGCCGCCGAGGCCGTCGACCTGCACCGGTACGCCGAGGAGGTGGCCGTCGCCGCAGCCGGCGCGGCCAGGACCGCCCAGCGACGACGTGTTGCCTGGCTGACCGCTCAGGAGGAGATGGAGCGGGCCTGGGCCGGGTACGACGAGGCGGACACCGCTGCCCGTCGCTTCGCTGGTGCCGGGGCGCTACCCACCCCCTGCACCCCCCACACCCCCGCCGAGTACGCCGCCCGGGAGCGCTATCTGCACCGGGCGGCGATGGCGGCGTACTGGCGGGGCGACCTGACCATGGCGCAGCTCGGCGACGTGTTCGCGCACCGGCGCGGCTGGGATCCCCGGCGGCATCCGGTCGAGCAGGAGGTGCTGCTCAGCCGGGCGGTCCGGGACGCGCGACTGGCCGACTACGAGGCTGCCGCCACCCGGGAGCGGGCCGCATGGCGGGACGCGGAGCTGGCCGCCGAGTCGGTACGCGTCCTCAACGCTGAGGCGTACGCGGCGGCGGCCCGGCTGCGGCCGGCCCCGCTGCCCGCTCGCCGGGCGGCGACCGGGGCGTTCCGACCCGCAGTCGTGGCACGGTGGCGCCCGGCCCGGATCAGTTGAGCCCGATCCGTGACGTGAGCCGGGTCACGCCGATACCGAATCGGTCGTCCGGCACGATCGGCCCGATTGTTCCCGTGATTGTGGCCGCATTATCGGCGGCCTGTCCGGTTGTCGCCCGTTGGCGACTCCGTAACCGCTTGTCCCATCGAGTCACGTCAGCGGCAAGACGCGCAGAAATTGGCGCGTGAATTCGGGTTTGCGCAGGTGAACCTGGCTTGGCAGGGTGTGGGCGGCCCAGTAGTGTCGTCCCGTCCGGTGCGGTAACCGATCGCAAGAGGCGACGCCGCGCCGACCCGCTCAATCGTGATGAACGAACCGGGGACCCATCAGTAAGTCCGGGGTGAATCCGCGAGCCATGGCCCGCGGTAGGGCGATCTTCCCGCCCGAATCCGTCAGCTAACCCGGTAGGCGGTGTCGGAAGGAGTTCCATCCTCGTGCAGCACCTTTCCACCCCTCGGTTGTTCCTTCGCCTCCACGGCGTAGCGGTGCCCCCGCTCATTCGTCCAGTGACGGTGAGCTGACCCCCCGGGTCATCGCCTAACCGCCCGGCCACGCCGGGCGTTCCCCTGAGCGGTTCACCATCCGCGGACCATCGTCCGCGCGCTGGCGCCTGCCCGGATGCCGGTCCGGCCCCGGTGTGCCGCTCTCCCCCCGATCCGTGGAGGACCCCGTGAAGCACACCCTGAAGCGTCAGCTCCGCCGCCTCACCACCGAGCGTCCGTACCAGATCGTTGCCGCCTCCGCCGCGGCCCTCGCCATCGCCACCACCACCGGCGCCATGCTCACCACCGCCGACGACGCGCCGGCCGGCCAGCGCACCGCGACCACTGTCGCCGAGATGCGCAGCGACGTCGCCGCCTCCCGCGGCGAGGTGCGCGAGGCGTCCCCGTCGGCCAGTGCCGCGCCGACCACCGCAGCCCCGGCCACCACCGCCGCGTCACCCGCGGCCAAGGCCAGCAGCAACCCGGACCTGACCCGTAAGCCGGAGCGGCCGAAGCCGCCGGCGACGAAGGTGCTCGACTACGACTACGAGGCGCAGAACACGTACTACAACTGCGGCCCGGCAGCTACCCGTAACGCGCTCAGCGCCGCCGGCGTCGACCGCACCCAGAATGAGCTCGGCGCCGAGCTGGGCACCACCGAGATGGGCACCAACTCGGCCCTGGACACCACCCGGGTGCTCAACGCCGAGGTGAAGGGCTCCCCGTACCGGACCCGGATGTTCGCCGGCGCGCCCAGCCCGGCCCAGATGGACCAGCTCCAGGCCGACGTCGTCAAGGCCATCACCGACGGCCGTGGCGTGGTCGCCAACGTCGTCGGCGACGCCACCGACACCAACGGCGGCTGGCACTCCTACGGTGGCGGTCACTACATCGCCGTCGTGGGCTACAAGGACAACGGCCGCACCGTGCGGATCGCCGACTCGGCGAACCCGGCCGACGCGTCGTACTGGATCACCACGATCAACCTGGCCAACTGGATCGCCAGCCGGGGCTACTCCGCCTGACCCAGGCACGCTGGACCGCCGCGGGCGCCGTCCCCCACAAGGGGCCGGCGCCCGCGGCGTCTTCGTCCGTGCCGTCAGCAGCCTGTGCCGTCAGCAGGCCGTGCGGTCAGTAGGCGATGAAGCCGTACAGCGCGAGGTGGTTCGACTTCGTCCCGCCGACCGTGTGGTCGATCGTGGACGGTCGCACACCGCCGTTCAGGAAGAGGTAGTCGATCTTGCTGGAGCCGCTGGTGGCCTTCGAGCCGTAACCGGTCATGCCGTAACCGCTCAACGTGCCGGCCCCGATGCCCGTACGGTTCGCGTCGATCCCCACGACGCGGATCGTGGAGGCGTTCAGCAGGGTGGTCGCGTCCGCGCCGAGGTGGATGCCGGTGTTGGCGATGCCCCGGTCCCCGTCGCCGGCGCAGGCGTTCTGCCGGTTCTCCTGGGGCAGGTGCATGGTCGCGGCGAACACACTCGTGCCGGTCGCCTTGATGGTGAACCGGGCCGCGATGGCGCTGGTCCGCTTCCACTTGTAGAAGTCGGTGCTGTCCGGGTCGCTGTTCGGCGGCTTGTACAGCGTGCATCCGGCGCCGTTGGAATACGCCGTGCCCGGCTTGAGCCAGCCCGCGCTCCAGTATTTCGAGACGTCGCCGCTGGCGAGGCTCAGCGTCCGCTTGTTCCAGATGATGCCGTTGGTCTGCTTCTTCTTGAGATCCCCGAGCGACTGGGAGCTGCACTTGTGCGTGCTGCCCCACGGCTCCGGGTCGCTCCACGCCACGATCGCCCCGTAGCTGCCCGCCGGGTAGCCGAACTTCGCCGACAGCTGGTCGGCGTACGCCTCGGCCTGGCCGGTGCCGCGTACCTGTTGCACGATCAGGATGTCGGGCGCGACCACGCCACTGGTGCCGGTGCGACCGGCGTCGTCGACCAGGATCGACGTCAGGTGGTCCGGTCCGGAGATGCGGGTGCAGCTGCCGTCGGAGTTGTTCACCACCAGGTTCTCGATGTTGTTGTTGTAGACCCGCAGGACCCGGTCGGCCGCCGCGACCACCTCGGCGCTCCGCGCGGGGCCGTTCGGGGGCGTGCCGAGCGCGGGGGCACTCAGGGCCGTGCCGAGCGTGACGACCGCCAGGGCTGCGACAAGTGCGGACCGATGTCTCGTCAGCACCGTGGACTCCTCTCCGCGACGGGATCGACAGATGAGGCTCCCCGTCGAGGCGCCGAACTCTACAGAGGATCCTCCCGTCGCGGGGGTGGCGCGGATGACGACTCTCGTACCAGGGCCGTGAACCGTGGGAGACTGCCGCCGTGGTGGATGAATCGGGTGGTCACACCGGCCGTGGGCCGGTCCTGCTGCTGCTGCACGGCATGGGTGCGACTGGCGACGTGTGGCTGCCCTGGGCGCCGTACCTCGAGCAGCACTGGCCCGGGCGGTGGCTGGCACCGGACCTGGCCGGCCACGGCTGGGCGCCGCCGCTGCCGTCGTACTCGTTCGCTGGTTTCGCCCAGCGGATCGCGCAGGCCCTCGCCCCCGACGACCGGCTCGTCGTGCTCGGGCACTCGCTGGGCGGGGTGGTCGGCCTCGCGTTGGCCGCCCGCGCCGCCGGGACGCCGGTGGACGCGGTGGTCGGGCTGGGCATCAAGGCGGTCTGGTCGCCCGTGGAGCTGACCCGCGCCGCCGAACTGGCCGCCCGCCCGGTCAGTTGGTTCGCCACCCGCGCCGAGGCGGCCCGGCGCCACCTGCGTGTCTCCGGGCTGGCTGGCCTCGTGCCGCCGGACGACCCGGTGGTGGACGCCGGTCTCCGTCAGGTCGACGGCCGCTGGCGCCTCGCCATGGATCCGGCCGCGTTCGCCGTCGGTGAGCCCGACCTGGCCGCGCTGCTCGCGGCCACCGACGTGCCGGTGGTGCTGGCGCGCGGCGAGCACGACCCGATGGTCACCGACGAACAGCTCAAGGAGTACGGCGTACCGGTCGCCACACTGCCCGGGCTCGGGCACAACGCGCACGTGGAGGACCCGGCCGCGGTGCTGGCGCTGCTGGACCCGTACCGCTGAGCTTCGTCGCGGGTGTAAACCGGTAGTGGCGGCGTACCCCGACGCATACCATCCCGCGTTGATGTCCACTGTCGAGCCAGCCCTGATCACCACCGTGAGCCTGAACGTCGTCGACGCTCGACTCGACGACGCGGCGCGTCGCTGCCGACCGCTCGTCGCGTCGCTCGGCGCGGTGAGCTTCAAGGCGTCCCGAACCGAGGTCGATGGCCCCCGCAGCGGGGTGAACCTGGACCTCACGCTGACGCCGGCCGCCCCGTCGGCGTCCGGCGGGGAGGCGGTGCGCCAGGTGGCCGCCCCTCTGCTGGAGCGATTCCGGTGGGGCCGTGGTGATCTGGACGTCGAGGAGTCGGCGGCGGGCTACCCGACGGGCTTCGCCGCCGGTAGGGAGCGGACGGCCGACGGGGTGACGCCGATCTGCGTGTCCATCTGTGCGTTCGGTGACACGGCAGGGGAGTGGTGGGACCCGCCGGAGTGGCTGCCGGCCGACGAATCCGTCCTGTCCGTCCGCCGACGGGTCAGGCGACTGCCGGCGGCGGCGTCCGACGACGACGTGGTGGCCCGGGTGCACGCCCGGCTGACGGCCCCGGATCTCGACACCGCCCTGGTCAGCTGCCTTCCACTGCTCGGGCGACCGCACGTGTGGTCCGCCGACCTCCACCCGTTGGCGGTCGACGGGGGCGGCGTCTGGGGGCTGGCCCTGCTCCTGGTGCTGCCTCTGGTCGATGTGTCACCGCAGGCCCCCTTCGGGAGCGGGGTGGACGCCCTGGCCGCCGAGTTCGGATTGCGGACGGGGCACCTGCGCAGGTCGCCGCTCGGGAGCTGGATGGTGGCGGCGATGGAGGCGAACCGGCCCCTTACCGAAGCGCCGACGGTTGAGGCGCTGTACGTGCGGACCGGCATCGACCCGTTCGACCCGGGGCCGGTCGACCGGCCGGTGGAGACCCGGGAGATGGTGCTCAGAGGCCGGAATGAGGACGGTCCGGACGAGGCCGAGTTGATCAGCGCGATCGAGGAGGC
Source organism: Micromonospora sp. MGP-C2 (assembly GCF_057766525.1). NCBI lineage: Bacteria > Bacillati > Actinomycetota > Actinomycetes > Micromonosporales > Micromonosporaceae > Micromonospora > Micromonospora sp. MGP-C2. The sequence continues at coordinate 6,439,511 of NZ_JBYMEN010000002.1, forward strand.
GTTGCGGGACGCCGTACGGGTCGTGCTGACGGTCGACGTCGTCGGCCCGGTCGCGGACGCAGCGGCCATCGTCCGGGACGTCGTGGGGATTGACGAGGAGGACATCGAGTCGGTCAGCAGCGAGACCCTCACCGACGGGCGGCGGAGAATCGTGGCACACCTCGGGGCCACGCTGATGGGCGCCGAGGAGGTGCTGCGGTTCGCCGTCGCCTCCTCCGAACTCCAGCCGTGGGAGTGGTCGCTCCCCGAGTCGGCCGACGGCCTGGCGACAGCCGAATGGCATGCGCCGGCCGGCGCGTCCGGGATCGTCCGGGTCGAGCTGAACGCGGGGGATCGGCTCGGATTGAGCTAGGGCCCAGCGGTCCGGATCAGGCGAGGGGGGAGAGCTGCGGCGAACGCTCGGCCGCGGGGTCCTCTACCGGCTCCAGCTCTCGGCGGGCCGCGCTCAGGAACGCCTCGGCGTACGACTCGGCCGGGAAGTCGCCAAGGTAACGCCGGCGGGTGGCCCAGCGCTCCGCAGCCAGCGGGTCGGTGTCCAACAGGTCGGTCAGCACAGCGTCCACGTTGGACATGTCCCGCCGCAGCACGTACCCCGAACCGGCCAACGGGAAGCGCTCCGTGAACCGGTCGCCCGCGTCACCCATGTCGGTGACCGCGTACGGCTTGCCCGAGTAGAGGTAGTCCGAGATCACTCCGGACACGTCGGAGACCAGCGCGTCGGAGGAGTTGACGCACTCGGTCAGGCTCAGCTCCCGGGCCGCCGCGCCGACCACGTGCCGGCGGCCGGTGCGGGCACGGTCGGCGACGAGCAGCTCGGTGAGCCGGCCCAACTGGCGCGCCGACGCCGGGTTCTGCGCCGTGTACGGGTGGGCCCGCAGGATCACTGTCGCGCCGCGCGCGAGCAGCCGACGCATCAGCTCCTCGGCCACCGGCAGCGAGCAGTAGTCGGCGTCGGCGTGGTGCCCGGTCCAGGTGGGGGTGTAGAGCACTGTGGGGTTGGCCAACCCCCGCGCCGGCTCCGCGCGTACCTCGATCGACTCCACCTGCGGGCGGCCGACCACCACGAACTTGTCCGCGGGAATCTGCACGCCGGCGCGGGCGTACCGGTCGATCGCGGCCTGCCCGGCCACGAAGATCCGGTCGAAGATCCCGGACACCGGGTTGGCGCTGGGTGCCTTGTCGCTGTCGCCGTGGTGCAGCTGGATGTGGGTGAGCTGGGTGAACCGGATGCAGTGGCTGTTCTTCGCGCCGTGGTTGACGTAGAACGCCGCCCGCAGGCTCGGCACCAGCGCCTCGTCCATGGCCCGCAGGGTGGGGCAGTAGACCACCGGCGCGTCGGTGGCCGCGGCGATCGGGGCCAGGAACTCCGGCTCCCGCAGCACGACCAGGAATGGCCGGCCGATCCGTTGAAGGTACGGCAGCCACATGGTGACCTGGTATTCCGAGCCGGGCGGCGCGGAGAAGTAGAGCAGGAACTCCGGTTGGTGCCGGCGCAGCGCCCGGCCCACCGCCCCGCCCCCGGCGCTCGGCCGGAACCGCCGCCGGGCCAGGTCCAGTGCGACCACACCGGTGCCCGCGCCGACCAGCAGGCTGCCGGCCAGCGCGACCCACGCGGGAAGAGCGAGCGCGGCGGCGAGCGCCAGGGCGGTGAGCAGCGCCAGCAGGGCGCTGCCGAGTCGGTCCGCGAAGAGCGGCGTCCAGGCGCGCACCGGCAGGTTCGCCGCCCGGATCTCCAGGTTGGCGGCGGTACGCAGGGGACCCACCAGCAGCACCAGCCCCAGCAGGACCAGGGCGGTGGCGACGAGCGCGAGGTTCAGCCCGTCGTCCAGCCGCCGCGAGTAACCCACCAGGATCGCGGCGGCGATCAGCGTCGTCTCCGCGACGAGGTCAGCGCCGGGGCGGATGCGCTGCTCGGCGGCCGAGGCGACCACCGCGGCGACGGCCAGCGTCAGGCCCCAGCCGGTGGCGCCGGTGAGCGCCAGCACGACAAAGGCCAGCACGGCCAACCCGGTGCTCAGGCACCGGGCAGCCAGCTTTCGGACCAGGTCGCCGCGCATGTCGCTCCGTTCGTGGTTCCGCAGCCGTGGGCGTCAGTTCGCCGAGGCCGCACCGGCCGGCACCTCGACCTGACCAGGCCCGGACTGGGCCGGCACGGTCGGCGTGGGCCCGTCGCCGGGTGCCCGGCGTACGTCGATCACCTGGCCGGTCAGATCGGAGATCAGCACGTCCAGCGACGACTGGGCGACGGCCTCCGCAGCGAGCAGGGTGTGCTCCGGCTCCTCGCCGAAGGCCCGCGTCCGCATCGGCGTGGCGGTCCGCTCCGGGTTGATGCAGTTGACGCGTACGCCCACGTCGGCCCACTCGTCGGCGAGCGCCTGGGTCAGGTTGACCAGGGCGGCCTTGGTGGCCGAGTAGAGCGCGTAGCGGGCCCGGCCCCGGGTGTAGGAGCTGGAGGTGTAGAGCAGCAGCTGGCCCTTGGTCTGCTGGAGGTAGGGCAGTGCCTGGCGGGCGATGGTCACCGGGCCGACGAAGTTGACCTGGAGCACCCGGTCCATGGTCTCCTCGTCCATCTCGGCGAGGTTGCCCTTCTCCAGGATCCCGGCGGTGACCACCACGTGGTCGATCCGGCCGGTGGCCTCGAAAGCGGTCGTCAGCGCGGCCTCGACGTCCTCGGCCCGCTCCACGTGGGTGCCGGTGGTGGAACGGCTGAACGGGAAGACCTGGGCGCCGTAGCGCCGGGCCAGCTCGGTCAGCTCGTGGCCGATGCCGTAGCTGCCGCCGAACACCACGATGGTGCGGCCGGTCAGCTCCTCGCTGTAGCTGCGGTGGTCGGTCAGCCGGGGTGCCTGCGCCGCGGCGAGCTGGAAGAGCTTGTCCGCCAGGTGCACGTCGACCGGGTGGGTGACCTTGATGTTCTCGTCGGAGCCGTCGATCACCTTGATCGGGGTGCCGGGCAGGTAGCGCAGCACCACACCGCAGTCGTCGGTGGCGGCGAAGTTCGGGTCGCCCTCGGCGATCCGGTACGCCTCGCGGATGGTGGGGGAGCGGAACGCCTGCGGGGTCTGCCCACGGCGCAGCCGGGAGCGCACCGGGATGTCGGTGATGCAGTCGTTGTCGTCGACCTGGATGATCGTGTCCGCGGACGGGATGGCCACGTCCACGGCGTCGTAGGTCCACAGCGCGTTGACGCACTCGCGCACGATCCGCCCGCTGAGCAGTGGGCGCACCGCGTCGTGGAAGAGGATGTTGCAGTCCGCCGGGCCGACCGCGTCCAGCGCGATCCGGGTGGTGGCGTTGCGGGTGTCACCACCCTCGATCACCTTGGTGACCTTGCGCAGGCCGGCCTTGTCGACGATCTGCTGGGCGTCGTCGACGTGACCGGACGCCATCAGCACGATGATCTCGTCGATCTCCGGTGCCGTCTCGAAGACCGCCAGGGTGTGCTCGATGATCGGCTTGCCGGCGATCTTCAGCAGTTGCTTCGGGATGCCGAGGCCCAGGCGGGTCCCGGTGCCTCCGGCCAGAACCACGGCCACCGTCCGCGAGGGCCGCCACGGCGTCGGGGTCTCCGCTTCGGCGTCCGGGCCAGTGGTCTGGTCCTGCGTCATTGCCGGATCCTCACTCTCAGGGATGCTTTAACGGAAGGTTCCGCCCGAGCGGCGACGGAATGAACCTTAACGCGCGGACCGCGCCGCCCCAACGCGGGCGACGCGGTCCGTGGCGCCGTGTCGATGCTGGTGTTCGCGGACCTCTACTTGCTGTTCGCGTACGCCTCGTAGGCCCGGATGACCTCGTCGGTGGGCCCGTCCATCCGCAGGACGCCCGATTCCAGCCAGATCGTCCGCTCGCAGGTGTCCCGCACCGAGGAGAGCTGGTGGCTGACCAGGAACACAGTGCCCGCGCCCTCCCGCAACTCGCGCACCCGCTGCTCGCTGCGCTTGCGGAAGCCCTTGTCACCGGTGGCGAGCGCCTCGTCGATCAGCAGCACGTCGTGCTTCTTGGCGGCGGCGATGGAGAACCGCAGCCGGGCCGCCATGCCGGAGGAGTATGTCCGCATCGGCAGGCTGGCGAAGTCGCCCCGCTCGTTGATCCCGGAGAATTCGATGATCCCGGCGGCCTGCTTGGCCACGTCGTCGGGGTCCATGCCCATGGCCAGGCACCCGAGGGTGACGTTGCGCTCGCCCGAGAGGTCGTTGAGCAGGGCGGCGTTCACGCCCAGCAGCGACGGTTGCCCCTGGGTGTAGATCGCGCCCCGGTTGACCGGCAGCAGGCCGGCGATGGCCCGCAGGATGGTGGACTTGCCGGAGCCGTTGCTGCCGATCAGCCCGATCGCCTCGCCCCGGTACGCGGTGAAGGAGATTCCCTTGACCGCGTGCACCTCCCGGATGTTCGGGGCGTTGGTGCGCTTGACCAGCCGGCGCAGCGCGGCCACCGGCGTGGTGCCACCGCCGGCGCCCTGGTGCACCCGGTAGATGATGTGCGCGTCGTCCACGACCACTGTCGGGATGCGCTCCTGCGTCGACGTCATCGTCGCGCTCGCCTCGATGGGGGCGTCGAACTGCTCAGCCACGGCCGTACTCCTGTTCCCCGCGCCAGAAGTAGAGGAAGCCGCCCAGGCCGGCGAGCAGCGCCCACCCGCCGCCGACCAGCCAGAGCTGGGTCAGCGACTCGTTGAGCAGTGGTGCTTCCTCCATCAGCGTGTACCGCGCGAGCTCGATGTAGACCAGGATCGGGTTGTACTGCACCAGCGTCGTGGCCCAGCTCGGCAGCCGCTCGAAGAGGCTGACGCTGTAGAGGACGCCGGAGCCGTACATCCAGGTGCGCAGGATGAACGGCATGACCTGCTTCAGGTCGGTCGACTTGGAACCCAACCGGGCCACCGTCAGCACGACGCCGGCGTTGAACACCGCCTGCAGGAGCAGGGTCGGCACCAGCAGCAGCCACTCCCACGTGAGCGGCTCGCCGGTGACCAGCACGATGCCGATCAACACCACCATCGACGCCAGCAGTTGCTGGAACTGCGTCAGCGTCGTGGACAGCGGCAGGCTGGCCCGGGGGAAGTGCAGTGCCCGGATCAGCCCCAGGTTGCTGCTGATCGCCTGGGTGCCGGTCAGGACCGCGCTCTGGGTGAAGTTGAAGATGAACAGCCCGGTGGTGAGGTAGGCGATGTAGTTCGGCATGTCGTTCTGTGCCAGCACCACCCCGAAGATCAGGTAGTAGACCGCCGCATTGGTCAGCGGGGTGAGCACCTGCCAGAGCTGACCCAGCTTGGCGTTGCTGTACGAGGCGACCAGCTTGGCGTTGGCGTACGCGGCGATGAAGTGCCGGTAGGCCCATAGTTGGCGGCTGTACTCGACGACGCTGGGGCGCTCACCGGCGACCCGTAGCCCGTGCCGAGCGGCCAGCTGCGCCTGGGTCAGGCCCGTGTCGGGGTCGACCAGCGCGGTGGTGGCCATGGAAATGGCGCTCCGATCTTTCGTGCAGACGGGGTGGCTCGCGACGATGGGATCCTAGTGGGAAATGTGCGCGGGGCGCCGCCTCGTCGCTGCGTGGACAGTAGTCCGAAACACGTCGGGACGCAACCGTATCGTCGTTGCGTTACTCTGGTCGGCGTGACCTGCGATAAGAGCTCTCGATGACCACCGAGAAGAGGCGGGCCCCTGCTGGAGCGGCGGTGCTGCGTGACGAGATCACCACGGCGATCCGTCGCGCGCTGATGCAGGAGCTCGCCGCCGTCGGCTACGGCCGGCTCTCCATCGAGGCGGTGGCCCGGCGGGCCGGCGTCAGCAAGACGGCGATCTATCGACGCTGGAACTCGAAGCTCGACCTGGTGCTGGAGATCGTCGCCGCGGCGGCACAGGGCAAGTTGCCGGCACTGGACACCGGCACCCTGCGCGGTGATCTCGCCCTGCTGTTCCAGGCGGTGTCGCACGCGCTGCGTCACCCGCTGGCGTCGCAGATCATCCCGGACCTGCTGGCCGAGGCCGCCCGCAACCCCAGCATCGACGAGACGCTTCGTCAGGTGGTGTACGCCCGCCAACAGGAGATCGGCGGTCGGCTGGTCACCAGCGCCGTGCGGCGCGGCGAACTGCCTGCCGACACGGACCCGGATGCGGCGATCGACCTCATCGTCGGCCCGCTCTACTGGCGGCTCGCCATCGCCCGGCTCCCGCTCACCGACAGATACCTCGACAACCTGGTCGAATCCGTGGCCGCCGGGCTCGGCGCCGACAGTGCCCTGCCCCGCCCTCGGGCGGCCCCGATCTCGGGCTGACCAGGCACCCGACACTCGGTCGCCCGCAGCAGCGGTACGTCTGTCCGATTCCGCTAGGCTGCCCCCTTGATACCCGGCTGTCGTCGATCAGACATCCGCTTTTCGCCTCCCCAAATCCACCGCCGGACGACAAGGACGCCCCGTGACGCAAGTCGAAGACGCTGCTGTGGCTCCAGCGCCAGCTGACCAGAAGAACACTCCGGGCGTGGGTGCCCGACCTGGTGGCAGCAGTCGGCCCGGACCGGGCCGTGGTCTGATCGGGCGGCTCAACGCCGCGGTGGCCGGTGCGCCCGTCGTGTTCACCGACGCGGCGGTGGTCAGCTTCGCCATCTGGACGCTGCTCTACCACCTGAACCTCGGCCTCAACCTGCGTCCGTCCGTCATCTTCCTGGTCTGGGTCGTCCTGCAACCGGTCGCGGCGTACGCGGCCTGGAGGCTCCGCCGACGCGACGTGGTGACGCGGCACTCCGGCGACGGTGAGGCGGTGACCGAGCGGGTCGACCGCGCCTCGCTGCTGCGTCGCTACGCCCTGCCGGTGGTCGCCGCGATCGGAGCGGCGGTCTTCGCCTCCTTCGGCACCGGGACGCTGAGCTGGTGGTTGGCGGCCGGGCTCGGTCTGGTCGCTGTCGTCTCCGCCTGGCTGGCGCTGCCCCGCGCCGGCCGGTCGTCCGACGGCGACGCCGCGCCGGTCGTCCGGGCGACCACGCCGGTGCAGGGGTACGTGGTCCTCGCCGTCTCCCTGGCCGCCGCTTACTTCGCCACGCTGATCAACCGGGTGTCGCTCGACGACGTCTTCTACGTCGGCAAGTCGGTGTGGGTGGCCGAGCGGGACAACATCCCGTTCCGTGACTTCCTGTTCACCGAGGGGGTGCTGCCGGGTGGTTCGGCGAACCCGCCGCTGCCGTCCTTCGAGGTGTTCATCGGGGCGCTGGCCCGTGCCCTGCACATCCACACGGCGTCCGTGATGTGGTATCTCCTCCTGCCGGTGCTCGCCATCTTCGTGGTCCTCGCGCTGTGGCGTCTCGTGCAGCGCTGGGCTCCCCGGCGCCCGCTGGTCGTGTTCGGCGTGGCGGTGGCCTACATCCTGCTCGTCGCGCACTACGCCGACGCCCTGAACACCTACCACCTGCCGCGGCTCACCCAGGGCAAGAGCGTCTTCGTGCACGGCCTGATCCCGCTCGCCTGGGTGTACCTGACGGACTACCTGGAGCGTCGCTCGCGGCGCGCCCTGGTCCTGCTCGTGCTGCTCTCCGTCGCCGGCGTCGGTTACACCACCACCGCGGTCATCCTCCTGCCCCTGCTCGCCGCGGCGGCCGGCGTGACGCTGCTCGTCACCCGGCGCTGGCGGGAGGCCGTGGTGTGCTTCCTGGCGGCCTCCGCCTATCCGCTGCTGTCCGGCGTGCTCGTCAAACTGCTCCGCGGCGGCTTGGAAGGCGCCGTGACGACGTACACGCAGCTGCTGCCCCTGCGGACCATCTACGAGCTCACCCTGTGGCTCGGCATCCTCGGTCTCATCGGTGGGCTGGCCGTCTGGTGGTCGCCCTTCCTGCTCCGCCGAGGCGTGCCACAGCAGCTCGCCGTCGGTGCCGGGCTGGCGGTGACGGTCCTGATGGTCCCCGGGTTGTTGAAGCTCGGTGGTGACCTGAGCGGTCTGACGGCAGTGCTCTGGCGGGTGCCGTGGATCCTGCCCGTGCCGGCGCTCGTCGGCTTTCTCGCGGTCATCCGCCTGCCCGGGCTGACCCGGGTCAACCGGGTCCTCGCCGTCGCCCTGCCCGTGGTCCTGGTGTTCGTCTTCTACACCCAGGGCAGGCCGATGTGGTACGGCGGCACGTTGGTCGAGTCGAAGCCGACCTGGCGGATGCCGGAGAACCGCAAGGCCGCCTCCTTCTGGATCAAGAAGCTGGACCGTCCCGCCGGCCTGGTGCTCGCCCCGTCGTCGATGATGCGGGCGCTCCCGCAGGTCACCACGGAGGTCCGGGTGGTGCTGCCACGCGACCTGTATCTCACCGACTACGGCATGGAGACGCAGTTCGCCCAGGACCGGCTGCTGCTCGCGAAGTTCGCCGACGGGGAAGCCGTCTCCATCCCGGCGGTCGCCGAGGCCATGGGCAGGGTGGACGTGGGCATGGTCTGCGTGTGGAAGGGCAACACGACCGTCGCCGAGGTCGCCCCCACCCTGGGCCTGGAGCCCTTCGCGTCGAGGAAGGCACCCGGCGCCATGGTCTGCTACCGCGTCGGCGCCCCGGCTCGATGACCGGCGGTCCTGAGGCTTGTCGTGTTGGGGAGTTTTGACCGGAATGCTGCTCGCGTACCCGCTCGATACCATCGCACCCATTCGCGTTAAGGTCGCAGTCACGTCCGTCGGCCTCGCGCTGGCGTGACGTGACGAGCGCCCACCAGGCGCTTCGGTCTCGGCTCCTGGTGGGTGTGAAGACCGAGCCCAGCCCGATACGGAAATCGTAGGGAGCGAACTCGCTTGTTCGGCACGTTCTCAGCTCGCATCGGAGCGGCCGCCAGCGCCGCGCTGCTGCTGCTGGCCTACCTGGTCATGCTCGTCGCTGGCGCACTCGGCTGGATCGCCCTGTTCGCGGTCGTCGGATCGGCCGCCGTCATCGGCGAGTTCGCCCTCGCCCGCTGGTCGCCCACATCGCAGCTGCTGCTGGACAAGGCGGGCCTGCACTGGTCGTACCGGCAGCTGACCCGCGACCTCGCGGCCGTGCTGCTCGTCGCCGCCGAGGTGCGGCTCACCGGCGGCGAGTTGACCCTGCTGCTCGTCCTGCCGGCCGTGGTGTGGGTGGTGTCCGTCTTCGCCGGGGCGCTCTCCATCATGATCGAGCGTCGAAACCCGCTCTCCGCGATGGTGCGCAACATCGAGCTGGGTGACCTGCGTTCCGCACCCCAGCCGCCGGCCTGGGTGATGGCGGTCACCGGCGAGCGGATGCCGCTGCTCAACCTGCTGCTGGTGCCGGCCGCCGTGGCCGCCGCGGTGCAGCACGATCCGACGCCGTTCCTCGCCGCCGGCGCGGTGGCGGTCGTGGCGACCGCGGTGGTGGGTGCCGTCCTGGCGCTGACCTGGCTGCGGGGCCGGACCGCCGGGCAGGCGCCGCTGCTGCCCGCCGTCCAGCGGTGGCTGGACGCCTACCGGCCCGAGGTCGCGCTCTACTTCGCCGGCCCGGCCAAGGACGTCTACCAGGCCAACATGTGGCTCGCCCCGACCGAGGCCCTCCAGCAGCGCGCGGTGGTGCTGATGCGCAGCCGGGACGCGTTCCTGGAGCTGGCCGACACCCGGCTGCCGGTGATCTGCGTACCGACCGGCGTCGACTTCATGAACCTCGACATCAGCGGCATCCGCGCGGCGCTCTACTCCGCGAACGTCGGCGCGAACATCCACATGCTCCGGGAGCCGAGCACGAAGCACGTCTTCGTGGGGCACGGCGACAGCGACAAGCAGGCCAGCGTCAACCCCTACAGCAAGGTGTACGACGAGGTCTGGGTCGCCGGGCTGGCCGGCCGGGAGCGTTACGCCCGGGCCGGAGTGGGTGTGCTCGACTCGGACATCGTCGAGATCGGCCGGCCGCAGCTCGCCGGGGTGCACACCTTCGGCGCCGAGTCGGTGGACCGGCCGTTCACCGTGCTCTATGCCCCAACCTGGGAGGGTTGGCTCGACGACGACCCGTTCCACACCTCGCTGGTGCTGATGGGTGAGCGTATCGTCAAGGGACTGCTGGCCACGAATCCCCGGCTGCGTCTGATCTACAAGCCGCACCCGCTCACCGGGTCGCGGTCGAAGGCGGCGCGGGCCGTGCACGAGCGGGTCGTCGCGGCCATCCGCGCCGCCGGCGGCAACCCGGACGCGTCATCGCTGGACGGCACCGCGCACCTGGTGGTCACCGGTCGTACGCCGGGGTTGTTCGACTGCTTCAACCAGACCGACCTGCTGATCAGCGACGTGTCCAGCGTGGTCTCCGACTTCGTGCAGAGCCAGCGGCCGTACGTGGTGGCCAACCCGGCCGGCCTGTCCGAGGACGACTTCCGCCGTGAGTACCCGACGGCTCGCGCCGCGTACCTGCTCTCCAAGGACTGCGGCGAGCTGGAGAAGATCGTGTCGGTGACCCGGGCCGGCGACGACCCGATGACCGAGGCCCGCCGGGAGCTGAAGACCTACCTGCTCGGCCCCGCCGAGGCGAACCCGATGGACCGGTTCCAGGAGGAGATCGACCGCCTCTGCCGCTGAACCGTACGCACGGCGTTGCGCGCCCGGCCCCGACACCTGTCGGGCCGGGCGCTTCCGTGTCAGCCCAGTAGGGCGGCCACCGCGTCGGCGGCCGGGGTGTCAACGGGCAACGCCTGCGCCGCCACCACCGCCGCGACCGGCAACGGACCGTACACGTGTGGGAAGAGCTGCCCGCCGCGCGACGGCTCCCAGCGCAGCGTGTCGCCCAACCGCTCTTCGGCCACGCTGAGCAGGGTCAACCCGGTCGCACCGGCGAAGTGCCGCCGTGCCGTCTCCACCACCTGGTCCGCGCCGGAGAGGTGGATGAACCCGTCCTGCCGGTCCACGGCGGAGCCGGAGAAGGCGCCGGCGGCGAGGGCGTCGTCCCATTCCGTGTTCGACAGCAGTTTGTAGATCACCTCGGCAGCCTACGGGGGTCCGGTCGGCGTGCTGGCCCGGTTTTCGCCGGTACCGCCGCGCCCGTCGCCCCCCGCCGGGCATGCTCAGGTCAAGGGCCGCGGAGGGGATGGGCGATGCAGAGCTACGACGACGACTGGACCGACAGTCAGCGCGCGCTGTACGACGAGTGCTACCGGGCGGGCGGCGAGTGGGCCGAGGATCCGGACACGCCGTCCGACGACGTCCAGCACGTGATCAACCTGGCCGAGGCGGACGACGACGCCTTCCAGGATGCCGAGATCGACTATCCGCCCCTGGTCGACGCGGTGACCCAGGCCAGCGGCGTCAACGTCACCAGCGTGCCGGCCAGCCACGAGGACCCGGGCTTTCGCGGCTTCACCGACGGCGTCCGGGACGCCACCGCCGACGACGTCTTCGGCCTCTAGGGTCTGCGTCAAAGCCCTCCGCCTCGGCTCGACCGAGGACTCTGACACACACCCTGGCTGGCACATCGCGGTATCCGGCCTCCCGTTCCGCGCACGCTTCTGCCACCATTCGCAGAACGGCGCTGCGACGGACGGGGGCACGGGTGCGGATCCTGCTGGTGGAGGACGACCGCCGGGTCGCCGCTGCGCTCTCCTCCGCCCTGACGCGCCGCGGATACGAGGTCGAGCACGCGGGCACCGTCGCCGCCGCCCTCTCCGCCGCCCCGTGCGACCTGGTGCTGCTCGACCTGACCCTGCCCGACGGGGACGGCACCGACCTGTGCCGGGAGCTGCGCCGGCGCAGCAGTCAGCTCGGCATCATCGCGGTGACCGCGCGGGGCGAGGAACGCGATCGGGTGCTGGGTCTGCGCCTCGGCGCGGACGACTACGTCGTCAAGCCGTTCTCGATGGTGGAGTTGCAGGCACGGATCGAGGCGGTGCTGCGCCGGGCCGCGAACGCCGCGCCGCAGCGGCACCTCATCGAGGCCGGGTCGGTGCGCATCGACGTGCCCGCCCGGACGGTGACCGTGGACGGTCGCGACGTCACGTTGACCCGCAAGGAGTTCGACGTGCTGCTCTCGCTGGCCCGCCAGCCCGGGGTGGCGGTGCCGCGCGATCGCATCCTGCTCGACGCCTGGGGCACCACCTGGGCTGACCGGCACACGGTCGAGGTGCACGTGGGGTCGTTGCGCGGCAAGCTCGGTGACGCCCGCCTGGTGGAGACCGTGCGCGGTGTCGGCTACCGACTGCGCGACGCGTGAGGGGCTGACGTGCGCCGCCGTCTGGTGATCAGCTATCTGCTGCTGATGGTGCTGGTCCTCATCGCGTTGGAGACACCGCTGGCAGCGACGATGGCCAGCCGCGAGACGGAGCGGGTCCGCGCCGACCGGCTTGCCGACGCCACCCGGTTCGCCTCGCTGGCCGGGCCGGCCTTACGCGACGGCGGGCCGGGCCCGATCGAGTCGGAACTGACCAGTTACGACAACCTGTACGCGATCGGCGCCGCGATCGTCGACCGGGACCGCAGCACGCCGGTCTCGTCGCCGAGGTACCGGCCCGGCCCGGTGACCGCGACGGTCCTGGACATCGCCCTGTCCGGGCAGCAGACCAGCGAGCCCGAGTCGGTCTGGCCCTGGACGACCGACCCGGTGGCGGTGGCGGTGCCGATCAACGACGGCGGTGAGGTGCTCGGCGCGGTGGTGATCGTGACCCCGTCCGGCCCGATCCGCCGAGCTGTCACCTCGTGGTGGCTGCTGCTCGCCCTGGCTGGTCTGCTCGTCGTGCTGGCCTGCGTTCTCACCGCGTTCGGGTTGGCCGGTTGGGTGCTGCGCCCGGTCACCGAGCTGGACGCGGTCACCCACGAGATCGCCGAGGGCGACCGGGCGCCCGGGTGCAGCACCGCCTGGGCCCGCCGGAGCTACGCCGTCTCGCGGCCAGCTTCAACCACATGGCCGACGTGGTCTCCGACGTGATGGACCGGCAGCGTGCCTTCGTCGCACACGCCAGCCACCAGCTGCGCAACCCGCTCACCGCGCTGCGGCTGCGGGTTGAGGAGTTGGGCCCCAGCCTCACCGACCCGGACGGCCGGTCCGAGCACCAGTTGGCCCTGGAGGAGACCGACCGGCTGGCGTTGGTGCTCGACGCGCTGCTCACCCTCGCCCGGGCCGAACGGGAGGAGAACGAGCGGGTCACCGTGGACGCCGCCGCGGTGGCCGCGTCCCGCGTTACCGCGTGGGCGCCGCTGGCCCGGCACCGTTCGGTCGCGTTGCGGTTGGCCACCACCGACGCCCCGGCGTACGCCCGGACGGTGCCGACCGCCGTCGACCAGGCGCTGGACGCGCTGATCGACAACGCGGTGAAGTTCAGCGGGGCTGGCGGGGCGGTGACGGTGACGGTGGCCAACCGCGACGACGGGGTGGCCCTGGAGGTGCGCGACTCCGGCCCGGGCATGACCGAGAGTCAGCTCGGCCAGGCGACCGAGCGGTTCTGGCGGGCCCCGGACGTGCAGAACGTGGACGGTGCGGGGCTGGGCCTGACCATCGCCGCGGTGTTGGTGGACGCGTCCGACGGGCGGCTCACAATGCGCCCGGGGGAGTCGCGCGGGTTGGTCGCCGCCCTCTGGTTCCCGGCGCCGGAATCCGACCCGTCGGTGGAGCCTGCGGACGAGGAGGTGCCCGCCGACCTGCGGCCCGCCCCGGCGCGGTGACGCCTGCCGTCAGGGTTTGGCCGCGCGGTACCAGGCGGCGGCCCCGGGGTGCAGCGGCAGCGGCGCGGTGACGATCGCCGAGCGGGGGCTCATCCGGCCCGCCGCAGGGTGCGCGGCGGCCAGTTCGGCCCGGCGCTCCATCAACAGCCTGGTCACCTCCCGAACCAACCGCTCCGGAAGGTTGGCCTGCACGATCAGGTAGTTCGGGTTGGCCACCGTGGTCACCGCGTCCACCCCGTACACCGAGCGGGGGATGTCGCGGGAGACGTAGACCTGCCCGTAGCGGGAGCGCAGCGGCTCGGTCCATTCGCTGAGGTCGACGATCCGGGTGGCGCTGCGCCAGGCCAGCTCCTCGATGCCCCGCACCGGCAACCCGCCGGAGAAGAAGAACGCGTCGATCCGCCCGGACCGCAGTGCCGCCACCGATTCGTCCAGCCCGAGCCGTTCCCGGCGGACCTCGTCACCGCCCAGGCGGGCGACCTCCAGCAGCCGGGTCGCGGTGATCTCGGTGCCCGAGCCGGACGCGCCGACGGAGACTCGGCGGCCCTGCAGGTCGGCGACCGTGCGGACCGGGCCGCCGCCGGTGGTGACCAGGTGCAGTTGGTCGTCGTACACCCGGGCGATGGCCTCGACCGCGGGGCTTTCCGCCGTGCTGGTGGGCAGCACGTCGGCCTGGGTGAAACCCAGCTCGGCCGCGCCGGACCCGACCAGTTGGACGTTCTCCGCCGAGGCGGCGGTGATCACCACGCTGGCCCGCACGTTGGGCAGTTCCCGGTTGAGGATGGCCGCCAGGGACTGCCCGAACGCGTAGTAGACGGCGGTGGGGCTGCCGGTGGCGATCCGGATCGTCGTCGGCGCGGTCGGCGCGTCCCGGCAGCCGGCGGCGGCCAGGGTCGCGGTCAGCAGCACCGTCAACAGGGCAGCGGGCCCCGCGCGGTGGCGGCCGGGCCGGCGGGACGAGGTACGACTCACGCGGTGCACTGTGCGCCGTCGCCCGGGCGCGCGCAAGCCCACTGCCGTGCCGCGCCGGGTGGGTGTGGCCGGAACCTCGATCAGCAGGCCGGGCTGCGTGTCGGCGTCACGACCCCGCCTGGCGCCGCCGCCGGCCCGCGCGCCGGTTCCAACGCCGCGCTGCTCAGGATCCGCGCCCGGTCCGGGCCGTCGGCGACGCTGACCAGGAAGCAACCGGTGCCGGGGCGCAGCCGGGCCGGCACGTCGAGCACGGCAGCGCTGCGGATCAGCACCGCGGCCAGCTCCCGGTCGGTGAGTCGCACGCCGAGGATGTGCCGACGGACGTGCCGCCCGGCGGCCAGCAGCGCCGAGCGCCAGGCCGCCGCCGCGAGCCGGCTCACCAACCGCCGGCGCGCCGGCGAGGCACCGGGCAGCGGCCCGCCGAGCAGCTCACGCCGCCCCTGCCACCAGCCTGCGTCCAACACCCGGGTGTACGCCTCCCGGTGCTCCTGCGGCACCCAGAGCCGGTGCAGCTCGTAGCGGCGGCGCAGACCGCCCACGACGACCTCGTGGGTCACCGGGATGTCCAGCCGGGCGAGCAGTTGCCGGGTGCGCTGTGCGGCGTCCTCCCGGTTGAACTCCACCCCGGGCGCGTGCGCCAGGCGTGCCGCGCTCGGCCGGGCGGCGGTTGGTGGCGGCGTGCAGCGCAGCAGGCAGGCAGCCTCGAACGCGTCGCCCAGGGTCAGCCAGTCCAACGGAGAGGACGGCGCCGGGGACCGGGGTCGGTCGAGCAGGGCGGGTTCGAGGGTCAACGAAGGCTCCCTTGCCGGAGTCTGGGTTCCCCTACCGTGGTCCCTGCGTCGCCGTTACGGAACTCCTCCGGCCCAGCCTTGAGCAAATCTTGCGGCTGCCGGAACTGCTAGAGGTCGGTGACCACCAGGTCGACCTGCCGTACCCGGCCGGGCGCGGTGGTCTGCTCCACGACGGTGTGCTTCAGCTCGCCCAGCGTGCCGACCAGCTCGTCGGCGGTGCGCGGTCGGGCGCCGGCGACGAGCAGGTCGCGGACCAGCCGCCCCTTTGTCGCCTTGTTGAAGTGGCTCACCACCGACCGGACCGGTACGCCGTCCACCTCCCGCTCGTGCAGCACCCGCACGGTGACGGTCCGCTCGGCCAGTGGCCCGCGCGGCGTCCAGGTGGCCGCGTACGCGCCGGAGCGCAGGTCCAGCACTGGGCCCTTACCGGCGGCGGCGTCCAACACCGGCGTCAGCTCCCGACGCCAGTACGCGGACAACGCCCCGACGCCCGGCAGGCGAGCGCCGATGGGGCAGCGGTACGGCGGGATCCGGTCGGCCAGCCGGACCGCGCCCCACAGCCCGGAACTGATCATGATCGACCGGCGGGCAGCTCGCTGCGCCGCAACCGGCAGCGAGGCCAGGTCCAACGCCTCATAGAGCACCCCGGTGTAGAGCCGCTCGGCGGGCGCGGTGGCCGACTCCCGCAGCCGGGCGTTGCGCCGCAGCTCGCCCCGCTGGCCCTCGCTGAGCCCGAGCGCCGCCCGCGCGGCCTCCTCGTCCGGCTCGGCGCAGAGCGCCACCAGGGCGTCCAGCACCCGCTCACGGGCCGGGTTCAGCTCGGGCAGCGAGACCCGGTCCGGGGCCCAGCGCCGCCCGGTGCCGGCGTCGGCCTTCCCCTCCGAGGGCGGCAGCAGGATGAGCATGGTTCTCCTCGACGGGCGCAACGGCGGCGCCCACGCGCCGGCCCGGCCAGCGTACGACCCGTCGCTACCGCCAGGGTCGTACCGGGGTGTCAGGGTGGTACACGCGATAGCCGCCGACCTCGCGCACGAGTGCGGTGTCGGCACGGTCGGCGAGCAGCCGGCGCAGCCGCCGATCCATCGGCGAGTCGACCTCCACCACGTACCCCGGTCGTTCGGCCCGCCCGACCTGCCGCCAGTACGGCCGGTAGCGGTTCTGCCCGGGGGACAGGTCGCCGTCGAGCACCCCGCAGACCACCGTCTCATCCGTGTTGAAGATCAACCGGTTGCAGGTCCAGTAGTCCCCGTACACCTCGTGGGGTCCGTCAGCGCGCAGCGCGGCGGCCAACTCCCGGGCCCCGCGTTCCTCGGTCCGCGAGGCGCCGGTGCCGGTGGCCGCGAAGAGGACGGTGATCACCACCGTGGTCGCGGTCAGCGCGGCCAGCACCGCGGTGGACAGCGCGCCGGTGAGCCGGCCGAGCGCCCCGACCGTGCCCCGCCAGCAGGCCACCGCCGCCACCCAGAGCGGCCAGAGCACCGCCGGCAGCGACAGTTGCAGCACCGACAGGTACCGGGCGTTGTCCAGCGGGCTGGTCGCGGCGAGCGGGCTGCGCACGTACGACAGCAGGGTCAACGCGGCACCGGCGACCAGCGCGAGCTGCACGACCGGCCCGACCCGCTCCCCGCGCGGCTCCGCAGCCGCGCGACGGTAGGCGAGCACCGCGAGCACCGCGCCGACCACCAGCAGCAACGGATACAACACGCCGAACCACTGTTGCCACCGGCCGCAGCCGCCCACCGGGCAGAGCCCGTGCGCCAGCGGCACCCCCTCCAGCAGACCGCCTCGGATCCGGTCCGACCACGGCGGCGTCGGCCCGGCCTTGGTGCTGACCTCTCGGAACACCGACAGCGAGTCCTCACCGGGCCCGGCCCGCAGGTTGTCGAGAATCATCGGCGCCACCCCGACGACGGCCCCCACCACCAGCAGCAGGCCGGACCAGCCGAGCAGTTCCCGCCGCACCGCCCACACCAGGGCGAGCCCGGCCACCGCCAGGTACGGCAGGATCAACCAGTCGGACCAGACGGCCAACCCGACGAGCAGGCCGAACACCGCGACCGCGAGCCGTCGGCGGCGAACCGTGCCGGCGGCCAACCCCACTGTGATCAGCAGCATCAGCAGCACCGCCGGCTTCACCTCGGGCCGGCCACCGACCACCGTGATCTGGTCGCGGACCACCCGCTCTCCGCCGAGTGCGAGCAGGCCCACGACGAAGGTGGCGAACCAGGGTGTGCAGAGCCGACGGGTCAGCCGGTGGATCAGGTAGAGGAACAGCGCGTACAGCGCGAGCATCGGCAGCCGCAGCGCCGGCCAGCTCGGCCCGGCCACCGCCAGCAGGGGAGCGGCCAGGTACGACTCCAGCATCCCCATGTAGTGCTGGCCGTAGAGGAAGACCGGGCGTTCCCGGCCCTGCCCGATGTGCAGCGCGGCGAGACCGAAGGTTGCCTCGTCGCTGTTCGACACCGGCACCGTGAACAGGGTCAGGACCAGCCGGTAGACGACACCGGCCAGCCCGAACAGCAGCGCGACGAGCGCCGGCCGGTCGAGTCGCGGGCGCCATCGCCCACGGTGCTGCTCCAGATCTGACACGACCACGCCCCCGTCGCCGTCCGGACGGAGTGTTTCACGTTCGGCGGGGTCGCCGGGGTGGATCGGCGCAGCCGGCACGGCTCACGTGGCCGTGGCTGACGACGTGTGGCAGGGTTGGCGGGTGCCACCCACTCCCGCCGGCCAGTTGGCCGTTCCGAACCTGCACCGAGCTGCGCGGATCGAGGACGCCGTCCACGAGCTCGTCCAGCGTCGGCTGCGGCGCACGGGGTGGCGGGTCAACATCGTCGCGTACACCGGCTATGGCGCGCCGGGCTGGGTGCGGGTGATGTGCCGGGTCCTGCTGGGCCGTCCGGACACCCGCCAGCGGGGTCGGCTGGACAAGGTCCGCGGCTGGCGCAGCTTCACCACTCTGCCCAACAAGCACGTCACAGTGACCATCGAGGCCGGCGGGGTGCGGCACGAGACGCAGGCCGACCGCAGCGGCTTCGTCGACACCCTGGTCGAGGCCGACCTGCCACCCGGCTGGGGCACCGTCCGGCTCAGCGTGCCGGACGCCGAGCCGGTCGATGCGCCGGTGCGCATCCTCGACCCGGAGGTCAAGTTCGGCATCATCTCCGACATCGACGACACGGTGATGGTGACGGCGCTGCCCCGACCGCTGCTCGCCGCGTGGAACACGTTCGTGCTCGACGAGCACGCCCGCAACGCCGTGCCCGGCATGGCCGTGCTCTACGAGCGGCTCGTCACCGGACACCCCGGCGCCCCGGTCTTCTACCTCTCCACCGGCGCGTGGAACGTGGCACCGACGCTGACCCGGTTCCTGTCCCGGCACCTCTACCCGGCCGGGCCGCTGCTGTTGACCGACTGGGGGCCGACCGCCGACCGGTGGTTCCGCAGCGGGCGGGAGCACAAGCGGGTCACCCTGGCCCGGATGGCCAAGGAGTTTCCCGACGTGAAGTGGCTGCTGGTCGGTGACGACGGGCAGCATGACCAGGAGATCTACCGCGAGTTCGCCGCCGCCCACCCGGAGAACGTCGCCGGGGTGGCGATCCGTCGGCTCTCGCCGACGCAGTCGGTGCTGGCCGGTAGCCTGCCCGCCCCGGCCGGCTCGTCGTCGGCGGGACCGGTGGGGCAGAAGTGGCTCTCCGCACCCGACGGCGCGGGGCTGTGGAAGCTGTTGCGCGACGCCGGGCTGGTCTGACCGTCCGACGTCGCCGTCGTGAAGGTTACTTGCACAACAGTCGGGCAACGTTGAAAATCCTTTCATGCCCAGAGACTGCTATCGATATTTTCCAGGCCTGGCACTGGTGGCGGCGCTGATGCTCGGCGCAGCACCAGCCCCCGCCACACCTCCGGACACCGTGCCGGTGGCCGCCCAGGCAGCCTGCGTGACCGATCCGGCCACCCCGAAGCGGCAGTTCCGGGGCATGTGGATCGCCAGCGTGGCCAACATCGACTGGCCCAGCCGCACCGGGCTCACCCCCGCCGCTCAGCAGGCGGAGTACCGGGGTTGGCTCGACCTGGCCAGGCAGCGTCGGATGAACGCCGTCGTCGTGCAGATCCGCCCCGCCGCCGACGCGTTCTGGCCGTCGACGTACGAGCCGTGGTCGCAGTGGCTCACCGGAACCCAGGGCGGCAACCCCGGCTACGACCCGCTGGCCTTCATGGTGGCCGAGGCGCACGCCCGCAACCTGGAGTTCCACGCCTGGTTCAACCCGTACCGGGTCGCGACCCACACCGACCTCACCAAACTGGCCGCCAACCACCCGGTCCGCAGGAACCCGGGCTGGGCCGTCGCCTACAACGGCCAGCTCTACTACAACCCCGGCATCCCCGCCGTCCGGGCCTTCGTGCAGACCGCCATGATGGACGCCGTCAGCCGCTACGACATCGACGCGGTGCACTGGGACGACTACTTCTACCCGTACCCGGGCAGCGGTGGGGGCTTCCCCGACCAGGCCACCTACGCCCAGTACGGTGCCGGCTTCAGCACCATCGCCGACTGGCGGCGCAACAACGTCAACCTGTTGGTGCAGGAGATGAGTGCCAGGATCCGGGCGGCGAAGCCGTGGGTGAAGCTCGGCGTGAGCCCGTTCGGCATCTGGCGCAACGCCGGCACCGACCCGCTCGGCTCGCGCACCACCGGCCTCCAGTCGTACGACGCCATCTACGCCGACACCCGACGCTGGGTGAAGCAGGGCTGGATCGACTACATCGCCCCGCAGATCTACTGGCAGATCGGCCACCCCGCGGCCGACTACGCGGAACTGGTCCGCTGGTGGTCGGAGACCGTCACCGGCACCAGCGTGCAGTTGCTCGTCGGGCAGGCCACCTACCGCGCCGGGGCGTCCGGGCAGGACGCCGCCTGGCAGGACCCGGCCGAACTGACCGACCACCTCACGCTCAACCGCACCTACCCACGGATCCTCGGCGACATCCACTTCAGCGCCAAGGACGTACGCGCCGACCGCATCGGTGCCGTCTCCCGGGTGGCGACCGACCACTACCGCAGGCCCGCCCTGGCACCCGCCGGCGTGGGTGGCTCAGCGCCCGCCGCGCCGAACCTCACCTCGGCGGTACGCGGCACCGGCGGTGTGACAGTGAACTGGCAGCGTGGCGGCACCGGAAGCACCGCCGAGTACGCCGTGTACCGACTGCCCGGTGACGGCGCGGTCGACCCCTGCGACCTGGCCGACGCCCGCAACCTGCTCGGCACGGTGCGCGCGTCTGGCAGCACCGGGACGTTCACCGATGCCACCGCCGGGGCGGGCTCGACCTACCGGTATCTGGTGACCGCCCTGGACCGGCTGCACCACGAGAGCCCGGCCAGCAACGCGCGGGTCGTCACCGGTAGCGGCGGCACGTTCAGCGTGATCGTCGACAACACCACCACTGGTGGCTTCACCGCCGCCGCCACCTGGGGCACGTCGTCGTACCTCACCACGCGGTACGGCACGAACTACCGATTCGCCGAGCCGCAGGCGGTCAGCGACCCGGCCTGGTTCAGCGCGACGCTGCCGGCTGCCGGCTCGTACCGGGTCGAGGTCTGGTACCCGGCGGACGCCGGCTACAACAGCGCCGCGCCGCACCTGGTGGCCACCGCGAACGGAACCGTGACGGCCTCCGTCGACCAGCGCAGCGGCGGCGGCCAGTGGCGGGTGCTGGGCACCTACGACTTCGCCGCGGGGACGCGCCAGGTCGTCGGGGTCAGCCGCTGGACCAGCACCCAGGGGTACGTCGTCGCCGACGCTGTCCGGATCACCCGGCTCTGAGCCGCGCCGTTCCCCCGGGCGTGCTCGACGTTTCGGGGGAACGGCGTATTGCCCACCCCGGGCCATCGCCGACCTCGACGAGCACCTGATGCACTGGCGGAGCAGCCAGTCGAGGTAACCCTGGCTCAGCCCTGGCGGAGCCAGACGGCACCGAGCGGCGGCACCTGGAGGGCCGCCGACGCGACCATCCCGTGCCACGGCACGTCCTCGGCACGTACCTCGCCCAGGTTGCCCACCCCGGACCCGCCGTAGTGGTGGGCGTCGGTGTTGAGCACCTCCTGCCACGTCCCGCCGGCGGGCAGGCCGATCCGGTAGTCGTGCAGCGGCTGGGCGGAGAAGTTCGCCACGCAGACCAGCGTCGAGCCGTCCGGGGCGATCCGGACGAACGACACGGTGTTGTTGGCGACGTCGTCGCCGGCGATCCACCGGAACCCGGCCGGCTCGGTGTCCTGTGCCCAGAGCGCCGGAGTGTCCCGGTAGACCCGGTTGAGGTCAGCGACGAGGCGCTGCACACCGGCGCGGGCCGGGTCGTGCAGCAGGTACCAGTCGAGGCCGCGTTCCTCGCTCCACTCCCTGTCGTCGGCCAGCTCGGAGCCCATGAAGAGCAACTGCTTGCCCGGGTGCGCCCACATGTACGCCAACAGCGCCCGCACGTTCGCCAGCCGCTGCCAGGTGTCGCCGGGCATCTTGCCGGCCAGCGAGCCCTTGCCGTGCACCACCTCGTCGTGGCTGATCGGCAGCACGTAGTTCTCGCTCCAGGCGTACGCCAGGGAGAAGGTGAGCTGGTGGTGGTGGTGCTGGCGGTAGATCGGGTCCTTCGAGGTGTAGAGCAGGGTGTCGTGCATCCAGCCCATGTTCCACTTGAACCCGAAGCCCAGCCCGCCCTCGGCCGTGGAGCTGGTGACACCCGGCCAGGCGGTGGACTCCTCGGCGATCATGACGACCCCGGCGTGGTGCTTGTAGACGGTGGCGTTCACCTCCTGCATGAGCGCGAGGGCCTCCAGGTTCTCCCGGCCGCCGTACTTGTTGGGGGCCCACTCGCCGGGGTTGCGGGAGTAGTCCAGGTAGAGCATTGAGGCGACGGCGTCCACCCGCAGCCCGTCGACGTGGAACTGGTCGCACCAGTAGAGCGCGTTGGCGACCAGGAAGTTGCGTACCTCGTTGCGGCCGAAGTCGAAGACGTACGTGCCCCAGTCGGGGTGTTCGCCACGGCGCGGATCGGGGTGCTCGTAGAGCGGGGTGCCGTCGAAGCGGCCGAGGGCCCACTCGTCCTTGGGGAAGTGCGCGGGCACCCAGTCCAGGATCACGCCGATGCCCGCGGCGTGCAGCCGGTCGACCAGGTGCCGGAACTCGTCCGGGTCACCGAAGCGGGAGGTCGGCGCGTAGTAGCCGGTGACCTGGTAACCCCAGGAGCCGCCGAACGGGTGCTCCATCACCGGCAGGAACTCCACGTGCGTGAAGCCCAGCTCGGTGACGTACGCGGTGAGCTGGTCGGCCAGCTCGCGGTAGCTCAGCCCGGGTCGCCACGAACCGAGGTGCACCTCGTAGACGCTCATCGGCTCCTGGTGCGGCTGCCGCTCGGCCCGTCGGGCCAGCCAGTCCGCGTCGTTCCACCGGTACGTCGAGTGGTGCACCACCGAGGCGGTGGCCGGGGGCACCTCCGCGTACGCGGCCAGGGGGTCGGCCTTGTCCCGCCACTGCCCGTCGGCGCCCAGCACCCGGTACTTGTAGCGGGCTCCGACCCGGGCGTTGGGGACGAACAGTTCCCACACGCCGCTGGAGCCGAGCGAGCGCATCGGCCAGCCGTCGTCGGGCCCCCAGCCGGTGAAGTCGCCGACCACCCGGACCCCACCGGCGTTGGGCGCCCACACGCTGAACGCCACGCCCTCGTCGAAGACCCGTGCGCCCAGGGCGTCCCACAGTCGCTCGTGCCGGCCCTCGCCGATCAGGTGCAGGTCCAGCTCGCCGAGCGTCGGCGGATAGCGGTACGGGTCGTCGTGCGCGGTGCCGTCGACCTCCACCCGGTAGTCGAGCACTGTGCCCTCGACCTGGGTCTCGAAGACGCCCACGTCGTGCACCCGCTTCATCGGGTGTCGCTCGTCGCCGACGAGCAGCACCACGTCGCCGGCGCCCCGGCGCATCGTGCGGATCGTCGTCGAGGAGTCGGCGGGGTGCGCGCCGAGCAGCGCGTGCGGGTCGTGCGTCGCGCCGGAGATCAGCTGGTCCATCGGGCGTCCTTCGGGGCGGCGTCGGTCGGTGCGGAGGCGGGCGGGCGGGTCGCCGATCGGCGCGGCGGGGTCGGTACCGGGCCCGACCGGCGGGGCGGAGTCGGAACGGGAGGTGTCGGCGCGGGAGGTGTCGGCGCAGGAGGAGTCGGAACGGGAGTTGTCGGCGCGGGAGCTGTCGGTACGGTGCCGCCGGACAGGTCGTCCGGCACCTCGGCGACGGTGAGGTCCGCCGGCTCGGCGCCCGCCGGTTGCGGCTCGGTCGGCGGGGCCGGCCGACGCACGGTCAGCACGTGAGCCGGTTGCAGGTACGGGTCGAGCCGTACCGCGTTGCGTTGACCCCAGTCGTAGCTGGTGCCGGTCAACTCGTCGTGCACTGTGAACCGCTCGTGCCAGTCGAAGCCCAGCGCCGGCATGTCGAGGGTGGTGTTGCCCCACTGCACCTCGCGCGAGTCGAACGAGCAGATCACGACGACGGTGTTGCCGGTCTCCGGGTCGTGCTTCGACCAGCAGAGCAACGCCGGGTTGTCGATCTCGTGGAAGCGCAGGTTGCGGAGCTGGTGCAGGGCCGGGTTGTCACGGCGTACCCGGTTGAGGGTGGTGAGGAACGGTGCCAGCGAACGGCCCTGCGCCTCGGCGCCGGCCCAGTCCCGGGGGCGCAGTTCGTACTTCTCGTTGTCCAGGTATTCCTCGGCGCCCGGCCGGGCCACGTGCTCGAACAGCTCGAAACCGGCGTACATGCCCCAGGACGGGGAGAGCAGCGCGGCCAGCACCGCCCGGATCTTGAACATCGGCGGGCCGCCGTGCTGCAACGACTCGTGCAGGATGTCTGGTGTGTTCGGCCAGAAGTTCGGCCGCATGTGGTCGGCCGACTCGACCAGCTCCTCGCAGTACTCCCGCATCTCGGCGGCCGTCGTGCGCCAGGTGAAATAGGTGTACGACTGCGTGAAGCCGATCTTGCCGAGGCCGTGCATGATGGCCGGCCGGGTGAACGCCTCGGCCAGGAACAGCACGTCGGGGTCGACAGTCTTCACCTCGGCGATCAACCAGTGCCAGAAGTCGAACGGCTTGGTGTGCGGGTTGTCCACCCGGAAGATCCGGATGCCCTCGCCGACCCAGTGCAGCACGACCCGCAGCACCTCGGCCCGGATGCCCTCCGGGTCGTTGTCGAAGTTGACCGGGTAGATGTCCTGGTATTTCTTCGGCGGGTTCTCCGCGTACGCGATGCTGCCGTCGGCCCGGGTGGTGAACCACTCCGGGTGCTCGATGACCCACGGGTGGTCCGGCGCGCACTGCAACGCCAGGTCCATCGCGACCTCCAGGCCCTGCGCCGCCGCTGCCTCGATGAAGGCGCGGAAGTCCGCGGGCGTACCCAGGTCGGGGTGGATGGTGTCGTGGCCGCCCTCGGCGGCGCCGATCGCCCACGGTGAGCCCACGTCGGTCGGCCCGGCGGTGAGCGCGTTGTTGCGGCCCTTGCGGTTGACCCGGCCGATCGGGTGGATCGGCGGCAGGTAGAGCACGTCGAAGCCCATCGCGGCCACGCCCGGCAGCCGGCCGGTGGCGGTGGCGAAGGTGCCGGAGCGGCCACCCACCGCCCCCTCGGAGCGGGGGAAGAACTCATACCAGGCCGAGTAGAGCGCCCGCTTGCGGTCAACCCAGATCGAGTGTGTGTCTCCGGTGGTGACCAGCTCCCGCACCGGGTGCTCCCAGAGCAGGTCGGCCAGCGCCAGCGCCGGGTCGACCCGCTGCGGCAGCGGCAGGTCGGTCTCGACCAGCGCGGTGAGGGCATCGGCGACCCGGGGCCGGTCGGCGGTCGGGACGAGGTCCCGGGCGGCGGCGAGCACACGAGCGCCCTCGGCCAGGTCGTTGGCCAGGTCCTCCGGCCCCTGCCCGGCGGCGATCTTCTTGGTCACCGCGTTCTGCCAGGTCAGGTACGGGTCCTGAAACGCCTCGACGGCGAAGGTCCAGGAGCCGACGGCGTCCGGCCGAATCGTGGCGTGCCACCGGTCCTGGCCGGGCTCGCCGGGGCGCATCCGGGTGAACGGCCGGGCTTCGCCGTCCGGACCCGTCCAGACCACGTTGCAGCCGAGCGCGTCGTGCCCCTCCCGGTAGGCGCGGGCCGACACCGGGACCGGCTCGTCGACCACCGCCTTGGCCGGGTATCGCCCGCACGAGACGACGGGGGAGACGTCTTCGATCGGGAACCGTCCAGTCACCCCGCCAACCTACTGCGCGAGATCCGTTCGCGCGCGGCCAAGCACGCCTGTCCCTCCCTGCCCCGGGGTCGCGCGTCACGATCCGCGCACTCGGGTCAAAATTCGCGCACTTTCAGGGAAACTGCTGCCTCAACGCTTGCTGACACAGCAGTTTCCCGGAAGTTGTCCGGATCTTTCCGGCGCGGGTGACGTGACGTAGCCTCCGGCCATGATCAAGCGGGTGAAAGTCGCGGTAGTGGGTGTCGGCAACAACACCTCGGCGCTGGTGCAGGGAATCGCGCTCCACCGCCACAACGGCACTCTGGTGGGCGTCCGCAGGCCGACCGTCGACGGGCTCGCAGTCGGCGACATCGAGTTCGTCGCGGCCTTCGCCACCTCCCCGGAGAAGATCGGCAGGGACCTGACCGACGCGATCTTCCTGCCGCCCAACAATTTCCCCCGGCTCGACTGCGACCTGCCCGAGGCAGGTGTCCCCGTCACCGAGGGGCTTGTCGACGAGACCGGCGTGGACCGGGTGGCGGCGGCGCTGGCCGGGGCGGAGGTGCTGCTCTACTCGGCGCCGAGCGGCCGACCGGAGATCGCCCGGGCGTACGCCGAGGCGGCGTGCAGCGCGGGCGTCGCCTTCATCAACACCACCGCCGACCCGATCGCCCGCGATCCGCAGGTGATGAGCAGGTTCGAGGCGGCCGGTCTGCCGCTGCTCGGAGACGACCTCGCCAGCCAGTTCGGCACCTCGGTGGTGCACAACGCGCTGCTGCGGCTGCTCCAGGAGCGGGGCCTCACGCTGGTCAGCTCCTACCAGGTCAATCTGGGCGGCACCGAGGACTTCCGCAACCTCGTCGAGAACCCCAACACGAAGAAGCAGTCCAAGCTCAACGCCCTGCCGGACGCCGACAAGGTCGAAATGGCACCGCTCGGATACCTGCCGCACCTGCGGTCACAGAAGGTGGCGCACCTCAACATCGAGGCGCAGGGCTGGGGCGAGACGGTGGTGAGCCTCGACGTGAAACTGAAGGTGGACGACCCCAGTGGCGCCGCCGGGGTCAACATCGACCTCATCCGCATCGCAGCCAGCGCGCTCCGCAACGGGCACGGTGGTCATCCCGCTCAGGCGACGTCCCTGCTCAAGTCTCCGCCCGGAACGGCGATCTGACCGGCGTCGAACGGCGTCGGGACGACCAGGCGGGAGTGTCGATCGTACGGGTGAGGGCTGCCCAGCCCGGGCGTCGGTGGAGGACGACGGTGAGTGAATGGGCGAATGACAATCCTCGCGATCGTCGTCGGCGGTGGCATCGGCGCCACCCTGCGCTACCTGCTGGGGCTCGGCCTCGCGCCATCCACGCCACCTGACTTCCCCTGGGTCACCTTCGTGATCAACATGGTGGGCGCCTTCGCTCTCGGCGCCGTGATGACGCTGCTCGCGGCACACCGGCTGCCCGGCCCGTGGGGCAAGCCGTTTCTGTCGACCGGACTCATCGGCGGGTTCACGACCTGGTCGCACTTCATCGTCGAGGCTGACCAACTGATCGGGGCGCGGCGCAGTGGGATCGGCATCGTCTACCTCGTGGTGTCCATCGTCGGTGGGGTGATCGCGGCGGCGCTCGGCGCCCGTCTGGCGGAACTGCGGGTGGGGCACCCGGCGGGAAGGGGCGCTTGATGTGGGTGGGCATCGGAGTGTTCCTGGCCGGCGGGCTGGGTGCGCTGTCCCGGGCCGGGGTGGACGCGCTGGTGAAGCCGTGGTGGAGCGCGCGGGCCACCGGGCCCAGCAGGGCCTTCCCGGCGAGCACCTTCCTGATCAATGTCTCCGGTGCCTTCGTGCTCGGCATCGTCACCGGCTACGCGGTGAAACACACCGCCGCCGGCGCACAGGACTTCGCCACCATCGTCGGCGTCGGCTTCCTCGGCGCGTACACCACCTTCTCCACCGAGGAATGGCACTCCCTGGGACTGCTGCGCAAGAACGCCGCCGTCGAGGCCTTCAACGTGCTCGGCAGTCTCTGCGCCAGCCTCGTGGTGGCCGCGCTCGGGCTGTGGCTGGGCAGCCTGCTCTAGGGCCGGTCCAGCGGCGTTCTCCGTCAGGTCCCCTGCACCAGCAGCGAGCGGTAGATGTCGAGCGTCTGCCGGGCGATGGCGTCCCAGGAGAAGTGCTCCACGGCGCGCCGCCGACCGGCCTGACCGAACCGGGCGGTACGCGCCGGGTCGGCGAGCAGCGTGTTGATCGCCGACGCCAGGTCGGCGACGAACTTCTCCGGCTCCAACGGTGTCCCCGACCCGTCGGTGACCTGCTCGATCGGCACCAGCAGGCCCGTCTCGCCGTCGGACACGACCTCGGGAATGCCGCCCGTCGCGGTCGCCACCACCGCCGTCTCGCAGGCCATCGCCTCCAGATTGACGATGCCCATCGGCTCGTAGATCGACGGGCAGGCGAAGACGGTGGCGTGCGTGAGCACCTGGATCACCTCCGGCTTGGGCAGCATCTCCGCCACCCAGACCACGCCGGAGCGGTTGGCCCGCAACTCGGCGACCAACTCCTCCACCTCGGCGGCGATCTCGGCCGTGTCCGGCGCGCCGGCGAGGAGCACGAGCTGGGTGTCCGCCGGCAGCTCCCGGGCGGCCCGCAGCAGGTAGGGCAGCCCCTTCTGCCGGGTGATCCTGCCCACGTAGACCACGCTGGGTCGGGACGGGTCGACACCGAGCCGGTCCAGCACGTCGGTGCCGGAGTCCGGGGCGTACTGGATGGTGTCGATGCCGTTGTAGACCACCCGGACCCGGGACGGGTCGATCTGCGGGTAGGCGGTCAGCACGTCGTTGCGCATCCCCCCACTGACCGCGATCACGGCGTCGGCGGCCTCCATGGCGGTGCGCTCGATCCAGGACGAGAGCGCGTAACCGCCGCCGAGCTGCTCGGCCTTCCACGGCCGCAGCGGCTCCAGGCTGTGCGCGGTCACCACGTGCGGCACCCCGTGCAGCAGCTTCGCCGTGTGGCCGGCCATGTTCGCGTACCAGGTGTGGCTGTGCACCACGTCGGTGCCGGCCGCGCCGGCGGCCATCTCCAGATCCACGCCCATCGTGCGCAGCGCGGCGTTCGCGCCGGTCAGGCCGGGCGGTTCGGCGTACGCGGTGACGCCCGGCTCGCTGCGCGGCAGACCGAAGCAGTGCACGCGGACGTCGGTGAGGCGGCGCAACTCCCGGGCCAGGTACTCGACGTGCACCCCGGCGCCGCCATAGACCTCCGGCGGGTACTCGCGGGTGAGCAGATCGACGCGCAGCGGGGTGGGTTCCGTCATGACCCCGCACCCTAGTGCAGAAGACTCCCCGTACGAGTGGTGAAGTGGGGCGAGGGTGGATAGCGTCGGGGCATGGCTGCCAAGGTGCTCGCGATCGTCCTGGCGGGTGGTGAGGGCAAGCGCCTGATGCCACTCACCACGGATCGGGCCAAGCCGGCCGTCCCGTTCGGCGGGATGTACCGCATGGTCGACTTCGTCCTCTCCAACCTGGCCAACGCCGGCTATCTCAAGATCGTCGTGCTGACCCAGTACAAGTCCCACTCCCTCGACCGACACATCACCAAGACCTGGCGGATGTCCACGCTGCTCGGCAACTACGTCACACCGGTGCCCGCGCAGCAGCGTCGCGGCCCGTGGTGGTTCGCCGGCTCGGCCGACGCCATCTACCAGAGCTTCAACCTCATCAACGACGAGCAGCCTGACTACGTGATCGTCTTCGGCGCCGACCACATCTACCGGATGGACCCCCGGCAGATGGTCGAGGACCACATCGCCTCCGGCGCCGCGGTGACCGTCGCCGGCATCCGCCAGCCGCTGTCGATGGCCGACCAGTTCGGCGTCATCGAGGTCGGCGAGGACGGCAAGCGGATCCGGGCGTTCCGCGAGAAGCCCACCGACGCGGTCGGTCTGCCCGACGCACCGGACGAGATCTACGCCTCGATGGGCAACTACGTCTTCACCACCCGGGCGCTCTGCGAGGCGGTCGAGCGCGACGCCGAAGACAAGACCAGCAAGCACGACATGGGCGGCAGCATCATCCCGATGCTCGTCGAGCGGGGCGAGGCCAACGTCTACGACTTCCGCGACAACGAGGTGCCGGGCAGCACCGACCGCGACCGCGGCTACTGGCGCGACGTGGGGACGCTCGACTCCTTCTACGACGCCCACATGGATCTGATCAACGTGCACCCCGTGTTCAACATGTACAACTTCGACTGGCCAATCTATACCGAGCAGCCGCCGTGGCCGCCGGCGAAATTCGTCCACCAGTGGGGTGAGCGGGTCGGCCGGGCGGTCGGCTCGATGGTCTCCCCGGGCGTGGTGATCTCCGGCTCACTGGTGGAAAACTCGATCGTCTCGCCGAAGGTGCGGGTGCACTCGTGGGCGCACGTCGAGGGCTCGGTGCTGATGGAGGGTGTGGAGATCGGCCGGCACGCGGTGGTCCGGCGGGCGATCCTGGACAAGAACGTGTTCGTCCCGGAGGGCGCCGAGATCGGCGTCGACCTGGAGAAGGACCGGCAGCGCTACACCGTCTCCGACAACGGCATCGTGGTGATCGGCAAGGGCCAGAAGGTCGAGCCGTGACCGACCCGTACTCCCCGAGGAGGATCCCGCAGTGACCCACCCCCGTGCCGGCCAGCCCGCCGAGCCCGCCGACCTGGTCGACGTGCCGCGCCTGGTGACCGCCTACTACGCCGAGCATCCGGATCCCACGGACCCGGCGCAACAGGTCTCCTTCGGCACCTCCGGGCACCGCGGCTCCAGCCTGCGCAACGCGTTCAACTCCGACCACATCCTCGCGGTCACCCAGGCGCTCTGCGACTACCGGCGGGAGCAGGGCCTGGACGGGCCGCTCTTCCTCGCCCGCGACACCCACGCGCTCTCCGCGCCGGCCGCGGTGGACGCCCTGGAGGTGCTCGCCGCCAACGGGGTCACCGTGCTGGTGGACAGCCGCGACGGCTACACCCCCACGCCGGCGCTGTCGCACGCGATCCTCACCCACAACCGGGGTCGCACCAGCGGGCTCGCCGACGGCATCGTCATCACCCCGTCGCACAACCCGCCCGACGACGGCGGCTTCAAGTACAACCCCACCAACGGCGGGCCGGCCGACACCGACGTCACCCGGTGGATCCAGGACCGGGCCAACGCCATCCTCGCCGCCGGGCTCAAGGAGGTCCGCCGGATCACCTACGCGCGTGCCCGGGCCGCCGACACCACCGGGGAGTACGACTTCCTCGCCCACTACGTCGACGACCTGCCCTCGGCGATCGACATCGACGCCATCCGCGATGCCGGGATCCGGATCGGCGCGGACCCACTGGGCGGGGCCAGCGTGGCGTACTGGGGTGAGATCGCCGAGCGGCACCGCCTGGACCTGACGGTGGTCAACCCGACGGTCGACCCGACCTGGCGGTTCATGACCCTGGACGGCGACGGCAAGATCCGGATGGACTGCTCCTCGCCCAACGCGATGGCGTCGCTGATCGCCGCCCGCGCCGACTACCAGATCTCCACCGGCAACGACGCGGACGCCGACCGGCACGGCATCGTCACCCCGGACGCCGGCCTGATGAATCCCAACCACTACCTGGCGGTGGCGATCGGTCACCTGTTCCGTACCCGTACCGAATGGGGCCCGGACGCCGCGGTGGGCAAGACGCTGGTCTCCTCGTCGATGATCGACCGGGTCGCCGCGGACCTGGGTCGGCCGCTGCTGGAGGTGCCGGTCGGCTTCAAGTGGTTCGTGCCCGGCCTGCTCGACGGCGCGGTCGGCTTCGGCGGTGAGGAGAGCGCCGGGGCGTCGTTCCTGCGCCGAGACGGTTCCACCTGGACCACCGACAAGGACGGCCTACTGCTCTGCCTGCTCGCCTCCGAGATCCTGGCCACCACCGGGCGCAGCCCCAGCGAGCACTGGGCGGAGCTGGCCGAGAGGTTCGGCGCGCCCTTGTACGCCCGGATCGACGCCCCGGCCACCCGGGAGCAGAAGGCCGTGCTCGGCAAGCTCTCGCCGGACCAGGTCACCGCCACCGAGCTTGCCGGTGAGCCGATCACCGCGACGCTGACCACCGCCCCCGGCAACAGCGCCCCGATCGGCGGCCTCAAGGTCAGCACGAAGTCCGGCTGGTTCGCCGCGCGCCCGTCCGGCACCGAGGACGTCTACAAGATCTACGCCGAGTCCTTCCAGGGCCCCGACCACCTCAAGAAGATCCAGGAAGAAGCCAAAGCCCTGGTAGACCAAGCCCTAACCGCCTAACCCCGGACCAGAACGTCCGAACGCCCAGGTTGATCATGAAGTTATGCCCTGCACCTCGGCGGGTCGCAGCAATAACTTCATGATCGACGGGGTGGGTGGGGTGGGTTAGCAGGGTGGGGGGATTTCTTGTTGGCTGCGTCGGCGTAGTTCCTCGGGGAGCAGCTCGCGGAGCTGTTCGGGGAGGAACGGCAGGTCGAGCAAGGTCATCTTCAACTGGTTGCGCTCCTGGTAGCGCAGCGGGTCGAAACGGACCACCAGGCCGGCGTTGCGGCGGTACGTGATGTCCACGGCCCCATCCGTCGCCGCGTCGCGGAACACCAGCCCGTCCATCTCCACCACGACCGGCGACGAGTCGGGTCGGATCTCCAGCCGGATCTTCTCGTCCGCCGAGAGCACCACCGACCGGGAGATGCCGGCCATCGGCGCCGACGGTGTGATCACCACCGAGTCGGCGGCGGGGGAGATCAGTGGACCACCGGCGGCGTAGCTGTAGGCCGTCGAGCCGACCGGGGTGCTGACCACCACGGCGTCACTGCGGTAGTAGCCGTACTGCTGGCCGTCGATGGCGAGGGTGACGCTGACGAAGCCGGACCCGGGCTGGCGCACCAGCGCGATGTCGTTGAACGCCACGACGTCGTCACCGCACACGTCGCAGGCCAGGCAGGCGTGCGACTCGATGGTGAAGTCCTTCGACAGCAGTCGGCTCAGCGCGTCGGGCAGTTCCGGCGGCTCGATCTCGACGAGAAACCCCAGATGCCCCAGGTGTACGCCGAGCACCGGCTTCGGGTCGCGGATGGCGGAGCGCAGCGCACCCAGCATGGTGCCGTCGCCGCCGACGCTGATCAACGCGTCGGCCCGGGCGGCGACCTCGTCCGCTGGCACCGGTTCGACGCAGGACGGCACCCGGTGCCGGTCCTCCTCGCGCACGATCAGCGTCTTGCGGTGGCGCGTCGCCCACCGTTCGATGATCCCGACCACCTCGGTGACATCCCGGGTGGGGTGCAGCACAAGTCCCAGCCCCGACACCCGTACAGCTCATCACATCGGTGGCGGGCGCACCCGGCGTACACCGGAAGGTGTGCTGGCACGCCGAGGGCGTACCCGCAGGTGTACGGCGGCGACCGTGGTCGGTCCGGAGCGGAGCAGCGCTCGGGTGTTCCGTCACCTCGGCTCGACGGGATCGTTACGGAGGTGTTTGGTCCGGTCACGTTGTGCCATGTTCTCCGGCGATTGCTCAGTAAGTGAGGTCGACAGGTGCCCAGTCGCGTTCGCACGATGATCCGCAGGGTCCAGGACCACCTCGCCGGCTCCCGTGATCCGGAGGCGTTCGCCCGGTCACTTGGTGTGAAGCTGAACGGCCGGGTCAAGTTCTACGCGGTGAACCGTGCGATGTTCGGGTCCGAGCCCTGGTTGATCACCATGGGGGACAACGTCTACATCACCGCCGGGGTCCAGTTCGTGACCCACGACGGGGGCACTCTGATCCTGCGCAAGGACCATCCCGAGCTGGACTGGACCGCCCCGATCACCATCGGCAACGACGTCTACATCGGCATGCGGTCGATGATCCTGGCTGGGGTCAACATCGGTAACAGGTGCGTGATCGGGGCGGGTTCGATCGTCACCCGCGACATCCCGGACAACACAGTGGCGGCCGGAGTGCCGGCTCGCCCGCTGCGCACCACCGACGAGTACCTGAAGCAGTTGCAGGCCAAGTCGCTGGGCATCGGCCATCTCGCCGTCCAGGCGAAGCACGAGGCGATCAAGAAGATCTACGGGGTCACGACGGTCTGACGCTGCCGACGTCCCACCAGCCCGGGCTTTGCGACGCGCCCTAGGCCCGCCGGTAGGCGACCCGGGGCGGGGGCAGTTGGTGAACGCCGTCGATCGTGATCGTCCCCAGTGCGCCGGTCACCCCGGTCGACTCGTAGCCGAACCGATCGCCGGTCATGGCCGCCGAGCTCGTACCGAGGTTCAGCGTTGCGGCGCTGGCGGCGGCAATGGTCCGCAACGTGGGCGGGGTGGTGGGGCCTGCCTGCCACACGTGTCCGTACCAGTGCCAGCCGACTGGTAGGACCACCGGGGCGGCTAGAACAGATTCCTTCACCCCTGTGGACGTGACGTCGAGTGTGCCGAAGTCGGCGATCGGGCGAACCAGCACCGGTCGACCGGTCGTCGGGTCGTGGCTGTACACGCCGTGCCGCAGGACACCGGTGCCCGCTCCCGTCACCTCGATGCACACCCGGTCGACCGGGGTGGCGTCGGCCAGGTACAGCGGATGCAGCAGGAGGCGCTGGTAGGTGCCGGTGTAGGTGGTGCTGAGGGTCGCGCCGGCCACGGGCAGGAAGTAGCTACCCACCCTGTCCGTCGCCCCCGGCAGGGCCTCCATGCGTGGCCGGTCCGGCTCCGCGCGCCACATGCCGTACCCGGGGGACGTCGACACCTCGTACGGGATCCCGTCGGCGGTGATCCGGTCCGGGACCCGGAGGTTCGTCGGCCCGGCCGGAACGAGCTTCCGGTTCAGCAACTCGGTCGCCAGCATTCGAGCGCCCTTGACCGCGCCGACCCGTTCGATCATGACGAAGTCGTGGGTGCCGTCCGACACCGTGATCTCGGTGGCGGTCATGGGCGGGGCCAGGTACCGGCGGTAGGCGGTGCCAGCCGCCGACTCCCCGGGTTCGAGAGTGCGCCCCCACGCCAGCTGCGGGTAGTTCTTCTTGAAGCTGGAGCTGATGAACCAGCCCTTCGCAGTGGTGTACCTGACGCGGATCTGGGGGTGCCCGTCACCGATTGGGAGCAGGCCGACGGTGATGCCCCACTGTGGGATGCCATTTGCGTCGACCGCCCACTGGGTCATGCTGCTCGCCGGCATCAGCGGGTTCTTCAGGGTCGCCGGGGTGATATCGGTGAGCGCGGGAAGCGTGTTGATGTCTGCCCAACCCGACCAGTCCAGGGTGCCAGCGACTCCCACGTTCGGCATGAACTGCCTGCGGGTGCCGCCCGTCGGCGCGGTCAGCGGGAAGCACTGTGTGACACCCATGTTCAGAGTGAACTTCTGCAGAGCGGTCACCCGCTGGGCGACGATCAGCGTGCCCTGCGACCAGCGGTAGATATTGGCGACGTGGCACAGCGGGGGTGCCTGCGACATGATCGTGGAGACCGGTGTGCCGATGTTCGCCTGCGCAGTGTCGATCATTCCTTGGTACGACGAGATGGTGTACGACTCCTCGATCGTCAACGCCTGCCCCGTCGACGTGCCGTCGGGGACCGGCCGGCCGTCCAGCTCGACGGTCACCGTGCGGGAGTGGGTGGCGGGGAGGATCTGCACGGCCGGAATGAGGATGTCCTGGATCGGCACCGTGGCCGCGTGGGACGCACCCGACAGGTGGGTGAGCGGCGCTGACGGTGGGGTCATCACGCCCCGGGCGATGCCGTCGATGACCGTGTACGGGTTACCGAACAACAGGTTGCCGCCGTCGATGATCGCCAACAGGGTGTAGACGCGCGTCCCGTCGGTCCACCGTGAGCCCACGTCGGCCGTCGTCTTGCCGTGGTTGGCCAGGGCGATCCGGTTGCCGACGCTGTAGCCGTGGTTGCCGCCGACGTACGACCAGCCGGTGTTGACCGGACAGTTGTCGTCCGACGTGTCGTGGATCTTCGTGCCGATGGTCGAGGGCACGACCGGCCAGACCTGGGCGTCGGTCGCGGTCGTCGGTACGAGCATGACCTGCGGGAGGCCAGCGTGCCACAGGCCGACCATGGTGGCGGGAGGGTACGCCAGATTCACCGGCATCATCACGTCGCGTGTGTTGTCGAACCGGGACCGGATGGAGAGTGTGTTGCCGCCCCGGTACACAGTCAGATCGATCATGGTTAACACCTCTGGCACTCATCCTCGCCCCGCCTCGTGACCGCTGCCATCGACGAAAGGGTGAGCTCCGCTCCCGTTCGTGTTGGTGCTTGCGTCAGTCGCGCCGTCTAGTCGGATTTGCCCCTCTACGTTGCGGGCTTCCCGTTACTGCACGCTGCCTCGCTCGATGTACAGGTGGTCGGTCCATACCCCGAGAGGTTGTTCATGCGCATTCTGATCACTGGCGGGGCCGGTTTCATCGGTTCGAACCTGGCCCGCGCCGCGTTGGTCGATCCTGCGGTGAAGGAAGTGGCCATCCTCGACGACCTGTCGGTCGGACTGCGGGGCAACCTCGACGGGCTGGACATCGACTTCGTCGAGGGGTCGATCCTGGACCCCGGTGCGCTGGACGCCGCGATGGCCGGGCGGGAGGCCGTCGTCCACCTGGCGGCGTTGCCCAGCGTGCCCCGTTCGCTGAGCGACCCGCTCGCCTCCCACCACGCGAACGCGACGGGCACGCTCATGGTCCTCGAGGCGGCGCGACGGCACGCCGTCGGCCACGTCCTGGTCGCCTCCTCCTCGTCGGTCTACGGGATGAACCCCGCGCTGCCGAAGGAGGAGCTCACCTGGACCAGGCCGATGAGTCCCTACGCCGCCAGCAAGCTCGCCACCGAGGCGTACGCCCTCGCCCACCAGGCATCGTTCGGTCTGCCGACACTGGCGTTCCGGTTCTTCAACGTGTTCGGCCCCGGGCAGCGGCATGACCATGCCTACGCCGCGGTCATCCCCCGGTTCGTCCACGGGGCCCTGCGGGGGGAGCCTGTGGTGCTGCACGGCGACGGCACCCAGTCTCGCGACTTCACCTTCGTCGGCACCGTTTGCGAGGTCATTCTCGACGCACTCCGTCGGCGCGTGCACCACCCGCACCCGGTCAACCTTGCCTTCGGCGCGCGGGCGAGTCTGCTGCAGGTGCTGGACGAACTCACCGAGTTGCTGGACCGCCCGATCGCCCGCGAGTACGCGCCGCCCCGCGTCGGGGACGTCCCCCACTCGTTGGCGGACAACACCACGCTTCGGGCGCTGTTCCCGGACGTCGTGCCGATCGACCGGACCGACGGGCTCCGGGCGACGATCGAGTGGATGGCCGGGCTGTTGCACGTCGAACACGCCGCACAGCGGTGACCCAGAAGTCAACGAGCAGGGCAGAGCGGGCCCAACTCACCGCCGACCCGCCCCGCCCACCTCCTGACCCCGGCGCACCGGCCACGACGGAGGTCCAATCCCGCCGCGGCCTGTCGCGCCTCCTGCCCTCGGGACGCGACCACAGACTCAGCGTGGACATCGCCACCTCCCTGGTCGCCAAGGGGGTCGGTCTCGCCGCGCCCCTGGTCATCACCCCGGCGTGCTTCCGATATCTCGGTGACCAGCGCTACGGCCTGTGGATGGCGATCACCGCGCTCACCGGGATGGCCTGGTTCGCCGACCTGGGGCTCGGCAACGGCCTGCTCACCCGGCTCAGTCTTCTCGCCGACGACCCTCGCCAGCGGGCGCGGGAGATCTCCAGCGCGTACGCCACGCTCGGTGTGGTCGCGTTGGCCCTGCTGGCCGGACTCGTCCTTATCGAACCCGTGGTGCCCTGGGCCCGGGTGTTCGGCGTCACCGACCCCGCCATCGCCGCGGAGGCGTCGGCCCTGGCCCTGCTCTGCTTCGGCGCCTTCGCGATCAACGTTCCGCTCTCCCTGATTCAGCGGGTCCAGTACGCCCGCGCGCAGGTCACCCAGAGCAACGCGTGGCAGGCGGCCGGTGCCCTGGCCTCGATGGTGGCCGTGCTCGTCGCGATCGCCGCCGGGAGTAGCCCGCTGACGGTGATCGCCTGCGCCGTGCTGGCTGTCCCGTTGACCAACCTGATCAACACACTCGCCTACTTCTGGCGGCAGGAGTCCACCGCCCGACCGCGACCCGGGCTGGTGCACCGGGCCACGGCGAAGGGCCTGCTCCGGCTGGGCCTCCAGTTCTTCGCGCTCTCGGCGATGTCGTCGATCGCGCTGAACGTGGACAGCCCGCTGATCGCACACGTGCTCGGGCTCAGCGTCGCCGCGTACTACGCGGTCGTCGGGAAGCTCTTCGGCGTCCTGTCACTGTTCGTAGCGCTGGTCGGGATGACGGTCTGGCCGGCCAACGGGGCCGCCCTCGCCCGCGGCGACACCGCCTGGGTACGCCGCACCACCCGACGGATGGTGCTGCTCAACGGCCTGATCGTGGGGACGGCCGGGCTCGCGCTGGTCGTTCTCGGTCATCGGCTGCTCGACGTGTGGGTCGGTGGGGTCGACACGGCGGTGGTGCCGGTCGCCGTCCTGGCCGGGCTTGCGCTCTGGTCGTTCCTGGTGGCGGTCGCCTCCCCGCTGCTTCTCGTACAGAACAGCATCGGCCTCCTCCGCCCGCAGTTCGTCGGCTGGGCGGCCTTCCTGCTGCTCGCGACGGCGCTGAAGCTCGCAGGGCTGCGGGAGTTCGGGCTGGTGGGCCTGCCGCTGGCCGGCTGCCTGGCCTACCTGCTCACCATGTGGCCCGCCGCCATCGCCGGGTACCGGCGCGCGCTGGCCAGGTCCGACCGTGTCACCACGCGCAGCGGCTCCGAGGTGGCGGTGTGACCGTCCGCCGTCCAGGCCGGCGGGGATCGTCAGCCGGCCGGTCCTCTTTCAACAGCTAGGGGAGTCCTTCGATGAAACAGGCGCAGATCGTCATCGACGCCGCGGGCGGGGCGGGCGGCGGTGCCGGACGTCTCAAGACGGAACTCGACGTCTTCCTCGCCGATGGCACCGCCCCGATCCGGGTCATCGGACGGGACCGCCACCTCACGCCGTCGTGGCTGGTGCGGCGCGAGGTCGCCGCCGCAGGCGCCCCCGTGGTCGTCTCGCTGAACAACGTCTCGTTCGCCTGGCGCGGCACCGA
Organism: Micromonospora sp. MGP-C2; assembly: GCF_057766525.1. Taxonomy (NCBI): domain Bacteria; kingdom Bacillati; phylum Actinomycetota; class Actinomycetes; order Micromonosporales; family Micromonosporaceae; genus Micromonospora; species Micromonospora sp. MGP-C2. Next base: position 6,478,177 of record NZ_JBYMEN010000002.1, read on the forward strand.
GCGGCGGGTGCTGGTGCACAACGCCCTGCATTTCCTGGCACCCAGCGAGGGGCGGCTGTTGACGCTGCAACCCCGGTCGCTGCGGGCGCAGATTCCCGTGGTCCGGCGGATGCTGCATCGGGCCGACGTGATCGCCGTTCCGTGCTCGGCCATGGCGCAACGGGTTGCCGATCGGGTGCCGGCGGTACGCGACCGGCTGCTGGTGCTAGCGAACCCGGTCAGCCCGGTCGGCCCCCGGGTGCCCACGGACGAGGTGTCGATCCTCGTCCCGGTCGTGCCGTCACCGTTCAAGAACGTGGTAGCGGAGGTCCGCGTGCTGCTGGCCGCGCTGGACCGACGCCAGCACCCGGCCCGGGTACGGATGACCGCGCACCCCCACGATCTGCCGGATGACCTGGCCCGGCATCCGCGACTGGATCTGCTGGGGCAGCTGCCGCACCACGAACTCTCCGAACACTGGCGCCGCACGACGGCCGTCTTCTTCCCGTGCCTGGTGGAGTCCTTCGGCTACCCGCTGGCCGAGGCACGCGTCTACGGCCTGCCGGTGCTGGCACCGGACAGCGCGCAGTCCCGCGAGGTCGCGGGCAGTGCCCTGACCCCGTACCGCACCGCGGACGTGGCGAGCCTCGCTGACGCGCTCGACGAGATCGACCGGACGGTGGTCCCGGAACCGGACGCGTTCGAGCGGGGCGCGTACTTCACGCGGCTGCTGGGACTGGACCGGGAGCGGCCGGGCCGCCAGGTCGACAGGTCGGCGGCAGCCGTTGTCCGGGCGGTCCGCCCGTGACGAGGAGCCGGACCGCAGCGCAAGGAGGCGGAATGTCCGAGGACGTGTTCGGCAGCGCCGACGTCGGCGTCGGCCCGGGGAGTCGGAGCGACGACGGCCGGTGCCGGGTGGTGCGGGTCCTCGGCGAGCTGAACTTCGGGGGTACGGAGATGCGGACCGCCGAGTTGCTGCCCCGTCTCGCAGCCGCCGGGACGGAGGTCCACTTCGTGACGCTCAGCGACCGGATCGGGCCCGGACCCCTGGCCGAGGCGGCCGTCCGACACGGTGGGTCGGTCATCCCGATCCCGCTCGACGCCCGGTTCCCGCTGCGCTTCCTCCGGCTGCTGCGGCGGCTGCGCCCGGACGTGGTGCACGTGGACTGCGCGAACTTCTCCGGCGCGCTTCTCTGCCTCGCGCTGCTCGGCCGCGTACCGACCCGGGTCGCCCACTTCCGGGGTGACGACAACCAGCACCGCAACCTGCGTCGGCGGGCGCAGCGGTGGGTCTGGAGACAGCTCCTGCGAGCGTCGGCCACGGACATCCTGGGGGTCTCGCCCAGCGCTCTCACCTGTGGCTATCACCGGGCCTGGCGCGACGACCCGCGGTGTCAGGTAGTGCTCAACGGTCTGGACCTCGACCGGCTCCACCGGCCGACCGGCCACCACCTGCGGGCCCTGACCGGGGCCGGCCCGGACGACCTGCTCTGCGTGAGCGTGGGCCGGGCCTCGCCGGAGAAGCGGCGCTGGCTCCTGCCACCGATCCTGGCCGGTCTGCGCGATCAGGGCGTCGACGCCCATGTCGTCCTCATCGGCCCCTCGGACGACAACGACGAGGCCCGCGTGCGAGCCGCCGCCGTTGAACACGGCGTCGCCGACCGGGTACACCTGCTCGGCCCACGCGACGACGTGGGCGGCCTGCTCCGCCAGGCCGACGTTGTCGTACACCCGTCCTGCCTGGAAGGCCTGCCGGGCGGTGTGCTGGAACCCATCGCCCTGGGGATCGGCACGGTCGCCGCCGACCTGCCCGGTGTGCGCTTCATCGACGAGCACCTGCCCGGCGTCACCATCGTCGACACCGACGCGGCGCCGGCGGTGTGGGCGGCGGCGGTGGCGAGCGCCGCCGGCCACACCATGGCGACCGATCCCGACACGGCCGGCAGACGCTTCCAGTCGAGCCCCTTCGCGATCGAGGCGGCAGTCGAGACGCACCTGGCGATCTACCGGCGGCGGCTGCCCGAAGGCCCGCCGTCCGTACCCGTTGTCAAGAACAGAAGTCGGCTGCCCGCCGCTTCGGAACGGTGAGACAGATGAACGACCAGACGACGGTGCTCGGCACCGACCACGGGAGGCACGACGGCCCGGCGCGGCGGACGGAGCAGCCACGTCCGCTCCTGATCGGCCACTACCGCTTTCCGTACGGTGACGCCACCTCCAACCGGTTGCTGCAACTCGCCCGGTGTGCGGCGCCGCACGGCACGCACACCCTGGTGGTCAACGACTGGCCGTCCGACGGGTCCGTGCCACCGCAGCGCGACGAGGTCGCGGGCATCGAGCTGATCACGCTTCGGACCCCGGGAGGAACCGCGTCACCCGGATGTCGGCCCGCCTCGCCCGTCCGGTGCGGGTGCTGCGGGCGATGCGCCGTCGGGGCGTGGTGCGCGGTGACATCTCGGTGGTGCTGTTGCCGATGGCCATGATGACCCTGGGCAACTGGGCGGTCCTGCGGTTCGCGCTGCGCTGCCCGGTGGTGGTGGACGCGAGCGAGCGGCACGACCGTCGCCAGTTCCGGCGCGGCTGGCTGGCCCCGTACTTCGTTCGGCACCGCTGGTCCACCTTCCTGGCCACCCGTCTCGTCCACCGGGCCATCGCCGTGTCGACCACCCTCGGCGGCTATTTCGAACGGCGTGGCCTCGACGTGCTGGTGGTGCCGCCGCAGGTGGACTGCGACGAGTTCGCCGAGCCGCGGCCGTCCTCGCTGACCGGCGGGCTGCGGTTGCTGTACGCCGGCACCCCCGGCCGCAAGGACATGCTCGACGTCATCCTCCGCGGGATCAGCCGACTGTCTCCGCAGGACCAGGCACGGGTACGCCTCACCATCGCCGGGGTCACCCGCCAGGACGCCGCCGCGCTGTCCGACCTGGACGTCTCGGTGCTGGACTCGGTGTCGGCCGAGGTGACGTTCCTCGGCCGGGTGCCGCGCGACACGGTGCTCACTCTGCTGTCCGAGGCGCACTTCTCGCTGTTGGTGCGCCCCACCGGGGGATACGCCGCCAACGGCTTCCCGTCCAAGGTGCCGGAGAGCCTCTCCGCCGGATGTCCGGTGATGCTCAACTACACCAGCGACCTCGCCGCGTACGTGCGGGACGGGGTGGAAAGCCTCGTGCTCGACGGCAACGGTCCGGAGGACGTCCAGCGCGGCATCGAGCGGGCGTTGCGCCTGCGGGACGAGGAGTGGGCGGCGATGAGCCGAGCGGCCCGCAGGACGGCCCGCGAGTCCTTCGACCACCGAGCCTGGCGGGCACGGGTGACGGCCTTCCTCGACCCCCCGGGTGCGGCGAGCTGACGCGCGGGTTCCGCGAAACGACAGACGGCCGCCCCGGTGGGGTGGCCGTCCGGCATTCCCGGTCGGGGTGTTACCGCACGGGCACCCGTTCCCGCCGGGCCGAACCGTGCGCACCGGCCGGCTGCCGCCGACCCGTCGAGCTGTGCGGGTACGGCCCGCCGTTGACACGTGCCGAGATGTACACGGCGGCGGGAACCCCGGAGAAGTGGCGCCCCGAGCGGGTCTTCACCAGGACGCCGGCCACGGCCAGCCAGAACACGTACGGGTAGGGCTGACCCATACCGAACATCGTCGACTCGGTGACCTGGATCAGCAGACCGGTGACGATGAGCCAGACCAGACCCGAGTTGAGTGCGCCGATGGGGGCCAGCAGTACCGCCCGCATCGCGGCGAGCAGGAGCAGGAGCAGCGGGGCGACGCCGATGACCCCCAGCTCCAGCAGCCACTGAAGGTAGCTGTTGTGCACCAGGTTGACGCTGACGTCGAAGAAGCCGTTCTGACGGGTCTGTTCGAACAGGTGGATTCCCGACGCGTAGCCGAAGCCCAGCGTCGGACGGCTCTGCCACAGCTCGTAGGCCGCCCGCCAGGTCTGGGTGCGTCCGTTGGAGAGATCGCCGTTGTCCGGGTCGGTGAACCGGGCGGCGAAGGTCTGCGCCCAGGTCGAACCCACGACGCTGGGGACCATGCCGAACAGGTACGCCAACCCCAGGCCCCCGACCGCTACCACCAGCAGGCGTGCCATCGGTCCGGCCCCGTGCCGGAGCACCACCCAGAGGCCGCCGACGACGACGGCGATCAACGCGGTGCGGGACTCGGTGAGCGGGACGGCGATGAGCGCCGGCACGACGCCGAGCAACTGTGCCCGCTTGCGCGACTGCTGGTAGAGCGCCCAGCCGAGCGGAATCGTCAGGGCACAGATGATGCTCAGCATGTTCGGGTTGGCGTACAGGCCCTGGAAACGGTCGTTGAACGAGGTGGCCGACGCGCGACCGGCGATCCCGTAGCCGAGACTGACCACGAGCGACAGACTGAGCACCGCGTAGACCACGTGCAGGTCGGTGGCCACGGCCGCTGTGTCGGCCCACCGCCGGCGCAGTAACACGTGGGCGAGCGCGGCGAGGAGCAGCAGCGCGACGCCCTGCTGGAGGGTGTGCAACGGGGCGATCGACCACACGCTGCTCAGCGTGGCCAGCCCCGCGGTCGCCCAGAGCGCGGTGATGAACAGGCGCGTCCAGTTGTCGGCTGGCCGGATCCGGCTGTCCCGCCCGTTCAACGCGCAGACGATCAGGCAGCCGACCGCGAGGTACCGCGCGTAGAAGCTGAAGGTGACCAGCGACGGCATGTTGGACGAGGCGCAGACCAGCAGGATCGTCGCCACGGCCAGGATCCGTCGGAAAGCGTCGAGGCGCCGCGTGAGATAGAGCGCGGCGATCAGGAGCGCCGCACCGGCGGCGATCATCGGTTCGTCCAGGGCGAAGGCGGTCGTGACCGCCGTGAGACAGACTGCCCCGACGACGAGGGCGACGAGGCCAAGGCGTTCTACCACGTGATGTCCTTCGGCTCCTGCCGGCCTGGATCGGCGGCGGCTGGTGGTCCTGGTCGACTGCGGGGATGGGGCGAGGAGAGTGCCCCACCGGTCCGTCGTCGTCGCGCAGATGTGTCAGCGGAGAGGCCGGCCGGCAGCCGACCCCCGGTGTACGTGCGGTCAGACCGGCGCGGTCTGTCGGCTCGCCAGTGCCTCGGGGATGCTCCACCTGGCTCGCACGTCGTGCATCAGCCGGATCATGTCCGGCCAGGCCGGCGGCCGGTAACCGGTGGTCTGCGCCAACGCGTCGGCGCGCATCGACCGGTCGATCACGAAGTCGACGTCCGGCAGCAACTCGCCCCTCCAGCCGTACACGTCGGCGACCAGCCGGAGGAGGTCGTACTTCGAGATGGGCTCCGCGGCGAGGTGGTACAGCCCGGTCAGGTCCTCGCGGGGCAGGATGACCTCGCGCAGCAGTCGGGCGAACTCGACGGTTGTCACTCCGCTGTAGATCGCCCTGGTGAACCCGCGCACCAGACCCTGTTGAGAGAGGAACCAGTCCAGCAGTGACCGGTTCGTGGTCAACTCGTGCCCGATGATCGAGGTGCGCAGGGTGAGCGCGGGAGCCGACCTGGTCTCGCCCAGCAACTTGGACTGCCCGTAGAGGTCGGGTGGGTCCGGCAGGTCGTCCTCCAGGTAGCCACCGCGCTTGCCAGAAAACACGCAGTCGGTGCTGACGTGCACGAGCCGGTTGCCGAGTTGAGCGCAGGCGTCGGCCAGCAGGTGCGGAAAGAGCGCATTGAGCATCACAGTGTGGACGGCATCCTGGACATCCGGGCGCTGCTTGATCACGCCGACACAGTTGACGACGACGTCCGGGCGGATGTCGTCGATCACCTGTCGCACCTGGTCGAACCGGCTGACGTCGAGGGCGGGGGTGATCCGGGCGAGCAGCTCGGGCGAGAAGAGGTGCGCGCGGCCCTCCATGCTCCGTGCGGCGCCGTACACGTCGAGCCCCGGATCCTCACTCAACTCCCGGACGAGTGCGTGGCCCAGCATCCCGGTCGCTCCGAGGACGAGGACGCGTCGGGTCATCGTGACTCCCTGTCCCGGCGGGTGCCGCTCCTGGCCCGCCGTGCCGCTTCGGTGAGCAGGTCGGCGAGGACCTGCACGTTGGTCGCCTGACTCATGTGGGTCAGGTAGTGGTGCCGGCCCGCCCGTCCCATCGCCCGCAGCCGCGACCGCGGCGTCTGCCTGGCCTGCCGGACGACCTCGGCCAGGCTCGCCGGGTCCTCCGGTCGGGCGTCGAAGCCGGCGCCGGCGTGCCGGACGACCCGGGCGGCGTCGCCGGGCGCGCAGGCGAGCACGGGTTGGCCACAGGCCAGGATCGACTGGACCTTGCTGGGCAGTGTGATGCTGAACAGCGGATCGTTCGCCAGGGACACGAGGTGCAGGTCGGCGGCTGCCATCCGGGCCGCCAAGCGGTCCGGCGGGACCTGGTCGAGGAAGTGGACGTGACCGGGTCGGCTCCGCGCCGCCTGCGCGATCAACGCGTCCTTCTCCACCCCGTCGCCGACCAGGACCAGGTGGACGTCCGGCAGGTCGTGCAGCCGGGCCACGGCGTCGATCACGGTGTCGAGTCGCTGCGCCGGGCCGTGGTTGCCCGCGTACATCAGCACGAAGTCGTCGTCGTGCAGGCCGAGCCGGGCGCGTAGGCCGGGCTCCGGTTCGGTCGGCTGCATGACCTTCTCGTCGGCCCAGTTGTAGACCACCGAGACCTTCTCGGCCGGGACGCCCCGGGCGATGATCGTGTCCCGCAGGCCGGGCGCCGGGACCGTGACGTGATCGGCCCAGCGGTACGTCCGGTCCGTGAACCAGCCGAGGCTCGCCTCCGCGAGCCGGCGGGCCACCCCGTCGGTGAGGAAGCCGGTGGCGAAGATGGAGTCCGGCCAGAGGTCCAGCACCATGGTCACGTACGGGGTGCCCCAGCGTCGCCGTGCCGTCATGGCCGCGGCCGTGGCGGTGACCGGCGAGGAGTAGACCAGAGCGACGTCGGCGTTGCGCAGCACGGACGAGCCGAGCAGGGACGAGGACGCCGCCCAGCTCAGGTAGTTGGCGGCCCGGCCGACCGCTGACCGGTCGTGGCTCGGGTGCAGGGGCGTACGGACGACCCGGGAGCCGTCGCGCAGCTCGACGGTCCGTCGGCGGGCCGAGTATCCGTCGTACACGACGCCCTTCGGATAGTTCGGCACCCCGGTGAGCACGTCGACGTCGAAGCCCTGTCGGCGCAGCGAGTCGCTGATGCCTTCGGCGAAGGGCGCCGGTTCCGGGGGGAACCACTGACTGACCAGTGCGACCCGGTCGGGCCGTCCGCCATTTCTGGCCGGGGCGCTCACGCCGCGACGGCGTCGAGGAGCGCCCGCACCTCCGGCAGGTTCAGCAGCAGCGACTCGATCTCCGGAACGACGAGACGCCGGGTGTTGTGCGAGTTGAAGTCCTGGGTGCCCCGGTCGACGCTGCCCTCCTCGAAGTAGAGGGCGTAGTTGAGGTCCCGGCTGTCCACCGGCACCCGGAGGAACTCCCCGAAGTCCTCGGCGCGGGACAGGTCCTCGCGGCTGGCGAGGGTCTCGTAGAGCTTCTCGCCGTGCCGGATCCCGAGGACGTTCATCTTGACGGGGACCCCGAACAGGTTGCACAGCGCCGTCGCCAGGTCGCCGATGGTGCAGGCGTCTGCCTTACGGATGAAGATGTCGCCGGGCTGGCCGTGCCGGAAGGCGTGCTCCACCAGATCCACCGACTCTTCCAGCGACATCAGGAAGCGGGTCATCGTCGGCTCGGTCACCGTCAGCGGTGTCCCCTTGCGGATCTGGTCGATGAACAGCGGGATCACCGAACCCCGCGAGTACATGACGTTGCCGTAGCGCACACAGCAGACGCGGGTCCGGGCGGCCGGGTTGTTGCGCGCGTGGGCCTGCGCCACCTTCTCCATGAGCGCCTTCGTCATGCCCATCGCGTTGACCGGGTAGACCGCCTTGTCGGTGCTCAACAGCACCAGAGCTTCGACGCCGTTGCGCTCGCACGCGTCCACGACGTTGGCGCTGCCCAACACGTTGGTCCGCAGCGCCTCCAGTGGAAAGAACTCACAGGAGGGGACCTGCTTGAGAGCAGCGGCGTGGAAGACGAATTCGGTGTCCCGGCTGGCCTTGGCCACGGAGTCGTAATCGCGTACGTCGCCGACGTAGTAACGGACGCGGTCGTCGCGGATGCGGTGCCGCATCGCGTCCTGCTTCGACTCGTCGCGGCTGAGGACCCGCACCTCGGAGGCCCCGGCGTCGAGCAGGCGACGGACCATGGTCTGGCCGAAGGAGCCGGTCCCGCCGGTGATCAGGAAACGTCGGTCCGAAAGCGAGGAAATCACTTCTCCTCCAGCCCTCTCCGCCATTTCAGGGGAGTTCGCAGTCTTCATAGATCCGGACCATACCGTCCTAAGCAGACCAATGACCTGGGAAGCCGGATAACCGCTGACAAATTTGGTAAGCGACTAATTTTCATTAAAAATGCCGCTACCACCGGCTATCTCGACTCGTTTGTCCAACGATCGAATTGCCGGCCCGAGACGGAATCCGGCGCAGTCATCGGCGAAGGGTGGACACATGACACGGGTGATGACCGTGGTAGGGACCCGACCAGAGATCATCCGGCTGTCCCGGATCATGACCGCGCTCGACGAGACCGTGGAGCACGTGCTGGTCCACACCGGGCAGAACTGGGACGCGACCCTCTCCGACGTCTTCTTCAAGGAGTTGGGGCTGCGGGAGCCGGACCGGTCGCTGCGGGTGGACACGTCCTCGCTGGGACGGGTTCTGGGCGGCGTGTTGACCGGCATGGAGACGGCCATCACCGAGTTGAGGCCGGACGCGCTCCTCGTCCTCGGCGACACGAACAGCAGCATCGCCGCCCTGATGGCACGGCGGATGCGAGTGCCCGTCTATCACATGGAGGCCGGCAACCGTTGCTTCGATCTCAACGTCCCGGAGGAGACCAACCGGCGTCTGGTCGACCACATTGCCGACTTCAACCTGGTCTACAGCGAGCACGCCCGGCGCAACCTGCTCGCCGAAGGGCTTCACCCGCGCCGCATCCTGCACACCGGCTCGCCCATGCGTGAGGTGCTGGACCACTACGCCGCGGACATCGCAGGTTCCGGAATCCTGCGCCAGCTCGGCCTCGAACCCGACGGCTACTTCGTGGTCAGCGCCCACCGGGAGGAGAACGTCGACCAGCCGGCCCGGCTGCGTCGGCTGCTCGACTGCCTCCGCGCCGTACGGCAGACCTGGGGGCTGCCTGTGCTCGTCTCCACCCACCCCCGCACGCGAAAGCGGCTGGAGGCCCTGACCGACGTCGACCTCAGCGCCGACGGCATCACCTTCCACGAGCCCTTCGGTCTGTTCGACTACGTACGCCTGCAGAGCCAGGCCCGGTGCACCCTCTCCGACAGCGGCACCATCAGTGAGGAGGCGGCGATCCTCGGCTTCCCGGCGGTCACCCTGCGCGACTCCATGGAACGTCCGGAGGCACTCGACGCGGGCGGAATCATCATGACCGGTCTCGACCCGGAGGGCGTGGTCGAGGCAATCGGGGTCACCGTCGCCCAGGTCGAGGCACGAGGGGTGCCCTGCCCGGCCGACTACCAGGTGCCGGACACCTCCCGGCGGGTGGTCGACTTCATCCTCTCCACGGTCCGCCGGCACCACGACTGGGCGGGCATCCGCCGCTGAGCCAGGCAGTGACAGGGCCGGCGACCGCACCCCCGCGGTCGCCGGCCCTGATGCGTCAGCCCGGTCGCGCGATCAGCGCGACTGCAGTGGTACGCCCAGAGGACCCTCCACCACCGGGTCGGTCGGCTGGGTGCAGAGCAGTGCGAGGTGCTCGACGACCTTAGCCGCGTCCTCGTACGGGTCGAGCCCGCTGACCTCCATCGGGTCGAGCGCCGGCACGGCCACGTGGGACACCAGGGGGTGCAGCGGTCGGGTGTCGACCTCGCCGGTCCCGAGCAGATCCTCGTGCAGCTTCTCGCCGGGCCGCAGACCGGTGTAGACAATGGGCACGGAACTGGACGCCTGGTCGGCCATCTGGCGTGCCAGGTCGACGATCCGCACCGGGTCGCCCATGTCGAGCACCAGCGCCTCCCCGTCCCGGCCGATCTCGGCGGCCTGAAGCACCAGGTGGACGGCCTCCTGCAGGGTCATCAGATAGCGGGTGACGTCCGGGTGGGTGACGGTCAGCGGCTTGCCGGTCTCGATCTGCCGTTGGAAGGCCGTCACCACCGAGCCGCGGCTGCTCAGCACGTTGCCGAACCGGACGCTGAGGAACGTGCCGGGGAACCGGGACGCGGCGTGTGCCGTCAACCGCTCGGTGATCCGCTTCGAGTAACCGAGGACGCTGATCGGATCTGCGGCCTTGTCCGTGGAGATGTTGACGAACTTCGCCACGTCCTGGCAGGCGTCCAGCACCGACAGGGTGCCCCAGACGTTGGTCTTGATCGCCTCGCCCGGGTGCCGCTGCAGCAGCGTCAGGTGCTTGAGCGCCGCCGCGTGGAAGATGATCTCCGGCCGGCGCTCCCGGATGATCCGCCGAATTCCCTCGTCGTCGCGAAGGTCGGCGAGGATCAGCTCGGGCCCGTCCAGCATGGCCCGCCCGGCGAGCGACATCTGAAGACTGTGCAGGGCCGACTCGTCCCGGTCGAGCATCATCAGTTCGCCCGGGTTGGCCTTCATCACCTGACGGCACAGCTCGGAGCCGATCGACCCGCCGGCGCCGGTGACCAGGATCCGCCGGCCGGTCAGGCTGTTGGTGCTCAGCGGCAGGTCGCCGACCACCTGCCGTCGGCCGAGCAGATCGCTGACCTGCACGTCCCGGACGTCGGTGACGGTGATCCGGTGGTCGACCAGGTCCCGCACCGGTGGCAGCACCTTGAAGACCGCTCCGGCCTCGAGGGTGGCCTCGCGGATCTGGCGGATCAACGCGGCGTCCGCGTTGGCCACCGAGAAGATCACGGTGGTGGCGCCGGTACGCCGGACCGAGGTGCCGACGTCCCGCCGTCCACCCAGCACGCGCACCCCGCCGATGCGCAGGTCGCGCTTGTCTGGGTCGTCGTCAAGCGCGCCGACCGGCAGGTACCGGCCGCGCGGGTCGCTGAGCATCGCGCGGAGCAGGCCCTGGCCGGCGTCACCCATCCCGAACAGCAGCACGGGCGTCGACGACCGGACGTCCGGCCGCATGGCGAGGTCGCGGCGGTGCCGGTACGCGAACCGGGCGCCGAGCATGAAGAGCAGGGCCAGTGCGCCGCCGACCAGAGGGGTGCTTGCCGGAACCGGTCGCTCGCCGGACGGCAGCAGGGCGAGCAGCACGATGCCCCCCGTCGTGATGGCGGTCCCGGCGACGCCCTGAACCTCCTGCAGACTGCCCAGCGGGTGTCGTCCGGAGTAGAGCCGGCGTAGCGCCGCCACCGCCACGTGTACGACCGCCGCCACGACGCCGACCGCTGCTGCCCGTCCCAGCTGTCCCGGGGGCGGCTGGAACTCGAACCGGGTCCACGCGGCCGTGACGAATCCACCGACCCAGGCGGTGGTGTCGGTGGCGAGGAACCCGGCCGTGCGCTGACGGGCCCTGGCCCGCCGCGCCTGCCGGTCCGCGTGCTGCGTGTTCTCGGTGTCCTGCGGCATGTGCTGGCTCCCTGTCCCGTCGCACGCTCCTTCCGCCCACACGACGCAAGGAGCCTCTAGGCTCTTTGTTCTTGTTACATGCCAAAGCGGCGCTGTTGGGCGCTTTCGGTGTTTGTGAGCTGAATAGGCTGTAGGTCCGGTGCCTTCAGCGGGCCGGAACGCCCTTGACCGTCACCTGATCGGGTACGTCCCGGACGACGCAGGCACCGGCCCCGACCGTGCTGTCCCGTCCGATCCGTAGGCCCTGGAGCACTGCGGCGGTGGTCCCGATCAGCACGCCCTCGCCCAGGTGGCAGTCACCGGACACGGCGGCGAGCGGGTTGACCGAGACGTAGTCCGCGAGGCGGCTGTCGTGGCCGACGGTGGCGTTCTGGTTGAGATGGACGTGCCGGCCGAGGGTGACGTTCGTGGTGACCCTGGCTCCCGCGAAGGCCACGAAACCCGGCCCGTACTCGGTGTCCGGCCCGATGGTGGCGTCCGGGTGGACGAGACTCGCGGCCTCGGTGTCGTACCCGTCGATGTGGCCGCCGATGGCGCGGCGGATCCGGGGATCGCCGATCCCGATGAGGTGTCGGGTGGCCGGGGGCGCGTCGCGCAGCCAGGCCACGTCCCCGAGGTACGGCACGTCGAGTCGCTGCAACCGTTTCAGGTTCTCTTCACTGGGTCGGTCGTCGACGACGCCCAGCAGTTGCCAGATCGGCCGGCTGGCGGCCTCGTTGACTGCCCGGGCGATGGTCAGCACCTCCCGGCCGTGGCCGCCGCAGCCGACCACCACCAGTCCCGTTGTCACGCGGCGGGCCCTCCCGTTCGAGCGGCCAGGAACTCGTCGATCGCGGCCAGCACCCGTGCGATCTGCGGCTCGGTCAGGGCACTCCCGCTGGGCAGGGTGAGCCCGTCGGCGAAGAGTCGCTCCGCCGCACCGCTGAGCAGGCTCTCCGCGCCGGCGTGCATGGGCTGAAGGTGCATCGGCTTCCACACTGGCCGGGTCTCGATGTCCCGCTCGGCCAGGTGGGCCGCCAGGTCGTCGGCCTGCCAACCACACCGCTCCCGCTCGACGGTGATGACGGTGAGCCAGCAGTTCGACTCGGTGTCCTCGGCGCCGAGGAGTTGGACGCCCGGCACCGGGGCGAAGAGCTTGGCGTAGTGGTCGCGTAGTTGGCGGCGTCGCGCGATCATCTCGTCCAGCCGGAGCAACTGGGCCCGGCCGAGCGCCGCGAGGAGGTTGCTGAGCCGGTAGTTGTAGCCGGTCTCCCGATGCTCGTAGTGTCGCGCCGGTTCGCGGGCCTGGGTGGAGAGGTGGCGGGCCCGGTCGAGAAGTGCGACGTCGTCGCTCACCAGCATCCCGCCGCCGGAGGTGGTCATGATCTTGTTGCCGTTGAACGACAGCACGCCGGCGTGCCCGAAGGAGCCGGCGGGATGCCCCCGGTGACTCGCCCCGAGCGCCTCCGCGGCGTCCTCCACAAGGGGGACCTCGGCCTCGTCGCAGACCGGGACCAGCGAGAGGTAGTCGACGCAGCTGCCGAACATGTCCACCGGGACGATCGCGCCAACCCGCTCGCCGCGCGATCGCAGCCGACGCAGCAGGTCGGCGGTGAGATCGACGTCGAGGTTGCCGGTCCTGGGGTCGCAGTCCACGAAGACCGGACGCGCGCCGATGTAGTGGACCGCGTTGGCGGTGGCGACGAAGGTGAGCGTGGGCACGATGACCACGTCACCAGGCGTCACGCCGACCCCGAGCAGAGCCAGGTGCAGAGCGGCGGTGCCGGAGCTGACCGCCACCGCGCCGCCGGTGCCGACCCGCTCGGCGATGTCGTGCTCGAAGGCCTGCAGGTCCGGGCCGGCCGGCGCCACCCAGCCGGAACGCAGGGCCGCAACCAGGTACGACTCTTCGAGAGGGCCGACGTCGGGTGGGGACAGGTGGATCGTCTGGCTCATCGGCCGGCTCCCCAGCGGGTCGTCACGCCGGTGTCCGGTCGCGCTGCGGAGGTGCCGGACGGCGAGGCGGCGTACCGAGGAACTCCGGCGCGGTCGCGGACCCGGCCGCGTTGATTCCCTCGCGGCGCAGCACGGTCCGCACGGTCGCGGCGAGAATCGACAAATCCACCCGGAGGTTGTGGCTCTCCACGTACCGCACGTCGAATTCCAGCTTCTCCTCCCAGCTCAAGCTGTTGCGCCCCCGCACCTGGGCCAACCCCGTGACGCCGGGCCGGACCTCGTGCCGTAGGGCCTGCCGGGGGGAGTAGCGGCTGAGGTATTCGGGCAGCAGCGGGCGCGGGCCGACCACGCTCATGTCGCCGCGCAGCACGTTCCAGAGCGTGGGCAGCTCGTCCAGACTGGTGGCGCGCAGCCAACGCCCGAGTGGGGTGAGTCGATCGCGGTCTCCGACCAGGCCGAGGCTCAGGTTGGGTGGCCGCATGGTGCGGAACTTGACCAGCTCGAAAGGCTGTCCGTGCAGTCCGGCGCGGCACTGGCGGAAGAGCACCGGGCGACCGAGACCCATCGCGACCAGAGCCGCCACCACGATCAGCAACGGCGTGACCAGGATGAGAAGGACCGCCGCCACGACGACGTCGGCGACTCGCTTGCCCCGCTTCGGGCTGCTCCGGGGCAGTGACAGATCGGCGTCCACGAGACCATCAGGCACCGACACGGTGTGACCTCCCACATGATTTACACAAAACGTACTCATTTGTCATATCGGGTACACATGACGCGGTGTCACCGAATAGCGACAGTCAGTCCGCATTCCCCCGATCAACCCCGAAACCCCGCAGTCGGACACGGCCAGATCAGCGGCCTTGTGCAGCTCCAGGCGTCGACAGGCCGGGCGGTAGAGTCGCGTCGGCCAGTCAGGCGAGGAAAGAACTGGCCGGTCGGGCGAGGGGGATGGCGTGCTGCACCTGAGGGTGATCGCCCCGGTGGACCTGTCGACGGAGGTCGTCGACCTGCTCTCCGCGGAGGCGGGGGTGACTCACCTCGCCGTGCTGCCTGGTGCCGCCCGACAACCACCGGGTGATCTCATCCTCTGCGACGTGGTGCGGGAGAGCGCTGACCGCGTGCTGCGGGAGTTGCGGCGGATCGGCGTGGACACCAGCGGCGGCATCGCGGCCGACGACGTCGAGCTGACCATCTCCGATGCGGCCGACCGGGCGGCGGAGGACGCACCGGGCAGTGGCGCGGACGCGGTCGTCTGGGACGAGATCGCCGCGAAGACCGGCGAGCAGACGGAACTGTCCGGCACCTACCTCGTGCTGATCGTGGTGGCCACCATGATCGCCGGCATCGGGGTGCTGCTGGACCAGCCGATTCTCATCGTCGGGGCGATGGTGGTCGGTCCGGAGTTCGGCCCCCTCGCCGCATTGTGCGTGGCGTTGCTGCGCCGCCAGCTCGGGGTGATCGGCCGCTCGGTGCAGGCTCTCGTGGTCGGGTTCCTGGCGGCCATGGTGGCGACAGTGCTGAGCACCTGGGCGCTGACCGCAGTTGGCCTGGTCAGTCGGGAGATGCTGCTCGCCGAACGTCCGCTCACCGACTTCATCTGGCGGCCGGACGCGCTGTCCTGGGTGGTCGGTCTTCTGGCCGGCGTGGCCGGGATGCTCTCGTTGACGTCGAAGAAGTCCGGCAGCCTGGTCGGGGTGCTGATCTCGGTGACCACGGTCCCGGCCGCCGCGAACGTGGCGGTGGCTGCCGCCTACGGAGCGTGGGACGAAGCGGGCGGCTCGGCCCTCCAACTGGTGATCAACCTGGCTGCGATCGTCCTGGCCGGACTGCTCACCCTCGTGGTGCAGCAGGTCTGGTGGAGGGGCCTGGCTCGCCGGTCCCCTCGTTCAGCAACCGGGTGAGCAGCGTCCGCAACGGGATCGACTCACCGTCGCGGCCACCGGCCCCGACCACCAACGGCGCCGGGCTGGGCTCCGGGTCGACGCCGAACAGTCGGGCCCGCAGACCGCCCGGCACGGTCAGCAGGTGGAACCGGCCGTCCACGTCCACCGCCCGGGTCTCGGCCCGGTCGACGTACCAGCCGGTCAGCCTGGTCCGGTAGCGACCGCGCCCGTCGTAACCCCGGGCGACCAGCCGGGTGGTGCGCAGCCCCCGCCGGGTCGCCTCGGTCACGAACCAGGCAACCAGCTTCGCCGCCTCGGCCTGCTCGGCGGCCCGCCGCCGCGCGTCCGCGTCGGCGTGCGCCCGCACCGCCTGCTGCCGCTGATCCCGCCACGTACGGCCGTCCGGCTCACTCACGACGCCGACGGTACGCGACGCGGCTCAGTCGAGGACGGCCCGCAGGGTGCGCCGGGCGATCGCGGCCATCACCAGGTTGGTCTCGACGTAGTACGGCAGCGCGTTGATCGCCTGCTCCAGCGCCCATCCGCGCCCGCGCTCCCACGTCGCATCGTCCACGCCGAGCGCCCGCCGGTACGTCTCCCGCGACCCGGCGTCGAACAGGTTCCACGCCGGCATCAGGTCCACCGCCGGGTCGCCCACGTCGACGGCGCCGAGGTCGATGACCGCGGCCAGCCGGCCGTCGCGAACCAGCAGGTTGCCCGGCATCAGGTCGGCGTGGATCCACACGTCGGCCACCTGATACCGCGGAACGGCCCGGCAGCGGTCCCACACCTCGGCGAGCCGAGCGGTGTCGGTGAGCTGGGCGCTGCTGGCCAGGGCCGACCGCACTCCGCCGTCCTGGTCGGCCAGCGGGCCGCCCCGGCCGGACCCGGACCAGGCCCGGCCACCGGTGTCGATGGCGTGCAGGGCGGTGACGACGCCGGCCAGGTCGCGGGCGAAGGCGTCCAGGTCGCCGAAGCGGCCGGGGTGGATCGGCTCTCCGGGGATCCAGCGGTACGCCGTCCACGGCCCGGGGTACCCCTCGCCCGGCTCACCGAGGCCGAGCGGTTCGGGCACCGCGATCGGCAGGTGCCGGCCGAGCAGCCGGGCGTGCTCCTGCTCCCGCAGCAGCTCGGCCCGCAGCTCGTCGCCAGCCGTCGGTTGCAGGGGAAACCGCAGGACGATCTCCGCACCGAGCCGGAAGAGGGCGTTCACCGTGCCGGTCGAGGGGAGCGGACGAACGGGGAGCGCCCGCCACTCGGGAAACTGCTCGGCGACCAGGGCGGCCACCACCTCGGCGCTGACGACGAGCTGATCGGCGTGCATCTTCACCGCGAGATCATCACGCATCGCTGCGCTGCCAGGCGAGCCGATTTCCCCCGGGGTCCGCATCCTGCCTCCGTGGCTCCCTCACTCCGACGGCACATGCAGATTCTGGGGAGCCCGATGCGTGCGGCCCCTGTCGAGCTGCCCCAGATCTGGACCGCCGCCACACGGACTCGCCCCACGAGTGGGGCAGCTCGACAGGTTGCCGTGAGGACCCGTGCCGTGCCGTGGGGCACGCCGGGCAGACCGGCGATCGAGGTCGACAGAATCTTGGGTGCTCGGGATGCCGCCCGCATGGGGCGACATCCCGAGCTGGTCGAGCGGAGGGCTGCGCGCCCCGCTGGTCGGTCAGGCCAGGCCGGCGCGGCGCAGGGCCTCCGCCATCGCGTCATTGGCCGGTGCCGGCGCACCCTGCCGCTGCTGCCCGCCGCGGCCACCCTGCCCGCCGCCCTGACCGCCGCGACCACCCTGACCGCCGCGACCACCCTGACCGCCACCCTGCCCGCCCCGGGAACCCTGCGCGCCGCGACCACCCTGACCGGCAGGCCCACCCTGCGGCCCGCGCTGCGCCGGGCCGCCACGCCCCTCCTGGCTCGTCCGACCACCGCCACCGGCGGCTCCCGGCTCGTCCTCCAGGCGCAGGGTCAGCGAGATGCGCTTACGGGGTACGTCCACGTCGAGCACCCTGACCTTGACCACGTCACCGGACTTCACCACGTCGCGGGGGTCCTTCACGAAGGTCCGGGACAGCGCCGAGACGTGCACGAGACCGTCCTGGTGCACCCCGACGTCGACGAACGCGCCGAACGCGGCCACGTTGGTGACCACGCCTTCGAGCACCATGCCCGGCGTCAGGTCGCCGATCTTCTCCACTCCTTCGACGAAGGTGGCGGTGCGGAACTCCGGGCGAGGGTCCCGGCCCGGCTTCTCCAGCTCGGCGAGGATGTCGGTGACGGTGGGCAGACCGAACCGGTCGTCGACGAAGTCGGTGGCCCGCAGCCCCCGCAGGATGGTGCTCTTACCGATCACCGAGCGCAGGTCCTGACCGGTGGTGGAGAGGATCCGGCGCACCACCGGGTACGCCTCGGGGTGCACGCTGGAGGAATCCAGTGGGTCGTCGCCGTCGGGGATGCGCAGGAAGCCCGCGCACTGCTCGAACGCCTTCGGACCGAGCCGCGCCACCTTCTTCAGCTCGGTACGCGACCGGAATGGCCCGTTGGCGTCCCGGTGCAGCACGATGTTCTCGGCCAGCCCGGCGCCGATCCCGGAGACCCGGGTCAGCAGCGGCGCCGAGGCGGTGTTGACGTCCACCCCGACCGCGTTGACGCAGTCCTCCACCACCGCGTCCAACGACCGGGACAACTTCACCTCGGACAGGTCGTGCTGGTACTGGCCGACCCCGATCGACCGGGGGTCGATCTTGACCAGCTCGGCGAGCGGGTCCTGGAGTCGTCGGGCGATGGAGACCGCGCCGCGCAGCGACACGTCCATCCCGGGCAGCTCCTGCGAGGCGTACGCGGAGGCGGAGTAGACCGACGCGCCGGCCTCGGAGACCATCACCTTGGTCAGGTTGAGCTGCGGGTGCCGCTTGATCAGGTCGCCGGCCAGTTTGTCGGTCTCCCGCGAGGCGGTGCCGTTGCCGATCGCGATCAACTCCACCCCGTGTGCCCCGGCCAGCCGGGCGAGGGTCTCGACCGACGCGTCCCACTGCCGGCGTGGCTCGTGCGGATAGATCGTGTCGGTGGCGAGCACCTTGCCGGTGGCGTCCACCACGGCCACCTTCACGCCGGTCCGCAGGCCTGGGTCCAGGCCCATCGTGGGCCGGGTGCCGGCCGGCGCGGCCAGCAGCAGGTCGCGCAGGTTGGTCGCGAAGACCCGCACCGCCTCCTCCTCGGCCGCCTGCCACAGCCGCATCCGCAGGTCCGCGCCGAGGTGGATGAGAATCCGGGTACGCCAGGCCCAGCGGACCGTGTCGGTCAACCAGCGGTCGGCCGGGCGACCGGCGTCGGAGACCCCGAACCGGCCGGCGATGGCGGCCTCGTAACGGGTCGGGCCGGTCGGCGCGGCGTCGGACTCGCCGGCCTCCTCCGGTTCCATGGTCAGGTCGAGCACGCCCTCCTTCTCGCCCCGGAACATGGCCAGGATCCGGTGCGAGGGCAGCTTCGGGTACGGCTCGGAGAAGTCGAAGTAGTCGGAGAACTTGGCGCCCGTGGTCTCCTGCCCCTCGCGTACCCGGGAAGCCAGGCGCCCTCGCGACCACATCTGCTCGCGCAGCGTGCCGATCAGGTCGGCGTCCTCCGCGAAGGTCTCGATGAGGATCGCCCGCGCGCCCTCCAGCGCGGCGGCGGCGTCGGCGATGCCCTTCTCCGCATCGACGAACCCGGCGGCGGTGGCCCGTGGGTCCTGGGTCGGGTCGGCCAGCAGCGTCTCGGCCAACGGCGCCAACCCGGCCTCGCGGGCGATCTGCGCCCGGGTCCGCCGCTTCGGCTTGTACGGCAGGTAGATGTCCTCCAGCCGGGACTTCGAGTCGGCGGCCATGATCTGCGCTTCCAGGGCCTCGTCGAGCTTGCCCTGACCGCGGATCGACTCCAGCACGGCGGCCCGCCGCTCGTCCAGCTCGCGCAGGTAGCGAAGCCGCTCCTCCAGGGTGCGCAGCTGGGTGTCGTCGAGCAGGCCAGTGGCCTCCTTGCGGTAACGGGCGATGAACGGCACGGTGGCGCCGCCGTCGAGCAGCTCCACGGCCGCCCGCACCTGACGCTCGGCCACGCCGAGCTCGCCGGCGATCCGCTGATGAACAGACTGGGTCACGATCTCGATCCGCCTTCGACTCGATCCGCCTTCAAAGAGCGGGTACCGCCTGCATTCTGCCGGGCGGCCCCCGACGCTGTCGCCGCGCCCGGCCGGGGTGACCGGCGGCGGTGCCAGCGGCCCTGCGCTAGCGTGGCGATCATGGAAACACCTGCGGAGCCGCGCGCCCGGCGGCTCTTCGGCGGCAGCGCCCGGGCCCTCGGCGACCTGACGGCCAACCCGTTCCGCGCCGACCGGGACCGGATCGTCGGCTCGCCGTTCTTCGCCCGCCTCGGCGGTGTCACCCAGGTGATCAGCCCGGTCGGCTCCGGGCTGCTGGTGCACAACCGGCTCACCCACAGCCTCAAGGTCGCCCAGGTAGCCCGGGCGGTCGCCGAGCGGTTGAACGCCGACGAGCGGTGGCGTGACCTGCTGGACAAGCTCGGCGGCTGCGACCCCGACGTGGTGGAGGCCGCTGCGCTCGCACACGACCTCGGCCACCCGCCGTTCGGGCACCTGGGGGAGCGGGTGCTGGACCGGCTGGCCCGCCAGCGCCTCGGCCTCGCCGACGGGTTCGAGGGCAACGCCCAGTCGTACCGGATCGTCACCAGCACCGAGATCCGCGGCGCGGCCACCACCGGGCTGGACCTGACCGCTGCGGTCCGCGCGGCGATGCTGAAGTACCCGTGGACCCGGCTGGACCACCCCGACCCGCACCCGCGCACGATGGACCCGCCGCCGCGCGGGGCCACCCCTCCGCCGGACGACCCGGAGAGCGGCTCGTCGAAGTTCGGCGCGTACCGGACCGAACTCGACGACCTGCGGCAGGCCCGGGAGCCGTTCGCCGGCCGCATCCCGGACTGGCAGCAGACCGTGGAGGCGTCGGTGATGGACACCGCCGACGACATCGCGTACGCCATCCACGACGTGGAGGACTTCTACCGGGTCGGTGTGCTCCAACAGGGGTCGGTGTCCGCCGAGTTGATGGCGTGGCAGCGCGAGAGTGGGCACTTCCGGGCGATCACCGACGCGGCGCTGGCCACCGCGGCCCGGCGTCCGGGGGCGGCGATCGAGCGGTTGCGTCGGCAGTTGCACCGCAAGGACGCCTGGATCGCCGACGACGACGCGTTCGCCGCCGCCGTCGAGCACGTCCGCGAGGAGCTGGTCGACGGGCTGCTGGCGATGCCGTTCGACGGCTCGATCGAGGCCGAGCAGTACGTGGCGCGGTTCTCCGCCCGCTGGTCCACCCGCTTCGTCGAGGCGATCACGGTGACCGACCGGCCGTCGGTGCGCTCCGGCCACGTGCTGCTGGGCTGCGCGCAGTGGCACGAGGTGCAGGTGCTCAAGTTCGTCCACCACCGGTTCGTGCTGGCCCGACCGGATCTCGCCCTGCACCAGCGCGGGCAGGCCCGGCTGCTGGGCACCCTGGTCGAGGCGCTCTGGGAGTGGCTGCTCGACCCGGAGGAGGAGTCGCGACTGCCCCGCCGGCTGCACGACCTGGTCGAGCTGGCCGAGGCGGAACTGCACCCGCGGATCCCGGACCGGATCGGCCGCGCCCGGGGGCGGGCCATCGTGGACTTTGTCGCGCAGCTCACCGACGGTCAGGCGGTGGCCATGCTGGACGCGCTCTCCGGCCGTTCCGGCGCGCTCTGGACCGACGCCTTCGTGCTCTGACCGGGCTCAGGCGATGCCTGCTGTGGCCTGCCTCAGGCGACCGACTGCCACCAGCCGTCGACGGCGGGCGGCTCGTCGACCACCACCCGCTCGCCTGGGCGGGGCACGGCGAGGCGCACGTCGCGGGCCTTCGCCTCGGCCCACAGCCGGTCCACCGGCTCGGACCAGTCGTGCAGGGCCAGGTTGAACGTCGCCCAGTGCACCGGGACGAACAGCCCGCCACGCAGGTCGAGGTGGGCGTCGACCGCCTCCTCGGGGAACATGTGGATCGTCGGCCAGGCCCGGTCGTACGCGCCGATCTGCATCAGCGTCACGTCGAACGGCCCGTGCTCGGCGCCGATCGCCGCGTACCCGTCGAAGTAACCGGAGTCGCCGGTGTAGAAGACCTTGCGGCGCGCCCCGGCCACCACCCACGAACTCCAGAGCGTGCCGTCGCGGCGCAGCCCTCGTCCGGAGAAGTGCTGGGCGGCGGTGGCGGTGATCTCCAGCCCGGCGACCCGGTGGGACTCGGACCAGTCCAGCTCGATGATCCGCTCGGCGGGTACGCCCCAGCGGTCCAGGTGCGCGCCCACGCCGAGCGGCACCAGGAATGGCGCGGACTGCCCGGCCAGCAGCGCCCGGACGGTCGGCATGTCGAGGTGGTCGTAGTGGTCGTGCGAGATCAGGATGGCGTCCAGCGGCGGCAGCTCGTCGAGGCGTACCGGTGGTTCGTGCAGCCGGCGAGGACCGACCAGCCCGGAGGGGGAGCACCGCTCGCTCCACACCGGGTCGAGCAGCACCCGCCGGCCCTCGATCTCGATCAACGTCGAGGCGTGGCCGTACCAGACGATGTTCAGCTCGTCGGCGGTGTCGACGGTGTGGGGTGCGCTGGAGCGCAGCAGCGGCACGGGTGCGGTCGGGCGTCGCTTCTGCTTGCCGAAGATCAGCTCGCGGACGAGGTTGCGGCCCGGCTCGGCGACCATCGTGCGGGTGCCGGCCTGGTTGTGGAAGGTGCCCTCGCGGAACTGGGGCGAGCGGGCCGCCCGTTCGGCCCGGGCCCCGCTGAGCCGGCCGCCGAGCGCCGCCGGCACATCCCGGGCGACCCAGGCCAGCCCGGCCAGCGCCGCCAGCCCGGCCGCGCCCCGCATCCGCCGCCCGAGCGACCGTTCGACGTCCGTGCTCTGCGCTCGTGCCATTGCCGTCCCTCCGACGTGTCCGCCCTACACGGTAGTCACCCGGATCGGTCCGTGCCTCGGCGGTCGCCACGCCGGGTCGATCGCCGGCAGCGGCGACCGACCCGGGACGGGCTCTAGCCGCCGTTGCTGGGGCGCCGGGCGGTGATCCGGAACGTCCGGCCCACGCCCGCGATCCGGTCCACCGCGGCCAGGAACTTCGGGCCCATGGCTGCCCGGGCCTGGACCGCAGGGTGGGTGGCGCCGAAGTCCTCCGGGTTGGCCTGCCCGTCGGCGAAGAGCGCGTAGGTGAGCACGGCCGCACCGGAGCGGTCGAAGATCACGCCGGCCTCGTGCCGGGCGTCGGCGTACCAGCCGGCCTTGGTGGCGATCCGGGCCCGCTCGTCCGAGGACATGGTGCGCCGGATGCCGTCGGTGAAGGCCACCGGGGAACGCAGGAGACCCAACAGGTACGTGGTCGAGGCGGGGGAGAGCAGCGTGCCGCCGACCAGGGCGCGCAGCAGGTCGTGCGTCTCGCGCGGGGTGCTGGTGCCGAGGAAGAACCGGTTCGGGTTGGCCACCGGCTCAACCTGGGTGTTCGGGAAACCCTTGGCGACCAGGATGGAGTTGATCTCGGCAGCCGGGGCGACCAGCCCGCACAGCCGCACAGCCGTGTCGTCCGAGACGGTCAGCAGATTGGCCAGCACGTGCCCGAGGGTCACCATGCTCGGGTACGCGCCGTCCAGGCTGAAGATGCCGTCACCACCCGGCACGACGATCGCCGCGCTCACCTCGACCTGCTGGTCCAGGGTGAGCAACCCCCGGTCGACCTTGTCGAGCACCGCCGTGGCGACCGCGATCTTGTTGACGCTGTACGCCTCGATCCGTCGGTCCGCGTCGGCCTCCACCGCCACCACCGGCGTGCCGGCCGGGTCGGCGACGCTGACGTACGCCTGCCAGTTGCCGCCGGCCTCAACGCTGTGCTTGGCGAAGACGGCGGCCACCCGGCGGGCTGCCCGGGCAGGGGTGGTCGGGGTGACCTCGGTGCTCTCGGCGGCGCTCGCCGAGGAGGCGGCGCCCAGCACCGTGCCGGCGGTGGCCACCGTGCCCAACCCGAGTGCCGTTCTGCGGTTCAGTCGCATGGTCGATCGTCTCCCCCATCGTGGTGCGCCAGAGCGCTTGCTGGCCCACCACCCTAGGCGAGTTGATCGATCCACAATGCCCCCAGAACAGTCCCGAACAACTCCGAACAGGTCAGCCGAATCGTCGGCGCACTGCCGCTCCGACTGCGCTCGCCGGCCCGGACACGAGTTGCCGCAGGTCGGGCAGATGACCGCCGCGTACCGCCTCACCGGCCGGGTTCGGGGCGAAGACCGAGCCGTCGTTCGCGGCAATCGACCGTCCACTCAGGCCGGCCAGCCGCATCAACGGCCCGACGAGGATGTCGTAAACGCCCGGCAGCACGATGAACCCGACCCGCATCACCACGTTGAGCCGGCCCACGGACACCTCCCGACGGGGACGGTCCACACAGTTCACGATGGCCCGGGCCACCCGATGAGGGCTGGCGACCGGCGGCGGAGGTCGCCCGACCCGGCCCAGGTAGTTGGCCGCCTGCTGGTACACCGGTGTGTCCACGCTGCCCGGGTTGACCAGACACATCCGGATCTCCGGGCTGTCGCGCAACTCCTGCTGCACCGTGCGGACCAGACCCTGCAAACCCCACTTGCTCGCCACGTACGCGCTCATGTTCGGGGCGGTGATGTGGCCGAGCACCGAGCCGGTGAGGACGACAGTGCCGGCCCCGGCGGCCCGGAAGTGCCGCAGCGCCACCCGCACCGAGCCGGCAGCGCCGAGCAGGTCGGTCCGTACCACCTGGTCGAAGACCCGCCCGGGCAGCTCGTCGAAGCGACCGTAGGCCATCACCGCCGCCGTGTGCACCCAGACGTCGATGCGACCGAACCGCTCGGTCGCCGCGTCGGCGAGCGCGTCCAGCGCGCCCGGCTCGGTGACGTCGGTCGGCACGGTCAACACGTCGACGTCGGCGCACTCCGCGCGTACCTCGGCCAGGGTCGTGGTGGCGCGAGCGGCGAGGACCAGACGGTCGCCGCGCTCGGCGAACTCCCGGGCCGTCGCCCGGCCGATCCCGCTGCTCGCGCCCACGATCACGACCACTCGGCTCACGGCACCGGCTGCATTCGTGACTGCGGGGCTCGCAACCCCGGCTCACTCCTCGCACTCATGGTTCGAGCACGACCTTGATGCAGCCGTCGTCCTTCTTCTGGAACATCTCGTACGCCTGCGGCGCCTGGCTCAGCGGCATCCGGTGGGTGCGCAGGTCCTCCACACCCAGCGGGTCGTCGTCGCCGGAGAGCAGCGGCAGGATGTCGTCGGTCCACCGGCGCACGTGGCACTGCCCCATCCGCAACTGGATGCCCCGGTCGAACATCTCCATCAGCGGCATCGGGTCCGCCTCGCCGCCGTACACGCCGGACAGCGACACGGTGCCGCCACGGCGAACCGCCTTGAGTGCGGCGTGCAGGACGGACAGCCGGTCCACGCCCGCCCGGTCGGTCATCGTCTGGGCCAGCTTGTCCGGCAACAGCCCGGCGGCGGTCTGAGCCAACTTCCCCGCCGGCGAACCGTGCGCCTCCATCCCGACCGCGTCGATCACCGCGTCCGGACCGCGACCGTCGACCAGGTCGATCAACGCGCCCGGCACGTCGGACAGCTCACTCACGTCGAGCACCTCGATGCCGTGCCGGCGGGCCAACTCCAGCCGCTCCGGCACCAGGTCCAACCCGATCACCCGGCCCGCGCCGAGGTGGCGGCCGATCCGTGCGCAGAACTGCCCGACCGGGCCCAACCCGAAGACGGCCAGGGTGCCTCCCGGCGGGGTGTCCGCGTACTTCACCGCCTGCCAGGCGGTCGGCAGAATGTCGGACAGGTAGAGGTAACGCTCGTCAGCGCCGGTCTGCGGGATCTTGATCGGCCCGAAGTGGGCCTGCGGGACGCGCAGGTACTCGGCCTGCCCGCCCGGCACCGAACCGTAGAGCGAGGTGTAACCGAACAGCGCCGCGCCCTTGCCCTCGCTGGTGACCTGGGTGGTCTCGCACTGCGCGTAGAGCTGCCGCTGGCACATCCAGCAACTCCCGCAGGAGATGTTGAACGGAATCACCACCCGGTCGCCGGGCTTGAGCCCGGTCACGCCCGACCCGACCTCCTGGACGATCCCCATCGGCTCGTGGCCCAGGACGTCACCCGGCTTCAGGTACGGCCCGAGAACCTCGTACAGGTGCAGGTCGGAGCCGCAGATCGCAGTTGAGGTGATCTTCACGATCGCGTCGGTCGGCTCCTCGATCCGAGGGTCCGGCACCTCCTCGACCCGTACGTCCCGCTTGCCCTGCCAGGTCAGTGCCTTCATGTCCCTCGTCCCTTCTCACGCGGTCTCGAAAGACTGCTACCCGGGCTCGGGCACTTGAACCTGCTGTGCTCTCCGATGTCCGGGTTGTTCTCGGTTCTGCCTCTCAGTGGATGGGTGCGGTCGCCCCAGCCCCACCGCAACCAGAAACCGAACGCCGAGCCAAGGCCAGCACGCCGAGCCGAGGACCGCACGCCGAGCCACAGACAAACGCCGGACCGCCGTACCCCCGAAAACAGCGCAGGGGTACGGCGGTCCGGCGTCGTGCGGTGGCCTCAGGAACCGGGGGTGTTGCCGGCGCCCTTCGCGGTGGCCGCGAGGTAGTCGCGGTTGAGTCGGCCGATGGTGTTCAGCGGGATGCCCTTCGGGCAGGCCGGGGTGCATTCGCCGGCGTTGGTGCAGCCGCCGAAGCCGGCCTCGTCGTGCGCGTCGACCATGCCGATCACCCGGGTGTACCGCTCCGGCTGGCCCTGCGGCAGCAATGAGAGTTGGGTGAGCTTGGCGGCGGTGAAGAGCATGCCGGAGCCGTTCGGGCAGGCTGCCACGCACGCGCCGCAGCCGATGCAGGCCGCCGACTCGAAGGCGGCGTCCGCGTTGGCCTTGGCGACCGGGGTGGAGTGCGCCTCGGGCGCGCTGCCGGTCGGCGCGGTGACGTAGCCGCCAGCCGCGATGATCTTGTCGAAGGCGCTCCGGTTGACGACCAGGTCCTTGATGACCGGGAAGGCGCTGGCCCGCCACGGCTCGATGTCGATCGTCTCGCCGTCGGTGAACTGCCGCATGTGCAGCTGGCACGCAGTGGTGCCGCGCTGCGGCCCGTGCGCGTCGCCGTTGATCATCAGGCCGCACATGCCGCAGATGCCCTCGCGGCAGTCGTGGTCGAACGCCACCGGGTCCTCGCCGGCGAGGATCAGCCGCTCGTTGAGCACGTCGAGCATTTCCAGGAACGACATGTCCGGGGACACGTCGTCGACCGGGTAGGTCACCATCCGACCCTTGTCCTCAGGGCCCTTCTGGCGCCAGATGCGCAGGGTCAGGTTCACTTGTAACTCCGCTGCGTGGGGTGGACGTATTCGAACTTCAGGTCTTCCTTGTGCAGCACCGAGGGCTCGCCGTCGGCGGTGAACTCCCAGGCCGCCACGTACGCGAACCGGTCGTCGTCGCGCTGCGCCTCACCGTCGGGCGTCTGGTGCTCGGCCCGGAAGTGGCCGCCGCAGGACTCCTCACGGTGCAGGGCGTCGATGCACATCAGCTCGGCCAGTTCGAAGAAGTCGGCCACCCGGCCGGCCTTCTCCAGCGACTGGTTGAGTTCCTCGCCGGTGCCGGACACCTTGACCCGCTGCCAGAACTGCTCGCGCAGGCCGCGGATCTCGTCGATCGCCTTGCGCAGCCCGGCCTCGCTGCGTTCCATGCCGCAGTGTTCCCACATGATCTGGCCCAGTTCCCGGTGGAACGAGTCCACGGTCCGGTCACCGTTGACCGCGAGCAGCCGCTGGACGCGGTCCTCGACGTCGGTGCGGGCCTCGACCGCCGCCGGGTGACTGGCGTCGACCTTCTCCAGCGGGCCGGAGGCCAGGTAGTTGGCGATGGTGGTGGGCAGCACGAAGTAGCCGTCGGCGAGGCCCTGCATCAGCGCCGAGGCGCCGAGGCGGTTCGCGCCGTGGTCGGAGAAGTTGGCCTCACCGATCACGAACAGGCCGGGGATGTTCGACTGGAGGTCGTAGTCGACCCACAGGCCGCCCATCGTGTAGTGCACGGCGGGGTAGATCCGCATCGGCACCTCGTACGGGTCCTCGCCGGTGATCCGCTCGTACATCTCGAAGAGGTTGCCGTACTTGGCCTCGATGGCCTTGCGGCCCAGCCGGTTGATCGCGTCGGCGAAGTCGAGGTAGACGCCGAGCTTGGTCGGTCCGACGCCCCGGCCCTCGTCGCAGACGTTCTTCGCGGCGCGGGAGGCGATGTCGCGGGGGACCAGGTTGCCGAAGGAGGGGTAGATCCGCTCCAGGTAGTAGTCCCGCTCGTCCTCTCCGATGTCCTTGGGGCTGCGGTCGTCACCCTTGGTCTTCGGCACCCAGACCCGGCCGTCGTTGCGCAGCGACTCGCTCATCAGGGTCAGCTTCGACTGGTGGTCGCCGGAGACCGGGATGCAGGTCGGGTGGATCTGCGTGTAGCAGGGGTTGGCGAAGTACGCGCCCTTGCGGTGCGCCCGCCAGGTGGCGGTGACGTTGCAGCCCTTGGCGTTGGTGGAGAGGTAGAAGACGTTGCCGTAGCCGCCGGAGGCGAGCACGACGGCGTCGGCCATCTCGGTGCTGATCTCGCCGGTGACCATGTCCCGGACGACGATGCCGCGGGCCTTGTCGTCAACGAGGACCAGCTCCAGCATCTCGTGCCGGGTGTTCATCTCGACGTTGCCCAGGCCGATCTGCCGTTCGAGCGCCTGGTACGCGCCGAGCAGCAGCTGCTGACCCGTCTGGCCCCGGGCGTAGAAGGTGCGCTGCACCTGGGCGCCGCCGAAGGAGCGGGTGTCCAACAGGCCGCCGTACTCGCGGGCGAACGGCACGCCCTGGGCGACGCACTGGTCGATGATGTTGACGGAGACCTCGGCGAGCCGGTGCACGTTCGACTCGCGGGAGCGGAAGTCGCCGCCCTTGACGGTGTCGTAGAACAGTCGGTGTACGGAGTCGCCGTCGTTGCGGTAGTTCTTGGCCGCGTTGATGCCGCCCTGTGCCGCGATGGAGTGCGCCCGGCGCGGGCTGTCCTGGTAGCAGTAGGACTTGACGTGGTAGCCCTGCTCGGCCAGGGTCGCCGCGGCCGAGCCACCGGCGAGGCCGGTGCCGACCACGATCACCGTCATCTTGCGGCGGTTGGCGGGGTTGACCAGCTTGGCCTCGAAGCGGCGGGTCTCCCAGCGCTTCTCGACCGGGCCGGCGGGAGCCTTGGTGTCGGCGATCGGGTCGCCCTCGGTGAAGAGTTCCATGTCAGGACACCAATCCGGTGAGTACGGCGAACGGGACCACCAGGTACCCGGCGCAGAGCAGCACGGCGAAGACCAGAGCTGCGGTACGCGCCCGACGCTCGCCACGCGGCGTCTGCTGGCCGAGGCTGCGGAACGCGCTGAACGCGCCGTGGCGCAGGTGGAAGCCCACCGCGACGATGGCGAGCGTGTAGAAGAGCGTGACGTACCAGCGCTCGGGCGCGAAGTCGGCGACGACGTTGCCGTACGGCTTGCTGGCGTCGCCGACCGGGTTCAGCGTGCCGGTGGTCAGGTCCAGGATGTGGTAGATCACGAAGAGCAGGATGATCACTCCACCCCAGCGCATCGTGCGGGCCGCGTAGCTGCCGTGGACCTTCTTGCGGTGGGCGTACTTGACCGGGCGGGCGGCGCGGGCGCGCATGGCCAGCACGGTGGCGGCGACGATGTGGGCGACGACCGCGACCACCAGCACGGTGCGCAGGATCCAGAGGAACCAGACGCCGGGCAGCAGCGGCTTGCCGATGTCGCGCAGCCAGTGCGCGTAGTGGTCGAACGAGGTTTCCCCCGTGAACACCTTGAGGTTCCCGAGCATGTGGGCGATCAGGAACAGCGCCAGCAGGATGCCCGTCACCGCCATGACGGCCTTGAGGCCGACGTTCGAGCGGATGGGCGACCGAGTTTTCGTCATTACCACGCAACCGACGCTAGGAGCACTTCGATCAGTCGTCCAATGCATCAAACTCGCAGTGTTGATAGCCGTAGGCTATGTAGATGCAGCTCCATCAGCTTCGGTACTTCGTCGCGGTGGCCGAAGTACGACATTTCACCCAAGCCGCCGATCTCGTAGGCATCACTCAGCCTTCTCTCAGTAAGCAAATTCACGCTCTGGAGACCGACCTCGGGGCGCCATTGTTCGAGCGGGTACGGGGCAACATCGCCCTCACCGCCGCCGGTGAGGTGCTGCTGCCGTTGGCCACCCGGATCCTCGCCGACGTGGACACCGCCACCCGCGAGGTGCAGGAGCTGGTGGGGTTGCGCCGCGGTCGGGTCCGGCTCGGCGCCACCCCGAGCCTGGCCACCTCGCTCGCCCCGCCGGTGCTGCGTCGGTTTCGCGACGCGCACCCCACCGTCGACCTCAAGGTCGAGGAGGGTGGCTCCCAGGATCTGGTGCGCGACCTGCTCCGCGGCGACCTCGACCTGGCCCTCATCATCATGCCGGCCCAGGGCGCCGACCCCGGGCTGCGTGTCGATCCGATCCTGCGCGAGAGCCTGGTGGTGGCCTCGGTGGGGGAGGTGCCGACCGCGTCGCTGACCGGGGAGCTGCGGATCACCGACCTGCGGGACCAGCCGATGGTCATGTTCCGGGAGGGCTACGACCTGCGGGACGCGACCATCCAGGCCTGTCGGGAGGCAGGCTTCGAACCGACCTTCGCGGTGGACGGCGGCGAGATGGACGCAGTCCTCAGCTTCGTCGAGGCGGGGCTGGGCATCGCGCTGGTGCCGGGCATCGTGCTCGCCCGTCGCCCCGGCGTGCGGATCACGCCGCTCGCTCCGCCCGGGGTGCGGCGGATCATCGCGGTGGCCCGCCGCCGCGACATCGTCCCGACCCACGCCGGTCGGGAACTGCGGCGGATCCTGCTCGACTACATCCAGTCGGCGATCGACCGTGGCGAGCTGCCGCCCGGCGTGGAGCCCCTGACCTGACCCGGCCGGGCCAGAGCGGCCCGGCCGGCTCTGAGCGGTCGGCCCGGTCAGCGACCCTCGGCGTCGTCCATCGCGCGGTAGATCCGTTGCTCCGAGACGGGGTACGGGGTGCCCAGCGCCTGGGCGAAGACGTTCACCCGCAACTCCTCGATCATCCAGCGGATCTGCCGGACGGCGGTCTCCTGCCGGCGAGCCGGCGGAAGGGCGGCGAGCAGGTCGGCGTACTCCTTCTGCACCGCCGCGATCCGGTCCTGCTGCTGGCGGTCCCGCTGCGGGTTGCCACCGAGGCGGTCCAGCCGACGTTCGATGGCGGTGAGGTAGCGCAGCAGGTCGGGCAGGCGCGCGTACCCGGTCTCGGTGATGAACCCGGCGTGCACCAGCCCGGCGAGCTGGCCGCGGATGTCGGCCAACGCGGCCACCACGGCGAGGTTGCGGGTGGCGCCGAGGCGTTGCTCCACGGCGTACGCGGCGGCGAGAACCTTGCGTACCCGGTCCATCACCTCGACCACCGTGTCGACCAGGTCGGCGCGGACCTTCTCCCGCAGCGCCGCGAACCCCTCGGCGTCCCACGCCGGCCCACCGGCGTCGCCGATCAGCCGGTCGATGGCCGCGCCCGCCGCGTCCTCGATCAGCTCCTGCACGCCGCCGTGCGGGTTGCGACTCAGCGCCAGCTTCGCCTCGTTGTTCAGCCGCCCCTGCAGGAACCGCGCCGGGGACGGCACGGTGAGCCGCAGCAGCCGGCGGGTGCCGGCCCAGTGCGCCGCCTCCGCCTCGGCGGGGGAGTCGAACACCTTCACCCCGACCGTGGCGCCCTCGTCGACCAGCGCCGGGTACGCGGTGACTGCGTAGCCGGCGCGGACCTGCTCGATGCTGCGGGGCAGCGTGCCGATGCTCCACTCGCGCAGCCCGGTCCGGGCCACCTCCGGCGCGGCGGCCGCCACCACCTGGCGTACCTCCTGCCGCAGTTGACGTTGCAGGGCCGGCAGGTCCTTGCCCTCGGCGACCGGCTTCTCGTCGTCGCCCAGCACCCGGAAGGTGACCCGCAGGTGGGCCGGCAGCTTGGCCGGCTCCCACGCGTCCCGGGGCACGGTGACCCCGGTCATCCGGCGCAGCTCGCGGGTGAGCGCGTCCAGCAACGGCTCCTCGCCCGGGGTGATGGCAGCGAGGGCGGCCCGCGCGTAGTCCGGCACCGGCACGAAGTTGCGACGGATCGCCTTGGGCAGTGAGCGGATCAGCGCGATCACGGTCTCCTCGCGCAGCCCCGGCACCTGCCAGTCGAAGCTCTCCGCCGGCACCTGGTTGAGCAGCGGCAGCGGGATGTCGACGGTGACGCCGTCGGTCGGCGTGCCCGGCTCGAAGCGGTACGTCAGCGGCAGCGTCACCCCCTGGGTCTGCCACTCGTCCGGGTAGTCGTCCTCGTCCACCCCCGGCCGGCCGTCGTTGATCAGCAGGTCACGGGTGAAGGTGAGCAGGTCGGGTTGCTCCCGGCGGGTCTTCTTCCACCAGCTGTCGAAGTGCCGCCCGGAGGACACGTCGGCCGGGATCCGCTGGTCGTAGAAGCCGAAGATGGTCTCGTCGTCGACCAGGATGTCCCGACGACGGGCCCGGCTCTCCAGCTCCTCGATCTCGGCGAGCAGCCGCTTGTTGTCCGCCCAGAACTGGTGGTGGGTCTGCCAGTCGCCCTCGACGAGGGCGTGTCGGATGAACAGCTCCCGGCTCAACGTCGGGTCGATCCGCCCGAAGTTGACACTGCGCGAGCTGACCAGCGGGACGCCGTACAGGGTGACCTTCTCGTAGGCCATCACCGCGGCCTGCTTCTTCTCCCAGTGCGGCTCGCTGTAGCTGCGCTTGACCAGGTGCTGCGCCAGCGGCTCGACCCACTCCGGCTCGACCCGGCCGGCGATGCGGCCCCACAGCCGGGACGTCTCCACCAGTTCGGCGGCCATCACCCAGCGCGGCGGCTTCTTGAACAGCGCCGAGCCGGGGAAGAGCGCGAACTTCGCCCCCCGCGCACCCAGGTACTCGTGCTTCTGGGCGTCCTTGAGCCCGATGTGCGACAGCAGGCCGGGCAGCAGCGACTGGTGCACCTTCGGGGTGTCGATCTCCTCCGGCAGGTCCGCGCCGCCACGGCGGCCCTCACCCCGGCCGGCGTCCGCGCCGTCGCCGGTGTCGCGCGCCGGCCGCCCGCCGCGCCGGTCGCCCTCGGACGGGGTACGCAGGACCTGACGCAGTTGGCTGACGATGTCCTGCCACTCGCGGATCCGCAGGTAGTTCAGGTATTCCGCCTTGCACATCCGGCGGAACGCGCTGGAGGACAGCTCCCGCTGCTGCTCGCGCAGGTAGCGCCACAGGTTGAGGTAGGCGACGAAGTCGGACTCCTTGTCGGCGAACCGGGCGTGCGCCTGGTCGGCCTGGGCCTGCTTCTCCGCCGGCCGCTCGCGCGGGTCCTGGATGGAGAGCGCGGCGGCGATCACCAACACCTCGGTGGCGCAACCGTTGCGTTCACCCTCGACCACCATCCGGGCCAGGCGCGGGTCGACCGGCAACTGGGCCAGGCGCCGGCCCAGCGC
Source organism: Micromonospora sp. MGP-C2 (assembly GCF_057766525.1). Classification (NCBI taxonomy): domain Bacteria; kingdom Bacillati; phylum Actinomycetota; class Actinomycetes; order Micromonosporales; family Micromonosporaceae; genus Micromonospora; species Micromonospora sp. MGP-C2. Next base: position 6,511,178 of record NZ_JBYMEN010000002.1, read on the forward strand.
GGTGAGCCGCTTCGCCGGGTCCGCCTCGGTCGGGTCCAACGCGCCCAGCTCGTGCAGCAGGTTGACGCCGTCGGTGATGTTGCGCTTGTCCGGTGGGTCGATGAACGGGAACGCGGCGAGGTCGCCGAGCCCGATCGCCGTCATCTGGAGGATGACCGACGCCAGGTTGGTGCGCAGGATCTCCGGGTCGGTGAACTCGGGACGGGATTCGAAGTCCTGCTCGTCGTAGAGGCGGATGCAGATGCCGTCCGAGGTGCGGCCGCAGCGGCCCTTGCGCTGGTTGGCCGACGCCTGGGAGACCGGCTCGATCGGCAGCCGCTGCACCTTCAGGCGACTGGAGTAGCGGGAGATGCGGGCGGTGCCCGGGTCCACCACGTACTTGATGCCGGGCACGGTCAGCGAGGTCTCCGCGACGTTGGTGGCGAGCACCACCCGGCGTGAACTGTGCGCGGCGAAGACGCGGTGCTGCTCGGCGGAGGAGAGCCGGGCGTACAGCGGCAGGATCTCGGTGCCGAGCAGCGAGCGCTTCTTCTGCACCAGCTTGCCCAGCGCGTCGGCGGTGTCCCGGATCTCCCGCTCACCGCTGAGGAAGACCAGGATGTCACCGGGGCCCTCGGCGGCCAGCTCCTCGACTGCGTCGCCGATCGCCTGGATCTGGTCGCGGACGTTCTCCTCGTCGCCGTCGCCGTCCTCCTCGCCCTCGGCGAGTTCGACGAGTGGCCGGTAGCGCACCTCCACCGGATAGGTACGCCCGGAGACCTCGACCACCGGCGCGGGCACGCCCTCCGGCTCGTCGGCCGTTGGTGGCCCGGCGAAGTGCCGGGCGAACCGGTCGGTCTCGATGGTCGCCGAGGTGATGATCACCTTGAGGTCGGGTCGGCGGGGCAGCAGCTCCCGCAGGTACCCGAGGATGAAGTCGATGTTGAGGCTGCGCTCGTGCGCCTCGTCGATGATCAACGTGTCGTACTGGCGCAGCATCCGGTCGGTCTGCAACTCGGCCAGCAGGATGCCGTCGGTCATCAGCTTGACCAGGCTGCGCTCGCTGACCTGGTCGGTGAAGCGCACCTTGTAGCCGACCACGTCACCCAGCTCGGTGCCCAGCTCGTCGGCGATCCGGTCGGCCACCGTGCGGGCGGCCAACCGTCGGGGCTGGGTGTGCCCGATCAGGCCGTGCACCCCGCGGCCCAGCTCCAGGCAGATCTTGGGGATCTGGGTGGTCTTGCCGGAGCCGGTCTCGCCCGCCACGATCACCACCTGGTGATCACGGATGGCGGCGGCGATGTCGTCCTTGCGCTCGCTGACCGGCAACCCCGCCGGGTACGTGATCACGGGCACCGCCGCTCGGCGGTTGGCGAGCCGTTGCTCGGCCCGGACCAGGTCGGCGGTGATCTCGGCCAGCGCCGCCTCCCGGCGCTGCGGGTCGCGCAGCTTTCGGGCACCGTCCAGCCGCCGCTGGAGCCGGCGCTGGTCGCGGAACATCAGAGGGGTCAGGCGGCGGTGCAGCTCGCGAACCGGGTCGGTCGCGACGGAGGCGGTTGGATTCTGCATCTCGTGCCCAAGGATAGGCAGCCCGGCGGCGTACCGCCCCTGGGTTACCGCGCGGCCGGTCCGTGGACGTCCCTGGGCGGCACCTAGAGTGGGCGCTCGACGTCGAGCGTTGGGGGCCGAGATGGAGCTGCGGGACACCGACCGTGCGTTGGTGCAGGCCGCCACCGCGGTCGCCAAGCTGCGCTGCCGCAGCCAGCACCACACCGTCGCGTCGGCCGCCCGGACCGCCGACGGGCGGGTCTTCACGGGCGTGAACGTCCACCACGCCACCGGCGGGTCCTGCGCCGAACTCGTGGTGATCGGCACAGCCGCCACGCAGGGCGTCACCGAGCTGGAGACGATCGTCACGGTCGCCGACCGGGGCCGCGACGTCAACGAGCCGTGCGGCGACTGCCGGCAGGTGCTGGCCGACTACTTTCCGGCGCTGCGGGTGATCACCGGAGAGCTGGACGCCCTGCGGGTGGTCGAGATCGGTTCGTTGCCCGGCTGAGTCAGTCGCCCGCCGCCACCTCCAGCATCGACCGGGGGATCGGCACGCCCTCGAACCGCACGTTGCCTTCCGGCACCATCCAGCTCATCACCCGCACGTCCAGCCGTCCGGCGCGCACGGCCGGGTCGTTGGCGTAGAGGTCACGCGCCTCGTCGGGGGCGATGGAGAGCACGACGAAGCCCCGCAGCCGGTCGTCGTCGGTGTCCAGGAAGGGTCCGGTCGCGAGGACCAGCCCCTGCTCCACCAGCCCGGCCTGGTGGGCCAGGTGCGCGGCCTGCAACCGGTCGATCGCGTCCTGCGGCAGCTCCGGCGGGTGGGACGGTCGGGCCAGGAGGACGACCGTGTGCTGGTCGAATCGCATGAGCCCACCCTAGGTGCGCGGCCCCCGTCGCGCGGGCGTCTGCCCTGCTCAGCCGGTCGCGGATCGATAAGCGCCAGTTAGGCGGCCCCCACCTGAGCGGCTAAGGTAAGGCGAACCTAAGCGTGAACGTGCAGGAGACTCGTGACCACCCTCGTCACCCGGCCGACCCAGGCCCGCAGCCGGTCCGGCACCCGCACCGGCCGCCGGGTGGCAGTCACCGTCGGGTCTGCGCTGGTGCTGCTGCTCGCCATACTGGCCAGCTTCGCGCTCGGCAGCCGGCAACTCGGCATCGACCAGGTCTGGCACGCTCTCGTCGCACCGGATGGCGGCGATGCCACCACGATCGTCCGTGAGCTGCGGATGCCCCGCACCGCGCTCGGCCTCACCGTCGGGCTCGCCCTCGCGGTGGCTGGCGTGTTGTTCCAGGCGCTCACTCGCAACCCCCTCGCCGAGCCCCGCATCCTCGGCATCAGCGCCGGCGCGTCGTTCGGTGTGGTGCTCGCCATCTCCGTCTTCGGCATCAGCACGCTCGCCGGGTACGTCTGGTTCGGCATCGCCGGGGCACTCATCGCCGGGCTGCTGGTCTTCGCCATCGCCACCCGGGCCCGCGAGGGCGCCAGCCCGGTCACCCTCGCGCTGGTCGGCGCGGCCCTCGACGCCAGCCTGGCCTCCGGGGTGTACGCGCTGCTCAGCATCGACGCCCGCACCTTCGAGGAGTACCGGTTCTGGGTGGTCGGCGGCCTGGCCGGCCGGGACCTCTCGGTCGCCGCGCAGGTGCTGCCCTTCGTCCTCGCCGGGCTGGTGCTTGCCACCCTGGTCGCCCGAGGTCTGGACGCGCTGGCCCTCGGCGACGACGTGGCCCGGGGCCTCGGCCACCGCATCGGCCTGGTCCGCCTCGGGGGTGGGCTCGCCGCCGTGCTGCTGACCGGCGCGGCGGTGGCCGCAGCCGGACCGGTCGCCTTCGTCGGGTTGGCCGTGCCGCACCTGGCCCGCGCCCTGGTCGGCGCGGACCACCGCTGGACCCTTGCCGTCTCCGCCCTGCTCGGGCCCGCGCTGCTGCTCGGTGCCGACATCGTCGGCCGGGTCGTCGCCCCACCGGGCGAGATACCGGCCGGGATCGTCACCGCGCTGATCGGAGCGCCGCTGCTGGCCGTTCTGGTCCGCCGCGCCCGGGTGGTGACCGCGTGACCACCACCCAGCGCCCCCCGGGTCCGCCCGCCTCGGCCGGCCTGTCACCCACCGCGTCACCCGGGGGCGGCTCTGCCCGACTGCCCGGTCGGTCGCTGCTGCGGATCGGCCCGGTCAGCCTGGTCATCCGCCGCCGGGCGGTGCTGGTGGCCGCCGTGCTGACCGTGCTGCTCCTGCTGGCCGTCGTGCTCAGCCTCTCGCTGGGCACCCCGTACGTCGCCCCGTCCGACGTGCTGCGCGCCCTCTCCGGCGCCGGCACCCCGTACGACCTCGTGGTCTTTGATCTTCGGTTGCCGCGGGTCGTGCTGGCGGCGACGGCCGGCGCCGCCTTCGGCATCGCCGGCACCCTGATCCAGAGCGTGGCCCGCAACCCGCTCGCCAGCCCGGACGTCATCGGCATCACCCAGGGCGCCGGTCTCGCCGCGACGGTGGCCCTGACCAGCGGCATGGCCGCGGTGCTGGTGGCACCCACCGCGCTGGTGGGCGGGCTGCTCGCGGCGGTGCTGCTGTTCGCCCTCGGCGCCCGGCACGGGCTGGCCGCGCAGCGGTTCGTGCTCGCCGGTGTGGCGGTCGCCTTCGGCTTCCGGGCGCTCACCGAGGTGGTCATGCTCACCGCCGACCCGATCGACGGCCTCCGCGCGCAGATCTGGCTGATCGGCACCCTGGCCGGCAAGGGCTGGACCGAGGCGGCCTGGATCGCCGGCACCCTGCTGGTGCTGCTGCCGGTGCTGGCCTGGGCCGGCTGGGCGCTGAACAGCACCGCCCTGGACGACGACACCGCCCGCGGCGTCGGGCTTCGCCCGGTGGCCCGCCGGATCGGCCTGGCCGGCACCGGCGTCCTCGTCGCCGCGATGGTCACCGCCCAGGTCGGCGCCGTCGACTTCGTCGCGCTGGTCGCGCCCCAGGTGGCCCGTCGACTGGTACGCGCCGAACGGCCACCGCTGGTCTGCGCCGCGCTCCTCGGCGCGCTGCTGCTGGTGCTGGCCGACCTGGCCGGCCGACGCCTGCTCGCACCCACCCAACTGCCCGCCGGTGTGCTGACCGCCGCCATCGGCGGCCCGTACCTGATCTTCCTGCTGCTGCGCGGACGGCGGCGGTCGTCGTGACGCCTCAAGGAGTCGTGTGATGCTCTCCACCCGCGACCTGGTCGCCGGCTACGACGAGCGGACCGTGCTCGACGGGCTCGACCTGGACCTGCCCACCGACGCGTTCACCGTGATCGTCGGCCCGAACGCGTGCGGCAAGTCCACCCTGCTGCGCACCTTGGCCCGGCTGCTCACCCCGCGCCGGGGCACGGTGCTGCTGGACGGCACCGCGATCCGCGAGCTGCCCACCCGGGAGGTGGCCCGCCGCCTCGGGGTCCTGCCGCAGAGCCCACTGGTGCCCGAGGGCGTCACAGTGGCTGACCTGGTCGGGCGCGGCCGGCAGCCCTACCAGCGTTGGTGGCGGCAGTGGTCGCCGGAGGACGGCGCGGCCGTCGACCAGGCGATGGCCCTGGCCGACGTGACCGACCTGGCCGACCGGCCGGTGGACAGCCTCTCCGGCGGTCAGCGGCAGCGGGTGTGGATCGCCATGACGCTCGCCCAGGACACCGACGCCCTGCTGCTGGACGAGCCGACCACCTTCCTCGACCTGGCCCACCAGGTGGAGGTGCTGGACCTCCTGCACCGGCTACGCGTCGAGCGGGGCCGCACCGTGGTCGCCGTGCTGCACGACCTGAACCAGGCCGCCCGCTACGCCGACCACCTGGTCGCGATGCGTGCCGGTGCCGTGGTGGCCGCCGGGCCGCCCCGGGAGATCCTCACCGCCGACCTGGTCCGTGACGTCTTCGGGCTGGCCTGCGTGGTCGTGCCCTGCCCGGTGACCGGCGCGCCGCTGGTGGTGCCCGCGTACACCGGCGGCAACTCCGCCGCGTCCGCTGGCGGTGCCGTCGCGTCCGCTGGCGCGGGAGACCCTGATTCGTCGACGGCGTCCGTACCGGACGCCCGACCCACCACCGGCGACGCGGCCACCCCGCTCGCCGGTTCGCACCCTTCGAAAGGACTCTGATGCGTCGTCTCGTCGCCGCTCTCGCCGCGGCCGTCGCCCTCGGCGTCGGACTCACCGCCTGCGGTGAGAGCGACCCGGTCGCCGGCTCCACCACCGGGGAGACCCGGGAGATCACCCACGTCATGGGCACCACCAAGGTCCCGGCCGAGCCCAAGCGCGTCGTCGTGCTCGACACCGACAAGATCGACACCGCGCTCTCGCTGGGCGTCACGCCCGTCGGCGCCGCCACGGCCGGCGAAGCCAAGAGCTGGCCGACCTACTTCGGCGCGGACAAGCTCGCCGGCATCAAGGAGGTCGGGGTGCTCACCGAGCCCGACCTGGAGGCCATCAACGCCCTGAAGCCGGACCTCATCCTCGGCAGCAAGTTCCGCCAGGAGAAGTTCTACGACGAGCTGGCCGCCATCGCGCCGACCGTGTTCACCGACAAGGTGGGCATCACCTGGAAGGAGAACTTCCTCCTGGACGGCAAGGCGCTCGGCCGCGAGCAGCAGGCAAAGGACCTGCTCGGCGCGTACGAGAAGCGGGCCAAGGACTTCGGTGCGACCCTCGGCGACGCCGCCTACCGCAAGGTGTCGATCGTGCGCTTCCTGCCCGGCAACATCCGGGTGTACGGCCCGGACTCGTTCTCCGGCATCGTCATCGGCGACACCGGTCTGGGCCGCCCCGAGCGGCAGTTGCTCGCCAACAAGGAGGACAAGCGCTTCGACCTGGTCAGCCCCGAGCGGGTCAACGAGGTCGACGGTGACGTCATCTTCGTGACCGCGTACGGCGACAAGGCCGCCGCCGAGCAGACCAAGGTCGCGGGCGGGACCCTCTGGAAGGGACTCAACGCCGTCAAGGCCGGCAAGGCGTACCCCGTCTCCGACGAGGTCTGGATGACGGGCATCGGCGTCGGTGCCGCCAACAAGATCCTCGACGACCTGACCAAGTACCTCCCCGCCGCCTGACAACCCCTCAGCGCCCGCGCGCCGCAAGCCCCGCGCCCGCGCACCGCAAGCCCCGCGCTCCGCGCGTCGCAAGCCCCGCGCTCCGCGCGCGCCCACCCCAAGATCCGCGCAACTTCGGTGAAAGTGCTGCCTCACGAACTGGTGAGACAGCAAGATCCCTGAAACTGCGCGGATCTTGGCGTGTGTGGGTGTGGGGGTGGGGCGGGGTGTGGGTGGGGGTGTTCATGTGGTTCTGGGGCCGGGGGTCAGCGGGAGCGGGACCGGAGGGCTTGACGGAGTTCGGCGAGGAAGCCGTCGAAGTCCTCGCGGAACCGTTTCGCGGTGACGTGCAGGACGATCCAGTCCTCGCCGAGCAGGCTTTGAGGCGGCGGCGGTCCCGGTGGAACTGCTCGGGATCGTCGTGCCACAGGCCGTCATACTCGACGGCGACCTTGAGATGTGGCCACGCAAGATCGAGGCGGGCCACGAACCTTCCGTCTCGCTCGACGACGAACTGGGTCACGGGCGCCTGCACCCCGGCGAGCACGATCCGCACCCGCAGCCGCGACTCCGGGGCTGATTCGGCGCCGGCGTCGGCCAGCTCAGCTACCCGCATCATCCGTCTCCAGCCTCGGTTGCCGGCTCTCGACCGGGAGCCTGCGCGAAGCTCAGGGATCACCACCAGCCGTTGGCTGGCGAGGCGGTCCACGATGGCGACAGCCTCCTCGGTCGGCAGCCACTGGGCCAGGTCCCAACATGTGCGGGTCGGCGTGGTCAGCGGAATGCCCTGACGTATCGCGATGTCGGTCGCGGTGATCTCGCTGGCGTGCACGACGAGCCCCGAAACCGGACCGAACCGCTGAGCGGCGGGCACGAGCACGTCGAGGGGCTCGTGATCGGCAACCGATGCCGCGCCGTAGAGCGCCGCCGCACTGCGACCAGCGATCACCACACCCGGTGGCAGTACCCAGCGCACCGCGGCGGCGCAACGAGTGCGATGGGTGACCTCCAGTCGGGCATCCGCGTAGACGTCGCGGAACAGTGGGCGCCATGCCCGGCTGCGCAGCTCCGTTCGGGTGAGCAGGCCTTGGGCAACGACACGGGAGCCGCGAAAGACGCGCCCCTGGAGGCTCGCAGGCCGTCGTGGGGAAACAGGCATGACGACACCTTGACCGGCAGAGGTGTGCGCCTGCAGCCCCTGTGGATAACCCCCGGGCTGGGTCCTGAACACCCCAGATCCGCGCAACTTCGCTGTTCTTGCTGCCTCCTCACGACGTGAGACAGCAGCATCCCCGAAGTTGCGCGGATCTTGGGCGGATAGAGCGCGGCGGGCGGGTTGGGGGTTGGGGGCTTGGGGTTGGGGTTGGGGTTGGGGTTGGGGTGGTGGGGTGGGGTTAGGCGGCGGTGCCCCAGATGGCGCGGAAGGCGGCGGCTTCGCCGGACAGCCAGCGCTCGATCTGGTCGGGCTTGGCGTCGCTGGGCATGCGGTGGGCCTGGCCACGACGGATGTCGACCAGGATCGGCTCTGCGTGGGGGAGAACCGCGTCCATGTGCCGGGCCATCAGGTGCAGGGTGGCGAGCACCGATTCCTCACTCGGTGGGGCCTCGTCGAAGTGCAGCCGGACCGCTTCGGCGCGGCCGTCGGCGTGGCGTACGCCGAAGTGGGGGTTGATCTTGACCGGTAGGTCACCCAGCATCGCCAGGGCATCACGGGTCTGGGCGAGGTCGACGGCTGCCGGATCGCCGAGGGAGTGCAGCCAGGCCGTGGCGCCGGGGACGAGCGCCTGGTAGAGCGGGCGCCAGCGTGGCTTGACCACGTCGACCACGCCGGTCAGGTGCGTGCCACCGGTGTGGAAGGCGATGTCGGCCTTGAGCGCCTTGACGAACTGGCCGTGTGGGTTGAAGCCGGACCTGCTGGCGCGCTGCTTGCGCAGCCCGCCCACGAAGGTCGCCTTGGTGGGGCCGGTGCGGTCGACGTAGCGGGTGAAACCGAGCAGTGTGGCGTAGGGGGTGAGGGGCGTGGAGGCGGGCACTGTCACGAGCGTCCTCCCAGGTCAGGAACTCGATTAGTACATACATTCTAATCGACGGGTCTGACATCGCCCAGCGAATCCGGGGTCCGGAGATGTGCGGTTTCCGGAGGACCTGCGCTGCCGGCCGGCCCTCACTCGGCGCGGGGTGTGTCCAGGGTCGTCAGGGCGGCGGTCAGGCGGTCGATCCCGAACGCGAAGGCCTCGTCGAGGTCGCCACCGAGGTTGAAGGCACCCGCCAGTTCCATGCTGATGAAGCCGTTCGCCCAGGCGGTGAACAGGCGCGCGGCCGACAGGGCGTGCTCGGGCCCGGCGAGTTCCGCGGCGAGGCGCAGGGCGGGGGCGCTCGCCCGGGTGAGGATGTCGAGGCTGGGCCTGGTGTCCGCGGGGCCGGTGGCGAAGATCAGGTGGTAGCCCGCGGGTTGGGCGTGGGCGAACGCGCGGAAGGCGTGGGCCAGCTCGGCGAGGTCTCGGCCGGGATCGCCGCTGCCGGCTACGGCGCTGAGCTGCTCGCCGAGGTCGTGCACTGCTGCTTCGGTGACGAGCCGGATGAGGTCGTCGCGGTTGCGGACCCGTTTGTACAGCGAGGGGGCGCGGACGCCGACCCGCTGGGCGACCGCCTGCATGGTCAGGCCCGGAAGCCCTTCGGACTCCAGGATTTGGCGGGCGGCCGCGACGATGTCGACGAGGGACGTCCGGTCGGGAGTCGGCATGCGGTGTTCCTTCCGGGGGTGGGCGACGTTCGTCACCCATCATAGCTATGGCCCTTAGGTATCATGGCTATGTATCGTAGCTATCAGGGAACGACATCACCTCGGAGGAAGTCATGAAGCTCGGGCCGCACCTGCACCGCATCGGCAACGACATCGTCGCCGCGTACCTCGTCGAGACCGACGAGGGCGTGACCGTCGTGGACGCCGGCCTCTCCGGTCACTGGCCGGAGCTGCTGGCGGAGTTGTCCGCCATGGGTCGCTCGCTCGCCGACGTCCGAGGTCTGATCCTCACCCACGGCGACACCGACCACATCGGCTTCGCCGAGCGGCTCCGGCGCGACCACGGCGTACCGGTCTACGTGCACGAGGCGGACGCCGCCCGAGCCCGCGGCGAGGTCAAGTCAAAGGCGCCCTTCGGGACCTTCAAGGTGGGTGCCGTGGCCAGCTTCCTGATGTACGCGGGCCGCAAGGGTGGGCTGCGCACGACGTACCTCAGCGAGGTGATCACCGTGCGGGACGGTCAGGTGCTCGACCTGCCCGGCGCTCCGCGCGTCATCGGGATGCCCGGCCACTCGCCGGGCAGCATCGCCGTGCACGTGCCGATCGCCGACGCCGTGTTCGTCGGCGACGCGCTCACCACCCGACACGTGCTGACCGGCCGGTCGGGCCCGCAGCCGGCGCCGTTCACCGACGACCCGGCCCTGGCGCTCGCCTCGCTGGCCCGCATCGAGGACCTGCGGGCGACGTGGATCCTCCCCGGCCACGGCACCCCCTGGAACGAGGGTGCCGTCGAGGCGGTGCGCCGGATCAAGGCTGCCGCCCAGGCCGGGTGATGGCGGGCGTCAGAGCTGGCCGACGTCCGTGATCCGGACGACCGCGGCGCCGACCTCGTCGGAGGCCACCAGGTCGATCTCGGCGCTGATGCCCCAGTCGTGGTCGCCGTTGGGGTCGTCGAAGCTCTGCCGGACGGTCCACCGCTCCCGTCCCTGCTCGATCATGAGCAGTGCCGGCCCTCGGGCGTCCGGCCCGACGCCGATCGAGTCGTACTCCTCGAAGTACGGCGCGAGCGCCTCGGCCCACGCGTCGTAGTCCCAGCCGTCCTCGGCGTCCAACTCGGCGAGCAGGTCCCAGCGGCGCAGCGCGGCCAGCTCGACGCGGCGGAACAGCGCGTTGCGCACCAGCACCCGGAACGCCCGCGCGTTGCGCGTCACCGCCGGCGGCCGGTCGGTCAGCGCGGCGTGCGCCAGGGCCACCTCGGCCACGTCCGACGGGTTGCGCAGCCGCTCCCACTCGTCGATGAGGCTGGAGTCGACCTGGCGGACCAGCTCGCCCAACCACTCGATGAGGTCGATCAGCTCCTCGGTCTTGGCGTCCTCGGGCACGGTCTGCCGCAACGTCTTGTACGCGTCGGCAAGGTAGCGCAGGACCAGGCCTTCCGAGCGGGTCAGCCCGTAGAACTGCACGTACTCGGTGAAGGTCATGGCCCGCTCGTACATGTCGCGGACGACGGCCTTGGGGGAGAGCTGGTGGTCGGCGACCCAGGGGTGCCCCTGCCGGTACATCTCGTACGCGGCTTCCAGCAGCTCCGCGAGGGGCTTCGGGTGGGTCACCTCGTCGAGCAGTTCGAGGCGGGCCTCGTACTCGATGCCCTCTGCCTTCATCGCGGCGACCGCCTCGCCGCGCGCCTTGAACTGCTGCGCGGACAGGATCTGCCGGGGGTCGTCGAGGATGGACTCGACCACGCTCAGCACGTCGAGCGCGTACGACGGGGACTCGGCGTCGAGCAGCTCGATCGTGGCCAGGGCCAGAGGCGAGAGTGGCTGGTTGAGGGCGAAGTCGAGCTGGAGGTCAACGGTGAGCCGGATCCGCCGGCCGGTCTCGTCCGGCTCGGGCAGCTCCTCGACCACCCCACCGGCGCGCAGCGCCCGGTAGATCGCGATGGCCCGGCGGATGTGCCGTCGCTGGGCGGCGGGCTCCTCGTGATTGTCGGTGAGCAGGTGCCGCATCGCGGTGAACGCGTCCCCGGGCCGGCCGATGACGTTGAGCAGCATCGAGTGGCTGACCTGGAAGCTGGAGGTCAGCGGCTCCGGCTCGGCGTCGACCAGCCGGTCGAAGGTGGGCTGGCCCCAGCCGATCGAGCCCTCGGGCGGCTTCTTGCGGACCACCTTGCGCCGCTTCTTCGGGTCGTCGCCGGCCTTGGCCAGGGCCTTCTCGTTGTCGATGACGTGCTCGGGAGCTTGCACCACCACCCGGCCGATGGTGTCGTAGCCGGCCCGGCCCGCCCGCCCGGCGATCTGGTGGAACTCCCGGTTCTTGAGCAGCCGGGTACGGACCCCGTCGTACTTCGACAGGCCGGTGAACAGCACGGTGCGGATCGGCACGTTGATGCCGACGCCGAGGGTGTCGGTGCCGCAGATGACCTTGAGCAGGCCGGCCTGGGCGAGGGTCTCCACCAGTCGGCGGTACTTCGGCAGCATGCCGGCGTGGTGAACGCCGATGCCGTGCCGGACCAGCCGGGAGAGCGTCTTGCCGAAGCCGGCGGTGAACCGGAAACCACCGATCGCCTCGGCGATCATGTCCTTCTCGGCGCGGGTGCAGACGTTGACGCTGGTCAGCGCCTGGGCGCGTTCCAGTGCGGCGGCCTGGGTGAAGTGCACCACGTACACCGGGGCCTGCTTGGTCTCCAGCAGCTCCTCAAGCGTCTCGTGCAGCGGCGTCATCGCGTACGAGAAGATGAGCGGGACCGGCCGCTCCGCCGAGCGCACGACGGCGGTCGGCCGCCCGGTGCGCCGCGACAGGTCGTCGACGAACCGGGTGGTGTCCCCCAGAGTGGCGGACATCAGGATGAACTGGGCCTGCGGCAGCTCGATGATCGGCACCTGCCACGCCCAACCCCGGTCAGGCTCGGCGTAGAAGTGGAACTCGTCCATGACCACCTGGCCGACGTCGGCCTTCACACCCTCGCGCAGCGCCAGGTTCGCCAGGATCTCCGCCGTGCAGCAGATGATCGGGGCATCGGCGTTGACGCTGGCGTCGCCGGTGAGCATGCCGACGTTCTCGGCGCCGAAGACCTCGCAGAGCGCGAAGAACTTCTCCGACACCAGCGCCTTGATCGGCGCGGTGTAGAAGGTCGTCCGGCTGTCCGCGAGCGCCGCGAAGTGCGCGGCGATGGCCACCAGGCTCTTACCTGAGCCGGTCGGCGTGTTCATGATCAGGTTGGCGCCGGAGACGATCTCGATGACCGCCTCCTCCTGATGGGGGTAGAGGTCGAGGCCGCGCTCCTTCGCCCAACCGGCGAACGAGTCGAAGAGGGTGTCGGGGTCGGCGCTTCTCGGAAGCGCGGCGGTGAGCGTCATAGCCTGTCCATGGTGCCTGGATCATGCCCCGCTACGCCAACCCGGTGTCCGCCGGACCTCCGTCCGGGGCGGCGGGTCCGGGCCGCCGGTCCGGGCCGGCGCGTCACCGTCGGCGGTAGATCAGGTCGGCGACCGGCCGGCCGGCCGTGATCGCCCGCCGCTCGAACTTCGTCACCGGCCGGTGCGCCGGACGCGGCGCGAAGCCGCCGTACGTGTCCACCAACCCCGGGTCCGCCTCCAGGGTCTCCCGCATCGACTCGGCGTACTCGGCCCAGTCGGTCGCGCAGTGCAGCGTGCCGCCGGGCCGCAGCCGGGACCGCAGCAGCGCCACGTGCGCCGGCTGGATGATCCGCCGCTTGTGGTGGCGGGTCTTCGGCCACGGGTCGGGGAAGAAGATGTGTACGGCGTCCAGCACGCCCTCGGGCAAGCCGTTGACCAGGGACAACGCGTCGCCCTCCGCCACCCGTACGTTGCGCAGGCCACCGCGCTCCACCAGGTCGAGCAGGTTGGCGATTCCCGGCGTGTGCACCTCGACCGCCAGATAATCTCGATCCGGGTCGGCGGCAGCCATCGCGGCGGTGCTGTCGCCCATGCCCGAGCCGATCTCCAGCACCACCGGCGCCCGGCGACCGAACAGGTCGGCCAGGTCGACGGGCACGACCGGTCCGTCCGGCACATCCAGGCCGTACGCGGGCCAGAGCCGGCCCAGCGCATCGGTCTGCCGGTCGCTCATCCGACCCCGACGGGGGTGGAACGTGCGGATCGTCCGGCTCGTGGGCGGGACGGCGGGGTCATGGTCGGTGGCGGTCACAGCGACCCGAGCGTACGCGACGCCGTCGACGGATCGGGTGTGATGTGCGACCGGAAATGAGAGGATCCAACTGGTACGGCAGGTCGGGTGCTCCGCTGCCCGACACGGCCGCGCGGCGTCGAGAGGGGGCATCGTGACAGTGACCCGTGGCGGCGTGACCCTGTCGGTGCTGGCCGTGCTCGTCGGGCCCCTGCTGGCCGCCGCTCCCGCGCTCGCCGCTCCGGCACCGGTCGCCTCGGTGCTCGCCGCTCCTGCTCCCGTTGCTCGGGTGCTCGCCGCTCCCGCGCCGCAGCCCGAAGGCCCGCCGGGTGGCACGTCCCAGCCATCGCCGGTGGACATCTTCGTCGAGGTGAGCCCCAGCACGGTGCAGCCCGGCTACCTGGTCGGCATCCGCGCCAGTTGTCGGGACAACTCGGTGGGCGCGACAGTCGTCTCCGACGCCTTCGGCGCGGTCGGCGTGCAGCCGCAGCGCGGGGTGCTGACCGCCGCGCCGATGGTGCGCGATCGCACTCGCCCCGGCAACTACCGGGTCAAGTTGGAGTGCCGCGACGGCGAAACTGCCTCGACCATGCTCCAGGTGGTCAAGAAGGTGCCGTCCCAGCCCAGTCGCGGCCCGGCCACCGGCTTCGGCGGGGCGCCGGCGGGATGACCGGCAAGCTGCTGCTGCCCGGCGGCGCGGCGCTGACCATCACCGGCCTGATCCTCGCCGTGACGGCGCTACGCCGGCCGCGCCCGGTCCACGGCGCTACGCGGCGCTGAGCCTGCCATGGCGATCTTCCGCCCCCCGTCGCCGCCGGCCGGTCCCCGCCAGCCCGGCGCTTCCGGCTCGCCGTCCGGTCCGCGCCCGTCTCCCGGTCCGCGCCCGTCTCCCGGTGGGCGCCCGTCTCCTGGTGGGCGTCCGTCGCCCGGTGTCGGCCAGTCTTCGGGTGCCGGTCCGTCGCCGGGTGCGCGTCCGTCGCCCGGTGCTCGCCGCTCGCGGGACGATCGCTGGCCGGAGGACGACCGCCTACCGCTGGACGACCCGTGGCCGGAGGACGACCGCCTACCGCGGGACGACCGCCCGCTGGTTGTCGACCGCCCGGCGGTGGCTGCTCGCCCGCCGACCGCCGTCACGCCTCGGCGCAGCCGTCCTCCCGGTCGTAGCCCCTGGTCCGTGCCGCTGGCCGTGGTGCTGGTGCTGGCCGGGGTCTTCGCCACCGGGGCAGGGCTGGGCCGCTCGGTCGGCCCGTTCGACTTCGCCCCGGCCGGCGGCGACCAGCCGGCCCGCAGTGAGTCGGTCGGGTTGGCGGCCAGCCGCCCGGTGCGCCTGACGGTCCCGGCGATCAAGGTGGCGGCGCCGGTGGCACGCGTCGGGCAGGCACGGGACGGCTCGATCGCCGTACCGCCTCTGGAACGCCACAACGAGACAGGCTGGTACGACCGCGGGCCCACACCCGGTGAGTCCGGCCCGGCGGTGATCGTCGGGCACGTGGACACCAAGACCGGCCCGTCGGTCTTCTACGACCTGGGCAAGCTGCACCCCGGCGACCTGATCGAGGTGGCCCGGGCGGACGAGTCGGTGGTGGTGTTCCGGGTCGACACCGTCGAGCACTTCCCAAAGGACCAACTGCCCGCCGAACGGATCTACGGTCACGACGGGCCCCCCGGCCTGCGGCTGATCACCTGCGGCGGGCAGTTCATCGGGGGCCGCACCGGCTATGCCGACAACGTCATCGCCTTCGCCACCCTGCAGTCCTCCCGCAAGTCCTGATCCGACGACGCCCTTCTGCCGCGTGCCGACGTCGGCCCGTCCGCCGCGGACCGCGGTTCGCCCGACTGGCGTGCCCGAGGCTCAGCGCAGGAAGTCCAGGAGTTGGCGCGTGGTCTCCTCGGGGGCCTCCTCCGGGATGAAGTGCCCGACCGGGACGGGCTCGCCTCGTACGTCGTCGGCCCACTCCCGCCAGATCGCGAGCGGATCGTCGTAGAGCTTCGCGACCTGACCGCGTTGGCTCCAGAGAAACAGCACCGGGCAGGCGATCTTGCGGTTTCCGCGGTCCGCCTCGTCCTGCTGGTAGTCCAGCGTCGCGGCCGCGCGGAACTCCTCGCAGATCGCGTGGACCCGGGCGGGATCGCTGAACTGCCTGACGTACGCCGCCCGCACCTCGGCCGGGAAGGAGTCCTTCACCTCGGGCCAGGTGTCGAGCATGAAGTCGACGAGCACGTCGGGCGCCGCGTCGATGAACTGCTCGGGCACTGGCGCCGGTGCCGCCAGGAAGGACCAGACCCAGTAGGAGAGGCTGAACGCCTTGTCGGCGCGGTTGTAGACATCGCCGATGGGAACGACGTCCATGACCGCCAGCCGCGTGACGGCGTCCGGCTCGTCCAGCGCGAGACGGTACGCGCAGCGGGCCCCGCGATCGTGGCCGACGAGCCGGAACTGCTCGTGGCCGAGGCTCCGCATCACCTCGATCTGGTCGCGGGCGATGGCTCGCATGCCGTACGGCTCGTGATCCGCGGTGCTCGGCGGGGTGCCGCTGTCGCCCCAGCCGCGCAGGTCGGTGGCGACGACGGTGAAGTTCTCGGCGAGCCGTGGCGCGATCCGATGCCACATGAGATGCGTCTCGGGGATGCCGTGCAGCAGCAGGACCGGAGGCCCACTCCCGCCGCGACGTCCGTGGATCGTCGCGGCGGTCGTGTCGACGTCGAACTCGTCGAATCCCTCGAACATGGCCGGAATTCCCCCGCAACCTCGTGGGACCACCCGTGCCGACGGCTCGTCAGGACAGGGCGACCGATGGCCGGCTACCGCTTGGGCCGCTTCGACGTTATCAGCGGTAAAGTCCGACTCGAACGGATTCCTGCCACTGGCTCCGGCGGGTGATCCCCGACGCTGAGGGCGTGCCGCCTAGGGCTGCGGGACGTGCAGGGCCACCTCGAACTCCAAGAGGCTTGCGCCGGTCGCGACCGGGGGACGTGGCTTCTCGCCGGGCGCGGCGGCGTGGGCGGCGCGGGACGGGCCGGCGGCCCAGGCCTGATAGGCCTCCTCGGTCTCCCACCGGGTGTAGACGAAGTAGCGGGTCTCGCCAGCGACCGGCCGGAGCAGCTCGAAGCCGAGGAAGCCGGGGGAGTTCTCCACCGCGCCGGCTCGGGCGGCGAACCGCTTCTCCAACTCCGCGCCGCCGCCGGGTGGGACCTCGATTGCGTTGATCTTCACGACTGCCATCTGCCCACCCTAGCCACTCAGAACGCCTCGACCACCGGGACCAGGTCCGCGTCGACCACGATCGGCGCGTGGTCCGACGGGCCCTTGCCCTTGCGGGCCTCCCGGTCCACGTACGCCGAGCGGACCGCTCGTGCGAACGGTGCGGACGCGTACACCAGGTCGATTCTCATGCCCTTGTTCTGGTGGAACATCCCGGCCCGGTAGTCCCAGTAGGTGAAGGGGTGTGGTCCCTTCATCGGGGTGGGCACGACATCGCTGAGGCCGAGGTCACGCAGCGCGGCGAGGGCCGCCCGCTCGGCCGGGGTGACGTGCGTGGAGTGGGTGAAGACCGCCGGGTCCCAGACGTCGGCGTCGGTCGGGGCGACGTTGAAGTCGCCGCAGACCGCCAGCGGGAGCCCGCCGGCCAGCTCCGCGGCCAGCGCGTCGCGCAGTGCCGCGAACCAGGCCAACTTGTACGCGTAGTGCGGGTCGTCCGGCGTCCGGCCGTTGGGCACGTACACCGACCAGACCCGCACCCCGTCGCAGGTGGCGGAGATGGCCCGGGCCTCCGGGTCGGGAAAGCCGGGCTCACCGGCGAACCCGACCCGGACGTCGTCGAGCCCGACCCGGGACAGGATGGCGACCCCGTTCCACCGGCCGTCGCTGTGGCTGGCCACGGTGTAGCCGAGCTCGCCCACCTCGGGTGCGGGGAAGGCGCCGTCCGGGCACTTGGTTTCCTGTAGGCAGACGACGTCGGGGCCGGTGTCGGCCAGCCACTCCAGCAGTCGGGGCAGGCGGGCCTTCACCGAGTTGACGTTCCAGGTCGCCAGGCGCATGCCCCCAGCCTGCCGCATTCGCCCCCGCGACGCCCGGTCAGCTACCCGGGGTGTCGCCGGGACGGGTCTGTTCGGCCAGGAACCGCTCCAGTTCCGCGCCGAGTTCGTCGGCAGTGGGCAGCGGTCCGGCGTCCTGGGCGAGCAGGTTCTTCTCGCCCCGACCCCGGGCGAACGCGTCGTACTGCTCCTCCAGGGCCTGGACCAGGGCGGCGGCGTCGTCGGTCTGGGCGACCTGCCGGTCGATCTCCACCCGGACCACCTCGGCGGCCGAGCGCAGCCCGTCACCGGGCAGCAGCAGGCCGGTGCTGCGGGACACCGAGGTGAGCAGCACCTCGGCGGCGGCCGGGTACTCGGTCTGCGCCACGTAGTGCGGCACGTGGGCGGCGAAGCCAAGCGCGTCCCGGCCCTGCTGGCCGAGCCGGAACTCCAGCAGGTGGCCGACACTGCCGGGCACCTGGACGCGTTGCAGCCAGGGCTCGTAGCCGGCGATCAGCTCGGGGCGGGTGGCGTGCGCGGTCACGCCGGTCGGCCGGGTGTGCGGCACCGCCATCGGGATCGAGTTGAGCCCGACGGTGAGCCGGACGTCCAACCGGGCGGCGAGGCCCGCGACGGCGGCCACGAACCGCTCCCACTGCAGGTCCGGCTCGGGGCCGGTGAGCAGCAGGAACGGCGTTTCGTCGTCGTCGTGCAGCAGGTGCAGCTCCAGCTTGGGAGCGTCGATGCTCTCCCAGTGGTCCTCGACGAAGGTCATCACCGGTCGTCGGGACCGGTAGTCGAAGAGCTGGTCGACGTCGAAGGTGGCGATCGGCCGACCCTCCAGCGAGGTGAGCAGCTGCTCGCGCGCCAGCCGGCTGGCGTTGCCGGCGTCCACGAACCCGGTGAGGGCCTGGATGAGGACCGGTTGCCCGAGGTCGGGCAGATCGTCGGTGAGCTGGTAGAGCTCGTGTGGGTCGAGCACCGGTGCGGACCTCCCTGAAATGTGCCTGCGGAGTGCCGACGCGACGGAGGGCACCCGTTCGGGCAACGTACCCGCCATCCTGGTGCATTCCTGCTTCGGGCGATCCGCCGCCCGGGGGGTGGGAGCGATCGGACTAATCACCTGTTTACGCCGCCAGGCGAGCCCGGCCGACCGATCGGACGAGCCCGGTTCGGCCCAAAGGCCGAGTTTGTCGATCATGTCGGGTGGCGCGGTCGGATGTCCCGGCCTGTGACGGGCCGAGCCGGACTGCGTGCGCCGCCTGGTTGGTCCGGTACGCGAGGTACGTTCCCCGGGCAGGTCGAGCCGCCCAGGTCGTCCACCAGGATGGGCCGAATGTGTGGGAAGCGCCACGTGATCACCGTGCGTGATCAGGGTTTTCCCCTGCCTAGCCTCGGTTGATGCGTGACGACGGCACCCTCGACGACCCGTATGCCCCGAGTACCCCCACTGCCGATACGGAGGATGGCACCTCAACCGAACGGACAACCACCGCGAGTCGGCTTCGGGCGTACGCCCGGGACCTGACCGGTCGACGCCGGGCGCAGGTGGCGCTGGCGACGGGCGTGGTGTGCTGCCTCGGCCTGGCCGCCGTCGCACAGGTCCGCGACGAGTCCGCCGACGCGGCGACGCGGGAGGGGGCGATCTCCAACTCCGAGTTGGCGCAGCGCGCCGAGCAGCAGAGTGCGTCCCGTGGCCTCGACCGGGTGGCTGCCCCGAGCACCTCCGCCGCTGTTCCGTCCACCGCGGCGACCCCCGCCGACCCGGACACCAGCGCGCCGGCCCGGAAGGCCGCCCCGGCTCGCCCGACCGACCCGGCGCCCGTCGCCGGCTTGGACGAGGACCAGATGGAGAACGCGGAGGCGATCGTCCGTGCCGGCCGCAAGATGGGGGTGCCCCGGCGTGGGCTGGTGATCGCGGTGGCCACCGCCATGCAGGAGAGCAACCTCTACAACGTGGCCAGCGGCGTGCTGCCCGAGTCGCAGGACTACCCGCACCAGGGCGTTGGTTGGGACCACGACTCGGTCGGGTTGTTCCAGCAGCGTTCGAGCAGCGGTTGGGGCCCGGTGGGTCGGCTGATGGACCCCGAGTTCGCCACCCGGCAGTTCCTCGCCGCGCTGGAGCAGGTGCCCGGCTGGCAGCGGATGCGGCTCACCGACGCCGCTCAGGCGGTGCAGGTCTCCGCGTACCCCGAGCACTACCAGCAGCACGAGTGGCGGGCCACCCGGGTCGTCGACGCCATCGTGCCGACGGGGCGGTAACCTACCGCCCACTGTGGACGGTGAGGGTTGAGGCTGTCGCATCCTGGGTACATGTGTTGCGGGTTAGGGGTACACATGACAGCGGGACCATCGACAGGAGGACGCCATGTCACTGATGCAGCGAATCACCATGTTCCTGAGATCGCCGAAGGGGCAGCAGCTGGTGGAGCGAGGCCGTCGGGAGATGGCCAAGCCGGGCAACCAGCAGAAGCTCAAGGGGCTGGCGGCCCGGTTCTCCAACCGCCGCCGCTGACCGCTCCATCGGCCGCCCTGTCCGCCTTTCCCACCCCTCGGGAGACCCGGTGACCGACACCCCACCCGTCGGCGGCCAACCTGCCGCCCCTGCCCCCCAGCCGTCCGTCGGCCTGCCGACCGGGCCGGTGGACGCCCCCGAGGGTCCGCCGGCCCGTCTCTGGGACCGGATGCGCGACGATCCGCAGTACGCCCCGGAGCACCTGGCCCTTGAGGCGGTGCGCCGGCTCGGGCCGGAGGCCGCGCAGTGGGCCGTCCGGGCCCGAGCGGAACAGCCCGGGGTGTCGGCCGACGTCCTTGCCGACCAGGCGGCCCGCAAGTTCGTCAACCTGGCCCGGCTGTCCGGCGCCGTCTCCGGAGCGGCAGGGCTGCCCGGGGCCGTGATCGACGTGGGCGTCCTGGCCTGGACCCAGGCGCGGATGGTGCTGCACATCGCCGCCGCGTACGACGTCGACCCGCTGCACGGTGACCGGGCCACCGACCTGTTGGTGCTCCAGCGCGTGCACAAGGTCGCCGAGAGCGCCCGGCTGGCCCTCGGTGTGGCCGCCGGTCGGGAACGCGCCGACGCGCTCTTCGGCTCCGGCGGCCGGCGCCCGCTCGGCCGGGTCATGCTGCAACTCGGCGTCCGCCTGGCCCAGATGGCCGGTGTCCGGGCCGCCAAGCGGATGGTCGCCAAGATCATCCCAGGTGCGGCCATCGTCCTCGGCACCTGGGCCAACTCGTCCGCCACGAAGGACCTGGCGCAGCGATCCCGGGCCCTGTACCGCTCCCGCGGCGTCGCCGTCCCGGAGCCCCGCCGCCACTGACCGCCGGCCAGCCTGGTCAGCCGGCCAGCCTGGTCAGCCGGCCAGGCCGGACGAGCGCCAGGTGACCTCGGCGAGCCGGCCCTGGCCGGTGGCGTTGGGGTGGAACCAGTCCAGCGGGTTGAGCAGGTCCAGAGTGAACCGGACCTTGTGCACCGCGCCACCGTCGTGCCGGCAGCGGGAGCCGTACGCCCGGCAGGCCGCCACCAACTCGGTGTTGTACGCGTTGATCCGGTCCCGGACGGCGGCCCGGCGCGCCCGGTCGGCGGGCGCGGTCGAGGTCGCCTCGGCCAGCAGGGACGGGCAGATGCCCCGCCTCCACGCCCGTACGGCGCGGGCGTCGTCGTGCCCGACCTCCCAGAGCCGGTACAGGTCGGGGATGCTCACCACCAGCACCCGGGCCTTCGGTCGGCCGGTACGCAGCACCCGTAGGCCCCGGTCGACGTCGGCCCGGAACTGCGCCACCGGGGTCATCGCGTCCACCCCGCCCCGGCAGACGTCGTTGGCGCCGATCAGCACGGTGACGTAGTCGGCGCGGTCGCGTACCGCTGCCTGGGCCTGACCCTCCAGCGCGTCCGCGCGGGCGCCGGGACGGGCGTGGTTGTACGTCCGGTCGCGGATCGCCGAATTCTGTTCCAGCAGTCGCCGGTAGTGGCTCTCCACCCGCAGGCCGTCCCCGGTCGACCAGGAGTTGCGCTCGCATGAGGTGAGCACGAGGCAGGAGGCGAAGCCGGTGGTGATCGAGTCTCCGAGTGCGGCGATGCCGCCCGGGCCGCTCGACGGCGGAGCGCTCTTGGTGGGGCGTGGTGTCGCGGAGGTGCCGCCCTCGCAGGCCAGCGCCACCAGCGCCGCGAGACAGGCCAGGGCGGTGACCCCCCGTCGAGGCATGACATCCCCTCCCACAGCGCAGAGCGACAGCGCGGTAACTCTATGCGTAGGACGTGGTTTGCCGGGGAGGTGCTGTCGGGTATGCGGCAGAGCGCCGACGATGGCGCAGCTGGGTGCTATAAGGCCCGCCAGGGCGCGGGCTGACCGTGCAGCCACCAGTGCAGCGCCCGGGTGATCCGGGGCAGCACGAGATAGGTCATCAGCGGGGTCAGGCAGAGGGTCATCAGCAGCACCCGTGCCGCCAGCGGCACCGCGTCGAGGAAACGGCTGGTCAGCAGGGTGGCGCTGAGGCTCAGCGGAAAGAACGCCAGCCAGATCGTCACCGCCTGCTTCCACCTCGGAGGCGTGGTCGCCCCGACCGGGCCGACCGGCTCGACCGGGTCCACCGAGTGCTCAAGCGGAGGGTCGAACCAGCCCTCGATCCCGGTACGCCGCTCGACCCGGGTGTGCTCGACGATGCCCTGCGCCGAGCTGAGCCACCAGTGCCGCTGCGGCGACTCCTCCCACCGGTGCAGCGTCTCGGCGTCGGCGAAGCGGTAGAGCATGTGCCACTCCGGCGAACCGGGGCCGCTCTGCACCCAGCCGGCGCCGAGGAACCCGGGGAACGCCTCGGCCAGCGCGGTGCCGGCCCGCATCCACGCCACCATCTCGCTGGACCGTGCCGGGTCGACACGGCGGGCGATGGCGACGGTCACCGGCACGGCGAGGGTCAATGGCATGCGTCCATCCTGCGGTCGGCAGGGGCCACGACGCGAACGGATGTAATCGAGCACACCGGCGCGCTCCGGTGCCGCCCGCCCGTGCGGGCCATCGGCCGGAACCTGTCGGTGGTCGTTCGCGACCGACCGAGGTGTCCGAGGCCGGTTAACGCTGGCGATCGGGGGTAGGTCCCTGAGCATGACGAGATCGCAGCCCCGGCGCGCCCGTGGCACGGTCGGCCACGCGAACAGCGCGCTGAACCTCCGTCTCACCCTCGCCAGCTTCGGGCTGGTGATCATGGTGCTCTTCGCGGTGCTGGCATTCTGGGCCGGCATCGCCTGGCTGGGCGTCGTCTGTGCGATCTTCGCTGTGGTCGCCGTGGTCGACCTGGTCGTGATCCAGCGCCGCCGCGCCGCCCGCCGCCGCGAGGAGCCGGGCGTACGACACTCGTTGTTCGAGTGACAGGAGGACGAGATGCCCCACATCGCCACCACCAACCCCGCCACCGGCCAGGTGCTCAAGACCTATGAGGCGATGTCCACCGAGCAACTCGACGGTGCCATCGAGCGCGCCGACCTCGCGTACCAGCAGTTGCGGGAGACGACCGTCGACCAGCGCGCCCAGTGGATGAACGCCGCCGCCGACCTGCTCGACGCCGAGCGCGACGAGATCGCCCGGATCATGACCACGGAGATGGGCAAGACCTACGTGTCGGCGCAGGCCGAGGTGACGAAGTGCGCCACGGCCGCCCGCTTCTACGCCGACAAGGCCCCGGCGTTCCTCGCCGACGAGCCGGCCGACGCCGACGCCGTGAAGGCGACCCGGGCATTCATCCGCTACCAGCCGATCGGTGTGGTGCTCGCGGTGATGCCGTGGAACTTCCCGCTCTGGCAGGTGATGCGCTTCGCCGCGCCGGCGCTGATGGCCGGCAACACCGGCCTGCTCAAGCACGCCTCGAACGTGCCGCAGACCGCGCTGCTGCTGGAGGACGTGTTTCGGCGGGCCGGCTTCCCCGAGGGGGCCTTCACCACAGTGCTGGTCGGCTCGGAGGCCGTCGAGAGGATCCTCAGCGACCCCCGGGTGCGCGCCGCCACGCTCACCGGCAGCGAGCCGGCCGGCCGGTCCATCGCCCAGATCGCCGGACGGGAGCTGAAGAAGACCGTCCTCGAACTCGGCGGCAGCGACCCCTTCGTCGTGATGCCCTCGGCCGACGTGGACCGGGCCGCCGAGGTGGCCACCACGGCCCGCTGCCAGAACAACGGCCAGTCCTGCATCGCCGCGAAGCGGTTCATCGTGCACACCGACGTGTTCGACGCCTTCGCGGAGAAGTTCGCCGCGAACATGGCCGCGCTGCGGGTCGGCGACCCGATGGACCCGGACACCGACGTGGGGCCGCTGGCCAGCGAGCGGGGCCGTGACGAGGTGCACGCCCAGGTCCAGGACGCCGTGGACAACGGCGCGACGGTGCTCTGCGGTGGCGAGCTGCCAAGCGGCGACGGCTGGTTCTACCCGCCGACAGTGGTCACCGACCTCACCCCGCAGATGCGGATGTGGTCCGAGGAGGTCTTCGGCCCGGTCGCCGGCCTGTTCCGGGTCTCGTCGTACGAGGAGGCGATCGAGGTCGCCAACGGCACCAGCTTCGGGCTCGGCTCGAACGCCTGGACGCGGGACCCGGCCGAACAGGAGCGTTTCGCCACGGACCTGGACGCGGGCAACGTCTTCATCAACGGCATGACGACGTCCTACCCGGAGTTGCCGTTCGGTGGTGTGAAGAACTCCGGGTACGGGCGGGAGTTGTCGGCGCTGGGCATGCGGGAGTTTTGCAACACCAAGACGGTCTGGGTGGGTGAGGGCGCCGCCTCGGCCGGCGCCGGGGCGCACGCCGAGTAGTGCGGGGCGCGGCACGCGTCAGCCGGTGCCGTCGTGGGTAGGAAGTGTGCCCATGACGTCGTTCGGTTTTCACGCCTCGCATGAGCAGATCGGTCCACGCGCCCTGTTGGAGGCGGTGATGCACGCCGAGCGGGCCGGCTTCGACGCGGCCATGTGCTCCGACCACTTCTCGCCGTGGAGCGCCCGGCAGGGCGAGTCCGGCTTCGCCTGGTCCTGGCTGGGCTCCGCGTTGCAGGCCACCGGCATGCCGTTCGGTGTTGTCAACGCGCCCGGCCAGCGGTACCACCCGGCGATCATCGCGCAGGCGATCGGCACGCTCGGCGCGATGTACCCCGGCCGGTTCTGGGCGGCGCTGGGCACCGGTGAGGCCAGCAACGAGCACATCACCGGCGACCCGTGGCCGCGCAAGGACGTACGCGCCGCCCGGCTGCGCGAGTGCGTGGACGTGATTCGGGCGCTGTTGGCCGGCGAGGAGGTCAGCCACGACGGCCTGGTCCGGGTGGACCGGGCCCGGCTGTGGACCCGCCCGGAGCAGCCGCCCGCGTTGGTCGGCGCCGCCGTCAGCGTGGCCACCGCCCGCTGGTGCGCCGAGTGGGCGGACGGGCTGATCACCGTGAACGCGCCGAAGGCACACCTGCGCGAGATGATCGACGCGTACCGGGACGCTGGTGGGCGCGGGCCACTGCACCTGCAGGTGCACGTCTCCTGGGCGTCTGAGCAGGCGCAGGCCGAGGCCATCGCCCACGACCAGTGGCGCAGCAACGTCTTCGCCCCGCCGGTCTGCTGGGACCTGGAGACCGTCGAGCACTTCGACGTGGTCTCCGCGGACGTGCCGGCGCAGCGGGTCGCCGAGGTGGTCAACGTGTCCGCGGACCTGGGTCGGCATGTCGGCTGGTTGGAAGAGTACGTCGAACTCGGCTTCGACCAGATCGCCCTGCACCACGTCGGGCAGGAGCAGCGCGGCTTCATCGACGCGTTCGGCGCGGAGGTGCTGCCGAAGTTGCGCCCGGCTGGCTGATCGAGGGCTCAACCGACGGACCCCTAGGCTCGTACCCCATGGAAAGCCTGTTTCCGGTCGTCGTCTTCCTGGCGATCGCCACCCTGGGTGCCGCGCTGGCCCGCCGGCTCGGCCTGCTCGCGCCGATCGTGCTGGTCGTGGTCGGTCTGGCGCTCTCGTTCGTACCGGGCTTCCCGCAGGTGGAACTCGACCCCGAGCTGGTGCTGATCGGCATCCTGCCGCCGCTGCTCTACGTGGCCGCACTGGAGACCTCGGTGCCGGCGTTCAAGAACAACATCCGGCCGATCCTGCTGCTCGCGGTCGGCCTGGTGTTGTTCACCGCCTTCGTGGTCGGTCTGGTGCTGCACCTGCTGCTGCCGCAGTTGCCGTTCGCGATCTGCCTGGCCCTCGGCGCGGTGGTCGCCCCGCCGGACGCCGTGGCCGCCACGGCAGTGGCCCGGCGGGTGGGCCTGCCCCGCCGGGTCGTCACCATCCTGGAGGGGGAGAGCCTGGTCAACGACGCCACCGCGCTGGTGCTGCTGCGGGTCGCGACGATGGCCACCATCGGATCTGCCGTCGGCACGGCCGAGGTCGCCGTCGAGGTGCTGCGGGCCACCGGCGGCGGGATCCTGATCGGGGCGCTCGGCGCGTTTGTCTTCGGTTTCCTGCACCGGCGGATCACCGACCCTCTGCTGGACAACGCGCTGTCGTTGATCATCCCGTTCGCGGTGGTGTTCACCGCCGAGCACCTGCACGCCTCCGGTGTGGTCGCGGTGGTCGTCACCGGTCTGGTGCTCGGGCACAAGCTGCCGCAGTTGCTGTCGGCGGCATCCCGGTTGCAGATCGGCGCGTTCTGGCGGCTGGTCCGATTCCTGCTGGAGGGTCTGGTCTTCCTGCTGGTGGGGCTCCAGTTGCGGGAGGTGCTGCACGACCTCGACGAACCGGTCGGCTCGCTCGTCATCACCACATTCGCGGTGCTCGCCGCCGTCTTCCTGACCCGGTTCATCTGGCTCTTCCCGGCCACCTACCTGGCCCGGTTGGTGCCCCGCGTCCGCCGACGCGACCCCAGGCCGTCGCCGAAGTTGCCGATCATCATCGGCTGGGCCGGGATGCGCGGCGTGGTGACCCTGGCCGCCGCGCTCGCGTTGCCGCTGACCCTGGCCGACGGCGAGCCGTACCCCCGGGCGTTGCTCATCTGGCTGGCCTTCGCGGTGATCGTTTTCACGCTGGTCGGCCAGGGCGCCACGCTGCCGCTGGTCGCCCGTCGGTTGAAGCTGCCGCAGGACGACCCGGTACAGGACGCGCTGTCCGCGGCCGGTGTGCAGCAGCAGGCCAGCCGGGCTGCCCAGGAGCGTCTCGACGAGCTGGCCGACAGCGCACCTGACGCGGTGGTGGATCGGCTGCGCCGAGCGGTGGAGGACCGCACCAACATGGCCTGGGAACGGCTCGGTGGTACCGAGCGGGAGACCCCGTCGCAGGCGTACGGTCGGTTGCGACAAGAGATGATCGACGCCGAGCGGGATGTGTTCCGGGCTGCCCGGGACTCCGGTCGGATCCCTGAGGAGGTGCTGGTGCAGGCCTATCGTGACCTGGACCTGGAGGAGTCGTTGCTGAGGGAGGCCGGGAAATGAGCTGTCAGCACCTGACCGAGGCGGGTGCCGCCGAGGCGCGCACCCCCGACGAGTGCGAGGACTGCGTCGCCATCGGCGAGACCTACTGGGTGCACCTGCGCACCTGCCTGAGTTGTGGGCAGGTCGGCTGCTGCGACTCGTCGCCGAACCAGCACGCGAGCAAGCACTTCGCGTCCACCGGCCACCCGGTGATCCGCTCGGCGCAGCCGGGCGAGGCCTGGCGATGGTGCTTCGTCGATGAGGAGATCGGCTGACGGTCAGACCGGGTGCGGTGACCGGTCAGCGCGTTCGGTGCGATCGGCGCGATCGGTGCGGTCGGCGCGGTCGGCCAGGGCGCGGCGGGTGAGTGGCGGCACGGCGAGGCCGGTGAGCGCGAGCAACCCCGCCAGCGCCAGCCAGCCGACCGGGCCACCGTCGATGATCAACCAGGTCAGCAGGGCCGGGCCGGCAGCGCGGACCAGCCCGGCGAGCAGTCCGTCGACCCCCTGGTAGGCGCCGAGGGCGTCCGGGGCGGCGAGGTCGTAGGCCAGCGCCGCCCCGGCCCCGGCGTGCCACAGGTCGCCCACGGTGTAGATCACCGTCGCGCCCAGCAGCAGGCCGATCGCCACCGGGGTGGGCACGACGGCGGTCGCGGCCCAGAGCAGCATCCCGGCCGCGAGCACCAGCCCGGCCCGGCGCATCGCCGCCGCCGCCGGCACCGCGTGCGGAGCGCTCCCGCTGAGCCGTACGGCGAGCAGCACGGTGAGCAGCGTGTTGACCAGCAGGAAAGCGGAGACCGTCACCAGCGGCGCGTCGGTGTGCGCCACCACCCACAGCGGCAGCACCAGCGTCAACGCCACGTGGTGCACGGAGAGCACCGCCGAGGCACCGACGACCGCGAGGAACGGCCCGTCGCGCAGTGCCCGGCCAGCGCTCTGCCGCACCGACCGTGGGGCCGGCGGATATGCCGGCAGTCGCATGATCAGCGCCGCCGAGACGAGATAGGTGCCGACGTTGCCGAGCACCAACAGTCGGTACGCCCACCCGGTGTCCGCCACCAGCGCGAACGCGGCCAGCCCCGCACCGAGCGCCACGCCCAGGTTGGCCACCGCGCGCAGGGTGGCGAAGGCGTGCACCCGGCCCTCGGGGCCGCCCACCGCCGCGACCAGCGCGGCGCGGACGGCGAGGTTGCCGGAGATCAGCAGAGCGTCCAGTGTGGCCACCAGCAGAAAGGCCGGGAAAGAGTCGACCAGCAGGTACGCGGCGGCGACAACCGCCTGCGCCAGTTGCAGGACGGCGCGGAGGCTCCGGGGGTCACGTCGGTCGGCGAGCCCGCCGAGCGGCACGCTGGCAGTGAGCCCGACCAGGCCGGCGAGAGTGAGCCCGAGCCCCACCTCGGTCGGGGTCAGCCCCACGGCGCGGGTGAGGAAGAGCGCCGCACCCGTCACCCAAAGCCCGGTGCCGACCGTGTTGGCGAGGGTGGCCAGCGACAGGGTGCGCAACCGACCGGGCGGCGGCAGCGGCGACAGCGACCGCCAACGGCCGCGAACCTCCGCCGTGGTACCCATTCACCGACCCTAGAGCCGCCGCCTGCTCATCGATGCCCCGCGCAGTGCGGTGCCCGTCACAGCCCTCTCCAGGTCGCTTGCCGGCTCTTGATCTGCTCCCGCGCTGCGCCTGCTCCCGGGCTGTGCCTGCTCGCGGGCTGTGCCTGCTCGCGGGCTGTGCCTGCCCGGCGACGCAGGCTGTTCGGCGGCACAGGCTTGCCGGCGGCGTCGGCTTGTTTGGCGGCGTCAGCCTTTTCGGTGGCGCAGGCTTGTTCGGCGGCGTCGGCTTGTTCGGCGGGGGTCGGGTCAGTGATGGGTCACGTTCGACGGTGGTACTGGTTGCGGCGGGGGAGCCGGTCGGGATCGAGCCAGGCCGGCGGGACGAATTCGGGGTGACCGTCGCCGCCGAGCCGGACGGCCCACTCGCCACGGTGGACGTGTCGGTGATGGTGGGCGCAGAGCAGCACGGCGTTGCCAATGCTTCCATAGTTGGTAGCCTATCCCCATGCCACCCACCACGACCGATGCCGACACCGCACGGGAATACCTACGGGTCAGCCGCGACAAGTCTGGACGGGAACGCTCACCCGAAGAGCAACACCGCGACCACCAGGGCATCGCGGCCGAACGCGGCTGGACGCTGGGTGACCCGTACAAGGACATCGGCAGCGCATCCCGCTACGCCGCCAAAGCGCGGGAGGACTTCGACCGCCTCGTCGACGACCTGACCGCCGACCGATTCGACGCACAAGTCCTGTTCCTCTGGGAAGGGTCGCGGGGATCCCGCCGCACCAACGAGTGGGTGCGCCTGATCGAGTTGTGCGAAGACCGCAGCGTGAAGATCTTCATCTACACCTACGAGCGCCTGTTTGACCCGGCCAACCCCTACGACCGGGCGGACCTCCTCGAACTGGCGATCAAAAGCGAGCTGGCGTCCGCGGAGACCTCCAAGCGCACCCGTCGCGCCGCCGCCGCGACAGCGGCAGCCGGCAGGCCGTCGGGCCGCTGCCCGTACGGGTATCAGCGGCGCTACGACCCGGTCACCCGCAAACTCGTCGCCCAAGACGAAGAACCCATCGAGGCAGCCGTGGTCCGGGAACTGTTCGATCGGCTGCACGCGGGACACTCGCTGCGGTCGATCGAGAAGGACTTCGAGGCGCGGGGGGTGCGGTCGCGGTCCGGGAAGGTGTTCAGCTCTCAGCACCTGCGATCCCTGGCGATGAACCCCACCTACAGCGGGCAGCGAGTCCACGATCCCGGCCGCACCTCCGGACACACCCTGTCCCCGAAGGCGACATTCACCCAGGCGACGTGGCCGGCCTTGGTGACCCGGACGGTGTTCCTGGCCGTACGCCGCCGGCTCACCGCACCCGAGCGGGTCACCACCCGCCCTGGCCGGGCCGTGCACCTCCTGTCGATGATCGGCGTGTGTGATGTGTGCGAGGGCCCGATCGCCGCCCGCTCCGGCAGCCGGGGGCAGGAGTACGTGTGCCACCGCAAGGGCTGCGTCCGGGTCGGGTACGACGAGCTGAACACGTTCGCCGAGGCCGCCATCCTGGACTACCTCACCCGCCCGGAAAATCAGGCGTGGTGGACCGCCCACGATGACGATGACGCCGCGCTTTTCGCCGCCCGGGAGCAGGTGGCCGAGATCCGCGCAGAGTTGGACGACCTGGCTGACCAGGTGGGCGCCGGCTTGGTGTCCGCCACGCTGGCTGCGCGGGCCGAACCCGCGATCGTCGCCCGACTCGCCGCGGCGCAGGAACGAGAAGCGGAGCTGACCACCCCGGCGCCGCTGCGGGACTTCCTCACTCCCGGCGCGGACGTGGTCCAACAGTGGAAAGTCGCGCCGATGCCGGCCCGCCGGGAAGCGGTCCGGCTGCTGTTCTCCCCCGCCCTGTGCGGCCAGTTGCGGGTCCGACGATCTCCCACTCCCGGGCATCGCAGCCCGGTCGAGGACCGGGTCTGGTGGAAAGCGACACACTGACACCGGCGCGTGCCGATGCTGGCCCTGACCGGGGTGACGCTGTTAGATGGGTCGTCCTACGACGCGGCGTCGGTAGAGCCGCCGGTAGGCGGAAGCTGGTCAGGCAGGTGAGGTATCAGCGGTAAGCGGAGGGCTGAACGAGGCGGTGCCAGGTCGTCCAGCCCTGGTGCCTGATTCTCGGGATCTTGGTGCGGCTACGAGGGGGTGGTTTGTCCTAAGTCTGATCTGTTCCAGCCCGGTGGCAGCTTGTCCAGGCCGATGAGGACGTCGAGTTGGAGGTGTTCCCTCAGCATGTGTTTGAGGTTCCGGCCCTCGATGATCTCTATGCGACCGTTCGAGGTTGCGAAGTCGCGGCTCGCCTTGCCCACCCAGGAGGTGGTGACGAGGACACCCTTGGCGGCGCGCTTGTGCTCCATGACGCCGGCGAGGGCGTGCACTGCCTCCAGTCCGACGATTTTGCTGTAGCGCTTGGCCTGGATGATGCACAGGCCACCGACGATCGGGTCTTCGTTCACGGCGACGCCGTCGACGCCCTCGTCCTTGGACGCTTGGGTGACCCACGACTTCAGGCCGACTGCTTCGAACAGCCGGCGGATCAGGTGCTCGAACTCGCCGGGTGAGAGGTTCAGCAGGTCGGTGCGGCTGTCCATGCCGGCGACGACGTCCATCTCGTCCACGAACTTGTACTTCGACAGGTCGAAGGTCATTACCGGGCGCACACCTTCGAGGTCGTACGGGTGCGGGGAGACGATGGCGTTGAGGTGGCTGCGCAGACAGAGCACGGGGTCCAGTTCCGGCTCGTCGAGTTCGATCTCGGCGAACCTCTGCCGCTCGGCACTGATGCTGATCAGCAGCGGTCGGACGGCGCGGCCGGTCGCCCGGTCCTTCGTGGAGACGTAGCCGTTGAACACGATGCTTTCCACCATGTCGGCGGTGGTGGCGTCGAATGTCTCTGCGACGGTACGCAGCGTCAGCCGGGCCAGCAGGTCGCTGTACAGCTTCTTCGTCTCGGGCTCCTTGCGCGGTGCGGGCATCATCCCGTTGGCCTTGGTGTAGCGGTAGGCGGCCACGGTTGGTACGGCATCCTGTAGCGGCAACTCGTACTCGATAAGCAGCTCGCGCGAGTTGGGCTCGTAGTGCGCGGCGGCACTGCCGGTCAACCCCTCGGGGTAACGCGACTGGGCGAGGAGGTGTTGCAGTCGGTCGACGAACGCGCCCGGACCGCCGTGAGTCAAGGCCGCGCGAAGTTCAAGGGTCGAGTTCACGGTGCGCCGGTTCCGGTTGAGAAGTAGCTGACCGTAGGCGGCGACCTTCGCGGCAATCGCCTCGGTCCGGAACTCGGCCTCGGCGATTTTACGGGCGTGCACCTCCCGCTCGGCTGCACGCTGAGCCCCGGCCGCGTCCTGGGCCTTCGCCCGTGCCGCAGCGGCTTGACGCCGTTCCTCGGCCAGTTCCCGCTGCGCTGCCTCACGGGCCGCCTTCGCCGCTGCCTGATCGGACAGGCGCTTGGTCCGAGCCTCCTCCTGCGCCAGGGCGGCCTGAGCCTTCTTCGCCGCAGCGTCGGCCTGTCGAGCCTCACGATCAGCTTCGGCCTCTTGGCGGCGCTGCTCCGCCACGAACTCCCGGTGTTGACGCGCTTCCGCTTGGGCCTGAAGCTTCCTGGCCTGCTTACGAGCGTCGAGAACTTGAGCAATGAGGCCTTTACGTCGCGCCATACGTCCTCCGCAGCTTCCTGAGGGGCGGACATGACACTAACTCAGACGGCAACCGTATGGAAAGATCCAACTACTGAGCGTACGACAATCGCGGGGATCGACAGGGAGCCTACTGACCGGTTGTCGCACCTGCGAGGCATCATGAGTCCGGTGTGGTGGAGACGTCAGGTGATCATGCGCGCCGACGATGACTATGGCGTCTTGGTGCCTGGCCGTCATACCTACAGGTGCTGGGGGCGCAGTCAAACCCTTGCCGTTGAGGTCGACCGCGGCTTCAACGGCCGATGGACAGGCAGCGCCGTAGTCCGGGAGTACGAGCCCCATGGTGGACCGGATCGCCCGCACGTCTACCTCATCACGCCGGTTCACCCTGCCACCACGCACGATGTGCGCCTGCACCTCAACTCGTTCGTCGCCGCGCTGGCCGAGACATTCGACCTCAGTCGGCACACAGCGGACTGGCCGGCATCCGCGATGGGTTGCGGTGTAGTGCTGGCAGCCACCGCCGCCGCTGCCGGTAGGCACGAAGCTCTATCGGTTCCCTTTCCGGGCCTTCGTATTCCCATTGCGTGGGTGAGAGAGCCGCACACGACCTGGATGCGTGATCGCCACCCCGATCGCGAGGTCGCCGCTGCCGACGTGGTCGCATGCTTGGGGCACCAGCTACCCGTCTGGGCCGCCGGCACTCACGACGCGGCCAGCATCATCGCCTGGCACCCCGATGGGCAACAAGTACCGCACTCTGTTCCGCGCGACTTGGCGGATATGTGGCGGGTCTGCCAGTACGCCGCTGGGTTGGCCGCCGATCAGCCCGGACAGGGTTTCATCGAGCTGGCCACTGAATCGCACCGGTTCGTTGTAGGAGAGATTCAGGACCGAAACATCTCGATGGACAGATTCGATGATCATATCTGGAAGAGAGCAACTTGCTTAGCACCTCCGCCTCTGCCGAGTCTTCCCGCAGTTGAGGACGTCTCTCTTTTGAACGCGACCAACGTCCTGCACGGAAGCCCAGAAACCCCTTATCGGCTCGGAGAGGTCTTGCATCGATTTTTCGGTGACCCGACCAGAGGTGCGCCGATAGTTGTCCACGCGGACCTTCTCCCCCGCAGGGTAATCGAGACGATGAGACGCGCACCTGTTGCAGCGGCGACGACGCCACGGGCCAGGCGTCTGCTCTCCGCCGCCGAACAGCGACATCGATCACCCACCTGGCGACTCCACCAGGACAGCCATGACAACGTTGACCATCTCTACGCCACCAGCGACACCCACGCCGCTTGGCTCGCAGCGGGCGAATGGGCAGACCCCCACTTCGGAAACACCCTGCTACCCGCTCAACCACACGAGCTACTCCTGGTGCGTGACGGCTCGGGAGCCTTGGGCGGTTGGGTTTTCGGTGTCGATGAGAATTGGGCTCCCTTCCCTTTCGCCGGTACCCCGGGGCATGCCTCCGTGGCTGTCGCGGAGATCGTCACCGGTAACCCCCTCGACTACACGTTCGACACTCATATTGAACGACTTCTGCATGCCCTCCAGACCGACAACACGGTCACCTATCAATGGCCTACAATTCAAGGATGGGCGGCTGAGTTTCCCGCAGGTCGTCCGCCACGCGGTCGACCATTGTCCTTCAAGGCCACCGAACGAGTTCCCGTCTCCTCGGGGCGGGAACTGCCGCACCTCATCACCCCAGCACCAGCACGTTTGCATTGGGATGACTTCGGCGCGAAGCCGTTCGAGGACCTCATCTGCCACCTCGCCAACGCGGATGACCGATTCACACAATGCGAACCACACGCGAGATCAGGTCTCGGTGACGACGCCGTTGATGGCGTCGGACAGGTCATTCAACCGACCGATCCGAGTCGTCCCTACCTGGCGATCCAATGCAAGAGACGCAAGTCGTTTGGCCCGGCCGACATCACCAAGGCGGTGGCAATCTTCATGAAGGGCGGCCGAGCCGCCAAGACCGACACCTTCATCCTCGCGGTGAGTCTCGATCTAGCCAGCCCTCTTTGCGCAAATGCCATCGATCAAGCCCGCAATGACCTCGCGAAGCAGGGCATCAAGCTAGAAGTCTGGCAAGATTTTCACCTATCCCACAGGCTTCGCAGACGACCCGATCTCGTCGCTACCTACTTCAGTCAATACCACGCTGACGGGTTCTGCGGGAGAGCCAGCGCTGCGGAGTCAGAACGTACTTGTCGCTGCGGCGATCCGGGCAGCGCTGTCTGGTCGGAGGGTAGCCAACCCGATTGTGGTTAGGAGGTGGCCGCAGCAGTTGGCCAGCGCGTCCTCGGCGGTGACGGGCTCGTACATGTCGGGATGTGTTATCGGCGCGGCGGCGGCGAGCTGCGGCTGATTGGCTGCGTATTCCGCGTGGGTAACCAGATGAAGGTGGCGGGCCTGCCGGAACTCGTCTTGGGCGACCTTACCGGCTGCAAATCGGTTGATGGCTGTCAAATTTGCCATCGTCAAGTCGACGATAGTGTGCGCCATCATCGGGGCGGCGGGGTGACCGACCGCTCGGCTGCCCTGGTCGTGGTCGGGCTCGAACACGGCGCGTACGGCGCTTTCTAGGCGCGGATAGTTGGCCTGGCCGGTGTACGCGATCTTGCTCACCGTTTCCAGTAGTTCGCGACGTGCGGTGGACGTGGCGTTCGGGTTGTCGAGTTGTTTGAGAATTCCTTGCGCGCTCTTTCGTGCTTGAGCGATGCTGACCCGAGGATCGCCGAGCCAGGTGTTCATGGCACGTAGCGCCTGACTTGTAGAAACGAAATCATCGCCCCAGTATGTCCAGATAAACACTGGTATTCGGGCCAAGCTTCTGATCTTGTTTGTTGGGCGATGATGCAGAAGTGTCAACAGCAGGTTTCGCTGACTGGCCGGGTACAGCGCGGGTCGGGAGCCATGGCCCTTGCCGGCTGGGCGGCGCTGGGGGTAGTCCAGCAGGCCCCGTTCGGTCCAGTCGCGGATGAGGCGTTCCCCAGCCTGGTGGCCGTGTCGCGCCGTATCAGCAACCAACTGGTCGATCGTGCCCGGCTCCGTGATCGCCTCCATGCTATGGAGATTACATGAGCTTGGGCGCTCGCAGTCCTCGCGACCATTGCCCATAAGGGGGAGACTCTTTCCAGAGCGAGCTACACCTAGCTGCCGCTAACGCGGCAACTGAATTCTTAGGAGGCAAGCAATGGCTCGAAGTTCCACGTCCAGCTTCTCGGGGGACATCAACAAATGGCTGGCGCTCGGCAGCGCGCTTGCTGCGGTAGGCATCCTGCCGAAGGGCTGGCAGAAGGCGCTGGCCGGTGCGAGTGCGGCGATCCTGGTCGTCAAGATGCTTGAATAGGCGCAGCCCCGTCCGGCCATCTGGGCGATGGCCGGACGGGGAAAAGGTTATCTAGCACCAGCGGTTGCTGCTGTTCTACAGTACGTCGCAACCTAGATCATCGATAGGTTCGGGCAAGTTTCGCGCGTAAGCAACCGATCGGTCAGCTCTACGGTGGCTAGATACCACCAGAAGATCCAGTCTAGGAATACCGGATCGTAGTCGGCCTTCTGCTGCTCGTTTTCGTGGCGGATGGCGAATTCGTTGGCGATGTGGAAGAGGGCGCCCTCGTCGCGGCGTAGCAGCTCTGCCTTGAGTAGCGTCCGGCGCCGTTCGAGGACGTGCGCGAGCGTGACGATTGCGGAGCGTTTATCCTGGTCGGTGGCGGTGCGGCCACGGAACAGCGCGATGGCGTGCCTGACCTGATCGGCTGCCTTGGGGTCCGGAGAGCGAAGTGCTTGCTCGACTAGGACACGTCGGTCGTCGTGGACCATGTGGACTAGGCGGCCAGCGTCCTCGCCTTCACCGGCAAGCCGGAGTGCGATGTGTGCGTCGGCAAGGATCTTGTTGACCCGCCTCCGGTAGAGAGCCCTGGCCGGCGTGACCGCGAAGCCGCTGTAGTGCCAGCCGCAGTTGTTCCAGTTGTGCCACCGGCGCTCGCGGGGGCGGGCAACGAGGTCGTGGAAGACCTCAATGACCCCGTAGAACACGTCGTCGTCCCACTGCGCCGGCTGTAGCGGCCATAGGTCCGGTATGCCGAGCATTTCCTGCAGCTTGGCCGACTCGTCGACGTCGACATCAGTCGGCACGTCCACGCACTCGCCTGGAAAAACCCTCTCCAGGTATCCATTCCGGGTTAGTTCGGCGATCAGGCTGACGAAGCGACGCTTGGCCTTTTCTCTGCTCAGTGGCTGTCGCGAGGCGTTGATGCCTGTCGGTGTTCGCTCCGGCCAGTAAGGCCGCGGAGCTGTCGCCTCGCGCAGAACATCGGCCCGCTTGATCAGCTCGGACAGGAAATCGGATTGGGTAACCGCAGGCTGTGTGGGACGCGAAGCCTTCGTGCTGCCTGCAGGGGAGGCTGTAGCCCAAGGATCGTCGTCCCCGAAGGGGTCAGCGGCGCGGGTCGGGGCAGCTTTAGAGTCCTCTATGGGCGTTGAACTGGTAAATGCCTCCTCGAGCAGCCACTCCACGCGGCTTCCGTCTAC
Organism: Micromonospora sp. MGP-C2; assembly: GCF_057766525.1. Taxonomy (NCBI): domain Bacteria; kingdom Bacillati; phylum Actinomycetota; class Actinomycetes; order Micromonosporales; family Micromonosporaceae; genus Micromonospora; species Micromonospora sp. MGP-C2. The sequence continues at coordinate 6,547,826 of NZ_JBYMEN010000002.1, forward strand.
GTTGCGGCTGGTAGCCAGCAGTGGCGGCGCAAGCGCCGGCATCGGCCGGCACGCCGGCCAATTAGGGCATGCCGCCGGCGGGGCCAGACGACTCCAGGATGAGTTGCCGAACGGCTGCGCTGGTGGAGCGTGCCATCCCGTCCACCACTTACCCAGGCAAACCGAGCAGACCAGGGCCAGGGTGTGGGTCGGCGGCAGACGGGATGCCAGCAAAGCGGAAACCTGGCGTTAGTCGCCAGTAAGCTCCTGGAATGTCCTCACTGGCCCCGTGGATACTTGCCTTCACCACTCCGGTCGTGGCCGGGGTGTTCCTGCTGGCAGGTTCGCAGATGAGTCGAAGAACGATCCTTGACCAAGAGAAGCTGCGGCTAGAGCGTGAGAAGGACGCCCGGTGGCTTGCCGATCGCCGCGGCGTCTACGTCGACTTTCTGTCGAATGCCAACGACTGCATCGTCCTGTTGTACCGATCGACCGAAGAGACCTACGAGAAAAGCGCTCTCCTCAAAGCCGCGTACGCACTGAAGACCAGCATGATGGCGCTCCAGTTGATCGCGACGGAGCCGGTCAGGGAAACCGCCGCAAAGATCAGCAACACGATCGGTGACCGAATGCACCTCGTCGCAAGCACCAGTGGACTGTTCAACGTTGACCGTGAGCTTCCGGGGGACATGCATGAAGCGCTTGAGGAGTTCTACGACGCCACGCGGCTAGAGCTGGGCGTCCAAGAGCCGACCCGAAGAGTCGTCATTCCCCTGCAACCTCGATGGTCAACCTGGTTCGCTGGCCGGCGATGAGCCGACAGTCCGTGGTTCAGCTGTACAGCCAAGCTGGCCGACGAGCATGGGTGAGGAGCCGCGGGCAACTGACGGGGCGAGCAGGTCAGCCGCAGTCACTGACGCCAACCGACAGCAGTGTTGATCTTTGCAAGTCAGGGGTTAGGGGTTCGCGTCCCCTGGGCTCCCCCCGCTGGCTAGACACGCGTATCGATCCCGCGCGACCCACTAGTGAAACTTGGGCTTGGTCAGGCTCGTGCTGCCGCCGTCGGCCCAGTGGTGGATGTGGTGGGCGTCGCACCAGCGGGGCGGGCGGTCGCAGCCCGGGAAGGCGCAGCCGCGGTCGCGCAGGACCAGGGCACGTCGCAGGGGGCCGGTGACGAGCCGGCGCTGCCTGCCCACGTCGAGCGTCTGACCGGCGCCGCCGAGGACGGCGGGCAGGATCGCCGCGTCGCAGGCCAGCCGGCGAACCGTCTCCGGGGTGAGCCGAAGGTCGGTGTCGAGAGTGCCGGCGTCGAGCTGCCGGGCCAACGTCTCGAAGCTTGTGGTGACGACGAGTTGGGCGGGGTCGCCGCCGTGCTCGGGCAACTCGCCGGTGCGCAGGGCAAGCCGGCAGAGGTCGGCGAGCGCGTCGTGCCGGCGTTGCCCGGGATAACGCGGATCGTCCGGACCGGACGGTGCGGTCAGGGGGTCGATCGCGGCGCGCAGCAGGCCGGCCGCCTCAGCGTCCAGGCTGCCGGCCAGCCGCAGCCGGCCGTCCGACAGCTCGGACAGCGTGACATGGCGATCCCGGCTGGCTCGGCGGGCCTCGGCCTCCAGCGCCGCACGGGCGGCGGCGTCGGCGACCTCCGGGGCGACGTGATCGAGGATGCGGGTGCCCAGCTTGCGCAGCAGGGTCGGCTCGAACTGCCCGGCCCACTCGACCAGGACGCCGACCGCCTTCCCGGCCGCCTCGGCGCCGGCGGCCGTGTGCACCGTGCTGACCGTGTCACCGATGACCCGGGCCTGCTCGACGCTGATATCCCCGCTGGCCAGAGCAGCGCGCACGCCTGGTGCTCCGGTGTCCAGCGCGCCGGCGAGATCGACCAACCGGCGAGCGGCGGAGACGCTGAGCCGCAGCCGGTCCCGAAGCCACACCACCGTCGAGGATGCGCCCTGCGTGGTCCCGGTGCCTCGACCGTCCAGCTCCCGCACGAGGGCCAGCTTGACCGCGGCCAGGCGTTGCTCGAGTCGGTGCGCGGCGTCGAGTGCCGCGACGAGGTCATGCTCCGGAAGAGCCCACGCCGGCGCGTCGAGGCAGTCGGCGACCGCCGTCTCCGCCTGCGTCAACTCCTCCAACATGGAACGACAATAGAACAGGTGTACGACAGTTTCGGAGTGCGCGGTTCGCGCGGGCCGGGCGGACGGAGTGGACCTCATGCTGGCGGCGTACGGCTCACTCGGCACGTCCGATCCATCGGTTTTGCTGCGTGCCCGGTGAATCGTTTGCGTCATCAGCTCGACAGCGCCAGCCGGAGGCCCGCTCGCCCCGCATGCTCCTGCGGAGCGGCACCCGCCGCCTGCCCTCGATCACATGGTGGTCAGTAGCGGAAGTCGCGGTGTTCCAGCTGCTCACCATCAAGTGATCATGCAGTCCTGGTGGCCGGTCGTGTCGCTGCCTATGATCCACCGACAACGCCACAGTGACGGGGGATGCACGTGATCAATGCGATTTTCTTCGATGTCGGTGGGACGATTCTCGACGAGTCCCACGAGTTCGCCGCCTGGGCCGACTGGCTCGGCGTTCCACGGCACACGTTCTCAGCGGTCTTCGGTGCGGTGATCGCCCGGGGCCTGGACTATCAGGAGACGTTCCGGGCCTTCCGGCCGGACTTCGATCTCGCGGTCGAGTTGGAGCGCCGCGCGGCCGCCGGTCAGCCGGAGTCGTTCGGCGAAGAGGACCTCTACCCGGACGCACGACCGTGCCTGACCTCGTTGCGGGAGCAGGGTCTGGTGGTGGGCCTGGCCGGCAACCAGCCAGCGCACGCCGAGTCGACCCTTCGGGCGCTCGACCTACCTGTCGACCTGATCGGCACGTCGCACGGTTGGGGGGTGGCGAAGCCGTCACCGGCCTTCTTCGAGCGGGCCGTTCGTGAGGGCGGCGGCGACGCGTCGTCGATTCTGTACGTCGGCGACCGACCCGACAACGACGCCCGCCCGGCTCAGGAGGCCGGGATGAAGACGTGCCTGATCCGGCGCTCACCGTGGGGGCACATCCTCGACATGCCGGCCGTGTCCGAACGGTGCCTGTTCCGGATCGACTCGCTGGACGAACTCCCCACTCTGGTCGCGAAGCACAACGCGGCCGGCGGTTAGCCCGCCGGCCGCGTGATCGTGGTGGCCGCCCGGGGAGGGCGGCCACCAGCAGCGGGTCAGGAGAGGCTGCAGGCTCCGCCGTTGACCGTGATCAGGCCGGGAGCGGGGTTGGCGCCGCCGGCCGTCGTCGCGTTGAAGCCGAACGTCACAGTGCCGCCGGGTGCGATCTTGGCGTTGTGCGACTCGTTGCGCGCGGTCACCGTCGAGCCGGCCTGGGTGACCTTCGCCAGCCACGCCTCGCGGACCCGCTGGTCGCCGGTGAACGCGAACCGCACGCTCCAGCCGTTGACGGCCGTGGCACCGGTGTTGCGGATGGTCAGCTGGGCGGTGAACCCGGTGCCGCCCTGCCAGGCCCCGTAGTTGGTGTAGTTCACCGAGCAGGTGGTGGCCGGCACCGCGCCGGCGTCACCCTGGTCGGCCAGGAACGAGGAGATCCAGGCCAGCGCCGAGTTCCAGTTGATCGCCACCTCGTTGGTCGAGTACGAGTTGATGTCGTCGACGTAGCAGAACATCGGCTTGCAGCCGGCGAGCAGTTGCGCCACGAACGGGTCCTGGAGGGCGGCGTTCGGGCCACCGGCGAGGGAGCCGGCGGGCGGTCGGGGCAGGTTCGGGTCGAGTTGGTGGCCGAAGATCCGGCTGTGCTGGTTCTGCGCGGCGTGCTCGCCCCACCCGGTGACGTAGGAGATGTTCAGGGCGTTGCGACCGAGGACGTAGTCCATGGCCTGAACGGCACCGTCGCGGTAGACGGGGTTGCGGGTCAGGTCGAACGCGGTGGCCAGCACCACGGCGTTGTTGATGACGTTGCTGTTGCCTCCCCAGAAGTAGCTGTTGGCGTCACCGGGCATCGGCAGCCCGTACGCCTGTCGGCGCAGCTCCGCGAGGTAGCTGTCGGCGGCGGCGGTGACCGAGGCGCGGACGCGGGCCAGGTCGGCGGCGGGCAGCCCGTTCGGCACTGTGGCCAGGTCGAGGCGGCCCAGCGCGGCAACGCTCTGCCAGCCGAAGCCGCGCGGGTCGAACACGTCACCGGTGTGGTGCGGCGACGCGGTCAGGTCGGTCAGGTAGGTCTGCGCCCCGGTGGTGAGGTACAGCTCGGCCGCCGCCCAGTAGAACTCGTCGGTCACGTTCGTGTCGTCGTACGCGCCGCCGCCGGTGCCGTCGGTCGGGCTCGCGTACACCGCGGGGTGGGCCTTGGCCGCGGCGTAGGCCGTCTTCGCGGCAGTCCCGCAGCGGCTGGCGAACGCCGCGTCGTAGGGGGCGAAGAGTCGCGCGCACTGGGCGGCGGTGGCCGCCAGGTTGAGGGTGGCCGCGGTCGACGGCGGGTGCAGCTCGCGCGGCTGCGGGTCGTCGTGCGGGGCGAGTGGCAGCCCGGTCCAGTTCTGGTCGTGGATCTTGTGGTGGACCATGCCGGCGAGCGGCTTACCGGCCGGCACCTGCATGCGCAGCAGGAACTCCAGCTCCCAGCGGGCCTCGTCGAGGATGTCCGGCACGGCGTTGCCGCGCTCGGGGACGCGCAGGGTGCTGTCACCCAGCGCGGTGCCGCCGGCCGCGGTGGCCGCCGTCCTGGTCCGCTCGAACGTGTTGAGCAGTTGGTAGGTGGCGATGCCGCCGTTGACCACGTACTTGCCGTGGTCGCCCGCGTCGTACCAGCCGCCGCGCACGTCCAGTGAGTAGTCGCAGACGCCCGGCTGGCAGGGCACGTTGGTGTCGCCCTGGTTGGGTGCCACGCCGAGGTGGCCGGCGGGGCGGGCGTACTCGTCGCCGATCAGGTCGCCGTCGATGGCGATGCCGCTGCGCTGGGCGTAGAAGAACTGCAGCGAGTCGGAGCGCAGCTGGTCGTAGAGGGTCCCGGAGATGTCGAACGGGTGGCTGGTCTCGCCGTCCACGGTGAGCGTGAGCCCGGTGCCGGGGGTGCGGTAGCTGGAGAAGTCGACGTTCTGCACGTTCTGCCCGGAGGCGGCGTCGACGCCACGCGCGGTGGTGCTGCCGCTGGCCACGACGGCGCCGGCGGCCGAGCGAAGCTGCCAGGGCAGCGCCTCGGTGGCCTCGGTGACGACGGTGGCGTTCTTCGGGCCGCCCGGCAGGTAACCGACCTGGTTGACCCGCACCCGTGGTCCGGTGTCCGGCTCGTACGGCTCGGGCGGCTCACCGCCGCGCAGCGAGACGTCGTCGAGGCAGATGGTCTGCGTCTCGGGGGAGCCGCCGACCTGGAAGATCAGCTGGGCGTTCGGGTTGTCGTCCGGGACGGTGAAGGTCTGCTCGACCCGCTGGGCGGTGCCGGTCGCGCTGGCGTCCACGGCCGCGTACGTGGTGTAGGGGGCACTGCCGAGTTGCAGCACGGCCTTGACCGCGGCGCCTGGGGTGGCGGAGACGGCGAAGCCGAGGGTGTATTCGGCGCCCGCGATCAGCGGCACCCCGTCCTGGCCGATGCCGGCGTCCCAGGGGTTGGCCAGCCCACCCGCGACGGTGGTGCAGAGCCGGCCGTCGGTGACCGCGAGGGGGCCGGTGCCGAACGAGAACCAGGGGCTCACTCCGGCGCTGAAGTCGCCGTTGTCGATCTGCTCGGGGGCGTCCGGTGGTGGGTCGGCGTGGGCCGCGCCGGCGCCGGCGCCGGTGAGGGCCAGGGTGGTCGCCGCGGCCAGCAGGAGGCGGCGTCGGGATGGCGTCACGGGGGAGTCCTTCCGGGACGGAAAGTGGGACATTGGTGGTGGCACGGTGGGGCGAAAATGACCTGGGAGCGCTCCCAGGTGTCGGCTCGATGTTTCCAGTGCCGGTACGCCATGTCAATTGATCTGGTTGGATGGGTTTCCGCATCCGACGAGGGCGGTCAGCCGACCGGCATCCCCCGACACGCCGCCATCCGGACGTGAGATTGGCCGCGCCACGCGCCGTCGTCCTGATCTCCTAGAGACAACTGCGCCCTTCGCCTGGCAGGCTGCCTCCCATGACCCTGAAGCTGCGTTCCGTGGGAACGAGCGACCGTGGGCTGATCCGCAGCGGGAACCAGGACGCCCTGCACGCCGGCACCTGGCTCGTCGCCGTCGCCGACGGCATGGGCGGGATGGCCGCCGGCGACCTGGCCAGCGCCCTCACCATCGACGCGGTCGCCCCGCTGGATGTGGAGACTCCCGAGGACGCGCTGGTGGCCGCGCTGGAGGGTGGCATCGCACTGGCCACCTCCCGGATCCGGCAGGCGGTCGCCGAGGACTCCGAGCGGCAGGGCATGGGCACCACGCTGACCGCCCTGCTCTTCGCCCGTACCGGCAGCTGCCTGGCCCTCGCGCACGTCGGCGACTCCCGGGCCTACCTGTTTCGCGAGGGCGTGCTCAAGCAGGTCACCCGGGACGACACGTTCGTCCAGATGCTGGTGGACCAGGGCGTGATCACCGCGGACCAGGCCAGCAGCCACCCGCGGCGGGCGGTGGTCACCCAGGCGTTGCAGGGCGAGGAGGTCTCCCCGTCGTACGCGACGATGGTGCCCCGGGCCGGCGACCGCTGGTTGCTGTGCAGCGACGGCCTGTCCAACGTCGTCCGTCCGGACACCCTCACCGAGGTGCTCACCGGTTACCCGGAGCGCTCGGAGTGCGTCGGCAAGCTGATCGATCTGGCACTGCACGCCGGCGCACCGGACAACGTCACAGTCGTGGTGGCCGACGTCGTGGAGGAATAGGCAGGCGCTCAGCGCCGCCGTGGTGTGGCGCGGCGGGTGGGCGTCGCCGTTCCCGGGTCCTCTGGCCACGGGTGCCGGGGATAGCGCCCGCGCAACTCGGAACGGACCTGCGGATAACCGGTGCGCCAGAACGACGGCAGGTCGGCGGTCACCGCCACCGGCCGGCCGGCGGGGGAGAGCAGGTGCAGCAGCACCGGCACCCGCCCGTCGCCGACGCGTGGCGCCACCGACCAGCCGAACGTCTCCTGGAGTTTCACCGCGAGCACGGGCGCGGTCGGGTCGGTGTAGTCCACCCGGATCCGCGACCCGCTCGGCACCTCGATCCGCTCCGGGGCCAGCTCGTCCAAGCGGGCGGCCTGCGCCCAGGGCAGCAGCCGGCGCAGCGCCGACGTCACGTCCGCCCGCGCCAGGTCGACGCGGCGCCGGGCGGCGGCCAGCTCCGGTCCCAGCCAGGTGGGTGCGGCGTCGAGCAGCGCCTCGTCGCTGACGTCCGGCCACGGGGCGCCCAGATGGTGTCGGAGGAACGCGAGCCGCTCCCGCAGCGCCCGGGCCGCCGGGGTCCAGGGCAGCATCCCCAGACCCTCCTGACGCAGGCCGGTCAGCAACGCCGCGGCCACCTCCGCGCGGTCCGGTCGGTCCAGCCGCCGCTGCACCAGCTCGATCGCGCCGAGCCGGGTCACCTCCCGGGCCACCACGTCGCCGTCGGACCAGCCGACCTCCCGACTCGTGCGCAGCAGCGGGCCGGCTGCCTCCCGCGCCGTCGCCTCGTCCACCGGCGAGGCTCGGCGGATCCGCGCCGACGGCGTGCCGGGGGTGCGGTCCGCGACGGCCACCGCCAGCCAGTCGGCACCGGCCAGCCCCGAGCCGGCCGCCAGCTCCGCGGCGGTCCCGCCGGTCATCAGGTACGCCGAACCGCCCGGTCGCCGCACCCGGGCCAACCGTTCCGGGTACGCCAGACCGACGAGCAGCCCGGCGGCGAGATCGTCGCTCAGCCCACCCGAGCCACCCCGGCCCACGGAGTCGGTGCGGCCGGCGGGCAGGGCGGCGCGTAGCCGTCGTACCTCGGTGCGCCACCGGGCTGTCGCGCCCGCGTCGACACCAGTTCGCAGTCGACGCCAACCGGCGACCAGGTCGTCACCGGGGCCCGCCGCGCTCTCCTCGGCGAGCAGGGCGACCACCTCGGCCGCCCGGTCGGCGCCGACCCGTCCGGCGCCGTCGAGCAACGCCCGGGCCAGCCGGGGGTGTGCACCCGCGGCGGCGATCGCCCGCCCCCGCGCGGTGATCCGGCCGTCGACGTCGACCGCGCCCAGGGTGTGCAGCGTGTCCCGGGCCACCGTCATCGCGGCGGCCGGTGGCGCGTCGGGCAGCGCGAGCCCGACGCCGTCGGGCCGACCCCAGGCGGCAAGCTCCAACGCGAAGCCGGTCAGGTCGGCGGTGGCGATCTCCGGCTCGGCCCGGGCGGGCAGCCGCTCGTGGGTCGCCGCCGACCAGCACCGGTAGACGTACCCGGGGGCCTCCCGGCCGGCCCGGCCCGCCCGCTGGGTGGCGGCGGCTCGGGAGACCGGCACGGTGACCAGAGCGCCCAACCCGCGGGCCAGGTCGATGCGCGGCACCCGGGACAGCCCCGCGTCCACCACGACCCGTACGCCCGGGACGGTCAGGCTGGTCTCGGCCAGCGCGGTGGCCAGCACGACCCGGCGTCGGTCAGCGGGACGCAGGGCGGCGTCCTGCTCGGCGCCGCGTTGGCGCCCGTGCAACGGCAGCAGCGCCACGGTGTCGCGCAGGTCGGCCAAGCGGCCGGTGACCCCCGCTATCTCGCCGGCCCCGGGCAGGAAGACCAGGACGTCGCCGTCGCGCTCGGACAGCGCCCGCCGGACGGTGGCGGCCACGTGGTCGAGCAGGGCCCGGTCCACCGGCCCGGCCCCGGACGGGGCGATCGGGCGCGCCGGCGGCGCCCAGATCCGCTGCACCGGGTACAGCGCCGAATCGGCCCGTACCACCGGGGCGGGGGCGGACCCGCCGAGCAGCGCGGCGAACCGGTCGGTGTCCGGGGTGGCGGACATCGCCAGCAGCCACAGGTCCGGCCGGAGGGTGGCCCGCGCCTCGACGGTGAAGGCCAGCGCGAGGTCGGCGTCGAGTTGTCGTTCGTGGCACTCGTCGAGCAGCACGGCGCCCGTACCGGGCAGTTCCGGGTCGTGGTGCAGCCGCCGGACCAGCAGGCCGGTGGTGACCACCTCGATCCGGGTGGCCGGGCCCACCTTGCGCTCACCGCGGACCGCGTAGCCGACACGCTCGCCCACCCGCTCGCCGAGCAGCTCGGCCATGCGCCGGGCGGCGGCGCGGGCCGCCACCCGACGGGGTTGGGCGATCACCACCCGGCCGGTCACCCGGTCGGCCACGGCCAGCGGCGCCAGGGTGGTCTTGCCGGTGCCCGGCGGGGCCACCAGCACGCCGGCGCCGGCCGCGTCGAGCGCCGCGACCATCGCCGGCAGCACCGGGCGTACCGGCAGGTCCAGGGTTACGTCGGAGAGCACGGCCCAGTCTCGCACCGGCGTGGGTGCCTCAACGGCGACGGACCTCGCCGACGCCCTCCACGAAGGCCCGCCAGGCCGACGGGCCGAAGGCGAGCACCGGGCCGGAGCGGTCCTTGCTGTCGCGTACGGCGACCTGACCGTCGGCTGTCGCGACCTCCACGCAGTTGCCGTTGCCACTGCTGCGCGTGCTGGTGCGCCAGTCCGCTCGGGTCAGGTCGTGCGCCGTCATCCGGGATACCTCTCGTCTGCGTCGGCGTGCCGCAGAAGCGGTCACGCAAAGTTACGAGAAGCATGCTCAAGACGGGTCAGCGACGCCGTCGGATCGAGCGCCATCCGGCACAGCTCCTCGTGCAGAAGGCTATACCCGAGCACATGATCGCCATCCTCCAGAGCCAGTCCCATCGTGAGGTTATCCAGGTAAACCACTGAGGCGTCGGCGGCATCGGCGAAGTTGAGGATCACGTACGGGGTGCTCATCGCGGGATGGCCGCCAGCCGCGAATGGAAGTACCTGAATTGTCACGTTGGGTAACTGCGCTATCCGCGTCATGTGGACCAGTTGTTCGGCCATCACCGCGGCGCCACCGACCGGGCGCAGCAGCACCGCCTCGTTGAGCACCACCGAGAGATGGACCGGATCCTCGTGACGCAGCACCTCCTGTCGGCGTAGCCGGGCGGCGATCTTGCGCTCCAGGCCGTCCTCGCCGGCGGTGCGCCGGAAGATCTCCCGTGCGTACGCCTCGGTCTGCAGCAGCCCGGGCACCGACTCGGCCTCGTACGTGCGCAGCGTCGCCGCCTCGGCCTCCAGCCCGACGTAGAACTCGAACCACTCGGGCAGCACGTCGCTGTAGTTCTGCCACCAGCCGCGTTGCTGCGCGCCTCGGGCGATCTCGATCAGTGCCTCAGCGTCGGAGCCGGTCACCTGGTAGAGCGCGAGTGCCGCCCGGACGTCGCGCGGTTTGATGCCGATCTGGGCGGTCTCGATGCGGGAGAGATTGCTCTTCGACATGTCGAGCTGACGGGCCGCCACATCGAGGGTCATACCCGCGCGTTCCCGGAGCTGGCGAAGCTCCCTGGCGATGCGTCGGCGGCGCACGGTCGGGCTGGTGGCGGATCGGGTGGGGGGAGCGGCGGTCACCGTCCGAGTCTGACAGAACAAGATCCGCAGGTCGCGCCTGCACGGAGTGCAACTTTCAAATCTGGGAGTTGCGTTGCAGTAGCAGTCGGTGCATCCTTTCCCGGTCGCGATCACTGTGGACACACCTGTGCGGGGAGGACCGTTGCTCAGCGCCGACGAGTTCTTCCTGATCGCACACAACGACAGTCGTGGCAAGGCCAAGCTGCACCCGGCGGCGACCGGGCTCGGGCTGGCCGCCGGGCTGCTCGGCGAGCTGCTCCTCTATGGACACATCACCGTCTCCGACGGCCGGGTCACCGTCATCGACCGCCGTCCGCCGGCTGACGCGCTGGCGCACACCGTGCTCGACCAGCTGATCGGCGAGTCCCAGCACCAGGAGCTGCGCATCTGGCTCAGCTTCCTGGCCCAGAGCGCGACCACCTCGGTGGGGGAGCGGCTGGCCCGCGCCGGCGTGCTGCGCCGCCAGGAGAGCCGTCGGCTGCTGCGTACCTCGGTCAGCTACCTGCCGATCGACCTCAACGCGGTGGCCTGGCCGGCCACCCGGCTGCGGGCCCTGCTGGAACGGCCGGACCCGCCAAGCGTGCCGGATGCTCTGCTGCTCGGCCTGGTCGTGGCGACGGGGCTGACCCGCGAGGTGCTGTGGAGCGCCGGCCCGCGCGCCCACCACCGCCTGAACGTCCTCATCCCCGCGCTGCCGGCACCCCTCAAGGAGCTCGTCGGGCACACCGAGGCCGCCGTCGGCGCCGCCGTGCTGCGCGGCCTCCCCTGATCCCCCCGGTAACCCCCTACCCCTCCCTCGACAACCGGAGTAGTCGTATGCGACCGACATCGACAGTCGACCGACCCAGCAACGTCTCCGAATCTCTGGCCCGAGGCCGCCTCGGCATCCCCTCGGTGATCTTCTTCGTGCTCTCCGCCGCCGCGCCGTTGACCGTGGTGGCCGGCGTCGTCACCACCGGCTACGGCGTCATCGGCGTGACCGGCATCCCGCTGGCCTTCCTGCTGGTCGCCGCGGTGCTCGCGCTGTTCTCGGTGGGCTACGTGGCGATGTCCCGTCGGGTGGAGAACGCCGGCGCCTTCTACGCCTACGTCTCCCGAGGTCTGGGCCGACCGGCCGGCGTGGCTGCGGCCTGGGTAGCGCTGACCGCGTACAACGCGCTCCAGGTCGGGCTGTACGGCACCATCGGCGTGGCGGCCGAGCCGGTGCTCGACCGGATCTTCGGCGGGCACCCGCACTGGTCGATCGTCGCCCTGGTGGCGTGGGCACTGGTCGGCGTACTCGGCCTGCTGCGGGTGGACATCAACGGCCGGGTGCTGGCGGCGCTGCTGGTCGCCGAGATCGTGGTGGTCCTGATCTTCGACCTGGGCCAGCTCGGCAACCCGGCCGGCGGCGAGGTCAGCTTCGCCGGGTTCGCACCGGACAACCTCTTCGTGCCCGGGGTCGGCGCGGTGCTGGTGCTGGCCGTCCTCGGGTTCGTCGGCTTCGAGTCCGCCGTGGTGTTCAGCGAGGAGAGCAAGGACCCGAAGCGGACGGTGCCGCTGGCCACGTACCTCTCGGTGGTGATCGTCGCCGCGCTGTACGCGCTGTCGTCCTGGACCATGGCGGTCGCCGTCGGACCGGATCAGATCGTCAGCGAGGCCGGCGAGCAGAGCGTTGGGCTGATCTTCAACCTGGCCGCCGCGCACCTCGGTGACACCGCGGTCACCATCGGCCAGGTGCTCTTCCTGACCTCGGTGCTGGCCGCGATGATCTCCTTCCACAACACCACGGCCCGCTACGCGTTCGCGCTCGGCCGGGAGCGGGTGCTGCCTGCGGTGTTCGGACGGACCTCGCCGCGCAGCGGCGCGCCACAGGCCGCCTCGGTGGCGCAGAGCGTGTTCGGCCTACTGGTCATCCTGCTGTACGCGGTCAACGGCTGGGATCCGGTTGTCAAGCTGTTCTTCTGGGTTGGCACCACCGGCGGCTTCGGCGTGCTGCTGCTGATCGCCACCACCTCGGTGGCGGTGATCGCCTACTTCGCCCGTTCCGGCGGCGACGAGACGCTGTGGCGGCGGGTCATCGCACCCGTCCTGGCCACCCTCGCGCTCTTCGTGATCATCTGGCTGGCCGTGTCGAACTTCGCCAACCTGCTCGGCGTCGCGCCGGACTCCCCCCTGCGCTGGCTGGCGCCCGCCGTGTTCCCGGTGGTGGCCGTCCTGGGCATCAACTGGGCGCTGGTGCTGCGCCGTCGCCGTCCGGACACGTACGCCCGGATCGGCCTCGGAGCGGCGAGCGCTGCCGCTGCGGTCAAGCCAGAGGCGCCGGCCAGCATGGAGGTGAACCGATGAGCATCGTCATCGAGCAACTCGGACCCGACGAGACCAGCCTGGTGGCCGGCCGGATCGCCGAGGCGTTCACCGTCCTGGAGGTGACGCGCTGGCTGGTGCCCGACCCGAGCAAGCGGGAGGCCGTGCTGGCCGGGGACTTCGAGATCCTGGTCGGGCATGCCATGCGGCACGGCTTCGTCCACGCCACCGAGGACCGGGCCGCCGTCGCGGTGTGGTTCCCGTCGGTCGGCGAGCCGGCTCCGCCGCCGGTGGACTACGACGCCCGGCTCGCTGCTGCCTGCGGCGAGTGGACCGACCGGTTCCAGCATCTCGACGAGCTGTTCGCCGCGCACCACCCGCATCCGGAGCACCACCACCTGGCCTTCCTGGCGACCCAGCCGGGCCGGCAGGGTCAGGGGCTGGGCACCGCGTTGATGCGGCACCACCACGCCTGGCTGGACGCCAACGCGATGCCGGCGTACCTGGAGGCGAGCAGCCCGCGCAGCCGGGACCTGTACGCGAAGAACGGCTACCTGGCCGGGGAGCCGTTCCGGGTGCCCGACGGCACGCCGTTCTGGCCGATGTGGCGGGAGCCGGTCAGCCGCTGACCGGACCGGTCCGCGCTGTCACGCTCGCGTGACAATGCGGACACGACAGGAGGGCCGGATCCAATGGACCCGGCCCTCCTGTCGTGGACTGATCAGTACGTGCCGTCGAGCTGACCGCGCAACTTGGTCAGCGCCCGGGTCAGCAGTCGCGAGACGTGCATCTGCGAGACGCCGATCTGGTCGGCGATCTGCGACTGGGTCAGGTTGCCGTAGAAGCGCAGCGTGAGGATCTTCTGCTCGCGCTCGTCGAGGGTGGCCAGTGCCGGGCCGAGGGCGACCCGCAGCTCGGCCAGCTCGAACTCGCTGTCCTCGCCGCCGAGCATGTCGCCCAGCTCGGTCGCCCGCTCGCCGTCGCCGGTCGGGGTGGACAGCGATACCGCGTTGTACGCGCGGGCGCCCTCCAGGCCCTCCAGCACCTCTTCCTCGGTGAGCTTGAGGTGGGCGGCGATGTCGGCGACCGTCGGCGAGCGGCCGAGGGTCTGCAGCAGCGAGCTGTTGGCGTCGGAGATGGCCAGACGCAGCTCCTGGAGCCGGCGGGGCACGCGGATGTCCCAGGTGCGGTCCCGGAAGTGCCGCTTGAGCTCGCCGATGATGGTGGGGATCGCGTAGCCGGCGAAGTCGACGCCGCGGGAGGGGTCGAACTTGTCGATGGCCTTGATCAGGCCGACCGCGGCGGTCTGGGCCAGGTCGTCGGTCGGCTCGCCACGCCCGCTGTAGCGGTGGGCCAGGTGGTTGGCCAGCGGCAGCCAGGCCTCGATCGCGCGGTCCCGCAGGGCGGCACGCGACGGGTGGTTGGCGGGCAGCGCGGCCATGGCGTTGAGAAGGTCGGCGGCACTGTCGGTGAGGGCGCGCGGGTCAAGCTTGGTGCTCGCCTTGGCAGCGGTGTTCGGCTGCTCGGTGATCGTTGAAGCGGTCATGGGTGGTCCTCCCTGCACCTCGTCCGCGGACAAAAAAGGTGTGACGCTTTGGTTTAGCTTCCTATGGGCCGTTCGGGACCCACCTTAACCTGATCGTCTCGCGGAAATCTAGCCGAAAGGCTGATGTACTTAAGGTGTGTTGAACCACGAAAGGGGCGAACGCGGCGGAAGTTGAGAGGACTGTGAGGGTCCTTACCCATTTTCCGGCCATGCCTTGCCGTCCGGTCATCCCTCGGTTTCGATCGAACGGCCCTCGGCCCGCGCCGAGCGGTCAACATGAAATCCGACAATGGGGCAGCAGTGTCGACTATCCGTCCTTGTCCCGCCGGTGGGACCGGCCGTAGCGTCGGTGTACACACCCGGTTCGGAGGCACCGTGCTCGATCCAGCCGCTCCCCAGCTCGTCGTGAACAGTCGAACGCTCTACTTCAGCTGGCTGCCGGCGGACCCGGACGCGGTCGCCGCACTGGTCCCGCCCGGCCTCTGCCCCCGCCCCGACCGCCAGGTGTTCCTCAACCAGTACATCGTCGAGGACGAGACCCAGACCTCCGGCTTCGGCGCGTACACGCTGACCTACCTCGGCGTCTCACTGCTGGGCGTCGACGCCCCCGACGGCCTCAGCCCAGGCGGCTGGTGGACGCAGTACGTGGCGTCCAGTCGCCTGGTCCGTGAGTACGCTGCCGCCCGCGGTGCCCCGGTGCTCACCGGCCGCACCCGGATCGAGGTGAGCGGTGAGGAGCTGCTCTCCGAGACGACGACCGACGGGACGCCGTTGCTCCGGGCACGGTGCCGGGTGGGGGAGACCGGTCACGCGATCAGCAGTGGGCACCACCGCTACTTCACCCGTCGGGACGGCCAGCTCCTCAGCTCGGTCTACCCGTTCATCGCCGAGCCGGTCGCCCCATTCGAGATCGAGTCGGTGGAGTTCCTCCAGCCGGGGCACCCGACGTACGCGCTCCGCCCGGACAACCCGCTGACCATCGGCTTCGGCTACTACTCGCCGCGTTCCTCGTTCGCCTACCCCGGCGGGCTGAGCGTGCACCCGACCGTCGCCACGGTGCCGGAGCCGGCCCGAGCGGTTCACCAGGTGCCGGCCAGCCTCGCCCGCAGTGGCCTGCCGTCCGGGTCGTAGACCAGCCGGTACACCGGCAACGCCCAGGCCCGGGTGAACCAGGGCAACCGCTCCGGGCGGTGCGGGCGCAGCCGTCCGGGCGGTCGCTCGCCCACCTGGCCGTCGTCGTACCACCGCTGGAGTGCGTCGGCCGCGGCCGTGACAGCCGCGACCGCGTCGGCCGGGTCGAGCAGGTCGGCGTCGTCCGCGCCGGCCGGGTCACGGTCCAGGTGCTCGCGCCAGAGCCGCAGCCGCAGGTCCCGGGCGAAGGTCCGCGCACCGTCGCCCTGGCCGGCCGGATCGGTGGGCTCCCGCTGGTCGCGGGTGTCGTCGAGCACCGCGCAGGACAGCTCGCTGTCGTGCGTCCAGGACCGGCGGTTGAAGTTGTCGCTGCCCACGCTGGCCCAGACGTCATCGATGACGCACACCTTCGCGTGCACGTAGACCGGGTCGCCGGCGTGGTTCTCGACGTCGAACACGTGCACCCGGTCCGGTGCGGCCCGTTCGCACAGCGACAGCGCCTGCTCCCGCCCGACCATGTTCGGTGGCAGCGCCAGCCTGCCGTCCACGTCCGGGTGGCGGGGCACCACGGCGACCAGGTGCAGCTCCGGGTTGTCCCGCAGGGCGTGCGCGAACAGATCCGCGACCTCGGCGGACCAGAGGTACTGGTCCTCCAGGTAGATGAGCCGGCGGGCGCGTCGTACCGCCTTGGTGTAACCCCGGGCCACGGTCCGTTCGCCGTCGGGCGCGAACGAGTAACGCGGGCGGACGGCGGGGTAGGTGCGCAGCACCTGGATCTGGTGCGGACCGCAGGGCGGCGGGTCGGCCGGTTGCTCGGGCAGCGGGTCAGGGCGGAGGTCGGCGCCGCGCAGCCGATCCCGCAGGTAGGCCATCGGGTTCTCCGAGTCCAGTGGCATCGGATCGGTCCAGCGTTCCCGGAACAGGGTGTCCAGAGCGCCCACCACCGGACCCCGCACCGCGAGCTGCACGTCGTGCCAGGGCGGGTTGGGCCCGTAGCGGGGGGACATCTGCACCGGCTGCGGGTCGCCATGATGATCGGCGTCGTCGCGGCGGCTGTGGCACAGGTCGATGCCGCCGGCGAACGCGATGTCCCGTTCCGGTGCGCCCTGGTGTCGCAGCACCACGAGCTTCTGGTGGTGCGACCCGCCGCGCCGGACCCGCTGGTCGAGCAGCACCTCGCCGCCGGCTGCCGAGATCGTCTCGCTGAGGTCGCGGTTCTCCGCCTCGCTGTAGGCCAGCACGTCGAGGTGTGAGCGCCAGATCAGCCCCTTGACCACCACACCGCGTTGGGCGGCCTGCGCGAAGAGCTGGGCCACGGTCGGGCCGTCCGGGCGCAGCCGCTGGTCCGGGTCGCCCCGCCAGTCGGTGAAGAACAGGTGGTCGCCGGGGCCCAGAGCCTCCACCTCATCGACCAGCCGGTCGAAGTAGGCGGCGCCGTGAATCAACGGCTCGGCGAGGTTTCCCCTGGTCCAGACGGGTAACCCAGACACCGGGTTGGCGCGTTCCTCAGCGGTGAGGAACCAGTCCTGCAACGGCAACGTCCAGCCCCCCTGGAGGTCGGCAACGTCCTCACGGTAGGACCCCCGACGCGGGTCCGCATGCCGGGCCGGCAGACCGGCACCTGGTCAACGCCATCGGAAGCGACGTGACAACAGCCGAGGAGGCCACACCATGCCCCGCGACACGACGAATCCCGTGACCGAGTACCGCGAGCCGGCGGTGGAGAGCGAGCGGGGTGCGCTGGTAGCGGTGTTGGTGATGGTGATTCTGGGCGTCGCTGGGATTTTTGCGGTCTCCTGAGGCGGCGCCGGCGCTCCCGTGGTGAACCGGGGGCGTCGGCGCCGATCTCGGTGGTGACGCGGGGTCAGGGCCGGGTGCCCTGGCCGCCGGTGTGCGGCAGTCGCTCGGTGGGGATCACGCCGAGCCGGCCGGCCTGGAAGTCCTCGAATGCCTGGAGCAGCTCGTCCCGGGTGTTCATCACGAACGGGCCGTACTGTGCCACCGGCTCCCGGATCGGCTGGCCGCCCATGATGTAGAGGTCCAGCGCGGGGGTGTTGCTGTCCTGCGTGGTGTCGGCGCTGAACCGCAGCGCGTCACCCGGGCCGTGCACCGCGAGCTGGCCGGTACGCACCGGTCGCCGGTCGGTGCCGACCGTGCCACGACCACCCAGCACGTACACCAGGGCGTTGAAGTCAGGCTGCCAGGGCAGGTCGACCTGCGCCCCCGGTTGCACCGTGACGTGCGTGATGGTGATCGGGGTGAAGGTCGACCCCGGGCCCCGGTGCCCGGCGACCTCGCCGGCGATGACCCGGATCAGCGCGCCACCGTCGGGCGTGGTGAGCAGCGCCGACTCCCGACCACGGATGTCCTGGTAGCGGGGCGGGTTCATCTTGGCCGAGCGGGGCAGGTTGACCCAGAGCTGGGTGCCGTGGAACAGCCCGCCGCTCATCACCAGGTGCTCCGGCGGCGCCTCGATGTGCAGCAGCCCGCTGCCCGCCGTCATCCACTGCGTGTCGCCGTCGGTGATGGTGCCACCGCCGCCGTTCGAGTCCTGGTGGTCGAAGACCCCGTCGATGATGTAGGTGACGGTCTCGAAGCCGCGGTGCGGGTGCCAGGGGGTGCCCTTCGGCTCGCCCGGCGCGTAGTCGACCTCGCCCATCTGGTCGAGGTGGATGAACGGGTCCAGGTCGGTGGTCGACACCCCGGCGAAGGCGCGACGGACCGGGAAGCCCTCACCTTCGAAGCCGGTGGGCGCGGTGGTCACCTTGCGCACCGGGCGGAAGGTGGTGGACTCCTCCAGCCGGGGCAGGCGGGGAAGGACGAGGACGTTGTCAACGGTGATCGCGGGCATCGAGGGCTCCTAGCTCGTGGCGTGGGTGGTCGAGCCGGCCCGGGACGCCCGCAGGCGGTCACCGATCCGGCCGAAGACCCGGGTGAGGCAGGCGACCTCGGCGTCGTCGAGGTCGTCCATCAGGTAGGTGCGCACCGACGCCAGATGGTGGGGTGCGGCATCCCGCAGGGCCAGCAGCCCGGCGGCGGTGAGGACCGCCTCGCTGCCGCGTCGGTCGTCCGGGCAGGGCTCCTTGCTGACCATGCCCCGGCGCTGCATGGAGGAGATCTGGTAGGTCAGGCGGCTGGGCGAGAAGATGAGCCGGCTGGCCAGCTCACCCATCCGCAGCCGCTGCCCCGGTGCCTCCGAGAGCAGGACCAGCACGTGGTAGTCGGCGAAGCTGAGATCGCTCTCGGCGCGCAGGTCCTCTTCCAGCTGCGTGTAGAGACGCTGGCTGGCCTCGATGTAGGCGCGCCAGGCGGCCTCTCGGGTGCTGTCCAGGCTCTCGGTCATGCCATGACGATAGCACTCCTTCAAAATTTAACTAGTGCCGCAAGGCGTCTCCTGGATCACGTTCTCGGCCGTGTGGGTGCCAGGTTGTGCAGCTTTGAAGGAAGCCGCTGCTAAACCGGCGGCGCGGTGGTGACGTGATGTGCCAGACTCCGGCCTCGTGGAACACGTGCAACTCACCGCCGCCGACCTGTTGCTGCGCCCCTGGCGGGACGAGGACGCCCCGGCGGTCCGCGACGCCCTGCGCGACCCGGCGATCGCCCAGTGGAACCCGCAGGGCGGCGACCCGATCGACGACGAGGTCGCGCTGCTCTGGGTTCGCCGCCGGGCCGACTGGTCCACCGGTGGCCATGTCTCGATGGCGGTGACCGCCGCGACCGACGGCGAACTGCTGGGATCGGTGTCACTGCACCACATCCGCGACGGCGACGCGTCCATCGGTTACTGGACGATGCCTGCGGCGCGAGGGCGTCAGGTTGCGGTGCGGGCCGTCGTCCGGCTCACCGACTGGGCGTTCACCGACCTCCGGCTGCACCGGGTGGAGCTGTGCCACGCGGTCGCCAACCCGGCCTCCTGCCGCGTCGCGGACCGGGCCGGCTATGCGGCCGAGGGGACGCTGCGCGAGTCGTACCGTTACGGCGACGGCCGCCGCTACGACGAGCACCTGCACGCCCGCCTGGCCACCGACCCTCAGATCACTCGTTGACCTTGCGCAGGAACGCCGCGAGGGCGGCCCTGACGTGGTCGATCCTCTCCGGCAGGGGCAGCGGGTCGGGCATGGGCGGCCCGGCGTGCTTCTTCTTCCGCACGTAGAGCGAGCAGGCCAGGTCGGAGCACATGTACGTGCCCACGGAGTCGCCCTGCCGCCCACCCGGCCCGGCCTTACGGGCGGTCATCAACGAGACGCCGTCGCCGAGGTGTGTGGTCAGGCAGAGCGAGCACATGCTGCGCCGCACGCGCCCGATCTGGTGCGTCGCCGCCCGCAGCGCCACGCCGACGAGCCTGCCGTCGGACTCGGCGAGCAGGTAGGCCCGCTGCGGTGCGGCCTGGTCCCGCCAGCCGAAGAAGTCGAGGTCGTCCCAGGGGCGCGTCCCGAGATCGTTCGGTACGGCCATCCGCTTCGCCTCACCCTGGGTGCAGTTGACGAAGGATTTGCGGATGGCGGATTCGGTCGGCTCTAACATAGGTAGTACCCTAGCTCTCCTAGGCAAACGATTATTGCGGCTAGGTTTGGGGTGTGGTGCATGGCACGTGCAGGGGTTACCGCCGAGCGCCTGACCCTGGTCGCGGCCGACCTGGCCGACGAGGTGGGCGTGGAGAACGTGACCGTTGCCGCGCTCGCACGCCACTTCGGGGTCAAGGACGCGAGCCTGTACTTCCACATCAGGAACGGGCGGGACCTGCGGGTCCGGATCGCCCTGCTCGCCCTGGCGGAGCTGGCCGACCGGGTGGCCGCCGCACTCGCCGGCCGGGCCGGCAAGGACGCGCTGGTGGCCTTCGCCAACGCCTACCGGGACTACGCGAGGCAGCACCCCGGTCGGTACGCCGCGATGCAGATCGACCTCGAC
This sequence comes from Micromonospora sp. MGP-C2, assembly GCF_057766525.1. NCBI lineage: Bacteria > Bacillati > Actinomycetota > Actinomycetes > Micromonosporales > Micromonosporaceae > Micromonospora > Micromonospora sp. MGP-C2. The sequence continues at coordinate 6,568,163 of NZ_JBYMEN010000002.1, forward strand.
CCGGAGACGGCCGCGGCGAGCGCCGGTGTCCGGCACGCCGAGATGACCCGGGCCATCCTGCGCGGCTACCGGCTCTCCGAGCCGGACCAGACCGACGCGGTACGGATGATGCACAGCACGTTCCACGGGTTCGTCAGCCTGGAGCAGACCGGCGGCTTCCGGCACACCCCGCGTCCGACGGACGACTCGTGGTCCCGGACGTTGGACGCCCTCGACGCCGTCCTGACCAACTGGCCGCCACGCTCAAGTGCCGCTGCGTGACGGCATAGGCTCGGTGGCGTGGATGATCTGGAGCTGGCCGACTGGCGGGAGCGGGTCGCCCGCCTGTACCTGTCCGACGTCGACCTGACCGGGTTCCGTGCGGGGCGCGACGAACTCTTCGCGACCCACCCGCAGAGCCCGATCCCACCAGCGGAACGGGTCGGCTTCTCCGGGGTGCGCTATTTCCCGCCCAACCCGGACGCCGTGGTGGAGGCGCCGCTGCGGGCGGCCAGCGGAGAGCTGCGGATCGACACCGGCGGTCCGGACGGGGTGGTCGCGTACCGACGGGTCGCGGTGGCCGAGACACCGTGGGGGCCGCTGACCCTGTGGTGGATCGAGGCGTACGGCGGCGGCCTGTTCGTGCCGCTACGGGACGGCACCTGCGGGCGGGAAACCTACGGGGGAGGCCGCTATCTCACCGACACGGTGAAGGGCACCTTCGGCCGGGGCGTCGAGCTGCTGCCCGGCGACCGCGTCCGGCTGGATGGCAACTACCTCTACAACCCGAGCTGTGCCTACGACGACCGCTGGGCCTGCCCACTGGCACCGCCGGAGAACCGCGTCGAGGTCGACATCCGCGCCGGCGAGTTGACGTACCACGACTGAACGGCCGCCCCGGCGTACTGCCGGGACGGCCGGTCGATCGTCGCTCAGCGGTTGTTCGCGGCCGGGTTGGGCGTCTGCATCCGGCCCAGCAACTGGCGCGCCTGGTCGGCGAACTGCGCGTCGACCGTCACCGCGTACTGGCCGGCCCGCAGTGAGCTGGCCGAGGTGAAGTCGCGCTGCCCGCCCGTCATCGCGTGTGCGACAGCGCCGAACACGGCGCCCCAGATCGCACCGATGACCAGCCCGACCAGGATCACCGCCAGCCAGTTGCCGACGGTGAAGATGCCGAACAGCAGGCCGATGAAGAGACCGAACCAGGCACCGGTGCCGGCGCCGAGCAGGCCAGCGCGGCCGGTGGTCATCCGCCCGAGCACCGACTCCACCAGGGTGAGGTTGGTGCCGACGATGGCGCTGTGCTCCACCGGGAACCGGTTGTCGGCCAGATAGTCGACGACCCGCTGTGCGGCCGGATAGTCCGGGTACGAGCCGATAGTCACGGTTGGCGGTCCGGCCTGCGGCCCGTGACCGTCACCGGCCGGTGTCGCCAAACGACCGGCCGGCCCGGTTGGAAGCAGGTCGCCACCCTGTGCGCCGGGCCGCCATGCGGCGGTCGGCCCCGAAGCTGACGTCATGAGCATCCCCCCTCGTCAGCTTCCCGGGTTCCCGCCCATGCCGAGCGGTAACGCCAGCCAGCACGGTGAGTGCCGTGCCTGAACGGGAGGAGTGTGCGCGGGCGGCCCGGGTAGCCAGTCAGGTGGAGAGCGGACAGATCAGTGACTACGGGTTCCTCGCCGACGGCCGCAGCGCGGCGCTGGTCGACGCCGCGGGCTCGGTGAACTGGTGGTGCCCGGGCCGGTTCGACGCCCCGTCGGTGTTCGGGCGGCTGCTAGACGACGACGCGGGGCACTGGTCGATCCGACCGGAGGCCGACTTCACTGTCGAACGCAGTTACCTGGAGGACACCCTGGTGCTGCGGACCGTCTTCCGCACCGCGCAGGGGGAGGTCGCGCTCACCGACGCGCTCGCCTTCGAGCCCGGCTCGCGAGGGCACGACATCGGGATGCACCCACCACAGGTGCTGGTCCGCAGCGTGCAGGGACTCTCCGGTGCGGTGCCGATGCGGGTGCACTACCGGCCGCGCTTCGAGTACGGGCGCACCATCGCCTACCTGGTCGAGCGGGAGGACATGCTCGAGGCCATCGCCGGGGCCGCGCGTCTCACGTTCCGCGGCAGCGTGCGGTTGGCGTGCGGCGACGAGGGCGATGCCGCAGCGACGTTCACCGTCCGCGCCGGCACGACCCACAACTTCACAGTCGGGTACGCCCCGACCTACGACGCCCCACTGCCGGAGGTGCCGGACGCCGACCAGACGATCGCCGACACCGTCGCCGGCTGGCGGTCCTGGGCCGCCGAGCACGACTACCAGGGCCTCTACGCCGAGGAGGTACGGCGCAGCGGGCTGGTGGTGCAGGGCATGACGTACCGGCCCAGCGGCGCGGTGGTGGCCTCCGTGACCACCTCGCTGCCGGAGAAGCTCGGCGGGGACCGCAACTACGACTACCGCTACGTCTGGGTACGCGACTTCAGCCACACCCTGCGGGCGCTGTGGCGGTCGGCGTGCTTCGACGAGGTGCGGCGGCAGTTCGCCTGGTTGGGCCGGGCGATGGGCCGGGTCAGCGACCAGCCGGTGCCCATCATGTACGGGGTGCTGGGGGAGCGGGACCTCACCGAGCATCGGCTGGACCAGCTCGGCGGTTACCGCGACAGCCCGCCGGTGGTGACCGGCAACGACGCGTGGCGGCAGCGGCAGAACGACATCTACGGCGCGGCCATGGACGCCGCCTGGCTGATGCGGGACCAGCTGGAGCCGTTCGACAGGGACGTCTACCACCTGCTCCGGGTGCTCGCCGATCAGGCCGAGCAGGACTGGAAACAGCCGGACGCCGGGATGTGGGAGGAGCGTGGAGTGCAACACCACCACGTGTCCTCCAAGGTGGAGTGCTGGGTCGCACTGGACCGGGCGGTCCGCTTCGGCGACCAGCTCGGCGGCCCGCAGGACCTGGCCCGCTGGACGGCGGCCCGGGACGAGGTGCGCGCGGCGATCCTGGAGCGGGGGTGGAGCGACCGGCTCCAGTCGTACACCGGGATTTTCGATTCCGACGAGCTGGACGCGTCGGTGCTGGTGATGCCGCTGGTGGGTTTTCTGCGAGCCGATGACCCACGGATGCGCTCGACGGTCCGCGCGGTGGAGCGGCGGCTGTCGCACGACGGCCTGCTGCGGCGCTGGGACGGCGACCCGGCGGGCTTCGTCATCTGTTCGTTCTGGTTGGTGAGTTGCCTGGCGTTGGCCGGTGAGCGGGACCGGGCGCACGCGTTGTTCCGCGATCTCGCTGCTCGGGTCAACGACCTGGGCCTGTTCGCCGAGCAGATCGACCAGCAGACCGGGGAGCAGTTGGGCAACTTCCCGCAGGCGTTCTCACACATCGGCCTGATCAATGCCGCCGGTGTGCTCACCGACGTCGAGCAGGACCCGACGTTGCGCGAGTGCGGGATGCCCCCGGCGCATTTCACCCCGCCGCGTCCCTGACCCGTACTTCGTCAAAGCTTGGCCAGTTTCGATGCGTTCACGCAGTCGCGTCCCCGGGCGGGCGGCCGCGGCACGGGGGAGAATGCCTGCATGCGGTTGGTGCTCACGGCGGACACCCACGTACCGAAGCGGGCCCGGGACCTTCCCGGGCCGCTCTGGGCGGCGATCGAGGCGGCGGACGTGGTCGTGCACGCCGGTGACTGGGTGGACGAGGCGTTGCTGGACGCGATGACCGCACGGTCGCGCCGGCTGATCGGGGTGTACGGCAACAACGACGGGCCGGCGCTGCGCGCCCGGCTGCCGGAGGTGGCCCGGGTCGAACTCGACGGCCTGCGCGTCGCAGTGGTGCACGAGACCGGGCCACGGACCGGTCGCGAGAAGCGGTGTGCGGCCCGGTTCCCCGATGTCGACCTCCTGGTCTTCGGGCACTCCCACATTCCGTGGGACACCGAGGCGCCCGGCGGGCTGCGGCTGCTCAACCCCGGCTCACCCACCGACCGGCGCTCGCAACCGCACGCCACCTACCTCAGTGCCACCATCAGGGCCGGCCGCCTGGTCGAGGTGGAGCTGCACCGGCTGACCCGCGGCTGACCGCCGGCCACGGTGCTGGCCCGGGGCGTGATCGACTCCGCTTCTCTGATCTCGCGGTGTCCAGGACTCGCGGACACGCCGTGGTCGCGGAAGCGGAGTCGACCAGTGACTACTGGCCCCGGCCCGTCTCGGCCTGGAGCTCGTCGATGCGCTTGGACGCCTCGGCCTTGGTCAGGTCGTCCGGAAGATCCGCGTTGGCCTCGCGGGCCAGCGTGTTCAGGTAGGACTCCTGAGCTGCGGTGGGCGGCTCGTCACCGGTGACCCATTCGTCCGGGTCCTTGATCGCGGCATTCTGGTCGGCCTGCTCGTTGCGGCGGTCCGTCATTGTCATCATCCTTTCTTCGAACAGGTGTGCCAGTACCCTGGTCGTCGGTGGTTCATGCGCCGCCGCCGCCACCTACGATCACCGGATGAGTGTGGACCGAACGCGAGTGGTGGTGGTCGGAGCGGGCATCGCCGGGGTGGCCTGTGCGGTCGAGCTGACCCGGGCCGGGGTGCCGGTGCAGGTCCGGGAGCGCGGCCACGTCCGTGGCGGCCGGATGGCCAGCAAACGCTTCGAGGGTCGGCCCGCGGACATCGGCGCCGCGTACTTCACCGCCAGCGACCCGGACTTCGCCGAGCTGGTCGAGCAGTGGCGCGCCGCCGGGCTGGTCCGCGAATGGACCGACACGTTCCAGGCCTACGACCGGGCCGGCCGCCAGGAGGTGCCCGGGCCGATGCGCTTCGCCGCCCCGCGTGGGCTGCGCTCCCTGGTCGAACACCTGGCCGGCGAGGTGCCGGTCACCGTCGACCGGCTGGTGCTCACAGTGGAGCCTGGGCCGACAGTGGACGGCGAGTCGTGCGCGGCGGTCGCCCTGGCCATGCCGGGTCCGCAGGCCGCCCTGCTGCTCGACCCGGCCCTGACGGCCGCCACCCAGCTCGTGCAGGCGCAACGCTGGTCGCCGACGCTCGCCGCGGTGCTGCGGTTCCCGACCCGCCGCTGGCCGGACTTCCGGGGAGCGTTCGTCAACGACCACCCGGTCCTCAACCTCGTCTGCGACGACGGCGACCGACGCGGCGACGGCGCGCCGGTGCTCGTCGCGCACACCGTGCCGGAGTTCGCCGCCGGGCATCTGGCCCAACCCACCGGGGCCGGCCCGGCCATCGAGCAGGCCGTCCGGGACCTGCTGGGACTGCCCGAGCAGGCCGCCGACGTGCACGTGCACCGCTGGACGTACGCGAAGCCGACCAGCGACGCCGGCGGCGACACCTACCACCTGGACCCCGACGGGATCGGTCTGGCCGGCGACGCGTTCGGCAAGCCCCGGGTGCAGAGCGCCTGGCGCTCCGGCCGGGACCTCGGCCGTGCCCTGGTCGCCCGCCTGACCTGAGCGGCGTGCCCGGGGCCCCGGAGCCGCCGTCGTAGACCTGGCCCCGGGGCGTCGACGCAGGGCTAGGCGTGCCCCGCGGCCGCGACCGGCCGGGGGTCGTCGGTGTGTCGTTCGGCCGGGTCGGAGGTCCGCTCGCCCTCCCGGTCCAGCAGTTGCATGACCGGAGTCGCCGCGATGCCGTGCACCACCACGGAGACGAGCACCACCAGCCCGACGGTCGCCCAGAGCAGCTCGGCCTGTGGAAAGTCGGCCTTCGTGGTGGCGTACGCGAGGTAGTAGAACGAGCCGACGCCGCGGATGCCGAACAACGAGATGACCCAGTGCTCGGCCGGCCGTCCCGGCGCGCCGCGCAGCGACAACCAGCCGATCAGCGGTCGGATCAGGAACACCAGTGCCAGCCCGACGGCGGCCGCCGGCCAGGTCAGCGGGGTCAGCAGACCGCCCACGATCGCGCCGCCGAGCAGCAGCAACAGCACGAGGGTGAGCAGCCGTTCGACCTGCTCGGCGAAGTCGTGCAGCACCGAGTGGAACTCGTGGGTCCGCTCGGCGGCCCGGATCGCCCGGGCGGCCACGAACACCGCCAGGAAACCGTACCCGCCGACCACCTCCACCAGCCCGTACGCCAGGAACGTGGCGGCCAGCGCCAGGAAGCCCTCGGCGTGCCGGGCCAGCCGCAACTCGCTGGGCGCGCGGAAGAACAACTTGCCCAGCAGCCAACCGATGAGAAGGCCACCGCCGACGCCGACGCCCACCTTCCAGAGCACGTCCACCGTGAACCACTCGGCGAACCAGTCGCTCGGGGCGAGACTCGTCGAGGCGATGGCGATCGCGGCGTACACGAACGGAAACGCCAGGCCGTCGTTGAGACCGGCCTCGGAGGTCAACGCGAAGCGGACCTCGTCCTCGGAATCCTCCACGTCGGTCGGTTCGCCCACCTGCACGTCGGCGGCGAGCACCGGGTCGGTCGGGGCCAACGCGGCACCCAACAGGAGTGCGGCGGCCGGCACCAGCCCCGCCCACCACCAGCCGAGCAGGGCCACCGCCGCGATGCACAGTGGCATCGCGATCGCCAACAGCCGCCAGGTGGACGACCACCGCCGCCAACTCAACGGCCGGTCAATCTTGAGCCCGGCGCCCATCAGCGCGACGATCACCCCGATCTCGGTGAGGTGGGTCGTCAACTCCGGGTGGGCCAGCGGATCCGGTGTCGGTAGCCCCACCGGCAGCAGGAACACCAGCATGCCGAGGGCGAGGAAGGCGATCGGCATGGACAGTGGACGCTGCTCCAAGACCCGCGGGAGGATGCCCGCGAGCAGAGCGCCGAGGCCCACCAGCGCGAACGCCACATCTACCGGCTCCACGGCACCACCTTTCAGCCCGCACCCGCGAGGTGCGGGCAGGTGGTGACAGACCATGCCCCGCAGGGCCGGTCGCTATGCGCGGACGGGTGGGTGAACCCGAGTGATCCTCACCGGGGTCGGGTGAGCGGCGAGTCCGCCAACTCGCCCAGCAGGGCGGCCGGGTCGTCGTACACCGCCACCGCGCCGGCGCCGGCCAGCTCGCCCCGACTGGTGCCGCCGCAGGTCAACCCCACGCAGGGGATGTTCAACTTGCCGGCCGCGACGACGTCCCACACCGAGTCGCCGACGAAGACCACCCGCTCCGCGGCCAACCCGGACTGCTCCAACGCGGCGACCAGGATGTCCGGTGCGGGCTTGCTCTGCTTCGCGTCCGCCGAGGAGGTGACAGTGTCGATCACGTCGTCAACGCCCAGTGCCCGACGGAGCGCGCCGACCTCGGGCTCCGAGGCGGAGGTGGCGAGCACCACCCGCAGCCCTCGTTCGGCGCAGGCGCGCAGCAGGTCCGCCGCCCCGGGCAGCGGCGTGAGTCGTTCCCAGTACTCGGCATAGAGGGTGTCGTGCGCGTCGCGCAGCTTCGTGTCGGCGTCGCGGTCCCGCTCCGGCCCGAGCAGGTGATCCAGGAGTTTGTCGGAACCCATCCCGATCGACCGGTGCACCATCGCCATCGGCACCGGCTGTTCGGTCTGACGCAGCGCCTCCCACCAGCTCACGGTGTGCAAATAGGTGGTGTCTACCAGGGTGCCATCGACGTCGAAGAAGACTCCGGCGGGCTCGTCGGTACGCATGGGCGTCCTCCTACCCTTCGGGCTCTCAGGAATGCGCGGCTGGCGGCGTGAGGATCTCGAACCAGACCGTGGAGCCGCGGACCGACGGGTCGGTGCCCCAGGCGTCGCTGAGCTCCTCGATCAGACCGAGCCCGCGCCCACGACTGCTCAACGTGTCGGTGCGGGCCCGGGTCACGGTGCCACGGGTGCCGGAATCGGCGACCGAGACCAGCAGCCGCTCGGGGCTGAGGTCGATCTCCACCCGGGCGGCGGTGCCGGCGTGCAGCAGCGCGTTGGTCGTCAGCTCGCTGGTGCACAGCACCGCCGCACCGATCACCGACTCGGGCACCTGCCACTCGGTGAGCTGGCCGGTCATCCAGTGCCGGACCCGGCTGGGGGCGGTCGGCTCCGCGGGCACCTCCATGCTCGCCGAGCGACTCGGCTTGAGCGCGTGCTCGACCGCCAGCACGGCCACGTCGTCCTCGGTGCCGCCCGGAACCGCGGCGGTGGCCACCGCGCAGAGGGCGCGTGGGTCGCCACTGCCAGCCTTCGCGACGGCGTCACTGAGGGTGGTCAGCCCGGCGGTCAGGCTCTGCCGGCGACGTTCCACCACCCCGTCGCTGAACAGCAGCAGGGTGTCGCCCGGGCGGAACTCGACAGTCGTGGTGCCCGGCCGGCCGCCCAGACCGAGCGGGGGCCCGGCGGGGACGTCCACGTACTCGGCGTGGGAGCGGCCCTCCGGGTCGCCCCGGCGAATGAGCGGGGCGGGGTGGCCGGCGCTGGCCAGGGTCAGCTGCCGCCGCTCCGCGTCGATCACCCCGAACACGACGGTGACGAACAGCTCGTGGGTGCCGGCCTCCACGCCCAGGCTGGTCACCAGCCGGTCCAGCCCGGCCAGCACCGCGTCCGGTGCCGGGTCGGACAGGGCCAGCGCGCGCAGCGCGGCCCGGACCTGCCCCATCCGCGCGGCGGCCTGCACGTCGTGCCCGGCGACGTCGCCCAGCACCACGCCCAGCGTGCCGTCGGGCAGCAGGAACGCGTCGTAGAAGTCGCCGCCGGCCGCGTTGCCGTCGACCCCCGGGTCGTAACGGGCCGCGATCCGCAGCCGGGGCAGGTCCGGCAGGTGCTCCGGCAACATGCTGCGCTGCAACAGCTGGGCCGTGCCGTGCTGGGTCTCGAAGCGGCGGGCCCGCTCCGCGGCCTGGCCGATCAGCTCGGCCGAGGCGGCCAGCAGTGCCCGCTCGGCGGGCGACCAGGTGTGCGGGACCTGGTAGCCGACCGCCAGCCCGCCGCGCACCACCGAGGTGCCCAGGGGCAGGGCCGCCATCGAGCGGATCTTCTGGTCGTGGCGGTCCACAGCGGTCTCCCGCAGCGGTTGACCGTCCCGAACGAACGACGGGCCGCCGGAGCGCGCCGCCTGCACCACCGGGGCCGACCAGTCCGCCGGAGCGCGTCGCCAGAGCGGGGGAAGTCGCTCGTCGGCCTCGTCCAGCAACTCGCCACGGACCCGGCGCACCATGCGCCAACCGCCGCCGCCCTCGTCGACCGCGAACGAGACCTGGTCGGGGTCGAACGTGGTGATCGCGTAGCGCAGCGCCACCCGGGCCACGTCGTCGAGGGTGAGCGTGCCGGCGAGCGCCGCAGCCACCTCGCTGAGGCTCTGCAACTGCTCGGTGACGTGGGTGGTCTCGGCCGCGACCGCCAACACGCCGACGATCTGCCCGGCGCTGTCGCGCACCGGCGAGTAGCCCCGGGTGAAGACCGCCTGCTCCACGGTCGGGGAATACCCTCGAACCAACGGCAGGGTGGACTCCTTCTCCAGGAACGGCTCGCCCTGCCGGTAGCTGCGCTCGATCACCTCACCCACGCCGGGCAGCGCCCAGATCTCCGCGAACACCTCCGCTGCCGGGCGGCCGAGGGCGCGCGGGTGCTTGCTGCCCAGCAACTCGGCGTAACCGGCGTTGTAGAGCAGCACGAGGTCGTCGCCGTACGCCAGGGCCATCGGCATCGGCGAGGCGAGGATCAGCTCGACCACGATCCGGATCGCCATGTCCCAGCTCTCGGGCGGGCCCAGCGGGGTGTCGGCCCAGTCGTGGGCGAGCACGGCAGCGGCCGCACCGGAGCCGGTGGGTGCACCCGGGCCCGGGGTTGCTGGCATGGGGACTCGCCCGACCGTTCCTGGCATGTCCGCAGCCTAGTCGGCCGACCGGAAAAGGCATCCGATCATGGCCGTGGGCTGTCACGCCCCCGGTCGCGGTGGCCGTTCGGGCAGTTCAGGGCCCTGTTCGGCGGCTTGTCGCAAAAAACGCGGCGCTCTGCGCGGAGTGCCGCACCGGTAGCCGGGTATGCGCCCGGCGCAGTCCATGCGACAGGAGGGACATCATGCTGAAAACCCTCGCGGTCCGGCAGGCCGACATCGGCGATGCCATCGCCGACACCTGGAGGTCGGTGCTGCTCTTCATCCCGAAGGCAGTGGCCTTCATCGTCATCCTCGTGGTCGGCTGGCTCATCGCCAGAGCCGTCCTCAAGATCGTGGATACGGTGCTGGAACGGGTGCACTTCGACCAAGCCGTCGAACGTGGCGGCATCAAACGGGCCCTGGAGAGAACGAAGTACGACGCCAGCGACATTCTGGCCAGACTGGCGTACTACGCCGTGCTGCTGTTCACGCTGCAGTTCGCCTTCGGAGTCTGGGGGCCCAACGCGATCAGTGACCTGATCAGCGGCGTGGTGTCCTGGCTGCCACGTGCGTTCATCGCGATCGTCATCGTGGTGGTGGCGGCTGCGATCGCCAACGCTGTCCGGGATCTGGTCACCGGGGCGCTGGGCGGGCTCTCGTACGGCAAGGTCCTGGCCGACCTGGCGGCGATCTTCATCATCGCTCTCGGCGTGATCGCCGCGCTGAACCAGGTGGGTATCGCCACCACGGTGACCACTCCGGTGCTGATCGCGGTGCTCGCCACTGTGGCTGGCATCCTGATCGTCGGTGTCGGTGGCGGCCTCGTGAAGCCGATGCAGAAGCGCTGGGACGGCTGGCTGGACCGGGCCGCCCAGGAGGCCCGGGCGGTGCAGCAGCAGCGTCAGGCCACCTCGGCCGGACGGAGCGACGTGGAGCGGCAGATGGCCGACCGCGGGGGCGACCGCACCCAGGCGATGCCTCGGGTGGACGAAGCCCAGCAGTACCGCTCGTAAGGGTTCGTAACGGTACGGCGGTGGGGAGGGTGTTCCGCGTACGACGCGGGGTGCCCTCCCCGCGCGCGTCAGGCCCCGTCGAGCGAGCGGGCCATCGCGCAGACCGCGAGCAGTCGGGTGAGCAGCCATTCCGGCTCGTTCCAGTCGACCGGCCCACCCGGCGGCGTCCACCCGTGCTCCAGGGCAGCCTCGCGGACCCCCTCGGCATAGCCGGCGAGCGCCGCGGCGGTCAGCGGTTGACGGTCCCCGTCGAGGCTGTCCCTTACGGCGGCCGCGTGCTGGTCGACGAGGGCCAGCAGCCCCGGTCGCGCCGCGGCGGCGGTCAGCCCGACAGTGCCGATGGAGACGGTGAGGGCGGCCAGGGTGGACCGCGCCGAGTCGACGGCGGTACGGGAGGCGACCCGGTTGAACGGCACACGCATGGTGACCGAGGCTAACCGACCGGTGACCGGGTCGACCTCGGCCGCTCGGCGGATGTCGGCTGCGCCACTGGGCGACGAGTGCTGACCGCAGGGGTTGATCCGGCACAGACGGGGCAGCAGGAGAACACCCACGCATCACGGGACACGGCACGGAGGCACGGATGGGACAGCAGGCAGACGGACCGGACGAGCAGCACCAGCGGCCACCGGGGGTGAGCGACGAGACGGTCGCCGCGCTCGGCAAGCTCAGCGAGGCGCTGGAGTGTGTGGAGCGGGCCCGGGGGCACCTGTACTCCCTGCACCAGTTGATCGGGCACGCCGACCTGATGCTCGACGACGCGGTGGAGCAGTTTCGCGCCGCCGGGCATCAGCAGCTCGCCGAGCGGATCGACACCGAGTTGCGGGGTCGTAACGTCATCGCCGGGCGGTGGACGTTCCAGATCGTCGAGGACTTCGACGACGGCTACCACGCGCTGTTCCGCGAGGTGGACCAACAGGCCCGTGACGAGTTGGTGGGCGGGCGACGCCACCTCTACGAGGCGGAGATGAAGGAGCGCCGCCGCAGTCGGGGCCGGCCGGGGCACGAGGCCCGACCGGTCAGCGAGGGCTAGTCGCCGGTCGCGTTGGCGGGGCGTCGCCGCGCCGCGTCGTCAGCGATGATCACGATGGCCACCATCAGCGCGACGCAGAGGCTGAACAGCCACGACTCGTCAGCGACGAGCCAGGCGGACACGGGTGCCTGCAGCGCGGCGAGCATGAAGCCGAGCCAGGCGAGCCGGCGCTGACGCGTGGAGAGGATTCCGGAGCCTTGATGCATCCCGAAATTCTTACGCGAACACTCCGGGTTGCCGTCCTCCGATCGGTCGATTCTGGATGAGCTGTCCGTTTTCTCGACCGTCCGGACACGACTTCTTTGCGCCGGGGGCGCTCGGGTGCCGACGGCGCTAAGGTGCCCCTGCGGCAGGATGGTGTCTCGTGTCCACCCCTCCACGGCCCCGTGCCTCGCTGCTCCTGCTGGCCTACCTCGCGTTCGTCAGCCTCGGCCTGCCCGACGGCTTGCTCGGCGTCGCCTGGCCGTCGATCCGGGGCGACTTCGGTGTCCCGACCGAGGCGGTCGGGTGGGTGCTGACCGCCGGCACCGTCGGCTATCTCACCTCCAGCGTCCTGGCCGGGTTCACACTGGCCCGGGTCGGCGTGGGCGCGCTGCTCGCCGGGAGCACCCTGCTGGCCAGCCTGGCGCTGACCGGCTATTCCGTGAGCCCCGTGCTGGCCGTGCTGGTGGGCTGTGCGCTGCTGCTCGGTCTCGGGTCCGGCGCGGTCGACTCCGGGCTCAACGCGTACGCCGCCGGGGCCTTCGGGCCGCGCCACATGAACTGGCTGCACGCCTTCTTCGGCCTGGGCGTGGCGATCGGCCCGCTGATCATGACCGCGGTGCTGAGCGGCGGCCTGGCCTGGCGCTGGGGTTACGGCATCGTGGCCGGAGCCCAGATACTCCTCGCTATCGCCTTCGCGCTCACCATGCGAGCCTGGCAACGTCGCGTACCGGCCAGCACGGAGGCGGCCGACGCCATACCCGCCGAGACTCCGGCGGTCGTCCGGCTTCCGGTCCGGGCGACGCTGCGACTGCCGGCGGTCTGGTCGGGGACGGTCGCCTTCGCGCTGTACGTGGCCATCGAGGTGTCCGCCGGCCTCTGGGCGTTCCTGCTGCTCACCGAGGGGCGTGGGCTGAGCGCCGCGGTGGCCGGCGGCTGCGTCTCCGCGTACTGGGGCAGCCTCTTCGTCGGCCGGGTCGTGCAGGGGGTGGTGGCCGAGCGGTTGGGGGCCGGCCTGGTGTTGCGCGCCAGCCTGGCCGGGATGGCCGTGGGCGCGTTGCTGATCGCCGTTCCCGGGCCGGCCGTGCTGGCGGTGGCCGGCCTGGTCGTGGTCGGGTTCGCCGCCGCGCCGGTGTTCCCGCTGCTCACCCTCACCACCGCCGACCGGGTCGGCGCGGCGCACGCGGACCGGGCCATCGGGCTCCAGATCGGCGCGTCCGGCATCGGCGCCGCGCTCGTCCCGGCCGGCCTCGGCGTCCTGATCGGCAACACGTCGGTGCAGGTGCTGGGCTCGGCCCTGCTGGTGCTCGCGCTGGCGTTGATCGTGCTGTACGAGTGGGGCGCCCGTCGCTCGACCGGCCGGCCCACCGCACACCCGGTGCCCGCGCAGACCGGCGGGGAGGGTCAGCCGACGTCGGGGCCGGTCCGTCCGGTGGTGGACGGGCGGTAGCGGCGCTCCGGATCGGTGTCCTCGCGGCTGTTGCCCTGGGCCTGTCCCTTACGGTCGTCCGCTGCCGGCCCGTGGCCGAACGTCGCCTCTTCCCCCGCGTCGTTGCCGGTCACGTCGTCGGCCTGCCCGTCGATGCTGGAGCCGGCCACGGCCTGCTCCAGCTCTTCCAACGGAAGCCGTTCCTCGTCCCGCCACACCCTGATGTTGTCGTCGGTCATGTCTTCAGCCGTACCCGGGCGCGATGATCGCAAACGGTGGTGTGCGACAAGGCTCGGACACGGCGATGGCCGCCAGAGGATTCTGGCGGCCATCACTGTCATTGCTCAGGGTCACGGCTGGGGACGGTCCACCGACCCACGCCAGGCGCCGGTCTCCTGACCGCGTCGCTCGATGAAGGTCTTGAACCGCTCCAGGTCGCCCTTGGCGCGCCGGTCGACGATGCCGAGCTTGTCACCGGCCTGCTCGACCACCCCGTGCGGCTCGAACTCGAGCTGGAGGGTGACCCGGGTCTTGTCCTCGTCGAGCCGGTGGAAGGTCACCACACCGGCCTGCTGGGTGCCACCGGTCGAGCGCCAGGCGACCCGCTCGTCGGGGAGCTGCTCGGTGATCTCGGCGTCGAACTCACGCTTCACCCCGGCGATGTCCACCGTCCAGTGGGTCATCGTGTCGGAGAGCTGCCGGACCTCCTGCACGCCCTCCATGAACTGCGGGAACTCCTCGAACTGCGTCCACTGGTCGTACGCGGTGCGTACGGGCACGGCAACGTCGACATGTTCGGTTACGCCACTCATCAGAGAACCTCCTTCAGTCGCCAATGGTCGTCGGATCGGGGGCGATCCTTCTCACCAGCGAGTTGTCTCGTTCTTGTTGCCGAGCGCGGCCCACACCTCGGAGACCGTCTGGTAGACGGTGCCCTCGGGCAGCCGTTCCAGCGCCGCCACGATGTCGTCGGGCGCCTCGTTCTCCCGGGCGCTGGCAATGAGCACCAAACGGTCGCCCGGCAGCGCGCTCATCGAGATGAACCGGCCGAGCCGGCTGCGCTGCTCGACGTCCGTGGAGCTCATCCCCTTCGGAGCGCCCGTGCGCGTCTCGCCGGCCGGCGCGGTGGTCACCTCCGGCTGGTCCTCGCCAGCCGGTTCCGGCACCCGCGCCTCATCGACCCGAGAGCCACCGGTCCCCGGCCCCTGCACGAGGCCGCTGACCTCCTGGCTCATCTGTTCGTCGATCCTCGGTCCGTGCTTGCTGTTGCCACGCTCCATGCCTTCTGCGCTACCCGGCACCCCGCCCGCTAAACCGGCACCGGGCCACGAACGGGCCCATGGTCCGACTCCGAACCGGACGACCGGTCGCGAACCGGCTCAGTCCTCGGCGGGCTTGCGGGGCGGCAGCACCGGGTCCTCCGGGTCCTGGTCGCCGGCCTGCAACTGCCGCCCGCGCTGCACCTCGGCGTTGATCTGCACGCCCAGCATCAGCGCGGAGTTGGACAGGTAGAGCCAGACCAGGAACGCGATGGCCGCCCCGAGGCTGCCGTAGGTGGTGTCGTACGAGCTGAAGTTGGTCACGTAGAGGCCGAAACCGAAGGAGGCCACCGCCCAGGAGACCAGTGCCACCGCGCCACCCGGGGTGAGCCAGCGGAACCGGGGCTGACGCACGTTCGGCGCGATCCAGAACAGCAGCGACAGCAGCGACATCATGATCATGGCGAGCACCGGCCACTTCGCCACGCTCCACACCGTGCGCGCCAGACCTCCGGCGTTGATCAGGTCGCCGACCGCGTCGGTGACCGGGCCGCTCACGATCAACCCGAGGGCGACCACCGCGAGCAGCACCAGGGTGATCGCGGCCAGGCCGATCTGCAACGGCCGCAGCTTCCAGACCGGCCGGCCCTCGTCCACCCCGTAGATGGCGTTGGAGGCCCGGGTGAACGCGCCGATGAAACCCGACGCGGACCACAACGCACCGAGCAGGCCGAAGCTCAGCAGCAGCTTGGGGTTGCTCTGGTCGAGCACCACCGTGCGGATCACCCCGACCACGCCGTCCTCGTCGTCGCTCAGCACCGACCCGGCGCCCACCTGACCGGCCAGCTCGACGATGGTGTCGACGGTCTGTTCGCCGCTGGAGACCAGACCGACCAGGGCCACGATCACGATGGCGGACGGAAAGACCGCCAGGACCCCGTAGTAGGTCAGTGCGGCGGCCCAGTCGGAGCAGTTGTCGTTGACGAAGTTCTGCACGCTGCGGACCAGCACCCCGCGCCAGGTCCGCCAGCTCAGCTGCCGCATCCGGCGGGGAACCCGCGTGCCGTGTGCGCCCTCGCGCGTCGTACCGGGCTCCGTGGTCGTCATGCCCGCTCCCTGCGCCCCGGCCACCGGATGACCGGTCGTCCGGTCGGGCCTGGCCCCCGATACCCGGATCGGGAAATCGAGAAACTCGCGCGGCGCCCCGCCGGTAGCGCCTAATGGTTTGCCGCCGCGGCACCGGGGAACGGTCAAGGTGACTCTGTCGACACGGAGGAGGACGAGATGCCCGGGCGCGAAGACCTGCCCAGCACGCTGCGGCGCTCCCCGGAGAAGGCGCAGCGCACGTGGGAGAAGACGCACGACTCGGCGGTGGAGACCTACGGCGAGGGGCAGCGGTCGCACCGCACCGCCTTCGCCGCGGTGAAGCACCAGTTCGAGAAGGTGGGCGACCACTGGGAGCCGAAGGGCCGCAAGGGCCCGAGCGACCAGCAGGCCGCCGGCGGCGGGCCGGAACGGCGAGCACCCACCGCCGGTGGGGTGGACGCCAACGCCACCAAGGACCACCTGATGTCGGTGGCCCGCAAACTGGACGTACCCGGCCGGTCCAGCATGACCAAGCCGGACCTGGTCAAGGCCATCGAGAAGGCCAACGACCGGGCCACCCGCAAGGCTCGCGGCGACTGACCGCACAGACGACGGCACGGGCGGACGCACCACCCCTGCGTCCGTCCGTGCCGTTCACCAGTGCCCGCCGCCCGGTGCCTCGATGTGCACCGCCTTCGTGGCGGTGAACTCGTCCAGCAGTTCCGGGCCGTACCCGAAGCCCTGCCCACTGGCCCGGCGCGGATGCGCGGCGCCACCCGGCGCGCCCCCGAACACCGCGTTGACCTTCACAGTGCCCACCGGCAGCTCGCGCCAGGCCCGCTGCGCGTGACTCATCGACGCGGTCAGCACCGTGGCGGCCAGCCCGTACGGGGAGTCCGCGGCACAGCGCAGCGCCTCGTCGAACGAGTCGACGACCACCACCGGCGCGACCGGCCCGAACGTCTCCTCCCGCACCAGCGGCATGTCGTGCCGGCAGTCGGTGACCACAGTGGCCGGGTAGAACGCCCCCGGCCCGTCCGGCACCTCGCCGCCGACCAGTGCCCGAGCGCCGGCCGCAACCGCCGCCGCTACCTGCCCGTGCACGTGGTCGCGGTGCCGTCGGTCGACCAGCGGGCCCAGCTCGGTGCCCGGGTCCCGACCCGGCCCGACGCGCAGCGCCTCGGCGTGACGCGCGAGCGCGGCCACGAAGTCCCCGGCCACCTCCCGGTGCACGTAGATCCGCTCCACCGCCACACAGATCTGCCCGGCGTTGGCGAACGCGCCCATCGCGGCCTGACCGGCCGCCCACTCCGGGTCGACGCCCGCGTCGACGATCAACGGGTCGCTGCCCCCGTTCTCCAGGAGCACCTTGGCGCCGGTGCGGGCCGCAGCGGCGGCGATCGCCCGCCCGGTCGCGGTGGACCCGACGTGAGCCACCACGTCGACGTCCTGCGCCGCCAGCGCCGCACCGACATCCGGGCCACCGGTGAGCAGTGACAGCACACCTGCCGGCAGCGCCTGGTCCAACGCACGCGCCAGCAGCCAACCCGTCGCCGGCGTCCGTTCGCTCGGCTTGTAGAGCACCACGTTTCCGGTCACCAGGGCTGCGCCGAGCAGCCCACAGGAGACCGCCACCGGGTCGTTCCAGGGGGTGATCGCGGCGACCACACCGCGCGGTTGCGGGGTGAGGAAGTCCAGCGCGTCGGCTTCGCCGTTCAGCGTCCGCCCGCCGCGCAGCGGGGCCAGCTCCGCGTACTGTCGCAGGGTGCCGACGCCCGCCTCGACGCCGCCGCGGGCGTCCGCCAACGGCTTGCCCATCTCCGCGGTGACCGCCGCCGCCAGCTCCTCGGTCGCCGCCGCGACCGCGTCCGCGGCCCGGTGCAGCGCCGCCGCCCGCTCGGCCGGAGCGGTCGCCGCCCACTGCGCCGCCGCGTTGCGGGCCGCCTGGGTCGCCTTGCCGACCTCGTCGGCGGTGGCCACCGGCACGGTGCTGACCGGCGAGTCGTCCGCCGGGTCACGCACCACCAGTTCACCGCCGTCGCCGCCGGCGCCCCACACCCCACCCACCAACTGCGCAAC
Source organism: Micromonospora sp. MGP-C2 (assembly GCF_057766525.1). Lineage (NCBI taxonomy): Bacteria > Bacillati > Actinomycetota > Actinomycetes > Micromonosporales > Micromonosporaceae > Micromonospora > Micromonospora sp. MGP-C2. The sequence goes on from NZ_JBYMEN010000002.1 coordinate 6,585,982, forward strand.
CGTGTACATGCGGCGCTGGATGCCCCGGCCTCGCCGAGGCAAACGCGTTTCGCCCGGTTGCGCGCAGGGTAGGCGGATCGGATGACTACCACCGCCGCGCAGAGCGCGGACGCCGTCGTCGTCGGTGCCGGTCACAACGGCCTGGTGGCGGCGAACCTGCTGGCGGACGCCGGCTGGGAGGTGGTGGTGCTGGAGGCCACCGCGACACCTGGCGGCGCGGTCCGCTCGGCCGAGGTGACCGCGCCCGGCTATCTGAGCGACCTCTACAGCTCCTTCTACCCCCTCGGGTACGCCTCACCGGTGCTCGCCGGTCTGGACCTGGGTCAGCAGGGGCTGTCCTGGCGGCACTCGCCCGACGTGCTGGCGCACCTGCTGCCGGACGGCCGGGCCGCCGTGATCAACCGGGACCCGGACGTCACAGCCGCCTCGCTGGAGCAGTTCGCCCCGGGCGACGGCAAGCGCTGGCTCAACGCCTACACCGACTGGCTCGACGTGGCCGAGCCGATGCTGGAGACCATCACCACGCCGTTCCCGCCGGTCCGCGGAGGGCTCGGTCTGCTGCGTCAGCTGCGCGTCGCCGGCGCGCTGCGGCTGGCCCGGCGCCTCGTGGTGCCGGTCCGCAAGCTCGGCGACGAACTCTTCGACGGCCCCGGCGGGCCGGCCCTGCTGGCCGGCTGCGCCCTGCACACCGACCTGTCCCCGGAGGAGGCCGGCTCCGGGGTGTACGGCTGGTTGCTGGCCATGCTCGGCCAGCAGGTTGGCTGGCCGGTTCCCGCCGGAGGCGCGCAGCAGATCACCAACGCGCTGGTGGCGCGGCTGCAACAGCGCGGCGGCGCGATCCTCTACGGCGCCCACGTCGACCGGGTGCTCACCGCCCGAGGCCGGGCGATGGGCGTACGCACGCGGGGCGGCACGCTGTGGCGGGCCCGCCGGGCCGTGCTCGCCGACGTGCCGGCGCCAGCGCTCTACCTCGACCTCGTCGGCGCGGCAGCGTTGCCGTCGCGGCTGGTGGAGGACCTGGCGCACTTCCGCTGGGACGGTTCGACACTCAAGGTCGACTGGGCGCTGTCCGCGCCGATGCCCTGGACGAACCAGCAGCTGGCCGGGGCCGGCACCGTGCACCTTGGCGCGGACCTGAACGGGCTGACCCACTACGCGGGCGAGCTGGCCCGAGGCGAGCTGCCCCGGGACCCGTTTCTGCTGGTCGGGCAGATGTCCGTGGCCGACCCGAGTCACTCCCCGCCGGGCACCGAGTCGCTCTGGTCGTACACCCATCTGCCGTTCCGGCGGAACTGGCGGGCCGAGGACGTCGCCGGGCACGTGCAGCGCATGGAGGACGTGCTGGAGGAGGCGGCCCCGGGCTTCCGGCAGCTCATCGTCGGCCGGCACGTGGCCGGGCCGGCCGACCTGGAGAAGGGAAACCCGAGCCTGGTCGGCGGCACCCTCGGCGGTGGCACCGCTGCCGCGTACCAACAGCTCTTCCTGCGTCCGATCCCCGGCCTGGGCCGGGCGGACACTCCGGTGGACCGGCTCTTCCTGGCCAGCGCGTCGGCGCATCCCGGCGGCGGCGTGCACGGCGCTCCCGGTGCGAACGCCGCCCGCGCGGCGTTGGCCCGCGACCGCGCCCTCACCGGGCGTGCCTACGCCGCGGCCATCGCGACGGCCCACCGCGCCGTCTATCCCGAATAACCCCCGCCCGGACCCCGCCCACAGCCCTGACCGAGATGGGGATGGGGGGTCAGCGGGTGATGTTGCGGTGCTTGCTGCGCAGGCGGAACGGCATCAGGGCGCTCTCCACCTTGGTCGCGGTGGTCATCTTGGAGAGGCCTTCCTGCCGCTCCTCGAAGCGGATCGGCACCTCCAGGATGGTGTGCCCCAGCTTGGTGGCGAGGTAGTGCATCTCCACCTGGAAGCTGTATCCGTTGGACTGCACCCGGTTCAGGTCGATGTCGCGCAGCGCGTCGGCACGCCAGACCTTGAAGCCAGCGGTCAGGTCCCGGATGCGCACCCGCAGCAGGGTGTGCACGTAGAGGTTCGCCCAGCCGCTGAGGGCCCGGCGGTACAACGGCCAGTTCTCGTCCAGCTCACCACCGGGCACGTAACGGGAACCGATCACCACGCTGGCCTGGGTGGAGAGCAGCGCGCCCAGCATGCCCGGCAGAGCCTCCGGCGGGTGCGACAGGTCGGCGTCCATCTGCGCCACGTACTCGGCGCCGCCCTCGATCGCCCGTCCCATCCCGTCGACGTACGCGCGGCCGAGGCCCTCCTTGCCGGCGCGGTGCACGACCTCGATCCGGTCCGGATGCTCGATGGCCAGCTTGTCGGCCACCTCGCCGGTGCCGTCGGGGGAGTTGTCGTCGGCGACGAGGATGCGCAGACCAGGCAGCGGCAGTGCGAGAAGTCGCTCCACCAGGGTGGGCAGGTTGCCCGCCTCGTTGTAGGTGGGGACGACGACGGTCAGACGTGCGTCCTGCCACGGCGACGGCAGCTGCACAGGCTCGATCATGCGGGACATCCTCGGATCGCGGACAGGGCTTAGCGCAGAGCGTATCCAGTTGTCACATTCGGTTTGAAGAGGCACCCCTTCCGGGCGTTGCGGATGCCCCGTCCGGCCGTGTCCACCAGTGGATTCGCCGGTCGCGGCGTTGCCAGGTCAGCGCCCGAGCGGGGGCCGGCCAGCGCTTCCGGTGTCGGTCAACGCCAGCGACGCGCCACGGCCGCGAGGGTCAGTCCCGCAGCGGCGAGCGCGACACCGGACACTGCCGGTTTGTGGGTGCCCACCCAGAGCGCGGCCGAGCGGTCGCGCGCCCGGTCGTGGAACACGCCCGCCGTGCCCCGGTCCGTGTCCTCGTCGCCGGGATGGTCGAGATTGTCCCGCCAGCTGGCCGGGTCGATCTTCTCCCCGGTCTGCTGGCTGTCGTAACCGTCGCGGGCCAACTTCCGGTCCAGCAGGCCGGGGAACAGGATGTCGCCCAGCCGGGCCCGCCACGTCGGGCCGCCCACGTTCAGCTCCCTGGTGCCACGGTCGGCGCCCCACACGATGGCCCGGGCGGCCAACTCCGGCGTGAAGATCGGCGGCACCGGCTGCGGATGTCGGGGCAGCCGGGTGCGGACCCAGGAGAACTGTGGCGTGTTGACGGCGGGCAGCTGCACCATCGACAGCTTCACCCCCGGGCAGTCGTGCAGCAGCTCGGCGCGCAACGAGTCGTTGAAACCCTGGACGGCGTGCTTGCTCGCGCAGTACGCCGACTGCAACGGGATCCCCCGGTAGGCCAACGCGGAGCCGACCTGCACGATCGTGCCCCGCCCGTGCGCCCGCATGTGCCGCAGCGCCGCCAGGGTGCCGTGCACCGTGCCCAGGTAGGTGACCTCGGTGACGCGGCGGAACTCGCGGGCCGGGATCTCCCAGGCCGGCGCGAACACCGACGCCATGGCGTTGTTGACCCACACGTCGATGCCGCCCCACCGGTGCACCACGTCGTCGGCGGCCTGCTGCACCGCGCCCGCGTCGGCCACGTCGACCCGGTACGCGCGCACGTCGGTCGCACCCCGCAGCCGGCACTCCCGCTCGGCGGCGGCAAGGCCCGCCTCGCCCCGCGCCAGCAGCGCCAGCCGGGCGCCCCGGTCCGCGTACGCGTGGGCGACGGCCCGACCGACGCCGGCGCTCGCCCCGGTCACCACCACGGTCTGCGTCACGGAGACCCCTTCTGCCGGGTGGCGATGTCGGCGAGCCGGTCCAGCGTCTCCCGGTTACGCATGTGCAGCACCAGATCGTTGACCTTGTTGCGGACCCAGCGCAGCGGGCCGGCGGCGAAGTCCTCCCCGAGGCGTACCCGGGTGCCGTTGTCGCCGACCGGCTGCAGCGTGAAGGCCACGATCGCCTCCCCGGCCGGCCAGAGACCGGCCTTGAGCACGAGCCGGTGCGGCGGTTCGCAGACCAGCACCGTCGACGCGTCCTGCAGGGAGAACGGCCACGGCCCGGCCTTGTGGTGCAGTTGGCTGCCCACCCGGGGCCAGGCGTCGTCCACGTCGCGTACGTGTGTCGTCCCGACCACCCAGTCGCTGTACGTCCACCCGTCGGCGAGCACGTCGAACACCTGCTGCGGGGGAGCGTCGATCACTTTCTCCACAATCGCCACTGGGCTTTCATACCCCCGGCAGACACCGGCTAACGGCCGGCGGGTTAGCTTCTCCGGCACGGCGGGTAAGGCCGACGCGGGGCACCGCTGGCGGCGCTGGCCCACCCCTCGACGACGACGTTTACTCCTCGGGGCGCAGGGAACCCGCCGGCTGTGCGACAGGACCAGGAGGATCCGTATCAGCGCAGGTCAGACCCGGTTTACGCCGCTGCTGACCGCGCCGGTTCCGCCGGGTCCACTCGCACAACTGTCGGAAGCCCTCGGCCCGTCCTGTACGACGCGGTGCTGCTGGACCGCGACGGCACCCTGATCGAGGACGTGCCGTACAACGGCGACCCGGAGAAGGTGCGGCCGGTGCCGGGGGCGCGGGCGGCGCTGGACCGGCTGCGGGCGGCCGGCCTGCGCCTGGCGGTCGTGACGAACCAGTCGGGGCTGGCCCGGGGCTACTTCACCGGGGAGCAGATGCGGGCCGTGCACGCCCGCGTCGAGGAGTTGCTGGGTCGGTTCGACGCGTGGCTGGTCTGCCCGCACGACGACGCCGACGGCTGCGACTGCCGCAAGCCGGCGCCCGGCCTTGTGTACGCCGCCGCTCGGGAACTGGGCACCACCGCGTCCAGGTGTGTGCTGGTGGGCGACATCGGGCGGGACGTCGGTGCCGCCCTGGCTGCGGGGGCGGCAGGGGTGCTGGTGCCGACCCCGGTGACCCGACCGGAGGAGATCGCGGCCGCCGGGTGGGTGGCCACCGACCTGCCGGCGGCGGTGGACGAGATCCTGCGCCGTCAACAGGCCGTACGACCGGCGACCCCGACCGGTGACCCGGTGCGCACGGCGCTCGTGGTCCGGTCGGACTCGGCCGGGGACGTGCTGGTCACCGGGCCGGCGATCCGCGCCGTCGCGGCGGGGGCGCAGCGGGTGGTGCTGCTGTGCGGGCCGCGTGGCCGCGCCGCCGCCGACCTGCTGCCCGGCGTCGACGAGATCATCGAGCACCCGCTGCCCTGGATCGACCCCACGCCGGGGCCGGTCGACCCGGAGGCGGTGCGGAGCCTCACCGCCCGCCTCACCGCGCTCGGCGCGGACCAGGCGGTGGTGTTCACCTCGTTCCACCAGTCCGCCCTGCCGCTGGCGCTGCTGCTGCGGATGGCGGGTGTCGGCCGGATCGCGGCGATCAGCGACGACTACCCGGGCTCGCTGCTGGACGTCCGGCACCGGGTGCCGGTGGGCGTCCCCGAACCGGAACGTGCCCTGTCCCTCGCCGCCGCCGCCGGTCACCGGCTGCCCGACGGCGACGAACCTGTGCTCCGCCTTCGCCGGGACGCCGTGCCGCCGCGCCCGGCCGACCTCGGCGACCCGGGGTACGTGGTGCTGCACCCGGGCTCGGCCGCGTCGAGCCGGGCCTGCCCGCCCGAGGTGGCGACCCGGATCGCCGGGGCGCTGACCGCCGCCGGGCATCGGGTGCTGGTCACCGGCAGCTCCGACGAGCGTGACGTCACCGCCCGGGTCGCGGCGGCCGGCGGCACCGACCTGGGTGGGCGAACCGATCTGGCCGGGCTGGCCGGGATCGTGGCGGACGCCAGCGCGGTAGTGGTCGGCAACACCGGGCCCGCACACCTGGCCGCAGCGAGCGGAGTGCCGGTGGTGAGTCTCTTCGCGCCGACCGTCCCGTTCGGTCAGTGGGGGCCGTACCGGGTGCCCACCGTTCGGCTCGGCGACGCCGCCGCGCCCTGCCGGGACACCCGTGCCGCCAGCTGCCCGGTCCCCGGGCACCCCTGCCTCAGTGGCATCGACCCGGACCAGGTGGTCGACGCGCTGCGGACGCTCGGCGTCGGTGGTGGTGGCGGCCGATGAACATCCTGCTCTGGCACGTGCACGGCTCGTGGACCACGTCGTTCGTGCACGGCAGCCATCGCTACCTGATCCCCACCACACCCGACCGCGGCCCCTACGGCCTCGGCCGGGCCCGCACCTACCCCTGGCCGGACAGCGCGGTCGAGGTCGCCCCGGAGGACCTGCCGGGCGCCGACATCGACCTGGTCATCCTGCAACGGCCGGAGGAGATCGACCGGGCCGAGGCGTGGCTGCGCCGCCGCCCCGGCCGCGACCTCCCGGCGATCTACGTCGAACACAACACCCCGAAGGGCGACGTGCCCAACACGCGGCACCCCATGGCCGACCGCGACGACCTGCTCATCGCCCACGTCACCGGGTTCAACCAGATCTTCTGGGACACCGGCGCCACCCGCACCACAGTGGTCGACCACGGCATCGTCGCCCCCACCGTCTCCTACACCGGCGAACTCGACCGGCTCGCCGTGGTGATCAACGAGCCGATCCGGCGAGGGCGGGTCACCGGCACCGACCTGCTGCCCCAGTTCGCCGAGATCGCGCCGCTGGACGTTTTCGGCATGGGCGTCGCCGGCCTGGCCGACCACCTCGGGCTGCCCGCCGACCGGCTCACCAGCCACGACGACGTACCCCAGCACCGGATGCACGCCGAGCTGGCCCGGCGGCGCGCGTATCTGCACCTGTGCCGGTGGACCTCGCTCGGGCTCAGCCTCATCGAGGCGATGGCCATCGGCATGCCGATCGTCGCGCTCGCCACCACCGAGGCGGTGATGGCGGTACCCCCCGAGGCGGGCGCCCTCGCCACCCGGACGGACACCCTGCTCGACGCCGCCCGCCGGTTCATCGCCGAACCGGCGACCGCGCGCCAGGCCGGCGCGGCGGCACGAACGGCCGCACGCGACAGGTACGGCCTCGACCGTTTCCTCGCTGACTGGGACCGGCTGCTGGAGGAGGAAGTATGCGGATCGCGATGATCTCGGAGCACGCCAGCCCGCTCGCCGTCCTCGGAGGGGAGGACGCCGGCGGCCAGAACACGCACGTCGCGGAGCTGTCCGCCGCGCTCGCCGCCGCCGGGCACGAGGTACGGGTCTACACCCGGAGGGACGCGCCCGACCTGCCGGTGACCGTCCGCAGCCCGGACGGGTACGACGTGGTGCACGTCTCCGCCGGGCCGGCCGAGCCGGTGGCCAAGGACGCGCTGCTGCCGCACATGCGGGAGTTCAGTGCCTGGCTGATCGAGCGCTGGCGGGGCGGGGACTGGGTGCCCGAGGTGATCCACGCGCACTTCTGGATGAGCGGCCTGGCGGCGCTGACCGCCGGCCGGCAGACCGGGGTGCCGGTGGTGCAGACGTACCACGCGTTGGGCACTGTGAAGCGCCGCTACCAGGGCGTGCAGGACACCAGCCCGGCGCGCCGGGTGTCCTACGAGCGCGAGCTGGGCCGCTCGGTGGACCGGATCGTCGCCCAGTGCCGTGACGAGGTGGGCGAACTGGTCCGGATGGGCGTGCCCCGGTCCCGGATGACCGTCGTGCCCTCCGGAGTCAACCTCGCCACGTTCGCCCCGCTCGGGCCGGCCGCCGACCGCGAGCCGGGTCGGGCCCGGATCCTGACCGTGGGCCGACTGGTCGAACGCAAGGGCTTCCAGACCGTGGTCCGTGCGATGGCCCTGGTCCCGGACGCCGAGTGCGTGGTGGTCGGCGGCCCGCCCGAGGGGCTGCTGGAGACCGACCCGTACGCCCGGCGGCTTCGGGCACTGGCCGAGTCGTGCGGGGTGGCCGACCGGGTGCACCTGGTCGGCGCGGTGCCCCGGGAGGAGATGGGCCGCTGGTACCGCTCGGCGGACCTGCTGGTCGCCGCACCCTGGTACGAGCCGTTCGGGTTGACCCCGCTGGAGGCGATGGCCTGTGGGGTGCCGGTTGTCGGCACCGCCGTCGGCGGCATCCGGGACACCGTCGTCGACGGGACGACCGGTGACCTCGTGCCGGCGCGGGACCCGCAGGCGCTGGCCGCCGCGATCCAGGGGTTGCTCGACGACCGGATCAGGCGCTTCGCGTACGCGACGGCGGCGCGCGAGCGGGCCCGGACGCGGTACTCGTGGGCGGCAACCGCCGAGCGGCTGGTCGAGGTCTACAGCGAGGTGGCCGCCGTGCGTCGCCCGACCCGGGTGGTGGCCTGATGCCGGCGGGAAGCCTGCTCGACACCCACCTGACGAACCTCGCCGCGGCGCTGGTGTCGTACCGGCGGTGTGAGTCCCAGCTGGCCCGCTGGGGTGCGGACCTGGCCCACCGGCTGGCCGGCGGGGGTCGTCTGCTGGTGGCCGGCAACGGCGGTAGTGCCGCCGAGGCCCAGCACCTCACCGCCGAGCTGGTCGGCAAGCTGCACCACGACCGGCAGCCGTTGTCCGCGATCGCGCTGCACGCCGAGACGAGCGCGCTCACCGCCATCGCCAACGACTACGGCTACACCGACGTCTACGCCCGCCAGGTGCGCGCGCATGGTCGTCCCGGTGACGTCCTGCTGCTGCTGAGCACCAGCGGCAGCAGCGCCAACCTGATCACCGCCGCGCTGGCCGCCCGGGAGGCCGGCCTGACGAGCTGGGCGCTCACCGGGACGACGCCCAATCCCCTCGCAGACGCCTGTGACGAGGTGCTGGCTGTCGCGTCCCCCGACACCCAGGTCGTCCAGGAGCTGCACCTCGTGACCAGCCACCTGCTCTGTGAGTACCTCGAACAGGAACTGCCCGCCGCCCTGGCCGCGGTCGCCGACCCGGCGGCGGTCCACCACGACCCGACCGAGCCCGCTCCGCCGGCCCGGTCGGTGCGTACCGGGGTCGAAGTGGTGCTCGACGGTGGGACCGGACAGCAGGTCGACGCGTGAGGATGAGGAGGCAAGCGTGAGAGGACCCGTGGTGGTGCTCGGCGACACCCTGCTCGACCGGGACGTGGAAGGGGTGGTGAACCGGCTCTGCCCGGACTCCCCGGTGCCCGTGCTCGACGAGACCGTGGCCACCGACCGACCCGGTGGCGCCGGTCTGGCGGCGGTGTTCGCCGCCGCGCAGGGCGCCGAGGTGGTGCTGGTGACCGCGCTCGCCGACGACGCCGGCGGAGCCCGACTGAGCACGCTGCTCGCCGCCGCCGGTGTGCAGGTGTATCCCCTGGCTCTCTCCGGCGCGACGCCGGAGAAGATCCGGCTACGGGCTCGGGGCCGGGTGCTGCTGCGCCACGACCGCGGCGGCGCGTCCGGGGAGCCGGGTCAGCCCTCCGACGAGGTGCTGCGGGTGATCGCCGGAGCGTCGGCGGTGCTGGTCAGCGACTACGGCCGGGGGGTGGCCCGGCAGCCCGCGCTTCGTGACGCGTTGGCCGCGACCCGCGCGCCGGTGGTGTGGGACCCGCATCCGCGCGGTCCGGCGGCGGTGCCCGGCGTCCACCTCGCCACCCCGAACGAGTCGGAGGTGCGGGAGCTGGTTCCCGCACTGCCCGGTGCCTCCCGGCTGGCCACCGCTTCGCGTGGTGCGCAGGGGCTCCGCCGGCGCTGGCGGGCCGGCGCGGTCGCGGTGACGCTGGGCGGTGACGGCGCGCTGCTCTGCCACGCCGGGTCGACGCCGCTGGTGGTGCCGACGCCCGGCAGCGCGGAGGGGGACACCTGCGGAGCCGGCGACCGCTTCGCGGCCGCTGCCAGCCTCGCGTTGGCTCAGGGCGCCCTGGTCTCCGAGGCGGTGCAGGCGGCGGTCGCCGAGGCGTCCCGGTTCGTGGCGGGTGGAGGAGTGGCCGCGGCGCTTCCGGCGGCGAACGCGAGGAGGGGGTCCGGGTTGCGATCCGCGCAGTCGCGAACGAGGGGTGGCCCTGCGAACGCCACTCTGGTCAGCCCCGGTGGGGACCGGGTCGGAGTCGCGGCGGTCGCCACGCTCCTGGGTGAGGTACGGGCCGCAGGTGGCACGGTGGTGGCGACCGGTGGTTGCTTCGACCTGCTGCACGCCGGGCACGTGGCCACCCTGGAGGCCGCCCGGCAGCTCGGCGACTGCCTGATCGTCTGCCTGAACTCCGACGCCAGCGTGGCCGGGTTGAAGGGCCCGGAGCGGCCGGTGATGTCCGAGGGTGACCGCAGTCGGCTGCTGGCTGCTCTGAGCTGTGTCGACGCGGTCCTCGTCTTCGACGAGCCGACCCCGGACGCGGCGCTGTCCTGGATACGGCCTGACGTCTGGGTCAAGGGTGGCGACTACGCCACCGGCGGCGGTGACGCCTCGGCCGCCCTGCCGGAGGCGGAGGTTCTGCGCCGGTGGGGCGGAAACACGGTTGTGGTGCCCTATCTGGACGGTCGTTCCACCACCGACATGATCGTCCGGACGCTCGCGGAGCGGGTCCGATGACCGCCACGCGGCCCGGAGCTGGGCCCACCGTCCTGGTCACCGGCGGAGCGAGCGGGCTCGGCGCGGCGGTGGTCGCGGCGGTGGCCGCGTCCGGTGGCCGACCGATCGTGCTGGACCGGCAGCCGCCGGCCGACGGGGTGTCCTGGACCGAGTGCGACCTGGCCGACACGCGGGCCGCCGAGGTGGCCACCCAGCACCTCGCCGAGCAGGCCGGCGGCCTGGACGCGGTGGTGACCGCGGCCGGTACGGACGTGCCGGGTCGACTCGCCGACGTGCCGGGGGAGACCTGGGACCGGATCGTCGCGGTGGACCTGCTGGCCACGGCGGCGGTGATCCGGGCCGCGCTGCCTTTCCTGCTGACGTCCCGGGGGCGCATCGTCACTGTCGCCTCCACCCTGGGCGTCAAGGCGGTCAGCGACGCCACCGCGTACTGCGCGGCCAAGTTCGGCGTGGTCGGCTTCACCCGCGCCCTCGCCGCCGAGCTCGCCGGGCAGGTCGGTGTCACGCTGCTGATCCCGGGCGGGATGCGCACCGCGTTCTTCGACGAGCGCGACCCGCAGTACAAGCCGGGGCCGGACGCGATCCTCAACGATCCCGCCGACACCGCCGCCGCCGTGATGTTCGCGCTCAACCAGCCGCCCGGCTGCGCGGTTCGCGAGCTGGTGGTCTGCGCCGAGCAGGAGACGTCGTACCCGTGATCCTCGTGCTGCGCGCCCTCGGCGTCGGTGACCTGGTCACCGCCGTGCCCGCGCTGCGGGCGCTGCGGGCCGCGCACCCGTCCCGGGAGCTGGCGCTCGCCGCGCCCGCCTGGTTGGCACCGCTGGTCGACCTGGTCGGCGGCGTCGACCGGCTGGTGGACACGGCCGGGCTGGACCGGCCCATCCGGGTCGGGGCGGCCCCGCAGGTCGCGGTCAACCTGCACGGGCGCGGCCCGCAGTCGCACCGGTTGCTCGCGGCCACCCGGCCGGGCCGGCTGTTCGCCTTCGCCAACCCGGAGGCTGACCACACCGACGGTCCGCGGTGGTCCGCCGACGAGCACGAGGTGGACCGGTGGTGCCGGCTGCTGTCCTGGTACGACATCGCGGCCGACCGCTCCGATCTTGACCTGCGGCGGCCCGGGGCGGCCGGGTTGCCCACGGGTGTAACAGTGCTGCATCCCGGCAGCAAAGTCCCCGCCAAGCGGTGGCCCGCCGAGCGGTTCGCCGCGCTGGCCCGGGCGCTCAGCGAGCAGGGGCACCGGGTGCTGCTCACCGGCTCGGCCGACGAGGGGGCACTGGCAGGACGGGTGGCCGAGGCGGCCGGCCTGCCGTCCGATGCCGTGCTGGCCGGCCGCACCGATCTCGGCGCGCTCGCCACGCTGGTGGCGCACGCCCGGCTGGTGGTCAGCGGGGACACCGGGGTCGCCCACCTGGCCACCGCGTACGGCACCGCCTCGGTCGTGCTCTTCGGGCCGGTCCCGCCGGCGCACTGGGGGCCGCCACCGGACCGGCCCCGGCACCGGGTGCTCTGGGCTGGCGACGGGGATTGGCCCAGGTGGGACGGGGTAGGAAGCCACCCGACGATGGCGGCCCTGCGTCTCGACGCGGTGCTGGCCGCCGTGGCTGAGGTGGAAAGGCTGGTGCGTGTCTCCGGTGCGGTTGCGGCGTAGCGACCCGGGTCGACCGGGGTACGGGCGGCGTCGACGTGGACGGGGCTGGGCCTTCGTCGACCCGGCCGGCGATCCCGTCCGTGACCCGGAGGTCCTGGCCCGGCTGCGGGAGCTGGTCATTCCTCCGGCCTGGCAGAACGTCTGGATCTCGCCGTACGCGAACGGGCACATCCAGGCGATCGGGATCGACGCGGCCGGGCGCAAGCAGTACGTCTACCACCCCCGGTGGCGGGAGAAGCAGGACGAGGCGAAGTTCGACCACATGCTGGAGGTGGCACGCCGGCTGCCGGTGCTGCGCGAGCGGGTGGGGCGTGACCTGGACGGCCGAGGGCTGGGCCGGGACCGGGTGCTGGCGACGGTGGCCCGACTGCTGGACATGGGGATGTTCCGGGTCGGCAGCGACCAGTACGCGGCCGGCGACGACCCGACGTACGGGGTGTCCACCCTGCGTCCCGAGCATGCCCGGTCCCGGGGCGGCTGCGTGGTCTTCGTGTTCCCCGCGAAGGGTGGCATCGAGCAGGTACGCCGGATCGAGGACCCCGAGCTGTGCCAGGTGCTGGTCAATCTGCGCCGTCGTCGGCGGTGGGCGGACCGGCTGTTCGGCTACTGGGACGGCCGGGAGTGGCGCGACGTGCGCAGCGACGAGGTCAACGGGTACCTGCGTGACGCCAGCGGCGGAGAGATGACCGCGAAGGACTTCCGCACCTGGCACGCCACAGTGCTCGCCGCCACCGAGTTGGCGACCGTCGGCCCGGCCCGCTCGGTCACCGCCCGGCGCAAGGCGGTGGTCGCGGTGATGCGCGAGGTGGCCGAGCTGCTGGGCAACACCCCGACGGTGGCGCGGACGTCCTACGTGGATCCGCGGGTCGTTGACCTGTACCACGACGGGGTGGTGGCGTCGGTGGACCCGCAGGCGCCACGCGAGGAGGCCGAGCGGGTGGTCCTGGAGCTGCTGGAGAAGACCTGACCGGCCCCGCCAACGATCCTGGGGGGAGGTGGCGGGACCGGGGCCTCAGGCATGAGGAGTGCACCGGGCGGCCGCCCGCCGCGTTTTCGCGGCGGGCGCCGCGCCACGGCCCCCGTTGGCGGCCCACCGATCGAACGGTGGACGCGCTGGTGTCAGTCTGCCGGCAGTGAGTTGACCGTTGATGCCGGCCGGTTGACGATCCGCGCCGGATGCGAGCCGCCGTCGCGGTGTTCCTGCGGGCTCACCCCGTATGCCGCCCGGAACGCCCGGCTGAAATGAGCTTTGTCGGAAAACCCCCAACGCGCCGCGATGGTCTGTACGGGTTGGTTGCGCAGCGCCGGGTCGGACAGGTCACGCCGGCACCGGGCCAGTCGCAGACCCCGGACGTACGACGCCACTGTGGTGTGCTCGGCCTCGAACAGCCGGTGCAGCGACCGCACCGAGATGTGGTGGGCGTCGGCGAGGACCTGTGGGCTGAGCGTCGCGTCACCGAGGTGCCGGTGGACGTACGCCTGCACCTGGGTGAGCAGCGCCCGTCGGCGGACCTCGGTGGGCACGGCGTCCTCGGCGACCAGGTGCCGGCCGAGCATGGTGGTGGCCAGGTCCAGTCCCACGGTGCCGAGCCGGCTGGCGTCGGCGGCATGGTACTGCTCGGGATGCCCGGTCACCTGCAACAGGAACTGCGCCAGCAGCGCCCCGATGCCCTCGCTGCCGGACATCCGACCGCCGTAGAGCGCGGCCATCCGCTGCGGCGGCAACGGCAGCGCGGCGTGCGGGATCAACGTGATGATCGAGCTCGCCTGGTCCCGCTCCGGCTCGGTCGCGTGGTGGCAGACGTCGTGCGGTCGGGACCCGTCGTAGAAGGTGAACTCGCCGGCCAGGATCTCGCTGCGGCGACCGTCCTGGCTGGACGTGCCGATGCCGCCGGTGGTGAGGGCGAGGATGTACAGCTCCGGGTCGGACTGGCGGACCAGCTTGCGGGTGCGGGTGGCGTCCAGTGACGGGTACTGGTATTCCACCAGCTGGATCGGGCCCAGCTCGATGAAGTCGGCGCGGGCGGCGAAGTCGTCGGCGTGCGCGGACTGGATGCGCAGCGGCGCGGAGGTGCGCGCGACGAGGTCGAGCCACATCCCGAACCGCTCGCCCGGGGGCAGGACCGTGGTGTCGATGGTGTCTCTCGGCAGCATCCGGTTCCCTCAGCTGGCTCGGCGCTGGATCAGGGCCTCGACGCCGTCGAGGATCCGGTCCAGGCCGAAGGCGAACTCGTCGTCGGGGTCGTCGTCCTGGGTGAGCACGCCGGCGGTCAACACGCGGTGCAGCGCCGGAAAGCGGGTCGGGTCGATGAGTCGGGCCACCGTCCGACCGTACGCCGGCATCATCTCGCTGGGCGCGAGGCCGGCGGCCTTGCTGCCCTCGGCCACCTGCGACGTGAGGGTGGCCTCGTTGCGGACGTACCCGGTGAGCAGCAGCAGCACGGACATCTTCTCGCCCTCACCGAGGGCGGTGCCGTCGAGGCAGCGCAGCCCGTCCTCCATCCAGCCGAGCTGCTGCGGGGTGATCGGCGGGCCGGTGATCGGCACGTGCAGCAACCAGGCGCGGTGCCGCAGCACCCTGTGCTCGGCCCAGGCCCACCGGGTCAGGCCGGCGCGCCAGTCGGTCTCCGGCGGAGGCGGTCCCGGCGACGGGCCGTAGCCGGTGTCCACCATGAGCATCAGCAGCTCGTCCTTCGAGCCGACGTAGCGGTAGAGGGCCATGGTGGCGGCGCCCAGCTCCTTGGCGACCCGGCTCATGGAGACGGCTGCCAGCCCGTCGGCGTCGGCCACCCGTACGGCGGCGTCCACGATGGCCGGCACGCTCATCCCCGGCCGGGGGCCCTTGGGTGGTCGTTCCCGCAGCCCCCAGGCGCTCTCGATGGAGGCCGGGATCGCCGGCCCGCTGTCGTCCGTTTGTGCCGCCACATTTCCTCCTTGCCTCGCCATCCTAGTTCTGCGTATGGTCTACGCATAACAGCGTACGACATACGCAGAAGGGGGACTGGTCATGATGGCGACGACCACACCGGCACCACGGGCGGGCCGACGGGAGTGGATCGGGTTCACGGTGCTGATGCTGCCGCTGCTCCTGGTCTCGATGGACGTGTCGGTGCTCTACTTCGCCGTCCCGTTCATCAGCGAGGAGCTGCGCCCCACGGCCACCCAGCAGCTCTGGATCTTCGACATCTACGGCTTCGTGCTGGCCGGGCTGCTCATCACCATGGGTGCTCTGGGCGACCGGATCGGCCGACGCCGGCTCCTGCTGATCGGCGCCGCCGCTTTCGGGGCGGCGTCGCTGCTGGCCGCGTACGCCGACAGCGCCGCGACGCTGATCGCCGCGCGCGCCGTGCTCGGCATCGGTGGGGCCACCCTGATGCCGTCCACGCTCGCCCTGGTGCGCAACCTGTTCCACGACGCCAAGCAGCGGGGCACGGCCATCGGCATCTGGACCGCCACTCTCACCGGCGGCATCGCGCTCGGCCCGGTGCTCAGCGGCATCCTGCTGGAGCACTTCTGGTGGGGCTCGATCTTCCTGATCAACATCCCGGCGATGCTGATGCTGCTCCTGCTCGCCCCGGTCCTCGTGCCGGAGTCACGCAACCCGGCCACCGGGCGGTTCGACCTGTTCAGCGCCGCGCTCTCCCTCGGCGCGCTGCTGCCGGTGATCTACGGCATCAAGGAGATGGCCCGCGACGGCCTCAGCCCGGCGCGGGTGCTCGCCATCGTCGCCGGCCTGCTGATGGGTGCGCTGTTCCTGCACCGGCAGCGGACCCGGGCGTACCCGATGATCGACCTCGCGTTGTTCCGTCGCCGCGGCTTCGCCGGCTCGCTCGCGGTCAACCTGCTGGCGATGTTCGCGCTGGTCGGCTTCGCCATCTTCACCACCCAGCACCTCCAGCTGGTGCTCGGCCTGAGCCCGCTGCGAGCGGCACTGTGGAGCCTGGTGCCGTCGCTGGCTGTGGGCGGTGTGGCGCCGGCCGCCGCCGCGCTCGCCCAGCGCGTCGAGCGGGCGTACCTGATCGGAGCGGGGTTCGGGATCGCCGTGCTCGGCTTCGCGGTGCTGACCCGTGTCACGCCGGAGTCGCCGCTGTGGCTGCTGCTCGTCGGCGCCAGTGTCTACGCCGGTGGCCTGGTGATGGTGATGTCGCTCGTCACCGAGCTGGTCCTCGGCGCGGCGCCGCCCGAGCAGGCCGGAGTCGCGTCGGCGCTGACCGAGTCCAGCAGTGAGCTGGGCGGCGCGCTGGGAATGGCGATCCTCGGCAGCGTGGGCGCGGCGGTCTACCGGCGCGAGATCCTCAACGGACTGCCGGCGGGGTTGCCCGCCGACAGTGGTGACGCTGCCCGGGAGACCCTGGGCGGCGCGCTCGCGGTGGCCCAGGAGTTGCCGGCGGATCTCGCCGACGCGGTGCTGCACGCCGCCCGGGTCGCGTTCACCGACGGGCTGCACCTCGCGGCGGTCGCCGCCATGGTGGCGATGGTGCTGGGCGCGGTCGCCGCGCTGGTCACGCTGCGCGGCGCCCAGCCGGCGACCCGACCGCGGCGCTCCCGAGCGACCCGACGCCGACCGCGCTGCCGGCGCCGGCCGAGGCGTAGCCGCCCCAAATGATCGACTCGGTTTCCCGGAAGTCGGGGCGTCCCGAACGCGGGGATGCCACGGTTTCCAGGAAACCGAGTCGATCAACGTGGCGCACCACGGGCGGTCGCGCCACCAGGGTGGCTGCTCGGGGGCGTCAGTCGTTGAGCACGTGCGCGAGCCGGTCGCGGAAGCGCCGCTCGGAGTCGCTGACAGACTCGCCTCCGATGCCCAGCAGCCCACCGCTGGACGCGGCGCCCACGACCTGCTCGGCGATCTTCACGAGCCAGTGCTTGTACGCACCGGCCTCGCCCTCGTCGACCCGGGCGGCCAGCAGCGCGGAGGCCTCGCCGGCGCGCAGCAGCACGTCGTCGATCATGGCCTTCGGGTCGGCGGGCGCGATGACCGGCAGCTCCGCACCGGTCTCCGGGTCACCGACCCGGGTCACGATCTCGCCGGCCACCGCCGCGACCAGCGGGCTGGCCGACTCCCGGCCGGCGGCGATGGTCTCCAGGCCGGCAGCGGTCTCCGCCATGGTCCGGCGGGTGCCGTCGGACTCGGCGGCGCTCGCCGCGGTCAGAACCGACTGCGGCAGGCCGACCAGCAACCCCCACTCCCCGTCGGAGAAACCGAAACCGGTGTACGCCGGCTGCTCGATCACGGCAATGCCCCTTCCGCCCTGCTCTGCTTGGTCACTCGGTGCTTCGCTTGGTCGATCAACGGGCCCGACAACGGGAGCCCGGGTCAGGCTAGTCCAGGGTCAACAGGCCCTGTTCGGACACCACGCGCACCGACAACGTCTTGTACCCGACCTCATCGAAGAGAACCGTCATCTTGTCCTCCTCGTAGGAGAGCACCATGCCGCGCCCCCACTCCGGGTGACGCACCTGGCTGTGCACCGGGAACGGCCCGACCGCACCCTGGTCGGCCACGCTGGTGCCGTTGTGGCAGTTGTCGCAGTGGCCGCACACCTGCGTCATCTGCTCGCCGAAGTAGGCCAGCAGCGTCTGCCCCCGACAGGCGGTGGTCTCGGCGAAGGCCCGCATCATGTCCGTGCGGGACCGGGTCACCGTCTGCTGGCGTTCCGCCTCGGCCAGTGCCGCCGCGGCGGCGTCCGCCGGGGCGGGGGAGTAGCGGGGAGCGCCGATGCGCTGCCGTGCGCGGGGCTCGGCGGCGCCGATCTGCTCCAGCAGGGAGAGGTACTGGCCCAGCTTGCGCGGCCCGAGGCCGGTGGTCTCGCGCAGCTCGGTCTTGGTGGCCGGCTTGCGGCGCAGCAGCGCGGCCAGGTCGCGCAGCTCGTCGACGTCGGGCAGGCCGCCGCTGAAGAACCGCTGCAGGCCCACGTCCTCGGCCTGCCAGAGCAGCAGCACCCGGGCCGGTTGCCCGTCGCGACCTGCCCGACCGATCTCCTGGAAGTAGCTGTCCGGTGAGTCGGGCAGCGCCATGTGCGCCACCCAGGCGATGTTCGGCTTGTCGATGCCCATGCCGAACGCCGACGTCGCCACCATGATGGGAACCTGGTCGGCGAGGAACGCCTCGTGCAGCTCGGAACGCGCGCCCGCCGCCATTCCACCGTGGTAGAACTGCGCCGGGAAGCCGGCTTCGGTCAACCGGGTGGCCAGTTCCTCGGCGGCGCGGCGGGTCGGGACGTAGATGATCCCCGGCCGCTCGTCGTCGCTCAGCAGCGCGACCAGTCGCCGCCACCGGTAGTCCTCGGTCGGGCAGTGCGCGACCTCGAGGAACAGGTTCGACCGGTCCAGCCCGGAGACCACGACCTCCGGGTCGCGCAGCCGCAGCCGGGCGATGATGTCGTCGCGTACCGGAGGGGAGGCGGTGGCGGTCAGCGCGACCACCGGCGGCCGACCGATGCCGTCGATGAGGTGCCCGAGCGCCAGGTAGTCGGGGCGGAAGTCGTGCCCCCACGCCGAGATGCAGTGCGCCTCGTCGATCGCCACCAGCGCCGGCTTCAGATCGGCGACCTCGGCCATCCGGTCCGGGTTGCTGAGCTGTTCCGGGGTGATGAACAGGAACTCCGCCCGGCCCTCGCGGATCTCGGTGATCGCCTCCGCCTGCTGGGTCGGCGACTCGTTCGAGCTGATCCGCACCGCCCGCAACTCCGGGCGCTGCCGCTCGTTGAGGGAGGCGATCTGGTCCTGCTGGAGGGCCAGCAGTGGGGAGATCACCACGGTGGGGCCGGGGATCAGGCTGGCCGGAATCTGGTAGATCGCCGACTTGCCGGCCCCGGTGGGCAACACCACCAGGGCGTCACGTCGCTTCATGACCGCGCGCATGGCGGCCAGCTGGTTGGGCCTCAGCGCCTTCCAGCCGAAAAGGCTGCGGGCCGCGCGGCGCAACGTCATCGAATGCGTGGACAGTTTCATCGAGGGCCGGAGGTACCCGGGCCCATGACCGCCGAAACGCATTCGGGCGATCATGGGCGGGGCATCGGCAATGTCGGCTCGTCTGATCCGGGGCTCAGCGCAGGCGGGGCAGGACCTCGCGCTGGTACAGGTCGAACAGGCCCTGGTAGTGCGGGCCGGTGTTGGCCACGTAGACCTCGTCGAAACCGGCCTTGGCGTACTTGTCGATCATTTCCAGGTGCGCGTCGACGCTGTTGCCGCAGACGAACGCGTCCCTGACCATCTCCGGCTTGACCAGCTCGGCGGCCTGCTCGAAGTGGCGCGGTGAGGGAAGCACCTGGGACAGCTCGCCCGGCACCCCCGCGTTCGGCCAGCGCTCGTACGCGATGCGCATGCCCTCGTCCTCGCTGTCCGCGTACGCCGCCTTGAAGCCGGCCTGGCACGGCTTGTCGCCGCCGCCGTTCTCGCGGAAGCGCCGGACCATCTCGCCGTCGGGCATGGTGCTCACGTAGCCGTCGCCGATCCGGGCGGCCAGGTCGATGGACTTCGGCCCGAAGCCGGAGACGTAGATCGGCGGGGGAGTGTCGGGCAGCGTGTAGATCCGGGCCTGCTCGACGGTGTAGTGCTTGCCGTGGTGGCTGACGAAGCCGCCGGCCCACAGCGCGCGCAGCACCTCGACGGCCTCCTCCAGCATCTCCAGGCGGACGTCGGCCTGGGGCCAGGCGTCACCGAAGATGTGCTCGTTGAGCGCCTCGCCGGTGCCGACGCCGAGCACGAACCGCCCGCCGTGCAGCACCGCGCTGGTCGCCGCCGCCTGCGCGATCACGGCCGGGTGGATCCGCACGGTCGGGCAGGTCACCGCAGTGGTCACCGGGAGCGAGCAGACCTGGCTGAGCGCGCCGATCATCGACCAGACGAACGGGCTCTGGCCCTGCGCGTCCACCCACGGGTGGTAGTGGTCGGAGATCCACAGCGCCTCGAAGCCGGCCCGTTCGGCACCGCGCGCCTGCTCCAGCAGCTCGGCTGGCGTGAACTCCTCACTGGACAGAAAGTATCCGATCTTCATCGTTTCCCCTTCGGCGCGCGAACCTGCTGATGGGGAATGCCGTACCCCGGTCGCGGTCGGCCACACGCGGCTCGCCGGGCCCGGATCGGGGCGGGGCGGGGCGGGGCGCTCAGCGTCGACCGAACATCGCCCGGATCGCGGCGAGCAGCAGCAGCGCGCCGACCACCAGGCCGAGCAGGCGTACGCCGGGGATGTCGGCCGGGCTCGTCGCGTCGGCCAGCAGGGCGGGGTCCATCCCCGCACTCTCCCGGGGAGCGGGCCGCCAGGCAACTGTAAGGTTTATTGACTATTGAATCGCCCGGTGTGACCATGGCATGACCGCCTGCCGGTGGCGGTGCGCCGAGGGCGCGCGAGAGATGGGGTACGGGGGCCGCATGAGCGAGCGCGACCAGTGGTCTGACGGGGGCGCACCGACGCCGGTGCTGGAGACAGACCGTCCTGAGGTGGCGGTGTGACCGGGTCCGCCGGGCATCTCCCGGCGCTCGCCTCCGCCGTCCTGCAACCCGGGTTCGTCGGCACCACCCCGCCGCCGTGGGTGTGTCGCTGGCTCGGTGAGGGCCTCGGCGCGGTGGTGCTGTTCGCCCGCAACGTCGTCGACCCCGCGCAGGTGGCGGCACTCACCGCGACGCTGCGCGCGGAGCGGCCGGACGTCATCGTGGCGATCGACGAGGAGGCCGGCGACGTCACCCGACTCGAGTCGGTGCACGGCAGCACCCGGCCTGGGAACTTCGCCCTCGGCGCCGTCGACGACCCGGCCCTGACCGAGGCGGTCGCCCGGGACCTCGGCGTCGAGCTGGCTGCGGCGGGGGTCACCCTCAACTACGCCCCGGACGCCGACGTCAACTCCAACCCGGAGAACCCGGTGATCGGCGTGCGGTCCTTCGGCGCCGACCCGGCGCTGGTCGCCCGGCACACCGCCGCCTGGGTACGCGGCCTCCAGGCCGGCGGTGTCGCGGCCTGCGCCAAGCACTTTCCCGGCCACGGCGACACCCGCGTCGACTCACACCATGACCTGCCCCGCATCACCGCCGACCGGGCCCGGCTGGACGCCTGCGAGCTGGCCCCGTTCCGGGCCGCCGTGGCCGCCGGGGTGCAGGCGGTGATGACCGGCCACCTGCTGGTGCCGGCTCTGGATCCGGACCTGCCGGCCACGCTGAGTCAGCGCATCCTGGGTGGGCTGCTCCGCGACGAGATGGGCTTCTCCGGCGTGGTGGTGACCGACGCGGTGGAGATGCGCGCGGTCGCCGACCGCTACGGCTTCGCCGGGGCGACGGTTCGCGCCCTCGCCGCCGGAGCCGACGCGATCTGCGTCGGTGGCGAACGGGCCGACGAGCAGGCGGTGCGCGAGCTGCGCGACGCCATCGTGGCTGCGGTCGTCTCCGGTGAGCTGCCCGAGGAACGACTCGCCGAGGCGGCCAAGCGGGTCGGGCAACTCGCCGCCTGGACGATGGCCGCCCGCTCCGCCGGGTCGGCCGGAGTGCGCGGCGCCGCCGACGTCGGGCTGGTCGCCGCCCGCAGGGCCGTTCGGGTCACCACCGCCCGGGCCGCGGCCGGTGCGCTGCCGTTGACCCGCGCTGCGCACGTCGTCGAGTTCGAGCCGCTGCGCAACATCGCCATCGGCGCGGAGACCCCGTGGGGCATCGGCGCGCCACTGGGCGAGCTGCTGCCCGGCACCAGCACGGTCCGCTACGCCGAGCCCGACGTGCCGGCCGATCCGGGCGCCGGGGCCGGCACCCGCCCACTGGTCCTGGTGGTCCGCGACCTGCACCGGCACCACTGGATGCGCTCCGCCGTGCAACGCGCGCTGGCCGCCCGCCCGGACGCGGTAGTGGTCGAGCTGGGCGTGCCGGAGCTGGTGACCGGGTCGGTGCACCTGGCCACCCACGGCGCGACCCGGGCCAGTGGCTGGGCCGCCGCCGAGGTGCTGACCGGCACCCGCTGAGCCGACCGTCCCGCCTACGGCAGGTCGGCGACCAGGTCGGCGTATTCGGGGTGCTTGTCGATGAACGCGGCCATGAAGGAGCACTGCGGCACCACGGTGCCACCCCGGGCGCGGACCTCGTCCAGGGTGCCCCGGATCAACGCACCGCCCACGCCCTTGCCCTGGAAACCCCGGTCCACCTCGGTGTGGGTGAAGACCAGGACCTCCCCGCGCATCACGTACGCGGTGAAGCCGGCCAACGCGTCGTCGACCAGGATCTCGAAGCGGTGCTTCGCCGGGTTGTCCTCGACCAGGGTGCTCATCCGGCCATTCTCCCCGTGCTGCCGGTCAGCGCGTCGAGTTCGCCGAGCAACCGGTCCACCTCGTCGGCCGTGTTGTAGTGGTAGATGCTGGCCCGCACCGCGCCGCCGCTGTCCCGCAGACCCATCATCTGGAAGTACTCGTAGGCGTAGTAGTCGCCGACCGACAGGCAGAACCCGGCGGCGCCCAACGCCTCCTGGGTGGCAGCCGGCGACATCCCGACGACCCGGAACGACACCGTCGGGCAGCGCCGGGCCGGCGAGCCGTACACGGTGACCGCCGGCCGCTCCGCCAACCCGGCGAGCAACCGGTCCAGCAGCGCCTCCTCGTGCGCCTGGGCGGCGGCCAGACCGGTCCGCAGCCGCGCCCGCCGGTCCCCGACCGCGTCCGGGTCCAGCCCGGCCAGGTGATCGACCGCCGCGGTCACCCCGGCCAGCAGCGGGAAACTCGGCGTGCCGTACTCGAACCGGTCCGGCACCGCGTCGGAGGACGGCACCAGCTTCGCCGGGTGTAGTGCCGCCCAGCGGGCCGGGTCGGCCACCATCGCCGCCAGGTGCGGCCCGGACCACTTGTACGCGCTGGTCACCAGCACGTCGGCGCCGAGTGAGGTCAGGTCGGTCGGCCCGTGCGGAACGGAGTGCACCCCGTCGACGTGTACGAGCGCGCCGACGGCGTGCGCGATCTTGGCGATCGTCGGCACGTCCGGCATGGTGCCGATGGCGTTGCTGCCGGCGGTCACCGCGACCAGCCGGGTCCGCTCGCCGACCAGGTCGGCGTACTGGGCGGCGGGCAGTTCGCCGGTGTGCCGGTCGACCTCCGCCCAGCGCACCGTCGCACCAGCCGCCTCGGCGGCCTGCACCCACGGCCGGATGTTGGCGTCGTGGTCGAGCCGGGACACCACCACCTCGTCACCCGGGCGCCAGGTTGCGCCGAGCGTGCGGGCCAGGGTGTACGTCAGCGCGGTGGCACTCGGGCCGAGCACCACCCCGGTCGGGTCGGCACCCAGCAGGTCGGCCACCGCCGAGCGGGCCTCGGCCACCAGTTCCAACGACCGGCGGCCCGGTACGTTGGCGGCGCTGCGGTTGCCGACCGCCGCGCGCATGGCGTCGGCGACCGCGTCGATCACACCGGCGGCGGTCTGGGTGCCCCCGGCCCCGTCGAAGTGGACGAAGCCCTCGGTCAGGGCGGGGTACGCGGCCCGGGTGCGGGCGATGTCGAACGGCATGTCCCGGACCCTAGCCGGTGCTCCCGCGACCCCGTCCGGCCACCGGGTGATCACCGATCGACTGTGACATCGCGGGCGTCTCGTACTCTTGGCGAGGTGACGAACCGACCCGCCACCATGCCCATGCCCACCGTCCGCCGCGCCGCCGGTCTGTTCGCCGGTCTGGCGCTCGGCATCGCCGTGCTCGCCGGCTGCAGCTCCCAGGGCGCCTCCACAGACTGTTCGGTGGACGCCTGCACCGTCACCTTCGATCGGGGTGTCGACGCGAGGACCACCATCCTGGGCGTCGAGGCCAAGCTGGTCGGCGCCGAGGGTGACCAGGTGACCGTCGAGGTCGCCGGCGAACAGCTCACCCTCACCACCGGCCAGCAGGCCGCCGAGGCCGGGGGTTTCGGGGTGACCCTGGACAGCGTGACCGACCAACAGGTCAAGATTCGTGTAGCGCGTAACCCGGGCAGCTGACCTGGGCGGGCGGCGGTGGCCGACGTTTGAGAATCTTCGCAATCGGAGATTGTGACGCCATGTCACTTACCCGTAGCGCCGAAGCCACCGCCTCCCGTACGGCGGACAGCCGGTGGCTGGAACTCCTCGCCCGGGCCGGCTTCATCGGCTACGGCATCGTCCACCTCCTCTTCGCCTGGCTGGCATTGCAGATCGCCTTCGACAAGTCGTCCGACGACGGCGACCAGTCCGGCGCGCTGCGTACCCTCTCGTCACAGCCCCTCGGTAAGTTCCTGGTCATCGCCGTCGCGGTCGGCCTGCTCGCGATGGCGATCTGGCAGGCGCTGGAGGCGGCGGTCGGGCACCGCGCCGAGCGCGGCAAGGAGCGGGTCACCGAACGGCTCGCCTCGGCCGGCCGGACCATCGTCTACCTCTACTTCGCCTGGACCGCGTTCAAGGTCTTCAAGGACGCCGGGTCGAACAGCGCCGACCAGCAGGAGGCGCTGACCGGCAAGCTGATGACCTCCACCGGCGGCCGCTGGCTCGTCGGCCTCGCCGGGCTGGTGCTCGCCGCGATCGGTGTCGGCCTGGTCATCTACGGCGCCCTCAAGAAGTTCGAGAAGCACCTGAAGACCGGTGAGATGAGCCCGAAGACCCGCCAGCTCGCCCGCCGGCTGGGCATGGCCGGATACATCGCCAAGGGAGTCGCGTACGGCATCGCCGGCCTGCTGGTCATCGTCGCGGCCGTGAACTACGACCCGGAGAAGGCCCGTGGTCTGGACGCCGCGCTGCACACCCTGCGCGAGCAGTCGTACGGCACCTTCCTGTTGACCCTGGTCGCCCTGGGCATCGCCGCCTTCGGCGTCTACTGCTTCCTCCAGTCCCGGTACCGCAAGGTCTGAGCTGGTCGATACCACGGTCGTCGGGCACTCTTGGGCTTTTGCCCGGAGTGCCCGACGCCTGGTCGAAGGGGAGCACCGAAGCCTTGCAGAACTATGTCGAAACGGCCGTCGCCGCGCTCGTCGCGGCGGCGGTCGCCCTGTTCCTGGTCGAGGTCGTCCACCGGCTGACCCGGCGGTTCGGCCGTCGCTCGCTGTTGATGACCGAGCTGACCGACCACGCGCACCGCCCGTTCCAGGTCGCCGGGACGGTCCTCGCCGTGCAGTTCGCCGTCCGTTTCAGCACCGGGTACGCGGTCGGTGAGAGCTGGCGCCGCCTGCTGCTGCACCTGCTCGTCCTCGCCGTCATCGCCACCGCGGCCTGGCTGGTGGCCTCGCTGCTGGTCGTCGTGGAGGACACCGCGCTGGCGCGGTTCCGGGTCGACGTGCCGGACAACCGGCACGCCCGGCGGGTCCGGACCCAGGTGGTGATGCTGCGCCGGCTGACCATCGCGGTGATCGTCATCCTGACCATCGGCGTGATGCTGATGACGTTCCCCAGTGTGCGGGGCATCGGCGCCGGTGTGCTGACCTCGGCCGGTGTGGTCGGTGTGGTGGCCGCGCTCGCCGCCCAGAGCCTGCTCGGCAACGTGTTCGCCGGCCTCCAGCTCGCGTTCAGCGACGCCGTCCGGCTCGATGACGTGGTCGTCGTCGAGGGGGAGTGGGGTCGGATCGAGGAGCTGACCCTCAGTTACGTGGTCGTGCAGATCTGGGACGACCGGCGGTTGATCCTGCCCACCTCGTACTTCACCAGCAAGCCGTTCCAGAACTGGACGCGGACCGAGGCGGCGGTGCTCGGCACCGCCGAGTTCGACGTGGACTGGGCGGTGCCCGTGCAGACCATGCGCGAGGAGCTTCGCCGCATGGTCGAGGGCACCGAGCTGTGGGACGGCCGGGTCTGCGTCCTTCAGGTCACCGACGCCACCGGCGGGATGGTACGAATGCGCGCGCTGGTCAGCGCCGCCGACGCGGGCAGTCTGTGGGACCTGCGCTGCCTGGTCCGCGAGCATCTGGTGGCCTGGATCCGGGACAACCGCCCGACCGCGATGCCCCGGATGCGCACCGAACTGGGCGACTCCAGCAGCAACCTGCCCTGGCAGTGGGTGCAGCCGAGGCGGCCGGCACGCCGCCTGTCGGAGACCGAGGCGCCGGACGACGCTCGCGTCTTCGGTGGCAGCGACGACGGCGACGCCCGCAGTGAAGCCTTCGTGGGCCCCGAAGAAACCCGCCCCTGACCCGTCCGCCCCGGCTCCCGGCCCACGTCTCACCCCGCTGATCATGAAGTTGTTGCCATCCAGAGCGGCGTGTCGGGGCAATAACTTCATGATCGACGGCTCCGGGCGCGGTAGCGCGCTGAAGGGCGGGAGGGGGTCGGGGGTCGGGGTGGGGTTTGGTTTGGGAGGTTTGGTCGGGCTTGGGTGGGGCATGTGCTGCCGGACGTCTCTGGCGTGATCAGGGTGGGACGGTGCGCCGGTCCTCGGCGCGGCGTCCGGACAACGGGGACGGTGAGCTGCTCGGCGCGCTTTAGGATTGACGGGCGGCGACTCCGGGCATACAGCGCGGTGATGAGGAAAGGAGGACAGCATGGCTGACGTGGCGAACGCCCGCACATCCCAGAACGGGAGCGAGCCCTCCACCGCCGAGTTGGTGCAGCGGGCCACCGAGCAGGTCTCCCGTCTCGTACGGGACGAACTGGCGCTGGCCCGAGCGGAGTTGACCGAGAAGGGCAAGCACGCGGGCATTGGCATCGGGCTCTTCGGCGGCGGCGGCGCACTGGCGTTCTACGGCCTGGGCGCGTTGGTCGTCACGGCGATCCTGCTGCTCGACCTGGTGTTGCCCGCCTGGGCCGCCGCGCTGATCGTGGCGGTTGCCTGTTTCCTGGTGGCCGGCATCCTTGCCCTGGTGGGCAAGAAGCAGGTCAGCCGTGCGGTCCCACCGGTGCCGGCGGCGACGGTCCGCAGCCTCCGGGCCGACATGGACACCGTCACCGCCGCGGTGAAGGACAGGGGGCGGCAATGACCGGCAACGGGACCGGCGACACGGAGGCGCTCCGCGAGGAGATCCGCCGCACCCGGGTCGAGTTGGGCGAGACGATGGAGGCGCTGGCCGCCAAGGCCGACGTCAAGGCGCGCCTGAAGGTTTCCGCCGAGCAGGCGAAGGAGCGGATGCGCGAGCAGGCGGCGCAGACCGTCGCCCGGGTTCGCGGGCAGGCCGTGCGTGGTGCCGGAATGGCCCGCGCGCAGGCCTACGAGAAGGGCGAGTTGGTGCGCGCACAGGCGCACGACAAGGGCGAGTTGATGCGACGCAACCCGGTCCCGTGGGCGGCGATCGCTGCCGGTGCGGTGGCCACCGTGGTGGTGCTGATGATCGTGCGGGGGAGGCGTAGGTGAGCAGAAACATCGGCAGGGTCGCATACCGGCCGGTAGGCGTGTTGTTGGGTATCGCCGCGGGCACGGTGGCCGGGGCGATCTTCCGGCAGGTCTGGAAGGTCACCGCGGGCGACGGTGAGGCACCCAACGCCATCGACGAGGATCGCGGCTGGGGCGAGATCCTGGCCGCGGCGGCGTTGCAGGGGGCCATCTTCGCGGTCGTCCGGGCCGCTGTGGACCGCGGCGGCGCGGTCGGCGTCCGCCGGATGACCGGCAGCTGGCCGGACTGACCACACAGCGACTTCAGCCCCCTTCCCGCATCGATGGGAAGGGTGCTTTCGCATGGCTTCGGACGCCGCCCAGCGGAACCGAGGCATCCGTCAGGTCACATGTCGGAGAAATTCGTCGGAGAGGTCGTGACAGACTTTTTACCTCCGTGATTTGCTGGTCCCCGCTGTTGCGAGATGGCGTGGGTTGAGAGAAGTCTCCTTCGTGGGGCCGCCTCAGGCACCGCTGCTCGAAAACGGCCAATCGGCCGGACGGCGTGCACGGCCGCCAGTTTTTAGAGGGAGATACACATGGCTCAGGGAACCGTGAAGTGGTTCAACGCTGACAAGGGCTTCGGCTTCATCACCGTCGATGGTGGGGGTGCTGACGTGTTCGTCCACTTCTCGGCCATCCAGACCAGCGGCTACCGCTCGCTGGAGGAGAACCAGCGGGTGGAGTTCGAGATCGCTCAGGGTCAGAAGGGCCCGCAGGCTGAGCAGGTCCGTCCCATCTGAGTGAGATGGCCGGCCCCCGCCGGTCAGTGGGACGGTCCGGCACAGGGCCGTTGAAAAGCCCCGCACCCTTCCAGGGATGCGGGGCTTTTCCGTGCCAGGCCACCAGGGCCAGTTGGTCAGCGTCGGCGGCGCGAGCGTAGGCCGAGCCAGAGCACCACCAGCCCGACCAGTGCCACGATCGGACCGATCACCGCCCAGATCTTCTGGTCGGTCATCACGCTGCCGCTGACATAGCCGAGGCCCTGCACCGTCCACACGGCACCGATCACGACGGCCAGCAGGCCGAGGGTGAGCGAGAGCCAGCCCCTCATCGCGTCCCCTCTCCGACACCCGAGGCGGCGCGTCGCCCTCCAGCATGGTCGGCCGGGTGGCGCGACGCGAGCACCCCGGGCGTGCGGGTCACCACCGGTCGTGCACCTGCGGGCGGATCAGCTCGTCGTAGGTCTCGCGTACGGCTGTCAGCTGGTCGTCGCTCAGCGACGACAGGTCCGCCGCAGCGGCGTTGCGCCGGGCCTGGTCAGCGTCGCGGGCGCCGGGGATGACCACGGTGACGCCCGGCTGGTCGAGCACCCAGCGCAACGCGAACTGCGCCATCGTGCGGTCCGCGTCGACCAGCGGCGCCAGCCGGCGTACGGCGGCGAGGCCCTGCGCGAAGTCGACGCCGGAGAACGTCTCGCCGACGTCGAAGGCCGCGCCGGTGCGGTTGAAGTTGCGGTGGTCGTCGGCGGCGAACTCGGTGTGCTCGTCGTACCGGCCGGAGAGCAGGCCGCTGGCCAGTGGCACCCGGGCGATGATGCCCACGCCGGCCGCCGCGGCTGCCGGCAGGACGCGCTCCAGCGGCTTGTGGCGGACCGCGTTGAGGATGATCTGGACGCTCGCCACGCCCGGCCGGTCGATCGCGGTGAGGGCCTGGTCGCAGGTCTCGACGCTGACCCCGTACCCGGCGATGGCCTTCTCGGCGACGAGGGTGTCGAGGCCGTCGAAGACCTCGTCGGAGGAGAACACGGCGGTGGGCGGGCAGTGCAGCTGGACGAGGTCCAGCGTGTCCATGCCCAGGTTGGCTCGGGAGCGGTCGGTCCACTGCCGGAAGTTGGCCAGGGTGTACGCCTCCGGCCGCTGCTCGACGCGGCGGCCCATCTTGGTGGCGACGGTGAGCCCGGCGTCGGGTCGGGAGCGCAGGAAGCGGCCGATCAGCTGCTCGCTGCGACCGTCGCCGTACACGTCGGCGGTGTCGAGGAAGGTGACTCCGGAGTCCACGGCGGCGGCGAGCACCGCCATCGCGTCGCCCTCGCTGACGGTGCCCCAGTCGGCGCCGAGCTGCCAGGCGCCCAGGCCGACCGCGCCGACGGTCCGGCCGAGCCGGTTGAAGCTGCGCTGTTCCATGCCCCGAGCCTAGTGATCGGGTTGCCGGCCTGCCACGCGAGCCGTATCTTGAAACAAGACGGACGTACGGTTTGGGAGGCTGCGATGTGGGACCCGACAACCTACCTGCGCTTCGGCGACGAGCGGTCCCGGCCGTTCCACGACCTCGTCGCGCGGATCCCCGCCGAGCGGCCCCGGGCCGTGGTCGACCTCGGCTGCGGCCCTGGCCAGCTCACCGCCACCCTCGCCCAGCGCTGGCCGACCAGCCGGGTGCTCGGCCTGGACTCCTCACCCGAGATGATCGACCGGGCCGCCGCCCTCGGCACTCCCGTCGACTTCGCGGTCGCCGACCTGCGCGACTGGCGTCCGACCGGCGACGAGGACGTGGTCGTCAGCAACGCCGCGCTCCAGTGGGTGCCGGGTCACCAGGAGCTGCTGCGCCGCTGGGCCGGCGAGCTGCCCGCCGGGGCGTGGCTGGCCATGCAGGTCCCCGGCAACTTCGCCGCCCCGTCGCACCTCGCCCTGCGCGAGGTCGCCGACCAGCCGGCCTGGCGGGCCGAGATCGCCCCGCTGCTGCGCGCGGACCCGGTCGACGACCCGGCCGACTACGCGGCGCTGCTGACCGCCGCCGGCTGCGCCGTGGATGCCTGGGAGACTACCTACGTGCACCTGCTGCCGGCTCGGCCCGCCGCCGAGCACCCGGTGCTGACCTGGATGGAAGGCACCGCGCTGCGCCCGGTCCGGGCCGCGCTGGACGCCGCCGGCTGGTCGGCCTTCCGGGCCGAGCTGGGGGTACGACTCACCGCGGCGTACCCGGTGCGGCAGGGTCAGGTGTACTTCCCGTTCCGCCGCGTCTTCGTCGTCGCCCGCACCGGCGACCATGCCCAGGAGAACCTGTGACCGACCTGCCCACCTTCATCGCCGGCCTGCCCAAGGTGGAGCTGCACGTGCACCACGTCGGCTCCGCCTCGCCCCGGATCGTCGCCGAGCTGGCAGCCCGCCACGAGGGACGCACCCCCGTGCCGGCCGACCCGGAGGCGCTCGCCACCTACTTCGAGTTCCGCGACTTCGCGCACTTCATCGAGGTCTACCTGAGCGTGGTGGACCTCATCCGCGACCCGGAGGACGTCTGGATCCTCACCCACGAGGTGGCCCGGGAGCTGGCACGCCAACAGGTCCGGTACGCGGAGCTGACCATCACCCCGTACTCGCACGTGAGCCGGGGCATCCCCGCGCCGGCGTTCTGCGAGGCGATCGAGGACGCCCGCCGGCGCGCCCTGGCCGACTTCGGCCTCGAACTGCGCTGGTGCTTCGACATCCCCGGCGAGGCGGGTCTGCCCTCCGCCGAGGAGACGCTGCGCATCGCCCTGGAGGAACGCCCGGACGGGCTGGTCAGCTTCGGTCTGGGTGGCCCGGAGATCGGCGTGCCCCGACCGCAGTTCCGGCCCTACTTCGACCAGGCCCGCGCGGCCGGTCTGCGCTCGGTGCCGCACGCCGGGGAGACCACCGGGCCGCAGACGATCTGGGACGCGCTGAACGAGCTGGGCGCCGAGCGCATCGGGCACGGCATCTCCGCCGCACAGGACCCGGAGCTGCTCACACACCTGGCGGAGCGGCAGATCGGGATGGAGATCTGCCCGACGTCCAACGTACGGACCCGGGCGGTGGCCAGCCTCGACGAGCACCCGCTGCCCCAGTTGGTCGAGGCCGGGCTGCTGGTCACCATCAACTCCGACGACCCGCCGATGTTCGGCACGACCCTCAACGACGAGTACGCGGTGGCGGCCCGTCTGCTCGGGGCCGGTCGCGAGGGTCTGGCCGGGCTGGCCCGCAACGCGGTGACCGCGTCCTTCCTCGACCCCGCCGGCAAGCAGCGGATCAGCGCCGAGATCGACGCGTACCTCGCCACCGCCGGCTGAGCTGGGCGGCCGGAGCGCGGCTGAGCCGCTGGCCGTTCGGGGGAGCGGGGCGCGCGGCGGGAGCGTGGGTGTGGGGGGACCTGAGACTCCCGCCGCGCGCGCGGCTTCACCGGCCGGGGGTGCGTGGTGCGCTCGACCGGTGAAACTGGTGGGTTCGTGCACTGATCCTGTCAGCCCGAAGCCGGTCACACGCGATCGTTAACCGCGATCTAAGGAAGACTTGCGCCAGCCCACAACCCGGGCCGTTGCGGTCACTCGTCGGTGGGGCGCTGGCGGGGCCAGCGACGTCCGCTGGACTTCGTGTCCCGGGCGTCGCGGGCCATCCGGCCGACCAGACCGAAGCGGCTCACCTGCCGGGGCGTCGCCTCCGGGTCGGCGAGCAGCATCACCACGCTGGCCCCGCCCAGCCGGGCGCGGTCGATGCTCACCGACCCGTTGGCCTGTAACGCCACCCGCTTGGCGATGTCCAGCCCCAGCCCGGTCGAACCCTGGTCACTGGTGCCCCGGCGCAGCGCCCGGTCCGGGTTGGTGATGCCGGGACCGGCGTCGTCGATCCGGATCGCCACGTAACCGTCGCGTCGGGACACGGCCACCTCGAACGCGGTGCCCTGCGGCGTGTAACGGAAGACGTTGCCGATGACCGCGTCCAGCGCGGCGGCCAGCTCGGCCCGCGGCACCGGCGCCGGGATGCGCAACTGCGCGCCGTTCACCCGGTGCGGCCTGTTCTGGTCGCCGGCCAGGGCCGCCCAGAACACCATCCGGTCCCGCACCACTTCGCTGACGTCGCACATCGCCGGACCGGCCTCGTGCGCCACCGACTTGCGGGTCGTCTTGATCAGCACGTCGATCTCACCCTCCAGGGTGACGATCGCCTGCCGGATCCGCCGGATGCCCCGGAGTCGGTCCAACTCCGCCGGGCTGAACGAACCCACGCTGGTGTCGTCGGACTCCAACGCCTCCGCGTCCAACCGCAGCACCGTCAACGGGGTACGCAGACGGTGCGACAGGTCGGCCACCAGCTCCCGCTCATCGGTGCGGGCCGCGTCGAGCCGGTCCGCCATCCGGTTGAAGGCGTACCCGGCCTCGGCCAGCTCGCGGGGACCGGTCGGCTCGACCCGTACGCCCAGGTCGCCGTCGCCTATGGACAGTGCGGCCTTCACCAGACCTCGGGTCGAGTCCACCGCGCGGGCGGCGACCCGGTCGACCACCAGCACCGCCGCGCCGGCCATCGCCGCGCCGACCGCGAACAGCAGCAACCAGGTGCCGCCGGCACCCTCGCCCAGCGTCGAATCCGGGAGGAACACCTCGACCACGGCCGTCCGGTCACCGAGGACCACCGGGTCGAGCCGGACCACACCGCCGTCGACGTCCACTACCAGCGACCGCCGGTCGGCACGGGCCCGGTCCAGGTCACTGCCACTGGCCCGGCCCGCGGACTCGTCCAGACCCAACCCGTGCACCACCGGCCGGGTCTGGGCACCCTCGGCGCTGGCCACCACGGCACGCTCGACGACCGCCGGGTCGGTGCTGACCGCCAGCGCGCCGGTCACCAGCGCGCTGCGCCGGGCGGCGTCGGCGATCGCCTCGTCCCGGCTCTGCTCACGCAGGCTGAGGCCGAGGGGGATCAGGAACGCGAGCGCGACGAGACTGCACATGCCGGCCGTGAGCAGGGCCAGCGCCGTCCTCAGTCCGGTGCCACCAGCCGGAACCCGACCCCCCGCACGGTGCGCAGGTAGCGCGGCTTCGCCGCGGACTCGCCCATCTTTCTGCGGAGCCAGTACAGGTGAACGTCGATGGTCTGATCCTCGCCGACCGATGGCTGCCGCCATACCTCCTCCAAGAGTTCCCGGCGGGACACTACCCGCCCAGGTCGCGCGGCGAGATACGCCAGCAGGTCAAATTCCTTGCGGGTCAGCGCCAGTGGCTCCCCGTCGAGCTGGGCACTGCGTTCGCCCACGTCCACCTTGAGCCCGCCGACGCTGTGCACAGCGGGTTGCACCGTCCGGCTGGCCCGCCCGGCCCGGCGCAGCACCGTGGTGATCCGCGCGTCCAGGTGCGCCCCGGTGAACGGCTTGACCATGTAGTCGTCCGCGCCGGCACGCAGCAGCTTGACCACCGACTGCTCGTCGTCGCGGGCGGTGGCGATGATGATCGGGACGTCGGTGATGCCGCGCAGCATCCGCAGCGCGTCCGAGCCGTCCAGGTCCGGCAGACCCAGGTCGAGCACCACCAGGTCGGGTGTCTCCGCGGCGACACGGCGCAGCGCGTCCAACGCCGTACCCACGGCGTGCACGGCATGCCCCCGGTCGGTGAGGGACCGCAGCATCGCGCCGCGTACGACGTGATCGTCTTCGACCAGGAGCACGGAGGCCACGACAAGACCGTACTGGGCCTGGCAAGTTGATCGCGTTGCGACGTGCCTGGCGAGGGGGCAAGCTGGTACGACGATGTCGTTCACCCTGTTCGCCGATGCCCGCCTGGCACTCGCCCGGGACAGCCTCGCCGGTCTCTCCACCGGCGACGCGCTCGGCGCCCAGTACTTCCTGCCGGGGTCGGCACCTGCGGATCTCACCCCGCAGGCGTTGCCGCCGTCGCCCTGGGAGTGGACCGACGACACCCAGATGGCCTGCTCGGTCCTCGCCGAGCTCGCCGACTCCGGCAGCATCGACCGGGACCGGCTGGCCCTGGCCTTCGCCGAGCGCTGCGAGCCGCGCCGGGGCTACGGCGCCGGCGCGACGCTGATCCTCCGGCTGATCCGCACCGGCACCCCGTGGCCGCTGGCCGCCGCCTCCGCGTTCGACGGTCAGGGCTCCTGCGGCAACGGCGCGGCCATGCGGGTCGGCCCTCTGGGCGCGTACTTCGCCGACTCGACCGCGCGTGCCGCAGCCCAGGCCCGCTCCTCGGCCGAGGTGACGCACGCGCACCCCGAGGGCATCGCCGGCGCCGTCGCGGTCGCTGTCGCCGCCTCGTTGGCCGCCCGAGCGCGCCTCGACGGGCACCGGCCAGCCCCGGAGCGGCTGCTCGCCGGGATCGCCGCCGCGCTCGATCCGGGCACCGAGGTGCACCGGAGCGTGAACCGGGCGGCCGGGCTGCTCGGCCGGCCACTGCCCCAGGTGGTGGCGGCGCTCGGCAACGGCTCCCGGGTGACTGCGCAGGACACCGTCGGGTTCACCCTCTGGGTGGCCGCCGCCCACCTCGACGACTATCCGACGGCGATCCGGACGTGCGTGCGGGCGGGTGGGGACGTGGACACCACGTCCGCCATCGCCGGGGCGGTGGTGGCGGCGTACACCGGTGTCGGCACCCCCGGGGGCGTGCCCGAGCCGTGGCTGGCCGCCCGCGAGCCGCTACCCTCCTGGCTGCCCTGACCACCCGGCCTGCCGGCCCGGCCCGGCTGGCCTGGACCGCCGCCTGGGTCATGATCGACTCGGGTTTCTGCGAATCGGGGTGCCCGTGCGGCGTTGATGCCGCGGTTTCCGGGAACCCGAGTGGATCACCGAGATGACGCGGAAACCGCGGGCGTCTGGTCCTGGTCCGTGCGGCCGGTGACCTCGGCGAGCGTCGGGGTCTGGTCCTCGTCCGCTCCGCCGGTCACCTCGGCCAGTGCGGTGGCCTCGCCTGGGTCGCGTCGGCGCCACCGGCTGACCAGCCAACCGATCGCCGCGCCGCCGCCCAGGCCGGCCAGCAGGCCGGCGGCCAACATGCCGTCGGCGCTGCCGGACTCCTCGTCCGCGCCGCCCGCCCCAGCGGCCGGGGCGTCGACACCGCTGTCCGCAGCGGCTGGCGCACCGGCCCCCGGACCGCCGTGCCCGCCGTGTGCGGCCTGACCCGCCGCGCCGGGCGCCGCCGGCAGCAGGGTGAGCGCCGGGGCCCGGTGCGGACCGGCGGCGTCCGCCCACCGGACCACCGTGCCATCGGCGTACGTCTGGACCACCTCGAAGGTGAGCCGCTCCGCCTGCGGCATCGGCCCCATGGACAGCGCCAGCCGGGCCGGGCCGGGGTCGCTCTCGCCGACCCGGACCCAGGTCACCGCGGTGGTCACCGTGCTCACGCCGGACGAGTGGATGCCGGCCACCGGCTTGTCCAGGGTGCGGGAGCTGATTCGGGGCGCCCAGCCGTTCACCGACATCGGGTAGACCTCGGCGATCGGCGCGTCGGCCGGCAACCGGACCTCGATCTGGTTGGTCTTCGTGCCGGCCCGCTCCTCCGGCACGCTGAACTCCAGGCGTACGGCGTCGCCCTGCCGGGCCTCCGTGGGGGTGGTCGTCACGTCCACCGCGTGCGCCGTGCCGGGCCAGAGCAGCAGCCCGGCGGCGGTCAGCGCGGTCACCCCCGTGATCCGCCGTCGGCGCTCGCCGCCGTGCGTGCTCGCCATCTCGTGCCCCCATCCGTGTCCGCGCGACCGGCACCGGTTCCGGCCACACTCTGTAGTTCGGCTGCGAGGCGCGAAAGGTTCAACGCGGACGTGAGGAAGGTGCCCTTCCCGGTCGAGGGTGGGGCGACCGATAGCATCGGCAGGAGCCGAGGATCGGCACCGTTTCGTACCACTTGGAGGAGTCACCGTGTCCGCACCCCGTACCCCCGCCGTGGCCGACCCTGTCGTCGTCGCCGCCGGGACGACGGCGGCCGACGCGGTGGCCGCGGCCGGACTGCCCGCGAACGGCCCCAAGGCGATCGTCGTGGTCCGTGACCCGCAGGGCCAGCTGCGCGACCTGGACTGGTCGCCGGCCGAGGAGACCGTCGTCGAGCCGGTCAGTCTGGACTCGCCCGACGGGCTGAACGTGCTCCGCCACTCCACCGCGCACGTGCTCGCCCAGGCCGTGCAGGACATCTTTCCCGAGGCCAAGCTGGGCATCGGCCCGCCCATCGAGAACGGCTTCTACTACGACTTCGACGTCGACAAGCCGTTCCAGCCCGATGACCTCAGCAAGCTCGAGAAGCGCATGCAGGAGATCATCAAGTCCGGGCAGCGGTTTCGTCGCCGCCGCTTCGACAGCCTGGACGAGGCGCGCTCCGAGCTGGCCGACGAGCCGTTCAAGCTGGAGTTGATCGAGGTCAAGGGCGAGGGCCTGGACACCGACGAGGTGATGGAGGTGGGCGGCGGCGAGCTGACCATCTACGACAACCTCGACGCCAAGGAGGACAAGGTCTGCTGGTCGGACCTGTGCCGGGGCCCGCACCTGCCGACCACCCGCCTGATCGGCGCGTTCAAGCTGATGCGCTCGGCCGCCGCGTACTGGCGTGGGTCGGAGAAGAACCCGCAGTTGCAGCGGGTGTACGGCACGGCGTGGCCGACCCGCGACGAGCTCAAGGCGTACCTGAAGCTGTTGGAGGAGGCCGCCCGGCGCGACCACCGCAAGCTCGGCGCGGACCTCGACCTGTTCAGCTTCCCCGACGAGATCGGCTCCGGCCTGGCGGTCTTCCACCCCAAGGGCGGCATCATCCGCCGCGAGATGGAGCACTACTCCCGCCAGCGGCACGAGCAGGCGGGGTACGAGTTCGTCAACACCCCGCACATCTCCAAGGCGCAGCTGTTCCAGACCTCCGGTCACCTGCCGTACTACGCGGACACCATGTTCCCGCCCATGCAGCTGGAGGGCGCGGACTACTACCTCAAGGCGATGAACTGCCCGATGCACAACCTGATCTTCAGGTCGCGCGGGCGGTCGTACCGGGAGCTGCCGCTGCGGATGTTCGAGTTCGGCACCGTCTACCGGTACGAGAAGTCCGGCGTCGTGCACGGCCTGACCCGGGTCCGTGGCCTGACCCAGGACGACTCGCACATCTACTGCACCCGTGAGCAGATGGCCGGGGAGCTGTCCGCGCTGCTCAGCTTCGTGCTGGATCTGCTGCGCGACTACGGCCTGGACGACTTCTACCTGGAGCTGTCGACGCGGGACGACTCGCCCAAGTTCATCGGGGCCGAGGAGGACTGGGCCGAGGCGACCGAGGCGCTGCGGACCGCCGCCGCGACCTCGGGTCTGGACCTGGTGCCCGACCCGGGCGGCGCGGCGTTCTACGGGCCGAAGATCTCCGTGCAGGCGCGGGACGCGATCGGCCGGACGTGGCAGATGTCCACCATCCAGGTCGACTTCAACCAGCCGGAGCGGTTCGGGTTGGAATACCAGGCCGCCGACGGCACCCGACAGCGGCCCGTCATGATCCACCGGGCGTTGTTCGGGTCGATCGAGCGGTTCTTCGGGGTGCTCACCGAGCACTACGCGGGCGCGTTCCCGGCCTGGCTGGCGCCGGTGCAGGTGGTGGGCATCCCGATCCGGGAGGACCACACCGACTACCTGCACGGTTTCGTCGCGGCGCTGCGCGCCGAGGGGATCCGGGCCCAGGTGGACGCGGGTGACGACCGGATGCAGAAGAAGATCCGTACGGCGCAGCAGCAGAAGATCCCGTTCATGGTGATCGCCGGTGACGACGACGTGGCCGCGGGCACGGTCTCCTTCCGCTACCGCGACGGCTCACAGCGCAACGGGGTGCCGGTCGCCGAGGCGGTGACTCACGTGCTGGACGTGGTCAGCTCGCGTACCAACATCGGCCCCTCGGCCGCCGCGGAGTAGCGCCGCCCGCGCGGTCGCGCGCCCGCCGCGCGGCCCGCCCGCCGCAAGATCGCGCTCGATCCAGGAAGTAGTGGCCTCCCCGGCGTGGGGAGGCCACTACTTCCATGTTCGGGCGCGATCTTCGCCCGGAGGCCGACGCCAGGAGTCGGCGCCTGCGGTCAGATGCCGCAGTTCGGTGCTGACCAGCCGCCGACCGCCGCCACGTGGGTGTGGTCGTTGTGGTCCGGGTAGCCGGGGCCGAGGATCTGCCCGAAGCCGTGGTAGCGGGCCTGCTGGGCCAGCCGGCAGAAGGACGGGGACCCGACCAGGTCGACCCCGTCACCGTAGAGGTGTCGACTGTTCGACGCCCCGCCGACCGCGCTGTTGCAGGTGTAGCTGCGGAAGCTGCTGCTGATCGCGATGTTCACGTCCCCGAGGGCGTGCCGCATGGCCTGGAGCTTCCACATCGACACGAGCGCGTTGAACCGCGCCGTGCTCGCCGAGACCGCGCCGCCGGCCCAGGTGCTGTTGCAGTTGTTCAGCTCGGCGTAGCTGAAGTTGACCGGTGTGCAGTCGTCGTCCTGGAGGGCGTAGAGCCGGTTGAACGTCTGCGCGCCGGCGACGCCGTCCGCCGACATCCCGTACGCCTGCTGGAAGCGGATGACAGCGGACCGGGTGGCCGGGCCGAACGCGCCATCGATGGTGAGCACGGCGCCATAGCCGGGGTAGCCGGCGACCCGGATCTGGAGTTGCCGGACGTCTTCGCCGGACATCCCCTGGGACAGGGCGCGACCCCAGGTGTAGCAGCCGTCCGCCTGTGCGGCGCCGGCGGTGAGGGTGACGCCGGCCACTGTGGTGGCGGCAGTCAGGGCGAGTGCCGCGAGGAGCCGGCCGAGCCGTCGGATCATGGAGCCCTCCATCAATGCATGGAAGTTCTTGGATGCAGAAAGTTTCAGGTTTGGGCATTGATCCGTCAAGAACTTGCAGCAAAGAGTTTTCCCGACAGCGGGTGTCGCGGCCCGCCTGGGTGGCTCCGTAGGATCGGCTCGTGACAGGGGCGGAACGGCACACGGACATCGACGGCATGGCGGACGGCCTGGAGCGGCTCTGGACGCCGCACCGGATGACCTACATCTCCGGCGAGGACCGCCCGGCCGAGGGCTACGAGAAGCCGACCGGCTGCCCGTTCTGCCGGGCCCCCAAGCTGCCGCCGGAGGAGAGCCTGGTGGTGGCCCGCGGCGAGCACGTCTTCGTGGTGCTCAACCTCTACCCGTACAACCCCGGGCACCTGCTCGTCTGCCCCTACCGGCACGTCGCCGACTACACCGACCTGGACGTGCCCGAGACCACCGAGCTGGCGTCGTACACCCAGACCGCGATGCGGGTGATCCGCAAGGTGAGCAACGCGCACGGCTTCAACCTGGGCATGAACCAGGGCGGGGTGGCCGGCGCTGGCATCGCCGCGCACCTGCACCAGCACGTGGTGCCGCGCTGGGGCGGTGACGCGAACTTCATGCCGGTGATCGGCCGCACCAAGGTCCTGCCGCAACTGCTCGGTGACACCCGCGACCTGCTGGCCCGCGCCTGGCCGTCCTGACCGCCGCCGGAGCGCGAGGGCCGCGCCGGTCCGGCTAGCCGGCGCACAGCAGCGCGGCGTACGGCTCGATGATCACACCGCCGATGTCCACACCCAGCCGTCGCATGGCGTCGATCATGCCGCACCCCACCGGTGGGTGCGCATCCTCAATTCCGCCTCGGGATCTGCTACGCCCCGACCCGGCGAAGGTGGCACGATCGGCCGATGGCAGTCACGACACGGACGTTGGGACGCAGCGGCATCGAGGTCAGCGCCCTCGGCATGGGGTGCTGGGCGATCGGCGGCCCCTGGGCGGAGGGCGCCCAACCGCTGGGCTGGGGCGCGGTCGACGACGACGAGTCCGTTCGGGCGGTACGCCGGGCGCTCGATGAGGGCATCACCCTCTTCGACACCGCCGACACGTACGGCGCCGGGCACAGCGAGCGGGTGCTCGGCCGCGCGCTCGCCGGCCGCCGGGACGAGGCCGTGATCGCCACCAAGTGGGGTTACACCTTCGACGAGGCGAGCCGACAGGCCACCGGGGAGGACGCGTCGCCCGCGTACCTGCGCCGGGCCGTCACCGACTCGCTGCGCCGGTTGGGCACTGACCGGATCGACCTCTACCAGCTGCACCTGGCCGACCTGCCGGTGCCGCGGGCGCAGGCGCTCATCGGCACCTGCGAGGACCTGGTCACCGAGGGCCTGATCCGGGCGTACGGGTGGAGCACCGACCGTCCCGACCGGGCCACCGCGTTCGGGCAGGCCGCCGCCGGTGCCACCGCCGTGCAGCACACCCTGTCGGTGCTGCGGGACGCTCCCGAACTGCTCGCCGTCTGCGACAAGTACGACCTGGCCAGCGTCAACCGGGGCCCGCTGGGGATGGGTCTGCTCACCGGCAAGTACTCGTCCGGGTCGACCCTGCCCCGCGACGACGTACGCGGGTTGGCCCCCGGCTGGTTGGAGTGGTTCCGCGGTGGTCGGCCCGCACCCGAGTGGCTGCGCCGGGTCGGCGCGGTCCGTGCGGCGCTCACCGCCGACGGGCGCACCCTCGCCCAGGGCGCGCTGGGCTGGATCTGGGCCCGCAGCGGTCGCACCATCCCGATCCCCGGCTGCCGTACGGTCGCCCAGGTCGAGGAGAACGCCGCTGCCCTGCACCGGGGCCCGTTGCCGGCGGACCAGTTCGTCGAGGTGGAGCGCCAGTTGGCCGCCCTGCGGACCGCAGCCCTCCGCGACGCCGACCGCCCCTACTGGCCCCCTCCCACGCACCCCACCATCCACCCCTGACCGGGGCATCCGCACCTGTCGGGCGTACCCGTCCGGCGTACCCGTCCGGTCCGTGCCGCCGTTCCGTCCCGGACTCAGGTGCCCACCGCCCATGTGAGTGCGGCCTCCTGTAGAGCTGCCCCGTATCTGGGGCGGTGGCCTGGTTGGGTGGCCTGGCCTGGCCTGGCCTGGTCAGGTGGTGGTGGCTTGGTTGGGTGGCCTGGCCTGGCCTGGTTGGGTGGCGGTGGCCTGTGAAGCTGCGGTGTGCCTGGGGCGGCGGCTCGGTCAGGTCCCGGCGCGCGGGTAGAGCTGGCCCAGATCTGGGGCAGCTCTACAGGGCGCGCGACATGCCATGCCAACCCGCCGCACCGACCCTGTCGAGCACGAGTTGTGATGCCTCGCGGATCGCGGGCTCCGGGCTCCGGGCGGCGGACGTGATGGGGGCGATGGTCAGGGGGTGTGTTCCTTGCGGATCTGGTCGGCCAGGTGCGCGGGCATGGGGTCGTGCCGGACGAAGTGACGGCGGAAGGTGCCGGTGCCAGCCGTCATCGAGCGCAGCTCGACGGCGTAGCGCAGCAACTCGGTGGCCGGCACCTCGGCGCGGACGAGGGTGCGGCCCTCGGTGTCCGGGTCCGGTTCGGTGCCGAGCACCCGGCCGCGCCGGCTGGACAGGTCGCCCATCACGGGGCCCACCGAGCCGTCGAGCACCCGGATGGTGACCTCGTCGATCGGCTCCAGCAACGCCGGCTGGCCACGGTCGGCGGCGTCGCGCAACGCCAGCGCACCGGCGGTCTGGAAGGCCGCGTCGGAGGAGTCGACGCTGTGCGCCTTGCCGTCGACCAGGGTCACCCGCAGGTCCACCACCGGGTGACCGGCGACCAGGCCACGTTCGAGCTGGGCGCGGACACCTTTCTCGACCGAGGGGATGTAGTTGTGCGGCACCGCGCCGCCAACGACCCGGTCGACGAACTCGAAGCCGCTGCCCGGGGGCAGGGGCTCGACCTCGATGTCGCAGACCGCGTACTGGCCGTGGCCACCGGACTGCTTGACGTGCCGGCCATGCCCCCTCGCGGGCACGGTCAGCGTCTCGCGCAGTGACACCTTGACCGGCTCGGTGTCCAGTTCGACGCCGCCGGCGCGCAGCCGGTCGAGCACCACGTCAGCGTGTGCCTCACCCATGCACCAGAGCACCAACTGGTGGGTCTCCGGGCTGCGCTCCAGACGCAGCGTGGGATCGCCGGCGACCAGGCGGGCGAGGTTGCGGGCCAGGGCGTCCTCGTCGGCGCGGCTGTGGGCGACGACCGCCACCGGCAGCAGCGGTTCCGGCATCTCCCAGGGTGCGATCAGCAGCGGTTCGTCCCGGGCGGAGATGGTGTCGCCGGTCTCGGCGCTGCCCGACTTGGTGATCGCGCAGATGTCGCCGGCCACGCAGAGCGGCACCTCCCGCAGGGTGGCGCCCAGCGGGGTGAAGATGTGCCCGACCCGCTCGTCGGCGTCGTGGTCGGGGTGCCCGCGTTCGGCCATGCCGTGGCCGGAGACATGCATGGTCTGGTCGGGGCGCAACGTGCCGGAGAACACCCGGACCAGCGACACCCGGCCGACGTGGCGGTCGATGGTGGTCTTGACGACCTCCGCGACTAGCGGCCCGGCCGGGTCGCAGGTCAGCGGCGGACGCGGCGAGCCGTCCACGCCGGTCACCGCCGGCAACTCGTGCTCCAGC
The DNA here is from genome assembly GCF_057766525.1 of Micromonospora sp. MGP-C2. Classification (NCBI taxonomy): domain Bacteria; kingdom Bacillati; phylum Actinomycetota; class Actinomycetes; order Micromonosporales; family Micromonosporaceae; genus Micromonospora; species Micromonospora sp. MGP-C2. Next base: position 6,628,364 of record NZ_JBYMEN010000002.1, read on the forward strand.
GGCGACGGGAACGCGGCGGTCAGCACCTCCAACAGCACGTCCAGCCCGACACCGGTCGCGGCGCAGACCGGCACCACCGGGTAGAAGTGGCCCCGGGCGACGGCCTTCTCCAGGTCATCGATGAGCACCTCGGTGCTGATCTCCTCGCCGTCGAGGTAGCGGTCCATGAGGGTCTCGTCCTCGCTCTCGGCGATGATCCCCTCGATCAGCTCGTCGCGGGACTCGTCGATGGCCCGCTGGTGCTCCGGGTCGGGATCGCGGACGTCGGCGGGAAGCCCGGCGGAGTAGTCGAAGACCCGGCGGGTGATCAGGCCGAGCAGACCCTCGGTGGACACGCCGTCGTCGCCGAGCATCGGCAGGTAGAGCGGCATCACGTTGTCGCCGAAGAGGCGCTGGCAGAGCGCCACCGTCTCGTCGACGTCGGCGCGGGGCTGGTCCAGTCGGGCCACCGCGACCGCGCGGGGCATGTCGACGGCCGCGCACTCCTCCCACAGCGCGACGGTGGCCGCGTCCATGCCGCCCGCCGCCGAGACGACGAAGAGCGCTGCGTCGGCGGCCCGCAGCCCGGCGCGCAGCTCGCCGACGAAGTCCGCGTACCCGGGGGTGTCCAGCAGGTTGACCTTGATGCCGTTGTGCAGCAGCGGCGCGCAGGACAGGCTGACCGAGCGCTGCTGGCGGACGGCCGCGGGGTCGTGGTCGCCGACAGTGGTGCCGTCGACGACGCTGCCGGCCCGGCCGATCGTGCCGGTGGCCGCGAGCAGCGCCTCGACCAGTGTCGTCTTGCCCGCTCCGGAGTGCCCGACGAGCACCACGTTGCGGACCCGCTCGGGCTCGGTCAGCACCGGCGTGCCGCCGGTGGAACCCTTCTCATGCTTTTGCGCCATGGGGCGCACCTCCCTCAGCCGGTGGTGGGTGGCGACCGCCGCGCGAGGTGGAAGCGGCCCGGGGCGAGAGCGCGGCGATATCCTCCGGTGGTCTGCTGCACAGCGGGAACGGGACGGGTGGACGGGTGAGCTGGCTCACCTCCCGGCTCGATCTCACACCCCTCGTCGGGTAGGCACAAGCCTCTCGCAGGCGCGTCGGCGGGACCGGCCGTATCGGCGGAGCTGGGGCGACCGTTATCGTGGGGACCGCCATGGCGAAGATCTTCCAAGTGTCGGCCCGCGCGGGGATGACCCGCGTCGTCGAGCCGATTGCCCGCGCCCTTCTGCGCGCCGGCGTCACCCCCAATGCCGTCACCGTCGCGGGCACCGTTGGTGTGCTCGTCGGCGCGCTCGGCTTCGGTGCCCGCGGCCATCTGGTCGCGGGCGCGTTGATCGTCACCCTGTTCGCGCTCACCGACCTGCTCGACGGGACGATGGCCCGGATGAGCGGCGGCTCCACCAGGTTCGGCGCGTTCCTCGACTCAAGCATGGACCGGGTCGCCGACAGCGCCGTCTTCGGTGCCGTCGCGTACTGGCTGGCCACGGAGGGCAACTATTCCGGGGTGGCCGCCGCGTTGGTCTGCCTGGCCGCAGGCAGCCTGGTCTCCTACGTGAAGGCTCGCGCCGAGGGGCTCGGCATGACCTGCAACGTGGGCATCGCCGAGCGCACCGAGCGGCTGCTGATCGTCGGGGTCGGTGGAATCCTCACCGGCGTCGGTGTGAAGCCGGCGCTGGAGATCGCGCTCTGGCTGCTCGCCGCGGTGTCGATCTTCACGGTGGGGCAGCGGATGGCGCACGTCTACCGCCAGGCCCAGCAGCTCCAGCCGGACGGTCAGGCGTGAGCGGCGCGGCGGGGACCCGGCGCCGGACGACCGGCGGCCGGGCCGCGTGAACCTCACCGAGCTGGGCTACGTCGCCGGCTGGCGGGTGGTCCGCGCGTTACCTCGGCCGTTGGTGGCGGCGGCGTTCCAGGCGGGCGCGGACCGCGCCCACCGCACCGGCGGCGGGGGTACGGCCCGACTGCGCGCGAACCTGCGCCGGGTGGTCGGCCCGGACCTGCCCGACGCCGAGCTGGACGATCTCGTCAAGCGCGGGTTGCGCTCGTACGCCCGGTACTGGATGGAGGCGTTCCGGCTGCCCTCGCTGAGCCGCGCGCAGATCCTGTCCGGTTTCCGGCTCGACGGCGCCGAGTTGCTCGCCGCGGACGTGGCCGCCGGCCGGGGCGCGGTGGTGGCGTTGCCGCACGCCGGCAACTGGGACGCCGCGGGCGCCTGGGTGGCGGCCACCGGTTGGCCGATCGCCACCGTCATGGAGCGGCTCAAGCCGGAGGGCGTGTACAAGCGGTTCCTGGCCTTCCGAGAGGTCCTCGGGATGGAGATCCTGCCGACGCATGGCGGGCCACGTCCGGCGTTCGACGTGCTGCTGGACCGGGTACGCGCCGGTGCGGTGGTGCCGCTGCTGGCCGACCGGGACCTCTCCGCCCGCGGGGTGGAGGTGGACTTCTTCGGCGGGAAGACCCGGATGCCGGCCGGGCCCGCACTGCTTGCGCTGCACACCGGAGCGCCGCTCTACGTGGCCTCGATGTGGTACGAACCGGACGCCGCGTGCGCGTCGCTCGCCGGCCCGCTGCCGGTCCCGGGACCCGAGGTGGGGCCTTTGGACCAGCGGGTCCGAACGCTAACCCAGCTGATCGCCCATCGTCTGGCGGCGGGCATCGCCCGGCATCCGGAAGACTGGCACATGTTGCAGCGGATGTGGCTGGACCAGCGGAGGACGGGGGACGGCACGGAGCTGCCCTCGTCGGCCTCCGGGCAGGTCTGAGGGGGTGGTGGGCACGGTGAGCGCGAGGAGTGCAGCGCAGCGGAGCCCCGCAGTCGTGAGCGAGGCGGGCGCGCCGGGATGGTGTCCCACGGTCACGGACAGGGGGCGCTGACGCATGCGGATCGGCATCGTGTGCCCGTACTCCTTCGACGTCCCCGGCGGGGTGCAGAACCACGTCATGGACCTCGCCGAGGCGCTGATCGCGCTCGGCCACGAGGTCAGCGTGCTCGCCCCGGCCGACGAGGATTCACCGCTGCCGGCGTACGTGGTGTCCGCCGGCCGTGCCATGCCGCTGCCGTACAACGGATCGGTGGCCCGGATCGCGTTCGGTCCGGTCTCGACCGCCCGGGTCCGGCGTTGGATCACCAATGGCGACTTCGACGTGCTGCACGTGCACGAGCCGCTCACGCTGAGCCTGTCGCTGCTGGCCGTGCTCTCCGCTCGCGGCCCGGTGGTGGCCACGTTCCACACCGCGATGACCCGTTCGCGGGTGTTGGCGGCGGCGCAGGGTGTGCTCCAGATCGTGCTGGAGCGGATCACCGCCCGGATCGCGGTCAGCGCGTTGGCCCGCAAGGTGCAGGTCGAGCACATGGACGGCGGCGCGGTGGAGATCCCCAACGGGGTGGCGGTGGCGAAGTTCGCCGACGTCGAGCCGTTGCCGGGCTGGCCGGGTGAGTGTGGCCCGGGCACCGGCGGCACGCTGGGTTTCCTGGGCCGGTTCACCGAGGCGCGAAAGGGCTTCCCGGTGCTACGCGACGCGTTCGTGGCGCTGGCCGCCACCAGGCCGGGGCTACGGCTGCTCGTCGCTGGCCCGGGTGATCCCGACGACCTGTACGACCAGTTCCCGCCCGACCTGCACGAGCGCGTCACGTTCCTCGGCCTGGTCACCGAACCGGACAAGGCGCGGATGCTGCGCAGTGTGCACCTCTACGTGGCACCGAACACCGGCGGCGAGTCCTTCGGCATGATCCTCACCGAGGCGTTGGCGGCCGGTACGACGGTCGTCGCCAGCGACCTGGACGCGTTCCGGCGGGTGCTCGACGGTGGGCGTGCGGGCCGGCTGTTTCCCACCGGTGACCCGGCGGGGCTGCGCGACGCCCTGGCCGAGCTGTTGGACGACCCGGCGGGTCGGGCCGCACTGACCGCCTGCGGGGATCAGGTCGTGGCGAATTTCGACTGGCCCGTGGTTGCTCGCCGCGTTCTGGAGGTATACGCAGCGGCGATCGAAGCAACCGACGGGCGGGTCATCGACCAGGAATGGGTGGGGCTGGGCTGACCGGTGTGACGGATGGTGCGGCAGCGACCGGTTGTCCGGCGTGACCGCACCCACTCGGAGCTGAAACGGAGCAGCACTACGATGCGGCACATGTGGTGGGTGGTGGCCGCGAGCGTGGTCGTGGGGCTGGTCGCGGCGTACCTCATCTGGACCGCCGGCCGGGTCGAGAGGTTGCAGAGCCGCGCGGAGCTGGCGGCCCGGGCTCTCGACGCCCACCTGCTGCGTCGGGCGGCCGCGGCGGCCGTGCTGGCCGAGCGGCGCTTCGGCGTGGAGCTGTACGCGGCGGCCCGGATCGCCCTGGACGCCAGCCCGGACGAGCGGGAGGCGGCGGAGAACGACCTGACCCGGCAGCTGCGTTCCGTCCCGTTGGATCAGGGCGATCCGGACTGCGGGGCGGTCATCGCCGCCAGTCGCCGGCTCGCGCTGTCCCGCCAGGTGCACACCGACCTGGTGCGGGACGCCCGTTCGGCGCGCAGCCGGCCGCTGGTGCGGTTGTTGCGGATGGGGCGGGGCCGGGAGTGGCCGCGCTACTTCGACATCGACGACCCGACCCTTACGGTGCCCGCGGACGTGCCCGCGAGCTGACCCGGTGGGCCGGTGATCGGTGCCACAGAGCAGGCCACCGGGGGTCTGATTGGCTGTCGGTGCGGCGTTGACCCGCGCGTAGCATTTTCGCTGCCACCCCGAGGAGCCCGTCCAAGGAGCGATGACCCGTGCCCGAAAACACCGCCTCGAACACCGGTACCGCCCCCGTCGTCGGCACCGCCCGCGTGAAGCGTGGCATGGCCGAGATGCTCAAGGGCGGCGTGATCATGGATGTGGTCAACGCCGAGCAGGCCAAGATCGCCGAGGACGCCGGCGCCGTCGCGGTGATGGCCCTGGAGCGGGTGCCCGCCGACATCCGCGCGCAGGGCGGGGTGTCCCGGATGAGCGACCCCGACATGATCGACGGGATCATCGAGGCGGTCTCCATCCCGGTGATGGCGAAGGCCCGCATCGGTCACTTCGTCGAGGCGCGGATCCTCCAGTCGCTCGGCGTCGACTACGTCGACGAGTCCGAGGTGCTGACCCCGGCGGACTATGCGAACCACATCGACAAGTGGGCCTTCACGGTGCCCTTCGTCTGCGGCGCGACCAACCTGGGCGAGGCGCTGCGCCGGATCACCGAGGGCGCGGCCATGATCCGCTCCAAGGGTGAGGCCGGCACCGGTGACGTCTCCAACGCCACCACCCACATGCGGAAGATCCGCCAGGAGATCGCCCGGCTGTCCTCGCTGCCGACCGACGAGCTGTACGTCGCGGCCAAGGAGCTGCAGGCCCCGTACGAGCTGGTCAAGGAGGTCGCCGAGAGCGGCAAGCTGCCGGTGGTGCTGTTCACCGCGGGCGGGATCGCCACTCCGGCCGACGCGGCGATGATGATGCAGCTCGGCGCGGAGGGCGTCTTCGTCGGTTCCGGCATCTTCAAGGCCGGCAACCCGGCCCAGCGGGCCGCCGCGATCGTCAAGGCCACCACCTTCCACGACGACCCGGACGTGCTGGCCAAGGTTTCCCGGGGTCTCGGCGAGGCGATGGTCGGCATCAACGTCGACGAGATCCCGCAGCCGCACCGCCTGGCCGAGCGCGGCTGGTGAGCGCTCCTTCGGGCGGCGTGAACCGGAGAGGAACGGTGTGAACGTGACGGCACCCCGGATCGGCGTTCTCGCGCTCCAGGGGGACGTCCGCGAGCACGTCGCGGCACTGGCCGCGGCGGGCGCGGACGCCCGCCCGGTCCGGCGTCCGACCGAGCTGGACGCGGTCGACGGCCTGGTCATCCCCGGGGGCGAGTCCACCACCATCAGCAAGCTCACCGACATCTTCGAGATGCGCGAGCCGATCGACAAGCGGATCGCGGACGGCATGCCGGTCTACGGATCCTGCGCGGGCATGATCATGCTGGCGACGGTGGTGTTGGACGGCCGACCGGACCAGCGGGGCTTCGCCGGCATCGACATGACCGTCCGGCGCAACGCGTTCGGCCGGCAGGTCGACTCGTTCGAGGCACCGGTGGAGATCACCGGGGTGCCGGGGGAGCCGGTCCACGCGGTGTTCATCCGCGCGCCCTGGGTCGAGCGGGTCGGTGCCGGCGTTCAGGTGATCGGGACGGTGACCGACGGCCCGGCCGCCGACCGGATCGTGGCGGTCCGGCAGGGCAACCTGCTGGCCACCTCGTTCCACCCGGAGCTGACCGGTGACCTGCGCGTGCACGCGTACTTCGTGGACCTGGTGCGGGCCGCCCCCTGACGGCGTGCCCCGTTGCTCAGCTGGCGACCGCCCGCAGCTGCCCCGGGCGGCGGCCAGCCAGCTGTTCGAGCGCGATCGCCGTGGCGGCGTCGGCGGGCAACTGCACCACCAGGCGCTGCGGGTCGGCATCGGCCAGCTCGAGGGTCTCGACGTTGAGGCGCAACAGCCCCGCCGCCGGATGGCGCACCGTCAGCAGGCCGGTACGCGCGGCGGTGACCGGTCGCTGCCGCCAACGGTCGACGAACGGCGCGCCCACCGTACGGGCCAGCCGCTCGGCGAAGGCGTCGCTGGCCGGATCGCCCCGGCGCAGCAGGTGCAGCTCCGCGACCTGCTGGTCGGCCAGCGCCGACCACTGCGGATAGTGCGCGCGGGCCCGCTCGTCGGTCAGCACGAACCAGACCAGGTTCGGTCGCGACCCGTCCAGCAGGCCGAGCGGGCGGGCGAGCATGTCGAATGGCTCATTCCAGGCCAGCACGTCGCCGAGCCGGTTGAGCACGTACGCCGGGGTGTCGCGCAGCGCGTCGAGCATGGCGCGGACCGTGGGCCGGACGGTGCGGGACACCGTCGGCCGGTCACCCGAGCAGAGCTGTCGGGCGTGCTGAGCTGAGGCGAGTTGCCGCAGGTGTTCGCGGTCGGCGCTGTCCAGGCGCAGGGCGTCGGCGAGCGCGGCGAGGATCTCCGGCGATGGTCGGGTGTCGCGGCCCTGTTCCAGTCGGGTCAGGTACTCCACGCTGACCTGTGCCAACGTCGCCAGCTCGGCCCGGCGCAGCCCGGGGGTGCGTCGGCGGGGGCCCTCGGGGAGGCCGACCTCGGCCGGCCGCCGCGCTTCGCGGCGACTGCGCAGGAAGGCGCCCAGCTCTCCGTCCATCACCGAGCCAGTCTGGCAGTCGGCGTCGGCCGGTGGGTGGCCCTGGCAGGGCCATCCTCGCGGCGGTCTCCCCCCACCGCCGTGTGGCTCGCAGGATCGGGGGCATGAGAAACGCACAGAGCACAGGACCGCTGCGGATCGGTGTGATCGTGGGCAGCACCCGCCCGGGTCGGCGCGGCGCGGCGGTCGCCCATTGGGTGATGGAGGTGGCCGAGCGGCACGAGGCGGTACGCGCCGGGGACGCCGTCTTCACACTGGTGGACCTCGCCGAACAGGCATTACCACTGTTGGACGAGCCGGTGCCGGCGCTGTTCGGCGACTACCGGCATCCGCACACCCGGCGGTGGGCGGAGGTGGTGGACGGCTGCGACGCCTTCGTCTTCGTCACCCCGGACTACAACCGCTCGATACCGGCAGCGCTCAAGAACGGCATCGACTTCCTGTACGCGGAGTGGACCGACAAGGTGGCCGGGGTGCTGAGCTACGGCGTGCAGGGCGGCACCCGGGCCGCCGATCACCTGCGGGCGATTCTGACCGAGGTGCGGACGGTGGTGGCGCCGACCGGAGTGTCGCTGTCGATCTTCACTGACTTCGACTTCACCGGGGCCGACCCTGGTGACCGGACCGCCGGCCGCTTCGCGCCGGGTGACGGTCGGGAAGCGGAGCTGTCCACGATGCTCGCCGAGGTCGTGACCTGGTCGCGGGTGCTTCGTCCGGCAGATCGTGCGCTGTTGGGGTCGTAGCCCATCGCGGATTTCGTCCCGTCTGCCCCGGTCTGGGGGGACGGGACGGAGTCGCCGCGCGCGGTGCATGACAGCGACCCGGGGGACGTCGGTAGGATTGCGGAGATTCGGCAGGGCCATCTGCCCGCCAGGCTTCCGCCAGAGCTGACCGGCACCTCCGCGTGCGCCGGCGGGAGTGGGGCGTGAGCGGTGCGGTCGATGCAGACGGCGGGTAGCAACGGAGGTAGAAGATGTCCGGCCACTCAAAGTGGGCGACGACCAAGCACAAGAAGGCCGTCATCGACGCCAAGCGCGGCAAGATGTTCGCCAAGCTGATCAAGAACGTCGAGGTGGCCGCGCGGATCGGCGGCGGCGACCCCACCGGCAACCCGACTCTCTTCGACGCGATCCAGAAGGCGAAGAAGAGCTCGGTGCCGAACGACAACATCGACCGCGCCGTCAAGCGCGGCTCCGGCCTGGAAGCGGGCGGCGCCGACTGGCAGACGATCATGTATGAGGGGTACGGCCCGAACGGCGTGGCCATGCTCATCGAGTGCCTCACCGACAACCGCAACCGGGCGGCCACCGAGGTGCGGACGGCGCTGACCCGCAACGGCGGCTCGCTCGCCGACGCCGGCTCGGTGTCGTACATGTTCTCCCGCAAGGGCGTGGTGATCGTGCCCAAGGAGGGCACCAGCGAGGACGACGTGATGATGGCCGTCCTCGACGCCGGCGCCGAGGAGGTCAACGACCTCGGTGAGGCGTACGAGGTGGTCTCCGAGCCGACCGACCTGGTCCCGGTGCGGACTGCGCTGCAGGACGCCGGCATCGAGTACGAGTCGGCGGAGTCCTCCCTGATCCCCAGCATGAACATCCCGCTGGACGAAGAGGGCGCTCGCAAGATCTTCAAGCTGATCGACGTCCTGGAAGACTGCGACGACGTGCAGAACGTCTACGCGAACTTCGACATCAGCGACGACGTGATGGCGGCGGTCGACGCCTGAGAGCGGTCGACTCGGAACCACGGAAGTCGGGGTGTCCCGCGCGCTGGGACACCCCGACTTTCGCAAAGCCGGGTGGACCAGGCGATGGCGTCGAACGTGGAGGTGGGAAAGTGGCGGCAGACCGGTTCGCGCCAGGTGACACTGTGGTGCGCCGTGAGGTGCTGCGGGGCGAGGTCTGGTTCGCCTGCCCGACGATCTGCGTCGAGGACTCGCCCGACCTGCTCGCCCTCTATCTTCCACCGGGAGCCGAGTTCGGCTTCCCGAAGACCGGCGTCTTTCCGTGCGGGCGTCACCCGTGGGAGACCGCCGGGCACCGCTCCTGGTCCGGCCACGGCAAGCTGATGCTGCAACGCCCCGGCGAGGCGCACTCGGTCGACGTGTTCTGGACGGGGCCGGGGCGTGACTTCGCCGGCTGGTACTTCAACCTCCAGGACCCGGTGCGTCGTACGCCGATCGGGGTGGACACCCTCGACCACGAGCTGGACCTGTGGTGGGGCGCGGACGCCGACCGGTACGTCTGGAAGGACGTGGAGATGTTCGCCCAGCGCCTCGTCGAGGGGCGCTACCCCGGGATGGCTGATGCGATCCAGGCCGAGGGTGACCGGATCGCGGCGCTGCTCGACGCGAGCGAGCGTTGGTGGGACCCGGCGTGGGCGCAATGGCACCCCGACCCGGCCTGGTCGGTGCCCCCGCTGCCCACCGGCTGGGACCAGGTGCCGCCCGCCCGCTGAGCAGCCCGCCGACCCCCGGGCGTCAGCGTTTCGGCAGCGCGTCGATCAGGAACACCTGGTCCGGGCCGTTCGTGCACGGCTCGACCAGCGCCTCGGCCGACACCTCCGTGTCATCGTCGCGCAGCCCGACGCACAGGTCCGTGCGGGTGGGCCGGATGCGGTACGAGGTCGGCGCGGACCCGGTCGGCTCGAAGCGGAACAGCTGGGACCAGTTGCTCTGGCTGCACTTCGTGACGGGTTCGAGCATGTTCCGGCCGGGATTCTCGCCCCGGACGGTGAGGCAGCCCGGCCCGTGCTCCGGGTGGTTCCACTTGATGAAGTACAGCCCGCCGGCCGCCGGCTCCAGGTAGGTGTCCGGCGGGGTGGCCTCGGCGCAGGAGACCTGCACCGCCACCTGGCTCCCGTACTCGCCGGTGCGGTCACGCCCCTCGCTGACGCAGAGTTGCGGGCTGCGGGCGGGGCGGATCTGGCTCAGGAGCGCGTCTGGGCCGATGGTCGGGCTGGCGCTGCTCTCGGGCGTCGCCGGAGGGCTCTCGCCCGCCGACGTGGCCGGCGGGCTCCCGGCTGCCGACGTGCTCCGGTCGGTGAGCTGTGCCGTTCGCCGCTCGTCGTCGTCAGGACGCTGCGTCCAGATGCCCACGCCGAGTGCGGCCAGCAGGACGCCGACGAGCAGCGTCAGTGGCACCGGCCGCGCGAACCAGCGCGGTCGGGTGGCACTCGCGCTCCCCGCCCCCGTGCCGACGGATGGACGGAGGTCGGGTGCGGCGCCGTCGGCGGGCCGGTCGTCGGTTGCGATGCCGTCGCCGGTCTGGTGGTCGGTCGCGGTGCCATCGCCGGTCTGGTGGTCGGCTGCGATGACGTCGACCGGCTGGCGGTCCGGCGCGGGTGACACCGGCGGGGGCGACGTCGGCGCGTACGTGCCCACCGCGAGCCGGTGCCGCGCCCGCAGCCACGTCTCCACCTGATCCTCCGCGCCACAGGCCCGGACGAACGCGGCCACCACCTCGGGTCGAGGCAGTGTGGATCGGCGCAGGATGTCGGCGGCGGTGCTGCGAGCCAGCACGTCACCGGTCGCCGCCGCCCGTTGCTCCAACTGTCGGTACGTGAGCCGCGACCGGTCCTTGAGCCGGCGCAGCATGTCGACGAACTCGGCCGGGTCGGTCGCCTCGTCCGGTCGTAGCTCCCCCGTGGTCATCGCACGATTGTCCAGACCCGGGACGCGTGGGGGCAAGGCGGCCCGGGATGACTGTCCGAGATGGTCGGACAAGATCCGGACATGCCGTCCTGAGCTGCCCGGACATCGCACGGCCCTGACCAGGGCATTGTTCTCGCCGACAGGCTTATCTACCGTCTGTCCTCAATGGCCGCGCCGCTGATCGGTGCGCGGCCGGCGCATTCGAATGGGCACCGATTCAGGGCCCGTCAACATCAACGACACGGGGAGATCCGATGGATGACGCTGCCCGGGATCCGCTGACGCACGTGGCCACGGCGGGGGAGTACGTCGCACTGCTCCGGGACGTGCGTCGGCGTTCCGGTCTGACCTACCGGGAGATCACCAGGCAGGCCTCGGCGGCCGGGCACTGGCTACCGCCGAGCACTCTCGCCACGATGCTGGGGCGGACCACCCTGCCGCGGGAGCGCACCGTCGTGGCCCTGCTGGTGGCCTGCGGCACCACGCCCGCCGAGGTGCGGCGGTGGGTGGAGACGCGCCGGAACATCGAGGCCCGGCTCGGCGAGCGGGATCGATGGGAGAACCAGGCGGTGCCGTCCACCTCGTCGCCACCCGCGGCCCCCCAGCAGGCCGCGAACAGCGCACCGGCCGCGAACAGCGAACCGGCCGTGGACGGCGCACCGGCCGTGGACAGTGAACCGGCCGTGGACGGCGCACCGGCCGCGAACAGTGAACCGGCCGTGGACGGCGCACCGGCCGGGACCGCCGTCGGCCCGGTCCGGCCGGCGCAGCCGCGGGTCACCGCGCCCTGGCCGACCCGCCGTTGGCTTCGGCTCGCGCTGCTCGCCGTGCTCGGCGTGCTCACGGTCGGGGCGTCCGGGGTGCTGCTCCCTGGTGCCGCCGCCACCGTCGACAGCTCGCCGTCCGACGGCTGTCCGCTGATCCTGCGCCAGGGCATGTACGGCCCGTGCGTGCTGGACCTCCAGGAACGTCTGGTGGCGGGCGGACTGGAGGTGCCCGTGGACGGCTGGTTCGGCCCGGACACCACCAGCCGACTGATCGTCTTCCAGGCGTTCGGTGGCCTGCCGGTCAGCGGCACCGCGGACGGGCGGGTGCTCGACGAGTTGTCCGGCGCGGTGAAGGTGCCGCCCACCTGGACGGAGGACCGGATCGGCAAGGAGGTGCGGCGGGTCTTCCCGGAGGACCCGGGCGGGGCGGTGCAGCTGGCGCGCTGCCTGTCCGGGTTGGACCCGTACCGCGTGGAGATCGCCGGGGACGGGTCGCGACGCTGGGGGTTGTTCCAGTTCAGCGACATGGAGTTGTCCCGGTTGGGCGTCGATCGGCGGACGGCGCTGGACCCGGGTTGGAGCATCGGGGCGGCCCGGCACGTCTGGTCGCGTACCGGCGATTTTGGCCACTGGCACTGCACGGCGTCGCGGTGACGCCTGATGCTGCCCGCCCGGGTCCACGGACCGGGCGGGCAGCATCCCCCGTCACACCGACCGACGGCTCACGGCCGCAGCCGGTTGGCGTACACGTACGCGCCCACGGAACGGCCGGTGGCGAGTCCGGCGTCCGCGTCGAACCGGTAGTGCACGCCGAGGTAGATGCGGCTCAGCGCGTTCTCCTCGGCGGCGTGATCGAAGCCGGGCATGCGCCGGATCACGCCCTCCGCGTGCGGGTCGTCGGTGGTGGCGTCGAAGGCGATCGCGTCGGTGCCGAAGAACCTTTTCATCACGGCCGACCAGGCCCCCGCAAAGGTGGCGTGCCCGGAGATGTAGGCCGGGAAGGCCGGCGTGTACGGCACCCCGGCGCGATCCTGGGACAGCGGCTGCCAGCCGGCGCCGCCCATCGCCTCGATGGCCGTCACCGGCCGCCACAGGTCGATCGGTGTCTGGTATTTGGCATCCCAGGCGGCGATGGCGGCGTCGGCGAGCGCGAGCGCGACCAGCCCGAAGAGCCGGGCGTTGGCCAGGATGCCGAGCTGACGCTGCTCCGACACGATCCGGGTGTGCGAGAAGAGCTGACCCGGTGGCTTGTACGTACCTCCCAGGTCGTTGGCCCAGAAGAACGCGATCTGCGTCTGCTCGGGGGTCCGCAGCGACGACGTCTGACCGCCGTAGTCACGGATCTCCTGCACCTGGTCGCGGTATTCCTGCTCGCCGAGCAGGCCGGCGTAACCTCCGGTCACCCCGGCGGGTAGCCCGGGGCGGAACTGCCGGCCGGAGGTGAGCGCGAACGGGGTGACGAGGCCCCAGTTCGGGCTGACCGCCGCCTTTCCGTTGGTCGGCCGCCACGACCCGGGCACGGCGTCCAGTTGGTACGGCGTGTTGTTGCCGGAGCCGTCGTTGGCGCGGGCCTGGAGGTTGGCGGTGGCCGCCGCCGCGCCGACGGTGTCACCACGGGCGACCTCGGCGGCGTTCACCCCGGACGGCCGGAGGGCGACAGCGCCGGCGAGGGCCTGGGTGTAGGACTGGCCCTGGCCGCCGTACAGGGCGGTCAGCACGTCGTACGCGGCCCGGTCGATGGCGGCGTGCAGGGACGGCGCCACGACGTTGTCCATGGTGCCCGGGTAACTGACAGGCACCCGTACCCGGTAGGGATTTCCGACGCCGGTGACCGAGACGGCGGCGTCGTGCATCGCCGCGTGCAGGATGGCGGCCTCCCGGGACGAGGAGGTGGGCGGCAGGTCCAGCGCCTGGTACGTGCGCAGCAGCACGCCGTTCCAGTACAGGATCGGATCGGTGGCCGGGTCGACGGCCAACGGGCTGAGCGAGACGTTGTCGAACCGGACCGTCGAGGAGGCCTGGCCACCGAGGTGGAACAGGAGCACCGCCTTCGGGTCACCGAACGGGGAGGTGAAGTCGAAGGTGAACCGGCGCATCGTGGGGGTGAGCGCGACGCTCTGGTCGACGGCGGAGGTGAAGGGCGTGTCCGCCCGGGAGACCGAGACGCGCAGGGAGCGGCTGACGTCCGCGGCGGCGTCGAACTGCAACCGGTACGGCTGCGCGGCCGTCACTCCGAACTCGAAGTGGCCGACCAGGTCCTCCCAGACGGGCTTGCCGACCGTCGCGCTGGTGCGGACGCGCAGTTGCCCGGCGTTGACCGTCGTGCTGGTCGAGGCGAGCCGGGTCCACCAGGGCTGGGTGCTGCCGTTGTCGAACGTGCCGTTGAGGATGAGGTCGCCCGGGGCGGCGGCGGCCGGCGTGGGCCGGACGAGGGCCGTGAGGGTGCTGGCGAGGGCGACCGCGAGCACCATGCTGAGCAGGCGACGAAGGTGCCGTGTGTTGATCGGTGGGGACATCGAGAGCCTTTCCGGTCCAGGGACCGGCGACGACCAGGTCGTTGCCGTGAGGATCGGCTCAACGTAGGAGCGTTCGCGCTGTTCACGGCCACCGAACAGCGCTCGGAACGGGCCCGTACGGCGGCGGGCGCCGGCATCCGTCAGGACACCGGCGCCCGCGTGGGGCGAACCGTCGACTCAGCCGATCGTCTCGCGCTCCCGCCAGGCGGCGCGCAGCGAGGTCCGGCCGTTGGTGCGCAGGAGTGAACCCTCGTAGACCCGGGCCCCGGCGATCACGAACGCAGCGGCCGCGACCAGCAGGATGACCAGCGAGACGATCGGTTCCCAGGTGGCCGCGTCACCGGTGAACAGCCGCAGTGGCATGGCCGTCGGCGACGAGAACGGCAGGTACGACAGCACCCGCATCGCCGTGGCGTTGTCGTTCAGGAAGATCACCGCGAAGAACGGCAGCATCACCGCGAACTGCACGGGTGTCGACACGGCGGCGATGTCCTCCTGCCGGTTGGCCAGTGCGCCGGCTGCCGCCCACATCGCGGCGAGCAGCACGAAACCGAGCAGGAAGAACGGCACGAACCAGCCGATCGCCGGGGCGAGCAGGCTGAGGAGGCCACCGCTGTCGCCGATCTGCATGCCGAGCACCGCCACCACGGCGATGAGCGCGATCTGTGCGAACGCCAGGATGCCGCCGGCCACCACCTTGCCGGCCAGCAACGCCCGCACCGGCACCGCCGCGACCAGGATCTCCACGATGCGGGTCTGCTTCTCCTCGGTGACGCTCTGCGCGATCTGCAGGCCGAAGGTCTGCGACGTGATGAAGAAGACGAACGCGAAGACGAACGGCACCAGGAACGCCACCACCGGGTCGACCGCGTCCGGGTCGAGCAACTGCACCGGCGGCGAGGTGCTCAGCGCCTGGACCACGTCGGTGGGGGACTCGTCCATCGCGAGAACCTTCGGACCGGAGACCACCGCCGCGTCCACGTCACCGTCGCGGACGGCCTGCTCGGCGGCCCGGTCGTCGGCGACCACGCGGACGTCGAGTCCGGCGTCCCGCAGCGGCCCGGCTGCCTCCTGGGTGACGGCCACAGTGTCCGGACCGCCGGAGAGCAGCGGCGGCAGGATGGTGCCCGCCGCCGCGATCAGCAGGAAGAAGAGGGTGCCGAACAGGAAGGTGCGGTCGCGGAGTTTGACGCGGATCTCGCGTTCGGCGACCAGCCGGGTGGCCTGGGTGACGTTCACTGGGTGACCTCTCGGAAGATCTCGGTGAGCGAGGGGCTGACCGGGCGGAAGGCGCGGACCGGGCCGCGGGCGAGGGCCGCCTGCAGCACGGGCTGTTCGTCGGCGCCGGCCGGCAGGTCGAAGACGACTCGTGCACCGTCCAGTTCGACCAGGGTGACCCCTGGGTGGTCGCGTACCCAGCCGGCGTCGCCGGCCACCACCAGCTCGTAGCGGGGCACGGTGTACGAGTCGCGCAGTTGCTGCCGGCTGCCGGCGGCGCGGATCACCCCGTCGCCGATGATCACCAGGTCGTCGCAGAGGCGCTCCACGACGTCGAGCTGGTGGCTGGAGAAGAGCACCGGCGCTCCGGCCGAGGCGCGTTCCCGCAGCACTGCGACGACGGTGTCGACGGCGAGGGGGTCGAGGCCGGAGAACGGCTCGTCGAGCACCAGCACCTCGGGGTCGTGCACCAGCGCGGCGGCGATCTGGGCCCGTTGCTGGTTGCCCAGCGACAGCGTCTCCAGCAGGTCGTCGCCGCGCGCACCGAGCCCGACCCGTTCCAGCAGGGTGTCGGTGGCGCGCCGAGCCGCCGGTGCGTCCAGGCCGTGCAGCCGGCCCAGGTAGGTCACCTGCTCCCGGGTGGTCATCTTGGGGTAGAGGCCGCGCTCCTCCGGCATGTAACCGAAGCGCTGGCGGTCCTGCCGGGTCAGCGTCGTGCCGCCCCAGCTCACCTCGCCGGCGTCGGCGGACAGCACACCCAGGATGATCCGCATGGTGGTGGTCTTGCCGGCGCCGTTGGCGCCGACGAAGCCGGTCATCCGGCCGGCGGCCACCTCGAAGGACACGTTCTTGAGCACCTGCCGGTCGCCGAAACTGCGGTCGACGCCGTCGAGGCGAAGCGTTCTGGTCACGCCTCCACGCTAGATCGAATGCGGTGTCACGCCGTCCGTCCGAGGGTTGAGCGGGTGGGTCCGTCCTACGACGGATGGCGGTCACCCGCCGGGCCGGACCACCCCGTTCTCGTACGCGAACACCACCGCCTGGACCCGGTCGCGTAGGCCCAGTTTGGCCAGCACCCGACTCACGTGCGTCTTCACCGTCGCCTCGCCCAGGTGGATGCTCGCGGCGATCTCGGCGTTGCTCGACCCGCCGGCGAGCAGCACCAGCACCTCCCGTTCCCGCGGGGTCAGCCCAGCCAGCGCGGCGTCGGCCTCCGGTCCCCGGTGGGCGGTGCCCGCCGGGTCACCGGGACGGGCGAACGTGGAGATCACCCGCCGGGTGATCTCCGGGGCGAGCAGGCCGTCGCCCCTGGCCAGCACACGAATCGCCTCGATCAGCTCCTCCGGCGTGCCGTTCTTCAACAGGAAGCCACTGGCACCGGCCCGCAGCGCGGCGAAGAGATAGTCGTCCCGGTCGAAGGTCGTGAGGATCAGCACCGCCGGCCCAC
The DNA here is from genome assembly GCF_057766525.1 of Micromonospora sp. MGP-C2. NCBI lineage: Bacteria > Bacillati > Actinomycetota > Actinomycetes > Micromonosporales > Micromonosporaceae > Micromonospora > Micromonospora sp. MGP-C2. Next base: position 6,645,132 of record NZ_JBYMEN010000002.1, read on the forward strand.
CGGGTCCGTCGGCGGTGATCTGCCGGGTGGCCTCCAGACCGTCCATCCCGGGCATCTCCACGTCCATGAGTACGACGTCCGGGCGGGTGGCTCGGGTCATGGTGACGGCCCGTTCGCCGTCGGCCGCCTCGCCGACCACCTCGATGTCGTCCTCCACCTCGAGGATGACCCGGAAGCCGGTGCGGACGAGGTGCTGGTCGTCGGCGAGCAGCACCCGGACGGTCGGACCCGGGGCCGACGGCTCGCCGGTCGGTGCGGCGCTCATGCCGAACGCGCCGTGTCGACGACCGGCTGCTGCTCGTCGCTCGGCGCCCGCTGCGCGCCGACCGGCGGGTCCGCCGCTGCCGGCAGTGGGAAGCGGGCGCGTACCCGCCAGCCGCCACCGGCGCGCGGCCCGGCCTCCAGGTCGCCATCGTGGGCGCTGACCCGTTCGTGCATTCCGATCAGGCCCAGCCCGAGGGCGTTGACCCGGCGGCCAGCTCGTCCGTCGTCGGTCACGTCGACCTCCACCTCGCGGGCCAGGTACCGGACCCGCACGTCCAACACGTTCGCTCCGGCGTGCTTCAGGGTGTTGGTCACCGCCTCCTGCGTCACCCGGTAGGCCGCCTGCGAGACCGACTCGGGCAACGCGACCGCGTCGCCGTACACCCCGAGGGTTGCCGTCAGGCCCGCGGCTCGGGCCCGCTCGACCAGCTCGCCGATCCGTTCGACGCCGCCGGTCGCCGGCTGCTCGGCGTCGGCGTTGGCGGGGGCCCGCAGCACGCCGAGCATCCGACGGAGCTCGTCGACGGCGGTGCGGGCGCTCTGCTCGATGGCGGTGAGGGCTGTGCGGGCCTTACCCGGGTCGCGGTCGAAGACCCGGCGGCAGGCGGACGCCTGCACCCCCATGACCGACACGTGGTGGGCGACCACGTCGTGCAGCTCCCGGGCGATCCGGACCCGTTCGCCGAGCACCGCCCGTTCCCGAGCCTCGGCCTGGGACCGGCGCAGGTCCTCGGCCTGGGTCCGCAGCTCGTGCTCGCGGCGTGCGGCGACCCAGGCGGTCTCGCCGAAGAAGTACGCGAAACCGAAGACCAGCACGTTGACGAGGACGCCGGTGACCATCGCGGCGAGCACCGGTGGCACCGGCCCGACGGCGTCGGCGAAGGCGCCGGGCGGGATGTGGTCGATGGACACCGCGTAGTAGATCCCCAGCCAGGCGAACATCGTGGCGATCACGCCGATCCGCAGCCTGCGGGACCGCTGACGGTCCTGTCCCCAGGCGCCCACCGTGTAGAGGGCGCAGAACAGGGCCCACGAGGAGAACTGGGTCTCCGGGGCCGAGCGCGCCTGCGCGGCGATGAAAGCCACCGAGATGATCAGCAGGGTCGCGGCCGGCCAGCGTCGCCGCCAGATCAGCGGCAGGGTCACCGCGACGGTCCAGAACAGCTGCTCCGGCCCGGACGGCGGCGGACCCAGCATGAACGCCCCGGTGCTGCGGGCCAGGGTGAGGCTCACCAGGGCCAGCGCGGTCACCCCGAGGCCGAGCCAGAGGTCGACCCGACGCTGCTCTGCCGTCGGGCCGGGTCGGCGCCAGTCCTCTCGCGATGACGTGCTCATCCAGGAACGATGCCACGGAACCCCCGGTGCCCGTCCACCGGGCGGGGCCGCTACCAGCTCCTGCCGACGGGCGACGGCCCGGCGTGGGGTGCGCGCCGGGCCGTCGTGTCGGGTGTCGCTCACGCCGTCTGGCGGCGCGTCTTCAGAGCGGTGTCGATCAGGTCCCAGACCAGGATCGCGGCTGTGCCGACCGCGATGGCGACCCCGATGAGGTTGCGGTTGTCCGCGTCCGCCAACCAGCTCAGCCGCTCGCCCAGGTCCGCGTTGAGCAGCCGGTCGGAGAGCGCCAGCCACACCAGCGGCACCGAGAACGCGAGGTTGAGCAGCGCCTTGGTCCCGAACAGCGCCCGGTTCCAATGCCCGATCCGGTACTTGACGATCTCGAACACCAGGGTGCCGAGCATGACGACGATCAGTGCCGGCAGCCAGAAGGACCACAGCGCCGGGTCGAGGATCGGGATGTTGTCGCCGTCGGTGTCGCGCACCCAGGACCGGTAGTGCTGGAACGGTAGGTAGCCAATGGTCACCACCAGCATGACCACCGACGCGATGGTGTCGGCGAGGGACACGTCGCGGTGCACCGGGACGTCGGGCAGTTGGTCGACCGTCCAGTCCGGCAGGTCCACGGCCGGTTGGGAACGTTCGATGATCGCAAAGGTCACTGTGAGCCAGAAACCGATGTGCACGCCCACGTGCAGGGCGACGACGAGGCCTGGTCCGATGGCGCCGAAACCGCTGCCCTCGGCCACCTTGACGATGGCGACGATCGTGCCGACGAGCGCCGGGAGGAAGCTGAGCAGCAGTTTCAGCAGGCGCAGCCAGACCAGGTAGTAGGTCGGGCCGATGAGCTGCAACCGGCGATCGGCGTACCGGGCGGCCAGCTCGTCCGGGTTGCCCAGCTCGGTGAGCACCTCCCGCTCGGCGGTAGGGGCGTCCTGGCCGCTGCCGGTCCGATCCTCGATCATGTCGTCGATCGAGGCGCGCAGCTCGCTGGCGATCTCGTCCCGGCGCTGGGTGGGCACCGAGCGCAGGGTGGCGGCGAGGTAACGGTCGGTCAGGGTGTTCATCGGTCGGCTCCTTGGATCAGCCCGGTGATGGAGGTCTGTACGGCGGCGAGGTCGTCGAGGAGCCGGTTCAGCATCGACTCGCCCTCGTCGCTGGTCCGGTAGAACTTGCGCGGCCGGCTCTCCGCGGTGTTCCACTCGCTGGTCAGCAGCCCCTGGTCCTCCAGGCGGCGCAGCAGCGGGTAGAGCGTGTTGGCGTCGACCGGGAAGCCGTGGTCGGTGAGCCGTTGCAGCAGTGCGTAGCCGTAGTCCGGTCGGCGCAACGCGACCAGGCTGGCCACCACGACGGTGCCTCGACGCAACTCCTGTAGGTGCGTCCGTAGAACGTCCTCGCTAACCATGTGTCACACCATACTGTGTGCCACACAGCGTTGTCTACGCCAATAGCATCGTGTCGCTCACAGATGCACTGGACGGGTCGCCGTGCCGGGCAGCACGAGGGGCGTCCGGCACCGGCCGGACGCCCCGAGATCTGACACGGATCAGCAGGTCGAGCCCTGCCGGAAGTTCCGCTCGACGAAGCTGGCCGGGCCGACCTGGAAGTAGCCCACACCAGGCCGGATCGGGTGCCCGGTGAACAGCTCGACCCGCGAGCCGACCCGTACGAGGTAAGCCTCGGCGTCCCCGGCGTCGTTGCGGATCAGCGAACCCCGCCGGCCGTAGATGTCCTCCAACTCGTCGAAGGACATGCCGACCATCGCGCCGGCGGGGGAATGTGGCGGCGCGGTGGCCGTACCGACCTCCACCAGCCGGCCGTCTCGGAAGGCCAGGATGAGCACCCCGGCCCAGGAACCGGTCGCGCCGGCGTGCACCACCCCGCCACAGGCCGTCGCCGTCCAGCCGATGCGCCCGGCCGCGGTGAGCGCCGCCAGGTCGGCGCCGATCCGGTACGCCCCGGCGCCGCCGACGCCGAGCACCTGCGGGTGGCTGTGCCCGGCCGTGGCGAGTGGTCCGCGCGTCGAGGCCGGCGCGGTGCCGCCCGACACCGGAGCCGCCGAGGCCGGACCGGCGCCGATCAGCGGGACGAGCGTGCCGAGCGCCAGCGCGGCGGTGGTGAGGAGGATCGAGGGTCGGTTCATCGTGCGCTCCTTCGGTGATGGGTCTCTGCCCTGTTAGTCACCGCGCCCGGCCCAACGGTTCGTCGGCTTTCCGACCAGCCCGGTCTACTGTGCAGAGAGACGCCGACCGACCGTGCTGGCCGGGGGTGACGCGGTGACGGCTCCGCAACGGATCGGGCCCTACTCCATCGAGCGGCTGCTGGGCGTCGGATCGTTCGCGACCGTCTGGCTGGGCTACGACCCGGTGCTCGACGGGTACGTGGCGATCAAGGTGCTGGCCGAGAACTGGAGCCACGACCTGCGGGTCCGGGAACGCTTCCGCGACGAGGCCCGGCTGCTGCGCCGGCTGGAGCACGAGCGGTTGGTCCGGGTGCACGCCGTCGGTGAGCTGCCCGACGGACGGCCGTACGCCGTGCTGGGCTGGGCGAACGGGGGCAGCCTCCGGGACCGGCTGGCTCTCGCTGAGATTTCCGTGCCGGCGGCGCTGCGCCTGCTCGGCGAGATCTGCGCGGGCGTGAGCGTGCTGCACCGCCACGGCGTCGTGCACCGCGACCTCACCCCCGGCAACATCCTGTTCCACTCCACTCCGGCGCCCTCCGGCGCGGAACCCACCGGGTCGCCCTCCGGCGCGGAATCCACGGGCGCGACCTCCGGCGCCGAGCGGGTGCTGATCGCCGACCTTGGTCTCGCCAAGGCGCTCGCCGCCGCCTCCGGCCTCACCGCCCGGGCCGGTACGCCCGGCTACATGGCGCCGGAGCAGGACGACCCGGGCGCGGTGATCGACACCCGCGCCGACGTGTACGGGCTCGGACGGCTCGGGATCCGCCTGCTCGCCGCCCCCGGGCCCGACCCGCCCAGATCGGCCGGCACCCTGCGACTGCGCGACGGCGTGCCGGTGCGGGTGGCGGCGGTGCTCCTCCGGGCCACCGCTCACCGGCCCGCCGACCGCTATCCCGACGCCGCCGCGCTGCACACCGCGCTCGACCGGGCCACCGATCCCGTCCGGCAGTCGTCGCCGATGGCCCGTCGCCCGTACCGGATGCTGCTGGCCGGGGCGGCCGTCGCGGCCGTCACCGTCGTGGGCGCCGAGCCGGGCGGCACCAGGGCCGAACGCGACACCTACACCGCCGGACCGCTCACCGTGACGTTGCCGGACGGCTGGTCGGCCACCGGGGCGACCTGGGCCGGTCAGTACGACGCCGACGGCGAAGCCGAACCGGCGCTGGTGATGTCGCCGCAGCCCCGCCGCTGGGCCGCCGACCCCGGGGTGCCCGGCGCGTTCGTGGGCGTCTCCGCCAGCACGGCGGCGCGCACCACGCCCGCCGGGTTCCTGGCCGAGCGCACACACGGGGACTGCACGTCCGCGCCGGTGCGCACCACCCCCCAGGCGGGCGTCGAGTGGACCGTGGTGGCGTACCGCTGCGAACGGGACCGGCCCCGGATCGTCGAGTCGGCCGGCCTGCATCCCGCCCGCGGCGCTCTGGTGTACGTGCAGGTCGTGCCACCACTGGACGGCGGACCCGACTTCGTCGACGGGCTGCTCGCCGGCGTGCGGGTGCGCTGAACGGCGCTCCGTGGTGACGGGCGACAGTGCGCGGGCCGGTCAGATCGCGGCGGGCTAGCGGACCACCACGGTGATGATGTGCTCCCGGTCCTGCTGGGGGATCGTGACGTCGACGGTGCCGGGGCGGACGAACCGGATGTCCACCACGCCGGCCTCGTAGTGCTGCGAGACCAGCTCCGGGCGGTCGACGGTGACCAGGCCGGGGCCGATGCCCTGGATCCGCAGCACCGCGCCGGTGGCGAAGCAGAGGGACCGCAGCAGCTCAAGCTCGGTCTCGGCCAGCGGCAGGTCGTAGCGCACGGCGCCCTGGCAGCTCGTGGTCGGCCCGGTCGACGTGGCGGCCGGGCGGTGCGGCGTACCCCTGGCGGTGGTCGGTGCGGGCGGTGCCGCGATCGGACGCCCGCTGGTCGGAGGCGGTCGGGACGGAGATGCGGTGGGCGCCGGGATCGCCGAGGGGGTCGGCGACGGTCGGGACTCGGCGGGTGGTTGCACGGGCAGCGGCGCGACCGCGTCGGTGCCGCCGCAGGCCGCGACCGCCACGGCGGCCACGAGGGCGACGCCACCGGCGAGGAGCCGGCGGATCCAGGGGAGTCGCGCGGCGGGGCTCATTCGGTGCCGAGTCGTTGCCGGACCTGCCGCCGGGCCAGGTGCAGCCGGGACTTCACGGTGCCCACCGGTACGTCGAGCAGCGCCGCGATCTCGGGATAACTCAGCCCGAGGACGTCGCGCAGGGCAACCACCTCGGCGAGGTCGGGGCGGACCGCGTCGAAGGCGTCGAGCAGGTCGAGGCGGGTGCCCGCGACCACGCTGGTCCGTCGCGGGTCGGCCTGCTCGGGCACGGGTACGCCGCCGGCCTCCAACCGCCAGCGGCGGCGCAGCGTGCGGTACGTCGAGCGGGCTCGGTTGGCGGTCAGCCGGTGCAGCCAGGTGCGGAACGAGGAGCGCCCCTCGAACCGGGTGATGCCGTTGGCCAGCGCCAGCAGGGTGTCCTGGCAGGCATCCTCGGCGTCCTCCCGGTTGGGCAGGAAGCGTGCGCACAGCCGCAGCACCTCGGGGCGTACCGCGAGCAGCAGGGCGTCCAGTGCCGCCGGGTCGCCGTGTCCGGCGGACCGGGCCAGGGCGTCGATGTCGTCCACGTCGGGCATGCCGGGTGTCCAATGCTCGCCGGTGCCGATCCCCGAGCGTACGACCGGTGCGGCCGTCGCGCCCCGGTACGGTCCGGCACCCGACGCGTTACTCGAAGCGGGACACGTCTCCGGCACCCCGGCGCAGGATCTCCGGCTCGGGGCCGGACAGGTCGATCACGGTCGTCGGCTCCTTGCCGCAGTCGCCGGCGTCGAGCACCGCGTCGAGCTGGTGGTCGAGCCGTTCCTTGATCTCCCACCCCTGGGTCATCGGCTCGTCGTCGCCGGGCAGGATCAGGGTGCTCGACACCAGTGGCTCGGCCAGCTCGGCCAGCAGCGCCTGGGTGACGGTGTGCCGGGGTACGCGCACCCCGACGGTGCGCTTCTTCGGGTGCAGCATCCGGCGGGGCACCTCCTTGGTGGCCGGCAGGATGAAGGTGTAGCTGCCCGGGGTGGACGCCTTCACCAGCCGGAAGACCGCGTTGCTGATCCGGACGAACTGGCCGAGCTGCGCGAAGTCCCGGCAGACCAGCGTGAAGTGGTGCCGGTCGTCGAGGTGGCGGACCTGGCGGATTCGGTCCAGCCCGTCCTGGTTGCCCAGCTGGATGCCCAGGGCGTAGCAGGAGTCCGTCGGGTAGGCGACCAGCCCACCACCGCGGATCAGGTCGGCGACCTGGCCGATGATCCGGGGCTGGGGGTTCTCCGGGTGCACGTCGTAGTACCTCGCCATCCTGAAGAGCCTAGGCGCACTCGCGGGCGAGTAGGAGACGAGGGCCACGACCGTCGGCGCGGACGGTGGAGCCGCCGAGATCACCTCGGTAGGGTAGGTCCCGGTCGGCTCCGACCAACAAGATCCACACCGCCGGGGGCGCCAGGCATGGCCGATTCGTTCGCGCATCTGCACGTGCACACGGAATACTCGATGCTCGACGGAGCGGCCCGCCTCAAGGACCTGTTCGCCGAGGCCAAGCGGCTCGGCATGTCCGCCGTGGCGATCACCGACCACGGCAACATGCACGGCGCGAACGACTTCTACAACCAGGCGATGGCCGCCGGGATCACCCCGATCCTGGGCGTCGAGGCGTACGTGGCGCCGGAGTCGCGCTACCACAAGGCGCGCGTCAAGTGGGGTCGGCCGGAGCAGAAGAGCGACGACATCTCCGGTAACGGCGCGATCACCCACAAGACGATGTGGGCGAAGAACGCGCGGGGCCTGAAGAACCTGTTCACCCTCAACTCGCGCGCGTCCATGGAGGGGCACTACGTCAAGTGGCCCCGGATGGACATGGAGCTGATCGCCGAGCACGCCGAGGGGATCATGGCCACCACCGGCTGCCCGTCCGGCGCGGTGCAGACCCGGCTGCGGCTGGGCCAGTTCGACGAGGCGCTCAAGGTCGCCGCGAGCTACCAGGACATCTTCGGCAAGGAAAACTACTTCCTGGAGATCATGGATCACGGCCTCTCCATCGAGAGCCGGGTCCGTGAGGGGCTCACCGAGATCGCCCGCAAACTGGACATCCCGCCGGTGGTCACCAACGACTCGCACTACACCCACGAGGCACAGGCCACCGCCCACGACGTGCTGCTCTGTGTGCAGACCGGCAGCAACATCGACGACCCGAACCGGTTCCGGTTCGAGGGTGGCGGTTACTTCATCAAGAGCGCCGACCAGATGCGCGCGGTGGACTCGTCGGAGTTGTGGCAGGAGGGCTGCCGCAACACCCTGCTGGTCGCCGAGAAGGTCGACCCGACCGGCATGTTCGAGTTCCACAACCTGATGCCGCGCTTCCCGGTGCCCGACGGGGAGACCGAGGAGTCCTGGTTCCGCAAGGAGACGTTCGCCGGTCTGGCCCGCCGCTACCCGAACGGCATCCCGGAGGGGCATGTCGTCCAGGCGGAGTACGAGCTGGGCGTCATCAACCAGATGGGCTTCCCGTCCTACTTCCTGGTGGTCGCCGACTTCATCCAGTGGGCGAAGAACCAGGGCATCGCTGTGGGCCCGGGTCGTGGCTCCGCCGCCGGGTCGCTCGTCGCGTACGCGCTGGGCATCACCGACCTTGACCCGATCCAGCACGGCCTGATCTTCGAGCGGTTCCTCAACCCCGAGCGGGTCTCGATGCCGGATGTCGACATCGACTTCGACGAGCGTCGGCGCGGCGAGGTGATCAAGTACGTCACGGACAAGTGGGGCGAGGACAAGGTCGCCCAGATCGCCACGTTCGGCACGATCAAGGCGAAGGCCGCGATCAAGGACTCGGCCCGGGTCCTCGGCTTCCCGTACGCGGTTGGCGACCGGATCACCAAGGCCATGCCACCGGCGGTGATGGGCAAGGACATCCCGCTCACCGGCATCTTCGACAACAAGCACCCCCGCTACGCCGAGGCGGGTGAGATCCGCGGCCTGTACGACTCCGACCCGGACGTCCGCAAGGTGATCGACACGGCCAAGGGCATCGAGGGGCTGATCCGGCAGACCGGAGTGCACGCCGCCGGCGTCATCATGTCCGCCGAGCCGATCATCGAGCACATCCCGTTGACGCGCCGCGACGCCGACGGGGCGATCATCACTCAGTTCGACTACCCGACCTGCGAGTCGCTCGGGCTGCTGAAGATGGACTTCCTCGGCCTGCGCAACCTGACGATCATCGACGACGCGGTCAAGAACATCGAGCTGAACCACGGTCGGAAGCTCGACCTGCTGGGCCTGCCGCTGGACGACAAGGCCGCGTACGAGCTGCTGGCCCGCGGTGACACCCTGGGCGTGTTCCAGCTCGACGGTGGGCCGATGCGGTCCCTGCTGCGGCTGATGAAGCCGGACAACTTCGAGGACATCTCCGCCGTCCTGGCCCTGTACCGACCCGGTCCGATGGGCGTCGACTCACACACCAACTACGCGCTGCGCAAGAACAAGCTCCAGGAGATCACGCCGATCCACCCGGAGCTGGAAGAACCGCTGCGGGAGATCCTGGAGCCCACCCACGGCCTGATCGTCTACCAGGAGCAGGTGCAGCGCGCCGCGCAGATCCTCGCCGGCTACACCCTCGGCCAGGCGGACCTGCTGCGCCGGGCCATGGGTAAGAAGAAGAAGGAGATCCTCGACAAGGAGTTCATCCCGTTCCGGGACGGCTGCCGCGAGCGCGGCTACTCCGACGAGGCGATCCAGGCGGTGTGGGACGTCCTGGTGCCCTTCGCCGGCTACGCCTTCAACAAGGCGCACTCCGCCGCGTACGGCCTGGTCTCCTACTGGACCGCGTACCTGAAGGCGCACTACCCGGCCGAGTACATGGCCGGGCTGCTGACCAGCGTCGGCGACGACAAGGACAAGATGGCGCTCTACCTGGCCGAGTGTCGCCGGATGCGCATCCAGGTGCTGCCGCCGGACGTGAACACCTCGGCCGGGCCGTTCACCCCGGTCGGCAAGGACATCCGCTTCGGTCTGGCCGCCGTGCGCAACGTCGGCGCGAACGTCGTCGCCTCGATCATGCGGTGCCGGGAGGAGAAGGGCGACTACGCCGACTTCTACGACTTCCTGTCCAAGGTGGACGCCGTGGTCTGCAACAAGAAGACCATCGAATCCTTGATCAAGGCCGGTGCGTTCGACTCGCTGGACCACCCCCGCAAGGGTCTGCTCGCGGTGCACGCGGACGCCATCGACGCGTACGCCGATGTCAAGCGCAAGGAGGCGGTCGGCCAGTACGACCTGTTCGGCGCCGGCTTCGGAGACGCCGACACCGGCAGCACGACGGTGATGCCGGTCATCGGCGACAGCGAGTGGGACAAGCGCGACAAGCTGGCCTTCGAGCGCGAGATGCTCGGCCTGTACGTCTCCGACCACCCACTGTTCGGCCTGGAGCACATCCTCAACGCGGCGGCCGACACCACCATCGCCTCCCTGGCCGAGGACGGCGCGGTGCCCGACGGGGCGGTCGTCACCCTCGCCGGCATCCTCTCCGGGGTGCAGCGGCGGGTCACCAAGCAGGGCCGCGCCTGGGCGTCGGCCACCCTGGAGGACCTGGCCGGTGGGGTCGAGACGCTGTTCTTCCCCAACACCTACGAGGTGATCGGGCAGTACATCGCCGAGGACGCCATCGTGGTGGTCAAGGGTCGGGTGGACCGCCGCGACGACACCCCACGGATCATGGCGATGGACATGTCCATGCCGGACGTCAGCACCAGCGCCACCAACAAGCCGGTCACCCTCACCATCCCGGTGCACCGATGCACACCGCCGCTGGTGGAGAAACTCAAGGAAACCCTGGTGCTGCACCCCGGCGACACCGAGGTGCACGTCAAACTCCAGAACGGTGGGCGCACCACCACCCTGCGGCTGGGCCCGTTCCGGGTGGCGGCGACGACCGCGCTGATGGGTGACCTGAAGAGCGTCCTCGGCCCGGCCAACGTGAGCTGACCGGGCCGCGGCCCAGCCGGCGCACACCGGCCGGGCCGCGGACGGCCGCCGATCAGCCCCGGTCGGGGGCGCTGATCTCCCGTAGTTGGCCGTCGGCCAACCGCAACCAGCGCTGCACGCCGATCTCGGCGAGGAACCGTTCGTCGTGGCTGACCACCACGAACGCCCCCTGGTACGCGGACAGCGCGCTCTCCAACTGGGCCACGCTGACGAGGTCCAGGTTGTTGGTCGGCTCGTCGAGCAGCAGCAGTTGCGGCGCCGGCTCGGCGCAGAGCACACACGCGAGGGTCGCGCGCAGCCGCTCACCGCCGGAGAGCACCCCGACGGGCAGGTTCACCCGGGAGCCCCGGAACAGGAACCGGGCGAGCAGGTTCATCCGCTGCGCGTCCGGCAGGCTCGGCGCGTACGCGGCGAAGTTCTCCGCCACCGTGCGGTCGAGGTCCAGCAGGTCCAGCCGCTGCGACAGGTACGCGATCCGTCCGTCGCCGCGTTTCAGCTCGCCGCCGGCCGGTTCGAGATCACCGTTGACGAGGCGCAGCAGTGTCGACTTGCCGACGCCGTTCGCCCCGGTGAGCGCGATCCGCTCCGGCCCCCGGATCACCAGGTCGGCGCCGTCGCCGCCGAACAGTTCCCGGTCGTCGAAGCGGGCCCGCATCCCCTGGCCGGAGAAGACCGTGCGCCCGCCGGGGACGGTGGTGTCCGGCAGGTCCACGGTGATCCGGTCCTCGTCGCGGACCGCCCGGCCAGCTTCGTCGAGGCGCGCCTGGGCCGAACCGACCCGGTTGGAGTGGGTTTCCTGCGCCCGGCCGGCCGACTCCTGCGCACTGCGCTTCAGCCCACCGGCCACGATCCGCGCCAGGCCGGCGTTCTTGAGGTTCTTCGAGGCGTTGCTGGCCCGCCGGTCGGCCCGCTCCCGGGCCTGCTGCATCTCCCGCTTCTCCCGTTTGACCTCCTGCTCGGCGTTGCGCAGGTTGCTCTCGGCCACCTCCCGTGCCGCCTGCACCGCCTCGGTGTACGCGGTGAAGTTGCCCCCGTACCAGCGGACTTCCCCGCGGTCCAACTCGGCGATGCGGTCCATCCGGTCCAGCAGTTCCCGGTCGTGGCTGACCAGCAGCAGGCAGCCGGACCAGTCGGTGAGCACGTCGTAGAGCTTGTGCCGAGACTCCAGGTCCAGGTTGTTGGTCGGCTCGTCGAGCAGCAGCACGTCCGGGCGGCGCAGCAGTTGCGCCGCCAGACCGAGGGAGACCACCTGGCCACCGCTGAGGGTGTGCAGCCGCCGGTCGAGCGACAGCTCACCGAGGCCGAGCCGGTCCAGCTCGGCGCGGGTGCGTTCCTCGATGTCCCAGTCGTCGCCAATCGTGGCGAAGTGCGCCTCGCTGGCGTCGCCGGCCTCGATGGCGTGCAGGGCCGCGATCCGCTCGGCGACGCCGAGGACCTGCGCCACGGTCAGGTCGCCGACCAGCGGCAGGGTCTGCGGGAGGTAGCCGACCAGGCCGTCGACGGTGACGCTGCCACCGCTGGGCCGCAGCTCCCCGGCGATCAGCCGCAGCAGGGTGCTCTTGCCGGCGCCGTTGGGCGCGACCAGGCCGGTGCGCCCGCCCGGGACGGTGAAGGACAGCTCCGAGAAGACCGGGGTGTCGTCCGGCCAGGAGAAGGACAGGTTCGAGCAGACGATGAACGCATCAGACATGCGAGTGACCTCAAAAGGTGGGGTGGGCGCGCCTAGGTCGCCCGACGACAACGGGAACCGGTGGAACGACGGCATGGCCTCGGCGGCTGCGCCTACGCGCGCCGAACCGATGGCCGAACACATCCGGTCTCACCCGGAGATGTCGTCGTCACCCGCCATGTCTGGTCTCCCTGGTCGTGCCACCAACCCAACTCGGCCAAGTCTAACAACGGATCTTCACCCCGCCACCGGGTTCCCGCCGGCCACCACTGTCGCGACGGCGCTCATCGTCAAGATCCGCGCAACATCAGGGATGTTGCTGTCTCACGCGTGTCGGAGGCAGCAACAACAGGGAAGTTGCTGTCTCACGCGTGTCGGAGGCAGCAACAACAGGGAAGTTGCTCGGATCTTGACGATGGGCGCGGGGCGGCGCGGGGCGGGGCGGGGCGGGGCGCGGGGCGCGGGGCGCGGGGTCGCTCAGCGGGGTCGGTATTCGACTTCGGGGCGGCCGGGGGTGCCGTAGCGGGGGCTGCGGGCCGCCCGGTCGACGGTCACCAGATATTCCAGGTAGCGGCGGGCGGTCACCCGGGAGATGCCGGTCAGCCCGCTCACCTCGGTCGCGGACAGCCCCGCCTGGGCGCCGATCCCGTCGGTGAGGGCGGCGCGTACCCGATTGAGGGTCTGCGCGTCGAGCCCCTTGGGCAGGCTGTGTCCGGCGGTGCCGCGCAGGGTGGCGAACATCCGGTCCACGTCGTGCTGGGCGGCCACCTCACCGTCGGCGAGCGCCTGCGCGCGGTAGTCCGCGTACCGCTCCAGCTTGTCGCGAAACGCGGCGAACGTGAACGGTTTGAGCAGGTAGTGGGTCACCCCGAGGGACACCGCGGTGCGCACCACCGCCAGGTCCCGCGCGGAGGTCACCGCGAGCACGTCGACGCTGCTGCCGGCCGCGCGCAGCGCCCGGCATACGTCCAGGCCGTGCAGGTCGGGCAGCCGAAAATCCAGGAGTACGAGGTCGACGTCGCCGCCGTCGTTGGCGCGCAGGGCAGCCATCGCCGCCCGCGCGGTGTGCGCCACGCCGACCACCACAAACCCGGGAACCCGTTCGGTGTACGCGGAATGGGCCTCGGCGAGCAGCGGCTCGTCCTCGACGACCAGCACGCGGATGTCGGTCACGACCGCTCACCTCCATTGGGCAGGCGGACGGTGAACAGGCTGCCGCCGTCGTCCGAGCGAGTCACCTCGGCGCTGCCGCCGTGCCGGCGGACCACCTGCCCGACCAGCGCCAGACCGAGGCCGCGGCCGGTGCTCTTGGTGGACCAGCCACGCCGGAACGCGTCGGCCACCCGCTCCCGGGCCAGCCCGGGGCCGCTGTCCGCGACCCGGATCACCAGCTCGTCGTCGACGGCGCCGACGAAGACCCGCACCCGGCGTGGCGCCGGCGTGCCGGCCACCGCCTCCAGGGCGTTGTCGACCAGGTTGCCGACCACGGTGAGCAGGTCGCCGCTCGGCAGTGGGCTGTCGTCGAGGCGGCAGTCCGGGTCGATGACCAGGTCCACCCCGCGTTCGCCGGCCTGCGCGGACTTGCCCAGCAGCAGCGCGGCCAACGCGGGCTCGGTCACGGCGCCGACCACCCGGTCGGTGAGCTGCTGGGCGAGGGCCAGGTCCCGGGTGCCGAGCCGGACGGCCTCGTCGGCGCGTCCCAACTCGACCAGGGTCAGCACGGTGTGCAGCCGGTTGGCCGACTCGTGGGTCTGCGCCTGCAACGCCTCGGTCAGCGCGCGCACCGAGTCCAGCTCGCTGGCCAGCGTGCGCAGCTCGGTCTGGTCGCGCAGGGTCAGCACGGTGCCCAGCACCGCGCCCTCGAAGCGGGTGGTCCGCTGGTTGGCCACGAGAACCCGGTCGCCGGCGACGATCGGCTCGTCGCGGGCGTCGCGCCCGGAGCCGAGCAACTCGGCCGCCGCTGGCGGCAGGTCGATCCCGGCGACCGGTTGGTCGATCACCGGCGTGTCCGCGTCGAGCCCCAGCAGTCGGCGGCCCTCGTCGTTGACCAGCGCCACCCGCCGGTCGGTGGTCAGCACGACGAGACCTTCGCGGACGGAGTGCAGGACCGCGTCGTAGTACTCGTACATGCGGGTCATCTGCGCCGGCCCCAGACCGTGCGTCTGGCGGCGAAGTCGGCGACTGAGCAGCCAGGAGCCGGTCGCGGCGAGCGCCAGGGCCGGCGCGGCGACACCGAACAGCACCGGCAACTGGCCGAGCAGCTTGCGGTTGATGGCGCGGGTGGTGATGCCCACCGAGACCAGACCGACGATGCGCCGCTGCTCGTCGTACACCGGAACCACCGCCCGCACCGACTCGCCGAGCGTCCCGACGTTCGTGGTGGTGAACGCGCGGCCCGCCAGGGCGGGGCCGATGTCGCCGACGAACGGCTCGCCGATCCGCTCCCGGGTGGGGTGCGAGAAACGGGTGCGGTCGGGGGCCATCACCACCACGAAGTCGGTGCCCGTCGCCTCCCGGGTCGCTTCGGCGTACGGCTGGAGGATGCTGGCCGGGTCGGCGGTCGCGAGGGCCGCGCGGACGTCGGGGGAGCCGGCCACGGTCTGCGCCACCGCGAGCACTTCCTCCTGCGCGGCCTGGCGCGAGTCGCTGCGGGCCAGCCAGACGGCGCCCGCCGCGCCGGCCATCACGAGCAGCGTCACCACCACCGCCTGGAGGGCGAAGAGTTGCGCCGCGATGCTCCACTGGCGTCGGGCCACCTCCACCACCTCCTCATTGCGCCGCTGCCGTTGTCTCCTCAGCGGTGAACAGAATGACCGCAAGGCTGTCAACGGGTGAGACACGCTTCACATTGTCGACATGGACACCACCGCATCCACCACCTCACCGGCGCCCCCGGCCCGCCGGGACCGTACCCGTTACCTGTACATCGCTGTCATCGTGGCCGTGCTCGCCGGCATCGTGGTTGGCCTGGTGGCCCCCGATTTCGGCAAGGAACTCAAGCCGATCGGCACCGGCTTCGTCAACCTGATCAAGATGATGATCAGCCCGGTCATCTTCTGCACCATCGTGCTCGGCGTCGGGTCCGTCCGGCAGGCCGCGAAGGTCGGCAAGGTCGGCGGCCTCGCCCTCGGCTACTTCCTCACCATGTCGACGGTGGCGCTCGCCATCGGCCTGGTCGTCGGCAACCTCATCCACCCCGGCTCCGGCCTGAACCTGGGCTCGGACCTCGCGGGCGCGGGCAAGGCCGCCGCCGGTGACGAAGCCGCCAGTACGACGGAGTTCCTGCTCGGGATCATCCCGACCACGATGCTGTCCGCGCTCACCGAGGGCGAGGTCCTCCAGACGCTGCTGGTGGCCCTGCTGGTCGGTTTCGCCGTCCAGGCCATGGGCCGGCGCGGCGAGCCGGTGCTCGGCGCGATCGCCGTCATCCAGCGCGTCGTCTTCAAGGTCCTCGCCATGATCATGTGGCTGGCGCCGGTCGGTGCGTTCGGTGCCATGGCCGCCGTGGTCGGCGCGACCGGGGTGGACGCGCTCAAGAGCCTCGCCCAGATCATGCTGGGCTTCTACGCGACCTGTCTGATCTTCGTGCTGGTGTTCCTCGGCGCGCTGCTCTGGTTCGTGGCCCGGATCTCGATCTTCTCGCTGCTGCGTTACCTCGGCCGGGAGTTCCTGCTGATCCTGTCGACCTCGTCGTCGGAGTCGGCCCTGCCGCGGCTGATCGCGAAGATGGAGCACTTCGGGGTGAGCAAGCCGGTCGTCGGCATCACGGTGCCGACCGGGTACTCGTTCAACCTGGACGGCACGGCGATCTACCTGACGATGGCGTCACTGTTCATCGCCGAGGCAATGGGCAACCCGCTCTCCATCGGCGAGCAGGTGTCGCTGCTGCTGTTCATGATCATCGCGTCGAAGGGTGCGGCGGGCGTGACCGGCGCGGGCATCGCGACGCTGGCCGGTGGGCTCCAGTCGCACCGACCGGACCTCGTCGACGGTGTCGGGCTGATCGTGGGCATCGACCGGTTCATGTCGGAGGCCCGCGCGCTGACCAACTTCGCGGGCAACGCCGTGGCGACCGTGCTGGTCGGAACGTGGACCGGCGAGTTCGACCGGGACCGGGCGGTCGGCGTGCTCAGGGGCGACGACCCGTTCGACGAGGCCACGATGCTCGACGAGCACGACGACGCCGACGAGACGGCCGCTGCGCGTTCCGACGAGCAGACGCCCACGACGGCGGGAGCGCCAGCCTGAGTCACGGCAGAAGACAGACCAGGGGGTGCGCCGACCATCCGCCAGCGCACCCCCGCGGCCGAGGGCGGATGTTGTACGCCGACAACCTGCTCGCCGAAAGCGGCTGGCGGGTAAGAGGTTCAAGTTCCCTCAGCTCCGCCCCAACAGATATGACCCGGAAAACCGCCGACGAAGTTTGGTGGGCATAGGTTGGGCACAATCAGCGAGAATTCGAGGCCTTCGGGCCCCGTTTTCGTTTGACGCTCGCGTCGAGGAGCGCCGCTGGCGATGTTGCGGCGGCGATCTTTCGGCTAGATGACGTAGGTCTTCAGTGATCGGCTGGAGTCCTGTAGCGCGTTCTGGAAGCCAGCGGAGGATGTTAACCTCGTCGTCTTTCAAGACATAAGCCGGAGTTCGCTTGGGCGGCTCAGAAAGTCGAGTAGATATAGATAGCCTATAAGTGGCAGATCGTGGGAAAGGTCGCCGTCGTGGTGAGTGAGCAACGCGTTCGTGATCTCAATGCGATCGCGTTTGTTGCTGCCATGTCCGTGGGTTGCGTTGCGAAATGAGAACCTCCTCTGCGCCTTCCAATGGGTCGCCTCGGCGAGAGAGGCGTGGCACATGCCATTCAACGAGCCCATAAGCCGGCGCGCAGGGGCGCCGCTCGAGCCCCTCTGCCCCTCTACGCCGGCTCAAGCGCCGGCGGTTCTAGCCCCGGTGCTGTAGCGGGGGGCGCGCATGCATCGGCTCATCCCGACGGAGGGTTGCCCAAAAGTCTGCGTAAGCGCCGCTCGACTTTACGGGCGCTCACTCTAGGACAATCACCTTCGGACGCGTTGTGTGCCATTCCACGTTTCGTAATGCGCCTGGCACGATCTGCCCTGTTGGCGCAAGAGCAATAATGAGAGGCAAGTCGAGGTCATCCAGACCTGCAGCTAATAGCTCCTGCGAGGCGATATCGAACGCGCGGTTGACGGAACGTTCAGCGTCAGGAGCGTCGAATAGTGCTTTCTGGTTGTGGGCCGGGTAGCCGGGGAGCATAATGACGACTGGAACCACGTTTGTCTGGAATTCCTTCAAACCCAGATTCTTAACTCGGAGCGCCCAGACTACGGCATCCCGAACGCGGCTTCGCGTGTTCCTATTGCCGGTACCTAGATACTTTATATCAACAGCCAGATCCGGAAGGCTTCGGACCCTTGACGTAACGACGAAGTCCACGAGGGAATTGCCGAAACGTACATCCGGAACGATGTCCACCGCCCAGTCGTACGCGGCGTGGAAAGCTTCTGCGGCTAGCTCTACCCCGGCTTGTGCTAGCTGATGAAGGTTTTCCCCGGGCTGATAGCCCTTAGTGGGCGGTGAATGAGTTCCGTTAGCGCTTTCTCGTGGGTCTGCTGGTTCAGCGGGGGAGGTTTTAGTCGTAGTGCCAGCGTCCTTCAACTGTACGTCCTCATCGGAGCTTAGGGCCTCGGCGACCTCCTCTTCGCGCTGCTCTTGGACTTCCTCTGGGCTTCCTTGGTGCTCCCGCAGTAGAAGCAACGTCTCTTGATATGTCTTTTCGCGGTCAGCCTCTAGCTTGGCGAGCTCGGCAATCTCGCGGTTGTCGGTGCGATTCTGTTGCCTTTTCCACGCTACTGCGCCCCAGCCAATCAAGCTCAGGCCGGCCAGGACAAGAAAGCCTGAAATGTAGGGCCAAGAGTGTAAGAGGAGCGTCATCTGCTCTTGCTGAAGCTGCACGGCGGAGCGGGACTCAGGCGGAAGCGCCTGAAGCTGGGCCTGAGTGGTTCCTAAGATGGCCTGATTACGTAGGAGCAGCACAGGAAAAGCGAAGCCGACCCCAACGGTGAGACCTCCGGCACTCACAAGAAACTTGTGAAAGTCGGTGAACTGCAGAGTGGGGAACACCAAGCCACTATAAGTGGCGGTCGCAACCGGGGCGAGGATGCTGGGTACTGGGATGGCATCTGGTCGGTACGCCTTGCAAAGCCTGGCCCCCTGCAGGGCTGGCGCCACCCCGGAGACCTCCGTCCGGGCGGAGCCGAGTGAATAGACCCTCCCGGGTGCCCGGACGAAGGCCAACGGGGTTGGCGATCACCTGGCACAAGAAGGTCATCGCGCGGAGCGCGTGGGGTCGGCTGTCGGCCGAGCAGCGTGCCGCGCACCTGGTGCACGTCGCGCGGGCGTACCTGCAAGTTGGTGATCTGCTGCGGGCGGGTCGTGCCCTCGTTGACGCCGAGCGGACCGAGCCGGCAGAGGTCCGGTCACTGCCGGTGGCTCGTACCCTGATCAAGGCCGTGATGAGTCGTGACCCGGCGCCGGCCGGCGTGGCGCGATTGGCAATCCTGGTCGGCCTGACCCGATGACAGCTTGGCGAAGGTCGTGGCCGAGTCAGGCGAGGTTTCTCCGGCAGGACCTGTTCGCCATACCGACGGACCCGGGTGATGAGTTCCGGCGTCCGCGCCCGTCATACCTACGACAGGACATGGCGAGGCGGAAGGATGACGCGATGAGTGCGGACACGCGGCTGAAGGAGCTGGGCGTGAGCAATCTGGGTGAGGTCGACGAGCCGGCGTTCTCGGGGCTGGCGCAGCGGCACCGGCGGGAGCTGCACGTGCACTGCTACCGGATGCTCGGGTCGTTCGAGGACGCCGAGGACGCCGTGCAGGAGACGTTCCTTCGTGCCTGGCGGCGACGGGAGACCTTCGAGGGGCGGTCGACGTTCCGGGCCTGGTTGTACCGGATCGCCACCAACGCCTGCCTGGACCTGCTCGCCAAGCGTCGCCCGGAGCCGGCGACCGGCGGCGAGGTGCTGTGGTTGCAGCCCTACCCGGATCGGCTGCTCGACGAGCTGCCCGCTGGCGACGCAGACGAGCCGGAGGCCGTCGCCGTCGCGCGGGAGACGATCGAGCTGGCGTACCTGGTCGCGGTGCAGCATCTCGCGCCGCGTCCGCGGGCGGTGCTGATCCTGCGGGATGTGCTCGGTTGGCCGGCGAAGGAGGTCGCGGATCTGCTCGGGGACTCCGTCAACTCGGTGAACAGCGCGTTGCAGCGGGCTCGCGCCGGCATGCGGGAGCACCTGCCCGCCGAGCGGCAGGACTGGACCGGCGGTGAAGAGGACGCCGGGACACGCGAGCTGGTGCGCCGCTTTACCGACGCCAGCGTGGCCACCGACATCGACGTGCTCGCTGGCATGCTGCGGGACGACGTCCGCTGCTCGATGCCGCCCACCCCGGGCCTGCACGTCGGCCGTGACGCGGTGGTGAACGACTGGGTCCAGGACGGATTCGTCGGCATGAAGGGGCTGCGGGGCATCCCCACCTCGGTGAACCGGCAGCCGGCGGTCGCCTTCTACCTGTGGCGGGAGCAGGAAGGCGCGTACCTCCCGCTGACGCTCGACGTCCTGCGCGTCACCGGTGGAGCGATCACCGAGATCGTCACGTTCCACGACGACCAGTTTCCGCGGCTCGGGCTGCCGGAGCGACTGCCGGCGGACGGCACGGAGTAGTCCCGATGTGGACGCTCACGCTGCGCGGCGGTGAGCGTGTCGTCGTGGACCCGGCGCAGTGGCGCGACGCGTTCGGCGTCGTCACCCACGGGCGGGTGCAGCTGGAGTTGCGCGACGGCGAACCCGGGCCGGTCCTCGGCCGCGACGCCGGGTTCTGGCTGCGCGGCACCGGCGCCCGCGCCCTGCGCAACCCCGGCCGTCGTACGGCGAGAGTGCGCATCGTCGCGCCCAGGCACCCCATATCCCAGTTACCGATGGAGGAACGACATGAGCAGCACGAATGACACCGGAGTCGTCGTAGGCCCGGCACCGGCCCGGACCACCCACACCCACCGGTTCCGCGGGCTCGTCGGCACCGGCCTCGTCGCCGCGCTCGCAGCGGTGGTGGCCACGACCCTCGCGGCCGCGCTCGCCCAGGGCGCCGGCGTCGACTTCGAGATCCCCGATGGTGGCGAGACGATCCCGTTGTCCGGCTTCGCCGTGGTGACCGGCTTCTTCTCGGTCGTGGGCATCGTCATCGCCGCCGCTTTTCGCCGGTGGAGCGCTCAGCCCGCCAGGCGATTCGTGTGGGCGGCGCTGTCGCTGACCGCGGTCTCGTTGGTCCCGCCCCTCATCTCCGGGGCGAACACCGCCACCATCGCCGCTCTCCTCGGGCTGCACCTGGTGCCCGCGGCGGTGATGATCCCCATCCTGGCGCGCAGCCTGCGCACCCGAACCGACTGACTGGTCTCGTCAACGACGCCGACGAGATGCCGAGGGATCGCTGCGGAAGGCTCGGGGAGACATGCCGAAGGCAGCGGTGAAAACCCTGCTGAAGTGGGCCTGGGAGGGAAAGCCCCAGCGGGCGGAGATGCTGAGAATGGGCCGCCCACGTTGCAGGGGGTCGCGCAGGTCGCGCGCGCACCGGTCCAGGCGCCTCGTCCGGATGATCTCGGCGACGGTCTGGTCCTCGGCCTCGAACGCTCGATGCAGGCTGCGGAGCGAGACGTGGTGCGCGGCCGCGACAGTGCCCGGGGAGAGGTCCGGGTCGCCGAGGTGCTCGTCGATGAACGCCTTGACGCGTACGCGCAGGCTGTGTCCGCGTACCTCGGTCGGTAGGGCCTCCGTGAGGTCCAGGCGCTGGGCCAGCATCGCGGAGATCAGGTCCCGGGCGACAGTGCCCAGGAGCGGAACGTCGCTCTCCTGGTACTGCTCGGGGTGGGTCAACACCTGGCGTACGAAGTGGTTGAGCAGCACGCCCATCCCCTCGGCGGCGGAGATGGTCGTGCCGAGAAGCTGCGCGACCTTGTTGGGATGCAGCGGTATGAGATCGTGCGGCACGAGGATCGTCAGGGTGGTCAACAGGTCCTCGTGCTGCGACTGCCCCTGGTGGGACGACTGATGCGGTCGCGACGTGTCGACGACGGCGAAGTGCCCCGGCGCGAAGCGGTTCGTCCGCCGCTCCTGTTCCAACCCGCCGTACCCGGACAGCGGCAACGCGAACTCGTACATCTCCGGGTCTCCGCGGCGGATGAACGTGCTGGTCCGCTGCATGTCCAGGGATGGGTACTGCCAGGACGACAACACGACCTCGCCCAGGCTGATGACGTCGGCGCGGGCGCGGAAGTCTGCCGCGTGGGCACTGTGGATCCGCATCGGGACCGACTCGCGTGCCACCAGGTCGTGCCAATACCCGAATCGTTCACTCTTCGGCACCGAGATCGTGTCCGCCGAGCCTACGGTGAGCACTGGCTGCCTCGTTTCCTGTCGATGTGTTGACGTGGCGACGGCAGCACTGCCGATCGGGTGGCCCGGCCTTCAATCCAGTCAGCGCCGGCGTGCTCGCCACATCGTGTGTTCCCTGGAAATCGCCGTCTCCGTGTCGTTCACGAACTGCGACAGGTCGGCTTCCGACCTGATCCGGGTGGCGAGCGACCCCATGGCGGCAAGCTCCTGACTCGCCAGGGCGTAGGCCGTTGCCACCGCACCATGTTGCCGGGTCTGCGTCCATGCCGCGCCGGCCGCGACCGCCGCGGCGGCCACGCCGAGCAGGTCGACGTCGGTCAGGCCGGCAGCCCTCGACACGGCCAGGGTCACCCCCACGATCTCCAGGACGAGCATGCTGACCGACCAGCGTGTCGCCCGGGCGCGGTTCGACAACGACCGCTCGGCGTACCAGGCCCGCTGGCTCTCCAGGCGGCCGGTCAGGTACGCGGCACGGCGGTCCTCAAGGGAGGATGAGCGGAGAGCCCGCATCCCCTCGGTGATCTGTTGCCCGGTCATCGCGGGCGCGGCCAGCCCGGCCGCCGACATGTCCCTGGTGAGGCCCAGCAGCCGGCCGGTGAATTCCTCGGTGCTGTCCGAGTCGCTCCGCGACCGGGGAAATGGTTCTGCCGCTGTCACGAATCGCCAGGTGAGCGACTTGACGGATTCGGAGAGGGCCCTGCCGACGTACCACCGCTCGTTGGGACGATTGGTGAGCAGGAAGACCTCGACGATCGAGGTGGCGGCGAAGGCGCCCGCCGCCAATGCCGGGCCCAGGGCGAAGTCGTCGAGTTTCCAGGTGGCGACGCCCGCGACGGCGGCCAGCAGGAGCAGGGACAACCGCAGTGCGATCAGGGTCGTGAACACTCGTTGGCCGCGCTGCGACTCGTGGGACACGGCGCGCTGAAACGGGGGAAGGTCCTCGGCATTCAGCATGGCGTTGGCCTCTCGACAGATCATTCACTGTAGATGGTGCCGCCCACGGTGGTTGTCCGAAGATCGACGCGTGTCGCCGTCCGTCGCGGCGCTTCCGGCTCTACGGTGTGGTCGTGGCGCAGGCCACGCCGATGCCGAGGTCGACGCGGTGGTCCTGGCCGTTCGAGGTCACGATGACGGGTACGCAGCCCGCCCGCGCGACCCAGGTGCCGCCGACGAACGCCAGCCACCGAGCCTGCCCACCTTCTGGTGCGCAGGCGTGCACGGTGGCGGTCGCGGCTGGCGTGGTGGCGGCGCCCCATCCGACCCGGGCCCTGCCCTCCCATCCCGGTGCGATCCGGAGGTCCACGACCCGGTCCGCGCGGACGACCAGCCCCCACTTGGCGAAGAGCCGCGCCGCCGGGTCGGCCTCGCCGGACTCCTCGGCGGACAGCACGGCCGCGCTGGGCACCGCCACGTCCTCTCCAACCAGCCGGTAGCCCACCGGTGGTGCCGATATCTCCGTGACCGACGGGGTGCAGGGCGGCTCGCCACCGCTCGGGGTCGTTGATGTCGTCGCGCCGTTGGGCGGCGGCGCGCTGGGTTGCCGCGAGTCACCTGCGGGCGTGCAGGCGGTCAGCGCCGCCGCCAGACACACCAGGCCCCACCGTGCGATCGGCCCGGGCACCGGGTGGACCGGAACGCGTGGGGTCCGGGTGGTCGTCGTGCTCGCACTCATCCGACATTCATAGCTGGTTGTCGTGATCCCTGAGGGCTGACGGTGGGCCCGGAGATGGTTACCGTCGTGGATGTTGTGGTTCCCCGACCGTTCGAGGAGTGATCGCATGGCCCCCTCTGCGTCCCGGTTGTAGGAGCTCGCGTTACGTGAGCCTCACGCTGGAGCTGGTCGCCTTCGTGGCAGCCCAACAACAGCGCGAGGACCTCGCCGTGGTGGCAAAGGCCCTCGCGGTGCTAGGACAGATGGCGACGACCTGGGTTGACGGCCGAGCGCCGGGTGGCGTAGCCCACCCTGGTCGACCAGATGCCTAGACGCTTACCTCGCCACCCGCGTCTACCTCAATGAAGCCGGCTGTTCGAAGTTCAGCGGGATTGAGGTGTCCGCGGTGGCGTCGGGTGGTGGCTGCCGGTGCTGGCCGTCATGGCCGCAGGGCGGTCGCGGCCGGAGTCCAGGTCGACTCGTCGGTGACGTCGGCGACCGTGATCCCCTTGGCGATCTTCTCCACCTCGGCCTGCGGCAGCTCGTTGTCAAGGCCGGTGGCACTGACCTGGAGGACGGCCTTTCCGTCGGCGCTCCAGATGTTGCAGAAAGCGCCGACCCCGAGACCTTGGTCCCGGGCGCGAGCGCCGGGCGGCTGGTAGCACCGCGTGGCGCTGGGCTCCGGCGACTGGTTCGCGCTGGTGCTCAGGATGACGGAGATGCGGAACCCGTCTGTGATGGCACCCTCGGCCGCCTCGTACGGTGCGGTCAGTCCAGTGGTGGGCATGGCGGACTTGGTGTACGTCGCGCCGCCATAGTCGCCGGCGCGGGCCGTGGCGATGCCGCCGAGGCCCGCCGTGGTGTGGGTGCCGATCTGCAACGGCACGTAACCGTCCGGCAGGTAGCCCACCGTGAAGGGCACCAGGGCCGGCGTCGGCCTGCTGGGCTTCAGGCCTTCGACCAGGCCGCCCAGCTCCTCGAAGCTCGGCGTGGCCTTGTCGCCGGAGTACGACGTGACAGCCGCCCAGGCGTTGTCGGCGTACTCCCAGGCGAAGAGCTTGTTGCCGCCATCCACCGGGCGCTGCGGGTCAAGGCCGACCGGCAGCGTCGCCTGCACGGCCCTGCGCCCGGCCACGGTGACGTTCGTGCCGTCCTTGATCTTGGTGGGGTCGAAGGCGCCGGGCCGGTAGACGGTCAGGTATGCCCAGAGGGCCGGCTTCCCGTTTTCCCTGTTCCGCAAGAACTCGTCGCCCTGCTCCTCCACCTCCTGGCGGGTCATGGGCTTGTCGTTCGAGGTGTGGCCGTCGGAGTAGACGGCGGCGATCTGGTACGCGGTGGACGCGACGACCGGGTCCTGCACATGCAGCGTGCCGGCGTCGTACCCGGTGAAGGTGAAGGTGAACGGCGCGGCGTCGGGCCACTCGGCCCCGGCCGGCTTGGACGCCGCCGCGCCGGCCACGACCGGCGCGGCCGGGGAGCTCTGCTCGGCACCCAGGGTCGGTACCGCGAACGCACCGGCGACCACGGCCACGACGAGGCCCGCCGCGCCAGCTGACGCGAATCCGGCCCGACGGCGGCGCTCAGCCCGCCGCCCTGCCGTGATGATGTCGTCGATGGTGCGGGACATCGGCGGCTCATCGCCCGTTACCGTGTCCACGAGATCATGCAACCGCATGGGTCCACTCCTTTTTCGACGGTTCAATGAGATCGGTACGGTCGCCGCCGAGTGACTCGCGCAGCTTCGCCAGGCCACGGGAGACCTGACTCTTGGCCGTGCCCACCGTGCAGTTCAGGACGCTGGCGGTGTCCTCCAGGCTCAGATCCAGGTAGTGCCGGAGCACAACTGCGGCTCGCTGCCGGGGTGGCACCGCGTCAAGCGCCGCCCGCAGGCGCATCCGCTCGTCGGTCGCACCGGCGGGGTCGCGCAGCGCGATGTCCGGCATGGCGTCACCGGCCGACCGCTCGCGTCGCCACGGCCGACGGGTCTCGTCGACCGCGGCCCGGTAGACCATGGTCTTGACGTAGAGATCGGGGCGGTCCAGCTTCCGCCAGCGGGGGTAGAGCTTGACCAGAGCGTTGGCCACGGCGTCCTCCGCCGCGTGCCAGTCACCGCAGGTCACGTACGCCAGCTTGCGCAGTGACGCCATTTCTGACGTCACGAACTCGCGGAATGCTTGCTCGTCTTCGGCTATCAAGTCCACTGCCTCCTCATGACGGAGGTAGGACGGACCCGCCCACCCGGAAAGTTGCACCGCTCGAAGAAGTGGGCAGATTGACAGCGGCGGTCGCTGCCGATCAGCTGGGCTCGGCCTGTTCCGGGGTTCTCGGCGCTGATTTCGTCGCGAAACCCGCCGGTGCCGGGACGCCCCGGAGCAGAATGGTGGACCGGGGAGGGGTGCCGCGACGAGCCGGGGGAGCAGGCGTGCTGGCAACCAGCCTCCTCGGCCGGCTCCGCAGCCGTGACCCGGGGGACGCCATCCTGCGGCGCGCGGCGCGACTGACGATCGTCGCGTCCGTCGTCTTCTACGGCTGCCGGTACGGCGCGGGCAGTCCGATGCTCGCCACGTACGGCCTGTTTGGCACGATCGCGGCCGGGTCGTTCGCGCAACTGCCCGGTCCCGCGCCGCAACGGGCGCGGATTCTCGTCCTGTCGCTGCCGGGGGTCTGGGCGCTGATCGTCGCGGGATCGCTGTTGGCGTGGAGCACGTGGGCGGCCGCTGGCGGGATGCTGGTCATCGGGTTCGTCGTGGCGTTCGCCGGGGTTGGCAACCCGCGCCTGGTGGGGTTGGCGAGCGCGTTCCAGCTCTTCTACATCCTGGCGTCCTTCCCGCCGTACCAGCCGGGCACCCTGCCGCAGCGACTCGGCGGGGTCACGTTCGCGATCGTGCTGCTCGCCGCCGCCGAGGTTGTTCTCTGGCCCGATCCGGTGCCGGTCTCCTACCGGCAGCGTCTCACCCAGGCGGCGGACGGCGTCGCGGCGCTCCTGGACGCCGCCGCCGACGGGTTGACCCACCCGCACGCCGGTTCGGGTGATCGGGACGCGCGGCGCGAGCGGGCGTACGACGTGGTGGCCGCCATCGAGTTGGGCCGCAACCCACCGGAGTGGGCCCCCACCGCGGCGGGCGTTCAGGACCGGGCGCTGCGGATCTGCGCGGCCGCCCTGCGGGAGGTGCTCGTCGAGGCGGACCGGCTGGTGACGGACGCCCCGCCGGAGCCGGCCGGGGACCCGGCGGCGGCAGGTCTGCTGCGCTCGTGCGCGGACACGACCCGCGCCGCGGGTCGCAGCCTCTCTCCAGGTGCCCCGGCAGTGCTCATCGACGGCTTGGACACCGCGGTCTGGCGAGCCGAGGCGGCGTACCCCGTGGGGGAGGGCGACGGCCGCGACACGTCGGACGTACCCCGGTTGTGCCGGGACGCGACGGCGCTGGCCCTCGCCGACCAGGTGCGGGTCTTCGCCGTCGGCGCCCGGGTGGCCACCGGGGCGCCGCTGCACGGCGAGGACGCGACCTCGGGGCTCTTCGAGTACGCGCGACACAGCCCGTGGACGCTGTACTGGTGGCAGTTCCGCTCCCACCTGGCACCCCGCTCGGCCCACCTGCACAGTTCGATCCGGCTGGCGGTGGCGCTCGCCCTCGCCCGGGTCGCCGCCGGGGTGTTGCACCTGACCCACGGCTTCTGGGTGCTGCTGGCCACCCTCACGGTCCTGCGTACCTCGGCCTCGGACACCCGCACCGCCCTGCGGCCGGCCGTGCTGGGCACGATCGCCGGTGCCGCTGTCAGCGGCGGGCTGATGGTCGTCGTCGACCGGCCCGTCGTGTACGCCGTCGTCCTTCCGGTCACACTGATGCTGGCCTTCGGCGTCGGCCGGCTGCTCGGTCCGGTGTGGCAGCAGGCGCTGTTCACCCTGCTGCTGACGGTCGTCTTCGCCCAGCTCAGTCCGGAGGGGTGGCGGCTCGCCGAGGTCCGTCTCGTCGACGTGCTGCTCGGCGCGGTGATCGGTGTTCTCGTCGGCGTGGCGATGTGGCCGCGTGGCGCGGCCCACGACCTGCGGCACAACGCCACCCGCTACCTGGCCGCCAACGCGGACGCGGTCGAGCAGACCGTCGAGGCGATGCTCGGTGATGCTCCGTCTCCGGACCGCGCCCTCGACCGGGTACGACGCCGGATGATCCTGATCGACTCGTCGTACTGCCAGTACCACTTCGAGCGGCACGACCCGCACCGTCAGCAGGTGAACTGGTCCGCGATCCTGAGCGCCGGGCACCATGTGGTGCCCGGCGCCGAGTCGCTGCTGCGGCGCAACCCGCCCGGCTGCCTGGCCGGCTGGCCGGCGGCGGCGGTCCTGCTGCGGGGCTCCGCCGGGCACCTGCGATCGGCGTACGCGGCCCTCGCCGACGAGGTCGCGCACGGCCGGCCGGCTGGTCCCACGCCCCTCCCGACCGGCTGTGCCGTCGAACTGGACCGGATCCGTCCGGCCCGCGGCGAGGCCGACCCCCGGTCCGTCCGGCACCTGGTGGAGGTCGACCGGTGGCTCGCCGGTCTCGCCGACACCCTCGCCCGGATCCACCCGCCGGCTCAGGGCGACTCGGCTGGCCGCCGTGGGCATCCGTGACCCGGTTCACCCAGGCCGCCGGTTGCCGATTGGCCGTGCCCGTTCGCGGCCGTGCCGCCTAGCGTCGAGCACATGGAGATCGAGCAGGCACAGAAGCTGTGGCAGCCGGAACCCGGCTGGCTGAACACCGCCTCCTACGGGTTGCCGCCCGAGCCGGCGTGGACGGCGTTGCAGGACGCTCTCGCCGCGTGGCGGGTCGGCAGCACGTCGTGGGAGGGGTGGGGCGAGTCGGTGCAGCGCTCCCGTACCGCGCTCGCGGGTCTGATCAACGTGCCGGACAGCGACGTGGCGGTCGGTGCCGCCGTGTCCCAGATCCTCGCGCCGGTCGCGGCGGCGCTGCCGTCCGGTGCCACGGTGGTGGTGCCGGACGTCGAGTTCACCTCGAACCTGTTCCCGTGGCTGGTCCAGGAGGGCCGCGGGGTCACGGTCCGCACGGTGCCGGTGGACGGGCTGGCCGACGCGATCGACGCCGACACCGACCTGGTCGCGTTCAGTCTGGTCCAGTCGGCCGACGGTGCTGTCGCCGCGTACGACGAAATTGTCGCGGCGGCCCGCGCGCACGACGCGTTGGTGGTGGTGGACGCGACCCAGGCGTGCGGCTGGCTGCCGTTCGACGGGAGTCGGGCCGACGTGGTGGCGGTGGGCGGCTACAAGTGGCTGATGAATCCGCGCGGCACCGCGTACGCCTATCTGGCCCCGGCGCTACGCGAGCGGCTGCGCCCGGACGCGGCCGGCTGGTATGCGGGCCGCGACCCGCACGCCTCCTACTACGGTCCGCCGCTGCGGCTGGCCGACGACGCCCGCCGGTTCGACATCTCGCCGGCCTGGTTCAGCTGGGTCGGTGCGGCGCCCGCCCTGGAGCTGGTCGCCGAGATCGGTGTGCCGGCGATCCGGGAGCACAACGTGGCGCTGGCCAACCGGTTCCTGACCGGGCTGGGCCGGCCGCCGGGGGACAGCGCCATCGTCAGCGTCGACGTGCCCGACGCGGAGCAGCGCCTCGAGGCGGCCGGCATCCGGGCGGCGGTGCGCGCCGGGCGGGTCCGTGCCTCGTTCCACCTCTATTCCACAGAGGCCGACGTGGACGGGGCCCTGGCGGCGTTGACCGGCTGACCCCGGTGCGGAGGACGGCCGAGCGCGGGCCCGGCCGCCCTCCGTGCGGTCAGCAGCGGTCGAAGGTCGCAGCGGCGTAGGAGAGCGGCTGCCACTCCAGGCCGATGAGCCGGGAACAGCAGCACCACAGCCCACCGGTCCCGTCTACCCGACGGCCGGAGCCGCCGACACCGCACCGTCAGCGGCGGGGGAGCGGCCAGGGACGGACGACCACGACCACGATTCGGTCCCGGTAAAGCCACCGCCGGCGGCGCAGGCAGCACCGGTCGTGGTGGCGTTCGCCGCGGCGTGGGCGCGCCCCGATCTGCCAGCGGATGCGTGGTGGCGGGGTGTGACCCCGATGTGCGACGACGGCTTCGCTCACGCGCTGCGAAGTGTGGACCCGGCGCGGGTACCGGCGACCCGGGTGACGGGCCGACCGGTGGCCACGCAAGGGCCGTCCGGTGGCGCGGCGGTGTACGAGGTGGCAACCGATGCGGGCACGTTGACGGTCACGCTCGCCGGCGTCGACGGTCAATGGAGGGTCACTGGCAACGACTTCATTCGAGCGGTGAGCTGATGGACCGCAAGCCGGTCGCGTTGGGCATCGGGGTGCTGGCGGTGGTGATGGTGCTGTGCGGCGCCACGATCGGGTTGCCGCTGCTGATGTTCGGCCAGGCGGACGCGGAAGCCGCCGCGTGTGAGGTGCCATCGCTGCCGGGGTCATCGCCGGTGCCGGGAGCGGGAACGTGGGACAGCACCGCGACGACGAACGCGGCCACCATCGTCGCGGTCGGCCGGCGACCGCGACGGCCACACCAGGGCGCGGGGGTGCGGCTGGTACGTCGACATCCGTCACCCGGGCAACATCGTCACCCGCTACTGCCACATGATCCAGCGACCTGAGGTGGCGATCGGGCAGCAGGTCACCGCTGGAATGGTCATCGGGTTCGTGGGCAACAGCGGCGGCAGCTCCGGGCCGCACCTGCACTTCGAGGTGCACCTCGACGTTCCACCAGGACCGTTCCACGCCAACCGCAATAACGCCGTCGACCCGGTGCCGTTCATGCTCGCCCAGGGCGCTGCGCTGGGGCCGGCCGCGTGAGCAGGATCAGCACGACGGCCTCCCCCGCAGCAGCGAAGGAGGCCGTCGACGTACCAGCGGGAACGTCCCTACTACGACTGGGCAACCTCATCGACCACCGTGGCCTGCTCGCCGACCGTGGGAGGCGTCACCGGTTGCGGTGCCCGGCGACGCCGCGACGGGACGGACTCTGGCGCGTCCAGCCCGAGCTTGACCAGCTCATCTCCCGTCCAACCACCCTGCAGGGCGGCCGAGTACCGCTCGGCGTAGCGAGCGTTGGCCTCGCGCAGCGCCCCGACGAGCTGATCGCGTTCATGCCGTGCAGTGGCGGCTTCACCGACCAGGTTGGCGCGCTCGCGCAGCAGTTGCAGTGCCGCCTTCTCGGTCTCGCCGCGAACGGCCTTGGCGCTCAGTTCGGCCATGGAGTCCTCCCCCGGATGACTGTGCTCTGGTGGCTGTGGACGCCGAGCTTAGCCGCCAAGATCGATGCGTGCGGTACCGCTTTTCCACCCTTCCGGCCGGCCGGTGGGGGCGCCATCAGTGCCAGCCGAGGACGTCGACCAGGGTCAAGGGTGGGCCGCAGGCCCATCGCGCAGCGACGCATCGCGCCCTTGATGCTGGGCGTCGTCCGGCTATCGTCTCTGGCCCCCACGGGGTGGGTTCCTGGTGCGCGCCGTCAGGTGCGCTCGACTCGTCCAACGACACAGGCCGCGCACACGCGACCACCCTTCTTCGTCGGAGCGAGTTGGAGTAAAAGTCTGACTTTTCGTCAGACGGGCCGCGCGGCGGCCGACCGGAACGCGGCGGGTGGCTCCCGTCGGGAGGGTGGTCGACGTGGCTGATTCACCACAGGTCGGTGTGGTCCGCTTCGGTGCCAGCGAGCGCCGGCGGCGTGCCCACAACGACGATGATCCGCGCGTGCACCGGGTGACGGTGCGGCTGTCTGAGGCGGAGCTGGCGGCGGTCGAGGCGAACGCGGCGGCGGCCCGGATGGTCACCTCGGCGTATCTGGCGGAGGCCGGATCGGCGCCGCTCGTATCTGCCCCGGCCGACCCGGACGGGGTCGAGGTGGGGCCGCTGCTGGTCGAGCTGATGGGCGCGCACCGGCAGGTCCGGGGCGCGGCGCACAACCTGAACCAGGCCGTGGCCCGGCTGCATTCCACTGGCGAGCCGGCCGGGGACCTGGCCGCGACGGCGGCGTACCTGACCCGGGTCGCGGCGCGCGTCGACGAGCTGGTGGCCGCGATCGCCGCCGCGCAGACGGGCCGGCGCTGATGATCCCGAAGGTCACCTACGGCGCTCGGGTGCGCGGGCTGCTGGAGTACCTGTGGGGTCCCGGGAAGGCCGAGGAACACGTCAACCCGCACCTGGTCGCCGGGTATGACGACGTGGTGCTGCTCGCTCCGCAGCAGCGCGAACACGACGGCGGGTGGTCGCTGGAGCAGTTGGCGGCACGGCTGGACGCGCCGCAGATCGCCGCCGGCGAGCGCGGGGTGAAGCAGTACGTGTGGCAGTGCTCGCTGAGCCTGCCGGCCCAGGAGGGGCAGCTCGACGACGATACGTGGGGCCGTATCGCCGGCCGGTTCGTGGCCGAGATGGGTTTCACCGGCGACGCGGAGCGGGCCGGGTGCCGGTGGGTCGCGGTGCGCCACGGCCTGTCGGCCAAGGGCAACGACCACGTGCACCTGGTCGTCACCCTGGCCACCGAGGACGGGGCACCGGTGTGGCTGCGTCAGGACAAGCGGCGCAGTCAACAGGTCGCCGACCTCATTGAGGACGAGTTCGGACTGGGCAAGTGGACGCCCGGCCGCGCCGGCGCGACCCGCCGTCCCGAGCTGACCCGCCCCGAGGTCGACCGGGCCCGGCGCGGCGAGCAGGCACCGGACCGGGAGCTGCTGCGCCGACAGGTCCGGGCAGCTCTCGCCGGTGCGGACAGCGAAGCCGAGTGGGTGGCCCGGATGAAGGGCGCCGGGCTGCTGGTCGCTGCCCGCACTGCGGCAAAGGACCGCGATCGGGTGGTCGGCTACGCCGTCGCGCTGCGACCCTCGGGGGCCGGTGAGCCACGCTGGTACGCCGGCCGCAGCCTGGACGGCGATCTGAGTTTGACCCAGATTCGCAAGCGGTGGACCGACACGGAGCGGCCCTCGGCGGGTCGGTGGAAGGCGGCGGATTCTGCGGAATCGCGGCTGCGGGGCGAGGACCGGATGGCGGTGTGGCGGTCGTCCGCGCTCGCGTTGGAGGCGATCAGCACCCGGCTGGCCAGCGTCGCGCCGGGCTCACCACAGTGGCCGACGGTGGCCAGGGCCAGCGCGGAGCTGCTCGCGCGAGTCGCGGCGGCGGCCGAGCCTTCGGGGCAGGGACCGGTGACCCGGGCGGCGAATAGCCTGGCCCGCGCGGCGGCACCACCGCGGCGAGCGCCGGCGTCGCCGGCGTCGACGGTGGCCGCCGAGTTGGGCCGCGTCGCTGACGCGCTGCTGGTCGCCGGACACGCCCGCGACGGTGGGGAAGCGGCCGTCCTGCTCGCTGTGGTGGTCCAGGCGGCCCGGCTGGTCGTGGCGTTGGCCGAGTTGCGCGCGGCCGAGCAACAGGCACATGCGGCGGGTGCGGCGGCGGCTGCCGCAGCCCATCTGATGCCGCTGCTGCGGGGCGGCGTCCCGCAGATCGAGCAGGGCCAGCCGGCGTCGGAAACCGGTCGAGCGGAGCCGGCGACGCCGGCGCGGGTGCGTGTGGACCCGGTGGTGGAGCGGGAGGCTCAGCGGTGAACAGACGGGAGAGATCGTGGCCGACAACGAGATAGCCGAGTTCCATCAGCGGGCGACCTCGGCGGTGACGGCGGCGATCCAGGCCGCCGGTCAACTGGCGCAGGTGCTCATCGACGCGCGCATCGCTCAGCTGCAACGGGCCGCCCGGGTGAGCGAGGAACAGGCCCGGCAGATCCGCGCGCAGGCCCGTGCGGCCCAGCAGGCCGATGCGGCCGTGTGGCGGCCGGCGACGCGCCCGGCGTGGTGGCGGCAGGCATCACCCGACGACATCGCCCGCGCCTGGCGGGCCAGTTCCGGGTGGGCGGTGGTCGACCCACGTGCCCGCCGCGCTCAGCAGATCATCGCCGAACGGTTGGCCGATCGCGGTGTGCGCGTCGACCCGGAAGCGGGTGGGCGGCCGGAGAACGTGGCGTGGCTGTCCGACCAACTGGACCGTGCCGCCGTCAACGACGCACCAGAGTCTCGGCCGGATCCGGCTGACGGTCGGGCGGATCCGGAGGACGGTGGGCGGCGGCGCACCGCGCGGCAGCGCCAAGAGGAGATGGCGATCCACGTCAGGGCGGTGTGGTCACCGGAGCGGGCCGAGCGTGTCATCGGCTCCCCGGCGTGGCCAGCCTTGGCGTACAAGCTGGACCAGTTGGAGCAGGCCGGGCATGACGTCCGTGATCTGCTGCGGCAGGTGCCGGGCTTCGTCGACCGAGCCCACACCCCCGCCGCGTACGCGTTCCGGGTCGTCGACGACTACGCCGCCGACGTCGACCAGACGGCGGGACATCAGGGGGAGGCAGGCTCACCGCCGGCCCCGGAGCGCGGCTCGGTCACCCTCGAAGGTGAGTGGCGGGACACTGGTGGCGCTGCGGAGGATCACGCTGCCAGCGAGGGCGGCGCCGACGCTCGCGCAGCCCACCTCGCAGCCCAAGGGTTTCCATCCTCGACCCGGTCCGCCGTCGCCGCGGCGGCGGCCTCACCGGCGGTCGACGCGCCGCAGCGCCCGTCCGGGCCGGGCGCGCAGGCAGCGCCCGACGCGGCGGCCGGCCGGTAGTTTGAGCGACTGCCCAGCCTGACCGAGCCGAGCGCAGCACGGTCAGTCCCCCCAGTGGTCACACCTCTTCATTTGAAAGATGGATGCACATCTGGTCGGGTGCGCCGATCGCGGGGGATCGGCGCGGTTGCCGCCGCTCCGTGTCGGCCCAGTGCTTGGGTTGCCGGTAGATCGTGGGGCGGGTGACGCCGAACTCGGCGGCGATCTGCGCCACGTGTGCAGGCGCCGCCCGTCGGGGCCGGTCTCGTCGTACATCTGCTGGGCGATACGGGCCTGCCGCGGGGTCAGTTTGGGTTTCTGCCCACCGGTCAGGCCGCAGTCCAACCGCGGCCGGCGCTATGAAAGGTCGATGAACACCACGTTGGCCATGCCCACCTCCTGGTCCTCGAGCATGACGAGCAGCGGGCCCTCCCGCGATGCCAGGACCTCGACGGCGTCGTAGCCCCGTTCACGGGCGATCTCGGCGACCTTGGAGGCGGCGTTGGGCGCGTTCTTCATCTTCCACAGCTGATCCGGGGTCAGGTCGATGTCCAGCTGCACGCCGTTGACCTCATTGCGGGCCTGGAACGCGCCGCCGAAGCGGGGCGCGTGCAGCTGCCACGGGCCGGGTTCGGCGATCCGCAGGACCTTTTTGGGGGCGAGGTTGAGCCCGAATACGCACCCCTTGTTGTAGCCGTCGGTGCCCTTGTAGGTGCGCGCAAAGTACGTACCCACGCCGAAGTAGGCGCCGTGGTAGGTCCGGCTCGAGTCGAACTTTTCGGCCTGCAGCACGCTGAGGGTCTCATCGAGCGTGGCTCCGCGGAACCAGCTGAACCCTTCCTTCGGCGCGGGCTGCCAGCCGGTGCCGAGCTTCAGCTTCAGGTCCTCCTTGAAGTGGTACAGCGGGATGGAGTAGATGGCGTCGCGCACCTTGATGATCTCGGTGATGAGCGCCTCGAACTCGGCCGTGTCGTACTCGCCCGGCATCCCGGCCTTAATCTTGTCGAGGTCGGCCTGCAGGGCCTTGAGGACCTCGGCGGACTCCTCGAGCAGCTGCTCCACCTCCCGGCCCTGCGGCTTCGCCTTGACCAGCGGCCCGATGGCCACGCGCAGCCGGGCCACGGCCTCCAGGCCCTCGACGAAGCGCTCGTCGGCCTGCTCCGCGGACGTGATCGATCCCATGATTCCTCCTGTTGCCTCAGGACCCGTGTGCCGCCGTGGCGCGGGCCCGCTTGACCTGGTCGACGACCTCGCCGAGGGCACGGACCTCGGCCAGCAGAGAGGCGAGCGGGTTCCGGGACCCGAACTCGAGCGCCTGCAGCAGGTCGTGCACCGCGGCCTCCTGCAGCGCGGCGGCCTGCTCCGCGCTCATGCCAGGCTTGTATCCGGCCCGGATGAAGGCCCGGACCCGCTCCTTGTCAGCCTCGGCCAGCGGCTCGTCGCCGGGCTCGTCGTCCTCCTGGAGCTCCCGCAGGGCGTTGCCGTACAGGACCTCCACCGCTTCCTCCGCGCTCTTGTCCGTCATCGCGGCCCTCCCTCGTGCTCGCTGTGTGCCGAAATCAGTGTGGCGAGGACTGGCGGTGAGGGCCGCCTGATACGGCTGTCGGGTTCCGGCAGGTTGGACACGGCAGGCCGCGGTGGCCGCCGCCGGCGACCCCGACCGAGCCGAGACCGTGGCCCGCTCGATCACCACCTCGTCCCAACAGGAACGGGTGCTGACCGGCGGACCTGCGCCCGTCGGCGCTGCCGTCCTCGTCGACGACCACGGCGATGCCGGCCGCCGGATCCGCCTGGGCGGTGAGTGCCGCGACCTGCGGCCCGGTCAAGGCCGGCCCGCACGCGGCCACCGCCAGCGGCGCACCGTCGCCGCGTTCGGCCAGGGCGATGGCCTCCAACGCGGTACGCGCCACCACCGACCGGCCGGTGCGCTCAGGCTGCTCGGCGAGGCTCAGCAGATCATCGCCGAACGGTTGGCCGATCGCGGTGTGCGCGTCGACCCGGAAGCGGGTGGGCGGCCGGAGAACGTGGCGTGGCTGTCCGACCAACTGGACCGTGCCGCCGTCAACGACGCACCAGAGTCTCGGCCGGATCCGGCTGACGGTCGGGCGGATCCGGAGGACGGTGGGCGGCGGCGCACCGCGCGGCAGCGCCAAGAGGAGATGGCGATCCACGTCAGGGCGGTGTGGTCACCGGAGCGGGCTGAACGTGTCATCGGCTCCCCGGCGTGGCCAGCCTTGGCGTACAAGCTGGACCAGTTGGAGCAGGCCGGGCATGACGTCCGTGATCTGCTGCGGCAGGTGCCGGGCTTCGTCGACCGAGCCCACACCCCCGCCGCGTACGCGTTCCGGGTCGTCGATGACTACGCCGCCGACGTCGACCATACGGCGGGACATCAGGGGGAGGCAGACTCACAGCCGGCCCCGGAGCGCACCTCGGTCACTCTCGAAGGTGAGTGGCGGGACACTGGTGGCGCCGCCGAGGATCACGTCGCCAGCGGGAGTCGCTCCGACGCTCGCGCCGCCCACCTCGCCGCCCAAGGGTTTCCATCCTCGACCCGTTCTGTCGTCGCTGCGGCGGCGGCCTCGCCGACGGTCGACGCGCCGCAGCGCCGGGCCGGGCCGGGCGCGCAGGCAGCGTCCGAGGCAGCGCCCGGTCGGTAGCTTGAGCGATTGTTCAGCCTGACTGAGCCGAGCGCAGCTAGGTGCCCGAAGTCCAGGCCGCAGACCGCACGTCGCCGTGCTCGGGCTTGCTGGCCGGCACGGCAACGAGGTCAGGTGCCTGAGAATAGATCTCGGGGTCCCGCCGGTAATGCTGCTGGATTGAACGCTAAGGAATGATCACGAACGTCCCAAGGGTTTGCGCCCGCCGTGCCGAGTGTCGGCAAACGACCCCGTCTGCCGACACTCACGCGCGTGATCGAGAACTCGCAGGTGGGCACTGTCGACAACTCGCGTCGGAAATCAACGTCGGTGAACGGTCGGCAGGGTAGTTTCCGACAATGCTCCTTGGCTACTGCCGCACTTCAACGGCCGACCAGAACCCCGACCACCAGATCGACGCGCTTCTCCGCAACGGCGTCGACCGCGACAACATCCACATCGACGTCGCCAGCGGCGCAAAAGCCTCGCGCCCCAAGCTCGATCTCGTCATGCAGCTGATGCGCGAGGGCGACACGTTGAAGGTCACCCGGCTCGACCGGCTCTCCCGCTCAGTGCTGCACCTGGTGACCCTCGGCGCCGAGCTGCGCGAGCGCGGGATCGGGCTGCATGTCATCGAACAGGGCATCGACACCGCCACCATGGAGGGCCGGGCCATGTTCGGGATGCTCAGCGTGCTCGCGGAGCTCCAGAGAGAGCTGATCGTGGCGAACACGAACGACGGGCTCGCCTCCGCGCGGGCCCGCGGCCGGGTCGGCGGGCGCCGACCGAAGCTCACAGCCGACCAGGCCGAGCTCGCCCAGCAGCTCTACGACGCCCGGGAGAAGACCGTCCAGCAGATCGCCGACATGTTCAACGTGCCCCGTTCCACGGTGTACGGGCACCTCGACAAGACCAAGACCGTGCCCCGCCCGCCGAAGAAGACCGCCGCCGCGAAGTCCTGACCACCTACTTTGCGGCTGGTGTCTGAGCTAGGACTTCGGGGCACAATCCGCAGGCATCGCCGCCGGTGGCGCCCTGGTGTGGTGGACGCGCCGCCGCAGGACTGCCCGGGGGTAGTCCGTGAGGTTCTCCGCGGTCCGGAGGAGGACCGCGAAGATGAGGACACCGTCGCGGCGGGAGCTGTGAACGGACCCGCCGGACAAGGGCCGGCCCGTAATTGCGGCTACGGGCCGGCCCGAGGTGGGCCGTAGCCGACGTATTGAGCTTCCGTCGATCCGGAGCGGTTCAAAGTCCGAGGCCGGCGCGTACCGCGTCGATCTCCTCGTTCAGTGCTTCGAAGCTCTCGAAGCCCCGTTCCTGGCTGACGCGGCTCATGTCGACGCCGTACTCGGCCTGCCGCTGCCGCAGCAGCGGTTGTTCCGGCATGGAGACGGGGAAAGCGAGCGGGTCGAGGGCAGGGGTGTGGTCGAGGAGCGCGTGGACGGCGCGGCGGCCGCGTTCGCCTACGGCGAGGCAGCCGTCGAGGTCGTTGAGGTAGACCACGCCGGCTTCGAGCCCCTTGGTCCACTCGGTGAACAGGGCCGCGAGGCTCGGGGCCGCGCGTACGGCGTCCCAGGCGTCCGGGGCGGTCTCGTACCGCCAGATCTCGCCTTCGTGCTTTCCTGCCAGGACGAAGGTGTAGACGAGGAACTCGAAGTGGAAGAGCGGCAGTTGATGCCGCCAGGGGAACGGCACGCCGATCGACAGCGACAGGTTGTCGAGCGCCTCGTTCGCCTTGTCCGCGTCGGTCGGCCAGGGGAGCAGCCATCCTCCGTTCGGCAGCAGCCGGCGCTCCTGCCATCCCTGGCCGTGGAGCCAGGTGAGCTGGTCGGCGACTTGGTCCACGTCGAACACGCGGTGGACCAGCTCCGGCGGGGCCTGTGGCTCCGGTGGAACGGCGGGGTCGTCCCAGGGCAGGCCCGCGGCGGTCGCCGCCGCCCGGTAGTCCGCCGCCGCGGCACGCAGTACGGAGATGTCGTCCAGCATGGCAAGCGCTCCCTGCGTAGGAGATACCCCGAGCAGCGTAGACGGGCCGGGCCCGAGAAGAGATGTCGTCGGTTGAACTGGGCCCCGTGCGGGCACTCCTGCACCGGCATCCGCACCGCCCTCTCCCCCGCACGGGGTCGGCCTTCGAGACCCGGGGCCGGGTCTCGAAGGCCGACATCACGCACAGTCCGATCAATCTCAGGC
Source organism: Micromonospora sp. MGP-C2 (assembly GCF_057766525.1). Taxonomy (NCBI): domain Bacteria; kingdom Bacillati; phylum Actinomycetota; class Actinomycetes; order Micromonosporales; family Micromonosporaceae; genus Micromonospora; species Micromonospora sp. MGP-C2. The sequence continues at coordinate 6,684,126 of NZ_JBYMEN010000002.1, forward strand.
CCGATCAATCACAGGCCCGGATCAACCAGTGGCGCCCCGGGAAGAGACCCGGGCCCTGCGCCACTACAGCGACGGTTCCATGCAGAGGCTGGCGCCGCTGCCGTTCACGCGGAAGCCGAAGCTCGGGGCGTTCGCCGCGACCCACGGCTTGATCGGCAGGACGATGTACCGCTCTCCGTCGTCCACCTTGCACTTGTTGCTGAAGGAGCTGATGTCGTTGCCCTGCGGCCGCGACTCCGTGCTCGGCACGTGGCGCACGTCCGCGGTCAGGCCCGACAGGTCGACCGCCTGGTCCGTCGCCCAGAACGGGAACTCGTCGCAGGTCTTCCCGGAACCGACCACGGGCCGTGGGAGGCATGCATTCCCCGCGAACTTCGGGTTGGTGTAGTACCAGTTGCGGTCGTAGCCGGCGTTCATCGCGGCCTGGCCGTTGATGCTGCGCGCCGGGGCGAACCACTGGGCCCGGCCCGCAGGCTGCGGCCAGCGGCCGTCACCCATGGCCTCGACGATGTGCTTGCCGGTTTCCTGCATCGGCCTGAACTTGTGGTTCCGGCCGCCCGGGACGTAGAACGCGATGTTGTCGTCGCAGGGGGCGATGCTGGAGCTGGCCTGCTTCTGGGCCGCGCACGCCTGGTCGATGTTGGCCCGCAGGTCCGCGTCGTCCCCGCTGGTCCAGGCGAAGGGCAGGTCGTACTTCTCGGTAAGGTCCTTGGTCGTCTTGATGGTTTGGGCGTAGGCCGCGAGGCTGTGGTACCACTGCCCTTCTTCCAGGCCCCAGTCGTCATAGGTGTTGAAGTCGTCGGTGTAGTCGATCGGATATTCCAGGAGGCCGCCGATGGCTATCGGACTGGCGTCGATGATGGCCCAGATCAGCCCCAGCGCGACCCCGACGACGATCGCCCCGGCGATCACCGCGATCCAGTAGATGACCGCGGCGACGACGCTCGACGTCGCGACCGTCGCCGCCGCCGTGGCGGGCGGCGCCAGCAGCAGCGTGCAGGCGCGGCTCTCCAGGCACCAGACGACGGGCTGGATGGGGTTGCCGGGATCGTACAGCGGCTTCACCTCGCTGGTGGAGCTGCTCAGCGGGGAAAGCGCCGGTCCGCCTCCGGGCGATGCCAGGTCGTGGAGCATTTCGGTGACGTCGTCCGAGCAGTCGAACTTCTCGTCCTCGTCGGGCGGCATGTGGTCCTCGACGCAGCTGGCGTCCGCGGCGGTGTAGCAGCCGGGGAAGACCTGGGTGCTGCCCTCGGGCACCGTCACGCTGGAGCGCACGCTCTCCGCGATGTAGAAGTCGCCGCCTTGCGCGGCGCACTGCGAGCTTTCGCTGGAGGTCTGCTGCGTGACTTCCTGGGGCACCGCGGGGGCGACGGTGTCGGTGGTGAAGCCACCGCTGAAGTCCCGCCAGGGCGTGCCATCCTCCTGTATCGCGTCGACCCGCAGCGTGTACGAGGTGGCCGCTTCGAGGGGCTCGATGGTGAACTCGATGACGTCCTGCGCCGTGCACGGATTCGCCGGGTTGCCCGCGGCGTCCACGCAGTACTCCGCCATCGAGAACTCTTCGTAGAGCCGGCCGTCGAGGGAGACGCGGTAGGTGTGGTCACCGTTGGGGTCAGGCTGCCACTTGGCCAGGGCGCTGCCCTCTTCCGGCTCGAGCGTCAGCTCGGGGTCGGCGTCGGGCGGAGTCGCCGCGGTGCGGAAGGTCTTCGTGGCGGGTGTGGCCGACTTGTTGCCCGCGAGGTCGACGGCGACGACGGAGACGGTGTGTTCGCTCTCGGGGGGCAGGCCCGTCATGGTGTACGAGCGGGTGCCGACGTTGGTGCGGATCGGCGGGCCGCCGTCGACCCGGACCTCGTAGCCGGCCAGGCCGTAGTTGTCGGTGGCCGCGTTCCAGCTCGCCGTGGCCGAGTTGTGCGTGATGTTGCCGACGCTCAGCCCGGTGACGTTGCTCGGCGCGATGTTGTCGACGAACGTGAACTCGCGCAGGATCCGGGCGTACCGTCCGGGTTCGCGCTCTGCGCGGACGCAGACCAGGGTCTTGCCGAGCTGCGGCGGGCGGAACCGCGATGTCCATGACGCCGACCAGTTCGTCTCGCCCTCCGGGGGCGGGCCGAGGGTGAAGTCGGTCGTCACCATGTCGCTGCCGATCGACAGGTCGACCATGGTGGCCTGCTTGTGCAGGAAGCCGCTGAGGTCGACCTTGCCCTCTTCGTCGACCGGAATTTCCTCGTCGGAGGCCGGCAGTTCGAGCCGGATGGCGGCGTGGTTCTCGTCGTCGACCGAGGTGCCGTCCTCGCTCGGCGGCGTCATGCCCGCGCATGCGGGCGGCGGCACCCGGACCTGCTCGGCAGCGGACGCCGCCGAGGGCGGCAGACCCAGCAGCGCTACCGTGAGCGCGAGAGACAGCACGAACGCCGTCTCTCGTAAGCGTGTCAGAAATTGAATCTTCCGCATTCATGCCCCTCTGCGAACACTTGTTTCTACAATTGGGGCACGATGCTAGAGGGGCCTGTGCGTATTGTCAGCAACACGACAATCTGCGTGGGTGAGACGCGGATCGAGGCACCAACTCCGCTGCCGCTGCAGCAACTTCGGGACGTCGAGGTGTCGGGCGAGTTGCAGCCGTCCCGGCAGTGACAGAACCGAGACCCTCAAGTCAAGATCATTTCTTAGCGTTCAATCCGGCATCATTACCGGTGAGACCCCATCTCCAGGAAGTAGCGGCCTAGCGGCCTTTGCCTTGCGAAGTCGTGGGTGAAGACGGGGCCGGAAGTGAACTCCGGCCCCGTCCTCGTGCTAGTTGCGGCGCCGGGCGGGCCGGCGTCCGCAGCGAGGGGTGATGCCGCGGAATCACCGACAGGGGCAGCGAGCCGGCCCAGGGAACGTGGACCGGCATCCGGGGCGCCGTGGTCGTGCTCTCCACTATCGACGGCTCCGGCGGGGCCTCTCTCGGAGATCCGGCGGGGACCAAAGCGCCAGGTGGGTGAGTGGTCACCCGGGGGTGGGATCCCCTCGCGCCGGCCGCCCAGAGGGCTACCAGACCACCTCTGAGACGACCAGGCCAAGCCGCTTCGCGGTCGGCTACGCCGAGCCTGGCCGTCCCAGAGCCGGCCCGGTCGATCGGAGATCGGCCGACACGAGGAGATCCCACCCCACCCCCGGCGCGCGCGGGCAAGCCCGCAAACCCCGTCCACAAGGGCCTACACCGACCCCTGAGCTGCGTCGTGCCGGTCGAGCACGTACTTGACGCTGCTCTTGGCCCACTGCCCCTTCCCGGACGGCGTCGGCACCTGCTCGGCGTTCAACGCCGCCGCGATCGCCGCCAGCGACAGCCCTTCACCGCGTAGCTGCACCGCCCGAGCGGTCGAAGGCGGCAACGGCGCTGGCGGACGACCCAGCCGCACACCCCGGTCCCGGGCCGCCGCCATCCCCGCCGACACCTCAGGCCGACGCATCTCAGATTCGCTGCTCATGCCCCCACCGTACGGCAAAAAGGTACAGAAAAAGACCCCCGAGGCAGCTTTTCCTGTACCTTTTCCTGTACGATAGAGGAGCAAGGAACGGTCCGGCCAGGTGACCCACCACCCAGCCGGACCAGGAAGAACAGCCCCTCTCTGAAAGGGAGTTCCATGTCCCAGCATACGACCGACCCAGCCCGCGAGATCGACCACAACGATCAGTGCGTCGGCTGCGGTGCCGACGCCTACGGCGTCGGTGCCGGAGATCCGTGCAACCCGCTGTGCCCGTTCGAGACCGGCGCGTTCGGTCCTGCGGTCATCCTGCGGGCTGCCGATGCTCATGTCCCACCGACCGTCAGCGAGGCGGCCGAAGTGGACGATCTCGCTGCCGGCGCCGTCGTAGTAGTACCAACCCTCGCCCTCGTACACACCGAGCCGGGTGGCCGCCCTGGCCAGGGTTCTCGGGCCGACGACGCCGTCGGCGACGAGACCTCGGGCGGTCTGCCACTTTTTCGTGGCGGCCGTCGTCACCGGCCCGAACTGGCAGTCGACGCCCGAGTAGGCGAGGTAACCGTCCGCCCACAGGATCATCTGCCACATGGCGACCACGTTGCTGTACGAGCGGGTCGACGCGGAGATCGGACCCTCGTCGTTCCAGTCGTCGGTCCAGGTGCCGGAACCCGCGACGTAACCCTGACTGACGCTCGCGGACGCCGGTACGGCCGCGACGGCGACGAACGTGGCCACGACCATCGCCAGCGCAGCAGCCTTGATTCGTAGGTGCATGAGCGTTCCCCCTCTGATCCCTGGGTAGGTGTCATTGGGGTAGATGGCCGGCAGACCTACTTTGTTCACGACGGGCGGAATTCAGATCTCAGGCCAGGTGGCCACCGATCTTCGTGTAGCCGCGCAGCAGGTCCCGGGAGATGATCAGTCGCTGCATCTCGTCGGTGCCCTCGAAGATCCGGTAGAGCCGGACCTGCCGGTACCAGCGTTCGATGGGCAGCTCACGGGTGTAGCCCATGCCGCCGTGGATCTGGAGCACCCGGTCGACGACCCGGTTGACCATGCCGGCCCCGTAGAGCTTGCCCATCGACGACGCGTGCCGGGGGTCCAGGCCCTGGTCGACCGTCCACGCCGAGCGCAGCACCAGCCAGCGGGCCGCCTCCAGCTCGGTCTCCGAGTCGGCGATCATCCACTGGATGGCCTGGTTGGTGCCGATCTTCGTGCCGAAGGTCTCCCGGGTGTTGGCGTAGTCGATGGCCATCTGCAGGACCCGTTCGGCGATGCCGATGGCGTGCGACGGGATGGTGTAACGGCCCTTGCCGATCCACTCCATGCCCAGCGTGAAGCCCTGCCCGATCTCGCCGAGGATGTTGCGGTGCGGCACGCGTACGCCGTCGAAGATGAGCGACGCGGGCCCGCCCTCGCCCATGGTCTGGATGAACTCCGAGCGCCAGCCCATCGAACGGTCCACCAGGAACGCGGTGGCCCCGCCGTTGCGGGCGCCCTTCTCCCGGTCGGTCACCGCGACCACGATGGCGAAGTCGGCGTCGTGGCCACCGGTGATGAAGGTCTTCTCGCCGTCCAGGACCCAGTCGTCGCCGTCGCGGCGGGCGGAGAGCCGGATGTTCGCGGCGTCGGAGCCGGCACCCGGCTCGGTGATCGCGAAGCAGGAGCGCCGTTCACCCTCGATGGTCGGGATGAGGAACTCCTGCTTCTGCTCCTCGGTGGCGTGGAACAGGATGTTGTCCGCCTCGCCGCCGAAGCGGAACGGCACGAAGGTGTGGCCCAGCTCCGTCCAGATCAACGACTGGAGCACCGCCGGCAGGTTCATCCCGCCGTACTCTTCGGGGGTGGCCAGGCCCCAGAAGCCGAACTTGCGCGCCTTGAGTTGCAGCTCACGCACCTCGGAGTGGTCCAGGCCCGGCTGGTGTGCCCTCTCGCGGCGGAGCACCTCCGCCTCCAGGGGCATCACCTCGCGGCGGATGAACGATCGGACGGTGTCCCGCACCGCCCGCTCCTCGTCGGTCAGCGAAAAGTCCACGTGGTCCTCCTGGCGTCGGCGCAGCCGGTCACCACTAAACTAGCGGTGCAAGTTTTGCCGCGTCCAGACCTGACGGCCGAGACCCGCGAGGAGCGCAGTGCCCCGACCCCGCCAGCCCCGGCTGACCCGGCAGCTGATCGTCGAGACAGCCACCGCGCTCATCGACGCCGAGGGCCTGCCAGCCTTCTCCACCCGGCGGCTCGCCGCCGAGCTGGGCGTACGCGGGCCGTCGCTCTACAACCACTTCGCCACCAAGGACGAGATCCTCGACGCGGTCGCCGACACGGTCACCGTCGCCGTCGACACCAGCGGCTTCGCCAGCCGGGACTGGGCCGCCGCGCTGCTCGACTGGGCCTGGTCGTACCGGCGGGCGCTCACCGCGCACCCGAACATCGTGCCGTACCTGGCGCAGGGGCCGCGCCGCCGACCGGCGGCGCTGGCCATGGCCGACGCGGTCTACGGCGGGCTGGTCCGCGCCGGTTGGCCGCCCGCGCGGGCCACCCACATCGGCGCGGCCCTGCGCTACTTCGTGGCCGGGTCGGCGCTCGGCTCGTTCGCCCGGGGTTTCGTCGAGGACCCGGAGCTGTACGCCGCGCACTACCCGCACCTGCGCCAGGCGCACCGGCTCGCCGAGCACCAGCAGAGCGTGGACGAGGGCGCCTTCGCGCTGGGCCTCGACGCCCTGCTGTACGGCCTGGCCGCCGAGTACGCCCGTACCGTCGACACTGTGGAGTCCGGGCGGCCCAACGGGTAGCGTCCAAACTCCCAGCGCTAGTTTCATCGCCCGCCGCGACGTCGTCGCACCCCCCTCGCGACCCCGTCGCCATCGCCCATCGACCACCCCCGAAGGGACGACATGGACCTCGCCGCCCCGCCGTCGCAGCTGTCCGACGCCCTGCGCCTCCGGCGCCACCTGCACCTGGGCGGCGAATGGTCGTCGCCCGCCGGCACCGACCTGATCGACGTGGAGAACCCGAGCACCGGTGAGCTGATCGGGCAGGTGCCGGCCGGCACCCCGGCCGACGTGGACCGCGCCGTGGCCGCGGCCCGCGCCGCCTTCCCCGGCTGGTCGGCCACCGCTCCCGCCGAGCGCTCCGCCCACCTCGACCGGCTGCACACCGCGCTCGCCGCACGCGCCGACGACCTCGCCCGCACCATCGCCGTCGAGCTGGGCTCGCCGCTCAAGCTCGCCACCCGGGTGCAGGTCGGACTGCCGTTGACCGTGCTGCGCGACCACGTCGCGCTCGCCGCCCGCGCACCGGTCGACGAGACGATCGGCAACTCCCTCGTCGTCCGCGAGCCGATCGGCGTGGTCGGTGCGATCACCCCGTGGAACTACCCGCTGCACCAGGTGATGGCGAAGCTGGCGCCCGCGCTGGCCGCCGGTTGCACTGTGGTGCTCAAGCCCAGCGAGATGACCCCGTTGACCGCGTACCTGCTCTTCGACGCGGTCACCGAGGCCGGCCTGCCGCCGGGGGTGCTCAACCTGGTAACCGGCACCGGGCCGGTGGTCGGCGAGGCCCTGGCCGGGCATCCCGACGTCGACCTCGTCTCGTTCACCGGCTCCACCGCCACCGGTGCTCGGATCATGCGGCTGGCAGCCGACCGGATCGCCCGGGTCGCGCTGGAGCTGGGTGGCAAGTCCGCCAACGTGATCCTCCCCGACGCCGACCTGGCCACCGCGGTCAAGGTGGGCGTCGGCAACGCCCTGCTCAACTCCGGGCAGACCTGCACCGCGTGGACCCGGATGCTCGTGCACCGCGACCGGTACGACGAAGCACTCGACCTGGTCGCCAAGGCGGTGGCCGGCTACCGGCTCGGCGACCCGTTCGATCCGGCGACCCGCCTCGGCCCGCTGGTCTCCGCCGCCCAGGCCGAGCGGGTCCGCGCTCACATCGACCGGGCCCTGGCCGACGGCGCCCGACTGGTCGCCGGTGGCCCCGACGCCCCGGTGCCGTCGGCGGGGCACTTCGTGGCCCCTACCGTCTTCGCCGACGTGCACCCCGACAGCGCGCTCGCCCAGGAGGAGGTCTTCGGTCCGGTGCTCGCCGTCCTCCCGTTCGCCGACACCGACGAGGCGGTCGCCATCGCCAACAACTCGAAGTACGGGCTGGCCGGCGCGGTCTGGTCCGCCGACACCGACGCGGCGCTCGCGGTGGCCCGCCGGCTGCGCACCGGGGCGGTCGACATCAACGGCGCCTCGTTCAACCCGCTCGCCCCGTTCGGCGGCTACAAGCAGTCGGGCCTGGGCCGGGAGCTGGGCGTGCACGGGCTCGCCGAGTTCTGCGAGCTGAAGGCGATCCAGCGATGAGCGCCCCCGAGTCGTCCCCGGCCGCGCCGGGCGGCGGCGGCGAGCCGGCGGGCGCGCCGGTCACCGTCCGCGCCCTGGTCGCGCGTGGGGCCGGCGCCGAGCTGCGAATCGAGCAGGTACGCCTGCCCGCGCCCGGTCCCGGCGAGGTGCGGGTGACGATCCGGGCCGCCGGTGTCTGCCACTCCGATCTGTCCATGGTGAACGGCACCCTCGCCGCGAGGTTCCCGCTGGTGCTCGGGCACGAGGCGACCGGGGTGGTGGCCGAGACCGGGCCCGGCAGCCGGCTGGCGGTCGGCACCCCGGTGGTGCTCAACTGGGCGCCGGCCTGCCGGGCCTGCTGGTGGTGCCGGCACGGCGAGCCCTGGTTGTGCGCCGCCACCACCGCGCCCACCGTTGCGCGTGGCGAGACCGACGACGGCACCCCGCTGCACCTCACCCTCGGCCTCGGCGCGCTCGCCGAGGCGGTGGTGGTGCCGGACAACGCCGTCATCCCGATCCCCGCCGGGCTGCCCCCGGAGCAGGCCGCCCTGCTGGGCTGCGCGGTGCTCACCGGCACCGGCGCGGTGCGCAACACCGCCCGCGTCGCACCCGGTGAGTCGGTCGCGGTGATCGGCCTCGGCGGGGTCGGCCTCGCCGTGCTCGCCGCCGCCCGCCGGGCCGGCGCCACCACGATCCTCGCCGTCGACGTCGCCGAGGCCAAGCGCGACCTGGCGCTCGCCGCTGGGGCGACCGACTTCCTGCTCTCCGACGACCGGCTGTCCAAGGAGGTGCGGGCGCGCACCGAGGGCCGCGGCGCCGACCACGCCTTCGAGTGCGTCGGTCGCGCCGCCACCATCCGGGCGGCCTGGCGGCTCACCCGGCGCGGGGGAGTGGTGACCGTGGTCGGCATGGGCGCCAAGGACGACATGGTCAGCCTCGGCGCGCTGGATATCTTCCACTCCGCGCGGACCCTGCGCTCCTCGGTGTACGGCTCATCCGACCCGGACCGGGAGGTGCCCGTGCTGGCAGCCGAGCTCGCCGACGGTGCACTGGATCTGGGTGTGCTGGTCAGCGGCACGCTCCCGCTGGACGACGCGCCCTCGGCGTTCGACCGGCTGGCACGGGGCGAGGGCGCTCGCTGGGTGGTCACCCTGAACTAGCCGAGGCTGCTCGGCGCCGGTGCCCGTCGAACTCGGCGTGACCCAGCCCAACTCATCCGCCACACCTGGCGATCTTGGACAGCTGCCGTAGCGGCAGGACCGTTCCGGGCGGCCTCGTCGCCGACACCAGGTGATTGGCCCGTTGCACCCTCCGATGCCTAGCACTACTATGCATAATGGTTCTAGGCTTGGGTTTGGGGGAGCGTGGTGAGGTCTGGTGAAGGTCGCTAAGGATCTGGTGGCCGCCTCGGCGACGCCGATGGTGCTCGGCATTCTGGCCGAGGGTGAGAGCTACGGCTACGCCATCCTCCGGCGGATCAACGAGCTGTCCGGCGGCGAGCTGGACTGGACCGAGGGGCTGCTGTACCCGTTGCTGCACCGGCTTGAGCGCCTCGCCTATGTGGAGGCGAGCTGGCAGTCGGCCGTCGGCGAGCGGAAACGCAAGTACTACCGCATCACCGACAAGGGTCTGGCCGAGCTGGCCGAGCAGCGCCGGCAGTGGGACACCGTCGTGGGCGCGCTCAAGGAGATCTGGCATGACCGTGCACCGCTCACGGTGAACCCGCTGGAGGGCCTCGCATGACGGCACACGACGGGCCGGAGCAGGTGGAAGCGCAGTTCGCGCAGTGGCGCCAGTACGTGCTGCGCCGCAGGGAGTTGCAACCGTCGGACGCCGACGAGCTCGAAGACCACCTTCGCGGCTCCGTCGACGAGTTGGTCGCGGCGGGCCTGAGCCCGGATGAGGCGTTCCTGGTCGCGGTGAAGCGGATGGGCAGCCTCGACGACATCTCCCGCGAGTTCGCCCGGGAGCATTCGGAGCGCCTGTGGAAGCAGTTGGTGCTGACCGGCGACTCCGGCAGCCCGGTGGCCGGCGCGCGCTCCCGGCGGGACCTGTGGGTCATGTTCGGCTGCGCGGCGGGTGCGGTGGTGTCCGTCAAGGCGCCAGCGCTGTTCGGGCTGAGCTTCGACGACGACGGCTCGTTCTACGCGCGGAACGCCACCCTGTTCGCGCTGCCCTGGCTGGCGGCGTTCCTGGCCTGGCGCCGGCAGGCACGACCGGTGATGATCGCGGTGCTGGTGGCGCTGTTCGCCCTCGGCGCGGTGGCGGCAAACGCCTATCCCCTGGCGGACGACTCGCAGTCCGTGGTCGTCAGCAGCGTCCATCTCCCCATCGCCCTGTGGCTCGTGGTCGGTCTGGCCTACGTCGCCGACGACTGGCGCTCGTCTCGTCGACGCATGGACTTCATCCGCTCCACCGGCGAGTGGTTCATCTACTTCGTCCTGATGGCCCTCGGCGGCGGCGTGCTCGCCGCATTCCTGTTCAACACCTTCGCGGCCATCGGAATCGTCCCTGAGGCGTTCATCTCGCAGTGGCTGCTGCCCTGCGGCGCCGCGGCCGCGGTCGTCGTGGCCGGGTGGTTGGTCGAGGCCAAGCAGAGTGTCGTCGAGAACATCGCGCCGGTCCTCACCCGGCTGTTCACCCCGCTCTTCACGGCCGCCCTGCTCGCCTTCCTCGTCGCTGTCGTGTGGACCAGCCACGGCATCGAGGTCGAGCGCGAAGCTCTGATCCTGTTCGACCTGCTGCTCGTCGTGGTGCTGGGGCTGCTGCTCTACTCGCTCTCGGCCCGCGATCCGCTGGCCCCGCCCGGCCCGTTCGACAAGCTCCAGCTCGCGCTCGTGGTCAGTGCGTTGGCCATCGACGTGCTGGTGCTGTTGGAGATCACCGGACGCATCACCGACGAGTATGGCGGAACGCCCAACCGGGCGGCCGCGCTCGGCGAGAACGTCATCCTGCTGGTCAACCTCGCGTGGTCGGCGTGGCTCCTGCTGGCCTTCATCCGGCGGCGCACACCGTTCGCCGCGCTCGAACGGTGGCAGACCGGCTATCTGCCGGTGTACGCCGCGTGGGCGTGGATCGTGGTCCTCGTCTTTCCACCGTTGTTCAGCTACGCCTAGTCGGCGCCACCGACGCGACGCGGAAGCCGGCCCACCCGCCACGGGTGGGCCGGCCTCTCCGTCACTTGCCGGTGACGATGCCCGGGTTGATGCAGAGCCCCGGGTTGGCGCCGTTCTTCTCGGCGATCTCCAGGCAGCGGGTCACCTTGTCGACCTTCGCGTTGGTCTCGGTGATCTGCTTGGAGATCTCGGCGTTCTTGCGGTCCTGCTCCAGGTTGCGGGTCTGGGCCAGCTTGTCCTGGAACGCCTTGATGTTGCCCTCGGTCTTGTCGTCGTGGTTCACCCGGGTGATGGTCACCGAGAGGATGTCCACGTCGGTGGCGAGCCGGGTTTCCGCGCTGGTCTTGATGTTCGCGGCGAACGGCTTGAGGTCGACGTTGAGGTCACCGGTCTGGGCGTCGATCTTCTCCAGCGGGTTGTACGCGGCGAACGCGTCGTTGACAGCGCTGTCGAGCTGCACACCCACCCGCTGGCCCCGGAAGCTGACGAAGTCGCCCTTGTAGTCCATGAACTGCTTCGGCGCGTTCTCCGGCTTGACCTGCCACTCGATGAGCACCTCGACACAGGCGTCGGCGAGCGTGCCGGTGCGCACCCGTACGCAGTTGTTGCCGCCGATGTGGTCGTACTTCTGCCGCCCGGCGTCCCACTCGCCGACCTTCTGCCACGGCGCCACCCACTTGAGGCCGGAACCGGTCACCTCGCCGGTGGGCTTGCCGAAGCTGGTGACGATGCCCACCGAGCGGATGGGCACCGAGTGGGCGCTGGAGGCGATGCCGACCACCAGGGTGAGGGCGAGAAAGCCGAGCGCCGCGAGGGCGGCCATCCGCTTCAGCGACCGTGCCGGGGCGACGAGGGCGACGACGGCGCTGACCGCCAGGGCGACGGCGAAGACGATCGCCATGGTGAAGCCGACGGGCATGGGGTGGGGACCTTCCGGTGGGCTGTGTGGATCATCAACCTAGGGGGTCCTGTCAAATCGACGGCACGGGGAGGTGGAGTTCGCGCACGTCAATTGCGGGGCGAATATGGATCCCATCGACATGGCTCGACTCGCTCGGCCCGCCGTAGGTTTCGTCCACGCGACGGGCCTGTGACCACGGTCACCGAACCGACCGTCGCGGCGACGGTGCGGAGGATGAGGCGATGGCCGGGCAAGCGCTCCTGTCGGCCCGTGGGCTGACCCGCGACTTCCGGGGCTTCCGGGCGGTCGACGACGTCGACCTCGACGTCGCGCCGGAGAGTGTGCACGCGCTGGTCGGCCCGAACGGCGCGGGCAAGACCACCCTGTTCAACCTGCTCACCGGCTTTCTGCGCCCCAGCGCCGGGCGGATCGAGCTGGACGGCCGGGACGTCACCGGCCTTCCCCCGGAGCGGGTGGCCCGGCTCGGTGTCGCCCGCTCGTTCCAGATCACCAGCCTCTTTCCGCAGCTCTCCGCCCGGGAGCACGTCGCGCTGGCCCTCCAGTCGCCCAGCGGGCTGGGCTGGCGGTTCTGGCGGTCGGCGAAGCTGATGGGTCGCTACACCGCGCGGGCCGACGAGTTGCTGGCCATGGTGGGGCTGGTCGACCTGGCGCAGGCACCGTCCGAGTCGTTGGCGTACGGGCGCAAGCGGGCCCTGGAACTGGCCATCGCCCTGGCGTTGGACCCGAAGGTGCTGCTGCTCGACGAGCCGACCGCCGGGATGGGCATGGAGGACGTGGACCGCACCGTCGAGCTGATCAGCACTGTCCGCCAGGGCCGGACCGTGGTGATGGTCGAGCACAACATGAGCGTGGTCGGCCGACTCGCCGACACCGTCACCGTCCTGCAGGCCGGCAAGGTCCTCGTCGAGGGCCCGTACGAGCAGGTTCGGGCCGACGAGCGTGCGATCACCGCCTACCTGGGAGCCGCTGATGCTGCGCATTGAGAACCTCTCCGCCTTCTACGGCGAGGCGCAGGTGCTCCGCGACGTCAGCCTCGACGTCGCCGCCGGCGAGGTGGTCACCCTGGTCGGGCGCAACGGCGCCGGCAAGTCCACCCTGCTGCGCTGCGTCATGGGGCTGCACCCCGGTCAGCGCGGCACTGTCGAGCTGGACGGCCGCGACATCTCCCGGCTGCCGGCGCACAAACGGGCCCGCCTGGGGCTGGGCTGGGTGCCGGACGACCGGGGCAGCTACGCCACCCTGACCGTCACCGAGAACCTAACCCTGCCGCCCACTGTGGGCCCCGACCCGTGGCCGCTGGAGCGGGTGTACGAGGCGTTTCCCGCCCTCCACACCCGGCGGGACTCCGCGGCCACCATGCTCTCCGGCGGCGAGCAGCAGATGCTCGCGCTGGCCCGGGTGCTGCGGATGGGCGCCCGGCTGCTGCTCTGCGACGAGCCCACCGAAGGGCTGTCGCCCCTGCTGGTGCAGCAGGTCGGTGAGCTGCTGCGCGAGGCCAAGCGGCACGGGGTGACCGTGCTGCTGGTCGAACAGAACCTGCACTTCGCCACGGGTGTCGCCGACCGGCACTACCTGCTGGCCGAGGGGCGTGTCGCCGAGGCGATGGACAACTCCGAGGTGCGCTCGCGCGAACGCGAACTGCTCGCGTACCTCGGCATCTGAATTCTCTCAACGACGACCCGCGCGACGACGCGCCGGATGGATGGAGTGGGCATGCGCAGGACGGTGGGTGTGGCCGTGGCGTCAGCCGCGGTGGTGCTGGTCGCCGGTTGCGGCGGCGGTGGCCCCCAGTCGGGTGGCGACCAGAAACTGACCGGCGACAAGATCGTGCTGGGCGTGCTCAACGACCAGTCCGGGGCGTACTCGGAGCTGTCCGGGAAGAACTCGGTGGCGGCGGTCGAGCTGGCCGTCGCCGACTTCACCGCGAAGTACGGCGACAAGGCGGTGACCAAAAACATCACAGTGGAGACCGCCGACCACCAGAACAAGCCGGACGTGGCCAACTCCAAGGCCCAGGAGATGTACGACCGCAAGGGCGTCGACCTGATCCTGGACGTGCCCACCTCGTCCGCGGCGCTGAAGGTCGCCGATGTGGCGAAGGAGAAGAAGAAGCTCTACTTCAACATCGGCGCGGCGACCACCGACCTGACCGGCAAGAGCTGCAACAAGTACACGTTCCACTACGCGTACGACACGTACATGCTGGCCAACGGCACCGGGAAGACCACCACCGAGCAGATCGGCAAGAACTGGTACATCCTGTACCCGAACTATGCCTTCGGTCAGGACATGGAGAAGAGCTTCTCCACCGCGATCACGGCGGCCGGCGGCACGGTGGTCGGCAAGGACGGGGCGCCGTTCCCGAACACCAGCGGTGACTTCTCCACCTTCCTGCTCAAGGCGCCCAACCTGAACCCGAAGCCGAACGTGCTGGGCACCATGCAGGCCGGTGCCGAGCTGGTCAACGTGGTGAAGCAGTACAACGAGTTCAAGCTGCGCGACAAGGGCGTCGGCCTCGCGGTGGGGCTGATGTTCCTCACCGACATCCACTCGCTCACCCCGGCCGCGCTGGCCGGCACCACGTACACCGACGCCTGGTACTGGAACTTCGACGCGAAGAACCGGGAGTTCGCCGACCGCTTCCAGCAGAAGGTCGGCACCCGGCCGACGTTCGCGCACGCGGCCAACTACTCGGCGGCGTTGCAGTATCTGGAGGCGGTGCAGGCCGCCGGCACCGACGACGCGGACGCCGTGGTCAAGGGGCTGGAGGGCAAGACGGTTGAGGACGTCTTCCTGCGCAACGGCAAGATCCGCGCCGAGGACCACCGGGTGGTGCACGACGCGTACCTGGCCCAGGTGAAGCCTCAGGCCGAGGTGACCGAGCCGTGGGACTACGTGAAGGTGCTCAAGACGATCCCCGCCGCGGAGGCGTTCCGCGCGCCCTCCGCGGACTGCAAGCTGTGAGTGCGAGGAGTGAGCCGGTTTTGCGAGCCCCGCAGTCGCGAACGGGCGTGACGCTGTGAGCGGCTTCGCGCAGAACACGTTCAACGGGTTGGTGAGCGGGGCCTTCTACGCCCTGCTCGCCCTCGGGCTCGCCGTCATCTTCGGCATGCTGCGGGTGGTCAATTTCGCGCACGGCGCGTTCTACATGCTCGGCGCGTTCGGGGCGTACGTGCTGCTCACCGAAGCGGGAGTGCCCTTCTGGGCGGCCCTGGTGATCATGCCGGTGGGGCTGGGACTGCTCGGCATGGCGCTGGAACGCGCCGTGATCCACCGGCTGACCAGGCTCGACCCGCTCTACAACTTCCTGCTCACCTTCGGCCTGACGCTGATCCTCCAGGATCTGGTGAAGCTGCGCTACGGCGTGCAGTCCAGCCCGTACGAGACGCCGTCGCTGTTGAGCGGGTCGGTCAACTTCGGGCTCTTCGACTTCCCGACGTACCGGGTGTTCATCCTCGGCTTCGCGGTGCTGCTCTGCGTCGCGGTGTGGTGGGTGCTCACCCGTACCCGGATCGGGATGGTGGTTCGGGCGTCCACCGAGCGGCCCGACCTGACCCGCGCCTTCGGCATCGACGTCGGGCGGTGGGTGACACCGGTCTTCGGCTTCGGGATCGGGCTGGCCGGTCTCGCCGGCGTGCTGGCCGCACCGATGCGCGCGGTGAATCCGCTGATGGGGGCCGACCTGATCATCGTGGTGTTCGCGGTGGTCGTGATCGGCGGGCTGGGCTCGATCTTCGGTTCGGTCGCCGCAGGCTTCGGCATCGGCCTCGTGCAGGCGTGGGGTGAGGCGTACCTGTCGGCCTTCCCGATCGTCTCGCAGACCATCGTCTTCGTCGTGATGGCCGGCGTGCTGCTCTGGCGCCCGGCCGGCCTGTTCGGTCGTGAGGAGGCTCCCGCATGACCAGCACCGTGGACACTGCCGCCGATGAGTCCCGCTCGACGCCGCCGTCCGGGTTGGTCGCCGTGGCCCGGGCTCCCGGCGGGGTGCGGTACGCGCTGCTCGCCGTCGGACTGGCCGTCGCGGTGTGGCTGCCCAACGGCCTCTACCCGGCGGTCGCGGTGGACATCCTCTGCTGGGCGCTGTTCGCCGTCGCGGTGGACCTGCTGCTCGGCTTCACCGGGCTGATGTCCTTCGGTCACGCCGCGTTCTGGGGCACCTCGGCGTACGTCACCGGCCTGGTGGCCATCCACGCGGGCCTGCCGTTCCCGCTCGCGGTGCTGGCCGGCGCGCTCGCCGCGGCCGTTCTGGCGGTGCCGATCGGATACCTCGCGGTCAAGCGGACCGGCATCTACTTCGCGATGGTGACCCTGGCGTTCGCGCAGATGGTCTACTACGTGGCCAACGAGTGGCGCTCGGTCACGCAGGGTGAGAACGGTCTCCAGGGGGTGCCCCGTTCGTTCTTCGGCCTGGATCTGACCGACGACTACTTCTTCTACTACGCGATCCTGCCGATCGTGCTGCTCGGGCTGGCCGCAGCCTGGCGGATCGTGCACTCGCCGTTCGGTCGGGTGCTGGTCGGCATCCGGGACAACCCGGCCCGGGCGCGGGCACTGGGCTACCCGGTGCACCGCTACAAGCTCACCGCGTTCGTGCTCTCCGGGTTCATCGCCGGCCTCGGCGGCGGGCTGTTCGCTGTCGGCCACCGGTTCGTCTCGCTGGACGTGCTGCACTGGACCACCTCCGGCAAGGCGGTCATCGTTGTGGTGCTCGGTGGCATCGGCACCCTCTGGGGTGGGGTGCTCGGCGCCGGCATCGTGGTGCGGCTGGAGGACTGGCTGTCGTTCTCCGGGTTCGAGGCGATCGGCCTGGTGACCGGCGGCATCTTCGTCCTCGTGGTCGTGCTGTTCCGCCGTGGCATCTGGGGCAGCGTCGCAGCGCTGGCCCATCGGCTGGCGGCCCGTCGCCGGTAAATCTCACGACGGCGCATCCGCCGCGCGCCGTTTCAACGAACCCCCGGGTAGGGAACGTCTACCCGGGGGTGCGTCTGGTGCTGATCGAGCCGATGCCGGCCGAGGCCGTGGAGATCGCGCACAAGCAGGTGTCGCTGGCTGCCGAGGACCTGGACGGCAACGCCGTCGCGACGCTGGTGCTGGAGTTGGCCGAGGCCTGGGGCGTGCCGGCGCTCTGGGAGCAGGTCTGTCGTCCCTTGCTGGCCGGGCTGTCGGGGCGTACCGCCGCCGAGGTGGTCGTCGAGCACGCCCTCAGCGAGGGCGTCCGGGTCGGGCTGGACGTCTACCGCCGGGAGCCGGGCCGGTCGCTGCCGACCGGTGGCGTGCTGCTGGCCGGTGCCGAGAAGGAGGCGCACAGTCTCGGCCTCCAGGCACTGGCCGCCGCGCTGCGCGAGCAGGGCCGCGGGTGTCTGAATCTCGGCCCGGCGCTGCCCTGGTCGGCGCTGACCAGCGCGGTGTACCGGGCACGGCCGCAGACCGTCGTGCTCTGGTCGCAGACGCCGGTCACCGGCCGCGCGTACCGTCTGGTCCGCTTCGCCCGGGAATTCGCACGCCTGCGGGTGTACGGCGCGGGGCCGGGTTGGATCGAACCGCTCATCGCGCCGGTGGCGCATCTCGACTCGCTGCCGAGGGCCGTCACCGCCTGCCTCGCTGGCGTCCCCGGACGTGACGCCCACCACATACGATACGGATCGGTGCCGTATCGTTAATGCGCGTCGTAGGCTGACCCGCGTTACGAGTCGGACCCGTATCGTATTGCGTCGCGGGGAAAGCATGGGGGAAATCAGGCATGGAGCTGCACAACAACACGGGCCACCCGAGGAGGTGGGCGATCCTCGGGGTGCTGGTGATCAGCCTCCTCGTGGTCGTCCTCGACAACACGATCCTCAACGTCGCCCTGCGCACGCTGGCCGACCCGGTGCACGGCCTCGGCGCAACCCAGGGCGAGCTGGAGTGGTCCATCAACTCCTACACGCTGGTCTTCGCCGGGCTGCTGTTCACCTTCGGGGTGCTCGGCGACCGCGCCGGCCGTAAGCGCTTCCTGATGATCGGTCTGGTGCTGTTCGGCCTGGCGTCGCTGCTCTCCGCGTACGCCCAGAGCCCCGGCCAGCTCATCGCGGCCCGCGCCCTGATGGGGGTCGGCGGCGCGGCCATCATGCCGGTGACGCTGTCGATCATCTCCAACGTCTTCGACCCGCGTGAGCGTGGTCGGGCCATCGGTGTCTGGGCCGGAGCGGTCGGTCTCGCCGTGGCCATCGGCCCGATCCTCGGCGGCGCGCTGCTGGAGCACTTCTGGTGGGGTTCGGTCTTCCTGATCAACGTGCCGGTGGTCGTCGCCGGCGTGATCCTGGTGGCGCTGCTGGTCCCCGAGTCGCGTGACCCGCGGCCGGGCCGGGTCGACGTGCTCGGTGTGCTGCTCTCCGTGGTGGGCCTGGTCGCCCTCTCCTACGGCATCATCGACGGCGGCGAGCACGGCTTCGGCCGCCCGGTGGTCTGGGGCTCGATCCTGGTCGGCATCGCGGTGCTGGCCTGGTTCGTGCAGCACGAGCGGCGCAGCGACCACCCGTCGCTGGACGTCCGGCTGTTCAAGGTGCCCCGCTTCGCCGCGCCGGTCGCCATCGTCGGCCTGGTGTTCTTCGCCGCGATGGGCTCGCTGTTCTTCGGCTCGTTCTACCTGCAACTGGTGCGGGGCTACAGTCCGCTGCAGACCGGTCTGCTCTTCCTGCCCTTCGCCGCCGCCCAGCTGGTCTTCGCACCGCGCAGCGCCGCGATGGTCCGCCGCTACGGCGGCCGGGCCGTCGCCACCGTCGGGTTGGCGCTGACAGTGGTGTCACTCGCCGCGTTCGTGTTCATCGGCGCCTCCACCCCGATCTGGGTCGTGCTGCTCGCCTTCCTCATCCAGGGCGCCGGGATGGCCAACATCATGCCGCCCGCCACCGAGTCGATCATGTCGGCGCTGCCCCGGGAGAAGGCCGGTGTGGGCTCCGCGGTCAGCAACACCGTCCGCCAGGTCGCCGGTGCGCTCGGTGTGGCGATCCTCGGCTCGGTGCTCTCCGCCGTCTATCGCAGCGACATCGGTGACGCGCTGACCGGCCTGCCCACGCAGGCCCGCGACACGGCCAACGAGTCGATCTCCGGGGCGTACGCTGCGGCGGGCCAGCTCGGCCCGGACGCGCCGGCGCTGATCTCGGCGGCCAACGACGCCTTCGTCACCGCCATGCACTGGGCGGCCGGGCTCTCCGCGGTGATCGCCGCACTGGGGGTCATCGTGGTGCTGCGCTGGATGCCGGGTCGGGAGGACACCAGCGTCGCCCCTGTGGCGCCGGTCGCCGAGCCCGAGTTGGCCGGCACGGCGTAGGTGCGGGAAGAATGCCGGACATGATGTCCACTGCCGATGCTCCGCGGTCGCCCGGGCGACCGCGGAGCATCCGCGCCGACGAGGCGATCATCGAAGCGACCCTCGACCTGCTCGCCGAGGGCAGCACCATCGAGGCGCTGTCGATCGAGGCGATCGCCGCCCGGGCCGGGGTCGGCAAGGCCACCATCTACCGCCGCTGGGCCGGCAAGGACGCCCTCCTGCTGGACGCGCTGCGGCGACTCAAGGGCGTCATGGCGCAGCCGGCCGGGCACTCCGTCCGCGACGACCTGGTCCTGCTGGTCGGCGCGATCGGCAAGAACGTCGACCCGCGCGCGGCGAAGATCATGCCCTGTCTGGTGCCCGCGGTGAACCGCAGCACGGACCAGTTCCAGCTCTACCAGAACATCATCGGGCCCCGGCGGCAGCTCATGCGCGAGGTGCTGCGGCGCGGCATCGCCGAAGGGGTGCTCCGGGCCGACATCGACGTCGAGGTGACGATGGCGCTGCTCACCGGGCCGATGCTGATCCAACGGGTGCTCCAGTGGAATCCGGACCTGGACGAGCAGACCCTGCCCGAGCGCGTCGTCGACGCCGTGCTGGAGGGCATTCAGGTCCGCTGAGCCGGCCGCGAGCCCGCCCGCTGGCCGGTCCTGGTCAGCCGGCCGGTGCGCGCAGTCGGTGCAGGCGCAGCGCGAGCTGCACCTCCAACGCCCGCTCGGGCCGCTGCCAGTCGGCGCCGAGCAGTTGCCCGACCCGCTCCAACCGCTGGGTGACCGTGTTGACGTGCACGTGCAACTGCTCGGCGGCCCGGGCCAGGCTGCCACCCACCCCGAAGTACGCCTCCAGCGTCTTCACCAGAGCCGTGCCCCGCCGGGCGTCGTAGTCGACCACCGGCCCGACGGTCGTGGCGAGGAACTGGGTCACGTCCTTCTCACCCCGATCGCCGACAGTGCCCAGCAGCAACCCGACGAAGCCCAGCTCCGCGGTGCTCGCACCCTGCCCGTCGCGACCCAGAGCGCCCAACGCCGTAAGGCACCGATCCGCCTCGTGGAACGTGGCGGCCAGCGCCGCCGGCCCGTTCGACGGACCACTCGCCCCGGCGGTCACCGGCCGGCCGGTCACCCGGGACAGGTCCCGCGCGACCGCGCGAGCGCTGCCACCGGCGTCCAGCCCCGGCAGCATCAGCACCACCCGGCCGTCCCGCGCCGCGGCCAGCCCGCTGCGCGCCGAGGCGTACGTGGTGGCCCAGGAGAGCACCCGCTGCCTCGCCGAGCCGGTCGCCGCGATCGCGTCGTCGCCCACCGCCACCAGCACGTGCGGCGCGTCCAGGTCGACCCCGAGCCGGCGGGCCCGACTGCGCAACGCGTCGGTGTCCCGCAACGGGCGGGCGATCAGGTCGTCCAGCAGCTCGCCCCGGACCCGCCCCTCCGCCTCGGCGACCGTACGGCGGAACAACAGCAGCAGCGCGGTCACCAGCGCGGCCCGCTCCAGGATCCGCTGGTCGGCGTCGACCAACTCGTCGTCCGGACGCAGCACCAGGGCACCCAGGTTCTCCGCGCCGGCCACCACCGCCGCGTACCAGAGTGGGCTGCGGCGCACGCTGCGCCCCTCGGTGCGCGACGCAGCGACCGCCTCCACGATGTCCGCCCGGTCCGGCTCGTCGATCTCACCCACCCGGGCCAGCAGGCGGCCCTCGGCGTCCAGTGCCAGCAGCGCACCGCCCAGCACCTCGGTCACCGCCGCCGCCACGTCCTCCACACCGCCGCCGCGCAGCACCAGCGCCGTCATCCGGTCGTGCGCCGCCGCGGCCCGCTCCACCGAGCTGCTGTGGGCCCGGATGGTGGTGTTCGCCGCCGACAGCTCGCCCAGCGCCGAGCGCGTCTCGGTCAGCAGCCGGGCGGTGTCGATCGCCACCGCGGCGTGCGCGGCGAGCGAGACCAGCAGCGCCACCTCCTCCCGGACGAACGGCCGGGCCGAACGGTTGGCCGCGTAGAGCACGCCGATCGAGGTGGAGCCGAGCCGCAGCGGCACCCCGAGGATCGCCACCAGCCCCTCCTCCCCGACCCCGGCGTCGATCTCACCGGTGTGGTGGAAGCGCGCGTCCTCGCCGTAGTTCGCGGTGACGTAGGGGGCCCCGGACTGGGCCACCAGCCCACCGAGGCCGGCACCCATCGGCAGGCGCAGCCGCTGGAAACGGGCCGAAACCGACCCGTCGGTCACCCGCATGTAGGTGTCGCCGCGCTCGTCGTCGTTGAGCGTCATGTAGGCCACGTCCGCGCCGAGCAGGTTGCGGGCCCGGTGCACGATCGCCCGCAACACGTCGTCCAGGTCGCGTAGCCCGGCCAGGTCGCTGACCGTGTCGTACAGGCCGGACAGCTCGGTCTCGCGCCGGCGCCGGCGCTCCAGCAGCGCGCGGACCCGCAACGCCACCGACTTGGCCTGCTCCAGCTCGGCCAGCTTGTCGGGCGGCAGCCCGGCAGCACGCGCGGCCACCAACGGTCCCTCGAACTCGACAGCGGCGGCCTCCCGCGCGAGCAGTTCCAGGAACTCCACCGGCGAAGACATGGTCGACATTGTGCTCGGGCCCACTAGTTGGCCGTCCAGCCCCCGTCGAGGGCGATCGACGCGCCGGTGATGAAGGCCGCCGGCGGCGAGCAGAGGTACGCCAGCAGTTCGGCCACCTCCTCCGGTTCGATCAGTCGCTTGATCGCGGCCCGGGCCAGCATGATCTTCTCGATCACCTCGGTCTCGTCGATGCCGTGGCTCGCCGCCTGGTCGGCGATCTGGCTCTCCACCAAGGCCGTGCGGACGTACGCCGGGTTGATGCAGTTGGCGGTCACCCCGTGCGCGGCGCCCTCCAACGCGACCACCTTCGACAGCCCCTCCAGGGCGTGCTTGGCCGAGACGTAGGCCGCCTTGTACGGCGACGCGCGCAGCCCGTGCACCGAGGAGATGTTGACGATGCGACCCCAGCCCCGGGCGTACATGTGCGGCAGCGCCCGGCGGATCAGCAGGAACGGCGCCTCCACCATCACCCGCTGGATGTACTCGAAGCGCTCGACGGGAAAGTCCTGCACCGGAGCGACGTGCTGAAGCCCGGCGTTGTTGACCACGATGTCCACGTCCACGTCGAGGCGGTCCACCGCCGCGGCGTCGGACAGGTCCACGCCCTCGGCGCGACCGCCGGCCTCGGCGGCGACCGCCTTGGCCGCCTCCAGGTTGCGGTCCACCACGAGCACCTTGGCGCCGGCCGCGCCCAGCCGCAGGGCGCACGCCCGCCCGATGCCGCTGCCGCCCCCGGTGACCAGGGCGGTCCGACCGGCGAGGTCGACCTGTACGACGTGGGGGACCGCCACGGGTTCTGCCGTCATGGCGCAAGAAGTTACGAGCTGTGTGCTCCCCGGCACATGGGCCAGCGACACATACTCCGACACAAAGCTGTGTGGCCCCACCCGCCCCGGCCACCCACTCCCGCCCCACCGCCGCTCGCGACCACCCCGCTCCGGCCCCGTCCCGCCGCGCTGCGGGCACGGTGTTCGTCGTCAAGATCCGCGCAACATCAGGGATGTTGCTGTCTCTCGCCCGCCGGAGGCAGCAACATCCGGGAAGTTGCGTAGATCTTGGCGTGGGGCGTGGGGCGTGGGGCGTGGGGCGTGGGGCGTGTCCCGTGGGGCCGCTGGGAGGGCGGGCAGTAGGGTGTCGAACACACGTACTGGTCACGGTTTTCGGGGAGGGGTCGCGTGCGGGTGCTGGGTGTGGACCCGGGGTTGACCCGGTGTGGGGTGGGCGTGGTCGAGGGTGTGCCGGGCCGGCCCTGCACTCTCATCGCCTACTACGTGGTCTACACCGACCCGGCCGACGACCTGTCGCTGCGCCTGCTGCACCTGGATCAGTCGCTGACCAAGCTGGTCGCCGAGCACCAGCCGGAGAGCGTCGCCGTCGAGCGGGTGTTCAGCCAGCACAACGTGCGCACGGTGATGGGCACCGCGCAGGCCAGCGGCATCGCCGTGCTGGCGGGGGCGCGTGCCGGGCTGCCGGTGCAGACGTACACGCCGAGCGAGGTGAAGGCGGCCGTGACCGGGTCCGGTCAGGCCGACAAGGCGCAGATGACCGCCATGGTGACCCGGCTGTTGCGGCTGGCCGAGCCACCGAAGCCGGCCGACGCCGCCGACGCGCTGGCCCTGGCCATCTGCCACGTGTGGCGCGGCGGCACCCGTTCCAAGCTGGCTGCGGCGGCCGACCGGGTACGACGAGGAGGAGCACGATGATCGCCAGCGTGCGCGGCACGGTGACCGCGACGGGTCCGGACCAGGCCGTGATCGAGGTCGGCGGTGTCGGTCTCGCCGTGCACTGCGCCCCCGGCACGCTCGCCGAGCTGCGGGTCGGTCAGGTCGCCCGCCTCGCGACCAGCCTGATCGTGCGGGAAGACTCGCTGACCCTCTACGGCTTCGCCGACGACGACGCCAAGTCGCTGTTCGAGCTGCTCCAGACCGCCAGCGGGGTGGGTCCGCGACTGGCCCAGGCGGTGCTGGCCGTGCACACCCCGGACGCGGTGCGCAAGGCGATCGCCAACGCCGACACGGCGGCGCTGACCCGGGTGCCCGGGATCGGCAAGAAGGGCGCCGAGCGCCTGGTGCTGGAGCTGCGCGACCGGATCGGCCCGGTGTCGATCGGCGCCGACGGCGTGGGCGGGGTGACTGCTGGCGCCTGGCCCGACCAGGTCCGGCAGGCGCTCGTCGGGCTGGGCTGGTCCGCTGGTCAGGCCGATCAGGCGGTGGCCGCCGTGGCGGAGACAATCGACGGCCCGACGCCGCCGGTGCCGGTCCTGCTCAAGCAGGCCATCCGCCTGCTGGGCCGCACCCGATGAGCGAGATCGACGGGCTTGTCTCGGCGTACGTGAGCGACGCGGAACGGGACGCGGAGGCCACGGTACGGCCGAAGCGGCTGGCCGAGTTCATCGCCCAGGACCGGGTGCGCGATCAGCTCGACCTGTTGTTGCAGGGCGCGATGCGGCGGGGGTCACCGCCGGACCACATCCTGCTCTCCGGCCCACCGGGGCTGGGTAAGACGAGTCTGGCCAACATCGTCGCTGCGGAGCTGGGCGCGGGCATCCGGGTGACCAGCGGCCCGGCGATCGAGCGTTCCGGTGATCTGGCGGCCATCCTGACCAGCCTCGCCGAGGGCGATGTGCTCTTCATCGACGAGATCCACCGCATCGCGCGGCCGGCGGAGGAGCTGCTCTACAGCGCGATGGAGGACTTCCGGGTCGACGTGGTGGTCGGCAAGGGTCCGGGGGCGACGGCGATCCCGCTGGACGTCGAGCCGTTCACCCTGGTGGGGGCGACGACCCGTTCGGGCCTGTTGACCGGGCCGATGCGCGACCGGTTCGGTTTCGTCGCGCACCTCGACTTCTACGCCCCGGCGGATCTGGAGACGCTGCTGCACCGCTCGGCGCGGATTCTCGGTGTGCCGATCACTCCCGAGGGCGCGACCGAGATCGCCGGTCGGTCCCGGGGCACGCCCCGGATCGCCAACCGGCTGCTGCGCCGGGTCCGCGACTACGCGGAGGTGCGGGCCGACGGGGTGGTCGATCTCGACACCGCCCGGGCGGCCCTGATCGTGTACGACGTGGACGCGCTCGGCCTGGACCGGCTGGACCGGGCGGTGCTGACCGCGCTGGTCGACTCGTTCCGGGGCGGCCCGGTGGGTCTGTCCACCCTCGCTGTGGCGGTGGGGGAGCAACCGGACACGGTCGAGGAGGTCTGCGAGCCGTTCCTGGTGCGTGCCGGCCTGTTGGCCCGTACGCCTCGGGGCCGGGTGGCGACTGAGGGAGCTTGGCGGCATCTGGGACGTACCCCGCCGAATGGTACATTTGGTATGGATAGTCCGCCCGCGCCCGATCTGTTCTCCTTGGATACCGATCAGCCGTGATGTGAACGTGATCTGTGCCGCATTCGGCGTTCTCAGGTGCAGGGTTTAGACTTCGCCGCGGTCTGTACAGGACGTGAGAATCCGCCTCCGCTCCGGCACCCCGGTGCCGGGCAGGTGGCCAATGGGAAGGTCAGTAACCGTGCATTTGGCAGCAGCGGGTGGCGGGGCCGGCGGTTTCACGCCGATCCTGATGATCGCCCTGCTCTTCGGTGTCATGTACTTCATGATGATCCGGCCCCAGCAGAAGCGCCGCAAAGAGGCAGAGGCGATGCAGTCCAACCTCGGCCCCGGCGACGAGGTCGTGACCATCGGTGGGCTCTACGGCACGGTCACCGGCATCGAGGACGACACCGTCCTGATCGAGGTCGCTCCGGGCGTGCAGACCCGCTACGCCCGACCGGCCATCGCCCGGGTGGTCACCCGCGCGGAGCTGCCGAGCGAGCCGGTCACCGAGGACGCGGACGTCGTCAAGGAGTGACCCTCCCTCCCGGGGGTGGCGAGTCCGGCGTACGGCCGGTCGACCGGCTTCCGGGCCGCCGCGCCCGACGGGGCAGCGGACGAGACGTGAAAACTGGATAGTTGGGTCGACGCCGGGCGTCGGCACGTTCCCGTGACCGTCGGCGTCCCCATGCCGGCGTGACCGGTCCTCGTGTCGGCACCTCGTCGGCCCAGGGCCGACCCGTCGGCCGGGACCCCCGGCCCGACACCCGCCGCCGCTGCGCGCAGCGGCGCGACCGTACAGGGAGACAGGACAGCCGTGGCACCACCTCAGGGACAGATGCGCCCCGGGCGGCAGCTCGCCGTGCTCGGGTTCATCTTCGTCGTCCTCTACCTTTTGGTGTTCTTCTCGGGTGCCAGCGGCAGCCTGAAGGACCGGCTCGAGCCCCGGCTCGGTCTGGACCTCATCGGCGGGACCCGGGTGACGCTGGAGGCGACGAACAGCGTCGACGGCAAGCCTCCGACGGCGGAGAACCTCGAGGAGGCCCGCCAGATCATCGAGAGCCGCGTCAACGCGTTCGGCGTGGCCGAGGCCGAGGTGGTCACCGAGGGCAACCGCAACATCGTCATCTCCCTGCCCGGTGAGAACCGCAACCTCGACGACGTCGGCGAAGCGGCCGAGCTGCGCTTCCGCAAGGTCCTCAAGGCCGCCGACGGCAGCGGGACGGCCGCCGTGCCGCCGCCGGCCGCCACGCCGGCCCCGTCCGGCAGCGCCGTGCCGACCCCGTCCGGCAGCGCGGTCCCGACCCCGTCGGGCAGTGGCGCGCCGAAGGCGACCTCCTCGCCCAGCGGCGGTCAGGGCGGGATGGCCCCGGCGTCGCCGAGCGCCACGCCGACCCCGTCCGCGTCCGCCTCGCCGAGTGCCGCAGCCCCCACGGCGAGCGCCAGCACCGAGCCGGTGCCGGCCAGCATCGAGCAGCAGCGCAAGGCCGTCGAGCAGAAGGTGGGCGCGGCGTCCTGGCAGGCCGCCAACGGTCTGCAGGCCCCCGCCGACCTGGCGTCCGACCCCTCGCTGGCCGACAAGCTCAAGCCGTTCGGCACCCTGTCGCCGCAAGAGGTGGCAGTGCTGCCGGCGCAGATGCAGTTCAACGTGCCAACCATCGGTTGCGCGCAGCTCGACGCGCGCCCGCCGGCGTCGATCTCGGACGCGAAGCAGCAGGTCGTCTCCTGCGAGGACGGCGCCTCGAAGTACCTGCTCGACCAGGCCAAGGTGCTGGGCACCGACGTGTCCGACGCCGACGCGGTGCTCGACCAGACCAACGCCTGGGTGGTCAGCCTCGACTTCACCGGCAACGGCCAGGGCAAGTGGACGGCGCTGACCCGTGAGGCGTTCAACAACGAGGGTCAGGCCTGCGACGCGACCGCGCTGGGTCAGGACGGCAAGTGCAGGGTGGCCGTCGTGCTGGACAACGAGATCGTCTCCTCCCCGGAGATCCAGGCCGTGCTGACCGGCAACTCCCAGATCACCGGCAACTTCAACCAGAAGGACGCCAGCACGCTGGCCGGTCAGCTGCGCTACGGCGCGCTGCCGGTGACCTTCGAGCAGCAGGAGGCGCAGAACGTCACCGCCACGCTGGGTGCCAGCCACCTGCGCGCCGGTCTGCTCGCGGCCGGCATCGGCATGCTGCTGGTCATCATCTACGCGTTCTTCTACTACCGGCTGCTCGGCTCGGTGATCTTCCTGAGCCTGATCCTCTCCGCGCTGCTCGTCTTCGGCGCGCTGGTGGTGCTCGGCCGGCAGATCGGCTTCACGCTCACCCTTGCTGGCATCGCCGGCATGATCGTGTCGTTGGGTGTGGCGGCGGACTCGTTCGTCATCTACTTCGAACGGTTGAAGGACGAGATCCGGGAGGGGCGCAGCCCCCGTAGCGCGGTGCCCCGCGCCTGGATCCGCGCCCGTCGGACGATCATCTCGGCCAACGCGATCACCCTGCTCTCCGCGGTGGTGCTCTACGTGGTCTCGGTCGGCACGGTCAAGGGCTTCGCGTTCGCCCTCGGCCTGGCCACGGTCCTGGACCTCGTCGTGGTCTTCCTCTTCCGCCACCCGATCATGACCATGTTCGCCCGGACCCGGGCGTTCCTGTCCCCGCGGGTCAGCGGTCTGGGCCGGGCGCTTCCGGCCCGCAACCAGCCGACTCAGCCCCGCAACCCGCGCGCCAAGGAGGCCTGAGATGGCTCAAAACGGTCTGGCGAGCCGCCTCTACAACGGCGAAGCCGGTCTCAACGTCGTCGGCAAGCGCAAGGTCTGGTTCGGCGTCGCCGGGGTCCTGATCCTGATCGCGCTCCTCAGCTTCGGGCTGCGTGGCTTCAGCCTCGGCATCGAGTTCGCCGGCGGCAACTCGTTCCAGGTGCCGGCCAGCGTCGGCACCCTGGAGGACGCCGAGCGGGAGGTCAACTCGGCCCTCGCCACGGAGAACACCGGCGTCACGGTGGCCACCGCACAGAAGGTCGGCGGCACCGGCGGCGACACCTACGAGCTGCGTACGGCACAGCTCGACGCCGACCAGACCACTGCGGTCAAGGCCCAGATCGCCGAGGACCTCGGCATCGACCCGGCTCAGATCAGCAGCAACCAGGTCAGCGAGGCGTGGGGCAGCCAGGTGACCGAGCGGGCCGTGCTCGGTCTGGTCATCTTCATCGCACTGGTCATGGTCTACCTGATCCTGCGCTTCGAGTGGCGGATGGCGGTCGCCGCGGTCGCCTCGCTGATCACGAACCTGATCCTCACCGCCGGCATCTACTCGCTGGTCGGCTTCGAGGTCACCCCGTCGACGATCATCGGCTTCCTCACGATCCTGGGCTTCGCGCTCTACGACGTGGTGGTGGTCTTCGACAAGGTGCAGGAGAACACGCGGGGCATCACCGCCAACAACAACCAGACGTACGGCGAGGCGGCCAACCTGGCCGTCAACCAGAGCCTGATGCGGTCGCTGAACACCTCGGTGGTCGCCCTGCTGCCGGTCGGCGGTCTGCTCTTCATCGGTGCCGGCCTGCTCGGCGCCGGCACGCTGAAGGACCTGGGCCTGGTGCTGTTCGTCGGTATGGCGGTGGCGTTCCTGACCTCCATCCTGGTGGCCACCCCGCTGCTGGCGCTGCTGAAGAACTACGACCCGCGGATCCAGGCGCACAACAAGCGCGTCCTGACCCGGCGGGGCGCCCTGGCCCGCGGCGAGGTCACCCCGAAGGGGGCCGCGAGCCCGGCCCAGGCCGACGCGACCGACGAGCCGCTCGACCCGGACGCCGCCGCGCTGGCGGGTGCCGCCCCCAAGGTGGGCGCCCGGCCGGCGGGCAAGCGGCCGACCGGTGCCCGGGGCGGTCGCCCGGGTGGCGGCGGCAACCGGCCGGGTGGCGCCAAGCGGCGCTGACCCGAACGGAAACACCCGAACGGCGTCCGGCATGCTGTGTGAGCAGCACTGCCGGACGCCGTCGTCGTTGAAGGAGAGCGGAACAGCCGTGACGGAGACCCACAGCACCGAGGCGCGCGGGGACAGCGGCCCGGAGGCCGCCCGACTGGTCGCCAGCCGGGTGCTGGACGTGCCCGACTTCCCCAAGCCCGGCGTCCTGTTCAAGGACCTGATGCCGTTGTTCGCCGACGGGAAGGTCTTCCGTGAGGTGATCGACGGGATCGTCGCGTACCACGGGCGGGACGCCTTCGACGTGGTGGTCGGCATCGAGGCGCGCGGCTTCGTCGTCGCGGCGGCCGTCGCCTACGCGGCCGGGGTGGGCGTGGTGCCGGTGCGCAAGGCCGGCAAGCTGCCCCGCCCGGCGCACTCGGTGTCCTACGCCCTGGAGTACGGCGAGGCCACCCTGGAGGTGCACGAGGATGCCTTCACCGCCGGGCACCGGGTCCTGGTCGTCGACGACGTGCTGGCCACCGGCGGCACCGCCGAGGCGACACTGGACCTGGTCGAGCGGGCCGGCGGCACCGTCACCGGCTTCACGGTGCTGCTGGAGCTCGGGTTCCTCGGCGGGCGCGAGCGGTTGGCGCAGCGTCCGGTGCACGCCCTGCTGACCGTTTGAGCAGTTAGACACGCGGCTGACCGTTTGATCCCAGATCCGGCGGACACTGCCGGCGTCGACCGTCCGGCGGAGCGGCAGGTGGCCTCCGGTGCGGGTAGCATTGCCCTTTGCTGACGCCGGCCGCACACGTCCGGCGAGGCGAGACCAGGCCGGCCGATGTTCGGTCGGTGTGTTTCCGGCGAGCGGTGAGGAGGCCGGTGTCCCACGATGTCGTCCCTCCGGCGGAGGGCACGGTGCACCCGACAGGCGACGCTGACGGCTCGGTGACTGACCGGACAGGCGACGCGCCGGCCCGGGTGACGGGCACCGGCAACGGCTCCGGCAAGGCTGCGGGCGAGACCACTGTCCGCCCGATCAGCGGCCCGCCGAGCGTCGAGGCCGCGCCCGGCGCCGACGGGGTTGTCGTGCCGTTCCCGACCGACGCGGGCATCGACCCGTCGCCGAGCGGTGGCTTCGGGCTGTCCAACGCGCCCACCGGCCGGCGCGTGCGGGCCCGGCTGGCCCGGTTCAACGCGCCCTGGCAGACCTCGCAGGTCAGCGAGGTGCTGGAGCCGCTGATCGCGAGCCACCGGGACAACCACCCCAAGGCCGACGCCCGGCTGCTCCAGCGCGCCTTCGACACGGCGGCGCGGTGGCACTCCGGGCAGTACCGCAAGTCCGGCGACCCGTACATCACCCACCCGCTCGCGGTGGCGACCATCCTCGGCAACCTGGGAATGGACACCACCACGCTGGTCGCCGCCCTGCTGCACGACACCATCGAGGACACCGAATACACCCTCGACCAGATGCGCGCCGACTTCGGTGGCGAGGTCGCCCTCCTGGTCGACGGCGTCACGAAGCTCGACAAGGTCAAGCTGGGTGACGCGGCCAAGGCCGAGACGATCCGCAAGATGGTCGTGGCGATGGCCAAGGACCCCCGGGTGCTGGTGATCAAGCTGGCCGACCGGCTGCACAACATGCGCACCCTGACCTTCCTGCCCCGCCCCAAGCAGGAGCAGAAGGCCAAGGAGACGCTGGAGATCCTGGCGCCTCTCGCGCACCGGCTCGGTATGAACACGATCAAGTGGGAGCTGGAGGACCTGTCCTTCGGCACGTTGTTCCCGAAGCGCTACGAGGAGATCAACCGGCTGATCGGGGAGCACCAGCCGCAGCGCGAGACGCTGCTGCGGCAGGTCACCCAGAAGGTCGGCACCGACCTGAAGGCCGCCAAGATCAAGGCGGAGACCACCGGGCGGCCGAAGCACCTCTACTCGATCTACCAGAAGATGATCGTGCGGGGTCGGGACTTCAACGACATCTACGACCTGGTCGGGGTGCGGATCCTGGTCGACACGGTTCGGGACTGCTACGCGGCGCTGGGTGTCATCCACGCCAACTGGCAGCCGGTGCCGGGCCGCTTCAAGGACTACATCGCGATGCCCAAGTTCAACATGTACCAGTCGTTGCACACGACTGTCATCGGGCCCACCGGCAAGCCGGTGGAGATGCAGATCCGCACGTACGCGATGCACCGCACCGCGGAGTTCGGCATCGCCGCGCACTGGAAGTACAAGGAGCACAAGGGCACCCAGATCGTCGGCCCGCCCGCGCACATCGACGAGATGACCTGGCTGCGGCAGCTGCTCGACTGGCAGCGTGAGGCGGCCGA
This sequence comes from Micromonospora sp. MGP-C2, assembly GCF_057766525.1. Classification (NCBI taxonomy): domain Bacteria; kingdom Bacillati; phylum Actinomycetota; class Actinomycetes; order Micromonosporales; family Micromonosporaceae; genus Micromonospora; species Micromonospora sp. MGP-C2. The sequence goes on from NZ_JBYMEN010000002.1 coordinate 6,715,368, forward strand.
CCCGAGCGAGTTCCTGGACGCGCTGCGCTTCGACCTGTCCAGCCAGGAGGTGTACGTCTTCACCCCGAAGGGTGACGTCATCCCGCTGCCGACCGGGTCGACGCCTGTGGACTTCGCGTACGCGGTGCACACCGAGGTCGGGCACAAGTGCATCGGGGCGCGGGTCAACGGCAAGCTGGTGCCGTTGGAGTCGACGCTGTCCAACGGCGACGTGATCGAGATCTTCACGTCGAAGTCCGAGACGGCCGGCCCCACGCAGGACTGGCTGGGTTTCGTCAAGAGCCCCCGCGCCCGGACGAAGATCCGGCAGTACTTCAACAAGGAACGGCGCGAGGAGGCGATCGAGGCCGGCAAGGACGCGATCGTCAAGGCGATGCGCAAGCAGGGCATGCCGTTGCAGCGGATGCTCACCTCCGACGCGCTGATGTCGATCGCCCGGGACCTGCACCTCGCCGACGTGGCCTCGCTCTACGCGGCGGTCGGCGACAGCCAGGTCTCCGCGCAGTCGGTGGTGCAGAAGCTGATGGCCGCGTACGGCGGCGAGGAGGGCGCGGCGGAGGACATCGCCGAGACCGCCGTCGCCACCCGGCCACCGCGCAGCCGGCAGAGCAGCAGCGACCCCGGTGTCGTGGTCCGGGGCGTCAGCGACGTCTGGATCAAGCTGGCCCGCTGCTGCACCCCGGTCCCACCGGACTCGGTGTTCGGCTTCGTCACCCGCTCTGGCGGGGTGAGCGTGCACCGAGACGACTGCGCCAACGCCGAGGACCTGCGGGCGCAGAGCGAGCGTGTGGTCGAGGTGAGTTGGAAGCTCACCTCCGCCTCGACGTTCCTGGTCGCGATCCAGGTCGAGGCACTGGACCGGCACAAGCTGCTGGCCGACGTCACCCGAGTGCTCTCCGACGAGCGGGTCAACATCCTCTCCGCGACCGTCACCACGACCCGCGACCGGGTGGCGGTGAGCCGGTTCAGCTTCGAGATGGCCGACCCGAAGCACCTGGGCCACCTGCTGGCCACGGTCCGCAAGGTCGACGGCGTCTTCGACGCGTACCGGGTCACCTCCGGCGCCTGACGCGTACCCCGGACACGACAGCGCCCGCCGGCTCAGCCGGCGGGCGCTTCGTCGTGCGCGCGGGGGTCAGCCCTGCGGGTTGCTCATGGCGAGGTCCTTGATGATGACCTCCTTCTTCGGGTGGCCACCGCCGGCCTGCTGGGCGAAAGCCCCGTCGTCGCCGGCCTTGGCCACGTCCTTGACGATGTCCAGGCCACCGGTGATGGTGCCCAGCACCGTGTACGCCGGGTCCAGCGGCGAGTCGCCGTAGACGATGAAGAACTGGCTGCCGGTGCTGCCCGGCTGGCCGGAGTTGGCCATCGCGATGACACCCTCCGGGTACGGCGGGCGCTTGTCAGTGGGCAGGTTCTCCTCGGGCAGGCGGTAGCTCGGGCCACCCTGACCGTCGGTCTCCCGCCAGCCGTTGCCGGTGGCGCTGGGGTCACCGCACTGCAGCACCTTGATGCCCTCGGTCACCAGGCGGTGGCACTTGGTGTTGTCGAAGAAGTTCTTCTCCGCCAGGTAGGTGAAGCTGCCCGCCGTGCACGGCACCAGCGACCGGTCGACCTTGGCCGTGATCGGGCCGAGGTTGGTGTCGATCGTCATGGTCTGCACGCCCTTGGCGTACTGCTCGTTGCTCGGCACCCCGACGTCCTTGATCTGCGGGGGCCGCTGCTCGGCCGGCAGCGCGTTGAACACGCACTCGGACGCCCCGGCCGCGGGCGCGGCGGTGTCGTTCTTGTCGTCGTCGTCGCCGCCGAGGCTCATCGCCAGCCAGACGGTGCCGGCGACCACGAGCACCAGCGCGGCAGCCGCGCTGACGATCGCCTGCGTCTGCCGGCGCTTGCGGGCCTTGGCCGACCGCTCGGCCATCTCCTTCTCGAGCCGGGCGCGTGCCGCCGCGCGCTGCCGCTCTCTGGTGGACGTCACGCCTGGATCCTCCTGGGCTGTCTGCTGCTGAGTGCCGCTTGGGGTGGGTGGTGGTGCCCGGTCAGCCGGCGCTCGGGCTGCTGGCCGGGGCGCCGGAGGCCGAGGGTGCGGCGCCGGTGACCGGCTCACCGACCGTGAGGCTCTGGATCGTCACGTCGGTGCTGGGCTTGACCTTGGCCCCGGTCCCATTGTCCACGGTCGGGAGGGCGCCGATCTTCTCCACCACGTCCAGTCCGCCGGTCACCCTGCCGATCACCGGGTACTTCGGGTCGGCGGTGGTGAAGTCCTTGAAGAAGATCAGGAACTGGCTGCCGTTGCTGCCCGGCGGGTTGGAGACCATCGCCACGGTGCCCTTCGGGTACGTCGGCGGCTGGCCGGGGGCCGGGCTGGCCGACGGGGACGCCGACGGCACGGTCGGCACCTCCTCGTCGTAGAACGAGTAGGTGGGCCCACCGAGGCCGGTGCCACTGGGATCGCCGCAGTGCAGCGCGCCCTCGGTGGTGATCTCGTGGCACTTGGTGTTGTCGTAGAACGACCGGCTCGCCAGGTGGGCGATGCTCGCCGCCGCGCACGGGGAGTTGGTCAGGCTCAGCTCGGCGGTGATCGGCGCGCCCTGGTTGGTGGTCACCGTCATGGCCCGGGTGCCGTCGGTGGGCAGATCCTTGGTCGCCGGCGTGCCGACGTCCTTCAGGTTGGTGTTGGCCGTGGCGTCCTGCGGCGTCCAGAGGCAGGTCTCCTCCGCGGCCGTGTTCTGCTTCGAGTCGGAGTCGAACGCCCCGAGCGCCCAGGCCGAGCCGGCCACCACCAACACGAGGATCAGGGCGGCACCGACACCGGCCTGGATCTGCCGGCGGCGCCGCGTCGCGGCAGCCCGGCGAGCCAACTGCCGGTCGAGCTTTTCCCGCGCCAGTTTGCGCTGCCGGTCCCTGCTGGAAGCCACCCGTGCTCCCCTTTCCTCTACCTGGTCGTCGCCGGCGACCGGGCGTCCCGGCCCGTCCGGGCGTCACGTGTGTCGCGCCACACGCCCGCCAGAGTGTACGGCTAGCGACTGGGAATGTGGTGTACGAGGTTCCACCCCATCCCGAGCAGCGCTTATCGGGCGTTGTCACTGTGCCGTACGGGGCGCGAGGGGCGGACGCGGCAAAGTCGCTCGGCACGCCCGTTAGGCTGCTGGCAGGACGACAGCTGCTCGACGGAAAGGACAGCGCCTGTGCTCGTGGCCGGCTTTCCCGCGGACGCCTTCGGCACCAACTGCTACGTGGTTGCCACCGCGCCGGGGGAGCAGTGCGTGGTGGTCGACCCCGGGATCGGGGTGCTCGACCAGCTCGACGCGCTGCTCGCCGAGCACCGCCTGCATCCGGCCGCCGTGCTGCTCACCCACGGCCACCTCGACCACACGTTCTCGGTCGCGCCGGTCTGTGGTGCGCGCGGCGTCACCGCCTACGTGCACCCGGGCGACCGGGAGATGCTGGCCGACCCGTCCAAGGGCCTCTCGGCCGACCTGACGTCGCTCTTCGGCGGTCGGTTGAGCTACACCGAGCCGGAGGACGTGGCGGAGCTGACCGACGGCGCCACTCTTACGCTCGCCGGCCTGGAGATCGCCGTCGACCACGCCCCGGGCCATACCGGCGGGTCGGTGCTGTTCCGGCTGCCCGGCGCGGGGTCGGACTGGGAGGCCGACGAGCTGTGCCTCTCGGGTGACGTCCTCTTCGCCGGGTCGATCGGCCGCACCGACCTGCCGGGTGGGAGCATGCCGGCCATGCTCACCAGCCTGCGCGACAAGATCCTTCCGCTGGCCGACGACACCGTCGTGCTGCCCGGCCACGGCCCCGCCACCACCATCGGCCGCGAGCGCGCCAGCAACCCGTACCTCATCGAGGTGGCGCAGGTCGGCGGCGGCCGACCGGCGCCCACCCGGGGCCTCTAGACCTTCTCCGCGCCGCGCGCGGACCCACGACACCACCGCGCCGCGGGCGCGGCACCGCAAGGAGTACGCCGATGAGCAAGCCCACGCCCATCTCCGGTTTCCCGGAGTGGACCCCCGGTCAGCGGATGATCGAGCAGTTCGTGCTCGACCGGATCCGGGCCACCTTCGAGCTGTACGGCTTCGCGCCGCTGGAGACCCGCGCGGTGGAGCCGCTGGACCAGCTGCTGCGCAAGGGCGAGACCTCGAAGGAGGTCTACGTGATCCGGCGGCTGCACGCCGACGCGGAGGGTTCCGGTGGTGACGACCAACTCGGCCTGCACTTCGACCTGACCGTGCCGTTCGCCCGGTACGTGCTCGAGAACGCCGGCAAGCTGGCGTTCCCGTTCCGCCGCTACCAGATCCAGAAGGTGTGGCGGGGTGAGCGGCCACAGGAGGGTCGTTACCGGGAGTTCGTGCAAGCCGACATCGACATCGTCGACCGGGACACCCTGGCCCCCCACCACGAGGCCGAGATGCCCCTCGTCATCGGCGACGCGCTGCGCTCGTTGCCGATCCCGCCGGTGACGATCCAGGTCAACAACCGCAAGATCTGCGAGGGCTTCTACCGGGGCATCGGGCTGACCGACCCGGAGGCGGCGCTGCGCGCGGTGGACAAGCTCGACAAGATCGGCCCGGCGAAGGTGGCCGACCTGCTGGCCCAGACCGCCGGGGCGAGCGAGGCGCAGGCCAAGGCGTGCCTGGCGCTGGCCGAGATCTCCGCCCCGGACGCCTCGTTCGCCGACGCCGTCCGCGCGCTCGGGGTGAGCGACCCGCTGCTCGACGAGGGCATCGACGAGCTGGTCCGGGTGGTGGAGACCGCCGCCGCGCACTCGCCCGGCCTCTGCGTGGCGGACCTGCGCATCGCCCGTGGCCTGGATTACTACACCGGCACCGTCTACGAGACGCAGCTGCGCGGCTACGAGCGGTTCGGCTCGATCTGCTCCGGCGGCCGGTACGACAACCTGGCCACCGCCGGCGCCGTCTCGTACCCCGGGGTGGGGATCTCGATCGGGGTGACCCGGCTGCTCGGGTTGCTCTTCGGCGCGGGGGAGCTCTCGGTGTCCCGGGAGGTGCCGACCGCCGTGCTCGTCGCGGTGACCAGCGAGGAGCAGCGGACGGCCAGCAACCGGGTGGCCGAGGCGCTGCGGCGGCGCGGGGTGCCGACCGAGGTGTCGCCGAGCGCGGCGAAGTTCGGCAAGCAGATCCGCTACGCCGAGCGGCGCGGCATCCCGTACGTCTGGTTCCCCGGTGTCGACGGAGCGCCGGACGAGGTGAAGGACATCCGCTCGGGTGAGCAGGTCACGGCCGGTGCGCAGGAGTGGATGCCCCCTCTGGAGGACCTCAAGCCGTCTGTTGGGTGAGTCTCTCCACTGGCGCTGACGGCCGCGGGGACCTACGGTAGCGTAAGTTACGCCACCGTAGGGAGTTTCTTGTGACCGTCAGCACCACAATCAGTCAGACCGCTCTCCTCGTCGAGTTGGAGCCGGTGGTCGCACGCAACCTCGACCGCCACCTCACGCTCGCCAAGGAGTGGTTCCCGCACGAGTACGTGCCGTGGAGCGAAGGGCGGACCTTCGACGGGCCGCTTGGCGGCGAGGCGTGGTCGCCGACCGACTCGACCATCCCGGACGTGGCTCGCACCGCGCTGATCGTGAACCTGCTGACCGAGGACAACCTGCCCTCGTACCACCACGAGATCGCCACCCTGTTCGGCCGCGACGGCGCGTGGGGCACCTGGGTGCACCGGTGGACCGCCGAGGAGGGCCGGCACGGCGTCGCGATCCGCGACTACCTGACCGTCACCCGGGCCGTGGACCCGGTGGCGTTGGAGCGGGCCCGGATGACGCACATGTCCGAGGGCTACACCAACGCCCACGGCGACGAGGTGCTGCACTCGCTGGCGTACGTCTCGTTCCAGGAGTTGGCCACCCGGATCTCGCACCGCAACACCGGCAAGGCCACCGGCGACCCCGCCTGTGAGGCACTGCTGGCCCGGGTTGCGGCCGACGAGAACCTGCACATGGTGTTCTACCGCAACCTGCTCGCCGCCGCGTTCGAGCTGGCCCCGAGTCAGGCCATGCGGGCCGTCGCCGACGTGGTGGCCGACTTCCAGATGCCGGGCAGCGGCATCGACGGTTTCGCCCGCAAGTCGGTGGCGATCGCCCTGGCCGGCATCTACGACCTGCGCCAGCACCGCGACGATGTGCTGCAGCCGGTGCTGCGCCAGTGGGACGTCTTCAACGTGACCGGCCTCAACGCCGACGGTGAAGCCGCCCGCGAGCAGCTCGCCGGCCAGCTGGACAACCTGGAGCGCGCCGCGAGCCGCTTCGAGGAAAAGCGCGACGCCCGAGCCGCCCGCCTGGCCCTCCGCTAATCCCCCACCCCGCCCCGCCCCCCGACCGCACCCACCCACGCCACCGGCCCGTTGATCATGAAGTTGTTGCCATTCGCCTCGGCGTGTCGGGGCAATAACTTCATGATCAACGCGGTGGTGGGGGTCAGGGGAGGGGGAGGATCAGGCAGGTGCTGGTGGCGTGGGCTATCAGGCGGGCGTCCGCGTCGGTGATGCGGGCCTCGGCCAGGGCGGTACGCCGGCCACGTTGCAGCACGGTGCCCTCGCAGCGCAGCGTGCCGCTGTCGACAGTGACCGGGCGGAGGAACTTCACGTTCAGGTCCAGCGAGGTGTAGCCGACGCCAGCGGGCAGGGTGGTGTGCACGGCGCACCCGGCGGCGGTGTCCAGCAGCGTCGAGAGAACGCCACCGTGGACGGTGCCGAGCGGGTTGTAGTGGAACTCCTGCGGGGTCAACTCGACGCTGACCCGGCCCTCGTCGGCCTCCATCCGGCTCATGTCGAGAAGGTGCATCACCGGCGGCGCGGCCAGCTCGCCGGCGATCATCGCCCGCAGCATGTCGATGCCGCTGCGTCGACCGATCTGGGCGGCGTTGGCCGCCGGGTCCGCCCAGCTGAAGGTCCGGCTGCGCGCCGGTTCCTGCGTCTGCGTCATGGACGCAGCCTGGCAGCAGGTTGCTGAGTCTGTCAATGAGACCTAGCCTGGTCGGATGCGACCCGCGGCACTGGACTGGTCGGTGGACAACTGCACCATCGCCCGCGCGATGGAGATCCTCGGTGAGCGGTGGACCCTGGTGGTGCTCCGCGAGGTGTTCACCGGCGTACGCCGCTTCGACGACATGCGGGTGCGCACCGGCATCCCGCGTCAGGTGCTGACCAACCGGCTGGCCACCCTGGTCGAGCAGGGCGTGCTGAGCCGTGAGCCGTACCGGGAGCCGGGCAGCCGGTCGCGCCACGAGTACCGGCTGACGGAGAAGGGCCTGGACCTGTGGCCGGTGCTGGTCGCCGTGCTCGGCTGGGGCGACCGGTACCTCGCCGGCCCGGAGGGTCCGCCACTCAGCGTCGCTCACCGTGACTGTGGCGCTCCGGTTCGTGTGGACCTGCGCTGCGCCGAGGGGCACGACGTGGAACAGCCGCGCGACGTGGTGCCGCGCCCGGGCCCCGGCGCACGCCGCCGTACGCCCTGACACGCGGCGCCCCCACCCACCCGGCATCCGGTGCCGGGGAAGGCATCGACGATCGTGCGCGCGAAAAACCATGCGGGTGTGACGGTCGTTGTTCACCAGCGTGTCAGGGGTGTTGCGGCATTGTGGCCTGCCAAGATCGGCAAATCCGGGCGAAACCAGGCCTTGTCAATGATCTTAAGTATGTGAATACTTCAGTTCACTCGACCGGTTTTCGCAGATCGGCCGGGTTGCCCTCGGGTCAGCCGTTCCCCCCGGCGTGATCCGTCCCCCCGCCCAGGAGGTTTGTTACATGCGACCCACGAGGTCCTCGTTCCGCGTCGCGGCCACCGTCGCCGTGTCCGGATCCCTGGTCGTCGGCGCGCTCATCGGCGCACCCGCCCAGGCCGCTCCCGCCGCCTCGCCCGATGCCGCCGCGGCGCTCTCCGCGGCCCTCGGTGACCGCTCCGCCGGCTCGTACATCGACGCCAGCGGCAAGTCCGTCGTCACGGTGACCGACGCCGCCGCCGCCAGCAAGGCGAGCAAGGCCGGCGCCGTCGTCCGCTACGTCACCCGTGGTGCCGGCGAGCTCAACCGGGCCACCGCGGACCTGGAGCGGTCCGCCAAGATCCCGGGCACCGCCTGGTGGAGTGACCCGGTCACCAACCAGGTCGTCGTCTCCGTGGACAGCACCGTCACCGGTGCCAAGCTGGAGCGGGTCAAGGCCGCCGCCGCGCGGGCCAACGGCGCGGTCCGGGTCGAGGCCGAGGCCGGCGTGCTGAGCACCCGGATCTCCGGCGGTCAGGCCATCTACGCCGGCGGGGGCGGGCGTTGCTCGCTCGGCTTCAACGTGCGCAGTGGCAGCACCTACTCGTTCGTGACGGCCGGGCACTGCACCAACATCGCGTCCAGCTGGTACTCGAACTCCTCCCAGAGCTCGCTGATCGGCACCCGTACCGGCACCAGCTTCCCGGGTAACGACTACGGCATCGTGCGGCACAGCAACTCGGCCAACGCGGCCGGCAACGTGTCGCTCTACAACGGCAGCTTCCGCGACATCACCGGCTCCGGCAACGCGTCGGTCGGCCAGTCGGTGCAGCGTTCCGGCAGCACCACCGGCCTGCGCAGCGGCTCGGTGAACGCGACCAACGCCACGGTGAACTACGCCGAGGGCTCGGTCTCCGGCCTGATCCGCACCAACGTCTGCGCCGAGCCGGGCGACAGCGGCGGCTCGCTGTTCGCCGGTGGCACCGCCCTGGGCATGACCTCCGGCGGCAGTGGCAACTGCCGCACCGGCGGCACGACCTACTTCCAGCCGGTCACCGAGGCGCTCAGCCGTTACGGCGTCAGCGTCTTCTGATCCAGTCACCGCCAGCGGGCCGCCGGATTCCTCCGGCGGCCCGTTCGCTGTCCTGGCTGCCCGCCGTCCACGGTGCGCTCGGCGTACCTCAGAAAAGAGCGGTGCCAAGCGGTCAGCCCGGCCGCCGCCCGAAGGCCAGCGCGGCGAGCACGGCGGCCAACGGTACGACCGCCTCCGCGGCCGCCACCAGCCGCTCCGTCAACCCGATCCACGCGCCGTCGGTGAAGAACTCGACGGCGAACCAGCCGAGCAGTCCGAGGAGCACCGCCGTCACCGCGAGCGCTGTCCAGCGGACGCGCAGAGCCGACCCGTCCGGTGGATCGCGCCGGACTCGGCCGAGGGGCGGTGCCGCTCGACGGGGCACCGTCGGCGCGGCTCGACTGGGCACCGTCGGCGCCGCTCGGTGGGGCACCGCCAGGGCGGGCCAGACAGCCAACGCCACGAACGCCACCCCAGCGGCGACGACGTGCGTCGTCGACCCGCCTCCCGGGTGTTGCGGGAACGCGACCAGAACCAGTGTGGCAAGGCCGCCCAGGGCGAGCAGCCCACGACCCGCCGGTGCCGCGACGACCAGGCCGAGCGCGGTTGCCAGGTGACAGATGCCCAGGCCAGCCAGCCCCACCGTCATGATCCAGCGTTGGTCGGCGTCGGCGGCGGCGAGCGCGCTGATGGTCTGCCGGACCGGGTCGAACTCCTCGGGCTGGGCGGCCTGCGCCAGCGTCCAGCCCTCGATCAGAAACAACGGTGCGCCAGCGGCCGACAGCAGGGTCCAGCGGGGAACGGCGGACATCGGGTGAGCGTAGCGGTGCGAACGGCCCCACTCCCGGGCCCGAGGCCTGGCATTCGGGCCGATACACCGTGACCTACGGCAGCCGATCGGGCCCTCGAGGAGTGGGCCCGATTGTGGGCCCGAGCGGATCCGGGGGTACGACGCCGCCGGTCGGCAACGTCGGGCCGATGGCTGTCGCACCGCCGACGGCCCAGGCCAGGTGCGCCCGCCGGGCGGAGAGGATGGCCAGCAGTGGCCAGAGTGAGACCGCCACCGCCGTCACCCGCTCGGCCAGCCCGGTGCGGGACCCGCTGGTCACCTCGTACGAGCACCACCCGAAGAGCGCGAGCAGCACCACCGTGGCGCTCAGCCCCACCGCCCGACGGAACGCCCAGGGCGGGTCCGGCCTGTTCGGGTGCTGGGTGTCGTGCCCGCGCGGAAGCCACAGCGCCGAGCCGGCCGGCCAGAGCGCCAGGGCGAGCACCGCCACTGTCGCCGCGATGCCGTGGCTGAGCGAACCGCCGACAGTGGGGCGGGGGAACGCGACCAGCGCGATGGTCGCCACCCCGCCGACGGCGAGCAGGAACCGGCTGGGCAATCCGGCCGCGTGCAGCACGGCGGCGACGGCCAGGTAGCAGCACCCGAGCAGCACCAGCGCGGTGATCATGATCCAGGGGTCGACGGCCTCCTGCCCGGCCAACTCACTGATGGTGTCCCGGATCGGGTCGTAACCGGCGGGCTGCCGCGCCTCCGCGACCGTCCAGCCGGCCACCAGCAGCAGGGGTGCGGCAGCCGCCGTAGCGACGGCCCAGTTCGGTACGGCGCGCATTTCGCCACGTTAACCGGCATGGCCGCTGCCCGAGCCGGGTTCGCCGGGCTGCCCCACCTGCGAATCGCGTCGGCCTGCCGGGTGCCCCGGAGGCAGGGCGGCCACCCCTGACAGAATGCCGGTGAGGACTGTTCCACGATGAGGAGTTGCCAGCCGTGATCCGTACCCACAATGCCGGAAGCCTGCGCGCCGCGGACGCCGGCTCGACGGTGACGCTCGCCGGCTGGGTGGCCCGCCGGCGCGACCACGGCGGGGTCATCTTCGTCGACCTGCGCGACGGTTCCGGTGTTGTCCAGGTGGTGTTCCGTGAGGAAGATGCGCACGCGCTGCGCAACGAGTTCTGCGTGAAGGTCGTCGGTGAGGTGACCCGCCGACCGGCCGGCAACGAGAACCCGGAGCTGCCCACCGGTGAGGTCGAGGTGACCGTCACCGACCTGGAGGTGCTCTCCGAGGCGGCGCCGTTGCCGCTGCCGGTGGACGACCAGATCGAGGCCGGCGACGACATCCGGCTCCGCTACCGCTACCTGGACCTGCGCCGCAGCGGCCCGGCGAACGCGCTGCGGCTGCGCTCGCGTGCCAGCCACCTGGCCCGGGGCGTGCTGCACGAGCGGGACTTCCTGGAGATCGAGACGCCGACGCTGACCCGCTCGACGCCCGAGGGCGCCCGTGACTTCCTGGTCCCGGTGCGACTTCAGCCCGGCAGCTGGTATGCGCTGCCGCAGTCGCCGCAGCTGTTCAAGCAGCTGCTGATGGTCGGCGGCATGGAGCGGTACTACCAGATCGCCCGCTGCTACCGCGACGAGGACTTCCGCGCCGACCGGCAGCCCGAGTTCACCCAGCTCGACATCGAGATGTCGTTCGTCACCGAGGACGACGTGATCGACCTCGGCGAGGCGATCGTGTCGGCGCTCTGGAAGGACCTGGCCGGGCACGAGATCAGCCAGCCGATCCCGCGGATCACCTGGCACGACGCGATGGCCCGGTACGGCTCCGACAAGCCGGACCTGCGCTACGGCGTCGAGCTGACCGAGCTGACCGACTACCTGCGTGGCACCGAGTTCCGGGTCTTCGCCGGGGCGATCGACGCGGGTGGCTACGTCGGCGCGGTCGTGATGCCGGGTGGTGCCGCGCAGAGCCGCAAGGAACTGGACGGCTGGCAGGACTGGGCCAAGGCGCGCGGCGCGCGCGGCCTGGCGTACGTGGTGCTGGACGCCGAGACCGGCGAGGCGCGTGGCCCGGTGGCGAAGAACCTCTCCGCCGAGCACCTGGGCGGGCTCGCCGACACGGTCGGCGCCAAGCCGGGCGACGCGATCTTCTTCGCCGCCAGCGCCACCACCCGGGAGGCGCAGGAGCTGCTGGGCGCGGCTCGGATCGAGATCGCCAAGCGGACCGGGTTGATCGACGAGAGCGCCTGGGCGTTCTGCTGGGTGGTCGATGCGCCGATGTTCGAGCGCACGGACGAGGGCGGCTGGACGGCCGTGCACCACCCGTTCACCTCGCCGAACTCGGAGTGGGTCGACCGGTTCGAGGAGGCTCCGGACCGGGCCCTCGCCTACGCGTACGACATCGTCTGCAACGGCAACGAGATCGGCGGCGGGTCGATCCGTATCCACCGTGGTGACGTGCAGAAGCGGGTCTTCGACCTGCTCGGCATCACCCCCGAGGAGGCGCAGGACAAGTTCGGCTTCCTGCTGGAGGCGTTCAAGTACGGCGCCCCTCCGCACGGCGGCATCGCCTTCGGCTGGGACCGGGTCTGCATGCTGCTCGCCGGCGCCGACTCGATCCGCGAGGTCATCGCCTTCCCGAAGACCCGGGGTGGCTTCGACCCGCTGACCAGCGCTCCCACCCCGATCACCGCCCAGCAGCGCGCCGAGGCCGGCATCGACGCCAAGCCCAAGCCGCCCGCAACCGCCCACACGGGAACGGCCGGCCCCGCAGCCCCGGTACCAGACCCGGTCTGACCCCCGCTCCTGCTTGGTTGATCAAGAGGTTTGCGTCATCATCGCCCCGCGAGATGACGCAAACCTCTTGATCGTCGGTGGGGGAGTGGGCTGGGATGCGGGTGCTTGTTGTCGGGGGTAGTGGGCTTCTTGGGCGTGCCGTTTGTCGGCGGGGCCTCGGGCTTGGCTGGTCGGTTGTTGGGACGTTTTACTCCGGTGAGATCGCCGCGCCGGGCGTTGCGGAGCGCCGGCTGGACGTGACCGACCGGGCCGCCGTGCGCGCGCTGGTCGCCGAGGTGCGGCCGGACGCCGTGGTCGGGACCCCCTACCGGTACGACGACTGGGCGGTCACCGCCGACGGTGCCGCGCACGTGGCGGTCGCCGCCGCCGAGGTGGGTGCCCGACTGGTGCACGTGTCCAGTGACGCGCTGCACGCCGGCCGACCCACGCCGTACGCCGACGACGACCCGCCCACGCCGGTGCACGCGTACGGCGCCGCGAAGGCCGCCGCCGAGACCGCCGTGCGGGCGATCGACCCCGGCGCGGCCCTGGTGCGTACCTCCCTGATCGTGGGGGAGGGCAGCAAGCAGATCCAGCTCTGCCGGGAGGCGCTCGCCGGCCGGGCCGTGCTGTTCAGCGACGAGCTGCGCTGCCCGATCGACGTCACCGACCTCGCGGACGCCGTACTGGAACTGGTCGCCTCGACGTACGCCGGTCTGCTCAACGTGGCCGGCCCGGACGCCGTGAGCCGGGCCGAGCTGGGCCTGCTGGTCGCCGAGCGGTTCGGCCTCGACCCGGCCGGACTCAAGACCACCACCGGGGCCGCCGTCGGCCTGTCCCGCCCCCTCGACGTACGCCTCGACTCCGCTCGCGCCGTCGGCCTGCTGCGCACGCGACTGCGCGGGGTACGCGAACTCCTGGCACCCTGATCGCCATTGCACACTTCCTATGCACAACTCTTGTGCATAGGAAGTGTGCAGAGATAGTGTGCACGTATGGAGAGCCCTTCACCCGGCGGGTCGGTCGAGCCACGTCGAGTCCATCTGGACAACCAACAGGTCCGCACGCTGGCCCACCCGCTGCGAATGCGGCTGCTCGGCTCGCTGCGGGTCGACGGTCCGGCGACCGCGACCGCCCTGGCCGAGAAGCTGAACACCAACACCGGTGCCACGAGCTACCACCTGCGCCAGCTCGCCGAGGTCGGGCTGGTGACCGAGGACCCCGACCGGGGCACCAGCCGGCAGCGATGGTGGCAGGCGGCACACGACATCAGCGACTTCGAGCCCACCGACTTCGACGACGACCCGGACGCCCGCGCCGCCGTGCAGTGGATCCAGGCTGATCAGGTGCGGGTGATGGCCGACCTGGCCGAGCGGTGGCTGGCCGTCGAGCACCACCACCCCCGGGACTGGCGCGATGCCGCCGGCATGAGTGACCTGGTGCTGCCGCTCGACCCGACCCGGCTGCGGGCACTCAACGACGAGTTGTGGGCGGTGCTGATGCGCTACCGCGATGAGCCCGTCGCGGACAGCGCCGACGTAAAGCCGGTGCACCTGTTCCTGGCGGGCATCCCACGGCTGGACGAGCGCTGGTGAGCGCGAGGAGTGAGCGGGGTTTGCGAGCCCCGCAGTCGCGAACTGAGGCAATGTCGTGAGCGCGCTGACCGTACGCCAGGTCCGGCGTCGCTACCTCACGCTCTACGGCCTGCGCTGGCTGCCCACGGGTCTGATGATCCCGGTCATGATCCTGCTGATGCAGGAGCGTGGCCTGTCACTGCCGCAGATCGGCCTGGTCGGCACCGCGCAGGGCCTGCTGGTGCTGGCGCTGGAGTTGCCCACCGGCGGGCTCGCCGACGCTCTCGGTCGCCGACCGGTGCTGCTCGCCGCCGGGGTGCTGAACCTCGCGTCGTTGGCGCTGTTCGCGGTGGCCGACTCGTTCTGGCTGTTCTTCGTGGTCTGGGCCTTGCAGGGCGTCTACCGGGCGTTGGACAGCGGCCCGTTGGAGTCCTGGTACGTCGACGCCACCCTGGCCGCGGACCCGGAGGCCGAGTACGAGCGCGGCCTCGGGTACGCCGGCACCGTCATCGGCGGTGCGATCGGCGGTGGCGCGCTGATCAGCGGCGGCCTGATCGCGCTCGGCCCGATCGGACCGGTCAGCGCGCTCACGGTGCCCGTGTTGGCCGCCATCGTCGCGCAGGCGGCGGCGCTCGTCGCGCTGGTCGTGTTGCTTGTCGAAGAGCGGCCGGCCACCGGGTTCGCGGCGCTGCGGGCCTCAGTGGTCCAGGCGCCCGGATGATCGGCCAGGCCGTCGGGCTCTTGCGTCGCTCCCGGGTGCTGCTGGCGTTGGTGGCCGTCGAGCTGTTCTGGGGCTTCGGCATGGTCACCTTCGAGTCGTTGCTGCCGGTCCGGCTCGCCGAGGTGATCGGTGATCCGGAACGCGCGGCGGCGTTGCTCGGGCCGGCGAACTCGGCCGCCTGGCTCGCCTCGGCGGCCGGTGCGGCACTGACCCCACTGCTGCTGCGCTGGTTCGGCGCCGCGCCGGGTGCGGCCCTGCTGCGCATCCTCCAGGGTGTGACTGTGGTCGGGATGGGCTTGTTCGCCGGGCCGGTCGGCGTGCTGGTGGCGTACCTGGCCTGCTACGCCGTGCACGGCGCGTCCAACCCGCTGCACAGTGGGCTGCTGCACCGGCAGGTCGACGGCCCGTACCGGACCAGCGTGCTCTCGCTGAACTCGATGATGGCGCAGCCGGCCGCCGCCCTCGGTGGGGTGGTGCTGACCGCGTTCGCCGCCGCCACCAGCATCAGCGCCGCGATGGTGGTCGGCGCGGTGGTGCTCGCCGCCGCCGCCCCGCTCTACCTGCCGGCCTGGCTGGCCGGGCGCCGCGCCCCTGCGGCCGAGCCGACGGCGGTTCCCGTACCGGCCGACCGGTGAGGACGAGGTGCCCCCTGTCACGGCAAGGGGCACCTCGCGTCTCACCCGAGGCGG
Organism: Micromonospora sp. MGP-C2; assembly: GCF_057766525.1. NCBI lineage: Bacteria > Bacillati > Actinomycetota > Actinomycetes > Micromonosporales > Micromonosporaceae > Micromonospora > Micromonospora sp. MGP-C2. The sequence goes on from NZ_JBYMEN010000002.1 coordinate 6,730,707, forward strand.
ACCGAGCTGAGCGGGAGGGTGTTGGTGAAGCCCAGTCGACGGTAGAGACGTGCGGCCCCGACGTTGTCCGTGTAGACGCCCAGCGCGACGGTGTCGTGGCGGGCCAGCAGCGCCCGGGTCATGCCGGCGGTCAGGGCGGCACCCAGGCCCCGACCCCGTTGGTCCGGGGCCACGGTCAGGCCGGCGAGGAAGCCCACGTCGCTCTGACTGCGGTCCGCGCCGCAGGCCACCAGCCGGTCGCCGGCCCGGATGCCGTACCAGGCCACCACCCGTGGGTCGCCGGGGCGGGAGGTGCTGCTCGGGAACGCCACGTCGATCAGGGCCTCCAGCGCGGGACGGTCCGCCTCGGCGAGTCGCACCACCCGGTGCTCGTCGGCCTGTGCCGGCGGTGCCGCGTCGGTCCAGTGGAAGTCCCAGTCGCGGTGCTCGGTCACCGTCAGCTGGTCGGCCAGCAGACCGCGATCGTGGCGGGGCAGGTGCAGTCGCTGCCCCGGTTGCAGCAGCCCGTCGGCCGCCAGCGCGGCACAGGTCTCGATCGCCGCCCGGGCCGGGCCGATCCCGCAGCCGGCCGGCCCGTGCTCGGGCGCCACCTTCCACACCACGGCGCCGTTGCGCCGGTAACCGCGAGCCGGTGTGCCCGGTCCGAGCGCGTGCCGGGCGAACGGGTGGTGGCCGACGGCGGCCAGGATGGCACGGGTGTCCTGGAGCACCGGGTCGTCGATGATCATGCTCACCAGCCTAGGAGCCGGCGGTGCGACGCCCGCGCCGGGCAGCGGCGACGCAACCAGATCCACCGTGGAGATTGACGAGTGGACCGATTGGGTACATCACGCGCCGACCTACTGGGAACCCCCACCGGAGGACCGACATGCTCGCCATTCTCGCGGCCATCGTCTTTGGCTTTGCCCTGCTGCTCGATCTGCTCAACACCGACTTCGGCGCACCTGACCTGTTCAACTGGAACACCCTCGTGCTCATCGGGCTGCTCCTGCTCTCGCTCTACCTGGCCGGCGTGGGCAGCGGCCCGCGCGGCGGTGGCGGCGGTGGCGGCGGCCGCTGGTACCGGGGCCGTCGCCCCGGTCGCGGCTGACCGGAACCGATCACCGGTGGCGGGCCCACGGCGCGATTCCGGCGTCGTGGGCCCGGCCCGGTACTGTCTTCGTGATGGAGTCCGACGCCCTCTTCTCCCTCGGTGAACCCGCCGGGTCGCGCAGCGCGCCCGACGGCCCCGCCGGTGTCGACGGCTTCACCGCGGTGGCCGACGACTCACCCCTGCCCGTCCGGATGCGCCCGGTGACCCTCGACGAGCTGATCGGTCAGGACCACCTGCTCGCCCCCGGCGCCCCACTACGGCAGCTGGTCTCCGGCGGCGCCCCGCTGTCGGTGATCCTCTGGGGCCCGCCGGGCAGCGGCAAGACCACCATCGCGCACCTGGTGGCCGGGGCGACCGACCGCCGATTCGTCGCCATGTCGGCGCTCTCCGCCGGCGTCAAGGACGTCCGGGCGGTGATCGAGGCGGCCCGCCGCCAGCGCCGCTCGGGCGGCCCGCAGACCGTACTCTTCATCGACGAGGTGCACCGGTTCAGCAAGACCCAGCAGGATTCACTGCTCGCCGCCGTCGAGGACCGTACTGTCACGTTGCTGGCGGCGACCACCGAAAACCCGTACTTCTCGGTCATCTCGCCGTTGCTGTCGCGGTGCGTGCTGCTCACCCTGCAACCGTTGGACGACGCGGCGGTGCGGGGCCTGCTGCGCCGCGCGGTCACCGACAAGCGCGGCCTGGACAACGCCCTGACCCTGACCCCGGAGGCCGAGGACCACCTGGTCCGGCTGGCCGCCGGTGACGTCCGCAAGGCACTCACCGCACTGGAAGCGGCGGCGGCCTCCGCCACGGCGCTCGGCGCCGGGCGGATCGACCTCGCCACCGCCGAGCAGGCCGTCGACGTGGCGGCGGTGCGCTACGACCGCGACGGCGACGCCCACTACGACGTGGTCAGCGCCTTCATCAAGAGCATGCGCGGTTCGGACGTGGACGCCGCGGTGCACTGGCTGGCCCGCATGCTGGTCGCCGGCGAGGACGCCCGGTTCATCGCCCGCCGCCTGGTCATCTTCGCCAGCGAGGACGTGGGCATGGCCGATCCCACAGCGCTGAGCGTCGCGACCGCCGCCGCGCACGCCGTCGAGTACGTCGGGCTGCCCGAAGTGCAGCTCAACCTGGCCCAGGCGGTGATCCACCTGGCGACGGCGCCCAAGTCGAACTCCGCCACCACCGCCATCGGCGCCGCGATCGCCGACGTCCGGGCCGGTCGCGGTGGCCCGGTGCCGCGAGGGCTGCGTGACGCGCACTACGCCGGCGCCCGAGGGTTGGGCCACGGCACCGGCTACCGCTACCCGCACGACGACCAGCGCGGTGTGGTCACCCAGCAGTACGTCCCGGACGACCTGGTGGGCACCGACTACTACCAGCCCAGCCCGCACGGCGCCGAACGGTCGGTGGCCACCCGGCTGCCGCTGCTGCGCCGGATCGTGCGGGGTCTGCCGGCCCCGACCGTCCGTCCGGACACTCCGACAGCCGAGCCACCTGTAACGGCACAGGCCGCGTCGGCGCTACCTGGCGAGACCGGTCGCCCGGCGACCGGCACGGGCGCACCGGGCACGATGCAGGACAGCGGCACTGACGCCGCAGGAGAGGGTCAACAGTGAGATCGCGTGGTGGGGACCGCCCGGACGAGGGCCCGGACGAGCGGCGCGATCCCCGCGCCAAGACGCGTCGCTGGGGTCGGGGGCGGGCCGCCGAGCCCGAGCCCGAGGAGCCGGTCGCCGGCGAGGAGTTCGGCTGGATCGACGACCTGCGCTCTGCCAAGCAGCAACGCACCGAGCTGGGCCCGGACGGCGCCCCGGCGGAGCCGGGCCGTCCCGCTGCGGGTGCGCCAGCCGAACCTGCGGGGCCGCGTACGGGTGCGCCGGCAGCGCCGGCCGGTGGACGCGGCGGTGCTCCGGTGCCGCCGGAGGCCCCGGCTCCACCCGCGCCGCGCCAGACCGACCCGGGTGCCGGCCCCCGTCGACCGGTCGACGGTCCCTGGCCGGGGGAGGCGCCGCCCGCCGGCCGCCGCCCGGATGAGCGGCCACCCGCGGCCAGCCCCGGTGCACCCGCCCCGGGCCAGCCGGCGCGCCGAGGAGTGCAGCCGGCACCCGCTGCGCGTGCCGCCGTACCACCAGCGCCACCCACCGCCCGGCCAGTTGGCGGCGACCCGGCCGGCCCACCGGAGCCTCGCCCCGACGCGCCCGGCGGCCCGGTCCGCTCCCGCCCTGCGGCGGTTCCGCCCGGCCCACCCGTAGGCCCTCCGACCTCCGGCGCCCCGACCGGTCGCCGTCCGGATGCCGCCGGTCCGACCGGTCGCCGTCCGGACGCTGCCACGCCCGGGGGTAACCCGGACGCCATGCCACCGTTGCGCCGACCGGACGCCGGAGCGCCGGGCCGCCGACCGGGCCCCGAGCCCGTCGAGCCCGGCCGCGCGGTGCCGCCTGCCGACGGCACGCCCGCCGGTCGCCGGTCCGCCGGTCCAGCACCCGATCCAGCGCGGGGCACCGCGCCGTCCCCCGCCGCAGCGCGGTACGACGGCACTCCGGCCGGCGCCGTCCCGCCGGTCGCGGATGGCCTGCGACCCGACCCCGCCATCGACCGTGACCCGCGTACCGCCCGACGCCGGCCAGGCCCGGTCGACCCCGGCGCGCCGGAGCCCACCGGCCCCCGTGCCGCCGAGCGCTCCCGCCCGGCAGCCGGCGGCCACCGCCGCGCCGCCGAACCCGACGAGCCGATGGTGCCCCGCTCGGGCAACGCGCCGCCGGTGCCCGCAGCGTCCGGCGGTCACAGCGGCGCGACGCCCACCATCGCCCCCACCGACGGCACGGGTCGCCGCCGGGCCACCTCCGACGAGCCGGAGCGGCGTACGCCGGCCGGCGGCGAACCTCGACCGGACCGCCCGGAGCGGCCCGCCGACTGGCTGCGCCAGGCCGGTCGCCTGCCGCACACCGACCCGGGCCTGCCGGTGGTCAACCGCCGAGGCGGGCCCCCGCCGGCCGAGGGCCGGCGTCCCGTACCGCCCGCCGGCGCCGGTGACATCGTCGACCCGACGGCTGGTCGGCTCGGCGTACCCGATCCGGCCGCGGAGCGCTCCGCTGGTCGCCGGCCCGCCGGCCCGCCGACCGACCCGGGCTCGGAGGGGCCCACCGGTCGTCGTGCCGTACGCCCCGACGCGTCGGGTTCCACCGGAGAACAGGCGACGCCCTATCCGCCGGCGACCGGCGACCGTCCCGGCCGGGGCCGGGGCGCCACGGCGCCTGCTCCGGATCCCACAGTGCGGCGTGGTCGTGGGGCTGCTGGTCCTGGTCCGGACGGGATGCCCGCTCCGGATCCGGCCGGTCGGCGACGTCCGCCCGTCGAGGGTGGCCCGGGTCGACAGGGACCGGCGAGCGACCGGGGCGACGACCCTTATGCCGCTGGGCGACCCGCGCCCGGTGCCGGCCCCGCCGCACCGGTTCGGGGTGCCGCCCGTTCCACTCCGCCCGGTCGGGCCCGGCCCGTTGCGGGTGAGGCACCGGGTGCCGGCCCCCGCGACGCCGTCCGTTCGGAGGGCCCGGCTCGTGCCGCCGTGCCTCCGGGTGGAGACGGGCCGCCGCGTCCGCGTCTGGACGGTCCGGCCCGCGCCGCCGTCCGCCCACCCGGTGGCATGCAACCGCCCTCCGCCGACGAACGGCCGGGCGGTGCGCCGGGCGGCGGACCGGGTTCTCCCGCGCCGGCCCGTGGTGGTGCGCAGGTCGGTCGACCGGTGCCACCTGACCGTGCCGCCGGCCGTGCCCTGCCTCCGAATCGGGAGCCCGGCCGAGCCGAGCCGAGCGGTGTCGCCCCGGTGCCGCCACCCGGCCGCCCCGGCGATCCCGTCGGTGTGGCCCGCGCCGCAGCCGTGGTGCCGTCCCCGTCCGGCCCGGTGGACCGCCCGGCACCGGATCCGTCCGGCGGGCCGGCCCTGCGCCCAGCGGATCAGGACTCGCCGGACGACGCCGCCGCAGCGGGTGCCCGGGCCGAGGCGCACCGCGAGTCGCGTGAACGACGCCGGCTGCGTGCGGCGGTGCTGGCGCTGGTCAGCATCGTGCTGCTCGGTGCGGTGCCGCTCTTCTTCGGCATCCGGACGTTGAGCCGTGACCCGGTCTTCGACAACCTGGACAAGCTCGACGTGCCCGGCTGGGCTGCCGCGAAGACCGTCGACGACGTCAGCGGCAGCCGGTGGTGTCTGCTCGACTGCCGGCTGCGTGAGCGCACCGTCACCTCGGAGAAGGCGCCGGACGAGACGGCGAAGGCCTACGAGAACGCGTTGCGTCAGGACGGTTGGCAGCCGTGGAAGGTGAGCCGCTGCCCGGAGCAGGAGACCAAGGGCAGCTACACCTGCTGGCGGCGCGACGAGTTGACGCTCGACCTGTGGGTCCGCGAGCCGACCTGTGTGCCGCCGCCGGTCGACGGCGAGCCGGCCGTCGTGCCGTCGACCGATCCGTCTGCCGATCCGTCGGCCGCTGCGACAGGGTGCACCGGCTCGTTGGTGTCGGTGAAGGTACGCAACGCGATCGACGACGAGCGGACCAGGCCGCAGCCGACCACCGACCCGTCACTGACCGGAGAGGATCCGTTCCCGACGGTCAGTGGTGATCCGCTGGGGGAGCTGACACCCTCACCGTCCTGAGCCGGCCTCCATCACGGACGGTAGGGTCTGGGGCTGGCGGGCATGCCCGCTACCGGTGAGCGTCGACGACTCGACGACCGGTACGGGTGCCATCGTTGTGCGTTCCGAGGACGTCGGGTCCTGCGGAACTCTGCTTGAGGAGGACAGGCGTGGGCGACATTGGAGCCATCGCGGCGCTGATCGCGGCGTGCGCGTTCGCGGTGCTGGTGCTCATTCTGACGCTGCCCATCCTGCGGCTGCGGCACACGGTTGACGCCACCACCCGCATGATCAACGACCTCAACGACCGGACAGCGCCGCTGCTCGGTGACGTGAACACCACTGTGAAGAACGTCAACACGGCGCTGGAGCAGGTGCAGACCTCGCTCGACGGCGTCAACCTGCAGCTGGCGAAGGTCGACACGATGACCAGCCACGCGCAGAACGTCACCGCCAACGTCGCCAACCTGGCCACCGTCGTCTCCGCGGCGGCTGCCAACCCGCTGGTCAAGGTGGCCGCGTTCGGCTACAGCGTGCGCAAGGCCGCCGCCGGCCGTCGGCACGCCGAGACCGAGCGTGAGGTCCGCGACACCATCAAGCAGCAGCGGCGGGCCGCGCGGCGCGGCAACCGCTGACCGGCCGGCGCACCAGGAGGTAACGAGACATGAGGCGTCTGTTCTGGCTCGGTATCGGAGTGGCCGTCGGTGTGATCGTGGTCCGCAAGGCGACCCGGACCGCCCAGGCGTACACACCGGCCGGCATCGCCAGCACGTTGACGGAATCCGCTGGCGGGCTGGTCGAGTCGCTGCGTAGCTTCGTGGAGGATGTGCGGGTCGGCATGGCCGAGCGCGAGCAGGAGATCCACCAGGCGTTCGCCCAGGGCGAGGCGTTCGACGATCAGTTCGCCGAGCTGCGGGAAGACCCGCGGATCGGCGATCGGGAAATCTTTCCGGAGGAGCACCAGCGATGAAGACGGCGGAGATCAAGCGACGGTACCTCGCGCACTTCGAGGCGAATGGCCACACCGTGGTGCCGTCAGCTCCGCTGCCCGCCATCAGCGACCCGAACCTGTTGTTCGTCAACGCCGGCATGGTGCAGTTCGTGCCGTACTTCCTGGGTCATCAGACTCCCCCGTACCAGCGGGCGGTCAGTGTGCAGAAGTGCCTGCGCACCCCGGACATCGACGAGGTCGGCAAGACCAGCCGGCACGGCACGTTCTTCCAGATGAACGGCAACTTCTCCTTCGGTGACTACTTCAAGGCCGGCGCGATCCCGCTGGCCTGGGAGCTGTCCACGAAGCCGATCGCCGAGGGTGGCTACGGCCTGGACCCCGAGCGGATCTGGCCGACGATCTACCTCGACGACGACGAGGCGTACGAGATCTGGCGGTCGGTGGGTGTGCCGGCCGACCGGATCGTCCGCCGGGGCAAGGCGGACAACTTCTGGTCGATGGGCATTCCCGGGCCGTGCGGCCCGTCGTCGGAGCTGTTCTACGACCGGGGCCCGGAGTACGGCCGGGAGGGCGGCCCGGCGGTCGACGAGGACCGGTACATGGAGTACTGGAATCTCGTGTTCATGCAGTTCGAGCGGGGTCCGGGCACCACCAAGGAGGACTACCCGATCCTGGGGGACCTGCCGGCGAAGAACATCGACACCGGCATGGGCCTGGAGCGGATGGCCTCGATCCTGCAGGGCGTCGACAACCTGTACGAGATCGACGAGGTCCGGCCGATCCTGGCGCGGGCGGCGGAGCTGACCGGTAAGCGGTACGGCGCGCACTCCGGGCACGTGGCCAGCGAGTCGCACCCGGACGACGTCCGGCTGCGGGTGATCGCCGACCACGTGCGCACGGCGCTGATGCTGATCGGCGACGGCGTGACCCCGTCCAACGAGGGGCGCGGCTACGTGCTTCGCCGGATCATGCGCCGGGCGATCCGGTCGATCCGGCTGCTCGGCTGGCAGGATCGCGCGCTGCCCGAGCTGCTGCCGGTGGCCCGCGACTGCATGGCCCCGTCGTACCCGGAGCTGGCGACCGACTTCGACCGGATCGCGGACTACGCGTACGCGGAGGAGGAGGCGTTCCTGTCCACCCTGCGTGCCGGCACGACGATCCTGGACACCGCGATCGCCGAGACCCGCACCGCGGGAGGCACCTCGCTGTCCGGGGCGAAGGCGTTCCAGCTGCACGACACGTACGGCTTCCCGATCGACCTGACCCTGGAGATCGCCGCCGAGCAGGGCCTCCAGGTGGACGACGAGGGGTTCCGGCGGCTGATGGCCGACCAGCGGACCCGGGCGAAGGCGGACGCGCAGGCCCGCAAGACCGGTCACACCGACCTGTCGGCGTACCGGTCGGTGCTCGACTCGGGTGGCCCGGTGACGTTCACCGGCTACAGCGAGGTGGCCCGCGAGTCGACGGTCCGGGCGCTGCTCGGTGCCGACGGCCCGCGCCAGGCGGCGACCGAGGGCGACACCATCGAGCTGGTTCTCGACACGACGCCGTTCTACGCCGAGGGCGGTGGTCAGCAGCCCGACCAGGGCATGATCACCGTCGGTGGCGGGCAGGTCGAGGTGCTCGACGTGCAGCAGCCGGTGCCCGGCCTGATCGTGCACCGCGCCCGGGTGATCCGGGGTGAGGTGCGCGCCGGTGAGGCCGGCTACGCCGAGATCGACACGACCCGGCGGCGGGCGATCTCCCGGTCGCACACCGCCACGCACCTGGTGCACCAGACCATGCGCAACTTCCTCGGTGAGTCGGCGACCCAGGCGGGATCGCTGAACGCGCCCGGTCGCCTCCGGTTCGACTTCAACACCCCGACCGGGGTGTCGCCGACCGTCCTGCGGGACGTGGAGCAGCAGGTCAACGAGGTGCTCCTGGCCGACCTGGAGGTGCACGCCTTCATCACCTCGCTGGACGAGGCGCGGCGGATCGGGGCGATGGCGCTCTTCGGCGAGAAGTACGGCGAGGAGGTGCGGGTCGTCGAGGTGGGTGACTACGCCCGGGAGCTGTGCGGCGGCACGCACGTGGCCCGCTCGGCCCAGCTCGGCCTCGTGAAGATCCTCTCCGAGTCGTCCATCGGTTCCGGCGTTCGCCGGGTCGAGGCGCTGGTCGGCATGGACGCCTTCGGCTTCCTGGCCCGTGAGCACCTGCTGGTCTCCCGGTTGGCGGAGCTGTACAGGGTGCCCAACGACCAGGTCGCCGACCGGGTGGAGCAGACCGTCACCCAGCTCCGGGACGCGGAGAAGGAGCTGGAGAAGCTGCGTGCCCAGCTGGTGCTGGGTGGTGCGGCGGCGCTCGCCGCGCAGGCCAAGGACGTGCGCGGGGTCGCGTACGTGGGCACCGAGGCGCCGGAGGGCGCGGCCGGTAACGACGTGCGGACCCTGGCCCAGGAGATTCGCGGCAAGATCGACCCGGCGCGGCCGGCGGTGGTCGCGGTGGCGGCCCGGTCGAACGGCAAGGCGTCCCTGGTGGTGGCGGTCAACGCGGCCGCGCGCAGCCGTGGCCTGGCCGCGTCGGACCTGGTGAAGGCGGCGTTCTCCGGGCGCGGCGGTGGCAGCCCCGACCTGGCCCAGGGTGGCGGACTGCCGTCGACCGAGGCTCCGAACCTGCTGCTCACCGTCGAGAAGGCGATCACCGAGGCGTGATGGGCGATCACTCTCAGCCAGGGCGGGCCATCTGGTCCGCCCTGGTTCGTACCCACCGGGCGGTGACCGTCGGTGGTTGAGTTCAAGCGCGGTGTGCGGATCGGTGTGGATGTCGGTCAGGTGCGGGTGGGGGTCTCCCGCTCGGATCCGGACGGGATCCTGGCAACGCCGCTGGTCACACTGGCCCGTGATCTGACGGCGGCGCCGGACGCGGTGCCGAGCGACCTTGCCGAGTTGGCCGCGCTGGTGGCCGAGCACGAGGCCGTTGTTGTTGTCGTCGGCCTTCCGGTCAATCTCGCGGGCAAGCATGGCCCTGCGGCCGTCCATGTGAAGGCGTACGCTGACCGACTGGTCGATGTGATAGCGCCCGTCCCGGTAACGCTCACTGACGAGAGGATGTCGACCGTGGTCGCTTCTCGTAGGCTTGCCGAGCGTGGCGTCCGAGGTAAACGTCAACGTGCGGTTGTCGACCAGGCGGCCGCGGTGGAGATCCTGCAGAGCTGGCTGGATGCGCAGCGGAGGCGGACGTAATGATCGACGATCTGGACCTTGGGTTCGACGAGCCGGAGCGGGGGGAGAAGGGCCGGCATCGGCGCGGCTTCCGCAAGCGCAACGGTAAGTCCGGTGGCGGCGGCCGGGGCAAGACGTTCCTGGCTCTGCTGATGGCCCTGGTCCTGCTGGGCGGCATCGGTGGTGGCGCGTTCTACGGCTTCGACCGCATCCAGAACTACTTCGTCACCCCCGACTACGACGGCGCCGGGTCCGGTGAGATCACCGTTGAGATCAAGAACGGGGCGCTGATCGCCGACATGGCCGACGCCCTCGTCGCGGCCGACGTGGTGAAGAGCCAGAAGGCGTTCATCGAGGCGGCCGAGGCCAACTCCCGCAGCAAGAACATCCAGCCGGGCACGTACAAGCTGCGCAAGCAGATGAGCGGCGAGAGTGCCGTCACCGCGATGCTCGACCTGAAGAACAAGATCGTCAACGGGCTCACCATCCGCGAGGGCCGCACCGCCAAGAACATCTACAAGCTGCTCTCCGACAAGACCAAGATCCCGGTCAAGGAGTTCGAGGCCGCCGCGAAGGACCCGGAGGCGCTCGGCGTTCCGGACTGGTGGTTCAAGCGCGACGACGGCAAGAAGGTCGTCAAGTCCGTCGAGGGCTTCCTCTACCCGGACACGTACGAGATCCCGCCGAAGGCCACCGCGGAGAGCATCCTCAAGCTGATGGTGGACAACTTCCTCACCGTGACCCAGGAGATGAAGTTCGCCGACCGGGTGCAGAAGGAACGCAAGGTCAGCCCGTACGAGGCGCTGATCGTGGCGTCGTTGGCCCAGGCCGAGGCGGGTAACAAGGACGACCTCGGCAAGGTCGCCCGGGTGGCGTACAACCGGGCGTACGGCGAGTTCCCCTGCAACTGCCTGGAGATGGACGTCACTGTCAACTACTACCTGGAGTCGATCGGCAAGCCGACCAAGTCGTCCAAGCAGATGACGGCGGCCGAGCTGGACGACCCGAAGAACCCGTACAACCGCAAGCTGCCCGGCATGATCCCCACCCCGATCAACAACCCGGGTAAGCAGGCCCTGGAAGGGGCCATGGCCACGCCGACGGGCAAGTGGCTCTACTTCGTGGCGATCGACAAGGAGGGCCACTCCGAGTTCGCCGAGACGTACGAGCAGCACCAGCGCAACGAGGCCAAGGCCCGGGAGGCCGGCATCATCTGACCGGCCGTAGCAGACCAGAAAGGCTACCTTCCCGACGGTGACCGAAATTCCGGTCTCGTCGGGAAGGGAGCTTTTTTGAGTCGACGCTGACGCATTTATCGCGCCATTGTCAGTGACTCGTTCCGGTCCACGAACGGGTTCGCGGGTTCAGGAACGTCCACACGCCGTTGCTGTTCTGCTTTCGCAGCGCGAATGTGCGGTCGTAACCGGTGTTCCGGTTGACCGCGCCGTACGCCTCGCCCCAGGTCAGAGCTGGTGGTTGTCCGACCGGCTGCCCGCCGCGGCGTCCGCACGGCTGGCGCGGCGATCATCGATGAAAGACTGAAGACCGCGGCAATCGCAACAAGAGCACGCAGAACTGCGTTGTTCAAGGGTCCCTCAGTTTTCGATCGGCCGTACCGTCGCAAGAATGCATCGCCGTCAAGCGATTGTCGGGCCGTCGAGCATTGTCAGCGGTCCCGTTCTCTGGTGGCGTGGCCTGCGTGCTGGGTAGGGTCGATCCGAACATCGCGGAGGGCGGAGAGTGATGCGGAACACGGCAGGGGTCCCGGGCGATACGACCCGTAGGGCCGCGGTGCTGGGCAAACCGATCGCGCACTCCCTCTCCCCGGTGATTCACACCGCCGGTTACGCCGCCGCCGGTCTGACCGGGTGGTCGTACACCCGGATCGAGTGCGCGGCGGCGGAGCTGCCGGATCTGGTCGCCGGCCTGGGCCCGGAGTGGGCCGGGTTGTCGGTGACCATGCCGGGCAAGGAGGCGGCGCTCGCCGTGGCCGCGCAGGCCTCGCCGGTCGCCGCCGCCGTCGGCGCGGCCAACACGTTGGTACGCCGTCCGGACGGCTCCTGGTTTGCCGACAACACCGACGTCGCCGGCATGGTGCGGGTGCTCACCGCGGCCGGGGTGGTGGCCGGCGCTGCCGTGACGGTGCTCGGTGCGGGCGGCACCGCCCGCGCCGCGCTGGCCGCCGCCGCCCAGCTGGCCTGCTCCTCGGTGACGGTGGTGGCCCGCCGTGCGGCGGCGGTCGACGAGCTGCGGCCGGTGGCGGGCGCTCTGGGCGTCGAGCTCACTCCCGCCGGCTGGGCCGACGCGCATCGGCATCTCTCTGCCGGTGAGGTGGTTGTGTCCACCGTGCCGAGGGGTGTCGCCGACGCCTTGGCCGGCACAGTGGCCTGGCGAGCGGGCGCGGTGTTCTTCGACGCGCTTTACGACCCGTGGCCCACCCCGCTGGCCGCCTCCGCCGTCGCCGCCGGCCTGCGGGTGGTGTCCGGTTTGGACCTTTTACTGGCCCAGGCGGTCGGGCAGTTCGAGCAGTTCACCGGAGTGGCCGCGCCGGTCGAAGCGATGCGGATTGCGTTGAGGACGGCGACCACAGCGGTTCCCTTAGCGGAGAGTTAAGACGCGCTTACGGGAAATTGTCCTGCCTGCGACTCCGCCTAGTCATCGATACGCTGCTCAGTGTTACGGAAGCAGACGCAGGGAGTTTCCTTGGCCAGGCACGGACTACATCGCACCAGCTGGTTCCGCTCCGGACCCCGGCGCACGGCGATCGCCATCGGCGTGGTCGGCGGAACGCTGGTGGCCGGCATCGTGGCGACCATGATGCCGCTGCTGGCCAGCGATGACCTGTCCATCCGGGCGGCGGCGGACACCACCGCGACCGCTGTGTCGCAGGACGGCGACAACGCCGCCAAGACAACGCTGGCCACCTGCCCGACGCGCTGCGACGGCAACCCGCGCGGTGGCCGCGAGGCAGTCATCGAGTTCGCGGTGACCACCGTGCCGGCCGCTGCGGTCAACGTCCGGGCGACGCTGCGGGTGCACTCCTGGCAGCAGTTCGCCGCCACGGTGACGGCGCACGCCTCGCCGCTGAGCGCCCGCGAGGCGCGGCCGGCTCTCGCGTCGTCCGGTGCCGCGCTGGACAGCGTCACCGGTGTGTCCGAGGGCGTCAACGAGTGGGACATTTCCGCGCTGGTCACCGGCAACGGCACCTGGACTGTCGCGCTGGCCCAGACTGGTCTGGGCAGCCGGATCTACTGGGCGTCGGTCGACCACCGCAACCCGGACCTACGCCCCAGCCTGATGATCAGCTACGACCTCGGGGCCCGGCCGTCGCCGGTGACGACCACCCGGCCCGCGCCACCGCCGTCGCCGAGCGCCTCGCCGACCACCGCCGCGCCGAGGCCGTCGCCGACCATCGCTCCGACCCGAACGGCGACGCCGAGTGCGAGCGGCACCCTCCCGGCCGCCCGGTGCGGGGACGTGTCGGACAAGCTCGTCCCCTCCTGCGGCGCCTGGTGGGGCATGTACTCACCCGCCGGGGCGGCCGGCGGCTGGGACCACGGTAAGGCCGTGACCGATGTGGAGACGCAGGTCGGGCGCACGTTCGACATCGTGCACCGCTACCACGACTTCTCCAACATCGGCAGCAACGGAGCCTTCCCCGACGTGTACGAGCTGCAGCAGATGCGCGAGGGCCGGTTGATGTTCTTCGCCTGGGAGTCGCGCGACTTCTCTGCCGGCATCACCCTGAAGTGGTCGGATGTCTACGGTGGCCAGCAGGACGAGACCATCGACGCGGTCGCGGGCCGCATCCGCGCCGCCGGCGTGCCGGTCTTCATGGGCTTCGACCACGAGCCCGAGGACGAGCCAGCGAAGGGGAGCGACGCCGACTTCGTCCGCGCCTGGCGCTACGTCCATGACCGGTTCGCCAGGGCCGGCGCGACCAACGCGGTCTGGGTCTGGACGATGATGGGCTGGTCCGGCCACTACCCCCGGTACGCGGGCCTGTACCCCGGTGACCGCTACGTCGACTGGGTGGCCTACGACCCGTACAACTTCCACGTCTGCAACGGCAGCGCGGTGTGGAAGAGCCCGAGCACGACCGTGGGCGGTTTCTACGACTGGCTGGACGACAACGGCATCGGCGCTGGCAAGCCCCGGATGCTCGCCGAGTTCGGCACCAACTTCAACTCCGCCGACCCAGCTGCCAAGCAGCGCTGGTTCCAGGAGTTTCCGGCAGCGCTGAAGGCGCACCCGAAGATCAGGGCCGCCATCTACTTCAACTCATCGGGCATGACCAGCCGCACGGCGACCTGCGACATGACGATGAACCACGACGCCTCGGCGGTGGCGGGCTTTGCGCAGGCCGGTCAGGAACCGTATCTGCGGCAGCCCACCGCAGCCGGCCGCTGACGACCAGCCATGTCCGCCCCGGCCAATGGTGGCAGTCGAGCTTCGCGACTGTCGTGATGACGACTCGATCGCGCGGGTGCGGCCTTCAGGTCCCTTAGCGTGTCACCAATCGATTGTCGTCTGGTGGTGTCCGGCTGTGGTTCTGATCTACGTTCTGGGGGCACTGTCGGTGCTGGTGCCGGCCGTCCTGGTCCCCGTGGTGGCGACCCGTTGGGTGCCGGCCGCACTGGAGAGCCGGGCCGTGGAGCGACTGCGCGCCGCGGTGGCCGGGCTCACCGAGGCTCTCGGCCGACTCGGGACCGCTCTCGTCGTCCTGCTCGCCGGGTCGGCGGCGGTGGTCACGATCTGCTGGCCCCTCGGTGAAGCGCTGTCCAGACTGGAGACGGCCGTCGATCACCCGGTCTTCGACTACGTGCATGCCCGCCGTGTCGAAGTGTGGGTCGACATCAACTCCTTCGTCACCGCGATCGGGGACCGATACCCGCTCAAGTGGGTGACGGTGGTAGCGGCGGTCGGCTTCGCCATCGTCTGGCGCCGCCGCCGCTGGTGGATCCCACTGATCGCGATGCCGTTGCAGTTCGTCGTCGAGCAGTACACCCAGCAGATCCTGGCGACGACCGTGAACCGGGGCCATCCACCCACTGACGTCGGCACCTATCCCTCTGGCGGCTGCGCCCGGGTCATGCTCACCTTCGGCATCATCGCGGTGCTGGCGGGGCTGACCTGGAACGTTCCGCGACGCGGCCGAATCGCCATCGCGACCGCGCTGGCCGTGCTGGCCTCCGTGGAGGGTTACACCCGGATCTATGCCGAGAAGCACTGGTTCACGGACGTGATCGGTGGCTGGACCTTCGGCACTCTGCTGCTCGGCGTGATGCTACTGACCGTGCTCGTCGCCGAGGGTCGGGTGCGTCCACCTACACAGACCGCGAGCGCGGTACCCGTCGAGGTCACCACCACCGCCTGACCCGTTCGTCGCATCGCCGCTCGACCACCGGATGCGGCGAGAGTCTGACAACCGACACGGAAACGGCAGCCGGTCGTCACGTTGGGCTAGCGACGGTCCAATCGGCGGATATCGCGAAGCGTGATCGACAGGGCACGCTACGCAGGTTCTCGTCTAACTTGGAGGCGCAGCGTGCCCACAGTTTCGCTCTTCCGGCGATCTGCGAGATGTCGTATCCGCGTGGCGGCAGTCGGTCTGGTGACCGTAGCCGCGGTGGTGACGGTTCCCACCGCCGCCTCGGCCGCCGTGGTGCCGGCCCCCGAGACGGCGACCCTGGTGTCGACCAATCCCGCCGACAACACCCCGCACGGCCGCGATGGCGAGAGCCGCGCCTTCGCGCAGGTCGGCTCTCGGGTGTACGTGGGGGGCAGCTTCACCGAGGTTCGGCAGAACGCCACCGCGGCCTGGCTTACCCAGAGTTACCTTTTCGCGTACGACCGGACCAGCGGAACCCTGTCGACCACGTTCCTGCCGGCTCTCGACGGCCCGGTCAACTCTCTGCTCGCCGGCCCGAACGGCACGCTCATCGTCGGCGGCGGGTTCAAGACCGTCAACGGCGTCTCCCGGAAGAATTTGGTGGCACTGGACCCGACGACCGGGGCGACCATCGACAGCTGGGTCGGTCGCTCCGACGGCGGCATGATCCGGGACATGGTGCTGCGCGACAACTGGCTCTATGTCGCCGGCGCCTTCAACTGGTTGAACGGCGCCGCGCACTCCGGGCTGGGCCGGCTGAATGCCAGCACCGGCGCTATCGACCCGACCTTCAACATCAACGCCACTGTCGGGCGGCACGGCACCGGCTCGTACGGCTGGACCATCGATGTCACTCCGAACGGGCAAACCATGATCGCCGGTGGCAACTTCACCCTCGTGAACGGACTGTCCCGCAACCAGATGGCGATGATCGACCTCTCGGGCACGCCCACGCTGCTGGACTGGAGCACCGAGAAGTTCGTCGCACCCTGCGCGGCGCCCGCGACCTTCGTGCACTACGTCCAGGACCTGAAGTTCGGCGCGGACGGCAGCTGGTTCGTCGTCGGCACCAACGGTGGCGCCGGTTGGCCGGCCGCCTACTGCGACGCACTGATCCGCTTCGAGACCGCAAACCGGGGCAGCGGCCAGCTCGGCACCTGGGTCGACTACACCGGCAACGACACCATCACCTCCGTGGAGGTGGCCGACAACGTCATTTACCTGGGCGGGCACTTCCGTTGGCTGAACAATCCGAATGCCAGCGACGCGGCCGGCAACGGTGCGATCGATCGTCTCGGTATCGCCGCCGTCACCCCGGCGACCGGCCTGCCGGTCGCCTGGAATCCCGGCCGCCGCGGCAGCGCGTCCATGCCGGCCGGCACCAGTAACTGGGGCTCGCAGGTCCCCGTTCTCTGGCGGGGCAGCGACGGGCTCTACTTCGGGCACAACTCCGACGGAATGGGCAGCGAATACCACGGCCGGCTCGGCATGTTCCCGCTCGCCGGCGGTCGCACCTTCGCCCCGAAGAATCCGCCAACCGCGACCACCGGCAATCTCTACCTCGGCACCGGCGAGGGCCAGCTGGCCAAGGCTTCGTTCAACGGCGCGAGTGTCGGTGCCCCCACGACGGTCAGCCAGCCCAACTACACGAACGCCGGCGCCACCTGGCGGGTGAGCGACCGCATCTATTGGGCGCACACGGTGGCCGGCACCCCCACCGGCAGTCGGATCGACGTCTCGATGTTCAACGGCGGCGCCATCGGCGTTCCCTGGGAGTCGTCGGGGTTCAACGACTGGTTCAACGCGGCCGGCATGACCGGCGCGTTCTACCTTGACGGCCGGTTGTACTACACCCGCAGCGGTGCCAACGCGCTCTACTACCGTTACTTCGAGATCGACGGCAACTATCTGGGCGCCACCGAGTTCAGCCTTCCCACCACGGGCATCACTTGGTCGTCGGTGCGAGGCATGGCCTGGGTCAGCGGCCGGATCGTGTACGGCGGGAGCGACGGAACGTTGCGGAGCGTGTCGTTCGATCCCACGGCCGGCCTGGCCGTCGACGCCGCGACCAGCACGGTGATCGCTCCGGCGAGCGGAGGACTGACCTGGTCGACACCACGGACTTTCTTCTCCGTGCAGTGACGGCAGGCTTTGTCGTCACAGAGAATCGATCGATCACGGTCGGCCGGCGGCGGACCACGTCGCTGGCCCGAAGCGTCACAGGGGGATGCACGGTGCCTGCCGCAGGCGTCGTTCCGTCCAGGCGACTCACAAACAGACGGTGAAATTACATGGCTGATGCACCACCCGGTTCCTGGTCCGCCGACGCATTCGGCGGTGGGGGCACGCTGGCCCGGACAGTCACCCTGACAGACCTGCTCCGCGTCCCGGCACATCGGATCCGGCTGGTGGGGGCGGTCGCCGCCGTTGGCCTCCTCGCCGCCCTCGGGTATGTCCTGCTCAAGCCCGCCGCAGTCACCGCGAGCGCCGTGGTGGCGGTACGCCCGGTCGTCACCGACGCGTTCACCCCGAGCGGCGCCGCCGCCGACCGGGCGGTGAACATGAACGTGGAGGGCGGCATCGCCACCGGGACCGAGGTCGTGCAACGGCTGGCGTCCGAGGGTGGGGACCCGCGGGAGGTGCGGGACGCCCTCGAGGTGGAGGTGCCCACCGGCGGGCAGATCCTCCGCTTCTCCTACACCGGCCGCTCCGTCGACGACGCCGTGCGCAACGTCAACCTTGCCGCGCAGACCTACCTCGACGTACGACGGACGATGTATGAGAAGCAGCGGGCCGAGATGTTGAAGCGGTACGACGAGAGCATCGTCGAGGTGGACAAGCAGCGGGAGGCGTTGCAGCGGCGGATCGCGACCGCGAAGGAGGGTTCGCTGGACGCCGCAATCGCCGAACTAGGCGGAAGCAACAATCAGCTGACCCAGTTGAAGTCGTCTCGGACAGAGATCGCAGCGGTCGATGTCAACCCGGGCTGGATTACGCAGAGCGCGGAGAATGTCCTGGTCACCTCCGGCGGCAATGTCCTGCTCTACCTGCTGGCCGGGCTTTTCGGCGGTGTACTGCTGGGCGTGGTTCTGGCGTTCGCCTGGGAGTCCGCGGACCGCCGGGTCCGATCGGTTCACGACGGACGGGACGTCACCGGCCTGCCGCTGCTCGGCACCGTGCGTGGCCACCTGTTCCGCGGTCGGAGGGAGGCGGTGGACGCCGACATCCGCTACGTGGCGATGGCGATCGCTGAGCGGGTTCGTGAGCCGGCCCGGGTGGCGCTGCTGACCACGCGTGAGGACCCGAACGCCATCACCGCGGGTCTGGCGGTCGCGCTCGCCGCGCCCGGTCGGGACGTCTACGTGGCCGACGACAGCGGTCGCCTGGAGACACTGCGGGCTGCGGTGCTGGCAGGCCGGGAACAACTGCCCGCACTGGTCAACTCGGTCCGTCCACTCGTCCCGAAGCCCCGAGGCGCCGATTCGGTCAGCGGCAACAAGGGCACCGACCAGGTCCCCGCCCGCCGTCCGTCCCCCTACCCGGTCGCCAGTCATCCGTCGAAGGACCCGGATTCCACCCTGACCCTCCCGCGAACGAGCCTGAGCGCGACCGAGAGTGGCAGGAGGACGGTCGGAAACAGCGCCGAGGAGGTGCCGGTGGGCGCTGGCGGTGTGCGTTTCGGCACGTGGCGGCAGCGTGCCGCCAGCGGTGTCGTGCTCTTCAACGCGCCACCCTCCGAAGCCGACGAGCGTGGCGTCGCGGCGGCCCGCCAGGGCACCGCAGTCGTCGTGGTCGAACAGGACAGGACCCGGCAGAGCGACTTGCGCCGCCTCGCGGAACGGCTTCGCGCAGCTGGGGTCACCCCGTTGGGTTTTGTGCTCACCCGCAGCAGCCGGGGCTGACGGTGTCTGTCACTCTCGCCCTGGCCACCAGCGAGCCGGATGGAGAGCACCCGTCGGCCATCGCGGCGCCGTTGCCACCGCGGCTGCCGCGTTGGCCGCTGCTGATCATGTTCGGTCTGGTCCCGCTGTGGTGGCTGGCCGGCGCGTTCTACCTGATCTGGCCTCTGTTCGGCGCGGTGCTGCTGGCGTTGCTGATCGTCCGGGGTCGGGTGCCACTGCCTCCGGCCACCGGCATCTGGTTGCTGTTTCTGGCCCTGGTGCTCCTCAGCGCCACTCGACTACCCTCGCCCGTCTCGCTGCTTCCCTTCGGCCTGCGGCTGGGCTATTACGTCACCGCGCTCGTGGTCGGCGTGTACGCGTACGTGTATGCCAGGGAGCGAGTCGACCCGGCGGCGGCGCTCGTGCCGATTTGCGCGTTCTGGTTCGGTCTGGTCCTGTTGGGCTGGCTCGGTGTGCTGGCGCCGCGATTCGCGCTGACCACCCCGATGGAAATGCTGCTGCCCGCAGGCATTGCGGGCCACCCGTACATGCAGGATCTGGTCCACATCAGCGCCGCCGAATACAACCACCTGTCGCCCAACCCGATCTACCGTCCTGCGGCACCGTTCCCATACACCAACAACTACGGAAGCGCGTACGCGATGACGCTGCCCTGCGTCGTGGCGTACACCATGTTGCGCCGTCGTGGTTTCCTCCGTTGGGCACTGCTCGTGTCGCTGCCGCTGTCGCTGGTGCCGACCTTCCTCACCCTGAACCGGGTCATGTTCGTGAGCCTCGGTGTGGGCCTGGCCGTGCTCGGCGTGCGGGCCGCGCTGCGGGGAAACGCCCGGGTGGGCGCGTCGGTCGGCGGGGTCCTGGTCATCGGAGGGCTCACCAGTCTGTTGATCCCGGTGGCTCAGTTGATCAACAATCGGGTCGAGTCGACCGACACGAACACCGACCGGCTCTCCCTCTACGCCGAGGTCATTCGCCGCCTCGGGGATTCGCCGTGGCTCGGTTACGGCGCACCCATCACGGTGGACACGGTCACGGCGGAGGTTCCGGTCGGCACCCAGGGGCAGCTCTGGATGGTGTTGTTCAGCCACGGCATACCGGCGTTGCTCTGCTTCCTCGCCTGGTTCGTGGTCGTCACCCTGAAGAGCGCGCGGGCCCGCTCGGCACCCGGTCAGTGGCTGGCGGTGGTCCCGGTGATCTGCCTGGTGCAGGTTCCGTTCTACGGCATGGCCGACCCCACCATCACCGTCGCGTTCTTCGGGGTCGCCGTCGCGATGGCGCTCGCCGAAGGGGAAGCGGGCCTGCGGCGCGTTGACCGAGCGCACCCCGCCTCCCTCGGCGAGGCCGTCGCGGGATGACAGCCGGCACCCACTCGGCCGTCGACGCCGGCTACGACGAATCCTCCATCGACGGGGCGACCGAGGCCCGGCGCAGCGCTCGTACGGGTCTCGCGGGTCTGGCCGGAGCCGCCGCCAATGGTCTCTTCGGCTTTCTGCTGGTGGTCGTCATCACCCGCAGCTACGGCACGGTCGGCTCGGGCGCGTTCTTCGCCGCCATCGGCATCGTCACGGTCACCGCCGCCATGTGCACCCTGGGCGCGGAGACCGGCCTCATCTGGACACTGCCTCGCCGGCGTCTCGGCGGGCGAGGCGACGCCGCGCGGGTGCTCCCGGTGGCGCTTCTACCGCCGCTTGTGGTCGCGGTCGTCGTCGGCCTCATCGGGGTCTTCGCGGCGGACGCGCTCGGGCCACGACTGCTGGACTCGGGTGTCGGCGCCAAGCCCCTGATCGCGGCCAGCTTCGCGGCGGTGCCGCTGGTGGTGGCGATGACGCTTCTGCTCGCCGTGGTGCGCTGCGTCCGGCCGATCGTGGCGTACGTAGGCGTGCAGTCGGTCCTGGTGCCGGTCGCCCGACCGGTGCTGGTCGGTGTGGCGGCCGTTGCCGGCGGTGGTGTGTTCGTCGGTATGGCCGGTTGGCTGGTCCCGGTGGCGATCGCCGTCGTTGTCTGCCTGGCGCTGGTGGCGGGTCCGCTCGGTGTCGGCCGGGGTGCTGCACTGCGCCCCGAGCGGGCCGACTGGTCGACGTTCTGGAGATTCGCGCTGCCGCGTGCCGCGTCCGCCGCAATCGACGCGAGCGCGGTCTGGGTGGGCGTACTGCTCACCTCGGTTCTTGCCGGGCCGGCCGACGCTGGCGTGTTCGGCGCGGTCGGTCGCTACATCCTGGCCGGACAGTTGGCCATGCAGGGGCTGCGGGTCGCGGTGTCGCCGCAGCTGTCCCGGCTGCTGGGGCGCGGCGAGCGGGCCGCCGCGGCGACGGTGCACCGGCAACTGACCACCTGGGCGCTGGTGCTGTCGTGGCCGGTCTACCTGCTGCTTGCGGTGTTCGCGCTCGCGTTCCTGCGGCTCTTCGGGCCCGAGTTCACCGTCGGCACCACCGCGATGACCGTGCTGGCCCTGGCCATGCTGGTCAACACCGGTGTGGGAAACGTGCAGAGCCTGCTGCTGATGGGCGGTCGCAGCGGCCTGCACCTGACCGCGACGGTGGCCGGGCTGCTGCTCACCGTCACTTTCGGGCTGTGGCTGATCCCGGGGTACGGCGTGACCGGCGCCGCGGTCGCCTGGGCGGCCGGCATCGTCACCGAAAACCTGACCGCGTTCGGCTGTGCTCGTGCGGTGCTGGGCCAGCCGCTGGTCGACGCGGTGCTGCTGCGCGCGGCGGCTGGGGTGGTCGTCGGGGTGGGAGTCGCGGCCCTGGCCGGCGTGCTCGCGGGCGGTCGGGGGATTCCCGGCCTGGTGGTGGCGCTGAGCGTGCTGGTTGCCGGCTGCGTCGGCATGTTGACGGTGCCCCACCTGCGACGGTTCATCCAGGTGACCATGAGGCAACTCCGTGTCGAAGCGGGGTCGGCATCGGCAGCCCCCGGTGCCACCTCCACGTCGATGAAGGGCAGGTGAGGCGACGGTGCTGTCCATCCGCGACCGGGTGAAGCAGCTGGTGCCGAGCCAGGTGACCAACCGGGTGAAGGACTCTCTGGTCGACTACGGCGTGCGCACCAGCGATCGGCGGCCGTTGCCGGACTTCCTCATCATCGGCACCAAACGGGGCGGCACCACCTCACTGTGGAACTACCTGATCGAGCACCCGCTGGTGCCGCGCCTCTTCCCTGGCTGGAACACCAAGACTTCGCACTACTTCGAGGAGAACTGGCACCGGGGCGAGGCATGGTACCGCTCGCACTTCCCGACGTCCCGGCAGCGGGCGACGCTGGAGAGTCGGCACGGCGGCCCGGTACGCGTTGGTGAGGCCGCTCCGCTCTACATGTTCCATCCCCTCGCCGCGCAGCGGGTCGCCGCGCTGATGCCCACGGTGAAGGTGATCGTGTTACTGCGTGACCCGGTGGAGCGGGCGTACTCGCACTGGAAGGAACGGCGGACGCACGGCATCGAGCCGCTGGACTTCGCCGACGCGCTGGCCGCCGAGGAGGAGCGGACGGCGGGGGAGCGGGAGCGACTGATGGTCGAGCCGGAGTCGTTCAGCGAGCCCTACGATTGGTATACGTACCGTGCCCGGGGGCGCTACCTGGAGCACCTGGAGCCATGGCTGGACCGGTTCGACCGTGACCAGATCCTGTTCCTGCCCAGCGAGGACCTCTACCGCGACGCCCGGGGCGCCTACCGCAGGACGGTGGAATTCCTGGGGTTGCCCGCGCACGACCTGCCGACCTTCAAGGTCTACAACGATCGCCGGTCGGCGCCGCTGCAGCCGGACGTGCGAGCGGAGTTGACCGACTACTTCCGACCTTACAACGAGGCCTTACGGCAGCGGCTGGGGTTGGACCTCGACTGGCCGGACCAGGCACCATGACGGCGCGACCAACCGTCTCTAGCGACCCCCGTTCGCGCAGGGACGGACTGGGCTGGGTCACCCGGGCGGTGTTCGGCGACGAGCGCATTGCACTCACCGTGGGCGGTCCACCGCCGTCCGGGCACCGCGCCGCCGCCCATTACGCGGTCGTCCCGTCGCTGGCTCGGGCGCGGTTTCTGCTGCCGCTCGGCGCGCCGCGCGCCACGGCCGCCTCACTGCTGGCGTACAACGCGCTGCGCCCGCGGAAAGTGCGGGCGGTGCGGGCCGTGCTGGGAGTGCTGGCCCGGGTTGGCGCGATTGACCTGGCGCCGTTCCCCCGGCTCACCGTGTCGCTACCCGTAGAGGTTGCGGCCGACGAGGTACTGCTGGCCGGGCAGCTGGGCGCCGTACTCGGCGGGTCTTCGGTGTACGCGGCCTGCGGAGTTCGCCCGCCGGACCCGAACCACAAGCCGACTCTCCAACTGTTTGCTCCGGACGGTCGCGCCCTCGGGTACGCGAAGGTCGGCTGGAACGTCGCCACCCGGGCACTGGTGACCGCCGAGGCGGCGGCCCTGCGCGAACTGGGGACGGTGACCGGCGTGCCCGACCACCCGGTGGCACCCCGGTTGCTCGCCGAGACGGCCGCCGGGGGGCAGGTGGTCGCGCTCGTCGAGCCGTTGCCACCGGCCGTACGGGGGGTGGCGGCCGGTGCACCCCCGCGAGTCGCCGCATTGTTGGCGGTAGCCCGTCGGGGCAGCCCTCCGGAGCCACCGCGACAGCTCAACGGGTCGCCGTTCCTGGTCCGGCTCACCGTCGAGGCGGAGCGCGCCGCTGCCGGTTCACCGGACGGCGCTCGGGCGGTCGCCGCCGTCACCGCGTTGACGCGCCGGCACGATGGCACGGCTGTCGAGTTCGGGCACTGGCACGGCGACTGGGTGCCGTGGAACCTGGGGGTGCACGCGGGCCGCCTGGTGGCCTGGGACTGGGAGCACAGCGGGCCGAGCGTCCCGCTCGGCTTCGATCTGGCACACGACGCGTTTCAGCGGGCACTGGTGCTCCGGGACGAGCCAGCCGTCGCGGCGGCCCTGGCGGTCGACGCCCACCTTGACCGGTACGGCGCCGAGCTGGGGCTTGGGCCGGCGGCCCGAGGTTTGGTGGCTGACGCCTACCTTCTGGAGCTGTGGCTGCGTGTCTGGCGGCTCGCCGACGCAGGCGCGGGCTGGAATGCCGCGCTGCACCCCGCGCTGCTGGGCGTCATCGAGAAACGGCTCAGCGGCTGACCCGTCAAGATCAGCGGCGCCCGGTCCATCATCGCCCCGAAATGTGAGCAAGAAGTTTCAAGTTATGACGGTCGTCGATGCGGGTGATTGCGTCCATCTGGCCTGTTCCGTCTTATTGAAGATCTACGGGTCTTGTGATCGCTCTATTCACCGACTGGGGACGTGTGATGTGCTGTTGCATGGCTGCCACCGAAATTCCAAGCGAACTTGTGGGGAGTCGCGTGGACACGACAATTGAGAATGCCAACGATCTCGGCGTCCTGCTCCTGGTGAGCTCCAGTGGCGGCCATCTGGCCCAACTGCTCGCCCTGCGTCCGTGGTACGAACGCTGGGGGCGTTGCTGGGTCACCTTCGACACCCCTGAGGCGGTCTCGCTACTCGCCGGCGAGGAAATGGTCCGGGCGCACCATCCAACCACCCGCAACGTGCCGAACCTGTTGCGAAACACCATCCTCGCCTGGCGGGTGCTGCGGTCGCGCCGGGTCGCCGCGGTGGTGACCACAGGAGCCGGAGTGGCCGTCCCGTTCGTGCTGCTGGCCCGGCTCTTGCGTGTTCCAACCGTCTACATCGAGGTGTACGACCGCATCGACACCGCGACCCTGACCGCCCGGCTCTGCCGGCCCTTCCTCTCCGCGATGCTCGTGCAGTGGGATGAGCAGCGGCGGCAGTACCCGGAGGCCACCGTCGTGGGGACCCTGTTGTGAGCGCCGAGAGCAGCGGCACCGTCCCCGTACGCTCGCTCACAGCGGGTCGACCTCGACCGGCGTCCAGCACCGGGATGCCTCGATCGCGCCGCTCGGGTGACGTCGTCCAGGCCCGGGTGCTGGTCGCCGTCGGCACCGACAAGCACCCCTTCGACCGCCTGATCCGCTGGCTGGTGGATTGGCACCGCGGCGTGGGCGAGGACGTCGGCCTGACCGTTCAGCACGGGCACACCCGCGCACCTGCGGTCCCCGGGGCGGTGACCTTCCTCAGCCACGACGAACTGCAGACCGCGATGGCCGAGGCCGACCTGGTGGTCTGTCACGCCGGGCCGGCCACCATCCTGGAAGCACGCAGACAGGGGCATCTGCCGATCGTCATCCCCCGTGACCCTGCCCGAGGCGAGCACGTCGACGACCACCAGCAACTCTTTGCCCGTCGCTTGGCCGCAGCCGGCATGGTGGCGCTGGCCGAGACCCGGGAGGTGGTGATCGAAGCGCTCACTGCGGGGCTCGCCAACCCGATCCGGTTCGCCGTCGCAACCGACCCGGAGGCGTGCGAGGCACGCCGGGCGGCGGTCGAGCAGGTCGGGAGAATCGTGGAGGATCTGGTGGTCGCCTCGGCCGGACATCGGCAGCGCCCGAGATGGCGGCTGTGGGTACGGCCGGACCGGAACGGGGAGCGGCGATGACCGGCCTCCCGAGCGTGAGCACGGTGGTGCCCACCCGGGACCGTCCGGAACTGCTGCGGGCCGCGGTGCGCGCCATCCTCGACCAGGACTATCCTGGCCCAGTCGAGGTGGTGGTGGTCCACGACCAGTCGGAACCGGATCATTCGCTGACGGAGCTGTCTCGCCTGGACCGCCAGGTCCGAGTGATCCGTAACGAGCGGACTCCCGGTCTGGCCGGCGCGCGCAACTCGGGGACCCTCGCCGCTACCGGGGAGTTCGTCGCCTTCTGTGATGACGACGACGAGTGGCTGCCCGGCAAGCTACGGGCCCAGATCGAGGCCCTCACCGCTGCCCCCGAGGCGGAGTTCATCAGCTGCGGCATCCGGGTCAGTTACGACGGCAACACTGTCGACCGAGTGCTGGCCAGGGACTCGGTCACCCTCGCGGACCTGCTTCGGGACAGGATGACCGAGCTGCACCCGTCCACGTTCCTGATCCGCGCCGCCCCGCTGCGCGCCGGGTTCGGGTTGGTCGACGAGGCGATTCCTGGCAGCTACGCGGAGGACTATGATTTCCTGCTCCGCGCGGCGCGCAGCGCGCCGTTGGTCAACCTGCGCACGCCGTACGTGCTGGTGCGCTGGCACAAACGGTCCTACTTCGCGCAGCGCTGGGACACCATCTCCGAGGCGTTGCAGTGGCTGTTGGAGCGCCATCCCGAGTTCGGCACCCAGCCAGCCGGCGCCGCGCGGGTCTCGGGGCAGATCGCCTTCGCCCGCGCCGCTTCCGGCGACCGACGGGGGGCGATGCGCTGGGCTCGGCACGCCTTTCGGTACAACCCGCGCGAGCCGCGCGCATACCTGGCGCTGGCGGTGGCCGGGAGGGTCATCCGCGCCGAAACGGTGCTGCGCAGACTCCACCTGCGGGGTCGGGGCATCTGACCGAGGCAACCTCTCGGTTCTTGACGGCACCAGCAGATCGTGACGACATCAGCAGAGCAAAGGATGAATCTTCGTGGGACTTCATGCGCTCAGGTTCCGTCTCGTCGACTCACCGACCTCACTGGGCGCGAAACGGCGGGCGCGGCGCGCGGCTTGGCTGTCGGACACGTTCCCGAACCTGGCGGACATGACCGTCCTCGACCTGGGCGGCCGGGTGGAAAGTTGGGCGCGAGTCCCCGTCCGGCCGGCACACGTGCACGTGGTCAACCTGGAGCCGCTGCCCGCGGATCTGCCTGCCTGGGCCGAGGCTGACCACGCCGATGCCTGCGAGCTGCCCCAGAGCATCCGGCGCCGCTCGTATGACCTCGTCTTCAGCAACAGCGTCCTGGAGCACGTGGGCGGCCACGAGCGTCGCCGCCGGATGGCGGAGGCGGTCCGTGAGTTGGGGCGGGCGTACTGGGTGCAGACGCCGTATCGGTACTTCCCGGTCGAGCCACACTGGGTGGCACCGGGAATGCAGTTCCTGCCGGTGTCGGCGCGGGTGGTGATGGCGCGCAAGTGGCCCCTCGCCTATGCGCCGGGCAAGTCCTACGAGGCCGCCATGAGGCAGGTCCTGACGACCGATCTGATTGGTCGCGCTGAATTCCGGTATCTGTTTCCGGACGCCACCATTCGCAACGAGCGTCTGTTGGGCATGACCAAATCGATCATCGCTATCCGACGACACTGACCGAGTCGGCCGGAGGCGGTGGCACAGCGCTCGGGTCCTGCGGCGGCCGGGGCTCGTCAACTGGCGGCCAGCCCGCCGACCAGACGTGGCGTTGCCGCCAGACTGACACCCAGTCGACGCCACGGGACCGGTCGGCGGCGAGCAGTGTCTTGCCGACGGCACGCAGCCCGACACCGACGGCCAGCAGACCGATGCCGAGCCGGGCCCGTGGCGGTGACCAGTGGCGGCAGACATAGGTGACCTTGCCCCGGAGGATCTTCACCCGCTGCCCCTCCGAACTCGACGACGCGCCACCGACATGGATCACGGCGGCGTCAGGGTTGAGGATCGGCCGAGCACCCAGGGCGGCGACCCGAGACGCCAGATCGATGTCATCGCTGTACAGGAAGAACTGCGGGTCGAAGCCGCCAAGTTGGTAGAACAGATCCCGTTCGATGAGCATGAGGCAGCCGGACACCGCCGGTACTTCGCGTACTGACTGCCGGTCGTACCGAGGCAGGCCCTCGGGATTTGCCCAGTGGTAGCGGGAGAAGAGGGTCGACAAGCCGGTGGCGAAGGTGAAATGGCTCCACAGGCTCGGCATCCCCCAGCAGGAATAGCCGTCATCCGTGCCGTTGGCGTGCAACGTCCGTCCGGTATAGACGCGGTGAGCCGGCCGCCGTCGAGCGAACGTGAGGAGCTCGGTGACCGGGTGGCCGACCGGAACAGTGTCCGGGTTGAGCAACAGCAGGTACTCGCCGTCGCTGACGACCGCGCCCCGGTTGACGGCACGGCCCCAGCCCACGTTCTCGGCCAGTCGGATCAGCCGCACCTCGGGGAAGCGCTTGGCTATGGCGTCGGCGGAGCTGTCGAGCGAGGCGTTGTCGACGACGGTGATGTCGAACCGGACGTCCGGGGTGCGGCTGTCGACGAGTTCCCGTAGACAGCGCAGGGTCAGGTCGCGGGTGTTGTACGAAACGATGACGACCGAGACGTCGGGGCGGCTCACAGCGGATCTCCGGCCTGGATCGGCAGCCGGTGCTCGGACCCGTCGGTGGGGAAGGGCTCCGTGCCAGTCGCGATCCGGTCCGTGTGGGCTTCGCGCCGGAGCCGGAACCGCTGTCGGGCGCTTACCGCCAGCAGTTCCAGCGCGAACGGGAGATCGTGTACGAGGTACCGGCGCATCAGCCGCGCCGGCTCGCTGGCCAAGCGGTGCGCCCACTCGAGTCCGGACGCTTGCATCCACTGTGGGGCTCGTCGGTGCGCGCCCGCGACGAAGCCGATGGCAGCACCACAGCCCAGGAACCAGGAACTGGGCAACAGGGGACGCAGCCGGGCGATCACCCGTTCCTGCTTGGGAAAGCCGAGCCCGACGAACACCAGGTCCGGTCGCGTCGCCACCACGCTGGCGCAGACCGCCTCGAACTGGTCGGGTCGGGTGTCGAAGCCAAACGGCGGGCTGAGGTGTCCGGCGATCCGCAACTGCGGGATGCGGGACCGCATGACCTGTTCCGCGCGGCTCGGGGTGCTCGGTGCGCCGCCCATCAGGTAGATCGAGCGTTTCTGCTCGGCCAGCGCTGCTGACAGGCTCCAGATCAGGTCCGAGCCGGGAACCCGGGCCGGCAGCGGTCGCCCGGCGATGTGGCTGGCCCACACCAGCGGTTTGCCGTCGGCCACGACGAGGCTCGCCGATTCGACGTGTGCCCGTGATTCCTGATCTCGGCGAGCTCTACGAAGAATGTCCACATTGGGGGTGACGATTTGTCCGCCCCGACCCGCGGCAAGTTCGTTGACGACATGTCGAATTACGTCATTCTCCTCTATTGGGTCGAAGTCGATTCCGTAGACGTTGACCCGACTTCCGACACGAGAACCGTGCGCATGGGAGGGCATGGGAAAGCAATCTACCGACGCCGTGTGCGGAGGCAAGGCATCAAACGGGCAGCATCTGTGGGCTTCCGTGAGACAACCCTAGGCCATTCGACCGGTTGTTGGTTCGCCTCTCGGCTGGGAGCATCGATGCGTGCGAATTAGTGTCATCATGCCCGCGTTCAATGAAGCGGCCGGGATCGGTGGTGTCCTGGGGCACCTGCTCGCATCTCCACAATTCAGTGCGGACCTGGAGGTCGTCGTCGCCGCGAATGGATGCACCGACGACACTGCCGCAGTCGCTCGTTCTTTTGGCGTACACGTCGTGGAAATTTCGACGCCGTCCAAAGCCGCCGCATTGAACGCCGCTGACCAGGCAGTAAGCGGCGAGGTTCGCATTTATGTGGACGCCGACGTGCCCGTCACGGCCGAATTGTTACGCCAGCTCGCCGCCACCGTCAGCCAGCCCGGAGTCGTCGCCGCGGTGCCCCGGCCACTGATCGACACCTCGGGTAGCACCTGGCCCGTCCGCGCCTACTACGCGATCAACGCCAGACTGCCGGTGTTCCGCAACCGCCTCTTCGGGCGTGGGATCATCGCGCTCTCCGCCGAGGGGAGGTCCCGATTCGTTCGGATCCCCGACATCACGGCCGACGACATGTTCCTCGACGCGGTGGTCGGCGCGGACGAAAAGGTGGAAATCGAGGCGGTGGTCCGCGTACGCGCGCCGCAGCGAACGGGGGATCTCATTCGCCGGGTGGCCCGCGCGCGGGAGGGCAACGCGCAGTTCTGGCGCTTCGTCCGCTCCGCCCCGCCGGAGTACGGGCTGCCGGCCGACCCGGTGCCCGGTCCGAGTTCCTGGTCCTGGCTGCGGCACGTTCTGCTCCGGTCGCCCTGGCTGCTGCCGGAGGCGGCCTGCTACGTCACGATCATCCTGCTGGCCGAGGCGAAGAGGCGCTCGCCAGGGTGGAGTGTCCGCTCCGGCTGGGGGCGGCAGGAGGCGCCCCAACTCCGGCGATGACCCCTCGCTCGGCGGATGGCTGTCGCTTGGCCGGTACGGCGGCGGATGGGCATTCGGGACGATTTGGGCGCCCATTCTCAAGTATCCATTAAGTCTCGCGGAGGGCCGTACCTGATCAGCTGCTGCTTCTCGTTAGCCCAGACAGCGATGACTGACGGGTGCAGCAGCTCTCCACGTCAGCCAAGTCGTACTGGGGAGGGGTTTCCACTTCGACCAAGCGGGGTGGCGGCAGTAAGAGATCTAATCCGAAAGGTGCCAAGTCTCGTGGAAAGCCAGCATCCGCCCGCTCCTCTGGCCCCCCGCCCGCACGGCGGCGCCGCCTCGCCGCCACCGGGGCTCCGCCCGCGTCGCGGGCGCTTGATCTTCACCATCGCCGCGGCCCTGGTCATCTTGGCCTCGGCAACGGTCATCGCCGCTCGGGCAGCGACCAGCCAACCCGCAACCTATTCCTTCTTCACCGGGACGGACGTCTCGGACGTGCCGACCGATTCCGATACCCAGTCCGTCGAGCTCGGCCTGCGCCTCACGTCGAGCAGCAACGGGACGCTGACCGCCGTCCGGTTTCTGAAGGCGAACGGATCCGGAACTTCGCACCCGGTCAACGTCTGGTCGACGGCAGGCCAGAAGCTGGCGACGGCGACCTCGACCAGAGAGTCGAGCTCGGGCTGGCAGGAGGTGAAGCTCCCGACGCCGGTTTCGATCAAGGCTGGCCAGGAGTACGTCGTCTCGTACCACACTTCTCGGTACCGGGCGACGCAGGAGTTCTTCAATCGCACGGTCAAGTCCGGTCCGCTGTCCACGGTTGGCAGCGCCGGGGTCTACCTGTACGGCAGCGAGGGCTTCCCCACGTCGACCTGGAAGGCGAGCAACTACTGGGCAGATGTCGTCTTCGTTCCCGCCGCAGGTGGCTCGACCTCACCGACTGCCACTGCCGGTCCGACCACGACGCCGACCCGTACCCCTTCGGCGTCTCCCTCTCCGACGCGCCCTCCGACTCCGGTCCCGACGCCCAGCCCGACGGCGACGGCGGCCAATCCGTTGGCCCTGCCCCGTATTGCCTGGGAGGGCGGTCCCGCCTACTACGGGGCCTACCCGGTCGCCCGGACGGCGGGCTGGACCAACCCGGCTTTCTTCCCGATCGGCGTGTGGCAGGAGAGCGTGATCGAGGCGCGTGACACGGGCCTGGACAAGAGCGCAGGACTCAACACGTACGTGGCACCAACTGACAACAGCAACCTGCGGCTCATCGAGAACGCCGGGATGAGCGTGATAGGGGGCAACAGCCAGCACGTCGGTCCGTCGACCGTCGGCTGGTCGCTGTCCGACGAGGTCGACATGTGGGGCGGCCCGGGCAGTTCTGCCTGGACCGGCAACCACCCCGGCCAGGGAGCAGTCTGCCAACCTGCCAACGGTCGCTGTGGATACACGATCCAGGAAGCGATGCTCAAGCGCTTCCCTGCCGACGGGCGGCTACGCTACGCCAACTACGGCAAGGGCGTCATGTTCTGGGAGACCGATGCCGAGGCGGGCCGTTTCGTCAACGGCTACACCAGCGTGGTCTCCAACGACATCTACTGGTACACCGATCCGGGCGTCTGCGTGTCCCCCTCCGAGGGGCCTGGCATTGGTGTACGGCCGGAAAACTGCCGGCGCGCCGCAAACTACGGCCGGACCATGGATCGGATGCGCCAGCTCGACGGGGCCGACGGCAAGCGTCAGCCGATCTTCGCCTTCGTGGAAGTGGGGCACCCGTTCACCGAGAACGGCGCACCGACCATCACCGGTGACCAGATCGCCGGCGCGGTGATGAACTCGCTGATCCACGAGGCGCGGGGCATCCAGTACTTCAACCACAACTTCGGTGGGTCCTGCCTCTCGCAGCACGTGCTGCGCGATCGCTGTGGCGCTGCGGTCCGACCGGTGGTGACCGAGTTGAACCGGCGGGTGACTTCCCTGGCGCCCGTGCTGAACACCCAGTCGTACGAGTGGCGGTTCAACGCGAACCTCGACACGATGCTCAAGGCGTCCGGGAATTCGTACTACATCTTCGCGATGCCGGGCCGGACCGGCGGCACGGGCTCCCAGGCTCTGACGCTTCCGCCGGGAATGAAGGGGACGCGGGCCGAGGTGCTGTTCGAGAACCGCACGGTGCCGATCAGCGGTGGCGCGTTGCAGGACACGTTCGCCCGGGAGTCCGCGTACCACATCTACAAGATCACACCGTGACGCCCTGACGGACCAGCAGTCGATCGTCGGGATTCCGGCCCCACTGTGGTGGAGCCGGAATCCCGACGGCCACGCAGCGGTCCAGCCCGTGTCGGGTGGCCACTGGCACCGTCAGTAGCGGTGGCCGATCTCTTTGAAGAACGCCAGGATGCTGGCGCTCTCCCGTTCGGCCGAATACTCGGCCCGCACGTGCCGCGCCGCCTCCACCCCTCGCGACCAGCACCAGCCGGGCTGCTCGGCCTCCCGGATCAGGCATTCCTCCAATGTGCGACTCATCCCCAGCAGGTCACCGGTGGGAACCGGCTGGCTGAAGGTGGGGTCGAAGAACTCCCGACCACCGAAACCGTCAAAACCGATCACATAGTTTCCGGACGCCATGGCCTCGACCGCCGGTAGCCCGAAACCCTCCTGATAGCAGGAGCTCAAGAAGATCGTCGAAGCGCGCAGCCGGCGGGCGACCTCCTCCTGAGAGACACCATCCACCGCATCGATGGTCCACCCGGCCAGCGCGCTCCGAGCCCGCAGCACATGCAGGACGTTCTCGGCGTCCGCCCGCCCGCGCCGCGGCATGTAGCTGATCACACGTCCGTTGGCCCGCTCGGGTGGGTGGAACAGCGCCGCGTCGACGCTCAACCGGACCCGGTGGATCGGCTTGCGGAACGCGTATTCGAGGAGGTCCTGGCTGTGCTCCGAGACCACCATGACGCCGAGCAGAGCGGGGCTGCCCAGGTAGTGCCGCGTGACCGTCTCGGCGTCCACGTTCCAGGTGAGGTGCCCACTCTGGTTGAAGACGACGTGCCGCACGCTCGCCGGCAGCCGGGACAGCAGCCGGGCGTCGGTCTCGGGCACCACGAGGAGATCGTCGGGTCCGAGCGGGCTCGATTTCACATCGGTGACCCGGGTTTGATGAGGGAACCAACTGCACCGGAAGCCGCGCCGCTCGTGCAGCACCGCGGCGGCGACCCCGGCCTCGTTGAGCACATCGACGTGTCGATAGAGGGTACGGATGCCGCCGGAGGGCTTGTTGTAGTCGCGGGCCAGGTAGTAGATGGTCGGTGCCGCGGAAGACTTCTCCCGCACCCGGATCTTGGGCGGCCCGTGCTGCCGATACTGCTGATAGACCCGGTACGCCCGCCGTGCCTGTTCCTCGAGGCCCATCGTCCGCCGCCCTCAGATGCTCAAGATGCCGAGCTTGCGGGCGAGTTTGAGAGAGCGGTCGAAGACGGTCAGGCCAATCGCGAACATGATCACACTGAACCCGGCCAGGATCGCCAACGACGTCAGCGGGGACAGGCCCTCGGCCGGCGGGTCGCTCATGAGCAACTGCCGCTCGGCCGAGATGACGTACGAGTGCGGCACGAGGTAGCTGACCCAGCGGATCCAGTCCGGCAGGACGCTGATCGGGAAGAGGGTGCCGCCGAGCACCCCCGCGGCCAGGCTGTAGAGCATGATGACTGGCTCGCCGCGCTTGAACAGGATGATGAAGCTGGCGGCGAGGGTGCCGACGGCGTTGCAGGCGGCTATCCCGACCAGGAACACCAGCAGCGCGAGGGGGATGGACCGCCATTCGATCTGGGCACCCAACAGGCTGCCGAACGCGATCATGAATGCCGCCATCACCGTGCCAGTGACGCTGCGCCAGATGTTCATCGCGATCGGGATCAGCGCCCACGGCACGGGCTCCACCAGATAGGTCTCGAGCGTGCCGCGTTCCTGCGCGAACTGGAGCCGGTTTGTCAGGGCGGTCAGCGCGTCCTGAAAGCCCGCGGTGACACTCGCGCCGATGAGCATGAAAGCGAACGCGTCGGTGGCATTCAGGAACGTGCCCTGGAAGAAGTAGAGCAGCACGGGAAAGACCACCGCGGCGTACCGCAGGATGGTGGTGGCCGGGAACATCCGCTCTTCCACCAGGTCGATGCGGATGTAGGCCGCACAGGTGTCGAGCGATTTGCGCCAGAGCCCACGGCGGCCGATCGGAGCGGTATAGGCCAAGCTCATATCGCTCTGCTTTCTGCGGTCTGATCGTGACGGTAGGCGCGAGCGATGAGGTCCCGCAGTGGCATCGGGATCTCGCGGACGTGCCGGACGTGCCGGGCGGTCGCACCGAGCGCCGCCAGCACGTCACCCGCTCCATCGCGGACCTTGAGCCAACACCGGACGGTGGCACCGTCGATGGTGAGCTCCAGCCCCAGCGACGTCAGATCCGCAGCCGCCTGGTCGGCTGCGCCGGCCGAGGCGAAGACCAACTCGAGTTGCGGGCGCTCCCACTGCTCCCGCAGGCTGTCCAGGTCACCGAAGTACTTGACCCGACCCTTGTCGAGCAGCAGGGCCTCGGAGCGCAGCGCCTCGATCTCTTCGAGGCGGTGCGACGAGATCAGCACCGCGAGTCGCTCCCGCTGGACGAGATCGGTGATCAACCCGAGGAGCCCGTGCGCGGCGATCGGATCCACCGCCCCGGTCGGCTCGTCGAGGATGAGCACCCGGGGGCCGGGCAGCAGCGCGCGCGCCAGTCTCAGCCGGGCTTTCATGCCGGCCGACAGGCCGGCGACGACCGTGTCGACCCGAGACTCGAGGTCCACTGTCGCCAGGACCTCGGGGATCCGGGTCGCCATCGACCGCGATGACATGCCCTGCAGCCGGCCGTGCATGTGCAGGTTCTCCCGGGCGGTCGCCCGCATGAGCAGGCTCCGGTCGTCCGCCGGCATCCAGCCGACGACCTGGCGGATCTGCTCCGAGTCCCGTCCGACGTCGAGCCCGAGGAGAGTGCCGGTGCCGCGCGTCGCCGTGGTCAGGCCGACGATGATCCGGAACAGGGTGGTCTTCCCGGCGCCGTTCGGGCCGACGATCGCGCAGATCTCGCCTGCGCGCACGGTCAGGTCGACGCCGTCGAGCGCGATGACGTCGGACTTGATGTGCGTCCGCGCCAGGACCCGCATCCACCGTGGCGTCGGTTCGTACACCTTGGTCAGGCCGGCCAGGACAAGGACGTCCTCCGCGCCAGCCCGTTGCGCCCGGCCGGAGCCATCCGCTGTGGTGGGTGTGCGCGATCGCACGCCCGACGGGAGTTCGGCCACGCCGACGTCACCCGCGCTCTCCGAAATCGCCGACATGCCGTCAGTCGCCCCTTCACCCTTGTGCTTGTGCTTGTTCGCCGCGCCGGTCAGACCCGGATGCCCCGCCAACGCCACCAGCCCCACCGCACCCGGCGATCGACCCGGTCGGCCAGCAGCCGCAGCCGGGACGGGCGCTCGGGCCGTCGTCCGCCGCTGACGTTCCGTTCGTAACGCTGCCAGAGCCGTGACCCCCGCACCTCGGCGTCGATGCCCTCGGCCAGCGTCGCCAACCGTTCGGGCAACTCGTCATCGCCGTCATCCAGCTCGGAGGCCCGGCACGCGATGGACAACGCCGTCCGGGCGAGCGCGGCCTTGGCCGCCTCGTGCAGGTGGCGCACCGGCTCGACCCGGTCGCCCTCTTCGGTGAAGACGATCTCGAAGACGCTGTTGCGCTCGGTGATGTCCCGGACCATGCCACCGAACTCCTGGACGTGCATGTTGGCACCGTGGACGCGGTAGAAGGCCTGGTCGACGCCATTGACCCGGCCGACGTGGGCGCGGGCGGCGGCCCGCAGCCAGAGCAGGAAGTCCGCAGCGTGTGGCACCCGGGCGTCGTAGCCCTTGAGGTCGTGCATGACGCTCGCCCGCATGACCACCTCGGGCGTCGAGACCGGGTTGGTGGCCCGCTCGCAGTTTTCCCGCAGCCACTGTTCGCCGGTCCAGATCGTCCACGACGTTACCCGGGTCCGCGGCGTCGGGGTGCGGTCGTTGAACGCCGCGGAGAAGCCGTAGACGAACCCGACCTCCGGATGCGCCTCCAGCAGCGCGGTGGCCCTCGCCAGTGAACCCGGCGTCAGCAGGTCGTCCGCGGAGAGCAGGACGAGATAGTCGCCGGTCGCCTTCGCCAAACCCTCGTTGTACGTGGCGATGTGGCCCTGATTGACGACATGCTCGATCACCTGGACCCGCGGATCCACGGCGATCTCGCGGGCCACCTCGACGCTGCCGTCGGGCGAGGCGTCATCGACGATCAGTACATCGACGTCCACGTCCTCCTGCGTGAGGATGCTCTGCACACAGGCTGGGAGATAACGGCCGTAGTTGTAACAGGGAACCACGACGGAAACGGTCGGCCGCCGCCGCAACGGGTGCGGCCGTTCCCGGGTCACCACGCGGCGACGGCTAACGTCGGCCAGGCTCACCCAAGACTCCCTCAATTGCCCGTGGACAGAAACCCGCGCAAGCATGGCCGCGCCGACCCTCAAGGTGCCGTAAGGCCGCGTTGACGCACAACCTCCAATTGCCTCGAGCTGCTGTCCAGTAGTTGACTGCGTCAGGCGTTCGGTTGGAATACGACGTCCACCCAGAAGTTGTGCGAAACGGCAGAATCGGGGAAGCCGCCTCCGTAACGGAAGCTAGCGCCGCCGGCCGGTATGTGCAGCGGTCCGCGATCAGTGCCCTGGCCCGCGAACGCGTTGAGGGTGACGGCATACTGCCCGACCGAAGTCCAGTAGGAGACGACGTACGTGGTGCCCGCCGTAATGCTGACGGGTTGCGAGAATGTGGCGGTCTGCCATCCGGATGCGGTCTCGCTCGTGAACGACGCCGTCGCCAGCACATTCCCGCCCGAGGTCCACAGCGTGCCGGTGTGGAGTCCGTTGTTGTCCGGCCCCTTGAAGAACCGCACTCCGGTAACCGAACCGTTGACGTCCGCGGTAAACCGCGCGCCGACCTCGGTCGAGTTCGAATCGTTCCAGTTCGGATGTTGCGGCGTGTCCGTGCCGCTGAACAGGCTGACCGGCTGACCCAGCGGGGGAGTCGGGCTGGGACTGGACGTCGGTGTCGGTGTCGGAGTGGAACCCGGAGGTTGAGCCTCATCCGGCACGTAGAGCGGGTCCACCCAGTAGTTGCTGGACCGGTACGAGTTCTGCGGGAACGCGTGGTTGCCATAGTTGTAGACACCGTTGGCAGTTGTCGGTGGCGCGCTGAGCGGCCCGTTGGTCCAGAGCGTCGAGAAGAAGTTGGACGTCGACGCGTAGTGGCCGTTGGGCGCGAAGTACGACGCGACGTACGTCGTACCGGCCGTCACCGAGATCGGGTTGTCGAACCGCACACTCTGCCAGCCTGCGCCCGACTCACCGGAGAACGTGGCACGGGCCAGCAGCGTGCCGGAGGCCGTCCACAGACTGCCGGTGTGCGTACCGGTGTTGCCCGGACCTTGGTAGAAGCGCACCCCGACGACCCGTCCGTCTGTCGACGGGACGAACTTCACGCCCAGTTCGACGGCGCTGGGATCGCCGTCCGCAGCCGTCTGCGGCGTCGCGTTCGGCGCGAACATCGTGTAGATGGCGGCGTACGCATCGGTGGTGAAGGACCAGACGGTCGGCTCGTCACCCGGGTTGCCCTGGTTGTCGGCCACGGTCACGGTGGCGACGTAGGTGGTCGCGGTGGCCAGTGGGGCCGACGGAGTGAAGGTCACCGTCTTGGTCGCATCGTCGTATCCCACCGTGCCGGGGACGGGCACGTTGGCCTGGTTCTTGAGGGTGAACTGGATGGACGTCGGGTTCAACGGCTTGGAGAAGATCACCGACGGGTGTGCC
Organism: Micromonospora sp. MGP-C2; assembly: GCF_057766525.1. Lineage (NCBI taxonomy): Bacteria > Bacillati > Actinomycetota > Actinomycetes > Micromonosporales > Micromonosporaceae > Micromonospora > Micromonospora sp. MGP-C2. The sequence goes on from NZ_JBYMEN010000002.1 coordinate 6,768,771, forward strand.
GTGATCGGCACGGTGGTGGCGTTCGCCGACGGTGTGGTTGCCACCGGGCTCGGCGGGCCGGCCTCGCTGTCGATGAACGCGACGTCCACCCAGTAGTTAACATCGTTGTACGTCAGTGTGGGGAAGCCGGTGCCGTAGGCGAAGACGCCGTTGCCGCGGGACGGGGTGGATCGGGGTGCGATCAGCGGTGCGGAGTTCACGTCCCGGCCGCTGAATACCAGTGGGTCGGCGGCGTAGCCGCCGTTGGGCGCGGTGTATGACGCGACGTACTCCATGCCGTGGGCGATGGGCACGGGGCTGGCGAAGCGCAGCGTCTGCCAGCCGGCGCTGGTCTCCCCGACGAACGTTCCAGTGGCCAGCCGGGTGCCTGTGCTCGTCCAGAGGCTTCCGGTGTGCGTACCGGTGTTGCCTACGCCTTTGTAGAAGCGGACACCTGTGACGTAGCCGTCGTCCTGCGAGGTGAACCGCACGCCCAGCTCCACCGGGGAGCTGTCGTTGACCGAAGGGTTGTCGGGCACCCGGGAGCCGAGGAGGGTGCTGGGCCCGGCCAGCTTCAGGCTGACCGTGGATGGCGTCGTCTGCGTGTTGGCGCTGTCATCCATCGCCCGGGCCCGGACGACCTGGGTGCCGGCGCCGCTGGCATGAAAACTGTACGACCATGACGTGGTGCCGTCAGCGGCGTGCCAGGTGGCGCCGCCGTCGGTCGACACCTCGACGCCCGCGACCCGGCCAACGCCCAGGTCGGCGGCGGTGCCCCGCACGGTCACCAGGGAGCCGTTGGTGACCGTCGAGCCGTTCGCCGGTGCGGTGATGGTGGTTGTCGGTGCCACGCTGTCGGGAGACGCCGACGCCGCCTGGAGGCCCGACATCAGCGTCGCCGGCTGAACCCCCATGTCAGCGAAGAGGTTGACGGTCGCCTGCTGCATTCGGCTGTCGGCCGGCGAGGTGATGCCGTCGTGGACCGAGTCCAGACCCCACGCCCACTGGACGGTCCCGGCACCGAACACCAGAGCCCCGCTCGGTGCGCGGTACATCGTGAGGTGGTGGGTGGTGGTGCCCGGGGTGACCCTGTTGCCGAAGTCGCGCAGGTATTCAGGTGTGGATCCGGTCGTGGTGGAGAGGCGGATGAGTCCGGCTGGCCGGAACCCGTTGTCCACGTCCTCGTCGGACTCGTAGCCGATCGTGTGCGGGGCGAGCGTCGCCGTCTGGCCCGTTGCGATATTGGCGAGGCCGGTGTTCCGCCACAGCCGGAACTTGCCCTGATATTCGGGGACCTGAAGAGCGAGATCGGTGTTGTTGCTCATGTAGGCGGTGCCGGTCAGTGCATTCTCGGGTTGCCCCGCACCGTTGCCGGGCTGTATGAAGCGCGGATCTCGCCAGGTGCCGGTCCATTCGTTGGTCGGGTCGATGTCGGCATTGGCCCAGGTCTCCTTGTAGCAGACCAGCGTGCGGTGCGGGGTGTTGGTGCCATCCACGCTGGGCGCGAGCCGCGTCCGCCAGTAGGCCTCGTTGCCGCTGAAGAAGGCCAGGTTCACGCCGGCGTCGCGGGCCGCCTCGACGTTGGTGCGCTCGGGGCCGGACCAGTACTCGTCGTGTCCCACCGACAGGAAGACGTCGTGGTTGCGGATGAGGCTCCCACGTCGATCGGTGTCGATGTCCGTGGTGTAGCTCACGTCGTACCCGTTGCGCTCCAGGAAGCGGATCATGGGGTACTCGTTGCTGAACAGGAAGTCGCGACCGCTGCTGCTGCCCCGGGTGGAGAACGGCCGGTTGTAGCTGACCTCGTACGCCCGGCCGTTCTGCAGCGCCTCGTAGAAGTTTCCGCCGCCGTACGTGTTGTAGGCGTGCCAGGTGGCGTCGGAGGTCTTGAAGAAGACGCTTGAGGTGCTGCTGTCGTTGCGCACCACGAACGTGATGTGGCTCGCGCTGTCAGTGGGGACGTCGGTGCGCTTCAGCCGGGCGATGTACACACCGGAGACGGCGTCGGCGGGAACCTGCCACGAGGCGGATACCTGCCAGTTCCCACAGTCGAACATCTGGGTCTCGTGGTTGGTGATGCATTCGTCGGGTTGGTGCTGCGGCAGTGACGCGGACGGCGTCACCGGCGTGATCCACCGGGCGCCGGCGCCGCCGTACCAACCGAGGCGATAGATGTCGATGGTGTACGCGCTCGCCACGGTGTCGATCTTGAAGTCGAGCCGCTGGCCACGATTCACGCTGATGTCGGTGGCGAAGCCCTGGATCGTCCAGTCGCCGAAACCGTCGACGTCCCACTCCGAGGCGGGTTGGCCCGACTGAGCGTTTTCGCAGACCACAGGATTCGTATTGCAGGTGGCGGCAGCGGCTGGGGTCGGCCCGGCGACCGCTGTGGCGAGGATGACGCTGACGACGGCCAGGGTCGCGAGACCGGGCCGCGACCGGCGGCGCACACCGCCCGTCACGGTCGCACCGATAGCTGGCGGCAACGCTTGCGGCAGCGCCGGCCGGATCAGTGCTGCGGTCTCATCGCGCCCGCAGGCGGTGCCGGATTTCCCGGTCGAGACAGGGTTCATCGCCATCGGGCACCAACCTCTCGATACGAGACGTCACGGCGCCTGCCGGGCGGCTCAATATTGAAAAGTAGAGAACCCCTCATCTTTTGCCAATGGCCGTCCACACTGGCGGTAACACCGGCCGGCCGCCAGCGGCCAACCGTTCAGGCACGCTCGGTCGGATGGCCGACGGCTGAGGCCGACAAGTAGGACGGGCTAGTCCCGCGTGGGCCTCTGGCTCGTCGGACCCTGCTGCTCCGTCCCGCGCACGCGAGGTAGGACGATGGTGAGGTCCGAGGCATTGGTGCGCGTAGATGTGACCGGCGCCTTCGTCGGCTCGGCCACGTCTCGCGGAGCATCCGGATCGTCGAACGGCACAACCTGCTTCGTCCGGCGCGGGCCGACCGCCTCGGCGATGGAGATCAGGCCGAAGAGCAGCACCAGGCACGCGGCGGACACCGCGATCATCGACCTGATGGTCCCGGTGACCTTGCGGGTCGGATCGGTCGGTGGGTTGATCGGCAGTGCCTGGAACAGGTATTTGTCGTCCGCGCCGTCGACCTTCTGCATCTCGTACAGCTCTTTTTCCATGCTCTTGGAGACCAGGTCGAGCGTCTTGGCGGCCGAATCGGGTGAGCTTCCCGTGCCGACGACGTTGATGACCAGGCCCGAGCCGATCGCGTTGGTGGAGCTGATCGTGTAGTCCTCGTCCGCCCCCTCGTTGATCAACTGCTGGCGGATCATGTTGCCCGACACCCGCTGGGACAGGACGTCGACGACCACGGATGGGTTGGGCAGTCGCAGGTACGGGTTGTTGGCGTTGACCTTGAGGAGTCCCGGATCCCGTTCGATCGCGGCTTCGGTCGGCTGGGGTGGCGGGGCGATCAGCACATACTGCGCCTGGGACTCATACCGCGGCGGTATCCCGAAGGCGACGAAGGCGTTTCCGGCGATCAGGACGAGCAGCACTGCCAGCACGATCAGCTTGTGGCGTCGCACGGTCGTGAACAGGGCCAGGAGATCCATCAGGGGCTCAATTCTCGCTGGGGGAAACGGGGCGTCGACGATGGGCAGCCGGTGACGATGCCGGCTCTGCTGGCCGCAGGGGTGCCGTCGTCAGCGGTACGGGAAAGATTCGGGTTTGGGCGGGCCACCGTTGCACGGCTAGCCAGCATGCGCCGCAGAGCCCGAGGACAACGGCGTGGACCGAGGCGAACTGCGCAAACGAGAATGCGTCGAACGTGTACGCCCCGACCGTCGCGGCGAGGCCGGCGCCGGCAAGCGCACTGCACAGCGAGCGCAACTCGGGACTGGTCGTCCGGGCTCGCGCATGCAACGCCGTGATGGCGGGAACCAGGAAATACAGCACGAGCGCGGCCAAGCCAAGGACGCCCATCTCGATGGCGCTCTTCAAGTATTGGTTGTCCAGAATCCGCGTGGCGTCCTCCGGCAGGAACGTGCCACCGCCCCGGCCCAGCCACGGGGCCTGCTGGACGAGTGCGACCACCCTGGGATAGTTGTCCAGCCGGTTGGTGATCGAGGCATCTTCTGCCCCCGCGGTGATCGAGCCGATGATCGTCCGTAGATAGCCCGGTGTGGTGGCGAAGATGGCGACGACGGCGGCCGGCGCGAAGGCGAACAGCCAAACCCTTTGCTTGGCGGGCAGGCAGATGGTGAACGTCGCCATCGCGACACAGACAGCCAGGATCGCCGACCGGGAGACTGACATCGGTATGCACATCCCGATCAGCCCCACCGGCAGCCACCGCCGGACGGGCGACCGTTCCCGGTCATGGATGCCCAGCCAGATCGCCACCGGCAGGAGCATGCCGGCGACGACGCCCAACTCGATCGGATGGATAGTCGTCCCGCTGACCCGGACGAGCGCGTCACGGCCCTGAAACGAGCCGTACGCCGAGCCGGACTCGAATCCCGGCAGCGCCAGGCGCAGCAACGGCTTGAGGTCCCACAGAAACCAGAACTGGAGGGTGGCCACGACACCGGAGAACGCGCCGCCCCACACCAGAGTCCGGATTACTCGCAGGAGGTCGGCCGGGCTGCGCAGGTGCTCGGCGGTCACCAGGATCACCCCCGACATGCCGACGAGCAGGAGCATCCAACGGTCGGCGCCGAGCCGCTGCGTCTCGTTCGGCGTGAACAGCGGCATGGCGGCGTAGGAGAGCAGTGCGCAGATCCACAGCAGCGCCAGCGCACCGCGAACGGGATAGCGGGTGTGGACCGGATCGTGCAGGCCGAGGAGCGCCGTCACCGCCCAGGCCAGAAAGAGGACAAGGGATACGAGGCTTGCCAGATAGCCCTGCGCGCCGACGATCCGGATCACCGCGTCCGACGGGAAGATGAAGGCGCTGAGGATGAAGACCTGCAGCATGAATGCGGCCTGGCGGGATCCCTGCGGGCGGACCACCCGGAGAGTCTCGGCTGGCCCCTCTCTGGAGGCCCGGCCCCTGTTCACCCGCCTGGCGTCGTCGGTCATGGTTATCGTCGATCCGTTGAATCGCCGCACCATGCGCTCGTTCCTACCCATGAATCGGGATCCTTCAGCCGGGGGCCGACCCGAGCGTACCGCCCTGGCGTGAGCCGCGGAATCGTCCTGTTTCAGGGCTCAGCGAGCCGGACGGCCGACGTGCGGACGGGTCGCGCTGTTGTCCTTGGTCAGGTCAGGGAGAGGTTGGCCAGCGCCTTTCGACGCAGCGGCGTGGGCGTACGCGACTTGGCGGAAATCATCACCGCGATGTCGCGTTCCTGGATCGCTTCGAGAAAGTCCTGCATCGTGCGTTCGTCCAATGGGGTCTCCTCCCAATAGGCATGGCAGAGAGTATCCGCGACGCTGAAGGAGTCGACATTCGTTCCAGCCCGGGAAACCTCATCGACATAAACGCCGTACAGGGTCCACTCGGAAAAATGCAGCTTCGCGCCGATCACGTCCGTCCACCGGCGCCCGGTCGTCGACTCCACGTGGGCTAGCAGCCGCCGCACGATGACCGGATCCCACGCCAACAGTGACGAGACGTAGTCGGCGTAGGGCGGCGCGGCCGCCGGCACACCGAGCAGGGACCGGGCGACCTGATGCCAGATCACGTGCCGCGGCAGCCGCTCGTTGACCTCGTCGGGTTTGCGATAGAAGCGGACCACGCCGTCGCGACGGAAGGTGTCGGCGGAGAACGGCCGAACGAATTCGATGTCGGAGTCGACCAGCACGACGACGTCGGCATCGGATCGCGCCGCGGCCGCGAGCTTGATGATCTGCTGCAGGATCCAGCCGCGCAACGGTGGGAAGGGGCGGCGGAGGTTGACCGAGAACTTTCCGACCGGCAGGGACCGGAAGGAGCGGGGCAGGAAATCCGCCTCATCGTGGATCACCGCGCGCGGCCCGCTCAACTGACCGAAGAGCGCCAGATCGGCTCGCGGCACGATGATGTGGTGTCGTGTCGAATCCGGCGAGTGCGCCAGCACGGAGCTGTGCAGGTCGGCGCAGCGCTCGAAGTCAGGCGCGAAGCTGGGGGTGATGATGGCCAGTCGTGACATTCCAGGATTCCTCAGGTCGGCCGGCTGCGGTCCCGGCTGATCGGTGTTCACCGGACCACCGCCGGCGACCAGGCGTCGGATACCAGTAGCTCGGGGCCGCCCCGGCCGTCCGTCAGGCTCGACCAGATGTCGCTGGTCGCCGTCCCGGTACCGCTACGGGGGAGCGCGTAGATGATCGTCGTGTCATCCAGCCACTCGACTTGGTCGTCGACGCTACGCGTCTCGGCGAGCAGAGTTTCGCTGCCGGTCGCGAGGTCGTAGACGGCGAGGCGCCAGCGGCCGGGCGGCAGGTTGCCGTGCTTCTTGAAGGCGATACGGGTCCGGTCCGGCGAGAGCGACGGGCACTCGGCGTCCTCCCGCAGCGCGGTCATCCGGCGGGCTGCGAGACTTCCCTCGACCAGCCAGGTCTTCCCTCCGGCCGCGGCGGTGGCGTAGAACCGGTCATCGTCGGCAAAGGTCACCCCCCACAGGTTCTTGTCCACCGCGGTGACCACCGCGCCGTTGACGACGAGCTGGAATTGCTCGAGGTCCCCGATCACCTCACCGTCGGTCCGGCTGACCACCGTACGGGTCGAAAACTGCCCCGGATTCGCGTACGAGTCCCCGAAGACGAACGTGGTCGTCGCGACCAACGACCCGTTCCGCGACAACCGGGCCCGGCTCGGTGTGCCGACCAGCGGTAGGTCGCGCCGAACTGACCAGTCCGTCCCGAGCAACTGCGCCCGGTAGGTGGTCAGCAGTCCCCGGTCAGCCGAGAGGCAGATCGCCTCTTCCCGGGTGGCGTAGACCCGCTCGCAGGCGACGTCGGTGACCGCGCGCGGCCCGGCCGGCGCCGAGAGCGGGACCATCGCCACCCGGCCGTAGTCGGCGCCGAGAGCCGTGTTCCGGAAGACCAGGTGTGGCACGTCGCGCACCACGGCGAGGTCATTTCGTGTCGGCGCACCGGTCGCCGTCGCCTGCACGGCGATCATGTCCTGCCGGGCCCGCCAGACATAGCCGCCTGCGCTGAGGACGGCCACCAGCAACACCACCGCCAGCGCGGCCAGCCGCGCCCGCGGCCCGAGCCCACCCACTCGCTCACTCATGCCGCCACCGCACTGGGTTGAGCTCCGGGGAGCGTCGTTGGGGTCGAATCGTCGATGCCGCGCAGCAGCCAGGCGGCGACCGGCACCGCGACCGCCAACATGGCGGCGAAGAGCAGCAGCGCCGAGCGGGGGCCCTGGACGCTCCAGAGCAGACCGAAGAGCACCGACGCGGCGAAGCGGGCCAGCGCCACCGTGGTCTGGGCGGCCGCGATTCCACTTCCCCGTGCCCTGGCGGCCACGAGGCGGCTCACCAGCGCCGCCAGCACGCCATCGGTGGCGGCATAGAAGGTGCCGAGCAGCAGCAGGACCGCAAGGGTTCCGCCGACGCCACTGCTGGGCAGCGCAGCGAGGAGGTAGCCGCCCAGCAATGCCAGGTGACCGGCGACCAGCACCCGACCTCGACCGAACCGATCGGCCAGCAACCCCAGGGGTACGGCCAGCGCCAGGTAGGCGACGTTGGTTCCCACGTAGAGCAGGGGGAAATAGCGGGCAGTGACGTCGTCCCGGTCTTGCAGGAGCAGGTAGAGGAAGCCATCGCCGATGGTCAGCAGGCCGAGCAGAGCGGCAGCCAGCAACGGTCGTCGTAGACCTCGTCCGGCGACCTCCGCGAGCACCTCTCGCAGAGTGGCCCGGGCCGCGCCGACCGCGGTAGGCAGGTCCGGAACGAGCAGCACCAGCACCGCCAACCCGGCGACCGCGAAAGCGAACGAGACGACGAAGATCGAGTCGTAGCTGCCGGGGACGGCGGCGAAGAGGGCGAACGCGACAAGTGGACCGATGGCCGCGCCCAGGGTGTCCAGCGCCCGGTGCACACCGAAGGCTCGACCGAGCACGTCCGGCTGCGACACCGCGGCGATCAGGGCGTCCCTGGGCGCGGTGCGCAGGCCCTTGCCCAACCGGTCCGCCGTGACCACCGCGGTTATCGCCGCGAAGCCTGCCGCCGGCAGCATCGCCAGGCGGCTCAACGCGGACGCGCCGTACCCAGCCACGGCGACCCACTTCGGTCGCTGCCCACGGTCGCCGACGTACCCCCCGGTGATCCGCACCAGCGCGCTGACGCCCTGGTACATGCCGTCCAGGAAGCCGTACGCGATGGGGCTCAGCCCGACCACGGCGGTCAGGTAGAGCGGCAGGATGGAGGCCACCATCTCCGACGACACGTCGGTGAGAAGGCTGACCGTGCCGAGCAGCACAACCGTCCCGGATACGCGGTGCACGGCGATGCGGGCGCGGCTCGGACCGGCATCGTCCGGCCGGTCCCGCAGCGTCACGTACACGACATCTCCATTTCCAGGCCCGCTACGTCCGCACCGCCTGCCTCATCGGCGGCGATGCCTTCCCGTCTGCCACCCGGGTCGCCTCCGACCTGGGCAGGGACAGACGGTCAGCCGGCCAGCGCGGCGGTCAACGCGGCGACGACGGACTCCTGCTGGTCGGCGGTGATCTGTGGATAGATCGGCAGCGAGAGCAACTCGGGCGCGATCCGCTCCGCCCGCGGAAACGCCCCCTGCGGGTAACCGAGGCCGGCGAAGGCCGGCGTCCGGTGCACCGGCACGGGGTAGTGGATCGCCGCGCCGACGCCGGAGGCGTTGAGTCGCGCCAGCACCCGGTCCCGGCGGGCCGGGGTGCCGTCGTCGGGGATCCGGAGACAGTAGATGTGCCAGACGTGCTCGTTACCCGGCAGGGTCACCGGGCGGATCACGTCGACCGACTCCAGCAGCGCGTCGTACCGGCCGGCCGCAGCCCGGCGCAGCGCGTTCCAATTGGCCAGTCGGGCCAGCTTGGCGCGGAGCACGACCGCCTGGAGGCCGTCCAGCCGGCTGTTCACACCGATCACGTCGTGCACGTACTTCTTCAGGCCGCCGTGGCTGCCGAGGGTGCGGACCATGGTGGCGGCGTCCACGTCGGCGGTCACCACGGCGCCCGCGTCGCCGTACGCCCCCAGGTTCTTGCCGGGGTAGAAGCTCGTCGCGGCGATGCCGCCGACACCGGCGCCACGTCCGTGCCGGGTGGCGCCCTGGCACTGCGCGGCGTCCTCGACGATGGCGATGTCGCGCCCGGCCAGGCCGTCCCGTAGTCGCTCCACCGGCGCCAGCTGGCCGTAGAGGTGTACCGGGATGATCGCCCGGGTGGCCGGCGTGATCGCGGCCAGCGCCGCGTCGACGTCGATCAGGTACGAGTCGGGATCGCAGTCGACCAGCACCGGTCGCGCGCCGGACCGGGCGACGGCCTCGGCGGTGGCGATGAAGGTGTTCGTGGGCAGGATCACCTCGGCGCCTGGCCCGACGCCGACTGCGCGTAGCGCCAGTTCGAGCGCGTCGGTGCCGTTGGCGACTCCGACGCAGTGGTCCACTCCGGTAAAGGCCGCGTACTCGCGTTCGAAGGCGGTCACCTCGGGGCCGCCGATGAAGGCGGTGTCCGCCAGGATCCGCTTGAAGCCGACCGCGACCTCCTCGGCTACTTCGGCATGCGCAGCCTGCAGGTCCACCAACGGAATCGCGTTCATCGTGGAAGCACTCCCTGAGAAGTTGGCTGACGGACAGGACGAAGGAATCGGGCCGGATTACCGGCCCACACCTCACCGTGGGGTACGTCGCTGAGCACGACCGAACCCATGCCGATGAGCGACGTCGCGCCGACGGTGAGCGATTCGCGGATCAGCGCGCCGGCCCCGAGGTAGGCGCCCCGTCCGATCAGTACGGAACCGGAGACCCGCACGCCCGAGGCGATCGTGACGTGGTCGGAGACGATGTCGTCGTGGGTCAGCACGGTCTGCGGCATGATGGCCACGTGTGCGCCGACCGTGACGTCGGCGGTCAGGACGACCTGAGCCAGCAGCACCGAGCCTGGTCCGATCGTGCAGTTGGTGGGCACCTCGGCCGACGGGTGTACGACTGTCGCGTACCGTGCCGGCGGCAGGCCCAGCCGTTGCACCACCTGCTCGCGGACGCCGGGGTTACGGGCGTTGGCGACGCAGATCACCACGTCGGCATCGGGCAGATCGGCGATCGCGTCCAGCGGGCCGAGCACCGGCAACCCGGCACGGAGCACGCCGTACAGGGCTGGGTCGTCGTCGAGAAAGCCGCGTAGCAGCCAGGTCGGCGCTGCCGCGTTGATCGCCGCAACGGTGGCTACCGTCTCCCGGGCCATTCCTCCGGCGCCGACGATCACCAGATCGGTGGTCATCGGCGGATCAGCCCACGAAGTGTTCCGACGATGTGGTCTTGGTCGTCCCCGGTGAGCGCGTGGTGCAGGGGCAGGACCAGCGAGTCACGCGTGATCCGCTCGGTCACCGGCAGCGGTGCCGGGTTGACGTCCGCGTACGCCGGCTCCAGGTGCGACGCCATGATGCCGCGCCGGGCGGACACCCCGGCGGCGGCGAGTGCGGCGAGGGTCTCGTCGCGCCCGACGCCGAACTCGTCAGTCAGCAGCACCCAGAAGGTCTGGAAGTTGGTGCGGCCGTGCGCCGGATCGCGGACCGCGACCGCGCCCGGCACGTCGGCCAGCAACTCGTGGTACCGCGCGGCGAGGCTGCGGCGCTGCGCCACGATCGTCGGGAGTTTGCCAAGTTGGACCAGGCCGATGGCCGCCTGGATGTCGGTCATCCGGTAGTTGTAGCCCGTCTCCAGGTACGCCTCGAGGATCGGTTGGGCACTCGCGTGCCGGTCCGCTGCCGACACGTTCATCCCGTGCTCGCGCAGCCGGCGCAGCCGCACCGCCCAATCCGCGTTGTCGGTGGTGAGCATTCCGCCTTCACCGGTGGTGAGGAGCTTTCGCGGGTGAAACGACCACGCAGCGAGCAACGCCCCGGCACCGACCGGGCCACCATCCACCACGGATCCGGCCGCGCACGCGGCGTCTTCGATCAGCGCGACGCCCCACCTCTCGGCGGCGCTGCGCAGCGCGGACACCTCGGCCGGCACGCCGCCCTGGTGCACGGCGATGACGGCCCTGGTACGCGCCGTGCGCACCACGTCGAGCGTCGCCACCGTTACGTTGCCGGTGGCGAGGTCCACGTCGGCGAAGACGGGCCGTGCTCCGACGTAGCGGACCGCGTTGGCGGTGGCAATGAACGACAGCGACGGGACGATCACCTCGTCACCGGGCTCCACCCCGACCGCGACGAGCGCGAGGTGCAGCGCCGTGGTGCAGGAGCTGACGGCGACGGCGTGGGCCGCACCGACACTGGCGGCGAACGCGGTCTCGAACGCCGCGACCCGGGGGCCCTGGGCAACCCACCCCGAACGGACAGCATCGGCCGCGGCCAGTGCCTCCTCCTCGCCGAGCGCGGGGAGCATCACCGGGATGCGGCGTGCCGCCTCGATGGTCACCGCGCCTCCTGGGACGCGCCGGCGGCGGGCTGCTCCGCGCGCCACCACTCGACCAGGCCCTGTAGGCCCTCCCGGAGGCCGATCTGTGTCCGGAAGCCGAGTGCCTCCGCGGCGGCGGAGGTGTCAGCGAGTCTCCGGGTGACCCCGTTGACCTTCCGCGCCGGGCCGTACTCGGGGGAGAGATCGCTCTTCATCACCGAGAGAAGCGTGCGGGCGAGCTCATTGAGGCTGGTCTCGACCCCGCTGGCGATGTTGAACACCTCGTCGGTGTGAGCCGACTCGGCGGCCAGGATGTTGGCGCGGGCGATGTCGACCACGTCGACGAAGTCCATCGTCTGGGTGCCGTCGCCGAGGATCAACGGGGGGAGGCCTGCGTCGATGCGCTCCATCCAACGGATCAGCACCTCGGTGTACAGCCCGTGGACGTCCATCCGCTGGCCGTACACGTTGAAGTACCGCAGGACCACATAGTCCAGCCCGTACATCCCGTGGAAGCTGCGCAGCATGCCCTCGTTGAACGCCTTGGCGGCCCCGTAGAACGTGTCGTTGTTGTACGGGTGGTGCCGTTCGCTGGTGGGGAACTCCTCGGCCAGGCCGTAGAGCGACGCCGACGACGAGGCGACCACCTTGCGGACGCCCTCGGCGGCTGCCGCCTCCAGCACGTTGAACGTGCCGTCAACGAGCACCTCGTTGGCCAGCCGCGGCTCCTCGGCGCACTGGGTGATCCGGATGGCGGCAAGGTGGAAGACAAGGTCCTTGCCCCGGGTGACGTCGCGGACGAGGTTGGCATCGCGGATGTCCCCCTCCACCACGCGCACCCGATCGCTCTGCAGCGCCCACTTCAGGTTCTCGCGCCGGCCGCGTACGAGGTTGTCGAGAACGACAACCTCGTCGGCGCCGCCCCGCACGAGCAGGTCGACCACGTGCGAGCCAATCGTGCCGGCTCCGCCCGTCACCAGGGCACGCGCATTCTTGACCGAAACCGCCGCACTCATCGTTCGGACTCTCCTTCCAGTTCGACCATCACGCCGCCTTTGGTGAGACTTTGCGAGGCTGCCTGCAGGATCTGCAGAACCCGTAGGCCGGATCGGCCGTCGGTCAGTGCGGGCGATCCGGTCCGGATGGCGCGCGCGTACTCCTCGACCATGGTCCGCAGCGCCTCGCGCTCCGTCAGTGCCGGCGCCACCATGTCCCCCGAGCGGTAGGACACCAGCACGTCGTGGCGTTCCTCGGCGCCGAGCTCGTCCGGAGTCGCCACGTCGACGCCCCGATCGAAGATCGCCAGCCGTTGGCTGGGGTTGAGGTCGTCCCAAACCAGGGTGCGCTTGGACCCACCGATGATGGTGGTGCGGATCTTGACGGGGGACAGCCAGTTGACGTGGATGTGTGCGATCGCACCGGTGTTGAGTCGGAGCGTGAGGTAGGCGACGCAACTACGGCCAGCGCCGATGCCGTCGACACCGTGCGCGGCGACGGCCACCGGCACGATGCCTGGCGGCAGGACGAAGTCCAGGATGGACAGATCATGCGGCGCCAGGTCCCAGATCACGTCGATGTCGCGCTGGACCAGACCGAGATTGATGCGAACCGAGTCGAGGTAGTGCAGCTCGCCCAGGTCGCCCGAATGCAGCAGCTCGCGGATGCGAAGGACGGCCGGGGTGTAGCAGTAGGTGTGGTCGCACATGAGCGTGAGGCGGCGCCGGTCGGCCTCCTCGACGAGTTGGCGGCCCTCGTCGTACGTGGCGGCGAGCGGCTTCTCTACCAGCACGTGCTTGCCGGCGCGCAGCGCGGCCAGTGCCACCGTCAGGTGGGTGCCGGCCGGGGTGGCGATGGCGACGGCCTGTACCGCGTCATCGGCCAGCACCCTGTCGAGGTCGTCGGTGACCTGGACGGTCGAGTAGTCCCCGAGCACGCGACGGGCCCGTTCGACGTCGAGGTCACAGAGCCAGCGCAGGCGGAATGCCGTGGATCCTTGGAAGTTGCGAACCAGGTTGGGGCCCCAGTAGCCGGCGCCGATCACGGCGATCCCGATGGGTCTGTCGGAGGCGGCAGGTGAAGGAGTCACAGCGATCCGTTTCGTCTACGGCGGTTCGTGGCGGGCGACCATGGGGCGATGTCCGACACACCCGCGGCGTGTGACAACGATTGGCGCCTGTTGACCTGGTCCGCCCCGGGAAGCTACCGGCCGGCGATCGGCCGCGACAGCGCTGTGTCGGGTTTCGGCGGCCCACTGCGGGTAACCGATACCTTCGGCCCACGCGCACCGGCTGTCGGTCGCGTCATTTCCAACCGACGGGTGCGCAATACCAGCCGCCTCAACGGCGGCCGGCAACCTGCGCTCGTTCCTACAGTGACGGCACCACAATCGCGACGGGGAACTAGATGACCGATTCTGTGCAGCCGCACCGGGACGACGTGTTCGTCGCACCCGGCGCCGATGTCGATGTGCGCGCGACGATCCAGGCGGGCACCAAAATCTGGCATCTCGCGCAGGTGCGGGAGAACGCCAGCCTCGGGCGCGACTGTGTGATCGGTCGGGGCGCGTATGTCGGACCGGGAGTGCGCCTCGGCGACAACGTGAAGGTCCAGAACTACGGTCTCGTCTACGAGCCTGCCGTGCTGGGCGACGGCGTCTTCGTGGGGCCCGCGGCAGTGCTCACCAACGATGAGTACCCGCGGGCGGTGACGCCGGAGGGCCGGCTCAAGAGCGGTGACGACTGGACAGCGGTGGGGGTCATCGTCGGAGAGGGTGCGTCGATCGGAGCCCGTGCCGTCTGCGTGGCGCCGGTGACGGTGGGCCGTTGGGCGTTGGTCGCCGCGGGCGCTGTCGTCACCAAGGACGTGCCCGACTTCGCGCTCGTGGTGGGCGTCCCGGCCCGCAGGGTGGCCTGGGTGGGCCGCGCGGGCGAGCCGCTGGCCGCCAAGGGCGACGGTCGCTTCGTCTGTCCGCGCACCGGCGATGAATACCAGGAGTTGGCTGGCGTACTGACGGAGGTGTGAGGCGTCCGCAGCGCGGGACACGGCGGGCAGCGTGCCGGGTCGGTGGCGCGCCGTGACAGACTGACCGACGTGTTGCGCTGGCTGACTGCAGGTGAATCGCACGGTCCCGCCCTCGTCGCGATGATGGAGGGGGTGCCGGCCGGCATCGAGGTGACCACCACCGTGATCGCCGACGAGCTGGCCCGCCGGCGGCTGGGCTACGGCCGTGGCGCCCGGATGTCCTTCGAACGCGACGAGGTCGAGCTGCTCGGCGGCCTGCGGCACGGCGTCACCCTGGGCAGCCCGGTGGCCATCCGGGTCGGCAACTCCGAGTGGCCGAAGTGGCAGACCGTGATGGCCGCCGACCCGGTCGACCCCGACGAGCTGGCCCGGCAGGCCCGCAACGCCCCGCTGACCCGCCCCCGGCCGGGCCACGCCGACCTGGCCGGCATGCAGAAGTACGGCCACACCGACGCCCGGCCGATCCTGGAACGCGCCAGCGCCCGGGAGACCGCCGCTCGGGTCGCCGTCGGCGCGGTCGCCAAGGCCCTGATCCGTCAGGCGCTCGGCATCGAGATCGTCTCGCACGTCGTCGAGCTGGGTCCGGTGGCCGCGAAGCCCGGTCTGCGCCCCACTCCGTCCGACGCCGCCCGCATCGACGCCGACCCGCTGCGCTGCCTCGACGCGGAGGCCAGCGCCCTGATGGTCGCCGAGGTCGATGCCGCGAAGAAGGCCGCCGACACCCTCGGTGGCGTGGTCGAGGTCCTGGCGTACGGGGTGCCACCGGGGTTGGGCAGCCACGTGCAGTGGGACCGCAAGCTCGACGCCCGACTGGCCACCGCGCTGATGTCCATCCAGGCGATCAAGGGCGTGGAGATCGGTGACGGCTGGCAGCAGGCCCGGTCCCGTGGCTCGCAGGCGCACGACGAGATCATTCCGTCGGCCACCGGCGTCCGCCGGGTCACCGACCGGGCCGGCGGGCTGGAGGGCGGCATCACCACCGGTGAGCCGCTGCGGGTCCGCGCCGCGATGAAGCCGATCTCGTCGCTCAACCGGGCGCTGGCCACCGTGGACGTTACGACCGGCGAGCCGGCCACCGCGATCAACCAGCGGTCCGACGTGTGCGCGGTGCCCGCCGCGGCGGTCGTCGCCGAGGCGATGGTGGCGCTGGTGCTCGCCGAGGCGGCCACCGAGAAGTTCGGTGGGGACTCGATCGCCGAGATGCGCCGCAACCTGGCCGGATACCTCGACGCACTGGTCATCCGCTGATGGCCCCGCTCGTCGTGCTGGTCGGCGCGCCCGGCTGCGGCAAGACCACCGTCGGGCGGGCGCTCGCCGACGCCCTCGGGGTGGAGTTCCGTGACACCGACACCGACATCGAGCAGATGGCCGGTAAGCCGATCCCGGAGATCTTCATCGACGAGGGTGAGGCGCACTTCCGTACCCTGGAGCGGGCCGCGGTGGCCGCGGCGCTGGCTGCCGGCACGGGCGTGCTCGCCCTCGGCGGCGGCGCGGTGCTGGCCGAGGAGACCCGGGCCGCCCTGGTGGGGCACCGGGTGGTGCACCTCTCGGTCGAGTTGCCCGACGCGGTGAAGCGGGTCGGGCTCGGCACCGGCCGGCCGCTGTTGGCGCTCAACCCGCGGGCCACCCTCAAGCACCTGATGGACCAGCGCCGGCCGCTCTACGCCGAGGTCGCCACCGCGACGGTGACCACCGACGGGCGGGCCCCGGCGGCGATCGTCGACGAGATCACCGCCCTGCTGCCCCGCTGACGTCCGCCCGGCCGGTGAGCTACCGGCCGGGCGACGGCGCCCTTCCCGAAGCAGCGCTCAGCCTCGGGCCGCGGCGTCGAGCACGTCGGCCAGGGCCTTCGGCTCGCTGAGCATCGGCCAGTGCCCGGTCGGCAGTGCGAACAGCTGACCACCGGCCAACCCGGTGAAGTACGGGTGCCCCTCGCTGATCATCTGCTCCACCACCGCCAGCGGGAAGGTGCAGGCGACCAGCGCGGTCGGCACCGGACGCCCGCCGGTGCGCCGCACCGGGTCGGTGGCTGCCCGCAGCGGCTGCGGGGTGGCCCGTGCGCGGAGCATTGCCAGCGTCGGCTCGTCCAGGCCGGCCAGGTTGGTCGGGTCGGCGGCCGGATCCCAGGCCGGCGGCGGCAGCAGGTGCCCGTC
This sequence comes from Micromonospora sp. MGP-C2, assembly GCF_057766525.1. Lineage (NCBI taxonomy): Bacteria > Bacillati > Actinomycetota > Actinomycetes > Micromonosporales > Micromonosporaceae > Micromonospora > Micromonospora sp. MGP-C2. The sequence goes on from NZ_JBYMEN010000002.1 coordinate 6,785,417, forward strand.
GCCGATCGCGGCCCGCAGGTGCTGCTGCTCCTCCGGGGGCACTGTGTCGAACTGCGCGGTGCCGTCGGGCAGCGGACCACTCTCCACGTAGACCACCCGGGCGATGCGGTCCGGGATGCGGTCCGCCGCCTGGGCGACCGGCATGCCGCCGCCGGAGTGCCCGACCAGCAGCACGTCGCGCAGGTCCTCGACCTCGATCAGCCGGACGATGTCGAGGGTGTGCGTCTCCAGGGTCACCTCCGGACCGGCCAGGTGGTCGCGCTCGGCCAGCCCGGTCAGCGTCATCGGGTGCACGTCGTGACCCTGCGCGCGCAGGGTGGCGGTCACCTCCCGCCACGCCCAGGCGCCCAACCAGAAGCCCGGCACCAGTACGAACGTCGCCATCTGTCGCTCCTTCTCTCGGTTACCGACAGACCGTACGATCGAATCCGGACAGGATCCGCCCGGTTTGGAGGAGTGTCCCGTGTCACATCCCGCCGGTCGGGTGCTGGCTCTGCTGGAGTTGCTCCAGGCCCGGCACCGCGCAACCGCCACCGAGTTGGCCGCACGGCTGGGCGTCGACGAGCGGACCGTGCGCCGGTACGCGGCCACCCTGGTCGAGTTGGGCATCCCGGTCACCGCCGACCGGGGCCGCCACGGCGGCTACCGGCTGCACCCGGGCTACAAGCTGCCACCGCTGATGCTCACCGACGACGAGGCGGTGGCGGTGCTGCTCGGCCTGGTCGTCGCCGAGCGAGTCGGGCTGGCCACCGAGCAGCCCGCCACGGCCACGGCACTCGCGAAGATCCGCCGGGTGCTGCCGGCGGCGCTCGCCGACCGGCTCGCGGCCGTGCAGGAGCACCTCGGTTTCACCCTGCGACGCCCCGAGCCGGAGCTGCGGCCGGCGTCGGGCACCCTGCTCGCCCTGGCCTCGGCCGCCCGACACCGGCAGCGGGTGGCACTGGACTACCGCTCCTGGCGCGGTGAGCAGTCGCACCGGGAGCTCGACCCGTACGGTCTGGTCTTCCACTCCGGCCGGTGGTACGTCACCGGCCACGACCACCGGCGCGGCGAGGTCCGCACGTTCCGGTTGGACCGCATCGGCACCGTGACGCCGGGCGGGGCGACGTTCACCGTCCCGGAGGGCTTCGACCCGGTGGCCCGGGTGACCCGGTCACTGGCCGGTGTGCCGTACAAACACGAGGTCGAGGTGCTGCTGGAGACCGACCTGGTCACCGCCCGTCGCCGCATTCCGCCCAGCGTGGCCGAGCTGACCGCCACCACCGACGGGGTGCTGCTGCGGGCCCGCGCGGAGAGCCTGCCGGGTATGGCCGCGCTGCTCGCCGGCCTGGGCTGCCCGTTCACGGTGCGACACCCGGACGCGCTGCGCGCCGAGGTGGCCGAGCATGCCCGACTGCTCGCCGAGTGGGCGGCTCGGCCAGCAGGTGGGCAGCCGCCCGCACCACGTCGTCCGCTCGACTAGGCTGCCGGCGATGGACGAGGTGACCCGGATTCCGGTCGGCGGCGAGCGGCCGTACGACGTGTTGGTGGGGCGTGACCTGCTGGGCGCGCTGCCCGGCCTGCTGCCCGGCGCGGGCCGTGCGGCGGTGCTGCACGCACCCCCGCTCAAGGCCCTGGCGGACGCGCTCGGCGAGCGGCTGCGCGCCGCCGACATCGAGCCGCTGCCGATCGAGGTGCCCGACGCCGAGTCGGGCAAGCAGATCGACGTGGCCGCCTCCTGCTGGGACCAGCTCGGGGCGGCTGGCTTCACCCGCACCGACGCTGTCGTCGGGGTGGGCGGCGGCGCGGTGACCGACCTGGCCGGGTTCGTCGCGGCCTGCTGGTTGCGCGGGGTGCGCTGGGTTCCGGTGGCGACCTCGCTGCTGGGCATGGTCGACGCCGCCGTCGGCGGCAAGACGGGCATCAACACGGCCGCCGGCAAGAACCTGGTGGGCGCGTTCCACCCGCCGGTCGGTGTGCTGGCCGACCTGGCCACCCTGGACAGTCTGCCCGCTGTCGACCTGGCCGCCGGGCTCGCCGAGGTGGTCAAGTGCGGGTTCATCGCCGACCCGGCGATCCTGGACCTCGTCGAGCGCGACCCGGAGGCGGCCACCGACGCACGCGGCCCGGTGACGCGGGAGCTGATCGAGCGGGCGATCCGGGTCAAGGCCGACGTGGTCGCCGGTGACCTGCGCGAGTCGGGCGTGCGGGAGGTGCTCAACTACGGTCACACCCTCGCCCACGCGATCGAGCAGAACGAGGGCTACCGCTGGCGGCACGGTCACGCCGTCGCCGTCGGTCTGGTGTACGCCGCCGCGCTGGCCCGGCTCGCCGGCCGGCTCGACGCCCCGACCGCCGACCGGCACCGGGTCACCCTGACCGCGCTCGGTCTGCCGGTGACCTACCCGGCCGACGCCTGGCCGCAGCTGCTGGCCGCGATGCGGGTCGACAAGAAGGCCCGGGGCAGTCGGCTGCGCTTCGTGGTGCTGGATGGGCTGGCCCGCCCGGCGATGCTGGAGGGCCCGGACGACGCGCTGTTGGAGGCCGCCTACCGGGAGGTGGCAACGCCGTGAAGGTCTATGTCCTGAACGGGCCGAACCTGGGCCGGTTGGGCACCCGCGAGCCCGAGGTGTACGGCGCGACCACCTACGCCGATCTGGTGGCGCTGTGCGAGGCCACCGGCCGGGAGTTGGGGTTGGACGTGACGGTCCGGCAGACCGACGCCGAGCACGAACTGCTCGGTTGGCTGCACACCGCCGCTGACGAGGCTGCCGCGGTGGTGCTCAACCCGGCCGCCTGGTCGCACTACTCGTACGCGGTGCGGGACGCCTGCGCCATGCTGCGGGGGCCGTTGGTTGAGGTGCACCTGTCCAACATCCACGCCCGCGAGGAGTTCCGGCACCACTCGGTGGTGTCCGCGGTGGCGACCGGGGTGATCTGCGGTCTCGGCATCGACGGTTATCGCCTCGCACTGCACCACCTGGCCACCCGAGCCGCCTGACGGCGGCTTCCCGCCCGCCGTACCCGACCTTTCACCGTCTTTCGCGCCGGTCTGTGGCAAATCACCGATTGTGATCGCCAACTCGCGTCGGCGAGCGTCACTCCGCGTTCCCCGCCCGGCGCTAGGGCACCTGCCTGCTCGCTCCCTTTGCTCTGCACCTTCGGATGCGACAGGGCGGTGAGCTGCGAATATGTGAGCTGGGTTGCCGTAGGGGCGACAGCCTGCCGGTACGGTGCGTGACTGTCGCATATAGGTATGCAAAGCAAAGGGGGTAGACCAGGGGAGGGGTGCCTCCCTGGAAAATCACTCTGCGTTATCTGCGTGGGTGTCGATGCCCAAGGGGTGGCCCGCGCCGAAGTAGGGCGGTCAGCGAGTCTCGGCGCAGCTAGTAGACTCGTAAGGTCTGTCCGCCAATTGATGATCAAGGCAGGAAATGGCCTCCACCAACGACCTCAAAAACGGCCTGGTTCTCAACCTGGACGGCGAGCTCTGGGCCGTCGTCGAGTTCCAGCACGTCAAGCCCGGTAAGGGTGGTGCCTTCGTGCGCACCACGCTGAAGAACGTGCTGTCCGGGAAGGTGGTCGACAAGACCTTCAACGCGGGCACCAAGGTCGAAACCGCGACCGTTGACAAGCGCACGATGCAATACCTCTACGCCGACGGCGAAGACTTCGTCTTCATGGATCTGGAGACCTTCGACCAGATCACCGTGCCCGGTGGCACCGTCGGTGAGGCAGCCAACTACCTGCTGCCCGAGGCGGAGGCGACCGTCGCCCAGCACGAGGGGGTGCCGCTCTACATCGAGCTGCCCACCAGTGTCGTGCTGGAGGTCACCTACACCGAGCCGGGCCTGCAGGGCGACCGTTCGACCGGTGGCACCAAGCCGGCGACCGTGGAGACCGGTGCCACAGTGCCGGTTCCGCTGTTCATCACCACCGGTGAGAAGATCAAGGTCGACACCCGCGACGGCCGTTACCTCGGCCGCGCCTGATGGCTGAGGGTTCCAAGCAGCAGATGCCGGCGCGCCGCAAGGCGCGCAAGCGGGCGCTGGATGTCCTCTACGAGTCCGACCTACGAGACAAGCCTCCGGTGGAGGTGCTCGCCGGCTACGTGCAGCGGATCGAGCAGCCCCGACCGGAGCACCTGGGCTACGCGGTGGGCCTGGTCGAGGGTGTCGCCGAGCACCTTGACCGGATCGACGAGCTCATCGCCAGTTACGCCGAGGGATGGACGCTGGAGCGGATGCCGGTCGTCGACCGGAATCTGGCCCGGATCGCCGTCTACGAGCTGCTCTACGTCGACGAGATCGACGACGCGGTGGCGATCAGCGAGGCCGTTGAGCTGGCCCGCCAGATGTCCACCGACGATTCGCCGCGCTTTCTCAACGGGGTGCTCGGCCGGATCGCCGAGTACGCCACCCGCTGAGCGTCTCCACCGAACGACGCGACGCGAAAGGGCCCGTGCCATCCGGCACGGGCCCTTTCGGTGGAGCCGCAGATCAGGTGAAGCGACAGCTCAGGAGGCGAAGAACGCCCGGGGGTCGGCCACCAGCACACCGTGCTCGGTGAGCCGCTCGATCAGGCCCGACGGTGAGGCGTCGTACACGATCGCGAGTGCCCGCAGGTCGTCGGCGCGGATGGAGAGCACCCGGCCGTTGTAGTCGCCGCGCTGCTGCTGGATGGCGCGGGCGTAGCGCGCGACGTAGGCCAGGTCCTCGGAGGCCTCGTCGTAGAGCCGCTCCAGGTCCAGGACGATCTTGCTGGTGGGCTCGTGACGGACGCCACTGCCGTCAGGCAGCAGCTCCGAGACGGGGACACGGTAGAACTCGGCCAGCTCGGCCAGACGGGACACCGTCACGGCCCGGTCGCCACGCTCGTACGAGCCGACCACCACGGCCTTCCACCGCCCGTTCGACTTCTCCTCCACACCCTGCAGGGAAAGACCCTGCTGTTGGCGGATGGAGCGCAGGCGGGCGCCCAGAGACTTGGCGTATTCAGAGGGCATTCGGACACTCCCAGTGCTGCTCGGGGTTCTCCCGTCGATCGCTACGGAGCGTGACGGTACGGGGAATGGGACACGTGGTCAAGTGGTCGTGACCCTACCGTTGGGGAGCGTCTGGGAAGTTATCCCCTTTTCATGGTCCTGATCCGGTGGTCAGTGGCCGCCGTCCATCAGCCCGGTGACCACTGGTAACGTGGCGTGAAGCCCCGGCTCAGGAGCGCTCTGCGGTCCGGCCGGAGGTGCCCGACATCCTTTAACGACCCGTCCAGTGAGGCGGGGAAGGAGGTCCGCCGTGGCATACCCATCGGCTGCCCGCTCGTCACCACCGCGACAACCCTCGGTGAAGGTGATCCTCGCCAGCGCCGACGTGCAACGCGTGGTCGACCGCATCGCCCACCAGATCCTGGAGAAGACCCAGGGCGCCGCCAACACGGTGCTTCTTGGGATTCCCACCAGAGGAACCCCCCTCGCTCGGCGGCTCGCCGACCGGATCAGCACCTTCGAGGACGTCGCCGTTCCGGTCGGTGTGCTCGACATCACCCTCTACCGCGACGACCTGCGCCGGCACGCCACCCGCGCGATCGGCCCGACCGAGCTGCCGCCCGGCGGCATCGACGGCAAGCGGGTCATCCTCGTCGACGACGTGCTGTTCTCCGGCCGCACCGTCCGGGCCGCGCTCGACGCGCTCAACGACGTGGGCCGCCCAGCGTCCGTGCAGCTCGCCGTCCTGGTCGATCGCGGCCACCGGGAGCTGCCGATCCGCGCCGACTACGTCGGCAAGAACATCCCGACCTCGCTCGCCGAGAGCGTGAAGGTGACGCTCGCCGAGACCGACGGGACGGACGAGGTCAAGCTCTACGGGGGACCCACCTCATGATCAAGCATCTGCTCTCCGGCGCGGATCTGGACGCCGCGACCGCCACCGAGATCCTGGACACCGCCGCCGAGATGGCCACCGTCGCCGGCCGGGAGATCAAGAAACTGCCCGCGCTGCGCGGCCGGACCGTGGTGAACCTCTTCTACGAGGACTCCACCCGCACCCGGATCTCCTTCGAGGCGGCGGCGAAGCGGCTCAGCGCCGACGTGATCAACTTTTCCGCGAAGGGGTCCAGCGTCACCAAGGGCGAGAGCCTGAAGGACACCGCGCTGACCCTGCAGGCCATGGGCGCCGACGCCGTGGTCGTCCGGCACCCGGCCTCCGGCGCGCCGCACCGACTGGCCAACTGGGTCGACGGGTCGGTCGTCAACGCCGGCGACGGCACCCACGAGCACCCCACCCAGGCGCTGCTGGACGCGTACACCATGCGGTCCCGGCTGGGCCGGTTGGCCGGCCTGTCGGTAGCGGTCGTCGGGGACGTCTTGCACTCCCGGGTCGCCCGCTCCAACGTGCTGCTGCTCTCCACCCTCGGCGCGAAGGTCACCCTGGTCGGCCCGCCCACCCTCATCCCGGTCGACATCGCCGGAGCGTTGGCGCCGGCCACCGACGTCTCCTACGACCTGGACTCGGTGCTGCCGAATGTCGACGTGGTGATGATGCTGCGGGTGCAGCGGGAACGGATGAACGACTCCTACTTCCCCTCCGCGCGTGAGTACGCCCGCCGCTACGGGCTGGACGGCCCGCGGATGCGTCGGCTGCCGGAGCACGCGATCGTCATGCACCCCGGCCCGATGAACCGGGGGATGGAGATCACCCCCGAGGTCGCCGACTCACCCCGCTCCACCATCGTCGAACAGGTCACCAACGGGGTCTCCGTGCGGATGGCTGTCCTTTACCTGCTGCTCGGAGGGAACAACCGGTGAGCGCGTACCTGATCACCAGCGTGAGCGTCGTCGGCGGCCCGCCGACCGATCTGCTGATCCGCGACGGCGTGGTGGCCGAGGTCGGCGCCGGCCTGTCCGCGCCGGACGCCACCGTCATCGACGGCACCGGGCTGGTCGCCCTGCCCGGCCTCGTCGACCTGCACACCCACCTGCGCGAGCCCGGCCGGGAGGACGCCGAGACCGTCGAGTCCGGGTCCCGCGCGGCGGCGATGGGGGGCTACACGGCGGTCTGCGCGATGGCCAACACCTCCCCGGTCGCGGACACCGCTGGCGTGGTCGAGCAGGTCTGGCGGCTCGGCCGCGAGGCCGGGCTGGTCGACGTGCAGCCGATCGGCGCGGTCACCGTCGGGCTCGCCGGCGAGCGGCTGGCGGAACTGGGCGCGATGGCCGACTCCGCGGCCCGGGTGCGGATCTTCTCCGACGACGGGCACTGCGTCGCCGACCCGTTGCTGATGCGCCGGGCCCTGGAGTACGTCAAGGCGTTCGACGGGATCATCGCCCAGCACGCCGAGGAGCCCCGGCTCACCGAGGGCGCCCAGATGCACGAGGGTGAGGTCTCCACCCGGCTCGGGCTGATCGGCTGGCCGGCGGTCGCCGAGGAGGCGATCATCGCCCGCGACGTGCTGCTCACCGAACACGTCGGCAGCCGACTGCACGTCTGCCACGTCTCCACCGCCGGCAGCGTCGAGGTGCTGCGCCAGGCAAAGGCACGCGGCGTACGCGTCACCGCCGAGGTCACCCCGCACCACCTGCTGCTCACCGACGAGCGTGCGGAGAGCTACGACCCGGTCTTCAAGGTCAACCCGCCGCTGCGGACGGCCGCGGACATCGCCGCGCTGCGCGCCGCGCTCGCCGACGGTGTGATCGACGTGATCGCCACCGACCACGCCCCGCACGCCGTGGAGGACAAGGAGTGCGAGTGGGCGTACGCCCGGCCGGGGATGCTCGGCCTGGAGACCGCCCTGTCCATCGCGCTCGACGTGCTCGGTCCCGAGTGGGACCTGATCGCCGAGCGGATGTCGCGCACCCCCGCCCGGATCGCGGGGCTGACCGGGCACGGCATCGACCCGGCACCCGGCGTGCCGGCCAACCTGACCCTGATCGACCCGGCCGCCCACCGCACCATCGAGCCGGCGGAGCTGGCCAGTCGCAGTCGCAACACCCCGTACGCCCGCATGACGCTGCCGGGTCGCATCGTGGCGACCTTCCTGCGTGGCGAGCCGACGGTCCTGGACGGAAAGGCTGTCAAGTAATGGTCAAGCGCAGACCCGCAATCCTGGTCCTGGAGGACGGGCGCACGTTCCCCGGTGAGGCGTACGGCGGCGTCGGGGAGACCTTCGGCGAGGCGGTCTTCAACACCGGCATGACCGGCTACCAGGAGACACTCACCGACCCGTCGTACCACCGGCAGGTGGTGGTGCAGACCGCGCCGCACATCGGCAACACCGGAGTCAACGGCGAGGACGACGAGTCCGGCCGGATCTGGGTGGCCGGTTACGTCGTACGCGACCCGGCCCGGATCGGCTCGAACTGGCGCGCCACCGGCGGCCTGGAGGACCGGCTCGCCACCGAGGGTGTGGTGGGCATCAGCGGGGTGGACACCCGGGCGCTGACCCGGCACCTGCGCGAGCGTGGCGCCATGCGGGTGGGCATCTCCAGCGTCGACAACGACCCGCAGAGCCTCCTGACCCGCGTCCGCCAGGCACCGCAGATGGTCGGCGCGGACCTGTCCGCCGAGGTGACCACCGCCCAGCCGTACGTCGTCGAGGCTATCGGCGAGCACCGGTTCACCGTGGCGGCCCTCGACCTGGGCATCAAGCGCAACGTGCCGCGCCGACTCGCCACCCGTGGGGTGACCACCCACGTGCTGCCGGCCTCGTCGAGCATCGACGACCTGCTCGCCACCGGCGCCGACGCGATCTTCCTGTCGCCCGGTCCGGGCGACCCGGCCACCGCCGACGCCCCGGTGGCGCTGGCCCGGGAGGCGCTGCGGCGGGAGGTGCCGCTGTTCGGCATCTGCTTCGGCAGCCAGATCCTCGGCCGGGCGCTCGGCTTCGGCACCTACAAGCTGGGCTACGGCCACCGGGGGATCAACCAGCCGGTGCTCGACCGGGTCACCGGCAAGGTCGAGGTGACCAGCCACAACCATGGCTTCGCGGTCAAGGTGCCCGGCGCGGGTGCTGGCGCGGTGGTCCCCGACCAGGTGATCGACACCGACTTCGGCGGCGTCCAGGTGTCGCACGTCTGCCTCAATGACAACGTGGTCGAGGGGCTGCGGGCCATGGACGTGCCCGCGTTCACTGTGCAGTACCACCCGGAGGCGGCGGCCGGCCCGCACGACGCGGACTACCTCTTCGACCGATTCGCCGACTTGATCGAGGGTCGGAACCACAGCAGGGGGCGCAGCAATGCCTAAGCGGACCGATCTCAAGCACATTCTCGTGATCGGCTCCGGGCCGATCGTCATCGGGCAGGCCTGCGAGTTCGACTACTCCGGCACCCAGGCGTGCCGGGTGCTGCGCAGTGAGGGGATCCGGGTCAGCCTGGTCAACTCCAACCCGGCGACGATCATGACGGACCCGGAGTTCGCCGACGCCACCTACGTCGAGCCGATCACCCCGGAGTTCGTGGAGCTGGTCATCGCCAAGGAGCGCCCCGACGCGATCCTGGCGACCCTCGGTGGGCAGACCGCGCTGAACACGGCCGTCGCACTGCACGAGGGCGGCGTCCTGGAGAAGTACGGCGTGGAGTTGATCGGCGCGAACATCGACGCCATCAACCGGGGCGAGGACCGGCAGCTGTTCAAGGAGATCGTGGCGAAGGCCGGGGTCCGCCTGGGCGTCGACGACCCGACCGGGCTGGTGCCCCGCTCCCGGGTCTGCCACTCGATGGACGAGGTCGAGGCGACCGTCGCCGAGCTGGGTCTGCCGGTGGTGATCCGGCCGTCGTTCACCATGGGTGGCCTGGGCTCCGGCATGGCGCACACCCCGGAGGACCTGGCCCGCATCGCCGGCGACGGCCTGTCCGCCAGCCCGGTGCACGAGGTGCTTATCGAGGAGAGCGTGCTCGGCTGGAAGGAGTACGAGCTTGAGCTGATGCGCGACCGGCGGGACAACGTCGTGGTGGTCTGCTCGATCGAGAACATCGACCCGATGGGCGTGCACACCGGCGACAGCGTCACCGTGGCCCCGGCCATGACGCTCACCGACCGGGAGTACCAGCGCCTGCGTGACCTGGGCATCGCCGTGCTGCGCGAGGTCGGGGTGGACACCGGCGGCTGCAACATCCAGTTCGCGGTCAACCCGGTCGACGGCCGGATCGTCGTGATCGAGATGAACCCCCGGGTGTCGCGCTCCTCGGCGCTGGCCTCCAAGGCGACCGGCTTCCCGATCGCGAAGATCGCCGCGAAGCTGGCCATCGGCTACACCCTCGACGAGATCCCCAACGACATCACCCTGAAGACCCCGGCGGCGTTCGAGCCGACCCTGGACTACGTGGTGGTGAAGATCCCCCGGTTCGCGTTCGAGAAGTTCCCCGGTGCGGACCCGGAGCTGACCACCACGATGAAGTCGGTGGGTGAGGCGATGAGCCTCGGGCGCAACTTCACCGAGGCGCTGAACAAGGCGATGCGCTCGATGGAGACCAAGGCCGCCGGTTTCTGGACCGTGCCGGACCCGGCCGACGTCACGCTCGCGGACACTCTCGCCGCGTTGCGGATCCCGCACGACGGCCGGCTGTACACCGTCGAACGGGCGCTGCGCCTCGGCGCGTCGATCGCCGAGGTCGCCGAGGCCTCCGGCGGGATCGACCCGTGGTTCCTCGACCAGATCGCCGCCCTGATCGAGCTGCGTACGGAGATCGTGGACGCGCCGGTGCTCGACGCCGACCTGTTGCGGGTGGCGAAGCGGGCCGGGCTGTCCGACCGGCAGCTCGCCGCGCTGCGCCCGGAGCTGGCCGCCGAGGACGGCGTACGGACCCTGCGGCACCGCCTCGACGTGCGCCCGGTCTACAAGACGGTGGACACCTGCGCGGCCGAGTTCGAGGCCACCACGCCGTACCACTACTCGACGTACGACCTGGAGACCGAGGTCGTGCCGTCGGACCGGCCGAAGGTGCTGATCCTGGGCTCCGGCCCGAACCGGATCGGGCAGGGCATCGAGTTCGACTATTCCTGCGTGCACGCGGTGCAGGCGCTGCGGGCGGCCGGCTACGAGACGGTCATGGTCAACTGCAACCCGGAGACGGTCTCGACCGACTACGACACCGCCGACCGGCTCTACTTCGAGCCGCTGACCTTCGAGGACGTCCTGGAGGTCTGGCACGCGGAGGACTCGTCCGGCCGGGCGGCCGGCGGGCCGGGCGTGGTCGGGGTGGTCGTACAGCTCGGCGGGCAGACGCCGCTGGGCCTGGCGCAGCGGCTCAAGAACGCGGGCGTGCCGATCGTCGGCACCTCCCCGGAGTCGATCCACCTGGCCGAGGAGCGCGGCGCGTTCGGCACGGTGCTGGCCCGGGCCGGGCTGCGCGCGCCGGCGCACGGCATGGCCACGTCCTACGACGAGGCCAAGACGATCGCCGACGAGATCGGTTACCCGGTGCTGGTCCGGCCGTCGTACGTGCTGGGCGGTCGGGGCATGGAGATCGTCTACGACGACCCGACGCTGCGCGACTACATCGGACGCGCCACCGACATCTCCCCGGATCACCCGGTGCTGGTGGACCGGTTCCTCGACGACGCCATCGAGATCGACGTGGACGCGCTCTGCGACGCCGACGGCGAGGTCTACATCGGCGGTGTGATGGAGCACATCGAGGAGGCCGGCATCCACTCCGGCGACTCGTCCTGCGCGTTGCCGCCGATCACCCTCGCCGGCTCGCACCTGGCCGAGGTGCGCCGCTACACCGAGGCCATCGCGCGTGGCGTCGGCGTCCGCGGCCTGCTCAACGTGCAGTACGCCCTCAAGGACGACGTGCTCTACGTCCTGGAGGCCAACCCGCGGGCGTCGCGGACCGTTCCGTTCGTCTCCAAGGCGACGGCGGTGCCGCTGGCCAAGGCGGCGGCCCGGATCGCGCTCGGCGCGAGCATCGCCGAGTTGCGCGCCGAGGGCCTGCTGCCGGCGACCGGGGACGGGGGCACGATGCCCGCCGACGCGCCGATCGCGGTCAAGGAGGCGGTGCTGCCGTTCAAGCGCTTCCGGACGCGCGCCGGCAAGGGGATCGACTCGCTGCTCGGGCCGGAGATGAAGTCGACCGGCGAGGTGATGGGCATCGACACCAACTTCGGGCACGCGTTCGCCAAGAGCCAGTCGGCCGCGTACGGCTCGCTGCCGACCACGGGGAAGATCTTCGTGTCGGTGGCCAACCGGGACAAGCGCGGCATGATCTTCCCGATCAAGCGGCTGGCCGATCTGGGCTTCGAGATCGTCGCGACCGCCGGCACGGCCGAGGTGCTGCGCCGGCACGGCATCGCCTGCGAGCAGATCCGTAAGCACTACCAGGCCGGTGAGGGCGACGACGCGGTGTCGCTGATCGGCGGCGGCCACGTGGCGCTGGTGATCAACACGCCGCAGGGCTCGGGTGCCAGTGCCCGCTCCGACGGCTACGAGATCCGCAGCGCAGCCGTCACCGCCGACATCCCCTGCATCACCACGGTTCCCGGCGCCGCCGCGGCCGTGATGGGCATCGAGGCGCGGATTCGCGGCGACATGCAGGTACGCCCCCTGCAGGACCTGCACGCCACCCTGCGGGCGGCCCAGTGACCCTGTTCGAGCGGGTGGTACGCCCCCAGTTGTTCCGGCTCGGCGGTGGGGACGCCGAGGTGGCGCACGAGTGGACACTGCGTCGGTTGAGCGCGCTGTCGCGGCGTCCGGTGGCCCTCGCCGCGCTGCGGGCCCGGTACGCGGTCAACGCCCCGCGCACCGTGTTCGGCGTGCGGTTCCCCAACCCGGTCGGGCTGGCCGCGGGCATGGACAAAGACGGCGCGGCGTTGCCGGCCTGGCCGGGGCTCGGCTTCGGTTTCGTCGAGGTCGGCACTGTCACCGCGCACGCCCAGCCGGGCAATCCACGGCCGCGGCTGTTCCGCCTGCCGGCCAGCGAGGCCGTGGTCAACCGGATGGGCTTCAACAACGCCGGGGCCGCCGCGCTGGCCACCCGGCTGGCGGCGCTGCCGCGCCCGCTCGGGGTGCCGTTGGGCATCTCGCTGGGCAAGTCCAAGGTGACCCCGCTCGACGAGGCGGTCGAGGACTACCTCGCCTCGTACCGGGCGCTGCGCGGGCACGGCGACTACTTCGCCGTGAACGTGTCTTCACCCAACACGCCGGGGCTGCGCTCGTTGCAGGACCGCGCCCACCTGGACGCGCTGCTCGGCGCCCTGGTGGGGGAGAAGCCGGTGCTGGTCAAGATCGCGCCGGATCTGACCGAGGCGGCGATCGCCGAGCTGTTGGAGGTGTGCCTGGCCCGGGGCGCCGCCGGGGTGATCGCCACCAACACCACCCTGGCCCGTACCGGTCTGGCCACTGTGGACGCCGAGCGCGGCGCCCAGGCGGGTGGCCTGTCCGGTCGGCCCCTGACCACGCGGGCCCGCGACGTGGTCGCCTTCGTGCACTCCGAAACCGGTGGCCGGCTGCCGATCGTCGGCGTCGGCGGGGTGCTCGACCCGGACGACGCGGCACGGATGTTCGACGCCGGCGCGTCCCTGGTGCAGCTCTACACCGGCTTCATCTACCGGGGCCCTGCCCTGGTGCGCGCCGCCGCCCGCGCGACGGCCGCAACCGTGGCACCGGAACCGGTCGCCGGTCGGTGACCGCCCCCGGTGCGGTGCTGGCCCGGCGCAACCGGGCCTCGAGCCCGCTGCGCGCCGAGGAGCCCACGCCCGCTGTTGCTCCTTTGCTCTGCACCCGTGGATGCACCACCCGGAGCGCGACACCCGGCCACCGGGTGTCGCGTCCCCGGGTGGTGCGTCCGTGGGGATCGCGTCCGCGGGTGTCGCGTCCGTGGGTGCAGAGCAAAGGCAGCGGACATGGGAGCGGCGGCGGCGCGGGAGGCGGCGACGGCGAGGTTCGACCCGGCCGCAGGACGCCCGCCGTCCGGGCCGCCTGAGGCACGAAGGAGTACGCGTGACACCCGAGGAGATCCTGGCCGCCGACCGGGCACACGTCTGGCACCCGTACGCCGCGCTGCCGCCGACGAACCAGCCCTACGTGGTGCGGAGCGCCGAGGGGGTACGACTGCGGCTGGCCGACGGGCGGGAGCTGGTGGACGGGATGTCGTCCTGGTGGGCGGCGATCCACGGGTACCGGCACCCGGTGCTGGACGCGGCGGTGACCGACCAGCTCGGCCGGATGAGTCACGTGATGTTCGGCGGACTCACCCACGAGCCCGCCGTGCAGCTCGCCCGGACCCTGGTCGAGCTGACCCCGGAGGGCCTGGAGCACGTGTTCCTGGCCGACTCCGGCTCCGTCAGCGTGGAGGTGGCGGTGAAGATGTGCCTGCAGTACCAGCGGGCCGTCGGGCAGCCGCAGCGACGCCGGCTGGCGACCTGGCGGGGCGGCTACCACGGCGACACGTTCCACCCGATGAGCGTCTGCGACCCGGAGGGCGGCATGCACCACCTCTGGGGCGACGTGCTGCCCCGGCAGGTGTTCGCGCCGGTTCCGCCGGGCGGCTTCGACGACCCGCCCGACGACGCGTACGTGGCGGCGTTGGTGGAGACCGTCGAGCGGTACGCCGACGAGCTGGCCGCGGTGATCGTCGAACCCGTCGTCCAGGGCGCCGGCGGGATGCGTTTCCACCACCCGGGTTACCTGCGGGTGCTGCGCGAGGTGACCCGCGCCCACGGGGTGCTGCTGATCTTCGACGAGATCGCCACCGGGTTCGGCCGTACCGGTGCGATGTTCGCGGCCGAGCACGCCGGGGTGACCCCGGACGTGCTGTGCGTGGGCAAGGCACTCACCGGGGGCTACCTGACGCTCGCGGCGACGCTCTGCACCGCTGAGGTCGCCCGTGGCATCTCCGCCGCCGGCGTGCTGGCGCACGGGCCCACGTTCATGGGCAACCCGTTGGCCTGCGCGGTGGCCAACGCCTCCATCGGGCTGCTGCGGGCCGGGGACTGGGCGGGGCAGGTCGCCAGGGTCGGCGCCGGTCTGCGTGCCGGTCTGGAGCCCCTGCGCGGCACGCCGGGCGTCGCCGACGTGCGGGTGCTCGGCGCGATCGGGGTGGTGCAGCTCGATCACGAGGTCGACCTCGGCGCGGCCACCAGGGCCGCGGTCGAGCAGGGGGTGTGGTTGCGCCCGTTCCGCGACCTGGTCTACACGATGCCGCCGTACGTCACCGACGACGTCGACCTGGCTCGGATCGCGGCTGGCGTCGCGGCGGCGGTGGCGGCCGGCTGAATCGGTAGTGGTCGACGGGTACCCGGGAGGCGGTCCGCCGCCCGGCAGGAGGAGAGAGGGAGTACCGGATGGAGAGCTTCGGAAGCCGGCTGCACCGGGCGGTCGACGAGCGGGGGCCGCTCTGTGTGGGCATCGACCCGCATCCCGGTCTACTGGCCCGTTGGGGTCTCGCCGACGACCTTCAGGGTCTTGACCGCTTCACCCAAACCGTCGTGGAAGCCCTCGGTGACCGGGTTGCGGTGGTCAAGCCTCAGTCGGCCTTTTTCGAGCGATTCGGGTCCCAGGGCGTGGCGATTCTTGAGTCAACTATCCGACAGTTACGGGATGCTGGCTCGCTCGTTCTCCTTGACGTCAAGCGCGGCGACATCGGCTCGACGGTGAGCGCGTACGCCTCCGCGTACCTTGATCCATCCAGCCCGCTGTATGTCGACGCGGTCACCGCGAGCCCCTACCTCGGGGTCGGTTCGCTGGCGCCGATGTTCGAGCTGGCTGCCCAGCACGGCGGCGGAGTGTTCGTGCTCGCCCTCACCTCCAACCCCGAGGGCGCGGCCGTGCAGCGGGCCCGTACGGCCGACGGCCGCACCGTCGCGCAGACCGTCATCGACGAGATTTCCCAGCTCAACAGGGGTGCGACACCACTCGGGAGCTTCGGTCTGGTGGTCGGGGCGACCATCGGCGACACCGGTCACGACCTATCCGGCGTGGGGGGTCCACTGCTCGCCCCGGGCCTCGGCGCGCAGGGTGCCGGGGCAGCCGATCTGCGTACCGTCTTCGGTCCGAGCCTGGGCTCGGTGCTCCCGTCGTACTCGCGGGAGGTGCTCTCGGCGGGCCCCGACGTCGCTGCCCTGCGGGCCGCCGCGGACCGGGTTCTGGCCGACTGTCGGGCCGTATTGCCTGCCCGGTGACTGACTGACGGGTCGGTCACTGTGCGTTGATCATGGACCCCCCACGTTGCCGAAAGCTCCGTTGACCGCTAGTTTTCCCCGCGCTGGGAACCACGGACCCCTTGGTTCACAGCGACACCACGTTTCACAGATGCGGCGGTGCGCCCCGCCCGCCGCGATAGGGACCTGAGGAGAACTGGTGCCGCTCCCGTCACTGACCCCCGAACAACGCGCTGCCGCGCTCGAGAAGGCCGCGGAGATCCGCAAGGCCCGTGCTCAGCTGAAGGAGCAGCTCAAGCAGGGCAAGACCACCCTCGGTGCTGTCCTCGAGCGCGCCGAGGGCGACGACGTCGTCGGCAAGCTCAAGGTTTCGGCCGTCCTGCAGGCCATGCCGGGTATCGGCAAGATCCGGGCGACCCAGATCATGGAGAAGCTCAAGATCGCCGACAGCCGTCGCCTGCGTGGCCTCGGCGAGCAGCAGCGCAAGGCACTGCTTGGAGAGTTCGCCGCCAACTGAACCTGGCAGCGTGTAGAAACAAGCAGTGAGCACGGATGACGAGGCGCGCCCGGCGGCTCGGCTCACTGTCCTGGCTGGACCTTCGGGTTCCGGCAGGGAGAGTGTCGTCGAGCTCGTCCGGGCGCGTTCTCCGTCCGTGTGGTTGCCGGTGCCGGCGACCACACGGCCGCGCCGGGAGTCGGAAATCGACGGCGTTGACCGCGTCTTCCTCGCCCCCGCCGAGTTCGATCGCCGACTCGTCGACGGCGAGCTGCTGGAGTGGTCCCGGATCGGCTCGTACCGCCGGGGCACCCCGTACCAACCGCTGCGCGCCCGGCTCGACGCCGGGCAGCCGGTGCTTCTTCCGCTCGACCTGCCCGGCGCCCCGCTGGTGCGCGCGTGCCTGCCCGATTCGCGGCTGGTGCTGCTGAGCCCACCCGGGTATCACCCCGACGCCGTGGTGGCGGCCGCCTTCGAGCACACGCTGACCCACGACCTCACCGAGCGGGTGGCCGACGAGCTGGTAGGCTTACTCGGTTCTTCTTATCCGGATCCGACCTGGTCGCGAGTGCGCGGCTGACGGTCGGCCGCTGTTGAGACTCAGCACCGCGTCCGCGCGGCTCGAAAGACGCAGAGGTTAATTCGTGGGATCCATCGCCAACCCCGAAGGCATCACCAACCCGCCGATCGACGAGCTCCTCGAGAAGACGACGTCGAAGTACGCGCTGGTCATCTTCGCCGCCAAGCGCGCGCGCCAGGTCAACGCCTACTACAGCCAGCTCGGTGAGGGTCTGCTGGAGTACGTCGGCCCGCTCGTCGAGACCACCCCGCAGGAGAAGCCCCTCTCCATCGCCATGCGCGAGATCAACTCGGGCCTGCTCACCGCCGAGCCGACCGACCAGCCGTAAGCACTCGCCGGCCGATGTCCGCCTCGATCGTCCTCGGGGTTGGCGGCGGCATCGCCGCCTACAAGGCGTGCGAGCTGCTGCGACTCTTCACCGAATCAGGTCACCGGGTCCGTGTCGTGCCGACCGCGTCGGCGCTCCGGTTCGTCGGGGCGCCGACCTGGGCGGCACTCTCCGGCCAGCCGGTCGCCGACGACGTCTGGACCGACGTCCACGAGGTGCCGCACGTCCGACTCGGTAAGCAGGCCGACCTGGTGGTGGTCGCGCCGACCACCACCGACCTGCTCGCCAAGGCCGCGCACGGGCTCGCCGACGATCTGCTGACCAACACCCTGCTGACCGCCCGCTGCCCGGTGCTGCTGGCCCCCGCCATGCACACCGAGATGTGGGAGCACCCGGCCACCGTCGCCAACGTCGCCACGCTGCGCTCCCGGGGCGTCCGGGTCATCGAGCCCGCCGTCGGGCGGCTCACCGGCGTCGACACCGGCAAGGGGCGACTGCCCGACCCGGCGGAGATCTTCGCCATCGCCCGTCAGGTGCTGGCCCGGGGCGACGTCGCCCCCGCCGACCTGGCCGGCCGTCGGGTGGTCGTCACCGCGGGTGGCACCCGGGAGCCACTGGACCCGGTCCGTTTCCTGGGCAACCGCTCCTCGGGCAAGCAGGGTTACGCGTTCGCCCGCGCCGCCGTGGCCCGGGGCGCCCGGGTCACCCTGATCGCGGCGAACGTCTCCCTGCCCGACCCCGCCGGCGTCGACCTGATCCGGGTGGGCACCACCGCCGAGCTGCGGGAGGCGACGGTGAAGGCCGCCGTCGACGCCGACGCGGTGGTGATGGCTGCGGCTCCGGCCGATTTCCGCCCGGCGACGTACGCGGCTGGCAAAATCAAGAAGTCGGACGATGGTGTCGCGCCCACCATCGAGCTCGTCACGAACCCCGACATCGCAGCGGAGCTCGGCCAGCGCAAGCGACCGGAGCAGCTGCTGGTGGTGTTCGCCGCCGAGACCGGCGACGCCGAGGCCAACGGCAGAGCAAAACTCGCCCGGAAGCGGGCCGACCTGATCGTGATCAACGAGGTTGGCCCGGACAAGGTCTTCGGCGCCGACACCAACACGGTGACGGTCATCGGGGCGGACGGCTCGGTCAGCCGGCTTCCCGAGCAGGCCAAGGAGGCCGTGGCCGACACCGTCTGGGATCTCGTCGTGGCGCGGCTGCCCGGCAGTTCCTGACGAGTGGTAAACGGCGCGACCGATCCCGACACCGGCCGCAGTGGTGATTAGACTGCCGCGGAACGACCTCACACGCTTAGGAGTGCCGTGACACGCCGTCTCTTCACGTCCGAATCGGTCACGGAAGGCCACCCGGACAAGATCGCTGACCAGATCAGCGATGGCATCCTCGACGCGCTGCTGGCCGAGGACCCGCACAGCCGGGTCGCGGTGGAGACCATGATCACCACCGGCCAGGTGCACATCGCCGGTGAGGTGACCACCAAGGCGTACGCCGACATCCCGACGATCGTCCGCCGGACCATCCTCGACATCGGCTACGACTCGTCGAAGAAGGGCTTCGACGGCGCCTCCTGCGGGGTCAGCGTCTCCATCGGCGCGCAGTCCGAGGACATCGCGCAGGGCGTGGACAACGCCTTCGAGCTGCGTACCGGGGCGTCGGAGAGCGCGCTGGACGCGCAGGGCGCCGGCGACCAGGGCATGATGTTCGGCTTCGCCTGCTCGGAGACGCCCGAGCTGATGCCGCTGCCGATCGCCCTCGCCCACCGGCTGGCCCGCCGGCTCGCCGCGGTCCGCAAGGACGGCACGATCCCCTACCTGCGCCCGGACGGCAAGACCCAGGTCACCATCGAGTACGAGGGGCTGCGCCCGGTCCGGCTGAACACCGTTGTCGTGTCCAGCCAGCACGCCGCGGACATCTCGCTGGACTCGCTGCTCACCCCGGACGTGCGTGACCACGTCATCGCTCCGGAGCTGGAGAGCCTCGGGTTGGACACCGAGGGCTACCGGCTGCTGGTCAACCCGACCGGCCGCTTCGAGATCGGCGGCCCGATGGGTGACGCCGGCCTGACCGGCCGCAAGATCATCGTCGACACCTACGGCGGGTACGCCCGGCACGGCGGTGGCGCGTTCTCCGGCAAGGACCCGTCCAAGGTGGACCGCTCGGCCGCGTACGCGATGCGCTGGGTCGCCAAGAACGTGGTCGCCGCCGGCCTGGCCGAGCGGTGTGAGGCGCAGGTCGCCTACGCCATCGGCAAGGCGCACCCGGTGAGCCTGTTCATCGAGACGTTCGGCACCGAGACCGTGCCGGTGTCCTCGATCGAGAAGGCCGTCGCCGAGGTTTTCGACCTGCGCCCGGCCGCGATCATCCGGGACCTCAACCTGCTCCGCCCGATCTACCAGCAGACCGCCGCGTACGGCCACTTCGGTCGGGAGCTGCCGGACCTGACCTGGGAGAGCACCGACCGGGCCGCCGACCTCAAGTCGGCCGCGGGAGCCTGACCGCCACCAGGCACAGCGACCGGCGACCCGCAGATGGGTCGCCGGTCGCGCGCGTCTGCGTGGATGTCCCGCTGGCACACCTGGACCGCCCGTTCGACTACCTGGTGCCCGCCGAGCTGGACGAGGTGGCGATTCCCGGTACGCGGGTGAAGGTGCGATTCGCCGGGCAGCTCGTCGACGGATGGTTGCTGTCCCGTGCCGACGACTCCGGGCACACCGGCCGCCTCGCGTACCTGGAGAAGGTGGTCTCGCCGGAGCCGGTGCTGGCGCCCGAGGTCGCCCGGCTGGCCCGGGCGGTCGCCGACCGGTACGCGGGCAACCTCGCCGACGTGCTCCGGCTCGCCGTGCCGCCCCGGCACGCGCGGGTGGAGAAGGAGGCCCGCGACGACGAACCCGGCCCGACGGCCGTCGCCGAGGCCGCAGCGGTCGACCCGCGTGGCTGGCGGGACTACCCGACCGGCCCCGCGCTGCTGCGCGCGCTCACCGACGGCCGCGCACCGCGCGCGGTCTGGTCGGCGCTGCCCGGCGAGGACTGGGCGGCTCGCTACGCCGACGCGGTGGCCGCCACCGTCGCCGGGGGGCGCGGGGCGGTCGTCGTGGTGCCTGACGCCCGTGACCTCGACCGGCTGGACGCCGCGCTCACCAGCGTGCTCGGTCCGGGACGGCACGTCAGCCTCTCCGCCGCGCTCGGGCCGGCCCGGCGTTACCGGGCGTTCCTCGCCGCCCGCCGCGGCCAGGTGCCGGTGGTGATCGGCACCCGGGCGGCGATGTTCGCCCCGGTGGACCGGCTCGGCCTGGTCGCCATCTGGGACGACGGCGACGATCTGCACTCCGAACCCCGGGCCCCCTACCCGCACGCCCGTGACGTGCTGCTCACCCGCGTCCAGCTCGCCGAGGCCGGTGCGTTGGTCGGTGGGTACGCCCGGACCTCTGAGGCGCAACTGCTGCTGGAGACCGGTTGGGCGCGGGAGGTGGTCGGCGACCGGGCGACCGTGCGGGCCCGGATCCCGGCCATCGCGCCGACCGGCGACGACCCGCAACTGGCCCGCGACCCCGGGGCCGCCACCGCCCGGCTGCCCAGCCTGGCCTGGACGGCCGCCCGCGACGCCCTCCGGCAGGACCATCCGGTGCTGGTGCAGGTGCCCCGGCGCGGCTACCTGCCGTCGATCTCCTGCGGGGACTGCCGCACCCCGGCGCGCTGCGCGCACTGCGCCGGCCCGCTCGCGCTGCCCTCGGCCGGCGGCACCCCGGCCTGCCGGTGGTGTGCCCGGGTGGCCGCCGCGTACGCCTGCCCGGAGTGCGGTGGGCGGCGGCTGCGGGCCGCGGTGACCGGCGCCCGCCGGACCGCCGAGGAGCTGGGGCGGGCGTTCCCGGACGTCCCGGTGCGCACCTCGGGGCGCGAGGAGGTGCTGACCGACGTGCCCGGCGGCGCGGCCCTGGTGGTGGCCACGCCGGGTGCGGAGCCGGTCGCCGAGGGCGGCTACGGCGCGGTGCTGCTGCTCGACTCGTGGGCCCTGCTGACCCGGGCCGACCTGCGGGCCGGGGAGGAGGCGCTGCGGCGCTGGCTGGCCGCGGCGGCCCTGGCCCGCCCGGCGCCGGCCGGCCGGGTGGTGGTGGTCGCCGACGGCGCGCTCGCCCCGGTGCAGGCGTTGCTGCGCTGGGACGCGGCCTGGTTCGCCGGCCGGGAGTTGGCCGAGCGCCGGGAGCTGGGCTTCCCGCCGGCGGTACGGATGGCGAGCGTCACCGGCTCGGCCGAGGCGGTGGCGGACCTGCTCACCGCTGCCCGGCTGCCCGCGGACGCCGAGGTGCTCGGGCCGGTGCCGGCCGAGGAGGGCCGGGAGCGGATGCTGGTCCGGGTGCCCCGGGCCCGAGCTGCCGCGCTCGCCGAGGCGCTGCACTCGGCTGCCGGTGTTCGTGCCGCCCGCAAGGCCGCCGACCCGGTCCGTCTCCAGGTCGATCCGTTGAGCCTCTTCTGAGAAGTTTCCGCCGGTGCCGGCGGTGCCGCAGCCCGACCGTCGGGTGGTCGCCCGCACACCGCGTCCGGCAGGGCGGTGGCGTCAGAGTGGTAGCATCGCCCGTCATGCCGAGGCGTACGGCGGCTCCAGGTCGCGACGGAGCGTCGGACGCGCCGAGTCGGGGCCGCCGCAGGATGGCGCGACAATGGCGGTAACGCGTTGCTCGGGCGCGATGTCGATGATGTCAATGATCCGGTGATCAGGGGTGGACCAGTCGTGACCGTTGGACAATCGATCGTCTTCAACGGCGACCTCGGCAGCGGCAAGAGCACCGTGTCGGTCGAGATCGCCAAGCGGCTCGGCATGCGCCGGGTCAGTGTGGGGGACCTCTACCGGGAGATGGCGCAGCAGCGGCAGATGACCGCGTTGCAGCTCAACCTGCACGCCGAGCTCGACCAGGCTGTCGACGGCTACGTCGACCAGCTCCAGCGGGACATCGCCGCCTCCGGTGAGCGCCTGGTCATGGACTCCCGGCTGGCCTGGCACTTCTTCACCGACGCGCTCAAGGTCCACATGATCACCGAGCCGGGCGAGGCGGCCCGTCGGGTGCTCGCCCGACCGTCCGGCCCGGCGGAGAGCTACGCCTCCCTGGAGGAGGCCAAGGCCAAGCTTCGTGAGCGCAGCGTGAGCGAGCGCAGCCGGTTCATCATCCGATACGGCGTGGACAAGGCCCGGCTGCGCAACTACGACCTGATCTGCGACACCACCCGGGCGTCCGCCACCGAGGTGATCGAGCACATCGTCGCCGCGTACGAGGGGAAGCTCGGCGCCGAGGTGCTGCGTGACGGCCCGCCGCTGCTGCTGCTGGACCCGGCCCGCGTCTACCCGACCGAGGACATCGCCACGCTGCGCGGTCTGTGGGACACCGACTTCGTCGGCGACGTGGCCGAGGCCGGCGACGAGGCCCTCGAACCCCTGAAGATCGGGTTCACCGGCGAGTACTTCTTCGTCGTCGACGGTCACCGCCGCCTCAGCGCCGCCCTCCAGAACGGGTTCTCCATGGTCCCCGCCCAGCTGGTCGCCGAGGTCGACGAGCCGGTCGTGGGTGGGATGACGGCGATCGACTACTTCGCCGCCCAGGTCCGCCCCGGCCTGATCTACGACTGGGAGGCGGCTCACAAGATCCAGCTCCCGCTGCCTGAGCCCGCGCTCCTCCGCGGTGACGCGGTGCTCGCCGGGGACCCGGCCGCCAGCGCCTGAGCTCTGGGCGCCGGCGCCTGAGTCGCCGCTGCCTGTGTGCTCGGCGAAGACTGCACGGCGCCGAGGGCTGCCGGATGGCGGCCGCACCGGGATGATGGAACCTCCGACGCATCGACGGGGGAGGCCAGCCATGGAGGCTGCCGAAGCGCTCACACTGCTCATGTCGCCGCAGGGACGTGTCGACCCGTACCCGACGTACGAGCGGCTGCGCGCCCACGGGCCGGTGGTGCAGGCGATGCCGGGCCTGTACGTGGTGACCGGCTACCCGGAGGCCGACGAGCTGCTGCGTGACCCCCGCCTCGGGGTGCTCGACGACCCGCTGCGCGACGAGGTCTGGCCGAACTGGCGGGACAGCCCCGCCGTGTCGTCGATCGCCCGGTCCATGCTGCGGACCAACCCGCCGGACCACAGCCGGATGCGTCGGCTGGCCGCTGGGGCGTTCAGCCCCCGCCGGATCGCCGGGATGCGCGACGTGGTGCGGGCACAGGCCGAGGAGTTGCTCGACGCGATCGTCTCCCGGGCCGAGGATGGCGCTCCGGTCGACGTGCTGGCCGACTTCGCGTACCCGCTGCCGGTCGGGGTGATCTGCGAGCTGCTCGGCGTACCCGCCGCCGACCGGCCGCTGTTCCGCCGTTGGGCCGGTGACCTGACCGGGGTGCTGGAGCCGGAGATAACCCCCGAGGAGTTGACGGTCGCCGACGCGGGCGCCTCCGAGCTGCGCGACTACTTCGTCGAGCTGATCGTCGCCCGGCGGCGGGCACCGGCCGACGACCTGACCACCGCGCTGGTCCAGGTGCACGACGCCGACGGCGACCGGCTCACCGGCGACGAACTGCTGGCCAACCTGGTGGTGCTGCTGGTGGCCGGCTTCGAGACCACCACCAACCTGCTCGGCAACGGTCTCGTCGTGCTGCTGGACCACCCGGCCGCCGCCGCCGAGCTGCGCGCCGATCCCGCGCTCGCCCCGGCGTACATCGAGGAGCTGCTGCGCTACGACTCGCCGGTGCAGCTGACGACCCGCACCAGCACGGCGCCGCTGCGCTGCGGCGGGCTCGACCTCCCGGCCGGCAGCACGACGCTGCTGCTGCTCGGCGCGGCGAACCGGGACCCGCGCCGGTTTCCCGACCCACAGCGCTTCGACCCGACCCGTGACCAGGCGCACCCGCTGTCCTTCGGCGCCGGCCCGCACTACTGCCTCGGCGCCGGCCTGGCCCGGCTGGAGGCGCAACTGGCCTTCCCGATGCTGCTGCGCTGCCTCCCCGAGCTGGCGCTGGCCGAGCAGCCCCGGCACCGGACCCGGCTGACCCTGCGTGGCTACGAGAGCCTGCTGGTGACGCTGGGCACACCGGCCGTCTCCGATCGAGGTACGCCGGCCGGCACGTGGCGGGGCACTCCGTAGACTGGTACGGCATCCCCGTCCGACCCATGAAGGAGCCACCCCGCGTGACCGTCCAGCCCATCCGTCTGTTTGGGGATCCGGTGCTGCGCACGCCGGCCGATCCGGTGGTCGACTTCGACGCCGAGCTGCGTCGGCTCGTCGCCGACCTCACCGACACGATGCGTGAGCAGAACGGCGCCGGCCTGGCCGCCCCGCAGCTCGGTGTGAGCCTGCGGGTGTTCGCCTTCGACGTCGACGACGTGCTCGGGCACCTGGTCAACCCCGTCCTCGAGTTCCCCGACGAGGAGGAGCAGGACGGCCCGGAGGGCTGCCTGTCCATCCCCGGGCTCTACTTCGACACCAAGCGCCGTCAGAACGTCATCGCCAAGGGCTTCAGCTCGTTCGGCGACCCCATGCAGATCGTGGGCAGCGGCCTGATGGCCCGCTGTGTGCAGCACGAGACCGACCACCTCGACGGTGTGCTCTTCCTCGACCGGCTGGACGCCGCCGGGCGCAAGGAGGCAATGAAGGCGATCCGCCAGGCCGACTGGTACGACGCGGCGGCCCCGCCCACGGTGAAGCTCAGCCCGCACCTCAGCGACCCGTTCGGTCTGGGTCGGTGACCGGATGCGCGTGATCTTCGCCGGCACGCCGGCCGTCGCCGTTCCCGCCCTGGCCGCCGTCGCCGCCTCCCGGCACGAGCTGGTCGCCGTGGTCACCCGGCCCGACGCGCCCGCCGGCCGCGGGCGTGGCCTGTCCCGGTCCCCGGTCGGCGAGTGGGCCGACGAGCACGGCGTCGAGGTGCTCACGCCGGCCCGTCCCCGCGACCCCGAGTTCCTCGACCGGCTCCGCGCGCTCGCGCCGGACTGCGTGCCGGTGGTGGCCTACGGCGCGTTGGTGCCGCCGGCCGCCCTGGACATCCCCCGGCACGGCTGGATCAACCTGCACTTCTCGCTGCTGCCCGCGTGGCGGGGTGCCGCACCGGTGCAGCACGCCGTGCTGCACGGCGACGAGCTGACCGGTGCCAGCGTCTTCCAGTTGGAGGAGGGCCTGGACACCGGCCCGGTCTACGGCACCCTGACCGACGAGATCCGGGCCGCCGACACCTCCGGTGACCTGCTGGAGCGGCTCGCCGACTCCGGTGCCGGTCTGCTGGTGGCGGTGCTCGACGCGATCGCCGACGGCACCGCCCGGGCCGAGCCGCAGCCCGCCGACGGGGTGTCGTTGGCGCCGAAGCTGACTGTGGACGACGCCCGGGTGCGCTGGAGCGATCCGGCCTTCGCGGTGGACCGTCGGATCCGGGCCTGCACCCCGGCCCCGGGCGGCTGGACCACCTTCCGGGGCGAGCGGGTGAAGCTCGGCCCGGTCGTGCCGGTGCCCGACGGCCCAGAGTTGAAGCCGGGGGAGTTGCTGGTGGAGAAGTCCCGGGTGCTGAGTGGCACGGCGACAGTGCCGGTGCGCCTCGGCGAGGTCCGCGCCGCGGGCAAGCGGGCAATGGGCGCGACCGACTGGGCGCGCGGCGTCCGGGTCGGCACTGGAGAGGACTTCGCGTGACAGCCCCCGAGGGCACCCGCCCCACCCGCTCCGGCCCGCCCGCGGGTCGTGGCGGGGACCGCCGGCCGGTCCGGCCACCACTGGACCGACCGCGTCGTGCGGCGTACGAGGCGGTTGCCGCGGTGCACCGCGACGACGCGTTCGCCAACCTCGTTCTGCCCATGATCCTTCGGGAGGAGGGGCTGTTCGGTCGGGACGCGGCCTTCGCCACCGAACTGACCTACGGCACCCTGCGCCACCTCGGCACGTTGGACGCGATCCTGACCGACGCGGCCGGCCGGGACGTGGCCCGGATCGACCCGCCGGTCCGTGACGCGCTGCGGCTCGGGGCGTACCAGCTGCTGCACACCCGGGTGCCGGCGCACGCCGCCGTCTCGTCGACGGTGGACCTGGTCCGCTCGGTCGCACCGGGTGCCACCGGCTTCGCCAACGCGGTGCTGCGCGAGGTGTCCACCCGGGACGCGGACGCCTGGGTGGCGAAGCTCGCCCCGCCGATGGAGACCGACCCGGTCGGGCACCTCGCACTGGCGTACAGCCACCCGCAGTGGATCGTGCGGGCGTTCTCCGAGGCGCTCGACGGTGATCTGGGTGAGACCGAGCGCCTGCTGATCGAGGACAATGAGCGCCCGCCGGTGCACCTGTGCGCGCGGCCGGGGCTGATCGACCCGGTCGAGTTGGCCGACCAGGTCGGCGGAGCGCCCGGTGCCTTCTCGCCGTACGCCGTCTATCTGCCCGGCGGAGCGCCGGGCGACATCCCGGCGGTGGTCGACGGTCGCGCCCACGTCCAGGACGAGGGCTCGCAGCTGGTGGCCGCCGCACTCGCCGACGCGCCGCTGGACGGCCCGGACGGGCGTTGGCTGGACCTGTGCGCCGGCCCGGGTGGCAAGGCCGGGCTGCTCGGCGCGCTGGCCGCGCAACGTGGTGCCCGGGTGACAGCGGTGGAGGTGGCCGAGCACCGTGCCCGGCTGGTCTCCCTGGCGACCCGGGACCTGCCGGTGGCCGTGCTGACCATGGACGGCCGTGAGGTCGGCGGCGACCCGAAGCTGCCGGAGCAGCACTTCGACCGGGTGCTGGTCGACGCCCCGTGCACCGGGCTGGGGTCGCTGCGCCGCCGGCCGGAGTCGCGTTGGCGTCGCCAGCCGTCCGACCTGCCGCCGCTGACCCGGCTGCAACGGGAGTTGCTCGGCGCGGCGCTGCGGGCGGTCCGCCCAGGTGGGCTGGTCGCCTACGTCACCTGCTCGCCGCACACTGTCGAGACACACGTGACGGTGACCGAGGCGGCCCGCCGTAGCGGGGTCGCTGTGGACTTCGTGGACGCCCGGCCGCTGCTGCCGGCCGGCATGCCCGGTCTGGGCGACGGGCCGACCGTGCAGCTCTGGCCGCACCGCCACGGCACCGACGCGATGTTCCTCGCCGTCCTGCGCCGAGGCTGAGTCGCACCGACACCCGACGCGCGAAGGAAGGGCCCCGAGGGGCCCTTCCTTCAGCTCAGGTGACCGGGAGGCCCTTGTTGCCGGCGTTCTTCATCGAGCGGGTGAGGTTGCGGTCGGAGATCCAGAGGAAGCACTGCACGCCACGGTTGCCGTTCTTCCACTCCTCCTCGTACGGCTGGTAGTAGATCGTCCCGGCGCGGAAGTCGAGCTGGGAGTTGTCCGGTACCTTCGCGTACTTGGCGATCACCGACTGGCAGGCACGGTGGGTGCGCTTGATGGTGCGGGAGAACTCGGCGTAGGTGACGTCCGGCGCCTGCCAGACCCCGACGAACTCGGCGTGGTGCTTGGCGGTGCAGGACACCGGCACCATCTCGTCGACGTCGTCCTTGACCAGCTTCGGGTTGAAGCAGCGGTACGCCAGTGGCGCCGCGCCGGACAGTGCGCCCCGGAGGCTGCCGGTGCGCAGGTCGACGGCGGTGTCGTCGATGCTGGCGATCTCGGTGACGTCGCAGCGGTACCAGCGGGCCCCGCCCGACCACGCCTGCGGCGAGGGCAGCACGACTGTCACGCCGAGTCGCCCGGACCGCCAGTCGGCGCCCAGCGCCTTGTTGACCTCGGTGTCGCAGGCGCTCTGCGCGGCCCGCATGCCCACCGACCCGGCCTGCGGCGGTGCGTCGCGCTCGGCGCCCGGGCCGGTGAGGGTGCCGACGTGCATGGTCTCCACCCGGTGGGCCTCGGTGCACGGCATCGGGTTGTAACCGCTCAGGAAGCCGACCTGCTGGGAGGAGTGGTGGCAGACGTCGGCGGCGGGAACGAACTGCTGCGCCGCGACAGGCGCCGGCCAGTCGTCGATGAGGTCAGTGTCGACTCCGGCGGGTGCGCCGCACCCGGCCAGTGCCAGGGTCAGGGCCGCACCCCCGGCGAACGCCGCCAACCACCGTCGCATCCCCGACCTCCCGCCGCTGGTGGCCTCCGGCCGGACCTCGCCGGTCGGTAGCGCCACGGCGCAGCAGCATACGGCACCGATGTTCAGATCGCCGGTAGTCCCTCCGGGCCGGCACCCCGCATCGAGCGGGTGAGTTTGCGGTCGTCGCTCCACAGGAAACACCGAACGCCCCGGTCACCCTCCTCCCACTCGCGTTGCGACGGTGGGTAGTAGATGGACCCGGCCCGGTACGGCAGGTCGCTGTTGTTCGGCACGGACGCGAACTCGGCGATCAACTGCATGCAACGTTGGTGCGCCTGCGCGGGCGACTTCTTGAAGTCGGCCCAGCTCATGTCCCGCTCCTCGTAGACGCCCACGAACTCGGCGCGGTGCGGTTCGGTGCAGAGCACCGGCGCCATGTAGTTGAGGTTGTCGCCGATCAGCTTCGGGTCGAAGCAGCGGTGCGTCAGCGGGTTGTCGCCGATCAACGCACCGCGCAGGCTGCCGGTGCGGTTGACCGGGCGGGTGTTGTCGATGCTGCCGGTCTCGCTGAGGTCGCAGCGGAACCAGCGCGCGCCGCCGGACCAGGCGGGTGCGGACGGCAACGCGAGCGACAGCGCCAGCCGGGCGGTGTGCCAGTCGCCGCCGAGCACCTCCCGGGCCCGCTGGTCGCACTCGGCGCGGGCGGTGCGCAGCGCCGGCGACCCGGACTCGGGTCGGGTCTCGGTCAGCGCGTCGGGCCCGACGAACGTGCCGACGTGGATGGTCTCGGCCAGGTGGCTGCGCGCGCAGTCCACCGTCTCGTAGGTGCTGGCCTGCACGACCGGGATGATCCGGGGCAGGCAGGTGTCGGCGGCGGGAGCGAACGGCTTCGGGACCCGCAGGGCCGGCCAGTCGTCGGTGAGGTCACCGTCCGCGCCTCGCGCCGGCGCGCAGCCGGCCAGCAGCATCGTGGTGACGCCGGCCAGCGCCAGCGCTGGAAGCCACCGTCGCATCGTCCGCCCTTCCGGGAGCTGGCGGCCGGTCACCGCGCCCCGCGGCGAGACCCCGGCGGGCGTGCAGCCTACGGCACAGTCCCGGTTGGAGTGTCGTCGCCTTTCCGTCGATCGGCCAGCCACTGACGTCTGTTCGTCCGGAATCGGCGGTCCGGAGCGACCAATTCTGCACCACTGGTCACTGCTGGGTCACAGCGCGTCCCTGTTGGTGCCGCGATGCGGGTTGCGGTCCGCAACGTTCGTACACTGACCACGTGACCGTACCGCCGCCGATCGTCGCGCCGAGCATTCTGGCCGCCGATTTCGCCCGCCTCGCCGAAGAAGTCCGTGCCGTCGAGGACGCCGCGGACTGGTTGCACGTCGATGTGATGGACAACCACTTCGTGCCGAACCTGACCATCGGGCTGCCCGTCGTGCAGAGCCTGCGGGCTGTCACCGCGATGCCGTTCGACGTGCACCTGATGATCGAGGATCCGCGGCGCTGGGCCCCCGGTTACGCGGACGCCGGGGCGTACAACGTCACCTTCCACGCCGAGGCGTCCGACGACCCGGTGGCGCTGGCCAAGGACCTGCGCTCGGCCGGTGCGAAGGCTGGCCTGGCCATCGACCGGGACACCCCGATCGAGCCGTACCTCGACCTGCTGCCCAGCTTCGACACCCTGCTGATCATGACGATCAAGGCCGGCTTCGGCGGGCAGCGGTTCATCCCGCAACTGCTGGACAAGGTTCGTACCGCCCGCCGGCACATCTCGGCCGGGCACCTGGAACTGCGCATCGAGGTGGACGGCGGCATCGCCGCCGACACCATCGAGCAGGCCGCCGCTGCGGGCGCCGACGCGTTCGTGGCCGGCACCGCCGTGTACGGCGCCGCCGACCCGGCCGAGGCCGTACGGCACCTGCGGGCACTGGCGGCACGCGCGGCTCCAGGCGCCTGAGGTGGACTCCGACGACGACCGTAAGGACATCATCCTCGTCGTCGACGACGACGAGGACATCGCTCGTTTCGTCGAGTTCAACCTGCGGCTGCACGGCTTCGAGGTGATCCACGCCAGCGACGGTCAGGAGGCGCTCGAGGTCATCGAACGCCAGCGTCCGGACCTGGCGGTGATTGACCTGATGATGCCCCGGATCGACGGGTTGGAGCTGACCCGGCGGCTGCGCGCCGACCCGATGACCTCCGCCATTCCGGTGATCATGTTGACCGCCAAGGGTATGACGGTGGACAAGGTGCACGGTCTCAGCGCCGGCGCCGACGACTACCTGGTCAAGCCGTTCGACACCGCCGAGCTGGTGGCCCGGGTCTCGTCCACGTTGCGCCGCAACAAGGAGTTCCGGGAGGTCTCCCCGCTGACCGGGCTGCCCGGCAACAGCCGGATCCGTCGGGAGATCAGCGACCGGGTCCGCCACGGTGTCGACTACGCGGTCGGCTACATCGACATCGACCGGTTCAAGAGCGTCAACGACCGCTACGGTTTCGTCCGCGGCGACGACTTCATCTCCGCGCTGGCCCGCAGCCTGCACCGGGCGGTGGTGGCGGTGGGGCTGCCACCGGCCTTCCTCGGTCACGTCGGTGGCGACGACTTCGTCATCGTCTGCGCCCCGGACCAGGTCCGCCCGCTGACGTCCCGGGCGGTTGTCGACTTCGAGAAGTCGGCCGACACGCTCTACGACGCGACCGACCGTGAGCGCGGCTTCGTCGAGCTGAAGGACCGGCGCGGCAACATCCGGCGCGCCGCCTTGGTCACGCTCTCCATCGGGGTGTCCCTCTCCGACGCCGGCAAGCGGTTCACCGACCCCCTCGAAGCGATCGCTGTGGCCTCGGAGATGAAGACGGTCGCCAAGAGCCAGCCGGGCTCGTACGTGGCAGTGGACCGGCGTCGCGGCGTCACCTGACGCGTGATCCCGCTGTGAAGTACCTCGCCTAGGTGGCGGCGCACCCTCATCGGCGTGTAAGACTGCCCGTATAACCCACCACGCGCTGGCGGGACTCGGTGAAATTCCGAACCGGCGGTGATCCACGGTCCAACCGTGGTCAGCCCGCGACCCGGACGGCTCTGGCCGCCCGGTGGACCTGGTGAAAATCCGGGGCCGACGGTTGGGGGCGGTTCGTCCGCGCCCAGACAGTCCGGATGGGAGACAGCGCGCGGGACGGACGGGTCCGAGCCGGCCGCTGGCTTCAGCGTGCCGTGCCGAGCCCCCCGGGGCGGCTGCGCCGTTCCCGGACTCCGCCTCCGCCTGCCCGCGGCCCCATGGCCGCAGCCTCCCTGACCGCCAGCGCGCGGACCGGCGAGTGAGAGGGCAGGGGCAGCGCGATGGCCAGCGTCTCCGTCGATGAGGCGATGCGGCGTGCGATCGAGTTGGCGGCGCGCGGGCTCGGCACGACCAGCCCCAATCCGGTGGTCGGTTGCGTGCTGCTCGACGACGAAGGCCAGGTCGTGGGTGAGGGCTTCCACGCGTACGCCGGCGGGCCGCACGCCGAGATCGTCGCCCTCGCGCAGGCCGGTCAGCGGGCCAAGGGCGGCACCGCCGTCGTCACACTGGAACCGTGCGATCACACCGGCCGCACCGGCCCCTGCAGTTCCGCGCTCGTCCAGGCCGGGGTCGCCCGGGTGGTCATCGCCGTGCCCGACCCCAACCCGGTCGCGTCCGGCGGCGCCGCCACCCTGCGCGCCGCCGGGGTCCGTGTCGACCTGGGCGTACGCGGCGAGGAGGCCGAGGCCGGCAACGTCGCCTGGCTGACCTCGATGCGCCGGGGCTGGCCGTACGTCATCTGGAAGTACGCCGCAACCGTCGACGGGCGCTCCGCCGCGCTCGACGGCACCAGCATGTGGATCACCTCGGAGGCGGCCCGGATCGACGTGCACGCCCTGCGTGGCACTGTCGACGCGGTGCTCGCCGGGGTGGGCACCGTTCTCGCCGACGACCCCCGGTTGACCGCTCGCAACCTTCGCGACGGCAGCCTGGCCATCCGGCAGCCGCTGCGGGTGGTGGTGGACAGCTCGGGGCGTACCCCGGCTGACGCCCGGGTCCGCGACGGCGCCGCGCGGACGTGGATCGCGACCGCCGACGAAGTGGGCGCCGACCCGGACGGCCGGGTCGACCTGACGGCGCTGCTCGCGGCGCTGCACCAGCGCGGGGTCCGCGCGGTGCTGCTGGAGGGCGGCCCCCGGCTGGCCGGCGCGTTCCTGCGGGCCGGCCTGGTCGACAAGATCGTCGGGTACGTCGCGCCCCGGTTGCTCGGCGCCGGCCCGACCGCCCTGGTCGACGCCGGAGTGAGCACCATCGCTGAGGCCATCGATCTGGAGTTCGTCGACGTTACGCAGATCGGTCCGGATCTCCGGATCACCGCTTTGCCCCGCAAAAGGGAGGGCTGAGATGTTCACCGGCATTATCGAGGAGTTGGGCGAGATCGTCCGGGTCACGCCGACGGCGGGCGATTCGGCGCTGATCGGCGTACGCGGTCCGCTGGTCATCTCCGACGCCCGGCACGGCGACTCCATCGCGGTCAACGGCGTGTGCCTGACCGTGGTGGACGTGGCCGACGGGGTCTTCACCGCCGACGTCATGGGGGAGACGCTGCGCCGCTCCGCGCTGGGCGCGCTGAACGTCGGCGACCCGGTCAACCTGGAACGGGCCGCCGCACTCGGCAGCCGACTCGGCGGGCACCTGGTGCAGGGCCACGTGGACGGCGTCGGCGCGGTGCTCTCCCGGGAGCCGGCCGAGCAGTGGGAGACGGTCCGGTTCCGGCTGCCCGCCGCCCTGTCCCGGTACGTGGTGGAGAAGGGCTCGATCACCATCGACGGTGTCTCGCTGACCGTGGCCGAGGTGGGCGCGGACGAGTTCGCCGTCGGGTTGATCCCGACCACGCTCAAGCTGACCACGCTCGGCGCGAAGAGCGTCGGCGACCCGGTCAACCTGGAGGTCGACGTGCTGGCCAAGTACGTCGAGCGGCTGCTCGGCGACCGGCTCACCGGCACCGACGGCACCGGGGTGGCCCCGATCACCGGCGGGGTGGCCTGATGGGCCCGCTGAGCTGGCTGCTGGACGCACAGGTGCAGGTGGGCGGCTCGCCGGTGCTGGCCCGCGAGATCGTCGGCAACGCGTTCGGGCTGGTCTCCGCGCTGCTCGGGCTGCGCCGGCTGGTCTGGGCGTGGCCGGTCGGCATGGTCGGCAACGCGCTGCTGCTCACCGTCTTCCTCGGCGGGGTGTTCGCCACCCCGCAGGAGCACGACCTGTACGGGCAGGCCGGCCGACAGGTGTTCTTCTTCGCGGTCAGCGTCTACGGCTGGTGGCGCTGGCAGTCGAACCGCCGCGCCGACGCCGGTCAGGCAGCGGTCGTCCCGCGCTGGGCCACCGGGCGGGAGCGGCTGATGCTGCTGCTGGCCGCCGTGGTCGGCACCGCCGCCGCGTACCCGGTGCTCAAGGCGCTGGGCTCGTGGGGTCCGCTGCCCGACGCCTGGATCCTCACCGGCAGCCTGCTGGCCACCTACGGCATGGCACGCGGCTGGGTGGAGTTCTGGCTGCTCTGGATCGCGGTGGACGCGGTCGGCGTGCCGCTGCTGCTGCGCGGCGGGTTCTACCCGTCGGCGGTCATGTACCTGATCTACGGCGCCCTCTGCGCCTGGGGCTTCGCCGCCTGGTGGCGCACCTCGCGCGCCGCGGCCCTCGCCCGTACGCCCATCTACCGGGAGGCCGTGGCGTGACCAGCTTCGGGGATATCGAGCAGGCGGTCGCCGAGATCGCGGCCGGTCGACCGGTGGTCGTCGTCGACGACGCCGACCGCGAGAACGAGGGCGACCTGATCTTCGCGGCCGAACTGGCCACACCGGAGCTGATGGCGTTCATGGTGCGCTACACCTCCGGGTACGTCTGCGTGGCGTTGACCGAGAGCGAGGCCGACCGCCTCGACCTGCCGCCGATGCACCACACCAACCAGGACCGGCGCGGCACCGCGTACACGGTGACAGTGGACGCCCGGGAGGGCGTCAGCACCGGCATCTCGGCGGCCGACCGCGCGCACACCAGCCGGCTGCTCGCGGCAGCGGCGACCGACCCGACCGACCTGGCGCGGCCCGGGCACGTCGTGCCGTTGCGCGCCCGCGAGGGCGGGGTGCTGCGCCGCCCCGGGCACACCGAGGCGGGGATCGACCTGACCCGGCTGGCCGGGTTGCGCCCGGCCGGCGTGCTCTGCGAGCTGGTCAACGACGACGGCACCATGATGCGGCTGCCGGACCTGGAGAAGTTCTCCGCCGAGCACGGCCTCACGCTGATCACGATCGCCGACCTGATCGCCTACCGGCGGCGGACCGAGAAGCAGGTCGAGCTTGTCGCCGACGCCCGGATGCCCACCCGGCACGGGGTGTTCCGGGCGCTCGGCTACCGCGCGGAGCACGACCCGGCCGAACACATCGCGATGGTGCTGGGCGACCTCGGCGACGGCCAGGACGTGCTGGTGCGGGTGCACTCCGAGTGCCTCACCGGGGACGTGTTCGGCTCACTGCGCTGCGACTGCGGGCCGCAGCTGGACGCCGCGCTGGCCCGGGTCGGGCGGGAGGGCCGGGGCGTGGTGCTCTACGTCCGCGGGCACGAGGGGCGCGGCATCGGGCTGCTGCACAAGCTGCAGGCGTACCAGTTGCAGGACTCCGGCCGCGACACCGTCGACGCCAACCTCGACCTGGGCCTGCCGGCCGATGCCCGCGACTACGGCACCGGCGCGCAGATCCTCTACGACCTGGGCGTGCGCTCGATGCGACTGCTGACCAACAACCCGGCCAAGCGGGCCGGGTTGGAGGGCTACGGGTTGACCATCACCGGCCGGGAGGGGTTGCCGGCCGGCGCGCACCCGGAGAACCTGCGCTACCTGCGCACCAAGCGGGACCGGATGGGTCACCTGCTGGACGAGTTGGACGAGCTGTCCGAGGCGCCGCTGGGGCGCCCGGTCGCCAACGACGAGATCGGAGCATGACGATGGCGGGTTTCGGTGAGCCGGGAGTCGACGCGGTGGATGCCGCGGGGCTGACCGTCGGGGTCGTTGCCGCCCGCTGGCACGGCGACCTCACCGACCACATGCTGGAGCGGGCGTTGGCGGCCGCCGAGGCGTGCGGGGCCCGGTCCGTGGTCGCCCGGGTCGCCGGCTCGGTCGAGCTTCCGGTGGTCGCCCAGGCCCTCGCGCGCCGCTGCGACGTGGTGGTCGCGCTCGGCGTGGTGGTCCGCGGTTCCACCGCGCACTTCGACTACGTCTGCCGCTCGGTCACCGACGGGCTGACCCGGGTGGCGCTGGACGAGGGCAAGCCGGTGGCGCACGGGGTGCTGACCGTGGAGACCATCGAGCAGGCCCGGGACCGCGCCGGTCTGCCCGGCTCGGCGGAGGACAAGGGCTGGGCCGCGACCGTCGCCGCGCTCGACGCCGCGCTGGCCGTCCGGACCGTCGCCGCCGGCAGCGCCCAGCGGGTCGGCTTCGGCGGCTGAGGCATCCTCGCCGGCGGCTGCCCCGCGCTTGCCGGCGGCTGCCCCGCCCTGGCCGGCTTGAGGGGCGGCCCGCTTCAGAGCCGGCCGGCCTCGATGATCCGGTGCAGGAACTGCCGGGTGCGCGGCTGGGTCGGCTCGCCCAGCACCTGCTCGGGCGGGCCGCTCTCGACGACCCGACCCTCGTCGAGGAAGCACACCTCGTCGGCGACCTCCCGGGCGAAGCTCATCTCGTGGGTGGCCAGCACCATGGTCATCCCGTCGGCCTTCAGGTCCCGGATCATCGCCAGCACCTCACCGACGAGTTCCGGGTCCAGCGCGGAGGTCACCTCGTCGAGCAGCATCAGCCGAGGTGAGTTCGCCAGTGCCCGGACGATCGCCACCCGCTGCTGCTGCCCGCCGGAGAGCCGGTCCGGGTAGGCGTCCGCCCTGGCGCCGAGCCCCACCCGGTCGAGCAGCTCCCGGGCCTGGGCCTCCGCCTCCGCCCGGGCCCGCCGGTGTACGCGGCGCGGGGCGAGGGTGACGTTCTCCAACACGCTCAGGTGCGGAAAGAGGTTGTACGCCTGGAACACCATGCCGATGCGCCGACGGACCCGGTCCGGGTCAACCCGGGGATCGGAGATGTCCTCCCCGTCCAGCTCGATGGTGCCGTCGTCCAGCTCCTCCAGCAGGTTCACGCAGCGCAGCAGCGTCGACTTGCCCGACCCGGAGGCGCCGATCAGCGCCACCACCTGATGCTCGGAGACGGTCAGGTCGAGCTGGTCGAGCACCACCTGGCCGGCGAACTCCTTGCGCAGACCCCGGCAGCGGAGCAAAGCCATCCTCAGCCTCCCGACTGTCGGCGCGCCGCCCGCAGCGTCACCCAGTCGGTGACCGCGATCAGTGGGATCGCGAGCAGGACGAAGAGCACCCCCGCCACGACGTACGGCGTGTAGTTGAACGACTGGGCGGTGGCGATCTGAGCCGCGCGGACCGCGTCGATGGGCCCGGCGAGCGAGACCAGCCCGACGTCCTTCTGCAACGCCACCACGTCGTTGAGCAGGGGCGGCGCCACCCGGCGGACGGCCTGCGGCAGCACCACGTGGCGCATCGTCTGCCGGTAGGTCAGGCCCAGCGAGCGCGCCGCGGCGAGCTGGCTGGGGTGCACCGACTCGATGCCGGCCCGGAACACCTCGGCGAGATAACCGCTGTAGGTGAGGACCAACGCGGCCCCACCGAGGACCAGCACCGGCGGCATCCCCTGCAGTCGCAGGCCGGGCACGCCGAGGGTGAGTAGGTACAGCACGATGATCAGCGGCAGGCCGCGGAAGGTGTAGGTGTAGCCGGCGGCCAGCGCCCGGACCGGGAAGAAGACTGGGCCGCGCAACGTCCGCAGCACAGCGATCACCAGCCCGAGCAGCAGCGCGCCGACCGCACAGCAGACCAGCAACCGGACGTTGAGCCAGAGCCCGCTCAGCACCGCCGGCAACGCGTCCCGGGCGATCTCCGGGTCCAGGAACGACTGCCGCACCCGGTCCCAGCCGGGCGCACCGGTCACCGCGACGACCAGCAGCGTGCCGAGCGCCGCCGTGGAACAGGCCGCGACCACCACGCTGTAGACGGTCTGCCGATGCCGGTACGCCGACCGCCGCCGCTGCGCCTCGGAGGGCACGTGATCCAGGAGCGTCACCGCAGCTCGGCCGCCCCCGCCGCCTGCGCGAGCCACGTCTGCTCCAACTGCTTCAGCGCGCCGGCCGCGGTGAGCTGACCGACCGCGCCGGTCACGCAGGAGGTCAGCGCGGAGTTCTTGTCCAGCAGCAACCCGAACGCCTCGGGCGTACCGACCTGCGGCACCTGCCCCACGATCGTCGCGTCGGTGATCTCCGCCCCGGTGATGTAGAAGGCGGTCGGCAGGTCCACCACGAGACCGTCCAGCTGCCCGTTCTGCAGGGCCTTCTTGGCGTCGTCGTTGCTGTTGTAGACCTGCGGCTTGGCCGACGGCTTGATCACGTCGGTGATCGCCTGGTAGCTGGTGGTGCCCACCTGGGCGCCGAGCCGCGCGTCGCGAAGATCGGCCAGCGACGTCCTGCCAGCGATCTTCGAGGACTTCAACGCGACGACGGTCTGCCGCACCAGGTAGTACGGCGCGGAGAAGTCCACCGCCTGCTTGCGCTCCTCGGTGATGGAGAACTGGTTGATGTCGAAGTCGAAGTCCTTCGGCCCGGGCGCGATCGCGGTGTCGAACTTCACCCGCGTCCAGGTGACGTCTGCGCGGGCGTAGCCGAGCTTCTCCGCCACCGCGTACGCGACGGCCGCCTCGAAGCCCTCGCCGCTCTCCGGCTTGTCCTTAGAGAACCACGGCTCGTACGCGGGCTGGTCGGTGGCGATGGTGAGCTTGCCCGGCGTACGGGTGGGCAGGCTGTCCTTGGCGCAGGACGGACCCGTGGTGACAGTGGGGGTTGGTAGTTCCTTCTGTGGCGCGCATCCGGCGGTGGCTACGACGGCGGCACCGGCGAGGGTGAGCGCGAGGAGACGTGAGCTGCTGGCCATGGCCGACAGCGTAGAGCTCCATGAGCATCGATCGAAGGTTGTCCCACCATGCCGATAGGGAATTGCCGCCTCGAAGTCCCGCTGACCGGGTGTTGGCGGACCCGGACGTACGGTGCGAGTCGACCGGCTGGAAGAATCCTCTCCCGTGAAGACGTTCGAGGAGTTGTTCGCCGAGCTGCAGGCCAAGGCCGCCGCCGGCACCCCGGGCTCGGGCACCGTCGCCGCCCTGGAAAAGGGGGTGCACTTCATCGGCAAGAAGGTCGTCGAGGAGGCGGCCGAGTCGTGGATGGCCGCCGAGCACGAGGGGCCGGAGCGCACCGCCGAGGAGATCTCCCAACTGCTCTACCAGGTCCAGGTGCTCATGCTCGCCAGTGGTCTCGACCTCAAGGACGTCTACCGACATCTGTGAGTGCCCCCACCCGTTGATCGCCATCCGGATCGAAGGAGCACTCCGTCATGTTGCGTGTCGCCATCCCCAACAAGGGCACCCTGGCCGAGCCGGCCGCCCAGATGCTGCGCGAGGCGGGCTACCGCCAGCGCACCGACCCCAAGGACCTCGTCTGCCGGGACGAGGCCAACGAGGTCGAATTCTTCTACCTGCGCCCCAAGGACATCGCCACCTACGTCGGCTCCGGTGACCTCGACCTCGGGATCACCGGCCGGGACCTGCTGATCGACTCGGCCGCGCCGGCCGAAGAGGTCGTCGACCTCGCCTTCGGGCGGGCCACCTTCCGCTTCGCCGCCCGCCCCGACGACATCGCCTCCGTCCAGGACCTGGGGGGCCACCGGATCGCCACCGCGTACCCCGGGCTGGTCGAGCGGCACCTCGGCGAGGTGGGAGTCAAGGCCGACGTGATCCGCCTCGACGGTGCGGTGGAGAACGCCGTACGCCTCGGTGTCGCCGACGTGATCGCGGACGTCGTGGAGACCGGCGCCACCCTGCGCCAGGCGGGCCTCGTCGTGTTCGGGGAGCCGCTGCTGCGCTCCTCGGCGGTGCTGGTCCGGCGTGCCGGCGCGCCCGCGAACGCGCAGGCCGAGCAGTTGCTGCGCCGTCTGCACGGTGTGCTGGTGGCCCGCCGCTACGTGATGCTCGCCTACGACGTGCCGGCCGGCCTGCTGGACCGCGCCAGCGGGCTCACCCCGGGCATCGAGTCACCCACCGTCTCGCCGCTGCACCGCGAGGGCTGGGTGGCGGTGCAGGCGATGGTGCTCCGCGACGACGTCCACCGGATCATGGACGAGCTGTACGAGTTGGGCGCTCGCGCCATCCTCGTCACCAACATCCACGCCTGTCGCCTCTGACCGGTTTCGTCCGGCGGGCGGCCCGGCGCTTGATCAACTCGGGTTCGTTGAAACGGGGGTGTCCGCGCGCCGGGGACACCCCCGTTTCACGAAACCCGAGTGGATCTGTCGCGCCGACGCGGGTGTCCGGCGCGGGTGTGCGGCGCGGGTGTGCGGCGCGGGTGTGCGGCGAGGAACCTCCCGGCGGCCGTGCCCCGACCGGGAAGATCGCGCTTGATCATTGAAGTAGTGGTGTCGATCTCGACGGAGGCCACTGGATCCTGGATCGAGCACGATCTTCGCGGTGCGGTGCGGTGCGGTGCTGTGCCGCTGTGCCGTGCTGTGCCGTGCTGTGCCGTGCGGTGCCGTGCGGTGCGGTGCGGTGCCGTGTTGCCCGGTCGCACGATGTGGTCGTGACCGTGTGGGTGCCCGCATGGCTGGGCTGAGTGTTCGCTCGGCGGGTGGTGCGGCCCGCGGGTGGGTGCGGATGGCAGACTGGTGGGGTGAGTGAAACCGAACTGGTCCGCCTGAAGCCCCGCCGCATCCGCGTGGTCTGCTGGTCGGCGGCGGTTGCGCTGGTGGTGGTGTTCGGTCTGGTCGCCACCTCGCTGAGCGGGCCGACCGGCGACGGTTACGGCAGCTTCCAGCGCGGCGACCAGATCGCTATGGTCGGCTTGGGCATCTTCGGGGCGCTGGGCTTCCTGCTGTTCACCCGTCCGCGGGTGGAGGCGGACGCGCGTGGCGTCCGGGTGCGCAACATCATCAGCTCCTACGAGCTGCCCTGGGAGGTTGTCCGGGGAGTCCGGTTCGACCGGGGCGCGCCGTGGGCCAGCCTGGACCTGCATGACGACGACCTCCTGCCGATGATCGCCCTCCAGGCCGCCGACAAGGAGCTTGCCGTCGACGGGGTCCGTGCGTTGCGGCGACTGCACGAGGCGCACCAGGCCCACCTCGCCGAACGCGCCGCCGGTCGCTGACCCGCATCCCATCGGCAAGATCTGGACAACTTCCCTGAAACTGCTGTCTCAGCGTCGCCGGAGGCAGCACTTTCAGGGAAACTGCGCGGATCTTGGCCCGCGCTCGCGCCCGCGCGACTCGCCCGACCCGTCCGGCACGCCTGGGGCGGGGCGGCCAGCACGGCCGGCGCGGGCAGGGCCTTGACCCTCAGGTGGTGCCCGGTTTGGGGGCGGACGGGGCGCCGGTGTAGTGTTGTCGAGTCGACCAGGCTGTCTCCGCGTGCGAGCAGACAGCCTTGAAAGCGGAGCGCCTGCTCCCACCCGAGTCGCCGCTACGGTGGCCGGGTCCGGTCACCGGTTCCGGGCATGTCCCGGCGCCGGATGCGCGATCCTGTGATCGTGCTGACCGGTCGAGCGGGCCCTGGCATGCGCCGGGGCCTTCTGCTTTTCGGGTTGGTTCCCATCCGGGGGCCGCGGGGGTCGGCACTGAGCAGAAGCGACTCGAGGAGGCCCCATCAGCGTCGAACCACGCGTGAACGAGCAGATCCGGGCACGTGAGGTCCGACTGGTCGGCCCAGAGGGTGAGCAGGTGGGCATCGTCCCGCTGGAGCGCGCTCTTCAGCTGGCCGCGGACGTCGATCTGGACCTGGTCGAGGTTGCGCCGATGGCGCGCCCGCCGGTGTGCAAGCTCATGGACTTCGGCAAGTTCAAGTATGAGAGCGCACTCAAGGCGCGCGAAGCGCGGCGTAACCAGCAGCAGACCGTCATCAAGGAAATGAAGCTTCGACCGAAGATCGACCCGCACGACTACGAGACCAAGAAGGGTCACGTGGTGCGGTTCCTCAAGGCGGGCGACAAGGTCAAGGTGACGATCATGTTCCGCGGTCGCGAGCAGAGTCGTCCGGAGCTGGGTTACCGGCTTCTGCGTCGACTCGAATCCGAGATCACGGAACTGGGATACGTCGAGGCCGCTCCGAAGCAGGACGGCCGAAACATGATCATGGTTCTCGCTCCGCATCGGGCCGTCAAGGCCTCCGCGGTCGCCGCCACGGCGTCCCGCGGTGGACCTCGGGACCGGGCAGGGGACGAGTCCGCCGCTCCGGAAGCCGATGAGACCGCAGCGGTCGGCGAGACCGCAGCAGCCGGTGACACCGGCCTCGCCGCCGATACCAGCGGCGAGTAACAGGGGAGAGACGTTCCACATGCCGAAGATGAAGAGCCACACGGGTATGGGTAAGCGGGTCAAGGTGACCGGCAAGGGCAAGATCGTTGCCCAGCAGGCCGGCCTCCGTCACAACCTGGAGAAGAAGCCCTCCACCCAGACCCGCCGGCTGACCGGCACGGTCGTGCTGGCCAAGGCCGACGTCAAGCGCATCAAGAAGCTGCTCGGCCGCTGACGCGCGCCACCTTTACGTAATAAGGAGTTGAGATGGCACGCGTCAAGCGGGCTGTAAACGCCCAGAAGAAGCGTCGTACCCTGCTGGAGTCCGCGAGTGGTTACCGCGGTCAGCGCTCCCGGCTGTACCGCAAGGCCAAGGAGCAGGTGCTGCACTCGATGCAGTACGCCTACCGGGACCGTCGCGACCGCAAGGGCGACTTCCGGCAGCTGTGGATCCAGCGGATCAACGCGGGCGCCCGGGCCAACGGGATGACCTACAACCGCCTGATCCAGGGCATGCGTCTGGCCGGCATCGAGGTCGACCGCAAGATCCTGGCCGACATGGCTGTCAACGACGCCGCCTCTTTCGCGGCGATCGTCGAGCTGGCCCGGGCCGCGGTCACGGCCGAGGGCACCGGCGGCGCGGCGGCTCAGGCCGCCTGATCCCCACGCACCAGAACGAGGCGTCTCCCGTGTCGGCACCGCCGTCCGGGGCGCGCCTCAATCGTGCCGGAGGAGCGCACACCATGGCTTTCACCCCGCGTACCCCCAGGGTTGTCGCCGCCCGACGGTTGCAACGCCGCCGGGACCGCGACACCACCGGCCAGTTCCTGGCCGAGGGCCCACAGGCGGTCCGCGAGGCACTCGCGCGGCCGGAGGTGGTCACCGAACTGTTCGGTACGACCGCCGCCCTCGACCGGCACCCGGATCTGGCCGCCACGGCGGCCCGCGCCGACGTGCCCGTCTCCGAGGTCACCGACGAGGCCCTCGCCGCGCTGACCGAGACCGTCGCCCCGCAGGGACTGGTCGCCGTCTGCCGGCACCTCGACGTGTCGCTGGAGCAGGCCCTCGCGGGTGCGCCCCGGCTCGTGGCGGTGCTCGCCGAGATCCGCGACCCGGGCAACGCCGGCACGGTGCTGCGCACCGCCGACGCGGCCGGGGCGGGCGCGGTCGTCTTCGCCGGCGAGGCCGTCGACCCGTACAACGGCAAGTGTGTACGCGCCTCCGCCGGCAGCCTCTTCCACCTCGACGTGGTGCGCGCCGCAGACCCCGCCCAGGTGGTCGACGCGCTGCGCGCCGCCGGGCTGTCGATCTTCGCCACCACGGGGTACGGCGACAGCGACCTGGACGACATGACCGACTACGGTCGGCTCG
This sequence comes from Micromonospora sp. MGP-C2, assembly GCF_057766525.1. NCBI lineage: Bacteria > Bacillati > Actinomycetota > Actinomycetes > Micromonosporales > Micromonosporaceae > Micromonospora > Micromonospora sp. MGP-C2. The sequence goes on from NZ_JBYMEN010000002.1 coordinate 6,828,662, forward strand.
TCGGGCCCACGGCCTGGCTGTTCGGCTCGGAGGCGCACGGCCTGCCCGAGGAGTTGGCTTCCGCCGCCGACGCCCGGGTGCGGGTGCCGTTGTACGGGCGCGCGGAGAGCCTCAACCTGGCTGCCGCAGCGGCGGTGTGCCTGTACGCTTCAGCGAGAGCACAGCGCTGAGGGTGATCGTGCCCGGCGCGACTGACAGCAGGGGAGAGCGTCCGCCCATGAACGCGACACGGCGTTCGTTTAGCCAGCCCGCCGGTGTCGGCGGGCGGCGGGCCTGACCTGCTCCCTGCACAACTCCTACCGGCGGGCTGCGGCACAGCCGCGCGTCCGTAGACTCGCTTAGCCGCCCCCGGTGAGGGCTGGCGCCGCCGTGAGGGAGTGCCCGTACGCCATGAGCTACCGCAACGATCCGTACGACCCGAAGCAGGTCGCCCTGCTCGACCCCGCCGCCCTGGACGAGGCTGTCGCGGACGCCACGAAGGCGTTCACGGCCGCCGCCGACCCGGACGCGTTGACCGCGCTGCGCTCGGTGCATCTCGGTGACCGGTCACCGGTCTCGCTCGCCCGCCGAGAGATCGGCGCGTTGCCGCCGGCCGCGAAGTCCGACGCTGGCAAGCGGGTCAACGAGGCCCGCCGGGCGATCGAGACCGCGTACGCCGACCGCGCCGAGGTGCTGGAGCGTGAGCAGGCCCAGCGGGTGCTGGTCGAGGAGCGGGTGGACGTCACCCTGCCTTTCAACCGGCGTCCCCGGGGCGCCCGACACCCGCTGAGCGTCCTGATGGAGTCGATCAGCGACCTGTTCGTCGGGATGGGCTACGAGGTGGCCGAGGGGCCCGAGGTCGACCTGGAGTGGGTCAACTTCGACGCGTTGAACATCCCCGCCGACCATCCGGCGCGCGGGTTGATGGACACGTTCCACATCGCACCGGAGGGCTCCGGCCTTGTGCTGCGTACGCACACCTCGACGGTGCAGACCCGCACCATGCTCAGCCGCAAGCCGCCGATCTACGTGATCGTGCCCGGCCGCGTCTACCGCACCGACGAGATCGACGCCACGCACAGCCCGGTGTTCCACCAGGCCGAGGGTCTGGTGGTCGACAAGGGCATCACGATGGCGCACCTGCGGGGCACGCTCGACCACTTCGCCCGGGCGATGTTCGGGCCGGAGGCGAAGACCCGGTGGCGGCCGCACTACTTCCCGTTCACGGAGCCGTCGGCGGAGTTCGACGTGTGGTTCCCGGAGCACCGCGACGGCCCGCAGTGGGTCGAGTGGGGCGGCTGCGGCATGGTCAACCCGCGGGTGCTGCGCGCCTGCGGCGTGGACCCGGAGGTCTACTCCGGATTCGCCTTCGGCATGGGCATCGACCGGACCCTGATGGTCCGGCACGGGGTCAGCGACATCCGCCACCTCTTCGAGGGCGACGTGCGGTTCAGCCGCGCGCTCGGGACCGGGGCGTAGGCGATGCGGGTACGAGACACGGGAACGGTGGTCTGAGGTCATGCGAGTTTCTGTCAGTTGGCTGCGGGAGTACGTCGACCTCCCCGCCGACCTGCCCACCGGTGATCTGGAGCAGGCCCTGGTCGACCTCGGCATCGAGGTCGAGTCCGTCGTGGACCTGGCCGCCTCCGTCACCGGTCAGCTCGTCGTCGGTGAGGTCCGCGAGATCGAGGAGCTCACCGGCTTCAAGAAGCCGATCCGGTTCTGCCGGGTCGACGTGGGTGACGCCAACGGCACCGGGGAGCCGCAGGAGATCGTCTGCGGGGCGCGCAACTTCGCCGTCGGTGACCGCGTGGTCGTGATCCTGCCCGGCGGTGTGCTGCCCGGCGGGTTCGCGATCGGCGCCCGCAAGACGTACGGGCACAACTCCGCGGGCATGATCTGCTCGGCGAAGGAGCTGGGCCTCGGCGACGACCACTCCGGCATCATCGTGCTGGGGCCGGACGTGACGGCCAAGCCGGGCGACGACGCGCGCCCGGTGGTCGGCCTCGACGACGTCGTGCTCGATCTGGAGATCACCCCCGACCGGGGGTACGCGCTGAGCCTGCGCGGCCTGGCCCGGGAGCTGTCGCACGCGTTCGACGTGCCGCTGCACGACCCGGCCCTGGCGCCCGCGCCGGGCGGCACCGAGACACCCGCGTACCCGGTGGAGGTCCGCGACACTGTCGGCTGCGACCGGTTCACCGCCCGCCTGGTCCGGGACGTCGACCCGAGCGCGCCCACCCCGTCGTGGATGCAGCAGCGGCTGGTCACCGCCGGCATCCGCAGCATCTCGTTGCCGGTGGACATCACCAACTACGTGATGTTGGAGCTGGGCCAGCCGATGCACGCCTTCGACGCCGACCGGGTCGTCGGGCCGCTGGTGGTCCGCCGCGCCGAGGCAGGGGAGAAGCTGACCACCCTGGACGGTGTCAACCGGGTGCTCACCGCCGACGACATGGTCATCTGCGACGACACGGGGCCGATCTCCCTCGCGGCCGTGATGGGCGGCGAGACCAGCGAGGTCGTCGCCGACACCACCACAGTGCTCTTCGAGGCGGCGCACTGGGACCCGGCGATGGTCGGCCGTACGGCCCGCCGGCACAAGCTGTTCAGCGAGGCCGCAAAGCGCTGGGAGCGGGGCGTCGACCCGGCCGTGGCGCTGGTCGCGTTGGAACGTGCCGTGCGGCTGCTCACCGAGCACGGCGGGGGCACCCCGGGCGCGGAGGTCCTGGACATCGACCACGTCCGTCCGCGTACCCCGATCACCCTGCCGGCGGACCTGCCCACCCGGCGGGTCGGCGTGGAGTACCCGCCGGCGCGGGTGGTCGCCCTGCTGGAGCGGGTCGGCTGCACCGTCGCGCAGGGCGTGGACCGGTTGTCCGAGGACCCGGGCGCGGTCGGCGTGGCCAGCGGCGCCGGGACGGCGCTGAGTGTCACCCCGCCGACCTGGCGGCCCGACCTGACCGACCCGGCCGACCTGGTCGAGGAGGTCGTCCGCCTCGACGGGTACGACCGGGTGCCGTCGGTGCTGCCGACCGCGCCCCCCGGTCGCGGCCTGACCCCGCGGCAACGTCGGCGCCGGGCGGTCGCCGGGTCCCTCGCTGAGCGGGGGTACGTGGAGGTGCTCGCGCACCCCTTCGTGTCGCCGGAGCTGGCCGACCAGCTCGGCCTGGCGGCCGACGACCCGCGTCGCCCCGCGGTGCGGCTGGCCAACCCGTTGTCCGAGGAGGAGCCGCTGCTACGCACCACGCTGCTCGGCCCACTGCTCGGCATCCTCAAGCGCAACCTCGGTCGAGGTCACCGCGACCTCGCCCTCTACGAGATCGGCGCGGTCTTCCACCCGCGCGTCGGCGCCGGCAGCCCGCCGGCGATGGGCGTGGACCGGCGTCCCACCGACGCGGAGTTCGCGGCCGCCGACGCGGTGGTGCCGGCGCAGCCGGTGCACGTCGCGGTGGTGCTCGCCGGCGACCTCGACCCCGCCGGTTGGTGGGGTGCGGGTCGACCGGCCGGCTGGGCGGACGCGATCGAGGCGGCCCGTGACGTGCTCGACGCCGCCGGGATCCCCGGCGAGCGGGTCGAGGTGCGGGCGGCCGAGTACGCGCCGTGGCACCCGGGCCGCTGCGCCGAGCTGCGGGTCGACGGCGCGGTCGTCGGGCACGCCGGTGAGCTGCACCCGGTGGTCGTCGCGGCGCTGGAGCTGCCCCGGCGCACCTGCGCGATGGAGCTGGACCTCGACACGCTGCCGCCGACCCCGGTGACGCCCGCGCCGACAGTGTCCGGCTTCCCGCCGGCGCTGATCGACGTGGCCCTGGTGGTGGACGACTCGGTGCCGGCGGAGCAGGTGCGCCGTGCGCTGGAGGCGGGCGCCGGTGAGCTGCTGGAGGACGTGCGGCTGTTCGACGTGTACTCCGGCGCGCAGCTCGGTGACGGTCGCCGGTCGCTGGCGTACAAGCTCACCTTCCGGGCACCGGACCGGACGCTCACCGTCGAGGAGGCGGTCGCGGCACGGGACGCGGCGGTCGCCGTCGCGGCGGAGCGCCTCGGCGCGACCCTGCGCGGCGCCTGACGGGATCGGGCCGTCCCCGCCCCGCGATCTCTCACTTTGCGGGTGTGAGGTTCGAGTCCCTGGTGGCGCACCAGCAATCATCTGGGCATTCTCCCTTCACGGGTGGGTGCCCAGATGTTGTTTTGACGCCCGCGTCAGCACCCACTCGACTGGCAGTCGACGCCCGCATACTGATCGGGCGCAACGACTGACTGCGCGGGAACGCGTGGCCGCAGACTCCGTCCCGACCGGCAGCCCGGAAAGGGTCCTCGTCCGCATCCGAGGCAACTCCGGTTCCGGTAAGAGCAGCATTGCCAGGGAGCTGCGGCGTCGGCACGGCCGGGGTTGTGCGTTGGTCGAGCAGGACTACCTGCGCCGCATCGTGCTGCGCGAGCGGGACCGGCCCGGCGGAGCGGGACCGGCGTTGATCGGGCAGACCGTGCGTTTCGCGCTCCACCACGGCTACCACGTGGTGCTGGAGGGCATCCTGCACGCCAGCCGCTATGGAAGCGTGCTGACGGGTCTGCGGGACGGTCATCGGGGCGCTCACTGTTCTGCTACCTGACGTGTCTCTGCCCGAGACCCTGCGCCGGCACCTCACGCGCCCTCAGGTCAACGACTTCACCGCGGACCACACGAGCGCTGGTACGCCGTTTGCGGCCTGATCCTGACGAGCCCACGGTGCTGTTTCTGGGTACACGACGAAGATGTTGATCTCGTAGGATGCCGGCCATGATCGTCTCGCCAGCCTTCCTCACGACGGATCCAACCGTTGCCAACCCGGAACTGGCGCCGCTGCTTAAGGCGGTGCGCTCAGGTGACTGGCCCGCCGTACGCGACCAGCTCGGCGCCTGTGTGGGTGACGCCCGAACCCGGGCGATCCGCGCTGTGTCACAAAAGGCCCCGACCGGCTTCCTGGAGTCCGTCGTCAAGGCAGACCCGGCGGACACCGCCGCAGCGGCGATGCTCGCTGACCGGCTCACTGAGAAGGCGTGGGTGGTACGAACCCGCAAGATGGCACGGGACGTCAGTCCTGAGCAGTTCAAGCGGTTCCACGAGATGCTCGCCGAGGCGGAACGGGTGACGGCGGACTCCGTGGCGCACGACGGCAGCGACCCCGCGGTGTGGACAGTGCGCCTCGTGATCGCCCGAGGTCTTCAGATGGGGGAGGCGGAGACCCGAAGGCGGTACGAGCAGGTCGCCGCACTCGACCCGCACCACCTGTCGGCGCAGAGCCAGCTGCTCCAGCAACTCTGCCCGAAATGGGGTGGGTCGATCGAGGCCATGCACGAATTCGCCCGCCAGTGCGCCGAGGCGGCGCCCGAGGGTGGCCACAACGCCGTCCTCATCGCCGAGGCGCACCTCGAGCACGCGTTGTCACTGCCCGGCCGTGGGCAGGCGTACCTCAGACGCCGGGAGGTGGTGGCCGAACTCCAGGAGGCGTTGGGGCGCACCGTCCTCCACCCGGCCTTCCAGCGCACCGCAGGCTGGGTCCACGTCTACCACTCGTTCGCCCTGCTGTTCGGTCTAATCGGTGATCGCAAGACCGCTCGGCCCTTGTTCGAGGCGACCGGGAACCTGGTCAGCGATTTGCCCTGGAGGTATTTCGGCGACCCAATCCCCGTCTTCCAGGAGCACCGCGCCAGGGCAATGCGGAAGTGGCGGTTGTGGTGATCGAGCGGACCGAGGTGGACGGCGTCCCCGCCGTCGTCGCCCACACGAGCGGCCCCGCCCGGGCCGGTCTGCTGTTCCGGGTCGGCCAAGCTGACGAGACGCTCGCCATACGAGGCATCACCCACCTGCTCGAACATCTGGTGCTACACCCGCTCGGCCAGGCGGATTACCACTACAACGGGTCGACGGGGAACGTCGTCACTCACTTTCACCTCCAGGGACCGGTCGATGCTGTCACCGACTTCCTCGCCAGCGTCTGCCGGTTCGTGCAGAACCTCGACGACGCGCGGATCGAGATCGAGAAGTCCATCGTTTCGACCGAGGAGGGCGGTCGTGTCACCGGTCCTCTCGATGACATGCCGCTGTGGCGCTACGGAGCCCGTGATCACGGCCTGGTCAGCTTTCCCCAGTGGGGCCTGCACAACGTCACCGCTGGCGACCTGCGCGAGTGGGCCGCGCGGTACTTCACCAGGGATAACGCCGTCCTGTGGTTCGCCGGCGCGGAGCTTCCCGCGGGGCTGAAACTCGACCTGCCGGACGGTGTCCGCCACCTCGTACCCTCGCCGTCGTCGGCGCTGCCCAGCACGCCGGCGTTCTTCGCGGGCAGCTCACACGCGACCGCGCTCGACGCGGTGGTCCGCGATCGCCCGGCGGGGAGAGTGCTCGCCGGGGTGCTGGAGCGCCGGCTCTTCCGCGCACTGCGTCAGGAAGCCGGCCTGTCGTACACGGCTGCCACCAACTACGACTCACGTGGCGACGGATTCGCCGTGCTCAGCGCCCTGGCGGACGCCCTGCCTGGCAAGCAGGACGCGGTGCTCGGCGGCTTCCTGGACGTCCTGGCCGCGCTGCGGGTGGGTCGGATCGACGAGGACGACGTCACATCGGTGGTGAGTCGGGCGGCCGCCGCTCTCGAGGGTGACGACGCCGACGCTGCCCGACTTCCCAGCGTCGCATTCCAACTGTTGACCGACCAGCCGGTCCTGGACCGCGACCAACTCGTCCGCGAGCTGAAAGCGGTCGACGCCGCGTCGGTCAGGGATGCCGCTGCCGAGGCGCTGGAGTCGGCGTTGCTCATGACGCCCCTCGGCACCACGGCGGAGTGGGCCGGTTTCACGGCTGCGCCTACCGGGTCGACCGCCGCGCCGGCACCGGCCGCTAGCGACAAGCACCACGCCTCTGGCGTCGATCCCGCGGAACGACTCACAGTGGGGCTGGAGCACGTCAGCCGGGTGAATCCGGACCGGCAAGCGACGACGGTACGGTTCGACAACTGCGCCGCGCTCCTCGCCTTCCCCGATGGTGGGCGCCTGCTGGTCGGCAACGACGCTGTCTCGGTACGCATCGAGCCGACGATCTATCGCGGTGTGGATACCGCAGCCATCGATGCACGGGTCCCCGCTCAGCGGCGTATCGCCATGCCCGCTCGGGAACCGGGTCAGATTCCTCAGCCGCGACGGCCGGGGACGAAGGGGGCCCAGGCGCCGCTCATTCGGACACGACAGCTGGATGTCAAGCAGAAGGTGACCCTCGGCGTCTTCGCGGTCCTCACCGTGGTAATGGGTGGCGTGGCCCTGGCCGTGTCGATCGCCATGGCCGTCGGGGCTACGCCGCTGCGCCCGCTCCCCGCTATCGGTGCCTGGATTGCTGCCGGCTACTTCGCTCGCAAGCTTCGTACCCAATGGACCGAAGCATGATTCATCGACTTTCTAGTAGTGCTTTGTTAGGTCGGTGTGTCGTGGGGTCATCGGGGCGGTCTGGGTAGTTCGATGGTGCGGTGACCCCTGACGAGCTTTCGGTTGTGCGGCAGCGGCTTGAGGCGTTCGCCGCGGCGCAGGCCGCGCAGGCTGATGAGCCACCACATGGCAAAGAGTCGGCCCTCGGCGACAGATGAACGTCGGTGCGAGATCGCGGGCGTGGCCGAAGTGACGCCGCACCGAGGGGCGTTCTCGATTGCATGGCATCGACAGTTGGTGCCATGACCGAGGAGCTTCAGCTACACGAGCCGGTGTCCTGCCGTCGTTAGGCGCGCAGTATGGGGATGCTGTCGAGCTGATCTTGACGGAGGTTTGGTCCGATGATGCCGGACGGCCGTCCCCGGTCGGGTCTGCAAACCACCACCTCGTTCGGCGTGACCGCGAAGTCGACGCTGAAATCGTGGTCGGCGTCGGGCAGTTCATCGTCGAGGAGTTGGGTCTGGTGGATCGTGGTGGCGATGGCGGTCTCGGTGGTGACGAGTCCGGCCTCGGTGAGGAGGGCGATCTCCAGGTCGGAGTAGCCGGCGCCCTTGCCGACCCGCACGCCGCTGCGGCGGCTGACAGCGACGCTGCCACAGACAATGAGGTCCACCGGATGCATCTCGTCGGGTCCGACGGTGGGAGCGACCTGCGGCGCACCGCTGCTCGTCACTGCGGTCTCGATCCGTGCGGTGAGGCTGGCGGGGTCGAGCAGATAGAAGGGCTTGGGTGTAGCGAGTCTCGGGACCGCCATGTAGAGCAGCTTGCCTTCCTGCAGGGCTCGTACCCGGACGGGAAGTTGGGCCCGGTCCGGGTTGCACTTGATCACTCGGGCCTTCTTCCATACGTCCAGTTCCGCGAGGCGCGCTGCGGCCTCTTCCTTGCCGACGAAGTCAGGGATGTGACCGTGCACGCCGAGTGGGGCAGCGCCGTCACGTTCGAGGAGATCCCATACCTCTTGCCGAACGGCGTGTTTGGCGCGGTCGATGTCGGTCACGATGGTGCTCCTACGGGCTCATGAGGGTGAGGAGTCGGTCGTTCACGTCCTGGACCGAGGGCTCGTCGCGCCAGGGGCGTAACTGTCGGGCGGCGGCAAAGGCGAGGTTCAGTCCACCCCCGGCACGGGTTCGCTCGATGACGTCGATGGCCTGCAGCAGGTAGGACGTTGCGGCGTCGACGTCGCGTTCAAGGATGCTGGCAAGGGTGAGATTGCCGAGTATGACGGCGGTGGATTTGCGGCGTGCGGCGATCAGTTGCCGGGCGTTCTCGAGCGCTGAGACGGCTTTGTTCGGCTTGTTCAGGGAGAGCCAGCAGGAGCCCGCCAGTCTCGCGTAATGACTGGGGCAGAAGATGTCGGTGGCTGGGTCTCGGGCGTTGACGGCGGCGAAGTGAGCTTCAGCGGTACCGAGAGCGTCGGAGCAGTCCCCGGCCTGACCGAGCATCGCGTGTGCCTCAGCCCGGTGCAGTTGGGCGAGGCCGGCAATGACGTGACTGTCGGTGTGGCTGACGGCGGCGGCGCGGGTGGTCAGGACAAGGCCAACGTTGGGTTGCTTCATGCCGTAGAGGGCGAGGTAGCTCTTGCGGAGCAACGCGTTGGCCTCGGTGACCGGGTCTCGCGTTTCCTGGGCTGCGCTGATCGCTTGGTCGAAATAGGTGGCGCTGGTGACATGGTCGCGCCGCTGCGAGGCGTCCCAGACGAGCTGACCCATCAACGTCGCGGACTCGGCGACTGCTGCCACCAGTTCGCGCTGAACCGGCCCGTTGCCGGCGTGCTGGCGAAGGAAGACTGCCTGACCGTGTAGTTGCCCGGCTTCGGCGAGCAGGAGCGTCGAGGGCGTGTGGTCGTAGCGCTTGTCGAGGCGCTGCACGCGCTCCCGCAGGTGCGCCACCGCGATCAGGTCGACGCGGCCGGGGTTGCGCAGCACGTAGCCGAGACGCTCGTCGGGCTGTGACGGTGCCTGGCCGACGTCGGCTAAGAGGTCGGCCAGTTCTTCGATCGGCAGCTTGAGGGCCGCGGCAAGACGCGGTCGGTGCCAGGGCTGCGGGTCAGTGTCCGCCCGTTCCCACCGCACGATGGTGGAGCGATCGACGCCGAGGGCCTCGGCGAGGCGTTCCTGGCTCAGGCCGATCGTCTTGCGGCGTTGGGCAAGCCGGTGCCGACGCCTGTCCGCCACCTACCGACTCCCTTCGCCGCCATCCGTCATGGTCCATTCATCCAGCTCACACTGCGTGGCGCAATGGGGATGCATCAGTTCTGCGCCGTTGCCGCGCTGGGCACCAGCGACCGCCGGGGCTTGTGTAGACGCAGGGCCGGAACGGGTGAGAGCAGAAGCCGCTGTGCAAGGTGTGGCGGCTACGTGGGCTCCCGCCCGTTCCGCTGCCACTCCAAGGCCGACCTACTGAGTGGGGGAAAGAAGTGAGCGCCCAGGAGCGAGACCGGCTCGATTCCACCGGAGCGTCTTCTGCCGCCCGGACCCACAAAGAGCCCACGCGCCTTACCCAAGCCCAACGCCTCGACTCCGGACCCAGAGAACACACCCCGCTGCGCCCGATCTGGCTCTGCCGTGCCTGCGGCCAACCCTGGCCCTGTGGGCGGGCGAAGCTCGCCCTCGTCACCGAGTACGACGGCAACCCGGTCAGCCTGTTCCTCTACCTGGCCAGTCTGCTCCATGACGCCATCGACGACCTGCACAAGCTCAACCCCACCACCACCGGGCGCGCCAGTGACATGTTCGATCGATTTCTTGGCTGGCCCGCCCGACACACCCGCTCCTACCGGATGACCGATATCGGCTCTCCGCAGCCGGGTGAGCCAGAAGCATGAAAGGCATCCCCGCTGGCCGGGTTTGGGGAGACATCTCCGTGCAATCCATCTGCTCATTAGCATGCACTTCACTGCATGAACTTGCACTCGCGAGTCGCCCTTGTTAATCTTCTCTGCATAGTCATGCGGAGGTGAGTATGGGGATCCGAGTCGCGGTCGCCGGTGCGAGCGGCTACGCCGGGGGTGAGTTGCTGCGCCTGGTCGCCGGGCACCCGGAGTTCGACCTGGTCGCCGCCACCGCGCACAGCCAGGCCGGGCACCGCGTCGACGTGGTGCACCCGCAGCTCACCGGGCTAGACCTGGTGCTCGGCCAGACCGACCCGGCGACGCTCGCCGACGCGGACCTGGTCTTCCTGGCCCTGCCGCACGGCGAGTCGGCTGCCCTCGCGTCCCAGTTGCCGGCCGAGGTGCGCATCGTCGACCTGGGCGCGGACCACCGGCTTGCCGACCCGTACGCCTGGGCGCAGTACTACGGCGGCACGCACGCCGGGCAGTGGACCTACGGCCTGCCCGAGCTGCCCGGTCAGCGGGAGCTGATCGCCGGCTCCACCCGGGTGGCGAACACCGGCTGCTACGCCGCGGCGATCACCCTGGCGCTCGCGCCGCTGATCGCCGACGGCGCGGCCAGCCCCGCCGACGTGGTGGTCGTGGCCGCCTCCGGCACCTCCGGCGCGGGTCGGGCGGCGAAGCCGCACCTGCTGGCCAGCGAGGTGCTGGGCGACCTGTCGCCGTACCGGGTCGGCACCCACCAGCACGTGCCGGAGATCAAGCAGGCATCCGGCGCGACCGGCCTGTCGTTCACGCCCGTCCTGGCGCCGATGCCGCGCGGCATCCTGGCCACGGTCACCGCGGTGCCGGCGCGCGGTGTCGACCCGCAGCAGGTGCTGGCGCAGGCGTACGCCGACGCGCCGTTCGTGCACGTGCTGCCGGAGGGCCGCTGGCCGCACACGGCCGCCACGCTGGGCTCCAACTCGTGTCACCTGCAGGCCACCGTCGACGTCGACTCGGGCCGGTTGATCGTGCTGAGCGCGCTGGACAACCTGGGCAAGGGCGCGGCCGGTCAGGCAGTGCAGAACGCCAACCTCATGCTCGGCCTGCCGGAGACGACGGGCCTGTCGATCTGGGGAGTCAGCCCATGAGTGTCACCACCCCTCGGGGGTTCCGCGCGGCCGGAGTGGCCGCGGGCCTCAAGACCAGTGGTGGTGCGGACGTCGCGCTCGTGGTCAACGACGGCCCGGACGCCGGTGTCGCCGGTGTCTTCACCACCAACCGGGTCAAGGCCGCGCCGGTGCTCTGGAGCCAGCAGGTCGTGCAGGGCGGTGTGGTCCGCGCGGTGGTGCTCAACTCCGGTGGCGCCAACGCCTGCACCGGCCCGGCTGGCTTCCAGGACACCCACGCCACGGCCGAGCACACCGCCGCCGCGCTGACCTCGGTCAGCCCACGGTTGATCCTCGGCGCCGGTGAGGTGGCGGTCTGCTCCACCGGGTTGATCGGTGAGCGGCTGCCGATGCCGAAGCTGCTGCCCGGTGTCCGCTCGGCGATCCGGCGGTTGTCCCGCGACGGCGGCGTGGCCGCCGCCGAGGCGATCATGACCACGGACACCCGGTCGAAGACCACAGTGGCCCGGGGCAGCGGGTGGACGGTCGGCGGCATGGCCAAGGGCGCCGGGATGCTCGCGCCGGGAATGGCCACCATGCTGTGCGTGCTGACCACCGATGCGGTGGCCGGGCCGGCGGCGCTGGACGAGGCACTGCGCGCGGCGACCCGGGTCACCTTCGACCGGGTCGACTCCGACGGCTGCATGTCCACCAACGACACCGTGTTGCTGCTGGCCAGCGGTGCGAGCGGCATCGAGCCGACTCCGGCCGAGCTGGCCGCCGCCGTCACCGCGGCCTGTCACGACCTCGCCCAGCAGTTGGTGGCCGACGCCGAGGGGGCGACCAAGCAGATCGCCATCGACGTGGTGGGCGCCGCCGACGAGGACGACGCGGTCGAGGTGGGCCGTTCGGTGGCCCGCAACAACCTGGTCAAGACCGCGCTGTTCGGCAACGACCCCAACTGGGGCCGGATCCTCGCCGCCGTCGGCACCACCGCCGCCGCGTTCGAGCCGGACGAGGTGGACGTGGCGGTCAACGGGGTGTGGGTGTGCCGGGGCGGCGCCGCCGCCGAGGACCGCTCGAAGGTCGACCTCACCGGGCGGGACGTGACGATCCGGATCGACCTGCACGCCGGCACGTCGGCCGCGACGATCTGGACCAACGACCTCTCCCACGCGTACGTGCACGAGAACTCGGCCTACTCGACGTGAGCGCGAGGAACGCAGCGCAGCGGAGTCCCGCAGTCGCGAACGAAAGGCCGGCACGGTGAGTCTCAGCAGCGACCTGACTCGCGCCCAGACCAAGGCGGAGACGCTGATCGAGGCGCTGCCCTGGTTGGCACGTTTCTCCGGCTCCACCGTCGTGGTCAAGTACGGCGGCAACGCGATGACCGATCCCGAGTTGCAGCGGGCGTTCGCGGCCGACATGGTCTTCCTGCGCTACGCGGGCCTGAAGCCGGTGGTGGTGCACGGCGGCGGTCCGCAGATCTCCGCCATGCTGGGCCGGCTCGGCATCGCCAGCGAGTTTCGGGGTGGCCTGCGGGTGACCACGGCCGAGGCGATGGACGTCGTCCGGATGGTGCTGGTCGGGCAGGTCGGCCGCGAACTGGTCGGGCTGATCAACTCGCACGGCCCGTACGCCGTGGGCCTGTCCGGCGAGGACGCCCGGTTGTTCACCGCGGTGCGCCGCCCGGCGTACGTGGACGGGTTGCCGGTCGACGTCGGCCAGGTCGGTGACGTCGAGTCGGTCGACGTGTCCGCGGTGACCGACCTGATCGAGGCCGGTCGGATCCCGGTGATCTCCACTGTGGCGCCGGACGTGGACGGGGTGCTGCACAACCTCAACGCGGACACCGCCGCCGCCGCGCTCGCGATCGCGTTGCGGGCTCGCAAGCTGGTCGTGCTCACCGACGTGGCCGGCCTGTACGCGGACTGGCCGGACACGACCAGCCTGGTCTCCGAGATCGCCGCGGACGACCTGGCGAAGCTGCTGCCCAGTCTGGAGTCAGGGATGGTGCCGAAGATGGAGGCCTGCCTGCGCGCGGTGCGTGGGGGAGTGCCGGCCGCGCACGTCGTCGACGGTCGGGTGGCGCACTCGACGTTGCTTGAGGTTTTCACCTCGGAAGGGTTCGGAACGATGGTGGTGCCGGAAGACGGGACGGTCGCGTCGTGAGCACGTTGTCGCAGCGCTGGAAGCAGTCCATGATGGACAACTACGGCACGCCGCCGCTGGCGCTGGTCTCCGGTGCCGGTGCCGTGGTGGTCGACGACGCCGGTCGCGAATATCTCGACCTGGTCGGTGGCATCGCGGTGAACGCCCTCGGTCACGCCCACCCGGCCGTGGTGGCGGCGGTGTCGAAGCAGGTCGCGACCCTCGGGCACGTCTCCAACCTCTTCGTCGCGGAGCCGCCGGTGGCCCTGGCCGAGTTGCTGTTGGCGCTCGCCGGCCGGCCCGGCCGGGTCTTCTTCTCCAACTCGGGCGCGGAGGCCAACGAGGCGGCGTTCAAGCTCTCCCGGCGTACCGGCCGGACGCACGTGGTGGCCACCGGGGGCGGCTTCCACGGCCGCACCATGGGCGCGCTCGCGCTGACCGGTCAGCCGGCCAAGGCCGATCCGTTCCGGCCGCTGCCCGGCGAGGTGACCCACGTCGACTACGGCGACGTCGCCGCCCTGGAGGCGGCCGTCTCCGACGCCACCGCGATGCTGATCCTGGAGCCGATCCAGGGTGAGAACGGTGTGGTCGTCCCGCCGGCCGGTTACCTGGCCGCGGCCCGGCGGATCACCGCGCGGCACGGCGCGTTGCTGGTCCTCGACGAGGTGCAGACCGGCATGGGCCGCACCGGGCACTGGTTCAGGCATCAGGCCGAGGGCGTGGAGCCGGACGTGGTCACCCTGGCCAAGGGTCTGGGTGGCGGTCTGCCCATCGGTGCCACGCTGGCCTTCGGCCCGGCCGCCGACCTGCTCACCCCCGGTTCGCACGGCACCACCTTCGGCGGCAACCCGGTCAGCTGCGCGGCGGCGCTCGCCGTGGTGGCGACCATCGCCAACGAGGGCCTGCTCGACAACGTCAAGCGGGTCGGCGAGCGGCTGCGCCGCGGCATCGAGTCGCTGGGCCATCCGCTGATCGCCGGCGTACGCGGCGAGGGGCTGCTGCTCGGTGTGGCGCTCACCGCGCCGGTGGCGGCGGTGCTGGCCGAGGCCCTGCGGGAGGCCGGCTTCCTGGTCAACCCGGTGCAGCCGACAGTGCTCCGGTTGGCCCCGCCGCTGATCCTCACCGCCGCGCAGGTGGACACCTTCCTCGCCGCGCTGCCCGCCGCACTGGACGCGACGACCCCGGCGGCCGCCGGCACGGCGGGCGAACCCTCCACGCTGACCACCACGACGGGGACGACTCGATGACCCGGCACTTCCTGCGCGACGACGACCTCTCGCCCGCCGAGCAGTCCACTGTCCTCGACCTGGCTGCGCGGATGAAGGCGGACCGGTTCGGCCACCGGCCGCTGGTCGGCCCCCGCTCGGTGGCGGTGCTCTTCGACAAGCAGAGCCTGCGGACCAGGATCTCGTTCGACGCCGGCATCGCCGAACTGGGTGGGCACCCGCTGGTCGTGGACACGCAGGTCACCCACTTCGGCCGGGGCGAGGCCCTCGCCGACGCGGGGCGGGTGCTGTCCCGCTACGTCGCGGCGATCGTGCTGCGCACCCACGGCGACGACCGGATCGCCGAGGTCGCGGCGGGCGCCAGCGTGCCGGTGGTCAACGCGCTCACCGACGGCTTCCACCCGTGCCAGCTGCTGGCCGACCTGCTCACCATCCGGGAGCGGTGTGGCGGCACGGCCGGTCGCACCCTGACCTACGTGGGGGACAGCGCGAACAACATGGCGCAGTCGTACCTGCTGGCCGGGGCGATGGCCGGGATGCACGTCCGGGTCGCCGGGCCGGCCGGGTTCGCGCCCGACCCGGGCGTGGTGGACGCGGCGGCCCGGATCGCCGCCGAGACCGGTGGGTCGGTGCGGGTGCTGACCGACCCGGCCCAGGCGGTACGCGACGCCGACGTGCTCGCCACCGACACCTGGACCTCGATGGGGCAGGAGTCCGACGGGCTGGACCGGATCACGCCGTTCCTGCCGTACCAGGTCAACAAGGAGCTGCTCGGCCAGGCCGCACCGGACGCGATCGTGCTGCACTGCCTGCCGGCGCACCGCGGTGAGGAGATCACCGACGAGGTGCTCGACGGCCCGCAGAGCGCGGTCTTCGACCAGGCGGAGAACCGCCTGCACGTGCAGAAGGCGCTGCTCACCTTCCTGCTGGACACCGCGACTGGGGAGTCCCGATGACCGCACCCTTGACCCGCGCGGCCCGGCACGCCCGGATCGTGGAGCTGATCCGCGACAAGGCGATCCGGTCGCAGACCGAGCTGGCCGACCTGCTCGCCTCCGACGGCGTCGGCGTCACCCAGGCCACCCTCTCGCGCGACCTGGAGGAGTTGGGCGCGGTCAAGGTGCGCGGCGGCGACGGCCCGGCCGTCTACCTGATCCCCGAGGACGGCAAACGGCCGTTGCGCGACGCCGAGGCCGCGCCGGCGCGGCTGATGCGGCTGCTGCACGAGCTGCTCAACGGCGTCGACTCCAGCGGCAACATCGCCGTGCTGCGTACCCCGCCGGGCGCAGCCCAGTACCTGGCCAGCGCGTTGGACCGAGCGGGCCTGCCCGAGATCGTCGGCACCATCGCCGGCGACGACACCATCCTCGTCGTGGCCCGCGAGGCCGTCGGTGGGGCCGCGCTCGGCGAGAAGCTCGCCGGCTGGGCCCGACGGGAAGACAACGCCGAAGGGAACACCGCATCATGACCGAGCGGGTCGTGCTCGCGTACTCCGGAGGGTTGGACACCTCCGTCGCCATTCCGTACCTGGCCGAGCAGACCGGTGCCGAGGTGATCGCGGTCGCGGTCGACGTCGGTCAGGGCGGCGAGGACCTCGACGCGATCCGGCAGCGTGCCCTGGACTGCGGCGCCGCCGAGTCGGAGGTGGTCGACGCGCGCGACGAGTTCGCCGCCGACTACTGCCTGCCGGCCATCCGGGCCAACGCCCTCTACATGGACCGCTACCCGCTGGTGTCGGCGCTGTCCCGGCCACTGATCGTGAAGCACCTGGTGGCGGCGGCGCGCAAGCACGGCGGCACGATCGTGTCGCACGGCTGCACCGGCAAGGGCAACGACCAGGTCCGGTTCGAGGTGGGCCTGAACGCGCTCGCCCCCGACCTGAAGATCATCGCGCCGGCCCGGGACTTCGCCTGGACCCGGGACAAGGCGATCGCCTTCGCCGAGGAGAAGGGGCTGCCGATCGACGTGTCGGCCAAGTCCCCCTACTCCATCGACCAGAACCTGTGGGGTCGGGCGGTGGAGACCGGGTTCCTGGAGGACATCTGGAACGCGCCCGTCGAGGACCTCTACTCGTACACTGCCGACCCGGCGTCGGACCGCGACGCCGACGAGGTCGTGATCACCTTCGACGGCGGTGTGCCGGTGGCGATCGACGGTGAGACGGTCACCCCGTACCAGGCGATCCTGGAGCTGAACCGGCGTGCCGGCGCCCAGGGCGTCGGCCGGCTCGACATGGTCGAGGACCGCCTGGTCGGAATCAAGAGCCGCGAGGTGTACGAGGCACCCGGCGCGATCGCGCTGATCACCGCCCACCAGGAGCTGGAGGCGGTGACCGTGGAACGCGACCTTGCCCGTTTCAAGCGGAGCGTCGACCAGCGCTGGGGCGAGCTGGTCTACGACGGCCTGTGGTTCTCGCCGCTGAAGGACTCGCTGGACGCGTTCATCGACGACGCGCAGCGGCACGTGAGCGGTGAGGTGCGGATGACCCTGCACGGCGGCCGGGCCACAGTGACGGGTCGGCGCTCCGAGGCGAGCCTCTACGACTTCGGGATGGCCACCTACGACACCGGCGACACCTTCGACCAGTCCCTGGCCAAGGGCTTCGTGCAGTTGTGGGGCCTGCCGAGTCGGATGGCCGCCGCTCGGGACGCCCGGCTGGGCGGTGGCGGACAGTGACACGTGCGAGCGCGCGGAGTGAGAGAGCGCAGCGAGTGAGCCCCGCAGTCGCGAGCGAAAGGCAGGCAGAGCAATGATGGGCGACGTGGACGACAAGAGCCTGACCGAGAACAGTGCCGCCACCAACCGGACGAGCCTGTGGGGTGGCCGGTTCGCTGGCGGCCCCGCCGAGGCGCTCGCCCGACTGTCGGTGAGCGTGCAGTTCGACTGGCGCCTGGCCCCGTACGACATCGCTGGTTCCCGGGCGCACGCCCGGGTCCTGGCCGGCGCCGGCCTGCTCGACCCGGAGGAGCTGGGCCGCATGCTGGCCGCGTTGGACGACCTGGAGGCCGCCTGCGCCTCCGGGGCGTTCCGCCCCACCATCGAGGACGAGGACGTGCACACCGCGCTGGAGCGCGGTCTGCTGGAGCGCCTCGGCAGCCTCGGCGGCAAGCTGCGCGCCGGCCGGTCCCGCAACGACCAGGTCGCCACGGACCTGCGGCTCTATCTGCGGGACCACGCTCGGGGTGTGGCCAGCCGTCTCGTCGAGCTGGCCGAGGCGCTGGTCGAGCAGGCCGAGCGGCACATCGACACCGCCGCGCCCGGCATGACCCACCTCCAGCACGCCCAGCCGGTCACGTTCGGGCACTGGTTGCTCGCCCACGTGCAGCCGCTGCTGCGTGACCTGGAGCGTCTGCGTGACTGGGACCACCGGGCGGCGGTCAGCCCGCTCGGTGCTGGCGCGCTGGCGGGCTCCGGCCTGCCGCTGGACCCGGTGGCCGTCGCCAAGGAGCTGGGCTTCCGCACGTCGTTCGCCAACTCGATGGACGCTGTCGCCGACCGGGACTTCGTCGCCGAGTTCCTCTTCACCACCGCCATGATCGGGGTGCACCTGTCCCGGCTCGGCGAGGAGGTGGTGCTCTGGACGTCGCACGAGTTCGGCTGGGTCGAGCTGGACGACTCGTTCGCCACCGGCTCGTCGATCATGCCGCAGAAGAAGAACGCGGACATCGCGGAGCTGGCGCGCGGCAAGTCCGGGCGCCTCGTCGGTGGCCTGGTGACAGTGCTCACCATGCTCAAGGGCCTGCCGATGACCTACGACCGGGACATGCAGGAGGACAAGGAGCCGGCCTTCGACGCCGTCGACACCCTGGAGCTGCTGCTGCCGGCCCTGGCGGGAATGATCTCCACGATGACGGTCCGGGTGGACCGCCTCGTCGCCGCCGCCCCGGTCGGCTTCTCCCTCGCGACCGAGGTCGCCGACTGGCTGGTCCGGCGCAACGTGCCGTTCCGGGACGCGCACGAGATCACCGGCCGGCTGGTGGCGCTCTGCGCGGCCCGCGAGTGCGAGCTGAACGACGTCTCGGACGAGGACCTGGCCGCGATCAGCGAGCACCTCGACCCGTCGGTGCGCGACGTGCTCTCGGTCCGTTCGGCCCTCGCGGCCCGCACCACCCCCGGTTCCACCGGTCCCGGCCCGGTCGCCGACCAGCTCGCCGACGCGGCGGACCGGCTGGCCGGCTGGCGGGAGTGGGCCACCGAACGGGTCGTTCCGCGCTGACCTCGTCGCGGCGTCGGCGGGTTCCGCCGGCGCCGCGGCCGGTTCAGGCCGTCGGGCGCTCCCGCTTGGGGAGCTTGGCAACCACCATGTCGTACGACGCGTCGACCGCCTCGGTCAGCTCGTCGGCGTCGATCCCGCCGTTGAGCCGCAGCGTGTTCCACCCGGACCGACCGATGTAGGCCATCACCCGGGCGTCGTCGGGGTGCCGGTGCAGCCATTCGTCGGCGACCTCCCGGGTCGGCCCGCACTTGATGCCGACAGTCGGCTCGCCGTCACCGTTGCCGAGGAACGCGAAGATCCGGCCGCCCACCTTCACCACCTCGTCGCCCTCCCACGGCTGGTCCAGCCACGCCCCCGGCTTGGCCAGGCAGTACGCCAGCATGTCCGCGCGCTCCATGGGTGCCTCCTCGTCGTGCGCACAGTGTGCCCGTCGAATCGCCCGCAGGCACGCGGTGTGCCGGTTCGCCGTCAGCGGGTCTGCTCGGCCGAGCGGGCGGCGACCCGCTCGTAGCGCTGCCGGGCCGCCTGTGCGCTGCCCAGCCCCAGCCCGTACGCGATGGCCTGCCAGGTCAGCCCCCGGTCGCGGGCCAGCGTCATCAGCCCGGCCTCCAGCGCGTCCAGCTCGGCGCGGACGTGCGGCAGCAGGGTCAGCGCGGCGGTCAGGTCGGCGGCGTCGACCGGCTCCTCCGTCGGCTCCCGCTCGGCCCCGCCGGCGGCCAGCGCGGTGACCAGGGCGACCGCCTCCCACGGGTCCAGCACGTACGGGTGTGCCCAGCGCGAGCGCTGTGCGTCGGTGCCGGCGTGCCGGTCGCTGATCCGCTGGAGTGCCTCGTGGGTGCGGTGTGCGCGGGCGTGGGCGGGGTGCGGCGCGGTGAACGGGTCGTTCGTCGTCATGTCCCGAGCACACACCCTCAACACAATATTGTCAACAGAACGTTGAAACCGCGGGCGGTTGTGCGTGGCGATCGCCGCCCGGCTGGGTACCGTCGACCCATGGACCTGTTGCCCGGTGACCACGCCACCGACGCCGACCTGGCGGCACTGGCCGACCTGCTCGCCGGCCCGCTGCTGCCGGCCGCACGCGGGCTGCTGGGCTGCGAGCTGCACGCGGGAGGCGTCACCGTCCGGATCACCGAGGTCGAGGCGTACGCGGGCATGGCCGGGGACCAGGCCTCGCACGCCCACCGGGGGCGCACCCCACGCAACGCGGTGATGTTCGGCCCGGCCGGGCACGCGTACGTCTACTTCACCTACGGGATGCACTGGTGCATGAACGTGGTGACCGGTGTCGAGGGGGAGGCTTCCGCCGTGCTGCTGCGCGCCGGGGAGGTGGTCGACGGCCTGGCCACGGCTCGCGACCGTCGGCCGGCCGTACGCCGGGACGTGGACCTCGCCCGTGGGCCGGCCCGGCTCTGCGCCACGCTCGGCATCGACCGCTCCGCGTACGGCGGGTATCTGCTGGGCGACGGTCCGGTCCGGTTGCGCCCGCCGACGCGGCCGGTGGCGCCGGAGACGGTGGTCGCCGGTCCGCGGGTCGGCGTGACCGGCGCGCATGACCTGCCGTGGCGGTTCTGGCTCGACGGCGACCCGACGGTCAGCGCGTACCGGCGACACG
This sequence comes from Micromonospora sp. MGP-C2, assembly GCF_057766525.1. Taxonomy (NCBI): domain Bacteria; kingdom Bacillati; phylum Actinomycetota; class Actinomycetes; order Micromonosporales; family Micromonosporaceae; genus Micromonospora; species Micromonospora sp. MGP-C2. The sequence goes on from NZ_JBYMEN010000002.1 coordinate 6,849,222, forward strand.
TGCCCCGCAGCCGGCGCTGATCCCCGGGCGTGTGTCCCACGAACGTGTCGGGGGGTGTGGCCATAATCACCGCACCTGCTCACCGACGGTTCGGAGGACGTCATGGCAACACTGCTCGCGATCGGCACGGCCAAGGGACTGTTTCTCGCCACCAGCACCCACGACCGGCGCAGTTGGGAGATCACCGGCCCGCACTTCCCGATGACCGGTGTCTATTCGGTCGCGGTCGACACCCGTCGCTCCACCCCGCGCCTGCTCGCCGGAGTGACCAGCTCGCACTTCGGGCCCAGCGTCGCCATCAGCGACGACCTCGGCGCCTCCTGGGACGAGCCCGACGAGGCGCCGGTCGCGTTCCCGGCCGACACCGGCGTCTCCCTCGGGCGGGTCTGGCAGCTGATGCCGGCCGGTCCCGACCAGCCGGACGTGGTCTGGGCCGGCACCGAGCCGTCCGCGCTGTTCCGGTCCACCGATGGTGGCCGCAGCTTCGAGCTGGTCCGCTCCCTCTGGGACCACCCGCACCGCCCCCAGTGGGAGGCCGGCTTCGGCGGTCAGGCCGTGCACACCGTGCTGCCCCATCCGCGTGACCCGGCCCGGCTGCTGGTCGCGATGTCCACCGGCGGGGTCTACCGCTCGGAGGACGCCGGGGCGAGCTGGGCCCCGGGCAACACCGGCATCCGTGCCTACTTCATGCCCGACGAGTGGCCGGAGTTCGGCCAGTGCGTGCACAAGGTCGCCCGGGACGCCGGCAACCCCGAGCGGCTCTACGCGCAGAACCACCACGGTGTCTACCGCTCCGACGACGACGGCCGCACCTGGTCCTCGATCGCCGACGGGCTGCCCAGCGACTTCGGCTTCCCGATGGTGGCCCACCCGGGGCGAAGCGGCATGGTGTGGACTTTCCCGTTGGTGGCCGACAGCGAGCGGTTCCCCACCGACCACCGCTGCCGGGTGTTCCGTTCCGCAGACGCGGGCGGCAAGTGGGAGCCGCTGTCGGTGGGGTTGCCCGAGGGGCCGTTCTATCCGGCGGTGCTGCGCGACGCGATGTGCGCCGACGAGGCCACCCCGGGTGGGGTCTACTTCGGCACCCGCTCCGGCGAGGTCTACGCCAGCCGCGACGAGGGTGACTCCTGGTCCCTGGTGGCCGCGCACCTGCCCGACGTGCTCTGCGTTCGCGCCGCGGCGGTCTGAGATGGTCACCGTGCTGCTGCCCGGCCCGCTGCGCGGCGAGGCCGGTGGTGCCAGTCGGCTGAGCGTCACCGCCGCCGGGACGCTGCGGGCGGTCCTCGACGAGGTGGCCGCCCATCATCCGCGGCTGTCCCGGCGCATCCGTGACGAGCGCGGCGAGCTGCGCCGTTACGTCAACGTCTTCGTCGACGGTGAGGATTGCCGGCACTCCGGCGGTCTGGCCACCCCGGTTGGCGACGAGGCCGAGGTGCAGGTGTTGCCGTCGGTGGCGGGCGGCTGAGGTCACGGTCGCTCGATGCCCGCGAGACCTGATCACCCAGCAGGCCGCCGCTGGCGACGTCACGGCCGGCTTGAGCCCGGCGGCGAAGCCCAGTTCGGTCCCGTCTGTCCGCTGTTGGAGGTGACCCGCGCCACCCCGAGACGTGCCGCCTTCGGAATAGTTGCGTCGTCAAATAAGTTGAGAGCTGCGTCCGGGCACCACGAATGACCCGGTTCTACACGCAGGGAGCTGGTCATGCAGTTCGGAGTCTTCACCGTCGGTGACGTCACTGTCGACCCGACCACCGGTCGGGAGCCGACCGAGCATGAGCGGATCAAGGCGATGGTCGCCATCGCGCTCAAGGCCGAAGAGGTCGGCCTGGACGTCTTCGCCACGGGCGAGCACCACAACCCGCCGTTCGTGCCCTCCTCGCCGACCACCATGCTCGGCTACATCGCGGCACGCACCGAGCGGCTGCTGCTGTCCACCGCGACCACGCTGATCACCACCAACGACCCGGTGAAGATCGCCGAGGACTACGCGATGCTCCAGCATCTCTCCGGCGGCCGGGTGGACCTGATGATGGGCCGCGGCAACACCGGCCCGGTCTATCCGTGGTTCGGCAAGGACATCCGCGCCGGCATCCCGCTCGCCATCGAGAACTACGACCTGCTGCACCGTCTCTGGCGCGAGGACGTGGTCGACTGGAAGGGCAAGTACCGCACCCCCCTGCAGTCGTTCACCTCGACGCCGCGCCCGCTCGACGGCGTGCCCCCGTTCGTCTGGCACGGCTCGATCCGCAGCCCGGAGATCGCCGAGCAGGCCGCGTACTACGGCGACGGTTTCTTCGCCAACCACATCTTCTGGCCCAAGGAGCACACCCAGCGGATGATCGCGCTGTACCGCCAGCGGTACGCGCACTACGGCCACGGCTCCGCCGACCAGGCCATCGTCGGTCTCGGTGGGCAGGTGTTCATGCGGCGCAACTCGCAGGACGCGGTCCGGGAGTTCCGTCCGTACTTTGACAACGCCCCGGTCTACGGGCACGGGCCGTCGCTGGAGGAGTTCACCCGGGAGACCCCGCTGACCGTGGGCAGCCCGCAGCAGGTCATCGACCGCACGCTCGGCTTCCGGGAGTACGTCGGCGACTACCAGCGGCAGCTCTTCCTGATGGACCACGCCGGGCTGCCCCTGAAGACCGTGCTGGAGCAGCTCGACCTGCTCGGCGAGGAGGTGGTGCCGGTGCTGCGTAAGGAGTTCGCGGCGCTGCGTCCGGCGCACGTGCCGGAGGCTCCCACCCACGCCGCGATGGTTGCCGCCGCCGGTGGCGCCAAGGACAGCACCGTGCACGCCGTCGACGACGTGACGGGCAAGGCGCCGGAGGGGGCGACCCGATGACCCGCCGCACCCTGGCCGTGGTCTCGGCGGGGCTGAGTCAGCCCTCGTCGACCCGGCTGCTCGCCGACCAGCTCGCCGCGGCCACCCGCGACGAGTTGGTCCGGCGCGGCTCCGAGGTGGAGCTGCACGTCGTCGACCTGCGGGAGTACGCCCACGACGTGGTGAACAACATGCTCACCGGGTTCCCGCCGGCGGCGCTGCGCGAGGTCATCGACGCGGTCACCGGGGCCGACGGGCTCATCGCCGTCACTCCGATCTTCAGCGCCTCCTACAACGGGCTGTTCAAGTCATTCTTCGACGTGTTGGATTCGGGTTCGCTGGTCGACCGGCCGGTGCTGATCGGGGCGACCGGCGGCACCGCCCGGCACTCGCTGGCACTGGAGCACGCCGTCCGCCCGATGTTCGCCTACCTCCGGTCGGTGGTGGTCCCGACCGCCGTCTTCGCCGCACCGGAAGACTGGTCGGACGGCACCGCCGACGGCGCGTTGCGCGGCCGGATCCGGCGTGCCGCCGGGGAGTTGGCCGACCAGATCGAGCGTCGACCGCCGGCCAGCGGCCCCGCCGACCCGTTCGCCCTCACCACCGACTTCCTGCAGATGCTCGGTCGATCCGACGACACACCGGTCAGCTGACCGGGTAGGGGTGGGCGACCAGCACCGGGCAGTGCGCGTGCTGGATCGCCGCCTGACTGACCGAGCCGAGCAGCAGCCCGGCGAATCCAGCCCGGCCCCGGGTGCCCACGACCAGCAGCGACGCCGTGCCGCTGGCCTCGATGAGCCCCTGGGCCGCGCCGGCCGCGCGGACCGGATGCTCCCGCACCACCAGGTCGGGGTGCTCGGCGCGAACGGCGGCGGAGGCGTCGGCGAGCAGCCGTACCGTGTCGGCCTGGTGCGCGGCCTGTGATTCCTCGATCTCCTCCGGCACCGTCCGCTCCTCGTCCGCAGGGCCGACGTGCACCAGCACCAGCGGCACGTCCCGCAGGGCGGCCTCGTCGGCGGCGTAGCCCGCGGCGAGCCGGGACGACTCGGACCCGTCGACGCCGACGAGCACCGGAGCGTCCACCGGGATCGGCTGTTCGTCCGGGCGGACCACCAGCACCGGGCAGTGCGCGTGCGCGGCCACCTGCGTGCCGACCGAGCCGAGCAGCAGCCCGGCGAACCCGCCCAGCCCCCGACTGCCCACCACTACCAACTCGGCCTGGCGGGACTCCTCGATCAGGGTGATGCCGGGGCCACCGGCGACCTGGCGCACCTCGACGGCCAGGCCGGGCCACCGGTCGGTCAGCTCGGCCGCCGTGCGCTCCAACATCTTCTGCGCCTCGTCGGAGGGCACCGGCACCCCGAGGTCGTACGGGTTGAGCGGCACGCCGTAGCCGAACGGATGCAGATAGCCGTGCACCAGGCGCAGCGTCCGGGACCGGAGCAGGGCGGCGCGGGCGGCGTGCTCCGCGGCGACGAGGCTGGACGGCGATCCGTCCACGCCCACCACGACAGGTCGGTTCATCGGCACTCCCTGGGTCGGTCAGCCCATTGTCGGCGGTGCGCAGCCGTCACGACGCCGAACGCGCCGGCACCGGCCGACCGAACGCGCCGGCCAGGCGGGTGACGTGACACCGGACGTGGGTCCGCGCCGGCCGTGGGGGGAGTGGCCGGCGCGGACGGAACGAGGGGTCAGTTCTTGCGATCCTCGCGGCGGTGCCGAACGACGACCACCGGGCTGTGCGAGTGGTGCAGCACCGTGTGGCTCACCGAGCCGAGCAGCATGCCGGCCAGCGCGCCACGGCCGCGTGCACCGACCACGGTGAGCTGCGCCGTGGCCGACTCCTCCACGAGCATCCGCGCCGGCGCGCCGTACGCCACTCGCCGCCGCACCGGCACGTCGGGGTAGCGCTCGGACCAACCGGCGATCGCCTCGGCGAGCACCCGCTCCTCCTCGGCGATGAGCGCTTCCACGTCGTTCGCTATCGGCAGGAGGTCGCTCGGCGCCGCCGGGATGATCCAGGCGTGCACCGCCACCAGATCGGTGCCGCGCAACGAGGCTTCCTCGAAGGCGAACCCCAACGCCTGGGCGGAGAGGTCCGAGCCGTCGACCCCGACCAGGACCGGCCCGTCGGCGCGGGCCTCACCCTTGACGACCAGCACCGGGCAGTCGGCGCGGGCGGAGACCTGCACCGCCACCGAGCCGATCAGCAGCCCGCCGAAGCCGCCCAGGCCCCGGCTGCCGAGCACCAGCAGCGCCGCGTCCCGGGCCTCGACCAGCAGCATCGGCGTGGGCGCGCCCTCGACGATCGCGCCGGTGACGGCGAGCTCCGGTGCGACCTTGCTGGCCTCGGTCACCGCCTCGGCGACCAACTGCTCCGCCTGGTGCCGGAACCCGGCGTTGACGGGAGCGCCCGGCGCCGGCTCCAACGACACGCCGTAGAGCGACCAGATGAACGCGTGCACCACCCGCAGCGGGCGGCCCCGCGTCGCGGCCTCCCGGGCGGCGACACGCACCGCCTCCAGCGCCGATGTCGAGCCGTCCACAGCCACCACCACGGGGGCACCGGATCTGTTGGTCATCACGTCCTCCTTAGTTCCGTCTTCATCCTCCTTCGGTGCGGGCCGAACGGTCAGGGGCGGAAGGTAAGGGACCGGGGGCCATTGGTCCCGTCGACCCGGTCGCTCGGCGGTGTCGGACGGCGACGGGTCAGCCGCAGCACCAACCCGGGCAGGGCGCTGACCACCGCGCAGGCCAGCAGCACGGTCGGTGCCAGGGGGTCGGTGCCGAGCAGGTCCCGCAGCGGGGCGAACAGCACCCCGCCGACCTGCAACAGTGCCGACACCGCGACCGCGACGAGGAGGCCGGGGTTGCCGCGCCGCGCGCCCGCTGGCCGGGGTGCCCGGACGGCCAGTGCCACGCCGAGCTGGGCCAGCCCGAGCACCACGAAGACCACCGACTGCCAGGGCAGGTCCCGGTCGGCGGCGACCACACCGGCACCGAGCACCACGGCGGCGATCAGCGCGCCGGTGACCAGGACGTCCCGGCCGAGCCCGGCGCCGAGCACCGACTCCTGTGGCGAGCGCGGCGCGCGCCGCAGGGTGCCGGGTTCCGCAGGCTCGGCGCCGAGCGCCACCCCGGGCACCCCGTGGGTCAGCAGGTTGATCCAGAGGATCTGGGCGGGCAACAGCGGTACGGCCAGCCCGAACAGCGGGCCGATGAGCATCACCAGGATCTCGGCCACCCCACCGGAGAGGGCGTAGCGCAGGAACCGGCGAATGTTGTCGTAGATGCGGCGGCCCTCACCGATGGCGGAGGCGACTGTGGACAGGTCGTCGTCGACGAGGACCAGGTCGGCGGCCTGCCGGGCGACCTCGGTGCCGCCACCCATCGCCACCCCGATGTCTGCGCGGCGCAGCGCCGGCGCGTCGTTGACTCCGTCGCCGGTCATCGCGACCACGTGACCGCGGGCCTGCAGGCCCGCGATGATGTCGAGCTTCTGTTCCGGTTGGGTCCGGGCGAAGACCCGGGTGTCCGGGTGCGCCGTCGAGTCGTCGTCGCCGCGGGCGAGAGGATCACCGTCGTGCCACAGGCCGAGCTGGGAGCCGATCGCGGCGGCGGTGGCCGGGTGATCGCCGGTGATCAGCAGCAGCCGCACCCCGGCGGCGTCGAGGCTCTCGGCGATCTCGGGGGCGCCGGCGCGCAGCGGGTCACCGACGGCGACCAGCCCGAGCGGGCGCAGGCCGGTCGGCGCGGCAGGGTCCGGCGACGTGTCCGTCAGGGCGGCGGCGACGGCGAGCACCCGCAGGCCCTCTCCGGCGAGCCGGTGGGCGGTGCGGGTCAGCGCGGCGATCTCGTCGTCGGTGGCGTCGAGCAGGGACGTGGTGAGGACGCTCTCCGGGGCGCCCTTGCAGACCACGAGATAGCGCTGGTCGCAGGAGCGGTGCACGGTGACCATCCGCCGTTGGGCCTGGTCGAACGGGTGCTCGGCGACCCGTGGCCAGGCCGCGCGGGTGTCCTGCGGGTCGAGGCCGCACCGAGCCGCGAAGGCCACGAGCGCCGCTTCGAGCGGATCCCCCACGGCGCCCCAGTCGCGTCGTTCGTCGTCCGGGGGTGACAGGGCGGCGTCGTTGCAGAGCAGCCCGGCCCGCGCCAGCCGGCGGAGTTCCTCCGGTACGGCCACCGGCGCGCCGTCCTGGTGCACGGCGCCGTGCGGGGCGTACCCGCTGCCGGTCACCTCGTACCGCGCCCCGTCGGTGGTGGCGACCTGCTGCACCGCCATGCGCCCCTCCGTGAGGGTGCCCGTCTTGTCGGAGGCGATCACGGTCACCGAGCCGAGTGTCTCCACCGCGTGCAGCCGACGCGGGATGGCGTGCGCGGCGGCCATCCGGCGCGCGCCCAGCGCCAGCGCCAGGGTCACCACCGCCGGCAGCGACTCGGGTACCGCCGCGACGACCAGGCTCACCGCCGTGATGGCCATGTCGACCAGCGGCCGACCGCTCATCACCCCGATCGCGAAGACCAGCCCCGACAGCACGACCGCGACCAACCCGAGCGTGCGGCCCAGGGCGGAGAGCCGGCGCTGCAGGGGAGTGGCGGCGGGCCGCGTGCCCGCCACCAGGGCGCTGATCCGGCCCAGCGCGCTCGCCGGCCCCGTCCGCAGCACGGTGCCGTCCGCGCGTCCGGTGGTGACCACCGTCCCGGCCAGCGCCTCCTGACCGACGGTCCGCCCCACCGGTACCGACTCACCACTCAACGCGGATTCATCCAGTTGCAGCCGGTTCGCCTCGACCAGCAGCAGGTCGGCCGGCACGATGTCGCCGGCCTCGATCCGGACGAGATCGCCGTGGACCAGGTCCGCGGCGGGGACGGCCAGGTCCCGGCCGTCACGGACCACCCGGGCGGTGGGAGCGGCGAGCTGGCCCAGCGCCGCGATGGCGCGGTCGGCGCGGATCTCCTGCACCACCCCGATGATCGTGTTCACCAGCACGACCAGGACGATCACCGCCGTGTCCGGGTAGTCGCCGAGCACCGTGGTCACCACCGCGGCGGCGAGCAGCAGGGCCACCAGTGGGTCGGTGAGCTGGTGCAGCACCCGTACGGCCGCGTGCCGGCGCGGCGGCGGCGCCACCGCGTTGGGTCCGTTCGCCCGCAATCGGGCGGCGGCCTCTGCCGCGTCGAGCCCGACCGCGATGGGCACATCGATCGTGCCCTCCAGCGTCCGGCCCGGACCGCCCGTATTCGCCACCAGTGACCTCCCCGTCCCGCGCGGCGCGCCACCGGCACGCCGTCCCTCTCACCATCCCGCTGAGTGATCACCCAGGGCAGAGGCGTTGCGCCCGAGGGGCTCGGGACCAAAGACCCGCCGGCCTCCCGGGCTCCCGGGGTTGTACGGGAATACGTTTGTACGTACTATCAACCCATGACCACCATGGAGTCGCGGCTCGCCGCGCTGGAGACCCAGGTCGCCGCACTGAACGAGCGCCTGGCGGCGGCGCCACCACCAGCGCCGCCCGCATCCGAGGGCACCTTCTGGGCACTCGACGGCCTCAAGCAGCGCCTGCCACCCGAGGGCACCGGCGCGGTCCTCTACACCGGCACCGTCCGCGTGGCCGGGCAGCACTACGACTGGCAGTACGGCCGCACCGTCGACGACGTGCTCGCCGCCGACTGGACGGAGCTGGCCAGCACGCTCTCCGCGTTGGCCCACCCGGTGCGGCTGCGGCTGCTGCGCGAGATCCTCGACGGCCGGCAGAGCACCAGCGAGCTCGCCGAGATCGAGGAACTGGGCACCACCGGCCAACTCCACCACCACCTGCGCCAGATCACCGCCGCCGGCTGGCTGAGCAGCACCGGCCGGGGTCGGTGGGCCGTCCCCGCCGAACGCGTGGTGCCGCTGCTGACCATCCTCACCGCCGCCGGCCGATGACCCACGCCCGCAGCACCGACCGCCCGCACGACGAACAGCAGGGAGAAGCACCATGCGCCGGACGACAGTGATCACCATCGTCGTCGCGCTGATCGCCGGCCTCGCCGGAATCGCGCTCATGCCCCGGGTGGCCCGCCTCGGCGCGCAGACCACCGGCGACGCTGACCTGGCCGGCGCCGCACGTGCGGCCGTACGCGACCCGTCGGGACACCGCGGGCTCGCCGTCGCACTGGTCGAGAACGGCCGGATCCGCACCGCCGGCCTGGGTGACCGGGACCGGACCGGCCAGCCCGTCGAGCCCGGCACCTCGTTCGAGATCGGCTCGGTCACCAAGGCGCTCACCGGCATGCTCCTCGCCGACCAGGCCGCCGCCGGGGTCGTCCGCCCCGACGAACCCCTCGGCGCCACCTGGCCCACGGTCACCGGCCCCGCCCGCGACGTGACGCTCGCCGAGTTGGCCAGCCACCGCGCCGGGCTGCCCCGGCTCGCCCCCGACGGCATCCTGGGCTGGGCACGCATCCTCTGGTCCAACGTGTCCGGCGGCAACCCGTACGCCGGGCAGGACACCGACGCCGTCCGCAGCGCAGCCGGCCGGGTCACCCCCGACGACGAGCGCGGCGAGGTCCACTACTCCAACCTCGGGCCGTCCGTGCTCGGCCACGCGCTGGCAGCGAGGGCCGGCGTCGCGTACGCCGATCTGCTGCGGGCGCGGCTACTCCAACCGCTCGGTATGCACGCCACAGTGATCGCCACCCACGCCGACGACCTGCCGGCCGGCCGCGCGCACGGCGGCCGTGCCTCCGGCCGGCCCCTCGACACCTGGTCGGGAGTGGGGTACGCCCCGGCCGGCGTCGGCCCCTGGTCCACCGCGGAGGACCTGGGCCGGCTGGCCGCCGCGACCCTCGCCGGCACCGCACCCGGCGCCGACGCCACCACCGCCCGCTTCCGCGAGGACGAGAACACCCACATCGGGTACGGCTGGTTCACCACCCGGCACGGCGACCACGAGGTGGTCTGGCACAACGGCGCGACCGGCGGGTTCCGGTCCTACATCGGCCTCGAACGGGCCACCGGCAGGGCGGTGGTGGTGCTCGGCAACACCGACAAGGGCGTCGAGCCGATCGGGCTGCGACTGCTCGGCGTACCGGAAAAAGAAGCGGCGGAGGCGGCACCGGTGGCCCCCGTCTGGATCGGCGCCGGTCTCGCTGTGGCGTTCACCTTCCTCGGCGGCCTGTCCCTGCTCGGCACCGCCCGCCGCCGCGAACTGGACCGGGTGACAGTGGTGGCCGCGGTGGTGTGGGCGTTCGCCTACCTCGGGTTGGCGCACCGGATGGGCGACTGGTCGGTGGTGCCGGTCTGGCTCTGGCCGCTCGGGGCCGGTCTGTCCGCGGTGGGAGCGACACTGGCCGTGACCCGGTGGTCCACCCTGCCGGTGGTCGACGCGCGGGTGCCGTGGCGTCGCCTGCTGTCGGTGGCCAGCTCCCTGCTCGCCGCCGTGCTGGCGGTCGCCGCCGTGAGCGACTGAGCGAGCCGCGCGGGCCCGCCGTTGCGTACCCTCGGCCGATGACTTCTGATCTGCGGCTGCGCCCGGTCCTGGAGGACGACCTCGTCGAGTTCTTCCTGTTCCAGCAGGACCCGGAGGCCAACCGGATGGCCGCCTTCGTCGCCAAGGACCCGTCCGACCGTCGGGAGTTCGCCCGGCACTGGGCCCGGGTGCTCACCAACCCGGCGAACCGGGTCCGGACCGTCGAGGTCGACGGCGAGGTGGTCGGCTACGTGAGCGCCTTCCCGGTCGACGACCAGACCGAGGTCAGCTACTGGATCGACAGGGAACGCTGGGGCCGGGGCCACGCCACGGCGGCCCTGGCCGCCCTGCTGCGCGAGCTGCCCCGCCCGGTGCACGCCCGCGCCGCCAAGGACAACGCCGCGTCCCTCGCGGTGCTGCGCAAGTGCGGGTTCGTGGTGGTCGGCGAGGACTCGGGGTACGCCAACGGCCGCGGCGAAGACGTCGAGGAGTGGCTGCTGCAGCTGCCCGCCGATACTTCTGACCTGGGCGGGCACTAGTCTCGCGGCGTGAACTGGTTGGATCTCGTCGGCTAGGCCGGCTCCGCGGTGCTGGTCTGGTCGCTGCTGCAGTCGCGCATCCTGCGGCTGCGCGCGCTCAACCTCGTCGGCTGCCTCGTGCTGATCGGCTACAACGCCGCGATCGAGGTCTGGCCCATGGTCGGGCTCAACATCGTGCTTACGGTGATCAACCTCTGGTACCTGCGGGGAATGCTCGCCACCCGGCACGACGAGAAGACCTACCAGGTGGTCGAGGTCGGCGTCGGCGACCAGTTCCTCGCCCACACGCTGCGGGTGCACGCCGCCGACATCGCCCGCTTCAACCCCGACTTCCGGTGGGACCCGGACACCTCGGGACGATCCGCCTTCCTGGTGGTCACCGCCGACGAGGTGGTCGGCGTCGTGCTGTCCCACGCCGAGGCGCGGGGCGTCGCCCAGATCGACCTGGACTACGTGACCCCCAAGTTCCGCGACTTCACCCCGGGCGAGTTCGTCTACCGGCGCAGCCACCTGTTCACCGAACGAGGCTTCCGCCAGGTGGTCAGCCCGCCCCGGATGGTCGCGCCGTACTACCACCGGCTCGGCTTCCGTCCGGAGGGCGACTCGTACGTCCTCGATCTGCCGACCACCCCGGCGGCCGATCCGGCGTAGCGTCACCGGCGACCTATCCGGCGTAGCCTCGCCGGCGCAGGATTCAGCGGGCACCGGATGGGGCAATCACACGCCTACGCCGGGCGGGCTCGCCGACCGGCGGGCGCCGCGCGTACCGGCCGGTGCCACCACCACGAGGGAGCGAACCGGGCGTGCAGAGCTACGGGAGCCAACTGGCCCTGGTCGGAATCCTGGTCGTGATCAACGCGCTCTTCGCGGGCAGCGAGATGGCGTTGGTGTCACTGCGGGACAGCCAGATCCAGCGGTTGGAACGGACCAGTCGCGGGGGCCGGGTGCTGGCCCGCCTCGCCAAGGACCCGAACCGCTTCCTGGCCACCATCCAGATCGGCATCACCCTCGCCGGCTTCCTCGCCTCCGCCGCCGCGGCGGTCTCGCTGGCCAAGCCTCTCGTGCCGCTGCTCGGAATCTTCGGTGGCGCCGCCGAGACGATGGCGATCGTGGTGGTCACCCTCGCGCTGACGTTCGTCACCCTCGTCTTCGGCGAGCTGGCACCCAAGCGGATCGCCATGCAGGCCGCCGAGCGGTGGGCGCTGCTGGTGGCCCGTCCACTCGACCTGCTCGCCACGTTCACCCGCCCGGCCGTCTGGGCGCTCGGCGCCACCAGCGACGTGGTGGTCCGCCTGGTCGGGCTCAACCCCAAGCACCAGCCGGAGGAGATCGGCCCGGACGAGCTGCGGGACATCGTCGCCGGCAACCACGGCTTCACCAAGGAACAACGCACCATCATCGCCGGCGCGGTGGAGATCGCCGACCGACGGTTGCGGGCTGTCCTCGTACCCCGGTTGCAGGTCTTCACGCTCGACAGCGGGACCACCGCGGAGGCCGCGCGGCTCGTGCTGGCCGCCACCGGGCACTCCCGCGCGCCGGTCGTGCGACACGGCGGCCTGGACGACACGGCCGGCGTGATCCACCTGCGCGACCTGGTGGGGGTGCCCGACGACCGCCCGGTCGACGAGATCGCCCGCCCTCCGATGCTGCTGCCCGACTCGTTGCCCGTCGTGGAGGCGCTGCGCCAGTTCAAGGCAGAGCGCCAGCACATCGCACTCGTCGTGGACGAGCGCGGCGCTGTCGACGGCATCGTCACGCTGGAGGACATCCTGGAGGAGATCGTCGGTGAGATCTACGACGAGACCGACCGGGATGTGCGCTCGGTCCGCCGCGACCCCGACGGCGCGCTGCTGCTGCCCGGCACCTTCCCGGTGCACGACCTTCCGGACATCGGCGTCGAGCTGCCGTCGCGCCCAGACGGCGACTACACCACCGTCGCCGGGCTGGTGCTGGCCCGACTCGGGCACATCCCCACCGTCGCCGGCGAGGACGTCACCCTGGACGGCTGGGTGCTGATGGTGGCCGGCATCGACCACCGGGCGATCACCGAGGTACGGGTCAGCCGGGTGCCCGACGACTCCGACTCCGACTCCGACCTGACCTCGGAGCCGGTGCTGGACGAGGCCCGCAGCTGAACCGTCCGGGTGCCGCCGCTCAGTCGCGCGAGAGGTTCTGGAGGCGGACCTGACCGCGGGCGACCAGCCGCTCGTCGGCATCGGTGATCTCCACCTGCCACAGCTGCTGGCTGCGGCCCCGGTGCACCGGCGTGCCGACCGCGGTCAGCTCCCCGTCCCGGACGGCCCGCAGGAAGTCGGTCTGGTTCGACACGCCGACCACAGTGCCCCGGTCGCCCAGCCAGAGGGAACCACCCACGCTGGCCGCGGTCTCCACGACCGAGCAGTACACCCCACCATGCTGAATGCCGAACGGCTGGTGCAGCTCCGGTCGGACCTGCCAGCTGATGACCACCCGGTCGGCGGACGCCTCTTCGAACTTCAGGCCGAGCAGGGCGACAAAACCACCCGTCAGATCCGGCATCTCCACGGCAGAACCCCTCCTCGATCAACGGGGCGCAAGCCTAACCGGGGCGGGTTACGGGAAACCCGGTACGGGTCGGTGCCGGCGATGGGGGAGAATCGGTGACCGTGACCGACAGCAGCCCCCCGCCGTCCGGGCGGGACTCCCTGACCGACGACCTGCTCTGGCGTGGCCTCATCCAGGACTCGACCGGCCTCGACGAGCTGCGCGAGCTGCTCGACGGTGGGACGGCCACCACCTATTACGTGGGTTTCGACCCCACCGCGCAGAGCCTGCACGTCGGCTCGCTCATGCAGGTCACCACGGCCCGCCGGCTGCAACTCGCGGGGCACCGCCCGTTGCTGCTGGTGGGCGGGGCGACCGGGCAGATCGGTGACCCCAAGGAGAGCGCCGAACGGACGCTCAACCCGCCCGAGGTGATCGCCGGCTGGGTCGAGCGGATCCGTGAGCAGCTCGCGCCCTTCGTGTCGTACACGGGGGACAACGCCGCGCAACTGGTCAACAACCTGGACTGGACCGGCGAGATGTCGGTGGTCGAGTTCCTGCGCGACGTGGGCAAGCACTTCCCGGTCAACAAGATGCTCGCCCGGGAGGTGGTGCGGGCGCGGCTGGAGACCGGCATCAGCTTCACCGAGTTCAGCTACCAGCTGCTGCAGGCCAACGACTTCTACGAGCTGCACCGGCGGCACGGCTGCCAGCTTCAGTTCGGCGGGTCCGACCAGTGGGGCAACATCACCGCCGGCGTCGACTACGTACGTCGACGTGGCGCGGGGCCGGTGCAGGCGTTCACCACGCCGCTGGTCACCAAGGCCGACGGCACGAAGTTCGGCAAGACCGAGGGCGGCGCCGTCTGGCTCGACCCGACGTTGACCAGCCCGTACGCGTTCTACCAGTTCTGGCTCAACGTCGACGACCGCGAGGTCGACCGCTACCTGCGCTACTTCAGCTTCCGTACGCGCGAGGAGCTGGAGGAGCTGGCGAAGGCGACGGCCGAGCGGCCGGCGGCCCGCCTGGCACAGCGGGCGCTCGCCGAGGAGCTGACCACCCTGGTGCACGGCGCCGACGAGACCCGACAGGCGATCGCCGCCAGTCAGGCCCTCTTCGGCCGCGGGTCGCTGGACGACCTGGCCCCGGAGACGCTGCGCGCGGCGTTGACCGAGGCCGGCCTGGTGCGTCTCTCCGGCGAACTGCCGGATGTGGCGGGGTTGTTGCGGGACTCCGGGCTCGTCAGTGGCCTCAAGGAGGCCCGTCGGGTGATCGCCGAGGGCGGCGCCTACGTCAACAACAACCGGGTGACCGAGGTGGACGCCGGAGTGTCGGCGACCGACCTGCTGCACGGGCGATACCTGGTGCTGCGCCGTGGCAAGCGCTCGTTCGCGGGCGTTGAGCTGGGAGAATAGTCGACTGTCGACGATGTGACGGGGGACGCGTCCGGCGGATTTGACGATCATCCCGCCGGACGCGTAACTTTCTCTCTGCCAGCGCGGAACGGACGAAACAGGCGAAAGCCTGAGTCGGCCGGAGCGCAGGCCAACGGCCTCGGGGTCGGGCGGGCATGCCCACCGGATCCTGTGACCGGGAGGTGCCGCCAGAAACGCCGCGAGGCGGATTTGGTGCGGCGAAACCGACCGGGTATGGTTAAGAACCGGCAGGGCACCGGGCAAGCTTGCGGGAAACCGCAGCGGCCGGCCTGCCAAATCCGTGACGAGAGCGGCGCAAGCCGGTCGAGACATGGTGCCCGCATTACCGGGTGAAGCACGACGAACCGCGAAACACCGGTTTGACACGGCGGAAACCAGCGGGTAACGTAGTAAAAGTGCCTGGCGCTGGAAAGCGCTAAGGGACACAGAACGAAAAGCCCCGGTTGGGGTTCCACTGAGGTGGGGCTTCTGGTCGGTGTGTGGTTGTTCTTTGAGAACTCAACAGGGTGCTTGTAAAGCCAGTGCCAATTATGATTTATACCCCGGACTGGTCAGTTTTTGCTGGCTGGTTGGGATTCCTTTGGCAACATTTGTTTGTTGTCAGGATGCTGTTCAACTAATTTTTTGTTGGAGAGTTTGATCCTGGCTCAGGACGAACGCTGGCGGCGTGCTTAACACATGCAAGTCGAGCGGAAAGGCCCTTCGGGGTACTCGAGCGGCGAACGGGTGAGTAACACGTGAGCAACCTGCCCCAAGCTTTGGGATAACCCTCGGAAACGGGGGCTAATACCGAATAGGACTTCCGGCCGCATGGCTGGGGGTGGAAAGTTTTTCGGCTTGGGATGGGCTCGCGGCCTATCAGCTTGTTGGTGGGGTGATGGCCTACCAAGGCGACGACGGGTAGCCGGCCTGAGAGGGCGACCGGCCACACTGGGACTGAGACACGGCCCAGACTCCTACGGGAGGCAGCAGTGGGGAATATTGCACAATGGGCGGAAGCCTGATGCAGCGACGCCGCGTGAGGGATGACGGCCTTCGGGTTGTAAACCTCTTTCAGCAGGGACGAAGCGAGAGTGACGGTACCTGCAGAAGAAGCACCGGCCAACTACGTGCCAGCAGCCGCGGTAAGACGTAGGGTGCGAGCGTTGTCCGGATTTATTGGGCGTAAAGAGCTCGTAGGCGGCTTGTCGCGTCGACCGTGAAAACTTGGGGCTCAACCCCAAGCCTGCGGTCGATACGGGCAGGCTAGAGTTCGGTAGGGGAGACTGGAATTCCTGGTGTAGCGGTGAAATGCGCAGATATCAGGAGGAACACCGGTGGCGAAGGCGGGTCTCTGGGCCGATACTGACGCTGAGGAGCGAAAGCGTGGGGAGCGAACAGGATTAGATACCCTGGTAGTCCACGCTGTAAACGTTGGGCGCTAGGTGTGGGGGACCTCTCCGGTTTCCTGTGCCGCAGCTAACGCATTAAGCGCCCCGCCTGGGGAGTACGGCCGCAAGGCTAAAACTCAAAGGAATTGACGGGGGCCCGCACAAGCGGCGGAGCATGCGGATTAATTCGATGCAACGCGAAGAACCTTACCTGGGTTTGACATGGCCGCAAAACTCACAGAGATGTGAGGTCCTTCGGGGGCGGTCACAGGTGGTGCATGGCTGTCGTCAGCTCGTGTCGTGAGATGTTGGGTTAAGTCCCGCAACGAGCGCAACCCTCGTTCGATGTTGCCAGCGCGTTATGGCGGGGACTCATCGAAGACTGCCGGGGTCAACTCGGAGGAAGGTGGGGATGACGTCAAGTCATCATGCCCCTTATGTCCAGGGCTTCACGCATGCTACAATGGCCGGTACAATGGGCTGCGATACCGCGAGGTGGAGCGAATCCCAAAAAGCCGGTCTCAGTTCGGATCGGGGTCTGCAACTCGACCCCGTGAAGTCGGAGTCGCTAGTAATCGCAGATCAGCAACGCTGCGGTGAATACGTTCCCGGGCCTTGTACACACCGCCCGTCACGTCACGAAAGTCGGCAACACCCGAAGCCGGTGGCCCAACCCCTTGTGGGAGGGAGCCGTCGAAGGTGGGGCTGGCGATTGGGACGAAGTCGTAACAAGGTAGCCGTACCGGAAGGTGCGGCTGGATCACCTCCTTTCTAAGGAGCACCTTCCGACGAAAGTCGGTAAGGAGCCCGCACTGCCCGACTGTGGTGGTGGGGTGCTCAGATGGCGGAGACACTGGCAAGTTTTGCCCTGGCAACGGCCGGCGGCGCCTAGTACAGCCACTTCGGTGGTGGGAACGGATGCTTCTGGTGCGGCTGGGGGAGAATGTGAGCACCCTGTTGGGTCCTGAAGGAACAACCATTGTGTTGTTGTTTCAGAGACTTGGCCAGCCCTCCGGTGTGGGGGCTGGGAGTCTGCCAGGCATGGCCTGGCCCCATATACCGCCAACTGTTGTTGGGTTTGGTGTGGGGCGGATCGGGTTGTGGGTTGGTCGTTTGTTGAGAATTGCACAGTGGACGCGAGCATCTTTGTGGTCAAGTTGTCAAGGGCGAACGGTGAATGCCTTGGCACCAGGAGCCGATGAAGGACGTGGGAGGCCGCGATAGGCCTGGGGGAGCTGTCAACCAAGCTGTGATCCCAGGGTGTCCGAATGGGGAAACCTGGCACCAGTCATGTGGTGTCACCCACACCTGAACACATAGGGTGTGTGGAGGGAACGCGGGGAAGTGAAACATCTCAGTACCCGTAGGAAGAGAAAACAATTTAGTGATTCCGTGAGTAGTGGCGAGCGAAAGCGGATCGAGGCTAAACCGGCTGCGTGTGATACCTGTCAGGGGTTGCGTGGTCGGGGTTGTGGGACCCTGCTGAACAAGCTGACACTTGTTCGAGAAGTTACAAAGTTAGTGGCTAGTCGAACAGTCTGGAATGGCTGACCGTAGACGGTGAAAGTCCGGTAGGTGAAAGTTGCTGACCTTCTGTGGGTGTTCCCGAGTAGCGGCGGACCCCTGAAATCTGCCGTGAATCTGCCAGGACCACCTGGTAAGCCTAAATACTTCCTGGTGACCGATAGCGGACAAGTACCGTGAGGGAATGGTGAAAAGTACCCGGGAGGGGAGTGAAATAGTACCTGAAACCGTTCGCCTACAATCCGTCGGAGCCTTGCGGGGTGACGGCGTGCCTTTTGAAGAATGAGCCTGCGAGTTAGTGGCATGTGGCGAGGTTAACCCGTGTGGGGGAGCCGTAGCGAAAGCGAGTCTGAATAGGGCGATTCAGTCGCGTGTCCTAGACCCGAAGCGGAGTGATCTAGCCATGGGCAGGCTGAAGCGCGGGTAAGACCGCGTGGAGGGCCGAACCCACCAATGTTGAAAAATTGGGGGATGACCTGTGGTTAGGGGTGAAAGGCCAATCAAACTCCGTGATAGCTGGTTCTCCCCGAAATGCATTTAGGTGCAGCGTCGCGTGTTTCTTGCCGGAGGTAGAGCACTGGATGGTCTAGGGGGCCCACAAGCTTACCGAAATCAGCCAAACTCCGAATGCCGGTAAGTGAGAGCGCGGCAGTGAGACTGCGGGGGATAAGCTTCGTAGTCGAGAGGGAAACAGCCCAGATCACCAGCTAAGGCCCCTAAGCGTGTGCTAAGTGGAAAAGGATGTGGGGTCGCATAGACAACCAGGAGGTTGGCTTAGAAGCAGCCACCCTTTAAAGAGTGCGTAATAGCTCACTGGTCAAGTGGTTCCGCGCCGACAATGTAGCGGGGCTCAAGCACACCGCCGAAGCTGTGGCATTCACATTTTAACCTCGCTTGGACTTGATTCCTTGTGCAGGTGTGTGGATGGGTAGGGGAGCGTCGTGCCGCGAGTGAAGCAGCGGGGTGACCCAGTTGTGGACGCGGCACGAGTGAGAATGCAGGCATGAGTAGCGAAAGAAGGGTGAGAAACCCTTCCGCCGGATGACCAAGGGTTCCAGGGCCAGGCTAATCCGCCCTGGGTGAGTCGGGACCTAAGGCGAGGCCGAGAGGCGTAGTCGATGGACAACGGGTTGATATTCCCGTACCCGCGAAAGAGCGTCCCTGATGAACCTCGTTGTGCTAACCACCTGAACTGACTGATGTCTTCGGACGGATGTCGGGGAGGCTGGGAACCTGATGGGTAGTAGTCAAGCGATGGGGTGACGCAGGAAGGTAGCTGAGCCCGGCCGGTGGTTGTGCCGGGGTAAGCGTGTAGGCCGTGTTGTAGGCAAATCCGCAACACATTTAAGGCTGAGACGTGATGCCGAGCCGATTCAGGTGAAGTCAGTGATCCTATGCTGCCGAGAAAAGCCTCTAGCGAGTTCTTAGCGGCCCGTACCCCAAACCGACACAGGTGGTCAGGTAGAGAATACCGAGGCGATCGGGCGAACTGTGGTTAAGGAACTCGGCAAATTGCCCCCGTAACTTAGGGAGAAGGGGGGCCGGAGACGTGAAGCCCCGCGCGGGTGGAGCGTTGTATGGCCGCAGAGAGCAGGGGGAAGCGACTGTTTACTAAAAACACAGGTCCATGCGAAGAAGTAATTCGATGTATATGGACTGACGCCTGCCCGGTGCTGGAACGTTAAGGGGACCTGTTAGCTCTTCGGGGCGAAGCGGAGAACTTAAGCGCCAGTAAACGGCGGTGGTAACTATAACCATCCTAAGGTAGCGAAATTCCTTGTCGGGTAAGTTCCGACCTGCACGAATGGCGTAACGACTTCCCCACTGTCTCAACCACAGGCCCGGCGAAATTGCAGTACGAGTAAAGATGCTCGTTACGCGCGGCAGGACGGAAAGACCCCGGGACCTTTACTATAGCTTGACATTGGTACTCGAATTAGTTTGTGTAGGATAGGTGGGAGCCGGTGAAGTCCATACGCCAGTATGGGTGGAGGCAATCTTGAAATACCACTCTGGTTGATTTGGGTATCTAACTTCGGACCGTTATCCGGTTCAGGGACAGTGTCTGGTGGGTAGTTTAACTGGGGCGGTTGCCTCCTAAAAGGTAACGGAGGCGCCCAAAGGTTCCCTCAGCCTGGTTGGCAATCAGGTGTTGAGTGCAAGTACACAAGGGAGCTTGACTGTGAGACTGACAGGTCGAGCAGGGACGAAAGTCGGGACTAGTGATCCGGCACTTGCGAGTGGAAGCGGTGTCGCTCAACGGATAAAAGGTACCCCGGGGATAACAGGCTGATCTTCCCCAAGAGTCCATATCGACGGGATGGTTTGGCACCTCGATGTCGGCTCGTCGCATCCTGGGGCTGTAGCAGGTCCCAAGGGTTGGGCTGTTCGCCCATTAAAGCGGTACGCGAGCTGGGTTTAGAACGTCGTGAGACAGTTCGGTCCCTATCCGCCGTGCGCGTAGGATACTTGAGAAGGGCTGTCCCTAGTACGAGAGGACCGGGACGGACGAACCTCTGGTGTGCCAGTTGTCCTGCCAAGGGCACGGCTGGTTAGCTACGTTCGGAAGGGATAACCGCTGAAAGCATCTAAGCGGGAAGCCTGCTTCAAGATGAGGTATCCCACCCACCTTGGTGGGGTAAGGCCCCCCAGCTAGACGACTGGGTTGATAGGCCGGAAATGTAAGCCCGGTAACGGGTTCAGTTGACCGGTACTAATAGGCCGAGGACTTGACTACTAAGCTGCTACGCGTCCACTGTGCAACTCTGAACAAGCGAACACCCGTGATTTTTGTGCCGGGGTTGTTTGACATGTTCATAGAGTTACGGCGGTCATGGCGGAGGGGAAACGCCCGGTTACATTCCGAACCCGGAAGCTAAGCCCTCCAGCGCCGATGGTACTGCACTCGTGAGGGTGTGGGAGAGTAGGACGCCGCCGGACAATCTTCCAGTCGAGGGCCGCCCCATCCGGGTCGGCCCTCGACTGCGTAGCGCCATTGGTGGCGCAATCAGGAAGGATGTACCTGTGAGTTCAGGACCGCAGGGCGGAGACCGTCCCCGTCGCTACGAAGACCGTACTGACGGCGCGGGCGGACGCGACCGCGGCCCGCGCCGCGATGACCGAGACCGTCCCCCGTACCGGGGAGACCGTGACAACGCTGGTGGCGCCCGCGGCGGCTACGCCGGCGGCCGCGACTCTGGTCCCCGTGGCGGCGACCGGGACAGCTCGCGTTCCAGCGCCCCGCGTGAGGGTGGTTACCGTGGCGGCGACCGGGACAGCTCGCGTTCCAGCGCCCCGCGTGAGGGTGGTTACCGTGGCGGCGACCGCGACGGCTCGCGTTCCAGCGCCCCGCGTGAGGGTGGTTACCGTGGCGGCGACCGCGACGGCTCGCGTTCCAGCGCCCCGCGTGAGGGTGGTTACCGTGGCGGCGACCGCGACGGCTCGCGTTCCAGCGCCCCGCGTGAGGGTGGTTACCGTGGCGGCGACCGCGACGGCTCGCGTTCCAGCGCCCCGCGTGAGGGTGGTTACCGTGGCGGCGACCGCGACGGCTCGCGTTCCAGCGCCCCGCGTGAGGGTGGTTACCGTGGCGGCGACCGTCGCGAGGGTGGTTTCCGCGGTGGTGACCGTGATGCTTCGCGTTCCGGCGGCCCGCGTGAGGGCGGTTTCCGCGGCGGCGATCGGGATGCTTCGCGTTCCAGCGCCCCCCGTGAGGGCGGCTTCCGTGGCGGCGACCGCGACGGTTCGCGCTCGGGCGCTCCCCGTGAGGGTGGCTTCCGTGGCGGCGACCGTCGCGAGGGTGGTTTCCGCGGTGGTGACCGTGATGCTTCGCGTTCCAGCGGCCCGCGCGACGGCGGTTTCCGCGGTGGTGACCGTGAGGGTGGCTTCCGTGGCGGCGACCGCCGCGAGGGCGGCTATCAGGGTGGCGACCGCACCCGCTCCGGCCCGTCCCGCGAGGGCGGTTTCCGCGGCGGTGACCGCGAGGGTGGTTTCCGTGGTGGCGACCGTCGTGAGGGTGGTTTCCGTGGCGGTGACCGGCCGAGTGGACCGCGTGACGGCGGCGCGCCCCGTGAGGGTGGTTTCCGTGGCGGTGACCGGCCGAGTGGACCGCGTGACGGCGGCGCGCCCCGTGAGGGTGGCTTCCGTGGCGGCGACCGCGACGGTGGTTTCCGTGGCGGCGACCGCCGTGAAGGTGGCTTCCGTGGTGGCGACCGGGACGGCTCGCGTTCCAGCGCTCCGCGTGAGGGTGGCTTCCGCGGTGGCGACCGTCGTGAGGGTGGTTTCCGTGGCGGTGACCGGCCGAGTGGACCGCGTGACGGCGGCGCGCCCCGCGAGGGCGGTTTCCGTGGCGGCGACCGCGAGGGTGGTTTCCGTGGTGGCGACCGTGACGGTGGTTTCCGTGGCGGCGACCGCCGTGAAGGTGGTTTCCGTGGTGGCGACCGGGACGGCTCGCGTTCCAGCGCTCCGCGCGAGGGTGGCTTCCGTGGCGGCGACCGCGACGGTGGTTTCCGCGGTGGCGACCGCCGTGAGGGTGGTTTCCGTGGCGGTGACCGGCCGAGTGGACCGCGTGACGGCGGCGCGCCCCGCGAGGGCGGTTTCCGTGGCGGCGACCGCGAGGGTGGCTTCCGTGGTGGCGACCGTCGTGAGGGCGGTGCGCCTCGCGAGGGTGGTTTCCGTGGCGCTCCCCGTGAGGGTGGCTTCCGTGGTGGCGACCGTGACAGCTCTCGGCCGAGTGGTCCGCGTGAGGGCGGTGGCTACCGTGGCGGCGACCGCGAGGGTGGCTACCGTGGTGGCGACCGGACGGGTGCTCCCCGGGCCGACGACCGGCCGCGTCGTGAGGGCGAGTTCCGCCGCGACGACCGCGCTGGCGGCTCCGAGTCGTACGAGGGTGGGCGTAGCTCTGGCCCGGCGCTGCCGGACGACATCGTCGCGACCGACCTCGACAAGGACGTTCGCGCTGAGCTGCTCTCGTTGAACAAGCCGGTCGCCGAGACGGTGGCCCGGCACCTGGTCGCGACCGGTCAGCTGATCGACGAGGACCCGGCCGAGGCGTTGGCGCACGCGCTGGCTGCCCGGCGGCTCGCGTCGCGCATCTCCGCGGTCCGTGAGGCGGTCGGCCTTGCCGCGTACCACGCGGGGGAGTGGCAGTCGGCAATCGCCGAGCTGCGTACGTACCACCGGATGAGTGGTCTGCAGAGCCACCTGGCCGTGCTCGCGGACTGTGAGCGGGCTCTTGGCCGCCCGGAGCGGGCCATCGACCTGTTCCGTGGCGCTGACCGGGAAAAGTTGGACCAGGCCGTCGCGATCGAGCTGCTCATCGTCGCCGCTGGCGCCCGGGGTGACCTCGGGCAGAAGGACGCCGCGGTCGCGATGCTCCAGGTCCCGGACCTCACCAGTGAGGCCACGGTGCCGTGGACGGCTCGGCTGCGGTACGCGTACGCCGATGCGCTGCTCGCCGTGGGCCGACGCGAGGAAGCCCGCGAGTGGTTCTCCCGTGCCGCCGACGTGGACACCGAGGGCGAGACCGACGCCGCCGAGCGGCTGCTGGAACTCGACGGCGTGCTCATCGAGGGCGACGACGAGGACGAGGCCGCCGAGGAGATCGCCGCAGGCCCGGGCACTCCGGGCGCGGTTCCGGCCCAGCCGGACGCCGACCTGACCGGCGACGACGACGACCGCGACGACGACGAAGACGACGAAGACGACGACGAAGACGACGACGACGAGGACGACGACGAGGACGACGACGAGGACGACGACGACGAGGACTTCGACGACGACGAGCAGGATGGTGCTGTCGGCCGCCCTGACGACGACGAGGACTCCGTCGACGAGGACGAGGACCGTCACCCGGACGAGGCTGGCAAGGCCGACACCGCTGCCGACGGCAGCGTGACGTCCGGCGACGCGGTGAACACCGACGACACCGCCCCCACCCGGGGTGACGAGTCGGAGCCGACGCAGCGGTGAGCGCGGGCGTGGGGGAGCGGCTGGTCGACGGGTACACCCTGGTCGTCTTCGACCTGGACGGCGTGATCTACCTGATCGACCGGCCGATCCCCGGCGCCGTCGAGGCGGTGGCCCGGCTGCACGACGAGGGGCGGGCGGTGGCGTACGCCACCAACAACGCCTCCCGGCGCTCCAGCGAGGTCGCCGACCTGCTCACCGGGATGGGCGTGCCGGCTCGACCGGAGGAGGTGCTCACCTCCGCCGCGGCCTCGGCCGAACTGTTGCGGGACCGGCTGCCCGCCGGCGCGCCGGTGCTGGTGGTCGGCGCGGAGGCCCTGCGCGCCGAGCTGCGTGCGGTCGGCCTGACCCCGGTCACCAAGGCCGACGAGAACCCTGCTGCGGTGGTGCAGGGGTACGGGCCGCAGGTCGGCTGGGCCGAACTGGCCGAGGCTTCGGTCGCGGTGCGGGCCGGGGCGCTCTGGATCGCCACGAACACCGACCGGACCCTGCCTAGTGGGCGGGGACCGCTGCCCGGTAACGGGTCGCTGGTGGCCGTGCTGCGTACGGCGTTGGAGCGGGACCCTGACGTGGTGGTCGGCAAGCCGGAATCGGCGCTGTTCGAGACCGCCGCCCGGCGCGCGGGCGGTGGGCGGAGCCTGGTGGTGGGTGACCGACTGGACACCGACATCGAGGGTGCCCGCCGTGCCGGCCTGGACAGCCTGCTGGTGCTCACCGGCGTCAGTGGCGTACCGGATCTGCTGGCTGCCGAACCGCGGCGGCGTCCCACGTACGTCGCGAGGGACCTGGCGGGGCTCTTCGACCCGGCTGCCGCCGTGCGGGTCCCGGGCCCGGCGGACGCTGGCGGCTGGTCCGTGACCGACCGCGACGGGGTGCTGGACCTGGCCGGGTCGGGTCGTCCGCTGGATGCGCTGGCCGCGCTCTGCGCGGTGGCCTGGTCGGCGCCGGAGCCGGCGCTGCCGAAGATCCGCCCGATCGGCCCGGACGCGGCCCACGCGCTGGAGAGCTTCGGTCTGACCGCCGCTGCCTGACCGAGGTCGGGCGAACGGGTTCGTCAGAGCAGTTTGCGCAGCTTCAGCAGGTCGAACGGGTTGGCCTTGATCGACACCCGGCGGGAGGTCACCGCGCTGGTGACGTCGAGGTCGCCGCGGACCAGGGCGAGCAGGTCGTCGCTGGACGTGCTCAGCGCGATCTTGGCTTTGGGGTCGTCGCCGTCGGTCAGCTCGACCAGCCGACCGCCGGTGATCCGGCCGTGGAACGCGGTGTCCAGGTCGGTGATCCGGCAGGCCAACGTCCGGTCCAGATCGATCCGTTCGCGCACCGTCTCCGCGTTGCGGTCCAGCCGGGCGGCCAGCTCCTGCAATGCCTGCCGGCACTCGTCCACGCTGGCCACATCTCCCCCTCGCTGATCGCCACGCCGTCCTCGGCACCGTACCGCACGGCACGGTCCGGGGTGCCCGGTAGCGTGACACCTGCACACCCCGCCCCGTGGAAGGACTCAGGCATGCAGGACGCGTGGCGCGCCTACTTCGAACTGGCCATGGGCCTCGCGGAGGCGCCCCGGAAGAAGGCCCAGGACGTGGCACGTCGCCTCGTCGGTTCCGGCGGCGCGACCGCCGCCCAACTCCAGGCGCTCGGCGAGGAACTGGTCACCACCGGCGCCGCCAACCGGGAGGCGCTGACCAAGCTGGTCCGCTTCGAGGTCGACCGGGCTCTCGGCGCGGTCGGGCTGGCCACCGCCGACGAGGTGGCCGAGCTGACCCGGCGGGTGCACGACCTGGAGCGGCAACTCCGCGAGGCGCGTGCCGCCGAGCCGGCGCACGCGCCGACTGCCGGCCCCCGGGAGCAACCCGATCCGACCCTCGCCGCGCCGCCCGGCGACCGTCTCGTGCCGTCCGACGGCCCGGCCGGTGCCCCGGTCTCCGCGCCGACGGCCCAGAAGGCCGTGGCGAAGAAGGCTGTGGCAAAGAAGGCCGTGGCGAAGAAGGCGATCGCCAAGAAGGCCATCGCGAAGAAGCCGCCGGCGACGATCAGCCGGACCGACGACGACACCCCGACCCCGGCGGTCATGCCGGCCAAGAAGGCGGCCCGTCCGCAGCCGCCGGACGCCGCCGAATGAGCCAGCCCCATCCGCCGACGGGCGGGTCGTTCCCGGCCCGGCCCGGCCCGCCCACTGGCGGGTCGTTCCCGGCCCGGCCCGGCCCGCCCACTGGCGGGTCGTTCGCCGCCCGCCCCGGCCCTCCCACGGGCGCCCGTCCCGGCCCTCCCACGGGTGCCCGCCCCGGGCCGCTGCTGGACGTCGGGGACGACGAGGCGCGGCACCCGGCGGTGGACGCCGCCGTGCAGGCCATGACCAACGCGGCGACGCTCGCCCCGGCCGACCAGATCGCGCAGTACGAAGCGGCCTACGAGACGCTGCGGGAAACCCTCGCCACCATCGACCAGACCTGAGCCGGACGACCAGGGCTGAGGAGACCGGAGAACCACCCATGGCACGTCGTAACCGGCTGGACGCCGAACTCGTCCGCCGCGGTCTGGCCCGCTCCCGGGAGCAGGCCGCCGCGTTGGTGGAGGCCGGCCGGGTCCAGCTGCGCGGGGTGGTCGCGCGCAAGGCCGCCGCGATGGTCGACCCGGCCGATCCCCTCCTGGTGACCGGTGCGGACCCGACCGAGGAGTACGTCTCCCGGGGCGGGCACAAGCTCGCCGGCGCGCTGGCCGCGTTCGGCGCCGGTGGGCTGCGCGTCGCCGGGCGGCGCTGCCTGGACGCCGGCGCCTCCACCGGTGGCTTCACCGACGTGCTGCTGCGCGCCGACGCCGCCGAGGTGGTGGCCGTGGACGTCGGCTACGGGCAGCTCGCCTGGCCGCTGCGCACGAACGAGCGGGTCCGCGTCCTGGAACGCACCAATGTTCGTACCCTCGACGCCGAAACGATCGGCGGGCCTGTCGACCTCACGGTGGCCGACCTGTCGTTCATCTCGCTGCGGCTGGTGCTGCCGGCGCTGGCCGGCTGCACCCGCGACGACGGTGACCTGGCGTTGATGGTGAAGCCGCAGTTCGAGGTCGGCAAGGACCGGGTCGGCGCCGGTGGTGTGGTGCGCGATCCGGAGCTGCGTGCCGAAGCGGTGCTGGACGTGGCCGCGGCGGCCGAGCGGCTCGGTCTCGGGTTGGCGGACGTGGCGGCCAGCCCGCTGCCCGGGCCGAGCGGCAACGTGGAGTTCTTCGTATGGTTGCGCCGGGGCGCACCGCCGGCCGACCCGCAACGGGTGCGGGCCGTGGTGGCGGCTGGGCCGGATGGCCCGACGACGGCCGGCGACGTGCCGGACGTGGCGGCGGCGGAGGAGGTCGCAGGGTGAACGCGCGCAACGAGGGCACTGGCACGACACACTGTTGCGCTGGTGCGACGGTGGCGCACCGGCGCCCGGTCAGGCGGGTGGCCCGATGAGCCGGACCGCACTGCTGGTGACGCACACCGGCCGTCGGCGTAGCACCGAGCACGCCCGGTCGGTCGCGGCCGACCTGATCGCCGCGGGTTTCGAGGTACGGGTGGTCGCCGACGAGGCCGACGACCTGGACCTGCCCGGCGTGGTGCCGGTCGCCGGTCAGCAGGCCGCCGAGGGCGCCGAGATCGTCTTCGCGCTCGGGGGTGACGGCACCTTCCTGCGTGCTGCCGAGCTGGCCCGCCCGGCGAAGGTGCCGCTGCTCGGCATCAACCTCGGCAAGGTCGGTTTCCTGGCCGAGGCGGAGATCGACGACCTGGACGTCGCGGTGCGGGACGTGGTCAGTCGCAACTACACGGTCGACGAGCGGCTCACCCTGGACGTCACCGCCGAGTTCGACGGCGGGCCGACCATCGAGTCCTGGGCGCTCAACGAGATCAGCATCGAGAAGGGCGAGCGGGCGCAGATGCTCGAACTGCTCGTCGACGTGGACGGGCGTCCGCTGTCCCGCTACGGCTGCGACGGTGTCGTCTGCGCCACGCCCACCGGTTCCACCGCGTACGCGTTCTCCGGTGGTGGCCCGGTGGTCTGGCCGGAGGTGGAGGCGTTGCTGCTGGTGCCGATCAGCGCGCACGCGTTGTTCAGCCGCCCGCTGGTCACGGCGCCGACGTCCACCTTCGTGATCACCGTCGACCCGTTCACCACCCTCGCGGTGCTCTCCTGCGACGGACGTCGGGTCTACGACCTGCCGCCCGGTGCCCGGGTCACGGTGCGTCGGGGCGCCCTGCCGGTGCGCATCGTGCGGTTGCGGCCCCGCCCGTTCACCGACCGGCTGGTCGCCAAGTTCGCTCTTCCCGTGCACGGTTGGCGTGGCAGCCGCCGGTGATCGTGGCGCACACGGTCGGTGGACGTCGGTTGTCCACCTGACGACATGTCGCCGCTGCGGCGGCCGATGACTAGTGACCTGGTGGCAGGCTCCGACGCAGACTCCGATCGGCCCTCATCTACGGATGGTGGGCCTGGAGGAGTAGAGGAGCACATCGCATGCACTGGTCCCCACGCTGGCTCGCCGTCGGCGCGGTCGGCGCGTTGGTGGTCGGTCTCGCCGCACCGGCGTCCGCCGACCCGCCCGCCCGGCCCACCGGCCCGACGGCGGGCACACCCGTCCCGGGTGCCGCGCCCGTACGTCTCACGCTGATCACCGGCGACCAGGTCGACCTGGTGCAGGCCGCACCTGGCCGGGTCGCCGCCACCGTCCGCCCGGGCCCCGGGCGCGAGCGGATTGTGTTCCAGACGATAGAGGTCGACGGCGCGCTGCGGGTGCTTCCCAGCGACGCCCTGCCCTACGTCTCCAGTGGGGTTCTCGACGCCAACCTGTTCGACGTGCAGAAGTTGGCCGCTGACGGCTACGGCGACGCCGCGCAGGGCAACCTGCCGCTGATCGTGCGCTACCAGGAGCCGGCCGCCGGCCGGGTCCGGCCGCTCACCGTCGCCGCGGACGCCCGCCCCCTGGAGAGCATCAACGGCGCGGCTCTGCGGGTCGGCAAGGGTGACCTCGGTGGCCTGTGGAGCACGCTCGCCGGCGCGCCGACCACCCGCACCACGGCCGCCGCGCCCCGGCTGGGCGGCGGCATCGCTCGGATCTGGCTGGACGGGAAGGTCCGCCCGACGCTGGAGCACAGCGTGCCGCAGATCGGCGCCCCGCAGGCCTGGGCGGCCGGCCGGGACGGCAGTGGCGTGACGGTGGCCGTCCTGGACACCGGCGTCGATGCCACCCACCCCGACCTGGCCGGACGGATCACCGAGGCACGGGACTTCTCCGACAGCGGCAGCGCCCGTGACGGTCACGGCCACGGCACGCACGTCGCGGCCACCATCGCCGGCACCGGCAACGCGTCCGCAGGGCTGCGCAAGGGTGTCGCGCCCGGCGCGCGGCTGCTGGTCGGCAAGGTGCTCGACGACGGCGGCTCCGGCTATGACTCGTCCATCATCGCCGGCATGGAGTGGGCCGCCCACTCCGGCGCGAAGGTCGTCAGCATGAGCCTCGGCGGCGACCCGACCGACGGCACCGACCCGATGAGCCAGGCCGTCAACGACCTGACCGCCGAGACCGGCGCGCTCTTCGTGGTCGCCGCCGGCAACGCGGGCGAGGCGCGTACCGTCGGTTCGCCGGGCGCGGCCGCGGCGGCGCTCACCGTCGGCGCGGTCGACCGCGACGACAACCTGGCGGAGTTCTCCAGCCGTGGTCCGCGGCTCGGCGACAACGGCCTGAAGCCGGAGATCACCGCCCCGGGCGTCGGCATCGTCGCCGCGCGGGCCGCCGGCACCACCATGGGTACGCCGGTGGGCGACGCCTACACGACCGCGTCCGGGACCTCGATGGCCACCCCGCACGTGGCCGGCGCTGCGGCGATCCTCGCCCAGGAACACCCGGACTGGGCCGCCGGGACGCTCAAGGACGCGCTGGTGAGCACCACGAAGGCCAACCCGGCGCTGACCGTCTTCGAACAGGGTGGCGGTCGGGTCGACGTGGCTCGGGCACTCAAGCAGCAGGTGTACGCCTCGGCCACCGCTGACTTCGGACGGATCCAGACCGGCGCCGCGCCGGTCGAGCGGACCGTGACGTACACCAACGGCACGAAGGTCGCGCAGACCCTGCGGCCGGCCCTGGAGCTGCGCAACCTGGACACCGGCGCGGCCGAGACCGACGGCGTCTCAGTGGCCTCCGACGCGGTTACAGTGCCGGCGGGCGGAAGCGTCGCCGTGCCGTTGCGTGCCGACCCGGCGAAGCTGGCCCGGGGCCCGCACGGTGGCTGGCTGGTGGCGACCGGTACGGACGGCGTCGCCGTGCGCACGCCGGTCGGGCTCACCGTCAGCGGCCCGTTGCACCAGGTCACCATCAAGGTGTTGGACCGGCAGGGTCAGCTGACCCTCTCGCCGGGGTTCACCCTCTTCGGTGAGCAGCCCGAGTCCGACTACTGGGGCGAGTGGCCGGGCGAGGGCATCCTCCAGGTCGAGGAGGGCACGTACATGCTGACCGCGATGGTCCAGCACGGCGTTCCACTGGACGAGCAGTTGACCCAGACCGTCGAACCGGAGCTGGTCGTCGACCGGGACCTGACAGTGGTCCTCGACGCGCGTAAGGGCACACCGGTGCGGATCGAGACGCCGAAGCCCAGCGAGCAGCGGGCCACGCTCAGCTACTACGTGCACCGGGTGTTGGCCAACGGCCGGCAGATCGACCACGGCGTGATGGCCTACAGCACCGTCCAGCAGGTCAACGTCACGCCGACCCGCCAGGTGCGCCAGGGTGAGTTCGAGTTCGCCTCGCGCTGGCAGCTCGTCGCACCGATGGTGGACGCGAAGATCAGCGGGGTGTCCGGTCCACTGGACATCAACCTGCTGGGTACGTCACCGGCACCGACCGGCCGGCGCAAGCTGCCGCTGGTCTGGGCCGGCACCGGGACGCCCGCCGACCTGACCCGGGTGCGGGGTGCCGCGGCGCTGCTCGCCACCGACCCGGACCGATCCGAGGAGGAGCAGGTTGCCGCCGCCGCGGCCGCTGGCGCCGCCATGGTGCTGATCGTTCGGCCGGCGGACTTCTCGGCGTGGACGGTGTGGCGCCCGATCGGGGATCGACTGCCGATCCCGTCGATGGTGGTCGCGTACGACGACGGGCAGCGGCTGATCGCGGCGGTGCGCAAGGGCCGGGCGACGCTCGACCTGACGCTGACCGTGGACAGCCCGTACCTGTATGACGTGTGGCAGGTGTCGAAGGGCCGGGTGCCCGAGCGCATCGTGCACACCGTGACCGCGAAGAACACCGCCGAGGTGACCGCGAGCTACGGCGACACGGGCGCCGGCTGGGCCAGCGAGGAGCGGTTCAGCTGGCGTCCGTGGCAGGAGTACTCCTGGAACGACGACCAGCGCATGGTCCGCACCGGCACCACCCGCAAGGAGTTCGTCAGTGCCGGGGACAACTGGTGGCAGCACCGGGTCCAGCACAAGCTCATGTACCTGCAATGGGGGCCGTTGACCGGCGGCCTGACCGAGGAGCCCCGACGCTACGACGCCGACGACCGGGAGACCGAGACCTGGCACGCCCCGGTGATCCGGCCGGCCGTACCGGCCAGCGGGGCGCCGGTGCCCACGCGTACCGGTGACAGCCTCGACCTGAGGGTGCCCGAGTTCGTTGACGCGGACGGCCACTACAGCGTCGCCGGAAACAGTGAGGAGTCGGACACCGTCGAGGCGCGGGTCAGCCGGGACGGGAAGCAGATCGCCGACCTGTCCAGCGGGTGGGCCCCGGTGCCCACCACGGCGCAGCGGGCTCGCTACCGGCTGGACCTGACGACGAAGCGGTCCTCGGCCGAGTGGCGCTACGGCACCCGGACCGACACGGCCTGGGAGTTCACCTCGGCCCGGCCGGCGGGCGACGCCACGCCGTTGTCGCTGTTGCAGGTGGACTACCGGGTGCCGGCCGACCTGCTCGGCACGGTACGCGGCAACCGCCCCCACCAGCTGGGGGTGACGCTGCGGCAGCCGGCCGGGGTGGCCGCGCCGACCGGCACCAGCGTCCGGGTGCAGGTCTCCTTCGACGGGGGGGTCACCTGGCGAAACGCCCCGACCAGAGGGTCGGGCACCCGGTACACCGCGACCGTGCCCGCTGGGCGGGGAACCGTGTCGTTGCGGGTGCACGCCGCCGACCGGGCCGGGAACACCGTCGACCAGACGGTGCTCCAGGCGTACGGGCTGCGCTGATCCGGGAGGGCGGGGCGGTCACGCCGTCCCGCCCACCCGTCGAGGGGTCCACCGTTTTCCGACGGTGGGCCCCTTCGGCGTCAGAGCCAGCCGCGTCGGGCGACCTGGAACGCCAGCCCGGGCCGGGTGTCCACTCCGGCGGCGGCCATCAGGTCGGCTATCCGCCGCTGCACGGTCCGCCGGCTCACGCCGAGCTGGGAGGCGATGGACTTGTCCGGTACGCCGGCCACGAACAGCGACAACAGCCGTGCCTCGTCGGCATCCGGCTGGTAACCGTCGCTCGGGTGGTCCTCGGGGTCCGGCCGCCGGTTCTCGGCCGCGGCGACGTTGAGGGGGTCGTCGAGCCGCAGTCGGGTGGCCCCCCGCCAGTGGCTCTCGAAGAGGGCGAGCAGGGCGTCGAGCAGTTGACTGCGACCGATCACGGCGGCGCTCGGCTCCCCACCGTCGCGGTCGGGCACCAACGGGCAGACGGCGGTGCTGGCGTCCACGATGGCCAGTCGGACCGGCAGCCGGTCCAGCACCCGGGCCTGCTCGCCGGCGGCGACGCCCTTGGCCAGGTCGGCCAGCGCGCCCGGCTCCAGCAGCAGGTCACGCTCGTAGATGGCCCGGTAGGTCACCCCGCGGGCCAGCGCGTCGAACTCCTCGACGTTCTCCGGGCCGGCCATCGCCAGGGGGTTGGCCCGGCAGAACCAGAGCACCTCGCTACGCGCCGAATTCTGCAGATCGCGCAAACGGTCCCGCAGGACCCGGGCGCCGGTGATCACCTCGACGAGGTGGTCGACGTGGTGCCGGCGTAGCCCGGACCGGTACTCCTCGGCCAGTTGGGTGACCCGGCGGCGGGCCGCCTCCAGGTCCTCCTGACGACGCAGCAGCGCCCCGCCCAGGGCGACGTCCGGGGCCGTCGGGCGCAGTGGCGCGTCGGGGTCGGTGTCGGTGGGCTGCACCAGACCCTTGGCGCGCAGGGCCTCGACCTGGGCGACGACCTGCTCGCGGGGGCGTTGCAGACGAGCGACCAGGTCGTCGACGCGCGCCACCGTGAGCTGGAGCAGGCAGCGGTAGAGCTCCTCTTCAGCCGAGGTCAGGCCGATCACGTCCAACACGGGGCAGAACTGTACGTCGGCCGGGTGCCGGCCCCTTCCGGGCCCGTCGGCTGGTCAACTGTCGTGCCTCGCGTCTACTGTCGGTGGCTGTGCTGGAAGAGCTGCGCATCACCGGACTGGGCGTCATCGACGACACCACGCTGCCGTTGACCGGCGGGATGAACGTCATCACCGGCGAGACCGGTGCGGGCAAGACGATGGTCGTCACCGGCCTCGGCCTGCTCTTCGGCGGCCGGGCCGACGCCGGGCGGGTTCGCGCCCAACCCGGCCGGGCGGTGGTCGAGGGGCGGTTGCGCCTGACCGGGCGGGTCGCCGACGCCGTGCACGCGCGGATCACCGAGGCCGGTGGGGAGCCCGACGAGGACGGCTCGGTGCTGCTGAGCCGCACGGTGACGGTGGAGGGGCGCTCACGCGCCCATGTCGGCGGCCGCAGCATGCCGGTGTCGATGCTCGGTGAGGTCGGCGAGCAGGCGGTGGCCGTGCACGGGCAGTCCGACCAGCTGCGGCTGCTGCGCCCGGCCGAGCAGCGGGCCGCACTGGACCGCTTCGCCGGCCCGGCGCACGAGAAGCTGCTCGACGCGCTGCGCGAGGCGTACACGGGGTGGCGGCGGGTGGTCGACGACCTGGCCGACCGGCGGCGCAACGCCCGCGAGCGCAGCCAGGAGGCCGATCTGCTGCGGCTGGGCCTGGACGAGATCACCCGGGTCGATCCGCAGCCCGGTGAGGACGACGAGCTGAAGACCGAGGCGCAGCGGCTGGAGCACGCCGAGGGGTTGCGCACGGCAGCGCAGATCGCCCAGCAGTGTGTGGCCGGTGGCGCCGAGGCCGCCGAGGAGACGCCCGACGCGGCGGTGTTGCTCGGGACCGCCCGACGGACCCTGGAGGCGCAGGCCGGCACCGACCCGGCGCTGGGTGAGTTGGCGTCGCGCCTGGAGGAGGCGGCCACGCTGGTCACCGACGTGTCGGCGGAGCTGTCGGCGTACCTGGCGACGCTCGACGCGGACCCGGCCCGGTTGCAGCACGTCTACGAGCGGCGGGCGGCGCTGCGCGCCCTGACCCGCAAGTACGCCGACGACGTCGACGGGGTGATCGCCTGGGCCGATCGGGCGCGGACCCGACTGTCCGATCTGGACAGCTCCGACGATCTGCTCGACGAGTTGGAGCGGGAGGGTCAGCGGCTCGCCGTCGAGGTGGCCGACCTGGCCGGGCGGGTGTCGGCCTCCCGGCAGGAGGCGGCGGTCCGGTTCGCCGACCAGGTCACGGTGGAGCTGGCCGGGCTGGCCATGCCACACGCGCGCATCGAGGTGGCGGTGCTGCCTCGCCCGGCCGGGCGCGCCGAGCCGACGCTGTCGGTCAACGGTGTCGAGGTGGGTGTCACCCCCGATGGCGGCGACGAGGTGGAGCTGCGGTTGCTGGCCCACCCGGGCGCGCCGTCGTTGCCGTTGCAGCGCGGCGCCTCCGGCGGTGAGCTGTCCCGGGTGATGCTCGCCATCGAGGTGGTCTTCGCGGGCTCGGGTGGCCCGCCCACGCTGGTCTTCGACGAGGTCGATGCGGGTGTCGGCGGTCAGGCGGCGGTGGAGATCGGCCGGCGGCTGGCCCGGCTGGCCCGCAGCCACCAGGTGCTGGTCGTCACGCACCTGCCGCAGGTGGCCGCGTTCGCCGACCGCCACCTGGTGGTGGCGAAGGACACCGGGGGCGCGGTGACGACCAGCGGGGTGCGGGTCGTGGAGGACACCGAGCGGGCCCGGGAACTGGCCCGCATGCTGGCAGGTTTGCCCGACTCCGATCTGGGTATCGCCCACGCCGAGGAGCTTCTGGCCGTGGCCGCCAAGGAAAGGCGGTTGTGACGCCGCGTATTGTGAGCGCAAGCACACCGGCTTGTGCCGACGTGTGCTTCCCTGGGTAGGCGGCCCTGCTCAGGCATGTCGCGACAGAAAAGCCTGCCTCACATGCCAGGATGGTCACGATGCGTCTACCCACGTTGCGCCGAAACAGAAGCTCCGAACCGGGCAGGGTCCTCGGCACCGCGCGCCTTGATCGCCGGACGAAACGCCTGGTCGGTCGGCTGCGCCCTGGTGACATCGCGATCATCGACCACGTCGACCTGGACCGGGTGGCGGCGGATTCGTTGGTAGCTGTCGGTGTCGCGGCGGTGCTCAACGCCAAGCCGTCGGTCTCCGGCCGCTACCCGAACCTCGGCCCGGAGGTCCTGGTCGCCGCCGGCATCCCGCTCCTCGACGACCTCGGCGAGGGCGTCTTCGAACGGATCCGCGAAGGCGACCAGGTGCGCATCGAGGGCAACACGGTCTTCGCCGGTGACGAGCCGGTGGCCCACGGCAGCCTGCAGGACGCCGAGACGGTCGCCAAGGCCATGGCCGACGCCCGGGAGGGTCTGTCGGTGCAGTTGGAGGCGTTCGCCGCCAACACGATGGACTACCTGCGCCAGGAGCGCGACCTGCTGCTCGACGGTGTGGGCGTGCCGGACATCGACACCCAGATCCAGGGCCGGCACTGCCTGATCGTGGTGCGCGGCTACGACTACAAGGCCGACCTGGACGTGCTGCGCCCGTACATCCGGGAGTTCAAGCCGGTGCTGATCGGCGTCGACGGGGGCGCGGACGCCCTGGTCGAGGCGGGCTACACCCCCGACATGATCATCGGGGACATGGATTCCGTCACCGACGACGTGCTGCGGTGCGGCGCCGAGGTGATCGTGCACGCGTACCCGGACGGGCGCGCCCCCGGC
Source organism: Micromonospora sp. MGP-C2 (assembly GCF_057766525.1). Taxonomy (NCBI): domain Bacteria; kingdom Bacillati; phylum Actinomycetota; class Actinomycetes; order Micromonosporales; family Micromonosporaceae; genus Micromonospora; species Micromonospora sp. MGP-C2. The sequence goes on from NZ_JBYMEN010000002.1 coordinate 6,884,897, forward strand.
CTGCCGCGGGTCAACGGCCTCGGCGTCCCGGCGGTGACCTTCCCGGCCGCGGCGACCAGCGAGGATCTGGCCATGCTGCTCGCCGACGAGAAGGGCGCGTCGCTGCTGGTCGCGGTGGGCACCCACGCCACCCTTGTCGAGTTTCTCGACAAGGGGCGCGGCGGGATGGCCTCGACCTTCCTGACCCGACTCAAGGTCGGTGGCAAGCTGGTCGACGCCAAGGGTGTGAGCCGGCTCTACCGGCAGAGCATCTCCGGCTCGTCGCTGCTCCTGCTGGTGCTGTCGGCGATCGCGGCGATGGCATCCGCGGTGGCCGTTTCGACCGTAGGAAAGGCGTACCTGGGCGTCGTCGCCGAATGGTGGGACAATTTCGTGTTCCAGCTGTACCGGCTTTTCTAGTTCCCGACCGATCAAGAGGCTGCAAGCGTGATCAACTTCCGCTACCACGTGGTGTCCCTCACCGCGGTCTTCCTGGCTCTGGCGATCGGCCTGGTGGTCGGCACAGCCGCCCTCAACGGTCCGGTCGCCGACTCCCTCGAGGGGCAGGTCACCGGTCTGCGCAAGGACAACCAGAACTGGCGTCAGACGGTCAGCAACATGGAGAAGCAGCTCGGCATGGAGGAGAAGTTCGCCGAGGAGATGTCGCAGGTCGTCCTGCCCGGCACCCTCACCGGACGCCGGGTGGTGGTGCTCAGCCTGCCCAACGGGCGTGACCACACCGAGGGTGTGCTCAAGAAGCTCCAGCTCGGCGGGGCCACCATCACCGGTCGGGTCGACCTCCAGGACAAGTTCATCAACCCGGACAACAACTCCAACCTGCTGGAGTTGGCCGTCACCGCCGCCCGCCCGACCGCGCAGACCACCGGTCTGCCGGGCAACGGGCACGGTGTGGAGACCTCCAGCGCGCTGCTGGCCAGCGTCCTGCTGGACCGGACCCAGGGCACCGCGCCGGTCAGCGACGCCGACCGGCGGGCGGTGCTCGCCGCGTACAACAACGCCGGCTACCTGACCACCGACAGCAACAAGGTCACCGGGTCGGCGGAGGCGGTCGTCGTGGTCAGCGGCCAGCCGTACGTCGACAAGGACTCCGAGAAGCGGGACGAGTCGGTCGTCAAGATCGCCGAGCAGTTCGACCGCACGGGGTCGATCGTGGTCGCCGGCAACGGCTCCGTCGGCGGCAACCTGGTGTCGGTGGTCCGCGGTGACCCGGTGCTCGCCCAGACCATCTCGACTGTCGACAACGCCAACACCGGGCAGGGTCAGCTGGTCACCAGCCTCGCCCTGGTGCAGCAACTCACCGAGAAGAAGGCCGGACAGTACGGCGTCGGCGACAACGCCGCATCCCTGCTGCCTAGACTGCCCCAGTGAGCGAACGACGTACCCCCGTGTCCGTAATCGACGAGGCGGCGCGAGCGCACCGGAGGGTGGCGTGAGGGCGCTGGGACGGCTGTTGATCGCCGGCGCCGGCGCCGCGGCGGCCCGGTACGCGCTGCGTGAGGTGCGCACCTCACCGGCCGGGCCCACGTTGGACCGCACCAACTTCCGTGGTCGCACGGTGAGCCTGGCCGCCGGGCCGGCGCTCGCCGCGGGTGCTGCCACCGCAGGCGCGTTCGGTGCCACCAGCGGCGCCTCCGGTGGGGCGGCCCTGGTCGCCGGCCTCGGTGCCGGTGGCGTCGGGCTCTACGACGACGTGGTCGGCGCGCGGCCGGAGCAGAAGGCGGCCAAGGGTTTCGCCGGTCACCTCGCCGCGCTGCGCGAGGGGCGGGTCACCGCGGGCCTGGTAAAGGTCGTCGGGGTGGGCGCCGCCGGGCTGGGCGCGGCCGCGCTGCTGGCCGCCGACCCCCGGGTCGCCGCGCACCCGCGCCGGCAGCGCCACGGCGCGTTCGGGCGGGGCGTCGACGTGCTGCTCGGCGCCGGAGTGATCGCCGGCACCGCCAACCTGCTCAACCTGCTCGACCTGCGACCGGGCCGGGCGATCAAGTCCGGGCTGCTGCTCGCCGCGCCCCTGGCCGGTGGCCCGCACGGCGGGATCGCCGCGGGTGCGGCCGGAGCCGCCGCCGGCCTGCTCCGCGACGACCTGGGCGAGGACGTGATGCTCGGCGACAGTGGGGCGAACGCGCTCGGGGCGCTGCTCGGCGTCGCGCTCGCCGCCCGCACCGGCCCGCTCGGCCGGGCCGGGCTGCTCGCCGTGCTCGCCGGCCTGACCGCCGCGAGCGAGAAGGTCAGCTTCACGTCGGTGATCCAGCGGACGCCGGGGCTGCGCGAGCTCGACGCACTGGGCCGGCGCGCCGACTGACGTGACCCGACCGGCCCCCCTCGCCGGCGCCGGCCGGCTGGCCGGGGCAGCCGCGCTCATCGCCGTCCTCACCGTGGCCAGCCGCCTCGCCGGCTTCGGTCGCACCGCCGTGTTCACCTGGAGCCTGGCGCCCACCGACCTCGGCGGCACCTACGTGGTGGCCAACGCCGTGCCGAACTTCATCTTCGAGATCGTCGCCGGGGGAGCGCTGGCCAGTCTCGTCGTACCGCTGCTGGCCGGCGCGGTCGCGGCGGGCGACCGGACGGCGGTGGCCCGCACCACCGGGGCGCTGTTGACCTGGACGTTGGCCCTGCTGCTGCCGCTCGCGCTGCTGGTGGTGGTGTTCGCCGGGCCGGTGGTCGAGTCGCTGGGCCACCATCTGACCACCGCCCAGCAGCAGAGCGGCGTCCGGATGCTGCGGATCTTCGCACCCCAACTGCCGCTGTACGGGGTCGGCATCGTGCTCACCGGTGTGCTCCAGGCGCATCGCCGGTTCGCCTGGCCGGTGCTGGCCCCGTTGCTGTCCAGCCTCACCGTGATCGTCGTCTACCTTGGGTTCACCGCGACGCAGGGCAGGTACGCCACCGTCGGCGGCGTGAGCCCCGGCGGCGAGGTGCTGCTCTCCGCCGGCACCACCCTCGGTGTGGTGGTGCTGTCGTTGTCGCTGCTGATCCCGGTCCGGCGACTGCGGCTGGGGGCGCGGCCTGGGTTCGGGTTCCCCGCCGACGCGCGGGCCCGGGTCGGCGGGTTGGCGGTGGCCGGCGCGGTCACCGTCACCACGCAGCAGATCGCCCTGATCGTCAGCCTGAACCAGGTGACCGCCGGCGCGCGCAGCAACCCGGGCGTCTACAACCTGGTGCAGAGCGTCTACCTGCTGCCGTGGGCGGTGCTCGCGGTGCCGCTGGCCATCGCGGCCTACCCGACCCTGGTGGCGGCGCGGGCCGCCGGTGACGAGGGCACCTACCGGGCGACCCTGTCGTCGGCGGTGCGCGGCGTTCTGCTGTTCAGCTGCCTCGGCACGGCCGCGTTGATCGGGACCGCCGGCCCGGTCGGGCACTTCTTCTTCCCCGCGTCCACGGATTCGGCCTCGACCGCCGCCGCCGCGATCATCGGGTACGCCCCGGGCCTGGTGGGCTACAGCCTGTTCGCGGTGCTCACCCGCGCGCTCTACGCCAGGGGGCAGACCCGGGCCGCCACTGTCGCCACCGCCGTCGGTTTTCTCGTGGTGCCGGCCGCCGTCGTGCTGTTCGGTGCGCTGCTGCCCCTGCGGGACCGGGTGCTCGCGGTGACGTCCGCCAACTCGGTGGGGATGCTGGTGCTCGGGGCGCTGCTGCTCGCGGCGGTGCTGCGCAGCGCCGGCCGTCCCGCCCTCGCGGGCGCGGCACGGGCCGGGGCGGCCGGTGGCCTCGCCGGTGTGCTCGCGGCGCTCGCCGGGCTGGGCCTGACCCGATGGCTCGACACGCCCGGGGGCGGCACCCCGACGATGGCGGCGGCGTTCGGTCAGGGCATGCTGTCCGGGGTTCTGGTCGGGGTGGTGTTCTTCGCCGTGGTCTGGTTCGTCGACCGGCAGGACGTGCAGCCAATGCTCAGCCGGGTGTTGCGCCGTCTGCCTCGGTGGGGGCCACGGGGCCGGGGCGGCGGGCCGACGTCGGGCGCTGTCTCCCCGGAACGGGGCGACGGGAAGGAGACGGCCGCGCGATGAGTGAGCAAGCTCTGCCTGCCGGCTTTTCGGGCAGCGTCGCGTTGGTGCTCGCGTCCAGCACCGGTGGCGTCGGCCAGCACGTCCGTTCGGTGGCGCGTGGCCTCGTCGCCGGCGGCGCCACCGTCGTGGTCTGCGGGCCGGCCGCGACCCAGGAGCAGTTCGACTTCACCGGTGTCGGTGCGCGGTTCGCGCCGGTGGAGATCCCGGCCAGCCCGACGCCGGCCGACGCGCGGGCCGTGCTGGCCCTGCGTCGGGCGCTCGCCGGCTCCCGGGTCGACGTGGTGCACGCGCACGGCCTGCGGGCCGGGTTGGTCGCGGTGCTGGCCCGTCCCGCCGCGCCGCTGATCGTCACCTGGCACAACGCGGTACTCGCCGGTGGACTGCGGGGTGGCATGTCCCGACTGGCGGAGCGCGTGGTGGTCCGTGGTGCCCGGGTGGCCCTGGGCGCCTCCACGGACCTGGTGCGACGCGTCACCGCGCTGGGCGCCACCGACGCCCGACTCGCCCCGGTCGCCGCACCCACGCTGCCCGCGCCCCGTCGACGCCCGGCCGCCGTACGCGCCGAGTTCGGGGTTCGCCCGGACCAGCCGCTGATCCTGTCGGTGGGTCGGTTGCACCCGCAGAAGCGCTACGACGTGCTGATCGACGCCGCCGCCCGCTGGCGTACGCGTACCCCACCGCCGGTCGTGGTGATCGCGGGAAGCGGGCCCGCGTACCTGCCGTTGGCGGCCCGGACGTCCGCGGCCCGCGCCCCGATCACCCTGCTGGGGCACCGCACCGACGTGGCGGACCTGCTGGCCGGCGCCGACCTGGCGGTGGTGACCAGCGACTGGGAGGCCCGGCAGCTCTTCGCCCAGGAGGCGCTGCGCGCCGGCGTACCGCTGGTCGCCACCGCTGTCGGCGGCTTGCCGGAGCTGGTCGGCGACGCCGCCACCCTGATCCCCGCCGGGGACGTCGACGCGGTCGACGCGGCGGTACGCGCGCTGCTGGACGACCCGGCGGCCCGGGCCGAGCTGGGCCGGCGGGGCGCCGAACAGGCGGCGACGTGGCCGACCGAGACGGACACCGTCGCCACGCTGGCCGCCCTCTACGCCGAGCTGGCCGCCGACCACACCGGCCCGGCAGCCACCCCGGGCTCCGACGCCCCCAGAACGGGACACCGGTGATGTTGCGCCGAATCGCCCCCGCCCTGCTGACCGTGCTCGTGGTGGCGCTGGGTGTCACCGCCCTCGCCGCGCGCCCGACGCAGGACAGCCCGCGACGCACCGCCGACTTCGTGGTGCTCGCCGGGGTCGCGGGGCTGCGCTGGGAGGACGTGGATCCGCAGAGCACCCCGACGCTGTGGCGGATGGCCCAGGAGGGGTCGATCGGCTCGCTGTCGGTGCGTTCGGCACACCAACCCACCTGCCCGGTGGACGGCTGGCTGACGCTCGGCGCGGGCAGCTTCGCCGGGTGGAACGGCAGCCGGTTGCCCGGCGGTTGCCCGGCGGCCGGGGTGGCTGTCGAACAACCCGACGGCATCGGCGCGAACCTGCCGGACCAGGAGAGCGTGGTCCAGTACAACCAGCAGCGCCTGCCGTGGAACGCGACGCCCGGATCACTGTCGGAGTCGGTGCGCTGCTCCGTCGCCGTAGGCCCCGGTGCGGCAGTGGCCGCCGCGCGACCGTTCGGCCGCGTCGACCGGTACGCCTCGGCGTTGCCCACTGATCCGCGGACGCTGCTGGGCTCCTGCGTGCTGAGCATCGTCGACCTCGGCACTGTCGAGGGGACCGACCCGGCGACCCGCGCCGAGGAGGCCCGGGAGGCGGACGCCCAACTGGCCCGGGTGCTGGCCGCCCGTCCACCGCGCTCGTTGGTGCTGGTAGCGGGGATCTCCGACACCGCACAGCCGTCGCGGCTGCACGTGGCGGTCGCCGACGGTCCGGGCTGGGAGCGGGGGTGGCTCACCTCGGCGAGCACCGGCCGGGACGGCTACCTGCAACTCGTCGACCTCGCGCCGACCGCGCTCGCCGCGCTGGGCCGGCCGATGCCGGAGCGGCTCTTCCTCGGTCGTCCGGCGGTCAGCACCGGCGGCCGTCCGACCGACCTGGCCGACGCGATCAACGCCCCGGCGGACGCCGATCGGGAGGCGGCCGCCCAGCGCGACGTCTCCGCCGTGTTCTTCACGCTGCTGGCCGGTGTGCAGGTGCTGCTGGCCATCGGCATCCTGCCGCTACTGCGCCGGGCCCGCCCGCACGCCGGGCCGAGTGGCCCGACGCCCGTCTCGGGGCGGGTCGTGGCGGTGGTGGAGCTGCTGCTCGTCGCCGCCGCGTTGACGGTGCCGGCGGCGTTGCTGGCCGACGCGGTGCCGTGGTGGCAGGGCGAGCACCCCGGGTGGATCTTCGCGGGGGTCACCGCGTTCCTGGTGGCCGCGGGCACCGCCGCGGTGCGGTTCACCCCCGGGTACGCGGGCACCCTCGGCCCGGTCGGCGCGGTGGCCGGCCTCACCACCCTCGTCGTCGGCTTGGACGTCCTCACCGGCGCCCGCCTTCAGCTCAACGGCGTGGTCGGCTACTCCGCACTGCAGGGTGGCCGATACTCCGGGCTGAGCACTGTGGGGCTGGGAGTGTTCCTCGCCGGCGCGTTGCTCGCCGGCGGCTGGCTGGCCCAACGGGTGCACCGCGGCTGGAGGCCGGCGGTGATGGTGGCCGTGGGTGGCCTCGCCGTGGTGGTGGTCGGCAGCCCCTTCCTGGGTGCCGACCCGGTCGGCGCGATCGCGCTCACCGCCGGGGTGAGCGTCGCCGCCGTGATCAGCGCCGGCGGATGGTTGACGATCAGCCGGTTGGCCTGGGCCACCATGGCCGCTCTGGCGGTCGGCATCGGCTTCGCCGTGGTGGACCTGCGTCGCCCGTCGGCGGAGCGGGGCAGCCTGGGCCGGTTCCTGTCCGCGCTCGGCGACGGCACCGGCGGGTTCGCCGTGCACCGCTCCAGCACGGAGAACTTCGAGACGTTGGTCAACAGCCCGCTGACCGTGCTGGCGCTGACCGGCGGTTTGCTGGTGTGGTTCGCCCTGTTGCAGCCGTGGGGTGGGCTGATGCGGCTGTTCGGCATCTACCCGGCGGTCCGGGCCGCGTTGGCCGGCACCGTCGTCGCCGCGGTGCTCGGTGGCGTGCTCGACGGCGCGGCGCTGGACGTGATGGGCGCCGCCGCCGCGATGGTGGTGCCGATGGCCGCGTTGGCGTCGCTGCGGGTGCTCGGGCACGCCGCCGACCGGACCCGCCCGGTCCCGGCCCGCTCCTTCGCCGACGGCGCCGACGACGACTCGGGCTCCGGCGGGGTCGTCCCGACCGGTGGCGGTGACGGTCCGACCGGTGGCGGCGGGCCGCTCGGCGCGGTCCACCCCCGTCCGATCAGCGGCCCACCGGCGAGCGCACCACCGCCGGTGACCCCGACCCCGGACGCCCTCACAGCGGACACCCCGGCCCCGGACGCCCCGACCGAGCCCAGCGCCGACGTCGACGCCCCGGCGGAGCCCAGCGACGCCCCGGCGGAGCCGACCGGTGGTGGGGCCGCCGTGCCGCCCCGGCAGGTCACCCGGTCATCGACCGAGGTTGCCGCTTCCTGAGCGCCGGACCGCCTCCGGATGGACCCGCAGGTGTCGCAGCCGGGGTGCGGCCTGCGGGTACCCGCCCGGGAGGTGTTACCGTCGAATCCCGTGGATCGCGTGATCACTTTGCTGATCAAGCACGGCGGTCTGCATGACCGCGACAGACGACACGGGAGCAGGCCTTGGCCCCATCAGCACGGACGACCAGGCACATTTTCGTCACCGGGGGCGTCGCCTCCTCGCTGGGTAAGGGCCTCACCGCCTCCAGCCTCGGCAACCTGCTGACCGCGCGCGGGTTGCGGGTGGTGATGCAGAAGCTCGACCCCTACCTGAACGTCGACCCGGGGACGATGAACCCGTTCCAGCACGGTGAGGTCTTCGTCACCGAGGACGGCGCCGAGACCGACCTCGACGTCGGGCACTACGAGCGCTTCCTCGACCGGGCGCTGTCCGGCAAGGCGAACGTCACCACCGGCCAGATCTACTCCGACGTGATCGCCAAGGAGCGGCGCGGGGAATACCTGGGCGACACCGTCCAGGTCATCCCGCACATCACCAACGAGATCAAGTCCCGGATCCTGGCGATGGCCGACCCGGACGAGGACGGCCACCTCCCCGACGTGGTGATCACCGAGGTCGGCGGCACCGTCGGCGACATCGAGTCGCTGCCGTTTCTGGAGGCGATCCGCCAGGTCCGCCACGACCTGGGCCGGGACAACTGCTTCTACCTGCACGTCTCCCTCGTGCCATACCTGGCGCCGTCGGGTGAGCTGAAGACCAAGCCGACCCAGCACTCGGTGGCGCAGCTGCGCAACATCGGCATCCAGCCGGACGCGATCGTGCTGCGCTGCGACCGGGAGATCCCGGTGAAGCTCAAGGAGAAGCTGTCGCTCTACTGCGACGTGGACACCGAGGCGGTCGTCGCCGCCCCGGACGCCCCGAGCATCTACGACATCCCGAAGGTGCTGCACCGGGAAGGCCTCGACGCGTACGTGGTGCGCCGCCTCGGCCTCTCCTTCCGGGACGTGGACTGGACCAGCTGGGACGACCTGCTGGAGCGGGTGCACCGGCCCCGGCACACGGTCACCGTCGCGGTGGTCGGCAAGTACGTCGACCTGCCCGACGCGTACCTGTCGGTCAGCGAGGCGATCCGGGCGGCCGGGTTCGGCCACCGGGCCCGGGTGCAGCTGCGGTGGGTGCCCAGCGACGAGTGCGTCACCCCGGCAGGTGCCGCGGCGGCGTTGGCCGGCGTGGACGGCATCCTCATTCCCGGCGGCTTCGGCGTGCGCGGCATCGAGGGCAAGATCGGCACCGCCCGGTACGCCCGCGAGAACGGCATCCCGCTGCTCGGCCTCTGCCTCGGTCTGCAGTGCATGACGATCGAGGTGGCCCGGCACCTGGCCAGCCTGGACGGCGCCAATTCGTTGGAGTTCGACGAGCAGGCCGCGCACCCGGTCATCGCCACCATGGCCGACCAGGAGGACATCGTCGCCGGCAAGGGCGACCTGGGCGGCACGATGCGGCTCGGGGCGTACCCGGCGACGCTGACCGAGGGCTCGATCGTCGCCGAGGCGTACGGCAGCACCGAGATCAGCGAGCGGCACCGGCACCGTTACGAGGTGAACAACGCCTACCGGGACGCGCTGACCAAGGCGGGTCTGCACATCTCCGGCACCTCGCCGGACGGCCGACTGGTCGAGTTCGTCGAGCTGGACCGCAGCCTGCACCCGTTCTTCGTGGCCACGCAGGCGCACCCGGAGCTGAAGAGCCGCCCCACCCGACCGCACCCGCTGTTCGCGTCGTTCGTCAAGGCCGCTGTGGCGTACTCGCAGGCCGACCAGCTGCCGGTCGACCTGGACGCGGCGTCGGAGGCCCCGACGACGCGCAAGGCCGCCCGCAACGGCGCCGCGACCAAGGCCGCGTCCTCCTCGTGAGCAATCTTGAGCACCGCTACGAGGTGCGTTCCCGCGAGGAGCGGTACCGGGGGCGGATCTTCGACGTGGTCACCGAGGAGGTGACCATGCCGGGCGGCGGCACCGGGGTGCGTGACCTGGTCCGGCACGTCGGGGCGGTGGCCGTGGTGGCGCTCGACGACGCCGGCCAGGTGGTGCTGATCCGGCAGTACCGGCACCCGGTCGGGCGGCACCTGTGGGAGCTGCCCGCCGGGCTGATGGACGTCTCCGGCGAGGAGTTGCCGGCTGCCGCGCTGCGGGAGCTGGCCGAGGAGGCCGACCTGACCGCCGGGCAGGTCGATGTGCTTGTCGACCTGCACAGCTCGCCCGGGTTCACCAACGAGCTGGTGCGGGTCTTCCTCGCCCGGGATCTCGCCGAGGTGCCGGCCGACGAGCGTCACGAGCGCCGCGACGAGGAGGCCGACCTCCAGGTCGTCCGGATCGACCTGGACGAGGCGGTCGCCATGGTCCTGGCCGGTGAGATCACCAACGCGTCCGCGGTGGCCGGGCTGCTCGCCGCCGCCCGCGCCCGGGACACCGGTTGGTCGACGCTGCGCCGGTCGGACGCGCCGCTGCCACGCTGAGCGTCGTCGCCGGTCACCCCCGCGAGGGGGTACGCGTGAAAAGGGCCCCGCGGTCAGCCGCGGGGCCCTTGCCGGCTGTCCTCAGCGGCATCCGGCAGATCAGGCGATAATGGTCGAACACTGTCCCGACGGCGGGGGCGATGGCGCACCGGTGAGTTCGGGCGGCGCCCTGACACTCCGTCAGGCCATCCGGGCACCGGATGCCACTGTGCTGGCTCGCGGCGGCACCGGGCGCGCCTAGACTGCCGCCGGCGGGACCGGTGGACCGCGGTGGCAATGGGGCCGTCGCGGCACCGAGCAGTCGGGGGAGAGCAGCCCCGAAGAGAGGTGTCTGCATCGTGAAGGTCGGAATCCCACGCGAGGTCAAGAACCACGAGTACCGCGTGGCGATCACGCCAGCGGGCGTCAACGAGTTCACCCGCAGCGGTCACCAGGTCTTCGTCGAGTCCGGCGCCGGCGTCGGCTCCAGCATCACCGACGAGGAGTTCGCCGCCGCGGGCGCGAAGATCCTCGGCACCGCCGACGAGGTGTGGGAGACCGCCGAGCTGGTGCTCAAGGTCAAGGAGCCGATCGCCGAGGAGTACCACCGGATGCGCGAGGGGCAGGTGCTCTTCACCTACCTGCACCTGGCCGCCTCCAAGGAGTGCACCGACGCGCTGGTCGACCGCAAGGTCACCGGCATCGCGTACGAGACGGTCGAGCTGCCCGACCGGTCGCTGCCGCTGCTCGCCCCGATGTCCGAGGTGGCCGGCCGGCTCGCCCCGCAGATGGGCGCCTTCTACATGATGCGCACCGGCGGGGGGCGCGGTGTGCTGCCCGGCGGTGTCTCCGGGGTGTACGCGGCCAAGACCGTGGTCATCGGCGCCGGCGTCTCCGGCATGAACGCCGCCGCGATCGCGCTGGGCCTGCAGTCCGAGGTGCTGCTGCTGGACAAGAATGTCGCCCGGCTGCGCTCGGCCGACGCCATCTACCGGGGCCACCTGCAGACCGTCGCGTCCAACGCCTACGAGGTCGAGCGGGCCGTGCTCGACGCCGACCTGGTCATCGGCGCGGTGCTGGTGCCCGGCACGAAGGCGCCGACGCTGATCTCCAACGAGCTGGTCTCCCGGATGAAGCCGGGCAGTGTGCTCGTCGACATCGCCATCGACCAGGGCGGCTGCTTCGAGGACTCGCGCCCCACCACGCACGCCGACCCGGTCTACAAGGTGCACGAGTCGATCTTCTACTGCGTGGCGAACATGCCCGGCGCGGTGCCGAACACCAGCACCTACGCGCTGACCAACGTCACCCTGCCGTACGCCCTGGAGCTGGCCAACCAGGGCTGGCGCGAGGCGCTGCGCAACGACCCGGCGCTGGCGCTGGGCCTGAACACCCACGACGGGCAGGTCACCTACGGCCCGGTCGCCGAGGCGCACGGCATGGACGTGCTCCCGCTGGCCGACGCGCTGGCCTGAGCGGTGGTGGCCGAGCGGTAGCGAGCCGAGGGGCAGGGCACTGACCGACCGTGTAGCCGGCGCCGGCGTGGGCGAACAGCCCGCGCCGGCCCTGCGCCGTGCCGTGCGCGGTTACCTCGACCACCTGACCGTCGAACGTGGCCTGTCGGCGAACACGCTCACCTCGTACCGTCGGGATCTGGACCGCTATCTCGACACCCTGGTCGGCGCCGGCGTCACCGACCTCGCGTCGGTCGGCGCCGGCCTGGTCGAGGCGCACCTGGCGCGGCTGCGCGCGGGCGACGACGCCCACCCGCCGTTGGCGGTCTCCTCCGCCGCCCGGGCGGCCAGCGCGGTTCGCGGCCTGCACCGCTTCGCGCTGCGTGAGGGGCTGGCCGGCGTCGACCCCAGCCGCGACGTCCGCCCGCCCACCCCGCCGCGACGGCTGCCCCGGGCCCTGCCGGTCGACGACGTGGTCCGGCTGTTGGACATCGCCGGCCCGATCACCGCCACCAGCGAGGACGCGCCCCTCGCGCTGCGCGACCGGGCGTTGCTGGAGTTCCTGTACGGCACCGGGGCGCGGATCTCCGAGGCGGTCGGCGCCGCCGTGGACGACCTCGACACCGACGAGGGCACCGTTCTGCTGCGCGGCAAGGGCGGCCGGGTCCGGCTGGTGCCGATCGGCGGGTACGCCGTCGACGCCGTCCGCGCGTACCTGGTCCGGGCCCGCCCTTCGCTGGCCGCCTCCGGCCGGGGAACACCGGCGGTGTTCCTCAACGCCCGCGGTGGCGCGCTGTCCCGCCAGGGCGCCTGGGGAATCCTGCGCCGCGCCGCCGAGCGGGCCGGGCTGCCCGTCGACGGGCCCGCCGCCGTCTCCCCGCACACCCTGCGCCACTCGTACGCCACGCATCTGCTCGACGGCGGCGCCGACGTCCGGGTGGTCCAGGAGCTGCTCGGGCACGCATCGGTGACCACCACCCAGGTCTACACGTTGGTCACCGTGGAGCGGCTGCGCGAGGTGTACGCCACCGCGCATCCGCGCGCCCGGGGCTGAACAGGTCGCGGTCGGCTCCGACACGCCGGGCCGGTGCCGAACCCCCTGCTGGTCGGTGGCGTACAGTCGGCATCGGCGCGGACCTCCTGGGGCGACACGACCGGGGTGCGCAGCGGCGCCGCGAAGGACGTCGGACGGCTCCGACGCCGGGTGGGGTCGTCGGGAGGGGGCAACGAGCACATGGCTGGCAACGGTGACCGTGCCGAGACCTGGACGTCGGAGCTCCGCGAGCAGCAGGCCACGCTCGGCGCGGACCTCGGTCCTGCGGACCCGGCTGCCTACACGATGCGCAAGCCCATTCCGGAGCCGATGCCCACCGATCGGCACGGCCCCGCGCGCATCATCGCGATGGCCAACCAGAAGGGTGGCGTCGGTAAGACCACGACCACCATCAACCTGGGCGCGGCGCTCGCGGAATATGGCCGCAAGGTGCTGCTGGTCGACTTCGACCCGCAGGGCGCGCTCTCGGTGGGGTTGGGCGTCAATCCGCACAACCTCGACCTGTCCATCTACAACCTGCTCATGCAGGACGACATCATCGCCGAGGACGTCGTCATCAAGACCGACGTCGCGGGGCTGCACCTGCTGCCGGCCAACATCGACCTCTCCGCCGCCGAGATCCAGCTCGTCAACGAGGTGGCCCGGGAGATGGCCCTGGCGCGGGTGCTGCGCACGGTCCGCAAGGAATACGACTACATCCTGATCGACTGCCAGCCGTCGCTCGGCCTGCTGGCGATCAACGCGCTGACCGTCGCGCACGGCGTGCTCATCCCGCTGGAGTGCGAGTTCTTCAGCCTGCGCGGTGTGGCGCTGCTGCTGGACACCATCGACAAGGTGCGCGAGCGACTCAACTTCGACCTGGAGCTGGAAGGCATCCTCGCCACCATGTACGACAGCCGCACCACGCACTGCCGTCAGGTGTTGCAGCGGGTCGTGGAGGCGTTCGGCGACAAGGTCTACCAGACGGTCATCACCAAGACGGTGAAGTTCCCCGAGTCCACGGTGGCCGGTGCGCCGATCACGACGATGGACCCGGCGTCCTCCGGGGCACGTAACTACCGTCAGCTGGCCCGCGAGGTGATCGCCGCCCAGTCGGAGCGGTAGCCGGAACGCCCGGTGCCCGCCTCGTGGACTACGGTCGTGCGGTGACCGCGCCACCCCTTGACCCGCCCGAGGCCGCTGCCACGGCGGTGGTCGATGGTGTGCCGCCCGCCGACGTGGCTGCCGACCTGCCCGCCGAGCCGGCTTCCACCGGTTTCACGGTGCGGCTGGCCAACTTCACCGGCCCGTTCGATCTGCTGCTGCAACTGATCGGCAAGCACAAGCTCGACGTGACCGAGGTGGCCCTGCACACGGTCACCGACGAGTTCATCGCCTACATCCGGGCCATGGGCGACAACTGGGACCTGGACGAGGCGAGTGAGTTCCTGCTGATCGCCGCGACGCTGCTCGACCTGAAGGCGGCCCGGCTGCTGCCCTCCGCCGAGGTGGAGGACGAGGCCGACCTGGCCCTGCTGGAGGCCCGGGACCTGCTCTTCGCCCGGCTGTTGCAGTACAAGGCGTACAAGGAAGCGGCGGCGTACATCGCCGAGTTGGAGGCCGTCGGCGGCCGGCGGTACCCGCGGGCGGTCAGCCTGGAGGCACGCTACGCCGACGCGCTGCCCGACCTGGTTCTCGGCATCGGCCCGCAGCGGCTGCTGAAACTGGCCGTGAAGGCGATGACCCCGAAGCCGGTGCCGGAGGTCTCCATCGCCCACGTGCACATGGTCCGGGTCAGTGTCCGGGAACACGCGGCGATCCTCGCTACCCGGCTGCGCCGGGCCGGCACGGCCACGTTCTCGCTGCTCTGCGCGGACTGTGAGGCGACCCTGGAGGTGGTGGCGCGGTTCCTCGCGCTGCTGGAGCTCTACCGGGAGGGCCTGGTGTCCTTCGTGCAGGAGCAGGCCCTGGAGGAGCTGACCGTTCGCTGGACCGGCCCGGCCGACGGTGACACCGAGGTGCACGTCGACGAGTACGCGGGCAGCCCGGCCGACCCGGAGCCGGTGGCGCAGACCGGGGGACCGGAGGCACCGGAGTTGCCGGGGGAGCCCTCTGGGGTGGACGGGACGGAAACGACGGAGGATGAGCGCGATGAGTGACGAGGATCGCCGGGACTCCCTGGCCGACCAGGCGGCCGCCTGGGTCCCCCCGTGGGAACGCCCCCGTCCGCCCGCCGCCGAACCGGACACCGCAGACACCGCGTCGGACATCACCGCACCTTCGCCGGCCACGGACGATCTCGCGGCGCAGCCGCCCGTCCAGGAGCCGGAATCCGCCGCGCTCCCCGGCGATCTGGACCGCGCCGAGCCGGACCGCGCCGAATCGGACCGCGCCGAATCGGACCGCAGCGAGCCGGAGCCCGGCGAGCCGGTCGTGGGGGAGTCGTCCGAGGCTGCGGGCGTACCCCGGCGGCAGGCTGCGGGGCGGCGGCGGGTGACGGCCGCGCCGGAGCCCGCGCCGGACCTGTCCGACACCGAGTTGCGCGGCGCCCTGGAGGCGATCCTGCTGGTGGTCGACGAGCCGGTCAGTGAGCTGGTCCTGGCCCAGGTGCTGGAGCAGCCGGCGGAACGGGTCGGGCCGATGCTGGACGAGATCGCCGCCGGCTACACCGCCGCCGGGCACGGGTTCGAGCTGCGCCGGGCGGCCGGCGGGTGGCGGCTGTACACCCGGCCGGAATACGCTACGTACGTTGAGCGGTTCGTGTTGGACGGGCAGTCCGTACGGCTGACCCAGGCGGCGTTGGAGACGCTCGCCGTGGTCGCCTACAAGCAGCCGGTGACCCGTTCGCGAATCTCAGCCATCCGGGGTGTGAACTGCGACGGGGTCATCCGTACGCTGGTCACCCGCGGCCTCGTCGAGGAGTGCGGCACCGAAACGGACAGCGGGGCGTTCCTGTACAAGACCACCACGCTGTTCCTGGAGAAGCTCGGGCTGAACACCGTTGACGAGCTGCCGCCCCTCGCACCCTTCCTGCCCGACGACGTAGAAGAGCTTGCTGATGCGACCCGATAACCGTTCCCCCAAACCCGACGCCCCTGTCTTCGAGGGGGCTGAGCGCCTGCAGAAGGTGCTCGCCGCCGCCGGCGTGGGTTCCCGGCGTGCCTGCGAGGACCTGATCTTCCGCCGCCGGGTCACCGTGGACGGGCGGGTCGCCAAGCTCGGCGACAAGGTCGACCCGGCCACCGCCGTGATCCACGTGGACGGCGAGCGCCTCCAGGTCGACGTCCGCCTGGTCTACGTGGCGATGAACAAGCCGCGCGGGGTGGTCACCACCATGGCGGACGAAAAGGGACGCAACGAGCTGTCCGACTTCATCGGCGCCCGGCTGGAGCAGCGGGTCTACCACGTCGGTCGGCTCGACGCGGACAGCGAGGGCCTGCTGCTGCTCACCAACGACGGCACCCTCGCGCACAAGCTCATGCACCCCTCGTACCAGGTGCTGAAGACCTACCTCGCCGAGGTGGTCGGGCCTATTCCGCGCAACCTGAGCAAGCGGCTGTTGGCCGGGGTCGAGCTGGAGGACGGGCCGGTGAAGGTCGACTCGTTCAAGGTGGTGGACACTCTGGGCAAATCCGCCCAGGTGGAGCTGAGCCTGCACGAGGGCCGCAAGCACATCGTCCGGCGGCTGATGGAGGAGGTCGGCCACCCGGTCACCCGGCTGGTGCGTACCTCGATCGGTCCGATCCGGCTGGGTGACCTGCGCACCGGGCGGATCCGGCGGTTGACCAACGCCGAGGTCGCCGCCCTGTTCAACGCGGTGGGTGACTGACCCCCGAGTTCGGGTACGGCTGCCGGTAGGCTTCGCAACGGCCGAGACGCGGCCGCCGGGGTGGCGTGGGTCGCCTCCGGCGGCGTCGCGCGCAGGTCCGCCACGGACCGCGGGCATGATTGATGACGATTGACAAACCGCTTGCGGCGCCAGATCACCGGGCGATCCGTGAGGTACGGGCTGAGGAGGACACGGTGGAGGAAAACGTACGGGCCAGGCGATGTGTGGTCGCTGTGGACGGGCCGTCCGGTTCGGGTAAGTCCACCGTGTCGCGGCGGCTCGCCGTCGCGATCGGTGCGCGCTACCTGGACACCGGAGCGATGTACCGGGCGATCACGTTCGCCGTGCTGCGCTCCGGCGTGGATCTCACCGACGCCGCGTCGGTGGCCAAGGTCGCCGGCGAGGTCAAGCTGCACATCGGCACCCACCCGCAGGGGTACGCGGTGACCGTCGACGGTGTGGGCGTGGACGCGGACATCCGCGGCCCGGAGGTAACCGGCGCGGTTTCCGCCGTCGCCGCCGTGCCGGCTGTTCGTGAACTGCTCGTCACCCGGCAGCGCGAGATGATCGCCAACGTCGGCCGGATCGTCGTCGAGGGTCGGGACATCGGCTCGGTCGTCGCGCCGGACGCGGACCTGAAGGTCTTCCTGACCGCCTCCGAGGAGGCCCGTGCCGCCCGGCGTAGCGCGGAGGACGCCGCTGACCTGGCGGCCACCGCCGCCGACCTGGCGCGACGGGACCGGCTCGACTCGACCCGCAAGGTCAACCCACTGGCGCAGGCGCCCGACGCGGTGGTGCTGGACACCACCGAGCTGGGCATCGACGAGGTCGTGGCGCGGTTGCACGAGCTGCTCACCGAGCGGGGTGTGGCATGAGTAGCGATGGTGGTGGCTGGGTCGAGCTGCGGGAGCCCGAGGTTGCCGTCGAGGAACCGAGCGGCCCGCAGCCGGTGGTGGCCGTGGTCGGTCGCCCCAACGTGGGTAAGTCCACTCTGGTCAACCGGATCATCGGCCGCCGCCAGGCGGTCGTCGAGGACGTGCCCGGTGTGACCCGGGACCGGGTGCCGTATGACGCGCAGTGGAACGGCCGGGCGTTCACCGTGGTGGACACCGGCGGTTGGGAGCCGGACGCGAAGGACCGCGCCGCGGCCATCGCGGCGCAGGCCGAGACGGCGGTCGTCACCGCCGACGTGGTCCTCTTCGTGGTCGACGCGATGGTGGGCTCCACCGACGTGGACGAGGCCGCGGTGAAGATGCTGCGGCGCAGCGCCAAGCCGGTGATCCTGGTGGCCAACAAGGCTGACAACACCTCCATCGAGATGGAGGCCGTGTCGCTGTGGTCGCTCGGCCTCGGCGAGCCGTTCCCGGTCTCCGCGCTGCACGGGCGAGGCTCCGGCGACCTGCTGGACGCCATCCTCGCCGCGCTGCCGGAAGCCCCGGCGATCGTGGAGAACCGGCCGCGCGGACCCCGCCGGGTGGCGCTGGTCGGGCGGCCGAACGTGGGCAAGTCCAGCCTGCTCAACCGGTTCTCCGGTGAGGAGCGGGCGGTCGTCGACTCGGTGGCGGGCACCACTGTGGACCCGGTCGACAGCCTCGTCGAGATCGGCGGCCAGACCTGGCAGCTGGTCGACACCGCCGGGTTGCGCAAGCGGGTCGGCAAGGCCAGCGGCACCGAGTACTACGCCAGCCTGCGCACCGCCGGCGCCATCGAGGCCGCCGAGGTGGCCGTGGTGCTGCTGGACTCCAGCGAGCCGATCAGCGAGCAGGACCAGCGGATCCTGTCGATGGTGACCGAGTCGGGTCGGGCGCTGGTCATCGCGTTCAACAAGTGGGACCTGGTCGACGCCGACCGTCGGTACTACCTGGACAAGGAAATCGACCGGGAGCTGCGCCGCATCCCCTGGGCGATCCGCCTGAACCTGTCCGCGATGACCGGCCGTGCGGTGGACAAGCTGGCCCCGGCCCTGAACAAGGCGCTCGCCAGCTGGGAAACGCGAGTGCCGACCGCGCACCTCAACCAGTGGCTGACCGCGCTGGTGCAGGCCACCCCGCACCCGGTGCGGGGCGGTCGCGCGCCGCGGATTCTGTTCGCCACGCAGGCCGGCGTGGCGCCGCCGCGGTTCGTGCTCTTCACCACCGGTCCGCTGGACGCTGGATACCAGCGCTTCGTCGAGCGCAAGCTCCGCGAGGAATTCGGGTACGAAGGCAGCCCGATCGAAATCTCGGTCCGCCCCCGCAAGAAGCTAGGCCCCGGCGGCCGAGGCAAGGCGCACGGCTGACCTGCCCCTGTTCTCCCGAAATGCCGGATGGGCGGTCCTCGCCCGTCCGGCATTTCTTCAACCCCACCCTCCTAGGACGCTTTAGGGGGTGTGCGGTGGTTCCGTTGGCTCGCGGCGCGGGTGGGGCCTGTGCGAACGAGCCGGGGCTGCTGCGCTAAGCTGTACCGGCTGTCGCGTTGGGAAACCACGCGAGGGCGGGACGTGGCGCAGCTTGGTAGCGCACTTGACTGGGGGTCAAGGGGTCGTCGGTTCGAATCCGGCCGTCCCGACGCAGGTGAGGGGCCATCTCGGATGATCGAGACGGCCCCTTTGTCGTACCTGGGTGACTAACTGAGTGACTACGCCTTAGCGTCGAAGATCCGGTCCATGGCGACTGCACCGCCCAGGAACACCGGCCGAAGTTGGTGCCGGTAGACGCTCTCTGTAACCGTCGTACCGGAGTGGCCGCAGAGATCCGCGATCTGTTCAAGGCTCATGCCGCTGTCCGACAGTAGGGACACGAAGCTGTGCCGCAGCTCGCGGGGAGTCCAGTCGCGCGGGTCGAGGCCCGCTTTGGCGACGACGGGGCGGAAGGCTCGAAGCACGTTGTGCCGATCGAGGGCCGTGCCGGCGGCAGCTAATCCTCTCCGAGTTGGCTCGTTTAAGCCGAACTGCTGATCTTGCTGGCTGGATCTCGGCTGCTACCGGCGGCGTTGTGGGAGTGACGCCAGAGCAGTTGACGTGCCCGACGCGTGCCCGCTGTAGCGGTCAACATCCGTCGGCAACGGCACGCTGAGGGTCCGCAGGCTGAACGGTCTGTCCTTGTCCACCCGGCCGCGCGGCTACACACCGTGCAGATCAATCCGATTCCCAAGCTGACAGTGTGGTTCGATCTCCGTCACCGGCTGAGCAAGTAGGCCCCAGACCAGGACGTCAGTCCCCGTCGAAGCCCCGGTACGTGTCCGACCTATCGATGGCGTTGGCGAACTCGGCAAAGTCCATGTTCGCGATGGTGAGGTTGGTCGAGACGTCCGCGTACCAGCGGGGCGGCACCCGGAAGGTGCGGCCCGGCTCGTCCGCCAGGTCGAGTGCGAGAAGCGGACGTTCGACGTCCGTCATCGTGGTCGCGTCGGCAAGGAAGAGGTACGTCAGCCTGTCGTCTTGGCTTGCTGCGTTGTCGGCGTCGACCAGCTCATGGAGGCTCACGCCCTTGTACTTCGGGTCGCTGACGAAGGTGGCGCTGTCTTCGCCCTCCCAGGTGCGCAAGGCCGCCTTCACGGCTTCCCAGGCAGTGTCGTCGGTGAAGTCCGTACGGAGCACCAGCGATGTGAGGTCGTTGGGTTGAGGTAGAGAGATCACGATGACATCCTCCCCAGCCCTCCGCTGGGTGACTAGCCGGGTGACGATCGGGACGGACGCCAGCGGACGAGCAGGGACCTTGATGGAGGGCTTCGGCAGGCCAGCCCCTGTGGAACGGCAGGTCAGCACCTCGTGTTGGTTGCCTGGGGGTCAAGGGGTCGTCGGTTCGAATCCGGCCGTCCCGACCGATTGACCTGGGGAGATGAGGATCTTCTCGGGTAACGGCGGTAACATCCGGTAACGGATGATCTTTGTGGGCGGTAACCGCGTGGATGGTTGGCCATTGGCGCGCCCGCTGCACAACGCTCTGACCTGCCGCTTCATCTGCGTACTGGATGGAGCGGCAGTTTTGCTCTTGATTCCGCGTCAAGTGCTGCAGATGTTGCTAGCTGTCGCTACGTCGGATGATGCGACTCCCGATGCGCAGAGGATCGTCGGTGAGTCGAGCCCACGACGATCCGAGCCGAATCAGCCGATCTTCCGCACGGCGCCGACGGGCCATGGCTGCTCGGGACGTTGGACTACGAAGACGCCCGCCGGCCCGCTTTGATGTCCGGGTGCCGTCCGCGACGAACGGGCTGGTCCACGACGGCCGTTGTCTTCCGCGCCGTATCGCGGAGACGCGGGCGGTGTGGCTCCGATCAAGGCATGATCGACGAGTCTTCTTCTCACCCGTATCCTCGGCCGGTGCGGGGGACCCACCGCCGTCGCGAGGAGGTCAGCAGGTGTACAGGTATTTGCAGCGGCGGTGGGTGGTGGTCGGGCTCGTGGCTCTGGCCGTCGCGGTGGTGCTGGCGTGGGTCGTCTGGCCCGACCACACCTCTGCACCTCGGCAGCGGCAGTACCGCGACGTCACCGCCTGCTTGCTGACCGACGACAAGGGGTTGGCAAGCCGCGACGCGCGGGCCGCCTGGACCGGGATGCAACGTGCGTCGGTTGAGTCGCTGGTGCAGGTGCAGTACCTGGCCGCGAATGGCGTCCAAGACAGGTCCAATGTGGCTGCCTACTTCAACACGTTGGCTGCCCAGGGGTGCGAGATGGTCATCGCGGTCGGGGTTGGTCCGGTGGATGCGTTGATCGCGGGTAAGGGCCGCTTTCCATCGATTCGGTATGTGGTCGTGGGTGGCGTGCCGACCGCCGATGTGACCATCGTGGATGCTGACCCTCCAGAAGGGATCGTCGATGGGGTTGCCGCGGCCGTGCGGACCTTGCCCGCTTCGACCTAACATGTAAAAACTTGGCCACTGACGGCCATTGTTTTCTCAGCAAACGTCCAGGAAGCTTCCCGTTGCATGATCAAGCTACGGGGGAGGGCTGCCATGGGCGGTCGGCATGATGCTGTTCGCGGTGTGTTGGCACGTCGGCGTGCTCGCGGCTCGCGGGGGCCTGCGTTCCGGCGGGTTGCGACAGTTCTGGTGCTCGTCCTATCCCTGGGTGTTGCTGCCCCACGAGGGCCACTGCCCACCGTGGCCGGCTCGGGTTTCCCGCTTGGTTGGTTCTGGTCGCTGTTGGAGGCCCGACCGTCCTGGGCATTGGGTAATCCGCCCACCCCGAAGCAGCAGGCGGGAAAGAGCCAGCCGCGCGGTCACTACGCGGAGGCTCCGCTCACCGAGGATCGCAGCAAGCCGGTCCGGGCGAAGGGTGAGTTGGCGCGCTTTCAGCCCCATCGGCCGGAGAACGCGGTGCGCAACGCCGGCGACTCGTCGCGTGGGTTCGACCTCAAGACCAGTAAGCGTCAGGCGGCGGGCGCCACCGAGCAGACGGAGATGTTCCGCAACGCGGACGGCTCGTACACCCGGAGGGTCTACCAGCGGCCGGTCAACTTCCGGGCGGCAGACGGGTCGTGGCAGCCAATCGACGGCAACCTGGTGCAGGGTGCCGACGGTCGGCTCCGGCCGCGGGCCAGCGGCCAGAAGGTCGAGTTCAACGCCCCGGGCAGTGCTCCCGCTGCGCGCACCACTGACACGACCCCGTTGGTCAGCGTGACATTCGACGCAGGTCGGAGCCTTGCCTACCGGATTGCGGGCGCGAGCATCGGGCCACCCGAGGTGAGCGGGGAACTGGCGACGTACCGCCAGGTCTTCCCGAATGTGGACCTGAAACTCGCTACTGCTGGAGGCGAGGTCAAGGAAAGCCTGGTCCTCCGCTCGGCGGACGTCCCCACGGAGTACACCTACCCCCTTTCACTGACCGGGCTCAAGGCCACCGTCGATGGCGACGGGTCGGTGGTCTTCCGAGCCGCCGACGGACAGACGGTGGCCCGGATGCCCGCGGCGTTCATGGAGGACGCCGCCATTGATGCTTCTGGTGCCGGTGCGATGTCCCGCGACATCCGCTACTCATTGGTCGACACCGCAGACGGCCCGGCGCTCAAGATGACGGTCGACGGCGCCTGGCTGCGTGACCCGAAGCGGGCGTTTCCGGTGGTGCTCGATCCGACCATCGCCACCACGAACGGCGACACCTACGTCCAGTCCGGCGGCACCGAGTCGGACCGGTCGACTGAGCACAGTATCGGGATCGGCACATTCAACAGCGGTTCGGCCAAGGCCCAGGGCCTGCTACCGTTTCCCGGCTTCACCACTGCCTACGCGGGCAAGAAGATCAGTACGGCCAAGCTCAACCTCTTCATGACCTACCAGGGCCTCAACACCGGTTGCGAGGTCCACCGCTTCGACGTCTTCGCCGCCAAGTCGGCCTGGTCGTCCACCGGCGTCCGGTCCACGACGTTCCCGACGTTGTCGGGGTCCATCGGCAACGCATCACCCACCAGCACTGCGGCCTGTGGTAATCAGGACGCCATCCGGAACGTTGGCGTCTGGGTGCCGGTCACGCTCGACGTGTCGGAGGTCAACAACTGGGTCACCGGCGGCGCCAACTACGGCCTCGCACTGAAAGCCGAGAGCGAAACCAACAACAGGGCCTGGAAGCGGTTCACCTCGGTCGACGCCGGGCTCGACACCCCGGCGATGCGCTGCGCCCACGCGACCTACGGGTCGATCAAGTGTGACGCCTTCCTCGACGTGACCTACACCGACAACGTCCCGCCGCAGCTCGACGTCCGCTACCCGGCCAACAACTACGCGGTCAACACGTTGACCCCGGAACTCGCCGCCGCCGGCAGCGATCCGGACGGCTGGCCCAACAAGGGCCTGCGGTACAACTACTTCGTCTACGACGAGGCGGGCGCGCAGGTCAGCACCTCCGGTTGGGTGACCGCTGGCGTATGGAAGGTGCCGGCTGGCGTCCTTGTCTGGGGCAAGACCTACCAGTACGCGGTCCAGGTCAACGACTACTCGTCCACCTCGACTGTCGCCCCCGTGAAGTACGCGTTCACGACCCAGGTGCCGCAGCAGATGGTGACCTCCGACCTGGCGCAGAACGGCGGCAAGGGATACGAGCCGAGCACGGGCAACTACACCACCTCCGACACGGACGTCGAGGTGACGACTGTCGGTCCGGCGCTCAGCATCACGCGGGACTACAACAGCCTCGACTCCCGCGTCTCCGGGGCGTTTGGCCGAGGCTGGTCGTCGCTGCTCGACATGCAGGCCCGCGAGTCGACCGACGCGAGTGGGGCCCTGCAAACGGTGGCGGTTCGCTATCCGAGCGGTGAGGACGTCTCGTTCGGTCGCAACCCCGACGGCAGTTGGACACCGCCCTTGGGTCGTTACTCCGTCTTCAAGGCGGTCACCGGCGGTTACACGTTGACCGACAAGGACACCACCACGTACGAGTTCACCCAGGCGGCGGCCGGTGGGGTCTACGGCCTGACCCGGATCACCGACGCTGCGGGCCGGTCGCTGACCGTGCACTACGACGCTGCTGGGTTGGTCGACGAGGTGCGCTCCGTGGCCTCAAGTCGCGCACTCCGCATATCGTGGTCGCGTCCACCGAACTCGACGTATCCACACGTCTCGGCGATCACCACGGACCCCGTCGTCAAGGGCGACGCGGCCAGCGCGGTGACGTGGACCTACAACTACGACGGCGACCTGCTGACGAAGGTTTGTCCGCCTTCTGGGGCCGCGAACTGTTCCAGCTACCAGTACACGCTGACGCCACAGCACGCCACCACTGTGCTCAACACCGACCCGTATTCGTTCTGGCGGCTCAACGAGAGCCCCGGTGCGACGGTCGCCCAGAGCGCGGTGCTGAGCAACGACGGCGTGGACAACGCCACCTACGCCAACGTCACCCTCGGAAGTTCCGGCCCGGTGGCGAACTCGACCTCCACGGCAGCAAGCTTCAACGGCACCTCGTCGTCGGTGAAACTGCCGGCGAAGCTGGTGACCGAGGCGTCGTACCAGTCGATCAGTATGTGGTTCCGCACGAGCAGCCCCACGGGCGTGCTTTTCAGCCATCAGGTCGACCCGGTCAGTACGGGTGCCACGACGACCAAGACCTACACCCCGACCCTGTACGTGGGGTCGGACGGCAAGCTGCGTGGACAGTTCTGGACGGGCAGCACCGCGAACACCATGGCCTCGCCGAACACGGTGGCCGACGGTCAGTGGCACCATGTCGCCCTGGCTGGCAACGGCGGCAACCAGGCCCTCTACCTCGACGGTGCCCGCGTCGGCGCGCTGACCGCCACGATCAATCTTGACCTTGGCATGACGAACGGCTACGTGGGCGCCGGCTTCCTCGGCGGCGCGTGGCCTGCGCAACCGAACACCGCGGCCACCGCCACGTTCTTCAACGGGTCGATCGCCGATGTGGTCTTCCACAATCGGGCCATCACCGCGCCCACGGTGACCTCCCTGCGCAGCAGCGGTGTTGCGGCTGACCCCCTGCTGACGCGGATCACGACCCCCGGTGGTCGGGTCCAGGCCATCGTCGATTACGACACGGTGACGGGCCGGGTCAAGCAGGTCACCGACGAACTCGGCGGGACGTGGAAGATCGGGGCACCGACCGTTGGCGGCTCGAGCCTGGTGTACGTGTCCTCGGTGCTCGGGTCGCAACCGGAGCACTATTTCCGGCTCGCCGACATTCAGGCGCCCACCCAGCCGGTGAACGAGGTGCGCGGTGAGTTCCACGACGCGCGGTATCGAAACGTCACGTTCAACACGACCCAGCCCAACACGACGAGCCCGTTCGCCGATTCGTACGGGGCAGTGTTCAACGGCACCAACGCCTATGTCGAGCTGAACGGCATGGCGGACCTCGGCGGTGGCACATACGACACCACCAAGTCTGTCGAGATGTGGTTCAAGACCCCGGCAGGCAGCGCTAAGAGCGGGGTGCTGCTGGGCTACACCAACGGACAGATGGACCTCCCTCCGTCGACGACGGGGGCGACCACGTGGACGCCAGCGCTCTATGTCGGTGGGGACGGCTACCTGCGGGGCGAGTTCTGGGCACCGCAATCACCCGTCGTCCAGTCCCCGTCGAAGGTCAATGACGGTAGGTGGCACCACATCGCGGTTACCCAGACTCCGAGCCAGCAGTTGCTCTACCTCGATGGCGACATGGTCGGAGGCCACGCAGGCACGGTCCAAGATCTGGCCAGGGTGGCCGCCTACCTCGGCACGGGCATCACCAAGGGCTGGCCCGGATCTACGCAGGATGTCTCCTACTTCACCGGCAACATCGCCGAGGTGGCCTTCTACAAGACGCCGCTGAGCGCCGCAGAGGTCGACCGGCATTGGAAGGCGTCGAAGAGCACCACACAGCCGGGCTCCGGCACCACCGGGTCGACGCTGACCTCGATCACCACGACGACGGTCACCGACCCGAAGGGCAAGACCTCTACGCAGGTCTTCGACCTGGTCAACGGTAACCGGCTGATCGCCTCCACCGACGTGCTGGGCAACACCACCAACTACGGGTACGACATCGGCGGCTTCGGCTCGGTCACCTATGACCCACTGCGGAACAAGACCGAGACGGGCCGGGACGTGCGGGGCAACACGATCCGTACGACAGCGTGTATCACTTCGATCAAGTGTGACTCGGCCTACTACAACTACTATCCGGACGCGACCAGCACCAACCTCGCTCCGGATCCACGTAATGACCAACTGATCGAGTACCGCACGGCCAACTCGTACAGCCCGACAGACCCGATGTTCCTCACCCGGTTCGGGTACGACGCCGCCGGCAACCGGACGAGCACCACCACGCCGCCCGTCGCGGGCTTCCCGACTGGCAAGACCACCACCGTGACCTACACCAGCGCGACCACGCCGGCGGTTGGTGGCGGAACGACGCCGGCAGGTCTGCCGTTGACAACCAGGTCCGCTGGCGGCACCACCCAGACCAACGAGTACAACTCCGCCGGCGATCTGGCACGGATCACTGATGGCGCAGGACTGGTGACCGAGTTCGCCTACGACGGCCTGGGTCGCATCAGCGCCAAGACCGTCAAGACCGAAACCCTGGGGGATCTGACCACCTCAATGAGGTACGACGCGGAGGGCCAGGTCGTCGAGCAGACCGAGCCCCCCGTGCTGAACCAGGTCACCGGCGCGGTGCACACCGGTCGAACGTCGACTGACTACGACCCCGACGGCAACGTCACGGGACGCCGGGTGCAGGACCTGACCGGCGGCGATGCGGAGCGTGCGGTCCAGAGTTTCTACGACGACCACAGCAGAATGATCAAAACGGTCAATCCCGCAGGTGTGGTCACCCTGCTCGAATACGACATCTACGGCAACACCACCGCCGAGGTGACCTGCGACAGCTCTCCGGTGCCCGGAAACCCCTGCCCGTCGGGGGACGTGCTGCACGCGGTACGCAAGACCTTCGACGGCGAGGGCAACGACCTGGTCACCACGATCACCGGTGCCGACGGCACCACCACCCGGGTCAGTTTCAAGGCGTACTTCCCGGACGGCAATCTCGCCTCCGACACGGACGCCATGAATTACACGACGAACTACACCTACAACGGAGACAGCACGCTGCGACGGGCCACCCGGACCGACGGCACCCGCACCTACGTGCTCGAGGAGAACATCCACCGGCCCGACGGGGAGTTGTCGAGCCAGCAAACCAACAACGGCGCGACGACCGTCGGATACGCACGCGACCCTGCCAACCGGGTCGTCCGCATCAGCACATCGTCGCCGACGGATGTCGACACTCAACGTGTCACCAGTTTCAGCTTCGACGCTGACGACCATGTACTGGCCACCCGATCAAGTGACCGCGGCGGCCCGACGGCCCTGCAGGCGACCAACCGTACTTACGACCCACTCGGCCGGATGACCTCGGAGCGGATCGCCGCAGACCCTTCAGCCTCGCCGAACGCCTGGTTCAAGCTCGACGAGACCAGCTTCAGCGACGGATACAACGTCGCTTACGACTCGACCGCGTCGGCCCTCAGTGCCAACGGCGGCGCCGACGTGACCATGTCGGGAGGCGCCGCCACATTTAGTGGTGGTCGGGGTCTCCGAATCGGCGGCCAGGCCATCGATACTGCCAAATCGTATTCGATCTCTGCCTGGGTCAAGCCAAAAGATTTCCTCAAGGACCAGACCGCGCTGACCCAACTCGGCTCCTGGGGGACCGCTTACTATCTTGAATACAATAAAACCCTTAACAAGTGGGCCTTCCGGACACCGTCGTCGGACTCGGACAGTCCATCGGCCATCTACTCCGCCACCTCCAGCACCGCGTTGGCCGCAAACACTTGGGTTCATCTGGTTGGTGTCTACAACGCCACCAGTAAGGCGCTCAGCCTCTACGTCAACAACATCGCCGGTACCGGGGCCACCAACCCGACCCCATTCACCTCGAATTCGCCCACTATCGGTGGCGGCTACCTCGGCACCGGTGTCTACGCCAGCTACAGCGGCTCGATCGACAACGTGCAGCTTTATCAGCGAGCCCTGTCCGCTGCCGAGATCAACACGCTCTACGCCGGGGGCAACGGCCGCACCGGTGAGGCACTGACATCGACCACCGGCCCGACGACCAGCTACACGATCGACAAGCTGGGCAACACCACCGCCACCACCGACCCGAAGGGCAAGACCACCAGCTACGAGTACGACGAGGCCGGCCAGTTGGTGAAGACGGTGGAGCCGTCGGTGACTGCCGAGGTGTTCGGTACGTCGGGTGTACCTGTCGTACCCGTCTCTCGGATCGGCTACAACACCTTCGGCGAGATGGTCGAGACGCAGGACCCACTTTCGAATGTCACCCGTACCCGAGTGGACGCTCTCGGCCGGCCCACCGAGGTCATCGCGCCGGACTACACCCCGCCCGGCGGTACGCCAATCGTCGGGGCGTCGGTGCTCACCAACTACGACAAGCTCGATCAGGTGCGCTCGGTGACCAGCGCAGACGGTAAGACGACAAGCTACGAGTACGACTCCCTCGGCAATCGGATTGCGGTCACCGATCCGCGGGGCAAGGTGTCCCGGGCGACCTACGACAAGCTCGGCCGGGTTCTGGAGTCGATCGACCCCACCGGTGCCAAGCAGACGTCGACGTACGACCTGATGGACCGGCCGCTCACCGCGAGCCAGGTGGTCCGCCAGACCGGCGAGACCAACACCACCAACTATGACTACGGCACCGGAGCGCTCGGGCAGGGTCCGTGGCCCCAGGCGGTGACCACCGCCGCGGGCGTGAAGACGTCGAGCACCTACGATTTCACCGGCGCGCCACTTACCACTACCGACGGTGCGAACAATCAGACCAAGTACCAGTACGACGGACTTGGTCGCACCACCAGGATCACCATGCCGGATGGTACCGCGCAGACCGCCAGCTACGACCCGGTCGGCCGGCTCACGCAGCAGCAGGACCTGGATGCTGCCGGAACCGTACTCGTCACCCGATCAAAGGGTTACGACGACAACGGCAACCTGACGTCGTCGACGGACGGGCGCACGACCACCACCACCTTCGGGTACGACGCAACGAACCGTCTGACGAGCCAGAATCAGCCGGTCACCGCCACCACCGCGATCACGACCAGCTTCGGATACGACGCCGCCGGTAACCGGACTCGCTTCACCGACGGCCGGGGCAACCAGTTCTGGACCACCTACAACACCTGGGGTCTGCCCGAATCACGAATCGAACCATCCACCCCGGCCTACCCGAACCTGGCCGACCGCACCTTCACCATGACCTACGACAAGGCCGCTCGGGTCGTTGACCAAATTGCTCCTGGCGGGGTACGCACCAGCAACAGCTATGACGACGCCGGCCGACTGACCCGACAGACCGGCACCGGCGCTGAGGCCACCACGGCCGACCGGACCTTCGATTACGACGACGCTGGCCGGGTGACTGGCCTCGCGGTCCCTGCGGGCACAAACACCGTCTCGTACGACGACCGTGGCCTACCCTTGTCCATCACCGGTCCCGGCGACTCGTCCTCGTTCACCTACAACAAGGACGGGAGGATGGCGTCGCGCACGGACGCCGCCGGCACCAGCAGCTACACCTACGACAACGCCGGCCGATTCCGGACGGCGGCCAACACCACCACAGGCGTCAACCTCGTGGTCGGCTACAACAACATGTCGCAGGCCTCGTCGATCAGTTACAACTCCGGCAACGTGCGGAGCTTCGGTTACGACGCGATGCACCGACTGAAGTCCGACACACTGAAGAATGCCGCCGGTACCACCACCCTGGGCTCGATCACCTACGGCTACGACAACAACAACAACGAGACCTCGAAGGTCACCACTGGCTTCGCCGGGTCCAGTTCCAACACCTACACCTACGACCTCGCCGACCGGCTGTCGACCTGGAACAACGGCACCACGACCATCGGCTACACCTACGACGGCGCGGGGAACCGGACCCAGGCCGGCGGGAAGGTCTTCACCTACGACGCACGCAACCAGCTCGCGACGCAGAGCGGTGGCGTTACTTACTCGTACACCGCGCGAGGAACCTTGCGCCAGACCAGTTCCGCGGCGGGTTCGTTCGGCACCACGGCGGATGCCTTCGGCCAAGTGATCTCCCAGCAGGCCACGGCAGGCAACCGCACCTACTCGTACGATGCGCTTGGTCGAGCCGTCGTACCGGGTTTCCGATACACAGGCCTCGACAACGACCTGGCCCAAGACAGCGGGGCGACCTACACCCGTGGCCCGGATGGCTCACTGCTCGCGGCCGGCTCCGGCACAGGGACAGGGTCTCGGTACGCCTGGACGGACCAGCATGACGACGTCGTGGGCCAATTCACCGCCACCGGCACCACCCTCTCCGGGTCGACCACCTATGACCCCCTCGGTGTCATCGTCGCCACGTCCGGTCTGCTCGGCAGCCTCGGTTACCAGTCGGAATGGACTGACAACCTGACCGGGCGGGTCAACATGCTCGCTCGGTGGTACAACCCGGATACCGGTCAGTTCGACACCCGGGACACCGCGTCCAACAACCCGGTGCCCGACTCGGTCAACGCCAACCGCTTCCAGTACGGCGACGCCAACCCGCTGACGACCACGGACCCGACTGGACACTGGGGCCTTTCGAGCCTCAAGAAGGCCTTCCGCAGCACTGTTTCTGTGGTCACCAACCCTGTTGCGGCGATCCAGACCACCTACCGCGCCGCTACCACCCTGGCGAAAAGCTCCTACCAGGCATTCAACTACGTCCGCTCCGGTAAGGCGTGGCAGGACGTCAAGAAGACGGCACGCAATGTCAAGAACAACCTGAAGAAGGCCGCCCACGTCGTCAAGGACACCACGGTCCGCTGGGCAAAGAAGAAGGTCCAAAAAGTTAAGGACGCGTATCACGCCGCCAAAAAATGCGTCTCCGGCGGCGTTAGCAAATGCGTCAAAGAGACCGCGAAGAAGGCAGCAAAAGCCGCCGTCACCAACCTCAAATCGACAGTCGAAGCGATCAAGAAAGATCCGTGGAAGTTCGCGGCGACGGTGGCCGTGGGTATCGCAGCAACAGTCGCAGTGGCTGCGCTTTGCGCCACCGGTGTCGGGTGTCTGATTCTGGCCGGTGCCGCTGCGGGAGCGATGTCCGCTGGTGCTGGATACATGGTCGACGTGGCGCGCGGCGATGAGAAGTTCTCACTGGGCAACTTGGCCAGCACAATGCTCGAGGGCGGCCTGGACGGCGGTCTCTCCGCCGGAGCGGGCAGGTTGACCGGAGGGGCGACGAAGCTCGCCGGTGGCGGAGCCAGTCGCGCGCTCGCCGGCAAGACCGGCAGAAGCGCCGAGCCGAGCCGGCCACAGGCTGGCGAGAGACAACAGAGCGCCTCCGGGTGCAAGACTGCCCGGCACAGCTTCGATCCGGCCACCCGGGTCCTGATGGCCGACGGCAGCACCAAGGCGATCAAGGACATCGCACTGGGCGACAAGGTGGCGGCAACCGACCCCGAGGCTGAGGAGACTGCGGCCAAGAAGGTCACCGCCCTGCACATCAACCAGGACCGAGACCTCACCAACGTCACCGTGCGGGACGCCAACTCGGGCAAGTCGACGGTCCTGAAGACCACGCAGCACCACCCGTTCTGGGACGCCACCGACCGCAAGTGGGTGGACGCGGCCGAGCTCAAGGTCGGCCACCGCCTGCTCGTGCACGACGACAAGCGGCTGGAGGGTGACGGCACCGGTGCCGGCATGGGTGGCGGGGGACCTGGAGCACAGGTGACCGTGGTCGAGGTTCAGAACCTCGACGGCGACGCCGAGATGCGCGACCTCACCGTCGCCGACATCCACACGTACTATGTGATAGCCGGCGCCACCCCAGTCCTCGTCCACAACAACGATCCCGCTTTCGCAGGGAGGGCATGCGATGTTCCTCGCTTGGAGCGTAGTGCTGAGCGGATCAATGGTTCGCTCGATCCCATCGCTAGATCGCAGCGAGACACGGTTGTGATGAGCACCAACAATGGGCCAGACCTCGTGGCCTCCGGCGTCCGCGACATTGACCCACGCCAGCGAGCTGCGATGGGCGGTTCCGAACAGGAAGCGCGGCTTCCTGGACATCATGCTGAGGTAACCGCAAATGAGCGGGCGAAAGACCTTGGGCTGAGTCCGCGGGCGCTATCCAGCTATCCGCATGCAATCTGCCCAGCCTGTCGTCAGTATCTAGAAGAAGAAGGTTATCGGATCTCGTCCGATGGGATGAGCGCCGTTATGCGTACCTTCGGAAAGGGGAGCTGATGGTAGTCCCGGTGCGCTTCGACTCTCAGCGGCTTCGCGAAGACCTTGCCAACCTTGCCCCGTGGCAACGTACCGCCTTTGCAGTTAGCTGCGTTGAGGTGCTGATACCTGGATACTTGAAATTCAGTGCGTTGGAGGAGGTCGGCGATCCGGTCCTGGTCCGGATCTCGGTCGACGCGGTCTGGTCGGGGCTGCAGGGGGGCGAGATGAGCAGGGCCGTATCAGAGCTTCCTTCGCCGGACTCAATAAAGGAACTGTTACCGGCTGAAGAAGACTGGAACGAGTGGACGCCGCAGGCGGAAGATGCTATTGCCTCGCTCGTTTACCTCTTGGAACTTTTGCGTGACGATAATGTTGACCTCGCTGTCTACGTTGCTGAACGAGCGTATGCGGCAGCGGACGAGTTCGAAGCACGGGAGCAGGATCTAGCGGTCGTTGGAAGGGATGACGG
Source organism: Micromonospora sp. MGP-C2 (assembly GCF_057766525.1). Classification (NCBI taxonomy): domain Bacteria; kingdom Bacillati; phylum Actinomycetota; class Actinomycetes; order Micromonosporales; family Micromonosporaceae; genus Micromonospora; species Micromonospora sp. MGP-C2. Next base: position 6,917,480 of record NZ_JBYMEN010000002.1, read on the forward strand.
TGAGGCGCTGTTGCAGGCTTCGTCGATCCAAACCGAACTGCAGCGGCAGGTGGATGCCCTAGATGCTCTGCAAGATCCTGGGGCCGACTCCTCTATAATTGCCGGTTTGCGGGCCGCTGCGATGCAAGTACCTGTTGGCGGCCTGACGGGAGTCGGCTAAATAGCCTGGCGAATGTATATATGAGCGGCATGTCTCCCGCGTCGAAGAGATATGGAAGCGAGCGATCGCAAAGCTTTCAGAGTCCACTCAAGGGTAATGCAATGTCACCAGCTTGACGCCTCGCGTGCCGACGCCTGTCGGTGTGCGCCGGCTACACCGGGCCGGCTTGATCCTGCAGAGAGGTTTTGAGCCAGTCGGATCTTGGTCGAGGGCCTTGGTCCGGTGGCTTACTGCTTCGGTGCGCGGTCGCGCCTGCTTGCGGGGACGCTTGGCGGGCGGCGAGGGCGGTACCCTACCCGGCCGGATCCGCAGGAGCGCTTGGCGGGTGGCAGGGCCTGCTCGTCGTCGCTGACCCGATGGAGGTGTTCGGGTTGCCGGGCGAAGTTGCCTCGGTCGGCCTGGTGTTTGATCACTTCGTCGATGAGGTCGTTGTTGGTGTCGGCGTGGCGTAGCAGGTCGTGTAGGGCTGGGTTCTTGTCGTCGGCCGTGCGGGCGTGGTGGTAGCGGATGGTGATGGCCCTGAAGGCCTGCTGGTCGGCGAGGTAGGCGGCGACTCTGAGGCGTAGGTCGGGGTCGTCGATTGGTTCGCGGAGGACACCGCCGTGTAGCAGGTCGAAGGCGTTGGGGTGCACGAAGGTGCCTTTGCCAGCGACGCTGTAGGTGATGCGCCGGCGTTGGAGTTCGCGTAGTGCGCGCTGGGCGGTCATGGAGGCCATGCCGTAGAGGTCGGCTATTTTGCGTGCGGACGGTAGTGGGTCGTTGGGGTTGAGGCGTCCGTCGCGGATCTGGTCGAGGATGTCGTCGATGACCTGCTGGAACAGGGCTGGCTTGTCGTCTGGGTTGTGGAGCCGGCCAAGGGACTGTCGATCCCCTGCTTCCCGAAGGGCAAGGGAACCATTCTCGACCTGGCCAGAAGGCGGTGCGATATCGCGCGGCCCAGTCTCGCCGGGCCCATCCAGTCTGTTGATCGATGACCGGTGGAGGGGCTGACGGTCGCGTAGGGCAGGCTCATTGGGATTGCCTGGCATGGGAGGCGCTTGACGATCAGCGGTAACGAGCCCGGTAACGGGAAAGATCGCAGCGAGCGGATGGGGCGATGATCGACGGCATGGAACGGCATTTTGCGGGGTCGCTCTTGTCCGTTTCTGAGAACGTTTCAGCCTATCCTGGCATGGTCTGACAAAATCGTTGCAAAACTGGGGGTCAAGGGGTCGTCGGTTCGAATCCGGCCGTCCCGACGCAGGTCGAAGGGCTGATCCGGAAATCGGGTCGGTCCTTTCGCCGTTCTGGGGACCAAGATCGGTCAAGTTGAGGCTGGCTGGCGCTACTTGACCGTTGGTCAAGTTTCAGGTGGCTACCCGGGTCATTTGCCGAATTGTTCGTTCTCTGGATCAAGGCGGCCCGCAAGCGGGCCGCGCCGGCCTGCTGGCGACCTTCGGCCGGCATCGGCCGGGCCGGCCGGCCACGGTTGGGATTCACAGGATCGGAAGACCTCAGGGCTCCGCCCCGAACCCCGGCCCTCCTCAGAGATGCCGCCGCAGATCACCTCGTCGGGCACCACAGGGGCTACCAGCCTCCCCGGACGGGGACAAGGTGGAGTGCCCTACCGGACGAACGACCTTGGCCCCGTCCGGGGAGGCTGGACGGTCTACGACTGCCCGACGAGGAGATCCGCTCAGCCCACGAGGCAGACGCGGTCACTACGAACTACAGCTCCTCGAACAGCTCCCACTGAATGTTGTCCGGATCGCGGAAGACGACCATCGCCGGACCCTTAGAGTCCGCCTTCACCCCACTGTTCGGGACCTGATTTGCGGTGAGCACCTCGGCGACGCGTGCGACTTCACCCACGGACACGCCGATGGCGATGTGGTCCAGGCCTATGCGCGCCTCGGTGAAGCGGTCGCCCGAAGGCGTGCCGGGCAAGGCTGGGTGAAGCACCAGGCTGGCTGAGGTGCCTCCCAGCCTGAACCGCAGCTTCTCGCCCGGGAAATCCTGATCGACCCGCAACCCGAGGACTCCCTCATAGAAGCGGCGAGACTGTCCCAAGTCGCTGACGCGCAGCGTGATGTGATGAAACTGATACGTCATCGAGCGGACGTTAGGCTGAGGCTCGCTGCCGGTCAACGGCATTTGGGCTCAGTCCGCAACGAGTCCGCAAGCGGTCAACCGCCAGCGGAGAGCGGTGTGAGATGTCGAGAGGTGTTTTCGCTGCTAGACCAGCATGTGCACTGGCCGGCGGGCCGCTCATCTTGATCTCGTAATGCGTAGGTCACTGCGATCCCGGTCAGGACTCGTCAAGCGCCAGCTGTTGAGCCCGGCTGCCGCCTGGCCGATGCTGTCGAGCATGAGCACGCCCAAAAGGAGAAGTCCATCGTTCCGCGAGCAGGCCGACCGCCTCACGCTGATTGATCGCTGGGGCCACTTCGTCCTGGATCAACCGGTCCTCGTGTACCCCGGCGAGACGATCTGGCGCAAAGGCGACCAGCTCATGGTGCAGCGGCTCGATGGACGCGTGGACGCCTACCCCGGCTTCGTGAACCGCTGATGTCTGCGGGATCGGGTGCCAGGGCTGACAGCAACCATTGACAGCAACAGCCTCGGACCATGAGGTACGGACGAAGCACCTGCAGGAGCAGGGCCAGCCACGAACGCCGGGGGCGGACCGTTTTGGACAGCTCGGCCGAGGCTACGGATCGGAGGGCCGGCCGGACCATCTACGGACCGGGGGACCACGCGGGGACCGCACGTGGTGCGCGATGCCAAGCGGTACACCTTCGAGAGAACGGCCTGACTATGCGCATAGCGTGTGTGACGTGCGGAAACCCTTAGCAAATCGTCCTGGGGGTCAAGGGGGGCGTCGGTTCGAATCCGGCCGTCCCGACCGGTTGACCTGGAAGGATGAAGATCCTTCAGGTGTCGGCGGTAACATCCGGTAAAGGATGATCTTCGTTGGCGGTAACCGCGTGGATGGTTGGCTGCTGATCTGTTCGCTGTTAACCGCTCTGACCTGCCGCTTCATCTACGTCCTGGATGAAGCGGCATTTGGTCTCTTGATTCCGCGTCAAGCGCTGCAGATGTTGCTGACTGTCGCTACGTCGGCTGTTCCGACGAGCCTGGATGCGAGCAGGAGCGTCGGCGCTCCCTGGTCCTGGTCTTCTCGAGTTGATCGGTGGACAGTGGAGCGACTTGTCATCGCGCCGACAGTCGGTGGAGAGGTCGACGTTGGGTTGGCTCGGGCGACTACATGCTGAGCAGTTCGATGAGCGCGGCGTCGGCTTGGACAAGGATCGGCGGGCCGTGCAGCGGTGTGGCCAGGACCGTCGGCAGTGGTCGAGTTCGACGTAGACCACGTCGCCCGTGATCGTGGCGTCCTTGAGGGCAGCGAACCGGTCTGCGGCGTCTGAGCACTGCTCAGCTGGACGCAGCGCCGTCAGCGTCCGTTCGATGGCCGCGCGCCGGTGCTGTGGCAGGAGTAGCGCGTACTCGAAGGTCCCGGCTGGTTGGTGCGTGCCCTGCTGCTGTGTCGGCACCCGGTACACGCACAGACGCACCTGGGACGGGAGCCCGCAGTAGGCCGCCACGTCGCCGGCGGGCACCGCCGTGACCGCGTGCTGCGGATCGGCTGGTGGTCGACCACGGCGACCTAGATGCCGGTGGCGCGGGTCGCGTGGGCTTCGGGCGCGAAGGTCGTCGGGCCGGCGTGGCCGTAGGGGGTTCGCGGGGACCAGCAGCATCATCTCGGGCCAACCCTGCACGCGCCGCGTCGCGGTGGCGATGGCGGAGCCTTCCGCCTGAGCCGTTGCGCGGCGGCTGCGCGACGTGCCCCCAGACATCCCGGCCGCACCCGGCGGGACTGTCTGGGGGCACTGCTGCTTCGGGCCGCCGGGAGCCCGCAACAGGGAAATGGGCTCCCGGCGGGACCGACCCGATGCGGTCGGTGCCGGGCCCGGTCAGGGTCGGGCGGCGCTCACTCGCGGGCTCCGGCCAGCTCCACCGGGCGGGTGCGCAGCGCGCCGACGGCGGGCAGCACGGAGGCGACCACGGCGACCACCACGCACGCCCCCAGCGTCGCCGCGAGCGTCTGCCAGGGCAGCACCACGCTGGACCATACCGACAGGGCGGCCAGCGAGCCCCAAATGCCCAGGACGTTGACCGCCGTCACGATCGCGCCCAGCACCGCGCCGACCACCACGACGGTCATCGCCTCCACGGCGACGAGGATGAGGATCTGCCGCTTCGTCGCACCGGCGAGGCGCAGCACCGCGAGGTCGCGTACCCGGTCTGAGGTGGCCATCACCATGGTGTTGCCCAGCGCGATGCCGGTGTAGATCAGCGCGATGCCGAGCACCACCAGGTAGCCGACGCGGGTCTGGCGGCTGTTGCTCGGGTACTCCGACTGGATCCACTCCGCCCGGGTCTGCACATCCGCGCCGGTGGGCTCCAGGGCGGCCCGGACCGCCGCGGTCCCAGCGCTCGCGTCGGCGCCTGCGGCCCAGGTGACCTCCAGCCGGTCCGGAGCGACCCCGGGAGCGTTGCGCGGGGTCACGTACACGCCGTTGTTGCCGGTGCCGGCGGCGATCACGGCCGCGATCCGCAGCGACTTCTTGGTGCCGTCGCCGAGCCACACGTCGACCTGCTCGCCGACGGTGTGCTGCGCCCACTCCTTGTTGACGACGATGCTGCTGTCGTCGAGGTCGGCGATGTCGCCGGCCTGCACCGGCAGGTTGCGCGCTGTGGTGAGCTCGCGCGGGTCGACGGCCTGCGCGTCCGAGCGGATCAGCGCCGTGCCCTCCTCGAGGTTGTAGACGGCGGTGGCGGCGCTGGCCGTCACCGTGGCTCCGGGCACCTGGCGGACCTGCGCCACCGTCTGGGCGGCGAAACCCCCGGCGGCGTCGTCGGCCTGCAGGATCAGGTCGGCGCGGGTCTGCTCCCGGATCTCGTTGGCCTTCGCCTCGTTGATGGTCGCCGTCGCACCCAGCAGCGAGCCGGCCAGCGCCACGGTCACCAGCACGGGCGCCGCGATCGCCGCGGTGCGCCGGACACCGGCGGCCGCGTTCTCGCGCACCAGCATGCCGGTGGCGCCGGGCAACTGGGCCGGGAGCGACGCGAGCAGCCGGATCAGCGGCCGCACGAGGATCGGCGCGAGCAGCGCCACCGCGGTGATCAACAGCATCGGCTGGGTGGTGTACGTCTTGCGGTGCAGCGCCTCGCCCGGGTCGACGAGCAGCCGCCAGACGAGCATGCCGAGCCCGGTGGCGAGCAGGCCGGCACCGAAGACCCAGCGCCCCAGCGTCATGGCCCTGGTGTCCACCGAGGCCTCCCGCAGCGCCTCGACGGGACGGATGCGCCCCGCCCGCACCGTGGCGACCGTGACCCCGCACAGCGCGACGAGCAGCCCGGTCCAGAACGCCACGTGGTACGGCCAGGTGTACGCCCCGATGGTGAACCACGGGGGTGCGAGCTGTTCGTCGACGAGCAGGCTCGCGAGCCACGGGGCGCCGTACGAGCCCAGCACACACCCGGCGACGGAGGCGAGCACGCCCACCATCACCGCCTCCATGAACATCATCGAACGCACCTGCCGCGGGGTGGCGCCGGCGGTGCGCATCAGCCCGATCTCGCGGCGCCGCTGGGCGACGGCGAAGGCGAAGGTGGACGCCACCACGAAGACGGACACGAACGTGGTGACGCCGCCCGCGGTGCCCAGCAGGGCGTTCATGGCGACGAGGGCGTCGCGGTCGCGGTTGGGCTCCGGGTCGGCCTTGTGCCGGTCGCTGCCGGTGAGCACCTGGACGTCCGAGCCGGCACCGACCACCGTACGCACCATCTCGGGCGCTGCCTGCACGACCAGGTTGTCGATGCGCGGTGAAAGTTTGGCGGCCTCCGCGTCGGTGAAGAAGATGGGCTCCTCGAAGCGGGCTGGCGCGACCACGCCGACGACCGTACGCGTGCTCATCCCTGCCGGGGTGCAAACCGGCACCGCCTTGCGGACCAGGGACGCGTCGCCGGAGAGCACCACCTCGGCGGGCTTGCGGGGTTCGTGCCCGGCGGTCAGCCGGTATCCGCCGAACGCGGCGATCGACCACGGGTGCCCGACCAGGCCGTCGTCGCCGCCGCCGGGTCCGGCCACGCGTACGGGGAACGACCTGTCGGCGACCGTGGGGGCCTTCGCGGCGAGCGCCTTGGCGACCTCGGGCGCGACGCCACGCGGCTGGGCGAGGGGCTGGGTGCGGTCACCGATCGGCGACGGCACTCGCAGCTCGTCGGCGCCGCGCACCACGACCGGTGCGCCGGCGAAGCGCTCGGGCTTCTGGTCGGGGGCGTCGAGGGTCGACGCGAGCCCGAGGCCCATCGTGGCGATCAGCGCCACGCCCAGCGCCAGCGCGACGAACGTGCCGACGAGCGTCACCCAGCGGGTCCGCAGGGTGCTGAGGGTCACGGTCAGCACGCGATGGTCTCCATCTGGGTCATCCGGGCGGCGACGGCCTCGGCCGTGGGCGCCTCGAGCTCGCCGTTGAGGCGCCCGTCGGCGAGGAAGACGACGCGGTCGGCGTACGACGCGGCGACCGGGTCGTGGGTGACCATCACGATCGTCTGCCGCTGCTCGTCCGCCATGGCCCGCAGCATCGTCAGGACCTCGCGGCTGGTGGTGGAGTCCAGCGCGCCGGTGGGCTCGTCGCCGAAGAGCACCTCGGGCTGGGTGATCAGCGCCCGGGCGATCGCGACGCGCTGCTGCTGGCCGCCGGACATCTCGCCCGGCCGGTGCTTGGCCCGGCCCGCGAGCCCGACCTGGGCCAGCACGTCCTGCACCTGCGAGCGGCCGGGCCGGCGCCCGGCCAGCCGCAACGGCAGCGCCACGTTCTGCTCGGCGGTCAGCGCTGGCAGGAGGTTGAAGGACTGGAACACGAAGCCGATGCGCTCGCGGCGCAGCAGCGTCAGCTTCGTCTCGTTCAGTGTCGTCAGGTCCGTCTCGCCGAGCAGCACCGAGCCGGAGGTCGGGCGGTCGAGGCCGGCCGCGCACTGCAGCAGCGTCGACTTGCCCGATCCGGAGGGGCCCATGACGGCGGTGAAGGTGCCCTCGGTGACGGACAGGGAGAGGTCGTTCAATGCGGTCACCGCTCCGTCGCCCGCGCCATAGGTGCGGGTGACGGAGCGGAGCCGGATCGCGTCACGGGTCATGGTTCAACCTTGGTGTACGGCGAGGCTGCGCACAGCCCCGTGGGAGCGAGTCTTTGCGGTAGCGCTAGTGATACCGGGAAGGGGCACCGGTGTCGGGAGACGCTGGCGCCCCTTCGTGGGTGGAACGGTCAGACCGTGACGAGCGCGGACTCTCGGCTCAGGGCCGGCCTGCGCTCCCGGGTCCATGCCGAGCTCGTCCGCGAGCCGGTGGCGCCCCTGGTGGAAGATCTGCAGCACCTCCGCCTGCCGTCCGTTGTGGCACAACGCCGTCATCAGCTCGGCGACGAACTCGCGGTGCCGGCCGAGCAGGAGATCGGCCTCCACCCTGTTCTCCACCGCGGCGGTCCGCAGCTCCTCCAGGCGAGGCAGCTCCACCGCGGCCATGTGTTCCGGGTCCGTTCGATGACTCAGCGGCGAGGGTGCACGACGAAGCCGCGCTGGCCGGCGGGTTTGCGGACGATCTCGATGGTGGTGCGCAGCAGGCTGCGGGTTCAGTCGAAAGGCGGCCTGCGAAGCCGGAGTCGGCGAAGACGTGCCGGATGGGGGTCGCTGCGGGCATGGGCCACGCGCCATCGGCGTTTTTTGGTGGTGATCCCAGCCCGTCCGCAAAGACAGCTTTGTCCTAGGATGCTTGCGGGGAGTGCGGTCTACGACAGGGCTGCGCGGACTCGATGACAGGGACGGCTCTTGACCAGCCACCGTAACGAGTCCGGTAACGAATCGAGGTTCGCCGCGTGGAGTGGTTGGCATGAGCCAGTAGAGGGTGGCACGAAGGCATGCCATTCTGTCCGCAACTGCGGATCTATCGAACGCTTCCGGCATGCCGTGACAGAATCGTTGTAAAACTGGGGGTCAAGGGGTCGTCGGTTCGAATCCGGCCGTCCCGACGCAGGTCAGAGGCCATCCGAATTCTTCCGGGTGGCCATTTCTGATCTTGTACAGCAGCGAAGTACAGCAACGGCTCATTGATCGAGGCTTTCGCCGAGTCTCCGCAGGGCTTCGCGGGTGGTCTTGGATGAGACCTGGCTGTAAATCTCCATCGTGATCGAGAAGTCCGCGTGCCTGAGGAGACGGCGCAAGGATTCTCTCAAGACGAGGGTCCGGGGAATAACCCAGTCCTTCGAATTCCCATGGCCTCGGTCGATCCATCCAGGATGATTGTCGCTGGGAATAAGGGATTGCAAGAGTATGAGATTCTCATTGCAGGTACTGTCAATGGTTGTGAGGTAAGCTGCAATGGTGGGCCGTTCCGGAAGTCGTGACAAGAATGGTTGTTGGTGGAGTGAGACAAGTGAGCCATCCGACGTCTTCCTCCGGTATTGCGTGCCCGGCGGAAGGTATAAGAAGCTCATCGGCGGAAACTTTATCCGGACTCTAGTTGGCCAGGCGTTGCCGGACTTCGGTCAAGCGCTAGCTCGCGATGCCCGTTCTATTTCGATCGACGAGCTGTCTGAGCTAATGCAAGGGGACTGGCGTGAGCGATTGACTGGTGGCTGGCTTGCCGGGTTCTCCCAGAGAGAAGAGCTGCGCGACGAGATTTCTGCGCTGTTGCTTGCGGGAGGTGAGCCGTATGCGGCGAAAGGTTACGTGTTCGCACTTGCCCGGTTCGGATCTGCTGCGGATGGCTTGGCTCTGCGTCGATACCTGGACAAGTACCTGCATGACGCGGAATTCCGCGCAGACCAACCATACGCGATGGGTGCGCTTCTCTTTGTTGACCGTCGACTAGGGACCGATTTTGCCTCTGGATTGCTTGATCCGGAGGGAGCGTGGGTGCGATGGGCTTCAGTGGCTGAAGGGTCGCGCCCGAACGAGCAGGACAAGCGTGTCGAGATAGAAGCTTGGTGCGACTTCGCTGATGCTTGTATGCGGGGTGGAAGCTGAATCCTTTGCCGTGGCGCGCGCTACGGCCGGTCACGAGGGCAGGCTGCCGAGCAAAGCCTCGATAGTCGTCAATGCACTGGTCGTATTCAGATCGGCCGGCTCACCCTGATGCTGCCCCGGTGTCTGCCGATTGTCGTGAGGGAGTGGGCACGTGCCTTCGACGAATGCGCCGTCGGGCGCGGGAGCACGGCTCGGCGCAGCTATCCGCTTGGCGGGACATCGCTGGCGGATCGCCAGTTGGTGAACAGCTCGGCAAGTCTGGTCTTGGTTTGATCGGTGAGGATCTTGGTGGCGTCTTCTCCGAGTGGTTTCAGGGCGTGGTGTCGTACTGCGGGGTGTTGTGCTGGTGCGGGGCAGATGAATACGGCGAGGATCCGTAGTGCGCGCAGGGCTTCTTCGTTTGAGATGAGGTCGAGCAGCGGTGCGCCCGCGAACGCTGCGGCCTGGATGCCGTGCCACGCCTTGTCGACGATCAAGCCGATGAACAGCTTCGGTGACGTGCGGCCGGTCGGCCTGCAGTGCCGAACCCAGGATGAGGGCTTTGACCTTGTTGGGGATGCTGTCGAAGCCTCGTCGGGTCATCTCGATCGCCTGGACCAGGCCGATGAAGAGGTCGCACCAGACGTGGTTGGTGAGGTCGCGCTTCACGCTGGTGGCGTCCGGAGTGGCATGGTGGAGTTCCGTGACGATCTCCCGCCAGGCTGCGCGCGTCATTTCCTCGGCAAGCGCTGTCACCTCCTCAGCTGGCGTCGGGTAGGGCTCGCCGTCTTCGGGCCCTGCGGGCGGCGACGGGGCGGCAAGCTAGTCCGCGATGTCGACGCGGGCGAGGTCGGTGGTGATTTCCTGGTTGCGGCGGGTTTGCTCCAGGCGCCGCAGGCGATGCTCTGTCCAGGCCAGTTTGCTCTCGAACCGCTTCCGTCCCCCGTGACGGATCAGGTAGTCCTGGTCGACGGCGTGCGCCAGATGCAGGTGGGCCGGGTTGCCGGTCCGGAGGTCAGCGAGGCGGCGGCGTCGGTAGTAGTCGTAGTCGTAGCCCCGGTCGGCGTAGATCCGCTCGTGTCGTTGCCGGGTCGGCCGCGGATGCCCTTGATCGGTGGGATCTTGTCGACCAGGGGCAGGAGTTGGGTGACGTCGTGGCGGTTGCCGCCGGTCAGTGTGACGGCGAGGGGGATGCGTGTCGGTGATGACGTGGTGTTCGAGCCTGGCTTGCGGCGGTCGACCAGGCTCGGACCGGTTTTGGGCCGTCTTTGAGCGCCCGGATGTGGGAGTCGTCGATCACCGCCCTCGACATGTCCAGCTGATCGGTGGCCCGCAGCTTTTCGAGCAGGATCTCGTGCAGTCGTTGCCATGTGCCAGCATCGTTCCAGTACCGCCACCTGCGCCAGCAGGTCTTCCCCAAAGCCGAACTCCAACTCCTGGGACAGGAACCTTCACGGAATCGCAGTGTGAAGCATGAACAGGATTCCGCACAACACTCTGCGGTCGTCGAGGCGCTTACGCCGGGGAACCGGTGCCGGCGTGGTGGTCCGGGTGGCAACAGTGGTTCGGTCTCGGCCCAGAGTTCGTCCGAGACGATCCACGGCGGCTGCTCACCCCTCCTCACGTTCAGACAGCACGATCCCCGTGTCCCGAGGACACGCCCAACATCACTTCGTGTTGGTGTCGATGGTGTAGACCACGTCCGACCCGACGTCGTGGCGGGTGATGCCGGGTACGTCGGTGATGTTAAGCAGTGGTTCGTATGGGGTGCCTTGGAGTCGGTTGCGGAGCAGGACGACGCTGCGGATGCCGAGCTGGTGCAACCGATCCAAGGCCGGCTCGCTGGGGAAGGTCGCCATAACGTCGCGGATCGCCTGACGGTTGGGTGTGGTGTAGCTGGCCGCACCGTTGACCATGGCGGGAAAACCGTCGGTCGACCAAAGTAGGACGTGGAGGTCGACGCTGTCGTCGGACGGCAAGACCATGATCGGAGCGTGCGCGGAGGCTAGCGCCATCGCGGCTGGTTTGGCTGGGGTTTGGGGGTGGTTCAGGTCAGGAAGGCCCTCAGCTAGCACGAGGACCAGCAACGGAACGGTCAGTAGCCGTGCCGCTCCCACCGACCATTTCGGCTTGGCGCCCCTGCGAGCCACGTCGGCCAGGTGGGTAACCAGGCCGGCCGCGAGAATGGCCAGGCAGAGAGTGGGCCACAAGATCAACCGGCCTGGTGTACGGGATCCATCGAACCCGGGCACGTAAAGATAGAGCAGGCGGTAGATCGGCCCGTTCGTGCCCAGCGCGAACAACACTCCGACGACCGCCCCAAACAGCAGCAGAAGCCGTTGCGCCGGTGACCAGCGGGATAGGAACAGGCCGGCGAAGGCCAGTGCATACAGTGCATACCCGCATAGCAGCACTTTCTCAGTCGGTATGCCACCAAGAGCGGTGCGGGCGTCGTTGTGCAGGGTGCCCCAGGGCAGCGAGGACTGCGGCGCCACGAGAAGTCCGCGCAGTGTCGGGGAGAAGTACGCGACGTAGTCCCAGTCCCGGGTGACATGTGGGTTGAGCTCGCGCACGTGTTGGTACGCGTACGCGAAGTATCCGGTCACTGCGGTGAAGACCAGCCCGCCGATCAGATCACCGACGATCAGCCGGAGGCCAAGGCGTGGGCGGTGGATCAGCCAGGCTATCAGTGTGATCAGGCAGAGGGCGGCGAGGACGTAAACGAATCCCAGCCCCACGCCGAAGCCTAGGCTGACCTGCCAGGCCGCGACGAGCCAGCCAGCGAACGCCCATCCCGGCCGGACTCGTTCGGCAAGGTAGCCGCGTGTGAACGAGAGTCCGTGGCCGCGCGCCAGCATCGCCAGGGCCAGAGTGATACCACCGGTGGAGAGAATATTCAGATGGCCGTCGTGGCCGTAGCGCCAAGGCGCGTAGGCGAGGGCGGCCCCGGCTACTGCGGCGGCGACCTTATTCGCGCCAAGTTGGCGCAGGAGCGCGTAGCCGCCGAGGAAGGCGAGCGCGAAAGCCAGCACGAACAGGATGTTGTAGCGCAGCACGGCGCCGACTACACCGTTGCCTATCAGCCCTGCCGGGGCATAGCCGAGCAGGCTGTCGTTCAGGGCTAGGCCGTACTTGTCGGGATAAAAAGCGTTGGTATCCCACAGGCCACGCAGACCGTTGGTAAGTGCGTGGCCACCCCATCCCACCAGCCATGCTTGGGCCGTGGGGTCACCCACGTCACCGACGATGGTGTGGGCTGGGTCGGCGATCGGCACAGTCTTGGCGCCGGCAGTCACCACGCGAACCGCGTACGGCGGAATCAGCCAGATCATCGCGACAGCGAGGAGTACTGAACCGAGGCCGGCGATGCTCAGTTCCCGCCGATGGGCCCCACGTGTCAGCCAATCCCTCGTGCCTGAACTGGCACGCGCGAGTCGGCCATTTTTTCCAGGCTCGCTGAGAGTGACGGCTGATGTGGGGCCTCCTGCCGGTGGCTCTACCTGCGTCATCACATTGACCCTCACTGTTGAACCGCCGCAGTAAATCATGAGCAGGGCGGCGCATGGAGTCAAGACATCGATCAATGTAGTTCCGGTAGCCGGGCCTTACGCTGTCTATCAAAAGGCGCCTTGTCACGCAGGAGTCGCGATCGGTGCAGCGGCGAATTTTGCCGCTGTCCGAACAGGACACGCCAGGGTTGCTGCGGGCCATCGCCCGGGTTCCGGAGCCACGGGACGCCGGCGGCCGGATCCATCCGCTGCCGGGACTGCTCGCGATCGCGATCGCGGCGGTGGTTTCGGGATCGAGCCGCGTCGTGGAGGCCGTCAAATGGGCCGCCGACCTGCCGGGCGCGGCGTGGCACCGTCTCGGTGCAACCCGCGACGCGTTCACCGTTGCCCGGCGGGTGCCTGACGACAGCACCCTGTCCCGGGTACTGACCGGTATCCACGCCGGCGCCCTCGATGCTGCGGTGTGCCGCTGGCTGCTCAGCCGGGCGGTTCTGACCGGGGCCGGCAGGCGAGTGATCGGGGTCGACGGCAAGACACTGCGCGGCAGTGGGCCGACCGGGGCCCAGGTGCACCTGCTAGCCGCACTGGACCAGGCAGAACAGATCGGCCTGGCGCAGATCAACGTTGCTCAACAGCCCCGCGAACAGTTCAGCGGGAACTCCCGCGGCGATGGCGCCAGCTGGCAGGTCACCGCGGACGAGATGATCGCCGACGTGGTCGCCGAATACACCGAGGCGTGCACTGAGTCCCGGCGGATCGCGGCCCGCTTCGCCCTCGACGACACCGTGCCGCACCATCGACTCGGCTGGGTATCACTGTGCTGGACCTACGTCCACATGATCGAGGAGATGCCGGTTGAGGCTACGGTCCGACGGCGGTCACCTGTTCAGCTGCGTCAGATCCGACAGGGGCCGAAAGCCATCGTCACCGTCTCCGCAGGAAGGCGTAGACGACCTTGTTGGAGGCGAATTCCGAGATGTTGACGAGGTCCCAGCCGAACTGGCCCAGGACCTCGGCGGCAGCAACCGCCTCGCTGACCTTGTCGCCGCCGATGCCGTGATGGGAGACCACGGCCAAGAGGCGATAGGGGTACGTCCGAAGATCGGCTTGGCCTTGCAGGACCGCCCGGGCGGTGACCATGCGGGTCCGGGTGATCTGCTCCGGGGTCTCTGCGGCGGCCATACCCGGCACCATAGTGGCTCGTCGCTCGGGCAGTCTGCCAGCTTCGCAGCCGGTATGTTCGAGACGTGTCTGCGTCGGCCGGTGTTTCTCGTATTATCGTGGCGCTCGTTACGGTGTTCGCCACTGCCGCCTGCGACGGTGCCTCGGCTCCTGCGGGTGCGCCGACCGCCGGGCCGGCCACGAGCAGCGTTGCCCCCACCGCGCCCACCGCCTCGGCTGGCCCCGTCTATCGCGCTCAGGACCTGGAGCTGTGCAAGCGTACTGATCTTCGGCCGTTGGCGGAGCTGTCCCTGACGGTGGCCCGTACCGATCCGAAGCCGCCGCTGGGGCAGCCGGGTGCCGCGTGTCTGTTCGAGATGCGGACGAAGGACGGGCATCAGGCGAACCTGCGGGTGGAGGCGTCCACGCCGGTCAGCGAGCAGGAGGCTCGGCTGCTCTACCGGGCCACGGCGCAGGTGACGGTGATGACTCCAGCCGGCGGCATCACCGGTGTGGGCGACGAGGCCGAAGCCTTCACCAGGCGCTCCGAGCCCGGCTTCAAGTACGCCGAGTACATGGTCCGCGCGCGCACGGGCAACCTGGTGGTGAAGGTCTGGCTGGCCGTCGGTGGAACCTCGTACGCCGCCACCGAAACACTCGCATCGAAGGCGCTGACGTTGCTCAAGGCGACCCAGGCGGCCGTACCCACTGTGTGATGCGCCCGTTGGTCATCCTCGGACGGCCTCGGGCCACCGCCCACCGGGTAGCTTCGAGTGGTCGCCGACCTGCGTGGCGATGTCTCGGATGTTGCCCAGCGCGTCGACGAAGCGCTGGCCGATGGTGAGCAGAATGTCCAGGCCGGCGGTGACCAGGTCTCCGACCGACTCGGCGAGGGTGGAGATGGCCCACGGTAGGTCGATGACGGTTGCCCCTTCGGACGCCGCCTGCGCCAGTTTGCCGACCAGCCCCGTGACGATCTTCGCGAGTTCGACGGCGTAGTCGACGTTCGCCTTGGCGATCGTGAACAGCCACTGGCTGATGAACTCCGACTTGACGACGGACTCGTCGACCGCGGCTTTCTGCTTGAGCGCCTTGGCGTTGTAGGCACTCGCGGCGTCGCCGGTCCACTTGGGCAGGTTCTCATTCGCTGGGTCGGTGGTGACGGAAGAAAGGTCGGAGACCGGGGTCTTCACGTCGTTGACCCAGCGGAAGCTGACCTCGATTAGCGAGAGCACCGGTAGTTGATGCTCCAAGGCCTGCTCGACGCGGTCGAGAACGGCGGTCAGTGCCGTTTTGGTGCTGTCCAGGCTGTGCTTGATCCACAAGAGTGCTGCGGGTCCGAGGAGCCACTTCCACTGCTGTACCTGCTCGACGATCTCGTTGAACTTGGCGATCGCCGTGTCGATGCCGGCGCGGATGTGGTCGAACGCCTTGTTGAACGGTTCCCCGTACTCGAGATCAGTGGTGCCTGGCTGCATGTGGTGCTCCGTGCCCTCTCCGAACGTCGCGCGGTGGGGTCGCTAGGCCTTGTAGATCTTGTTGAGGTCGAGTGAGACGATCTCGTCGGCCCGGTCGTACTCGTCGGCGATGTGCTGCAGGGCCTTGCCAACCTGTTCGAATTCGGTCACCGCCCCATTCAGGACGGCGACCATGAAGGTGTGGAAGTCCCTGTACGCCAGTGAGTGGATGAGGACGTTCGCGTCACCGATGAAGAAGGCCGACGGGTCGAGGTGCAGCTGCTCCGCGGCGACCTTGATGGCAGCGACCCGGTCCGACAGCGTCAGCCACTTACCTCCCTCATCGCGTAGCGAGTCGGTGATGACGTTCAGTTCAGCCATCTCACTGCCTCACGATCCAGTCCGTCCGGCGCTGGCCAGCGCGAATGCGCGGAAGAGGGAACGGGCTTCGAACTGCAACTGATCGGCGTCGGCCCGTGCGATCCACCTGACGTCACCGGTGATGCCGGTGATGCCGCCTCCGCGGATGTGCAATGTCAGGCGGCCGTTGGGGCTCGACATGCTGGACTCGCCCTTCAATCCGGACAGGCGAGTCGCGGCGTCCAGCTCCTCGTCAAGGTCGTGCAGCGTCTGCCAGGTGTCGCGCAGGCACGTGTATTCGTCGATGTCCCGCTCGGGACTCCTGTCGAGCGGCTCCTGTTCCGGCGCTGCGGGACCTTTCTCCTCCGTCTGCAGACGGAGGAGCGCCGCCAATTCGAGGGCAGTCTGCACGGCGGCGACATACGCCTCGAAGAGCGCATCGGCGAACCCGCTGGGGCCGAGCTGGCTGCGCCAGTCGCGAGCGATCGTGACAGCTGAAACCTCTCGCTGGGTGTCGACCATGACCCGGACGGAGCCCGTCTGGTCCGCCCCGGAGCACTCCTCGGGGCGCAGTTCACGTTCCGTCTCGCGCATCACACGATTGGCCTGCTCGCGTAAGGCGGAATCGTCGCCCAGGAAGTCCAGACTCGCCAGCTTGAGGCGTTCGTGCCTGCTGCCCTGCTGCATTCGCCCCCGGCTTCCTGCTCGGTCAACGCTTTCCGTGCTGCGCCCGCCACGGCAAGGTAGGACCACGGTACGTGAATGACCAGGATCCCGGGGACCCCGGCGCTGGGCGGGACGTCTCGCTACGGCGAGGGACAGTGTCGCGCAGAGATGCCCCGGCAAGGCGCGCCTGACGGTGCGCGACCCGCCATGGGCCCGACCCGCGAAACCGCAGCTTACGAGCCGCGACCGAGTATTGGAGTAGGACAGGCGCGGCCGCGTTGACGACGCTGCCACCACTGCGCAAGCGCAAGGGCAGTCGTGGACGAGCGAACAGGCACAGATATTCCTCGAGTCCTACCGCGACGGCAAGAACCACCTCTCACGTTGGGCGAAGACCTGGCCAGCCAGCCTCAGGCGAACCTGAGCCTGGCTGGCCAGGTTACGTGCGGCTAGGCGCCGCCGGACCGTGCGCCGGGCAGCGTCCGCACGGCGGTCAGCGTCACATCGCCGCCCTGGTAGGACACCCTGAACATGTGGTGGCCCGCGTTCAGGACCCGCCGTTCCGGCAGGGAGTGGAAGTTGCCCCTGATCGAGTCGCCGCTCATGATCGTCAGTACCGTGCCGGGAGTGAGGGGCGCGCGAATGTCCAGGGTGAGTTCGCCGTTCAGCACCAGGTCACCCGCGGCCCGCACGCTCGTGTAGTCGTGGTCGCCGGAGATGGTGATGGCGAGGCGACCCGCTCGGCTGACGGTCACGTCGCCGCCGACGTTCAGGACGTTGCCCGGCGCGACGTCGGTCAGAGTGATGGACACCGCTGACGCCGCTTCCCCGGACGACAGGCCGGGCTGCAGCACGCCGCTGTCGACGTCGATGCTGCCTGCCACGAAACCGCTGCCGCCGAGCGTGCCGCCCTTGACGTGGATCGAGCTTGCGTGCGAGCCGGCGATCGAAAGCTTGCCGCCTTCCACCGTCGTGCCGCCCTCGTAGGTGGCGTGGCCCGACATGATCAGCAACCCGGAGCCCTGCTTGGTCAAAGACGCCGTGTAGAGGCTGTTGTCGATGTTGTTCTGAATGAAGGCCGCGCGCGCGTCCATCCATTCCTTACGCCACTTGGTGGCGTCCTCATAGCCAATCTTGTCGTACAGTTCCGGGTGGCCGTTGGTGATGGCTTGGACGTAAGGATCAGCCAGAATACCCTGAAGCAGGAAGGCGTTTTCGCTGAGCTTGCCGTCAGGGCTCAGTACGTTGGGGCTGAATTCACCGGCGAAGGCGATGCCCTGTTTCTTGTAGGCCGCCAGCCACTCCCGATCCTCCCGCTCCCTTTCCTTGATCGCGATCTGGCTGATGTCGTTCGACCAGACGTCCAGGGGCGCCTTGTCCATGTTGTAGGTCATGGGGCCCAGGAGCTGGCCGGGGCCATACATGCCCTTGTCCAGATCGGGGATGCCCCAGCCCCAGCGCGCGTCCGGAACGCCGTCGGGAGCGGTCCAAGCGATGGAAGCCCCGGAGGCAGAGGTTTGTCCGGTGCCGAGGAATCTCACACCGTCGGACATCTTGTTGTTCGCCGTGGTGAACATCAGATCACGGACCTGCTTGGCGTCCATGTTCGGATAGCGGGAGAGCAGAACCCCCATCACCGCTGTCGCAACGGGCGTCGCCGGAGACGTTCCGTTCGAGTTTGAATAGTTGGTGTCGCCACCGCTGTTCGTGGTCCGAACACTGTTCGACGGAGTGGACACGGTCCACCATTTGGCGAGCCCCGCCTCGTTGTACCCGGACTGCTTCGTGTATTCAGGATTGGCCGCAGTGGGCGGCTGCACCCCGCCGACGGATACCCACTGCTTTTCCGCCAGGGGATTGAAGATGGGATACGCCGGGCGAAAATACGGGTTGCTCCAGTCGTTGTTGCCGGCCGACCTTACGTTGACGGTGCCGCTGTCCTTGATAGCGTCCCAGATGGCATCCATGAAGGATCGTCCGGCGTAGCTCGGATTGTATTGGATGCCGTCTTTGGAATAGCTCTTCTTGAAAAGGAAATACTGATACTCCAGATCCTTCAAGTACTCGTTGGGGATAATGGTCGCCATTGCCGTGGCGCTGGCGCTGTCTTTGCCACGCAGTTGGTAGGCGTTGGCGAGGTTGCCATTGACTCCAAGGTCGTTTCCTAGGCCGTCAAAGCGGGTCCTGTCAATGGTCTGGACATACGATCCCCAACTGCTGTTGATGACCTGGGCGCCGGCGTCGACCAGGGCCTTGTTGGCGGTACGCCAGTACACGTAATCGTGGAAGGGGCCGTGGGACTGGGTGTCGGAACCGCCGGTCATGGCGACGTACATCTTCGATCCAAAGGCGATGCCGTGCTGGTCTTTGACATCGCGGATGCCGGAGGTGACCCCAAGCATGCCGGTCCCGTGCCCGTAGTCACTTGTTCTCGCCTGATCACCGGCCACAGTGAACGGCTGGCCTGCAGTAAACGGGTTCGCCGGGGTTGCTGCGTTTCGGTACCCGAAACCGGACGTGCCGTAGACGCCCTCCGCTCTCACCGGAACGATCAGCCCGGTCTGGAATGCTTCGTGTGTAGGCCTGTAGCCCGAATCCATCATGCCCAGCGCGACGCCCTGCCCGCGGTACCCTAGGGCGTAGGCGGTGGACGCGTTCACCGCGACAAGTTGCCATGGGGAATCGACAGCTGCGCCAGGGTTGGAAGGATTATGGCCGGTATAGTAACCATATTCCGGCGTTTCCCAGCTGGCTTTAGCGGCATCTAGTTCCCCTGGCCTCGTGGCGACAAAGCCGGGGTCTCCGGGGTACGCCGGGCCGCCGCCTGCATGGCCAGGGGTCGATGTCGGACCGGCCTTTGGCGATGCCCATGCGAACCCTGCCGGAAACAACGCGATGCTGCCTCCGGCAGCCAAGGCACCTCCCAGCTGACGCAGAAACTGCCGCCGATTCACGAACCTCATGCTCATCTCCGGCTCCTTCCGATGGGTCGATATATCTAACGGACCAGGGCGGCCCGTTGCGTCCCAGGGCCATGGTCTGCCTGCGCTGTTCGGGACAAAATAATGTGCCGTTCTGCCGCTTCTGCCAGGCGGATGTAAACGGCTTTGTTCGGGATCCCGACGGCGGCGCGAGCCGAAGCATGAACGTCGGGTGCCAACTGCTGTTGGGGCCGGCACCGAGGGTGACTTCGACGCCGGGAACGCTTCATGCCAGTGGCAGTGCAGACGGCGCAAGCCCGGTAACCGGCAACAGCCATTGCGAGCCGACGTGGTGCGCGCACCTTTGTGGCGTCAACCGCGATCAGAGGGAACCCCTGCCACGTCAGAACGGCGAACTGGATCGCTCCCACGAGTGGGCCTCCCTGCATGGTCACCAAATTAGACTGCGATAGAACTCCCTCGTCAAGGGGGCAAAAGCTGTCTACCAGAAACGGTTTTTGAGTGACCGCCCATATCGTTCATGTAACTGTTGTGCACTGGGCCACAGGTTACGTCCACGGAAGTGGTGTGCGACTTGTCCGTGATGGGCCTGTTGCGTAGATAAGAGACGGCCGAAGCCGACGCGGTCTGCGGCGTGGGTTGCCGGCAGCGCAGCGACGAGCGGGCCAACTCCCCGTAACGGTTACCGGCAGCGGGAGTGGGACGCCCGGGCCGGGGCGACCGACCGGATTCCGAACTGCGCCAGGGCTCCTACTTCCCGGACTGAGCTGAGTCACCGCCGGCGGGCTGAGCAGGCCTGTAGCGACCTCGTATCTGCTCGGCTGGGCCGAGGAGGCAGGTAACCGCTGGTAGCCCTCGTCAGAGACGTAGCTGCCGGTTGACCTCTGCCACCAGCTCGGCGGGCAGTTTGAGCAGCCGGCGGTCGTAGCTGAGCAGACCGTTCACCTCGTCTTCGACATCGGAGAGTTGGGTGTAGACCGTGGCACTCAGACCTTTGGCGATCGCCGGAGCGATCTGTTCGGCGTGCAGTCGGCGGAAAGCCGCACCGAGCGACGCCGCGTCGCGGAAACGGCGGTAGCCGAACTCGCGATCGGTCGACGTGTGCCCGCTGACGGCAAGGCTGTAGCCGCCGTACTCGGACAACACCAGCACCCGGTGGTCCCGGCCGCGCCGCGGCACCCGGAAGCGGCGGAAGTAGACGTGCAGGCTGCGCAGGTCGCCGCCGCCCTGGTCGTGCCAGCCGCTGGCGTGGTCGACACTGCGGGTCGGGTCCAGTGCGGCGACCTCGGCGGCGATCGCGGCGGCGTCGAACTGACCCCACCCCTCGTTGAACGGCACCCACACGGCGATGCTGACGACGTTGCGCAGCTGCTCGACGGTGTCGTGCAGCTCAGCCCGGAACTGCTCGCGCCCGGCGTCGTCGTCGCGGGCGAACCACCGCCGGCGTCGGTCGGTCAGCCGCAGCGGGCTGACCGCCGGAGCGGTGACCACCAGCGGCCGATACCGGCCACCACCGTTGACCATGTCCTGCCAGACCAGCATGCCGAGACGATCACAGTGGTAGTACCAGCGCGCCGGCTCGATCTTGATGTGCTTGCGGAGCATGGTGAAGCCGAGTTGCTTCATGGTCGCGATGTCGTGGACCAGGGCCTCGTCGGAGGGGGCCGTGTACCAGCCGTCGGACCAGTAGCCCTGGTCGAGGATGCCGGCGTGGAAGTACGGTGCGCCGTTGAGCAGCAGCCGTGGCGTGCCGTCCGGGGCGGGGCCGACACCGAAGGAGCGCATGCCGACGTAACTGCGGACCCGGTCGTCGCCCAGGTCCACAACCACCCCATAGAGGTACGGGTCCTCGGGGCTCCACCGCCGTGCCGCAGGGACCGGAACGCGAACCGGCCGTCCGGCGGATGCCTGCGCCACGCCTACCACGTCGTCGCCGGCCAGGATCGTCACCGTCGCATCGAGGGCGCCCGGGTCGGCGTGCACCGTCACCTCGAGGCAGCCCTCGTCGAGCAGCGGGGTCAGGCTGAGTCGCCGTACGTGCCGCGCGGGCACGCACTCGGCCCAGACGGTCTGCCAGATCCCGGACTGCGGGCTGTACCAGATTCCGCCGCGGCGCAGCCGCTGCTTGCCGCGCGAGTGGTGAGCGGTGTCGGTGTCGTCTCGTACCGCGACGACCAGCGTGTTGTCATCGTCGTGCAACGCACCGGTGATGTCGCAGTGAAACGGCAGGTAGCCGCCGGTATGCCTGCCCACCGGCGTGCCGTTGACAAAAACCTCGCAGGTCTGGTCGACGGCCCCGAAGTGCAACAGCACCCGCGCCGACGGGTCGGGCCGGAAACCGTCGGGCAGTCGTAAGACCCGGCTGTACCACAGTGTCTGGCCCGGTAGCAGTTGCCGGTTGACGCCCGAGAGAGGCGTTTCCGGCGAGAACGGGACGATGATCTCCCCGTCGTACCCCTGCGGCTGTTGGTGGCTGTCGGTGATCGCGTACTGCCAGCGGCCGTTGAGGTTGAGGTAGCTGTCCCGGACCAGCTGCGGGCGGGGATACTCCGGCAACGGCCGGTCCGGGTCGAGCGTCTCGCCCCACGGGGTCAGCAGTGGCCGGATCATCCGCGCGTCGCCGAGTCGTACCGGCGGCGCAACGTCAGCACCGGCACGACGATGAGGGCGAGCACTGCCAGCGCCGCCAGGAAGATGCCCGGCGTCGGCACCTGTTTGACCACGCCGAGGTCGGTGTAGGTCTCACCGGTGCCGTTGATGACCGCCGCGCCGAGGTAGGGCCCGACGACCATCGGCACCAGGATCGCGAAGATCATGCGCAGGCCCTGTACGTGGCCGGCGCGCTCCGGCGGGGAGAAGTCGCGTACCAGCGCCCCGATCGGGGCCAGCACCAGCATGAAGCCGGACATCATCAGCAGTCCGGCAGCGATCACCTGGCCGGTGCCCCGGGCCAGGTACATCGAGAACAGACCGGCCGCGTACACGGCGACGGCGGCCAGCAGGAAACTGACCCGGCCCATCCGGTCGATGAACCGGCCCACGACCACGCTGACGAGGGAGGCGCCGAGCAGCACGACGCCGAGCACGAGGGCGTAGCCGCCGATGTCCAGGTAGCGCTGCAGGTAGATGATCAGATATGGCAGGAAGACCTGGGTCGAGACACCCCAGATCGACCATGCGGCCAGCGCCAGGTAGAGCCGGGGGTTGGCGCGTACGGCAGCCGGGCGCAGCCCGTGCAACATCGAGCCGAGCAGGCGCTCGCCCCGCCGGACGGGCACGGGCTCGTCGCGAACCAGGAACCAGGCCAGCACCCCGACTGCGGCGATGATCCCACCGACGATCAGGAAGAACGTCCGCCACTGGCCGGCGCGGGTGAGGCCGTCGAACCCGCCGAAGACGGCGAGCATGGCCAGTAGCGGCATCGCGGCCAGCACCGACTCCACCCGGCCTCGGTTCGCCGGTCGGGTCACGTCCGTCACCCAGGCCTGGAACGCGGCGTCGTTGGCGCCCGAGCCGAGGAACGACATCAGGCAGTCCAACGCGATCACGGCGAGCAGTGCCAGTAGCACCGCGTCGGCGGCTGGTGCCAGTGCGGCAACACCGTCCACGGTGAGCAGGCCGAATGCCGCGGTGGCGACACCCCACGCGAGGTAGCCGCCCGCGATGAAGGCCCGGCGACGGCCGGACCGGTCGGAAATCGCTCCGATCAGCACGGTGGCCGCCGTCGCGGCCAGCGCACTCGCCGCGACCATGGTGGCGATGGCGGTCGGATCATCGGTGATCGTGTCGTGGACGAACACGTTGAGGTACATGTTCTCGACCGCCCAGGCCAGTTGGCCGACGAAGCCGAGCAGCACCAGTGAGGTCCAGGCGCGTCTGCCGAGCCGCGGGTCACCGGGGCCGGCGGGGGAGAACGTCGCGGGACCGGTGGCGGTGGGTACGGGCACAGCGCACCGTCCTTGCTAGCCGAGCCGGGGGCAGCCCGAAAGTGAGAGAGATTCTACAGATGTCCGTGTCTCGGCTGCGGGTGGTCAGATCACCGAGGTCCACGACGGCCGACTCACCATGCCGGCACTGACGCAGAGGGCGCGCGCGTAGACAGCCACGCGCAGTCCGTCGCTGGCGGTAAGAAACTGGTGGGAACCGTCCGTTGTCGATCCTGCCCCTGTGTCACCTTCGGCGATGGGCAGGTGGGGGTTCGAGTCACGGTCCGGGCGGCCAGCGTGTCAAGGTCGGCCCTGTACTGCGCCGGACGCGCCACCTCATCCAACGCGAGAGGCTCCTGGCCCGGTGGACCTGCCCTGCGAGGTGAGGTCCACCGCCATGGCGATCGTGCTCGTGCTGGCGGCCCTCGTGGCGAGGGTGCCGATGTCGAGGCTGCGGCCGGAGCCGTCGGTGATGACGCCGTCGTTCAGCCACAGGTCGGCGACGGGCGAGCCGAGAGTGGTCGACGCGGCCTCCAGCAGCCGCCGACGGGCTACGGCCGCGGCGACCCGGATGGGGGTGCAGGTCGAGATGATCGTGTTCGTTTCGCTGGTCACCTGGTTGAACGCCCCGTCCGGCCGGATGTCGGCCAGCGTGACGTGGACCCGCCTCCGTGGCACGGACAGTTCCTCGGCGATCAGCATGACGGTCGAGCTGGTGAGGCTCTGGCCGATCCAGGTGCGGGGCAACGCGAACGACACGGTCCCGTCCTGGCTGACCTCGACGGAGATCAGTCCTGATGTCGGCAGCGCGGCCGCGGTCATGATGTCGTTGAGGCCGAGCAGCCGCCTCACGTCTGACGACGGTAGCGGGGCGGTTGAGGTGGAAGTCACCGCCAGTTCAGCCGCGGTCACGAGGATCGGGGCGGCCAGCACGTACCCGAGGAACCGTCGCCGGGGGGCCCGCTCGACCACGGTACTGCCGCCGCCCGAGACCGGCCCGCCACCAGACCATGTCCCCGGCGCACCGAGAGCCCTCCGCGGTCCGCCCGCCAGTAGGACGTCGCGCCTGTCCAGCTCAGTCATGCCTCGACTCCTTACCGGACCACCAATGCCGGCACGCCGTGTCACGGGCTGAGTGCGTCGGGAAGAGCCAGGACGCGGGCCCGGCCCGCGCCCTTGGCTGCGACGCTCCCGATCAGAAGTCGCGATTGCCGACCGGGATCTCGATGTTGATCGACTGACCCTCGGACAGGAAGAGTAGGGCCAGCTTGCGCAGGAACTCGTCGAAGAGCCAGTAGCACTCCGGCGCGAGGGGGAGTGGGAGCAGGGCCTCCCGGACGGCGATGAACGGCCCCCAGAACGACCGCAACAGCGAGTCCCAGAGCAGGTCCCGGGGAATCTGGAGCCAGTTGGCGATCTGGTTACCGAGCATGAACCGCGTGAACGAGCCGAGGATGGGCTTGCTCAGTAGGCCGGCGTCGATCTCCTTGCCGAGGCTGAGCAGGATGTCCGCCAGCGCGATGCCCTCGGGCGTCGGTGCCAGCACCGGGTCGAGGATCTGGTCGGCCTGCGCGTTGGCCTCACTCCACGACGAGGGGATGTACTCGTCCTTGATGCCCAGCATGTGGGCGGCCACCTGCCACAGGTGGAGGAAGGCCGCCGAATCGCGGGCGGGGATCGGGACGTGCCAGGCGTTCAGCTTCCGCATGACCGTGGTCGGCAGGCTGTGCCAGGTGACCATCAGGTCCCGCTGACTGATCGGGATGTCCTCGGGGGCCACGTCGGTCCACTCCCGCGACTGCGGCAGGAGGTGCCGCACGCCGGCGTGCGCCAGCCGGGTCTTGACGGCCGTCACGATCATCGATCCGTCGGGTTGGTAGGCGTTGGCCGTCCCGATGTCGTATCCGAGTTTGGCGGTCTTGGAGATGCGGTCCTTCATGTCCGCGCCGCCCTTGGAGTAGTAGACGGCGCGGGCCTCCTTCGGAATGACGGTGCTCATCATGCCGCTGGCCAGGCCGTAGAGCACGCCGAGGTAGAGCCCCCGCTTCTCGTTGAACTGCACGGCGGTGGCCAGCTTCCCCTGGTCGACCCACGACGGCAGCACGCGGGCGCGCTCGATGAACTGGTGCACATCCGCTGGCAGCCCGGCTGGCAGTGGCTGACCGTTCTTGGTCCAGCCCCGTAGCAGTTGGTTGACCATGGGCACGTCGCCGCGGTCGAGCAGCGAGGCGACCAGTGGGTCGGCTTCCTCATCCCACACCCACCGCGGGTCGACGCCCGCTCCGGCGCCCGCCACTGAGCCCGAGGGGGACCAGGTCCACAGCGACTGGGCCTGCGCCGGCGCGGCGACACCCAATGCGCCGAGCGCACCCAACGCCCCACCGGCCTTCAACATCTTGCGTCTGCTGAGTGGATCCATGCTTGTCTCCTCCTCGAGCCCCCACTGATACGATGAAACGAATGTTGCGTCCGTGTATCAGATGAGAGCACACTGTGTCAGTGATCACAAGAATGAATGTGATGGTGCTCGATGTCTGAGGCGAGTGAGCCCACGACGCCGGCCCGCGCAGATCCACTTCGGACACAGGCTGGTCTGGGACGCCGCGCGGGACGATCGGAGGCGCCAGGTGACGGCATGCAGGACCTGACGGATCGGGTGAGAAAGTTCATCGATCACCAGGTGATCCCCGTCGAACGCGAGATCGAGACCGACCCCGAGGTCCGCGCGGGACTTCGCGCGGCCGCCCGCGCCGCCGGCGTCTTCGCCCCGTCGGCACCCAGGGGGTACGGCGGTCTGGGGCTGTCGATGCTCGAACAGGCCGACGTTCTCGAAGAGTCCGGCCGGAGTCTGCTCGGCCCGCTCGTCATAAACTGCGCGGCGCCCGACGAGGGCAACATGACGCTCCTCGAACACGTCGCCACGCCTGCGCAACGCGAGCGGTATCTCCGACCACTGGCCACCGGCGACGTTCGTTCGGCGTTCGCGATGACCGAGCCCGCCCCCGGTGCCGGATCGGACCCCGCGGCGCTCACCACGACGGCCGTGCGCGACGGTGGCGACTGGTTGATCGATGGCGGTAAGTGGTTCATCACCGGCGCCGACGGCGCCGCCTTCTTCATCGTGATGGCACGCACCGGCGCCGACGCCGCGACGATGTTCCTCGTCGACGCCGGCAGTCCCGGTCTGTCGGTCGGTCGGCACATTCCGACCATCGATGCCGGCTTCACCGGCGGGCACTGCGAGATGGTGTTCGAACGCTGCCGGGTGCCGTCGTCCGCCGTGCTGGGCGAGGTCGACCGCGGCTTCGCGAACGCCCAGGTCCGGCTCGGGCCCGCCCGCCTCACGCACTGCATGCGTTGGCTCGGTGTTGCGCGCCGCGCCCACGAGATCATGCTCGGCTATGTCGTCGAGCGTGAGCTGTTCGGTCACCGGCTGGCCGATCTCGGTCTGGCGCAGCACCTCATTGCCGACAACGAGATCGACATCGCGGCGTCCCGGGCACTGATCCGTACGACCGCCGCGACGTTGGACAAGCACGGGCGTGCGAACAACGAGACGTTGATCGCCAAGACGTTCGTGTCCGAGGCGGTCGGGCGCATCGTCGATCGCTCGGTGCAGTTGTGCGGCGGGCAGGGTGTCTCCCACGACCTACCGCTGGCGCGGTTCCTCGCCGAGGTGCGCCCGTTCCGCATCTACGACGGCCCGTCCGAGGTGCATCGCTGGGCGGTGGCTCGCCGCGCTGTCCGGCGGTACGAGGCCGCCCGACGCGGCGGGCAGGGCAGCGCTGAGTTCGTGACGAGAGACCCGCAGGGAGGGATCCGAGCATGACCACGGTCAAGGGACAACTTCAGGGCAAGGTCGCCTGGGTGACGGGCGCCGGCCAGGGTGTCGGAGCGGCGATCGCCGAAGGTCTGGCCGAGGCCGGCGCGTCAGTGATCCTCCAGTCGCGCCGGAGGGACGCGTTGCTGGCGGTGCGGGACAAGATCGTCGCCAATGGTGGCACGGCGGACATCGTGGCCGGCGACGTCACCGACGAGTCCATCGCTGATGCCGTCGTGATGTTGGCCCGGCAGCGATGGGGTCGTCTCGACGTCCTGGTGAACAACGCCGGGATCAGTCCGGCGCTGCACCGCAGCGAGCACCTGCGCGTCGCGGACTGGCAGTTGGTGATCGACACCAACCTGTCCGGGGTCTTCATCTGCGCCCGCGCCGCCGGCGCGGTCATGATCGAGCAAGGCGCGGGCAGCATCATCAACATGTCCTCGGTGCACGGTCAGGTCGGCCTTCCGAGACTTGCCGCCTACAGCGCCAGCAAGGGCGGAGTCGAGCAACTCACCCGGACGCTGGCGCTGGAGTGGGCGCCCGCCGGTGTCCGCGTGAACGCCGTGGCGCCCGGTTACCTGGAGACGCCGATGACGGAGGGGCTACGCAGCCACGAGCAGTGGTCGAAGCGGCTGCGCGAGCGCATTCCGATGGGTCGGTTCGGCCAGCCGCGTGAGGTTGTCGGCGCTGTCGCGTTCCTGGCCTCGGACGCTGCCAGCTATGTCACAGGCAGCGTCCTGCACGTCGATGGTGGGTGGACCGCCCAGTGACGAGCGGCGAACCCGCACGGCCCGGCTGGTTAGCCTGCGTTCGTCTGCCGGTGCCGCCCGCTCCCTGAGTCGAGCACATAACACCGATCGCTCCTTCCCAGAAAGTTAGCCGTCGTTTACAGTGCTGGAACGGGCCGCGGCGCCCTCGACGGCACCACGATGAGGGGTGCGCCGAACTCAACTCACACCACCACCAGGCCCGGTTACGGTTGAAGGAGTACCTCATGGATCCTGCCGACACCCTTGCCGACCGATGCGCCAAGACGGCCGCAGACCTCACCGTCCCCGCCCTCCTGCACCGCAACGCCACCGAGTTCGCCAACCTGCCGGCGCTGACAACGCTCGACCGCGACGACACCCGCACGTGGGCCGAGCTGCGCGATGAGGTCGCTGAGCTGTCCGGTGGCCTGGCCGAGATTGGTCTGGAGCCGGGCGGCCAGATGCTGATCATGATGTCGAGCAGGCCGGAGCACTGGCTGGTCGACCTCGCCGCCGTCCACCTGGGCGCGGTGCCCTCCACGATCTATCCGACGCTGAGCACCGACCAGATGCGACACCTGGCGCTACACAGCAGGGCCCAGGTGCTCGTGCTGGAAGGTGCCGCCGAGCTGGACCGCTGGCGTTCGGTCCTACCGGACCTGCCCAACCTGCGCCGGGTCGTGCTGGTCGACGAGCCCGGACTGGGCGACACGACCTCGGACGCCGTGCCGCTGTCACACGTACGCTCCGTCGGCCAGGCCGCGCACCAGGCCGACCCGGCCGCCTTCGATCGGCGCTGGCGCGCGATCCGACCCGAGCAGCCGGTGACGTTGCTGTACACGTCGGGGACGACAGGTGACCCGAAGGGCGTCGTACTCAGCCACCACAACGTGATCTATCAGGCCGTGGCCCTGGAGGCCAACGTGTCGGTCCCCGACCACTCCCCGTCGGTGGCCTACCTGCCGCTGGCCCACATCGCAGAGCGGTTCCTCGGAATCTACAACCCCATCTACCGCGCCGGTCACGTGACCATCTGCCCCGATCCCACCCAGCTCATCAAGGCCCTGCGCACCGTCGGTCCGCCATCGTTCTTCGGCGTTCCGCGAATCTGGGAGAAGATGGCCGCCGGTGTCCAGGCCCATCTGGCCACCGCGGAGCCGGCGGTGCAGGCCGCCTTCAGCGCCGCGAGCGCCGTCGCCCTTCAGGCGTACGAGCTGCGCGCGGCGGGCCAGGCCGTGCCCGACGAGTTGGCTGCCCGGTTGGCGCAGGCCGAAGCCACCGTCCTGCGACCGTTGCAGTCCACACTGGGCCTGCAGAACATGCTCTGGGCCGGCAGTGGTGCCGCCCCGATTCCGGTCGACGTCCTGCGGTTCCTGGCCGGGCTCGGCGTCGACGTGCTGGAGGTGTGGGGCATGACCGAGACCACCGGCACCGCCACCATCAACCTCCCGGAGGGTTTCCGCACCGGTACCGTCGGCCGGCCCCACCTCGGCATGCAGGTGCGCCTTGCCGACGACGGTGAGGTGCTCGTACGCGGGCCGCTGGTCTGCTCCGGGTACCTGCGCGGCGACGGCAGCGTCGAGCCGATCGTCGACGCGGACGGCTGGCTGGCCACCGGCGACGTCGGCACGATCGACGACGACGGCTACCTCACCATCACCGACCGCAAGAAGGAACTCATCATCACCTCGAGCGGCAAGAACATCTCGCCTGCGCACATCGAAGGGCTGCTTCGGGCACATCCGCTCATCGGTCAGGCGGTCGCGATCGGCGATCGGCGGCCGTACGTCACGGCGTTGATCGTGCTGGATGACGAGGTCGCGCCCCAGTGGGCGCGGTCGCATGGCATCAGCGACGCGCAGCTGCCCGGCCTGGCCTCGGACCCGCTGCTGCTCGCCGAGATCCAGGCCGCCGTCGACGCCGCCAACGCCCGGCTCGCCCGACCCGAGCAGGTCAAGACCTTCGAGGTGTTGCCGTCGAGCTGGACGCCGGCATCGGGGGAGCTGACCCCGACCCTGAAGCTGCGCCGCCGTGTCATCGTCGACCGGTACGGCGAGAGCATCGACGCCCTCTACCGGGCGACGGACCCGGCTGTCGAGTCCGTCACCGGATAGGGGCCTGAGCGTCGACTCGGGCCACTGGTCGACCACGCCGCCCCCGGCCGCCTCCACAACCCGTGCGTGCCGGAGTCGAAGGGTCAGCGATCACCCAACGGCTCCGGCCCGGCGGCCGGCGGCGGTTCCGGGCGGGCCAGCCACGTCGGGTCGAGGTCGGGTGGCGGTGGCGGCGAGCCCAGATCGGCGGGCTGGTACCCGTGCGGGTAGCCGGGGTAGGTGCGGTTGCGCGGCGCCTGGGTCAACCTGCTCGTGGTACGCGGCGGCAGCAGCCGCACCACCGCGGCCCGGGTCCGCAACCCACCCGTGACCGCCACGGACAGCCAGCGCGGCGCGGCTGGGAACGCGAACGCGTCACGTAGCTCGGCGGGCAGCAACGCGAGTACGCCGAGCCGCGCCGCACGACGCAAGGGCGCCGGGTACCACGAGCCGAACAGGTCCAGGGTGTAGGCGCCGATCCGCTGGTTGGTCGGGGCGTAGCGGAAGGTGGTGCGCTCATACTCGCGCTTGAAATCCCAGAACGCGTCGAAGTCGTCCGGCACGTCGCGGATACCCATTCGCGCACCGACGGCCCGGTAGTAGTGGAACGCGGCCAGCCGCTCGTGCTCGTGGGGCCGACGCCAGCCGAACCGGTCCAGCCAGTCGATCGGCTCGTACACGAAGGTGGACAACACATAGCGCATGTCGTCGTTGGAGATCGCGTACCGCTGGTGCGCCCGGTTGATGACCCTCAGCGCCTGCCGGCCGCGCGGCGAGTCATAGCCGTGCTCCGCCATCTCGGCCATCAGCAACGCGGTGTCGTCGTACCGCTGCTGCGCCCGCAGCCGGAACTCGCCTGTCGCGTCGAGCAGCGCGGAGATGCTGGGCACGCAGTACGTCCGCAGCAGCGCGAGCTCCAGGGCCCGCTGGTAGTCGAAGGGAAACTCGAAACCGATCGAGATCCGGTATATCTCGTGGTGGTCGCGAACCGGATCGAGTTCCTCGATACGACGCAACCAGCGGTGCCGACCGCCATCAGCCATCGCGTTCACCTCCCCAGCAGGTTCGGCGACGGCGCGGCGCGTTGTCAAGGCCGGGTGCGGCGCCGCGGTCAGGTCCCGACGACCCTCACCAGTGGCGTCCACACGGCAGCCTTGGGCGAGGCCCGCAGGCACCGGGTCCTGAAGGCTGCCAGGGTCACCTTTGCCCGCTACGGATACCGCCGCACCTCCATGGAGGCCATCGCCCAGGCCGCCGACATGTCACGACCGGCATCCTCGGGTGTCGCTACCCACCCCGGCGTACGGCGAGAGGAAGCCATCATGAACGCGAGCCTGGCCCTAGCCCGCTTCTCCGAGCTGCGCCGAGCGGGTGGCCGGGTCTCCGCCGCCGAGCTCGACGAGATCTGGGCCGAATTGGACACGGTTCGCCCCGAAGAGATCCTCGGCGAGTGGAAGGGCAGCGCGTTCGACACGGGGCACCCCCTCAACGGGCAGCTGGACAAGGTGCGGTGGTATGGCAAGGCCTTCGTCACCCTCACCGACGTCAAGCCGCTGATCTGCCGGAACGAGGAGGGCGAGCTGTACTCCAACACCGTGCTCGGCAAGGGCGGGGCCAGCCTGTGGGCAGTCGAGTTCCGCGGCGAGTCGACCGCGACGATGGTCTACGACGGGCAGCCGGTCTTCGATCACTTCAAGCGAGCCGACGAGAACACGCTCATGGGAATCATGAACGGCAAGTACGTCCCCGCCGACGGTCCCTTCTTCTACTTCGTACTCGAGCGCGTGGCCTGAGGCCGACCGTGCGAAGGAGTTCCCCATGCGAATCCGAGCTGCCGTCACCGACACCCAGAGCGGACCGTTCGTCGTCCAGGCCGTGGATCTCGAGGCTCCACGGCCGCACGAGGTGCTGGTCAGAATCGCCGCCGCCGGTGTGTGCCACACCGACCTCAGCATGCAGGCGATCTGGCCCCCGCGGCTGACTCCCATGGTCTTCGGCCACGAGGGGGCCGGCGTGGTCGAGGCAGTCGGCGCGGAGGTGACCACTCTCGCGCCGGGCGACCGCGTCTGCCTGACCTTCAGCAGTTGCGGTGCGTGTGAGCAGTGCGCGGCTGGCCATCCGGCCTACTGCCGCCGCCAGGAGGCCCTGAACACCTCCGGCGGCCGGGGCGACGGCACCACCCCACTGTCCCGCGACGGCACCCCCGTACACGGGGGGTTCTTCGGCCAGTCGAGCTTCGCCACGTTCGCGCTCGCCCACGAGCGCAACGCCATCCGGGTCCCCGCCGACCTGCCGGCCGTCGTTGCCGCGCCGCTGGGATGCGGTGCGCAGACGGGGGCGGGTACGGTGCTCAACCGCCTGCGCCCCGAGCCGGGAAGCTCCCTGGTCGTCATCGGCGCCGGCGGGGTCGGACTCACCGCGCTCATGGCCGCGATCGTTCGCGGCTGCGACCCTGTCATCGTCATCGAGCCGGTCGCCTCGCGACGCGCCCTGGCCACTGAGCTCGGCGCCAAGGCAGCCCTGGACCCGACGGCGGCCGGCCTCGTCGGCACCGTGCATGACCTCACCAGCGGCGGCGCACACCACATCGTGGACACCACCAGCCGGCCGGAGATGCTTCGCCGGGCCGTCGCCATCCTGCGTCCCCGGGGCGACCTCGCCCTCGTCGGTGTCGGCACCACAGTCGCCTTCAACGTCATGAGCCTGCTCGCCAAGGGAATCCGGGTCCACGGCGTGCTTGAGGGCGACGCGAACCCGGCGCGCTTCATCCCCGAACTGGTCGATCTCCACCAGCGTGGCCTCTTTCCGCTGGACCGGCTCATCGCCACCTTTCCCTTCGAGGACATCGGTGCCGCCGTGGACGGCATGCGCGACGGCTCCGCGATCAAGCCCGTCCTCACCTTCGACTGAGCCGCGTCGCCATCGCCGAGATGGCGGCGGTGCCCTTGTCGTACCTGCCCCTTGCAGGCGGAGTCAAGCTCCTCTATGTTAATAGAAAATCACACGTCTGGATGACTTGAAACGCGCTTGTAGTGCCCCAACAAGCTGGCGTTCAGGGCGATGTCCGGCTGGCCCGGGAAGTGGTGGCTAATGGAGAATCTCAGCAGACGAAGTGTCCTGACCCTCGGTGCCGCGCTGGGTCTGGTGACTGTGACCGACGTGCCGAAGGCATGGGCGTGGTCGTCCGCCAACTCGATCGCCGGAACCAACACGGTCACCGACCCGTGGGACGTCTGGGACGACGACACCGACCCGCTCGTCGCCTCCCTCCTCGACAACGGCCAGATTCCGGCCGTCAACAACGCGTTCAAGACGTTCATCAAGAACGGCGACCCGGTGCCCAGCGGCCTGCCCCCCGCGCTCGCCACCTACATCGGGCAGGTCAACAAGCTGCCGTCGTGGGCCGACCAGGCCAAGCTGGACCGTGCCGCCCAGTTCAACAAGCGCATGAGCATGTACCTGTTCCTGCTCTACGGGCTGGGCAGCGGCATCATGAGCACGGTGATCCCGCGGGAGGCCCGCAACGTTTACTGGTCCGAGGGCGGCGCCGACATGAAGTCGCGCGCGGCCAAGACTTTCACGTACGGCTACGACCTGAACACGCCCGACGCTTTCAAGGCGACGGGCAACTTCATCACCACCTCCACCAAGACCCGCCTGACGCACGCCGCGGTGCGGCACCTGCTGCCGCAGTCAGCAGCGTGGCGGGGGGTCACGGACCACCCGATTCCGATCAGCAACGGCGACATCCTGATCACCTTCCACAGCCTGGGCACCTACGTGCACAGCAAGCTGGTGGAGTGGCGTCGCTACGGCCTCCGGGTGTCGGCCGCCGAAGAGGAGGCCTACCTGCACATGTGGCAGGTAGCGCTGCACCTGCTCGGTGTACGGGACGAATTCATCCCCGCCACCTGGGCTGCCGCCCACGAGCAGTCGCAGTACGCACTGACGCCGATCCTCGCGCCGACACGGGAGGGCATCGACCTGGCCGACACCCTGCTGAACCTGACCTCATCGGTCGACCTGGGCATCACCAAGGGATTCCAACGCGAGTTCGCGCGCTATGTGCTCAGCGACCGGATCGGCAACTGGCTGAGGTTGCCGCGTGACCTCATCTCACGCGGCGTGATCGAGGCCGGTTGGCCAACGTACATCATGTTCCGTGAAGGGCTGTCGCCGGTCATGCCGGGCACCTTCTCGATGTTCGACCACTTCGTGCGCGGCCTGGCGATGCTCTTCCTCAACAACGGCACCTCGTCGTCCCACACCCCCATCACCATTCCGACGATGAACCGGCCCGGCAGCTGAGTCGGCGTCCCGACTTACCGGATCAGGGCACCGGTGACCAGTGCGGTGACCGTGTCCCGATGGCCGGGCGTATCCTGCCAGCGCAGGGCGCGCCCGGCCTCGACCACCACGCCGAAACCCGCATGGACCAGCATCCGGGCCTGTCGGGGGTCCAGCTCCGGGCGGACCAACCGCAACTGCTGCTCCCAGACGGCGATGTGCTCACGCTGCGCGAGGATCAAGGGGCGCCGCAGGTCGGCCGGAAGACTGGCGACCTCGGCGTCGGCGACGCTGTTGAGCGCGTTGTGCTCGAAGCAGTAGGCCACGTACGCCGCCGCCAGCGCGACCACGGCCTGACGTGGATCGGTCGCCCGCTGAAGGCTCCGCTCCACCGCCTGAGCCAGCAGGCCCGCAGCCTGCAGACAAGCCGCCACCAGAATGTCGACCTTGCCGGGGTAGTGGCGGTAGATCGCGGACGGGGCCAACCCCACGGCCTGTGCGATCTGCGCGTTCGTGACGTTGGCGAACCCGTCCTGTGCGAACAGCGGGATGGCCGCCGCCAGGATCTCGGCACGTCGAGTGCGCGGCACGGGCTGGGCGGGCAGTTCGACCAGGCTCGCGCTGCCCGCCGCCGTCGCCGGATCGGTCGCGACCACGCCCAGGGCAGATGCCAGCAACAGATCCTCGATCCGGCGTTGGGCGATCGAGGTGTGATGCATGGTGACGGACCCGATCACACCGAGGGCCGCCACCGCCCGCAGGTGCTCGCCGGGCAGCGGATATTCGCGCCGCACCAGTTCGATCACCCGCCCCACGACGTGGGCGAACTTCGTCCGAAGCAGCCGGCGGTCCGCGCGCTCGAGGTAGCGGGCCTCCCACCGGTAGAGGCCGCCCGACGCGCGGCGGGAGACCGTCACCCGGGTGACGGCGACGAGCACATCCTTCAGGGTCGCCTCTGGCGGGCACTCGTCGATGACCTCGACGAGCTTGTTCACGATGACATCGGCGCACTCGGCGAACAGCGCGTACTTGTTGGGGAAGTGCCGGTACAGCGCCGGGCCGCTGATACCGACCACGGCGGCGATCTCCTCCATGGACGCCGCGTGGTAGCCGCGCTCACTGAACACCTGGCCGGCCGCTTCGACGATGACCTGCCTGCGGTTGCGCGGTCGGGTGGCAGCAGTCGGCCCGGTGGTCACCGGATCAATCGATCAGAGGCGGGCGGACGCAGTGCCATACGCGCTAGTCAATCACAGCGCCATCGACGCTTCGAGAGCTCAGGCGTGCAGCACCGCGAGGGCGAGACGGGCCGTCTGGGTGTCGTAGCCCTCGGCGCGGTCGAAGCGGCCGAGCCGGCCGATGTCGGTGACGACGTTGAGCGCGGCGTGCACGAGCACGCGGACGTCGGCGGCCGGCAGGTCCGGTCGTACCGTCTCGACGAGGCGCATCCATTCCTCGACGTGCAGGCGTTGCGCCCCGCGCAGCTGGTGACGGTCCTCGTCGGGCAGGTTGTTGTTCTCTGCCAGGTAGACCGCGACGAGGTCGCTCTGGCCGAACGCGTAGGCGACGTAGGCCTGCACGACCCGGCGCAGAGCGTCCGCCGGGTCGCTCGCCTCGGCGATCGCGGTTGTCGTGGCCCCGGCGAGTCGGTCGGTGGCGCGGTAGTAGGCGGCCGCGAGCAGGTCGGCCTTGCTGGGGAAGTACCGGTACACGCTGGATGCCTGCATGCCGGCTGCGCGCCCGATGTCCTCGACGGCGACGGCGTGGTAGCCGTGGCGGTGGAACAGACGGATCGCCTCGATCAGCAGCAGTTCACGGCGCGAGGCGGGGCGCACCGGCGCGGTGCCCGGCGTGGCGTGCTGCTGTGGCGGCAACTGGGGGGCGTCGGCCCGCAGCAGAGTCCAGGCGACCCGGGTGAGCAGCTTCTCGGTGTCGGTGCCGGTTGCCGCCGCGCGGTAGGTGGTCACGCTGCCGAAGGCGCTGAGTGCCGCGTTGACCAGCAGCTCCGCCCGCCCGGCGGTCAGCTCGGGCCGCAGTTCGCGCAGCGGGCCGGCGAGGCGGCCGACCAGCGTGGCCAGGGTCGTGGCGAACTCCCGCCGATGCTCGGGTGTGAGGTAGCGGCCCTCCCACTGGTACAGCCCGGCGACGCGCCGTTTGCTCACGGCGACTCCGGCGATCGTGCTCAGTAGTTCGTCGAGGACACCCTCGGTGGTGTTCGCCTGCGGATCGGCGGTCGCGGCGAGCAGGGCGCCGACGACCTCCCGGGTGGCGTGCACCAGGATCGCGTACTTGTTCGGGAAGTGCCGGTACACCGCCGGGCCGCTGATGCCGACGACGGCGGCGATCTCGTCGACGGTTACCAGGTGATAGCCCCGCTCGCAGAACAGCTCGGCGCCGGCCAGCGCAATGCGGTCCTTGCGATCCTTCGGTCGTTTGGTCGCTGCCGGGCCCACACCGCTCGCTGCTGGTCGCACCCCTACAGGTTAGCGCCACCTCGCAGGGTTGCTGCGATTGCCCTCGGCCATCTTGCGTGCCATGCGTCGGTAAGGCCGAATGCAGCCAGCGTGCATCGGGTGTGGACGTTGCTTGACAAGCGGCCGTGAGCTCAACGAAAGTTAGGCTGGATTCGCATTTGGGTGAGCAGCGAGGAGCTTGGCGATGACAACCGAGGCGTTCATCTACGACGCACTGCGCACACCGCGCGGTCGGGGAAAGCCGAACGGATCGCTGCACGGGGTTAAGCCGGTCTCGCTCGTCGCTGGTTTGATCGAGGAGACCCTGCGGCGGATGCCCGGCCTTGACCCGGCGCTGATCGACGACATCGTCCTCGGGGTGGTGTCCCCGCTGGGCGACCAGGGCGCCGACATCGCCAAGACGGCCGCCATCACCGCCGGCCTGCCCGACACGGTGGCCGGCATGCAGCTCAACCGCTTCTGCGCCTCGGGCCTGGAAGCGGTGAACATCGCCGCGCAAAAGGTGCGTTCAGGGTGGGAGGATCTGGTCCTCGCCGGCGGCGTCGAGTCGATGTCCCGGGTTCCAATGGGATCCGACGGCGGAGCGTGGGCGCTGGATCCGGAGACCAACTTCAACACCAGCTTCGTGCCGCAGGGGGTCAGCGCGGATCTGATCGCGACTCTCGACGGCCATGACCGCGACGTGGTCGACGGCTATGCGTTGCAGTCGCAGGCCCGGGCGGCGAAGGCGTGGGCCAACGGCTACTTCAACCGCTCGGTGGTCCCCGTGCGGGACCGCAACGGCCTGACCGTCCTCGACCGCGACGAGCACATCCGGCTGGACTCGACCGCCGAGGGCCTCGCCGCGCTTCGCCCCTCCTTCGCCGGCATCGGGGAGAAGGCCGGCTTCGACGCGGTCGCGCTTCAGAAGTACCACTGGGTCGAGCGCATCAACCACGTCCACACGGCGGGCAATTCGTCCGGCATCGTCGACGGCGCCTCGTTGGTGGCCATCGGCAGCGAGGCCGTCGGTGCGGCCGCCGGCCTCACCCCGAGAGCGCGCGTCGTCGCTACGGCACTCAGCGGCGCCGATCCGACGATCATGCTCACCGGCCCGGCTCCGGCCGCTCGCAAGGCGCTGGCCAAGGCTGGCCTCGGCGTCGAGGACCTCGACCTGGTGGAGATCAACGAGGCGTTCGCGGCAGTGGTCCTGCGGTTCGTCGCCGACATGGGTCTGAGCATGGAGATCGTCAACGTCAACGGCGGCGCGATCGCGATGGGGCACCCGCTGGGGGCAACCGGCGCCATGATCCTCGGCACGCTCGTCGACGAACTGGAGCGACGCGGTGGTCGCTACGGGCTCGCCACGCTCTGCGTCGGCGGCGGCATGGGCATCGCGACCGTCATCGAACGAATCTGAGGAGTCACGAATGGTCAACACAATCCGGTGGGAGCGCGGCGATGACGGCATCGTCCTGCTCACCCTCGACCACCCCGGGCGTTCGGCGAACGTGATGAACGACGAATTCGGTGCGAGCCTCGTAGCGACGGTCGATCGGCTCGAAGCCGAGCGCGACCAGATCACCGGCGTGGTCATCACCTCGGCCAAGAAGACCTTCTTCGCCGGCGGCGACCTGGAAGCCCTGCTGCGGCTGACGCCGGCCGACGCCGAGACCTCGGCGGCGAACACCCGCATGCTCAAGAACGCGGTACGCCGACTGGAGACACTCGGTCGTCCGGTCGTGGCCGCCATCAACGGCTCGGCCCTCGGTGGCGGGCTGGAACTCGCCCTGGGCTGCCACCACCGCATCGTGCTCGACAACCCGGCCATCGAGATCGGCTTCCCAGAGGTCACCCTCGGCCTGCTGCCGGGCTGCGGTGGCGTCGTGCGCAGCGTCCGGCTGCTGGGCGTGACCGACGCGCTGACCAACTGGCTGCTCCGCGGCCAGCGGCGCCGACCGCAGGACGCACTCGCGCACGGGCTGGTCGACGAGATCGCCCCGGATGACGCGGCCATGCTGGGCGCGGCCCGTGCCTGGGTCACCGCCAACCCCGAAGCGGCCCAGCCGTACGACCGCAAGGGCTACAAGATTCCCGGCGGCACCCCGTCCACCCCCGCGCTCGCCGCCCAGTTGCCGGCGATGCCAGCCATTCTGCGTCAGCAGCTCAAGGGCGCGCCCTACCCCGCCCCGCTCAACATCCTCGCTGCCGCCGTCGAAGGCGCACAGGTCGACCTGGACACCGCCTTCACCATCGAGGGACGGTACTTCACCGAACTGGCCACCGGTCAGATCGCCAAGAACATGATCAAAGCACTCTTCTTCGACGTGCAGACCGCCGGATCGCGGGACATCGGCGCGGGCCACCCGCCGCTGCGGCGGGTGGCGGTCATCGGCGCGGGCATGATGGGCGCCGCCATCGCCTACGTGTGTGC
This sequence comes from Micromonospora sp. MGP-C2, assembly GCF_057766525.1. Lineage (NCBI taxonomy): Bacteria > Bacillati > Actinomycetota > Actinomycetes > Micromonosporales > Micromonosporaceae > Micromonospora > Micromonospora sp. MGP-C2. The sequence continues at coordinate 6,956,545 of NZ_JBYMEN010000002.1, forward strand.
TCGGGCCGGGATGCAGGTCGTGCTCAAGGACGTGACCCTCCTGGGGGCGCTGCGGGGGAGGGACTACTCGGTGGGCCTGCTCGACAAGGCCGTCGCCCGCGGTGTGTCCACGCTGGACGAGCGGGACGCGATCCTGGCCCGGATCCAGGCGACCGAGGACATCGCCGACCTCGCCGACGTCGACCTCGCCATCGAGGCGGTCTTCGAGGATCCCGCCCTCAAACACAAGGTGTACGCCGAGATCGAGCAGGTCGCACCGAACGCGCTCATCGCCTCCAACACGTCGACCCTGCCGATCACCCTGCTCGCCGAGGGCGTCAGCAAGCCGGAGGAGTTCATCGGCCTGCACTTCTTCTCGCCGGTGGACAAGATGCCGCTGGTCGAGGTGATCCGCGGCGAGCGCACCAACGAGGCCACGCTGCAACGGGCCCTCGGCCTCGTACGTCGGCTCCGCAAGACGCCCGTCGTCGTCAACGACAGCCGCGGATTCTTCACCAGCCGGGTCATCGGGACGTTCACCAACGAGGGCATCGCGATGCTGGCCGAGGGAATTCCGGCCGCAACCATCGAGCAGGCCAGCAGCCAGGCCGGATACCCCGCACCGGTCCTGGCGCTGATGGACGAGCTCACCCTCACCCTGCCCCGCAAGATCCGGCAGGAGACGGCCGCGGCCACGGTCGCCGCCGGCGGCACCTGGCAGCCGCACGCCGCCGACGCGGTCATCGACCGGATGATCGACGACTGCGGGCGGCCCGGACGCTCGGGTGGCGCTGGCTTCTACGACTACCGCGACGGTAAGCGGGTCGGCCTCTGGCCGGGCCTGCGGGACAACTTCGGCGGTACGAACCTCGGCACGCCCTTCGAGGACCTCAAGGAGCGGCTGCTCTTCATCGAGGCGGTCGAGTCGGTGAGGTGCCTCGAAGACGGGGTGCTCACCTCGGTGGTCGACGCCAACGTCGGTTCGATCCTCGGCATCGGTTACCCGAGCTGGACCGGCGGCGTCGTTCAGTACATCAACCAGTACGAGGGCGGGCTGCCGGGCTTCGTGGCTCGCGCGCGGGTGCTCGCGCAGCGCTACGGTGACCGGTTCAGCCCGCCCCAACTGCTGTTGGCCATGGCCGACCGGGGCGAGCGGTTCGAATAGTTGGTCAGAGCCCGGTGGCGAGTCGTTGGGCGTTCATGTACGCGATGGCCTCGACGGAGATCATCGGGTTGACGCCCAACGACGCCGGGAAGGTGGACGCGTCGGCGAGGACCAGGTTCGGGACCTCCCACGTGGCACCGTCGGGCCCGGCTACCGACGTGGCCCGGCTGCCGCCCATGCGGGCCGCGCCCATGATGTGCAGGGCGGCCATGGCGACCTGACCGGGCGCGGTCCCCAGGGTGTCCGTGTGGCGGATGAAGTCCTCGATGGAGCCCTTGCCGCTTTCCCAGATCGTGCCGCGCTGATGACCGGAGAACAGCTTGCGGGCGCCGGCCGCCTCGACGATGCGAGCGGCACCGGCGATCCCGGCCCGCATGTGGGCGGCGTCGTAGGCGGAGAGGCGGTAGTGCACCACCGGCTCGCCGTCGCTGCCGACCTTGACCTGTCCGCTGTCGCGGTCGCGGGTGATGATGCCGACCCCGCTGAGGTTCGGCAGCGACCGCATCTGGTCCAGGTGGGTCCGGGCGCCTGTCCAGCTCATGAAGGACACGGCGGTGGCCGGGTTGGTGGCGGCGGTCTCGTAGATGACGCCGTAGCCGAGGCCATCGAGATCGGCGTGTTCGGTGGAGTACCGGGTCTGCATTCCGCCCTCCCACGGGCGGACCTCCTCGGCGAACACGCCCCAGACGCCGGTGGCCGGGTGCAGATGGAGGTGCCGGCCGATGTTCGGGTTCGTGAGGCCGGAGCGGCGCAACAGGGCCGGCGTCTGCACGCTGCCGGCCGAGGCGACCACCGCGCGGGCGCGAATGATCACCGGGTGACCGTCGGCGGTGTGGCCGGCGACGCCGGTCGCCCTGCCGGCCGTGATGGTGACCGTGCGGACGTCGACGTCGACGAGAAGGCGCGCACCTGCGCGTTGGGCGTCGACGAGCCAGGTCTTGGTCGCGGATTTCTTGGCGCCGATGCGGCAGCCCAGGCCGCACCGCCCGCACTCGATGCCGGTGTCGCAGCCGTCGACGTTGCGGGGCATCTCGTCGACATGCCAGCCGAGCGTGGTCAGTCCGCGTTCCATGAGCGCGTCGCGGGACGAGATCCGGCCGTGGTCGCGGTTGACGCCGAGCCGGGACCACACCGCGTCGAGGCAACGCTCGTACTCGTCCGTGGCGAACTGTGGGACGCCCAGCGCGGCCCACTCGTCGCGAACCCGAGGCGGGGTGCGAAACGACGTGGTGTAGTTGACCACGGTGCCGCCACCGAGGCACTGCCCCTGGAGAATGCTCAGTTGGCCCTCTGCGGTGGCCGACGGGCCCGGGGCGTAGAGCCGCGACAATCCAGACAGCTCCCCGCCGTCGAAGTCCCTGTCGTCGTAGTACTCGCCCTTCTCCACGACGATCACGTCGAGGCCGTGCCCGGCGAGGACGGCCGCGGCGGTGCCGCCGCCAGCACCCGATCCGACGATGACGACGTCGCAGTCCAGGGTGGTGGCCACGGACGGACGGATCGGCGCCAGGACGGGCTCGGAGGCGTCGGTCCTGGTGCCGAGCGGTCCGGGGTAACCGATGGCGGGCCACACCGGCGATCGACCGGTCGGCCCGGGCGCCATGTAGTAGGACAGGGTGGCCGCGCCCTTGAGCGCCTGGAAGAGCGCCCGCTTGCGGGTGACGCCCGATTCGGCCAGACCCAGCAGCATCCGCTCGCGGCGCTGCTGGGTCTGCCGGGAGAACCGCCGTGCGCCGCCGCCGAGGATCAACTGGGTGGCGGGGGAGTCCCACAGATCCAGCAGTTGGAGGAACTGCCTGACCTCGGCGGCGCGAGGGTTGTGCAGGACCAGCGCGGCCATGATGTCGACCGCGCCGAGCTGACTGGCCGACGGGAGGTCGGCCCCATCGCCCGGTGCGAACGTGTCGCAGATGCTTGCCAGGGCGGCGCGCTGTCTGGCAGATAATTCCATGATTCTTCCATTCAGAGCGGTGGGCGGGGTTTCGCGTGTCCGGCGCCAGGCGCGGGGTGGTGCCGAAGGCCGACCATTGGCCGGATGACCCCGGCGGCGGTCAGCAGCGCCGTCGTTTTTCCCGCACCGCGGTCCGGTCGCAGGGCATCGCTCACGGCACGAGCTCCGATCCGAGATACGCGGTACGCACGGCCGGGTCGGAGAGCACGGCGCGCGGCGTCCCGGAGGCGATGACGGCCCCGTAGTCCAGGGCGTACACGCGAATCGCTGGCGCGGGAACCCTCTTCATGCTTACGGCACTGTAAATCACGCGTAACTTCTTGGGAAGGGTTCTGAACCTCGCACTAAGCAGGACAACTGCCGGACTGCTCGGCTTTCCGCTGGAGGGCTGTGTCGCCGGAGGGTGATGGTGAACCATGACTAACAAAGCACCCCGGCCGGTGAGTGTTCGGCACACTCGTCGGCCGGGGTGTCCGCCGTCGGTGGACGTGTCATCGACGGCGTGTCGCTGAGCCCTACCGCATGTGGTCGGACAGTCCGTAGGTCTTCGCGATGATCTCGCGCTGGATCTCGCTGGTGCCGCCGTAGACGGTGGACACGACCGAGGACCGGACCAGGCGCTCCATGTCGAACTCGGTCGCGTACCCGTAGCCGCCCATCATCTGCATGGCGTCCAGGGCGACGCGGCGGGCGGTCTCGGTGGCCTTGAGTTTCGCCATCGAGCTCTCCCGGGGCAGCAACGTGTCCGGAGAGCGGTCGACCTGGGCTGCGGTGTTGTAGACCAGGAGCCGGGCGCACTCGATCTCGGTGGCCAGGTCGGCCAGGCGATGCCGGATCACCTGGAACGACCCGATCGGCCGGCGGAACTGCTGCCGGTTCTTGACGTATTCCACGACGTCGTCGAACGCCCGCTGCGCGGTGCCGAGCATCAGGCTGGCGAGGATCAGCCGCTCCATGTTGAGCCCGGCCATCAGCTGCCGCCAGCCGTTGTCGATCTGGCCGACCACGGCGTCGGCGGGCAGCGCGCAGTCGGCGAAGTAGAGGTCGTTGACCTCCCGGCCGCCCATGGTGTCGATACCGGAGATCGTCAGTCCGGGTGCGTTAGCGGGGACCAGGAACATGGTCAGGCCGTCGTGGTCGCCGGCCCGGCCCGACGTGCGGGCGACCAGCAGAATGTGCTCGGCGAGATGGGCGTTGGAACACCAGGTCTTCTGGCCGTTGATGAGGAATCCGTCGCCCCGGCGCTCGGCGCGGCAGCTCAGGTTGGCCACGTCCGAGCCGGCCTCGGGCTCGGACATCGCGACCGCCTCGACGACGCCGCGGGCCACCCCGCTCAGGATGAGCTTCTTCTGCTCCGCCGAACCGAACCGCACGTAGGTGGCGGCGACGATGATCGACGTGGTGAAACCGCCGATCGGCGCCATCGCTCTGGCGGTCCCCTCCAGAAAGAGGCAGAGCTCCACCATCCCCGCGCCACCGCCGTCGAACTCCTCCGGCAGCGACAGGCCCAGCCAGCCGAGGTCGGCCATCTTGCGATACAACTCCGGGCTGTGGGGTTCCCGTCCGCCGTTGGTGAGTCTCTGCCGTTGCTCACGGGTTCCGGCCTCGCGGCGGCAGAAATCCTGCACGGCCGCGACAAGGGACCGTTGCTCGTCGCTCCATTCCACAGCTGTACCTCCAGCGTCGCAAAGGGATTGACAGCAAGGCTAGACTATCGAATATCAAATGTCAGGAGGCTGCCGATGACGTCCCTCGTTGAGCACCCTCGCCGGTTGCACGTCGTCGACCCGATCACCGGCGAGTCCCGCACCGATTACGACCTAGCAGACGAGGCCGCGGTGAGTGCCGCCGTGCAACAGGCCCGCGAGGCGGCCGGCTGGTGGTCCGGCCTGGACGCACGTCAACGTCGGCGTCATCTGCTCGCCTACAAGGCACTCGTCGCGAGCCGCATCGGCGAGCTGGCCGAGCTCATCCGCAGCGAGACCGGCAAGTCCCTCGCCGGGGCCCAGCTGGAGGTGATGCTCGCCGTCGAGCACCTGGACTGGGCCGCCCGGCACGCCCGGCATGTGCTGAAACGACGGTCGGTGTCCTCCGGCCTGCTCGCGTTCAATCAGGCCAGCTCCGTGGAGTACGTGCCGTACGGCGTCGTCGGCGTGATCGGGCCGTGGAACTATCCGGTCTACACGCCGATGGGGGCGATATCGCACGCGCTGGCCGCCGGCAACGCGGTGGTCTTCAAGCCCAGCGAGTACACCCCCGGCGTCGGCCTGTGGCTGGCCCAGCGTTGGAGCGAGCTGCATCCCGACCGACCGGTCCTGCAGGCCGTCACGGGTGACGGCACGACCGGGGCCGCGCTGTGCCGGGCAGGGGTCGACAAGATCGCGTTCACCGGGTCGGCCGCGACGGCACGGGCGGTCATGGCCGCCTGCGCCGAGAACCTGATCCCCGTCGTTATCGAGGGCGGCGGCAAGGACGCGCTCATCGTCACGGCCGACGCCGACCTCGACGCGGCCGCCCAGGCGGCCGTGTTCGGTGGCCTGGGCAACGCCGGGCAGACGTGCGCCGGAGTCGAGCGCGTCTACGTCGAGCAGGCCGTGTACGAGCCGTTCCTGGCCAAGCTGGCCGATCTGGTGCGGCAGGTCCGGCCGGGTGCCGAACCGGATGCGGCGTACGGGCCGATGAGCACGCCGGCCCAGCCGGGCATCGTGCTGAGCCACATCACCGACGCGATCGACCGGGGTGGCCGGGCGGTCGTCGGTGACACGAGTTCGGTGCGGCCTCCGTTCGTCGAGCCGGTCCTGCTGGCCGACGTCCCCGAGGACAGCACGGCGGTCACCGACGAGACCTTCGGTCCGGTGCTGGTGGTCAACCCGGTGGCCGACGCCGACGAGGCGCTACGCCGGACGAACGCGACCAGCTACGGGCTCTCCGGCTCGATCTTCACGCGCCATCGCCGCCGCGGACTGGCGCTCGCCGCGCGGCTGCGCGCGGGCGCGGTGTCGGTCAACTCGGTGCTCGGGTACGCCGGTGTGCCGTCACTGCCCTTCGGCGGCGTCGGCGACTCGGGCTTCGGGCGGGTCCACGGCGCGGACGGCCTGCGTGAGTTCAGCCGCCCGCGGTCGGTCACCTGGCAGCGGTTCCGGCCGGCGATCGACGTGATGACGTTGCAGCCGACCGCTTCCGCCATGCGGACCTCGTTGGCGATGTTCAAGTGGCGTCATGGTCGCCGGTGACTCACCCGCTCCACATCCCCAGACCATCGAGATGCTTCACCAACCGCTCTGCGCCGTCGGTGAAGTGGCGGGCCATGACGGGCCGGACGGTGACCGGGTCGTGGGCATCGAGCGCGTTGAGCAGGGCCTCGTGATCGGCGATCATGCTCGCCCGCCACTCCGGGTCGGCCGCGTAGAACCGCGATGGCGTGTAGCGCGTTGCCGTCCGCAGCAGCCAGGACAACTTGCGCGCGTCGGTCAGCCGGTTGATGCTGCGGTGGAACTCGAACTCGAGCTGCTCGACCCGGCTGACCTGCCTGGCCTGGGCGGCCCGGCGCAGCCGCTCGTGCTGCTGCCGCAGGTCGTCGAGTTGGGCCGGCGTGATGCTGACGGCGACCCGGGCGGCGAGCTCGCCGGCGATGTGACCCTGCAGGCTGAACACGTCGATGATGTCCTGCCTGGACAGCGGCGCGACCACGTGGCCCCGCCGCGGCTGCAGCTCGACCATGTCCTCCGCGCGCAGCATCAGCAGGGCCTCGCGCACCGGCGTGATGCTCAGCCCGGTCTCCTGCGCGACCTCCTCGAGCCGGATCCGCTCACCGGGGCGCAGCTGCCCCGACATGATCCGGTCGCGCAGCAGGCTCGCCACCGTCTCTGACAGCTGAGGATGAGAAACGTCCTGGACCTTGCTCCGCTCCGCCACACCGATAAGAGTATCAAATGTCAAATGTCACAAGAGATGCGTCGATGAGGTCGTTCCTGCGGGAGGCCGAACCGGCCGGTCGCGGTCTGCGGGCCGCGACCCACGCCGGGGTCCGCACGATCTGGTTCGACCGGCCCGACCAGCGGAACGCGATGACGCTGGACATGTTCCGCGACTACTACGCGGCGTTGCAGGCCGCCGACGCGGATCCGCAGGTGCGGGCGATCGTGGTGACCGGTGCCGGCGACTGGTTCTGTGTGGGCGCCGACCCGGAGGCGCTGCACGCGCTGCTCGACGAGCGTCACCGCGACCGGCTGGTGGACGATTTCGGCTTCGCACCCCATCTGCCTTTGACGCTCGGAACGCCGATCGTCGCGGCGGTCAACGGCGGCGCCGCCGGCCTCGGCCTGGTCCACGCGCTCTATGCCGACGTGCGGTTCCTGTCGTCGCAGGCACGCCTGGCCGCCGCGTTCAGCCGGCTCGGCCTCATCGCCGAGTACGGCAGCGCCTGGCTGCTGCCCCGGCTGGTCGGTGTCGGCAACACGCTCGATCTGCTGGTGTCCGGGCGCAAGATCGACGCCGCAGAGGCGTTCCGGATCGGACTGGTGCAACGGGTGCTCCCACGCGACGAGGTGCTGGCCGAGGCACAAGCCTATGCCGCCGATCTCGCCGCGCACTGCTCACCGGCGTCCATGGCGGTCATCCGCCGGCAGGTGTGGTCGGGCCTGGAGACCGGGGCCGCCGAGGCCGCCGCCGACGCCAACCGGCTCATGGCCGCGTCCCTCGCCGGGGCCGAGTTCGGTGAGGCCCTCGCCAGCCAGGTCCAGGGGCGTGCTCCCCGCTTCGCGGCGCGGTCCGGCGCATGAACGGCCCGCTGGACGGCATCCGCGTCGTGGAACTCGCCGGGATCGGCCCGGGCCCGTTCGCGGCGATGCTGCTGGCCGACCTGGGCGCCGACGTCGTCCGGGTCGACCGACCGGAGCCGGGCGCGCTGTCGGCTGGCTCCCCGGGACGGGACCTGCTCAACCGGGGCAAGCGGTCGGTCGTCGTGGACCTGAAGCATCCCGACGGGGCCGAGGTGGTCCTCGGACTGGCCGACCATGCCGCGATCATGATCGAGGGCTGGCGTCCCGGGGTGGCCGAACGGCTGGGCATCGGACCGCAGGTTGCGTTGGAGCGCAACCCGGGCCTCGTCTACGGACGAATGACCGGATGGGGACAGCAGGGGCCGCTGGCCCGCGCCGCCGGCCACGACATCGACTACATCGCCGTCGCCGGCGCACTCCATCCGATCGGCCGCGCCGGCGAGCCGCCGCAGATTCCGCTCAACCTCGTCGGTGACTTCGGTGGTGGCGCGCTCTACCTCGTCGTCGGCTGCCTGGCGGCGCTGCACGTGGCCCGGACCACCGGGCGCGGGCAGGTCGTCGACGCCGCCATCGTCGACGGCACGGCCCACCTCACCACGATGTTCACCGGCCTCCTCGCTGCCGGCGCGTGGCAGCCCGAGCGTGGCCGCAACCTGCTCGACGGCGGGGCGCCGTTCTACGACGTCTACGCGACCTCTGATGGCGGTTACATGGCGGTCGGCGCACTGGAACCCCAGTTCTACGCCGAACTCCTGCGGCTGCTCGGGCTGGCCGACGTGGACCTGCCGGCCCAGCACGACGTCGCCGGATGGCCGGTGCTGCGCGAACGCTTCGCGAAGGTCTTCGCCGAGGGCACCCGCGACGAGTGGACGAAGCTGTTTGATGGCACCGACGCCTGCGTGGCGCCGGTGCTGTCGCTCGCCGAGGCGCAACGCCATCCGCACCTGGTGGCCCGCGCGACGTTCGAGGAGCACTCCGACGTCCGGCAGCCCGCGGTGGCGCCCCGCCTGTCGCGGACACCGGGGGCGATCGGCGGCAGCCCGCCGGTGCCGGGCGCGGACACCGAGGCCGTGCTCACCGAGTGGGGTCTCGGCGCACACCGACAGCGGTGGCTGGACAACGGCGCCGTCAGCCAGACACAAGGAGTTCGCTGATGCGGATCGCGACACCGTTGGCCTATGCCACGGACCCCAGGAGCGGTGCGGACGCCGTGGCCGACTGGGAGCATGACGGCCTCGACGTGGTCTGGGTATCGGAGGCCTACGGCTTCGACGCCCCGACCATCATGGGCTACCTCGCCGCGAAGACGACCCGGTTGCAGATCGGCTCCGCCATCCTGCCCATCTACTCCCGAACCCCGGCGCTGCTGGCACAGACCGCGGCCGGCCTGGACGCGATCTCGGGGGGCCGCGCCATCCTCGGCCTCGGCGCGTCCGGACCGCAGGTGATCGAGGGATGGCACGGCGTCGCCTACGACCGACCGCTCGGACGGACCCGCGAGGTGATCCGGATCTGTCGGCAGGTGTGGCGACGCGAGACGCTGATCCAGGACGGCATCTACCGGCTGCCGTTGCCCGCCGGGGAGGGCACCGGCCTCGGCAAACCGCTGAAGATCCTCACCCACCCGGTCCGCGACCACATCCCGATCTACGTGGCCAGCCTGGGTGACAAGAACGTGCAGATGACCGCCGAGCTCGCCGACGGGTGGCTGCCCTTCCTGTACGACCCCGAGCGCGCGGCCGACGTCTGGGGCGCCGCGTTGACAGCCGGCCAGGCCAAGCGGCCCGACGATCTCGGACCGCTCGAGGTCGTGGCCGGCGGCCCACTGGCCATCGGACCGGACGTGACCGGCCTGCGCGACCTCGCCCGGCCACTGATCGCCCTGTACGTCGGTGGCATGGGCGCCAAGGGTCGCAACTTCTACCACGACCTGCTGTGCCGCTACGGCTACGCCGCCGAGGCGAGCCGCATCCAGGAGCTCTATCTGGCTGGTCGCAAAGCGGAGGCTGCCGCCGCCGTGCCGGCGGAACTGCTGGAACGCACCAGCCTGATCGGGCCGCAGAGCTACGTGCGGGACCGCGTCCAGGCCTATCGCGACGCCGGCGTCACGATCCTCAACGTCACGCCGCTGGGCTCCGATCCGCGGCGCCTCATCGCCTCAGTGAAGGACATGGCCCGGTAGGGACCTGTGGAGCAAGGAGCTGACGTACATGGCGAACCGCACCATCTTCTCCGACGACCACCTCGCGTTCACCGAACTGGTGCGCGCCTTCATCGACAAGGAGATCGCGCCGCACCACGACCGCTGGGAAGCCGACGGCATCGTCGACCGCGGCCTGTGGCGGGCCGCCGGCGCCGCCGGCCTGCTGGGCTTCTCCGTCGACGAGCGGTACGGCGGCGGAGGGGTGACGGACCGGCGCTTCAGCGCCGTCCTCACCGAGGAACTGGCCCGTGCGGGCGCGAGCGGCCCGGCGTTCGGCCTGCACAACGACATCATCGGGCCGTACCTCACCGACCTGACCAACGACGAGCAGAAGCAGCGGTGGCTGCCGGGCTTCTGCTCCGGCGATATCATCACCGCGATCGCCATGTCCGAACCTGGCGCCGGCAGCGACCTACAGGGCATCACGACCACCGCGGTCCGCGACGGCGACACCTACGTCCTCAACGGGCAGAAGACCTTCATCAGCAACGGCATCCTGGCCGACCTGGTCATCGTCGTGGCCCGCACCGATCCGGGAGCGAGGCACCGGGGGATCAGCCTGTTGGTGGTCGAGCGGGGCATGGACGGCTTCGAGCGCGGCCGCAACCTCGACAAGATCGGGCAGAAGGCGCAGGACACCGCCGAACTGTTCTTCGCCGACGTCCGGGTGCCTGCGGCCAATCTCCTCGGCGTCGAGGGGCAGGGCTTCGCCTACCTGATGCGCAACCTGCCCTTCGAGCGGCTGTCGATCGCCGTCGCGGCGCTCGCCGGTGCCGAGACGGTGTTCGAGCAGACCCTCGCGTACTGCAAGCAGCGCGAGGCATTCGGCCGTCCCATCGGCAGCTTCCAGCACAACCGGTTCGTGCTGGCCGAACTCGCCACCGAACTGCGCCTCGGCCGGGTCTTCGTCGACCAATGCCTGGTCGAACCCGCCCTCACGGCGGAGACGGCGGCGATGGCGAAATGGTGGTGCACCGAGCTGCAACACCGCACCGTCGACCGCTGCCTCCAGTTGCACGGCGGCTACGGCTACATGCGCGAGTATCCGGTGGCCAAGGCGTACCTGGACGCCCGTGTCCAGACGATCTACGGCGGCACCACCGAGATCATGAAGGAGGTGATCGGCCGGTCACTCGGCTTGTGAGTCGCACTCCAACATGGGCACGAGGAACCGCCGGGCCACGGCACGCAGCTGTTCGGCGTCATCGAGGTCGACGACGGCGCTGGGAGTGACGAGGAAGGAGCAGGACAGGCGCGTCATCAACTCGGCCACCACCTCGACGTCCACCGTCTCGGAGATGGTGCCGGCGTGTTGCTCGCGGCGGAGTTGGCCGGCGACGAACCGTTGCACCGTGGCCAGCGTACGCCCGCCGTCGCTGGTCATCGAGGGGATGACCGCGTCCGGTTCGGCGGTCATCAGCCCCCCGATCAGCGGGTTGCGGCGGAAAGCCTGCAACGCGCTGACGAAGCCCAGCACCACCCGGTCGCCGACGGTCGCCGCCTGCTGGATGTCGAGGAGGAACTGGTCGAAGTAGCGACGGAACTCCCGCCGGACCACCTGCTCGACCAGCCTGTCCTTGGTGGCGAACCGGCGGTACGCCGTGATCCGGGAGACGCCGGCCCGGCGGGCCACGTCCTCCATGGTGGACCGCCGGATGCCCATGCGGCAGAACTGCTCGTAGGCGGCGTCGAGAAGCCGTGCGGTGACCTCGTCGCTGTCGTCCGCGCGTTCCAGCGCCTCGGTGAACGCGCGTTCCAGCAGCGACTCCGGGCCGGACGCGGGCAGCAGCGGTTGGCCGCCGTGCCCGTCATGACCTGCCTCGGGTAGCCCGGGGGACGGTGCGTTCGCGGATGCGCTCCGGGCCATGGGCTGCCCTCTCGTGAGATACGGTGACGCACGTCTTGCATCACGGTACCAACCGCGTACCCGCAACGTTGATACCGGCGAGGCCGGTCTCGACGTACGGTTCCCACTCAACCCCGGGTGCCACCGATCGCGTCCTACTCTGCATCCGCTCGTGCACGCGAGGTGTACGCGACCTGGAGAGACGGCGCTGGCCAACACGAGCGGTGGGTTCAGCGCTTTCGTCGGCAGCACCACCCTTCCTACGAAACGGCGGGCAGCGCCGGGTTCTCGGCAGGGCCGTACACACACCTAGGCCTTGCCTCCGCTGGGGACGGTGGTGCGGCCGTCGGCGACGGCGATCTGGAAGGCGGCGTCGATAGCGGCGACGTTGCGGGTGATGTCGCCGCGGGTGGCGGCCCGCATGATGACGACGCCAGCATAGACGGACGAGTCGAGCGGGCCGCTGACGTTGTCGCCGACGCGAGTGGTGATGGTGGCGTCGACGACGCAGTCGAGGCGTAGGAGTTCCTCTCGGCTGGTGATGGCGGTGACGGTGCCGGCGGGGCGGGGCAGCATGTACTGGATCATGTGGTCGTCGCGCGGTGCGGGGGCGATGTCGACGCCGGCGCCGGTGGCGAGGTCGAGGAAGGTGTCCCACAGGTCGATGCCGTACTGGTGGCGGATCTGTGCGGTGATGCCGCCGCCGCCGGGGCGGCAGGCAATCTCACCGATGAGGTAGCCGTCCGGGCTCTTGAAGACTTCGAGATGGGTGACGCCGTCGCGGAGCCCGAGGGCGTCGACGACCTGGGTGTGCAGGTCGGCGATGAGGTGGGTTTCGGGGTCGTGGTCGGGCAGGGTGTACGAGCCGATGACGCCGCCGACACTGTCGAGGACGGGCGCGAAGTAGCGGGACACGGGCGCGAACCGCACGTGACCGTCGATGACCACGCCGTCGCAGTGGTATTCGGCTTCGATGTCGACCATCTGTTCGGCCAGCAGGGGGAACGGTGCGGTGCGCATGGCGGCGCGGCTGTCGTCGGCGAAGACGTCGTGCAGGTGGTCGGGGTCGCGGATGACGACGACGTAACCGGCGCCGCCGCCGCACGCGCGTTTGACGACGACGGGCCAGCCGAGGTGCCGGGCGGCCTCGACCGTGTCGTCGAGGGATTCCATCCGCCGGAACGCGGTGACGGGCAGGCCGGCCGCTGCGAGTTTCTGCTTCATCACGAACTTGTTGGAGAACGCGTTGGCGACCTCGTACCCCGGGCCGGGCAGGCCCAGGTAGGAGCGCAGGTAGCCGCCGGCCTGGACGCTCCACTCGGAGGGTGCGACAACCCAGTCGAAGGGGTGCCTCTCGCGGATTCGCAGCGCGGCGAGTCGTACGCCGGTGAGGTCGGCCACGGAGTCGACGAGTTCGACGTCGGTGCCCGGGTCGTAGAAGTGCCGGTACTTGTCGATGGTGATGACGGAGAGCCGGACGTCGGGGCGGTCCTGCAGGAGCCGGGCTCCGGTGCGGCAGTTGGAGTTGACGAGCAGCACGTTGGGCATGGTCACCCCACCGTTTCCTGAGGCACGGCGTGGGCCATGGCGGGGGTTTCCGTCCGGACGGGTCTGGGGTCGGTGGACCGGCTGGTGCGGGTGGGTGACCTGGTCCAGATGACGACGGCCAGTACGGCGGTGACGGCGGCGGGCAGAAAGACGAACACGGAGCCGGTGAGGCCGACGGTGAGGCCGAGCAGCAGTGACGACAGCGGCACGGTGCCGGTGATGAAGGTACGGATGACGGCGTTGACCCGGCCGGACAGTTCGGCGGGAATCTCGGCTTGGCGGTAGGCCATGGTCGTGGCGTTGACACCGCCTTCGCCGAAGCAGAGCAGGCAGAACGCGATGACGACGAGGATGGGCGCGACGAGCAGCAGGCCGACGGAGCCGAGGGCTGCGACGCCGAGCCACACGCCGATGCGCAGGTGGCGACGGTGCGGCCCGTTCGGTGCCAGAGGGCTGACCCAGGAGCCGATGGCAGCGGCGACGGCACCGAAGGAGACGGCGATACCGAGCGCACCAGGGGACCAGTTCCACTGGTTGGTGCCGATCGTGAGGATGGTGGGTTCGACGGCGCCGGCACCGAGGTTGTAGAGCGCGACGGCTGCGGTGAGCCGGCGCAGGTCTGGTCGGGCCCGGAAGTAGGCGATCCCTTCGCGGATCTGCTCTCGCATGGTGGGGCCGTGGCGTTCGATGACGGTGCGCACCTTGGGTAGGAACAGGGCGGCGACGGCGGTGACGAGGAAGCTGCCAGCGTCGATGATGAGGGCCCACGTGACACCGGCGGCGGCGATGGTCAGACCGGCCAGGGCAGGGCCGGCGAACCGGGCGACGAGCTGCGCGGAGTTGAACCAACTGGCTGCCTGGTCGAGCCGTTCGCGGGGGACGAGGGCGGGGATCAGGCCGTAGTCGCCCGCCACGTCGGAGACCACCTTGGCCAGGCCCATGACGGCGAGCATGACGAAGACCAGGGCGACCTGTTCGAACACGAGCAGCAAGGGGATCATCGCCACGGCGGCACATTGGACGATCTCGCCGGCGATGAACAGGGTGCGCCGGTCGTGCCGGTCGATGAACGCGCCGAGGAGCGGGGCAAGCAGGAAGGGCGCGGTCTGGGCGGCCATGCTCGTGACGGCGAGCAGGCTGGAGCCGGTGGATTCGAGCAGCGCCCAGGGCACGGCCAGGTACAGGAACGTGTTTCCGGCCATGGAGATGGCCGTCGCTCCGGTGTACAACCAGAACTTTCTCATGATCTTCCCATCGCCGTCGCGGCCGGGTGCGGCTCTCGCTGTGTCGGGCAGGGCCTTGGCGGTGCGGCGGACTCCGTTGGGGAAATCGTCCGGCGCGGCTATCCGTCGACAGTCATGTTGCCACGTCTTGCCAAATCTTGGCAATGCGGTCACGATGATGGCGCGATGAGGGGTGCTCCCGCTTCGCAGGATTGGCAACAATGGCCAGGCCTTGTGCGTGCCAGGCGAGCCAGGCGCAATCCATGCCCACACTCATCCGAGAGAGAGGCAGTACCGTGGCGCAGACCCTCGTGGCCCCATCGTCCGTCACCGTGACCCGGCTCGCGGGCAACATCGGCGCCGAGATCGGTGGTGTCGACACCAGCGGACCGCTCAGCGACGCCGCCGTCGCCGCCGTCCGTGCCGCCCTGCTGGCGCACAAGGTGGTGTTCCTCCGCGACCAGAGCCTCGACTACGACAGCCAGCAGGCGTTTGCCGAGCGGCTGGGCGAGCTGACGCTCAGCCACCCCATCTACGCCGCACCGGAGCGCCGTCCCGCGTTGCGCGAGATGGACTCCGCCCACGGCACGAAGGCAAACCACTGGCACACCGACCTGACCTTCATCGAGCGCCCACCCGCGTTCTGCCTCCTGCACGCCAAGATCATTCCGCCGGTGGGCGGGGACACGATGTGGGCGAACTGCGTCACCGCGTACCAGTCGCTGCCCGCTCCGCTGCGCGCACTCGCCGACGAGCTGCGCATCCTGCACAGCAACGACTCCGACTTCACCGACGACACCGTGGACCACCGCGACGACTACGTGTCCACCGCCTACGTCGCTGAGCACCCGGCTGTCCGGGTGCACCCGGAGACCGGCGAGCGTGCGCTGCTGCTCGGCGGCTTCGCCCGCAGCGTCGTGGGGATGACCCCGGCCGCCGGCCGCGACCTCATCCGGCTGCTGCAGGAGTACGTGACCCAGCCCGAGCAGACCGTCCGCTGGCAGTGGCGCGTCGGCGACCTCGTCATCTGGGACAACCAGGCGACGATGCACTACGCGATCTACGACTACGGCCGGGAGCGCCGTCGTGGCGAGCGACTGACGACCATCGGCCAGACCCCGGTCGGCATCGACGGCCAGGCCAGCGTCACCATCGCCGGTGACACCTCCGCATACAGCGCCGGCCTGCGCTGACGCCACGGCCCTTGTCGGACCGTGAGGAAGAGGCTGTGACATGAAGAACGTGCTGCTGATCAACTCGGGTCGCAAGGCCGTCGGCTGCGCACTCCAGGAACGGGACGACATCCTGCTGTCGGTCATCTCCATGCCCGGCTACCTCGACTGGTACGACGCGGGCACCGACCTGGAGGTTGTCGACACCATCGAGAACCTGGATCTGGTACGCGCGGCCGCCCTGCGGATCCGGGAGCGTAATCCCTTCGACTACGTGGTCGCCCCGTCGGAGTGGAGCGTCCCTGCCGGAGGCTTCATCCGTTCCTACTTCGGCATCCCCGGGCCGAGCTTCGACGTGGCGAACGCGTTCTCCAACAAGTTCGTGATGAAGCAGAAGGTCGCCGCGGCCGGGCTGCCGGTGGCGAGGTTCCGTCGGGTGAACACGCTCGGTCAGCTCGTCGCCGTCGGTGACGAGCTGGGCTGGCCGTACGTGCTCAAATCCGCCTTCGGCGGCGGCTCGGAGAACGTGTTCGTCGTCCGCGACACCGAGCACGCCAAGTCGATCATGGCCGGGGAGACCCTGGCCCGTCTGAGCGACCTGGACAGCCCGATGCTGGCCGAGGAGTTCGTCGACATCGACACCGAGTTCCACTGCGACGGGGTCGTCGTCGACGGCAAGGCCGTGTTCGCCGCCGCCTCCCGTTACCTCGCCCCGGTCCTCGACAGCCTCGGCGGCGTGATCGCCTCGTACACGCTCCCGGACGACCACGCCGACGCCCGCCTGATCTGCGACCTGCACGATCGGGTGGTCACCGCACTGGGGCTCCCCGACGGCGTCACCCACCTGGAGGTTCTCAAGTCCTCGCGCGGCTACCTGGTCGGTGAGATCGCCTGCCGGACCGCTGGCGGCGGCATCCCTCTCCAGCTTGAACACCAGTACGGAGTGGACACCACCGACGCCCTCATCGCCACGTCCATCGGCGACCCGGTCGAGTTGGACGTCCCGTCCCGATCCGACTACATGATCCAGTACATGCTGCCCCGGCCGGTGGGCACCGTCACCGCGATCAGTGCCGCCGCCGACCTGCGCTCCGCGCCTGGCGTGGAGTACGTCGAGATCAGCACGAAGGTCGGCGACCACCTCGCCGGTCCGGTGGACTCCTCGGTCTACGCCGGCATCGTGCTGATCCGGGCCGCGACCGAGGCGCAGGTGGCCGAGCGATGCGCGGAGATTGCGCGCCGGTACCGCATCGACGTGGCAGCGGAGCCGGTCGGCGACTCTGCGACGGCTGTCCTGGCCGAGACGAGGGGGTGACGCTGTGCGGATCACCGACCACCATGGCCTGGCTGTCGCTGACATCGTCCCGGAGGAGGTGGCGCAGCGGCCGTGGCGCGGCAGCGACAAGCACATCGACGTGGTACGCCTGCCAAACCCCCCGGACGATCTCCTGCCCGAACTCGCCGGACTCGGCTTCGTCCACAAGCCGGAACTGCTGTCGTGGCGCGCCGAACTCGGCCCGGACGAGGAGGAGTTCCTGGCCCGGCTGGCCACGAAGCCACGCCAGGACATCAGGCGCTCCATCCAGCGGGCCGAGGCCGCGCTCACCCTGACTGTCCACGACACCCTGCCGGCGCCGTTGCTCGACCGGTTTCTGGACCTGTACCGCTCGCGTGTGGCGGAGATGACCTACGGAATCACTATCGCGTGCCGGTACCGGGACGCGATGCTCGACGGTCCGGACAAGTACTACGGCGTCTTCGCGATGGACGGCGCGGAGATCGCCGGCGGGTGCCTGGTCCGTGAATGCCCGGACGAGGAGACGGTGCGCATCCGCTTCTCCGCCGTGACCGAGGAGTGGCGCCGGGCCAGCCTGGCTCGCACCCTCTACTTCGGGGCGATGCGAGTGGCCCGCGACAAGGGCTTCAAGTGGGTGACGTTGGGCGATGAACCCAACCTGTACGGCCACCTGACCAAGATGGGCCTGTTCCCATTCAAGGTCGCCATGGGCTTCCACCCGGTGCCGTCGCAGGACAATCACGACCCCGAGGGCCGCGACCTCGCTGACCTGGTCCTGACCGGCACGCACCTGAGCGGGCCCGGGCTGATGCTCGGGTATGTGCCCGGCCGTCGCCACGAGCGGCAGTTGACCGGGTACGTCATCAGCGACGAGCCGGTGGACCTGAAGCGGATCGCCGCCCCGTTCCTGGACGCGGTGGTCCAGGTGCCGCCTGGTGAGCGCGCCGCCTCGGCGGCGGTCCCGCTGCCCTGAGCGGCGCTGCCTGTTCCGCTGCCGACACTCCTGGACTGACTGACGCGACGGCTCCCGGTCCCGCCGGGAGCCGTCGTCGTGTTCCACCACGCCCGCCGCCTGATGAATCCCGTAGCGGCTCGCCGATGGCCGGTGACACGGCGAACCCCGGGTGTACGCCGGCGGACCGGCGCACACCCGGGGAACGGGCCCCGCTCACGTTGGCGGTGGGCTACATGCCCGCGCCCGCCACGAAGTCGGAGGTGTTGCCCTGCAACGTGACAGCGGGAGCGCCGTCGACACCGACAGTGGTGGTGCCGGCGACGGTGACCCGCTCACCGCGGCGGTGCTCGGTGTAGTCCTTGATCGCGTAGTGCAGGGTCGCCTGGTTGTCCCAGATCACCAGGTCGCCCTTCTGCCACTTCCAGCGCACCGTGTACTCGGGCTTGGTGGCGTACTCCGTCAGGATCCGGAGCAGGTCGCGGCCAGCCTGCGGGGTGTAGCCGGTGACAGCCCGCGCGAACCCGCCCAGCAGCAGGCAGCGCTCGCCGGTTTCCGGGTGCACCCGGACGGCCGGGTGTTCGGCCGCGAAGCGGTTCTTGAGGTACTTGGTCCGCACGTCGCCGTCGTAGGTGGCGTCGGTGAAGTCCGAATCGTTGGAGTGGACGACGCGCAGTCCGTCGGCCAGCGTGCGCAGTCCCTCCGGCAGGTCCCGGTACGCCGCACCGGTGTTGGCCCAGATCGTGTCGCCGCCGACCTCGGGGCAGACCACGTTGTGCAGGAAGGCGAAGGCCGGCGGGTTGTCCATGTAGGTGAAGTCCGCGTGCCAGTAGTTCGCGCGGGTGCCCTCGCCGCGGGAGTCCATCTCCCGCAGCAGCGGCTTGCCCTCGGGGCCGCCGTAGATCGGGTGCCCCAGGGTCAGGGTGCCGAACCGCTTGCCGAACGCCACCAGACGGTCGTAGTCCAGATCCTGACGCCGGATGAAGATCACCTTGTGGGTCAGTAGCGCCTGCCGCAGCTCGCGGATCACATCGTCGCTGAGGTCCTCGGAGGCGTCCACGCCGAGGATCTCAGCGCCGATGTTGCCCGCCACCTGCCGGATCCGGACCCGGGTGTTGACGGGGTTCTCGATGGTGTGAGTCACCTGGTCCTGCCCTTCCTTGTCGGAGTCGACGGCTCTGCCCGCGTGGAGCCTGGGAGGTGCACACGCTCCACGTCTGGGCGCCTGGCCAACGCCGCCGGTCTTGAGAGCCATATTGCCAAGTCTTGCCAGCCCTGGCAACGCCTGAATCCGCAGTATGGGAACTACTTTTCAGTCAGC
This sequence comes from Micromonospora sp. MGP-C2, assembly GCF_057766525.1. NCBI lineage: Bacteria > Bacillati > Actinomycetota > Actinomycetes > Micromonosporales > Micromonosporaceae > Micromonospora > Micromonospora sp. MGP-C2. The sequence goes on from NZ_JBYMEN010000002.1 coordinate 6,975,983, forward strand.
AGCAACCTCGGCTCGGCGTCCGCCGATTGCTGGCTGTTGCCAAATCTGGCAGGCTTTGGCAAAGCGCATCGTCTCGTGGGAGGGCTAAACATGATCGATACCGAGGCCGTGGAGGCGATCCGCCAGGAGCTGATCACCTGGAGGTACAAGGGGCTGCCGGTGGCGCTGGACGGCTGCACCATCGCCAATGCCGCGGAACGCGGGCTCAACCTGTTCGAGGACGGATTCCTCGGGCCGATGCTCGTGCTCGACGACGACGCCCTGACCCACAACCTCACCACGATGGCGAAGTGGTGCGCCGACCGGGGAATGCAGCTCGCCCCGCACGCGAAAACGACGATGGCGCCGCAGCTCTGGGCTCGCCAGATCGAGGCGGGGGCGTACGGGCTGACTGCGGCCAACACCGCCCAGTTGCGGGTGTACCGCGCCTTCGGGGTGTCCCGGGTCATCTTCGCCAACGAACTGGTCGACAGTGCCGGGCTGCGCTGGGTCGACGAGGAACGGTCCGCGGACCCCGGGTTCGAGTTCGTCTGCTTCGTCGACTCGGTCGAGGTGGTGGCCCAGATGGAAGCCTCGCTGCGTCAGGTGGGTGCCGCGCCGGTGGATGTCCTGGTCGAGGTCGGCCGCACCGCCGGACGGGCCGGGGCGCGGTCGGTGGCCGAAGCGACGGCGGTGGCCCGCGCGGCCGCGGCCAGCCCACTCCTGCGTCTCGTCGGGGTGGGTGGCTACGAGGGTGTGCTGGTCAACGACCCGTCGCCGCACAGCATCTCGGTGGTCAACGAATTCCTGCACCGAATGCGCGAACTGACCATCGCCCTGCATCGCGAGGGACTGTTCGAGACCGACGAGATCCTGCTCACCGCAGGGGGCAGTTGCTTCTTCGACCAGGTCGCCGAGGTGTTCGGCGGGCCGTGGCCGGGCATGTCGGTGACCACCGTGCTGCGCAGCGGATGCTATGTCACCCACGACGACGGTTTCTACCGGTGGATGTCCCCGTTCTCCCGGGGCGAGGCCGCCAACGGCTCGCTACGGCCGGCCCTGAAGCTGTGGGCGCGGGTCACCTCGATGCCGGAGCCAGGGTTGGCCCTGCTGACCGCCGGCAAGCGGGACCTGTCGTTCGATGCCTGGCCGCCGGAACCGCAGCTGGTCCGCGGCGCCGACGGCGAGATCCGTGAACTGGCCGACTGCGCCATCCGCGCGGTCAACGACCAGCACGCCTTCCTCACACTGCCCGCCGGGCACGGGCTCGCGGTGGGGGACTGGGTCATGCTCGGACTGTCCTACCCGTGCACGGCCTTCGACAAGTGGCAGCTGATCCCCGTCGTGCGGGGCGAAACCGTTGTCGACTTCGTCCGGACCTACTTCTGACGAGGCTGCCCGGTGTGGGCGGCGCCGCCGTGGCGACGCCGCCCACACCGGACGACCCGGGCCCGGTTGGCTAGAGGAAGTGGCCGCTGGCCAGGTACGGCGTGGGTTCCGTCATGCCCCGCAGCGCCAGGTAGCCCTCCTGGCCGATGTCCAGCCGGGCGGCGAGCCCCACGTCGATCGCCCAGTGGTTGGCGGTGGTGATGCAGTTGATCAGCGTCGGCCCGCTCGACGAGGCCAGCGCCTCCCACAGCAGCGAGGACGCCGTCTGCGGGTCCTGGGCCGCCAGCAGCTTCGCCTGCCCGAGGTCCTCGTCGATGAACACGTACCCCTGCCGGCCCGACTGCCGGGACACCACCAGACGCATCCGGCGAATCATGTATTCGTGATCAGGGCCGTGCCCGGCGCCGCGTCGGCTCACGTCCAGCCGATCCATCCACTCGATGTCGTTCTCGTCGCCCTCGCTCAGGCCGGAGACCGTCGGCAGCGTGGACCGGTCCACGGTGCCCACCATGCGCATCTGCGGATAGAGCAGGAAACCCGCCAACCGGTAGCGGCGGGTGGCCCCGGGGTGCACTGTCGACGAGAACAGCCCCGGACGCCCATCGGCATGGGCCAGGACGGCGTCCATCAGCTGTCGGCCCAGCCCGCGCCCCTGGTGCTGGGGCAGCACGCCGTACGTGGCCAGATACCAGACCTGTTCCCGATTCTGCGAGATGGCGAAGCCGACCATGTCGTCACCGTCCATGGCCGCCCAACAGCCGCCTGGATCGGTCTCCACGAGGTACGACATCCGGTCGATCCACTGCTTGCCCACCGCGGCGGACCGGGGCTGAACCTCCGGCTCGCTCACCCGGCGGCTGAGCCGGTCGCCTTCGAAGAAGGTCACCGCCGAGGCTCGCTCGGCGGCTGGCACGTCCTCGACCCGCATCGGCCTGATCTGCGTCTCTCCCACGATCTCAACCGTCCTTTCCACTGCTCGCCGGTGGTCGCGCGCTCATTCCCCGTAGCCTGGCCGACGCCGACAGTGTCTCGGCCAGACTGCGCCAGGCCTCCGCCGCCAACTCCAGGTTGTGCGCCGCGGTCGCGTTGTGCGCCAGCCGCTGCAGGTGCGCGATGCCGGTCTCGGTGTCGCCCTCGACGATGGAGAGGCGGCCGCGCAGCACCTCGATCCGCAGCCGGTCCCGGAACGACAGGCGCCCGTCCGTATCGTCGATCCTGCCGGCCAGATCCTGGGCCTCGGCGAACCGCCCCTCCTCGAACGCCAGGTGTGCCTGCAGGGAGAGCATCTCCTGCTGGTGCAGCTCGGACCCGATCATCCGCAGCACGGGGGCGACCTCCTCCAGGCGGGCACGTGCCTCCGCAACCTGGGCCGGGGTGCTCTGCAGGTACAACGAAGCAGCGGCGAACCTCAGCCGCATCCACAGCTTGAGATCTTCGTGGCTGTCCAGCAGTCGCAGCGCCTGTTCCAGCATCTCCTGCGAGGCACGGTAGTCACCCTGGCGCATGCTGACCGTCGCCGATGCCCACAGCGCCTCCACGTACGCGGTGCCCGGAGTGCCTTCGGTGAGGGCGCACAGCAGGTCGGCGTGCCGGCGTGCCTCGCTCAGCCGGCCCGCCTCGGCCTCGGTGGGGATCAGCACGTGCAGCGCGGCCGTCCGGTCCGGCAGAGCGAGCGCGGTGGACAGTTTGACGGCCCGCTCGGCGTACTCGCGGGCCTTCACGATGTCGCCGAGGACCCGCAGGCAGCGCGACATCCGGGTACATGTGCGCACCAGCAGTTCGGGCACGTCCAGTTCCTCGGCCAGCGCGAGCAGTTCGGTCAGCAACGCGTACGCCGCCTCGTGCGCGCCCTCGTCACTGCGCAGCCCGGCCAGCAGCCACAGGGCCTGCCAGCGCAGCTCCGGCGCGCGTCCGTCGTCGAGGCGGAGCGCCTCGGCCACGCGTTCGGCGCTGTCGGTCTGCACACCCGACGTGACCGAGGCGAGCACGATTGCCAGTGTTGCCGACATCGGCTGGGAGAGGAACGCGGCCTCCTCGACCCCGAGCCGCTCTGCCAGGTACGCCACCACACGTGGCGTGGGTTGCCGGGCGCCCGACTCCAGCCGGGACAAATAGCCGGTGGAGATGTAATCCCCCGCGAGTGCAGCCTGCGACAGTCCGCGTCCCAATCGGAGGGCCCTCAAGCGTCGACCGAACTGCGGCTGATCCAATGTCTCATCCCTGAGGTGTGGGAGGCGGTGCCACTCGGCATCGACTCACATCTGCCGAGACACGCAATCACGGCAGAATGCAGACGGGTTGCGGCATCACGAATGTGATCCCCCCAGCGCCTCTTGGTGGCTTGACCGTAGTCGTGGAATAGCGGACTTGTCAACGCCAGGCAACAGCATTGTCAAAGACGTTGCCGTCCTCTACCGTCGTCGCTGAGCGCCACCCTGTCCCAGCTCGCCATCCATTCCGCCAGCCGCCGGCTGGTCCCGCGGCCGGTCGCCAGCGGGCGCTGGGTTCGCCACTGCTGGCGGCCTTTTGCCACGTGCACATTCCGGCGCGTGCCCTCTGCGAGGAGTCTCGAATGGCCTCGGTGAACACCCTCAGCCCGCCCACCGACCTCGACTTCAGCAAGCTGTCTCCCGAGATCCGGCGCGAGCTGCGCAAGCTGTGCCGGTTGGACAACCACCACGGAATACTCGGCGTCCTCTTCGACTACGCGGTCGTGGCGTTCGCCGTATATCTCAGCGTGGGTGTGTCGTACTGGTTCTACCCGGTGTCCCTGGTGCTCATCGGGTCCACCCAGCGTGCCCTGGTCAACCTCCTGCACGAAGCGTCGCACAAGGTGCTGGCACGCAATCAGACCTTGAACCTGGTGCTCAGCACGGTCTTCACCGGGCACCTGGTGTTCCACATGCACAACCCCTACCGCAGCTCACACATCGGCCTCCATCATCGCTACCTCGGTGACCGGGACAAGGACCCCGACTACAGCTTCCACGTGGAGTGCGGCATCTACGATCCGGGCGGCTCCAACCGGGCCTTCTTCCTGCGCAACATTCTCCTTGCGGCTCTGGGTCTGCGAACCCTCGAGTATGTCCGCTACGTGGTGGAGGACCGGCTGCTGTTCCGCGAGGACCAGATTGCCGTCTCGATGCCGATCAGCCTGCGCGCCGAGCGCTGGCTGCTGCTCGGAGTATGGACGGTGCTGCTGACCCCGATCGTGTCCGGCGGCTACCTGCTCGAATTCGTCCTGTTCTGGATTGTGCCGCTGTTCACCACCGCGGTCGCCATCGGCTGGCTGTCCGAACTGGCCGAACACTTCCCGTTGCCGGAGAGCGAGAACAGACAGATCCTGATGACCCGCAACCGCCACGGCTGGGCCATCGAACGGTTCCTGCTGGGGCGCCACAACGACAACTACCACCTGGTTCACCACCTCAACACCGGCGTGCCCTTCTGGAACATGAAGAAGGCCCACCGGATCCTGCTCGGCGATCCGGCTTACGCGTTGTGGGACGGGATGTGGGCTGGCATCATGACCCGCTCGCCGGGCCGCAGGGACAAGGAAACGCTGATCAGTTACGCCGGGAAATACCGCGAGTGGCGTCGCACCGGCGGCGATCCCGGCGACCCGGGGCAGCGCAGTTTCGCCGAGATCGCCGCGCTGGCCAGGCACTCGTGGACGCCGCCACCGCAACCACAGCCGGCACCGGTGCCCGCGCCGGCACGACCAGTGGCGGCACCGCCGCCGGAGCCTGCGGAGTCGCCCGTACCGGCCAGGGCCCGACGATGACGGCTGGCATGATCCACCTCAACACCGCCGGCGCGGGCCTGCCGGCCCCCGGCGTCACGGCCGCGATGACCGGCTACCTCGAGGCGGAGGCCACGGCCGGGCCGTACGAAGCCGAACAGGCCCGCGCCGACGATCTCACCAGCCGGGTGTACGCCGTGCTCGCGGACCTCGTCGGTGCGCAAGCGGAGCACATCGCCCTGTTCCCCAGTGCCACCGACGCGTGGTGCCGGATCGCGTGCCATCTCACCCTGCCCCAGGGAAGTCGGATCTGGACGACGCCGTACGAGTACGCGGGCAACCTCATCGCCCTGCAGCGGCTCGCCGCTCGCCGCGGGTGCGCCCTCGAGGTGATCCCGGCGGACGGCGCCGGCGACCTCGACCTGGAGTGGATGCGCGCCCACCTCGACGATCGGGTGGCGCTGGTGTCCGTGGTCCACATGCCGTCGGCGGTCGGTCTGATCCAGCCGGTCGAGCAGATCGGCGCGCTGCTGGCCGGCTCCGCGGCGGTGTACGTGGTGGACGCGTGCCAGACGGTGGGCCAGATCCGCGTCGACGTCGATGCGATCGGCTGCCACGCGCTCACCGCGGCGGGCCGCAAGTTCCTGCGCGGCCCGCGCGGCACCGGCTTCGCCTACCTGCGCCCCGACCTGTGGGACCGGATCGACCCCGTGTTCTACGACCTGCACGTCGCGCAGGCGCTGTCGCTGCACGAGCACCGGTGCGACGTGGACACGGCGGCCCGGTTCGAGACCGCCGAGCGTGGCAACGCCGCGATACTCGGCCTGCTCGCCGCCGCCGAGTACGCCCGCGCCGCGTCGCCGGCGCCGACGGCCGAGGTGTACGCGGCACTGACCGCCACCATTCGGCAGACACCCGGTGCCCGGCCACTGATGCCCGGCAGCCGACACGGCGGCATCGCGTCCTTCACGCACGACCGGCTGCCGCCGGAACGGATCCGCGACGCCCTCGCCGACGACGGGCTCAACACCTGGGTCGGCGTCGGCGCACACACTCCGCTGTACCTGGCCGCGGCCGGGATCGAACGGTTCGTGCGCACGTCGGTGCACCACTACAACAGCGTCGCCGACATCGAGGCGTTCGGCCGGTCGCTGCGCCGTGTCTGCGCCGCCTGACCGTTGCTGACCCGGCCTGCCGCCGAGGGGCGAGCGGGCACCGGCCCGGTTCAGCCGGTGGCGGCTCGACCGGCAAGGGCAGGGCCGTCACCGTACGGCTTGGCCAGGGTCTCCGCGAGGTTGCGCCACAGCTCGGCGGCGAGCTCGACGTTGTGGGCCTCGTCGGCCTGGCGGGCGAGGTCCTGCAGCGCCCGTATGCCGCCGTCGGCCTCACCGTTCAGAATGGACAGACGCGCGTGCAGGGCGGCGAGCTTGAGCCGATCGCGGAACGACAGCAGCGACCGCTGGGTGGCGGCCGCCTCGCACAGCACGCGCGCGTCGTCGAGCCGCCCCTCGGCGAACGCCAGGTGAGCCTGGAGGCTCTGCAACTCCTGGTGCTGACGCTCGGTGCCGATCAGGTTCAGGACCGGGCCGACAGCATCGAGTGCGGTGCGGGCCTGCGAGGGCTGCGCCGGAGTGATCTGCAGATACAGCGAGGCGGCGGCCAGGTGCAGCCGGATCCACAGCTGTAGGTCGTTGCGGCTGTTCGCGCCGGACAACGCCTCCTCCAGATAGGCGATGGCGCCGGCGTGGTCACCCTGGCGGGTGCGGACCGTCGCGGCCGACCAGAGCGCCTCGATGTGCAGCGTCCCGCCCGCAGGCTTGGTGAGGTGGCACAACTCGTCGGCATGGGTGCGGGCCTCATCGAGCTGGCCCGCCTCGGCCAGCGCGGAGACGAGGGCCTGCAGGGTTGCCGCGCGGTCGGTGAGCGACAGCTCGTCGGCGATGCTGTGCGCCTGCTGCGCGTACTCCCGGGCGCCGGTGGTGTCGCCGAGGGTGCGCAGGCAACGCGACAGCTGGGTCTGCGCGCGGGCCAGCAGCGGCGCGACGCCGAGTTGCGTGCTCAGCTTGACCAGCTCCTCCAACAGGTGGCGCTGCTCGTCGCGCTCGCCGGCGTCACCGCGGATCTCCGCGAGCAGCCAGAGCGCCTGCCAACGCTCGGCCGGGTCTCGCTGGCCGTCGGTACGCAGCGCCTCGGCCAGTGGTTCGGCGACGCGGTCGTCACCGCTGGCGGAGATCATCGCGGCCAGGATCTGGGTGAACGGAGAAGCCTGCACGACGTTCACCGGGTCGGCGTTCGGGTCTTCCAGGACCGAGGCCGGCACGCCGAGGCGCTGTGCGAGGTACGCCACCACACGGGGGGTCGGTCGCCGGGCCCCGGACTCGAGGCGGGAGAGGTAGCCGGTGGAGATTCCACCCTTTGCCAGCGCCGCCTGGGAAAGGCCGCGCTTTTCGCGCAGTGCGCGAAGCCGGGGCCCGAACTCGGACTGCTGCAGCATCTCCAACCCCCAAGGCCAAGGTCTCCGACAACCGACATCAAGCGCCGCAGGTGTGACCGCCGGTAATGACTCGGCATTGCCACCGACGGTATGTGGTTGAACAGGAGTATAGCCACGCCGGCGGGCAGCGTGACAGCGTGCCGGCACAGGGGTTGCCTCCACGGGTTGCCGGCGCGTTGCCGCGTCGGCAACCCTGCGTATCCGGGTCAGAACCGGGTGTTGTGCAGGGCGTACACCTCCGACTCGGGCATCGCCGCCAGGTCGCGAACGTCTGCGCGCTTGATCGCGGTGTAGAGGTCCCGGCGGGGCGAACCCAGCACCGACATCAACAGGTCGTCGCGTTCCAACGCAACGACCGCCTCGGCCAGGCTGGCGGGCAGGACGGTGACCCCGCGGCGCCGCAGTTCCGCGTCGGACAGGGTGTTCGGGTCGACGGTCAGTGGCGGGCCTGGATCGAGCCGCCGCCGTACCCCGTCCAACCCGGCATGGATGACGGCGCCCAGCGCCAGGTACGGGTTGGCGGTGCCGTCGCATGGCTTGATCTCGACGTTGGTGGTGCCGGACTCGTCGCCGCCCAGCACCGACGGGACCCGGACGGCGGCCTCGCGGTTGTCGAAGCCGTAACACCCGTAGGCACCGGCCCACCTGCCCCGCACCAGCCGCGCGTAACTGTTGACACTGGGGCACAGCAGGGCGGTGAGCGCTGGCAGGTGCGTCAGCACCCCGGCGATGAAGTGGTGCGCGACGTCCGACAGCCCCGCCCCGGGCGCGGCGAACGCGTTGCCGTCGCGCCAGAGGGACACGTGCAGGTGGTTGCCATTGCCGCGCAGCCCCGACAGCGGCACCGGGGCGAACGTGGCGCGCAGCCCGTGCTGCCGGGCCAGACCACGGGTGAGTATCCGCTGCCACACGTGGTTGTCGGCGGCACGCAGTGCCGGGGCGGGCCGGACCGTGACCTCGTGCTGGCCCGGCGAGGTCTCCGGGTGGTACTGCTCCACCGCCACACCGACCGAGCGCAGGGCGCGGATCAGCGCGATCACGTAGTCGTTGGTGACGTCGAACGCCTCGTTGTCGAGCGTGAGCCCGTCGTCGAACGGCACACCGTCGCGCAGCAGGGTGAACTCGGGTTCGAACGCGGCCACGACGGCGTACCCCTCCTGGTGGGCCTCGGCCACGGCGTCGCGGAGGAACGCCCGCGGACACGCACCCCACGGGGCACCGTCCCTGGTGAGCAGGTCACCGAGCATCGCCGCGGAGCCCGGCGCGTGCGGCAGCAGCGCCAGGGTGTCCGGGTCGGCGGAGATGCGCACCTCGTCCATCACCGCGAACCCCGGCACCGGCTGGGCCTGGTCCAGCAGGCTCGCCGCCTGGCGACCCACCGACAGCGGCACCCCCGACCGTAGCCGGCCGGGCAGCACCTCCCGGCCCACGCCCTTGCCCCGGAGGATCCCGTTGTGGTCCACCCACAGGAAGCGGACGATCTCCAGGTCGTGCCGCTCGACCAGTGCCAGGACGTCCGCCGCGGTCCGGCGCGGCGACCCGTCCACGGGACCGACATCGTCGGCGGGCGAACGGGGCAGGCCGGTGGTCACAGATCCCAGCGCGGCGGAGGTGATCGTCACGGCCCACTCCTCACCGGCGCGGGCAGGCAGTCGCCCAGCAGCGCCAGCGGCGGCTCGGCCACCAGGTAGAAGTGGTCGCCACGGACACCGTACGCGCGGACCGTCCCGGTGGTCAGCGTCGACCACGGGCGGCAGTCGGCGTCGTCGTCGGCGTCGCCCACGATCGTCGTCACCGGGCACCGCAGCATCGGCCCCGCGCCCGGTTCGTACGCGTGGAACATCCGGCCGTCGGCACGCACGTACGGCAGGACCAACTCCTGGAACTCGGGGTCGGCGGCCAACTCCGGGTCGGTGCCGCCGAGCGTCAGCAGGCGCTGCACGACCGCCGCGTCGTTCAGGTCGTCCGGGTCCGACAACTGCTCCGGCCCTGGGTACGGCGCGTCGCGCGATCCCGACGCGAACAGGTGGAACGGCTCGATCCCACGCTCCTGCAGGGCGACCGCGGTCTCCAGGGCGATGGCCGCGCCCATGCTGTGACCGAACAGGATCAGCGGGCGGTCCGCCAACGGCACCAGCGCGTCGGTGATCTGCGTGGCGAGCAGGCGAAGGTCGGTGGGCGGCGGTTCGGCGATCCGGTGCGCGCGGCCGGGATAGCAGACCGCGTGCACCTCGACGCCGGGGAGACGCCCGCCCCACGAATGGAACATGGCGGCGGAGCCGCCCGCGTGGGGGAAGCACACCAGACGCACGTCCGGGTCGGTGAGCGGCACTGGGCACCGCAGCCAGGTGGTGGTTTTGCGCATCGTCATCACTCTGCCTCCTGCATCAGGCCGGTACGCCGGGCGCGCAGCGCGCGGGCCCGCTGGGCGCGGGCGGAGCGGGCCTCGCCGGTGGCCGTGTCGGCGTCGGCCGCGTCGCCGCCGTCGCGCAGCAGCGCCACCTGCGACGCCACAGTGGTGTGCTGGAACAGGGCGACCACCGACAGTCGGCGCCCGGTACGCCGCTCCAGCGTGTCTCGTAGCCGGAACATCGCCAGCGAGTGACCGCCCAGGTCGAAGAAGTTGACGTCGGCGGGGACGTCGTCGCGCTGCAGTACATCGGTCCACGCCGCACTGACCTGCACGGCCAGCTCGGCCGGGTCCGCTGTGGGCGGCCGGGCCGGTCCGGCCGGCGTCGCCGCCTCGGCGGTCACGGGGCCGGCGTCGGCCAGGCCGCGCAGTGCGGCCCGGTCGGTCTTGCCGTTGGCCGTGCGCGGGAAGTGGTCCAGGACCACGATCCGGCTCGGCACCATGACCGCCGCAACCCGGTCGGCCAACTGCCGTCGCAGGGACTCCGGAGCAGCTCCGGCGAGAGATAGGACGAAGCCGACCAGCTCGGTGTCACCGGCGGCGGGGACGACCACGGCCTCGCGGACGCCGGGCAGCGCGCACAGCTGTGCCTCGACGGCCGAAAGCTCGATCCGATGACCGCGGACCTTGACCTGATGGTCCCGGCGACCGAGGAACTCCAGGGTGCCGTCGTTGGTCCACCGGCACAGGTCACCGGTGCGGTACATCCGCTCGCCAGGGATGGCCGCGAACGGATCGTCGCGGAACGCCCGGGCCGTGGCCTCGGGCCGCCCGTGGTAGCCGCGGGCCACACCGGGGCCGGCCACGTACAGCTCGCCCGACTCGCCGACGGGGACCGGGCACAGCTGCTCGTCCAGGACGTACACCCGGGCGCCGGGGATGGGACGGCCGATGGTCACCGGGGCTGGTGCGGTGAAACGCTGGTAGGTCGCCCACACGGTCGCCTCCGTCGGGCCGTACTCGTTCACCAGCTCGCAGCGACCGGAGGTCTCGACGAAGTGCCGCTCCACCAGCTGCTGCGGCAGGGCCTCACCGGCCACGATCGCGGTCCGCAGTGACTCCAGGCGGCCCCCTCCCATGCGCGCGGCGGCATCGAGCAGGTAGCTGTACAGCGAGGGGATGCACAGCAGGTGGGTGGCCCTGTGGTCGTCGACCAGTCTGACCAACTGCTCCGGGTCGCGTACCTGCGCGCCCGTTGCCACGATCAGGCAGCCGCCTGCGGTCAGCGTGCCCCACAGGCCGGCCACCGAGGAGTCGAAGCTGAGCGGGGACACCAGCAGGAACGTGGGTTCGCCCGGGTAGACCAGGCGCCGGGCCAGGGTCGAGGCGGCCAACTGCCCGTGCTCGACCACCACGCCCTTGGGCTCCCCGGTGCTGCCGGAGGTGTAGATGAGGTACGCCGGGTCGGTGAGCAGCACGGGGACGTCGACCGGTGCCCCGTCGGTGCCGGCGGCGGTGTCGCCTGCCGTGACCGGCACCAGGGGCAGGCCCGTGCCCGCCAGGCGGTCGGCGGTACCGTCACTGACCAGGGCCGCCCTGACCTGGGCATCGGCGAGGATCTCGGTCAACCGCTGGTCGGGCTGGCCGGGGTCCAGAGGTACGTACGCCGCGCCGCAGCGCAGCACGGCGAGGATGGCGGCGACGGTGGCCGTGCTGGCTTCGGCCAGGACCGCCACCCGGTCGCCGCGGCCCACACCGGCGTTCGTGAGCGCGGCGGCGATCCGGGAGCTGCGTGCGCCGAGTTCGGCGTAGCTCATCTCGTCGGTGCCGCAGCGCACCGCCGGCCGGGACGGCGTGCGCGCGGCCACCGCGGTCACCAGGTCCGGCACCGGCGACAGCGGACCGTCCGGCAGGGGATCGCCGAGGTACGCCGGGCACGGCAGGTCGGCCGGCGTGCCAAGCGGCGGGGTTATCGACAGCATGGTCATGGACGAGCTCCTTCTTCCCTGGTGACAAGGGTGCGGACGGAGATGCGGTAGCGGCGGACGGCGGCCACCCCGGCGTCGATCAGCCAACCGCGACAGGTACGCGGTCGCTGTCGACCAGGGCTCGGCACATCGACGTGTGATCGCCGAGCGTCGGGCGGGTCATGAGGTCGCGGATCGGCACCCGGATGCCGAGTTCGGTGCGTAGCCGGCGAGCCAGGTGGGTGATGCTCAGCGAGTCGCCGCCCAGCGCGAAGAAGTCGGCGTCATCGGACAACTGGTCCCGACCGAGCAGATCGCTCCACAGCTGGCCGAGCAGCGACGGCACGTCCTGCTCGAAGGCCCCGGCCGGGCGGTCGGCGCCGGGCGTCGCGCCGATGCCGCTGTCGCGCCCGGTCGCGAACACGGTCGCAGCCGCCGCCGGGGCGGTGACGGGCAGCGGGACGACAGCCGGCGGGTTGTGCCCGGCGGGCGCCGGTCTGGCCTCGGCGGCCAGGTGGCGTGGCCCGTGGAAGGCGTAGCCGGGAAGGTGGACGCGGCGCCCGGTGGGACACGTCGCGCCGATCTCCACCGGCTGCCCGACGGTCCACAGTCGTCCCAGGGCGGTGGGCACCGCCTCGTCGTCGGCGCCGGGCCGACCGCCGCACAGCGGCACGGCGGTGAGGCCGCCGCTCTCCGCCAGAGTGGACAGTGCGTGGCCTGGCCCGACCTCGACCACGACCGCATCGGTGAACCGCTCGCCCAGCCGCCGCAGTGATGGTCCGAACCGCACCGTGTGGCGCGCCTGTGCGGTGAACAGGGCCGCGCCGACGGGGGCTCCCGGGAGGAGCAGTTCACCGCTGTTCGTTGCCCACGGCAGCGTGGGCGGTCCGAGTCGCATCCCGGCCAATGCCTCCCGCAGTGGCGCAACCGCGGCGTCGACGAGCGCGGTGTGGAACGCGCGACGGCTGCGCAGCCGCCGCGCACGCACCCGGCCGCTCAGCCAGGCCTCAAAAGCGTCGACGACGTCCGGCGGGCCGGCCACCACGGTGTGGTCGGGAGAGTTGACGGCGGCGGTCTCCAGCGCCAGGCCGGATGCGCGTACCAGGTCAGCGGTCTCCTGTTCGCCGCAGGTCAGGGCGAGCATGGCACCGGGTGGGCACTGCTGCATGGCCGCCCCGCGCACGGTCACCAGCCGGGCGGCGTCGGCCAGGTCGAGCACACCGGCCACGCACGCGGCGGTGATCTCGCCGAGACTGTGCCCGGTGACGGCCGCCGGGTGCAGGCCGAGCTCGCGCAGCGCCATCGCGGCGGCGTACTCCACAGCGAACAGGGCGGGCTGGGCCAGGGCGGTCTCGGCCAGGTCGTCGGCGGCGAACCCGGGGTCGAGCAGCGCGCGGCCGACCAGTTCAGCGGTGGTGGGGTCGTACTCGTCGAGCACTGTCGCCAGCGCGGCGCTGAAGCCCGGCAGGTCGGCGGCCAGCGGCCGGGCCATGCCGGGGTACTGGGCGCCCTGCCCTGGAAAGGCGAACACCAGCGGTGCCGGGCCGGTCGTGGGTACGCGGCCGTGCGCGGTGGTGCCACGGGACTCCAGCCGCTCGGCGAGTTCGTCGGTGTCGGTTGCGACGACGGCGAGTCGCTCGGCCAGGTGTGCTCGGCCGGTAGCCAGGGTTCGCACCACGTCCTGCGGCAGGACGTCGTGGGTGCGGAGGTGCGCGGCGAGCCGGGTGGCGGCGCGGTCGAGCGCGGCACCATCGGCTGCGGACAGCACGACCAGGTGGCGGCCGGGGCGGGCGCCGCGGCGGGCGGTGCTCTCGACCGGGGGCTGCTCCACGACCACGTGGGCGTTGGTGCCGCCGACGCCGAACGCGCTGACCCCGGCGCGCCGAGGCTCCGTGCCGGGCCATGACCGAGCCTGCTCGGGCACGTACAGCGGCGACCCGTCGTGTTCGAGGAGCGGGTTGAGCGTGCTGTGCCCGGCGACCGGAGGGATCACCCCTTCCCGGACCACCATGATCGCCTTGATCAGGCCGGCCACACCCGCGGCGTTGTCGAGGTGGCCGGTGTTCGCCTTCAGTGCGCCCACAGCGACCTGGCCGGGGCGGGCACCACTCGCGCGCAGGGCCGCGGATGCGGCCGCCCACTCGATGGGGTCGCCGATGCGGGTGCCGGTGCCGTGGCTCTCCAGGTATCCGATGGAGTCGCCGTCGACGTCGGCGGCCCGCAGGGCAGCGCGGATGACGGCCTGTTGGCCTTCGACGGACGGCGCGTAGTAGCCGGCCTTCGCCGAGCCGTCGTTGTTGATGGCGGTACCCAGGATGACCCCGTGCGGGGCGGGACCGTCGTCGAGGGCGTCGGCGAGGCGCCGCAGCACCACGCAGGCCACACCGGACCCGGCGACGATGCCGTCGGCGCTCGCGTCGAACGGGCGGCAGTGGCCGGTGGGGGAGTGGATGCCGCCGGGCACGTGCAGGTGCCCCGCCTGTGGGAAGGCCATCCCGGCGGCGACCACGAGCGCCTGGTCGCAGTCGCCGTTGAGCAGTGCCTGAACGGCGAGGTGTACCGCCACCAGCGACGACGAGCAGGCGGTCTGCACCGCCAGTGCGGGGCCGTTCAGGTTCAGCCGGTAGGACAGGAGGCTGGCCAGGAAGTCGGGCTCGGTGCCGTGCAGCGCGTCCTCCAGTGTCAGCGGCGTGAGCTGGCCGCCGGCCACCATCCGCCGCAGGTAGTCGCTGCTGCTGGCGCTGGCGAACACACCGGTGGTGAGGCCGGTGTCGAGCGGGTTGGCGCCGGCGTCCTCAAGGGCCGACCAGGCGCACTCCAGCATGAGCCGGTGCTGCGGGTCGAGCATCTCGGCCTCGCGCGGGCTCATCCGGAACAGCACGTGGTCGAACCGGTCGGTGTCAGCGAGGTGGCCGTGCACCGCCACGTAGTCCGGGTCGTCGAGCAGGTCCGGGGGCACCCCTTCGGAGGCGAGTTCCTGTCGCTGGTAACGACGGGTGAGCACCCGACCGGCAGTGAGAGCGTCCCACCACTGGGTCAGCTCCGGTGAGCCGGGAAACCTGCCGGCCATGCCGGATACGGCGATGTCGAGGGAACGGTCGCGTGCCATGCACCCACCTTTGATCGGTCACCAGGAGCACCGTCCGGCGTGGATCGATGCGGTCTACATGCCCGGGCTTGCCAGTAGGTTGCCAGACTAGGCAATGTCATGGCAACGTTCGTGTTGAACATGGCGACGCACGTCGCCTGATCACCCCGAGAGGTACCGACGAGGGGAAACAGCGTGCACGCAGACCCGCGATGGTCGGTCGGCTCGCCCAACACCGCTCCGGCGGAAGGGCTGCACCAGACCGTGGCCCGGCAGGCGCGGTGCCGACCCGGCGCCGCCGCCGTCGTGGAGGGCCCTCGCACGATCACGTACGCGCAGCTCGACGCCGCCGCGGATGCCTGGGCGGCGGGCCTGGTCGCCGCCGGGGTGCGACCCGGCGACCGGGTGCCGATCCTGTTGCCACGCAGCGCCAACCTGGTCGTCGCGCTGCTGGCAGTGCTCAAGACCGGAGCCGCCTACTGCCTGTTGCCGCCGGACTGGCCCGCGCCGCGCCTCGACGCCGTGCTCACGGACCTGCGGCCCCCACTGGTGGTCACCGGCACCGAACCAGCCGGAGACCTCGCGGTGCCGGCATGGCCGATCTCGGCCGCACCGGTCAGCGCGGGCCCCGGTTTCCGGTCCGTGGCCGTCGCCGCTGCCGATCCGTGCTGCGTCTTCTTCACCTCCGGCACGACTGGTCGGCCGAAGGGGGTGGTCAGCCCGCACGGGGCCACCGCCCGCCTGTTGCAGCCCGGCGGCTTCGCCCGCTTCGACCACCGGACGGTGATCCCGCTCGCGGCCGCCACCCCCTGGGACGCGTTCTCCCTCGAACTGTGGTCCGCCCTGCTCAACGGGGGCACCTCGGTGATCGTGGCCGATCCCTACCTGTCGGCGTCGGCCCTGCGCCACGGGGTGGCCCGGCACGGTGCGAACACCGCGTGGTGCACCGCCAGCCTGTTCAACCTGATCATGGACGAGGCGCCCGACGCGTTCGAGGGCCTGGACCAGGTGATGATCGGCGGGGAGCGGCTGTCCGTGCCGCACGTACGCCGGTTCCTGGCGCTGAATCCCGACACCGTCCTGCTCAACGGTTACGGCCCGGTCGAGTGCACGGTCTTCGCCACCACCCACCGCATCCGCGCCGACGACTGCGAGCGGCCCGGCGGCATTCCACTCGGGCGACCCGTGCCCGGCACCGAGGTGTACGTGTTGGACGGACAGCGCCCCTGCGCCGTCGACGAAACCGGCGAGATCTGCCTGGCCGGCGACGGCCTGGCGATCGAGTACCTCGGTGACCCCGCCCTCACCGCCGCCAAGTTCACCCGGATCCGCGTCGGCGATCGTGAGGTCCGCGCCTACCGCACCGGCGACCTCGGCACCTGGGACGAGGACGGACTGCTGCACCTGACCGGCCGCGCCGACCGTCAGCTCAAGATCCGTGGCAACCGGGTGGAGCCGGCCGAGGTCGAACGCCAGATCGAGGAACTGCTCTCCGACGTACGACACTGCCGGGTGGTGGCCCGCGCCACCGGCCGCGGCGACCGGGAGCTGGTGGCGTTCTGCGTGCCCGTCCGCGACGGTGACCCGCTGCCCGAGGCGACGTCCCGGATCCGCGACGCGCTCGTCGCCTACCACCGTCCGGCCGCAGTGGTCAGCGTCGCCGCGTTTCCGCTCACCGCCCAGGGCAAGCTGGACGAGCGGGCGCTGCTGGCGCTGCTGACACCCCCCGCCGTCAACTCCGACCCGGCCGCGGGCTGCGACCCGGCCACCCTCGGCGACCCGGTGCTGCGCGACGTCGCCGAGTGCGCCGCCGCCGTCCTCGGTGTCGGCACGATCCCGCTGGACACGCCGTTCCCCGAGATGGGCCTGACCTCGCTCGACGCCGGCCGGGTGTGTGCCCGTCTCTCGGCGCGCACCGGCATTCCGGTGCCGGTGTCCTGGGTGTACGAGTGCCCGACAGTCACCGGCCTCGCTCGCCGGCTGTCCGACGCGACCGTCGTCGCGGGGGCAGGGCGGGAGGCGGCCCTGTCAGTACCCGACGACGACGCGGCCCCGCTGACCGCCGTTCAGGTCATGCAACTGACCCGGGAACTGCTGAACCCGGCCGACCGTACCGGGCACTGCCTGCTCAGCTGGGTCGTCGAGGGCGAACTCGACAGGTCGGCCCTGTCCGTCGCGATCGCTGCCGTACACCTGCGGCACGAGTCACTGCGCGCGGCATACCTGCTCGACCCGGAGCCGGCGGCGTATCCCGACGACGTGCCGGCGCCCGCGCTGACTGTGCTGCCGCCGCAGGCCGGCGTCGACGCGGCCCTCGCCGCCGCCCGCGAGGCGCTCGCCGCGCCGCTGGCACCGCAGGACGCCCAGGTGTGGCACACCGTCCTCGTGCCTGTCGACGTGCCGAAGCCGGCAGCGCCCACGGCCGTGCTCGGATGCGCGGTGCACCACGTCGCCTTCGACGGCTGGTCCGAGGCCGTCCTCGCCAACGATCTCGGCACCGCGTACCGGATCGCAGTGGGCGACGCCGACCCCGACCGGCTCGCGGTCGCACTCGGTCCCGGCCCCGCCCTGGCCGCCCTGGCCGGCGCCGACCTGGCCCGCTGCCGACTGGCCGAGCCCGAACGCCGCCTCGCCGAGGTGCGCGCCGCCCTGGCGGGTGTGCCGCCGTTGCGGTGGTCGTCCGATCCGTCAACCCTCGACGGCGACGGCACGGGTTCCGACGCCCCCGTTGCACCCGCCGAGTTCGCCGCAGCCGACGGTGCAACCGCGTTCGACCCCTCTACCGGCACGACGGCACCAGCCGCGATCGTGCCGATCAGGTCGCGTCGGCAACCCGAGCGGGTCGAGGTCAGGCTGGCCGCGGACGCCCTCGCGGCCGTTGACGCCGCCGCCGCAGCAGCCAACGTCACCCGCTTCGTCGTCCTCCTCGCCCTCTGGGCGGCCAGCGTCGCCGACGTCACCGGCCAGCGGGACGTCGCCTTCGGGGTGCCGGTGGCCCGCCGCGACGATCCCGCCCTGGAACGCGCGATCGGCTGCCACATCACCATGGTCTGCGTGCGACTGCGGGATGCCGCGTGCGCCGGCGACACCGGTGCCGTCCGGATCGTGGGCCGTACCGTCCAGCAGATGCTCGCGGCCCAGAGTCTGGCCGGGTTCCACCTGCTCGGCGAGGCCGGGCGGCCACCGGCGTACCAGACGCTGTTCGCCTACCAGAACAATGCCGTACCCGAGCTGGAGCTTCCGGACGCCCGCGTCACCTTCGTCCGGCAGCCGTATCTCGACCTGCCCTTGGAGTTGCACGCCGAGCTGTGGCCCGACGGCGACGGCCTGCGGCTGGAGATCACCTACAACCCCGCGGTGGTCACCGAGAAAACCGCGGCCGACCTCGCCAAGCACTTTTCCGAGTACGTGTACAGCCAGGCGACGGGAGCAGTCCGGCCATGACCATCAGCACCATTCCGGCCACCACCACCGAGCCAGCGGAGATCGACGCGTCCGGCCGGGCCATTGCCGGCACGCCGCCGCTGTCCCGGCTCACCGACTCGGACCTGTACGCCACCGGCGATCCGCACCCACTGTGGGCGTGGATGCGCGCCGAAGCCCCGGTGCACTGGCAGCCGGCGACCGAGCTGCCCGGGTTCTGGTCACTGACCAGGCATGCGGACATCCGCGCGGTCTACCAGGACAGCGCCACGTTCAGCTCGGCGCAGGGCGTGCTGCTGCGGCCAGCCGCAGCCGGCCCCGATCCGGGCGGCAACCTCACCCTCGCGCTCACCGACGCCCCCCGCCACAGGCAGCTGCGGACACTGATGGCCGGCTGGTTCAACACCCGCGCGGTGCGGGCGTTGGAGGGCTACGTGCGCGCCAGTGTCCAGGGCGTCCTGGACCGCGCGGCAGAGCAGGACACCTGCGACTTCGCCACCGACGTGGCGGGACGGCTGTCCCTGATGACGATCGCGCACATCCTCGGGGTGCCCGAAGCCGACCACGACAAGCTGTACCGATGGACCGACGAGGCTTTCGCGGCCCACAGCTCGCTCGTCTCCCACCCCGACATCGTCGACTACTTCATGGACCTGCTGTACCGCCGGATGGAGGA
The DNA here is from genome assembly GCF_057766525.1 of Micromonospora sp. MGP-C2. NCBI lineage: Bacteria > Bacillati > Actinomycetota > Actinomycetes > Micromonosporales > Micromonosporaceae > Micromonospora > Micromonospora sp. MGP-C2. The sequence continues at coordinate 6,995,091 of NZ_JBYMEN010000002.1, forward strand.
ACCGACCGACGACCTGGTGAGCGCGCTGCTGCACGGCACCGTGGGCGGTGACCTGCTCACCGAGATCGAGGTCGTGCTCAACTGCGAGAACCTCATCGGCGCCACCGAGAACGGCCGGCTGGCCCTCATTGGCGGGGCACAGGCGTTACTCGAACACCCGCAGCAGTGGAAACGCCTCGCTCAGGACCGTGCGCTGTTGCCCAGCGCGATCGAGGAGATCATGCGGTGGACATCGAGCGCCACCCACAGCGTGCGGACCGCCACGCGCCCGTACGAACTGCGCGGGCAGCGCATCGCCCCCGGCGACAAGGTCGTGCTCTGGCTTCCCTCCGCCAACCGTGACGAGGACGTGTTCACCGACCCGTACGAGTTCGACATCACGCGTACGCCGAATCGGCACATCGCCCTCGCCGTCGGTGAGCACTTCTGCATCGGTGCCACGCTGGCCCGGGCACAGATGCGGGTGCTCTTCTCCGAGCTGCTCGACGGGGCGTACGCGATCGAGTTGGACGGCCCGGTCCGCCGGGTCAGCTCGATCGCTGTCAACGGCACGGAGAGCCTGCCGGTCCGGCTGCGGGCGCGGTAACCGGCGACCACCGCCGCGCCCGCCCGGCAATCAGGCCCCGACCGCTCGGCGTCCTGGAGCCGCGGTGGTCGCGTACGCCCGCACCATCACCGAATCCTCGGGAGGACACTGTGCCAACACCACGCATCACCCACCTGGCCGAGCCCGCCGGCGTGCAGCCAAGCTCCGGTTACACCCACGTCGTCGTCGCGCGGGGCCGGCTCGCCGCCATCGCCGGGCAGATGGCGTTCGACGCCGATGGGGAGCTGGTCGGCCCCGGCGATCCCGAGGCGCAGGCGCGACAGGTCTTCACCAACATGGGCCGCTGCCTCGCCGCAGCCGGCGGCAGCTTCGACGACGTCGTCAAGCTCACCTGTTTCGTCACCGACGTCGCGTTCGTACCGACGGTGCTGGCGGTGCGCGACGAGTTCATCGACACCTCCCGGCCACCGGCCAGCACCGTCGTGCAGGTGGTCGCGCTCTACCGCCCGGACCTGCTGCTCGAAGTGGACGCTCTGGCACTGCTGGAGGAGGCGTGATGACCGGGACCGTGGCCGCCGCAGCCCCACCACCGTTCGACCCCGAGTTGGCCGGTCCGCTGTCGGAGATCCTGTCCGAGCTGCCGATGCCACTCACCGCCGACCTGATCGCCGACCGACGGCAACGCTCCCGGACCGGCCGTCTGACCGACGCGCAGATCCGCCGCGAAGGGGCGTTCGAGATCGAGGAACGCAAGGTCCCCGGCCCGGCCGGTGCCCCTGACATCACTCTGCTGATCTGCCGACCGGTGGGCGTCACCACGCCGGTTCCGGTGGTCTACCACACCCACGGCGGCGGCATGGTGGCCGGCAGCCACCGCAGCACCGAGCTGATCGGCGAGCTCGACCGAGCTCAGGCGCTCTCCCTCGCCGTGGTGTCGGTCGAATACCGGCTCGCGCCCGAGCACCCGGATCCGGCCCCGGTGGAGGACTGCTATGCCGGGCTGCTGTGGCTTGCCAGTCACGCCACCTCCCTCGGCCTTGATCCCGACCGGATCGTGTTGAGCGGTAACAGTGCCGGTGGCGCCCTGGCTGCCGGCCTGGCCCTGCTCGCGCGGGACCGCGGTGGTCTCAGGCCCAAGGGGCAGCTGCTGCAGTTCCCGATGCTGGACGACCGGTGCGCGTCGGACTCCTGCCGTCAGCTCGGCAGGGTCGGCCTGTGGGACGGGCTGTCCAATGAAGCGGGCTGGACCGCGCTGCTCGGCGAGCGCCGAGGCCTGCCGGCAGTGTCCTGTTACGCCGCTCCGGCGCGGGCGACGGACCTGTCCGGTCTGCCGCCAGCCTTCATCGAAGTGGGCTCGGTTGAGGCGCTGCGCGACGAGGGCATCGAGTACGCGAGCCGGATCTGGCGTGTCGGCGGGGAGGCCGAGCTGCACGTCTGGTCGGGCGCGTTCCACAGTTTCGACGAGTGGGTACCTACCGCCACGGTGTCTCGAACCGCCCACCAGGCCCGCGTTGGCTGGCTGAAGCGGGTGCTCGGCTGACCGAGGCCGGCCAGCAGCCGTGGGGGAGCCGGGTCACCGCCGTGTGGGCGGCCCGGCTCGACGCATGGGTGGGGATCTACGCTGTCCGAGACAACGGGCTTGGCATATGTGAGGCAACACCTGAGGTCTCCCGTGGCTGTGCTCTGGTCGATGAAGGTGCGGCTACGCGCCGGTGGCATGGCCGGCCTGTCCCTATCTGTGACGTATTTCCGCACCTTAACCGCAGTTGCCTAAACGGAGATTCACTCGTGCCAACCTCTGGCAAAACCTTGCCAAGCCATGGTGCTCCAGATAGGTTGGTCGTACCAGAGCGGACAACCCGACGCGGTACGACCGCCGGCTTTGCCCTCACCCGCATCCCTCAAATCTGGAGTTGACTGTGCGTAGGTGCGCCATGATCGCCGTTGCCGTCCTCGTCTCCGTGCTGTGCACGACCAGCCCCGCCTCGGCCTCCGACATCGACTGGCCGGTGGCCCCGACCTCCAGCGCGCGGTGACATCGCGGCTCGCCGGGTTCGCCTGCCGTCCGAGATGTCGGCGGTGACCAGCTGATGGCCTCCTTCGACGAACCGGACCTGGCCAACGGAGACGCGCTCCGATGGCGGACAGGATCCGACACCGGTGGGCATGAGGGGGCCAGCACGGTCCTCCCTCATGACGCGGCACGGGCACTGGTTGCCGCTGCGGCGCTGGTGAACACGACCGGAGGAGACGGCGTCCAGCCCGACGATGCCGCGCTCAGACGCATTGTCCAGATCCTGGCCTGGGATGAGGGGCCGGCCTGTGGCAGGAACGATCTGCAGACGCTCCGCAGCCTCCGCCCCCGCCTCCGTGAACTCTGGCAGGCAACCGGAGACACCGCGGCGAGCGTGGTCAATCAACTGCTCCACGAGTTCAACGCGCTTCCACAGCTGGTCAAATGCGGCAAGTGGGGTTACCGCTTGGAGGTCGCGCCCGCGGATGCGCCACTAGCGGCCCGCTTTGCCATCAGAACATCGATCGCCGTTGCCGACCTGCTTCGTCAGGGAGAGCTTCGCCGGCTACGGTCGTGCGCCCACCCCGAGTGCCACAACGTGATGGTGGACCTCTCCAAGAACAGGTCCAAGAGGTACTGCGACGGTCGTTGCGGAAATCGTGCGGCCGTCGCCGCGTACCGCGCCCGTATGTCGGCCAGCGTAACCAGCGGCTGACAGCGCCGGGATGGACCGCCCCCGGCGATCCGGGCCGGGGGTGCCCTTGAGCGGGTCGCCGCTGGCCGGGCACTCGGTGCGTGCGGGATTTCCCCGTCGGTGTCCGGACGTGGTGAGCACGGCACTGTCCGCTCTGGCAGCGACCGCCCGGACGTGACTCCATCGACGGGGCATCGGTGTGGACAACAGGTGTCGTGCAACTTCCCGAGCGGTGTCGGCGAGGGCAGCCGAGCGGCCCTGCCGAAGATCTATGCCGCAGCGGCAGGTGGGGATCCGACGATCGTCAGCCCCCACCTTCATCGCCGCATGTGGACATTTGAGCGATGCTGCCGGCGTCAGCGCCCGGTGGACACGATGTTTGAAGAATTCCCGTTCTGCTCGTCGCGCTTCAGGCGCTTCGCAGTCTGCTTCTCCTTGATCGTCTTACCCTTCTTCTTGACGTTCGCCTTGCTCGTCGAGTCCTTGGACATGATCGAACCTCCTGGAGCAGGTCGGTGAACGTGCAGCGTGGTACTCGCCTGATCGCGGCGTGCAGGTGACGGACGACTCGCGCGGCGACGCGAAGTCTTCACTGCACACTGACCCTACGCTGTTCCAGCTCTTACCAACGTTGGCATGCATCGCCGGTGACGGGCGATGGTTCGTGTCGCCCAACCGACACGGACCCCATCCCTCCGGTAAGCGGGTCATGACGGGCATGCCGAAGTTCGGTTGTGCCGCGAACGCCGTACTGGGCTGACGTTGCCGTTCTGCCGCGAGCGAATCCGCTTGTCTTGGTGCGGGGCGCTGTAGAGGATCGCTGGATGGATCTCCAGACTGCGGAACGGCAGCTCCAAGCCGCTCAGCGCGCCGCCGATGTCGAGTCCCTCGACGCGCTTCTGCACCCCAGGGTCGTGGGTGCTGGACCGGATGGCACGGTTTTTACCAAGGAAGATGACCTGGAGAGCTACCGCTCGGGGGCCCTGCGAATCACCAACCTGGTGGAGGAGTCGCTCGACGTCCAGGAAGACGGTGAGACCGGGGTGACCCGCACGGTCGCTGCGGTGGATGCCGTTCAGGGCGGTGCCGTTATGTCCGCGCGGTTGCGCTACACCCGGCTGTGGGTGCGTGAGGACGGCAACTGGCGGGTGTTGGCCGCCACCTTCGTCCCGGTCCAGTGAGCGTGGAGATGCCGTGGTGAGCGCATGAAACGCCGAACGGCGGCCCGCTGAATCAGTCGGGCCGCCGTTAGCAGAGTGTGGATCAGAGCGGGCGGATGTTCTCCGCCTGCGGGCCCTTCTGGCCCTGGGTGATGTCGAACTCCACCTTCTGGTTCTCGTCGAGGCTGCGGAAGCCGCTCGCCGAGATCGCGGAGAAGTGGGCGAAGACGTCGGCGCCGCCGTCGTCCGGGCTGATGAAGCCGAAGCCCTTGTCGGCGTTGAACCACTTCACGGTACCTGTAGTCATGTCTGCTCCTCGCAGGCTGTTAGAGACCGCACTGTGCGGACCCTTACGCCGCTGCGTTGATCACCCGCGTCGAAACGACACGAAAACGAAAAAGCGCCTGGACGGGTTTGATACCCCATCAGGCGCTGAAAAACGTCTACGGAAATCAAAACTGCAACTCGGTTACCGTAGCACATGATCCGCCGCCGCTCCGATGGAGGTGAGCCGACCTGGTCACCTGGCTGCTTCATCGATGCCACCGGGGGTCACAACCGCGAAGCGAACGTCGACCGGGCCGTCGCCGTCGCGACCAGCCCGGCGGCCGGCTCGCGCTCGCCCTGGCCGCCCCACAGAGGACTCGTCGTCATGTGGAAGGCCGGTCACTGTCTCCGCTCGGAGTCAGGACGTGTCGGGTCCGGTCCCCGGTCCAGGCCGCTTCGAGGATCGCGGTCAGGCTGGCGGTGTCGGTCGGGCCTGGATGGTTCTGGATCAAGCGGGTGACGCCACTGGCCATCTCCGCGAAGCGCGGGAGGTCGGCGCGTGCCACGCCGATGTCCGCCAAGGTGGGAGGGATGCCGATGTCGGCAAGGAGCCCGTCGAGCCAGGTGAGGAACGTGTCTGCGGCCTCGGCATCCGAGGCGTCGTTCACGTCGAGCCCGCACACCGCGGCGAGGGTGGCCAACCGGTCGCTGATGGCATGCCTGGCCGCGTCCAGCGCGTAGGGCAGTAGCAGCCCGACGCCCAGGCCGTGCGGGGTGTGCGTGGCTGCGCCGATGGGGTACTGGAGAGCGTGCGGGGCCGCGTTGCCCGCGTGGGAAAATGCGAGCCCGGCGAGCATGGAGCCGTAGGACATGTCCGCGCGCGCGTCCGTGTCGCCTCCATCCCGGACAGCACGCCGCAAGCTACGGGCGATCCGCTCCGCGGCCAGGAGCGCGTAGTGGTCGGTGATCGGGTTGCGGCCGAGGAACACCTGCTCCACCGGGTCCCGCGGTCCGTGGGCCCGGGGTCGCGCGGTGTAGCTCTCCACCGCGTGACAGAACGCGTCGATGCCGGAGTGGGCGGTGACGTTCGCAGGGCAGGTGTAGGTGAGTTCGGGGTCGACGATGGCGAAGTCGGGAACGATGTGGACGCTGGAGACCCCCACCTTCAGCTCGCGGTCCGGGTCGGTCAACACCGAGACGGGTGTGAGCTCGGAGCCGGTGCCTGACGTCGTCGGGACCGCGACGAGAGGAAGCGTCGGCCCCGGCACCTTCGACTCGCCGTAGAAGTCGCGCGGCGTCCCACCGTGGCGCCGGATGACGCCGACGATTTTGGCGAGGTCGATCACCGTGCCACCCCCGATGGCGAGGATCACGTCGGCGTTAACCTCGGCGGCGACCGAGACGGCCAGGGCCACATCGGAGAGTGGCACGTCCGGAGTCGCGTCGGAAAATACCGCGACGACCTTGACCTTCTCCCGCACGGCGGCCACGATCTCGGCCACGCCCGGCTGCCCCAGAAGAACCTGGTCGGTCACGATGAGGACTCGCGAGCCACTCTCGGCCACCACTCGTGGGATGTTCTGCGCGACCCCTTCGCCCACTATCAGCTGGCGTGGTCCGCGGAAGGTCTCAAGCATGTCAGTGCCTCTCCGGAACGTCGGCGGCGATGTGCTGGGCGGACGTCCAGGTCACCTGCGAGACCGGGACGGCGTCGGCAAGGTTGGCCCGGATGGCGCAGGCGGTCACGGTAGGTCGATCGCCACGTAGGTGAGGTCGAGGTATTCAAGGACACCCTCGTGCGACCCCTCCTTGCCGATCCCGGACTGCTTCACGCCTCCGAACGGAGCTGACGGGTCCGATATCAGGCCACGGTTGATGCCGAGCATCCCCGTCTCCAGCCCCTCGGCGAACCGGAGCGCCCGCTGGAGGTCACGGGTGAAGATGTATCCGGCCAGGCCATGCTCGGTGTCGTTGGCCTTCGCCATCACCTCGTCGTCGGACGTGAACGAGATGATCGGCGCCACCGGGCCGAAGATCTCCGCCTGCAGCATCCGCGCATCTTCGGGCACGTCGACGAGGACGGTAGGCGGGTAGAAGTGGCCCGGCCCATCCGGGCGCTCGCCGCCCACCAGGAGCCGGGCGCCGCGATCGACCGCGTCGGCGACGAGCTCGTCGATCTTGGCGACCGAGGCCTCGTCGATCAACGCCCCGACGTCCACGCCGTCGTCGAGACCATGGCCCACCGCAAGCGCGCCCATCCGCTCGGCGAAGCGCGCCGTGAACTCCTCGCGCACCGGCTCCTCGACGTAGATCCGGTTGGCCGCGATGCAGGACTCCCCGATGTTGCGCATCTTGGCCACCATGGCACCGTCGAGCGCGACGTCCAGGTCAGCGTCGGCACACACGATCAAGGCCGCGTTCCCGCCCAGTTCCATTGAGGTACGCAGCACGTTGTCCGCAGCCTGTCGTAGCAGCACGCGCCCGACCTCGGTCGACCCGGTGAACGAGAGCTTGCGGGTCCGACTGTCGGCCAGCAGTGCCGAGACCACCGCGCCGGCGCGCTTGGTGGTCACCACGTTGACGACGCCCGGGGGAACGCCGACCTCCTCCATGATGCGGGCCAGGAACAGCATGGTGAGTGGCGTCTGGGCCGCTGGCTTGGTGATCGTCGTGCAGCCCGCGGCCAGCGCAGGAGCGATCTTGCGGGCACCCATGGCCAACGGAAAGTTCCAGGGCGTCACGAAGACGCACGGTCCGACCGGCTTCGGCACGGTGAGGATGCGATATCCACCTGCCGGAGCGGTGCTGTAGCGCCCCTCGACACGTACCGCCTCCTCAGCGAACCATCGGAAGAACTCGGCGCCGTAGGCCACCTCTCCCCGAGCCTCGGCGAGCGGCTTGCCCATCTCGAGCGTTATCAGCCGGGCGACCTCCTCGGATCGCTCGGTCAGTGCCCGGTACGTCGCGGTCAACAACTCCGACCGTTTCCGCGGCGGGGTGGCCGCCCACTCCGTCATTGCCTTGCTCGCCGCGTCCAGAGCGGCGAGCCCGTCGACGACGTCGGCGTCCGCAACCTCGGCGATGGTCTTGCCGGTGGCCGGGTCCTCGACGGCAAAGGTGGCTCCGCTTGCCGCGTCGCGCCAGGCGTCGCCGATCCGGAGCCGCCGGTGCTCGGGGGCCAGGACGTTCGTCGGGTCACTCATCGCGTCGCCTCCTGTGATCTTCGTGGTGATGTCCGGCGTGCCTCAGCGATGGCCACGGCCGTCCCACCGCCGTCAGGCCGTGCGCACTGGTGACGGTCCGACGCTCGATTGCCCCGTACGGGCGCATGTTGCCGTCGCCGCCCGGCGCGGTTACCGCCCCGCCTCGGACAGCGACAGCCCGGTGCCCGCATCGAACAGGTGCGCACGATCCAGGTCGACAGTGACAAGCAGCCGCTCGCCCGGCGTACCGGTGACGGTGGGTCGTGCCTTGACCTTGAGGATCTCCGTCCCCACTCGGACGTCGACCACTGTCCGGTCACCGAGCGGTTCAAGCCCGTAGAGCTCACCCGACAACGACGCGTTCCCACGCTGCTCGACGGACAGGTCCTCCGCGCGCAGGCCCAGCATCAGCGCACGACCGTCCTCGGCCGTGGCCCAGCGGGGCCTCGGGAGCGTCCACCCTTCAGCGCCGACCAGACGATCACCCTCGGCGTGGCAGGCGAGCAGGCTGATCGGCGGGCTCCCGACGAATCCTGCGACCCACTGGTTGGCTGGACGCTCGTACACCTCGGTCGGCGTTCCGACCTGTTGCACCTTCCCCTCCTTGAGGACCGCGACCTGGTCGGCCATGGACAGGGCCTCGACCTGGTCGTTGGTCACGTAGACGAAGGTCGCTCCGAGGCTCCGGTGGATGCGGGTGAGCTCGGTGCGCATCTCGACGCGGAGCTTGAGGTCGAGGTTCGTCAGCGGCTCGTCCATGAGAAACGCGCGCGGGCGACGGACCAGCGCCCGGGCCAGGGCGACACGCTGCATCTCACCGCCCGACAACTGCGCGGGACGACGCTGCAGCAGACGTTCGATGTGCAGCAGGCTCGACATCTGCTCGACGGCAGCGGCGATCTCGCTTGGAGAACAGCGGCGTGCCCGCAGCGGTGAGGCGATGTTCTCGTACACCGTGTGTCGCGGGTAGAGGGCGTAGCTCTGGAAGACCATGGCCAGGTCGCGTGCGGCCGGGGCGTCACCGGTCGCGTCCCTGCCGTCCAGATGCACCGACCCGGCGTCAAGCCTGTCAAGGCCGGCTATCGCTCGCAGGGTCGTCGTCTTCCCTGCCCCGGAGGGCCCGAGCACGACGAAGAACGAGCCGTCCGGCACGTCCAGCGTCACCCCGTCCAGGGCTTGGACTTTTCCGAAGGACTTGCGCAGCCCGTGCACTGCCACGGTTCCCATCAGGCCACCAGCTCTTCCGTGCTCACGTCGTAGACCGCCGGGGTCCCGCCGGTGTGCCGCAACCCGACAGTTGCGTCAGCGGCGAAACGGACAGTCGGTGGCATCCGAACCCGGACGTCGCGCTGGCCGCTGTGGTCGACCACGTAGATGATTTCGTCGCCCAGCCACTCCGCCGAGACCACGCGGGCCGGGACCGAACGTTCCGCCCCTGGTGCGGTGACTTCCAGCGCCTCCGGCCGGACGCCTGCGACCAGGCGACGGTCGCGCGGCAGGCCTGACGGTGGCGTGAGGACCAGTCCGCCCTGACCGCGCAGCTTCCCGTCGGCAACCTCCACGTCGATGAGGTTCATCGGCGGTGAACCGATGAATGCGGCGCAGAAAAGACTCGCCGGACGGTCGTAGACCTCCAACGGTGTGCCGATCTGCTCGACGCGGCCCTTGTTGAGGATGGCGATTCGGTGACCGAGCGACATCGCCTCGACCTGGTCGTGGGTGACGTAGACCATCGTCGCCCCCAGTTCCCCCTGCAGGTGCTTGATCTCCGTGCGCATGTCCGCTCTCAACTCGGCGTCCAGATTGGTGAGAGGTTCGTCCATGAGGAAAGCGCGCGGTCGTCGCACCAGGGCGCGAGCAAGCGCGACGCGCTGCTGCTCCCCGCCGGACAGCTGGCGCGGTCGCCGGTCCAGGAGCGGACCAAGCCGCATCAGCCGGGCGGCCTCTTCAACCCGTTTGTGCACCTCGGGCTTGGGCAGTCCCTCGGCCCGCAGTGGGAACGCCAGGTTGTCGCGGGTTTTCAGATGCGGGTAGAGAGCGTAGAACTGGAACACCATGGCGATGTCGCGCTCGGCGGGCGGCAGGTCGTTGACCAGTGTGTCGCCGATGCGGATGTCGCCCGTCGTCTGCCTCTCCAGGCCGGCTATGGCCCGCAGCGTGGTCGTCTTGCCGCAACCCGAGGGGCCGAGCATCACGAACAGCTCGCCGTCGTCGATGGACAGGTCCACGTGGTCGACCGCGACCGTCCCGTCCGGGTAGCGCTTGTGCAGGGCGGTCACCTCGATGCCCGCCATCAGCGTCGCACCGCCCCGAGCGTCACACCGGCGATGAGGTGCCTGCGCACGAGGTACGCGAAGACGAGCACCGGTAGGGCGAACACCACGGAGGCGGCGGCGACGAGACCCCAGTCCGTGGTGGTGCCGCCGATGAGGCCGGCGATGGCGGGTGGGGCCGTGCGGACATCGTCGCTGGAGGTGAGGAAGGTGGCGAACACGAATTCGTTCCACGAGAAGATGAGTGCGAAGACCGCCGTCGCGGCGATGCCGGGCACGAGCAGGGGGAGGGTGAATCGCCGGAACGCCTGCAAACGGGTGTAGCCGTCGAGCATGGCGGCATCCTCGTACTCAGCGGGCACCTCGTCGACGAACCCCTTCATCATCCAGATCGTGAACGGGACGTTGAAAGCGCTGTAGATGAGGATCAAGCCGAGCTTGTTGTCGATGAGTCCGACTTGGCGGTACATGAGGAAGATCGGGATCACGACCACCACGGGCGGCATGAAGCGCGTGGACAGGATGAAGAACAGTTGGTCCTTCTTGGCCTTGACGGCGAAGCGTGAGTAGGCCCAGGCCGCCGGGACCCCCAGCACGGTGGCCAGCACCGTGGAAGCTCCGGCGACCACGACGGAGTTGAGGAACGAGACGGACAAGGCCGAGCGACCGCCGTCGGGGGCGAAGAACACGTCCTTGTAATGGGCCAGAGTGACAGTGAAGTCGAAGAACTTGGCCGGGATGGCGTAGACGTCCCGGTTTTCCTTGATGGACGTCTCGATCATCCACAGCACCGGAAAGAGCATCACGACGGCCAGCACGGTCAGCAGCGTGACCTCCAGCGCGGGGCGGCCCCGTCCGCCCAGGCGGCGCGCGGGGGGCGTGTGATCCCGGGCAGGACCTGTGGACACGGCCTCGTCGACGGAGACGGCCATCAGCCCTCCTTGAGCTTGTTCAGGTAGCGCAGGTAGAACTGCGTGAGGACGATGACGACGAGGACCATGAGGATCCCGTACGCCGAAGCGGTTCCGGTGTTGAAGCCCAGGAACGCGACCTTGTAGATGTGGAACGACAACGTCTCGGTGGAGACACCCGGCCCTCCGTTGGTGAGGATGTAGACGAGGTCGAACAGCCGGAATGCCTCGATGGCCCTGAACATCACGGCAATGAGAAGCAGTGGCCATACCAGTGGAAGAGTGATGGTGCGGAACCGGAACCACTCGGACGCCCGGTCGATCGAGGCGGCCTCGTAGAGGTATTTGGGAACCGCGGTGAGGCCCGCAAGCGCGATGAGCATGATGAACGGCGTCCATTGCCAGGTGTCGACCACGATCAGGGAGAGCAGTGCTGTTCGCTGCCGGGTGAGCCACTCCACCTGCCCCAGGCCGAGCGAGCCGAGCATGCTGTTGACCACACCGAACTGCGCGTCGAGCATGAATCGCCAGAACAGCCCGACCACGACCGGCGACAGCATCATCGGAACCAGGAACAGAGTGGTCAGCACTCCTCGCCCATGCGTGCGTCGTGAGATGAGGTAGGCGATGCCGAATCCGAGCACGGTCTGCAGGCCGACCGCGCCGACCACGTAGATCAACGTCGTCAAGGCACGCGTGTGGACCTGCGCCGACGTCAGGATGGCGGTGTAGTTCCCGAACCCGATGAAATTGGCGGGCCCTCCGCGAGTGGCCGAGTAGTCGGTGAAGGACAGATACAACGCCCACAGCAACGGGAACACCGACATGGCGAGCAACAGCAGCATCGCGGGGGAGATGAAGGTAACGGCGAGCCAGCGGTCGCTCAACCGGCGGGACCGACCCGGTGCAGGTGGCGTCGCGGACGCCACCTGCCCGGGGTGATCGGTCTTCAGAGGGACGGCGTCGCTCACAGTCCGCCGCCGCCCTTGCGGCTGCTCGAGTCGAGCACGCTCTGCTGCTCCTTGGCGATGTCGTCGAGCGCATCCTTCGGCTTCTTCGCGCCGTTGAGAGCCGCGTTCACGTTGGTGTTCTCAATGTCGACGAGGCGCGCGTACTCGGGCACGTTCCACATGTCCCGCATCCGCGGAACCGAGTCGGTGTACACCTGGTTGAACGGCCCGGCATTGAGGAACTCGGGTGACTCCAGGGCATCCGTACGCGATGGCACGCCACCCGCCGCGGCCCACTTCTTCTGGATGTCAGCCCGCTCGAACCACTTCATGAAGTTCAGGGCCTCCGCCTGGTTTGCCGCGGAGGAGTAGGCCGACACGTGCATCCCCATACCGCCGAGCGGCACCAGGTTCGTCTTCTGGCTCGGCAGGGTGGCAAACCCCAGCTTGTCGAGAATCTGCTCCCGCGTGGTGCCGAGCGTCGACTGCTTCGGATCGAGCAGGCCGCCACTCGCGGCGATCCAGTTGAACGCGATGCAGGCCTTGCCCTGGGCGACCGCCGCGTTCACCTCGTCGATGAACCAGTTGCCGGAGCCCTTGGCGGTCAGCGGCTTCATCTTGTTGACCAGGACGTCCATCGCCTCCTGGCCCGCAGCGTCGTTGAGGACGCCCTCGATCTTGCGGTTCTTGGGGTCCCAGAGGTTGCCGCCGTAGACGCCGTTGACCGTGTTGTAGGTGACGGCTGCGGCGTCGGAGCCGTTGGCCTGGTGGAAAGCCAGCCCGCTGACACCAGGGTTGTCCGCCTGGCACCTCTCGGCGGCTGAGATCATCTGGTCCCAGGTCTGCGGTGGCTTGTCGCCGATCAGGTCCTTGCGGTAGATCATCGTCCAGGTGTCGCCGAGCAGCGGCAGTCCGTACAGGCTGGCGTTCTCGTCGCGCTTGCCGGTCTCTGCCTGGGGGAACTGGCCATACGCCGCCAGGAGGTACGGGTTGTAGGCCGTGACGTCGATGTTGTTCTTGACGAAGTCGGTGAGGTCGAGGATGTTGCCGTTCGTCACGGCCTCGCCGATGTGTTGCGAGTCCAGGATCGCGATGTCGAAGTCGGTCTTGCGCGCGGCGAACTGGGTGAACATCGCGTCGTGCCAGTTGGCGTTCGGCACGGTGTTGACCTTGATAGTCGCGTTCGGCCGCTCTTTCTTGTACTCCGCGTTCGCGAAGGCTTCCAGTGCCTGGGCGGGCGGCCAGTCGAACCAGATGAAGCTGAGGTTCAGCGGGTCCTTGGTGAGCTCCGGGATGGTCGCCGGCGCCTTGGGGGCGCTCGTCTTCCCGCCGTCGTCCTTGTCATCGCCGCAAGCCGTCACGGTCGTGGCCACCAGCAGCATGGCCGCCGTCGCCAGCCGCACCTTTCGGCCGGGAGCGGACATTCTTCCTATTCGCTTCGGATGGCGCATTTTTATGCCTGCTTTCTGGGTGGGGACTTCTAGAACCTCGCTATGTGCTTCGCCGAGCAGTTGCTGGGTTGTGCAGGGGTGTTGCCGGGCTGTCGCGGGGGCCGACCCGCGGACCGGCGTCACGAGTGCGCCGCGATGTACTGGGTCGTCATGCTGTCGAACAGTCCTTCGGCCCATTTACGGCCCGGTGACGAACCGAGCAGGACGTCGAACATGCCTAGGGGAGCTTCAGGTGATCGAAGTAGAGCGATGGCTGGCGGCCCCGCCATGGGTGCGGGATGGCGGGCATCCGACACCTTTCCTATACGATCCGAGTGGGGGCGTCAGCATCCCGCAGCGCTGCGATCGATGTCAACAGCTTCCCGAAGACGCAAGGAAGGACCTCACGCCACGATGGACGACGAAGCGATGACCGCGCGGGGCCGTAGGGCCGTGACGGGCGGAATGCCGCCGGGAAGATCTGGTGGCCGGCTCGCCGACGAGGTGTACGACACGCTGCTCGGGCAGCTGATGTCGCTACGGATCGAGCCTGGCTCCCGCGTCACGATCGACGTCCTCGCGCGAGAGCTGGGAGTCTCGCAGACGCCGATCCGAGACGCTCTGAACCGCATGGAGGCCGAGGGCCTGGTCGTACGTGTTCCTCATGCCGGCTACCGCATTCCTCCCCAGATCACCCGTCACCGATTCGAGGACATGCTCGAGGTCCGGCTGCTCCTCGAACCGGCGGCGGCGCGCAGGTCCGCGGAACGCGCTTCCTCGGAGCAGGTGGCCGGTCTGCGACGAATGCTGGAGGAGATGGCGGAGCTGGAGGGGGGCAACGAGCCGATGGCCTACGGCGCCTTCGGGCTACGCGACGCCGCTTTTCACGATCTCGTCGCCCTGAGCGCGGAGAACCAGGTCATCCGTGAAGCGCTCGCTCGCCTGCACAGCCACGTGCACCTCTTCCGGCTTCACCACGACACCCAGGTCACTCACCTGGCCATGGCCGAGCATGAGGACATTGTGGCCGCGATCGCCGCGCGTGACCCGGACGCAGCCGCCTACGCGATGCGTCGGCACATCCTGCGGTCCGGCGAGCGTTTCCGACGATTGTTCGACGAGGTCGAGGGCGCGGAAGGAGTGGCGGTAGAGGCTTGACGGGCACGCTGGGCCGAGGAATGCTAACTCAATCCTGATCGGATCGGATTGGATTGGATCCACCTCACCCGCCCCCAGATGCGAGGAGAAGCAGGTGCCCAGAGCGCTGCTCCTGACCGGCGACGCCGCCGAGGAGCTCGACACCATGTACCCCTACTATCGCGTGCAGGAGGGCGGCTGGGACGTTGACGTCTCGTCACGGACGATGCGTGACGTGCAACTGGTCATCCACGAGTTCGACCCCAACTCCGACGCCTACGTGGAGAAGAACGGCCGGAAGCTGCCGGTCGACGTGCCCTGGGCCGAGGTCGACGTCGAGCGCTATGACGCCCTGATCATCCCCGGGGGACGTGCCCCCGAGTGGATCCGGGTCGACGCCGACGTCAGGCGCATCACCGAGCACTTCTTCGCGCGCAACCTCCCCATCGCGCTGGTGTGCCACGGCGCGCAGGTACCAGCGGTGTACGGGCTGCTGAAGGGTCGAAAGACGGCGTGCTTCCCCCCGATCACCGGTGACATGGAAAACGCGGGCGCGACGGTCATCGACGCTCCCGACGTCGTGGACGGCAACCTCGTCTCCTGCCGGGGATGGCCCGACATGCCGCAATTCGGCAGGGCGATGATGGAGGTCTTCTCGAAGTCCGTCAGCCCCGCATCGGCATGAGCGCACCCGCCCTGCCCCGGTGACGGCACTTCGGACCGTCACAGTCGACGGCTCACCCGTCCACGTCCTGGAGAGCGGCACCGGGCCCGCGGTGCTGATGCTGCACGGCTCCGGACCCGGCACGACCGGGTCCGGCGCCTGGGCAACGACGGCGCAGGCGCTGGGCACGTCCTGGCACCTGGTGGCTCCTGACCAGGCGGGCTTCGGCCGCACGCCTGTCCCGGCGGGCTCCAGGGGTGGGCTCCGGCTGTGGACGGAGCAGGCCGCGGGCCTGATGGATGCTCTCGGGTTCGAGCACTACGCCGTGGTGGGTCACTCCATGGGCGGCGCCGTGGCGCTGGCGTTGGCGGCCGCGCGCCCCCAGCAGGTCACCCGTGTCGTGGCGGTCTCGACGATGGGCGCCCCGGGGCGCCGCTGTCCGCTGAGCTCGACGCGATCTGGGCCGCCCCCGCAGACCCGGTCGGGGCACGAGACATGCTGAGTCGCCTCGTCCTCGACCAAGCGCTCGTGACCGATTCGGCCGTCGATGCCCGTGCGTCTGCGATGCGAGCGGGGGCGGCCGCATTCGCGTCGTTGTTCCCTCCACCCAGGGCACGATGGGTCGACGAGCTCACCCTCTCGGCGCAAACACTGGCAGCGGTGCGCGCACCCGTGCTGCTCGTACACGGCGCCGAGGATCGAGTCACTCCACTTGAGACGGCGGCCCAGCCCCTGCTCGCACACCTGGCCGATGTCCGTCTGCACGTGCTCGGCCGATGCGGGCACGTGCCGGCGATCGAGCACCCGCACGAGTTCAGGCAACTGCTGTCGTGCTTCCTCGGCCGGGACCGAGATCACTGATTGCTGCGGCAGGTCGCGGCCCGTGCTCAAGCAGATCAGCATGAAGCAGACGTGATCCGCGCAGAAGCTGACGCCCTCCCCGAGACCCGAACCCTGCGGCTTTCAACTGGCTGAGCGCTCGGCGGTGGCACGTCGACGCCGGGTCCGCCGTAGGCCGCGTGATGGCGTGAGCAAATCCGCACACCGCATCATCCGCTGCCTGCACCATCCAGGGCCCCAAGCGCCGGCGGTCGTAGTGCAGCGCGTCGGCAGGATTCCTTAACTCGGCCCGCTTTTGCTGTCAGCTACCTGGGCAGACGTGCTTGAGCCTGCCGCTGGCCACCGGACTACTCAGGAGTTCCTGCTAGCGACGGGGTCGCTAAATAGCCCGGCTGTCGCACAGTTCGGCGTGCGGAGCGGTGACTGGCGGCGGGCCGGGTGGTTACTTTTTGGTCCTTTTAGATCACTGATCGCTGTGTTCCCAGTTCGCGCAGAATTGTCGAGGTCTCGATGAGCTGGACAACCGGGGTCCCGCCGGAGGAAAACAGCCGGCAATTCTGACGACTTGGCTGGCGGAGTTGACGGGCCATTTTGCCAACGCTATGTTCCGTGACGCTGTACATCTGTCCCTTGCTGCTATACACCGAATGTCATCGATGACGGCGGCCGAGGAGCACCTGCACAGCTGGACCTTTCGGCCCTGTTGAAGCTCCGGAAGGTCAACCACCACGACTGAGAGGCAAGCGAATGTCGAACCAGAGCCCCGCGCCGGGTCACGTGCCTGCGCCGCCCCCGCAGAAGAAGAGGATGTCGACAGGGCTGAAGATCTTCCTGATCATCGCCGGCCTGTCGGTAATCCTGTGTGGCGGCGGCTTGGTCGCGTGCACCGCCCTGGTCGGCAAGGCGGCGAGCGACGTCAGTAAGGATCAGGAGGCCAAGGCGGGGCACGTCGCGCTGAAGACGTGCGAGATCGACTCGGCCGACAGCGACCTCCTGCCGAACGTGAAGTTTGACCTGGAGGTGAACAACTCCAGCGAGAACCAGAACACCTACTTCATCGACGTCTTCGTGTACGACGCCAAGGGCACCCGGGTCGGCAACACCAGCAGCATGGTGTCCGACGTACGGCCGGGCCAGAAGGCCGTCGAGGAGGGATCAATCCTGCTGAGCCAGAAGGTCTCAGGCAAGATTACTTGCAAGGTCGACAAGGTGTCCTGATACAGCTGCGCTGATCGCGCTCGCCGGGCTCACGTTCGGCGGGTGCGCTCGGCGGCGGTGACGCGAAACAGGAGTCGCCGGCGCCGTCGATCGGGCGTGATGTCGGTTCGCGGCGGCGATGTTGGTGACTCCGGTCAGGCGCAGGGCACGGATCGCGGCGTTGCGTAACGTGGCCATGAGCTCGGGTCCGGTGCCGGTGCGGATCTGGCTGCGGTCTTCGTCGTAGGTGACGTCGCGTACCCAGTGGATTTTGTTCTCGATTGACCAATGCCCGCGGATCCAGCTGGCCAGTTGTGCCGGTTTTGCCTGGTGGACTCGAAGAGGTCGGTGACGGCGTAGACGGTCTCGGTGGTGAAGCGTTTCGGCTGGTCGAGGCGGCGTCTGCGGCGGCGAATCTGGATGGCTTGGGTGGCGTGCGGGAAGTCGATGCCGGTGGAGATCGTCAGGATCTTCAGGCTGCGGATCTCGCGGCGGCCGTGTCCGGGGCGATCAGTGTCTGGCTCGCTGGTCGGGTCGCCGACCTCACCTGGCACGTGGATCAGGCAGACAGGCGAGCGCTTCGGGTAGCCCCCCAGATGTGTCGGCAACGGTCAGAGCCGGTGCGCAGGACAGGGACGAGATCAGCGATTATGGCAGCGGGGGCATGACTCACTTCGGGCGATCAGCATGGCGTAGAGAACCTTGATGATCTTCTGAGACGCCCCGGCTCGCGATGGCGGGCCACGCGCGCGACGTCCTCGCGGAACTCCTTGGGCCGGTGACCGTGCGTGGACAAGTCGGCTCAGAGGCACGAGGCCAATCAGACCATGGGTCACACGCATGGCCACCAGACCACAACCCAGCACAGTCAGGCTGCGGCAGCGATCCGCACTGTCAGCCCAGGATCGCTCGGATGACCGCGGTGTTCCCGTCCAGTTCCAGCAGGTGTACGACCCACCCTCCCGGTTTGGGCTCGGCTCCGGGTTGGTCGCATCCGACTCGACCGCCGCCGTCGGCGTGTATCGCCACACTGCACCCGGGGCCTGCCATGAAGCCGCCACCGCCGCCCCTGCCATTGGCGTCGGTCAGCCGCACCCTGACACCGCCATCCTCCACGGAGGACGACACCGTCCACCTGTCGAGCGGGAATTTGACCGAACCGGAGAAGGACACTGTGCAGTCGCCGTCGGCACACGCCTTGTACTTGGTGCCGCCCCCACTCGGCGCCTGCGTCCTCTGTACCGCTCTGGGCTCCTGTGCCGCGTCCGCGGTGGGGGAGGAAGATGCGGAAGCTTCGGCATCACGGGGACCTGGGGAGGAAGCAGCGCGGGAGGCGGTCGCGGTAGCGGCGGTGTCCGGGCTCGACCACGTGGCACCGGAGGACGATTCCGCCTTGGAA
The DNA here is from genome assembly GCF_057766525.1 of Micromonospora sp. MGP-C2. NCBI lineage: Bacteria > Bacillati > Actinomycetota > Actinomycetes > Micromonosporales > Micromonosporaceae > Micromonospora > Micromonospora sp. MGP-C2. Next base: position 7,013,777 of record NZ_JBYMEN010000002.1, read on the forward strand.
TGGCAGCCGGCTACGGCCAAGACCAGCAGTAACGCCCCGATCGCTGTGCGTTTGGCGGAGGAAAGTCGGCAATGCTGCATTCGCGGAGTCTAGTGGCCCCATTTTGCCGGAGCCCTGCCCCGCCGGAACTCTGCCTCCCTCGGCCCTCATAACGGCTACCCCATCGGCCGACGCCCAAAAACGCAACGAACGTGGGCGACATGCCAGACAGGTGTCAGTTCAGCGGGCCGGCCACGCCGCGTCGGCGTTCCGCTCGGCGAGCCCGGCTTTGCGGCGTTCACGGAAGCCGAGGTCCGCGTCGGCTTCTCGCGTCAATCGCAGGTCCATCGACCGGCCCCCAGCCGGCTGCTGGGGGCCCTGTTGAGGCAGTTCTGCTACGCGGTGCCGGGCTCGCCCCCGGTGCGCTGAGGCGTCCGACCGTGAGTCACCGCGCTGTCGGTCACGCGCCTGTCGAGGACCGGCGTCGACTCATCCTCGGGCACCTCGACTGGGTCAGCCAGGGGATCCCCGGCCGGCTGCTCGCCGGGCTGAGCCGGCCCCTGCCCCGGCTCACCTCCGCCGATGCCCTCCTGCGGCTGACCGGTCGACCCGTCACCCGCCGACTCGTCCGGGACGGTGGGCTCGACTACCGGATCGATCGGTCGGCCCGGCTCGTCGCCACCCCCGTTGGCAGGCGCCTCATCCTCGGGCACGTCGGCACCGGGCGCCTCGTCGCCGGGCGCGCCACCCGGAACCTGGCCGCCGGGCTCACCGTCGGTCGGCGGCTGGTCAACCGGCGCCTCGTCGCTGGGACCGGTGGCCGGCGGTGGAGTTGGCTCGGTCGTTGGTCCGGTGGCGGGCGGGGGTGGGGTCGCCGGCGGTGGAGTTGGTCCGGTGGCGGGCGGGGGTGGGGACGCCGGAGGTGGAGCGGGCGTCGTCGACGGCTCGGCCGGAGTCGCCGCCGGACCTTCCTGGGCTGGCGTCAGCACCATCCCATCCCCGCCCTGACCCTGCACGACGTCGACCGGGGTCGTCGTAGGGATCGGCAGCGACTCATCGCCGACGAGAATCCGAGCCGCCGTCTTGCGAATAATCTCGTCCACATGGGCCATCTCGCGGGCGTTCGACTCTCCCCGGCCTGGGGCGGGCAGCAGCCCCATCTTGAAGGCGACCTCGGAGATGTCCGCAGGCAGGGTGACGTCCTCACTCAGCCGCTCGGCCCATCGCTGTAGCCGGTCCCGATCACTGCCATACATCAGCCACCGGTCGCCGACGACGAGATCCGGCAGCAGTGCCTTGTCCGTCGGGCTCGTCTTGACCCAAGCCTGCACGCCACCCTCGGAGGCGAAAACCTTGAGGGTATTGCGGTGCTGCAGGCCGGTCTTGGCGTCGCGGTAGGTAAAGACAAAGGTCAAGGAGTTCGGTCCAACCCACGCCTCGGCGTGCATCACCGTGCCATCCGGCGTTGTGCAGGTAGCCACCAGGTCGGAGTTGTCGGTGCCCTGGCAGTCCCAGGCCGATCCGACCTCCATCCGACTGAACACGGGGTTCTGCCAGGCTTCGGCGGCGGCCACAGGCGCCGACCCCGCGCCTTGGACGAGCGGCACGACGACCACCCCCAGGGCGGCTGCCGCGGCCATCGACGTCAGATGAATTCCGGCACGGCCGACCCTGCTGGCGGCATGCCGGCCACGCTTGGCTCGGCGCTCCTGCCGGTTCAGTTGAGGGACGGCGAGAGGGGTCGTGGAGGGCATCGCGGCCTCGACCCAGTGCCCGACGGCGTCGGGGTGGACGTTAGGCAGCGCTGTTCGAATGGCCTCTGCCATGCCCTCGCGGGTCAGGGCTGGGTCGACGAAAATTACCTGCTCATCGGGCAGGGTCACACACGTCGAACCGGTCTTCAACCGGACGATCTTCAAGGTGCAACCTCGGGGAGGAGGGGAAATAGGACGGGGCGGTGCCGGCGAGCCTTACTTCCTGGACCGGAGATACGCCTGAACAACAGCGGCTACTGCGTCCAGCTCGTGTGGCTCCAGATCTTCGATGTTCGCGATGATCATTTGCTTGGTCGGGTCGTCCGGCAGCGCCCGTTCCCAGACGTGGTAGCCGCACGCTGACTGGGCTGCTCGGGTCACGATCGCCAGGTCCAGGTCCAAGCCGCGGGCGAGACCCTCCAGCGTTCCCGCCTCAGGCATCGCCTTCAGCGGCTTAGTGGCGAGGTTGTAGACCGTCATGTGACTTTTCAGGCCACCACTCTCGGCGATCGCCCGGTAGCTCGGACTGCTCAGCTGCCTCCGGCGTTCTTCGATCAGGTTCGCGAGCGCCATGCCGGCGACCGTCTGATGTGGCATCAAGACCTCTTCGCAGGGGGATGGACGAGGGCTGGGGTCGGGACCGGCGCATACGGCGCGGGTAGTGAACTGTTCATCGGCACTGTACAAGATGTGCCTGACGTTTCCACTCTGAGCCGGTGCAAGCTTGCTGCCGGGCAACGATGGCGGTTATTGCCGAACGAGGATCGAGGCTATTCTCACCTGCCCGCCGGGCGGGAGCGCCCTCGTCCGGCATGCCGGTCATGCCGAGATCCTGCGAGATCTTATCGACGGCGCAGCCGGCCGGTAGCAGGTCGCGACTCGGGGCCGCCCCATCCGGTGCCTACGCAGCATCGTCGAGTGCTCGTAGACCACCAGCTTCCTTACTCGGCCAAGTGACGGTGAGGAACGCGCTGATCTGCCGCCAACCGCGTGTCACCGACAGATGCCGCCTGCCGCTGGGGCGGCCGGACCTGTCGAAGAGTGGATCCCGTGGTTCATGAAGCCAACCTCCCTGACGGCATAGCCCGTTGTTCGCGGTCAGCGTGACGAGCGGGGTGGCGGCCCCAGGGCCGAATCGTGAAGGGTGTGGTCATGAACGCCGCCTACGTTCTTGTGCACAGTCCATCGGTCGGGCCCCTCACCTGGGCGTCGACAGCGCAGACACTCGAAGACTCGGGCGCGGTGGCCATCGTGCCGTCACTCCTGGGCGTCGCGGATGCGCGTCCGCCGTTCTGGCGGTCCGTCGCCGAGAAGGTCAGAGCCGCGATCGGCCGGCTACCGCCGGACCAACCCGTCGTCATCGTGGCGCACAGCAACGCTGGCCTCTTCGTGCCGGTGATCGTGGAAGCAAGCTCCCGACGGATCGTCGGCTGTTTGTTCGTCGATGCGGCGCTGCCGTCACCCGCCGGACCGACGCCTGTCGCGCCACCTGAGCTGTTGGAGTTTCTACGCCCGAAGGTGACCGACGGTCGGCTTCCGCAATGGACGGCGTGGTGGGACGAGTCCGACGTCGCGCCGATGTTCGCGGACGCGCAGACGCGCAGAGCTGTGTCGGCCGAACAGCCCCGGCTGCCGCTGAGCTACTACGAGGAACTCGTGCCCACCCCGGCCGGCTGGGACGACCGGCCGTGCGGCTACCTGCTGTTCGGTCCACCGTACGAGCCGGTCGCCACCGATGCGAGGCAGCGGGGCTGGGCCGTCGACCACGTTCCAGGCAGGCATCTGCACCAGCTGGTGGACCCACGCGCTGTAACGGACCGCATCATGGCGATGACCGGTGACTGGCGATCCTCGACGTCCTGAGTCCCGACCTGATCCGACGCACTGATCTGCCGCTGACGGCGGGCCTCGACTGACGACGTCGCCGGGCCTACCCGAGCAGCGTGGCCGCCGCGGCCAGGGTGGCCAGCGACAGCGTCGTGGTCACCACCACCGCCCGGTTGGTCACCGTCTCGCCGACGCCGTACTCCTGGCTGTAGATGAATGTGTTCTGCGCTGTCGGCAGGCCCGCGCACACCACCACGGCGAGCAACTGCGGCGCGGACAGGTGCAGGGCCAGCCCGGCCGCGTACGCGATGACCGGCTGTGCGACGAGCTTCAGCGCGGTGATCATGGCCAGCTCGCCCGGCTTGGCCGGCTCGGCCCGCGACGGTGACGTGCGGTGCAGCGACGCGCCGAGCGCGACCAGGGCGGTTGGCACCGCGGCGCCCGACAGCAGGGTGAGCGGCGCGCTGGCCGCCGACGGCAGGTGCAGGCCGGTCGCCGAGCACGCGACACCGAGCAGCGACGCCAGGATCACGGGGTTGCGTACCGGCAGGGAGGCGAGACGGCGGGCCCGTACCCGCCCGGCCGGGTCGCTGTGCCGGTCCAGGGCGACCAGGATCACGGGCGTCACCACCAGCAACTGCAGCAGCACCACCTCCGCCAGGAACGACACACTGCCGAGAACCTGCGTTGCGATGGGGATGCCGAGGTTCGCCGAGTTTACGTACCCGGCGGCCATGCCCCAGATCGGTCGTTCGCCGGGCTTGCGACCGAACAGCCAGCTCGCGCCGACCCAGCCGAACCCGACGACCGCGGCCGTGCTCACCCCAAAGGCGAGCAGCGGGCGGCCGGCGAACCCGGAGAGCGGCATCTGGGACAGGGCCAGGAACAGGGCGGACGGCATCGCGAGTTGGAACACGAACCGGCCGAGCACCGCCGCCGCCGCCTCGCCCAGCAGGCCCCAACGACAGGCCGCGTAGCCGACCGCGGTAAGGATCCAGATCGGTACGAACGCCGACACCAAGCTCATCCGGGCGTCACCGGCGGCGGGCGTCGCGCCGGCTCAAGGACTGGCGGGCGTACGAGCCGAGAGACCCGGCGACGATCTCCACCTGGGCGAGGATGTCATCGAGCTGCGCAGGGTGAGACCGCTTCCGTGACACTCCACCGCGTTTTCGCCGGTCATCAGATACATCGACGCGTCCAAGGTACGTACCAAGCCGCCGGGCAGCCGGGGTCGTCCACGTGTACGTCGATCGGGAGGCCACGCGTTCAGCCTCGCATCCCGTCCGGACCGGGCAAACATCCCGCTCATCCACAACTTCACGCGGTCATCCCCAACGTGTGCATCTGCCGCGTACCGCGCTGCATCGAGCGTGATGCCCAGGGGGTGCTGCAGCTCGCGCCCGGCGGTCGGCGGGGTCTCGGGACGGGGGATGAGACATCGCCGTGGAATGCTCTGGTGTGGTCTGGCTCATCCGCCGCGCCGTACGAAGCCGGCCACCGAGGCCGGCAGTTCATCCTGCGGCATGTCCTCGCACCCGGGACGGACGAAATCGAACAGGAGCACAACGCGGTCACTGGTGCCGTAGTTCCACGCCTCATGCGTGACGGTGTCGTCGAAGACGAAGGTTTCACCCTCGCGCCACTGTCGAGTCTCGTCGCCCACTCGCAGCGCGCAGTCCTGCGGCACGACGAGTCCGAGATGCGCGCGGTAAACGGTGGTAACCCATCCCTGATGGGGCTTGATGTGGGTGCCAGGAGCCATCCGAGAGAACCCAGCGGTCGTCAGGTGAGGGATCTTCGTCAACGCGGAGGCAGTGTTCGGGCATGCTTCGAGCGCCTCCTCGATCCGTTCCCCGAAGGCGACAAGTCCATAGACGCTCCAGCCCTGGCCGTACATCTCGCGTTGGACCCACGGCTGGTAGGTCTCAAGCGAGAGAGCAAGGCATTCATCTCGAATGGCATCCCACCGTGCCCGAAGGTCGGCCAGGAAAGGGAACTGCCGCTGGTCCACGAACATGAGAAACCATGATGCACCAATGTCGGGTGGTGTGGGGTACGACGCCGCACGACCCGACTCCAACGATCATGCCAACCATCAGTCGAGCGGGATACCAGGCCGTGTTCCGAACCGGGACACCCAGGCGATGGTCGGACGGCCCTGCGGCCGCCCGACCATCGTCCTGCTTTCAGGCAGTCAACTGCCGGCTCACATCGGCTGAGTCGTGCAGGTTGGTCATCTGCACGAAACGGCCGTCGTTGACCTTGTAGATCGCGTACTCGACGATCTCGAACGACTTTCCGGTCGGAGCGACGCCGAGCCACTCCTTCACCGGGGTGCCGGTGTTGACCACACGCGCGGCGATGCGGTCGCGGTCGAACAGCAGTTCCTGAACCCCCCAGTGCATGTCCGGAACGGCGTTGACGATGGACCGCATGTCGGCGAGGACATCGGCCCTCGTCCCCGGCTCGCCGTTCAGCATGACCTCGTCGGCGATGAACTCGTCCATCCGGTCGAGCTCATGGGCGTTGAGTGTCGCGATGTACCGCAGATACCAGTCACGCATGTCGCTGTCGGTCACTGCAATCATTCCTTCGTTCAGTAGGTGATCCGGCCCTGGCGGTTGTGGTACTCACCGGTGGGACCGTCGGGGCCGATCAGGGCCAGGGCGACAGTGGCGTCGGTGCCTTCGGTGACGGTCTGGTGCCCCTTGTGACTGTTGAGGTCGGTGGCGGTGTAGCCGGGGTCGGAGGCGTTGATCCGCATTCCTGGCAGGTTCTTGGCGTACTGAATGGTGAGCGCGAGCACCGCGGCCTTCGAGCTGGCGTACGGAATCATGTATCCGTTGAAGGAGTCGTCCTCGGGGTCCAGCAGGGCGCGGGGGAATCCGAGTCCGGAGGCGACGTTGACGATCACCGGCGCGGACGACTGCCGCAACAGGGGCAGGGCGGCCTGTGTGACCCGAACGACGCCGTAGACGTTGGTCTCGAAGGCCACGCGCATCGCGTCGACGTCCAGGTCGTCGAGGCCCCACGACGGTCCCACGACGGCCGCGTTGTTGATCAATACGTCGAGGGTTCGCAGCGACCCGATCGCCTTGTCGACGCTGTCCTGGTCGGTGACGTCGAGCTGAACCGCGATGGCTCCGAGGTCGCGGGCGGCATCGCCGGAGGCCAGGTCACGCATGCCGGCGTAGACGGTGTGGCCGGCGGCGATCAGGCGGCGGGTGGTTTCCAGACCGAGGCCCTTGTTGGCTCCGGTCACCAAAGTTGTGGTCATGCCACCCAATGTGCGCCGCCGCCGGACCGACCGGCAGGCCCTGTTCGACGGTGGGACCAGCAGTACCACCCACTGCGCCGGATGCCGGGCATCATGGATGACGTGGATGAGTTCGCGCAGGTCCTTCGAGCATGGCGGGACCGGGTACGCCCGGCGGATGTGGGCCTGCCCCCGGGCCTGGGTCGTCGCGCTCCCGGGCTGCGTCGTGAGGAGTTGGCTCTGCTCGCCGGGGTGAGCGTGGACTACATCGTCCGCCTTGAGCAGGGCCGGGCCCGTCACCCCTCGCCGCAGCTGCTGGCCTCGCTGGCCCGGGCGCTGCGCTTGAACGACCTGGAACGCGACCACCTGTTCCGGGTCGCGGGCGCGGCCGTACCGCCGGCCGGATTCGTGCCCCGACAGGTGACTCCGAGCGCGCAGCGGATGGTGGACCGGTTCCGCAACGCCCCGGTGGCTGTGGCGGTGCATACCGCGATCGGTGAACTGGTGCTGTGGAATCCACTCTGGGCGGCCCTGTTCGGTGACCCGTCCAGCCTGACCCGGCTGGAGCGCAATGTCACCTGGATGTACTTCGCGGGTTCTATCCCGGTGACGCACACCCCCGAGGACGACGAGGCGTACGCGCGAGACCTCGTCGGTCACCTGCGTACCGCGGCCGGCCGCTACCCCGACGATCCGGACATCCCCCAGCTGGTCGATCGTCTGCTCAAGGCTTCCCCTGACTTCGCCCGGCGCTGGAAGGCCGGGACGGTCGGGGAACTACGCACCAGCCGCAAAACTTTGCACACGGAGCTGGTGGGGGACATCATCGTGGACTGCGACACGTTCACCGGCGGCCCCGGCGACCAGACGATAGTGATGATGACGGCGGTGCCGGACTCCGAGGACGAGCAGAAGCTCGACCTTCTTCGCGTCATCGGGCTCCAGCAGCTTCAGCGGCGGCCGGGTTAGGACCCACGTCGTGCCCGAATCACAGCGGAGATGAGGGCGCCGGCACCGACGTGCTGTGGCAGCGCGGGCAACGGTCTGTTCATCGATATGACTAGCATCCCCTCATGATCCAAGAGTTGATCAAGGGCGCGGCCGCGGAGAACGACGACGCGATCGAGGAGCTGTGCGTGATAGCGGATGCTGATCCCGGGAGGCTGACTCCGTACCTGGGCCCACTGCTCGATGTCGATGTGCTGTGGCCAGCGAAGTTGTATCGGGCGGCGGAGGCCGACGTGGTCCGCCGAGTCATCGAGCGGATCGACGGCGGCCGGACGCCGGACTGCCTGAATCAGCTGCTCGTCATCCTGGCGCACACTGCTCACCCGCTCGCCGAGAGCGCCATGCGTCGCTGGTCGACGCAGCCGCCGGCCGGTGCGGACGAGCTGTACGTCAGTGCGATGAGCTATGCGCTCGAGGGCGGCTGGACGGCCGAACCGGACGGCCGCAGCCGAGACCTGTGCGGCAGCATCGCGTACCGGTGGGTCATGCGCGAAATACCGCGACGCGCGGATGGTCGCATCTGTCCATGGTGCGCGTCGCCGCTGTGGATTGCGGCGGACCTGGACACCGCGGACCCTGGTGTCGGCGCCGCGCTGGCACATACGGGCTGGTCCGGCCGACTGGTGATCGAGACCTGTCATTTCTGCGCCTGCTATACGACTCTGTACAGCCAGGTCACGTCGGCCGGCGCCACCACCTGGTGGGCCGGTAACACCCGCCCGAGCTACCTCGGTTCATCCGATCCCGAGGACCCGCCGGCGCTGGCGCCGGTCCTGGGCCCGGCACGGCCGAGTCCCTATCAGGCCAGTGCCTGGAACCGGGGCGGGTCGACGCTGGGCGGCCGACCCGAATGGATCCAGGACGCCGAGCACGCCGACTGCCCGGGCTGCGGCCAGCCGATGGACTATGTGGGTTTGATCGGCGGCGCTGATCTGGACGACTACGGCGAGGGCGCCTACTACCTGCACCTGCACCAGCCGTGCGGGTTCGCCGCGGTGAACTACCAGCAGAGCTGACTGCCATATGTGTTCCGCCGGTATCTTGCGGCACCGGGTACGGGAGACTGGCGGGACTTTTTCTCGCCCGGGTCATCTGATGCGTCCGTCGGCGGGGCGCGCCCTCGCCGACGGACCTCAACGGAAAGCTGGAGCCTACGGTTTGCGGGCGAGGAGCCCGACAAAGGTGTGATAGGTGTCGGTCTGCACCGCCGCCGGTGCGTCCGGCTCTGGGCGCCACTCGGCCAGCGGCACCAGCCCCGGCTCCAGCACGGTCAGCCCATCGGCGAACGAGAGGATCTCCTCGTCGGTGCGCCAGCGGCCGGTGCCCAGCGACTCGTTGAAGATCCGCTCGACCTCGCGGGCCTTGCGGGAGCCCTCCGGGTCTCGCTCGCCCGGGTCGCGGAAGTGCGAGATCGCCACGTAGCTGCCGGAGGGCAGTGCGTCGATCAACGCGGCCGCCACCGCTCGCGGGTCCTCGTCGTCGCCGAGGTGGTGCAGGATCGCGAAGAGCAGCAACCCGATCGGCCGGTCGAAGTCGAGGAACCGACGTACGTCCGGGTGGTTGAGGATCGCGTCCGGCTCCCGGATGTCCGCCTGGATCACCGTCGCGGTGCCCTCCGCGGCGAGCAGGGCCCGTCCGTGTGTCAGGACGATCGGGTCATTGTCCACATACACCACCTGAGCCTTCGGGTTCTGCTCGGTGGCGACCTCGTGCACGTTGCCCTGGGTGGGCAGCCCCGATCCAATGTCGAGGAACTGGTCGATGCCCGCCTCGGTGACAAGGAAGCGGATCACCCGACGCAGAAAGGCCCGGTTCGCCTGGCCGGCTGCCGGCCCGTCCGGTGTGATCCGCAGGGCGTGCTCGGCGACCTTTCGGTCGACCTCGAAGTTGTCCTTGCCCCCCAGGAAGAAGTCATAGACCCGCGCCACGCTGGGAATGTTGGGGTCGATGCCGGGGGGTGCCGCCTTGTCGCGGGTCACAGGCGTCTCCATTCGATGGGGATGGCGCAGGCTGAGGTCTGCGGGCGGTGCCGGCATTGCGGCGAGTGTAGCGATCGGGAGGGTTGAATTCCGCCCCGCCTGGTATCGCTCCCAGCGATCGTCCCATCACCAGTCAGCGGCCCTGTAGGCGCTTCACGTTGTCGCCGAACGTCCAGCTCTTCGACCCGTCCCAGTTCGCCGACCAGGTCATCAGGCCCTTGAGGCCGGGCACGGAGTTCCAGGCCTGCGTGACCAGCGACGTCGACATGTGGCCGCCGCCGGCCCCGATCTGGGCGGGCAGGCCCGGGACCTGCTTGTCGTACGGGACGCGGATGGTGGTGCCCTGGATGGTGAGGCCGTTGTTGAGGCACTGCGTCTGCACGGTGAAGCCCTGAACGGTGCCCGCCGGGTACGAGTCGCCGGCACAGCCGTACATGCTGCCGTTGTAGTACTGCATGTTCAGCCACCAGAGCCGGCCGTTGTCCACGTACTTCTTGATGATCGGCAGGTACGAGCCCCAGATCGAGCCGTAGACCACGCTGCCGCCGGTGACGTAGGCGGTCTCCGGTGCCATGGTCAGGCCGAAGTTCGACGGCATCCGTGCCAGCACGCCGTCGATGATCCGGATCAGGTTGGCCTGCGACGCCGACAGGGTGTTGATGTTGCCGCTGCCGGTCAGGCCGGTCTCGATGTCGATGTCGATGCCGTCGAAGTGGTAGGCGGTCAGGATCGGCACGATCGTCGCGATGAACCGGTCGGCGACCGCGGTGGAGCTCAGGTCGATGCCCGCGGCGGCACCGCCGATCGACATCAGGATGGTGGCGCCGGCCGCTTTGGCCTGGCACATCTCGGCCGGGGTGGCCACCTTCACGCCAGCGTCCATGCCGTTCTCCCAGAGGACCGTGCCGTCTGAGCGGATCACCGGGAACGCCGCGTTGATCACGTTGTAGCCGTGCTGGTTGAGCCGGCTGTCGGTGATCGGGATCCAGCCGAGGCCGGGGTGTACGCCGTTGGAGGCGCCGTCCCAGTTCTCCCAGTAGCCCTGCAACACCTTGCCGGTGGGCCGCGACTTCACCGCGCAGGTCCCCCCGGTTGGCGGCGGCGTGGTGGGGGGAGGGGTGGTCGGTGGTGGGGTGGTCGGGGGAGGGGTCGTCGGTGGTGGGGTGGTCGGGGGAGGGGTGCTTCCCGAGCACGCGCCCAGGTCGCGCCACAGCGAGGGGGTCGCGGCGGGGTTCCAGCCGGCGCCGGGGTGCGCGGTGTGGGTGACCAGTGCCTGGTAGAGCCGGCCGCCGTAGGTGACCTGGCCGCCCGCCTGGTAGGTGGTGCCCTCGGCCCAGGCCGGGGCGGTGCAGGCGACCATCGGGACGGCGGTGGCCGAGGACACGGCCGCCATGCTGCTGGGTACGAAGGCGACGGCGGCCGTGAGGGTCATCGCCGCCCCGGCTACCACTGCGAAAATCCGACGGCTCCTCATGGCTCACTCCCCAGGCTTCGGCGACCCGCGACCTCCACATATTGACGTTCGTGAAGTTTAATATCAAGGGTTGTTTACAGATCCCGGGAAGTTGGGGGAGTGCCGATCTGCTACGAAGAGGACGTGTCCGACCCGACGAGTTCTGCTGGTGCCACGTCCCTGGAGACTCCGCGACTGCTTCTGCGCCGCTGGCGAAGCGATGATCTGAACGGGCTCGCCGCGGTCAACGCGCAGCCCGAGGTGATGCGCTACATCCATGATGGCCACACGCTGGACCGGGCCGCGACCGCAAAGCGTCTGGCCAACTATCAGCGGCACTGGGACGAGCACGGCTTCGGCCTGTATGCGGTGGAGATCAAGGAGACCGGCGAGCTGGCCGGTTTCACCGGACTGGCCGTGCCGACCTTCCTACCCGAGATCATGCCGGCCGTGGAGATCGGCTGGCGGCTCGGTCGCGCGTACTGGGGCCGGGGCCTGGCCACCGAAGCGGCCCAGGCCGTTGTCGCCCACACTCGGGCCGAGCTCGCCCTGCGGCGGCTGGTCAGCATCCACATAGTCGGCAACGAGGCGTCCGCCCGGGTGATGGTCAAGCTGGGCATGTCGCTGGAGCGCGAGACCGTGCAGCCGGACACCGGCCGCCAGGTCCGGGTGTACGCCATGGACCTGTAGGACGGATCGCGTCGGTGGTGTCGGGCCTGCTGTTGCGGCGGTCGCCCGGCGCTGCACCCGGGTCGCCGGGCGGTGGAGCCGGTCGACCGTCGCCGAACCATGCTCGTCGACGGCCGACCAGTCCTTGCGAAACGGGCCCTAGTCTCGCCCGCGGCTGGCGACTCGACGGAGGGCCAGATAGCCGACCCCTGCGGCCAGCACCCAGGGTGCGGCGACGAGGACCGGGTCGAGCAGGTGGTGTGCGCGGTCGACCCGCTTGCCGCGCAGCCGTGACGGGAGACCGTGGTGGGTGAATTCACTCAGGACGCCGGTCTCGGTGACCGGGTTGTCGGGATGGCGGCTCAGGAACGAAGCGAAGGTGCTCTCGACCACGTCCACCCGGTCGGCGGCGAGCAGGAGCAGCCAGTGAGCGGCGCGTCCCTCGCTGTAGGTGCGGTAGGAGTATCGGCGGATCAGCCCGGAGAGCCCCTTGGGTGGGCACGAGGTGCCGAAGACCGGGGTGAGGAACTTGTGTTCGATCGACCTCTCCCTCGGCCACTTCTCAGGCTGCCGTTCGGGGAACTCCCAGTGCGCACCGTTGAGAGTCGGGTCGAACCGCTCCTTCGGCACCGAAGGCCGGTCCTTCGGGTCGAGGTCGACACCCCACCCGGGGATACGCGCACGCAGCTCGTCGCTGGATTCGGCCAGTTTCGGCTTGTCGGCTGTGTAGGGCATGGTCGGTCTCCCGGTCCGGTCAGGCGGCGTTCGGAACGATCAGCGGCTTGATGCAGCCGTCGAGCTTGGCGGAGAAGATGTGGTACGCCTCGGCGATGTGTTCCAGCGGGATCCGGTGGGTCACGATGTCGCTGGGCTTGAGGTGGCCGTTGCGGATGTGCTCGAACAGGCGCGGCCACTGACGCTTCACCGGGCACTGGTTCATCCGCAGAGTCAGCCCCTTGTTCAGCGCGTCGCCGAACTTCACGGCGCTGAACATCGGCCCGTACGCGCCCATCACCGAGATGTTGCCGCCCTTGCGGACCGAGTCGATCGCCCAGTTGAGGGCGACCGGGGAGCCACCCTGCAGCTTCAGCTTCGCGGCAGTGACGTGCTGCAGGAGGTTGCCGTCGGCCTCGGCTCCGACGGCGTCGATGGCCACGTCGGCGCCCAGGTGGTCGGTGATCTTCTTCAGGTGCACGACGATGTCGTCGTACTCGCCGAAGTTGTAGGTCTCGGCGTGGGCGAACGACGCCGCCTTCTCCAGCCGATAGTCGAGGTGATCGATGACGATGACCCGGCCGGCACCCATCAGCCAGGCCGACTTCGCGGCGTACAGGCCCACGGGTCCGGCACCGAAGACCACGACCACGTCACCCTCGACGATGTCGCCGAGCTGGGCCCCGAAGTAGCCGGTGGCGAGCGCGTCGGTGAGCAGGACGGCGTCGTCGTCGTCCATCCACTCGGGGATCACACTCGGGCCGACGTCGGCGAACGGCACCCGGACGTACTCCGCCTGGCCGCCGTCGTAGCCGCCGCAGGTGTGCGAGTAGCCGTAGATGCCGCCGACGGCGGTGGCGTTGGGGTTGACGTTGTGGCAGTTGCTGAACAGACCTCGGGCGCAGAAGAAGCACGACCCGCAGTAGACGTTGAAGGGAACCATGACCCGGTCACCCGGCTGGACGTTGCGCACCGACGGACCGACCTCGTCGACCACGCCGACGAACTCGTGACCGAAGGTCATCCCGACCCGGGTGTCGGGCATCATTCCGTGGTAGAGGTGCAGGTCAGAACCGCAGATCGCCGCACGCGTCACCTTGATGATCGCGTCGTTGGGATGCTCGATGGCGGGGCGGTCCTTCTCCTGCACGCGCAGGCGGTAGGGACCGCGGTAGACCGTTGCTCGCATTGGCTGCCTCCTGGACCGAAGGGGTAGCGGATGTGTCGGCCCGGGTTCCGTCCGAAGCACTGCGAAATCGGTACCCCTGTCCTCTGCCCACAAACCGGCGCCGGGATGAGCTCCATGCCGCCGGCTCAGGCCGGGGCGACGACGACCGGTGGCAGAACGCCGCCGACCGTTCTACGCTCTCCTGTGGGTCAAGCCACGTGCCCGACACGATCCCGGATTCCGGGAGGTCCGCACGTGACCGACGATCCAGCAACCGCAGCGGCCGCGAAGGCCCACCTGATGTCCATCGACGCAGGTGTGCGGGGGGCTGACGGCCCGTCCTGGTCCAGGCACTGTGCGGTCCCCACGCGGGGGTCGCGACAACGCCCACCTCGGACAGCGGAGGAAGCCCATGATCACCACCTCGACGAGTCGGCCCGCGCCGACGTACAGCCTGGCTGACCGCTGCACCGCGCCTGAATCGCCAGCCAGCCACCTCCTCACCGTGCTGATCGCGCTGCCGGCTGACCACCCGTCCAGGCCCGCCGCCCGGGCCCGCGCCATCGAGGCCTGGCTCCCGCTGGCCAATCACCTCGCCCGGCGTTACTGCGGTCGGGGCGAGCCGAGCGAGGACCTGACCCAGACGGCGGCACTGGGCCTGATCAACGCGATCGACAGGTTCGACCCGTCACGTGGGATCGACTTCGCCAACTACGCGATCCCCACCATCGTGGGGGAGATCAAGCGCCACTTTCGTGACCGCACCTGGGACGTCCGCGTTCCCCGGCGCCTGCAGGAGCGACGCATGGCCATCGCTGAGGCCAACAACACCCTCAGCCAGTTGCTGGGCCGCTCGCCGACCGTCACCGACGTCGCCCGACATCTGGACCTCACGGAGGAGGAGATCCTCGAAGGGCTGGAAGGTGCCCGCGCCTACAACGCGGTCTCACTGTCCATCCCGATCGGCGACGGCACCACACACAGGGAGCTGGGCGACACCCTCGGTGGCGACGACAACGAACTCGCCCTCGCCGAGCTGAGGGTGGCTCTCGGGTCGGCCCTCGCGCGCCTTGACGACCGGGAGCAGAAGGTCGTCGCACTGCGCTTTCACGGCAACCTGACGCAGCAGGAGATCGCCGAGCAGGTCGGGGTGTCACAGATGCACGTCTCCCGGCTGCTGACCCGCGCGCTGACCAAGCTGAGGGTGCAGCTCGCTTCCACGCGATAAGGAGCGGGTCGCTGCTCTGCGGCGGTCGGTGGAACCGGCCGCCGCAGGGCCGACGGCGCCCAGCCGGCACGTGACGAACGGGGCTGTTCGCCGCGTCAGTCGTCCCATCCGAGGCGTCGGGCAGCCGCCCGCCACGCCGCGGTGTCGCCGCGTGGCTCGTACCGCACGATCTGTTGGGTCTCGCGCAGCACGGACCGCAGCGACGCCAGGTCACCGCCGATCACGCCGAGGGCGCGGGCCTGCACCAGCGCGTTGCCCAGTGCGGTGGCCTCGACCGGCCCGGCGAGCACCGGCAGGCCGCAGGCGTCGGCGGTGAGCTGACACAGCAGGTCGTTGCGGGCGCCACCGCCGACGACGTGTACGGCGTCGACGTGCCGACCCGAGAGCCGTTGCGCCTGCCAGACGGCGCGCCGGTGCGCCAGCGCGAGGCTGTCCAGGATGCACCGGACCGTGGCTGCCGGGCTGTCCGGCACGGGCTCCCCGATGCGCGAACAGGCGCGGTTGATGCGTGCGGGCATGTCGCCGGGCGACAGGAAGGTGGGGTCGTCCGGGTCCACGACGGAGCGGAAGGCCGGCTCCTCTGCCGCCTGCCGGAGCAGGGCGGGCAGGTCCGTGGTGCCCCAGGTACGCAGCGACTCCTGCAACAGCCAGAGGCCCATCACGTTACGCAGGTAGCGGATCGTGCCGTCGACGCCGGATTCGTTGGTGAAGTTGGCCCGCCGGCTGGGCTCGCTGAGAACCGGGGCGTCCAGCTCGACCCCGACCAGGGACCAGGTGCCGCAGGAGATGTAGGCGAAGTGCCCATCGACCGCCGGCACACCCACCACCGCGGAGGCCGTGTCGTGCGATCCCACCGCCATGACGTCGGGCGATCCGGGTAGGTCGAGCGCGGGCAGGACCGGGCCGATCCGGGTGCCCGGCTCGCGCAGCGGCGGGAACAGCTCGCTGCGGATCCCGGCGTCGGTCATCAGGTCGGTCGCCCAGGCGCGGCGACGCAGGTCGTACAGCTGGGTGGTGGAGGCGTTGGTGACTTCGGCGCCGACCTCACCGGTGAGCCAGTACGCGACGAGGTCCGGGATCAGCAGCAGCGTGTGCGCGGCCTCCAGCTGGGGTGTGCCGGCGGCGGCGGCGAGCTGGTAGAGGGTGTTGAAGGGCAGGTGTTGCAGCCCGGTCGTGGCATAGAGCCGCTCCGATCCGAGCTGCTGCGCCACCCGGTCGCTGACGCCGTCGGTTCGTTCGTCGCGGTAGTGCACCGGGTTGCCGAGCAGAGCGCCGGTGGCGTCGAGCAGCCCGTAGTCGACCGCCCAGGTGTCGATGCCGATGCCGGCGACCGGGCCGGCAGCCCTGAGCCCTTCCAGCACACCCCGGTAGAGCGCCAGGATGTCCCAGTGCAGGGTGCCCGCGACCCGCACCGGTTCGTTGCGGAACCGGTGCGCCTCCACGAGCTCCAACCTCCCCGGCCCGACGCGCGCGAGCATGACCCGACCGCTGGACGCGCCCACGTCCACGGCGGCCAGTCGCACGGCGGTCATCAGCGGAGGAAGGCCGCTGCGACACCGGCGTCCACCGGGACGTGCATGCCCGTGGTGTGCGACAGCTCGCCGCCGGTGAGCACGAAGACCGCGTTGGCGACGTGCTCGGGCAGCACCTCGCGCTTGAGCAGGGTGCGCTGGGCGTAGAACTCGCCCAGCTTCTCCTCCGGCACGCCGTAGACGGCCGCCCGCTGTGCACCCCATCCTCCGGCGAAGATGCCGGAGCCGCGGACCACCCCGTCCGGGTTGACACCGTTGACCCGGATGCCGTGGCCGCCTAGTTCGGCGGCGAGCAGCCGGACCTGGTGGGCCTGGTCGGCCTTCGCCGCACCGTAGGCCACGTTGTTCGGGCCGGCGAACAGGGAGTTCTTACTGGAGATGTAGACGATGTCGCCGCCCATCCCCTGCGCCAGCAGCACGCGTGCGGCCTCCCGGGAGACGAGGAACGAGCCCTTCGCCATCACGTCGTGCTGGATGTCCCAGTCGGCCTCGGTCGTCTCCAGCAACGACTTGGACAGCGACAGCCCGGCATTGTTGACGACCAGGTCCACCCCGCCGAAGGCCAGCACCGCCTCGCGCAGGGCAGCGGCCACGGCGTCACCGTCGCTGACGTCAGCCGCGACGGCAACTGCCACGTCGGTGGTGCCGATCTCTGCGGCGACGGCGGTGGCCGCCTGTGCGTCCCGGTCGGCGACCACGACACACGCGCCCTCGGCGGCGAGTCGGTGGGCGATCGCCCGGCCGATCCCGGAGCCACCGCCGGTGACGAACGCGACCCGCGTGGCGAGGGCCTTCGGCTTCGGCATCCGCTGAAGTTTCGCCTCCTCCAGGGCCCAGTACTCGATCCGGAACTTCTCAGCCTCGTCGATGGGCGCGTACCGCGACACGGCTTCCGCGCCACGCATCACGTTGATCGCGTTGACGTAGAACTCGCCGGCGACGCGGGCGGTCTGCTTGTTGGCGCCGAAGCTGAACATCCCCACACCGGGCACCAGGACCACGACCGGATCGGCGCCCCGCATCGGCGGGCTGTCCGCGTCGGCGTGTCGTTCGTAGTAGGCGCGGTAGTCGTCGCGGTAGGCGCTGTGCAGCTCCCGAAGGCGGGCGATCACCTCCTCGACAGGCGCGGTGGGCGGCAGGTCGAGCACCATCGGGCGGACCTTGGTGCGCAGGAAGTGGTCCGGGCAGGAGGTGCCGAGGGAGGCGAGGGCGGGGTGCTTCTCCCGCGCCACGAAGTCGAGCACCACGTCACTGTCGGTGAAGTGGCCGACCTGCGGCCGGTCGGTGGACGCCAGGCCCCGCAGCACCGGGAACAGCGCCGCCGCTCGACGTCGGCGTTCGTCGGTGGGCAGCGGCTCGTAGCCGGCGATGACCGACCCGAGAGGCTCGGCGCGACCCCGCTCGTCGAGGTAAGCCTGCGCGGACCGGATGATCTCCAGTGAGTTGTGCTCGCACTCGTCGCTGGTCGCGCCCCAGGCGGTGATGCCGTGACCGCCGAGGATCACGCCGATCGCCTGCGGGTTGGCCCGAGCCACCGCGGCGATGTCCAGGCCGAGCTGGAAGCCGGGCCGCCGCCAGGGCACCCACAGCACCCGGTCGCCGAAGATCTCCTTGGTCAGCTCCGGCCCGTCGGCGGCGGCGGCGATCGCGATCCCGGCATCGGGGTGCAGGTGGTCGACGTGCGCGGCGTCGACGAGCCCGTGCATGGCGGTGTCGATGGACGGCGCGGCTCCGCCCCGGCCGTGCAGGCAGTAGTCGAACGCGGCGACCATCTCGTCCTCCCGCTCGATGCCGGGGTAGACGTCGACGAGCGCGCGGAGCCGGTCCAACCGCAGAGCGGCCAACCCGGACGGGGTGAGGGTGCCGAGGTCACCGCCGGAGCCCTTCACCCAGAGCAGCTCGACCGGGCCACCGGTGACCGGGTCGGTGGCCGCGCCCTTGGCGGAGGTGTTGCCCCCGGCGTAGTTCGTCGTGGTCGGGTCGGCGCCGAGCCGGTTGCTGCGCGCGATCAGGGCCTGAACCTCGGATTGCATGTCCTCACGTCCCCAGTCTGCGTTTCTCAAGCGTGGTCAGGCGCCCCAGCCGGCCTGCTGGCCGCCGGCGCGTTCGGCGCGGATCCGGTCGAAGTAGCCGGAGCGGGCGTACGCGGCCATCGGGTCCGGATCGAGCCCCAGGTCTGTACGGAGTTCGGCGAGCAGCGGTCGGACGTCGGTGTTGTACGCGTCCATCAGCACGGCGTTGGCGGCGAGCACGTCACCGCTGCGTTGCGCGGCGGCCAGCGCGTCCGCGTCGACGAGCAACGCCTTCGCCGTCGCCTCCTGCACGTTGAGCACCGAGCGGACGATGGCCGGGATCTTCGCCTCGATGTTGTGGCACTGGTCGAGCATGAACGCGATGCCGGCCTCCGGCGCCAACGCGTCGCCCCGGACGATCTCGTACATGATCCGGAACAGCTGGAACGGGTCCGCGGACCCGACCATCAGGTCGTCGTCGGCGTAGAAGCGCGAGTTGAAGTCGAACGCGCCGAGCTTCCCGGCGCGCAGCAGGAACGCCACGATGAACTCGATGTTCGTGCCCGGTGCGTGGTGGCCGGTGTCGATGACCACCTGGGCCTTCGGGCCGAGCTCCAGGCAGTGCGCGTACGCGGTGCCCCAGTCCGGCACGTCGGTGGCGTAGAAGGCCGGCTCGAACAGCTTGTACTCCAGCAGCAGCCGTTGATCGTCGCCGAGCCGGTCGTAGGTTTCGTGTAGCGCCGTCGCGAGCCGGTCCTGCCGGGCGCGGATGTCGTCCTGCCCGGGGTAGTTGGTGCCGTCGGAGAACCAGAGCTTCAGATCACGGGAACCGGTGCGGTCCATGATGTCGACACACTCGAGCAGGTGGTCGATGGCCTTGCGGCGCACCCCCGGATCCGGGTTGGTGACGCTGCCCAGCTTGTAGTCGTTGTCCTGGAAGACGTTGGCGTTGATCGCGCCCAGAGCGACGCCGTGATCCCCGGCGAACGCGGCCAGGTCGGCGTAGTCGTCGACACGGTCCCACGGGATGTGCAGCGCCACAGTGGGTGCGACGCCGGTGAGCTGGTGGACGACCCCCGCGTCGGCGACCTTCTCGTACGGATTGCGCGGCACCCCCTCCTGCGGAAAGACCTTGAAGCGGGTCCCGGAGTTGGCGTACGCCCAGGATGGCGTCTCGATGCGCTGCGAGCGCAGAGCCAGCTTGACCCGTTCGAGGGTCCGCGCGTCGGGCTGCGTCATGATGTCTCTCCCGTCGGCTCCCCCGGTCGGTGCACGACGTGTGCCGGCACCGACCGGGAGGGCGATCAGAACTGGAACTGGTCGATGTTGTTCTTGTCGAAGACCGTGGGCGGGCCGAGGATGACCACACCCTCCTTGCCGACGGTGAACTCGCCGAGCTTGCCGGCCTTGAACTTGTCGCCCTCGGCGCCGGTGATCTGACCGGAGGCCAGTGCCGCGCCGGCGTACGCGGCGAGGTAGCCGAGGTCGGCCGGGCTCCACAGGGCGAACGCGTCGACGGTGCCGTCCTTGACGTACTGGCGCATCTGGTTCGGGGTGCCCAGACCGGTCAGCTTGACCTTGCCCTTGTACTGCGACCCGCTGAGGTAACGGCCGGCCGCCGCGACACCGACAGTGGTCGGCGAGATGATGCCCTTGAGGTTGGGGTACGACTGGAGCAGACCCTGGGTCTCCTGGAAGGACTTCTGGTCGTCGTCGTTGCCGTACGCCACGGTGACCAGCTTGATCTTGCTGTACTCGGGCTTCGCCAGCTCGGTCTTCATCAGCGCGATCCAGGCGTTCTGGTTGGTCGCGTTGGCGGTGGCGGAGAGGATGGCGATCTCACCCTCGCCGCCGATCTGCTGCGAGATGAGCTTGACCTGGTTCTCGGCGATGCCCTCGGCGGTCACCTGGTTGACGAAGATCTGGCGGCACTCCGGCTTGGTGTCGGAGTCGAAGGTGACGATCTTCGCGCCGGCCGCCTTCGCCTGGTTGAGCGCCCCGCAGATCGCGTTCGGGTCGTTGGCGGAGGTGACGATCACGTCCATGCCCTGCTGGGACAGGGTGTTGATGTAGCTGACCTGGGAGGAGGCGCTGGCCTCGGAGGGGCCGACCTCCTTGAACTCGCCCTTGAACTCGGTGACGGCGTCCTTGCCACCGTTGTCCGAGACGGTGAAGTAGGGGTTGTTCAGGGCCTTCGGCAGGAAGGCGATCTTCAACCCTGCCTTGATGACGGCGTCCGGGTTGGCGGCGCCGCTCGCCTTGTTGCCGGCGCCGGCGTCGTCGTTGGAGTTGTCCCGGGTGGTGCCGCCACAGGCGGCGCTGAGCAGCAGTGCGGCGAGGGCGAGGCTGGTGGCCCCGACCCGGGGGCCTCTGCGGTATGCGGACATCGTCGACCTTTCCGGGGGGTGGGTGGTGGGTGTGCGGGGGAGCGTCACGAAGCGACGGGGTGCCGCTGTCGTCGGCGGTGCAACCGGGCGCGGACGTCCGCGACGGCGTTGGGCAGCACGACGGATGCGATGAGCAGGCTGCCGGTGACGATCGTCAGCGCGTTGGCGTCGACGTCGGCGAGTTGCAGCGCGTTGCGCAGGACGCCGAGGAGCAGCACACCGGCCACCACACCGAGCAGAGCACCCCGGCCGCCGAAGATCGAGACACCGCCGAGCAGCACGGCGGTCACCACTGTCAGCTCCAGGCCGGTGGCATTGTCGCCGCGGGCGCTGGCGTACCGCAGCGTCCAGAAGATGCCGACCAGCCCGCACACCGCACCGGAGACCACGAAGAGCCAGAACTTCGTCCGGGCCACCGAGACGCCGGTGAACGTGGCGGCCTGGTCGTTGTTCCCCATGGCGTAGAGCGCGCGACCGGCGGCGGTGGCGTGCAGCACGACGCCGAAGACCACGGCGAGCAGCAGCAGCGGGACCACCACGACCGGGATCGACGTGCCGGGGATGGCGCGCACCGCGGCAGCGGTCCAGTCGGCCGGGAAGTCCGCGACCGCCTGGTCGCCGAGCACCACGAAGGACAACCCCCGGTAGAGGGCGAGCGTGCCGATGGTCACCGCCAGTGACGGCAGACCGAAGCCGGTGACGAAGAGACCGTTCACCGCGCCGAGCACGGCGCCCAGCAGCACCACGAGAACACAGATCAACTCCAGGGACAGCCCACTGGAGAGCCAGAGCTGCCCCATCAGCGTGCTGCACAGCCCGACCATGCTGGCCACCGAGAGGTCGATCTCACCGGTGATCACGATCAGGGTCATCGGCAGCGCGATGAGCGCCAGCGGCATCAGGTCCAGCAGCAGGAACTGGGCGTTGCGGCCGGTGGCGAAGTTCTCCACGGTCAGGCTCGCGACCAGCACGGCCACCACGAGGGCAGCGACGATCACCGCGTCCCAGGAGCCGAACAGCCCGCGCAGGCCGGCGAGGCGGTCCGCTCCGGGCTCGGCCTCGGCGGTGGTCGGTGCGGCGTACAGGCTGTCATGCGCCATGCGCGCTTCTCCCTCGGAGCCGGGCCGCCACCCGCAGGGCCAGGAGCCGGTCCAGCCCGATGGCGGCGAGGATGAGTGCGCCGACCACGGCCTGCTGCCAGAACGGGTCGATGCGCAGGACGGCGAGCGAGCTGCCGATCGTCGTCAGCAGCACGGCACCGAGTGCCGCGCCGTAGGCGCTGCCGCTGCCTCCGAAGATCGCCACCCCGCCGACCACGGCGGCGGCCACGACCTGGAGTTCCAGGCCACTGCCGGCGGCCGCGTCGAGGGTGCCGAACCGGGCCGCGTACAGCACGCCGGCGAGCCCGGCGAGGGCTCCGCTGGCCACGAAGACGGCGAACACCCGCCGCCCCACCGGGATGCCGGAGAGTCGGGCGGCGGCCGGTTCGGAGCCGATCGCGTACAGCTCCCGGCCGCTGCGGTAGGAGCGCAGGTAGAAGCCGACGGCGGCGACGACGACCAGCGCGACGAGGAACAGCACGGGTACGCCGAGCACCGTCTGGTTGCCCAGCCGCAGGAACGACTGGGGCATGTCGGCGGCGTTGATCTGCCGGCCGGACGCCCAGTAGTAGTCGACGCCGCGGAAGGCGTAGAGGGTGCCGAGCGTGATGACCAGGGCGGGCACCCGGGCCACCGCGATCAGGCCACCGTTGACCGCGCCGCACAGCGCGCCCAGTGCGACACCCACGACGAGCGCCACGGGCCACGGGGTACCGGGTGCGGAGAGGAACAGCGAGCCGGTGGCGAAGGCGACCAGACCCAGGATCGAGCCGACGGAGAGGTCGACGTTGCGGGTGACGATGACCAGGGTCTGGCCGACCGCCAGGATCACCAGGATCGCGCAGCCCAGCAGCAGGTCCTTGATGCTCTGGCCGCTCAGGAACCTGTCGTTGCGAACTGTGGTCACCAGGACCAGCAGGCCGAGCGCGATCAACAGGCTCAGCTCGCGTACGGCGAACAGCCGTTCGGTGAGGCTGCGGCGCTGCCGACCGGGGTGGGTCGGGGCGTTCCCGCCGGCCCGTTCGGGCGCACCGGCGTCGGTGAGGCTCATGCGGTCGCTCCTTGCCCGGTGGCGGCGAACATGATGGAGGCCTCGTCCGCCTCGGCCCGGGGCAGCTCGCGGACCAGTCGTCCCTCGTGCATGACGAGAACCCGGTCGGCCATGCCGAGCACCTCGGGCAGCTCGCTGCTGATCATGAGGATGGCCAGGCCCTCGCCGGCCAGCTCGGAGAGCAGTCGGTGCACCTCGGACTTGGTGCCGACGTCGATGCCGCGGGTCGGCTCGTCGATGATCAGGACACGTGGTTCGGTGGCCAGCCACTTGGCGAGCACGACCTTCTGCTGGTTGCCCCCGGAGAGGGTCGCCACGGGAGCGCCGAGCCGGGAGGCCTTCACCTGTAACCGCCGCGTCCAGCGGCGGGCCTCGGCGCGTTCCGCGCCGCCGAGCAGGAGGCCCAGTCGGCTCAGCGCCCGGCGGCGGGCAAGCGTGGCGTTGCGCTCCACCGACAGCTCCATGACCAGGCCCTGCTGCCGTCGGTCCTCGGGGACCAACGCCATGCCGGCCGCGATCGCCCGGCCCGGGTTCCCTGCCGGGACGGCGCGACCGGCCACCAGCACCTCGCCCGTGTCGTAGCGGTCGACACCGAAGACGGCGCGGGCGACCTCGCTGCGCCCGGCGCCGACCAGCCCGGCGAGCGCGACGATCTCCCCACCCCGGACGGAGAACGACACATCGGTGAAGACGCCGGCCCGGGTCAACCCACGGACCTCGAGCAGGGTGTCGCGCAGCTCGGCGGCCTGCTTCGGGTAGAGCGCGGAGACGTCCCGGCCGACCATGCGCCGCACCACCTCGTCGACGGTCAGGTCGGCGGCGTCGTCGCTGGAGACCCAGGCGCCGTCGCGCAGCACTGTGACGCGGTGGCACAGGTCGAACACCTCGTTGAACCGGTGCGAGATGAACAGCACTGCCGCCCCACCCTCGCAGAGCGACCGGGCGACCGCGAAGAGCCGTTCGACCTCCACACCGGAGAGCGCGGCGGTGGGCTCGTCCATGACCAGGACGCGGGCGTCGAACGAGATCGCCTTGGCGATCTCGACGAGCTGCTGGTCGGCGATGGAGAGGCCACGCGCGGGCCGGGTCGGGTCGATGCGCACACCCAGCCGCTGGAACAGCCGCTCGGCGTCGCGGTTCATCGCGGTGGTGTCGATACGACGCAGACCGCGCAGCGGTTGCCGACCCATGAAGATGTTCTCCGCCACGGAGAGGTCCGGGAAGAGCGTCGGTTCCTGGTAGATGACCGCGATGCCGGCGGCTCGGGCGTCGGCGGGACCGCGCAGCCGCAACGGCTGCCCGTCCAGGGTCATCGAGCCGGAGTCCGGTGCGTGTGCGCCGGCCAGCACCTTTACCAGAGTGGACTTGCCCGCCCCGTTCTCACCGACCAGGGCGTGCGCCTCACCAGGGTGCAGCGCCAGGTGCACCCCGCGCAGCGCGGCGACGGCCCCGAAGGACTTCGTCACGCCGTCGAGGACCAGCAGCGGAGCCGGGTTGGCCGGTGCGTCGGCGGTCATCCGAACCCCTCCTGAATCGTTTCATGCGTCGTTTGCATGGACGGTAGGGGTAGGTCTCCGAGAGCGTCAAGACTTTCGATGCTATTTCTTCGCCGTTGCTGACGCGGGCTCCGGGCCAGCTCGCAGCGCTGCTAGTGCGCTCGATGAAACGTTTTAGGCGCTATACACTGCCGAGCGACCCGGTCGGCACGGGCCGCGACCACCGTAGGGAGCATCTGGGGAGTCATGGCAACGGCGAACATCAAGGAGGTCGCCCGGCACGCCGGGGTTTCCCTCGGCACCGTGAGCAACGTGCTCAACCGACCCGACACCGTCGCCCCCGCCACCCGTCAACGGGTGCTGGACGCCATTTCCACGCTCGGCTACGTCCGCAACGACTCCGCTCGTCAACTGCGAGCAGGGCGCAGTCGCACCGTCGCGATCGTCGTCCTGGACGTGGCCAACCCGTTCTTCACCGACGTGGTCCGGGGTGCCGAACAGGCGATCGAGGGGGCTGGCGCCATGCTCGTCGTCTGCAACAGCGGCGAGGACAGCGCCCGGGAGCGTCGCCACCTGGAGCTGCTGGAGGAGCAGCGGGTCCGTGGTGTGCTCATCACCCCGGTCGGCCATGGCCCGCAGCCCATCCTGGACAGGCTCATCGAGCGAGGCATCCCGGTGGTGTTGGTGGACCGGGGAACGGGCCGGGCAAACCGATGCTCGGTGGCGGTCGACGACGTGCTCGGCGGCCGACTCGCCATGGACCACCTGCTGGACCAGGGCCACCAACGCATCGCCTACCTCGGTGGCCCGCTCACCATCGCCCAGGTTGCCGACCGGCACGCCGGGGCCGCCGCAGCTCTGCGGGACCGCGGCAGCACCGCTGACCTTCGGGTGGCGGTGACCCCCAGCCTGACCGTCGCCGCTGGCCGGCGTGCCGCCGAGGAGCTGCTCGCGTTGCCGGTCCGCAAGCGCCCGACCGCCGTGTTCTGCGCCAACGACCTGATCGCGCTCGGTGTGCTTCAGGAGCTGACCGCGCGCGGCGTGCGGGTGCCGATCGACGTGGCCATCGTCGGCTACGACGACATCGAGTTCGCCGGGGCCGCGGCGGTGCCACTGTCGTCGGTGCGCCAGCCCCGCGACCAGCTCGGCCGCGCCGCAGCCGAGCTGTTGCTCGAAGAGGCCGAGTCCGGCGACACCCACCGGCACCGACACGTGGTGTTCCAGCCCGAGCTGGTCGTACGCCGATCCAGCGACCAACCCCGACGCACCCGGCGCTGACCGGCCGCACCGACGACAGAGGAGCCGGGCGGATGCCCGCCCGGCTCCTTCCCGCAACACCCAGCCCGGTCAGGTCGCGGGCATCGCCCAGACGTCGGCGATCGACGGGTCGTAGCCGGTGCCCGTGTCCTGATACCGCACCCGCACCACGCCGTCGCGGGTCGCATCGGGCAGGTTGACGACGAACTGGTAGCTGACCGTGCCCGGCCCGCCCGCGGTGCGCTGCCACGAGCGGGTGTGGGCCACCACGCCGTCCACGATCACCTGGTAGTCCTTGAGCTGCGGCCCGTCGTACGTCTCCACCGAGCGCAGCGCGAACGGCTCACCCGGTTTGACCGCGAGGTCGAACTCGAACCAACCGCCGGGGCGGGTCGTGTCGGTGTACCGGCGGGTCAACCCGGCCTCGGTGCTGGTGGCCGAGTAGGTGGAGGCGGCGAGTCGGTGCGCCTGCTCGGACGCCGCGACGCCGAGATCGACGTGGTCGTACGCGCCCGTCGGTGGGACGACAGCGAAGGAGTAGGAACCGGACCCGATCTCGTACACGGCGACCGCGCCGTCCATCCGGACGAACCGCACCCCGGCAGCCTGCTCCGCAGGCCGGCCGCCCTCGGTGACCGCCTCACGCCCGGGCGTCGGGAAACGCACCGTCGCCGTGGTGTTGGGCGGCACTGTGAGACGCAGCCGCATGTCGCCGCGTGCGTCGAGGTCCCAGTCACTGCCGATCGTTCCGTACGCCGAGCGGTACGACGCCTTGGCCGAGGTGAGCCCACCTCCCGGCTGAGGGGCGAACGTGACGTGCTCGTACCCGGGGTTGGCGGCGTCGGGCTGGATGCCCGCGACCGTCCGGTACATCCAGTCGCCCACCGCGCCGTACGCGTAGTGGTTGAAGGAGTTCATCCCCACGTCACCGAAGCTGCCGTCGGGTTTGATCGAGTCCCAGCGCTCCCAGATCGTGGTCGCGCCCTTGCCGATCTCGTAGCCCCACGACGGGTAGGTGTCGTTGAGCAACAGCCGGTAGGCGACATCCAGGTGCCCGGTGGCGGTCAGCGCCGGCAGCAGATCCGGGGTGCCGAGGAAGCCGGTGGAGAGGTGCCAGTCGTGCCGTTGCACGTTGGCGACCAGCCGGTCGGCAGCCCTGGCACGCAGCGGATCGGTCAGCAGGCCCATGCCGATGGCCAGCACGTACCCGGTCTGGCTGTCGCCCTGCACCGTGCCGTCGGCCGAGACGTAGGCGTTGACGAACGCCTGGGTGATGGTCCTGGACAGCGCCGCGTAGCGGGTCGCGTCGGCGTCGCGCCCGATGGCGGCGGCCAACTCTCCCAGCAGCCGGATGCTGTACGCGTAGTAGGCGGTGCCGACCACGCCGGCCGGCGTCGGGTCCTCAAGGTTGAGCCAGTCGAGGTACGGACCGGCGTTGGTCCGCAGGTTGCCCGAACTGGTGCTCTCCAACCAGGACGCGTACCGCACCATCGACGCGTAGTGCTCCTCGACGACCCGGGTGTCGCCGTAGCGCTGCCACAGCGCGTACGGAACGGTGATCCCGGCGTCGGCCCAGCCGGTCGCGCCGTCCCCGCAGCAGGCGCGCGGGGCGACGTCGGGGTACGCGCCGTTGGCCGACTGCGCGTCGCGCAGGTCCTGCAACCACTTGCTGAGGAACGTCAGGCTGTCCATGTTGAACGTCGCGGTGTTGGCGAAGACGTTGATGTCACCGGTCCAGCCGAGCCGCTCGTCGCGCGCCGGCGTGTCGGTCGGGATGGAGAGGAAGTTGCCGCGCTGCCCCCAGGTGATGTTGCTCTGCAGTTGGTTCACCATGGCGTTGGAGGTCTGGAACTCGCTGGTGAGGTCCCCGTCGGTGTGCATCACCAGCCCGGTGACCGAGGACAGGTCGGGGGTGCCCGGATAGCCGGTCAGCTCGACGTAACGGAAGCCGTGGAAGGTGAACGTCGGCTGGTAGACCTCGGCCCCGCCACCTCGCAGCGTGTACTGGTCGGTGGCCCGCGCCGAGCGCAGGTTGGCGGTGTAGGCGGTGCCGTTCGGGTTGAGCACCTCGGCGTGCCGGATGCGTACCGTCGTGCCGGCCGGGCCGTTGAGCTTCAGCCGTACCTTGCCCACCATGTTCTGGCCGAGGTCGAAGATCCAGGTGCCGGGGGTGGGCTGGGTCAGCGTCCGGGCCGCCAGCTCCTGCGTGACCCGCACCGGCGGGTCGACCTGGGCGACGATCTTGTCGGTGGCGTCGACGTCGTCGACGGTGGCGGGCTTCCAGCCGGCGTCGTTGAACCCGGGCCGGTCCCAGCCGGCCGGCAGCCGCCGCGCGTCGTAGGTCTCGCCGTGAATGAGGTCGCTCTGCAGGAACGGCCCGCCCGTGACGCGCCACGAGCCGTCGGTGCCGACCGTCGCGCTGCGTCCGTCGGTGTAGTCGATGACCAGCTGGGCGCTCAGGTGCGGCCGGGAGCCGTAGTTGTCGGTGCCGAACCAGGCGATGCTGCCGGCGTACCACCCGTCGCCGAGCAGGGCGCCGAGGGCGTTGTCGCCCGGTTGGAGCTGGCGGGTCACGTCGTACGTCTGGTACTGCACCCGCTTGTGGTAGTCGGTCCAGCCGGGCGCCAGCTCGTGGTCGCCGACGCGCTGGCCGTTGAGGGAGAGCTGGTAGACCCCGAGCGCGGTGGCGTAGATCCGGGCCCGCGTGACAGTGCCGTCGACGCGGAAGCCCCGGCGCAGCAGTGGGTTCGCGTCCAGCGCGGTGAGCATGGCCTCGGTGTCCCCGCCGACCCGCAGGCCGGCCGAGGTGGGAGTGCCCGCCCCGAACGGGTTCACCCCGTCGGTGAGCGGGGCCGTGAAGAGCGTCTGACCGCCGCTGGTCACCGAGAAGTTGGAGAAGACCCCGGACTCCAACCCGTTGGTACGCAGGCCGACCGAGCCGGCCTGGTGCGCGGTGCTGGTGGTGACGTCGACCTGGGTGCCGTCAACCCAGGTGGTGATGGTGTTCCCGGCTGCGGTGATGCGAAGGGTGTGCGGCGTGGTCAGCCTGTCGGCCGGGACGACTCCACCGAGCGGCACCTCCTTGAGCAGGGTCCAGGCGCCGTTGACCCGGACGTGCGGGCGCAGTTTGGCACTGCCGTTGGTGATGGAAAACTGCCACATGTACGCGTTCGCCGCGCCCCGGGCGCGGAGGTAGATCCCGGCCGCGTCGCGTTCCAGCCGTACCGTCGTCTGCACCGTGTAGTCGGTCCAGGCCTCGGTCACCGACGGCATGCCGATCCAGTCGGCCTGCCAGCCCGCGCCACCGCGTACGCCGGTCTCCCAGGACGCGGGTGTGCTCCAGCCGGAGGCGTTGCCGGCGGTGTCCCAGACCTGGACCTGCCAGGCGTACCGGGTGCGGGTCGCAGTTGCGGGCCGGCGTACGGGACGAGGACGCTCTGCCGCGACCGGACCCGGCCGCTGTCCCAGACATCGGGGGCGTTGAGGCGCTCCGCGCTGGTGGCGACGCGCACCTGGTACGACTCCTGGAGCACGCCCCGGGCGCTGGCGTCGATGCGCCAGCCGAGTCGGGGCTGCGCCACGTCCAGGCCGATCGGTTCGGTGGCGCGTTCGGTGGTCAGGTCGGTCGCGGTCAGCGTCGCGGCTGCCGGCGCTGCGGTGGCCGGGCCGGTAGCCACCAACGGCGTCAGGCCGAGCAGCAGCACGAGAAGCGCGGAGGTTGCGGCGCGACGGCGCGTTCTGCGCATCATTCCAGGGCCTCATCCTTCTGGGCGGCGGTCTCCCGGCACGGGCGCAGGGGGGTGGTTGGCCCGGAACGGGGGAGGGGCGGTGGGTAAAGATGAATCGTTTCAGTATGTGTTTCACGAAGATTACGCGCTCCCGTTGGTCAAGTGAAGACGTTCACAGCAATCAATATGAGCAGGCTCGAACCGACGTCGGCGGGCGGCGAAACGTCGGCATTGGCAGCTGGTGCACGACAACTATCCCGAAGGGTCGTCCTGTGCCGATCATTGTCGAGATCGACGTGAGTCTTTCTCGCCTCCGGGTAGGACGCCCGGGCACGGATGGCGACAGGTCGGCAGCGGCAGCCGGGCGTACCCGAACGGCCCGACTCCGCGTCCCCGGAGGACCGTCATGCCCAGACCCGCCCTGCGCGCCCGCCTCGCGGCGCTCACCACCGCCGTCCTGACAGCGAGCGTCCTGACGGCCATCCCGCCGTCACCGGCGCTCGCCGCCACCTTCACCCCCGACGACTACTGCCTCGGCCAGTGCGCGGACATCCTGCCCCCCGGGCAGAACGGCAACGCCACGCTGGCCGCCATCCTGGCCCACCAGGCGCTCGGCACCCGCCCGGCGCACTCCAGCGACCAACTCGACGAGTACGCGAACCTGGTCTACAACTACGCCGGGCTGACCGACGAGCAGATCGCCCACTTCTACAACGACGCCTCGTTCGGCGTCCCCGCCGGGCAAGTCGAGAGCACCGTCTCACCGCGCGCGGACGTCACCATCGTGCGGGACAAGGCCACCGGCGTCCCGCACGTCACCGGCACCACCCGCGCCGGCACCATGTTCGGCGCCGGCTACGCCGGAGCACAGGACCGGCTCTGGGTGATGGACCTGCTGCGGCACGCCGGTCGCGGCACACTCACCTCGTTCGCCGGCGGCGCGCCGGGCAACCGTGAGCTGGAGCAGAGCATCTGGGCCAACTCGCCCTACTCGGAGACGGACCTCCAGGCACAGGTGGACGCGCTGCGCTTCAAGGGCGCCCGCGGCCAGCAGCTCTACACCGACGTGGTCGACTACATCGCCGGCATCAACGCCTACATCGACAAGTCGATCGCCGACGACAACTACCCCGGCGAGTACGTGCTGACCGGTGCCGGCAAGCCGACGCACTTCACCATGACCGACCTGATCGCCACCGCCGGTGTGGTCGGCGGGCTCTTCGGCGGAGGCGGTGGCAGCGAGGTCCAGTCCGCGCTGGTCCGGGTGGCCGCCCGGGCCAGGTACGGCGCCACCGAGGGCGACCGGGTCTGGCAGGCGTTCCGTTCGCAGAACGACCCGGAGACGGTGCTGACGCTGCACGACGGGCAGAGCTTCCCGTACGGCGCGACACCGCCCCGCGCGACCAGCGCGGTGCTCCCCGACGCCGGCACGGTCGTCGCCGAGCCCCTCGCCTACGACCCCAGCGGCGGGGCCGCCGCCCGCGCCGGTGCCAGCACCGCCACCGACGGGCTGCTCGGCGGCCTGTCCAACCTGCGCGCGCACGGCATGTCCAACGCGGTGGTGGTCTCCGGTCGGCACACCACCACCGGCAACCCGGTAGCCGTGTTCGGCCCGCAGACCGGCTACTTCGCCCCGCAGCTGCTCATGCTCCAGGAACTCCAGGGGCCCGGGATCAGCGCGCGCGGCGCCGCGTTCGCCGGACTGAACCTCTACGTGCTGCTCGGTCGTGGTCAGGACTACGCCTGGAGCGCCACCTCCGCCTCCCAGGACCTGACCGACACGTACGCCGTGCCGCTGTGCACCACCGACGGCAGCGCCCCGACACTGCGCTCCAACCGCTACCTCTACCGGGGCCAGTGCCTGGCGATGGAGGCACTGGAGCGGCGCAACTCCTGGTCGCCGACGCTCGCCGACTCCACCCCGGCCGGCTCGTACACGCTGCGCGCACTGCGCACGAAGTACGGGCTGGTGTCCTACCGGGGCCTGGTCGACGGGCAGCCGACCGCGTTCACCAAGCTGCGCTCCACCTACCGGCACGAGGCCGACTCGGCGATCGGCTTCCAGGCGTACAACGACCCGGCGGCGATGGGCAGCGCGGCGGCGTTCCAGGCGTCCGCCACGAACGTCGGGTACGCGTTCAACTGGTTCTACGTCAACTCGACCGAGGCGGCGTACTTCAACTCCGGCTCGAACCCGGTGCGGCCCTCCACCGCCGACCCGAACCTGCCCACGAAGGCCGAACCGGCCTACGAGTGGGTGGGCTGGAACCCGGACACCAACGACGCGACCTACACCCCGGCGTCGGCCCACCCCCAGTCGGTCGACCAGGACTACTACGTGAGCTGGAACAACAAGCAGGCGCGGGACTTCGGTGCGGCCGACGGCAACTTCAGCTACGGCGCGGTGCACAGGGCTCAACTGCTGGACGGTCCGGTGCGCGCCGCCATCGCCCAACGCAAGCTCGGCCGCGCCGACGTCGCGAAGATCACCGCAGACGCGGCGGTGACCGATCTGCGCGGCCAGCAGGTCCTCGGCGAGCTGCTGCGGGTGCTCGACAGCACGCCGGTCACCGATCCGGCGCTGACCGCCGCGGTGAGCAAACTGCGGGCCTGGCAGCAGGCCGGCACCCGCCGGGTGGAGACGGCACCCGGCTCCAAGGTCTACCAGCACGCCGAGGCCATCCGGATCTTCGACGCGTGGTGGCCGCTCCTGGCCGCAGCCCAGTTCCGCCCCGGTCTCGGGCCCGACCTGTACGCCGCCCTGGTCGACGCGATCGAGGTGAACGAGGCGCCGTCCGGTGGCCAGAATGGCGGCCGTGACGGCACCGTGAGCTGGGCGCCGCAGGGGCAGGCGCACAAGGGCTCGTCGTTCCAGTACGGCTGGTGGGGCTACGTCGACAAGGACCTGCGCACCGTGCTCGGCGACCCCGTCGCCGGCGGGCCGGGGCGCGCGTACTGCGGCAACGGCAACCTCGGCGCGTGCCGGCAGGCCCTGCTCGACGCGCTCGGCCAGGCCGCCGCGGTGCCCGCCGCCACGGTCTACCCGGGTGACGCCTCCTGCGGAGCCGGCGACCAGTGGTGCGCCGACTCCATCGCCCAGTCCGGGCTGGGCGGCATCACCCAGCCGCTGATCGCCTGGCAGAACCGCCCCACCTACCAGCAGGTCGTCTCGTTCCCGGCGCGACGCGGCGACAACCTCACGAACCTGGCGCAGGGCCGTCCGGCCACCGCGTCGAGCACCCAGTTCCTGACCGGCAACACCCCCAACAAGGCGGTCGACGGCAGCCTCGGCAGCCGGTGGTCCAGCAGCTACAACGACAACCAGTGGCTCCGGGTGGACCTCGGCTCGACGCGGACCGTCAGTCGGGCGGTGCTGCGCTGGGAGGCCGCGTACGGCAGCGAGTACCGGATCGAGGTCTCCAGCGACGGCACCTCCTGGCAACCGGTGTTCAGCACCACTTCCGGCAACGGCGGCGTCGACAACGCCACCTTCGCCCCGGTCAATGCCCGTTACGTGCGGGTGTACGGAGTCAAGCGGGCCACCTCGTACGGGTTCTCGCTCTACGAATTCGAGCTCTACGGACGGTGACCACAGCCGGAGGGGCCGGCGGAAACCACCCGCCGGCCCTTTCGGGGCGTGCGCAGCGCCATGGAGTGCGACCGTGTCCGACCACCACCTCGATCACCTCACCTACGAGGATGCCGACAAGTCGATCGCCGACATCGGCACCTGCTCCACCTGACGAAAGAGCAGCCTCCGGACGGGCGCGGTTAGAAGTCTCCCGAGGTCCGCGCGTACACCCTATTTCTGCTCGGCTCATTCGTCGGGAGCTGTCGCCCGCGGCGGCGTGGAGGGCCAGCAGTCGGTAGTAGTCGAAACGGGGCTTGCCGGGGGTGATCACGACGAGGAAGTCGGCATCCTGGCCGTCGGCGGGGGCGAAGGCGTGCGGAATGTTCGGCGGGACGAAGAGCGCGTCTCCCTTGTGCAGAGTGTGCACGTCGATGCAGGTGTGGCGGCGCGCACCGTCGGTGCCGTGCTTGAGCAGGGTGCGGTTGCTGGTCAGGGCGGAGGAGCTGTTCCAGTGCGACCAGATCCTCAGCAAGGGGCCGGGCGAGCACGCGGGCGTCGACTATCGACGGTCCTGGGCGTTCACCCAGGCCATGCGAGGTGCCGACCTGGCGTGACGGCGGGAACTGGCCGGAAGGACCGTGGCTGACGTCCGGGCCAACCGCGTGGCGGCGGCGAACATCACCGCGAAGCCGGTGGCCAACTCGCCGCCGTTGATCGAGCCGGCCAGGCTGGCGGCGGCCACCTTGGCCACCACGAAGAACGAACCGATCACGGCATCCCGGCCGGAGCCCCAGCGGAACAGCGCGGAGACCAGGAGGACCAGGAAGCTCGCCGTGAACATCTGACAGGCATCGCCGGGCCGCACGAATGGGCCGACCGTCGTGAGGCCGAACGCTATCGCCACCATCGCGAGCGGCTTCGTAAGCCGCGAAGGAGCGTCGGCAGCAGCGCGAGCGCGACGACGACGCAGCCCACCCGCCACGGCAGATCGGGCCGGAGTATTCCTTCCAACATGATCGCCGGCGCGATGACTGCGATCAACGCCCAGTCGCGCCACACATGGGACCGAACGTGTGGGACGCGCGGCTCGCCAACACAGTGCGTCACCTGACGATTGGTGCACCGGGCGGCGCGCTGGCGGAAACCTCCGGCGATCAGATCGCGACACGTAGACATCTTTCAAAACCATCGATGATCCGCTATATTCTGCGCATCGTTGATCTCTTCGGTTTCCCTTGAGAGGTGCACATGTTCGACGACTTGGCGCTGCGGCGGCGTACCCTCCTGGCGGCCCTCGCTGGTGCTGCGGCCGTCCCCATTCTCGGAAGCCCCGCGCGGGCCGCGTCGCCCAAGGTCTACATCGACCCCGGCCACGGCGGCACCGACTCTGGGGCGGTCGGCAACGGGTTGCAGGAGAAGGCCCTGACGCTCGACATCTCCCTGCAACTGCGCAGTATTCTGCTGGCCAACTGGAACGTCGACGTCCGCATGTCCCGAACGACCGACATCACTCGCAGCCTGGCCTACCGCACCGATGACGCCAATGCCTGGGGCGCTGACCTCTTCGTCAGTGTGCACATCAACTCCGGGGGCGGCACCGGCTTCGAGAGCTACCGGTACCTGACGGCGGACGCCGCCACCACCAACCTGCACAACGCGTTGCATCCGAGAGTGATCGCCGGTATGCGGTCGGTCGGTTCAGTCACCGACCGAGGGCTGAAGAGCGCCAACTTCCACGTGCTGCGCGAGACGACCATGCCGGCGGTGCTCACCGAGAACCTCTTCATCGACACCGTGGCGGACGTGAACCTGCTCAAACGGGCCGACTTCATCACTGCCACCGCCCGCGCGCACGCCCAGGGCATCGCCAGCTATCTGGGACTGGGCAGTACCACCCCGCCCACCTTCAGCGTCATCGTGGACAACGCCACCGCAGGACGGTTCACGGCGAGCGCCAACTGGGGGAGCTCGGCCTACTCCAGCCAGCGCTACGGCGCTGACTACCGCTTCGCCAGCCCCACCCCCGCCAGCGACGCCGCCTGGTTCAAGGTCGACATCCCGGCGGCCGGGAACTATCGGATCGAGGTACGGCACCCGGCCGACCCGGGTTACAACAGCACCACCCCGCACGTCATCGTCACCGCCTCCGGCAACCAGACACTCAACGTGGACCAGCGCTCCAACGGTGGCGTCTGGCGTTCGCTCGGCACCTTTGCGCTCGCTGCCGGTGACCGCAACCTGGTTGCGGTGAGTCGGTGGACCAGCGCAGCCGGCTACGTCGTGGCCGACGCCGTCCGGGTTGCCCGAGTCTGAGGCGTGTTTCGTAAGTCAGGCCGGCAGCGTCGAGGTCACGGCGTGGCAGTGATCGATGACAGAAGATGTCTCCGGTATTTGTTCTGCGACCAAGCAGGAACTTCGCACTCGAGTCGATATCCCCGCGTCTGAGCGCCGCCCGTGCGGGAGGCTCGTCGCCGTGGGGCAGTTGATCAATGTGCGGGACGGGTCCGTCTGGGCCGAAGACACCGGGGGCGGCCTGCCGCCGGTCGTGCTCCTGCACCCAGGGCGAGGGCGATTCTCGCATCTGGGACCCCGTCTGGGAGCCACTCGCCGGGCAGCACCGGCTGATCCGGTACGAGGTGCGGGGCTTCGGCCGCTCCGCGCCGCCGTCCGGGCCATTCTCCCGGTTGGACGATCTGCGTCGGGTGCTTGACCGGCTCGGCTGCGGGCCGGCATTGTTCGTCGGTTGCAGCATGGGCGGCGGCACCGCGCTCGACCTCGCCCTCGCCGAGCCGGATCGAGTTCGCGGGATGGTGCTGGCGTGCCCCGGCATTTCCGGTGCCCCGCCCGCCCACGATCCCGACGACGAGCCGGACAGCGTCGACCCAGATCGATGATTGACGATAGGGGGTCGGGGCGCGCACCACGACCGATGCTCGCCGACCCAGGCTCAGCCGTCGCCGGGGCGGACCAGCCCGCTCTCGTACGCGATGACCACGAGCTGGGCGCGGTCGCGGGCGTTCAGCTTGTGCAGCAGGCGACTCACGTACGTGCGGGCGGTGTCCGGGCTGATATGCAGGGCCGCCCCGATCTCCACATTCGACCGTCCGGTGCCGACCTGTGCCAGGACGTCGCGTTCCCGCCCGGTGAGCCCGGTCAGCCGGGCTGGATCCGCGACGGGGGAGCGGGCCGCCGCAGCGATCACCCGCCGGGTCACCGCCGGTGACAGCAGAGCGTCCCCGCCGGCCACCACACGGACAGCGTCCCGCAGGGCGTCGGGCGGGGTGTCCTTGAGCAGGAAGCCGGCGGCGCCGGCGCGGATGGCCTCGAAGAGGTACTCGTCGTCGTCGAAGGTGGTCAGCATGACCACCCGAACGTCGGCCAGCGTCGGGTCGGTGAAGATGCGGCGCGTTGCCTCGATGCCATCGCCACCAGGCATCCGGACATCCATCAGGACGACGTCGGGCCGCTGGTCGCGGGCGACTGCCACGGCGGCCCGGCCATCGCCGGCCTCGCCGACCACTGTGATGTCCGAGGCGCGTTCCAGCAACGCGCGCAGGCCGGTGCGCACCAGGTGCTGGTCGTCGACGAGGACGACGCGTACGTCGCTCATGCGGCGATCCCGGCCAGCGGTAGGTGGACCGAGACCCGGAAACCGCCGGCAGCGGCCTCGCCGGCATCGAGGGTGCCGCCGAGCAGGGCAACCCGCTCCGACATGCCGCGCAGCCCCTGACCCGTCTCACCTGCCGCGCCGCCTGCAGATCCCCGACCATCGTCGACGACCTCCACCGACAACCCGGACGGGGTCGCCCGGATCGTCACCGTGGCGCGGGTGGCGTGGGCGTGGCGCAGCACGTTGGTCAGTGCCTCCTGCACGATCCGGTAGACGGTGCTGCCGACCACCGTGGGCAGGGCGTCGACCGGGCCGTCGAGACGCAGCTCGACCGGCAGCCCGCCTCGGCGGACGCCCTCGACGAGCGTACGCAGCTGGGTGAAACCGGGGGCCGGCTCGCGCGGCCCGGGCTCTCGACGCAGGGTGCCCAACGTGGCGCGCAGTTCGGCCATGGCGCTGCCGCTCACCGAGTGGATCGCGGCCAGGGCGGCCTCGGCCTGCCCGGGCTCGGCATCGGCAAGTGCCTCCCGCGCCACAGCCGACTGGAGGGTGATCACCGAGATGGTGTGTCCGAGCGTGTCGTGCACCTCCCGGGCGATGCGCAGCCGCTCGGCCTCGACCTGCCGGGCGGCCTCCCGGCGGCGTTCCTCGGCCGCGAAGGCGGCCTGCCGGGCCAGCGCGGCCCGAAGCGAACGCCGGTTGCGGACGGCGTCACCCAGGGCGATGACGGCGAGCATCAGGGCTGCCTCGGAGCCCAGACCGGCACCGATCACGACAGAGATGTCGTCTCCCTCGACGAGCCGGCCGGCCACCGAGACGATCAGCAGACTCCCGCCGACGGCGGCGGCCGGGACCACCCGGCCACGCTGCGCGGCCACGTAGAGGATGGCGGCGGCCGGGGCGGCCACGCCGACCGGTGGCAGCTCCAGCGCGTAGTAGCCGAGGATGCCGGCGGCCGTCGCCAGCAGCGCGGGGACCGTCCAACGCCGGGCCGCCAGCAGCAGTACGGCCAGTCCGACCCCGAATCCGCCGGCCAACGCCGCCTGGGAGGTTGACGCGCCCTCGGTCACGACCGCCGCCGTGACCAGGCCCAGGATGGCCACGGCGAGCAGCGCCTCGGTTCGGGTGGGTGAGGTGGCCTGCACGTTCGTGAGCCTAAGTCGGTGCGGGCCCGCGCCGCTGCCGTCCGCAGGCATCATCCCCGCCCCGGCCCGTACGTCGAGAAGCGATGCCAGCTCGCGCGTCTGCGCGGCAGACGGTCCCGGGTTGGCGACCTAGCGTCGACGGCGACCGCACAGATCGTCCCCACCGGGGCTGGAAAACCAAGGAGAAGTGCTGCTGTGTCCCGTATCAAGCTTACCTGGATCGTGCTCATCGTGCTCGTCTGGGCGGCGATGATGTCCTTTGGAGGGGTCGCGGCCGAGACCGTGATGCTCTACCCGAACATCTTCGGGGATGCCCCCGCCTCGCTGGACCGGGCCCGTGAGTTCCTGGTCGCCGGCGGCCCGAGCGACTACTTCCCGCCGCTGGGCGCCTCGGTCGTCCTGACGAGCCTCGCCGCGACCGCCCTCACGTGGCGCAATCGGCGACTGCGGTGGTACGTCGCCGCCGCCGCGGTGGTCTTCATCGCCTGCGAGTTCCTGTTCTCGGTGGTGTTCTTCTGGCCGCGCAACGAGATCATGTTCGTGGACCCGGTCGGCACGCACTCCCCGGAGTATCTGCGCCAGGTCGCCGAGGAGTTCGTCGCCGGCCACTGGGTACGCCTCGCCGGCGGAGCGGTGACGTCCGCGCTGGCATTCACCGCCCTGCTGCGCTTCGCCCGGGAGACCGCGCCGGTACGGGTCGAGCGATGAGCGCCGGACGTCGTACTCTCGGGTCTCCTGGCCGGCCCTGGTCGGTCAGAGCATCTCGGTGCGGTACTCGGGTGCCAGATCGGTTGCGCGTTGCCGGCGCTCCGCCATCTCGTCGTCGGTGAGCTGCGGCGGCGGTGCGTCCTTGCCGGCGACCTCGTCGCCGACGCGGAGGAAGTATTCGTCCTGGCCTGCGGGGGTGCAGACGCACAGCATGCGGGCGGGTGCGCCGGAGGTGTTGCGGAAATTGTGCGGCGCGTTGGCCGGGATGTTCACTGTGGAACCGGCTCGGACGAGGTGCTTCTCACCGCGGAAGGTGAACTCGATCTCGCCTTCGAGAATGGTGAACATTTCCTCGAAGTCGTGCCGGTGTGGCGGCGGTCCTCCGCCGTCGGGGATGCGCATGTCGATGAGGCAGTACTGACCGTTGGTCTGCTTGCCGGTGATCAGCATGGCGTAGGTGCCACCGGCGAGAGAGATGTAGGTGGTTGCGGGGTCGTCGGGGTTGGCCACGGTCAGGGTTCGGCTCGGATCGTCGTCCGGGATGGCCGGGGTGGCGCGCTGGCGGTCGGTCATGCCGCTGTCCTTCCTGCCGTGGTTCTTCCGAGTAGGCGCGCAGCCGTCGACCGAGGTGATCCTTGGTCTCCGGGCTGCGCGGCCCTGCCCGAATCCTAGAATCACCGTCACCTCTGAGGTGAGCGGACAGCGACGGCCGCGCCGAATTCCGACGGGCGAGAGGATGTTGGCAGCGGTGTTACCGCTGAAGATGGAGCCCGGCGGCGATGCGGTCCACCGCCTGCTTCGCCTCGACCAGGCTCGCGCCGGTCTGCTGGCGGTACACGCGTACAGCCCGGATCACCCGGCCGCTCTCCAGGTGCCGGACCACTTCCGACTCCACGGGCGCGACGATGCCGAGGTGATCCATAACCAGGTCGAGCTTGCGCTGCACGGCCGCGAGCTGGGTGGCCGAGCTGCGCTTGTCCTGGAACCAGGCACCGACCGCTGCCCCGACCGACCCGATCGTGGCGATGACGAGCAATGTTGCTTCCCACGGACCCATCAGCACATCTAATCAGCGGTGCGCAACCGGGACACTGCGCGCCCCTGGCGGCACAGCGGCCACGCGCCGCCCGGGACAGGACCCCGGGCGGCGCGTGGCCGACATGGCAGACGATGCGCGATGCGGCACTAGTTGCGCGTGCTCCACTGCTGGTTGGCGCCGCCGTGGCAGGCCCAGAGGTGTAGTTGCGTCCCATTGGTCGTGCCGGAACCGACGGCGTCGAGGCAGAGCCCTGACTGGACGCCGGTGATGGTGCCGTTGGAGTTCACGTTCCACTGCTGGTTTGGTTGGCCGTTGCAGTCCCAGATGAGGACAGCGGTGCCGTTGCTGCTGCCTGCCCCGCTGGCATCCAGGCACTTGTTGCCGTAGACGGTCAGGGTGCGGTTGGCGGTATGGGTCCAGCGCTGGTTGGTGCCACCGTGACAGTCCCAGAGTTGCGGGCGGGCGCCGTTGCTGGTGCTGGAGTTGGGGATGTCGATGCACCGGCCGGACTGGCTACCCGCGATCAGCACGTTCTGCTGGCCCGGCGGCGGGGTCGATGGTGGCGGAGTGGTGGGCGGCACGGTGGAGCCGAACTGGGTGAAGAACCGCCACACCTCCTGCTTGACCCAGCTCCGCGCGCCGCTCTCACAGCCGGCGCACCCGTCCACCGGACCTTGCTGGTGGCCGCCGTCGAACGCGGCCCAGACCACCGGGTATCCGGCCTGGCAGGAGTAGGCGGTGGTGATGTGGGTCCGGCTGCCCGCCGCTGGTTCGGGTGGGTTCTGCGCGGCACAACCGTTGTTGCGGACGAACCTGTCGCGCAGCGACCGCCCGCTCGGGATGTTGTCGTTGATGCCGTGAATCCCCAGGTACGCCACTGGCTGGGTGCCACCGCTGCATCCGCTGATCGCCCCCGGGGCCGCGATTGCCGCGACCGCCCGGAACACCGTTGGTCGGGAACACGCCAACGAATAGCTCATCGCGCCGCCGTAGCTGAACCCGACCGAGAAACGTTGCGTGGTGTCGACGCAGAGAGCGTTCTCGATGACGCGGATCATGTCGTCGGTGAAGGTCACGTCCTCGCCGTTGGAGTTGCCCCAGCCGTTGTTGAGGCCCTGCGGGGCGACGAAGATGGTGCTGTTGTTCGCCTGGGAGAGCATGCCGTAGTAGGCCCAGGCGGCCCCGTCGGTTCCACCCGACGCGACCTGGTTGGCTGTGCCGCCAAGCCAGTGGAACCCGAAGGCCAGCCGGTGGGCATAGGTGTTGTCGTAGCTGTCGGGCAGCCGAAGGATGA
The DNA here is from genome assembly GCF_057766525.1 of Micromonospora sp. MGP-C2. Lineage (NCBI taxonomy): Bacteria > Bacillati > Actinomycetota > Actinomycetes > Micromonosporales > Micromonosporaceae > Micromonospora > Micromonospora sp. MGP-C2. Next base: position 7,054,745 of record NZ_JBYMEN010000002.1, read on the forward strand.
AGCTGCGGCTCTTCCCGCTGCTCTGGATGGTGTGGGTGCCGCTGTTCAGTCCGGGCGCCTTGCCGCAGCCGGCAGTCGTGGCTGCGGCCGCTGGTGTGACGGTCGTGACGACGTACGCTCCGACGGCGATCAGGACCATGACGGCCAGGGCTGCCCCCAGCCAGGGGGCGGAGAGTTTGCGAAATGGCACAGCTGAGCCTCCTTGTGCGTGCCTGAACGTCCATTGGGTCGGTGCCGGGTTGCGCGGCGGGTTCAGCTCCGGCTCCATCGTTGGTTGGCAGCGCCGGTGCAGTCCCAGATCTGGATGCGCGTGCCGTTGGCCGTCCCGTTGCCGACCGTGTCCAGGCACCGGCCCGAACCAACTCCGGTGATCGAGCCGTCGCTGTTGAGCCGCCACCGCTGGTTGGACTGGCCGTTGCAGTCCCAGATGATCACAGAGCTGCCGTTCGCGGTGCCCGCGCCGCTGACGTCGAGACACTTGCCGCCGAAGACGCGCAGCTCGCCGGCGGCGGTCGAGGTCCAGCTCTGGTTGCTCTGGCCGTGGCAGTCCCAGATGATCGCCGCCGTGCCGTTGGCCTGCGAGGCACCGTTGACGTCCAGGCACCGTCCGGAGGACGTGCTGCGCAGGGCAGACGTGGCGCTCGGTGGCGGGGTGGTCGGATCCGGTGTGGGGTCGGTGCTACCGAACTGAGTGAAGAACCTCCACACCTCGCCCTTGGTCCAGGTCCTGGCTCCGCTGTCCCCGCCGCCGTCCACCGGGCCGGGGGTGTGCCCACCGTCGAAGGCGGCCCACACCACCGGATAGCCGGACCGGCACCCGGAGTAGGTGGTGGTGATGTGGGTCAGGCTGCCCGCCCTCGGCTCGGGCGGGTTCTGTGCGGTGCACCCGTTGTTCCGCACGAACGTGTCACGCAGGGACCGCCCGGCGGAGACGTTGAGCACCGGGTCGCCGATGCCATGGATTCCCATGTACGCGATCGGTTGGGTGCCGCCGCCGCACCCGCTGAGCTGCCCGCCGGAGTAGACCGCGACAGCGCGGAAGACACCTGCCCGGGAACAGGCCAGCGAATAGCTCATGCCTCCGCCGTAGCTGAAGCCGAGTGCGAAGAGCTGCGTGGTGTCGACGCAGAGGTCTGCCTCGATCACCCTGATCATGTCGTCGACGAAGGTGACGTCCTGGCCCCCGGGGTTGGCCCAGCCGTTGCCGTTGCCCTGGGGGGCGACGAAAATGGTGCTGTTGTTCGCCTGCTGCCGCAGCCCGTAATAGGACCAGGCCGCCCCGTCCGACCCACCGCCGTCGATGTCGTTGGCGGTGCCGCCGTTCCAGTGGAATCCGAAGATCAACCGGTAGGGGTGGCTCCTGTCGTAGTTGTCAGGAATCCTCAGGATGAAACTACGGTTCTGACCGCCGCTCTGGATGGACCGTTGGCCGCTGGTCAACGTGGGCGCCTTGCCGCACCCGGCGGTCGCTGCGGCGGCTGCGACGTTCGCGGCGGACGCAGTGGTGCTCAAGCCACCGGCCAGCGCCGCCGCGCCCACGGCCACGACGACTGTCGCCGTCGCAAGAAAACCAAGGATGGGTCTGCGTCTTGTCATGATGGGGCTCCTGCCACTCGGCACGAAATGGTTGGACGAGGTCCGCGGCGCCCGGCCGGCTCATGGACACAGGTCCCTGCCACTGGTCCCGCCGCCCACGCGGGATCAGTCGGTCATCGAATCGATGTGGCCCACACCGTGCGCGCCCGAACACCACGTGACCGATCGTCTGCGGGTGCCGCAGCACCTGGCCCGACGTCGAATCGATTCGCTCCGACGCTAGATTGCACAGTGAAAGATGTCAATGCCATGTCTGGCAGGTTGCGGCCTGATCAGGTGCTCGTGAGGTCGGCCGCGCCGAAGGAGACCGCGAACCGCTTGCACCAGATGGAGACGCTGCGGAAGTCGCGCGGATCGACCGAGGCTGGTAGCTCGTACACCTGGTTGCCCTTGTTGCCTTTGAGCTTTGCCAGCTCGACCCATTCGCCGTCGTCGAACACCCGCCAGCCGGCCGTGCCCCGGGTGACCGGTTGGTCGGTCAGCCACACCCGCAGGTCCGGCCCGTTCGACGTCTTCAGGTCCTTCACGACGAGCTGGTGGCGCCCGTTGGCGAGCCGGACGATCTCGGCGCTGCCGGTCGTCTCGTGCTCATGGGTGACGAACTCGCCCGCGGCCAGGATCTCGTTGACCGCAGGGGTGGTGGCCGATGCCGTGGGGGACTTGGGCGTGGACATCGGCATCGTGGCGGCCGGTGTCACCCCGGCGGGAGGAAGCGCTTCGTCGACGTACGTGTCGGTGAACAGCTTCCACGGCTGGAACCAGTAGGCGGCCAGAACCGCCACGACGACAACGGTGGCGAGACCAGCCCACGCCACCGGCGACCGGAAGATCGATGCCCTCATTCCCGGAGCGTACGACCGCCGTGACCGTCGGACTGGCCGCGAACCCTTTCGGATCTCTTACGATGCTTCGCGGTTGAGGGTGCAGTCGTCGTCTGAACGCGCCCAGGAGTAGGTCATCTGTCGGGGGATCCCGCGAGGGCGGGGCCGAGGAGGAGTCCACCGTCGATGACGTACTCCGAACCGGTGATGAACGAGGCGTCCGATGACGTGAGGAACAGGAGAAGCCGGGTGACGTCGGTCGGTTCCCCAAGCCGGGGGATGGCGAACGGCTCGGGTGAGTAGAAGTCGGCGATTGCCATGGTGGCGCCAGCTGCTGGTTCCTGGATGAAGGGGGTCGCGATCACGCCGGGGTGGATGGTGTTCACACGGATGTGGTCGCGGCCGAGCTCGAGCGCCGCCGTTCGAGTGAGGCCACGCACGGCCCACTTGCTGGCGACGTACGGCGCGTAGTGCGCCGTGCCGCCCAAGCCCATGGTGGAGGCGATGTTGACGATGGTTCCCCCTGCCGCGCGGCGCAGAGCGGGGGCGGCGACCTTGATGCCGAGGAAGGTCCCTGTGAGGTTGATGTCGAGGATGCGCGACCACGTGGCCTGGTCCGTGTTCTCGATCGGCGCCGGCGGGTTCTGGACGCCCGCGTTGTTGACGAGCACGTTCAGGGCACCGAAGGTGCTTTCGGCGGCCTGCACAGCGGCGGACCACGAGCTTTCGTCGGTGACGTCGAGGCGGGTGAAGCGAGCACGGGTCCCGAGTTCGTCGGCGAGAGCGGCGCCGCGTTCGGCGTCGATGTCGCCGATCACCACGTTCGCTCCCTCCACGTGAAAGGCCCGTACGTGGCTGGAGCCCTGGCCGCCGGTCCCACCGGTCACGAGCACGGTCTGGTTGTCGAAGCGGTTCATCGGATGTTCCTTCGGTGCAGGGGTGACCGACCGGGAGCGCCGGCCGATGGTGAGTCGAGCGACTCACCACTGCCATGACACTAGGTGGGTGGCAGTGGTGAGTCAAGCCGCTCACCTCGTATGCTCGGTCCATGAGCAGGGTCGTGACGACGTATCACCAGCGTGTAGCCCAGGAGAAACGCGCGCTGATCGTGACGGCCGCGACGGCACTGTTCCTCGAGTTGGGCTACGACCGGACGTCGCTGGCGCAGATCGCAGAGCGCTCGGGCGTTTCGCGGGCCACCTTGTTCAAGCAGTTTCCGAGCAAGGCTGCCCTGTTCGACGCCATCGTCACCGAGTCCTGGGCAACAGCTGACGAAGAGGAGCCTCCGCCGGCGGGCAACCTCGTCGACGGGCTCAGGACCATCGGTCGCCGCTACGCCGAGCTGTTGAGCCAGCCCCGGATGACCGACCTGTTCCGAATCGTCATCGCCGAGCTGCCGCGATTCCCCGAACTGGCCCACGCGCAGTTCTCGCACGGGAAGATGCCCTACTTCGAGTCCGTACGCGGCTACCTCCTGGCCGAGCACGAGGCGGGAACGGCGCGGGTCGAGGACGTGGAGCTCGCAGCCACCCAGTTCCTGGGCATGATCTCCAACTACGTCTTCTGGCCGACACTCCTCGTGCCGGGCTGGGAGGTGAGCGCCGAACGCGTCGCTCAAGTGGTCGACGAGGCCGTCCGCACCATCGCCGCCCGGTACGCCGCGACTGGACCAGCAACGTCCACCACCGACTGACCCCGCCACCCGCAGGCGCAGGCGCGCGACCACACCCTCGTCTGTGAAGAGCCCGACTACCGCGTGATTATCAGCTGCCCGAGTTCCTGGGTGCATCGGGTGAGCGCGACGTAGAGCCCGTTCCAGCCGCGCGGTTCGGCGGCGATGCCCTGAGGGTCGATCAGTAGCGTCGCGTCCCATTCCAGTCCCTTGGACTGGGTCGCGGTGAGCACTGGCACATCATTCAGCACGGCCCGGAGTTCGGCGACGCGGTCGGCGGGGGCGATGACGCCGACCATGCCGCCCTGCCATCGTTGCTGGAGCTGTCGCACTGCCTGGGCGGCGGCGCCGGCAAGCTCGGCGGGGGTGATCGTGAGCTCCCAGGGGGCGATGCCGGAGGATCGCACCGCCCGTGGCGGCGCGTTGTGGCTGCCAGCCTTCTTCAAGACCGGTCCGGTGAGGTCCATGACCTCACGCGGGGTCCGGTAGCAGATGGTCAGTTCCGCAGCGGTCCAGCGGTCTCCGAAAGCAGCCTGCACCGCCTGCGCCCAACTGGTGTGCCGGTGCGCCGCCTCGGCCTGGTCGATGTCGCCCACGGCCGTGATGGAGCGACTGGGGCAGCGCCGCAGGACCATCTGCCACTGCATCTCGGACAGCTCCTGCGCCTCGTCGACGACGACGTGGCCGTACACCCAGCCGCGCTGCCGGCGAGCGTGGTCGGCGACGAACTCGCCCTGTGGTTGCGGGGCGTCGACGTCGCCGAGCAGGTCGGCGAGGGCGTCGAGCAGGGGAATGTCGCTCGATGCCCATGGGGCCGGCTCGGCCGCGACGGCGGTGAGCTCCTCCGGCGACAGTTGCGGGGCGATCCGGGCCAGCAGGGCGCGGTCGCTCAGGAGGTCACCCAGCAGGGTTTCGGCGTCGAGGGTGGGCCACAATGCCTCGACGAACCGGGCGATGGTGGCGTTCTCGGCGATACGGGTATGCAGGTGTTCGATCTCTTCCTCGGAGAGCAGCCCGTCGACGTCGCTGCCCGTGGACGTCCGGGCGGGACGGTGGTCATGTTCCATCCCCTTGTCGACGCGGGCGAGGATGTCCTCGAAGCCCTCCTCCATCTCGTTCATCAACGTCTCGCGCTGCTCGGCGACGGCGTCGGCGAGGAGGTGGTGCAACTGCTCGGCGAACGCCGCGCGGGCCCGGTGGTAGGGGCGTCCCTGCACCGCCGAGGCGAGCGCCTGCGCCACCGTTGCGGCGTCGATGACGTAGAAATCGCCCTCCCAGCGCAGCTTCAGCTCACGGGGTCGGGGGAGCAGCGACGCGACGTAGCTCTCGAGCGCGGGCTGCCAGAGGGCGCGGCCCTTGATCTCGGCGAGAAGCCGGCTCTCGTCGCGGCCCACGCGGATGTCCGCCAGCAGGGTGTCGCAGGTCGCCGAGACGACGGCGGTCTCACCGAGGGCGGGTAGCACCTGGCCGATGTACTGGAGGAAACGCGGCGAGGGGCCGAGGACCAGGACCGCCTGCTCGGCCATCTTCCGGTAGGTGAACAGCAGGTAGGCGACGCGGTGCAGCGCAACCACGGTCTTGCCGGTGCCGGGACCGCCCTGAACGACCAGCGGGCCGGCCGCCCTGGCCCGGACGATGTCGTCCTGTTCGCGTTGCAGCGTGGAGATCGCCGTCGACATGACACCGGTGCGCCGCTGGTCGAGGGCGGCCAGGAGGGCGCCCTCACCGACGAGTTCGGCCGTCATGCTCCCGTCCAACGGCTCGTCGTCCACCCCGACGACCGTCGACCCGTTCGTGCGTACGTGACGCCGTCGTGCCTGACCCTGGGGGTCGACGGCCGTCGCGGTGTAGAACGGCCGGGCTGCGGGAGCGCGCCAATCCACCAGCAGTGGCTCACTGTCCTCGACGTCGTCGCGGAGACCGACGCGGCCCACGTGTCGCACGGTGCCATCGAGGCCGTCGAGGCGACCGAAGACCAGCCCCTCCCGAGCTCGCTGCAGCTCTTCGTACTGCTGGCGGAGCATGCGCTGCCGGGCATGTTCCAACGCGTCCAGGGCCTCCGACGAGAGCTCGACCTCCAGGTGCTCGGTCAGCCTGTCGCGCCGGGCCGTGGCCATGTCGAGGAACGCCTGTTCCTCGGCGATGGCAGATTGGCGTGCGCCGCCCTCCGGGGTGGAGGTCGGCTGTTCACCGCCCGGTGTTACTCCGCTGGCATCGGCAGTGCCGTTGTTCAGGGCAGAATTCCGGCGCATTCGCAAATCCTCGGATGGGTGTTCCCCTCGGCCCCGGATGAGCCGCAGTGCATTCCGCCGGCAAGCATAGGGAGCGTTTCTCTCGTCGGCCAGGAACTCCGCCGACCGAGATGGGAGTCTCAACGCCTTGCAGTTCCGGGTCGCTTGTGGCCTCACTCGATCGTGATTTTCTTATTGACAGCTTCGGCAATATCTGATCTGCGGCTGCATTTCCACCAGCCACACGTCGTCCACGATGTAAAGCCCCGACGACAGCATCATCGGGAGGGGGTCGAGAGGCGGACCTTCAGGTCGCAGTCGGCCGGCACCGTGACGGTGCTGCGCAGCAGGTCCGTGCGCGTCAAGCCCATCCCAGCGTCGGGCAGCACGGCCGACCGGAGCGTGCCCGTGCTAGCGGCGACGCCGGGCGTTGGCCTCGGCGTCGAGCAGATCGTTGAGTGTCAGCGCTGAGTTGATCAAAGAGAGATGGCTGAACGCCTGAGGATAGTTGCCGATCTGCTCCCCGGTCGCGGCGATCTCCTCGGCATAGAGGCCGAGGTGGTTGCTGAAAGTGAACATCTTCTCGAACGTGAGTCGGGCGTCGTCGAGGCGGCCGGAACGGGCCAACGCCTCCACGTACCAGAAGGTGCACATGTTGAAGGTGCCCTCGTGGCCGGGGAGACCGTCGGGGGAGTGGACCGGGTCGTACCGGTGCACCAGGCTGTCGGAGACCAGCTCGCGCTCGATGGCGTGCAGGGTCGACTGCCACAGCGGGTCGCTCGGCGTGACGAAACCGACTGACGGCATGGCGAGCAGCGCCGCGTCCAGCACGGTCTCGTCGTACGCCTGCACGAAGGTGCCGCGCTCCCGGTTGTATCCGCGGGCCATGACCTGGTCGTAGATGCGGTTGCGTTGCTCCGTCCAGCACGTCATGTCCCCCGGGCGGCCGGTGCGGGTGGCCAGCCGGATGGCCCGGTCCAGCGCGACCCAGGACATCACCCGACCGAAGGTGTAGTTGCGGGGGTGGTGGCGGCTCTCCCAGATGCCGGCGTCGGGCTGGTCCCAGTTGTGGCAGAGCCAGTCGACGAGCCGGACGGTGCTCTTCCACACCTGGTGCGAGACGCGGATGCCCTGCTCGTCGGCGAGGTGCATGGCGTAGAGCGCCTCGCCGTGGATGTCGAGCTGGATCTGGTCGGCGGCGCCGTTGCCGATCCTCACCGGCCGCGAGCCCCGGTAGCCCTCCAGATGGTCCAGCACCTCCTCGTGCAGGTCGGAGGAGCCGTCCACCCGGTACATGATCTTCAGGGGATCCTGGTGCTCGCCGGCCTCGCGGATCCGCTCGTCCAGCCAGTTCATGTACCGGCTGACCTCCTCGGTGAAGCCGAGGCCGAGCAGCGCGTGCACCGAGAACGACGTGTCACGTACCCAGGTGTAGCGGTAGTCCCAGTTGCGGGTTCCGCCGACCAGCTCGGGCAGCGCGGCGGTGGGGGCGGCGATCATCGCGCCGGTCGGCGCGTACGTCATGAGTTTCAGCGTGATGGCGGAGCGCTCGACCATCTCCCGCCAGCGGCCGGTGTAGCTGGATCGCTCAAGCCAGCGCCGCCAGTAGTCCCGGGTCCACTCGAACATGCCCTGGACCTCTTCCGGCGAGAAGATGCGCGGCTCGGTGCCGGCCGTCTCCAGGACCACGCCGCCGGTGTCACCCTCGTTGAGCGTGCCGTACGCAACCAGGTCGCCGCCCTCGAGGCGGACGTCGCCGTGTTCGGCGAGCAGCCGCCGCACCGGGTCGACCGGGTTGAACGTCATCGTCATCGACCGGCTGCGGAAGACATAGCCGTGGCGATGCCGTTCCAGCTGATGCTCTTCGCGGGCGTAGTCGAACCGCGGCCGGCACTCCACCCGGAAGCGCATGCTCCCCCGGACCATGTTGACGATGCGGACCAGGCGGTGCGCGTCGGTGGCCCGCTCCCCGGTGACCGGCATGAAGTCCATCACCTCGGCCACCCCGTCGGCGCTGATGAACCGGGTGATCAGGATGGGCGTGCCGGGCAGATAGAGCTGCTTGGTCACGTACCGCGTGTCGTGCGGCGCGATCTGGAAGTAGCCGCCCTTCTCCTTGTCCAGCAGCCCGGCGAAGACGCTCGGCGAGTCGAAGCGCGGCGCGCAGAACCAGTCGACCGTCCCGTCACACGTCACCAGCGCGGCGGTCTGCAGGTCGCCGATGAGTCCGTGATCCTCGATCGCCGGATAGCTGTCCACGTCTCTCCCCGGTTCGGCTGCGTCCTGCGCATCGAATCTAGGGGGAGAATTGCCGAGTTAGGTGGGATTCGCGTTCAGCCACCCTGTCGCGTACCCCGAGGTGCCTCGACCCCCCGACCGGCAGCTTCGTCCAGGGCCCGCCCTGACCGGGTGGGTCAGGTCTGCTCGGCCGTGGTCGGTAGCACCGCGATCAGATCGAGCACCTCGGCGGCCTGGTTTGGCCCGAAGGCGTCGGTCAGGATGGCCGTGAATGCCTCGTCACCGAGCCCGGCCCGCAGTTCACGCAGCGCGTTCAGGTCGAGCGCCGCGTTCCTCGACCCGATCTGCCGGTCGATGGCCAGGGCCTCGACGATCAGGGGGATGCCCTCCGCGGGGTGGCCCTGCTTGACCCGCAGCTGTCCGATCGCTACCTGGTCCAACGCCACCTCCTCCCAGTTGCCCTGCTCGCGGTCGATCCGGAGGCAGGTCCGGTAGCACCGCTCGGCCATGGCCTGGTCGCCGCGCAGGCCGGCCACCCGGCCGAGGTGGAAGGTGCTGTTGGAGACGCCCGACTGGTTCCCCAGCCGTTTCTTGATCGCGATGGAGCGGCGGTAGAACCCGTCCGCGCCGGCGAGGTCCTCCTGCTCCTCGCAGACCCGGCCGAGCTGGTGCAGGACGATGGCCTGGTTGGGCTCGTGGCGCAGCGCGCGGTAGACCTCCAGCGCCTGCTCGTAGCGGGACCGGGCCTCGGCCAGCTGGCGGGTTTCCAGTGCCACCATGCCGAGGTCCTCGTGGCATTTGGCGATCCCCGCCCGATAGCCGGCGGCGGCACAGATCGGCAGTGCCCGCAGGAGGCACATCCGGGCGGTGCCGAACTCGCCCGCCTGGGCGGCGGCGATGGCCAGCAGGACGTATCCGCTGCCGAGCGGGGTCGGGTGGCCATCGGGAAACCGGAACCGAAGGTACGCCTCGACCCGCTCGGCCCGATGCGCCGCCTGCGCCCGGCCGAGGTGTCGGGCCAGCAGGTCGGCGAAGGCCGGCGCGCCCAGTTCCAGGCGTTGCACGGCCAGCCACTCCAGGGCCGACGGGTGCGGCGGCCCGTCGTTCCCGCCCATCACGCTCAGGGTGTGCGGCACCGCCTCGACGACCCGCCCGAGAACGGTCCGGACCTGGCCGAGCAGCTCGTCGCAGCGGCGCAGCAGTGGGTCCTCGCCGAGCGCCGCGACGATCGTCCGGGCGCGGGCGAAGCAGCTCTCGGCGAATTCGAGGTCGCCGAGGTCCCGGGAGAGGTGACCGAGCAGCAAGGTGCACTCCGCGATGCGGCCGTTGCTGCCGACCTCTTCGAAGATCTCCAGGGCGGCTCGGACCCGGGACTCGGCGATGTCGTACGCGAAGCGGGCGAGGGCGATCCGCCCGAGCATCACCAGCCCGCTGCCCTGCTCGACCCGGACGCCCATCCGCGCGTAGGTGCTGATCGACACCTGGATGCACTGCTCCGCCTTCACGAGGTCCCGGGCTTCGAAGGCGAGCATGCCGATCTGGTGGTGGCTCGCGGCGATCCCGTCCAGGTCGTCGAGTTCCCGGGCGATCGCCAACTCTTCCAGGTAACGCGCCATGGCCAACTCGACGTCGCCGTCGCCCCGGGCGATGCCGGCGAGCTGGTGCAGGGTTCGGGAGACAGCCCCGCGGTCGCCGAGCCGACTCAGGATCGTCAACGCCTCCTGGTACAGCCGGTCTGCTGTCGCCCGGTCGCCCCGGTTGTCGGCGACCAGGCCCAACTGGTGCAGGAGCTTGCCGACCCCGCTGTCGTCGCCGAGGTCCCGATAGACGGCCAGCGCTGCCTGGTAGCGCTCCGTCGCCTGCGGGTACTCGCCCCGGTTGAGGTGCACGTCGCCCAGTCCCTTGAGGAAGCTCGCCGCGAGCGCCGAGCCGGGCGGCGCCATCGGCAGGAGCTCCCGCCAGATCTTCTCCTCCCAGGCCCAGTGCCCGGCCGCGTGCAGCACCTGGCAGGCCAGCTCGGAGTAGGTGATGGCATGCTCGGTGTCACCCGCCGCCAGGTGGTGGTACCGCGCCTCGACGACCTGCCGGATGAAGGTGTGCTGGTCTGCGGCGTTCCGGGCCCGCCAGCCCCAGTAGCGGCCCGCCCGGCGGTGTGACTCGGTGACCGCGTCGCGGCCGGCGACGCGCAGCAGGCTCGTCGCCGTCCACCGGTGCACCAGGTGACCATCGGCCACCGGGGCCAGCAGCCCCAGGTGCGACAGGGGCGTGATCGCTTCGTCCAGCCCCGCCGACTCCGGCGGCGGGTCGTCGCCGTTCGCCGGATCGGCGAGTTGCCAGGAGAGCCCGGTCCGGTCCACCGGGGTGCGGTAAACCGCCGCGCCGAGCAGCAACCGGCGGGCCGCCGGGACGGCCTCCAGGTGGGCGAGCAGCCGGGGCAGCAGCACGTCCTCGGCGGCCAGCGCGCCGGCCTCGGCCAGCGGCGCGCCGACGCCGGTCGCCCTGGCGTCGTCGCTGCCGCCGACTGCCGCCAGACGACTGGTCACCTCGCCGGCTCGGGCGCTGCCGTCACGCAGTAGACCGTCGAGGTATTCCAGCGCGCGCGGGTGGCCGCCCAGCCGGTGCCACATCCGCTGCTGTTCCGCCGGAGCCAGCCGGCCGACGCCCGGTAGCCGCCAGAGCAGCTTGCGGGTCTCCTGCCAGGAGAGCGGGCCAAGGTGGTAGGGCTCGATGCCGGCGACCGGGAACGGGTGCCGGCTGGTCACGACCAGCTCGTGCCGGGTCGCCCAGTCGGCGAGGAACGCGGCCAGGTCCCCGTCGGCCAGCTGGTGCTCGTCGTCCAGGGCGTCCTCGGCGTTGTCGAAGACGAACAGCAGCGGCGTGCCGCCGGTGCCACTCGCCGCGAGCCGTCGACGCCAGTCCTGGCCGGGCTCGCCGAGGGCGACGAGAAGTTGTCGCAGCGGGTCGTCCGGTGCGGTCGCCGGCCGGGCACATCGGATCTCCACCTGACGGCGGAGCTCATCCAGGATCCCGTCGACAGTGGCGTCGCCGCTGGTCGCCACGACAATGCCGCCCGCGTCGGCAAACCGCTGCGCGAGTTCGGCGGCGAGGCTCGTCTTGCCGATTCCGCCGATGCCGTGCACGAGGACCCGCAGCCTGCCCCGGGACAGCCGGCGCAGGATCTCCCGCCGGCCCACGAAGTCCGTCGGCGCGCGTACCACGCCGTCCCCGACGACCGACTGGCCCGGCGGCCCGGCGACGGCCCCGCCGTCCCGCCCGCCGGCCAACCGCAGCGCGGGGTCGGCCAGGAACAGCGTCGGCATCCACCACTCGGCGGAGGTCGGCGCCAGCTCTCGGCGGACGGCGGAGACCTCCGCCAGGAGTTCCGGCTCGCCCCGGGCGGCCAACCGCTCGTAGAGCCGGGCGCAGAACTCAATGGTGTACGCGTCGCTGACTGTTCCGTTCATCGCCAGGACCGCCGGCGCACCCTGGGCCAGCAACGCGCCGGCCAGCCCGGGCAGCTCCCGCTGACCCTGGCGGGCGGTCGAGCAGCCGGCGAGCACGATCAACGGTACGGTCCTGCCCCGCGGCAGCACCTCGGTCAGGAACCGCGCGGCGTCCACCCGGTCCTCCGCGCCGGTAGGGGTTTCCAGCAGCAGCGCGCCGGGACGCGCGTGGCAGGAGACGTGCAGGACGTGGAACGGCTCCTCGGTGAGTGCGGTGCGGATCGCGGCCGCGCTGCCCCACTCCAGGACTCGCACCCGCACTCCGTGCCGGTGCCCGGGTTCCACCGCGCCGAGGATCCGGCCTAGCTCCCGCTCATGGTCGAGCAGCGGCTGGGTGGAGTCGTCCGGGCTTGCGATCGCCGCCAGCATCCGCAGCGGGCCGTCCACCCGGGCCGCGGACACCGCTGCCCGGGGGCCGGTCCGGCACACGTCGACGTCGGGGCGCAGCGCCAGCGGCAGGTCCTCGCCCGGCGGCACCAGGGTTTCCCACGGCAGGTCGGCCAGCGCCGGATCGGTGACCTCGATGCCGAGGCGGTGCCGGCCGGGCCGGGCCAACTCCGCGCGTAGGGCCGCGCCGGGAGCGCCGAGGAAGCGGTGGCCGAGCGCGGCGCCGACCTCGTACGACAGCTCCACCGAGGGGTCGCCGCGTAGCCGCCAGAGCAGGTCGGCGGTGCGCTGGTCGGCCCGGCCCACCGGGTGTCGCCACCGTTCACCCCGAGCAGCCATGACCACGTCGGTCGCGCTGACGGTCAACCGGATCACAGACGCTCCCCGCGGTCGCCGGCAGACGACCCGATGCCAGGGCGCATTGCCGGACTGACCGATACTGTATCCATGGCTGACGATTCTGAGGAGCTCGCGCAGGTCAACGCCGTGCGGATCAACGAAGTCGGCGAGATGGAGTTCTTCGACGGCCAGCGCTGGGTGCCGTACACCGATCTGCCCGACGACGAGACCGGCCCGCTGGGTGTCGTCTTCCGCCGCGACAACAACCAATGATCGGGGAGCCGCCGACGGGCGGCGGAGGGCTGGACGCGCTGCCGTCCCCGTTGGACTCGGTCGCGGACAGCCGGGCGGCGGCGCGCTGGATCATCTCCTCGGCCGGGGCGGTGGGCGCGCTGCTGCTCGGCGCCGGCCCGCTCATCGCCGCCGGCAAGGTCACCGACTGGGTCCACGCGACGTGGGCGGGCGGCGGTCTGCTGGTGTCGCTGCTCGGTGTGGCCTGGGCGATCTGGCGAACCAGCGAGGTGCTCGTCCCGCCGATGACCACCCCGGCGTCACTCACCGGGCCGGAGCTGCGCGGGCTGCGCGAGCGGCTGCAGGCCGAGCCCTGGTACCACTTCGGGGGGTACGCCGAGGACATCGACGGCCTGCTGCGACACCGCCGGATCGCCGCTGCGATCACCGGCCGCCTACCGACGGCCCCGCCAGAGGAGCGGGCGGCACTGCGAGAAGGCCTCGCCGTCGCGCGTCGCAACATCGTTCGGACCGACCCGTACCTGCGGTGGCTGCTGACCACCGCGCACGCCTGGCAGGTCCGGGAGACGTTGCGCCAGGCCCGCCGACAGACCTTCCTGGCCTCCGCGCTGGTGGTGGTCGGTGCGGTGGTGTTCATCGCCGCGACCGCCGGATAGCGCGCGATCTCCGTGATGTCCGAATGCGTACATTTAGTGCAGGCGTACGACCGTGCTGGCGATGAGGCGGTCAGCCGCCGGGTTGGCGAGAGTGGTGAAGCTGGAGACCGTCGATCGGAAGGTCCCGGCGTTGCGCTACCGTCAGGGTGCCCACACCGGCGTCGAGTAGCCCGCGTCCGTCGGCTGTCGATGGCCCGCACTGCCCAAGAACCCAGGGAGATACCGATGCCGGAGCCTGAGCCCGTCGAAGACGCCCACGCGGCGGACGCCGACACCTCAACCACGGACGAGACCGACCAGCCTGCCGTTCCCTCGAATCGGGCTGCCCGTCGCGCGAAGGGCAAGGGCGTCTCGCCTCAGCCGCACGGAAAGGGTCAGCACCTCGGCGGCCGGGGCTCGGTCCAGAGCCCGCGTCAGTACGGTAATCGCCGAAGCGGCTGATCGCCCGTCCCGGGTTTCACGCGTATCAGTCGGCGGGCTGTGGGAGGGCAACCTCGCGCGGCGGTGGTGGGCGCCTGCGACGGTAGCCGCCGCGCCGACGTACTGGTCCAGGTCTGACGCCGCTGTGGCATGAGTAGGCCGTCGAGGACTTCACCGACGCCCTGACCGGCTACATCATCGTGGAAGCGGACTCGCACGACGAGGCAGTTCAGATCTTCTCCGGGCACCCGCACCTGGGGCTGTTCGCCGGAAATTCGATCGCCGTCCTGGGGTGTCCCTCTCCGCCCAGCTGATGCCCTGGTTGACGAGTTGTCTGTGAGCGGACCGGCGCTGTTTTCCAGGCCGGTGGCTCGATGCCGTGATCGTCCGGTCTGAGCTGTGAAGAGACGTTTCGGGTCGCAGGCCGTGGCCAACATGGGGTCCCTCCGCAGGCGTTGGCTTTAGCGCAGGAGTCCCCCTATGGTGGAGGCATGCCGTCGGTGACTTTCTGCTCGTCTGTCGTCACTGTGCTGGCAGCGCTTGGCGCTGCTCGCGCAGCGACGCAGCGACGCCTGACGGTTGGGATGCGCGTGCCGGTTGTCCGCGCGCTGCACATTGCGCCCTCGCACAAGCTGTCGAGCCCGCCGCCAATCGGCCGAGACCCTCCCGCGGAATCGTTGCATCCCAGAACGACCGCAGGGCGAAGCCATTCGAGCTTCGGCCCTTTTTCTTTTCCCCTGGAGAGGTAGACCATGAGCGTCGATCATCGTGCTGTTGATCAGATCTGGCTGGCTGATCTGCGAGCGTCCCTGGCGGACGACTTCGCCGCACAAACGGCTCGGCTGCGGGAACTGACCGAGCTCAACGCGGACACCGGCGACCCCAGCGAGGCGCACAACCAGGCTGCGCTGCTGTTGGCCACCCGCCGCAACATCGAGCAGATCACCGGTGCTCTGGGCCGGATCAGCGAAGGCACCTACGGTGCCTGCCAGAAGTGCGGCCAGAACATCCCGGCCGAGCGGCTCGAGGTTCTCCCGCACGCGCGCTTCTGCGTGCCGTGCCAGGAGAAGCACAACAAGTGACGCCGCGTGTGGCTGCCGCGCCGGTGCACGGCAGCCACACACCGGCGATCAGAGCCTGACCTTCGCAGGGGACGGGCGGAGCCCAGCACAACCGACAGAGGCGTCACATGCGCGTTTACGCGATCGGGTCCCAGTCTGCGAGCTGCTCCATCGGCTCGGTGTCGCCGGTGTTCTCCAAAGCGTCGAGCGGGAGGCGCTCGTAGAAGTAGAGAATCATCTCGCTCGCTGTGCCTCGCATCGCCATGTCGCCCGGCTCCGCGTCGCCGGCGAGGTCGTCGCAGCGGACGCCGTCAGCGTTGAGGGTCAGGCGCCAGGAGCGGCCCTCGGTCGCGTGCAGGTCGATGGTCGCCGGCTTGAACGGCCAGGGGACGGTCGTCGCCGAGACGGTCGTCAGGAACTCGTCGACGCCCTCGACCGCGACGTCCGTCGGCAGCGGCTGTGCGGCCCCCTGGGTGAACTGGGCGTCGTAGGTGTGGACGGCCAGCTCCTGGATCTGGTGCCGGGCCACGGCTCCGCTGGTCTGCGGGGCCTGCGAGCGGCCCCACCAGGTCCAGCAGCCGCGGTCCGGGCCGGCCTCGCGCATCGCGGCGAGCATGAGCTCGGTCGACTCGGCTAGCCAGGCGTCCAGGGCTTCGCGGTCGCGGGGCGCGGTCGGGGCTCCCTTCGGGTCCGTCCTCGCCGGGGGCTCCGCGCCCGGGCCCGCCGCGATGATGGCGGCCTGGCGGCGGCGGCCGTCGCCGATGTGCTGCGCCAGTTCGCGCAGCGTCCAGTCCGGGCAGGTCGGGACCTGGACGTCAAGGTCGGGGGCGGACGCGATCGCGGCGCGGAACGCGGCCGAGCGGTCGTCGATCAACCGCAGGACCTCGGGGAACTCCACAGTGTTCTGCACCTCGGTTGTGTATCACTGCGCTCCAGCCGCCGGATAGCGAATTTGTCGGACGAACGAGTCGACACCCGGCGGAGCGCCGGCGCCGAACGCGGGCGCGAACGTCGACCATGTCGTGCGTCACGTCGATCTCATGTCACGGACACGTCGGCAGCTTGCGTCTGGTGGTCGTCAGCGCGAGGAAAGAGGCGGAACGATGAGCACAGAGCACGAGGTAGGGACGGCGGCTGCGCACCGGGTGGTGATTCTGGGGGCGGGGTACGCGGGGATGGCCGCGACGATCCAGCTCGCGGCGCGGGTCAGGCGCCGCGACGGTGTGCGGGTGACCCTGGTGAACGCGCAGGAGCGGTTCACCGAGCGCCTGCGGCTGCACATGACGGCGACCGGGCAGCGGCTCGCCGAGATGAGCATTCCGGAGCTGCTGGAGGGTACGGGCGCGCAGTTCGTGCGCGGCTGGGTGACGGCGCTGGACGCGGATGCGAAGACCGTGCGGCTCGACGACGACCGGGTGCTGCACTACGACACACTGGTGTACGGGTTGGGCAGTGTGGCCGACACGGCGGCGGTGCCGGGTGTCGAGGACTACGCGTACACGCTGAACAGCGTCCAGGACGCCGAGTTGCTGGCTGACCGGCTGGCGCGGCTCGGCAGCGGCACGGTGGTGGTCGGTGGCAGTGGGTTGACCGGCGTCGAGTCGGCTGCGGAGATCGCCGAGCGGCATCCGGAGCTGAACGTGGTGCTGCTGGGTCGGCAGGAACCCGGCGCGACCATGATCCCGAAGGTCAGGGCGCACCTGCGGGCCGCGCTTGAGCGCCTGGGCGTCCGGGTGCGCAGCGGGGTCGAGGTGGTGAAGGTGCTGCCCGGTTCGGTCGAGTTGGCCGGCGGGGAGACCATGGCCGCCGACGTCGTGGTGTGGACGAGTGGCACGCGGGTGTCGCCGCTGGCTGCGGCGGCCGGTCTGGCCGTCGAGGAGCGCGGCCGCATCGTCACCGACCCCGCGCTGCGGTCGGTGTCGCACCCCGACGTGTACGCGGTGGGCGACGCCGCCGCGATCCGTCAGAGTTACGGCGTCATGCACGGCACCTGCCAGGGTGGCATGCCGACCGGGGTGCACGCCGCCGTGGCGATCGTCCGCGCGCTCAAGGGTAAGAAGGCGAAGCCTTTCCGCTTCGGCTACTACCACACGCCGGTGAGTCTGGGACGGCACGATGCGGTCGTCCAGTTCACCCACCCCGACGACAGTCCTCGACGGACGTATCTGACCGGCCGCAGAGCGGCCTGGTACAAGGAGACGGTGAGTGCTTCGCCCTGGCCGACGTACGGCCGCATGAAGAGGATGCCCGCCGCGGGCGCGTTCTGGCCCCGCGGTGGCCGCTTCACCCGGGTCCGGGACGCGCGGTGACCCATCCGTTCCGGGAGCTCGACCAGCGGGTCTACAACGAGCATCGCAACCTGCTGTTCTCGGTGGCCTACCGCATTCTCGGCACGGCGGCCGACGCCGAGGACGCGGTCCAGGACGCCTGGATCAAGTGGTCGGCCGCCGACCGCGCGCAGGTGGCCGACCCCAGGGCCTATCTGACGCGGATCGTGTCGAACCTGGCGATGGACCGGCTGCGCTCCACCCGGCACAAGCGCGAGACGTACGTCGGGCCGTGGCTCCCGGAGCCGATTCTCACTACCGGGGACACCGCCGACGCCGTCACGACCGCCGAGTCCGTCTCGATGGCCATGCTGGTGGTGCTGGAAACACTGAGTCCGTTGGAGCGGGCGGTGTTCGTACTGAAGGAGGTCTTCGACCTCAGCCACGCCGAGATCGCGGAGGCGGTGGACCGAACCGAGGCCGCGGTGCGCCAGGCCGCGCACCGCGCTCGCGAGCACGTTCGGGCCCGGCGGCCACGCTTCGTCGCGGACCGCTCGCGGCAGCACGAGGTCACCCGACGGTTCTTCGCCGCCGCGACCGGTGGCGACATCAACGCCCTCATGGAGCTGCTGTCGCCGGACGTCACACTGTGGACCGACGGTGGCGGCAAGGTCCGCCAGGCCATGCGTCCGGTGGTGGGGGCACAGACGGTGGCCGCCTGGTTCGCGGCCATCGGCACCGTCACCTACCAGGGCGTCGAGCCCGCCGACATGAGCGCCGAGCTGGTCGAGATCAATGGCGGGCTGGGCATGGTGTTCCGTGGTCCGGGTCGTGTGGTCGCCACCGTCACCGTCGAGGTCGACGCCGGCGGCCGCATCATCGCCATCCACAACGTCGCCAACCCGGACAAACTCCGGGCCATCGCCGAAGGCGCCACACGCGACGTCCGTACACGCTGAGCTTTTCCCAAGGTGACGCGGGTGACGGCCCTCGCGGCCGGCACCGGGTCGATGCCTGACCAGACGGTACGTGGGCGCAGGTTTGCGGGACGGGCGGCTCGGATACTCGTCGCGCATGTTTGACGGTTTCACCGACGAGAGGGTCGACGTCGGGGAGGTGGAACTCCGTGTCCGGCACGCCGGGCAGGGACCCCCGGTGCTCCTCATCCACGGGCATCCGCGCACCGGGTCGACGTGGCACCGGGTGGCACCGCGGTTGGTGGACCGGGGCTTCACCGTCGTCTGCCCTGACATGCGCGGCTACGGGAGGTCCGGCAAGGCGAAGATCCTCCCGGACCACTCGCAGCAGTCCAAACGGGCGGTCGCGGGGGACATGGTCCGTCTGATGGGCATCCTGGGTCATCCGACGTTCGCCGCGGTCGGGCACGACCGTGGTTGCTACGTGGCGTTGCGCCTGGCACTGGACCACCCGGACGTGGTCAGCCGGCTCGTGGTTCTCGATGGCGTGCCCATCAGTGAGGCCCTCGCCAGGTGCGACGCGCGGTTCGCCCACGACTGGTACCACTGGTTCTTCTTCGCGCAGCCCGACAAGCCGGAGAGGGCCATCGCCGTCGATCCCGATGCCTGGTACGGCAACAAGGCCCAGCCCCAGAGCATGGGGGCCGAGAATTACGAGGAGTTCCGGGAGGCCATCCACGACCCGGCCACGGTCCGGGCGATGCTGGAGGACTACCGCGCCGGCCTGGGTGTCGATCGGGAGCACGAGGAAGCCGACCGGCGTGCCGGTCGCACAGTCCGCTGTCCGACGCTGTTTCTCTGGTCGACCCGTGACGACATGGAGGACCTGTACGGTGATCCGCTCGCTGTCTGGCGGCCCTGGGCCGACGATCTGCGCGGCCACCCGATCGAGTCCGGGCATCACGTCGCCGAGGAGAACCCCGACGACCTCACGGCGGCGCTGCACGGCTTCCTCGCCTGACCATCTCCTCGGCCTTTAGGCCCGAGTGCTGATCCTGTACGGGCCGACCGAGTTCGACGGGGCACGCGGGGCGATGGGTCTCGCCCCGCGTGCCCCCGACGTCAGCCGGCGACGGAGCGGAAGACCGGGTAGTAGCCGCTGGACTGGCCGGCCGCGGTCGGGTGGTAGGAGATGCCGAGGTTGGCGAAGTTCAGGGCGTGCAACCACTTGTCGCCGTAGCTGCACAGTTGGTGCCCGACGAACTGCGACCGGACGTCGGCGAAGGTGAAGCCGGCGGCCTGGGCGGCGCTGCGGGTCAGGTCGTTCACCAGGTTGATACCTTCGTTGATCTTCGCTCGCGAGGTGGCGCTGAGCCCGACACACGTCGTGCCCAGTTGGTAGAAGACCGGGTAGCCGACGACCACCACCCGGGCTGACGGCGCACGGGTGCGGATTCCGTTGTAGACGGTGCGCAGCAGGTTGGTGAGGTCGGCCCGCGCCTTGTCCTCGGCGGTCTGCACGGCGGCCACGCAGTCGTTGGTCCCGTAGAGCACGCAGGTGGTCATGATGTTGGCGAACCCGACATCGTTGCCGCCGACTGTGACGCTGACCAGGGTCGTGGTGGTGCTGAGCGCGCTGAGCTGCGTGTTGTTCACGCTGGCGGTGGTGGCACCGGAGCAGGCAACCGAACGGTACGACGCGGGTCGCACGTTGGTGGCGTACAACGCCGGGTAGGCGTTGGTGCTGCGCTGGCAGGAGCCACTCTCGGCGGTGTAGCTGCCGGCACCCACCCCCGAAGAGTAGGAGTCGCCGAGGGCGACGTAGTGGTCGCTGGGAGCGGCCTCGGCGGGCGCTGCCAGGGTGAGGGTGGCGGCCAGGGCCGTCGCCAGGCTCAGGGTGAGGGTTGCCAGACGGGATTTCCGCACGTCGCGCTCCAGTGGGGGTGGGAGATTCGGTGTGACATAGATATCACTGGATATCGACGTTGGGAAGATCCCTAAAAGGGTCCTGGGGTGTTACGCGGCCGTCAGGGGTTCGGGGGCCGCGCTGGCACACTGGCGGACATGGTGGACTGGCATACGCAGGCCGAGGTGGGTGACGACGTCATCCGGATCTCGGAGCCGCACGTCAACGAGCTGCTGTCCGCGAACTTCTGGTGGCTGCGCGGCACCGATCGAGACCTGGTGATCGACGCCGGGCTCGGTGTCGTCCCCCTGCGCGAGGCGATCCCGCGCCTGTTCCACCGCGATCCGATGGTCCTGCTCACCCACGCGCACCTGGATCATGTCGGTGGAGCAGCCGAGTTCGCCGACCGGGCCGCCCACCCCGCCGAGGCCGAGGTCCTCGCGGCGGGCGTACCGGCGAGCCTGTACGGCGCGGAGCTCTACGACAAACTCGGGATCGACCCGGCGGGAGAGCCCGTCCCGGAGCTCATGCTCGACGCCCTGCCCAGTCCCGGCTACGACCCGGCCAGCTACCGCATCGCACCCATGACCCTGAACCGGATGGTCGACGACGGCGACCGGATCGACCTGGGCGGGCGGGTGCTGACCGTGCTGCACCTTCCCGGCCACACACCGGGGAGCATCGCCCTGCTGGAGGAGCGCACCGGGACCCTGTATTCCGGCGACATCATCTACGACGGTGCCCTGATCGATGATCTGCCGAACTCGGACGTGGCTGCCTACCGGCGAAGCATGCAGATGCTCGCCGACCTCGACGTGTCCGTCGTCCATCCCGGCCACGGGCACAGCTTCGACAGGGCACGGCTTCGCCAGTTGGCCGACACGTACCTGCGCAGGAGAGCCTCAGGTTGAGTCGTATCCGGTGCTCAGCAGGCGGCGCGGCTTCCTCAGGCGTCACGCTGCGACCGCTACCGCCTCTGGGTCATCCGGAGGTGGAGAAGGTGAGGAAGGTGTCGGGAGGCCGGCTTTCGGGAGTGGGACCGTCGTGGGTCTTCCACGTGTCCCCGACGACCTGGGTCGCTACCCGCGACCAGAACGCTTCGACGCCGGGGTTTTAGCGCTGGAAGCCGATGCTCCACCGCCCCGGGAACAGGGCGATGATTCGAACGGCAGCGGCGCGACCGACGCCTGTGCGACGCAGCGCGCGGACGATGAAGAAACTCGTGATGGACGTGCCGCCGGCCTCAGCCGGGGTCGTCATCGCAAAGCCCGCTGTCCGGCCGGCCGCAGTGATCAACCACGCGCGGCGCTGCGGGTCGACACCGGCGAGGAACCGGTCCAGCGGTCGGTCATTGAACGTGCCGTCGTCGTTCGGGAGGTGACCGTACGCCTCTGACAGATCATGACGGTACAACTGACCCAGATTGCCGAGCACCGCCCGATGTGAACGGTCGACCGGAATGAGGGCGACGGGATGCGACGGCGGGCGGGGCGGAATCGCGGCTTCCCAGGGCATCCGGACAGTCTTCCACGCCGGACAACGCACCCCGAGCTGCGCCGGCGGCGTCAGGGGATGAGTCGGTCGAGAAGTTCGAACCGGTCGTACGGCTGGTTGTAGTCGCCGAAGTGCCCGTCGTCGCGCACGATCTGGGTGCCGCCGAGCCGCTCGAACATGGCGCGCCCCTGTCGGTCGTCGCAGCCGTACGGATCCTTGCGCGAGTTGATGAAGTAGATGTCCCGCACGTGCGACCGGATCGCGGCCCAGTCGTAGCTCTGCTGGAGGACCGGCTCTTCCTCGGTGTTGGGCCGGGTGCAGTAACCCGCGACCAGGATCGCCTGGGCGACTTTGACATCGACATGCTCCAGGAGCGCCAGCAGCAGGGCCGCGCCCCCCGAGTGGCCCACCAGGATCGTGTCCTCGTCGAAGCTGTGCCCGTCGAGCACCTTCGGCAGGAACGTCGCGATCGGCTCGACGTTGATGCCCGGGTGGTGCGGCACCTCGACGGTGTAGCCCCGGGCCCGGAGTCGCTCCGCCAGCCAGGGATACCAGCACACGTCCGGGTTGCCGCCGGTCCCGTGAAAGATGATCGCTCTGCGCCCCACCAGGCCCCCCTCGTATCGACGTCTTGATCAAAGCACGTGATCCGAGAAGTGGGCACGACGAGTGGCCGGTACGCGGATCTGCCGATGAGCCGATCCGCGCCCGATGCGAGCCGGAGATGCGGTAGCTGGTCGAACGTCAGGGCGTGACGTCCACCAGTACCTTGCCAACCACGCCGGCCTCCACGGCTCGGTGAGCGTCGGCGGTGCGGTGCAGTGGGAAGCGGAGCAGTGGCAGGCCGTGCTCTTCGCCAACCGGCAGGGCGCCGTCACGGATCGCGGCGGCGACGTCCTCGACGCCTGCGGCGCGCGCCTGCGGGCCAGCCGTGTAGAGCACCAGGAACTGCAGGCGGGTGTTCAACACCATGTTCTGGCCCACGTTCAGCTCGACCGCCCGTCCGCCCTCGTTGGCGTACGTCGCGATCGTGCCGCGGGCACGCAGCACGGCCAGGTCCAGGGTGAGGTTAGCGCCGAGCGCCACCTCGGCGACGATGTCGACGCCGTCGGGGGCGATCGCGCGGATGGCGGCGGCCGGGTCACCCTCGCGATAGTTGATCGTGTGGTGGGCTCCAGCCGCAGCGGCCAGCTTCGCCTTCTCCGGGCCGCTGACCGTGCCGATCACGGTGGCGCCTGCCCATCGGGCGAGTTGGATCACCGCGTGCCCGACCGCGCCGGCTCCGCCGGCGGCGAGCACCACCTTGCCGTCGAGTGCACCGGGGTGCAGGCGGCGTGGTCCGTCCTCGGCGACGGTGAGGGCACGGTGTGCGGTCAGCGCGGGGACGCCGAGTGAGGCGCCGACGTCGAAACTGGCCTCGTCGGGCAGTGGCACAGCCTGATCGGCGGGTACGACGGTGAACTCGGCGGCGGTGCCGGTGGGCCGACCGGCGGCGGCCATGAACAGCCACACCCGCTGACCGACCCGGCCCGGATCAACCCCGTCACCGACGGCGTCGATCACGCCGGCGCCGTCGAGGTGTGGGGTGATCTCGGAGAACAGCTTGCGGTGGGCGACGCCGGAGCGGGCCTGCCAGTCGGTCGGGTTGACCCCGGACACGGCGACCCGGACTCGGACTTCGCCGGCGTCGGGTGCGGTCAGGTCACGCTCGACGAGCTGGAGCACGTCGGGGCCGCCGTTGTCGCGGTAGACGATCGCTTTCATGACACATCCTCTGTTCGACCTGCATCGTACTGTTCGAGCCGCGTCGAACAGTACGACGAGGGTCGTACTTTCCGCAACATCTGGCTAGGCTTCGTCTCGTGACCGAGGTGATCGAACCTTCCATCGAAACCGTGACGATCGACGTCGTGCTCAGCGCGCTCGCCGACCCGGTGCGGCTCACGCTCGTGCGTGCCCTCGACGCCGCTGGGGACTGGACGTGCGGCAGCGACGTCCTCAAGGGCAGCCGCTTCACCATCGGCAAGTCGACGCTGTCGCACCACATCAAGGTTCTGCGCGATGCCGGACTGATCCGCACCCGCGTCGACGGCATTCGCCGGCTGGTCACGCTGCGCTACGACGACGTGGAACAACGCTTTCCCGGGCTGCTGAGCATGCTCCGCGAACATGACGCCGAAGAGGCGCCCGCCTCAACCGCATGACGCAGACGAGCGAAAACAGAATCTCCGGCAGGAGTGATCCCGTTCGTCGCGATGCGTGCGTTGACGCCCCCGCGCCTCGCTCCTCTGCGGGAGTGAGACCCACCCAGGGAGGGAGGCGTCAGGGTGCTGCCGAGGCGATGGTGCTGGTATGCCCGCTCTCACCGATCGTCGCTGGGCGTACGGCGCCTTCGCATGGTTGATCTTCTTTGTGGTGTCGCACGTGATCCTGGTGTTCTTTCCCGGCGACGATCCGACCGGTGACGGCCCCTGGGACATGAGGGCCTACGTGATCTTCAACGTTGTGCTCATCTCGATGTCGGCCATCGGGGCAGCCGTCGTCCTGGCCACCGTCCGCCCGCCTGCTCGACATCTCCCTCGGTGGCTACTGCTGGCGCCGCTGTTGGGCGGCAGCGTGCTGCTCGTCATCCGGGGTGTTCCGGGGATGGCCGAGAATCTGCTGATGGTCACGGGTGTCCGTCGCGGTGGCTTCATGGGGGCCGCAGACATCTCCACGGGCGAGTTCTGGATCGGCATCGGAGTCAACACCTACTTCTTCACCGGCGCGGTGTTGCTGGTGGGGACAACTGTTTCCTACAGCCGCCGATCAGCGGGAAGCGGTCCGAGGAGATCAGCCGACCAGGTTCGGTGAGGCGGACGGCTCTGTCGCTCACAGTGGAAGGCCGAAGTGGCGGGCGAGCGAGGCGCGCAGGGTGTCGGCGTTCCCGGCGGACCAGGCGACGAAGCAGTCGGGGCGCACCAGCAAAGCGGTCGCGGTCGTGCCCTCCAGCGCGCCGGTGACCACGTCGACCCGGTCTCGCCACGGCGCGGCGACTCCGGCGTAGGCACCCGTGGAGTCCAACAGCAGCGGCCGGGCGGCGCGGGTCAGCTCGGCGAGGCGTAGCGGGCCGTGCTCGCTGTGCACGACCACGTCGGGGGCGAAGCGGCCGGCCAACGGGTCGGCCGGATCGACGGGATAGTGAATGTCCGCGCCGGACATCAGCGCCGCGATGTGCCCTGTCACCTCCGGCTTGCGCAGCAGCTCGGCGAAGAGTTGCCGAAGGCCGGTGATCTCGTCGCCGGGGCCGATGAGCGCCGACTGTGCCTGGGTGGACATGACGACCCGTTCGGCGACGGGGCGGCGCTCGGTCTCGTACGTGTCGAGCAGACCCTGCGGTGCCCAGCCGCGCACCGTGGCGGCAAGCTTCCAACCCAGGTTGACGGCGTCCTGGAGGCCCAGATTGAGGCCGGGGCCACCGATCGCGGGGTGCACGTGCGCGGCGTCGCCGACCAGCAGCACCCGGTCGGCGCGGTAGCGGTCGGCGATGCGGGTGTTGCCGCCGGTCAGCCGCCGCAACAGCCCGGGGCCCTCTGGCGCGCCGAAGGGGATGTCCACGCCGAGCACCCGGGCGACGCTGGCGCGTAGCTCCGCCAGGTCCATCGAGGTCTCGTCGCTGGTCGGCGCGTCGGGCCACTCCGTCGTGCTCAGGATCGCCGGACGGCCGGGGAACGGGGCCCAGGCGATCAGTCCGCGCGCGGTGCGGGTGTGTTGGAACGGCGGGACGACGCCGTAACCGGGCGCACGAAGGCCACCGGTCTCGGGGTCGAGGGACGACGCGGGGACGCTCACCGTGGCGGTACGGGAGATGGACCGGTCGAAGGTGGCGCCGGGAAAGCCGATGCCGGCGAGGCGGCGCACCGCGCTGCGGCCCCCGTCGGCACCGACGAGGAAGCGGGAGATGAGCTGCGTACCGTCGGCAAGGCAGACCTCGACCGCGTCGGGCCGTTGGCGGAGGTCAACGACCTCGTGGCCGCGGCGCAGGTCGACTCCGAGCTCGACGGCCCGATCGGCGAGGGCGGCCTCGAGCTGGGCTTGCGGCACGCCGAGCACGTAGTGCGGGTTCTCCGCGACCATCGTGAGATCCAGCGGGAACGCGCCGAAGACGAAGGCCGGCTGGGGCGACGGCGGGGTGCTCTCGCCGCTGAGCCGCCCGTAGAGCCCGCGCCGGTCGAGCAGGCGGACGACCTGGCCGACGAGGCCGTTGGCGCGGGGCTCGCCGGTGGGCGCGGCGTGGCGTTCGAGGACGACGGGGTGTACGCCGGCGAGGGCCAGCTCGCAGGCGAGCATGAGGCCGTTGGGACCGGCTCCGACGATGAGGACATCGATCATGATCGTGATCCCTTCTGGGTGTGCGTCATCGCCACGGCAGGCGCGGCACGCGGCCGGCCCGCCGCGGAGGTGCGACGCGGCTGAAAGGCGTGGATGAGGTCGTGCGGTGAGTGCGGGCCGGGGCTTCAGCGGGGCGGCGGGAGCCCGGCGGCGACCTGGGCGAAGGCGTCGGTGATCAGGCGCTCGATCGGGGTGGGCGGGTCGGTGCTGTCGAGATAGTGCTGCATGGCGACGGTGACGGCGGCGCTGGCGGCAGCCGCGACGAGCCTCGGATACATGTCGGTGGCGAGGTCGGTGCCGGTGCGCTCGGCGACCGCGGCGGCAAGCTCGGCCTCGGCGACCGCGACGGCGCGCAGCCGCTCGCCCTGCAGCGCGGGCTCGGCGAGCATGGTGCGCACCCCGGCCACCCACTGGGCGTGTGCGGGGGAGGGCATCGCCTCGACCTCGGGGCCGGGCGTGAACTGCTCCAGCGCTGCCTGGGTGAGCGCCGCCCAGAGCGGCTCGTCGGCGGGGCGTTCGCGCAGCGCGGCGGCGGTGCGCAGGCTGCGGTCGAGGTGGCGGGAGGCGATCGCCTCGGCCTTGCTGGAGAAGTAGTTGTTGAAGGTGCGCGGGGAGACACCGGCCGCCTCGGCGATGTCCTCGACGCGGACGTTGTCGTAGCCGCGCTCGACGGTGAGGTGGATGGCGGCCCAGCCGAGCGCCGCCCGCGTCTCGGCCTTCTTGCGCTCCCGAAGTCCCGTCATGCCACCACGCTAGCACTTTTTGCGTGGCACGCAAACATGCGTGCCACGCAGAAATGCCGATACCGGATGGTGGGGCCGTATCTTCTGCAGACGTTGGGGGTACAGGCCGTCAATGCGCCTCCATCACGGTGAGATCGAAGCCGTCGGCTGGCGGCCGGTGACCGTGTTCGACGCGGTCCGGCAGCTGCGCGATGCATCACCAGACGTCACCGGACGTCCGCGAGTGATAGCGATTGATGGGCGGGGTGGTGCGGGCAAGACGACCCTGGCCGAGAAGCTGGCGGCTGTGGAAGCCAACTCCGCCATCGTGCACACCGACGACGTCGCCTGGAACCACGCCTGTTTCGACTGGGGCACCATACTCGTCGAGAACATTCTGCAACCCCTGCACCGAGGGGAGCCCGTGGACTTCCGCCCCGACGCCTGGGTCCGCCACGATCGCGCGGGATCGATCGCCATCCCCGCCGGCACTGACGTCGTCTGGGTCGAGGGCACCGGCATCCTCCGGGAAGAACTTCTCCCGTGGTTGGACGCCTCCGTGTACGTGCAGGGAGATCTTGACGAGCAGGAGCGGCTGCTGGTCGCTCGCGACGGCGACTCACCGGAACAGCAGGAGCACGTGACGAACTGGCTGCGCGAGGAACTGCCGTTCATGCTGCGAGAACGCCCGTGGTCCCGGGCCACCCTGATCGTGGCCGGCCCTTCGCGGATTGACCACGACCCGGACACCGAACTGGTCGTGGCCCCGCCAACCAGCCCCTAGTGCTGCACCTGCTGTCGAGACGGGGGACAGTAACCAACCTCGGCTTGACCGTCGGCCACACTTACGGCGTGACGACGACGATCGTGCCCATCGGCTGCACCCATCCGGCTTTCGATCAGGTAGCTGCTCTGTTTGACGACTATCGCGTGCACTACGGCCAACCGTCATCCCCTGAGATCACACGCACCTGGCTGCACGACCAGCTCGCGCAACACCGGCTCTCCGCCGCTGCCGCCATCCGAGCCGATGACGTCTGTGGCTTCATCACGGCCATGATCATGCCGGCGTCGCTCACGCTGGGCACCGCATGGTCGATCCGCGACCTCTACGTGGCCCCGCGCCATCGCCGTAGCGGCATCGCGAACGCCCTCCTGGAGCACACCATCCACAACGCGCGTTCCGCTGGCGCGCGTCGTGTGTCACTCCAGACCGAGACCGACAACGCTCCGGCTCTGAGGCTCTATACCGAGGTCGGCTTCCAGCCCGTTACCGGCCTGGAACTGCTCAACCGCAGCTTCGATCTCACCGACCAGGATCCAGGAGACACGGCCTAGCGGGCATTCTCGAACCTTCCAGCACGCTCCTGCCGCTGACCGCGGTCGTGCTGCGATGCGCGAGCACCGGCCCGTATGGTGGCGCGATGATCACTTGCGTCGTGCACTACACCATCGACCCCGCGCAGATCGAGGCCTTCGAACGCTTCGCTCGTGAGTGGATGCGGCTGGTGGCCGCGCACGGTGGCGTGCACCACGGCTATTTCCTGCCCGCCGAGGGAGCCAGCGACAAGGCGGAGGCGCTGTTCAGTTTCGAGAGCCTGGCAGCCTACGAGCGTTACCGTGCGCGGTTCGGTAATGACCCGGAGTTCGTCGCGGCGGACAGCATCCGCAACGACTCGGGTTGTGTCGTGCGGTACGAGCGGACCTTCATGCGACCGCTCCTGCCGACCGACTGAGCCCGGCCGGTCCTACTGCTGCGCGTCGAGGTCGCGTGTCGCGTAGCGAAGGTGCTCCCACTCCTCGTCGAAGATCACGTGGAGGCAGTGCAGGACCGGCCGCTCGTGCGCGGGTGACCACGGAGTCGGCCGAGGCTCGGCGAGCAGCCCCGGTGTGACGGTCGCGAGGAAGCCGCGCACCATGGCCTGCCGCTCGGCACGCAGGTCGAGCACCTCGGCGAAGCTCGGACGCCGCGCGGCAAAGACCGACATGTCGAATCCATCCGTCTCGTACTCGGTGTATGGCTGCCCGAGCGGATGGAAGGGTTGCGGCAGGCGCAGGATCGCCTTGCCGAGCCATGCGTCCGTGGCGAACGCGAGGTGGCGCAGGGTCTGCGCGAACGACCACTCGCCACCGATCGAGGCGTCGGCGGTGCTCTGCGGCATGGACTCGACCCGGTCGACGGCGGCCGACCAGGCCCGTTCGAGTGCCGCCCACGCCACGCGCAGGCCCTCGGGATCGCCGGCATTCTTCAGCTCGCGGCCGGGAAACCGCCGGTTGAGCTCGGCCTCGACGAGCGGCACCACGTCGACACCGTTGATCAGCAGCGTGCCGTCCGCCAGCCACGGCGCATCGATGTCGAGCCCGCTGACATCGACACCGCGCATGACCGCACCGGCCAACGTCGACCTGTTGAACCGCGCGCCTCGTAGGTCCCTGTCGACGAACGTGGTGGTGTCGCTCTGGGTCATGACAGCCTCCATCCGATGGCGTTCGCGGCGATGCTAGCGGGCCGGTCCGACAGAGCCCGCCGCCCGATGTCCGGCGACGCGGGCGCACGTGCGGCGCCGGCGGGCGCCGGCCCAGGGGGCGCGGAGCGCGGGAACATGCTCGCGGCGATGGCGACCGGTGCCGCTGGCGAGGATTGCCGTGACCACGTGGACCGCCATGGAACCCCCTCACGCGCTCCGCTCACCGGTCACGCGCGTCCGCGGCAGCCGCCCGGCGCGGGACTCGCCGGAGAGGGCGTCGCCGTGAACGATGACGTCGTACGCCAGGTTGAGGCGCAGCGGTCTGGTGATGCTCTGCCGCCAGGTGACGCGCTGCCCGGTCGGGTCCTCGTGGACCACGATGTCGGTGAGGGGCGTGGTCTCGCCCGCGCCGGTCGCGCTGCCGTGGATCACGCCATCCTCTTCCTCGAAGTGGTAGGCGGCCTCGATGGTGCCGACGGGTGTCTTCATACGGAGCAGCCAGGTGCCGACAATGGTGTTCATCTGCTTGGTGACTTTCCTTGTTGGAGGGGCGGGGCAGGTCAGGCCGCGTGCTGACCTGTGGTCTTCCAGGTGGTGCCGCGACGCTCGTACTCGAACAGCTCCTCGACCGCGTGCGCGGCCTGCGAACCGAAGTCCCGTTCGAGCAGGTAGAGGGCTACGTCGAGACCCGACGTCACGCCGCCGCCGCTGACCAGGTCGCCGTCGTCGACTACGCGCGCGCGGACGGCGTTCACGCCGGTGGCGTCGAGCATGTCGATGCCGAGCACATGCGTGGTCGCGGTGCGACCTTCGAGGAGACCGGCCATCGCGAGGGCGAGTGATCCCCCGCAGAAGGCCGCGACGGTGATCCTCGGGTTGTCGAGCGCGCGGCGGATGAGGGGCATCGCGTCGCTCTGCGCGAACCGACCCAGGAGTACGGGGATCGTCTCGTCTCCGGCGTCCGGATCCCCGTCGACGGGGCCGACCGCACCCGGGACGACCACGTAGCCGGGTACGTCCGGATCGAGCCTGGCGGCGGCCGTCAGGGTGATCTGGGAGTTGCCGGCTCGCACGACGCCGGGACCGCTCGCGCTGACGAACTCCACGGCGAGCGCGCCACCGAGGAACTGACTGCCGGCGGTGAGCACCTCGAACGGGGCGATGACATCTAGGGGATCGAAGCCGTCGAAGAGCACGATCTGGACGTGGACCTGTGTCATTGAGGATCCCTTCCGGTGGGCGTTTCCTCCTATTTTTGCGCCGCGCCGGACCGCGTTGCGATGGCTATCAAGACAGATAGCTCCTGGATCTGGCCAGTCGCGAAGTGCCCTATCCTGCGGGGGTGTACACCGTCGTCGTGCTTGCGCTCCCCGATGTGATTGCCTTCGATCTGGCCACCCCGATCGAAACCTTCGGACGCGTGCGCCTACCGGACGGCCGCCCGGGATACCGGGTCGTCGTCGCCGGTCACGAGCCGTCCGTCCAGGCCGGTCCGGTGCGCCTGGC
Source organism: Micromonospora sp. MGP-C2 (assembly GCF_057766525.1). Classification (NCBI taxonomy): domain Bacteria; kingdom Bacillati; phylum Actinomycetota; class Actinomycetes; order Micromonosporales; family Micromonosporaceae; genus Micromonospora; species Micromonospora sp. MGP-C2. The sequence continues at coordinate 7,085,572 of NZ_JBYMEN010000002.1, forward strand.
CGTCGACGACGGGCTGGACGCCGTCGAGCGGGCCGACCTCGTCGTGGTGCCAGGGAGGAACGACCCGTTGCAACCGTCGCCGCCCGCTGTTCTCGCGGCACTGCGGGCCGGAGCCCACCGTGGGACGCGAATCGCGTCGATCTGCGTCGGCGCGTTCACGCTGGCCGAAGCGGGCCTGCTCGACGGCCGGGACGCGACGACCCACTGGCTCGCCGCTGACGAACTCGCACGAAGGCATCCCGCTGTCCGGCTGAACCCGGATGTGCTCTACACGGACAACGGAAGCATCCTGACATCCGCTGGCGCCTCGTCCGGTCTCGACCTCTGCCTGCACATCGTCCAGCGCGACTACGGGGTGGCCGTCGCGGCGGACGCCGCCCGCCTCGCCGTCGCCCCGCTGCACCGCCCCGGAGGGCAGGCGCAGTACATCGTTCGGAACCGGGCAACGCACCGGACGTCGACGCTGCAACGAGCGCTCTCATGGATCGAGGCGAACGCGTACCGTGACCTGACCCTCGCGGACATCGCCGCCGCTGCCGGCATGAGCGTGCGCACGCTGACCCGCCGATTCAAGGACGAGACCGGGCAGAGCCCCATGCAGTGGGTGTCGGGGGTGCGCATCCGCCACGCGCAGGACCTGCTGGAGACCACCGACCACACCGTCGACCGGATCGCTGCCCAGACTGGCTTTCCGACGACCAGCAACTTCCGGTTCCAGTTCGGACAACTCCTCGGTGTCACGCCCGGCGCGTACCGGCGGGTCTTCCGTCCGCAACCGTCACCGAATGTTGCTGTTGCCAGGGATCTCCCGAGCCGCCGGCGGTGAGGTGCTGCTCGTAGCTGGCCACCTTGACGTCGACGAGCTCAAGGCAGTCGCGCAGCCGCGCCAGCTGCTCGGTGATGTGGCGCCGGTGTTCGCGGAGCAGAGCGAGCCGCTCGGCCTCGTTGCCGCTGCCCTCGCGGACGAGCTGGGCCAAGCGGCTGATCGTCGTGAGCGGCATCCCGGAAGCGCGGAACTTCACGCAGTTCGCCAGCCACTCGACATCCCAGGCGCTGTAGACGCGCCTGCCGGACCCGTCCCGCCGTACGTCACCGGCCAACAGACCCGCACGCTCGTAGAGCCGCAGAGTGTGCACGCTCAAGCCGGTGCGCTGCGCCACCTGCCCGATACTCAGGTCCCCGTCCGCCATGGCGTCGACCGTAGCCATTGACCTAGACCTCGGTCTAGCACCTAGCGTCCGCGACATGACAAGCGACACGACCCACACCATGTTCGGCGCCCACAGCACCACCGCGGATGTCGTCGCCGGCATCGACCTGACCGGCAGGACCGCCGTCGTCACGGGTGGCTACTCCGGCCTCGGACTCGCCACGACCCGCGCGTTCGCCCAAGCCGGGGCTCGGGTCGTTGTCCCCGCTCTCCGGCCGGACGCGGCGCAGCGGGCGCTCGCCGGCGTACCCGGGGTCGAGGTCGATCAACTCGACCTCGCCGACCTCGGCTCCGTCCGCGTGTTCGCCGAACGGTTCCTTCGCAGCCATTCCGCCCTCGACATCCTGATCGCGAACGCAGGGATCATGGCCTGCCAGGAGACACGGACAGGACACGGCTGGGAAGCGCACCTCGCGATCAACCACCTCGGCCACTACGCGTTGGTGAACCTGCTGTGGCCCGCGCTCACCGCCGCCGGCACGGCTCGTGTCGTCTCGGTCGCCTCCGGGCGCAACCCGACGTGGCGTATCCGGTGGGACGACGTGCAGTTCGAGCGCGGCTACGACAAGTGGGAGGCGTACACCCAGTCCAAACTCGCGAATGTGCTGTTCGCCCGCCACCTCGACCTGCTCGGCAGAGGGCAGCGCGTCCGCGCCTTCTCGGTCAACCCCGGCTGGATCCGCACGCCCCTGCAACGACACCTCGCGGTCGAGGAGATGGTCGCCGCCGGCTGGATCGACGCGGACGGAACTCCGACGCCGGGGCTGTTCAAGACCGTCGAGCAAGGCGCGGCGACCCAGGTCTGGGCCGCCACGTCACCTCAACTCGACGTGAACGGCGGCGACTACTGCGTGGACTGCCAGCGCACCGACGGCAGCCCCACAGACGACAGTGAGGCAGCCCGACTCTGGGCGCTGTCGGCCGACCTGACCGGCCTCGACGTCATCGGATAGCCCTCACGCTCGCGCTCGTCCGCCGTCCTCGGCAATGTCAGGCGTGGGCAGCGGCCGGCGGCGTAGCTCGCGCAACACGCCGTGCCGGTGCGCGGCCCACGCGAGGCGTCGGACGCTCGGGTGTCTGACGAACAGCACCGCCGCCCGACGGATCAAGCCGAACCGGTTGTCGCTGACCTGGTTGTCGATCGCCTGCCAGATCAGCTCGCGCGCCTTGGCGCTGTCGAGGACCGCCCGCACCTCACGTCGCACCGCGGGATCCTCGGCCGCCGAGGCGATGGCAGCGGCCTGACCCGGCCGGTCCGCGAGCGGCTCCACCACCGCCGCGACGAGCGGCCGGCGCACCTCGTCCCGCTCCAGCAGCAGCAACACCGCTTCCCGGATCTCGACAGTGTCCAGGCTGGACCGCAGCAGGCTCAACAGGCTGCTCTCCACCTCGCGATCCTGATCCGCGACGGACAGCGTGGCCAGCAGCACCGACACCTCGTCGAGATCGATGAGGTGTCGCAGCCCGCTGCGGAACTCCGGCAGCCCCCACGCGACCTGCAGAGCCTTCACGAGATTGCGGTTCATGAGCCACCCGCTACCCGGAAGCGACAGCCGGCGAAACCCCGGGGCCGGCCGGGATTGATCAGCTGAGGCTTCTACAGCGTGGATGCCTGCTGCTCGGACATCGTCACCTCACCGGGTTGCCGGCGCGGTAGACGGCGAGCGGGCGGCGCAGTGCGCTGATGTCGCTCGTCGGGTCGCCGTCCACGACCAGCAGGTCAGCCTCGAACCCGGGGCGGACGCGGCCCTTGCGCCGCCCCAGGCCACACACCTCGGCACCCACCGAGGTGGCCGCGGCGAGGGCGGCTGCGGCGGGAATGCCGCAGGCGACGTACTCGACCAGCGTCTCTGGCAGGATCCCGTGCGGCTTCGCGGGGCCGAGGCCCGCGTCCGAACCGGCCACCAGGCGGACCCCGGCCCGGTGCAGGGTGGCGGCGCCGTCGCGCAGCGTTGCCGCACTGAGCCCGGCCCGTGCCGCCATCGCCACCACCTCCGGCGGCGTGACCACGGTCGGGTCGGTGCCGAGCGTGGCACACACCGCCACCCCGGACGCGGCCAGGCGGTCCGCCACCTCGTCGGGGACGTGGGCGCCGGCCGCGGTTACGCACGTGCAGTGCTCGATGCCGTTGACACCGACGCGCAGCGCCTGCTCGACGGCGTTGAGCGCGTGCGCGTGCACTGTCACCGGCAGGCCCAGATCGTGCGCCTGGGTCAGCGCGGCGGTCAGCTCCTGGTCGGTGAACTGCGGCCGGGTGGTGTCGGTGCCGGGGGTGAACACGCCGCCGCTGGCCATGACCTTCACCAGGTCGGCCCCGGCTGCCGCCTTGAGGCGTACGGCCTCGCGGATCCCGTCGACGCCGCTCACCTCGCCCCCCATCGACCAGCAGTGCCCGCCGACGGTGGTGACGGGGGCACCCGAGGCCACCACCGTGGGCAGGTCGTCGCGCACCTCCCGGGCCCGCCACCGGAGCACGGCACCGCGCCGGTCGCCCAGGTCCCGAACGGTCGTGACGCCAGCCGCCAGATGCGCGCGCAGTGACGCCTCGACAACCGCGTCGAGGTCCGTCTCGGGACGCTCGGCGAGCCGGCCGAGCGCGTCGGGACCGGCATCGGCGCACAGGTGTACGTGAGCGTCCACCAGGCCGGGCAGCACGGTGCCGTTCGGCTCCTCGCGCACCGGCCAGCCCTCCGGCGCCTCGGCCCGGCCCCGCTGCACGTCGACGATGCGCCCACCGTCCAGCAGGACCAGCACCCCGCCGTCCACGAGTCGCTCGCCGTCGAACATCCGCGCCACCCGGATCGCACGCTTCGTCATCGACCCTCCCCGTTGATGTGAACCGCTCCGGTCAGGCTCTCATTCGGCGGCGACGGAATCCTGCTCGAACTCTGGCCCCTGCGACGGCGACGGCAACCAGGGACGGTCACGGTCCTGACATCGCCGGCCCATCCAACGACGTCGGCGGGGCCCGGACGAAGCGGAATAGGCTTCAGCGATGACTGGTGTGCTCAGTGGTGCCCGAAGCCCGGTGAACCCCCTTCGCCAGCTCACGCTCGACCAGCTCCGGCAACGGACGAGCCTCAAGTGGCGGGAGTACCCCGACGACGTGCTGCCGCTCTGGGTGGCGGAGATGGACGTGCCGCTGGCCGAGCCGGTCGCGCGGGCGATCACCGACGCCGTCGCGCGCGGCGACACCGGCTACACCTCCGGTACGGCGTACCCGCAGGCGCTGGCGGAGTTCGCCCGGCGTCGGTGGGGTTGGGACGGGCTGGCAGTGGAGCGCACCGCGCTGGTGCCCGACGTCATGCACGGCATCGTCGAGGTGCTGCGGCTGGTCACCGAGCCGGGGGACGCGGTGGTGGTCAACTGCCCGGTCTACCCACCGTTCTACGAGTTCGTGGCGCACGCCGACCGCCGGATCGTGGAGGCGCCGCTCGGCCAGGACCTGCGGATCGACCTCGACACGCTGGAGGACGCGTTCCGGCAGGCTCGGGCCGGTGGGCGGCCGGCGGCGTACCTGCTGTGCAGCCCGCACAACCCGACCGGCGTCCTGCACACCGTGGACGAGTTGACCGCCGTCGCCCGCCTGGCCGAGCGGCACGGGGTGCGGGTGGTCGCCGACGAGATCCACGCGCCGGTGGTGGGTGGGGGAGCGCGCTTCGTGCCGTACCTCTCGGTGCCCGGCGCGGAGAACGGCATGTCACTGATGTCCGCCTCCAAGGGGTGGAACCTGGCCGGTCTGCGCGGTGGTCTCCTGGTCGCCGGCCCGGCGGCGGCCGGTGACCTCGCCCGAGTTCCGTTCGAAGCCAGCGTCAGCACCAGCCACCTTGGCGTGATCGCCCACACCGCCGCCTTCACCGACGGCGGCGAGTGGCTCGACGCCGTGCTGGCCGGCCTGGACGACAACCGTCGTCTGCTCTCCGCGCTGCTCGCCGAGAACCTGCCGGCCATCCGTTACCAGCCCGGTCAGGCCACCTATCTCGCCTGGCTCGACTGCCGTGCCCTCGGTCTCGGCGACGACCCCGCCGCGGTGTTCCTCGACCGGGGCCGGGTGGCGCTCAACTCCGGTCTGGCCTTCGGCACCGGCGGCAGCGGGCATGTCCGGTTGAATCTGGCCACCGCGCCGGAGTTGATCACCGAGGCGGTACGCCGGATGGCCGCCGCGGTCGCCTGAGCAGCCGATCGCCCGGAGGGCGACTCCGCGTGGTCGGACCGGGCCGTGCTCAGCGGCCCGCGGGCATGCTCAACCCGACCTTTCGGGCGGCCGCCGCATGGTCGACCACCGCCACCACCGCAGCACCGACCCGTTGCGCCTCAGCCCGCAGCGCGGAGATCGTCTCTCCGACACCGTGGGCGCTCCGCCTGGTCATCAGTCCGTCGTTCACGGTCGAACCCCCGCTCACCGTGTCGCTGGGCGAATCCATCTCATCCTGCTCGCAACCGGGGCCGGTTCGCGGGGATTTGCCGCCAACCCGCCGTCGGCACCGCGTCCGGCTCCGGTAACACACGCGCTCCGCCGTACGAATAAGGGGTGTGACGGCTACGAGAGGACGGCCTGTGAATGACCCCAGCCCAGCGGAGGGTGACATCTCCGGCATCGGAGTCGACCCGGTGGCCTTCGCGGTCTTCTACCGGCGGCACGTGGAGGCGGTGGGCCGGTTCGTGGCACGGCGGGTCGACGACCCGCACCTCGCCGCCGACCTGACCGCCGACGTGTTCCTCGCGGTGATCGAGTCGGCAGCAGGTTACCGGCCGGACCGGGGCAGCCAGATCGGCTGGCTGTACGGGGTGGCTCGCAACGTCATCGGCGACGAGCGACGGCGGGCGGCCCAACGGCTGCGGGTGACCGGCCGGCTGGCCGGACGACGGGACCTGGGCCCCGACGACATCGCTCGCATCGAGGAGCGCATCGATGCCGAGTCGGCGGCCCGCCGCACCCATCGTGCGCTGAGCGAGCTGCCCGAGGACACCCGGACGCTTGTCGAACTGATCGCCGTGGACGGCCTCACCGTCGCGGACGCGGCGACCGCCCTCGGGATCTCGCCGGTCGCCGCCCGGGTCCGTCTGCATCGTGCCCGTCGCGTCGTCCGCGCCGTGCTCGCCCGCCCAGCCACCACCCTCGCCTGATGGAAGGAGATGACGTCATGAACAAGACCGACCAGTCGTCGCACAATTTCGAGGAGCAGCTCCTCACGGACCTGACCGCACACGTCGCCCGGCGGGCCGACCTGATCTCGGCGGCCCGTCCCGCTGGACGTCGTGCCCGGTTCCTGCACGGTTGGCGCCTCGCCGGGGCGTTCGGCCTGGCAGTCACCCTGACCGCCGGTGCGCTGGCGGTCCAGACGATGAGGGTGGGCGACCAGCCGCCGCCCACGGCCAGCGCCGCGGAGATCTTCCGGAGGGCGGCCGACGCCGCCCGGCAGCAGCCCGAGCTCACTGCCCGACCCGATCAGTACGTCTTCACGGAGCGCCTGGCGACGACGCGGGAGATGCCGGGCAGCGGCCCGTACATCACCATTCGCGTGCAGAGGTGGGAGTCGGCTGGGGGAGTCGCCCACGCGCAGACACGTTACCGACCGGAGGCCGACCCGAACGGGTGGAGCGATCTGAGGGTGCACCGCATGGACGATCCCGGCGATCCCGACAAGGAGCTCGACGCGTTCCCGCCGCCCGCGTACCACGACGATCTGCCCACCGATCCGGACGAGCTGCTTCGACACCTTCGGGAACACCCGGTCGACCTGCATCTTCCCGAGGGTGCCGACGAAGAGGCCGTCTACGGGGACGTGAGCATGGCGTACACCACCGCGCGGTCGATGCTCGACGGTTACGTGCCGCCCCGAGCGCTGGCGGCGCTGTACGAGCTGCTGGCTCGGGAGCCCGGAGCGGTCGTCATCTCGGGCGACGTGGTGGACGCCGCCGGTCGGCACGGGGTGGCGATTCGGATGCCCGGCGTGATCGGTGGCCACGAGGACTTCATCTTCGACCGGGACAGCCACATCTTCCTCGGCAGGCGTGGGTCGGTAGTGCGCAACGGCAAGGAGTCGCTGTACTCGACTGCAGCGTTCATCCGGCTCGCCATAGTGGACCGACCGGGGCAACTGCCCTGACCGGTGCTGGGATCGCCTGTGCACGGCTCACCGCGCCGATCTCCTACCCGGTTGGTAGGCCCTCGCCCAGCCAGGAGAGGTCGCGTAGTGAGCCTTCCAGGTGCGCGATCGCGATGGTCGCGACGGTGTCCACCCCGACCCCGGTGTGGGCGACGATGCGCCGAGCCACACTGATTGCCTCCTGCGGGCTGGTCGCCTCGAACAGCAGTGGCACCAGCGCGCGTACCGCGGCGCACCTGCCGTCGACGTCCTCCAGCAACCGGGGGTGTCGCTCGACGAGCCGGGTGAGGCGGTGGTCGACCACCGTGTCGAGCATGGGCTGCGCCCGTCGCTGAAGGGCCGCCCGCAGCCGGGCCCTGCCGTGCGGGGCGCGCAGCAGGTCCGCCGGGTCGGCGCCGGCGCGGAACTCGGCCGCCAGCAGCGGGCCGGGACAGCGCGCCTGTCGGAGCAGGTGCCACGCGCGGTCCACCGCCGCGCGGCCCGCCGGGTCCGCGTCGAAGGCCGTGACCAGGCCCCGCGCGGCACCGGGCAGCTCCCGCAGGATGGTGGCCTGGGTGTCACTGAGGGTGGTGCCACACGGTGCCAGGGCCACCGCTCCGGTCCGGCCGGACCGGGAGTAGGACAGCCACACCGCGAGGACGTCGGCGGGCCCCTCGACGAGGACCGGAGTCCATCGGGCGGCGATGCGGTCCTGCTGCTCGGCCAGACCGAACAGCAGGTGGCTCTTGCTGTAGATCGCTGTCCGCGGGTTGTTGAGGTACTTCGGAACGTCTCCGGCATGTGGGCCGGCGCGGCCGAGGAATGCCACTGCGTGCCCGGCCGGGTCGCGTACCGGGAACATGACCCGGTCGCGGAACACGTCGATGAGGTGGTCCGGGCCGGTCCGGGTGCGGGTCGACAGGCCGGCGCCGATCAACTCCTCCGGTGTGAAGCCGGCGGCGCGCAGGTGGCCGGTCAGCGCACTCCAGCCCGGCGGGGCGTACCCGACCCGCCACGGCCACTCCCGCTGCACGAGGACACCGAGGCCCCGTTCGGCGAGGTAGGCGCGCGGCGCGTCGGCCTGCGCGAGCTGGGCGCGGTAGTACACCACCGCGGCGTCGACGGCCGCCAGCAGACGCCCGGGCTCAAGCCCGGCGCCGCGTACCGCTGACGTCGGCCGACGGAGTCGGGGTGCGCCCATCGGCTACCTCCGGGATCCACGCTAGCGGCCGCCGGCCCGTCACCGCCAGGATCGGGGGTACGCCCTGAAGTTCAGTACGGGTAGCCGGGAACGTTGAGTCGCACGCTGTAGAGGCCGGAGTCGTTCCGCGGGCCCGAGGTGACGTAGAGGGTCTGCCGGTCGGGGCCGCCGAACGCCACGTTGGTCGTACCGGAGGTGCCGGCCCGGATCGTCCCGAGCTGGGTGCCAGCCGGGGAGTAGACGTGCACCAGGGAGTCCGAGCCCGACGCCCAGTACACGTTGCCCGCGCAGTCGATCGTCGCGCCGTCCGGGCCACCGATGTAGTTCACGAAGACGCTGCGAGCGCCGGTGCTGCCGTCGGGCTGGACGGCGTACTTGTAGATCTTGTTCTCGGAGTAGGCACCCACGTACAGCGCGGTCCCGTCCGGCGAGAGCGCGATGCCGTTGGGTTGGCGCAGCCGGTCGTCCACCAGTGACACCTGGCCGCCGGAGACGCGGAAGACGCTGGTACGCCCACCCATCTGGTCGGCGCGGTTGCCGCGCTGGAAGTTCGGGTCGGTGAAGTAGACAACGCCATCCGAACGGACCGCGACGTCGTTGGGCGAGTTGAACGCCCGGCCCTGGTAGTTCGCCGCGACGGTGCTGCGTGCCCGGTCGCTCAGCCGGTACGCGGACACGCTCCGCTGGTCGTGGGTCGCCGCGACGACCTGCTGGGCGTCGGCGCTGAGCGCCAGGCCGTTGCTGCCCGCGTTGGCGATGAACGTGTCGAAGGTCGCCGGCGGGGTGAACCGACGGATCGTGGACGGCTGGACGTTGTACGGCCCGGTGCCCGCGGCCATGTCGGACATCAAGAGGTAGCCACCGTCGGCGACCCAGACCGGCCCTTCGAGGAACGAGAATCCACCTGGATCCTGGGCGCTGTCACGGAACTGGCCGGCAGCGGCGGGCCGTATCCGGTCCCCGTCGGGCATGCGCCCGCTGGCGTGCCGGGCGGATTGGCGAGCGCGCCACCGGCTGCGGAGTGAGCGCTAACATGAGCGGCACGCAGAGTGTCCGGGGGAGCGGCGGCGGCCCCGCTGGTGAGGGGTGCGGTGCTGAGCGCGAGGCACAGACCGCCCAGCGCGGCGATGGTGGGACGCCAGTTCATCGAAGACTCCTGTCGACGTCGGCGGGCGCGAAGCCCGGCGATCGACGGCGGGCGTGGTCGCGGAGGCGGCACGGCGCGCGCGGGCCGTCAACGTGGGTACGACGCAGCATATGCGACATGCCAGTGACTAACGTCGATGCACGGTCTGTTGTTTTGCCAGATTTCCGGCGCAGTGGTCACTGCCTCAGGCGGTCGTGGACGGTCGCTGTGCCCCGATCCCCACGATGCCGGCGACCAGGAGCACCGCCACCGGCAGGAACGCGCCTCCGATGCCCAACCCGAGCAGCAGCCCCCACGCGGTGATGATCAGCGCGGCCACCACGTCGGCGACCACTGTCAGCCGACCGATCCGCTGCGCGAGCACCGGCAGCGTCGCGGCCACCACTGGCACGCCGAGCAGGTAGCTGGCCGCAGCCCCGGAATCGTCCACGGTGTAGGGAGTCAGCGCGGCGGCCACCAGCACCGTGATCACCAGAGCCGACCACCGGACCACCCGTCGAGCGTCGACCGGCTTGCGGACCAGCACCACGACACCGACGAGCAGGACGCCGACGATCGCCCCGACGGTCACCAGATCGATCATCGTGTCCTCCTCGACCGCAGGTATGGTGCCGCCATGGCATCCCCAGTCTGGGCCGACGGTACGGCCTACGAGGCCTACGTGGGTCGGTGGAGCCGGCTCGTCGCTGTGGAGTTCCTGCGCTGGCTCGACCTGCCGCGCGGACTGCGCTGGCTCGATGTGGGTAGCGGCACCGGCGTGCTGACCTCGACCGTGCTGACGACCGCGCAACCGCGCCAGATCACCGGCGTGGACCCCTCCGAGGGGTTCGTGACGCAGGCCCGCGCCCAGGTCACCGACCCGAGGGCCGACTTCGCGGTCGGCGATGCCCGGGTGCTGCCCCTGCCGGACGACGCCGTCGACGTGGTGGTGAGTGGTCTGGTGCTGAACTTCGTACCCGAACCGGCGCGGGCGGTGGCGGACTTCGCCAGAGTGGCCAACCCCGGTGGGGTGGTGGCCGCGTACGTCTGGGACTACGCCGAGGGAATGGAGATGATGCGGCACTTCTGGGACGCGGCCAGCGCGCTCGACCCCGCCGCTGCTGCCCGGGACGACGGCCGCGGCTTCTCGCTGTGCCGGCCGGATGTGCTCCAGGCGCTGTGGCGCGACGGCGGGCTCACGGACATCTCGGTACGGGCGATCGAGGTGCCGACCGTCTTCGCCAGCTTCGCCGACTACTGGACACCGTTCCTCGGCGGGCAGGGCTCCGCCCCGGCGTACCTAGCCTCGTTGGCGGAGCCCGAGCAGGCCGCCCTGCGGGATCTGCTCGCCGCCCGGCTGCCGCCCGGACCCGACGGGTCGATCCGGCTCACGGCCCGCGCCTGGGCGGTCCGTGGCACCCGGCCGACGACTGGCGCCTCGCCGACGTAGCAGCCCCGTCGGTGACTGGGAGAGGTGGTGCCAGCACCGTCAGCGCAGGTACGCGGACAACCGGTCGGCGAGCTGCTGCGGATGGCTGAACGACACCGCGTGGCAGCCGTCGATCTCATCCGGGGTGACGCCGAGCCGGTCGGCGGCCACCCGGCGCTGGAAGTCCGCCGGAAAGAACTGGTCCTCGCGGGCGATGAGCACCTTCGTCGGCACGTCCGGCCAGGCGTTCAGAGGCCACGGCTCGTTGCCCTCGGCGCTGACCTGGTCCCGGTTGTGCGCCGCAGCCTGCGCGATCAGCTCGGCCGGCACCCCGTTGTAGAACTGCTCCTCCTCGGTGAGCCCTTCCGTGCCGCGATAACCGGTGTTGCCCCACCAGTCCCCGGGCTTTTCACCGGGCTGGGGGATCATCGGTGTGAGCAGGACGATCAGCCGCACCGGCAGCCGGTCGGCGATCAGCGGCGCGGTGAACGCGCCATACGAGTGGCCGACGACCACAAGATCGTGCCGGTCGCCGATCGCGCTGACGACCGTGTCGCAGAACTCGGCGAACCCCGCCGACCTGTCCTCGATCGGCAGCTCCGGCACCACCACGTCGTGGCCGCGGCTGGTCAGCTCGGGGACCACGAGATGCCAGTCCCAGGCGCTGCCCCCGCCGCCGTGGATCAGAACGAAAGTCGCCATGACCCGAAGCCTCGCACCCGGGTACGACATGCGCGTTGGCAAGCGATGGAGCCGCCCAGCGGCGACAATGGCAAGAGTGGCGCCCGCCTTCGTCCTGCACGATCACCGCAAACCACGGCCGCACTTCGACCTGCGGCTCGAGGAGGACGGTGTGCTGCGCTCCTGGGCAGTGCCGCGGGGCCTGCCGGACAGCCCCCGCGACAACCGGCTCGCCATCGCCGTGCCCGACCACCACCTCGATCACCTCACCTACGAGGACGCCGACAAGTCGATCGCCGACATCGGCACCTGGGAGGAGCACGACCGCACCGACCGTCGGATGCTGTTCACGTTGCACGGCCGCACCGGCAGTCGGCGGTACGCGCTGATCCGCACCGGTGAGGGGTGGCTGCTCCACCTGACGAAGGAACAGCCCTCCGACGATCTCGGATAGTTGCCGTCGTCGATCCTCTGGACTTCACGCGCGGGCCGGGCGGTGCCGTCGGATCACCGCATCGCCTCTGCGAGGTCGGTGGCGGTGTCGAACGCGGACGCTGCCCGCGCGGTCTCGTCCGCGGTGAGCACGACACGATCGACCCGGCTCAGCATCTCCGTCGCGGTCTCCTGGTCGTGCAGCACCATCGCCAGTTCGGCGCGGTAGACGAGAACCTCCACCTGTGCGACCGGGTCGTCGTCGGCCTGCGGCCGGGCCAGCGCGCTGTCGAGGATCCGGACGGCCTGGTGGACGTCGCCCCTGGAGTCGGCCTGCACGACGGCGTTCGCCAGGGCTTTGGCGAGTCGTCCGTCGGGCGTCGTGGCTGGCGCGGGCGTCGTGGTGGCGTTCTGTACGACGCGGATCCAGTTGCCGCCCGGGTCGATGACGCTGAACCCGCTCAGACCGTCGTAGTTCTTCCGCGCCCGGGGCCGCGTCATCCGTGGCATGCCGGACACCAGCACCTTGCCGTACGCGGCCCGCATGCCCGCCGCGAACGCCCGGTGCAGTTCCCCGACATCTGAGGTGAGGACGAGGCAGGAGCCGTAGGACTGTTCCGGGTCGAACCCGGTCATCTCGAAGAAGTGCAGATGCAGATCCTCGCGCCGCAACGCCACGTACGGGCTGGGCTTGCGTTGTTGGTGCGTGGAGTGGAATCCGAGAGCCGCGTAGAAGGTGACGATGTCGTCGATGGACGCACAGGGCAGCAGGGGAACGGTCACCTCGTTGGTCATGGCCTATTCCTAGGCGTCGCGGAGGGCCTGTCGCACATGGAAATAACCGATCGTCGTCTTCAGCGGTCCGATCGGGTGATGCGGCCGATGCGTCGCTGCGGCAGCGCCCTCCGGCGATCAGCACTCCGGCAGAAGCCTCGTCACCGCATAATCAGGGCGTGCGGTCCAAGAGCGACAATCCTCGTCTGGTGCGTCAACCCGGTCGGTTGATCTCCTTCAGCGACGCTGTGTTCGCCATCGCCGTGACGCTTCTCGTGCTGGAGATCCAACCCCCGCAGGACTTCGGGCATCTCCTGCGGGGCCTCGGCGCGCTGTGGCCGTCGTACCTGGCGTACGCGCTGAGCTTCCTGCTCATCGGGCAGGTGTGGGTCAACCACCACGTCATGTTCGACCGGGTCCGGCACGTCGACCGGGAGGTCCTGTTCCTCAACACCCTGCTGTTGATGGTCATCGCCTTCCTGCCGTTCTCCACGTCGTTGCTCGCCGACGCGTTGCGCGCGGAACAGGGTCTGCGCGTCGCGGTCGTCGTCTACGGCGCCACACTGTGGACGGCGGCGGCCCTGTTCAACGTCATTTGGGCCCATCTCCGCCGCGCCAGACTGCTGGACCCCGACCTGGGCCCCTTCGGTATCCGGGCCATCGGCCGTAGGTTCGCGCTCGCGTTGGTCTGGATCGGCTCCGGCATCCTCGTCGGCGCGTTCGTGCCGATCGCGGGCGTCGTCATCATCGCCGGCTTCCTGCCCGCCTACTACCTCCCCATCCGCGGCGAGTACGGCGAGGACACGGCCACCGAGCGGCCCGGCTAGCCCCCCACGACCCCCGACGTTCGCGGATCGCCGGACCGTTGGGTGTCCCGGTGTGGACGCGGTCGGCTTCGGGTTAGCCTGCTGTCGTGGCGGGAGCTGAACTGGATGAGTTGATCGTCGCGGACGGCGACGGGCTGCGGGCGTGGTTGTTGGCCAACCACGCCACGTCACCGGGTGTCTGGCTCGCACTGGCCAGGAAGGGCGGCACCGTCACCACGCTGACCTGGCAACAGGCGGTTGACGAGGGGCTGTGCTTCGGCTGGATCGACGGGCAGGCCCGTAAGCGGGATCAGGAGAGCTCCTGGATCCGGTTCACCCCACGCAGGCCCCGCAGCTCGTGGTCGCAGCGCAACGTCGCCAACGTGGCTCGGCTGGAGGAGCAGGGTCGGATGCTGCCTCCGGGCCGCGCCGCGGTGGACGCCGCGAAGGCGGACGGGCGGTGGGCGGCCGCCTACGCTCCACCCTCGGAGGCCGAGGTGCCGGCCGACCTTCTCGCCGCGATCGCCGCCGACCCCGCTGCCCAGGCCATGCTCGACGTCCTCACCAAGGCCAATCGATTCGCTCTCATCCACCGCGTCAACGGCGTCAAGCGGGCTGAGACGCGGGAGCGGAAGATCCGCGAATTCGTCGCGATGCTGGCCCGCCACGAGACGTTCTATCCGCAGAAGGCCAGACCAGCGGATCCGCCGCCATCGGCATAGCGCATCCGTCCGAGGGCGGCGGCAGAGGCGCAACGGCTGTACCAAATGACTGGTGGGCCGACGACGGGGATCCGCCGTGTCAGGAGTTAGGGGTGGGCCGACGCCGGCCGGGTCCGTAGATTCAGCTTCGGTTGCGTTTGTGCGGCCGCGAGGGGGCTGGCCATGCTGTTGCCGTCGTTGTCCGGAGATGTGCCCGATCGTGCGGACGCCGTACGCGTCGACGGCGACGCCATCTCCCGGGAGGCGTTGCGGGCCGCTGCGGGCGCGGTGGCCGCCGACATCGCCGGGGCCGGGACGGTGGCGGTGCTCGCCACCCCGAGCGTGGCAACGGTCGCCGCCATCGTCGGTGGCCTGTTGTCCGGGGTGGCGGTGGTTCCGGTGCCGCCGGACACCGGCGCGGCCGAACTCGCCCACGTGCTCACCGACTCGGGGGCCCAGCTGCTGCTGGCCGGTGAACCGGACGCGCCGGTGCTGGCGGACTGTCCGATACCCGTGGTGCCGGTCGACCCGGGCCGGCGTGGTGAGGTGCCGACGAGCGGCCCCGCCCCGTCCACGACCGGGTTGATCCTCTACACCAGTGGCACCACCGGCCCGCCGAAGGGCGTGCTGTTGAGTCACGCGGCGATCCGGGCCGGTATCGACGCGGTCGCGCACGCCTGGGACTGGACCCACGAGGACGTCCTCGTGCAGGGTCTGCCGCTCTATCACGTACACGGTCTCATCCTGGGTCTGCTGGGGCCGCTGCGCGTCGGCTCGCCGCTGGTGCACACGCGGCGGCCGACCCCGGGCCGGTACGCGGCCGCCGGCGGTTCGCTGTACTTCGGGGTGCCCACGGTGTGGAGCCGGATCTGTGCCGAGCCGACGGCCGCCCGCGCGCTGTCCGCGGCCCGGCTGCTGGTTTCCGGCAGCGCGCCACTACCCGCGCCGGTCTTCGCCGAGCTGGAGAGGCTGACCGGGCACCGGCCCGTCGAGCGGTACGGCATGACCGAAACCCTGATAACGCTCAGTACGCGCGCCGACGGCCCTCGTCGAGTCGGGTCGGTCGGCCGTCCGGTACGCGGGGTGCAGGCCCGGCTCGTGGACGACGCGGGTGCGCCGGTGCCGGCCGACGGGCAGACCTTCGGGGCGTTGCAGATCCGTGGCGAGACGCTTTTCGACGGCTACCTGCACCTGCCCGACAAGACCGCTGAGACGTTCACCGCCGACGGTTGGTTCCGCACGGGCGACGTGGCGACGGTCAGCGAGGCGGGGGAATACCGCATCGTCGGGCGGGCCAGCGCCGACATCATCAAGAGCGGCGGATATCGGATCGGTGCCGGTGAGATCGAGGACTGCCTGCTCACCCATCCGCAGGTGCGCGAGGTGGCGGTGGTCGGCGCCCCGCACGACGACCTGGGCCAGGAGGTGGTGGCGTTCATCGTCGGCGAGCGGTCACTGGCAGCTCGTACGCTGGTGACCTATGTGGAAAAGCGGCTGGCCCGGCACAAAAGGCCGCGCCGTGTCCACCTGGTGGAATCGTTACCGCGTAACGCCCTCGGCAAGGTGCAAAAGACAACTTTACTGTCGCTGATGGAATCGGGGACGTTGCCGGGCGGTAACTGACACCTGGCATTTCGATGACCTGCCTGGCCGAAAGGTCGAGTTCGGCTGGGACCTTCGGTCAGCTAACCGGCTCTCATATTTTCGACCCGTGGTGACTGCTCGTAGTCTCTAGGCGAACACGGGGGGTGAGTCGTGTATCTAGATGTCTCTATCTCCAGGCCGGACTCGCTACGGTTGCAGGGCTGGATCCCCAGCCGACCGAAAGTACGGCACCGAGCGACTCCGACGTCGCGTCACCGCGAGGGAGGTGCTCGTGGAGGTACGGGTTCTGGGGCCGCTTGAGGTTCTGATCGACGGCAGTCGGTTGGACCTGGGCGGACACCGGCAGCAGATCGTGTTCGCCAGCCTGGCGCTGGAGGCCAACCGGGTCGTCCCGGTGGGGCGCCTGATGGAGGCCATCTACGGCGATGACCTGCCCAGCACCTCGCGGGCCCAGGTGCAGATCTGCGTCTCGGCGCTCCGACGCCTGTTCAACACCCACGACCATCCGGACACCATCGTCACCCGGTCCCAGGGCTATCTGCTCCGGGTCACCGATGGCGACCTGGACCTCGACCGGTTCGTCAGTCTCGTCGAGGGCGGTCGCCGGGCCCGTTCCAGCCAGAACTTCGACGAGGCGGTCCGACACAGTCGCGCCGCCCTTGCTCTGTGGCGTGGCCGTGCCCTCTACGGGCTGGAAAGCCGGCTGGTCCAGTCCGCGGCCAACCGCCTCGACGAGCGGCGGATCAACCTCCACGAGGACTGCGTCGAACTCGAACTCGAACTCGGCCGGCACCGCGACCTCATCCCCGAGCTCTCCGACCTGGTCGAACAGCACCCGCTGCGCGAACGGCTCCGTGGCCAGCTGATGCTCGCCCTGTACCGATCCGGCCGTCAGGCCGAAGCTCTCGGCGTCTACCGGCAGGCCCGCCGCACCATGATCGACGAGTTGGGCCTCGAACCGAACCAGTGGCTTCAGCAACTGGAACACGCCATCCTCACCTCCGACGAGGAACTCGCCGCACCGGTCTCACCCGCGCCCGCCCCGCCTTCGGCCCTCCCACCAGCGCCGATCTCACCCGCGCCGCTGCTGCCCGTGCCGGTCCCGCCGGCGCTGGTCGTCGCACCGGTGGACGACCTTCCCCTCGGCGCGATCACTCCGCCGGTGATCGTCACTCCCACCGAGCCGGTCGTCCCGGTCACCGTGCCCTGCCTGCTACCCACGGACATCGCCGACTTCACCGGCCGGTCCAAGCAGATCGACGTGATCGAGCAGCAGCTGTTGATGGCCGCCGAGAGCCCGACGCAGTTCGCGGTGCCGATCGTGGTGGCAGCCGGTAAACCGGGCATCGGCAAGACCACCCTCGCCGTGCACGTGGCGCACCGGGCCGCGGCGCGGTATCCGGACGGCCAGTTGTTCGCCGACATGCACGGCCGCAGCCCACAGCGCGTCGGCCCGATGCAGGTGCTGGAACGCTTCCTGCGGACCCTCGGCGTCCCCGGGACCGCGATGCCCGAAGTGCTGGAGGAGCGCGCCGAGCTCTACCGTGACCTGCTCTCCGACCGCCGGATGCTGATCGTGCTGGACAACGTGGCCGGTGAGAGCCAGGTGCTGCCGTTGCTGCCCGGCACCCCCCATTCGGCGGTGCTGGTCACCAGCCGCAGCCGCCTGGCCGGGCTGCCGGGCGCTATCCACCTCGACGTCGACGTCTTCGACGAGGAGCACTCGCTGGAACTCCTGGCGCACGTCGCCGGACGGGAACGGATCGACCAGGAGCCCGCCGCGGCCGCGCAACTGGCCTACCTGTGCGGGAACCTGCCCCTGGCGCTGCGGATCGCGGGCGCCCGACTCTCCGCCCGCCAGCACTGGACCGTCGAGCACCTGGTCGAGCGGCTCGACAACGAGGCGCGGCGGCTGGACGAGCTGAAGCACAGCGGGATGGGGATCAGGGCCAGCATCTCGCTCACCTACGACAGCCTCACCGAGGAGGCCCGCCGGCTCTTCCGTCGACTCGCGGTCCTCGACGTCCCGTCGTTCTCCGGGTGGGTCAGTGCCGCACTGCTGGACGAGCCCGTGATGGACGCCCAGGACCTGCTGGACGACCTCGCCGAGGCGCAACTGGTGGAGAGCACCAGCATGGGGCCGGGGCAGGTCCCGCAGTACCGGTTCCACGACCTGATCCGGGTCTTCGCCCGCGAACGCCTCGCCGCCGAGGAGACCGTCGCCGACCGCAACGCCGCCCTGTGCCGGGTGCTCGGTGCCCTGCTGTTCCTCGCCGAGGCCGCCCACTGCGGCCTGCACGGCGGCGCCTACTTCGTCCTCAACAGCGACGCCCCGCGCTGGCCGTTGCCGGACCGGCTCACCGGCCAGCTGGTCACCCATCCCCTGAACTGGTTCGAACGGGAGCGGCACTCGCTGGTCGCCGGTGTGCGTCAGGCCGCGCAGGCCGGCTTCACCGATCTGTGCTGGACGCTCGCCCACACCGCGGTGACCCTCTTCGAGCCGCGCATCTACCTCAACGACTGGCGGGAGACCCACCGCGTCGCGCTCGCCGCCAGCCTGGCGGCGGGTGACAGCCGTGGACAGGCCGCCATGCTCTACTCCAACGGTTCACTGTGCCTCGCCGAGCAGCGGTTCGACGAGGCGCGCCGCGACCTGGAAGCCGCCGGGGCCATCTTCCGTGGGCTCGGCGACGAGCAGGGGCTGGCGCTGGTCACCCGCAACATCGCGTTCGCCGACCGGATCCGGGGCGACCTGCCGGCCGCCACCACCCGCTACGAGCACGCGCTGGCGAGCTTCCGGCGCAGCGGCGACCTGGGCGCGGCCGCCTACGTGCTGCACAGCCTGGCGCAGGTGCACACGGAGAGCGGCAATCCGCACGAGGCGCTGAGCATCCTGCCGGAGGCGCTGGCGTTGAGCCGCAGCGCCCGCAGCCGTCGCGTGGAGGCACAGGTGCTGCACCGGATGGGAGACACCTACCTCAACACCGGGGATCCTCTCGCGGCGGCGAGCGCGTTCGCCGAGGCGCTGGCGGTCGTCCAGGACATCGGTGACCCGGTCGGTGAGGCGTACGCACTGCACGGGATGGGCGTGGCGCACATGACGGCCGGTGATCTGGTCGCTGCGGAAACCGCGCTGCACAGCGCGCTGAGCCTGGCGAGCACGGCCGGCGAGCGACTCATCGAGGCGCGGGTGTCGCTGGCTCTCGGCGAGCTGGCGCTCGAACGCGGCTACGCGACGCAGGCGGTGGTGCACCTGCACCGCGCACTGGGACTGTTCCGAGGCATCCGCGCGCCGAAGTTCGAGCAGCGGGTGTTGACCAAGCTGACCGAGGCGTACGTGGCGGCCGGCGGCCGGGACCACCCGGCGTCCGTGGCGGCCGAACCGGTGCGAGACAACGTGGTTCCGCTGGTGCGTCAACCTCGGCCGCAACGGCCGGATCGCACGGGCAGCGGTTCCTCGGTGGTGCAGGGTATTCGTCAGGGCTGAAACTCGGGGTGCTACCGGCCGGCTCGTCAGCCGTACCGGGCCCCCTCGGGACGTGCGCCCGGTGGCCGTTGATCAGATGGCCCGCCGGAACCCCACGCGGTGACGATCAGCCCCAGGGCTGGCTGGGGGAAGGGGTCGTGCTCGGCGTGGGGGTGGCCGCCGGGGCCGGGGCGGTGGCGCCGTCGGCCTGTGCGGCGGTCGCTCCGAACAGCCCGACCGTGATGGCGGCGGCGACGACGGCGAGGGCGATACGGGCCTTGACGGTGATCGAGACGTTGTTGCGCATGGCGATGTTCCTCCAGCTGAGGGGGGATTTCGTTCCGCCGTGTTCGGCGATGTCACCAACGTAGGAACGAGCCCCATCACCGCGTTATCTG
The DNA here is from genome assembly GCF_057766525.1 of Micromonospora sp. MGP-C2. NCBI lineage: Bacteria > Bacillati > Actinomycetota > Actinomycetes > Micromonosporales > Micromonosporaceae > Micromonospora > Micromonospora sp. MGP-C2. Next base: position 7,105,490 of record NZ_JBYMEN010000002.1, read on the forward strand.
TTCACCTGCCAACCCCTATCACCGCTATCGGATAGCGGCGGATAGCCGGCGATAGAACGGCGAAGGCCATCCGATAGCCAGCCGGCGCACAGTTCTGCCCAAGGCCGGGAATCCGGCAACCAACCGTCGCCCGTTCGCACTGCGGGCACGAGCGACGGGACTGACTGGCAGGTGAAAACGACATGAGTGTTTCGGCGCAAGCTTTGGACGGTGTGTTCGGCCGCCCCGCGGCGGGCATCCGGGCGCGACTCGAACGCGCCTCTGACGGCGGCTGGAAGCCGGTCGCCGACGCGGAGTCCGACCCCGACGGCCACATCGACGACTGGGCGGCAGAGCTTCTGGAGAGGGGCCCCTACCGGATCGTCTTCGACAGCGACCACTACTTCTCCGGCCTCGGCGTCAGCGCCGCCTACCCGGAGATCGCGGTCACCTTCCGCGTCCAGGACGAGTCCGACACCTGCCAGGTCCAGGTGCTCCTCACTCCCTACTCGTACTCGATGTACTTCGGCACCCGGGGATGAGTCAGGTGGCGCCCGGGCCGCGAGTCCCGGCTCCTCACCGCGAGGAAAGGAACCCATCGTGAACCCGAGTCGACGATCTGCCGGCCGCTACCTGCCCGCCGCTCCGGTGAGCCTGCCGGATCGAAGGTGGCCGAGCCGTACGGTCACCACCGCGCCCCGGTGGCTCTCGACCGACCTGCGCGACGGCAACCAGTCGCTGGCCAACCCCATGAGCCCGGCCAGGAAACTGGCCATGTTCCGGTTGCTCGTGGAGATGGGCTACAAGGAGATCGAGGTGGGTTTCCCGGTGGCGAGCCAGGACGATCACGACTTCGTCCGGTTGCTGATCGAGGACGACCTGATTCCGGACGACGTCTGCATCACGGTGCTGACGCAGGCCCGCGACGAGCTGATCCGCCGCACCGTGGAGAGCCTGGCCGGCGCTCCCCGCGCACGCATCCACATCTACAACGCCACCTCGCCGCTGTTTCGCCGGGTCGTCTTCGGCATGACCCGGGCCGAGTGCCTGGACCTCGCGGTCCAGGGGACACGGCTGATGATGAAGTACGCGGAACGCACCCTCGCCGGCACCGACCTGCGCTACCAGTACTCGCCCGAGCTGTTCAACGACACCGAGCTGGAGTTCTCACTCGAGGTCTGCGAAGCGGTCATGGACGTGTGGCAGCCGGAGCCGGACCGGCCGATCATCCTGAACTTCCCGACCACTGTCGAGCGGACCATGCCGAACATCTTCGCCGACCAGATCGAGTGGCTGGACCGCAACCTGTCCCGCCGCGAGCACGTGTGCCTCTCGGTGCACCCGCACAACGACCGCGGCACCGGGGTCGCCTCCGCGGAGCTGGCGACCCTCGCCGGCGCGCAGCGGATCGAGGGCTGCCTGTTCGGCAACGGCGAGCGGGCCGGCAATGTCTGCCTGGTCACGCTCGGGCTCAACCTCTACACCCAGGGCGTCGACCCGGGCATCGACTTCTCCGACATCAACCGGATCCGGCGCACCGTCGAGTACTGCAACGAGTTGCCGGTGCACCCGCGCCACCCGTACGGCGGGGACCTGGCCTACACCGCGTTCTCCGGCTCCCACCAGGACGCCATCAAGAAGGGCTTCGACGAGCGAGCCCGGGCCGCGATGGCGATCGGCGCGTCCGTCGACGACCTGCCCTGGGAGGTGCCGTACCTGCCGCTGGACCCGGAGGACGTCGGCCGCACCTACGAGACCGTGGTGCGGATCAACAGCCAGTCCGGCAAGGGCGGCGTCGCCTACGTGCTGGCCAGCCGGCACGGTCTGCGCCTGCCGCGCGACCTTCAGCTGGAATTCGCCGGCGTGGTCCAGGCGCAGGCCGACGCCGCCGGGGTGGAGATCCCACCGGCCCGCATCGGGGAGCTGTTTTTGAAGGAGTACGTCGTGCAGCGCCCACTGTCGGTGCCGTTGCGCTTCCGCGACATGGTCGCCACCGAGCTGCACGTCGGCGGCGGGTTCACCGTCGGCGCCGCCCGGGCCGACGCGGTCGAGCAGATCCGCACCACGATGCTGTCCTGGGGGATCGACGTGCGCGCCGTGCACCGCACCGGGGTCGGTGCCGTGTGCGAGCGCGACGACGTGGTCGTCTACGCCGAGTGTCGTCTCGGCACCCGTACCGTCTGGGGGGTCGGCATCGACGCCGAGCCGGACACCGCGGCCTTCGCCGCCGTCCGCGCCGCGCTCAGCCGCGCCCTCCGTTCCGGCAACGCCCTGGAAACCGTCGGGGATCTCGACGCCCCGGCGATGCACCCCGCGCCGCCCCGGCTGCGCCCGGTCCTGGCCGGCACCGTCGGCCTCAACCTGGCCGGCTGAACACCAATCGAGGCCGTTCACCACACCAGACCTGGGGAGATCCACATGGGACTCGTTGAAAGAGACAAGGCGGTGGCCGGCCTCGAGGGTCTGCTCACCGAGGCGGTCGCGGGCCGCGGCCGGGTGGCGATGATCACCGGCACCGTCGGCACCGGCAAGAGCGAACTTCTGCACACCCTGGCCGACCGGGCGGTCGACTTCGGTGCACTCGCGGTCACCGCGAGCGGCGCCCACGCCGAGCGCAACCTGCCCCTGGCGCTGCTCAGCCAGCTCTTCCACGACGCGCCCCTGCAGGACCGTGAGCGTGAGCGGGCGATGAGCCTGCTGCACGAGGGCACGGTAGCGGCCCTGGCCGCCGGCAACCGCGACGACAACGAGCACATCGACGTGCAGATCGTGCACGGGCTCTGCACCATCCTGCTGGAACTGGCCGAGCGCTACCCGCTGGCCCTGCTCGTCGACGACGTGCACCAGGCCGACCGCGCCTCGGTGGTCTGCCTGGCGTACCTGGCCCGCCGCGCCCGGTTCGCGCCGGTCCTGGTCGCCTTCACCCAGACCGAGTTCGGACGCAGCGCGGAACCGTCCTGGCAGGCGGAACTGCTGCGCCCGGGGCACGGCAGCCGGGTCAAGCTGACCCCGCTCACCGGCCTCGGCGTCCAGCAGCTCGCCGCCGAGACGGTCGGAGCGGAGGTCGCCGAACGGCTCGCCGGCCAGTGGTACCAGCTCACCGGCGGTAACCCTCTGCTGGTCAGCGGCCTACTGGAGGACTACCAGACCGCCACCGAGGAGACCGGCGCCGCGCCGGACGAGGTGGTGGTGGGGGAGCGGTACGCCCAGGCCGTCGTGTCCTGCCTGCGCCGCGGCGATCCGCAGCTGCTGGAGGTCGCCCGCGGCGTCGCCGTGCTGGCCGACACCGAAGCGCTCGACCGGCTCCTGCGCACCGACGCCGGCGTGGTCGCGCAGACCATGCGGGCTCTGACCACGGCCGGCATCTTCACCCTCGGTGGGTTCCGGCATCCGGTGGCCGCGGCCGCCGTGCTCGCCGGATTCGACCAGGACGAGCGGGCGGAGCTGCACCGGCGCGCGGCGGTGCTCGCCTACGACGGCGGCGCGTCCGCGCGGGTCGTGGCCGAGCACCTGCTGTGCGCCAAGGAGGCCAGCGAGGCGTGGGGAGTGGCGGCGCTGGAGGACGCAGCCCGGCAGGCCCTGCGCGAGGGTCAGGTGGAGTCGGCTGTCAGCTACCTCAAGCTGGCCTGGCGGGCCTGCACCGACGAGCGGCAGAAAATCAAGATCATGACCACTCTGGTACGCGCGGAGTGGCGGGTCAACCCCAGCTCCTCCAGCAGCTACCTGCCCGAGCTCGCCGGGGCCCTGGACAAGGGCTTCCTCCAGGGCAGCGACGCGGTGATCCTGGCCAAGGCGCTGCTGTGGCACGGGCAGCTCGCCGAGGCGGAGGTGATCCTGGAGCACCTCGCGGCCACCGGAGTGGACCTCGACCCGGCCGCCGCCGGTGAGCTGGCCATGACCCGGCCCTGGCTGCGCTGCTCGTACGCACCGCTGGCCCAGCACTTCCGGCCGGCCCCGGTGACCGTCTCCACGGTCTCGGCGAGCCGTCGCCTGGAAGCCGCCAACGCGCTGTCCACGGTGCTCAGCGCCACCCCGTCGGAGAGCGTGGCCGGGGTCGTCGAGCGCATCCTGCGCAGCTCCCGGCTCGACGAGATGAGCCTGGACACGGTGGAGAGCGCCCTGCTCACCCTCACCTACGGCGGGCACGCCGAGCAGGCCGCGCCGTGGTGTGACCTGTTCATCGAGGAGGCGCACACCCGGCGCGCACCCAGCCGGCAGGCCCGGCTCTCCGCGATCCGGGCCGAGGTGGCTCTGCGCCTCGGTGACCTGCCTGGCGCGGCCCGGCACGCCCGTCTGGCCCTGGAGATCATGCCGCCGAGCAGCTGGGGGGTGGCCGTCGGTGTGCCGCTGGCCAGCCTGGTGACGGCCTGCACCGCGATGGGTCGCTTCGAAGAGGTCGCCGAGTGGTTGGACCAGCCGGTTCCGGAGACGATGTTCCAGACCCGGTACGGGCTGCACTACCTGCACGCGCGTGGTCGCTACAGCATGGCCACCGGCCACCTGCCGCTGGCGCTGCGCGACTTCCAGAAGTGCGGTGAGCTGATGACCACCTGGGAGCTGGACGCTCCGGGTCTGGTGGCGTGGCGCACCGACGCCGCCGAGGCGCTGCTGCGGATGGGACGCCCGGACCAGGCCCGCCGGCTCATCGAGGATCAGCTGGGTCGCTGCGGCAAGGACATGCCGCGCGTACACGGCTCGGCGCTGCGCCTGCTCGCCGCGACCAGCCAGCTGCGGCACCGGCCGATGCTGCTGCGGCAGGCGGCCGACCTGTTGCAGTCCGGCGCCGACCGGTACGAGCACTCCCGGGTGCTCGTCGACCTGACCGAGGCGTACCACGCTCTGGGTGAGTCGCGGCGGGCGGGAATGATCGGCCGGCGGGCCCGGGCCCTGGCGGAGGAGTGCGACGCACAGCCACTGCTCCGTCGGCTCTCGCGGGACATCGGCTGGGACGACAAGGAGACCGCCGCGGCACAGCCGAGCGTCACCGGCAGCGCCGCGATGCTCAGCGACGCCGAACGCCGGGTCGCGGCCCTGGCCGCGATCGGCTACACCAACCGGGAGATCTCCGACAAGCTCTACATCACGGTGAGCACCGTGGAGCAGCACCTGACGCGCATCTACCGCAAGCTCGGCGTGGTGGGGCGTACCGACCTGCCGGCCCACCTCGAACTCGACCTGTCCGCGACCGTCTGACCCCGCACACCAGGCCCCGCACCGCGTCGACGCGTGGCGGGGCCGCGGTGTGCGCGGGCCTGTCTCAGCGGGGGTGCGCACGGCCAACGGGCTGGCGCGAACCGGGCGGGGCTGGCTTGGGGAAGCGACCATGCGACGGGGGTGCGCCCGCTTCGGTCAGGACGGCTCGCCGGCGGGAAGAATGACACGCAGCGGGTCACCGTGCCGGCCGTACAGGTCCTGCTCGCGGGGGTAGCCGAGCGAGACCTCCTCGAAGCGGACCCCGTCCTCCAGGGTGGTCCTCGGGATGTGCAGGTGGCCGTAGACCACCACGGCCGCCCGGTGCTCCAGGTGCCACCTCGCGGTGCCGGTGGTGCCGCACCACTGGGCGAACTGCGGATAGCGCAGCACCCAGGTCGGCTCCCGGGTCAGCGGGAAGTGGTTGACCAGCACGGTCGGCAGCGCCGGATCGCACGCGGCGAGGCGCCGCTCGGACTCCCGCAGCCGGGCCCGACACCAGTCGTCGGCGCCCTGGTAGGGGTCCGCGTGCAGCAGGAACTCGTCGGTGCAGACGATCCCGGCCGACTCGGCCCAGTGGCGCGCCTGCTCCTTCGTGGTGCCCGGCGGGCGGAACGTGTAGTCGTAGAGCACGAACAGCGGCACCACGACGACCGGGCCGCCGGCCCCGCGCCACACCGGGAAGTCGTCCTCCGGCGTGACGACGCCCAGGTCACGACACATCCGGACGAGTTCGCGGTAGCGCTCTTCGCCGCGCAACTGGACCGGGTCGTCGGCGGGCGTCCACAGCTCGTGGTTGCCCGGCACCCAGATCACCGTGGCGAAGCGCTCGGCGAGCACTGTCAGCGCCCACCGGACGTCGGCCATCTTTTCGCCGACGTCGCCGGCGACGATCAACCAGTCGTCGGCGTGCCCCGGGCGCAGCCCGAGCACCGTCTCCCGGTTGCGGGCATAGCCGACGTGCAGATCGCTGATCGCCAACAACCTGCCGTGCGGGACCGTACCGGGAACACTCACGACGACGATCGTAGGCGCGGACCGGTGCCGACCGGAACGGTCGCGGACCGGATCACGGGCCATCTGAGCTGGCCTACGGGAGCTAGGGGGCCCGCTAAGGGTTGTCCGCGCCCAGGCCTCTCCCGATGCTGGTTGCGATAGGCGAATGCCGGTACCAGCGCCGTTTTCGAGGATTTCCGCCGACGGTGGGATCCCTGTCGAGAGGAGACCACCGATGATCAAGGCGCGCGGTCTGACCAAGACGTTCCAGATCAACAAGTTCACCGTCGAAGCCGTACGCGGCATCGACCTCGACGTCTCCTCCGGCGAGATGGTCGGCTTCCTCGGCCCCAACGGAGCCGGCAAGTCCACCACGCTGCGGATGCTGACCACGTTGCTGCGGCCCACCTCCGGTGAGGCCAACATCGGCGGCTGCGACCTGCTCAGCGACCCCGCCGGTGTCCGTAAGCTGATTGGCTACGTCGGCCAGAACTCCTCGGCCGGCGTCGAGTACAAGGTCCGCGAGGAGCTGGTCACCCACGCCCGACTCCAGGGCCTGTCCGCGTCGGTCGCCCGCGCCCGGGTCGCGGAGATGCTGGACCAGTACGACCTGACCGGCCTTGAGGACCGCATGATCGGTGCCCTGTCCGGCGGCCAGAAGCGACGCATCGACATCGTGATGGGCGTGCTGCACCGGCCGCCGGTGGTCTTCTTCGACGAGCCGTCCACCGGACTGGACCCGCAGAGCCGCAGCAACCTGTGGGACCACATCCGCAACCTGCGCCGCGACTACGAGACGACGGTCTTCCTCACCACCCACTACCTGGACGAGGCCGACAGCCTCTGCGACCGGATTCTCGTCATCGACGGCGGTCGTATCGTCGCCGAGGGCACCGCCGACGAGCTCAAGGCCCAGGTCAACGGCGATCTGGTGACTCTGGAAACCTCCGCGTCCCCGGAAACCGCCGCCGCCGCCGAGCGACTCGACGGCGCGACGGAGGTGACCGTCGACGGGGCGACCGTCCGGTTCCGCATCGCCCGCGGCGACCGCGTGCTGCCCGGACTGCTGCGCGAACTCGACCGCATCAACGTCGACGTGTTCTCGGTGCGAACCAGCCGGCCGACACTCGACGACGTGTTCCTGACCGTCACCGGGCGCAGCCTTCGCGACAGCGAGACCGCCCCGGCGTTCCCGGGCCTGTGAAGTGAGGATCCCCATGTCGTTCCTGCGAGACACCTGGTTGACGTTCGACCGGGCGGTCCGTCCCGCCCTCCGCAGCCCCGGCACGCTGATCGTCGGTGTCGCGGTGCCCCTGGTCTACCTGGTCCTGTTCGGGCCGTTGCTGAGCGACACCACCGACGAGAGCGGCCTCAGCTCCTGGCAGTGGTTCGTCCCCGGCATGCTCATCCAGCTCGCCCTGTTCATCACCGCCAACGCCGGCTTCTCCCTGATCCCGGACACCCGCTCCGGAGTGCTGGAGCGGATGCAGGTCACCCCGCTCAGCCGGGTGGCCCTGCTCACCGGCCGGGTCCTCAAGGACGTGGTGCTCCTGCTCGTCCAGGCCATCCTGATGATCGGGCTGGCGTTCATCCTCGGCTTCCGGGCCGGCGTACTGCCGATCCTGGCCGGGCTGGTCCTGCTCGCCATCACCGCGGTCGCGGTCGGCTTCACCTCCTACGGCCTGGCGCTCAAACTCAAGCACGAGTTCGCGCTGGCCCCGGTGGTCAGCGGCATCGTCGTGCCGCTGATGCTGCTGTCCGGTGTGCTGCTGCCCATGGACCGCGCCCCGGACTGGCTGTACTACCTGTCCCGGGCCAACCCGCTCAGCTACGTCGTCGAGGCCGAGCGTGAGCTGATCAGCGGCAACTACGACCAGCAGATCGTGCTGATCGGCGCGCTGGTCGCGATCGGCCTGCTGGTCCTCAGCACCACCTGGTCCCTGCGGCTGCTGCGCCGCCAGCTCGCCTGAACCGCGCCACCCCCCAACGCCGCCGGCCTCGGCGCCATGCCCCCCGCAGGGGCCGTGGCACCGAGGCCGGCGGCGCTGGTCAGAAAGCCATCGAGGTACGCATCGACCAGACGAACACGTTGCCCAGCTCCGCGTCACGCTCGAAGTGCTCGTACCCGTCCAGGTGGCAGATCTTCAGCTTCTCGTTCGCCGCCAGTGTCTTGCTGACGACGAGGCTGCGCGGGATGACGCTGGGCCCACCGACGAGGTTGACCTGCACCACGGAGGTGAGCTGCTCGGCGGTCACCACCGTCCGGGAGTGGAAGGCCGCCTTCTCGAAGTCCAGCGGCGGGTTGGTCGCCGGGTTGGCGGCGTCGTGGCTGAAGTAGTGCTGACCCAGGAACCTGCTCAGCTCGGCCGGCGGGCCGAAAGCGTCAGTAGAAGCATCGATCGGCGTCAACAGCGTCGTGGTCATTGTTCTGCCCTCCCGAAGAGTCACCCGGTCCTTCCGGCGGAGCCCGGATCGGCGCTTCCTCGCTGCCGTCCCGTTCTGCTCCGTGCTTTGTGTATTGAGAATGACTCCCGGGGCACCCCCGTAGATATCCCCTACCTACCCCTACCGGCTGACCGGTATCGGGGTGCCGTCGGGGCGCGCGAGGGTCCGTCGCGACCCCGCAGGGGTTGTTGGCCCACCAGGGCTTCCATAGCGTCCTGATTGCGGATCGCCGTATTCCGGCCCAGCTCATTCCGGGTCGCTCTGCCTTGAAGAGGTGGCATCGTATGGCAAGCGAAGAAACGCTCCGGGACTATCTGAAATGGGTGACGACCGACCTGCACAAGGCGCGTCAACGCATTCGGGAGTTGGAGTCGGCCGGCTCCGAGCCGATCGCCCTGATCGGCATGGCGTGCCGCTATCCCGGCGGGGTGCACAGCCCCGAGGACCTCTGGCAGCTGGTCGCCGAGGGACGCGACGGCATCGGCGCATTCCCCACCGACCGCGGCTGGGACCTCGACGGGCTCTACCACCCCGACCCCGACAACCCGGGCACCTGCTACACCCGCGACGGCGGCTTCCTGGCAGACCTGGCCGCCTTCGACGCCGAGTTCTTCGGCGTCAGCCCGCGCGAGGCGATGGCGATGGACCCGCAGCAGCGGCTGCTGCTGGAGACCGCGTGGGAGGCCACCGAACGGGCCGGCATCGACCCGCACCACCTGCGCGGCACCCGAACCGGCATCTTCGCCGGCACCCCGAGCACCCAGGACTACGTCTCGCTGCTCCAGCAGAACCCGCCCGAGGGCAGCGAGGGCTACTTCCTCACCGGCACCGCGCCCAGCGTGATCTCCGGCCGCGTCGCGTACCTGCTCGGCCTGGAGGGACCGGCCGTCACACTGGACACCGCCTGCTCGTCGTCGCTGGTCGCCCTGCACCTCGCCGGTCAGGCGCTGCGCCTGGGCGAGTGCGACCTGGCCCTGGCCGGCGGCGCCACCATCCTCGCCTCGCCGACCGCGTTCATCGGCTTCAGCCGCCAGCGCGGTCTCGCCCCGGACGGACGGTGCAAGTCGTTCGCCGGCGCCGCGGACGGCACCGGATGGTCCGAGGGCGTGGGCCTGCTCATGCTGGAGCGGCTCGGCGACGCCCAACGCAACGGCCACCCGATCCTCGCCGTGCTGCGCGGCTCCGCCGTCAACCAGGACGGCGCGTCCAACGGGCTCACCGCCCCCAACGGCCCCGCCCAGCAGCGCGTCGTGTTGCAGGCTCTCGCCAACGCCGGGCTGACCACAGCCGACGTGGACGCCGTCGAGGCGCACGGCACCGGCACCGTGCTCGGTGACCCGATCGAGGCCCAGGCGCTGATCGCCACGTACGGCCAGGACCGGCCCGAGGATCGTCCGCTGTGGCTCGGCTCCCTCAAGTCCAACCTGGGGCACTCCCAGGGTGCTGCGGGCGTCGGCGGTGTCATCAAGATGGTCGAGGCGCTGCGGCACGAGACGCTGCCCCGGACCCTGCACGTCGACGAGCCGACCCCGCACGTCGACTGGACCGCCGGCAACGTGCGCCTGCTCACCGAGGAACGTCCCTGGCCGACCGGCGAGCGGCCGCGCCGCGCTGGGGTGTCGTCGTTCGGGATGTCCGGCACCAACGCCCACGTCATCCTGGAGGAGGCGCCGGCCGCCGAGCCGGCCTCCGTGGTGGAGCCGGCCGAGCCGGTCGCACCGAGCGCCGGGGAGCTTCCCTGGCTGATCTCCGCCGCCACCGCCGACGCCCTGCGCGACCAGGCGTCGCGGCTGGCCGCCCACCTCGACGGCCCCGGCGCCGGCACCGCAGCGGCGGACGTCGCGCACACGCTGCGTACCGCCCGCTCGGTGCTCGCCCACCGCGCGGTCGTCCTCGGCCCGCGGCACCGGGCCGGCCTTGCCGCCCTCGCCACACCCGGCGGCACCACCGACACCGACGTCGTCACCGGCACCGCCGTCGGTGACGCCGAGGTGGTCTTCGTCTTTCCCGGCCAGGGCTCCCAGTGGAGTGGCATGGCCGCCGACCTGCTCGACACCGCGCCGGTCTTCGCCGACCGGATCGCCGCCTGCGCCGACGCGCTCAGCCCGCACGTCGAGTGGAACCTGCTCGACGTGCTCCGCTCCGACGACCCCGGCCTGCTCGACCGGGTCGACGTGGTGCAGCCGGCGCTCTGGGCCGTGATGGTGTCGCTGGCCGAACTCTGGCGCAGCCACGGCGTCACCCCCTCGGCGGTGATCGGCCATTCCCAGGGTGAGATAGCCGCCGCGGTCGTGGCCGGCGCGCTGTCCCTCCGGGACGGCGCGAAGGTCGTCGCGCTGCGCAGCCGGGCCCTGCTCCAGCTCGCCGGCACCGGCGGCATGGTCTCGGTCAGCGCCCCGCTCGGCACCGTCGAGGACCTGCTGGCCGACGGCGTCACGATCGCCGCCGCCAACGGGCCGTCCGCCGTCGTGGTCGCCGGCCCGGCCGAGGCCGTGGACGCCTTCCTGACCCGGTGCGAGACGGCGGGCGTCCGGGCCCGACGGGTCGCTGTCGACTACGCCTCGCACTGCGACGCCGTGGAACCGGTCGCGGCCGAACTGACCAGCGCGCTGGCCGGCATCACCGCCGGCCCGGCGTCGGTGCCGTTCCTGTCCACCGTCACCGGCGCCCTCGCCGACGGCGGCGCCCTCGACGCCCGCTACTGGTACGCCAACCTGCGCAACCCGGTCCGCCTCGACCAGGCCGTCACCGCAGCGGCCACCGCCGGCAACCGTCTCTTCCTGGAGATCAGCCCGCACCCGGTGCTGACCGCCGGGATCAGCGACACGGTCACCACCCCGGTCCTGCACACGCTGCGCCGTGGCGAGGGCGACCAGCGGCGGATCGTCCGCGCGCTCGCCGAGGCGCACGTCGTCGGCGCCCCCGTCGACTGGTCCACCGTGCTGCCCGAGGCCCGGCGCACCGACCTGCCCACGTACGCCTTCCAACGGCGCCGGTTCTGGCCGGACCCGGCCCCCGAGCTGGTCGCCGCCGACCCGGTCGACGCCGAGTTCTGGGCGGCCGTCGACAACGGGGACCTGACCGGTCTCGGCATGGGCCACCTCAACGACGCCGTCGCGCAACTGGGCGACTGGCGTCGGGGACGCCGCGAGCACCGGGCGCTGGACACCTGGCGCTACCGGGTGACCTGGCGACCGCGCACCGACCTGCCGCAGCCGCGACTCGACGGCGGCTGGCTGCTGCTCGTGCCGGCGGGCACCGACCAGGACCTGGTCTCGACGATCACCGACCGGATGACCCGGGCCGGCGCGACTGTCACCGTCACCCCCGAGGCGGAACTCGCCCGGGCGCTCGACGGCGCCGCCCCGGTCGGCATCCTGTCCCTGCTCGCCCTCGACGAGAACCCCACCGACCAGCACCCGGCCCTCACCCGGGGCACCGCCGCCACCACCGCCCTGCTCGCCGCCCTGCGCGAGACCCACCCGCAGACTCCGGTCTGGGCGGCCACCCGTGGCGCGGTCTCGACCGGTCCGGCCGACCCGGTACGCCGGGTCCCGCAATCGTTCGTCTGGGGCCTCGGCCGGGTCGCCGCCCTGGAACAGTCCGCCTCCTGGGGCGGTCTCGTCGACCTGCCGGAAGCCCTCGACGAGCGGGCCGCCGACCGGCTCTGCGCGGTCCTGACCGGCATCACCGCCGGCGACGGCGTCGAGGACCAGGTCGCCGTGCGCTCGTCCGGTGTCCTCGCCCGCAGGCTGACCCGCGCCGCCACCGGCACCGCGCCCACCTGGCAGCCGACCGGCACCGTCCTCATCACCGGTGGCACCGGCGGCATCGGCACCGAACTCGCCCGGTGGCTCGCCCACAACGGCGCCGACCACCTCATCCTCACCAGCCGGCGGGGTCCGGCCGCGCCCGGGGCCGCCGAGCTGACCGAGGAACTCACCGCGACCGGTGTGCGGGTCACCGTCGCCGCGTGCGACGTCGCCGACCTCGACGCGATCACCGCGCTGGTCCGCGACAGCGCCGAGGCCGGCGACCCGATCCGTGCCGTCATCCACACCGCCGGTGTCGCCCAGCACACGCCGATCGCCGACGTCACCCTCGCCGAGTTTGCCCACGTGCTCGACGCCAAGGTCACCGGCGCCGCGAACCTCGACCGGCTCTTCGGTGAGCCCGACGACCTGGACGCGTTCGTGCTGTTCTCCTCGGTCGCCGGCACCTGGGGCAGCGGCGGGCAGATCGCGTACGCCGCCGGCAACGCCTACCTGGACGCGCTCGCCGAGGCCCGCCGGGCCCGCGGCTGCGCCGCTACCGCCGTCTCCTGGGGTGCCTGGGGCGGCGGCGGTATGGCCACCAAACAGGAGACCGCCGACCACCTGCTGCGCCGCGGCCTGCCGCCGATGCCGCCCGAGCAGACCACTGTCGCGCTGGCGCAGGCAGTCGGGCTCGGCGAGGCCACCGTCACTGTCGCCGACGTGCGCTGGGACCGGTTCGCCCCGTCCTTCACCGTCGGACGGCCCAGCGCCCTGCTCGCCGACCTGGACGACGCCCGCACCGCGCTGTCCGCCGCGGCTCCCGACGACGACAGCCAGGCCGCCGGGCTGCGCGAGCGACTTACCGGGATGACACCCGGAGAACGCGACACGTTCCTGGTCGACCTGGTGCGCGGCGAGGCCGCCGCGGTGCTCGGGCACGCCGACGCCTCCGCCGTCACCCCGGACCGGGCACTGCGTGACCTCGGCTTCGACTCCCTGTCGGCTGTCGAGTTCCGGAACCGGCTCTGCACCGCGACCGGCCTGCGGCTGCCCACCACGCTCGCCTTCGACCACCCCAACGTCCAGGCCATCGCCAGGCTGCTGCGCGACGAGGTGGCCGGCACCGTTCCGGCCCCGTCGGCGAACCCCACCACGGCTCCCGCCACGACCGACGAGCCGGTCGCCATCGTGGCGATGAGCTGCCGCCTGCCCGGCGGCGTCCGCAACCCGGACGACCTGTGGCAACTGGTGCTCGACGGCCGCGACGCGATCGGGGACTTCCCGGCCGACCGCGGCTGGGACGTGGAAGCCCTCTACCACCCCGACCCGGACCACCCCGGCACCAGCTACACCCGCTCCGGCGGATTCCTGCACGAGGCCGCCGAGTTCGACGCCGACTTCTTCGGCATCTCCCCCCGCGAGGCGCTCGCCACCGACCCCCAGCAGCGGCTCCTCCTGGAGACGGCCTGGGAGGGCTTCGAACGGGCCGGAATCGACCCGCACTCGTTGCGCGGCAGCCGGACCGGCGTGTTCGTCGGCGCGTCGAGCCAGGGCTACGGCGCGGGCGTCCGCAACGCCCCCGAGGGCACCGAGGGCTACCTGCTCACCGGCACCGCCACCGCTGTCATCTCCGGCCGCATCTCGTACGCGCTCGGCCTCGAAGGGCCGGCGCTCACCGTCGACACCGCCTGCTCGTCGTCGCTGGTCGCCCTGCACCTGGCCGCCCAGTCGCTGCGGCGCGGCGAATGTGACCTGGCCCTGGCCGGCGGCGTCGCGGTGATCGGCAACCCGATGGTCTTCGTCGAGTTCAGCCGGCAACGCGGCCTGGCCGCCGACGGCCGGTGCAAGGCCTTCGGCGCGGACGCGGACGGTACCGGCTGGGCCGAGGGCGTCAGCGTCCTGGTCGTCGAACGGCTCCGCGACGCCGAGGCCAACGGCCACCAGGTCCTCGCCGTCATCCGGGGCAGCGCGGTCAACCAGGACGGCGCCTCCAACGGCCTCTCCGCCCCGAGCGGCCCCGCCCAGCAACGGGTCATCCACGCCGCGCTCGCCGATGCCGGACTCACGGCTGCCGACGTCGACGTGGTCGAGGCGCACGGCACCGGCACCGTCCTCGGCGACCCGATCGAGGCGCAGGCCGTCATCAACGCCTACGGTTCCGGCCGCGACGAGGCCGACCCGCTGTGGCTGGGCTCGCTGAAGTCCAACATCGGCCACACCCAGGCCGCCTCCGGCGTCAGCGGAGTCATCAAGACCGTCCTCGCGCTGCGGGCCGGGGTGCTGCCCCGCACCCTGCACGCCGACGAGCCGTCACCGCACGTCGACTGGTCCGCCGGCACCGTCCAGCTGCTCACCGAGCGCCGCGACTGGCCGGACACTGGTCGTCCCCGGCGCGGCGCCGTCTCGTCGTTCGGCGTGAGCGGCACCAACGCCCACGTCATCCTGGAACACCCGGCGGCCCCGGCACCGGTGGCGCCGACCGGCGGTGGGTCGCTTCCCGCCGTACCGGTCACGCTCTCCGCCGCGACCGCCCCCGCCCTGCGGGCGCAGGCGGCGGCGCTGCTCGACCACCTCACCGACGAGCCCGCCGCGCACCTCACCGACCTCGGCTGGTCACTGGCCACGACCCGCGCGGCCCTCGACCACCGCGCGACCATCGTCGCGACCGACCTCGACGAGGTACGCCTGAGCCTCACCGCCCTGCGCGACGACACCACGGCTCCCGCGCTCAGCACCGACGTCACCGTCGACGGGCGCACCGCGGTGCTCTTCACCGGGCAGGGCAGCCAGCGGGCCGGGATGGGCCGGGAGCTGTACGACGCGTACCCGGTCTACGCCGACGCGTTCGACGCGGTCTGCGCCCACCTGGACGCCCACCTCGACCGGTCGGTCCGTGACCTCGTCCTCGACCCGGCACACGCCGACCTGCTGGACCGCACCGAGTACACCCAGCCGGCGCTGTTCGCCGTCGAGGTCGCCCTGTTCCGGCTCTTCGCCCACTGGGGCATCGCCCCCGACTACCTGGCCGGGCACTCGATCGGCGAGCTGAGCGCCGCCCACGTGGCCGGTGTCCTCGACCTGGCCGACGCGGCAGCCCTGGTCGCAGCCCGCGGCCGACTCATGCAGGCGCTGCCCGCCGGCGGTGCGATGGCCGCCCTCCAGGCCGGCGAGGCGGAGGTGCTCGCCGCACTCGACGGGGTGGACGGCCGGATCACCGTCGCCGCCGTCAACGGTCCGACCTCCACTGTGGTCTCCGGGGACGAAGCCTCGGTCGAACAGCTCGTGACGCACTGGCGCGACACCGGGCGGCGGGCCAAGCGGCTCCAGGTCAGCCACGCCTTCCACTCGCCGCACCTGGACCCGATGCTCGGTGAGTTCCGGCGGGCCGCGGCCGCGGTGACCTACCACCCGCCGCAGATCCCCATCGTCTCCACCCTGACCGGCGAACTCGCCACCACTGCCGAGCTCACCTCGCCCGACTACTGGGTGCGGCACGCCCGGGAGACGGTCCGCTTCGCGGACGCGGTCCTCGCACTCCACCAGCGCCAGGTCCGTACGCTGCTCGAACTCGGCCCGGACCCGGTGCTGGCCGCGATGGCCGAGGAAACCCTCGCCGACCAGCCCGGCCGGGCGGCGGTCGCCGTCGCCGCGCTGCGCACCGGACACCCGGAGCCGGTCACCGTCCTGACCGCACTCGCCCGGCTGCAGACCCGCGGCGCCGACCCGGACTGGACGGCGGTCTACGCCGGCTCCGACGCACACCGCATCCCGCTACCCACGTACGCCTTCCAACACCAGCCCTACTGGCTGCGTCCGGACCCGGCCGATCCCGCCGACAGCGGCACCGGGCACCCGCTGCTGCACACCGTCACGACGCTCGCCGACACCGGTGAGGTGCTGTTCACCGGCCGACTGGCCACCGCCCTGCAACCCTGGCTCACCGACCACACCGTGCTGGGCACCGCGATCCTGCCCGGCACCGCCTTCGTCGAGATGGCGGCGCACGCCGCCGACCACGCCGGCTGCGGCCAGGTCGAGGAACTCACCCTGGAAGCGCCGCTGGTCATCCCGGACGACTCCGGAACCCGGCTACAGGTCCGCGTCGGCCCGGCCGACGCCGACGGCCGACGCACCCTCAGCGTGCACTCCCGCCCGGACCGGGACGACAACGGTCCGTGGACCCGGCACGCCGCCGGCACCGCCTCCTCGGTGCCGGTCGGAGAACCCGACGCGGACGAGACCTGGCCGCCCACCGACGCCACCCCGATCGCTGTCGACTTCCTCTACGACTTCCTGCCCCAGCTCGGATACGGATACGGCCCGGCCTTCCAGGGCCTGCGGGCGGCCTGGCAACGCGGCGAGGAGATCTACGCCGAGGTCGCACTGGCCGAGCCGACCGCCACCGAAGCCACCCGCTACGGCGTGCACCCGGCGCTGCTCGACGCCGCCACCCACGCCATGGGCCTCGGCATGGCGGCCGAGGCGCAGCAGGGCCTGAGCCCCACCCAGAGCCGGATGCCGTTCTCCTGGACCGGCATCGGCCTGCACGCCACCGGCGCCGCCGTGGCCCGGGTGCGGATCGTCCCCAACGGCGACGACGGGGTCCGCATCGACCTCGCCGACCAGACCGGGCAGCCGGTCGCCACGATCGGCAAACTGGTGCTGCGGCCGGTCTCGGTCAACCAGCTGCGGCAGCCGACCGACGAGGCCCTGCTGTTCACTGTGGACTGGACACCCGTCGAACCGCAGGCCGCCCCCACCGGCGGCCGGTACGCCGTCATCGGCGCACCCGAGGGGTTCGTGGCCGACGCCGCGGCCGCCGTCGGATCCCTCGTCGACGACTACCCGGACCTGGACGCGCTGGCCGCCTCGGGCGCCGTACCGGACCTGGTCTTCGTCCCGGCGCAGGCCGGCGGGGCCGCACCCGGCCCGGCGGTCGACGCCTGGCTGGCGCTCGCCCAACGCTGGCTCGCCGACCCCGCCTTCGCCGGGGCACGAATGATCCTGCTCAGCCGCGGCGCGGTCGACCCGGACCCCGGTGTCGACGCCCCCGACCTGGCGTACGCCGCCGCCTGGGGCCTGATCCGCTCCGCGCAGTCGGAGGACCCGGACCGAATCGTGCTCGCCGACGTCGACGACTCGCCGCTCTCCGCGGCCAGCCTGCCCGGTGTCCTCGCCGGCGGCGAACCGCAACTGGCGCTCCGCGACGGCTGCGCCTACGCGCCGCGGCTCACCCGGGCCACCGCCGCCCCCACCGGCCTGGGCATCGACCCGGACGGCACGGTCCTGGTCACCGGCGGCACCGGCGCCCTCGGCGGCCTGCTGGCCCGGCACCTGGTCACCACCCACGGGGTACGGCACCTGCTGCTGACCAGCCGACGTGGACCGGACGCGCCCGGTGTCGCCGAACTGACCGGGCAGCTGACCGGGCTCGGCGCGACCGTCACCGTGGCGGCCTGCGACACCGCCGACGCCGAACAGCTCGCCCACACCCTCGACGCCGTCGCGGCCGAGCACCCGCTCACCGCCGTCGTGCACGCCGCCGGCATCGTCGACGACGGTGTCCTCGCCTCCCTGACCCCGCAGCGGGTCGCCGCGGTCCTGGCCGCCAAGGCCGACGCCGCCCGCAACCTGCACCAGCTCACCCGGGACCTGACCGCGTTCGTCCTGTTCTCCTCCTCGGCCGGCAGCTTCGGCGGCCCGGGACAGGGCAACTACG
Source organism: Micromonospora sp. MGP-C2 (assembly GCF_057766525.1). NCBI lineage: Bacteria > Bacillati > Actinomycetota > Actinomycetes > Micromonosporales > Micromonosporaceae > Micromonospora > Micromonospora sp. MGP-C2. The sequence continues at coordinate 7,123,574 of NZ_JBYMEN010000002.1, forward strand.
CCGCGGCCAACGCCTACCTGGACGCACTCGCCCGGCACCGCCGCCACCACGGCCTCACCGCGATCTCCCTCGCCTGGGGGCCGTGGGCGGTCGGCGGTGGAATGGCCGGGCAGCTCAGCGACGCCGACATCAGCCGGATGACCAGCTTCGGCATCACCCCCTTCACCGCCGAGACCGGCCTCGCCGCGTTCGACGCGGCGGTGGGCGCCGGCACTCCCGTCGTCCTGCCGATCGGGTTGCAGCCGGCCGTCGCGGCCGGCAACGGCCCGGTGCCGCCGCTGCTGCGCAACCTGGTCCGTCGACCCGCCCGCCGGGTCGCGGAGAACTCCGCCGACGCCGCCGAGCCCGGTGCGGCGCTCAAACGGCGACTCGTCGGCGCGGCACCCGCCGACCGGCCGCAGATTCTGCTCGAGATGGTGCAGACCCAGGTCGCCGCGGTCCTCGGTCACGCCTCCGCCGACGCCATCCAGCCCGACCGCGGGCTGGTCGAGTGCGGCCTCGACTCCCTCGCCGCCGTCGACCTGCGCAACCGGCTCGCCGCCGCCGCAGGTCTGCGACTGCCCGCCACGATCGTCTTCGACCAGCCGACGCCCGCGGCGCTGGCCCGCTATCTGCAGGACGAACTGCTCGACGAACGTGCCGCCTCCGCCCTGTCGGTGCTCGGCGAACTGGACCGCCTCGAAGCGGGCCTGGCCGCCGTCAGCGCCGACGACCCGGACCGGTCCAAGGTCGCCGCCCGCCTGCACAGCCTGCTCGACGCCTGGGCCGGCGCCAACCCTGCACACGACAGCGGCGCCCTGCACGGCGCCACCGCCGAGGAGCTGTTCGACCTCCTCGACGACGAACTCGGCATTGCCTGACCGCATGAAACACCGACGGGGAGTGACGTTCTGATGGCCGACGAAGCCAAGCTCCTGGACTACCTCAAGCGCGCCACCAGCGACCTGCGCGACACCCGTCAGCGGTTGCGCGAGATGGAGGAGCGCGATCGCGAGCCGATCGCGATCATCGGCATGGCCTGCCGCTACCCCGGCGGTGTGGAGACGCCCGAGGACCTGTGGCGCCTGGTCGCCGACGAGCGGGACGGCATCACCGAGTTCCCCGTCGACCGCGGCTGGGACCTGGAGTCGCTCTACCACCCGGACCCCGACCACCCCGGGACGTCGTACACGCACGAGGGTGGCTTCCTGCACGAGGCGGGCCAGTTCGACCCGGCCTTCTTCGGCATCTCACCGCGCGAGGCCATCGCCATGGACCCGCAGCAGCGCCTGCTGCTGGAGACGTCCTGGGAGACCTTCGAGCGGGCCGGCATCGACCCGACCGGGTTGCGCGGCAGCCGTACCGGGGTGTTCGCCGGGGTCATGTACCACGACTACGCGGTCAACCTGAGCAGCATCCCGGACGACGTCGCCGGCTACCTCGGCACCGGCAACTCCGGCAGTGTCGCCTCCGGGCGGGTCGCGTACACCCTGGGGCTGGAGGGGCCGGCGGTCACCGTCGACACCGCCTGCTCGTCGTCGCTGGTCGCCCTGCATCTGGCGGTCCAGTCTCTGCGTCAGGGGGAATGCTCCCTCGCCCTGGCCGGCGGCGTCGCCGTGATGGCCACCCCGGTCGTGTTCGTCGACTTCAGCAAGCAGCGCGGCCTCTCCACCAACGGCCGGTGCAAGTCGTTCGCCGCCGCCGCCGACGGCACCGGCTGGGCCGAGGGCGCCGGCATGCTCCTCCTGGAACGGCTCTCCGACGCGGTCCGCAACGGCCACCGCGTCCTCGGCGTCGTCCGGGGCACCGCAGTCAACCAGGACGGCGCCAGCAGCGCCCTGACCGCCCCGAACGGTCCGGCCCAGCAACGCGTCATCCGCAGCGCCCTGGCCAACGCCCGCGTCCCCGCCGAGCACGTCGACCTCGTCGAGGCACACGGCACCGGCACCACCCTGGGCGACCCGATCGAGGCGCAGGCCCTGATCGCCACCTACGGCCAGGACCGCTCCGCCGACGAGCCGCTGTGGCTGGGGTCGATCAAGTCGAACATCGGGCACACCCAGGCCGCCGCCGGTGTCGCCGGCATCATCAAGATGCTGATGGCGATGCGGCACCAGACCATGCCGCGAACGCTGCACGTGGACGAGCCGACGCCACAGGTGGACTGGTCGGCGGGCGCTGTCGAACTGCTCACCACGGCCCGGCCGTGGCCCGGCACCGAGGACCGGCCGCGCCGGGCGGGCGTGTCGTCCTTCGGGGTCTCCGGCACCAACGCGCACGTCATCATCGAGGAACCGCCGGCCGCCGACGTCCCGCAGCGGGACGCGGCCGTCCTGCCGGCACGGGTGCCGTGGGTGTTGTCGGCCCGGTCGCCGGAGGGTGTGCGGGGTCAGGCGTCGCGGTTGGCGTCGGTGGCGGGTGTGGATCCGGTGGATGTCGGGTTCTCGTTGGTGTCGTCGCGGTCGTTGCACGCGCATCGGGCGGTGGTGTTCGGGTCGGAGGAGTTGGCGGCGGTTGCCGCTGGTGAGTTGGGTCCGGTCGTCGGGTCGGTGGTGCGTGGGAAGACGGCGTTCGTGTTCTCCGGTCAGGGGTCGCAGCGGCCGGGCATGGGCTTGGAGTTGGCGGCGTCGTTCCCGGCGTTCGCCGAGGCGTTCGACGCGGCCTGCGCGGAGTTGGATCGTCATCTCGACCGGCCGATCCGCGACGTGATCGCCGACGACGCGGAGGCCCTGGACCAGACGGTCTACACCCAGGCGGCGCTGTTCGCGGTCGAGGTCGCCCTGTTCCGCCTCGTCGAGTCGCTCGGTGTCACCCCGGACTTCCTGGTGGGGCATTCGATCGGTGAGATCGCGGCCGCGCACGTTTCCGGGGTGCTGTCCCTCGCCGACGCGGCGAAGCTGGTTGCCGCCCGGGGTCGGCTGATGCAGGCCCTTCCGACCGGTGGGGTGATGGTCGCGGTTCGGGCCACCGAGGCGGAGGTGCTGCCGCTGCTGACCGACGGCGTGTCCGTCGCGGCCATCAACGGCCCGCGCTCGGTGGTGCTGTCCGGGGCCGCCGACGAGGTCGCCGCGGTGGCGGCGAACTTCAAGAAGTCCAAGCGGCTGCGGGTCAGCCACGCGTTCCACTCGGTGCTGATGGAGCCCATGCTCGCCGAATTCGCACAGATCGCCGAAACGTTGACCTACGCGCAGCCCCGGATCCCGGTCGTGTCCAACGTGACCGGGCAGCTCGCGGAGACGCAGGACGCCGGCTACTGGGTGCGGCACGTACGGGAAGCAGTCCGGTTCGCCGACGGCATCGCCACCCTGGAGTCCGCAGGCGTCAGCACGTTCGTGGAGATCGGCCCGGACGGGGTCCTGTCGGCCATGGGCGCGGACTGCGTTTCCGACGCGGTGTTCGTACCCGTGCAACGCTCTGACCGCGACCAGCCGACCGCCTTGCTGACCGCCCTGGCTCAGGTCTTCGTGCGCGGCGTCGCGGTGGACTGGACGCCGTGCCTGACCGGCGGGCGCATGGTCGACCTGCCCACCTACGCCTTCCAGCGGCAGCAGTACTGGCTCACCTCGCCTCCCGCCGAGCGGACGGAAACGGCCGGTGATCCGGCCGACGGGCACTTCTGGTCGGCGATCGAGCGCCAGGACACCGCCTTCCTCGCGGAAACCCTGGGCCTCGGCTCGGACGAGGACCGCGAAACCCTGGAAGCGCTGCTGCCGGCGTTCTCCGCGTGGCGGCGGCGACGGCACACCCACGCGGTGCTCGACACGCTGCGCTACCGGATCGGCTGGGAGCCGCTGACCGGCTCGCCCCGCACGCCGACCACCGGTCGCTGGCTCGTGCTGACCAGCGTCGACGTCGACGTCAACGCGACGCTGCTGACCGTCCTCGGCGACACCACGGTGCTCACCGTGACACCGGAGCGCGGCGCTCTCGCCGAGCGACTGCGCGCCGCCGGGCCCACCGACGGCATCCTGTCCCTCCTCGCCCTGGACCCCGCGCTCGACCCGGCGGCGACCCTCCTGACCACCGCGCAGGCCTGCGCCGACGCGGGCCTGGAAGCACCACTCTGGGCCGCCACCCGGGGCGCCGTCTCCACCGGCCGCGCCGACCACCTCGACGCGCCCCGCCAGGCCCTGGCCTGGGGTCTCGGCCGTGTCCTCGGCCTGGAACGCCCCCACCTCTGGGGCGGCCTCATCGACCTGCCGGAGAAGCTGGACCAGCGCGCCGCCGAACGGGTCGTCGCCGCGCTGCACGGCAGTGGTGAGGACGAGATCGCGGTACGCGGCTCCGGCACCTACGTACGTCGCCTGCTGCGTGACCCGCACACCGCCGCCGCGCCCCGCGACGCGTGGCTGCCGCGCGGCACCGTCCTGATCACCGGCGGAACCGGCGGCCTCGGTGCCCGGGTGGCGAGCTGGGTCGCGGTCCGCGGCGCCGAACACGTGGTCCTGGTCAGCCGACGGGGCATCCACGCCCCCGACGCCGATCTGGTGGCCGCCGAGGTCCGCCGCCACGGCGCCCGGGTGACCGTCACCGCCTGCGACGTCGCCGACCCCGCAGAGGTGAACCGGCTGGTCGAGCGACTGCGGGCGGACGGCGAGCGGATCGGCACCGTGGTGCACGCCGCCGGCGTCGACCACCACACCGACCTTGCCACCGCCACCGACGCCGACCTCGACGCGGTCCTGGCCGCCAAGGTCGCCGGTGCGATCAACCTGGACGCCGCGCTCGGCGACGAACCCAGCACCTTCGTCCTGTTCTCCTCGATCTCCGGCGTCTGGGGCAGTGGCGGACAGGCCGCGTACTCGGCGGGCAACGCCTTCCTCGACGCGTTCGCCCAGTGGCGCCGCGCCCGTGGTGCCGCAGCCACCTCGGTCGCCTGGGGCGTCTGGGCCGGCGGTGGCATGGCCGACGACCCGGACATCACCGAGCAGTTACGCCGGCGTGGCCTGCTCACCCTCGACCCGGAGCTGGCTCTCTCCGGCCTCCAGTCGGTCCTCGACCACGACGAGACCTGCGTGACCATCGCCGACGTCGACTGGGACCGCTTCCTCCCGATGTACGCGTCGGCCCGCGTCCGCCCCCTGGTCAGCGCGCTGCCCGACCACATTCGCCTCCAGGCCGCCACCGCTGAGCCGGCGGCGCCGGCCGCCGGCCGGTACGCCGCGATGAGCGCCGAGGAGCGGTCCCGCGAGCTGCTCGACCTGGTGTTCACCAGCGCCGCTGCCGTCCTCGGGCACACCGGTGCCGGCCTGATCGACGCCGACCAACCGTTCAAGGAACTCGGCTTCGACTCGTTGACCGCGGTGGAGTTGCGTAATCGGTTGGCCGCTGCGACGGGTTTGTCGTTGCCGTCGAGTGTTGTTTTTGATTATCCGTCGGCGGGTGTGTTGGCGGGGTTTTTGGGGTCGTTGTTGGGTGGGGATGAGGGTGTTGTTGCGGAGGTAGTAGCGGGTTCGGTGGTGGATGAGCCGGTGGCGATTGTGGGTATGGCGTGTCGTTTTCCGGGTGGTGTGGGTTCGCCGGATGAGTTGTGGGATTTTGTGGTTTCTGGTGGTGATGGGGTGGTGGAGTTTCCGTCGGATCGGGGTTGGGATCTGTCGGGGTTGGTCGGTGATGGGGAGTCGTTCGGGACGTCGTATGTGTCGTCGGGTGGGTTTTTGGAGGGTGTGGCGGGGTTCGACGCGTCGTTTTTCGGGGTGTCGCCGCGTGAGGCTTTGGCGATGGATCCGCAGCAGCGTTTGTTGTTGGAGGTGTCGTGGGAGGCGTTGGAGTCGGCGGGTGTGGATCCGTTGGGTTTGCGGGGTTCTCCGGTTGGTGTGTTCACGGGGACCAATGGTCAGGATTATTCGACGTTGTTGTTGGCGGTGCCGCGGGAGGCTGATGGTTTCCTGGGGACGGGTAATGCGGCGAGTGTGTTGTCGGGTCGTGTTTCTTATGTTCTTGGGGTGGAGGGTCCGGCGGTCACTGTTGATACGGCGTGTTCGTCGTCGTTGGTGGCGTTGCATTTGGCGGTGCAGGCGTTGCGGTCGGGGGAGTGTGGTTTGGCTCTGGCCGGTGGTGTGACGGTGATGTCGACGCCGGGGACGTTTATTGAGTTTTCGCGGCAGCGGGGGTTGGCCGGTGATGGGCGGTGTAAGGCGTTCGCGGCGGCGGCGGATGGCACGGCGTGGGGTGAGGGTGTTGGTGTTCTGGTGGTGGAGCGTTTGTCGGATGCGGTGCGTCTTGGGCATCCGGTGTTGGCGGTGGTGGCCGGTAGTGCGGTCAATCAGGATGGTGCGTCGAATGGTTTGACGGCGCCGAATGGTCCGTCGCAGCAGCGGGTGATTCGTTCGGCGTTGGGCAGCGCTGGCCTGGGTGTTGCTGATGTTGATGTGGTGGAGGCGCATGGCACGGGCACCAGGTTGGGTGATCCGATCGAGGCGCAGGCGTTGTTGGCCACGTATGGGCAGGACCGTGCTGGTGGTGAGCCGTTGTGGTTGGGGTCGGTGAAGTCGAACATCGGTCACACCCAGGCCGCCGCCGGTGTCGCGGGTGTCATCAAGATGGTCCAGGCCCTGAAGCACAATGTGTTGCCAGCGACGTTGCATGTGGACGAGCCGACTCCGCAGGTCGACTGGTCCACCGGTGAGGTGCGGTTGCTCACCGAGACCCGCCCCTGGCACCCACAGACCAACCGGCCACGCCGCGCGGGTGTGTCCTCATTCGGTTTCTCCGGCACCAACGCCCACCTGATTCTCGAAGAACCCCCGACCGTCGAGGCCGCGACCGACCAGCCGGTCGCCGCACCGCACCCGGTGGTGCCGTGGCTGATCTCCGCTCGTAGTCACGACGCCCTGCGGGCACAGGCAACCCGACTCACCGACCACCTC
>NZ_JBYMEN010000003.1:0-1610 GCF_057766525.1 Micromonospora sp. MGP-C2
TGAGCCCGGTCTCCAGGGCGAAGAGTAGACGACGCCGGTCAGGTCCTCCGGCAGGTCGCCGAGGACGGCGGCGATGACGGCCCGGTCGGCGGTCGGGGCCAGTTCGACGCTGATGACGTCCGCACCGGCGCCCGCCAGGGTGGTGGTGATGCCCGCGCCGGTGCCGGTGGGGCCGATGACCAGCCAGGAGCCGGTCAGGGCTGCCGCTGTGTCCCCGATCGCCGAGCGCCACTCGACGCGGTAGCGCCGGTCGTCGAGGAGGTGGCCGTCCTGGCGCTTGCGGTGCCACTCGACCAGGGCCGGGAGCAGGTCACCGGCGCTGTCCACGGTGATGCCGAGCCGGTCCAGGTCGCCGTCCTGGACGGCTGCCCAGAAGTCGTCGTCGTGCACGCTGGCGCCGGCGCCCCGCCGTCGACGCCGGAGAAGACGTCGGCCAGGGTGGCGCTCGGCCAGTAGTCGCGGTGCCGGAAGGCGTAGGTGGGCAGGTCGATGAGGCGACCGCCGGGGTAGCACTGCGCCCAGTCCACCGGGACGCCGCGGACGAAGGCTCGGGCCAGGCCGGTGAGGAAGGTCAGCACCTGGTCGGGGGTCGCGCGCTGAAGGGGGACGAGCACGGCCCCGGTCACGCAGTCCGCTCCCATGGCGGCGAGTACGCCGTCCGGGCCGATTTCGAGGAAGGTGGTGACGCCGTCGGCCTCCAGCGTCGCGATGCCGTCGGCGAAGCGCACGGCCTCGCGGACGTGCCGCACCCAGTAGTCCGCGTCCTGCGCCGTCGCGACCTGTCCGGTGATGTTGGAGACGACGGGGATCGCGCGGCGGGTGGTAGGTCAGTCCGCCGGCCACCTGGGCGAAGGCGCCCAGCATGGGCTCCATCAGCGAGGAGTGGAACGCGTGGCTGACCCGCAGTCGCTTGGACTTCTCGAAGTGGGCGGCAACTGCGGCGACCTCGTCGGCCACACCGGACAGCACCACCGAGCGGGGTCCGTTGATGGCGGCGATGTCCACGCCCTCGGTCAGCAGTGGCAGCACCTCGGCCTCGGTGGCCCGTACGGCGACCATGACGCCGCCGGCCGGCAGCTCCTGCATCAGGCGGCCTCGGGCCGCGACCAACGTCGTCGCGTCGGTGAGGGACAGCACGCCGGCGACGTGCGCGGCGGCGATCTCCCCGATCGAGTGCCCGACCAGGTGGTCCGGGGTGACCCCGAACGACTCGACCAGGCGGTAGAGGGCGACCTCGTAGGCGAACAGCGCCGTCTGGGTGTAGAGGGTCTGGTCGAGCTCGACGCCGTCGGTGATCACGTCGCGCAGCGGGCGGTCCAGGTGGATGTCGAGTTCGGCGCAGGCCGCGTCGAATGCCTCGGCGAAGACCGGGTAGGTCTCGGCCAGTTCCAGGCCCATGCCGGGTCGCTGTGACCCCTGGCCGGAGAAGACGAACGCGAGCTTGCCGTCGGAGACCTCGCCGACGACCAGACCGGCCGCGGAATCGCCGGCCGCGAGCGCGTCGAGGGCGTCGCGGTGGTCGGCGCCGAGCGACACAGCCCGGTACGGCAGGGCGGCGCGGTGCGTCGCGAGGGTGTGACCGACGTCGACGGGGTTGGCCGTGGGCTGTC